>OY764215.1:0-3675000 GCA_963668125.1 Bacteroidaceae bacterium | reverse complement strand
AAAGGTGTCTGTTACCGATGTACCTGTTCTGCTTACGGGTGAAACAGGAACCGGAAAGGAGGTTTTTGCTCAGGCTATTCATAGTGGTAGTGCTCGAAAGGATAAGGCTTTTGTGGCTGTAAACTGTTCTTCTTTTAGCAAGGATCTGCTGGAAAGCGAGATGTTTGGCTATAAAGCCGGTGCGTTTACCGGAGCTCAGAAAGATAAGAAAGGTTTGTTTGAAGAGGCTAATAATGGTACCATATTTCTGGATGAAATAGGGGAGATGGCTTTCGATCTTCAGGCGAAGCTGTTGAGGATTCTGGAAACTGGAGAATTTATAAAGGTTGGTGAGACTAAACCGACTAAAGTGAATATCCGGATTATTGCTGCTACCAATCGCGATCTTCCTAAAGAAATTGAGGAAAACCATTTTCGTGAAGATTTGTTTTACCGGCTTTCTGTGTTTCAGATTCATCTTCCTTCTTTACGCGACAGAAGGGAGGATATTGAACTGATTGCACTTTCTTTGATAGATGATTTTGGTGCAAAGTTATCGAGAAAGGCTGTGAGGGTGAGCGATGAGTTTATTGAGGCGCTGAAGCAGCATAGTTGGAAAGGTAATATCCGCGAATTACGAAATGTAATTGAACGTAGTCTGATTGTCTGCAATGAAGAGGAATTGACTCTACAGGATCTTCCGATAGAGATTCAGAATTCTCATTTTGAGGAGAATGCCGGAAAGAGTTATTCGAACTTTGAACTGGCGGCTATGGAGCGCAGACACATTGCACGGGTGTTGCAATATACCAAAGGAAATAAAACGGAAACAGCACGCCTGCTGAAGATTGGACTTACTACGCTGTACCGGAAAATCGAAGAATACAAGTTGTAAGAAAATGGCTTTAAGCATCTATCCTCTGCTTAATGAAGATTGGACTTACTACGCTTTACCGTAAAATTGACGAATATAAGTTATAAGGAGAATAACTTTTAACATCTATCCTCTGCTTAATGAAGATTGGACTTACTACACTGTACCGTAAAATTGACGAATATAAGTTATAAGGAAAAAGCTTTAAGTATCCATCCCTTAAGAAATAAAACCTTTCTGGATGACATAGATAAGAAATTAAGCTTTAAGTACTGTTTAAACAATTACAAAATTACCCCGCATTAACGAAGTTGCCACGCACAGACGGCAGTTTTGTTAATGCGGGGTAATTTTGTTATAGGGTAACCCAAAACGATATGCAACCCTACCAAAATGAAAAGGTTCTTTCGAAGCCGATAAAAGAACTTTATTAATTAATAGCTTGTTTTACTGAAAGATATGTATGCTATTATTGTTTTGGCATGCTATTGGTATGTACTTAAGTGATTCATAACATAATAATAACTCTAAATGAAAGGAATGAGATGAACACTTTATTTTTTATAGTAAGTTGCCTTGCAGGTTGTTTCTGCTTCTGGCTTTTTTTCGTATGTATAAACTGGTTTGAAGATATTTAAAATTAGAATAGAATATGTATACAGCATTATTTATTTTAGGTCTGGCCATCTTTGTTTACATGGTTTACGTTCTTTTTAAACCCGAAAAGTTTTAGTGAAATGAATACACAATTAATAGGCAACGGAATACAGATTGTCTTGATGATTGCATTGAGTTATCCCTTGGGAAAGCACATTGCAAAGGTTTACAAGGGAGAGAAGAGCTGGAGTGACTTTATCTCTCCGGTGGAAAATGCGATATATCGATTTTGTAATATTGACCCCAAAGAGGAAATGAGTTGGAAAAAGTTTCTGGGCACACTGCTCACGCTTAACTTATTCTGGTTTTTCTGGGGGATGATTTTACTGGTGTCTCAACACTGGTTGCCATTGAATCCGGATGGTAATGCTGCTCAAAGTGCAGATCAGGCTTTTAATACTAGCATCAGCTTCCTGGTGAACTGTAACCTGCAGCATTATAGCGGTGAAAGTGGACTGACTTACTTTACTCAGTTGTTTGTTGTTATGCTTTTCCAGTTTATAACTGCAGCAACAGGAATGGCTGCTATGGCTGGAGTGATGAAGGCTATGGCTGCTAAGACAACTAATACAATAGGTAATTTCTGGTTTTTTCTTGTAAGAAGTTGTACACGTATTCTTCTTCCGTTATCATTGGTAGTTGGTATTGTGCTTATTCTGCAAGGTGTTCCTATGGGCTTTGATGGGAAAGCCTCTATCCATACTCTTGAGGGAGTTAATCAGACTATTTCCCAAGGTCCTGCTGCTGCAATTGTTGCTATAAAGCAACTTGGCACAAACGGTGGGGGATTCTTTGGAGCTAACTCTGCTCATCCTTTGGAGAATCCTTCTTTTATATCCAATTTGGTTGAGAGCATCTCGATTATGCTTATCCCTATGGCTATGATCTTTGCACTTGGTTTCTATCTGAAAAGGAAAAAGCTGGCTTACAGTATTTTTGCTGTAATGTTTTTGGGGTACATTATTAGTGTGGGAACCATTACCTGGCAGGAAACAAGTGGCAATCCGCTGATTAAAGGTGTCAGCCAAAGTGGAGGAGCTATGGAAGGAAAAGAGGTGAGGATAGGATCGGCTGCTACTGCTCTGTGGAGTGCAAGTACTACGGCTACTTCCAATGGCTCTGTCAATGGTATGCACGATAGCATGAAGCCACTTACAGGAACGGTTGAGATGTTGAATATGCAGATTAACTCGTGGTTTGGCGGTGTAGGCGTTGGCTTTTTAAATTACTATATTTTCATTATTATAGCTGTGTTTATAAGCGGATTGATGGTGGGCCGTACTCCTGAACTGCTGGGTAAGAAGGTGGAAGCAAGGGAGATGAAGATTGCTACTATTCTGGCTCTGTTTCATCCGTTTATGATTCTTTTGGGAACGGCTGTTGCTGCTTACTTGTACACTCATCATCAGGGAATGGTTTCGGCGGAAGGTGGATGGCTCAACAATCCCTCATATCACGGACTGAGTGAAATGTTCTATGAATATACATCTAGTGCTGCAAATAATGGATCGGGATTTGAAGGACTGAAGGATAATACTCCCTTCTGGAACTATTCCACCGGACTGATTCTTATTCTCAGCAGGTATATACCTATAATTGGTCAGGTGGCTATCGCAGGTTTGATGGCTAAAAAGAAATTTATTCCTGAAAGTGCGGGAACATTGAAAACAGATACGGCTACGTTTGGTGTTATGACCTTTGCTGTGATCTGTATCATTGCTGCCTTGGCATTCTTCCCAACACATGCATTAAGCACTATTGCCGAACTGTTAAGTTTATAATTGTAAGAAGTAAAATGAAAAATAATAAAATAACCTCTTTATTTCCTAAAGAGCAAGTAAAAGCAAGTCTTAAACAATCGTTCGTGAAGTTAGATCCGCGGATGATGATTAAGAATCCGGTTATGTTTACTGTTGAAGTGGCTACTGCTGTGATGCTATTTGTTACGGGCTACTCTGTCTTTAATAGTAGTCAGGGATCGTTTGGGTATAATATAACTGTATTTGTTATTCTATTTATTACGTTACTGTTTGCCAACTTTGCGGAAGCTATTGCCGAGGCAAGGGGAAAAGCGCAGGCCGACAGTTTGAGAAAAACGCGTGAGGAGACTCCTGCCAAACAACTTATAAACGGCAAAATAGAAATTGTAAGTAGTTCCAGATTGAGGAAAGGTGATATCTTTGAATGTGAGGCCGGGGATATTATTCCGGCTGACGGTGAGATTATTGAGGGCCTGGCATCTATTGACGAGAGTGCCATAACAGGAGAGAGTGCGCCGGTAATTCGTGAAGCAGGAGGAGATAAGAGTTCTGTTACCGGAGGTACAAAGGTACTGTCGGACGAAATAAAGGTGATGGTAACTACTCAGCCGGGAGAGAGCTTCCTTGATAAGATGATTGCTCTGGTGGAAGGGGCATCTCGCCAGAAAACTCCGAATGAAATTGCTCTGACCATTTTACTGGCTGGCTTTACACTGGTTTTTATCATCGTGTGCATGACTTTAAAACCTTTGGCCGATTATAGTAAGGCTACTATCACTATAGCTTCGTTGATTTCTCTTTTTGTTTGTCTGATACCTACTACAATTGGTGGTTTACTTTCTGCAATAGGTATAGCTGGAATGGATCGTGCTCTGAGAGCAAACGTAATTACCAAATCGGGTAAGGCGGTGGAAACTGCGGGCGATGTGGATACTTTGCTACTGGATAAAACCGGTACAATAACGATAGGTAACCGAAAGGCTACAAAGTTCTATCCCGTAAACGGAATGGAGGAAAGGGCTTTTATTGAATTTTGTATGCTCTCTTCCATGGCCGACGAAACACCGGAAGGCAGATCTATTGTGGAACTTGGAAGGGAATCGGGACTCAGGATGAGAAACCTGAATACAACAGGAGCCAGAATGATTAAGTTTACCGCAGAGACGAAATGTTCGGGTGTAGATTTGCAGGATGGAACGCAGATACGCAAGGGGGCTTTCGACTCTATTCGCCGGATTGCTGAATCGGCAGGTAACAAGTTCCCTAAAGAAACAGAGGAAATGACTTCGGCCATTGCTAATAACGGTGGTACTCCTCTGGTGGTTTGTGTGAACAAGGTAATTGTTGGGGTGGTTGAACTTCAGGATATTATAAAACCCGGAATACAGGAACGTTTTGAACGTTTAAGAAAAATGGGGGTTAAGACGGTGATGGTTACGGGAGATAATCCGCTTACAGCCAAATATATTGCTGAAAAAGCCGGAGTTGATGATTTTATTGCGGAAGCCAAACCGGAGGATAAGATGGAATACATTAAGAAGGAACAGGAAGCGGGTAAGCTGGTGGCTATGATGGGTGACGGAACTAATGATGCTCCTGCTTTGGCTCAGGCAAATGTGGGTGTGGCCATGAATAGTGGAACGCAAGCAGCCAAGGAAGCCGGTAACATGGTGGATTTGGATAATGATCCAACTAAACTGATAGAAGTGGTGGAAATAGGTAAGCAGCTATTGATGACTCGTGGTACACTTACTACTTTCTCCATAGCAAATGATGTAGCTAAGTATTTTGCCATTGTTCCGGCATTGTTCATGTGGTCTATACCTCAGCTTGCTGCTTTGAACGTGATGGGGTTGCATAGTCCGGAAAGTGCTATTTTATCTGCTATAATCTTTAATGCTCTGATTATTCCGGCGCTTATTCCATTGGCTTTAGCCGGAGTTAAGTATAAGCCGATAGGTGCCTCTGCACTACTCAGACGCAATTTACTTATCTATGGCGGAGGAGGAGTGATTGTTCCTTTTATTGGAATTAAGATTATTGATCTCATTGTAGGTTTATTTATTTAATATGTACGCAAAATGAAAACGACTCTTATAAAATCAATGAAAATAACCCTGATGTTTTGTTTGTTGTTAGGGATATGTTATGTTGCTGTTCTTTGGGTATTTGCTCTTATTGCATCTCCCGGCAAAGGAAATGCAGAATTAGTTACGCTAAATAGTAAGGTGGTTGGTGTTGCCAATGTAGGGCAACAGTTCACGAAGGATACTTATTTCTGGGGACGTCCTTCAGCAGTTAATTATGCTGCAGATGCTTCGGGAGGTAGTAATAAAAGTGTTACTAACAAGGAGTATCTGAAAGAGGTGAATGCCAGGATCGATTCATTCTTAATTCATCACTCTTATCTGAAACGTAGTGAAGTTCCTGTTGAGATGGTTACTGCAAGCGGATCGGGATTGGATCCGGACATCACTCCTCAATGTGCTTATGTACAGATAAAACGTGTGGCTAAAGCTCGTGGCATGAATGAGAATTTGGTAAAAGAAATTGTGGAAAAGCAAATACAGAAACCTTTTTTAGGTATATTTGGAACTGAAAAGATTAATGTTCTGAAACTGAATATTGCTTTAGATGAAGTGAGTAAATGATTGAAATGGCATGAACGACGAGAATAATGTACAGCATTTCCTCGACTTGATCAAGAGGTCGCGAAGAGGTAAGTTTAAGATCTACATTGGCATGATTGCCGGTGTGGGGAAGACTTATCGCATGTTGCTGGAAGCCCATGATCTTCTTAAAAGCGGAGTGGATGTGCAAATTGGTTATATAGAAGCACATGGCAGAGCCGAAACGGAAGCTCTGATTGAAGGATTGCCTGTTATTCCCCGGAAAAAGGTTTTTTACAAAGGAAAGGAGATTGAGGAGATGGACTTGCAAAGCATTCTCCTTATTCACCCGGAGATTGTGATTGTGGACGAACTAGCCCACACGAATGTGGAAGGCAGTGCGAACGAGAAAAGATGGCAGGATGTTATCTCTCTGCTCGATGCGGGTATTAACGTAATTAGTGCAGTGAATATTCAGCATATCGAAAGTTTGAATGAGGAAATTCAGGATATATCTGGTATTGAGGTAAAGGAACGTATTCCCGATAGTGTACTTGAGCAGGCAGATGAGGTGGTAAACATTGACCTTACTGCCGAAGAACTGGTTACCCGACTGAAAGCCGGAAAGATTTATCGTTCTGATAAAATTCAGATAGCACTGAATAATTTTTTTAAAACGGAAAATATTCTGCAGTTAAGAGAACTGGCTCTGAAAGAGGTTGCCTTACGGGTAGAGAAACAGGTAGAGAATGAGTTTATTCAGGATTTCTCCCGCATTCGTCACGAACGTTTTTTGGCGTGTATAAGTGCGAATGAAAAAACTCCTAGAAAGATTATAAGGAAAACAGCCCGGTTGGCTACTCACTATAATACGAAGTTTGTTGCTCTTTATGTGCAGACTCCAAAGGAGGCTCCCGATCGTATTCCTTTGGCCAATCAACGCCATTTGCTCAATCATTTCAAAATGGCTACTGAGCTGGGAGGTGAGGTTGTGCAGGTACAATCTTCAGACATTATAGGAACTATAATCAAGATATGTAAAGAGAGACAGATTACTACTGTTTGCATGGGAAGTCCTTCTTTCAATATTCCAAGGGTGTTCTTTTCTGTTACTCGCTATAAGAAATTTATTGATTCACTATCAAAGGCAAACATCGATTTAATCATTTTGTCTTAGTACTAAACTGATAATGATATGAGAATAAAGACTAAACTCACTTACGGCATCGGAATGCTCTTTGCCATGATTCTTCTCTTAGGCATTCTTTCGTTGAGCTATATAAATAAGCTGAATAACGAAACTCATAAAATATATACGAACAATAACTATTCGCTGGATTATTGCAGGAATATGTTGTCCGTTCTCGATGAACTGAATACTAGCAAGAGGGCTCTTCAGGTTTTTACATCAAACTTGCAAATGCAACAGAAAAATCTGACTGAGGTAAACGAGAAGGAAACAACGGATAAACTGGTAGTACATTTTGAGAAGCATAGAATAAAGAAGGATCAGCAAACCTTACGGGAGATGCGTACTGACATTTATACCATAATGACCTTGAATATGGCTTCCATTTATCATAAAAGTGAGATAGCCAAGCAAACTGCAATGAATGCGCTGCTATGGATTTGTCTGACGTTTGCTATCTGCATTGTTTTTGCTCTGGCCATATTGTTCCGCTTCCCTCATTCTATATTGAAGCCTATTAAGGAATTAATAAATGGTATAACGGAAATTGCTAACCATAATTATGATAAGCGATTGAACTTTGAACCTACAAGCGAGTTTGGTGAGGTTTCTACCTCTTTCAATAAAATGGCAGAACGATTGAACGAATACAGGGCCAGTACACTTGCTGATATTATTGCCAACAAAAAATATATTGAAGCTATTGTTAATAGTATAACAGAACCTATCATTGGGCTGGATAACGAAAAGGAGATTCTTTTCATAAATGATGAAGCTCTTAATATTCTGAATCTGAAACGGGAAAACGTAATCAGAAAGTCGGCACCGGAACTGGCTCTGAAGAATGATTTACTTCGGAGGCTTGTTAGGGAACTTGTGAATCCAGAAGAAAAAAAGGAACCTTTGAAAATCTATGCTGATAATAAAGAGAGCTACTTTCAGGCTAACTATATTCCTATAAGGACTATTGAAACCGGTGAAACAGAACCTCATAATATTGGCGATGTAATTCTTTTGAAGAATATTACTGAATTTAAAGAGCTGGATACGGCTAAAACAACGTTTCTGTCTACTATTTCTCACGAGTTGAAAACTCCTATCTCGGCTATTATGATGAGTCTGCAGCTACTGGAAGATAAACGAATTGGTTCGCTGAATGAAGAACAGGAATCTTTGTCTCACAGCATAAAGGAAAACAGTGAACGATTGTTGAGTATTACTGGTGAGTTATTGAAGCTCACACAGGTAGAAACAGGCAAACTGCAACTAATGCCTAAGATTACCAAACCTATCGAGTTAATTGAATACGCAATAAAGGCTACACGAATGCAGGCAGAAAAGTTTGGTTGTCACATTGAAGTGGAATATCCCGAAAAGATAGCCAAACTATTTGTTGATAGTGAAAAGATTGCCTGGGTACTTACCAATCTGCTAAGCAATGCTATCCATTATTCGAAGGAGAATTCCAGAATTATTATTGGTGCTCAGCAAACAGGAGATGTTGTTGAGATGTTTGTGCAGGACTTTGGCAAAGGTATCGATCCACGTTATCATGAAAGTATATTTGACCGCTATTTCCGGGTTCCGGGAACTAAAGTGCAAGGTAGTGGTTTAGGACTTTCTATCTCAAAAGATTTTATTGAAGCCCAGAATGGTACTCTCACTGTGGAGAGTGAAGTGGGAAAAGGAAGTAAGTTTATTATTCGCTTCAATGTGAAGTAGGAAAGTATTAAAAACAATAAATCCTGCAGTAGAGCTATGCGCCAAGCACCGTTTTACTGCAGGATTTTTAATCTATTATGAAAACTAATACCTAATTTTATAAATATAAACTAACCAGTTTTTTATACCTCTGTATTTATGATTTATCTTTTGTTATCTTGTATGCAACAAAGGTAAGATGAGATTTCTCCCCCGAATAGTTAAAATCCCCATTCTTTGATAGGAATTTCCCTATAATACCCCTTCACTAAGTCTTTTTATTTTCTCGAATGGATTGAATAAAGTCCTGAATTTGTTCGGATTTGAATAGCTATTGTTCATTTTTGAACGATAGCTATTTTATTAATGTATTGAAATTCAATAATATATCTTTTTGGCATATTCATTGCAACTATTTAAGCGTGAGATACGTCTAAATAATGTAGCGATTATGAAACGAGAAAATAATCAATAGGTATCAGATTACAATAATTAAAAAATTCCGGTTATGAAAAAGATGGTATTTAATTTCAGTGCGTTAGTAATTAGTGTTACTACTTGTTTTTTGCTTGTATGTGGTTCGGCTGCAAATGCTCAAAAGTCTCAAGTTCTTGCCAATGATAAAGGCAATTGTACAGAATCTGTAGTTTCAAAAGATGCAAATTGCTCTCTTTCTTCTCCTCTGGATTCTAACCCAAACGAATCTGCAGATATGCAGACTAATAAAAATTTAAGTTTCGATGCAACATTTTTGAAAAATATTCCGTCTAAATATAAAACAATGATGGAACAGGTTAACTCTTCTGAAAGTCTTTGCTTTGAAATTTCTTGCTATGAGGCTATTCAAAATAAAATGGAAAAAGATATAGAAGCCTTTTTCTTAAAGAGATAAAATACAGATAACTTTATTAGGATAACAATAATAAAAAACTCTCATCATGAAAAAGATTGTATTTAGTATTAGTACGTTAGTAATCATTATTACTACTTGTTTATTGTTTGTGTGTAGCCCAGCAGCAAATGCTAAGAAGCTTAGAAGTTTTGTATATGACAAAGGTCAGAACAAAGAAACTGTATTCCTTTATGATTCAACAACCAGTGTGCTTACTCCTCACTTGAAATATGAATTTACAACAAGTGAAAATGGGCAGTCAAAGACTAAAAAGGCTTATAGGTGGAATGCTGACGATAAAATGTGGATACCTTCATACATATTCATTGTAACGAATGTGGGAGATAGCCAGATTCAGGAATTTGCCCGCTGGAGTGCAGAGAAGAATGAGTTTTGTTTAAATAGACAGAAAGCTATATTCGACAGAGTAGACGGAAGTAATATTTCAAACTATATATCCTTTAAGTGGAATGACAGAAGTAAGAAATGGGAAGTTATAGATGGTGAGCAATTTGAGAAAAACATTGCATTGCTGGTTAATCACTCTAAAAATATTAAATAAGAAATTTGTTTTCAAGATAACTGATAATTAGATTGGAAAACGGCTGCCTAAGTGATTTAGGTAGCCGTTTAATGTTATTTACATCCCGATGTTATTGTGCTATATATGCTTTGAATGCTTCGAGTTTATCGTTCATAATTAGTTCTTCCGGAAACTCTGTTTCGGCCAGCATAGGATAAATAAGGTCGTATTTACCAATAGCAAATGAAATGTGTGCATCGCTTCCCAGAATAACCGGTTGGTTGTATTTTTTGCACAACTTTAGAATTTCTTTGAAATTATCAGGAGCAGTGGTTTTTTCACGATATGGCTCTAATGAACTGTTGTTTATCTCAAGCAAGGTATGATGTTCTTTTGCTGCAAGAACTATCGGTTCGTAATTAAGATCTGCTGTTCCGTCACCCGGATGCGTAATTATTTTCACATAAGGATTCTTTATGGCTCCAATTACAGCTGAAGTGTTTTGCTCAATAGTTCCTGGGGTATAACAAAGAGAATGAATTCCGGCAATACAGATATCCAGTCTCTTTAGATATTCTTCATCCAAATCTACATTTCCTTCGTAGTCTATAATGTTCAATTCAGAGCCAAGCAAAAGCTCTACTCCATACATCTGACGGGGAACAGTCCATAAATTACGGAAGTAGATGGGATTGCAGGTGCCCGGAATACCCGGACCATGTTCGGTAATACCAAGTAACTGAATACCTTTATCGGCTGCAGCTTGTGCCATTTCCTGTAAACTGCTGAACGCGTGCCCACTGGCTACGGTGTGAGTATGTATGTCTAAAACTATATTCATGATGTAACTTCTGTAATCGGGCGCAAAATTAACGAATTCTCTACTCGTAAAAAAATTATCCTGCGATAAACTCATTTTGCTATACAATGTTTAACGCAGGATCTGTATTGATTTGAAGTTGCTTTCTATCTTCAAAAATGATCGTAAAGAGTTTAAATAAAAATGAGACTATTTGAAACGTTCATTGCTCCACCTTAAATCTGGAAATGAACTAGTTTAAGAAAAATTGGACTATTTGAAATGTTCATTGCTTTACCTAAAATATTGGAATAAACTAGTTTAAGAAAAAATTGACTATTTGAAACTTTCATCGCTTCACTTTAAATCTTGAAATAAACTAGTATAAAGAAAAATGGGATTACCTGAAACTCTTTATTTCTCTTGTTAAAAATGAACTTCGGAAGCTGGAATAACTTTAATTTTATATTTGGTCTGAGTCATGTCGGCCCAAAGCCAGTTATGGAAATCAATTAAAGTTTTGGCAGAACAGTGAGGACGGTCGGCTGTGGTATGGCAATCACTAACTACGGTTATGTCATAATCCTTGGAGAGGGCCGATTTAATGGTTGTGTCAACGCAGTAATCGGAAGCACAGCCGGTAAAATAAAGTTTCTCAATTCCAAGTTTTGTCAGGAGCTCTTGTAGATTTGTTTTGTAGAATGAGTCGTTAGCTAGCTTTTCAACAACAATATCTTCTGGGTAAACGCGAAGTTCGTCCACAATTTCCCACTCCTTTGTATTAGGAAAGCAATAGTTATCTACTACTCCGTTGTGCTGTATAAAGATTACTTTTTTATTGTGACGGCGAAACTTTTCTGCAAGTGCGGCAATGCGCTTAATTACATTTTCAGCATTATAACGAGGTACGGTGAATGCTACTTTCTGCATATCAACAATAATCAGTGCTTCTGTTGTTTCCATAGATAATTGTTTATTTTTTATGCAAAAGTAGATAATTACTTCTGAGAAAAAGAATATTTTCCAGACAATAGTTCTGCGAGATGGATAGAAAAAATCCTGCGTAAACGGCATATTGCTATGTTGCGTTTACTGCAGGATTTTTAGTTTATACAATATCTATTGCATGGGATAAAGATTTCCCTGATAATTATATATCAGATATAAATTTTATCTATGCTATATCCATTGGATGTTTATCTTATGCAAAATCATAGATCGGATTACCATATTTCATTTATAAAATATCCAGGGTATGCTGGAGGAGCTTATAAAAGAAATGTCTCCTTGATATGATTTAATTCAGATCGATAATCATTGCTGTTTTTGCCGGAGCTTCTATTTTATCTGTCCAGTTAAGTGTGTTACCTGAAATAATATCTGTACCTGAGTGATGATTGGCCAAACATTCAGCAAAGCGAATAGTTTGTAGTTCTTGTTTATCGATGTTGTTATTGAGTATAACCATTACCTTCTTATCGCCTTTGATTCTAAAGTAGACATATACGCCATTCTGAGGAGCGAATTGAGTCATTGTTCCAAACTTTACGGCTTCATTGCTCTTGCGCCAGTTCTGGATACGTTTCATATAATCCAATGCTTCAATCTGGTCGTTTGTGAGACCTTGTCTTGTAAAGATGCTGACTTTATCTTCTGTCCATCCACCAGGGAAGTCTTTACGCATAACGCCGTCACCACTTCCTTTTACTCCTGTCATCAGGGCTTCTGTTCCAGCATACATCTGCGGAATTCCACGGGTAGTAAGTAAAAAGGCCATTGCCAGTTTATAAACTTTGAAATCTTCTTTGATTAGCGTGTAGAAACGTGAAGTGTCATGATTATCACCAAAAATCATAATGTTCATAGGGTTAGCCATCAGGAAGTCTTGGCTGAATATATCGTACAGGCGGTTCATTCCGGTATCTCCCCATCCGTCACCTTCGGCAAAGGCTGTAGGGATAGCATTGTGAAGAGGGAAGTCCATGATAGTTGGAAGGTTTGAATTATACTTATCCAGATTGGGAGCATCCTTCTGCCAGTATGATGTCATGGAAGGATAATTGAGCCATACTTCACCAACCATATTAAAATGTGGATATTCTGCAAGAATCTGTTTACCCCATTCGCTGACAAATTGCTTGTCCGGATATTGGTGTGTATCGCTTCGTATACCGCTTAGACCGGCATATTCAATCCACCAGATAGAATTCTGAATCAAGTAAGTGGCTAAAAACTGATTTCTTTGATTCAGATCGGGCATTGATTCGGCAAACCAACCGTCTGACATTCCTTTTGCATCAATCTCTGCTTTGTGAGGATCAAAGACTGTTGTGCCACGGAAATTGCATATCTTCATGTCCGGATAGTTATTTATCCAATCGTTCGATGGCAGGTCTTTGTATATCCACCAATCTTTTCCGCTATGGTTCACAATGTAGTCAATAATCAGCTTAATGTTTCTTTTCTTGCATTCATCAGCCAGTTTTTTGTATAGCTCATTGCTACCGTGACGCGGATCAATTTTATAATAATCGGTAGTTGCATATCCATGATAGGAAGTAGATGAAGCATTGTTTTCAACCACAGGAGTAAGCCACAAGGCAGTATATCCCATAGATGAAATATAATCCAGGTTATTAATGATTCCCTGAATATCTCCTCCGTGGCGAGCATCCGGATTTTGTCTGTCAGTTCCGTCAGGATAGCCCTTTACGAAATCATTTTTTGTGTCGCCGTTTACAAACCTGTCGGGCATAATTTCGTAAATAACATCTCCACTGTTAAATCCTTCACGATTGGCAGATGCCTGTTCACGTGCCTTTAACTCATATTGATAAGTTGCAGACTTTTTATTATTTTGCAGAAAGGTTATATTAAACTTCCCTGCTTTGGCTACAAGAGAATCAATGGACAGATCAATAAACAGATAGTTTGGATTAGCGACTTTGTTCACTTTCGTAATCTTAACTCCGGGATAGTTTATAGAAACCTGATTCTTTGCAATGTCTTTGCCATATACCAGTAATTGTAGATTAGGGTTTTTCATACCTACCCACCAGAAGGTAGGTTCAACTTTTTCGACCTGAGCATAGAGGCTCGTCACGAAAAATACAGATAATAGAAATAATAGTTTTTTCATTGTAAATAAATTGAAGTTATAATTTATAGTAACTGTTTTATAATGTCAAATTTTTAAATCAGCTTTTTAATTCCTTTATAATCGATGTAATAGATTACTCTCAACGATAAATTGTTGAGCAGAGAATGAGAAAAAACGTTTTTCAGATTATTGAAATAGTCTGTTTTTCTGTTCTGATCCGTAAATGAATAGTAGTTTTTCCAAACTACAGAAAGTTCACTTCCCGGTAAGAATTGCCAGGTATACGAAACATCTGAGTTAAACAGGCTAACATTCGTATCATAGTTTCTTTTGGTTTCATTGTGTTGCATGTCGCCATTGTGTTTCAGGAGATAATATTCCTGATAGCGAACGTTCGACCAGTAATGCCTTAGTCTTAGGTTGAGCGAACTTTTGTTGGATAAGGAATATTTTACGGTGAAAATATTGTCCATCTCCGAAATGTTTCGTCTACCAAAGAAGATAGAATCGCTGACAATGTTTTTATCTACATAGCCAATGGCATTTTGCAGGAATGACCAGGTAGCTTTATAATCGAATGAAAGACGATCGTTTACAAGATATCGCGGATGGAAAGTCAGGTAAGACGAACTCTTTTGATAACGTGTAGCCTGCCAGTAACCAACCAGCGCTGTAAAAGCTAACTTCTTACGCCAGTCCGATGAATACTCAATACCTCCATAGGCTGCTGTAGGCTCCATATACTTCCATCCTTCCACACGAGGCTCAAAATGATCGTATTTCTTAACTGGAGTGGCACTGGCATAAAACTTCAGGTAACTTAGAGACTTAAAGACAAACTTCAGATTTGCTGATAGTTCAAATCGACCGTATTGAAGAGGCTTATAAAGACTTTCGTGAGTCATATCCAACTCTGCAGTTATTTCGTTGAAATGTTTGCCTGGTGTGAAACGATAGTATTGCAGTTTCAGGATGTTAGTAATTAGATTGTTGTTTTCCAAGTAACCAAAATCACGTGGATTATAAGTTTTACTTAGTATACTGTTGTCCAGCTCAAACCGGAAAGTTCCTTTTATCTTAGCTAAATTAAGGTTGAAACGTTGCCCGAACTGATTGGAAGCATCACTCTCTTCTTTATCGTGGATATAGCTTACAAAGGCATCTCCTGATAATACATATTCAGGAAAACTATATTTGAAATCGAAACCCGATACATTGGCCATATGGTGATCTTCCGGCATCGAAACATTTGTATTAACCCAACTGATATACGATTCCTTACCAATAACCTTATCGGCTACCAACAGGTTGTAATTGCTAATCCCTTGTGTGTCGATATGCCGTATGTTACCGGTTAGGCTATCTCTGACTACTGCCGATTGTTTTTGTGTTATGGCATTCAGCATCCCGAATCCCCATCCATTTGAGGTGTAGCCCGATATTTTGGTAGCGTTATATAAACTTGTCTCAGCCGGATTCTTTAGTATTACCTCGTTGGTGTTTAGTTGTGCCGATACTTTATTGTAATTACGAGGTTGCCCACCTATACGTCGTGAATAAAATATATCTCCTTTGCTGAAGAGTTCTGTTCCTTCGGTGAAGAATTGTCGCTTTTCGTCGTATTTGGTTTCAACAGACGTCAGATTAAGAATATTATCATCTGCCCTGGTTTGTCCAAAATCGGGGATTAACATCATGTCGAGGGTAAAACTTTCATTAAGACCATATTTAAAGTCCATTCCTCCTTTGAAAGATAACTTATTCTTGTCGTAATACGTTGTCATATAAGGCATAAGTGATAGTCGGGTAGGAGGATTGATATTCTTTAGTCCATGCATTTCCCCTGCCTGGTTTAGCCATCCGTTTTTGTTCTTATCTACAAAGTTCCATGTGATGGCTTCTCCATTACGCTTTATCAGGCGGAAGAAATTTATTTCCCATAGTTGAATGTCCTTCTTGGGAAAGCGGATAGCTGAGAATGGAATTTCCATTTCTGCAATCCAGCCTTGTTTTGTTTTTACCACAGCGCTTTTCCACACTGCATCCCACGTTTTGTGCATGGTATTTAGATCGTTTTTGGAATCCATCTGTACACCTGCGGCCGATACCATAAATTCTGTTGAATTAAGGCCATTATTATATGGATTTATCTCTACCGAAAAGAGGTCGGCATTAGCCTCATCGCCGGAATCCCGTTCGGCCAGTTCCGAGAAAATAGAATCGGGCTTACTGTCATAGAGTACTGCCAGCACGTAAATGGAATTATCATCATATAGCATCTTCACTTCTGTTTTCTGTGAAGGAGTGCCTCCATTAACCGGACTTTGTTGTATGAAGTCGGCAATGGGCTGAACTTCTTCCCAGGCCTTATCGTTTGGCAAGGCGTCAATCTTTGGTGCTATTGCCGTTTTGGTTATGGTGAACTGTTTACGAAGAGGCATTCCTTTTCCCCATGCAGACAATGACAATAAGCATGTTAATAGCAAGCATATAAAATGAAGATGTTTTCGCATAGCTATAGTATCAGAATTGTTAATAACAGATTTACGCATCAAAGGAAATAATTATTTATTTCAGATAAAAAGTATTTATGCTGATGCCGCTTTTTTTATGCAAACGAATAAATAAATCGCACTTTGGCATAAAAACAGAGATACATGTAGTAGTTAATATTGTTTGAAACAACAAAAAAGGTTACTTTTGTTTTAGTCTATAAATATGAATAAATACAAGAGATATGCCATCAGTGTTTAATCTTCTCAATAGCCGCAAACGTGTTTTGTTCCATATAGCCTATTGGATAAGCGTTGTTTTATTCTTTACCTTTTCGTGGGGTACGCGTTATAATAATTACTGGGTGTGTTTTTATAACGAGCTGGCGTTTTTGCCGGTGAAACTGGGGGTAACATATTTTGGTCTGTATTATGTAATTCCTAAACTATTGCTTCAACAGAAATATTATCGTTCGGCTTTTGCCTGTGTGCTGATGATGGCCGTTGGCGGTATGTTACAAAGAATGCTCTCTTATTACTCCTTTATCCCGTTACTGGGAATGTCGGACCCAAATGTGTCATTGTTCGATCCTACCGAGGTGCTTCATCATGTTATCAATATTAATACAGTGATGATTATACCTTTTGCTATCAAGCTTTACAGTTATTCGCTGGAAAAGGAGAACCGCATTCTCTCATTGTCACACGAAAAAACGCAGGCGGAATTACAATTTCTGCGTAGCCAGATACAGCCTCATTTCTTCTTTAATGTGTTGAATGATCTTTATGCCATGGCCTTAAAGCGTTCGGATAACACTCCGGAGATGATTATGAAACTGTCCGACCTGATGCGTTATGTGCTGCACGAGTCTACAGCTGAGAGTGTTCCGGTAGAAAAAGAGATAAACTATATTCGTAATTACATCGATCTGGAACGGCTTCGTTACGGCAACCGCTTCTCTGTAGATTTTCAGGTGAAGGGAGATGTTACCGGTTCAAGGATCGCACCATTGTTGCTCCTTCCGTTTGTGGAGAATGCCTTTAAGCACTCTTCAACCAACCAGATAAACGGAGTAGTGATCCTTATTGAATTGATGATTTGCAATGGAGAATTACATTTCGAAGTATCCAATACCTATGATCCTGAGTGTAAAAATCCGGATAATGTATCGTCGGGTATTGGTATAAAGAATGTGTGTCACCGCCTGGATATCTTATATCCCGGAAGATATACATTTGAGACCAAAACAGTAGAGCAACATTATATAAGTACCTTGAAAATAAAATTATAGCTATGAATCCGATACGTTGTTTACTGGTTGATGATGAAGAGTTGGCACTTGATGTACTTGAGATATACCTTGATCGTCTGGAAGGTTTTGAGGTAGCAGGACGTTGTACAAATGCTCTTGAGGCAAGTAGTTTCCTGAATGAAAACCCTGTTGATCTGGTATTTCTAGATATCCAGATGCCTATGCTCAATGGAATGGAGTGGATAAAGAGTCTGCCCATTCCACCCAAAGTAATTTTTTGTACAGCCTTTAGCAACTTTGCTTTGGAGAGCTATGAGGTTAATACCATTGATTATTTGCTAAAGCCGGTATCATTCGAACGGTTTGAGAAAGCTGTTGGTAAAGCTGCCGATATAATTCGTAAGGAACAGCGTCTGGCAGACTTAAAAGAAGAGGAGTACATCTCCATTAAATCGGAACGCAGATTCTATAAAATTCCCATCAACAGTATCTTATACATTCACAGTCTTAGCAACTATTATCAGGTAGTAACATCCGAAAAGAAGATAATAGTATATGGCAGTCTTTCTGCGCTCGAGAATAAACTATCGGCCAACCAGTTTATTCGCATTCATAGATCTTATTTGGTTGCCATAAACAAAATAGAGGCTATATCAAGCACATTTATTCTTCTTGATGGGAAAAAAATACCAGTCGGAAGGAAATACCGGGATAGTGTTGAGGCTCTTATTGATAGAAAAAATCCTGCGTAAACGGCATATTGCTATGTTGCGTTTACTGCAGGATTTTCCAGTTTAGTAGTTATGTCTAGTGTAATGTTAGTTTAGCTGTTATGTCTGGTGTAACTATTTAATTTCTTAGTGAGAAGTTGCTAAAAGAATCAGAGAAGCAACACCTAGGATTGTACCTACTGTCTTGGCATCACTGTTACCGTGGTGATGTCTGCGTTCATTGCATCTGTCGTCTCTGTCTCTGTAGTCTCTGTCTCTATAATCCCTGTCTCTGTATTCACGACCTTCGTAGCGATCGTCATTATCGTAATAGTCTCGGTTATCGCGATTGCTATATTCGTTGTACTCTACGTATACTTTCTTGTTATGTCCGCGACCGTGATTCTTGTAATTCTCGTATGCTTCAATACTTATTTCTCTGCAATTACCATTGTTATGTTTGCCCTTATTTGAAGCCATACTTACTGAACTCATTGTAACCATCATGATGGCAACCAATGTTAATATAATCTTTTTCATAACAACAAGTTTTTAATTGTTAATACCTTTGTTTCTTTGTTATGCATCAAAAGTAGGGTGAGAATATTCCCTCGACCAGCAATATTCCCCATTCTTTGATAGGGATTTCCCTAAAAGAATAAAAAGGCAGTAAAAATCAGCTTTTTTGAAGCTTTTTATATATGTAAATGAGCTCTGAATAAGGCAAAAACTGTTGATGGAAAGTCGATGCAGAAAAGCTGGTGAATCATTTTAATCCATTCGCCAATGGATTTATTTTATTGGTGAATAAAGTTGTAACTATTGCCCAATAAAACAGCAGAGGTTTATCAATAAGAAAATTAAGTCTTTGAGAGGTGAAAATGGAAGAGCTATTCAGATATAAGTTTAAAAAGGAGGTTCTATGCTTATCTTACTATTGAGTGAAAATAGAAGAACTTTTTAGCTATATATCCGAATAAAAAGACATAAAAAAGGAGTCACTTCAAAGTAGAAGCAACCCCAGTCTTATCATATTAAGGAATACCCTTATTTATTCTTTTTGCTCTTGTCAGGGAAAGCCGGGATAGCAGGAACATCCTTTCTTTCTGTCTTCAGCTTATCTAAAGCAACCTCAATTGCTTTGTTCAGTTGTTGGTCTTCGCCCATATATTCCTTATAAGCATCATTTTCCAATTCAATGTTTGGTTCCACACCTCTACCTTCAATAATGAAGCCGCTACCATCGGCAGCAAAAGGAGCGTAAGATGGAGTTACAATAGAACCGCCATCCACAACAGGAACTGTGCCACTGTAACCAACTACACCTCCCCAGGTTCGTTTGCCAATTACGATACCAAGGTTATTGAACTTGAAACGGTAAGGGAAGAGGTCGCCATCTGATGCTGAATATTCATTGATAAGCAATACCTTTGGTCCCATAAATGTTCCAACCGGATTCACAGAACCTTCCTTCTGGTTGGTATGCATTGTGAAGAAAGTAGGGGTACGCAACAGTCTTTCTATAATCATAGGAGATACGTTTCCACCACCGTTACCACGATCGTCAATAATTAATGCTTTCTTCATCAGTTGAGGATAGTAATGTTTCACAAACTCATTCAATCCTTCAACACCCATATCCGGAATGTGGATATAGCCAACTTCACCATTGGTAGCTTCGTTCACCTTGCGTGTGTTGTTCTCTACCCAGTTATAGTAGTTCAGCTTAGAAACATCACTCAGTGGAGTAACCAACACTTTGCGTGCTCCTTTTTCGGAAGCAACTGTGTTTACGGTTAGTTCTACAGTCTTTCCAGCCAGACCAATCAATAACTCCTGAGGGTCTTGTACTTCATTGAGCAGTTTACCGTTGATAGCAATAACGTAATCGCCCTTCTTCACATCTACTCCCGGCATTGTTAGCGGATTGCGAGTAGATTTGTCCCAATTGGCACCTTCGGTAACAGAAGCTACCTGGAAGAAACCTGAGGCATCTTTCGTGAAGCTGGCTCCAAGAAGTCCCATAGGTATACGGGTTGGAGTAGGATGCTCGCCATTCTGAGAATAAGCATGACCTACGCTCAGCTCACCAATCATTTCACCTAAAATGTAAGTCAGGTCGGTACGATGATTTACGTATGGAATAAGAACCTTATATTTGTTGTAAACCTCATTCCAGTCTACACCATGCAAATTCTTAGCATAGAAGAAATCGCGCATCTGTCTCCAACTCTCATTATATATCTGCATCCATTCTTGATGATAATCAACCAGTTTCTTCATATTTCCCAAGCTGATAGGTTCGCTGATACTTACAGCAGATGTAGGAACATCGATAACCTGCATCTTCTGGTCTTTGATGGCCAAAGCTTTCTTGTATCCGCTTCCGAAAACGATGTATGCACCTAAATCAGTTTCGCTCTTCTTATCAAGGTCGTACATCACACAACTTCCTCCGCGTTGGTAGTAAGCCTTTTGCCCTACCATGTGCAGATTTCTGTAATTACCAGCCTGAATAGGAAGTTCCACTACGCGACTTTCAATATTGTCGAAGTTATATGCCAAAGCCTCTTCTTTTACCGGAGCTTTCTTTTTCCCTTTGCTCTCTTTTGCAGGAGTTGCTTCTTTAGGGGCTGCAGTAGGATTAACCATATCGTTAACCGGAGCAAATGGTATTTTGGCATCCTTGGTTAAAGGCAGAATGTAAACTTTGCCCATGTTGTTGTATGCATGGTTCCATTCAGTTTGACTGTAGGTTGGGTTGAACGTACGTGCCGATGAGAAGATCAGGTATTTACCATCCGAACTGAAATTAGGAGAGTCGGAATCATACCATCCATCTGTAATGATGTGTTTTGCTCCCGTTGCCACTTCGTAAACAATGATATTGCTCATTGTCTTTTCCGGACGGGTATAGGTAATGAAACGACTGTCGGGCGACCAGTTGAAATCGTTGAATACATATACTCCCGATTCCTCAACCAATGTTGTTTTTCCGATAGTTAAATCGGTAATGTTGAGCGTGTTCTTCTTATCGCTCCAAAGAATCTTTTTAGAATCAGGCGACCATGAATAGTCAATAATATAAGTCTTGATGTCTTTGGTTGCCACACTTTCTTCTCCTGTTACAGCATTACGCACGTAGATGCGGAACTCTCCGTCCTTGTCTGATACATAAGAAATGTATTTGCCGTCGGGTGACCAAAGTCCATTCTGGTCGTTGGCATCCGAAGAGTTAGTCAGGTTGTAGGTAATACCCTCTTTCCCCGGAAGTGAGAAGATATCTCCACGACCGGTAAGAATTACGCGTTCTCCATTTGGAGAGATGGCATAAGAAGAAATCTGTGTACTTACATCCTTCCATTCCGGACGAGAATACTCCTGATCGTTATTGATGTTGACTGTTACCTTGCTGGCTGTTTTGCTCTTAGTGTCGAACAGGTAGATGTAACCACCATATTCGTAAACAATCTGGTCGCCACCAATGCTAGGGAACTTAATATCATAATCCTTATAGAAAGTAAGCTGTTTGGTTTGCTGAGTAGAGATTTGATAAACATAAAGATTCATCACATCATCACGGTCGGAAGTGAAGTAAATCTCATCTCCGTTCTGGCTCCACATCGGGAAAATGTCTTGCCTTACATGATTAGTGATCTTCTTTGATTCCTTGGTATTGAAATTGAAGATACGTATATCATCTGCCATACCTCCCTGATAACGTTTCCAGGTACGGAATTCACGGAACACATAGTTGTATGCCAGTTGTTTTCCGTCCGGTGAATAAGTTGAGAATCCACCGTTCTTCAAAGGAATCTCTGTAGGGATACCACCGTTGGCCGGAATGGTAAGCAGTTGTCCGGTAAAGTCATTGAATGTGTTCTGACGAGAACGAAACAGAATGCTTTTTCCATCGCGGGTCCAGTCCAGTACAATATTATTTGGTCCCATGCGGTCGCCAAGATCATCACGACCCAAAGTGGCTGTATATGTCAGTCGTTTAGGTTCTCCGCCTTCAGCAGGCATAGTAAACACTTCCGTATTTCCATCATACTGTCCCGTGAACGCAATCTGTTTGCCGTCCGGAGAGAAGTGAGGAAACATCTCATAACCAATGTTCGAGGTTAGTTTACGCGCTGTACCTCCAGTCTTGTTCACAGTGTAAAGATCGCCTGCATACGAGAAAACGATCTTATCGCCATGAATGTTGGGAAACCGCAGCAGTCTACCTTCGTCAGCACTGACAGTCAATGCTGCGGAAAGGGCCAGAGCACCAAAGAATAATCTTTTAATCATAACTCTATTATTAATAATGTTTGTTTAATAACTTAAAATGCAGAAATACAAATATATACAAATTTAACGTATTAATATTCTGTAATTGTAATAAAACATTAAACTAAAAATGATTAGCTTACTATATTTATAATTTTTGAAGAATAAAACACTACTTTTGCACTGTTTTTGGAATAAAATCAATCAAAATGCAATCAATTATTCGTTTGGAGGGAGGAGTGGCCCGCAATGAGATGTACCGCTTTGCCCATCCTCTGACTATGAGTCTGGAAGCCGGAGAACATCTGGCAATCGTTGGTCCCAATGCGAGTGGGAAGAGTTTACTGGTAGATACAATAACAGGAAAATTTCCTCTGAAAGAAGGTAAACTGGAATATGATTTCTCTCCTTCAGTCAGTAATCTGGCTTATGAAAATATAAAATACATTGCTTTCCGTGATACGTATGGTGCGGCCGATGCCAACTACTACTATCAGCAAAGATGGAATGCGCACGATCAGGATGATGCTCCGGTGGTAAAAGATAGTCTGGGCGAAATAACAGATACGCAACTACGCGATGAACTGTTTGAGTTGTTTGCTATTGAACCAATGCTGGAAAAGAAACTGATTCTGCTTTCCAGCGGCGAGCTTCGAAAGTTTCAGCTGACAAAGACTTTGCTCACTAACCCAAGAGTACTGGTAATGGATAATCCGTTTATCGGACTCGATGCCAAGACTCGCGATTTATTGCATGATGTTTTGCAAAGGTTGACTTCTAAATCTTCTCTGCAGATTATTCTGGTACTCTCCATGCTGGACGATATTCCCGATTTTATTACTCATGTATTGCCGGTAAAAGCTCGTATCTGCGGTAAGAAAGTAACTCGCGAAGAATATCTGGCAAGTTATGTGCCTAGTGCAGCCACAGTATTGTCTGACGAAAAGAGACAAGGCATTATTGATCTGGAATACGGCGATAATCTTTTCGATTCCGAAGAGGTGGTTAAGCTAAATAAGGTTTCCATTCGTTATGGCGACCGTACCATCTTGAAAGAACTCGATTGGCAGATTCTCCGTGGACAAAAGTGGGCACTCTCCGGTGAGAATGGAGCAGGGAAATCAACATTGTTAAGTCTGGTATGTGCCGACAATCCTCAATCGTATGCTTGTGATATCAGCCTTTTCGGTCGTAAGCGAGGATCGGGCGAGAGTATCTGGGAAATAAAGAAGCATATTGGATATGTATCTCCCGAGATGCACCGTGCCTACTTGAAGAATCTGCCCACGATAGATATTGTAGCTTCCGGATTGCACGATTCAATTGGATTGTACAAGAAACCACGCCCTGATCAGATGTCAATCTGTGAATGGTGGATGGATATCTTTGGTATTCTGGATATCAAAGATCGTCCGTTCCTACAAATATCATCCGGCGAGCAACGTCTGGTTCTTCTGGCACGTGCCTTTGTGAAAGACCCGGAACTGCTAATCCTTGATGAACCCCTCCATGGACTGGATACAACCAACCGAAAAAGAGTAAAAGCTATTGTTGAGGCTTTCTGCGAACGAAAGGATAAAACGATTATTTACGTAACTCACTATGAAAAGGAACTTCCAAGGTCTATTTCTGACAGACTTATGCTGAAAAGAAATAAGTAATATTGATCAGAAAGAACAATATACAAGAATTAAGCTTAGATTAAAAAGTATGAGCCCGGTATTGTGCCGAGCTCATACAAATATAAATTAATTATTAAACGTCTTACTTTTCGGGGTCACTTCAAATCGGAACAACCCCTTTCATCTGCTTTATTAATTATATTTTTGTCACAGAAGCCTGTAACGGTTATTTAGGACTAGTCAATATCTTTAGATATCTGTCTGAAACCGTTTTAAATATTAAATATTCAGAGACTTAATATTGCATTTGAGACAGCATAACCTTTATATCTTATAAGATATTTATTCTTTGTAACAGCTTGTTTGCCCAGTTTAATTCAGTAGAAGCCCATGTAGAATCATCAGCACTTCTTGTCTGATCAAGGAATGCAGAAAGATGTTCGATGTATTCCTTAAGACTGGAAGCTGCTTTGCCCTGTTTGTTTAAACGAAGTAATGCAAGAATTTCTTGTTTATCAGTATTCAGATTAGGAACCTCTGTTATTGATTTTGCTTTTTGAATCAATGATAAACTTTCGTTATTCTTTTCTTCCGTATTGTACAATGCCATGTTTGTTTTTGCAAGCAAAACATAATCATCATCCGAAGCTACTTTGTTTTTTATATTCTTGTTTACCAATAAAGCAGCATCGTCATAGCGTTTACCGTTGAGCATCAATATTGAATTAAAAGTATTCACAGAAGACATAATTTTGTTGTAACGATGATTGATTGTGCATTCTTTGTTTTCTCCCAAACGTTCTATACGTTTGTCGAATTCAGCATAAGGACCGTATTTTGAAAGGGTGTAATAATCACGATGGTCTTCGTAGTAGTTCTTTATTTTAGTAAGACCAGAAGCCAATGCAGAAGGTTGCATGTTTTTCATTTTCAGAAAATCGATGGCACATTGATCGGCAACCTTTTCCTGATCGCGGCTGTAAGTCATACCCAGTCGTTGACTTGTTTTATCGAAAATGGCCGATGAGATAAGTGCAACCGCAGCAGTAGCAGTTCCCGGTATGTAATAGTCACTTTTACTCATCAGATATTCTTCGCCGGCAGCCAGAACACCTCCTACAACGCCACCCCAGAAAGCAGCTCTCTTTTCGCGTGCTACTTCTTTATTTACGTTTATTATGGCATGGTCTAAAATAAAGTGTGCTACTTCCGAAGCCATAATAGCTGTCAGCTCTTCTTCAGAATCTAATGTGGAAAGCAGGCCGGTACTTAAAACCAAAGAACCGTTAGGCAATATAAAACTGTCGGGAGCAGGAGCCTTTAAAATATAAACATTTAAAGTTCCCAATCTTTTATCATTAAAATTGTTATAAATAACAGAAGCAAAAAGTCCGTTTACATAGTCTTCTGTGTACGGATCTTCGTAAAACAGTTTGGAACTGCTCAGGTTCTTTATGTATTCGTTAGCTTCATCATTTAAATCCTGACGAATATCGTATTGGTATCCTTTATCCCAAATTTTTTCGTAGATATCATTCTGTAGTGCCTTATATTCCCAGAACGATTTATTGTCGGTAGGGTTGAGATCCATCACTTTCAGCATGCTATAAGGAATAGCAAACTGTGTATTGTCTACAACTACAGCAGCTTTAAGTGTTTCATCCCCAGCGGCTCCTCTTTCAGTTAATACTAACTGATTAAACTTCAAAGGAGTGCCAGCCTTGTATTCTTCGTAGTCTTTTTTAAAAGTACCATCAATATAAAAAGGGAAGCTTTTTAGTACTTTCTGTGCACCGACATTGCACAAAGATAAACTGAATAAACATAGTAGAATAATCTTTTTCATGTTGCGTTTAGCTTTTAAAAGTTTAATTTGAAGTTAAATATATAGATTTTATTTTTAAAGCTTTGTTTAAAAAGATGTACTTTTAATGTATTTTATATATTAACGCTTTATTGTGAATTTTGTATAATTCTATTTTTATATAAAACAGTCAGTGATCTGTTGGCTACAAAAAATAAACCAGAATAAACTCTTATAGAATCTATCCTGGTTTCATCTGTAACTATTATATTAGCTTAGAATTGTTTATTCTCCTATTTATGAATAATTTGTATTTTTGAATTTATACTTTAGTTAAATACTAAACAATGTTTTGAAATCAATGTATTTATTGTTTTATTATCCACAATGGAAATAAGTATTCACAACCTCTTTCATTTTTGCAGGATTATTTTGTGCTTCATCACGAAGTGTTGTGTCATTATAAGCCTTTAGCTTGCAGATTACGCCATCAATCATACTTGGACTAAATACATTGTATTTCTCAAAGATAGTTCGTTGCTGCTGCAAGCGGTCGGCAGAAGCAGAACAGCTGTCGGGCAGTTGGTCGAGAGCTTTTAGCCGTTCCTGATTCTCTTCCTTATGGATATCTACATTTACATAAGTTCTTTCGGCAATACCTAAAGCATCATTTATCTCAAAGCCATGACGACATGCAACAGCCAGACTGGCCAATAATTGATAGATATCTGCAGAACCATCCGGTGAGCGCATCTCTACAGTCTGTTTCTGTGTTGTATCGTAATCACTTGGACTTTCTAGCGGATTGGCTAAAGCGCACATATCCTTCTTTGCCGACCATCCCAAAGGTACACGAACCAGTACGGAGCGATTCCTGTCTCCCCAGCAAATATTGGTTGGAGCTTCCTGATGTGGCACAAGTCGGAAATAAGAGGTTGGGGTAGTATTGCCGAAAGCCGTAATGGAAGGTGCCAGACACATCATTCCGGCTATTGCTTTCCGTGCAGTATCCGACAATGTACCATCCTTCAACATCTGATTCTTTCCATCCTTTGTTATACGCATGTGAATATGAAGTCCGGAACCCGCTTTTCCGACAGTAATTTTCGGAGCAAAAGTGATGTTGTATCCATATTGACTGGCTAAATTACGGATTACCCATTTAGCAATCATCAGCTGATCGGCAGCATCTTCAGCAGGAGAGGGGAGAAATTCAATCTCATTTTGTTCGTAGGTCAATCCCTCCTGAGTAAAATTCCCTACTTCAGAATGCCCGTACTTTATCTTTCCGTTAGCCTGAGAAATATATTTCATGCACAGAGTTCGGAACTGGTTAAACTTATCGTAAGGACCAGATTCATGATAACCGTGCTGATCTGTGGCAGGGAAAAGTCCGTCATCCGGAGCTATAACGTAATATTCCAGTTCGCCCATTGCCTCAAACTCCATTCCGGTAACCTTGTTGAAAGCACGGCAAGCCTTATGCAATGTATATTCCGGTGAGCTCTCCAGCGGATCTCCATCTTTATTAAAGAAAGAGCAAAGCATGGTTAGCGTAGGAATTTCGGCGAAAGGATCAACAAACGCAGTGCGAAAACGAGGAATGGCATACAAGTCACTGCTACCTGCCTCAATGAAAGAAAAAAGGCTCGATCCATCTACCCGTTCACCGCAGGTAAGAATAGCATTCAGATAAGAAGCATCGTTGATTACAAAGTTTAAAGTTTTCAATCGGCCATCCCCGGCAGGATACATAAAGTTAATCATTCGTATCTCTTTCTCTCTGATAAAAGAGATTATATCTGCTTTGGTAAACTCAGCAGGACTTTTTTGCAGAAATTTCACCAATGAGTTGGAGTTCATCTCTAATTCGTTGTTCATATTGTTGGCTTTTTGATTAAGGTTGTATTAATCAAAGATATAGAAAAATAATCAAAATGATATATTTTTATTGGTTTTATTTTGATTTATTTCTTTGTTTATTTAATTATAATGCTAAATAAGTGTAATCAGGTGTCTATATGAAAGCTTTTTTGAATTCTTGGGGAATTTATATGGGAAATATGTTTTGACTCGATAGATTAAATATATAATTATAAAAAAATAGATTATGGATCAAATAATAAAAAAGAAACAAGACATTATTAATGAAATAAAAGTAATAAATAAACGTAAGAATGAAATCAATAACGAAATTTTTGATTGTTTATCAAAAGATGAAGAAATATCAAAGGAACTTGTAGATGAAATTAAGGAAAATAATGAGAAACGAAATAAATGTATAGATGATCTTTACAAGATTTATTCTAAAGTTGCACTGAAAAATTCAAAGTAAAAATTTGAATAAATTTACTATAAAAGAAAAGCTAATGAATAATCATAGCTTTTCTTTTTGTTAATAGATATTTGTTTACATTATTATAATATATATCTTTGCTTAAACTAATATTGAAATTATGAAAGCAATGACTTATGAGATTCTTCTAAGAAGAATATATAACTGTGATAGAGGAGGTGTGCCAGGAGCAGATGCTTCCGTGTTTAGAAAAATGGAACATGCTTATAATCGTTATAAAAAAGAAGCTGATGGAAATTTGAATAGTGATTTCTATTATGATTTAAATATAGAAACTATACGTGTTGCTAATTTTATATTGGCTGCAATAACAAAATTTGCAATTGAATATGATGATAAAATTATTTATGAAAATCAGAAAGAGCTGGCTTTAGTTAAAGCTTCTTTATTGGTACCTACCTATGATATCGTATGCAAAGCTGTTAATACATTCAGTAACATACTCAGAGAAATGAATATTACCCTATAAGTGATATTCATTCTAATTAAATATATAAATAATAGAATATATAGATAATCTGTATATTCTATTATCATTTTATATATTCCCTTGAACTTGGCATAATTTTTTTTTAAAAAATATGGTAATATCCAATGAGATTGATGCTAGATTTATAACAAAAATACTACTTTTGATTTCTTCTTTCTTTAAAATTTTCTTTAGCTTTAGCTAGATCTTCTTTATTGTTAAAGGCACTTAAATAGTATTTGCTTTTAAGTTCTTCTTCTAATTTTATATCTGTCAAAAAGAATTCATAATCATTTATAGGAAACTTTTCATCATTAATACACTCATTGGTATCTTTGTATTCCATGCACTCTTTGCTAATAGTTAAAAGTGAATCTCTCAGGTTTTTTAATAGTGAATATTCCTCAATAAGCTTCTTTAATTTTGGATTACCATATTGAGAGAGCCCATTGTAATATATCCAAACTAGTTCATATGGAGAAAGCATAGCTCTTAAAATACTTGTATATTCATATCGTTTGTCAATGCAATCCTCTTTTATCTCTAAAAAAGTAGATTCATTGACAAATTTAATAATACGATATAAAAGTCTAAAATAATGATCTAACATTGGCAATTCCGATGATTTTTCATACCCTTCTATTCCTGTAAATTGAATAACGTCATTCATTCCATTAATTATGGAATAATTAATGGAATCTATATCGATTAGATCAAAGTATATTGGGTCATTATTTAATTTGTCAAGTTTCGTTTGTAATGTACTAGATAAATTGTCTCGCGGAATTTTAATTGTTGCACTTTTAAATAAATATTCAAAAACATTCCTTCCAGAAATATTATATTCTTTGTTACATGATGCTTTTATAATATATTTAACATCCTTATGAGAAAGATTATTCACAATTTCTTGAAGTAAATTTAGCATATTAAAAAATGTTGTTTCAAATCTTTGAATTTCAACAGTTTTCTTATTCATGTCTGATTGCCCTTTTTGTATAAATAGAGTTGCAATTACGCCTAAAAATGCTAATGCTGAAAAAAATCCACTAATTACTCCTGCAAATTTATAAGGAATCTCAAGATTATATCTTGAGTTCAAGATAAAAGAATAATCCAGCATTAACCAGCATAAAAATGGTATAGTTATAATCGATAAAATGAAGATTGTTTTTTTCATCAAGTAATGTCTTAAATTTTGTGAGACAAATATAATCCATTTTGTCCTATTATTCTTTTATATCTTCCATTAAAATTGCCATAATCAAGATCAAATAGTATGGCAAATCCAAGGATCTTATTTTAAAAATTAGTGTATTAGAAGACCGTTGGAGTTACCGTAAGGCTGATAGTAGTGGTAAGACGAATATGGGAATTACCCTTAGTACCTGGCGAATTATGGAGTATGATAAGAAAGAGGGCAGTATTATAGATGTGAAAGACCTCAAACTTATCTCCAATGAGGACGTTATAGCCTGTTAATGCTCGCTTTTTTATTTGTCTGAATATAAAAAACAAAAGCTCAGATCAGTTAAGATCGAAGCTTTTTCCCATTTCGAGGTCTCTGTTGAGTCTATTATTTGATTTACTAACAGTTACAATGATTATCTAATTCCTTTTAAATCTACCAAGAAGAATGAAATTAGAGAATCAAATGTATTTATAGCTTATCATAACCTACCAAAATTTTAATCCTAAAACATTCTATTCATCCTCCTTTTCTTCAAGTTCAAGAGAAATTTGCCCTTGAAAGCCCTCGAAAGGTCTTCTGACATGAAATAAAGGAGGCATATGTCGTTCGTCACTTTCCAAAATAGACGCAATGATATTCTCTTTTAATGTATTATTGTATTTTCTAAATAAGTTCCAGTCTTTTTCATAGACATCAAGAAGATTATAAGGAAGCCTAAATTTATAGTATGTCTCATCGTTTTTTATTAAAAACCATCTATTACGTCCGTCCTCATCAACTGCTGATACAACGTCAATTATTGATAATTGCTTCAATAGTTCAGACCAAGTTATGTCTTGTTGTAAAAAAGCAATTTCATTATCTGGTTTTAACGCTACGATAAAATCAATCATTCGTCTATATTTAAGAACTCCTTTGCCAATATCTTTTCCACCTTCTGTGTCTATTGTTGACAATATTAACGACTTAAGGTCTTGTACACTTTCTAAGAGTAAACTGGATTGCATTTTGTCATTTTTGAATTTGCGTTGCTCTCGAAGCATTCTTTGAAATTGGGCAGACCATTGTTTTCTCAAAATTTCCTCAATATCAGATATTTTTGAATATTCAAAAATACTATTATTAAAACTTCTATGCTTCAAGTAATTTATAAATTCAAAAATATACATTGCTGTCTCCTTTTTATCGATAGAGGGGAAGGTTATCTGATCAATAAAATCTTTGTCTTTATTCTTTTCATATAACAAATGATCGCTCATCACTTTACTGTCAACAAAAGCATAAATGGGAATATTAGATTCAATTGCCCGTAATATTTCCATCTGAGTTATTGATATTTTATCTGGATTTTCTAAGATAGTTGAACTTTTAGATGACGACTTTAATCTGTCAAAATCTATACTATTAACTGCTTGAGGCACTGCTTTTCCTCCGAATCTTGAACCTATGATTAGTATTATTACATCTGAATTGGGTATTTCAGAAATACAGCTTTCATGTGTATGCGTATTTGGATCAAATAATATATCGTTGTATTCGCTCATAACAGGCTCATGCCCCAAATTTGAAATAAAACTTCTTAATTCAGAACGAACCATGCTTAAGTCGTAGCAAGTTGAGGATACAAAAACTTTTAGTACTGCCATATCAATATTGACTAAGATTATTAAAATTGCAAATTTATGGAAAACTCTTGATATAAGAATAACGCAAATTAAGATTTTACATTAAATTGCTTTAAATACTTCTGCAAAGTCAACCTACAAGCTTTAATACCATATTTTTCTTCAAGTATCCGAAGTGTAAGAAATTTAGGTAGTTTATATTTTTTCGAATCCAGTTTGGGTTTTGAACCTAGATCTTTTCTGATACTCAAAGCCATGAATTTATCCTTCCGATTAGTAGAAGATTCTTAATGATTGAATAGAGCATAGAAAGTGGTTCGGCAAAATCCAGTCTTATTCACCATCTCCTGCATGGAATAAATTTCCATGTTTGACTACCTAAAATATGCTAAGAAATTATCGGTTTCAGATATTAAATTTGCATTTATCTCGTAAAAATAAAGTTAAGACTTAGAGTGTTTATGTAGTGTAAAATGATTAATTTTGAGCGAAAAATTATTTATTAAATTTATATACAAATGAAAAATAAGCCAAAAGAGTATATAGTAAAAGTTCCTATATATACTTCCGAAAATATTAACAATGACAATACATTGTTTGGAACGACCTATGATGGCATGATTCAATCTGCTAAAGATGTTATTGATCGGTATAATACCGATTATGCATGGCATGTAACAAGCGATAAAAGGGCTAAAACTAGTGTGACAGGAATAAACAGGATTGATTATACTGATTGTAAAATAGGTAGAGATAAATGTCTTCTTTTTCAAGCTACAGCATATAAAACTAAATTAATAGATGGTTATTATGAAGGTGAGGATTCGAAGGTAATCATCTTTAAAGAAAATGATAAATTATGTAGTGATACTCATTTTATTTTGCTATACCCCAATATATTTCATGATGTTGTTTATTGGAGAATATTTGTATATGAAGACCCATCTAAAACAAATGACGAAGTCACCAGAGTTGCAAAATTAATAATGAAAGATGTTCTGAAGTGTCCTATTAGAAGTATCAAAGAAGAAAGATTATTGTCTGATCTAACAAGTCAAAAATTAATTTGTGGAATGGAAATCGCTTTTACTTCAATTGATGATAATGATGATGAAACTCCACCATATTTATTAGAATACTTAGTCGATTCAAAAGTAAAAAAAGAAAAGAAAATAAAGCTTGAGAATATTCCAAGTGAAGATTGTATTAAGACTTATCAAGATATTGGCTTTACTCATTCGTATAATAAGAGACAGATAAAATATCTTCTAAACAATAAAAGAGAATTGACTGTTATTCAAGAATTCAGAGAGAATGTTATCCAAACTTTCGAAGATAGTTTTAATTATTCATTTGGTGTATCAGAGTCAGAACTGAAAGAAGGGAAAATTTTCGATAAGGGATATATTATTGATCATATAAAAGGAGTTATAGCAAATTTTATGTCATTGAATAGTGATAACTAAAGAAACCATATTGGCATTAATACAAATACTTCAATCTATGTCTGGGATAATTTTAGGCATTGCATTTGCTGTATTTACTCTTGCATACGCTTTCATTCAAAATAAGAAAGAATCTTTAAAAGAAATAGAGGAACTTATTAAGAATGAGGGTATCTCAACCACTTTATTGAGAAAACGTAATAGCTCTACTAAATTTATTCTTAAATTCAAATGGATAAATAAAGACGCTGTAATCCTTATATTTATTTCATTGATTGGATTAATGATAGGCTATGTCTTCGAGTTCATTGTAATTCATAAAGATTGGTATACATATGTTCTAATTCTAATTTTACTCTTTTTGATTATAATGCTTTTTTTCTTAGGGAAAATGACATTTAGACTTCTTGGGATTTATAAGAAGCAGTTAGTCTGATAATTAGTTTACCCGCCCTCGTATTGTTTGGTAGGTAATAAAAAACAAAAGCTCCGATCAATTAAGATCGAAGCTTTTCCCCATTAAGAGGTCTCTGGCGGATTCGAACCGCCGTAGACGGTTTTGCAGACCGGTGCCTAGCCACTCGGCCAAGAGACCTTATTTCGTGATTGCGAGTGCAAAGGTAATAGATATTTCTTAAAATCCAAGCATCTTGCGCTATAATTTTGCCTATCTACAGCATTTTTTCTTTTCGTTCCTCTTCAAATCTCTGCACTGTTGCTTCTTCTTTTCCATCAGATCTCTTAATTCACAGCCACTTGTGCAACTTGCACATGGGTTTTCATTGTTATTAGAATTTCTGAAAAAAAGTACAATTCTGTTTCCTACGTAGAATACGCAGAAGAAAACAATTGCCGAAACGATTAATTCTTGTAAGCTCATAATAACATATTTCCTATTTGATAAAAACTAAAGGCAATAATCCAAGCCAGCGATGTGGTGTACAACGCTGCAAATGCGGCCCATTTCCAACTGCCGGACTCTTGCTTAATAGCGGCGAGTGTGGCAATGCAGGGGAAATAGATAAGAACAAAAAGCATCAGACTGTAAGCGGCTAGCGGAGTAATAGGTATACGCTCTGCCAGACTTTTTTTGCTTACTCCTGCATCATTGGTGTATAGAACACCAAGTGTACTCACTACTAATTCCTTTGCTCCAACACCCGATACCAAACCAATTCCAAGCTTCCAGTCGAAACCTAATGGTTTAATGGCAGGTTCTATGGCTTTCCCAATCTGACCGATATAGGAATTTTCCTGTTGTTCTGAAACGGTCTTGTATGAATTATGATTAGGGTAATAGCCTAAATACCAGATTATGATAGAGGCAATCATAATTACTCCTCCCATCTTTCTGAGGTATTGCTGTCCTTTTTCCCATGTGTGACGGGTAATGGCTTTCATGGTTGGCATTCGATAGGGAGGGAGCTCCATTACAAAAGGAGTATCTTCACCTTTAACCAGTACTTTGCTGAACAATCGGGCCATTAATACAGCCAGAAGTATTCCGGTTACATATATGGATAGCAGAACCAGACTGGCCTTGCCTGGGAAGAATGTTCCAACCAACAGCAGGTAAATAGGCAAGCGTGCACTACAGCTCATCAAAGGATTTACCAGTATGGTGATTAGTCGGCTCTTTCTGTTCTCAATGGTTCTTGATGCAAGAATAGCGGGTACGTTACATCCAAATCCCATAACCAAGGGAATGAATGATTTTCCATGAAGTCCCATCTTGTGCATAATTTTATCCATAATAAATGCTGCACGGGCCATGTATCCCGAATCCTCCATTAAAGAAATGAAGAAGTAAAGTAGCAGAATGTTTGGTAGGAAAACAATAACTCCACCAACTCCACCTATTATTCCGTCTACAATCATATCTTTCAGCGGACCTGCTGCCATAGTGTTTTCTACAAAGTGTCTGAGAACATCTACCAGCCATTCAAGAGCAGCCATTGGATAGGCTCCCAGAGAGAACGTTCCCTGAAACATAATCCACATGAACAGGAAGAATATAGGGTATCCCCATATTTTATGCGTAATAATGGTGTCCAACACCTTTGTCATCTGATCCTTTTCCAGGTGATTGTCTATAAAGGTTTCTTTGAGCGCTCCTGTTATGAATCCATATTTGGCATTAGTGATAGCCGATTCGCTATCTTCGTTCATTGCAATCTGAATCTTTCTGGCTGCTTTTTCTTTAGCGGCAAATATTTCGGTACTATTAGGAAGTGTACGGATAAACTTTTCTACGCTTTTATCGTTTTCAAGCAGTTTAATGGAAAGATAGCGGGTAGAGTAAAGATGTCTTATTTCTTCGTTCTTTGAGATTTCGGCTTTTACATACTCTATTCCTTTTTCTATATCCGGTCCGTGGTTGATATGAATGTGTCGGTATATCTTCTGACGAGATTTATCAGGCGCCACATAATCGTCCATGTGTTCTTCATGTTCGGCTTCGTTCACGTTAGTACGATGCCAATCCTGCAATTCCTTTAAAACCTCTTTATGAATCTCACCATTCTTGCCAAAGAAGTCGGCTCCTTCGTATAAGTTGATTACCAGGTGAAACAGATGTTCTATTCCAAGGTTCTTTTTGCAGACAGTAGGAACCATTGGTACACCAAACAGTTTACTCAATAACCGGTAATTTAGTTTGTTGCCACTGGCTTCCAGTTCGTCGTACATATTAAGTGCTATCACCATACGCACGTTCATATCGATAAGCTGAGTAGTGAGGTACAGATTACGCTCCAGATTGGATGCATCAACAACGTTGATTATAACGTCCGGTGTTTCTTCAATGATGTGTTGGCGTACATAAATCTCTTCGGGAGTATATGCCGAGAGAGAATAGGTACCAGGAAGATCCACGATTTTAAATCGGTAGCCCTGGAAATCGAAGAAACCTTCTTTAGCATCCACCGTTACACCACTGTAATTGCCCACATGCTCGTGAGCTCCGGATGCCAGATTAAATAAAGAAGTCTTACCGCAATTGGGGTTTCCTACCAATGCTACATTGATGGTTCTACGCTTTCTTAAAGCAAGTTTCTTAAGCTCATCTTCAGTTAAAAGTCTTTCTTCGTTAATTGATCCGTGATAATGAGGCGATGCGCCAGTTTGTTCTTCAGCTTCTTGCTCACTGATAATTTCAATCATTTCAGCTTCACTTCTGCGAAGAGAAATTTCATATCCAAGAATTTTATATTTAATAGGATCTTTAAGAGGAGCATTTAACAGCACTTCGACCACTTTTCCTTTGATGAATCCCATCTCCACAATTCTTTTGCGGAATCCGCCATGGCCCATAACCTTTACAATTACGCCTCTTTCGCCTGTGTTTAGTTCAGATAAACGCATACTTCACATTGTTTTATACAAAGATAGAGTATAATAGTTGAGTGAACAAATTATTTAGAATGTTTTTAAATAAACATAGGCATACTTATTGTTCGTTAAAACTCTTACCTTTGTGATATGTTTCATCTTCAGATAGCCCATTATATTGAAAAAGAAAAGCTTTTCGGACTTAATGATAAGATTCTGATTGCTTTAAGTGGAGGCGCCGATTCGGTTGCCTTACTTCGTGTGTTGGTTTATTTAGGTTATTCTTGCGAAGCGGCACATTGTAATTTCCATCTTCGTGGGGAAGAATCTGACCGCGATGAACTTTTTGTTCGTAAACTCTGCAAGGAACAGAATATCCCTCTTCATGTAATCCATTTCGATACTAACGGTTATGCAGCTGAACATCAGGTTTCCATTGAGATGGCCGCTCGTGAACTTCGTTACAATTGGTTTGAAGAGTTGCGCAAAGAGGTGAATGCGGATGTTGTGGCTGTGGCACATCACAGGGATGATAGCGTAGAGACTCTTTTGCTTAACCTAATCCGTGGAACAGGCATTAATGGTCTGACCGGCATTAGTCCGAAGAATAAATGCATTGTTCGTCCGCTGCTGGCTGTAAGCCGGGAAGATATTCTTGCTTATTTGCAGGAGATGGAACAAGATTTCGTTACCGATAGCACCAATCTTCAGGATGAATATACTCGCAATAAGATTCGATTGAATATTCTTCCGATGATGGAAACTATTAATCCTTCTATTAAAGCTAGTCTGTTTTCAACAGCTACACATCTTTCCGATGCTTCACTTATATATAACAAAGTGGTTGAGGAGGGCAAAAGTAGAGTTTTGTCGCAAGAAGGTATTTCCATAGATAAGCTTCTGGTAGAACCTTCGCCTCGTTCATTACTTTTTGAGATTCTGTTCCCACTTGGTTTTAATCCCGCTCAGATAGATGATATCTTTCTTAGTCTGGATAGGCAATCAGGCCGGAAGTTCCTTTCCGATTCCTGGATTATTGTTAGAGACAGAACACATCTACTGATGAGGAAACTAGATTCATCGTCAACGATTGAACAGCAGGAAGACGATAAACCAGTTATCGAAGAAGAGCGAATCCCTTATACACCCGATTTCGTTATTCCACGAGATAAAAGAATAGCTTGCTTTGATGCTGATAAAATATCTGCTCCATTAACGCTTCGTAAATGGCAGGCAGGAGATCGCTTTGTGCCTTTTGGTATGAAAGGCAAAAAGAATGTGAGCGATTATCTAACTGACGCTAAATTCTCTATTCTTCAGAAAGAAAAGGTTTATGTATTATGCTCAGGTGAAACAATTCTCTGGCTTGTGGGTGAAAGAACCGATAACCGTTTCCGGATTGATGAAAACACAAAGAATGTTCTTATACTTCGTTTAGAAGAATAAAAATCAATACTTTTTCTTTTTCCATCTATTGTTCGCAAATACACGAATCGGGAAAAGGAATGCAAATAGTCAGGATGATTTTTATTCATTTTAGTAATAGTTTTTTATCCATATAGAATAATCTTTTATTAAAATTCATAGATGTATCAATTCTATTTGTATCTTTGATGTTGTTTTTTATAACTTTAAAAAATAATTTTAATAGGAGGAAAATCTAATGGTAAAAGTGATTGCTAAATTTTTTGTTAAGGAAGATAAAGTTGAAGATTTTTTAAAATTGGCTAATGTCTTAGTTGAAGAATCTAGAAAAGAGGCAGGATGTGTAAGTTATAATCTACTTCAAGATGTAAGTAACCCACAAACATTAATAATGGTTGAAGAGTGGGAGAGTGCAAAAATCTTGAAAACACATATGGCATCAGCTCATTTTACAAGTATTATCCCTGAAATGAGTCAATTGCAGTTTCAAAAAGAAGAAATTACAGTTTGTAAAAACGTCTTTTAAAAACAAACGAGGACTCCTTATAAGCAGGAAGTCCTCGTTTTAGTTTTCCGTATAGTATAGATTTTATTTTTTTGAGAAGAGTTCTTTCTCTCTCCATTCTTTCATCAATTCAGAAATAGTGTTTTTAACACTCATAATTTTTTCTGCTCTATAAGCATTTGCTCCGGCAAAAGCATATCCATTTTTAAAGTTTCCTTTGAATGCATTGTAAAGAGCAAGCATAATGCAGTATGGACTTTTAGAAATATCGCAAGTCTTAATGCAGTGGAATGGACAAGATTTAGGTTGCTTGATGCCCTCCTTAACCTGATCAATAAATGAACCACCAATTGCACGGCCAGGCATACCTACCGGACTTTTAATAATTTCAATATCCTCTTCCTTTGCATCTAAGTATTGTTGCTTAAAAGCTTCAGAAGCATCACATTCTTCAGTGGTAACGAATCGGGTTCCTAACTGAACGCCCGAAGCTCCAAGCTCCATCATACGATAAATATCTGCTCCGGTGTAAATACCTCCAGCGGCAATCACAGGAATCTTCTTATTGTACTTTTCTTCAAATACTGCAACTTCAGCTACTACCTGTGGCAGAATTTCTTCCAAAGAAAAATGTTCGTCGGCAATCTGGTTTTCCTTGTAACCAAGGTGTCCTCCGGCTTTAGGGCCTTCAACAACTACAGCATCAGGAAGATAGTCATACTGACTGTGCCATTTTTCACAGATGATTTTTACTGCACGTGCCGATGAAACAATAGGCACAAGCTTTGTTTTGCTTCCTTTTGGAAGAAAACTTGGCAAATCAAGAGGAAGTCCGGCTCCACTGAATATAATGTCAGCTTTTTCAGCAATGGATGTTTTTACCATGTCAGCAAAGTTGGTCATGGCAACCATAACATTCACTCCGATAATGCCTTTGGCTTTTTCCTGAGTTTCTTTAACCATTTCGCGAGCTTTTCTTAGTTCTTCTTTAAGACCTAAGACACATGCTTCACTAAAATTACTTGATAATTTATTGTATAGAAGTCCCAAACCAGCGCAAGAAATTACGCCGATACCTCCTTCGTTTGCTACGGCTGAGGCCAGGCCTGATAAAGAGATTCCTACGCCCATTCCACCTTGAATAATTGGAACTTGAGCCTTTAGGTCTCCGATAGATAATGTTTTCAAAATATAATGCTTTATAGAATTATGGCGTCAAAGGTAATATTATAACTGGAAAAAGATAGTTGAATTTGAAACTATTTTTCGTAAGATCTGATTTTTTTGTGATTTATTATAACTTGATATTCGATAGATTGTTTTTTAACACCCTATTTATATATCAGATTGTTACCTGCCTCCGGTGGTTAGTCTTGTAAGCCGGGGAAAAAGCTTCCGTGAAGCGTAATAGATAGACAGCGTAATTAAAATAATTAAAATTGGAATTATAAAGTATATCATAGTCATTAGTCCGTCAGATTCTGGTTTTAATGTTCTAAACAGTATAATTCTTAATATTTTTATGAATGGTTCATGGATGGCGTATACAATAAAACTGCCAATAACCAATGACTTATTTGGAGTGATTTTTTCTTTATCAATAAAGTATGCTATAATATTTATGAAGCAGACACATCCACAGATAATGCCTATCTTATGAATATATATATTAAAATCAAAATTCTTTGTAAGTAAGTCAACCAGAGCCATTATTGGATATATAACTATCGAAGGCGTGAAAAGTTTGCGTGATTCTTTAACGATGTTTTTTTTATTGATGCTAAAGAATGCACCCAAGCTAAAGAAAAACAGTGTTTCCGGACGAATGATAGCCGGGTGAAACCAAAATCCTGAATACCAGATAACTCCTAAAAATACAATTCCAGCAACCTTTGTCTTTTTTATAAAAGAATGAATAAGAGGAGATATTAGTACGGCCAGCATTAAGTCTCTTATAAACCAAAATGGGTAATTTATGGGGCAGGGTGAAAGAATTCCAAATGCATGAGCGAAATCAGTAAATGTGAAGTTTCTTATAATTATATTAGCATCATATAATAAGTTGTTTTTTATTGGAAGGCTCTGGATAATAAAGTGATAGAGTATTATAAAGATATTCCAATACAGATAAGGTATAAAAAGTGATTTGAATCTGCTTTTTAGTTTTTCTTTATATAGTTGAGGTGTGAACTCTTTTCTATAGAAAAAGAGAAATCCGGATATTATAAAAAACAATGGTATACTTGTTCTTGCAAGTACATGAGAAAAAAACTCACTCGAATAATAGAAAAGCGGGCCAATAGATTCGCATGTTTTAATCTCTCCATTTACAATTACTACTGATGAGAAAGCGTGAATAAAAACCACTCCGATAATTAAGGGAAATCTTAAATAGTCAATTGTTTTGGACTGCAATTCGTCTTTGGTCATTTGTTTCTGATTCTGTTGTCATTTTAAATATTCAATTCCCAATGACAAATTATTATAGATTATATTGTTGGTTGATTCATTAATCCCTCTGGAAATTAAGCATATATATTTGCGTGAATTTGCCAAACGGCTGCAAAAGTACTATAAAGTAATGTGAAAGCCAATTGATGTTATAAAAAAGACTAGTCATTTGCCTCTTTATAAGATTGGTTTAATAAAATTTCTAAATTCTTATTTCGAAGATTCTTGCATAAATACTACTTTATTTAATACTTTTGTAATACAATAAGTAGTCTAAACAAATCTAATCATGAAAATCTTTAAAAACATTGTTCTTTTAATGATATTGCTTTTGCCATCTATTTGCATGCAGGCAGTGTCAAGTAATCAAACCAAAGTAAATCAGACAGCTGTAGTCAAGGTGGAGGATGCTCGTTTTACAGTAATAACTCCCCGGGTAATACGTATGGAATGGGATAGTACTAAGCTATTTAATGATCAGGCTTCTTTTTTAGCTGTAAACCGGAACTTGCAGGTGCCACAGTTTACACAAAGTGTCAAAGGAGGTTGGTTAACCATTAAAACATCCGAAGTGGAACTAAAATATAAAGTTGGCAGCGGACGCTTTACTCCAAAAAATCTTAGTGTCAAATTTCTTAAGGATAAAAAAAATGTAACCTGGAAATTCGGCGATGTACAAAAAGGTAATCTGAAAGGAACTTATCGTACTCTTGACGGATACAATGGAGGCATTCACGAGCACGACAATAAACCTATGCCTATTGAAGACGGATTGCTATCTACTGATGGGTGGACATTTATTGACGATTCAAAGAATTATTTATTTGATAATTCCGACTGGCCTTGGGTAACCGAACGTAAAAATAAGGCTGGACAGGATTTTTATTTCATGGCTTATGGGCATAATTATAAGTCGGCTTTGAAAGATTTCACAGCTTTCTCGGGTAAAGTACCATTGCCTCCTCGTTATGCTTTCGGATACTGGTGGTCACGTTACTGGAGTTATTCCGATAATGAGCTACGCAATCTTATTGATAACTTTAATACATATAATATTCCGTTAGATGTATTGGTTGTAGATATGGACTGGCATTATACTGAAGCTGGTAAAGGTGGATGGACCGGATATACATGGAATCGTCGCCTGTTTCCTGATCCTGACGGATTTTTGAAATATTTGAAGCAAAATAAACTTCAGATAACCCTCAACCTTCATCCTGCCGATGGTATTGCTAATTACGAAGAAAATTTTCCTGCTATGGCAAAATGGATGGGAGTAAATCCTGATTCAACAAAACTGATTCCTTACGAAGGATCAAACAAACAGTTTATGAGTGGATGGTTTAATACTATTCTTCGTCCAATGGAAAAGAAGGGTGTTGATTTTTGGTGGCTCGACTGGCAACAAAAGCTTAATGATGGAAAATTCAAAGATTTGAGTAATACATGGTGGATTAATTATGTTGTTTTCTCTGATATGGAACGAAACCGTGATACTCGCCCGATGCTTTACCATCGTTGGGGAGGATTAGGAAACCACCGTTACCAGATTGGTTTCTCCGGTGACTCTTATATTTCCTGGGCTTCACTTGATTTTCAGCCATATTTCAATTCAACAGCTTCCAATGTGCTTTATGGTTATTGGAGTCATGATATTGGTGGCCACATGGGCGCTAATAATATTGATCCGGAACTCTATGTGCGCTGGCTTCAGTTTGGTGCTTTGAGTCCTGTTCTTCGTACCCACTCTACAAAGAACTCTAATTTAAACAAGGAACCTTGGGCTTTCAGTCAGAAATACCTTGAAGTGATTCGCAATACGATTCTTGAACGTTATCAAATGGCTCCTTATGTTTATACAATGGCTCGTAAAACATACGATGAAGCACTCTCTCTTTGTCGCCCTATGTATTATGATTATCCCGAAAATAAGGAAGCTTATGAGAATAAGAATGAATATATGTTTGGTGATAATCTGTTGGTTTGCCCAATTACTTCACCGATGAAAAATGACAAGTCGACTGTTAAGGTTTGGCTACCAGAAGGAAATGATTGGTACGAATGGCATACCGGCACATTATTAAAAGGAGGACAATCCATTGAACGAACATTTAATCTTGATGAATATCCTGTTTATGTGAAAGCCGGTTCAATATTGCCTTTATATGATAAAGTGAAGAATCTGCAAAATAATGATGAACCTGTAACAGTGACAGTATTCCCCGGCAAACAAGGATCTTTTGAAATGTACGAAGATAATGGCAATGATAAAGATTATGCAACTCATTATGCAAAAACTCTGTTGTCAACAGAAAAGGTAGGTAATGTGCTAACTGTGAAGATTGCTGCTCGTCAGGGAAGTTATCCTGATATGCCTTCAAAAAGAAACTTCAAAGTTAAAGTTCTAGCTTCTGCAGTTCCAGAAAGTGTAATGGTAAATGGTGTTCAGACAGACTTTACATACGATGGCAATGACTTAAGTCTTACTGTAAATGTACCTGAAACTGATTGCAGCAAAGAGAAAGTTCTTAAGATAACTTATCCAACAGATGCTTTGGAAGTAACAGACGGTCTTCAGGCTCAGATGCGCCACGTTCGTGCTGCAGTTCTTCAACTCAAGCAGAAACAAGCAGGCATCGTACTGAATGAAGAACTAGGCACAATGGAATCGGCAGGCGGATGCATTACCTATTATCCTAATCAGTTTAAACAACGAGTGGAAGCATTCCGAGCAAATTACGCTAATTTGCCTACGGTTTTGCAAGCTCAGAAACTGAATCAGGAAACTATTGACTGGTTTATAGCTGCTGTCAAGTAGTTATAGAAAAACGTATATTATTCAAAGTCTATAAGATTTTAGGATATCCAATCCTTCCTGTTCTTGACAACAGAACTTCGGCCTACATTACCCATTGAAATTATGTAAACCGAATTTAGAAATAGAATAGTTAATGTAATGCCTCTTTCGGAATAAGAAAAATATTGTAAATTAATCTTGGTGATAAAACAAGATCTATAAAACGATTAGAGGCAGTTATAAAACTCCGGTCGGACTTTAATCAAACTCCGACCGGAGTTCATTCAAAGTCCCGCCTGCTTTTCAGAAAAGCAGGCGGGACTTTTTGATGCTTATAACTAATTGATTATCAATATTACTAAAGAGCTTTATAACTCTCTGAAGAAATGTTTCGGAGCTTACAGTAATATTTTGATGTCGCTATATTTCTTAATAATGAGACCAAATAGGGTAGGGGGTAGGGGGGAAGAGGGGAGCTTTTTATAACTTTCTAATTTTTTCTATTTATATATTTCCTATAATAAGGATACTTATTATTTTTTTTCACGAAAGTTATAGAAATACACCAATCTACCCCCCTTCCCCCCTCACTAAAAAAAACTTATATTTCAGAGGAGGACTTGCATTGCACAAAACCATTCCTAAGATAGAAAAATACAGGACTCAATCTAGGGCAATGTCTATAAAAGATACAATCTATTTATAAGTTATGATTGATAAAAGCATTGAATTTGCATAGTTTATCAATCATAACTTATAAAATTTCTACTGTATAAGTAATTATCAGCTTTCCTATTTTGTGCGTTGCTCATGCGAGAAGTTTAGGCATAAGGTTCATTCTTTCAAAAAAAATGAGACTATCCACCTTTTGTATAAATGGATAGTCTCTATTATGTAGTAAAATTATTTATTTACTATACTAAAATGATATAGTTGCTTTGTCAGCTTTCAGGGAAACTCTGAGCTCTGAATCTTTTGTTTTACCCTTCCATACCATCTTTCTACACTCAGTTTTAGGTAAACTAACATAATTATTTCCCTTTCCTGTAAGATGCTCTTCATTGATATCACATTTATCTACATTCCAGTTATTCAGGTTCTCAAGATCTATACTGAAGATATTTATCTTATTATTAGTAAGAGAAATGTGAGCATAATAGCCTGAAATATTTAATTTGTCTATTTTACAGGAGTCTATAAGGACATCATTAACTCCATAAACAGTAGCTTCTTTTAATGTCATCTTTTTGAATACAGTTCCCATCTTATTGGATTCATTTCTTATCGATAACGAGGAAGCTGAGTCGGTATAAAGATTGAAGTTCGAATGCATTCTCTTTAACTTGTATTGATCAAGAAGAGCAGTTAATTGTTTTTCCGGATAACTTAGCACAATAACAAGTGTATCGCCCGATACTTGTTTATTTATCATAAAAGATAATTCTTTTGGATAGTAAAACTGTCCTTTTTGTTGCTCGTTTTTAAATGGCTGAACTATCAACGAACCTGATATATCATGTATATCATTGTTGCTTTCATCAATAAATTTGATAACTTTATACTGAGAGACGTTTATTGAATCGACCTTGCCGGACAACTGTTCATTTGATAAAAAGTTTTTTTCAGTTTTACCAATCGGAGCAAAAAATCGTAAATGAATAATAAAGATCACCGATAATAATAACACCGATGATATGATTGCTAATAATATAACTGTTGTGCGTCTCATTGTCTGATACTATTTTGTTTCTTACTAAATTCGTTATACATATTTTCGATTTTCTCCATAGGAATATCCAATGTGTAGATTTGATGGAAAAACCATTCAAGATCTTCTTCTATAAAACGCTTCCTGCGAAGAGATAAAATCAATTTCTTTGCACCGGTGGATACAAAGTATCCAATGCCTCTTTTATTATAAATTATGTTCTGAGACTGAAGATAATCAAATGAGCGCATTGCTGTATTTGAGTTGACTTCAACAATGGAAGCATATTCCCTGACTGACGGAATTCTCTCTTCCTCAGGATATTGCCCGAAGATAATCTCGTCACAGATTCTATCTGCTATCTGCAAATAAATAGCTTTGCTTTCTTTAAAGTTCATATGTTTAGAGTCTATTAATAATTTCAGAGTCTTTAAATCGGAAATAAGAGATAACCCAGTTAAAAAGAGTCAGAAAAGAAAAAATCAAGATGATATTTCGCTTTGTCATCAATTTATCCATTAGATCCCCGCAATAATCTCCCACACTAAACAACTGACTTTCATTAAACAGAGAATTTACCAATAGGCCGTCTACCGCATAAAAAAGCAGAGTTATTGCCATACCTGTTGCAAGAGTTTTGATGAACGGGTTCTTATACCACAATGTACTTCCTAATACAAATAAAGACTGGAAAAAGAGATATACCGAAAATAGAGCTGTTAATTCTATCCAGTTATTTGTCATTGCATCTGGATTCTGACTACATAATCCCTGTGCAATATTTACAGGATATACATTGAATTCCGGATAACGCATTGAGACTATTGCTATCCTGGTATAATCGGCTAATTTAAAAGCAAGAAAAAAAGCGATTATAAATACAACAACAACGGGTAGGAATCTCGAGAAGAATTTTTCAAAATTGGTTGCCGGAGTCATCAGGTATGCAATTCTCTTAGTCTTGTTTTTCATTTTCTCCATCATAAATGAGGCGAAAAGGCATCCAAATCCCCAGAAAAGAAATATTGCAGGTCTTAAATAATAAATATCTCCATACCCGAGATCATTAATATTTATAGTTTTTGATTTGAATTCAGAAATCCCCATAAAACTAAATATAATCGCCATTATGGCATATAGCATCACAAAACGTAGAAGCATTGTTTTCCAGTTTTCTATAAAATCTTTTTTATAGAGAAGAGTAAGGCGCTTAAAACTTATAAAATTATTCTTAATCATAACCTTGATTTTTAATTTTGAAGATAAATTTTCAATTTGTCTGTATCAGCTAGCAGAGCATTAAACAATAGTTCGAGATTAATAGCCGATTCTTCGTTCTCTTTATTAGGAAGAATCATGCTTTTTCCTTGAATGGAAGGAGAAACATAAAGTGCTCCCTCTGCAGAATCATTACTAGATGTTTCTACAAATAATAGCTTCTGACAAATTTCTGAAACAGATTCATTCAGCAAAACTTTATTGCTGTCCATTACAACTACATGTTCCAGCAAATTATCAACATCTTTAACCTGGTGAGTTGAAATAATAATAGTCTTTTCATCGCTCATTCCAGATGCTATAAACTTTCTAAACTGACTTTTTCCAGGAATATCCAGTCCGTTTGTTGGTTCATCCATAACTAGAAGAGAAGTGTTTGTAGCTAATGCAAAACTCATATAGACTTTCTTCTTCTGTCCCATTGATAAGGCTCCAAGATGCACATCCATATTCAAATCAAAGCAATGCAGATATTTCTCGAGGTTTTCCTCACTGAAACGAGGATAGAATGATTTATTGGATTCAACATACTTGCGAAAAGAGATAGACGGTAAATCAAATTCCTCGGGCACAATATAAATATCCTGAAGTGTTTTAGGCAATCTTTTAGATACGTCTTCATTATCAAAATCAACCTTTCCACTTTTTGGCATTAAAAGCCCTGTAATAAGATATAAAAGTGTTGATTTTCCAACGCCGTTCTTACCTAACAAACCATACACTTTACCCTTCTCAACCGATAGAGAGAAGTTTTCAAATAGTTTTTTTTGTGACCTCTTGTATACAAAGGACAGATTCTCGATTTTCAGCATTTTATTTCATTTTATTATTTAATTATCATTTACTCCTAACTTACAGTTTACTAATTAGAAACAGCTGCACCACAGTAATCATGCTGTCAGCAGCGCTACTATAATTACGATAAAGGCTACTATAATCATTGTTCTACAATTTTAAATTAAATACTCAATACAAAACTTTTATATAATAAACTCTGTAACATTCTTGTTAAGTTCGTTAGCTATGATTTATATAAATTACGTCTATGGAATAAAGTAAACAGAATAATCTCATTATAATTTGCTATTCTATTATTTATTGAATCATAACTATTCTTTATATAATCAGATATTATATATGTATAAACTTTAAATATCTGATTACTTTGTGTATAGCCTGATAGATTATAAATAGATATTAAAATAGTGTACTACGATAGTAGTACACCACAAATGTAAAAGTATAATTTGAAATAGCAAAACAAATTGAAGAAATATTTTATGTTTTTTGAACAGAGATTATGCAGGTTAAGTCAAAAGAGCTGAATTATTCAGGGTTTTACTCTATTTGGTTGACTTTGTTTAGTTTGTGATTTGGAAGGTTGTTATAAGCAATCAATACGACAGAAAAGACGGCTGGGCTTATTAATACAAAAAAAGAGACTAAACATTTCAATCAAAATGTCTAGTCTCTTTATAAAATATCTCAAGTTATTCCTCTAAAGGAACAATACTATTCCCATTCAATAGTTGCAGGTGGCTTTGAACTGATATCATAAGTAACGCGGTTCACACCTTTTACCTTATTGATGATTTCATTAGAAATCTTTCCAAGGAATTCGTAAGGAAGGTGAGCCCAGTCGGCTGTCATGGCGTCGGTTGAAGTAACGGCGCGAAGTGCAACTGCATTTTCGTAAGTTCTTTCATCACCCATAACACCTACAGACTGTACTGGAAGAAGGATAACACCTGCTTGCCATACCTGATCGTAAAGTCCCCATTCGCGTAATCCGCTGATGAAGATATCATCTGCTTCCTGAAGTACTCGTACTTTCTCTGGAGTGATATCGCCAAGGATACGAACGGCTAAACCTGGACCTGGGAAAGGATGACGGTTGATAAGATGCTCCATCATACCCAATTTGCGACCTACACGACGAACTTCATCTTTGAAAAGAAGGCGAAGAGGTTCGCAAAGTTTCAGGTTCATCTTTTCAGGAAGACCACCTACATTGTGATGGCTCTTGATAACTGTACCAGTGATAGAAAGAGATTCAATGCAGTCAGGATAAATAGTACCCTGAGCCAGCCATTTCACATCTTTAAGCTTGTGAGCTTCTTCATCGAATACATCGATAAAGCCTTTACCAATAATCTTACGCTTACGTTCAGGCTCAGTTACACCTGCAAGTTCGCCGAAGAATTTATCTTTTGCATTTACACCAATTACGTTCAAACCAAGGTGTTCGTAATCAGTCAATACATTTTCATATTCATTCTTACGAAGCATTCCGTGGTCTACAAAGATACAAGTCAGGTTCTTACCAATTGCCTTGTTAAGCAATACAGCAGCAACAGATGAGTCAACACCACCTGAAAGGCCAAGAACCACTTTGTCGTCTCCAAGTTGTTGTTTCAACTCGGCAACAGTACTTTCAATGAAAGAAGCAGGGCTCCAGTCTTGCTTGCATCCGCAAACATCTACAACGAAGTTGCGAAGAATTTGTGTACCGTCTGTTGTATGGAATACTTCCGGGTGGAACTGTACACCCCATATTTGTTCACCTTCAACCTGATAAGCTGCAATAGCAACCTCATTTGTTGAAGCAATAGTTTTAAAATTATCAGGAATAGCAGTGATAGTATCACCATGGCTCATCCATACCTGTGAGTTCTTTTCTACTCCTTTAAACAACACGTTGTCTTTGCAGAAAGAACCAAGATTAGCACGTCCGTATTCACGAGTAGCAGCCGGTTCAACTTTACCACCGTTAGTATATGCAATAAATTGTGCACCATAACAGATTCCTAAAATAGGATATTTTCCTCGGATTTCGCTTAGATCGATTTTGAAAGCCGCATCATCGTATACAGAGAAAGGGCTTCCGGAAAGAATAACTCCCTTAACAGATTCATCGTTTTTTGGGAATTTGTTGTAAGGTAGAATCTCGCAATACGTGTCCAGCTCACGAACCCTGCGACCAATAAGTTGGGTGGTTTGTGAACCGAAATCAAGAATGATAATCTTTTCTTGCATAATATAATAATGTATAGTTTGGAATTTTATGCATGCAAAAATACACATTATTCGCCAATAAATAAAAACCATTCATCAATAATTTGAAATCTACCGCCAATAATTTAAAATCTAACACCAATAATGGCCTTTCCATGAATGGGTTTTCACCCTTTTTTATTTCAATTAATAAGGTATATAATGCTTTTGGTAATCTGCGGAAAAACACCCATTGTTTTCTGTTATTATAGGGGGTGAAACTAATTTTTCCGCAGCTTATAATCAGTTAGTTAAGTCAAAAAGTAAAACGTATTGTCAGAATATAACCTTATAAGTTGTTCCTGAAAATGGAAAAGCTGAGTTAAAATGTGTTTCATTGTTGGAAATGAATGTTTTATAGATGTGAAACCGACGGAAAAACAGTAATTGAGGGAAAATATTATATAGCATTGAGTAAATCTTTTGGTTTATTCGTACTAAATTTACAGAATCAAATTATTATGGAAAGATGAAACGAATAATATTACTTTTTTGCCTTTTTACCTCTTTACAGTTAAGTGCACAGCATATTCAGATTCCTGTTTCTTTAGATCAGGAACATCCTCGTGTGCTGACTAATGCCAAGGGGAAAGAAGAAACAAAACAGTTAATAGCTAACGAAGCATGGGCTAAAGATGTTTTTACCAGACTGAAACTCCGTATAGATACTTATGTGAATCGTCATATAACAGATCCCGAGTGGATTGTTTCAAGATTGCAGATGTATTGGAAAACGCATAGCACAGATGTTTTTATTAACGGTGAAGTTTATTCTCATGCCGAAGGAAATGCTCCTGTTCCTACTGTTCGTTATACCGGAACACGCGCTACCAATACTATCTATGGTCGACCTAAACTTGAAGATATACTTCCTTATATGGACGATCCCCGTGGACTTTATTTCCACAATAATTCCAAGGAAGGTCGTCCGCTGGAGTGGGCCGAACAGTCGAAAACCGGACGAAATATTGAGTCTATAAATCTGGAAATTATGAACATGGCCCGTGATGCAGCATTTGTATACTGGATTACAGGCGAAGAAAAATATGCAAAGTTTGCTCAGGACCTTTTCGATATGTATATGACGGGAATGTATTACCGTAAAGTGCCTTATGATCTTAATCACGGTCATCAGCAAACACTTGTAGGACTCTCTTCTTTCGAGGTTATTCACGAAGATATATTAAATGCTTTGGTTCCTGCTTACGATTTCCTTTACTATTATCTGAAAGAACATAAGGCTGATAAAATGGATATATATGCCTCTACTTTCAAAAAGTTTGCAGATAATATAATAGATAGAGGTGTTCCTCACAATAACTGGGATTTATTTCAGGCTGTCTATATAAATAATATAGGATTAATACTGGAAGACGATGGCCATTATGCTGATAAAAAAGGACGTGGCTATTACCTTGATTATGTGCTTAATAAATCAAGTATTCGTCAGTGGTCGCTCACAAAATTAATGAATTATGGTTTCGACTCTAATACAGGAATCTGGGGAGAATGCCCCGGTTACAGTCAGAATGTAGTAGGTGATTTCGCCAACTTCGTAGATATGTATGCCCGCACCATGAATTTTGATGCATTAGAACAAATGCCTGTCATTAAGAAAGCCGTGGCTCACATTCCACAATATCTTTTTCCGAATGGATTCACTACTGGTTTTGGAGATACACATTACGGGAAACCTCGTACTGATTTCTATGCACGCATGATAGCCAATGCGCAGAAATTCAGTAAAAAAGAGCAAGAGAACTATTTTACCGGAATGTACAAACTACTGAATGAAGATGCTGGAAAGGCAGATAAAGATAAAAAGAATATTCCGGCTGAGATCACTTCTTTTTTCAGTGATAAACCTTTGGTGCTTGATCCTTCGGTACCGGCAGGTAAAATTGAAGACTATACATCTCCTTTGTTTTACGCCCCCAATGTTAGTTGGCTGGTTCAGCGCAACAGCATGAATCCCCGATATGGATTGATGATTTCAGAAGCGGCATCGTTGGGTAACCACATGCATTCCAACGGTATAACGATGGAACTTTACGGTAAAGGCTATATTCTAGGACCCGATGCTGGTCTTGGATCCGGGTATTTTGCACAAGATTATGCAGAATATTACTCACAGTTCCTTGCTCATAATACCGTTATCGTAGATGGTATTTCGCGTTATCCGGAAATGAAAAGTAATCATGGTTTTGAAGTGAAAGGTAATTATCCTCAGTCCGAACAAAGAGATGGTATATTTACCGGAATAACATATTCTGATGTCTCTTTTCTGGAACCTGAAACACAAGCTGATCAGAATCGTTTGATGAGTATTATCAGGACTGACGATAAACATGGATATTATGTGGATATTTTCCGCTCGAAAAAACAAAAAGGTGGTGATAAGATGCACGATTATATATATCATAATCTTGGCCAAAAGATGTCTGTAGCAGATGCATCAACAGGAGATTCTCTTCATTTGAAACCAACTGATGATCTTGCTTTTGCCGGTGCTCACCTGTATGCTTATTCTTATTTGTATAATCAGAAATCGCAGGTTACCGACAAGGATATTAAAACTACCTTTACCATGACAGTGCCCGGTGGCGATGATATTTCAATGAATATGTGGGTAAAAGGAGAAAAGAATCGTGAGATTTTTAGCGTATTGGCACCATATACAGAAAGTATGAGTCGTACACCAATGCCTTATGATATAAAGAATTCACCAACACTAACCTTTGTTGCTCGTCAGAATGGAGAAGCATGGACACGTCCGTTTGTTTCTGTCTTTGAACCAAGTAGCAAGAGCGAACCAAGTAATATCGCTTCGGTTTCTTATTTTGATGCAAAGACCACTGCAAACGATTTTGTAGGTATTAAAATTGCCTGTAAAAATGGTAGAATAGATTATGTTTTCTTGTCAGAATCAGTGACTAAGGCCTCGTATCAGAACATGACATCGGAAGCTGCTTATGCTGTAATTGGAGTGGAAAATACCGGTAATTGTGTGTTGTTTATGGGAAATGGACGTTTGTTGAAAGGAACCAATTGCTCGATAGAAACTTCTGCTTTAGCAAATGTTGTTTTAGAAAATAAGCAAGGTAAATGGTTCTATTCATCAAGTGTTCCTTGTAAAATAGTTATTTCTGGTAAAGCCTATAAGTTGCCTGCTGCAAATTACGTTGAAGTGAAAAGATAAACGATGAAGAAATATTTGTTAGCCAGGTTTTCTTGAGAGTGTGCTTTTTTTCTTTTTTGCAAATGTATTACGGGGTATAAATATTCGAGTCTGAGATTAAACAATAAATCTTTGTCTGAACCTTGTTTGTAAACTACAGTATATGCTATTTTTATGGATATAATAGCTAAAAAACGCTTCTGTTTTTTCATTATTAAACATTGTTAATCATTGAAAATAGCTATATTTGCATATTCCTTTACAAATAAATGGTTAAAAGAATACATTGAAAAACTTAATTTTGATAATGAATGGTAGAAAGAAGTTATTAATGCTTTGGCTATTACTTCTTTCTGTTTCTATATATGGGCAATCATATACTTTTCGTGGACTTACAATGTCCGAAGGATTGTCTGATTTATTGGTTAATGCATTCTATAAAGATGCGCAAGGGTTTATGTGGATAGGAACAGACAACTGTCTGGAACGCTTTGATGGAGTAACTATTAAACATTATCCTTTTTCCGGTTCTGATATCAATAAAAAACGCGTTAGTTCAATATTAGAAACAAAAGATAAGAATCTTTGGACCGGAAACGGACTCGGACTTTGGAAACTTAATAAGAAGACAGATCAGTTAGAGCTCTTCTCATCTGGCTTAATAAATTGCGGTGTACATTCTTTGATTCAGGATTCGCATAATGTTTTATATGTCGGTAGCGAAAAGGGAGTCTTTATCTATAACAATGGAAGTTTCAACCAGATTATACCCGATAACAATATCCTTTCTTCAGGAAATCATATTCTGGGAATGGCTATTGACAAAATCGGAACCCTATGGATGGCAACTCCTTTGGGACTTTACTCATATAATACTCAAACCCGCAAGATCAAGCAATTTCGCTTTAATGATTCACCTAATCTGAATAGTTTTTCTAAGATAACTATTATCGGATCTACTTTATACCTGGGAACGGCAAATGCCGGACTTGTTCGTTTTGATATTCCTACTTCTCGCTTTTCCCGTTCCATGGAGGTTGGAAGTAATATTATATCAGATTTATCAAGCGATGGAAAAGAGATGATTTATGTGGCTACTGATGGAAATGGAGTTCATTTCTTATCTCATAGCCAGCAAAAAGTTGTACGTTCAATTCAGTACAATCCTCAGGATAAAGCCGGAATTCGTTCAAACTCAGTATATTCTTTGTTGGTAGACAGAGACGGTATTGTCTGGATTGGTTTTTATCAAGCCGGATTTGATTACAGCCTATATCAAAATAATCTTTTTAGGGTTTATTCATTCCCTCCGCTTTTTAATTCATCCAATTTGCCGGTTCGTTCTTTTGTAATTCATGATAAAGAGAAGCTGATTGGTACCCGTGAAGGATTGTATTATATTTCGGAAGAAAAGAAACTGGTAAAGAGCTATAATAAATCGTCACTTCGCTCTAACCTTATTTTGTCTTTACGTCGTTATAATAACGAATATTATATAGGTACTTATGGTGGGGGAGTGTCCGTGCTTAATCCTCAGACTCTTTCTTTACACGACTTAAATAAAGAAGATGTTTTTCAGAAAGGTCACATTTTTCATTTTGAAGAAGATAGTAACGGCAATTTATGGATTGCTTCTTCTCAGGGAGTGCATTGTTATAACAAGCTAACCAAAGAGATAAAAACATATACAAGTACAAACTCACAGTTACTGGATGGGAATGTATATTATATCTTCTTTGATTCAACAAAGAAAGGGTGGATAGCAACAGATAATGGATTGTGTATTTTCGATCCTGTTTCTCAAAGCATTAAATCGAATATTTTTCCTCAAGGCTTCTTTAATAAGGAGAAAATAAGATATATATATCAGGATTCGCATAACAATATCTTCTTTTGTCCCGATAAAGGAGATGTTTTCAAATCAGATTTATCTATGCGTAATTTTCAATGTTTGAAAATGAAACATAAGTTACTGGGCAATGCTTTTATGTCTGTTATAGAAGATAATGCCGGAAAATACTGGCTCAGTAGAGATAATGGCATTATTAGTATGAATCGTGATGAAAGTATTCTGCAAAGTTTTAATTTTACTGATGGAATACCAGATCCTATTTTTCATGTAGCAGCCTGCTATAAAGATGCAAAAGGAAAATTGTGGTTTGGAAATTCAAAAGGGTTACTGTCTGTAGATCCGGCATTGGTTGCTTCCACTAAACGAAACCCTTATTCTATTGTTTTAACTGATATTTTGGTAAATGGTCAATCCCTTGATAGTGATATGCAGGAAGAGATCAGAGCTGAAAAAGATATTTCACTATCAAGAGATCAGAATAATTTGACTTTCCGGTTTTCAAGTCTCACATATAGTGACCCTTCCTCCATGATTTATGAATATAAACTTGAAGGATATGATGAGGATTGGCAAACAATAACCGGGAAAAATGAAGTATCCTATTACGATCTTCCTGTTGGAAGTTATACATTTCATGTTCGCCTTCAAGGCGATGAAAAATCAGAAGAAACTATATCTGTTATGATCAGTCCGTTTTTACTTGTTATATTTTGGATTGCTGTTGTGGCAACGATTATTGCTTTAGCTCTTTGGGGAAGAAATTATTTGCGTAAGCGATTAATAAAAAAAGAAGAAGAGACTTTATTATCCGAATCATCCGAGCCTGAAGAAACAGAGGTACAATCAACTTCGGACGAAGATCTGGATTCTACTGAAAAAGAATCTTCGAAACAAGAACGCGTAAAGCAAGATGAAGAAAAGTATAAATTTGCAAAGCTGAGTAGCGAAGAGTGTAAGCACATTTATAATAATCTCACGAAGTATATGAAAAAGGATAAGCCATATATTAATCCGAATTTAAAGATTTCCGATTTGGCTCATGCTATTAAATGTACTTCTCATTCACTCTCTTATGTATTTAATCAATATTTGAATCAGAATTATTATGATTTTGTGAATGAATATCGTATTGCTGAATTTAAAGAGTTGGCTAATGATCCAAAGTATTCTCGATATACTCTCACTGCATTGTCTGAAAAGTGTGGATTTAGTTCGCGCGCATCCTTCTTCAGATCATTTAAAAAACTAACCGGAATTACTCCTAACGAGTATATCCAGCAAATGGAATCTTCTAAATAAAACCTACAATCTGATCGGTTTTATTATTTAAACTATTTGAATGCACTTGCTCATAATGGGTAAGTGCATTTTCTTTTATGCTGAACAGCATAGAAATGTTATTATCTGATATTATCTGTTCAAAAGTAAGTATAATACAATTATTTGAGACTATCCGGTTGATATTTCTAATTTGTTTAAAATCAAATGCTTATCTTTAATTATGTCTTATGAAATGGTATGAGATGTATTGACCTTTATTAACTCTTGCTTTCTTTTTTTTACTCTATATATTTGCTTCCGTAAAGCATAACTTTATTAAAGCTGATATTATGGAAAGTACATTAAACAACTCTGATCGTTTCATTGAACGTTCATACAATGATTATCATCAAACCATACTTAATTACATTACTTATAGAATTAATCATAAGTATGATGCTGAGGATTTAGCACAAGATGTATTTATCCGTTTGATTGATTATAAGTTGATGTTAAGAGAAGAAACCGTAAAATACTTCCTTTTTACGATTGCACGTAATATTATAATCGACTACCTCCGTCGTTACTATAAAAAGCAAGAAATTACTTCGTACATATATGATCATGCGGTAACATATACTAATGAGACCGAACCTAATTTACATGCGAAAGAAATTCTTTTCCTTGAGAAGAATAAACTTCAGTCATTCCCTTCCCAGCGTAAGACAATATATATAATGAATCGCTTTTATGAAAAGTCTACCGGAGAAATAGCTGAAGAATTGAACTTAAGCAAGCGTACTGTAGAAAACCATTTGATGATAGGAAGAAAAGTGATGCGTAACTATATAAAACAATGCATATAAAAATCAACCAATAAATTTATAATATATGAAAGAAGCTTATGGACAATGAATCTAAACTGAGTAAATGTGGCCGTAAAAGGCAATTAAATGGAGAAATATCTCCGAGAGTTTTTTTAATGAGAAAATATTTCATATTTTGTTAACACTTAAATATTTATTTATGAAACAATCGGATCAGAAAAAGAAGATAAATAAAAGTCTTCTATCTAAAATGATTTTAGCATGTATGCTGATGCTTATTGCTTCTGTAGCATCGTTTGCGCAGAGTGTAAAAGTAATAGGTACAGTAACAGATGAAAAGGGAGAACCTATTATTGGTGCCAGTATTTTTGTTAAGGGAACATCAACAGGAACTATAACTGATGTTGAGGGCAATTTTACAGTAAATGCTCCGGCAAAAGGTAAACTGGTAGTCTCATACATTGGTTATTTAAAACAAGAAGTTGCTATAACAGGTAATAAAGTAAAGATATCTTTGAAAGAAGATGCACAGACATTAGATGAAGTTGTAGTTGTGGGTTATGGTGTACAGAAGAAAGCAACTCTTTCAGGTTCTGTAGCTCAGGTAATGGGTGATGAAGTTTTGAAAGGTAAAGCTACTCAGAGTATGGCATCTGCATTGCAAGGTACTATCCCAGGCTTAACTATTACACGTACATCTTCTCGTCCAGGTAATGAAGGCACTGATATCACATTACGTGGTGGAATCTCTGTTAATGCTACTGACCCAATGATATTGATTGATGGCGTAGAGGCTTATCAATGGGAGCTTTCTCAAATTAATCCCAACGATGTAGAAAGTATTTCTGTGTTGAAGGATGCTGCTGCGGCAATTTATGGTACAAAGGCTGGTGCTGGTGTAATTCTAGTAACAACTAAACGTGGTAAGGAAGGTAGAGTAAAGGTTACTTATTCTGGTAGTGTTCATACAAATGTTGTAGGTAATAAATTCCCTGTTGCTGATGGTCAGACTTGGTCAAAAATGTTATGCCATGCTACTGAAAATGACGCTTATGCATTGCTAGACAAAGATGGTAATCCACAATATAGTTGGTGGATGTGGCCGGAAGATATCTGGAGAAAAATGGCTAATGGTGAAAGATATGAAGGTGTCGTTGCTGGCTTATGGCGTGTTCTTGACCCTTCTTCTGATCAGTTTGATGCTGTTTACGGCAATACCTGGGGACAATCTCATAATGTTAACATCTCGGGTGGTACTGATAAACTGAAAGTAATGACTTCTTTGGGTTATGCTAAAGACCGCTCATTAGTAGATATCGTTTTTGATGGTCAGCAGAAATACAACTTCCGTACCAATGCCGATTATAAAGTAAATGATTGGATTAAAACAGAATTCAATGTTTCTTATGATAAACGTATTACTGATACTCCAACTCAAGGTGTAGGTAATGGTATTCAGGATTTCTATATCTTCCCTTTGTATAATAGTTATGGACAATTTTATGATACATTTGGTAACAACAACTTGTTAGCTAAGTTGGTTGAAGGTGGTCGTACAAAAAGTACTGAAGAAATACTTCGTTTAGGTGGTAAAGTTACTTTAGATTTAGCTAAATTGACAAAGGGGTTAACAGTATCGGGAAGTGCAAATGTGCGTCTTCGTAAACATTGGCTAGTAGAACGCCAGAATAAAGTAACAATGTATGACTGGTCGGGTGAAACAACTACTGCAAGTGGAAATCCTGATTATTCCTTGGGTACAGGTTCTATTAAGAGCCAGACTACTGATGCAAACTGCTGGGTAAAAAATACCTATGAAGATGTTCTTTATCAAACACATAATGCATTTGTGAATTATAACCGTGAATTTGCAGGTCATAATATAGGTTTAATGGCTGGTATTACAGGTGAAAAGACTCACTACCAGAAACTTTATGGTTATCGTCAGAATATGTCATCTAATGATTTGGATGATATCAATCTTGGTGATGCAACTACAGCTCAGGCCACTGGTGGTAGTAATGATGTTGGCATGATCTCTTATTTAGGTCGTTTGAATTACGATTATAAAGGAATTTATTTATTAGAAGGTTTGTTCCGTCGTGATGGTTCTTCTAAATTCTCTAAAGATAATCGCTGGGCCAATTTTGCAGGTCTTTCTGCCGGTGTTCGTTTCTCTGAATTTAATTTCGTAAAAAATTTAGGTGTCTTTGATAATTTAAAACTCCGTGCTTCTTACGGTGAAACAGGTTCTCAGACTGGTATTGGTAATTACGACTATATATCATCTATTTCTACAGGTACTACAATCTTTGGATATAATGGAGCAAAATATACTACAGCGTATGTTAATGGTATGACTTCTTCAAACCGTACATGGGAACGTGTTGGAACAACAAACTTTGGTCTTGATTTTGGAGTATTAAATAATCGTTTATCAGGAACATTCGAATATTATATCCGTGAAAACAAAGGTATGTTGATTTCTATGACATATCCTCAGACACTAGGTGCTTCTGCTCCAAAAACGAACAATGGTAACTTCCAGGCTAAAGGTTGGGAATTATCTCTGAACTGGAATGATAAGATTGGTGATGATTTTAAATATCGTGTAGGATTGACTTTGGCTGATGCTAAAACAGAAATTACAGATTACTCGGGGGCAGTTGCAATTGCTAATGGAATGAATAATAAAGTTGGTGCTTCTTCATTTATTGAAGGAAAACCATTGAACTCACTTTACGTTTATAAAACAGATGGTTATCTTCAAACTCAGGATGAGGTAAATGCTTACTATACTGCAATAACTCAGAAATCGGGCGGTATTCATCCTACTCAGGGAACTTCTAATCAGTTAACTCCTGGATGCGTGAAAAAAGTAGATTTAAATGTTGATGGCAGAATAACTACAGACGACCTTTATTACTACGGTGATGCCAATCCTCATTATCAGTTTGGTATTAACTTAGGTGCAAACTATAAAAACTTTGACTTCTCAATGTTTATTCAAGGTGTTGGTCAACAATATATTGCTCGTGAAGGTCAGCTGGCTTCTCCTTGGTATAGTGGATGGACAAACCAGAATGCAATATTCTGGGGAAATACTTGGACTGCAGATAATACAGATGCCCGTTACCCAATTATGTCTCGTAATGGTAGCCGTAACAACTGGAACTATAAACAATATAATGATATAAACATAAGTAATTGTTGGTATGCACGTGCTAAGAATGTTGTTTTAGGTTATTCTTTACCAAAGAGTTTAATTCGTCGTGCTTCTATTGAAAACCTTCGTTTCTATATTTCTGCAGACAACTTGTTTGAGTTTTCTAATGTAAAAGATGGTTTTGATCCAGAGAGTAAAGCTGCAACCGGACAAGGAAATGTGGATGTTTATGCACGTACTATCTCATTCGGTGTAGATCTGACATTTTAATGTTTAACCTCACAATTAATAACGTATGAAAACAAATAAAATAATATTATCCCTGGTGATGGGAACTTTGTTAACAACAAGTTGTGTCAATGACTTCCTTGAATTACAGCCATTGGATTCACAAACTGAAGCTATTTATTTTAAAAACCTGACTCAGTTTCAGTATGCTGCTAATAATCTGCATACCAATATATATGCCTGGGGAGGAAATACAACTTATCCTATTAATTTTGACTTTGGAACAGATCTTGTCTCTGCAGCTGGAGATGATATAAGTGGAATAAACTCAGCCGGAACAACGGATACTTATTGGGAACAGACTTATAAGTGGTTGCGCCCGGTAAATATCTTGATTCAGAAAGGTGAAGAATATAGTAATAAGGAAGAAATTGCAGCTCCTGTTGGCCAGGCATATTTCTTTAGAGCATGGCATCATTTCTTCTTGCTGAAACGTTTTGGTGGTGTACCTATTGCTAATAAAGTAACTGATACAAATGATGATATAGTTTGGGGATCTCGTGCTTCCCGCTATGAAGTAGTTGCTCAGATTTTATCAGACCTTGATATTGCAATTCAGAAATTGAAGAATACAACGGTGGCTTCTACCAACAATGACGGACATGTTACTCTTGAAGCAGCTAAAGCATTTAAAGCCAGAGTTTGTTTGTATGAAGGAACTTTTGAAAAATATGTTGGAACTAAAACTGATGGTGATGGTGTACAGTCTGGTGCAGGATCTGCCAAACCAGCTAGTTATCCTTCTATTACCGACATGCTGACTATGGCTAAGAGTCTTTCTAAAGAAATTATTGACTCAAAAACATTTGAACTTTGGAAAGGTGTAGAAGATGTAAGCGGTATCGCAACAGTCAAGAATCCTCAAATGTATGCTCATACTAGTTACTACTATCTTTTTAATCTGGAAGGAACTGATTCTAATCCAGCAGGTTTGAGTAAATCTTCTAACAAAGAATCTATATTCCGAAGTGTATATGATAAGGTTAATCGCAAGAGTGGTACAAACCTTACACATAGTTGGCCGGCAGGCATGACTCGTAAGTTATCTGATATGTACCTTTGCAGTGATGGTCTTCCAGTACACTTGTCTCCTTTATTCAAAGGATATACAGACATGAATGCCGAACTTCAGAATCGCGATTACAGATTGACGGCATGCGTTACTCCTGCAATGGATTATGCATGGGGCTGGGGAATGTACAAAACAGGCGCTCAATACGGTGTTGATATTTACACTTTAGCGCAGGCTACTTATCAGAATGTTCCAAATTTGCGTAATGCAGGTTCTGGTATGGGAGGTCGTAAGTTCCGTAGTGAGTTGGCTTCATTAGGTGCAGCTGGAGATGAAGCTATGGATTGTATGCATATTCGTTTCCCTGAAATTCTTTTGATCTATGCAGAAGCAACTTGTGAATTGGGCAATGGATCAATTTTTGATGCAGATCTTGATTACTCTATAAATAAAGTTCGCGCTCGTGGTGGTGTTGCTCCTTTGAATGCTGCATTAATAGCTAAGGCTGCATCATTAGGTGGTCAGTTAACTTTCCTTGGTGAGATTCGCCGTGAACGTGCTACAGAACTATATGGCGAAGGACAACGTTTAACTGATCTTTGCCGTTGGGGAATAGCAGAACAGGAACTTGCAGGTCAGCCTCGTTGTGGTGCTTATGTAGAATACAATGGCACAGATTCTTACTTGAAGACATTGATAAATCCTACAGATAAGAAACCTGTTTATGTAGCATCTTCTTATGCAGGGCTTATTAATGATCATAAGATCACTTATAGCTATGCAGGTTTAACCCCAACAGAACCAGGAGCAATTGTTGTTGAGTTGGCTGCAAACCGTAAGTTCTCTTTGAAGAACTATTTGCAACCTATTCCAACTGATCAGATTAAACTGAATTCAAATTTGAAGCAGAATCCTAGTTGGTAAAAGTTGATATAAACTTAACAATATAAACTTTTTATAAAGAAGTAGCCTTTATAAATTATAATTCTAAAAGAAAGGGAGATAGCTGTTAATGCTATCTCCCTTTCTTTTGTACCTATCACATAAAGTACATACTATTCATTTTATTGTACAACTGGCATTCTGCAAAATCATGCTTAATAAATTTATCGAATAAATTCAAAACAGTTTCTTAAAACTTCAGAAAAAATATGCACTCACTATAGATATCCCCTGCAGATGCATATAATAATTGATAATATAATTAATTGAGAATGTTTTTTTATACATTTGTAGTAACATAAATAACACATCTTTAAATCTAAATAATATGAGATACAATAAGATTGATAAAGCTGTATTAGCTTTTGTCACTTTTTCGATGATTTCTTGTGGAACACACTCAAACTTGGAGAAAGGACACATAACAGACGCACTTGATAACTCGGCATGGAACGCTTCAAAGTGGATTTCTGTATCAAATGCTCCAGTAGTAAAAGGCCATGGAACGCGTGCTGCTGATGGAGCGAATTGGTTTACATCAACAATAAAGAATGAAAATAAAGTAACTGCTGCTATATGGATGACATCAGGACTTGGTATATACGACCTGTATGTCAATGGAAATCTCATTGGCAAGGAGATCCTTAAACCTGGTTTTACCCATTATTCCAAGACAAAAAGATCATTTACATACGATATTACTGATGCTTTCAATAAAAAAGCAGGAGCAGAGAATAGTCTCTCTGTGCAAGTAACACCGGGATGGTGGGCCGATAAAATTATCACTCCTGATAATCACGAAGGCATGATAGGAAAAAAATGTGCATTCCGTGGAGTGCTAAAAATAATATATGCAAATGGTTCTACTAAATTATACGGTACCGATACACAAAACTGGAAAGCAGCTATTGCTGGTAAAGTGAAACATGCAGCAATATTTGATGGTGAAATTTATGATGATCGTGAAATAGCTGGTTATGATAATTCATCAAATTTATCTACACCGGAGATAAACAACGAGTTTAATGGAGTAATATTACCATCAAATGGTGCTGAGATATATTTTCGCAAAGATTTAGCATTGAATCCGGTAAGAGCATATATATGGAAAGATGTGGATGGCAAAAATGATAATAATTATGGTAAGGTAATTATAAATAAAGAGTTTTTTAAAGGTGAAACTATTACACTCCTTCCTAATGAAACTCTGGTAGTTGACTTTGGTCAAAACTGTGCTGCCGTTCCATCTTTTGTATTTAAAGCTAAGAAAGGTACCAAACTAAACTGCGTAACTTCCGAATTGCTGAATGATGGTAATGGGGCAAAGAGCCGTGGTATGGATGGTCCAGAAGGTAGTGTTCACCGCCTGAACCTGCGTATTCCTAATACTGGTATGAGCCTAGACTATATTTTTGCGGACAACGACAAACCAGTTCATTTTTATCCAAGAAATACTTTCTATGGATACAGACTTGTTTCTATCACTGCTACCGATAAAGTTACTATACAGAGTATTCAATCTATACCTGTTTCATCTATTACAGAAGAGATGGAAACTGGCGAAATCACTACAGGTGATGAACTTATAAACAAACTAATATCAAATACTATATGGGGACAGCGTTCAAATTATCTTTCAGTACCTACTGATTGTCCACAACGTAATGAGCGTTTAGGTTGGACAGCAGATACGCAAGTATTCTCGGAAACTGGTTCTTTCTTTGCAAATACTGACAAGTTCTTCCATAAATGGATGTGCGACATGCGCGATACACAATCTTCACAAGGTGGGTATCCCGGTGTAGCTCCAATAGGTCAATATGGTGCTGAGAATTCATCAATGATGCGAGTTGGATGGGCAGATGCTGGTGTAATTGTTCCATGGACTATTTGGAAACAATTTGGTGATAAGGAGATTATAAATGAATCATGGACCTCGATGGAGAAATACATGAATCATGTAAACGAAACTAAGTACGATCATAATGTGCTAAAGGATGAGAATGGCAACTATCAATGGGCCGACTGGTTGAGTTACGAGCCTCTTGAAAGTTGTAGTGGAAAAGCATTTGGCCCTAACGGTCCTCTTACTGAAGCACTTGAATATTGGAATTATCTTTGTGGCTCTTATTGGGTAATCGATGCAGGTATGATGCGTGATATGGCTAAAGCGACAGGTCGTGATGCTACGAAGTACGAATTAATGGAACAAGAGGCAAAGAAATATATTTGTGAGAATTTTCTAACCGCTGACGGCAGGTTTAAATCAGAGGTGCTAAATACAATGCAAACTCCTGCACTCTTTGCTCTAAAGAATAATTTAGTTAAAGGAGATGCAAAAGATAAAATGATTTCTCGTCTTCGTCAGAATTTCAAGGAACATAACAATTGTCTGCAAACAGGATTCCTTGGCACATCAATATTAATGGCCACGCTTACTGATAATGGAATGAGCGATATAGCATACGAACTGCTTTTCCAGCGTAAAAACCCATCATGGCTCTATTCTATTGATAACGGCGCAACTACTATATGGGAGCGTTGGAATAGTTATACGATAGAAAATGGAATGGGACCAAAAGGTATGAATAGTTTCAACCATTACGCTTATGGTTGTGTTTGTGAATGGATATGGAAAACTGTGGCAGGCATTGCTTCTGATATATCTAATCCTGGATTTAAACACATTATAATGAAACCTATTCCCGACAAACGTCTTGGACATATAGACGCTGAGTATAAGTCGGCAGCAGGTATAATAAAGAGTTCATGGAAATATGAGGGTGATAAATGGATATGGAAATTCACTATCCCAAATGAGGCTACAGCAAGTGTTACATTACCTGGAGAAAAAGTAGCTAAAGAGTATAAAGCTGGTACATATACTTCTGTTGTAGAGTTATATCCTTGATATTCATAATAATTACAAACCTACCGGTTTAAATCTGTAAGTTTAATAATATAAATCTGAAAAAAGGGAAAAACAAGATTGAAGTCTTTACTAATTCAGAGAAGGACAAAATAACAGACTCGTGTGAATGGGTCTGTTTGTGATTTAATAACATATCTATGTAAGACTTATATATTAAAGAAACAAGTAATTGAATATTTCTTTTTAGGTATAACAGCCTTTCCGTTCGTATTATAAATACAAATATAAAGGCTGATATTATGATTAAAAAACGACTAATCAACGCATTACTGAAATAATATTAAGACGTATATACAAATTTGATAATCGGGATCATGACGAAGATGATCCCGACTACCAGGGATGTATGGCTATTAATGTAGGAGATCATAATTTAGCCAGAAATATTATTTTTGATAATATCCGTGTTGAACGTATTGAAGAGGGACAATTATTTCATTTTCGTGTGATGTATAATAAAAAATATAATACAGGTCCCGGAAGAGGCGTACAGAATATAATTTTTAGAAATGTCTATTATACCGGTAAAAATGAAAATCCAGCTCTGATTGAAGGGTATGATTCTCAAAGAAGAATTAGTGATATTCTTTTTGAAAATATAAATGTTAATGACAAGTGAATAAAATCTCTTGATGAGCTGAATATAAAGATGGGCAAATTTACAGATAATATTATATTGAAATGATTTTCTTATATTTGCGGAGCTAATAAATTTAATAATAATGAAAACGAAACTGCTAACCTTTTTTATTGGAGCTGTTGGCCTTTTATCAACGGTCAATGCTCAGAATGTCACTCAATTGGTTCCGGGAAAAGATTTTCCGGTCGAAATTGAAAATCCCGAATGTCTTGGTATAAACAAAGAACCAGCTCATGCCACATTGATGCCTTATGCTTCTATGGATGAGGCTTTGAAGGCAAAAAGACATGAATCGTCTTATTGTCAGGTATTGAATGGTATGTGGAAATTTAACTGGGTGGCATGGCCTAATCAACGCCCTGTAGATTTCTATAAAACCGATTACGATGTTTCTGGTTGGAAAGAAATTCCGGTTCCTTCAAACTGGCAGGTACTGGGATACGGAACTCCATATTATAGAAATATAGGTTATACCTTTAAAATAGATTTTCCTCATGTAATGAGCGAACCATCTAAAAATTATACAGCTTATGAGGAACGAAATCCGGTAGGTAGTTACAGACGTGACTTTGATGTTCCGGCTGATTGGAATGGTCGTCGCGTTTTCATCACTTTCGATGGTGTTGATGCTGCTTTCTTTATCTGGGTAAACGGACAGAAAGTTGGTTATAGCACAAATAGTCGTAATGCAGCGGAATTTGATTTAACCAAGTATGTAAAACCAGGTAAGAATATGGTAGCTGTAGAGGTTTATCGTTATTGCTCGGGTAGTTATCTGGAAGATCAGGATATGTGGCGCTTAAGTGGTATATTCCGCAATGTAACGCTTTGGAGTGCTCCTCAGACTCATGTTCGCGATTTCTTTGTTCAGACAGATTTGGATAAAGATTATAAGAATTCAGAATTGAGCGTTTCTGCAAAAGTTAAGAACTATGGCTCTCAGCCTTCTCAAGTGCAGAAATTACAGGCTTCACTTTATAATGGCAGTCAATCGGTAGAAGGGGCAACTGCTGTAGCAAATATTCCAGTGTTGAAACCAGGACAGGAAACTATTGTTTCTTTGAAGTTTACGGTTAATAACCCTGAGAAGTGGACTGCCGAAACTCCAAAACTTTATACTACTGTCCTTACTTTGCAGGATGGTAAGGGTACTAATGAAATATTATCTTCACGTACCGGTTTCCGCAAGCTTGAAATTAAAGGACGCCAGTTCATGGTGAATGGAACTCCGATAAAACTAAAAGGTGTGAATAGACATGAACATTGGTCGAATGTTGGTCATGCAATAACAGAAGAACAAATGATCAAAGACCTTGAAGTTATTAAGCAAGGTAACTGTAACCATGTACGTACTTGTCATTATTCAGACGATCCACGCTGGTATGAGTTATGTGATGAATGGGGAATCTGGTTAGTTGCTGAGGCTAATGTAGAATGCCACGGATACGATGGCAAACTTGATGAAGAACCACGCATGAAAGCTGCAATTATTGACAGAAATGTGGCGAATACAGAAAACTTTAAGAATCATCCCTCAGTTATAATTTGGTCATTAGGAAATGAATGCGGACGCGTTGGTTCAAATTTTGTATCTGCAATGAATGCTGTTAAGGCTATTGATCCTACTCGTTTTGTACATTACGAACGCTTTGGCATTGGCAAAAATAATCCGTCTGATTTTGATGGAAAAATGTATGGCACTCCTGATGAATTTGCAAAGATTGCTCAAAATAAGGAGCTAACAAAACCTTTCTATATTTGCGAATTTGCACATGCTATGTTCAACTCTATGGGTTCATTAGATGAATATTCAAAGATGTTCGATAATCATCCAGAGATTTTGGGTGGTGCTATCTGGGAATATCAGGATCAAGCATTGTGGAACAAACGTAATCCGGAACATCCAATATTGGCTTATGGTGGCGGATTCGGCGAATTCCCTAACGACCACTATTTTATTCATAAAGGTGTAGTAGCCTGGGATAGAAAGACTATTAAACCTCATTATCCTGAAATGAAGAAGGCTTTCCAATGGATTGATACAGAATTAATAGAACCTTCATCAGGAACAATTAAAATCAGAAACAAATTCCAGTTTATTTCTTTGGATGGTTTTGAAGCTTCTTGGTCACTGACTGAAAATGGAAAAGAAATAGATAAGGGTACATTACAATTGCCTCGAATCTGGGCTTTCAGAGAAGGTAGAGTTTCTGTTCCTTATAAAATAGAAAATCCTAAAGCCGGAGCTGAATATTATCTGCGCATCTCTTATACTCAAAAGGATAAAACATTATGGGCTGATAAAGGATTCGAAGTTGCATCCGAACAATTTAAATTACCAGTAAATACACTTCCTGTTGAAGCAGCAAAAGTAACTTCTCCAGTAAAAGTGAGCCAGGATGCTCAATCTATTAAGGTGACAGGAACAGGATTTGCTGTAGCCTTTGATAAGAATACAGGCTTAATGAGTCAGTTGATGAAAGACGGAGTAAATCTTTTAACTTCTGATGGCTCACCAAAACTTCACTTGTGGCGCGCAGCTCACCGTAATGATGATATGTGGGCAAACAGAGATTGGGAGAAGTTTGGTGTAAATAACCTGAAAAATACGTTGGTTGATCTGAAAGTAGAAACAATAGATAAATGTACTGCAAAAGTAATTTCAACTATAAAGTATGACGGTAAAGAAGGATTTGGTGCATATCATACTTCTACCTATACAATTAAAGGTGATGGTTCTGTGAAGGTTGATAATAAAATTGACTTTATTGGCTTGAGAATTAATCTTGCACATATCGGTGTACGTATGCTTCTTGATAAAAAATTGGATCATATGACATATTTCGGTCGTGGCCCGATAGAGAATTATTCAGATCGTAAGAGTGGGGCAGATGTAGGTCTTTATGAATTGGGTGTAAATGATCAGTACGAATATGAAAAACCTATGGATCGCGGAAACCATGAAGATGTAAGATGGATTAAATTTGCTGGAAATAGTATGCCTGACTTTTTAATAAACTCTGATGAGAACTTAATGCAATTTTCTGCTTTGCCTCACACAGACGAACAGATGTTCCCGGTTGAATATAAAATAGATCTTCCTGCTAGTACTGCAACAGTTTTCTGTTTGTCAACTAAAACATTAGGTGTAGGCTCTAACGGTTGTGGTCCAAGACCTTTGGATAAATATATGGTTTGGTCGGATAATTCTCAATTCACATATACGATACAGTTATTGCAATCAAAGTAATTAGAACAAAATGACTAGTAAAAGTTGTAGCCTGGTGATATGGACAGAGCATTGAACCAAAAGTTCAGTCGGCTGAGCCTGTAACCAGAAGCTTTTATGTAGAATAATGCAATAACAATCTATTTGAAAAATAAAAGCGACCGGAAATATCTTATATAGATATCCTCCGGTCGCTTGCTTATATATTGATTGTGACTATTTGTTTTGGTAAGCAGTTAGCATCCATACTAGTTTTTCCTGTTTTTTCAGGTAGTCGCTCATCATGGCTACTGTTACTTCATCTCCTGCTTCCGAAGCTGCCTTTAAAAGATTACGTTCTTCACCAATAAAGTAGCTGATAGTTTTCAATACATTATTCAAGGCTTCGTTGCCGTTAGAAACGTTATCAACCTCCTTTATTTTAGCCACTTTCAGATAATCGCTGAATTTATTTGCAGGTACTCCACCAAGAGTTAAGATACGTTCGGCGACCTCATCAGCTTTTTCAGCTGTGTCATTGTACATTTCCTCGAATTTACTGTGCAGAACAAAGAAATCGTTCCCTTTTATGTTCCAGTGAAAGCCTCTTAAATTGGTATAATACACCTGTAAATCGGCAAGTAATTGTTGCAAAGATGCTACTACGTTGTTTACTACTGAAGCATCTAATTTTATATAATCTAAAGTTTTCATATTGTTTTTGTTTTAAAGATTTGTATTTTTATTTTGTTGATACAAAGATAAACCGGAAAGGATGCTTTTCCAACCGATAATTTCTATCTTTGTATAGATGAAATCTATAATGTGTAATTAATAAATAGAGTATGACTATACAGCAATTGGAATATATTCTTGCCGTGGACAGGTTCCGCCATTTTGGAAATGCGGCAGAACATTGCATGGTAACTCAGCCAACCCTGAGTGCAATGGTTCAAAAGTTGGAAGAAGAACTTGGTGCGAAGATATTCGATCGGAGTACACAACCCATTCAACCAACTTCTATTGGATTTAAAATTATAGAACAGGCACGTGCGGTGTTGGAGCATGCTTCAAAGGTTAAGGATATAGTGCAGGAAGAAGGTCACTCTATAAAAGGCGTTTTTCGTTTGGCCATATTGCCCACCATAGCACCATACTTGCTTCCAAGGTTTTTCCCGAAGTTGATGGAAGATTATCCCGATCTGGATATCCGTGTTACGGAAATGAAAACACAGGATGTGCTGGTTGCCCTTGCGGCGGGAAAGGTTGATGCGGCAATACTTGCTACAGTTGTGACCGACAAATCTTTGCAGGCCGAGACACTATTCTATGAACAATTCCTGGGATATGTGGCCCGTAAGGAACCTATTTTTAAAAATGAGATGATTCGTTCTACAGATATTAGTGGAGAAAGACTATGGCTTTTGGATGAAGGTCATTGTTTCCGTGATCAGCTGATGAGGTTCTGTCAGCTCGAAACGGTTAAACTCCATCAGGCTGCCTATCATTTGGGAAGTATGGAGACTTTTATGAGAATAGTAGAAGGGGGAAAGGGAATAACCTTTATTCCCGAACTAGCTTCTTACCAGCTTAGCCAGGAGCAGAAGGAGCTTGTTAGGCCATTTGCTATACCTCGCCCCACGCGTGAAATTAGTATTGTGACAAAAACAGACTTTGTGCGCTATACAATATTAAACATGATAAAAGAGAGCATTCGCTCGTCTGTTCCAAAGGAAATGTTGACGCTGCAAAAGACTCAGCGAGTAGTCTGAATTTATAGGCCAATGAATTTATTTTATTGGTCTATGGATTAATTTTATTCACCAATAAATTCAATCCATTGGTGAATGAAAATAGCTCGTTTGCGCCAGATAATACTTTTTATGGAATAAGCTGGTTCTTCGTTACTTTAGGTGCAAGATATTATATTAAGCCTCTTATTTCTGATGTTTTGCAGACTTTTTATCGGATTCAATAAATGCCTTATTAAAAAGCATGTAGAATCTTTATTGGATAAACATTTGAGACTGTTTGCTTGCACCTAAAGTGACGAAGAACCATTAAGTTTATAGTTTCTGTGGTTATACTTGAACTGATTGGTTCTATTTTTCTTCTTTCTGAGCCGACTTCGCATAAAAAAAGAGAGCGCCCAAAAAAGTCTTTGGTACTCTCAATTTATTCTTATCCCAAATGGAAACTGAAATCAAATATTCAATTCTACAAGGGGGAATCTTGACTTTTTAGAAACTCTCTTTTTTGAGTTTTTATCTGCAGATTAATTTTTCTGATTCTGAACGCTTATCACCCGATAAATTTCTTCGGCAATTCGATTGGCACCAGCTTCGTTGGGATGTATCTGGTCGGGGAAATACATTGGGAGCCCACTCATTGGTGTATGTAAATCAATGGTTCCCAATTTCATCTTTTTGGCCACACTTTTAATATATGGAATAACTTCACGAGTGATAGTACTGTCGTTTATTCCCCATTTTACACCATAAGCAGGAACCGGGAAACAAAGATAGATCTTAGGATTTGAAGGCAACTGCTTGAACGCATTGATCAGCGTTACGAGGTCCTTTTTAAAATCCGCTTTATATTTCCAGTTCTGAGGTTTAGTATCATTAGTTCCCAGTTTGATGGTTACAATATCCGGTTGAAAGTTCAAAGCATCCTGGAATATTTGTTCCTTCATGTAAGGGCGATCACCTTTCATAAGTAAGGTTCTGCCTCCAATTCCGAAGTTATGCACCTCGTAGTCGCTCCCTAATAATCTTCCCAATACAGCAGGATAACCATCCTTGTTTCTGTCTTTAATGCCAGATCCGTAAGTAATACTGTTACCAATACAAGCCACTTTAATTACTTTTTGTTGAGCAAATGTAAGGTTGCAGCAAAACAGCAGCACACCTATAAGCGATAAATAAGAAATTCGTTTCATTTTTTTATTAGATTTTTTATTAGAAATATTATTGTCCGGCTAACTTTGTATAAGTTACACACTTTTCATTAATGTTCTTTGCATTGCTAACCTTTTTAATGAACTTATTCACCTTGTTTACATGGATATTCTTTAGTTCTACATTCTCAACTGGAAGTCTCTCATCGCCTTTTATCTCGTAAATGGCATCAGCTTCTTCGCAGGTAACGTTTTTCATGTGAATATTATGAATAGGAGTAATACGTGTTTCGTAAGTCGGGAAATCTTTCCACTGATACAATACATCGGTATCAATTTCGAAAGCTCTTTGCATTTTTCCGGCTTTAATGTTTTCCATATAAATGTTTTCAACGAATCCGCCTCTGCGATGATTGGTCTTTATATAGAATAGTCGTAATACAGACTTAGGTGCAGTACAATTGTGCATATAAATATTACGGATACCACTCGATAACTCACTGCCTAGTCCCAATAACGTGTGGCCTTGAAGAATAGAACAATTGCGGATTACGATGTTTTCGCAGGGAGTATTCAGACGCCAGCCATCCTGATTGCTTCCCGATTTTATAACAACAGCATCATCTCCCTGATCAAACGTGCAGTTTTCTACAAGGAAGTTACGAGTCATTTCCAGGTCAATACCATCGTTGTTATGTCCGTGAGCTTTTAAATCCAGATTACGTGCTATACCATTATCGCACATATACATGTGTACACACCAGAAAGGACTTTCCCTTATTTTAAATCCATCCAGCATGATGTTCTTACATCGGTTAAAATGTATTAGGTAAGGACGCATTCTGTTTCCCTCGTTTCCAAATTGTCTTTCTTCAACAGGAACGTTTGTAGACATCATCGTGTAAAGCTTTCCGGCAGCATCCATGTAATACTTCTGGCGCGGAAACCATATTTTCCATGTATCCATCTTAGGACTTATTGTTCCTTTACCAGTGATAGCTATATTTTCACACTTAAATGCATAAATAAGAGGTGAGTAATTGTAGAATTCCATTCCTTCCAAAGAGCTTTGCACAGCCGGTAAATAGTCGGATGGATTATCAGAAAAGCGCAATACTGCATTTTCGTCAATATGTAGGTCTACATTACTCTTAAAATGAATAGGACCGGTAAACCATGCTCCTGCAGGAATAACAACTCGTCCACCTCCAGCTTTATTGCATGCATCTATGGCTGCTGCTATAGCTTTCGTGTTGTCGGCAACGCCTCCTTCAATGGCTCCGTAATTGGTAATAAGAAAATCTTGTTTCGGATAATTGAAAACCTTAATAGGTTGCATGGGGAAAGGAGCCTTAACTTTTACTGTGCTATAATTACCATTAGGAGTGGTAAAAGATGATGTGAGCAGATAAAATAATGTTCCTGCCAGACATTTTAGAAGATTGATTTTCATAATATGATTTAGTAGATTAACTCCGTTAGATTCTTTTCACTTATCAGAATTCAATGCAAAGAAAAGCATTTTTCAATAACTAAATATGTTATTGCGTACATAACCTATAGAATTTTATACAAGAAAGATATTAAATACCCTTATGATATAGGCGGTAAATAGGATTACTGATAATAATATTTTTCAAGAGAATAAATTGTGCTTTATTTTGAGTAGATATTTCCTTATATTCGTATAGTTTATAATAGGAAATATAAACTGCAAATAATAATACGAAATGAAGACGTGTGATTTAAAGAGACTCTTTTTTGCTTTGCTATTTTGCATAATGCCATTTATTGCATTTGCACAAGCAATCATTAAGCAGACTGAACAAAAGCTAAAGTCCCCCGATGGTGCTTATGAATTTACATTTTATCAGAAGCAAATTACTACCGGAACAAAGCAAATGTATTATACTCTTTCTTTTAAAGGGAAAGAAGTTCTGAAAGAATCAGAGCTTGGTGTACTGATTGAAAACCAATTGTTCGAATCAGCTTTGGCAGTGCCCAATGATACTTGCCATCTTTGGTGCGAGAACCTAGCTTTGATTGGAGCTGATTGTTCATCAGTGGATACAAGCTGGAAACCTGTATATGGGGAGAAAAGTACAATAAGGGACAATTACAATCAGCTAACTCTTAAGTTCGAAAAGTATGGAAATGGAAATTCAGCCGTTCTAACCGACGGTTATGATAAACGCCGTGCATATCGCATGGATATAATTGTTCGTGCTTATAATGAAGGTGTGGCTTTGCGCTATTTCTTTCCGGAAACAAGTAACGGGCTTTTCTTACATATCACCGGCGAGCTGACTCAGTTATCTTTTCCAGAGAATACACAGGCTTATTATGAGCGTTGGGCTCAAGGACCTTTTTCACTTCTTCCTTTAAAAGATTGGAAAGATGAGTGCGAACGTCCACTTACCCTTAAACTGGAAAATGGACTCACGGTGGCTCTTGCCGAAGCACAAATGGTTGATTATTCTCGTATGAAGTTTCGCTTGAATGCAACAAAAAGCAATACTTTACAAGCTTCACTTTATGATAAAGTTGATATAATATCGCCTTATTCAACTCCCTGGAGAGTGATTATGGCAGCCGAACGGGCGGGAGACTTAATTGAGCATAACAACATTATTTTAAACCTGAATCCGGAAAATAAACTGGAGAATACATCTTGGATAAAGCCAGGAAAAGTAATTCGTGTTGGTAAACTTACTCAGGCTGATGCAAAGTTGTGCGTAGATTTTGCAGCAGAAAGAGGATTGCAATATATTCATCTTGATTCAGGATGGTATGGTCCGGAAACAAAAATGAACTCGGATGCTACTAAAGTTTCTGAAACCAGAGATTTGAATATACCAGAACTTACAGCCTATGCTGCTTCAAAAGGTATTGGTGTATTTGTTTACGTAAATCAGCGGGCATTGGTACAGCAACTTGATACGCTTCTTCCACTTTATAAGAAATGGGGATTGAAAGGTGTTAAGTTTGGTTTTGTTCAGGTTGGCTCAAATCGCTGGACTACCTGGATGCACGAAGCTGTGAAGAAGTGTGCCGAATACGGATTGATGGTGGACATTCACGATGAGTACCGCCCAACCGGGTTTAGCCGCACTTATCCCAATCTGATGAGTCAGGAAGGAATTCGCGGTAACGAAGAAATGCCGGATGCTACCCATAATACAATTCTTCCTTTTACTCGTTTCCTTGCCGGAGCAGGTGATTATACTGTATGCTATTATAATTCACGTTTAAAAAACACGAATGCGCATCAGTTGGCTTTATCCGCTATTTATTATAGTCCGCTTCAGTTTCTTTACTGGTATGCTCAACCATCAGCTTATACCGGCGAACCGGAAATTGAGTTTTTTGATAAAGTGAAAACGGTTTGGGATGACACTAAAGTTATTAATGGAGAGATTGGTGAATACATTACTACTGCCCGTCGTAACGGAGATGAATGGTTTGCAGGAACAATAACCAATACTGAGGCACGTAAAGTATCAGTTCCTCTTTCTTTTCTGGATAAAGGAAAAAAATATGTAGCACGTATCTACACTGATGATGATGATGTGAAAACCAAAACCCATGTACGTGTTTCTAAATATATTGTGAATGGAGATAACGTACTTAACTTTTCGGTAAAAGCAAGTGGGGGAGTTGCCATGCATTTCGTACCTGCTTCCGCAAAAGAAATAAAAAGTCTCACTAAATTAAAGAAGAATAATCAATTATAAATATGGTATTTGCTATGGAAAATAGAACTGTTTCACTAACCTAACCAATAGCTATAATAGCTTTTTAATCACGAAAATAGGGGTTGTTCAATGAAAATTGAGCAACCCTATTTTTGTGACATGCCGTTAATAACTTTGTGATGTGGGAGGTAGATACAGGTCTTAATCCCGTTTTTCTACCCGATCCTTTATTCTTTGACTCTCTCTGAGATCATTTTTAAAGATTCAATTATCATAGACTTGATTCTACTATTATAGCTTCTTTCTTACGAAATCAGATTAAAAACTCTTCTTTCAATTCAACGGATACTCTTTTATTCAAATAAGGTTCAAAAAAAGTAAAGGTGGACTAAGTGTGTTTGCATATTGCTACGTATTAATATATGTTCATGAAGACTAAGAGGACTTCATAATGTTAGATTCTAAAAATAGTTTGTTTTAATTAGTTTATGGTAAGAAGACCTATATCTGCTGAGGAAATTTTTCTCAGTAGATATAGATTCAGGATAGATATTAATAGTGCTAGTATTTTGAAATATATGAAGAGTATTGTCTGTTTTTTCATTTTAAGTTTGTCTTTTTCATCCGGCATTTCGGCGCAGAATTATGTGTCGAAAGTATGGGTGGCAGATCAGGGAAACGGGACTTATATAAATCCGGTTATTAATGCTGATTATTCGGATCCGGATGTTTGTGCTGTAGGAAATGATTTTTATCTGACGGCTTCTAGTTTTAATTGTATTCCTGGATTGCCTATTCTTCATTCAAACGATTTAGTGAATTGGAAGATTGTAAATTATGCGCTGAAAAAGCAGATTCCGGCTGATATATTTGATAAACCTCAGCATGGTAAAGGTGTATGGGCCCCTTGTATACGCTATCACAAAGGTGAATTTTATATTTATTGGGGAGATCCTGATTTTGGAATTTATATGATAAAAACAAGTAATCCTGAAGGGGAATGGAGCGAACCTGTATTGGTAAAAGCCGTAAAGGGAATGATTGATCCTTCTCCTTTGTGGGACGAGGATGGAAAAGTTTATCTTATAAATGCGTGGGCCGGAAGTAGAAGTGGTATTAATAGTGTTCTTGTGGTTTCTGAAATGAACTCTGAAGGGACAAAAGTGATTAGCGATCCTGTTATGGTTTTCGATGGTAATGATGGAGTGAATCACACAGTCGAAGGTCCGAAGTTTTATAAACGTAATGGATATTATTATATAATGGCTCCGGCTGGAGGAGTAGAGCAGGGGTGGCAATTAGCTATGCGTTCGAAAAATATCTATGGTCCCTATCAATGTAAAATTGTAATGGCACAAGGTAAAAGTGCTATCAATGGTCCTCATCAGGGAGCTTGGGTTGAGACAAATGCAGGAGAATCATGGTTTATCAATTTTCAGGATAAGGCGATGTATGGACGGGTTCTTCATCTGAATCCCATGAAATGGATAAACGACTGGCCTGTAATTGGTGTAGACAAGGATGGTGATGGTTGTGGAGAACCTGTGACTGCATATAAGAAACCTAATGTGGGAAAAGTATATCCTAAAGAAACTCCGGTTGAAAGTGATGAGTTCTTATCTGCAAAATTGGGCCTGCAATGGGAATGGCATGCAAATTACAAAGACGTTTATGGCTTTCCTTCTAATTTAGGCTTTATGCGTTTGTATGCAGGTTATTTATCAGAAAACTTCGTCAATTTCTGGGAAGTTCCCAATCTGTTAATGCAGAAGTTTCCAGCTGAAGAGTTTGTTGCAAAGACAAAACTTGCATTCACAGCTAAACAAGATGGAGAAAAGGCTGGACTAATTATCATGGGATGGGACTATAGTTATATTTCAATATGTAAAAGGAACGATTTATTCGTTCTTCAGCAATCAATCTGTAAGGATGCAGAAAAGCAAAATCCGGAACAAGTTAAAGATTTGGCTAGTTTCCCTATTGATAAAATTATTCCGGTTGGTGCACCTAACTATATCAAGCATATTTATCTCAAAGTGACAGTAAATAAAGGTGGTAAATGCACTTTTGCTTATAGTCTTGATGATAGAAATTATATATCAGTAGGTGATGGATTTATTGCACGACAAGGTAAATGGATCGGCGCAAAAGTTGGACTGTTCTGTGTAAATCCTAACCAATCAGGAAATAAGGGTTGGGTGGATGTAGATTGGTTCCGTATAGATAGAAAATAAAGATGATAAAAGAGAATACAAAATAAAAGGTATGAAGAAAATTATTTTAGGATTAGTGACGTTGTTATTTTGTGCTTGTTCAGCCAATCATAGTGACAAATCGTTCGATGTAGATGGAGCATTAAAATATTGTTCCGTACAAACCAATCGGACTTTAAACGAATTGGAACCAATTGATTATACAATGATGCCGCGTAATATAATGGACAGTCTTAATACATGGAGTTGCCGTAAAGTATCAAAAGAGGAATGGACTTCGGGCTTTTGGTCTGGAATTTTATGGTATGATTATGAGGCGACAAAAGATCCAAGAATTAAAACCGAAGCAGAGAAGTTTACTTCATCTTTGGGTTTTCTTTCCAAAACTCCAGCTTATGATCACGACTTAGGTTTTCTTGTATTTTGTAGTTATGGCAATGCATATAGGCTGACAAAAAATCCTGTTTATAAGAAGATTATTTTGGATACAGCAGATTCTCTTGCTACATTATTTAATCCTAAAGTTGGAACCATACTTTCGTGGCCACGTGAAGTAAAGGCTAGAAACTGGCCGCATAACACAATTATGGATAATATGATTAATCTTGAAATGCTATTCTGGGCAGCAAAGAACGGCGGCGGAAAGAGATTATATGATATTGCAGTTTCTCATGCAAATAAAACAATGAAATGCCAGTTTCGCCCGGATTACTCATCTTATCATGTAGCAGTATATGATACTGTAACAGGTAATCTTATTAAAGGTGTTACTCATCAAGGTTATGCAGATAATTCTATGTGGGCTCGTGGTCAGGCTTGGGCAATCTACGGTTTTACTGTGTGTTACCGTGAAACAAAGAATCCAGAGTATCTAAGTTTTGTGCAAAAGGTGGCGGATATTTACTTAAAAGGTCTTCCTGAAGACTATGTTCCTTACTGGGATTTTAGTGCACCAGATATTCCAAATGCTCCTCGTGATGCTTCTGCAGCATGTGTTGTGGCTTCTGCATTGCTTGAGCTTTCAACTTATCTGGATAAGGATAAGGCTGAGGAGTATAAGGATGCTGCAGTCAAAATGTTGAAAAGTCTAAGCTCTCCTGCCTATCAATGTGGAGATTCGAAGCCTGCTTACTTGCTTCATTCTACAGGACATTGGCCTAATGGATCAGAAATAGATGCTTCTATTATATATGCCGATTATTATTATATTGAAGCATTGTTACGTTTCAAAAAACTAAATGAAAATAAAGACATATTAGGAATATTATAATAGGCTATTGATAGTAAAAGTCATTATATCTTTTTATTCGCAGTTCTTTTTTTATAGCAATTAAATGCTCAGCTCAGTATACTGCCAGAAATATAGAATATGACTTTTCTCCCTTTTATGGAGCTCCAATAATATCTGTACTAAACTTCTGCTATCGTGAATAAAAAGTAGAATAATTAGATGTATGTAGCCAATACTTCTGTGTCTCTAAATAGCTTATGATAATTGTTTTATATTTTTTTGAATGAGATGAGATCTGATAAAAATATGCCTGGATTTTTTAGTCCAGGCATATTAATATAGGTTGGGTATTTTACTTCTTACTTCTGTTTCAATATATCGCGTATCTCGGTCAGTAAAGTCTCTTCCTTACTAGGTGCCGGAGGTTCTGGAGCTGGAGCTTCTTCCTGCTTCTTAGTAAACTTTCCCATAAATTTGATAAACAAGAAGATTGCAAATGCAATAATGATGAAGTCGAATGTTGACTGCAGAAAGTTACCATAATTTAAAGTAGCTGCAGCTGTGAGTTCTTTTCCATCGGTTGAATAGGTGGCTTCTTTAATAACCCATTTTAGCTCTTTAAAGTTAACGCCACCAACAAATATACCGATAGCAGGCATTACTACATCAGCAACTAAAGAGGAAACTATTTTCCCAAAAGCGCCACCAATAATTACACCGACAGCCATGTCAATAACATTGCCTCTCATAGCAAATGCCTTGAATTCTTGTAGAAAGTTACTTTTTCCCATATTTTTTTATATTTAAGATAAAATTATGTGCTAATATAAAAACAATTTCGTACTTTTGCGCTGCAATTAGGAAATAAATTTCCATAGATAGCAACACATTAATATTATAGCTGCTTTACGCATATTATAAGGTTGAATAAAGAACGTTTTTATATGCAATTATGTTTAAGTTTATTTCCTGAAGTAACATCGGATATTTTAGAATGAATATTATAAAACCCTTAAAAGTTTAACAAAATGATTAAAGTAGGTATTAATGGATTCGGCCGTATCGGTCGTTTTGTATTCCGCGCTGCTCAAACAAGAAACGACATTCAGATCGTAGGTATTAACGACCTTTGCCCAGTAGATTACTTGGCATACATGTTGAAGTACGACACTATGCACGGTCAGTTCGAAGGAACTATCGAAGCTGATGTTGAAAAAAGTCTATTGATCGTAAACGGTAATCCTATCCGTATCACAGCTGAAAGAAACCCAGCTGATTTGAAATGGGATGCAGTAGGTGCAGAATACGTAGTTGAGTCAACTGGTTTATTCTTAACTCAAGAAAAAGCTCAAGCTCATATCCAAGCTGGTGCAAAATACGTTGTAATGTCAGCTCCTTCTTCTGATAGCACTCCAATGTTCGTTTGTGGTGTTAATGAAAAATCATACGTAAAAGGTACTCAATTTGTATCTAACGCTTCATGTACTACTAACTGTTTGGCTCCTATCGCTAAAGTATTGAACGATAAGTTCGGTATCTTAGATGGTTTGATGACTACAGTTCACTCTACAACTGCAACTCAAAAAACAGTTGACGGTCCTTCTATGAAAGACTGGAGAGGTGGTCGTGCTGCTTCTGGTAACATTATCCCTTCATCTACTGGTGCTGCTAAAGCTGTAGGTAAAGTAATTCCTGAATTGAACGGTAAATTAACTGGTATGTCAATGCGTGTTCCTACTTTGGACGTTTCTGTAGTTGACTTGACAGTTAACTTGGCAAAACCAGCTACTTATGCTGAAATTTGCGCTGCAATGAAAGAAGCTTCTGAAAACGAATTGAAAGGTGTTCTTGGTTACACTGAAGATGCAGTTGTTTCTTCTGACTTCTTGGGTGACGTTCGTACTTCTATCTTCGATGCAAAAGCAGGTATCGCTTTAACTGATACTTTCGTAAAAGTTGTATCTTGGTATGATAACGAAATCGGTTACTCAAACAAAGTTCTTGACTTGGTTGCTCACATGGCATCAGTTAACGCTTAAGAAATTATTTCTTTATATTTTTGAAACCGCTTCGGGTAACCGAAGCGGTTTTTTTATGCTTTCATCTTTTCCTTTGTTGTTTATATGAAAGGACTAAGTTTCCTTTTTTTAAGTTATAGCTTCATATATTCGGGAATTTTTATGTAAGTTTGTAGACATTATTACTTGTGAAGTTATGGCAAATTTTGACTTAATTACTATACTAGGACCTACAGCTTCTGGAAAAACCCCTTTCGCAGCTGCTTTAGCTTATGAATTAGATACTGAGATAATCAGTGCTGATTCTCGTCAGATTTATAAGCAGATGGATTTGGGAACCGGAAAAGATCTTGTGGATTATACGGTAAATGGAAAGCAAATTCCGTATCATCTTATAGATATAGCCGAACCTGGCTACAAGTATAATGTTTTTGAATATCAGAGAGATTTTCTTGTTGCGTATAATGAGATAAAAGAAAAGGGCAAATTACCTGTTCTGTGTGGAGGAACTGGTATGTATCTGGAATCCGTTCTAAAGGGATATAAACTTATTCCGGTTCCTGAGAATAAAGAGCTTCGGGATAAATTGGCTGACAAATCTCTGGAAGAACTAACTGAAACATTAAAAACCTATAAAGAACTCCATAATTCTACTGATGTCGATACGGTTAAGAGGGCTATCCGAGCTATTGAAATAGAAGAGTTTTACTTGAATAATGATATAGCGAAAAGAGAGTTTCCTGCAATTAATAGCTTAATTATTGGTGTTGATATTGATAGAGAACTGAGAAGACAAAAGATTTCCAGGCGTCTTCGCCAACGCCTTGATGATGGCATGGTTGAAGAGGTTAAGCAATTGCTGGATAAGGGAATTCCTGCTGAAGATCTTATTTATTATGGGTTGGAATATAAATATCTCACCTTGTATCTAACCTCTCAACTGACTTATGAAGAGATGGTTTCGCAGCTTGAGATAGCTATTCACCAATTTGCCAAACGACAGATGACCTGGTTTCGTGGAATGGAACGCAGAGGTTTTACTATTCACTGGCTGGATGCAACTTTACCACAACAAGAGAAAATAGAACGAGTAAAAGATTTACTTAACAGCTGATTAATATGAACACAGATCCAAATAGATGGGGGATTATTTATAATCCCAAAGCTGGAACTCGAAAGGTTCAGAAACGATGGAAGGAGATAAAAGAGTATATTGAAAGTAAGCAGGTTGCTTTCGATTATGTTCTGTCTGAAGGCTTTGGTACTGTTGAAGTTCTTGCACGTGCTTATGCAAGCGAAGGATATCGTATTATTGTTGTAGTAGGGGGCGATGGAGCTCTAAATGATGCAATTAATGGTATTCTTACTTCTTCTGCCGAACAGATCAGTGATATTGCTATTGGTATTATTCCAAATGGTATTGGAAATGATTTTGCTCGTTACTGGGATCTTAATCTGGATTATAAAGAAGCTGTTGACTGGATTATAAATAATCGCAGAAAGAAGATTGATGTGGGATATTGTTCCTACTACGATGCTCATAAGCATGAGCGTCGTTATTTTTTGAATGCATTAAATATTGGCTTGGGTGCTCGTATTGTGAAGATTACCGATCAGACCAAGCGTTTCTGGGGAGTTAAGTTCTTATCTTATCTTGCTTCCTTGTTCCTGTTGTTTTTTGAACATAAACTATATAGAGTTCACCTAAAGATTAATGATGAACATGTGCGTGGAAGAGTTATGACTGTATGTATTGGCAATGCAAATGGATACGGACAAACGCCGAGTGCAGTTCCCTATAACGGTTGGTTGGATGTTTCTGTAATTTATCGTCCGGAACCGCTTCAAATACTTTCCGGACTTTGGATGCTTATTCAGGGACGCATTTTAAATCATAAAATGGTTAAGTCTTTCCGTACAAAAATGGTGCGTGTTTACAAAGCGCGTAATGCAGCTGTAGATGTTGACGGACGAATTATTCCTAGTCATTATCCTTTGGAAGTGGGCATTCAGAGTGAAGCTATTACATTGATTATACCTAATTAAAATATGAATATAAAAGATTTAAAAAATACTGATTCCGGCAATTTCTTTTTGCTTGCCGGTCCTTGTGTTATTGAAGGGGAGGAGATGGCTCTTCGTATTGCTGAACGAATAGTGAAAATGACTGATCAGCTTCGTATCCCTTATGTTTTTAAAGGATCCTATCGTAAAGCAAATCGTTCTCGTCTTGATTCTTTCATGGGTATTGGTGATGAAAAAGCGCTGAAAATTTTGAAGAAAGTAAACGAAACGTTTGGTGTGCCTACGGTTACGGATATTCATTCTGCGGAAGAGGCTGCAATGGCTGCCGAATATGCTGATGTTCTTCAGATTCCTGCTTTTCTTTGCCGTCAGACCGATTTGTTGATTGCTGCTGCAAAAACCGGAAAGATTGTGAATATAAAGAAGGGACAGTTCTTGTCACCAGGAGCCATGCAATTTGCTGCTAATAAAGTAGTAGAAGCAGGCAATAATAATGTGATGATTACTGAGCGTGGAACAACTTTTGGTTATCAGGACTTAATAGTTGATTACCGTGGTATTCCCGAAATGCAGAAGTTTGGTTTCCCGGTTATTCTCGATGTTACTCACTCTCTGCAACAACCAAATCAAACAAGCGGGGTAACAGGTGGTATGCCACAACTTATCGAGACTGTTGCTAAAGCCGGTGTGGCAGTTGGTGTTGATGGTTTGTTTATTGAAACACACGAAAACCCTGCCGTGGCAAAGAGCGACGGTGCAAATATGCTGCAGTTAGATCTTCTTGAAGGGCTGCTTGTAAAACTAGTACGTATAAGAGAAGCGGTTAAGTAATTAACCTATTTTACTGATCTTTTTCAACTTTTCTTCGTCTATGATCTTAATCTTTCGTCCATCGATACTGATCAGGCGTTCATTAGAAAAGTTGGAAAGGGTACGTATAGCGTTTGAGGTGGTCATGTTTGATAAGTTGGCCAAGTCTTCACGTGATAGATAAATGCTAAGCGTGGATCCATCCTCTTCCACTCCATAACTGTCTTTTAGGAATATAAGAGATTCTGCAAGACGTCCACGGATATGTTTTTGAGTCAGGTTCACAGTTCTTTCATCTGCAATACCCAGATCGATGGATAATTGACGGATAAAGAACATTGCCAATTCAGTATTCTGGCTGATAAGATTCATAATGATTTCCATTGGAATCAGACAGATCGTAGAAGATTCAAATGCGGCAGCTGCCGTAAGATAATCCTCTTTAGCAAAATAAGCACGATAACCGAAGTATTCTACCGGTTTAATTACTCTGATAATCTGGCTTCTTCCGCCTACACCATCTTTGTAAATTTTTACTTTCCCGCTAAGAAGGCACATAAGGTGAGTAGGAGCTTCTCCTTCACAATATATTACCTCATTCTTTTTGTAGCTTTGAATAGTAAAATTACTCATTAGGTATTCCCTCTGCTCGTCGCTAAGGGGCTGCCACATATCAGCAATATGCTCTGAAATTACTATTTCTGACAATTTTTTCTTAATCATAGCCTGTGTTATAGAACCGTGTTATAAAGCACAAATATATAAAGAAAAAATTAATAAATGATTTTTTGGGTAGAAAATTCATCTATTTTGCCCGAAATGAGCGCACGAAAAATGTGCAGAAGTTATTTGTTTTTCTGCAAAAACAGGAGGGAATTATTTATCTTGTACAGAAGAATTAATTGTTTTGTACAGGGAATTAATAAGCTTTCCTTTATTATTTTGAGAATAATAGTTCGCGATATTTAGGCAATGGCCATATTTCGTCGTCTATTTCCATTTCGAGATGATCTATATGATCGCGGATCAGCTCAAGATATGGGCGAACTTTTTCTTCATACGCAAATGCTTTTTCTTCCTGACTTTCAAGATGATTGGCAACTTTACGTGCTTCTGTCATTTCACGGACAAGAATCTTGATCTGTGTTACACGATGAGATATTTCTTTAATCAGTTCTTTTCTGTCATGACTCAATTCGTTGAATTCTTCTTCAGAGAATACCTCTTTCATACCTCTCAGGTTATCCAGCAATCGGTTCTGATAAGTAATAGCTGTAGGTACAATGTGGTTAATTGCAAGATCTCCCAGAACGCGGCTTTCTATTTGCACTTTCATGGTATACTTTTCAAGTTCCACTTCCAGGCGGCTTGTCAGCTCTGTTTCATCAAAGATTTTTTCTCCAATTAATACTTCTCTGGCTTGTTTGTCATTATATTTTAGTAATGCCTCAGGTACATGGCAAATGTTTGTCAATCCTCTTTTGGCTGCTTCTTCTTTCCATTGATCAGAATAGCCATCTCCTTCAAAACGAATATCTTTAGAGGCAATAATAGTTTCCTTTAATATGCGGAAAATAGCTTCGTCTCTACCCACACCTTCGTTTATCAGTTTGTCAACAGAAGCTTTGAATTCATTAAGCTGGTGAGCCATTGCTGCATTGATGGCAATCATTGCTGCTGCACAGTTGGATGATGATCCGGCAGCACGGAATTCAAAACGGTTTCCGGTGAAAGCAAACGGAGATGTACGGTTACGATCTGTATTATCTAAAAGAATTTCAGGAATTCGTCCTACTCCAAGTTTTAAGATTGTCTTTTCTTCCGGAGTCATTTTGGTATTTCCGGCTTGTTCTACCTGCTCAACTATTTCGTCGAGCTTGTTAGAAAGATGCTTGCCCAGGAAGATTGAAAGAATTGCAGGAGGAGCTTCGTTGGCACCCAGACGATGACTGTTGCTTGCACTCATAATAGATGCACGAAGTAAATCCTGATTCTTATAAACCATCATTAGCACATTAACAATGAAGGTAATAAACAGCATGTTTCCTTTTGGATTCTTGCCCGGTGCAAAAAGATTAATGCCATTGTCTGTGATAAGTGACCAGTTATTGTGTTTACCTGAACCATTAATACCGGCAAATGGCTTTTCGTGGAACAGCACATGGAAGTTGTGTTTTTGTGCAATACGTTTCATTAAGTCCATAACCAACTGATTATGGTCGTTGGCAAGATTTGCATTTTCAAAGATAGGAGCCAGCTCAAACTGATTTGGCGCTACTTCGTTATGACGGGTCTTAACAGGAATTCCTAGTTTATGGCATTCCAGTTCCAGTTCTTTCATAAAGCTGGTAACGCGTGGAGGTATCGAACCAAAGTAATGGTCTTCCAACTGTTGGTCTTTGGCTGAAGAGTGTCCCATAAGCGTACGTCCGGTAAGACAAAGGTCGGGGCGAGCATTGAATAATGCACTGTCTACAAGAAAGTATTCCTGTTCCCATCCCAGGTTGGCAAATACCTTTGTTACGTTTTTATCGAATAGCTGACAAACATCTGTTGCAGCTTTATCAACCGCTGCAAGAGCTTTTAATAAAGGAGTCTTGTAGTCGAGTGCCTCACCGGTATACGAAATAAAGATGGTAGGTATACAAAGAGTTGCATCAACTATAAATGCCGGAGATGAAACATCCCACGCGGTATATCCACGAGCTTCGAATGTATTTCTGATGCCACCATTTGGAAAAGAAGAGGCATCTGGTTCTTGTTGAATAAGCAACTTGCCCGAAAAGCGCTCAATTATTTCAGTGTCGTCACCGAATTCTATAAACCCGTCGTGCTTCTCGGCTGTGCCATCTGTTAGCGGCTGAAACCAGTGTGTATAATGGGTTACATTATATGATTTAGCCCAGCTTTTCATTCCATTGGCAATTAAGTCTGCCATTTCACGGCTTATTGGCGTACCTTTTTCAATAGCATTCATTACTGCTTTAAAAGCTTCTTTTGGAAGATACTCCTGCATGTTTTTACGGTCGAATACATGGCAACCGTAATAACTGGATAATTTGTTTGATGGATTAGAAATCTCAATAGGCTTTCTGTTTGCAAGCTCTTGTAGAGCAAAAAAACGCATTTTTGACATAATTAGTCTTATCTTTTGGTGGTTGTTTGTGCAAAAGTAGTACTTTTTTATAAACTACCCCCTAAAAATATAGGGTAGTTTTGTTTTTTATCTAATTTTTGGTAATTTGCTCACTCTTAATATTCTTGTTGATAAATATAAAATATGTAAAGTTTCTTGTTTGTTGTTGAAAATCATTATATTTGTGTCTGTTCGACTGATTAAGATTACTATTTGAAGCACTATATAATACATATATTGTTGTTTGTTTGCTGTTATACCTTAGTTCCACATTTTGTAATGGCTACTGAGGTAAGCATTGGAATGGAAAAACACCCTAAATTGGTGGATTCCATTCTTGATAATGTTTTGCTCTATTCCTCCAAATATGAAAAGATAATAGCTGGGTATGATGCCGAACTATATCTAAAAAGAACTATGCAGATTAAAAAGAAGAATTTTCTTCTTCGCTTTGCTCCATCCACTCTTAGAACTAATAGAAAAGTAAAACACACCATTACTGAATCTTTGAGTGAGTTTCACTATTCTGCTCCTAATGTCTATGATATGAGAATTAAAGCGATGAACGGGAATACGTCTCGTTTATCGGGCCCTTCGGAATTAATATTACCATATTTTAAAGTGAATATATATTCTTCCACTTTATTGTATGATAAGCTTCTTTCACCTCTTGCATCTAATGCCCGGGAATATTATAGATATAGAATAGAATCTGCTTTTATATCTAATGGTGAGGTTAGGTATAAAATAAAAGTTATCCCTAAAATTCGTAGCTATCAACTGGTAAGCGGATACATGATTGTTAGTAATCCTACCTGGAAAGTGCGCGAACTCTACATGCAAGGCCAAACTGAATATATGAAGTATAATGCAAAAATATCAATGGGAGAAAAAGATTCGGAAGAATATCTTCCAGTAAAGTACAATGTAGATGTTTTTGTCAGAATGCTGGGTAATGATATAGATATTAATTATCTGGCAGATTTAAAATACAGTAATATTCGTTTAAATGAAGAGGGGATTAATATTAAAAGAAAAAATAAACATTATCATGACCTTACAGAATCTTTTTCGTTGAGTTGTTTGAAAGATTCCTGCATTACAGATAGTACAAGCTTCTCGCGATTGAGGCCAATTCCTTTATCTGATAATGAAAAACTACTGTATCGTAATTTTGCCCTTTCACGTGATTCTTTTCATATTAACGGTAATAATAAAAAAAAGGATTATACTTTCTGGGGGCAGATAGGAGATGTTTTGACTAATAGCTATACAGTAAACATGTCATCTATGGGGAGTATGAAATGTTCTCCTATAATTAATCCTTTTTTATTGAGTTACAGTCATAATGATGGTATTGCATATAGGCAGGACTTTAAATATAATCGCCTTTTCTCAGATGGACGTTTGCTGCGTATTGTGCCTAAAATAGGTTATAATTTCAAGCGTCGGGAATTTTATTGGACTGTTAATTCAAACTATGATTATTGGCCGGAGAAAAGAGCATCCATTCAATTGAAGTTTGGTAATGGTAACCGTATCTACAGCAGTAAAGTATTAGATAAAATTAAAGATATTCCTGATAGCTTATTTAATTTTGATGATTTGCATCTCGACTATTTTAATGACTTATTTATAGAACTAAATCATAGTGTGGAAGTTACAAATGGCTTCTTTATCAAGGCTGGTGTAACTGTGCACCAAAGAGATGCAGTTAAGCCTTCAACAATTATTATTCTTCAGCCGGGTGGGAAGAGTGATGGTTCTCTTGATATTATTTCCGAACTTAAAACCAGATATATAAGTTTTGCTCCTCGTTTGCAATTGGAATGGACTCCGGGACAATTTTATTATTTAAAAGACAATCGTAAGATTAATCTATATTCTTATTTTCCGACTTTCTCTTTTGATTATGAAAGAGGCATAAAAGGAGTACTAAATAGCACCGGAGGATATGAAAAGATAGAAGTAGATATGCAACATCATATCCGATTGGGCTTAATGCGTGATATCTATTACAGAGTAGGGGCTGGTGCTTTTACAAACAAACATGAGCTCTATTTCGTGGATTATGCTAATTTCTCCAAGCGCAACCTGCCGGTTGGATGGAATGATGATATTGGTGGAGTTTTCCAATTGCTGGATAGAAGATGGTATAACTCTTCGGATCATTATGTCCGGGCACACTTTACTTACCAGTCTCCTTTTCTTTTGCTTCCTCATCTAAAGAAGTTAACTTGCAATGTTCTTAATGAACGTCTTTATTTTAGTGCTCTTTGCGTGCCACATCTTAATCCCTATTTGGAATTTGGATATGGAATAGGAACTCATGTTTTTGATGCAGGAATCTTTGTTAGTTACTCAAAAACGAGTTTTAAACAGATAGGATGTAAGTTTACCTTCGAATTATTTAATCGTTGATATTTAGAATATTACGATTTATATCTAATTTTTCTTTAAAAATTGATTAAAAAAGATTTGCGTAGTTCAAAATAACTGCCTATCTTCGCATCGCATTTGAGAAAAAGCACATGCTCAAGGAAGTTTGGGTGAGTGGCTGAAACCACCAGTTTGCTAAACTGACGTACGGGTAACCGTACCGGGGGTTCGAATCCCCCAGCTTCCGCTGATGTAAAAAAGAGACCTATACGGGTCTCTTTTTTTATGTCTGTAAGTCTGTTTATCCATAAAAGAGGATCATGCCGAAATCCTGAGGAGATTGAATTCTTAATATGTTATCTTTGCCAAAAAAATATGAATTACGATACATTCCTCCGTTTTATATTTTCTGATGGTATGTTCGATTACTTCGAGATGACCCAATTCAATGAGTTTACCGATAAAGTTGAAATCTATTTCGAAGAAAGAAATAACGGATCAGTCAATAAATTTGTGAGAATGTTAAAAGTTTCATCAGCTTTACGTAAATTTTAGCCACTCTGTAAAGAAAAAATTCATATCATTTACTCTTTTAAAAGATGCTCTAAAAGCCTTTAGCTTTGCCTTAAAAGATTCTGCTGCAGCGTTAGTACTTCGATTCTCAAAATAGTTTAATATTCTTTCCGAATGATTCTCAAACATAGATATTATTGCTGAGAAGTTAGGATACCCTTGATTTTCTACCTCCTCATACCATTTGGCAAACTTTAAACGTGCCACATTTTTATCTTTTGTTTGCGAGAAAATACTCCCGACTCTTATACAATGATATTACATGTGTTTTATATCTGGAAAATAGTTAAACAAAATTATGTGTGAATTTATTGTGATTTGGTCAGATATTATCCAAAAATGGCTAAACTTTTCAGATGTAATCCTTCTTTGTTATCTAAATTTGCTCATATAACTTAAACACACACTAATGAATGAGAAAATTGTTGCATGTAATCGTATAGTTTGGCTAGATGTTGTCCGTTGTGTAGCCATGCTAATGGTAATTGGGGTGCATTGTATTGATCCGTTTTACATTTCTCCAACTATGCGTGTCATACCTGAGTATACACATTGGGCAGCTATTTATGGTTCACTATTCCGTTCTTCTGTACCTTTATTTGTTATGATGACTGGGTTGCTATTGCTTCCTATCAAACAGCATTCTTTAAATGTGTTTTATAAGAAACGTATATATCGTGTACTATTTCCTTTTATTATATGGTCTGTATTGTATAATATGTTTCCTTGGTTTACTGGTATTCTTGGTTTACCAAAATCAATTATAGGTGATTTCTTTTGCTATACACAAGGGCATGAATCGCAAAGTCTTATAGAATCGCTAAAAGATGTAGCAATGATTCCATTTAACTTCAGCCACAAAGAAAATCATATGTGGTATATTTATCTACTTATAGGATTATATTTATATATGCCTTTCTTCTCTGCATGGATAGAACAAGCGAACAAAAAGACTAAGCATACATATCTGCTTATCTGGATAATATCTCTGTTTATTCCTTATGTAAGGGTATATGTGTCTAGTCTACTTTTTAGCCGTAATAGTTATATATTTGGCACAGATACATGGAACGAATTCAGTTTGTTCTATTATTTTGCAGGATTTAACGGGTATCTTTTGGTTGGACATTGTTTAAAGCTGTCAACTAATTGGAGAGCGCTGAAAACGTTCCTTATCTGCGCAGTTATGTTTGGCATTGGGTATTATGTGACGTACACAGGATTCAGTATCACTGCCTCAAATCCTAATGCAACAGAAATGGAAATGGAGCTTTATTTCACGTTTTGTAGTCCAAACGTATTGTTGATGACTTTGTCTGTTTTTTTGTTACTGCAAAAAGTTGTTGTTACCATTCCAATTGTGGTTAAAGCATTAGCTAATATTACTAAATGTGGTTTTGGTATTTATATGGTGCACTATTTTATTGTGGGTCCATTTTTTCTTTTGATTGGATCGTCAGAAATACCTATCCCTTTACAAGTACCTTTAATGACGGTTTGTATATTTGTCTGTAGTTGGACGTTTACTGCTTTTATATATAAACTTATGCCTAATAAAGCTAAATATTTTATGGGATAAATAAAATAAACTTTTTTCTCAGGTTTAGAAATGAAAATTTTATTGTCTGTCCTAAAATAAAATCAGAGCGAGACATATCGCTTTTAAAAAGGTCGAAATGTTGAAAAAGGTACGATCAGAGTACATTGCTGAATATTAAATAATTAATTATCATGAAAAAATTATGCACGTAGTACTTCTTATAATACTAACTTTGAACTTTTTGTAAGTTATCATTTTTATTATTACATTCGTGAAAAAATATAAATTGTATCTAAAACAGTTAGCTTACTTTTTTATCATTTATACATACTTTTACACAAAATGAAATTGATCAGATTATTTCTTCTACTTATAACTTTCTATTTTTCTCATCCTGCATTCTCGTCTTCAGACTTTTCTTTCAGAAAGTATCAAGTAGAAGATGGACTATCACATAACACTGTGTGGTGCGCCATTCAAGACAAATATGGATTTATCTGGTTTGGCACTAGTGACGGCTTAAATAGGTATGATGGAAAAGAGAACAAAATCTATCGGAATGTTCAAGATGATAAATATTCATTAGAAAATAACTGTGTTGAGGCTTTATTGGAAGACGGTGAGAATATTTGGGTTGGAACTAATTCTGGATTATATGTTTACAACCGCGTGAAAGATAATTTTTCATATTTTAAAAAAACAACAAAATATGGTGTGTTTATTAGCAGTGAAATAAAGAGAATTGTAAAAGCTGCAGATGGTAAGATTTGGATTGCTACCTTGGGACAAGGATTTTTTATATATGATAAGCAAAGAAAAGAACTTGTGCAGAATAGTATTCAGACGTCTTTTGTGTGGGATATATGTCAAGGAAATGATAAGCTTATGTATGTTTCTTCTTTACAAGATGGGGTGCTTTGTTTTAACGGAAACGGTAAATTAATGAAAGCTTATAAAAATGATATGCCCGCATCGTCTTTTAATAGCCTCAAGATTAATTGTGTACAAAATATAGATGGAGAAATATGGGTAGGAGCTTCTAATAATCTGTTGTGTCGTGTGAATAAGCAATCTGGAATATTGGAAAGTCATGATGCTGGAACATTTAATTTGGGAATTGTACATGCTATATTGAAATATAAAGATAATGAATTGTTACTTGGAACGGATAATGGTTTATATGTATTTAATCGTGTATCCCGAAAGTTTAGGAGAGGTGATGATCCTTCCGATATACATAGTTTAAGTGACGAGGCTGTTAATTCAATGTTATGGGATGATGAAGGGGCTTTATGGGTTTTAACTAATTTGGGAGGTGTAAATTATATGTCTAAACAAACTAAACGTTTTAATTATAATTCTCCCTCTTATTTATCAAATAATTCAGGAACTGTAAAACTTGTAGGACCTTTATGTGAGAATAAAGACGGAGGTGTGTGGGTTGGCACTCGCAATGGTTTACGGCTGTTTGATACATCGAATGAAAGGTTCATTAATAATCATATACTCTTTGATAATAAATTGGCCTATGACATTCGTTCGTTGATGCAAGATGGTGATTATTTATGGGTAGGTACTTACACTGAAGGATTAAAGGTTATAAATGTACGTACAGGAAGCATGAAATGTTATTCACATTCGCGTGGAATACCTAATACCATTTGCAGTAATGATGTGCTTTGCATATATAAGGATAGAAAAGGGGAAGTGTTTATAGGGACAAGTTGGGGTTTATGCCGTTATGATCCATCACATGATAATTTCATTACAGTTACTTCCATAGGTTCTATGGTATCTGTAGTTGATATTCATGAAGATATGTATAATAACCTTTGGATCGCTACCTCTAATAGTGGCGTTTTTAGATATAATATACCAAATGGACATTGGAAACATTTTCAACATGTCCGTTCTGATAATACTACTATCACAACAAATTCAGTTATAACTATTTTTGAAGATATAAAAGGAGTGATGTGGTTTGGAACAAATGGAGGTGGATTATGTTCATTTAATCAGAAAGATGATACATTCCTAAATTTTGATCCACATAATACTTTGTTGCCAAGCAAAGTTATTTATTCTATGGAACAAGATATGCTAGGAAATTTATGGATATCATGTAATGCTGGTTTAATCAGAATTAATCCTTTAATAAAAGATGGTTTCCGCCAATTTACAATTAATGATGGCTTACAAGGAAATCAGTTCACGGTACACTCTTCATTGAAGTCCAAGAGTGGGAAACTTTATTTTGGAGGAATAAATGGCTTAAATTCTTTTATTCCTGAACAATTTACAGATAATACATATATTCCCCCGGTATATATAACGGATATAAAGTTTCCAAATCAGGTTGGTGAAGATGCTGCAAAGCAAATTTTACAGTTAGATACTCCTATTTATATGACTGATAGGATAACCATTCCTTATAAAAATAATAGTTTCTCGCTTCGGTTCATGGCTTTAAGTTATGTCAATCCATCAAAAAACCATTATTCTTATAGGTTGAAAGGAGTGGATAAGGAATGGGTAGAGAATACGGTAAATAATATAGCGTCTTATACAAATCTGGCTCCAGGGGAGTATGTGTTTGAAGTCAGAGGCTCTAATAATGATAATAAATGGAATGAAAAAACTACTAAATTATTGATTGTTATAACTCCTCCTTGGTGGCGAACAAACCTGGCATATTTCTTTTATCTTGTACTATTTCTGGGAACAGCTTATTATGCGGCATGGCGGTGGAATATATACGTTAAGCTCAAGTATAAACGTAAGATGGAAGATTATCAAGTAACAAAAGAGACAGAAGTGTATAAATCAAAGATAAATTTCTTCATAAATCTGGTTCATGAGATACGTACCCCTCTCAGCCTTATAAAATTGCCTTTAGAAAAGTTGCAGGAGAAAGAATGGGAAGGTAAAGAGTCTAAATATATTTCTGTAATGGATGAAAATGTCAATTATTTGCTGAATGTCACGAATCAACTGCTCGATTTCCAAAAAATGGAAAGTAGGGAATTACAGTTGGCGGCTAAAAAATATAATGTAAACCAGTTGGTTAGACATGTGTATAATCAATTTGCTGGTTTGGCTGAGTTGAAAGGCATAAATTTAACTTTGAGATTGCCCGATAAAGAAATAATAGCTGTTTTGGATAGTGAAAAGGTAACCAAGATGTTAGTGAACCTTATGGGCAATGCTTTGAAATATTCTAATGAATTTATAGAATTGAGCCTCTTTGAAATCGATAATTGTTTTGAAATTTTAGTGAAAGACGATGGCCCTGGAATTCCGGAGGAAAAGAAAGAAAAAGTATTTGAAGCTTTTTATCAATTGCCAGATGATAAAGTAGCTTCCGGAGGTACGGGAATAGGACTGGCTTTCGCTAAATCATTGGCAGAGGCTCATCATGGAACTTTACGTATAGAAGATGGCATAAATGGTGGCTCGACATTTGTTTTGTCACTTCCAATGAAACAGGAAATAATTGAAACAGAAGGAAAACCGGTGGAAGTTTCTGTAGTAATGGAAGATAAAAACTCTGAAGTATTTGATTATACTCAAAAGAATTTTACAGTATTAGTTGTAGAAGATAACCGTGAATTACTGAATCTTATATGCGAATCGTTAAGTATTTGGTTTAGAGTGTTGAAAGCGGGTAATGGACGTATCGCACTTGATCTGCTTTCAAAAGAGAGTGTGGATATAGTTGTGAGTGATATCATGATGCCCGAAATGAATGGTCTCGAATTATGTGCTAAAATAAAATCAGATATTGATTATTCACACATCCCTGTTATTTTGCTGACAGCCAAGACTACGCTTGAATCAAAAGTGGAAGGTCTGGAATGCGGAGCTGATGTATATGTTGAAAAACCATTTTCTATAAAACAGCTTCGCATGCAGATTGAAAATATCATGAAACTTAGAGTGGCATTTCATAAATTGATGATTAGCTTTTCTGACACATCTTTCTCTACTATTTCAGAATTTGCATTATCAAAGAAAGATAATGAATTTATAAAAAAAATGCAAGAAGTTGCTATAGAGCAATTATCGGATGAAAACTTTTCTATTGACGCTTTAGCAGAGCAGATGTGCATGAGCCGCTCTAATTTCTACAGAAAAATAAAAGCTTTATCAGGATTGGCGCCCAATGATTATCTTAAAACTCTTCGTTTGAATCGTGCAGCTGAACTTATAAAAAATGGAGTCCGTATCTCTGAAGTTTCTGCTCAGGTTGGTTTTACATCTTCATCCTATTTTGCTAAATGTTTTAAAGCTCAATTTAATGTTTTACCAAAAGATTATCAAGGATAAAATTGATGCTCTTTATTAGCGATAACTAAAATTTTCTTTAATAACTAATTCCAATTTATAAAATACTGTTCTGACATCCCAGTACATGAATAAAGAACAGATTTTATCCTTTATTGAATTCTGATTTTCCTTTTTCGTTAAGACTTAGTAGTTAATTTGTAGCGTTTTCAAGAGAGATGCTATAGATGATTTGATGTGTTTCATCTTACAGTTGGATAAGATGAAATATCATATTCTTTTTGCATTAAGACATAAGATTAAGAGGTATATAGGTATTGAGTTTTTGAGGTATAGTTTAGTATAAAGGTATAAGTATTGGTAAAGGATAACATTTTTTAGAAAAAACTTTAAATGAATCGATTTTATGAAGAAATTATTTTCAATTATGTCCTTATCTGTTGGACTGATATGTAATGCTCAGACTACAGATCTGTTTAAACCTTGTAAAGATGTTGCGTTGCGGTCTCCTTCCGTACCTTTAGTGGTGTCTGATCCTCATTTTTCCATATGGTCACCTTATGACAATCTTATGGAAGGTCCTACCGAACACTGGACCAGTGCCAAGAAACCTCTGCTTGGGGCATTGCGTGTAGATGGCAAGGTCTATCGTTTTTTGGGTAAGGACAAAATTAAGTTGAATGTCATAGCTCCTATGACTGATGTGGAGCGTTGGGAAGCTTCCTATACAAATAGCAAACCTTCTGAAGGCTGGAAAGAAATACAGTTTGACGATAGTAGCTGGAAAAAAGGCAAAGCTGCTTTTGGAAGCTCGGATATGGAACGTATTAGCACTGAGTGGAATGCTAAGAATAGTGATATTTATGTTCGAAGAACTGTTGAAATCAATGACCTGAATATCGCTGATAATTTCTATATGACCTATTCTCACGATGATGTCTTCGAACTCTATCTAAATGGTGAAAAGGTCGTATCTACAGGAGAAACATGGGTTAATAATGTACAGACAAAATTATCTGATGCAATTAAAAAGAAACTTCGTAAAGGAAAGAATGTAATTGCAGCGCATTGCCATAATACTACAGGTGGTGCTTATGTGGATTTCGGATTATATAAGGAAAGCAGCAATCCTGTGAAATTCTCTAATGAAGCTGTGCAGAAATCGGTAGATGTATTGGCTACTTCAAGTTATTACAGGTTTACATGCGGTCCTGTAGAACTTGATGTAGTTTTTACAGCACCACAACTTATAGATGATCTTGATCTTTTGTCAACTCCTATTAATTATATTTCTTATCATGTACGTTCGCTTGATAAAAAAGAACATGATGTACAATTCTATATGGAAACAACTCCAGAATTAACTATCAATGAAGATTCTCAACCTACAGTTGCACGTACATTATCAAAGAATGGTATAAGCTATGTAGAGGCTGGTTCTATTGACCAACCAATATGCGATCGCAGAGGTGACCTTATATGTGGTGACTGGGGATATGCTTATATTGCTGGAGTTAATGGGGCAGGAAAAACTGTAAGCTTAGGAGATTATTATGGCATGAAGCAGTCATTCATTGCTAATGGAACTTTAAAGCCATCACTAACAAAAATAATTACACGTAAGGCTGTTGATAATCCGTCTATGGCTTATGTACATAACTTTGGTAAGGTTTCTGAAAATGCTAAAGAGGGTTTCATGATGATTGGATATGATGATGTTTATTCTATAGAATATATGTACGAACGCCGTATGGGATATTGGAAACATGATGGAAAAGTTTCAATATTCGATGCTTTCGAGAAATTGAGAGATAACTATCAATCAATAATGGAACGATGCAAGGCATTCGATGAAATGATTTACAATGATGCAGAGAAAGCAGGAGGGAAAAAATATGCTGAAATATGTTCAGCTTCTTATCGTCAGGTTATCTCGGCTCACAAATTATTTACTGATAAAGCAGGCAATCTGATGTTTTTCTCAAAAGAGAATAATAGTAACGGATGTATAAATACTGTTGACTTGACATATCCGTCAGCACCGCTTTTCCTTATTTACAATCCTGAATTGGAAAAGGCTATGATGACTAGTATTTTTGAATACAGTGCAAGCGGACGTTGGAATAAACCTTTTCCAGCTCATGACCTTGGAACATATCCTATTGCAAACGGACAAGTATATGGAGGTGATATGCCGATTGAAGAAGGAGGAAATATGATTATTCTTACTGCTGCTATCGCTAAAATAGAAGGTAATGCTGACTATGCAAAGAAATACTGGGATTTGCTGACTACATGGACAAATTATTTAGTTGAATATGGTCAAGATCCAGAAAATCAATTGTGTACTGATGACTTTGCTGGTCACTGGGCTCACAACGCCAATTTATCGGCGAAAGCCATTATGGGCGTAGCAGGATATAGCGAATTAGCTCGTATGCTTAATCTTAAAGATGTGGCTGATAAGTATAGATCTATTGCAAAAAATATGGCAGTGAAATGGGAAAAAATGGCAAACGAAGGCAACCACTATAAATTAGCTTTTGACCGTCCAAACACATGGAGTCAGAAATATAATATGGTATGGGATAAATTATGGAATATGAGTCTTTTTCCGAATAATGCCATAACAAAAGAAATTGATTACTATCTCACAAAGCAGAATGCTTATGGCTTACCATTGGATTCACGCAGGGACTATACCAAGTCTGACTGGATTATGTGGACTGCAGCAATGTCTCCAGATAAATCGATATTCGAGAAATTTGTAGAACCTTTCTATAAATATATAAATGAAACCACTTCACGCGTTCCTATCAGTGACTGGCATGATACTAAAACCGGTAGAATGGAAGCTTTCAAGGCACGTTCTGTTATTGGTGGATATTGGATGCAGGTTTTGATGGATAAACACATTGAAAAATGATTGTAACACTAATTATATTTTGTTGATTTATTAAATCTAATGTATTATAAAAATGAAAAATAACACTAAAATCAAGCATTGGTACAGGCATTGTACTGTGCTTGCTATGATTGCTATTTGCTTCGTAAGTTGCAAAAACAGTAATGACGATTCAGGTGCTCTCCCTTTCAATCCATCGAAAGAGATAGTTATAACCGATTTTTTACCAAAATCAGGTGGTATTGGTCAACGTTTAGTAATTTACGGAGAAAATTTTGGAAATGATCCTTCTTTAATCAATTTAACTATTGGCGGTAAGAAAGCTAATGTTATAGGTTTAAATAATGGAGGCTTGTATTGTCTTGTACCTTCACAAGCATATAGTGGAAAGATTGAAATTAGTATCAATAAAGACGATAAGATATTTTCAGCCACAGCTGAAAATGTATTTAAATATGAAAGAAAAATGGTTGTAAGTACATTATGTGGTTATCGTAATGAACGAGATGATCAAGGGTGGGTAGATGGGCCTTTCTCTAAAGTAAGTGGTTTCCGTGAAAACTGCTTCTTAAAATTTGATCCTAAATATCCGGAACTTTTATATGCAGCCTTTGATGGTAATGAGATTAGACTTATTAATCTGAAAGATAGCACGGTGAGTACTCCGATAACGAGGTCAATGGGACAATGGAATCGTTTCCGTAGTATTGACTTTACTCCTGATGGTGATCATATGATTATTGCAAATGACTTTGATGGTAATGGAACAAGTAGTCTTAGTGTTTCTATTCTTACGCGTAACAAAACGACAAAATTATTTGAAAATCCTCAACAATTGGCTGCATATAAACAATGTAATGGTGCCTCTGTACATCCAGTTAATGGTGAAATGTATTTTAATAGTTATGAAAAAGGTCAATTCTTTAGGTATGATATGGAAAACTATTACAAAGGGTTAACCACTACTGTAAAAGATTATGAGGAACTATTTAAAATACAGGACAATCAGTGGGAATTCAATATACAGATTCATCCCACAGGTGATTACGCTTATATCGTAGTTGTAAATCAACATTATATATTACGTACAGACTATAATTGGGTAAAGAAACGTTTTAATCAACCTTATCTTGTTTGCGGATTAAGTCGTAATGGAGGATATGTGGATGGTGTCGGTTCGGTAGCTCGTCTTAGAACGCCTTATCAAGGAGTATTTGTTAAAAACCCTAAATATGCGGGTCAGACTGATGAATATGATTTCTATTTTACAGATAAAGAAAATCAATGTATTCGTATTTTGACACCTGATGGAGCAGTGACAACCTTTGCTGGTCGTGGCAGTAATGGTAATTCTAATCCTTATGGATATGTTGACGGAGATTTGCGTTTGGAGGCTCGTTTTGATCAACCTACCGGGCTTGCTTATAGCGAGAAAGAAAAGGTGTTCTATATTTGTGATGTAGTTAACCGTAGAATTCGTAAAATAGGATTAGAACAATGATAAAACAGAATATGCAGAAATATATGAAAAATTTTATAATAACATGTATTATGCTGCTAGGACTTTCGTTGAATGTTCTGGCACAAGAAACAGTTGTTGTTAGTGGTGTAGTAACTGAGAAAACAGGTGAACCTATTATTGGTGTTAATATTACTGTGAGTGATAAGCCTGGTTTGGGTACTATTACTGACATAAACGGTCGTTATAAGATAAAGGTTGAACAATATTCTAAACTTGTTTATTCTTTTGTTGGATATGAAAAAGTAGTAATTCTTGTAAAGGATAATCATACGATAAATGTGAAGATGAGTGAATCTACATCTAGCATACTTGGTGAAGTTGTAGTCACTGCTGTCGGAACTCAGAAGAAACTTACAGTTACAGGTGCTATTTCAACTGTAAATGTGGATGATTTGAATAGAAATCCGTCATCTAGCCTTTCTAATTCACTGGCTGGTAATGTGGCTGGTGTTATGGCTATGCAAACATCGGGACAACCAGGTAAAAATTTCTCTGAATTCTGGATTCGTGGTATTTCTACTTTTGGAGCCAGCAGCGGTGCTTATGTACTCGTAGATGGTTTTGAACGAGACTTGAACGATATCAACATTGAAGATATTGCATCATTCAGTGTACTGAAAGATGCGTCTGCAACAGCTATTTATGGTTCGAAAGGTGCTAATGGTGTAGTATTGATAACTACAAAACATGGTAAGGCAGGTAAAATTAATATTGATGCTAAAGTAGAAACATCTTATAATACACGTACCATTACCCCTAAGTTTGAAGATGGTATTACTTATGCCAACTATTTGAATGAAGCACGTGTCACACGTAATCAATCGCCAATGTACCAACCTGAAGAATTGGAAATATTGCGATTGGGACTTGATAAGGATTTATATCCAAATGTAAATTGGAAAGATTTATTATTGAAAGATGGTGCAATGAGTTATCGTGCTAATTTGAATATGAATGGTGGTGGTAGTACTGCACGCTATTTTGTATCTGCCAGTTATATTGAAGAAGAAGGAATGTATAATACGGATAAAACATTGAAAAAAGACTATAATACCAATGCAAATTACAAACGTTGGAATTATCGTATGAATACAGATATTGATATCACCAAAAATACATTGTTGAAGGTTGGTGTATCAGGTTCTCTTGCAATGCGAAATAGTCCGGGACTTGGGGATAGTGAGGTATGGGGAGAATTGTTTGGTTATAGTCCTATTAGCACTCCAGTTTTATATTCTGATGGAAAAGTTCCTGCATTGGGAACTGGTAATAAAACCAATCCGTGGGTTGCAGCAACACAAACTGGGTATAATGAAAATTGGAGCAATAATATTCAGACTAATGTGACTTTAGAACAAAAACTTGATTTTATCACAAAGGGATTGAGGTTTGAAGGTCGTTTTGGATACGATACAAACAATAATAACTGGATAAATCGTCATAGATGGCCTGAACAATGGAAAGCTGAACGTAAAAGAAATTCCAATGGGGAAATTGTATGGACCAAAGTTTCCGATCCAAGCGATATGAAACAAGAAAGTAGTTCTGATGGTAATCGCAGAGAATTTTTTGACGCAATGTTGAATTGGAATCGTGATTTTAAACTTAATCATGTAGGATTAACAACAAAATATACACAAGATTCATATATTCAAACACAGAATTTAGGGGATGATATTAAAAATAGTATTTCCAAACGTAATCAAGGTTTTGCAGGTAGAGCTACTTACAACTGGAATTACCGTTATTTCCTTGAATTTAATTTCGGTTATACTGGATCTGAGAATTTTGCTAAAGGACATCAATTTGGTTTTTTCCCTGCTTTCTCTGCAGCATGGAATGTTGCAGAAGAAAAATTGGTAAAAGATAACTTCAAATGGATTAATATGTTCAAGGTCCGTTTTTCACATGGTAAGGTAGGTAATGATAACATGGGTAATGAGCGTTTTCCTTTCTTATATAAAATGGAAGGTACAAATACTGGATACCAATGGGCTCAAAATGGTGGCGACAGATTTTACAGTGGTATGCATTATACTCAAGTCTCTTCTCCTAATGTCACTTGGGAAATTGCTACCAAAAACGACCTGGGTGTAGATCTTTCTCTTTTCAAGGACAAACTCTCTGCAACTGTGGATTATTTCGATGAAAAACGTACTGGTATTTATATGAGTCGTAATTATTTGCCTTCGATCGTAGGTTTGGAAAGCACTCCGAAGGCAAATGTTGGATCTGTTCGTTCCAGAGGCTTTGATGGTAACTTTACTTTTAGAGAGAAAGTAGGTGCTGTTAATTTGACTGTCAGAGGAAATGTTACTTATAGTAAAAATGAGGTTATTGAAAAAGATGAAGAGAATAATGTTTATCCTTATCAAATGGAGAAGGGTTATCGTATAAATCAAGCAAAAGGTTTGATTTCACTTGGCCTGTTCAAAGATTATGATGATATACGCAATAGTCCTCGACAAGATTTTGGAATTTATCAACCTGGAGATATTAAATACAAAGATGTGAACGGTGATGGCATAATTAATGATGGAGACCAAGTTGCAATTGGTGCTACAACTAAACCTAACTTAATTTATGGATTAGGAGCTTCTGCAAGTTGGAAAGGATTGGATGTGAATGTTCATTTTCAAGGATCTGGTAAATCAACTTATTTTATCAACGGAAAATGTGTTTACGCCTTTAGCGAAGGTGAATGGGGAAATGTCATGAAAGGAATGTTAGATGATCGTTGGGTATCGGCTGATATCTCTGGAGATCCATCAACTGAAAATCCTAATGCTTCTTATCCTCGTTTAAGTTTTGGCGGTAATAGCAATAATTATCGTAATTCTACATTCTGGTTACGTGACGGTTCATATGTTCGTCTTAAAACAGTGGATATTGGTTATACAATCCCTAAAAATGTAGTTAATAAACTTCACTTTAATAATGTTCGTATATTCTTAGTTGGTACTAATTTACTTACATGGTCTAGTTTTAAATTATGGGATCCTGAATTAGCAGATCCTCGTGGTGAGTCTTATCCATTGTCGAAATCAGTAACAATGGGATTGAGTGTTAATCTTTAAAATAATAGGAGATATGATAAAAAAAATATACACCATAATGCTGGCTATTGTTGGATCAAGCATGATCTATTCTTGTTCAGATTATTTGGATTCTGATAAATATTTCAAGGATCGCACTACCTTGGAGTCAGTGTTTACTAATAAAACTTATTCTGAAGAATGGTTGGCTTATGCTTATTCTTTCTTGTCGAATGAGTGTGCGGATGTTTGTAGTAAAGGATATACGCCTCACTGCTTTGCAGATGATATGTATTATGGTGACCGCGATGCCAGTTATGATACAAAGGAAGAAAACTATAGATCTTATAATGTATTTAAATTGGGTAACTATTCTGAGAATGACGGTTATAATAATGTATGGGACAGATGCTATAAAGGCATACGTCAGGCAACAACATTCATTCAAAATATTGACATGAACAAAGAGATGTCTCCTGAAGAGATTCTTGATTACAAAGGTCAGGCTCGTTTTGTGAGGGGGTATTATTATTGGATTCTAATGCGTAAATATGGTCCTATTCCATTGCTTCCTGAAAACGGTTTGGATTACAATGCAAGCTATGAGGATATAGCTACTCCACGTTGTTCGTATGAAGAATGTGCTGAATACATCAGTAATGAGATGATACAGGCAGCTAAGGAATTGCAATATACGAAACGTGACGAACTTTCAGTTGCTCGTCCTACTCGTGGCGCAGCGTTGGCTACCAGAGCGAAAGCATTGCTTTATGCAGCCAGCCCACTGATGAACGGTAACAATGATGATTTTGCAAAAAAATTTGTAAATGATAAGAATCAACCTTTACTTTCTGCTAATTATGATGAGAAAAAATGGGCGAAAGCAGCTGCTGCTGCAAAAGATGTGATTGATCTTGGAGTTTATGATTTGTATGTTGCTTCCGTAAGAAAAACAGGGACGGTTACTTATCCTGTTACCATTACTCCTCCTGCTGATGGTAATTTCTCTGAAAAGGATTGGCCTTATGGTTGGAAGAATATAGATCCGTTTGAATCTTATCGTGCTTTATTTAATGGTGATGTTATAGCATCTTCTAATCCTGAACTTATTTTTACCCGTGCACAAAATGTTGGTTCTGAAGATATAAGAACAATGGTGGCTCATCAGCTTCCACGTGTGGCTTCCGGATGGAATACACATGGTATGACTCAGAAACAATGTGATGCGTATTATATGAATGATGGTACCGATTGTCCGGGTAAAGATGGTGAAATTGGACGCGGAAACGGTTCTAAACGCGTGGAAGGATATGTTACGCAAGAAGATGTGGCTGCCGGTAGATATAAACCATTGGCAAAGGATGTTTCTTTACAATATGCAAATCGTGAACCACGTTTTTATGCTTCTGTGGCTTATGATGGTTGTGTATGGCATTTGACTAATGAGACTGAGGCAGGTAATCGTGAAAAGCAAGTGTTCTATTATAGAGGAGACGGAAACGGTTATACAAATACAATGTTCTGGCTTCGTTCAGGAATTGGTATTATGAAGTTTGTCAATCCAAGAGATACTTATCTTAATGGTAATATTGGCAATATAGTACCGAAAGCAGAGCCTGCTATACGTTATGCGGATATTTTGCTTATGTATGCGGAAGCTTTGAATGAATTGGATGGAAGTTATAGCATTCCATCTTGGGACGGATCAAAAACTTACACAATCAGTCGCGATGTAAATGAAATCAAGAAAGGTGTTCATCCGGTACGTATTCGTGCGGGGGTACCTGATTATTCGATTAATGTGTATGGTAGCAAGGATGATTTACGCAAAGCCTTGAAACGCGAACGTCAGATTGAATTGATGGGTGAAGGTCAGCGTTATTATGATTTGCGTCGTTGGAAAGATGCTCCTGTAGAAGAGACATATCCTATTTATGGTTGTAATGTCTTGATGACTAAAGATCAGAAAGAACTTTTCCATACGCCGGTTGCTGAGTGGACTTTGCCTACAACGTTTGCTCCAAAGATGTGGTTCTGGCCTATAAAACATTCTGAACTGAAACGTAATAAACGTTTAACTCAAACTCCCGGATGGACATCTTTTGATTAATGATTAAAACTGATTAGAATATGAAAAAAATATATAGCTTAGTATTAATATTGACTGTGCTTTTATTCATTAGTTCTTGTAATGATGAATGGGAAAAAGAGCAATACAAGTCTTATGTATCCTTTAAAGCTCCTATTAATGAAAGAGGAGTGACAAGAATTAATGTACGTTACAAATCGGAAGGACTAGTAACATATCAGCTTCCGTTAATTGTAAGTGGGACTAAGACAAATGATAAGGATATGACAGTTCATGTAGCTGTTGATTCCGATACATTACGTACGTTGAATTTAGAACGTTTCCAGAGTCGTACCGATTTATATTATCAAGAACTTGGAACAAGCTTTTTCACAATGCCGGAGACTGTAAATATAAAATCCGGAGAAAATACCTCTTTGATAAATATAGATTTCTCATTAAAGAATATTGATTTGTCTGAAAAATGGGTACTTCCGTTAACTATCGTTGATGATCCTTCTTATGATTATACGGCTCATCCTCGTAAGAACTATAGAAAAGCTTTGCTTAGAGTTATGCCTTTTAATGATTATTCTGGTGTCTATGGAGGTACTGCACTAAAGAGTTATCTAAAAGGATATGAGAATGATGCTGCTATAGTAAAGAATGAAATTATCGGTTATGTTAAAGATGAGAATACCATATTCTTTTATGCTGGAACTATCGATGAAGATCGTAACGATAGACGTAATTACAAGATCTATGTAAATTTCGATAAAGAATCGAAAAAGTTAACGTTTACATCTGATAATCCTGCAATGGAATTTGTGATGAACAAAGAACCGTATTTCAAAATACAAGAGACTATGGACGCTACTCTTCCTTATTTGAAACATCGTTATGTGACTATAAATAATATCGATTATAATTTTACTGATTATACTTCGGTACCAGGGTTTAAGATCGCTTATACTGTAAGAGGCTCTTTAACTCTTGAACGCAAAATTAATACTCAGATCCCAGACGAAGATCAAGCTATTGAATGGTAATGTCGTTATATGTTTTTAAAAAAAGATGTATGGTATAATCCATGCATCTTTTTTTTTGACTTGTAAATAATTTAATATCTTTGCCATGTTTGTGCTTGCTTCTGGATTAATCATATTAAAATCTAAAATAATTATGGACACTTTCTTTTCAATCATAATGCCCACTTATAACCAGTCGTCTTTTTGTGTAAGACTAAATAAATAATAAAGATGAAAAAGAGTATATTAATTGTTTTATTGTCAATTAGCTCTTGTGTCATAATTGCACAATAAAATCGAAGTTTTAAAGACTATGTTAGTCATTTTAGAGAAAAGCAGTTGCCCTGCGGAATGAATGTCGATTCGGTATGGTCGTACTTTCCTCAACGGTCAAGTAAGGGCAGTTCTTATGTGAACTATAATATTCCTGAGGAGTATATCAAGTAGTATATTTGCCAATCCGCACAGAAGTGCGATTGCAGCAATACCAAGGAATGGTATCTTTATGGTATTAAGATGAATCTCGGAAAATATGTTGCAGTGGTTGTCAGCAAGAGATATGATAAATCAGAAAACGATAGCTCAAGATAGCTTTCAGTATTTCTTCTTTGAGAAGTGTTCGCAACTCTCTTAAGGATGGAGTCTTAAAATGTATCTATAAAAGAAACCCTAAGTCGGAGAAATTTAATTCCTTCAGAGTAAAAGTAGTCAAACAAGGTACAAGTTATATGATTGATGGGATAATAATGAAATAATCTGTCTCAAAAACAGTTATTTTTTTGCTGTATAACAAATATCTTAATATTTAACCCCCAATAGTATGCTGTTTATAAGTGATTTATAAAATAGTATGTACTATTTTATAAAGTTCATATTATTAGGTAGTTATGACTTTGTAACTTGACAGCAGTTTATAATCCAACTTTTAAAATACATCTTACTGATAATCAAGTGTGTTTATCTGGCAATACCAATACAGACTATTGCAACACTGCTTTGGAATTATTTAATAAGAAAAGGACTATTAGTAATTTATTGATGGGAGGTTGAGATAAACATGTACAAGATTGAAGGCAAACATGTACAAGTTTACTTCCAATCTTGTACATGTTTGGATTGACCAGACTAGAACAAATTGTTAATTGCTGCTTTGGTTTGTTTTAACCTTATTCATCTTATACATTAGTAACTTCATGTAGTATGCGCCAACCACGGAACGTGCTTTGAAATTCATCATATTTCCGGTGTTCGTATCGTGCCAGTCGCTGATAGGAACACGTGATGTGGTTTCATTGGCATATTTATAGATTGGGGAGATGAATTTTTGAAACGTAATGTCATCCGGTGCCATGCATGCGCTCCAAAGCACCCAATCCGATTTTGTGTATTGAGCACGTGAGTCAAGCAGAAGTCCATATTTATTCTGTTTAGTGAGATAAAAAGGAATTTCTACATCAAATACTTTTTGCGGGAAGATGTTCATGTTGAATACTTTGTCCCACACAAGATTGTATTTTTGGCTCCATGTGCCAGGTTTGTCAAACGCCAGTTTATAATGATCACCGTCGCGTGCCATCTTCTCCCATTCAGTAGCCAGCTGTTTAGCTGTCTCTATGTATCTATTTGCAGTAGTTTCCTTGCCCAGCATCCGTGCTATCTCGCCATAACCAGCAATTGCAATAATAGCTTTTGCCGAAAGATTTGCATTATGTGCCAAATGACCGGCAAAGTCATCAGTACACAATTGATTTTTGGGATCAAGTCCGTTTTCTATCAGATAATTGGCCCATACCGACAATGTTTCCCAATGTTTTGCTGCATAATCTGCATTTCCCTCCATTTTGGCTATGGCTGCAACGGTCAATATCATATTGCCGGCTTCTTCTATAGGCATATCTTCACCATATAATTGTCCGTTTGCAATTGGATATGTACCAAGGTCATGAGCGGGATAAGGCTTGTTCCATCTGCCGCTTTCACTGTAATAGAAGATGGAATTAAGCATTCCTTTCATCAATTCTGTATTGTAAATCAGGAAAAGAGGTGACGAAGGGTATGTCAAGTCGACGGTGTTTATACATCCGTTGCTATGATTTTCCTTGGAAAGGAATAATATATTGCCATCTTTGTCGGTAAGTAATTTGTGTGCCGTGATGGAATGTCGATAGGTCAAAGCAAGCAGTTCTGCATATTCTTTTCCTCCTGCAGCTTCGGCTTCAGTCATTAATTTTTCGTCGAAAGCTCTGCAGCGATCCATCAAAGAGGCATAAGTGGACTGAGCACGTTCGAATGCATCAAAAATGCTTACTTTGCCGTTGTGCTTCCAGTATGCCATGCGTGGTTCGTAAAAATACTCTACGGCATATATGTCGTCATATCCCACCATCACATATCCTGCCTTGCCCTGGTCCTTTATCTTGCCAAGATCCTCTTTATAAGCCATTGCCGGCATATCCTCTTCATTTCTGGAGATATAGTTTTGTGAGTTAGTAGTCAGATTTCCGTTTTGTATGAACGATTGTTTCATATCATAATAGTTACCTATGCTCATCTGCTTGTTTTGTGAGGTATTTGATGACAGATACGCATACCCCCAGTCAATGCGCACACCGTCTCCTTGGCGTTTTACGAATGGCTGATCTATTGTGCCGGCTTGCAGGTACTCCATTCCGTTCTTACTTATTTTCTTCGAGATGGTAGGCTGCGATGTTTCATGCACGGCAAGCTGTGGAGTAGTCTCAATATATATTTGCACGTCGTGCTCTTTCTTGTCAAGCGGGCGCACTCTGTATGAGATGTAGTTGATGGGAGTGGATACCAGATTCAAATCTTCCATCAAGAGAGGAGCGGTGAAAACCAAGTCGAGTTCCACAGGTCCGCAGGTGAAGGTGTAATAAGTTTGAGTGGGCAGTACGTCAACAGATTTCTGGATTGCTTCTTCCTTAAAATTACAAACTTGTTTCCTTTCGCTGTAGAGTCCGAAGTCTACATAAGCTCCACCGTTGGTGTTGTGGCAATGTGCTGCAATTACATTGTGACCTTTACGAAGTTTGGATTTCGCTTTGGCTGTTAGTTCAATGGTGACATCATTGTTCCAGCACAAATCTGTTGCTACTAACTTTTCTCCATTAAGATATAGTTCAAAGATGTCATCATGAGAATATCGCAGATAAACGGTTTCATTGGTAAGGTCTTGAGGCAAGTCAAAACCGCGTCTCACCCATATATCTTTTTCGTTCCATTCCGTTCCTATGCGCTTCATGTCCTTTGTACCGAATGCAGCTTTGCCTTTTTTCCAGGATGCATCATCGTATGATGGCTGTGTCCAATCACCACTGATTGGTTGAGACATTGTATATGCTGCTTCCCACTTCATTTTATTGGTCATCGGAAGAATTGTCTCCAAATTAAGCTTGTCTTTCCCCATGAAACGATACACTTTTCCATCTACACGAAGAGCTCCAATTAATGGGTGTTCTGCTGCTGTCCAATGTTCAGTGTTGCCTTCATTCAATTTATTGTATGGAGACCATATAGCCAAATAAGTATCTGAAGTTATAAGCGGAACAGATGGAGAACGCAATTCTATATTCCGGCTAGTCTTGAAAATGTCTGTTGCCTGCATATTACATGCAAGACAAACAAACAATATATTAATAAATAGTTTTTTCATCTTTAATCAGGCTTATTTGTTAAGAGAGTTACAGATTCTTTGATTTGCTTCTCTTATTTTTTTCTCGTCTACCTTTATTACTTTTCTATCATAAGTCATTAAACCATTCACTTCTTCTTCCACATCAGTGGTCTGTGTGTAAACAGCTGCCGAGAATCCTTTGTGAATTAACTCTTCAAGGTTGTCGATATATTTGATGTATTCATTTGTTACCTCTTCGGGAGTGTTAAATTTTACGTATCCCCAATTCTTGTCGGGTGTCCAGAGATGATTTTTAAGAGCCATGCCTATGCCCCCAAATTCACCAAGCACTGTGGCGCGTTGCGGGTCATATAGATATAAATCGGGACCAGGATAGTTGTGAAGGTCAAGGATGTCTCCGCAAGTATAATGGTTACCACCACTGGCCGGGTTAACCAATCTTGTAGGGTCATATTCTTTTGTCCAGGCAGCAATTTCAGGTGTTTTGAACTGTCCCCAGCATTCGTTGAATGGTACCCATGTTCCGATACATGGATATGAATATAAACAATCTATGATTTCTTTCCATTCCTTGCGGTAATTAGCCTCTGATGCTGTCGAACGTATAGCATCTGCGCCTGTGTAATATTGATGCGTTTGCCATTCTGCCGGTCCTCTTCCGCCATTAGGCATATCTTGCCAAACAATTATTCCTAATCTGTCGCAATAAGTGTACCAGCGTGCAGGTTCTACTTTTACATGTTTACGTATCATATTGTATCCGAAGTCTTTCGTTTTCTTCAAGTCATATAGAAGTGCTTCGTCGGTAGGAGCCGTATATAATCCGTCTGGCCACCATCCTTGGTCGAGTGGACCGAACTGGAAGTAATCTTTATTGTTCAACTGCATACGGGTAATGCCGTTTTTGTCTCTATGTGTAGAGAATTTGCGCAGTGCGGTATAGCTCTTTATTTTATCGACAACTTTATCGTTATTATACAGTACCACCTCTATGTCATAAATAAAAGGGGATTCAGGAGACCATAACTTACTGTTTACCGGCATTCTTAATTCTATAGGCAACCCATTTACAGATGCACCTTTTGCTACTAATGTTTTACCTTCAAAAATTCTAACTTCTGCCTTGTCAGCCAATGCTTGAACAGAGGTTGCTACTTCTACAATAAGATTGTTTCTGTCTATGTTCGGAGTAGTCTTAACATTTGTAATGTGGTGTGTTGTCACAGGCTCAAGCCATACTGTTTGCCAGATGCCAGTTACAGGAGTGTACCATATACCTCCAGGTTTTTCTACTTGTTTGCCTCGTGGTTGTTCCCCTCTGTCTGCGGGATCCCATACTTTTACTGTAACGCTGTTTTTTCCTTTTTTATTGAGTGCGGAAGTGATATCAAACGAAAAAGGTGTATATCCTCCTGTGTGTTGTCCCACTTTTACATCGTTCACCCATACATCGGCTTTCCAGTCCACTGCTCCGAAATTGAGAAGAACTTGTTTGCCATTCCATGATGAAGGGATGTCGAAAGAACGCTTATACCATAATTCCTGATACTCATTCACGGTTTTTCCGACACCAGACAGAGAAGATTCTACTGCAAAAGGAACAAGTATTGTTCCTTCATACTTTTCGGGAAAAATTTCTCCTTTATTTGTTATGGCGTACTGCCATATGCCGTTCAGATTTTTCCACTCTCCACGTTCCATGATAGGACGGGGGTATTGAGGAAGCACATTCTCGGATGTCAATTGTTCGCCCCATGAAGTTTTGATTTTGTCGCCAACCGGTTTCCATTGAGCGAATGAACTGCTGCACAATGTCAGTGCCAGCATTACTGTTAGAAAACTTTTTCTCATGATATTATTCATTAATATTTGTCTATAAAATAGATGCTATTCCCAAAATAGGAATGTTACAAAGAAAATGAATAATGTACAGCGTGCAGGAAATTATTTATTCAATAATCAGTAAAATCTATTCATTGATGGTTAATATCATGAGTGTTTTATATGAATTTGTTAGTCTTGAATATATATTGTTCTTTTTGGTCAGATTAATTCCATCGAATTTGCAATTGATTATTCACTTTTAAGAGGTGTTCCTAATACAGGCATGCCTTCTTTATCCCATTTTAGTTTTTGTAACCGTGGCGAGCGCGAGTCTATTGCACCTGGGGCATCATTTGTGATTTTACGTGCATGATATAAAAAATACCATTCTTTTTTGTCGGATGATTGAACAAATGAAATGCCACCTGTTCCGTAGATATTGTTTTCCGGTTTTTGCTCAAATACAGGAGTTGGGGATTTAACCCATGAATGTGGGTCCAGTAAATTACTTTTGGCGTCTGCAATAAGTAACCCTTCGCAATAATATGGTGTCCAACTGCCGCTGGCAGAATAAAAGATGCACACCTTATTCTTATTCCTGGGTTGTAAAAAATGAGGAGCCTCGTTTACGTGGATCGGATAAGCTGTTTTACTTCCGTCAGGGTTTACCCATTGGCATTCCCATTCATATTCAGGTTTTGATATGAGTACGCGCTCTGAATTCAATGTCCATGGGTTTTTCATTTTGGCGATGTATATGCATGAAGTCTCGTTATCTATGCGCTGTTTTTCCCATCCGCACCAAATCATGTAACGTTGGTTGTTGTGCTCGAATGTGCTTGCGTGGATTGCCCAGTTGTTATTAGCATCCGTCTGTATCCGTCCTTTCATTTTGAAAGTACCCTCTAAAGGATTAGCAGCCTCGTTTTCTATTACATATAGCTGGTGATTGTCCATGTTGCCATCATCCGCAGTGAAATATATATACCATTTATGGTTTATGAAATGAATTTCTGGTGCCCACAAGTGATAAGAATAAGAAGTATCATCTGGTAACCACACTTCTTTCATTTTAGCTTTTGATAAGTTTGTAATGTCGTCTGTTTCCCATAAAACGATTTTGTTTTCGCATCCTTGAGTATAATAATATTTTCCGTTATGTAATATTGCCCACGGTTCGGCTCCTGTAGGAAGTAATGATATACTGTTTGTATCTGTAATAGTCTGGGTAGCATTTGAACTACTATTTTTTTTAATCTGGCAAGATACGCAAGTTGTAATAAATATAAAAAGATAAAAGATTTTTGTATTCATAGTGATTCATGTTTCATAAATATGTTGCAAAGAAAATACAAAAAAAGGATAAAGCATCTTTTTTCGGAGTAATTGGTTAGTATTTATTATTCTTTGAATGAATATTATCCATCTTAGTCATACATTAATGCAATTTTTGTAATTAGAAAAATTCATGGAAACAAATAAATTAATTATGAGAAACAAAATCATTTTTGCTGTAGTAATGATGCAAGTTATGTCGATAAATCTTTTTGGTAGTGAGAAACATACAGTTCGAAATATAGATTCTCCTATGTATAAAGATGCAGATGTTTGGGCAGCTTATGACGGATTTAATAATACTCTGCTTGACTGGAATAAATTCATATATAAAACAAACTCCTCTTTCAAAAATGCTACAGACCGTCATAATGGAGCTGCGGCGATTTGGTGTCAACCCATATATTGGGATATGGCTATGAATGCATATAAACTGGCTAAAAGAGAAAAAAACAGGGCAAGGATAAAATCGTCAAAACAATTATGTGAAAAAATATTTGAAGGTAATAAAAGACAATATGCCAATTTTGATTTTCATGATAATAATGAAAATACAGGGTGGTTTATATATGATGATATAATGTGGTGGACTATTTCATTGGCGAGAGGATACGAATTGTTTGGTAACAAAGAATATTTGAAATTGTCTGAAGAGAGTTTTGGAAGAGTATGGTACGGGTCAGATAAGGTAGGTGATACTGGGTCGTATGATAAAGAAAATGGTGGCATGTTCTGGCAATGGCAGCCTATCCGCAATCCGAAACCTAATAAATTCGGAGATGGTAAAATGGCATGTATTAATTTTCCCACTGTGATAGCCGCAATTACTCTTTACAATAATGTGCCAAAAAATAGAAAAGAATTTGTTGAAGCAAAACCTGTTTATTATACTAAAGAACAGTATTTAGCCAAGGGAAAAGAAATTTATGAATGGGGAGTAAAGAACCTGTTAGATAAAAACACCGGTAGAATAGCTGATAGTAAACATGGAAACGGCAATCCTGCATGGAACACCCATGTTTATAATCAGGCTACTTTTATAGGAGCTTCTGTGTTACTTTATAAAGCTACCGGAAATGAAAACTATCTTAAAAATGCAATATTAGCAACTGATTATACGGTAAATAAAATGTCAGAGAAATATAATCTCCTGCCTTTTGAAAGAGGTATAGAACAAGGTATATACACAGCAATTTTCGCACAATATATTGCTATGCTTGTATATGAATGTGGGCAGACACAATACATTCCTTTCTTGAGGCATAATATTGAAATAGGATGGAACAACCGGGATAAGACGCGTGGTGTGTGTGGCGGGGAATATGAAAAACCTTTATCAGAAGGAAGTAATATTGACAGTTATTCTGCATCAGGTATTCCTGCTTTGATGTTGTTGTTTCCTGCAAATATATAAAATTATCCATATAATAGTAAAAATGAAAACTTAAATAAAAATATTTTAATTTATGAAGAATAATTTGTTAACGATATTATTTGCCGCAGCAAGTCTATTGGGAATTTGTGATACACAAATAGCGGCACACGAAAAAAGTGAATTACGTGCACCTGCTTATCCGCTTATAACTATTGATCCATATACATCTGCATGGTCTTTTGAGAATAATCTTTACGAAGGTCCTATAAAACATTGGACTGGTAAAGAGTTTCCGTTAATAGGAGTGGCGAAAGTTGATGGAAAAACTTATCGTTTTATGGGTACTGAGGAATTAGAGCTGAGACCTGTTGCTAAGACATCTGAACAGGGGAAGTGGATTGGTAAATATACAGTAAACAAACCTGCTAAAGGATGGGAAAACATGGCGTTCAATGATAATGCATGGAAAACAGGAGATGCTGCATTTGGGACCAAAGAGAATGAGGTTACTGCCAAAACTCAATGGAGTGAAGAATTTATATGGGTACGCCGTTCTGTAGAAATTAAAGATAATCTTATAGGGAAAAATGTATATCTGGAATATTCTCATGATGATGATGCGATAATATATATCAATGGTATTAAAGTAGTAGATACTGGAAATGCTTGCAAAAAACATGTATTGCTTAAACTTCCAGAAAAGGTTGTGAAATCGTTAAAGCAAGGAATAAACATGATTGCTGCCTATTGTCATAACCGTGCGGGAAATGCTCTTCTGGATTTTGGATTGTTGGTTGAACTTGAAAATACTCATTTCTTCACAAAAACGGCACAACAAAGATCTGCTGATGTGCAACCTATGCAGACTTACTATCAATTTACTTGCGGTCCTGTAGATTTGAAATTGACATTCACTGCACCATTGTTTATGGATAATCTGGATTTGCTTAGTCGCCCGGTTAACTATATATCTTATGAGATAGTTTCTAATGACAAAAAAAAGCATGATGTAAAATTATATTTTGAGGCATCTCCTCAATGGGCATTGGACTTGCCTAATCAAGAATCTGTTTCGAAAAGTTTTATAAAAGGAGATCTTCTTTTCATGCAAACAGGGTCAAAGAACCAGGAAATTCTTAAAAAGAAAGGCGATGATGTCCGTATAGATTGGGGTTATTTCTATTTAGCTGCTGATGAGAAAAATAGTAAATGTGCCATAGGCAACAGTCAGGTGTTAAGAAAGGGTTTTATATCTAATGAACTTGTTGACGCACCAACTGAAGGACATGATAAATTGGCACTTGTGCATTCATTAGGAATCATTGATAAAGCTGATGGTCATTTGTTGATAGGATATGATGATATATATTCCATTCAATATTTTGAAGATAAATTACGCCCTTATTGGAATCGTGATAATAACAAGACCATAATTTCAGAATTACAGAATGCAAATAATGAATATAAAGCTACGATGAAGAAGTGTGCTGAGTTTGATTCTGAAATGATGAAAGAAGCCACTGCTGCAGGAGGAAGAAAATATGCGGAATTATGTGCTTTGGCTTATCGTCAGGCTATTGCGGCTCATAAATTAGTTCAGTCTTCTAACGGAGACTTGTTATTTCTTTCAAAAGAAAATTTTAGTAATGGTTCGATAGGTACTGTTGACGTTACTTATCCGTCAGCTCCACTGTTCTTGTTATATAATCCTGAATTGGCGAAAGGATTGTTGAATCATATCTTCTATTACAGTGAAAGCGGAAAATGGAATAAACCGTTTGCTGCTCATGATGTGGGTACCTATCCTTTGGCTAACGGACAAACTTATGGTGGTGACATGCCAGTGGAAGAATCTGGAAACATGCTTATCTTAACAGCGGCTATAGCGGCGGTTGAAGGTAATGCAGACTATGCAAATAAACATTGGAAGACACTTACAACATGGACTGATTATTTAACAGAGCATGGACTTGATCCTGAGAACCAGCTTTGTACTGATGACTTTGCAGGACATTTCGCGCATAATGCAAATCTTTCTGTCAAGGCTATATTGGGAATTGCTTCTTATGGATATTTAGCTGACAGGCTTGGGAAAAAAGACATTTCAGAAAAATATGTTGCTAAAGCAAAAGCTATGGCTAAGGAATGGACTGAGATGGCTGCTGATGGTGATCATTACAAATTGACATTTGACAAACCTGGAACATGGAGCCAAAAATACAATCTTGTCTGGGATAAATTGTTGAATATGCAGATATTCCCCGGAGAAGTTGCAAATAAAGAAATAGCATATTATCTAACAAAACAAAATAAGTATGGATTGCCTTTGGATAATAGAGAGAACTATACCAAGATGGACTGGATAATGTGGACTGCGACTTTAGCGGCAGACAAGGATACTTTTGAAAAGTTTATCGAACCTGTTTATATGTTTATGAATGAGACTACAGACCGTGTTCCTATGTCTGACTGGGTATTTACAGACACTCCTAATCAAAGAGGATTCCAGGCCCGCTCGGTAGTGGGAGGATACTTCATCAAAATGCTTGAAAATAAATTAAGAAAGAAATAAAGACATAACATCATAATATAATAATACTATGAAAAAACTAGCATTATTAGTTTTTAGTTTACTGAATTTATGTAGTGTCAATGCCAAGATAATTAATGAACCGGTGGACTATGTCAGTCCATTGGTTGGCACTCAATCAAAACAGTCCTTATCGACAGGAAATACTTATCCTGCCATTGCCCTTCCATGGGGGATGAACTTTTGGACTCCGCAAACCGGGAAAATGGGCGACGGATGGTGCTATACTTACGATGCTGATAAAATAAGAGGATTCAAGCAAACTCATCAGCCAAGTCCATGGATCAATGATTATGGTCAATTTGCTATTATGCCTGTAACTGGTAAGGTTGTGTTTGATCAAGATGCACGTGCAAGCTGGTTCTCTCACAAAGCGGAAGTAGCCACTCCTTATTATTATAAGGTATATCTTGCAGACCATGATGTGACAACAGAAATCGCGCCTACCGAAAGAGCAGCTGCTTTCCGTTTTACTTTCCCGGAAAATGAAAACTCGTATGTTGTTGTAGATGCTTTTGATAATGGCTCTTTTATAAAAATAATACCTACAGAAAATAAAATCATTGGATATACTACAAAGAATAGTGGTGGTGTGCCAGATAACTTCAAAAACTATTTTGTATTAATATTTGATAAACCATTTACCTATACGGCATCTGTTAAAAACGGAGTGATTGACTCTAATAAACTTGATGTTAAAGATAATCATGCTGGGGGAATAATAGGTTTTAAAACTTATAAAGGAGAAAAGGTTAATGTTAAGGTAGCCTCTTCTTTCATAAGTCCTGAACAGGCTGAACTTAATTTGAAAGAATTAGGTTACGATAATTTAGATCAAGTCTCTGCCAAAGGCCGTAGAAAATGGAATGATATATTAGGCCGTATAGAAGTCAAGGATAACGATATAGATCATTTGCGCACTTTTTACTCTTGCCTTTATAGATCGGTGCTATTCCCAAGAAGCTTTTATGAATATGATAAGAATGGTAATGTAATGCATTACAGTCCTTACAATGGAAAAGTATTGCTGGGATATATGTTTACAGATACTGGTTTTTGGGATACATTCCGCTGCTTGTTCCCTTTTGTGAATCTAATGTATCCTTCCATGAGTGCAAAGATGCAAGAGGGTTTGGTTAATACTTACAAAGAAAGTGGCTTTCTTCCAGAATGGGCTAGCCCTGGTCATAGAGGATGTATGGTCGGAAACAACTCGGCTTCCGTGGTAACAGATGCATATTTAAAAGGAATTAGAGGATATGATATTGAAACATTGTGGAAAGCTGTAAAACATGGTGCTAATAATGTTCATCCGCAAATTAATTCTACAGGTCGAAGAGGATTTGAAGAATATAACAAATTAGGTTACGTACCTTGTAATACTGGAATAAATGAAAGTGCGGCTCGTACTTTGGAATATGCTTTTGACGATTGGAGCATATATAAACTGGGCAAAGCACTTAATAAGCCTGAAAATGAAATTAGCATTTATGCAAAACGTGCGATGAATTATAAAAATCTTTATGATAGAGAACATAAATTAATGTGTGGTAAGAATGCTGATGGTACTTTTCAAAGACCATTTAATCCATTGAAGTGGGGGGATGTTTTTACTGAAGGTAATAGTTGGCATTACACATGGTCGGTATTCCATGATCCTCAAGGATTAATTGATTTGATGGGTGGAAAAGACTCTTTTAACCAAATGATGGATTCAGTATTTTTATTGCCTCCGGTATTTGATGATAGTTATTACGGAGGTGTAATACATGAAATTCGTGAGATGCAGATTATGAATATGGGTAATTACGCTCATGGAAATCAGCCTATCCAACATATGTTATATATGTACGACTATTCCGGGCAACCATGGAAGGGGCAGCACTGGATTCGTGAGGTTATGGATAAATTATATACATCAGCTCCTGACGGTTATTGCGGGGATGAAGATAATGGACAGACTTCGGCATGGTATGTATTCTCTGCAATGGGATTTTATCCGGTATGCCCAGGCACCAATCAATATGCTTTAGGTACTCCTTACTTCAAACAAATGAAACTTCATCTTGAAAATGGCAAGACGGTAGAAATATCAGCACCCGACAATGGAAATGATAAACGCTATATCTCTGCCATGACTATAAATGCGAAAAATTATTCAAAGAATTATATTACTCACAAAGACCTGCTTGGTGGCTCTAAAATATTCTACAAGATGAGTGCGCAACCAAATAAATCTCGCGGGACTAAGAACGCTGATTTTCCTTATTCATTCTCTAACGACTTAAATAACTAAATCATGATTAATGCAAAAAAAACTTATATCGGTACAATAATGGCTGCAGGATTGTTGCTTGGTGGGAATCCGATGAGGGCAGCACAAAAGAACATTAATAAATTGATATGCGTGAATGATGCCATTCAAAAAGATAATCGTCCGGCTGCATCAGAACGTCTGTTTCGTTCGCAAGCAGTGGAAAATGAAATAGTCCGTATCCGGCAACTACTTAAAAATGTCAAACTTGCATGGATGTTTACCAATTGCTTCCCGAATACTATTGATACCACGGTGCATTATCGTACGGATGAAAATGGTAATCCGGATACTTTTGTATATACAGGTGACATTCATGCCATGTGGCTTCGGGATTCAGGTGCTCAGGTGTGGCCTTATGTGCAGTTAGCTAATTCTGACCCTGAACTGAAGAAAATGTTGTCGGGAGTTATAAGACGCCAATTCAAATGTATCAATATTGATTCTTACGCCAATGCATTCAATGACGGAGCCATTCCTAACGGACATTGGATGACGGATTTGACTGAAATGAAACCGGAATTGCATGAACGTAAATGGGAGATAGATTCTCTTTGTTATCCTTTACGCCTGGCGTATCATTATTGGAAGACTACAGGTGACAGCAGTATATTTGATGAAGAATGGGTAATGGCTATTACTAATGTTCTGAAAACTTTTAAAGAACAGCAACGCAAAGGTGCTGTCGGACCTTATAAATTCCAACGTGAAACTGAACGTGCACTCGATACCCTTAACAATAACGGGCTTGGTGCACCCGTTAAACCCATCGGACTGATAGTGTCAAGCTTCAGACCATCAGATGATGCCAGCACTCTTCAATACTTGGTACCTTCCAATTTTTTTGCTGTATCATCTCTTCGTAAGGCTGCTGAGATTTTAGATGCGGTAAATAAAAAGCCCGTTATTGCCGAACAATGTAAAGAATTGGCGAAAGAAGTAGAAACAGCTTTAAAGAAATATGCAGTTTACAACCATCCTAAATATGGCAAAATATATGCTTTTGAAGTTGATGGTTTTGGCAACCATTTGCTTATGGATGATGCGAATGTTCCTAGTTTGTTAGCGATGCCTTATCTGGGAGATATAAATGACAGTGATCCTGTTTATAAAAATACGCGTCGTTTTGTATGGAGTGAAGATAATCCATACTTTTTTAAAGGTAAAGCAGGAGAGGGGATCGGCGGACCGCACGTAGGATATGATATGGTATGGCCTATGAGTATTATGATGAAAGCATTCACCAGCAAAGATGATAAGGAAATAAAAACTTGCATCAAAATGTTGATGGACACTGAGGCGGGAACAGGATTCATACATGAATCTTTCCATAAGGATAATGCCGGGAACTTTACAAGAAAATGGTTTGCCTGGCAGAATACTTTATTCGGGGAGTTAATCCTGAAATTGGTGAATGAAGGGAAAGTGGATCTACTGAATAGCATTAAGTAATTATTGACACATTTATAATAAATAATATCATGAAAAAAATAACTATATTGGGGCTGTCGCTGCTTTTGATTAGTGCCTGTACTTCTAAAGAAATAAAAATGACAGAATCTGGATTGTTGAAAAATAATTTCCAGACCGAGGTTAATGGTAAGAAAACAGATTTGTATGTACTTCGCAACAAGAATAACATGGAGGTTTGCGTAACGAATTTTGGCGGTCGTATTGTATCTATAATGGTACCTGATAAGAATGGAAAGATGCAAGATGTGGTTTTGGGATTTGACTCTATTCAAGATTACATTACCAAACCATCTGATTTTGGTGCAAGCATCGGGCGATATGCTAACCGCATTAATCAGGGGCGTTTCACTTTAGACGGAGTGGAATATCAGTTGCCTCGCAATAATTACGGACATTGCCTACATGGAGGTCCGCAAGGATTCCAGTATCGTGTGTTTGACGCAAAGCAGACTGACGAGCAGCATTTGGAACTTACCTATTTTGCAGAGGATGGAGAAGAAGGTTTTCCAGGAAATATCACTTGCAAGGTTTTTATGAACCTTACAGATGAGAACGCTATTGATATAAGTTATGAAGCGGAAACTGATAAACCAACAATTGTGAACATGACAAACCATTCTTATTTTAATCTGGACGGAGATGCGGCAAGTAACTCCGAGCATTTATTAACCTTAAATGCAGATTATTATACACCTGTTGACAGCACATTTATGACAAGCGGTAAAATAGCAAGTGTACAGGATACGCCTATGGATTTCCGTAATCCAACTCCTGTAGGTAAGCATATTAATGAGTTTGACTTTATACAATTAAAGAATGGAAATGGCTATGATCACAATTGGATTCTGAATACTAAAGGTGATATTAAGAGTAAATGTGCCTCACTTAAATCTACAAAAACAGGAATTGTCCTTGATGTATATACTAATGAACCTGGTATCCAAATGTACGCAGGCAATTTTCTTGATGGCACATTAAAAGGTAAAAAAGGTAGAACCTATAACCAACGTGCTTCTGTATGCTTGGAGACACAAAAATACCCCGATACTCCAAACAAACCGGAATGGCCTTCAGCAACATTGCGTCCTGGAGAGAAATACAATAGTCGTTGCATATTCAAATTCTCTGTTGAAAAATAATGATTCAGAAATGTTTTATTCTTACGAAGACAATGGCGTAATATCTGTTGTGCCCATTGTCTTTGTTTCTTTAACTATTAAGATAAATCTATAAATAATAAGTTTAATAAAATGAAGAAACTGTATTCCCGATTAGGCCTGGTTGGTGGAGTTGTCGCTATCGGACTGCTTACTGCCGCTTTCACCACTCGTTCTTCTTCACAGCAAAATATAACCGTGGTTGATCGTCCCGACATAAAAGTTACTAATGTAAACTATATAGGCTATCGCGCACCGCTCAAACCGTTGGCTTTTATTAAATTACCTGTGGGAAGCGTGCAGCCGGAAGGTTGGGTAAGAAAATATCTGGAAAAACAGCGCGACGGACTGACCGGTCATTTGGGAGAAATAAGCGCATGGCTTGAAAAAGAGAATAATGCATGGCTTACCACAGGAGGTGATCACGGTTGGGAAGAAGTGCCATATTGGCTAAAAGGATACGGTAACCTGGCCTATATACTTAATGATAAAAAGATGATAGCCGAAGCAAAAATATGGATAGAGGGAGCTTTTGCCAGCTGTCAACCAGACGGGTATTTCGGTCCGATAAATGAACGTAACGGAAAACGCGAACTGTGGGCTCAGATGATTATGTTGTGGTGTCTTCAATCTTATTATGAATATTCGCATGACCAACGTGTCATTGAACTCATGACGAATTACTTTAAATGGCAAATGACTGTGCCCGACGATAAACTGCTGAAAGATTACTGGGAAAATAGCCGCGGAGGGGATAATATTATAAGCATTTATTGGCTTTATAACCATACGGGAGATAAATTCCTGCTTGAATTGGCGGAGAAGATTCATCGCAATACTGCCGACTGGACACAGTCTACTTCATTGCCTAACTGGCATAATGTAAACATTGCCCAATGTTTTCGTGAGCCTGCTACATATTATATGCTCACGGGAGATTCAGCCATGCTTAAGGCTTCTTATAATGTGCATCATTTAATCCGCCGCACATTTGGTCAGGTGCCTGGAGGTATGTTTGGAGCGGATGAAAATGCACGCATGGGATATATCGACCCTCGCCAAGGGGTGGAGACTTGTGGTTTAGTGGAACAGATGGCTTCGGATGAACTGATGCTGTGCATGACAGGAGATCCTCTTTGGGCGGAACATTGTGAAGAGGTTGCGTTTAATATGTATCCTGCTGCCGTAATGCCCGATTTCAAAGCTTTGCGCTATATTACAAGTCCAAATCAAACGGTGAGCGACTCAAAGAACCATCATCCGGGCATAGACAACAGAGGCCCTTTCCTTTCAATGAACCCCTTCAGTAGTCGTTGCTGTCAGCACAATCATGCTCAAGGCTGGCCTTATTTTGCAGAACATCTGATTCTTGCCACCTCGGACAACGGTATTGCCGCCGCTATATATTCGGCATGTAAGGCAACGGTTAAAGTTGGCAATGGAAAAGAGATAGTACTTCATGAGCAGACCAATTATCCTTTCGAGGAAGACATAACTTTCACTGTATCTGCAAAAGAAAATGTTGAGTTTCCTCTATATTTACGTATTCCATCATGGAGCGAAGGTGCGGAAGTACGTATAAACGGCAAGAAAGCGAATGTCAAGTTGACTAAGGGAAAATACGTTTGTATTGAACGAGAATGGAAAAACGGAGATAAAGTTTTACTAAATCTTCCAATGTCTCTGTCTATGCGTACTTGGCAGGTAAATAAGAATAGTATTAGTGTGGATTACGGACCATTAACCATGTCATTGAAAATAGATGAACGATATGTAGAGAAGGATAGCCGTGAAACTGCCATTGGCGACTCTAAGTGGCAGAAAGGTGCTGACTCCAAGAAATGGCCTACTACCGAGATTTATGCAAACAGTTCATGGAACATTTCATTGGTCCTGGATAAGAAAGATGCATTAAGGAATTTCAAAGTCATTCATAAAGCATGGCCTGCAGATAATTTTCCATTCACCGAAGAAAATGTACCTTTAGAAGTTAAAGCTACAGGACGCCAAGTGCCAAGCTGGAAGATTGATGCTACAGGATTGTGTGGCGTATTGCCTGAAGAGAATGCCGTAAAGAAAGAAAAAGAAGATGTTACATTGATTCCTATGGGTGCGGCACGCCTCAGAATATCAGCTTTCCCTAATACAAAAGAATAATAAAATTATAACTATGAACTAATAAGAAAGCACCATGATAAAAACATTCTTATTTTGTACAGGTCTTTTATGTGCAATTTCGTTAAATTGCGCAACTTTTGATAAGGGAAAACACAGAAATCATAATTTTGATAGAGCGGCTATAACTTTGGAAAGTATGTATAATAATTATCAGATACACAATAGCTGCTTATTACGTGAAACTTATCCTGTTGATATAAATTATTCCGCTGATTATCTGGTTTCTGAAGAATCCAATAATACGCCTAATAAATATTCTTATCTCTGGCCTTATTCAGGAACCTTTACCGCTGTTAATACAATATTTGAAGCAAGTGATTTTTCTCAGGCATACAAAAAAACTCTTGAGAAAAGAGTTTTACCCGGTCTTGAAAAATATCTGGATACTAAAAGAAATCCTACTGCTTATTCATCATATATAACTTCAGCCTCTAAGAGTGACAGGTTTTATGATGATAATATATGGATTGGCATAGATTTCTTGGATGTATATTTTCTTACACACGAAAATAAATATCTGAGTAAAGCCAAAATGATTTGGAATTTCATTCAAAGCGGTACAGATGAAAAATTAGGTGGCGGAATTTATTGGTGTGAACAAAAAAAGGAATCAAAGAATACTTGTTCTAATGCACCAGGTGCTGTATATGCGCTTAAACTTTTCCAAGCTACTAATGACAGCACTTTCTTAATGCAAGGTAAAAAACTTTATGAGTGGACAAAAAAGAATCTGCAAGATACTGAGGATTATCTTTATTTTGATAATATCAATTTAGATAAGATAATAGGAAAAGCTAAATTTGCTTATAACAGTGGACAGATGATGCAAGCCGCTTCTATATTGTATAAGCTAACAAAGAATTCAGAATATTTGTTTGATGCTCAAAACATAGCGAAAGGATGTTCTGATTATTTCTTTGCCAATTTCGTTACGCCTTCTGGAAAAATGATTAAGTTGATAAAGAAAGGAAACGTTTGGTTTACAGCAGTCATGCTGAGAGGTTTTATTGAACTTTATAAGATAGATAAGAACAGAATATATTTAGATGATTTTGATAAGAGTCTTGATTATGCCTGGCAGCATGCCCGAGAAAAAAATGGACTTTTCAATTCTGATTTCTCCGGAGAAAAAAAAGATGAAAAGAAATGGTTACTGACTCAAGCTGCCATGGTGGAGATGTTTAGTAGGATAGCAATCGTATTAAAAAGTGAATAATAATGAAAGTGCTTGATAAAACAGTAATCACTATAATTTCTCTTTTCCAAGATTCTTTGGTACATTAAAATTTTGCTTAGTGTAGCATGAATTAATGTGAACTTGTGATATATATGAAAATGTCGTACTTATCGCCTACATAAAAATTAAAAACTACAAATTGATCTAGCAATCTAGCACTTGGTGCTTAACTGTCAGATAACTAATGAATTGAGCCCGCTAGATTAGTTGTGCTTAATCTAGCACTAATCTAGCAGTCTAGCAGTATATATTCAGCATGAGATGATTAAAAAATGAAGTGTTTCACTAAAAATCATCTGACCTTTTATAAAAAATGAAATAAGTAGATATTATGCTTCCACCCGGGTGTATACAATTGGTACACCCGGGTGTAAGAAATGGGTACATCCGGGTGTACAGAAGAATATGTCTATTTGAATTAATGATTTTATGCTGATCTATCTGTAAAGGCCGGGAATTGTCTAAAATTTGATTAGGATTATCGATAAATAGAAATGAGAAAGCTAAAAATATCTCATCTTTGCGAATAATTAATAGTATAAACGAGAATCTAGTAACAATAAACTAATAAATATGAATATCATGAAGATGTTTTTTAGTCAAAGATTAACATGCAATTTATTTCAAGGTCTGGCATTAATTGGAATATGTTTTTTATTTCCGCTAACTAGTCAGGCAGCTAAAGGAGGGAAGAAAATCAGTTCAGATTTGTTCGGACTCTTTTTTGAAGATATCAATTATTCTGCCGATGGTGGACTTTATGCAGAGTTAGTGCAAAACCGTTCGTTTGAGTATAATCCTACAGAGCGCAGAGAGTGGAATCCTTATTCTTTCTGGGAATACATCACTCCCGGATTTTCTTACGGTAAAATAAGTGTTGAAACTTCATCGCCTATTCATCCTAATAATCCTCATTACATGGTGCTTGATATTGAACATGTGGGACACGAAGCCAATACTCCTGGTTTGTCTGGAGTGGGGATTAAAAACTCCGGTTTCAGTGGTATGGTGGTAAAAGCAGGTGACAAATACAATTTTTCAATGTTTGCACGTCAACTTAGTAAAGAGCCAATAGAACTGAATATTAGCTTGCAGACTCCTAAAGGAAAAGTACTTGCCGAAACTAAATTCTCTACTTCAACAGATAATTGGAATAAATATACAGCAAGTCTGATTCCTACAGAAAGTAATGATACAGTTAGTTTAGTTGTTTTAGCTACAACAAAGGGTAAACTGGCAATGGATGTTATTTCTCTGTTTCCTGAAAAAACATTCAAGAATCGTCCGAATGGTTTGAGGGCTGACTTGGCACAAATGCTGGCCGATATGAAACCTCGTTTTATTCGTTTTCCCGGAGGTTGCCTTTCTCATGGCGATGGTCTGGAAAATATGTATCGTTGGAAAAATACCATTGGTCCGATAGAACAACGTAAAGAACAACGTAATATCTGGGGATATCATCAAACAACGGGATTGGGTTATTTTGAATATTTCCAGTTCTGCGAAGATATAGGTGCAAAACCGTTGCCTGTTTTACCGGCTGCAGTTAGTTGCCAGAATTCAGGAGGCACATGGCGTGTAGGTGGAACCGGACAAAAAGCTGTTCCGATGGATGAAATGCAGGAATATATTCAGGAAGTATTAGACTTGATAGAATGGGCAAATGGTCCCGCAACTTCTACCTGGGGAGCTAAACGTGCTGCTGCAGGACATCCGGCCCCATTTAACTTACAATATGTTGGTATTGGCAATGAGGATAAAATTACTCCGGAATTTGAAGAACGCTTTAAGATGATTTTCAATGCCGTAAAAGCAAAGCATCCAGAAATTACAGTTGTAGGAACTGTTGGGCCTTCTCCTGACGGTGAAGATTTTACAAAAGGATGGAAATTGGCTAATGATTTGAAAATTCCTGTAGTTGATGAACACTATTACACTGATCCAAGCTGGTTCATTTCTCATCAAAATCGCTATGATTCCTACAAGCGTAATGCTACCGAAGTTTATCTTGGGGAATATGCCTCATGGGGAAATAAAATGCGCAATGCTATATCCGAAGCTGCTTATATGACGGCACTCGAACGTAATGGTGATGTAGTGAGAATGGCTTCGTATGCTCCTTTATTGGCAAAGAAGGATTTTACACAATGGAAGACTGATTTGATATTCTTCGATAATACAAGAATCAATCCTACACCTAATTACTATGTACAAAAAATGTTTTCTGCTAATCAGGGAGACTATTATTTCGATAATGTTATTCTAAAAGATGAGAAAGATGCAAACTTAGCAGCGTCTTGTGTTCAGGATAGCAAAACCGGAGATATTATTCTGAAATTGGTAAATTATGGAAGCGAAAGCAAACCAATGAAAATTAATCTTAAAGGATTCAGCAACATTGCTTCAAAAGCAGAACAAACTGTTCTTACAGGTGGTGCTGAAGCTGAAAATACACTCGAGAATCCGCAGATTGTAGTTCCTGTTAAATCCGTTGTTAAAATAAAGAAGATATTTGATTATTCTGCTCCGGCAATGTCATTAACGGTAATCAGAATAAAAACTAAGAAATAGAGTTTCGTATATTTAAACTTAATGCTCTGTGGTAGAGAATGTTTCTAATATGATGAACAATTGAAGCATGTACATTGAGTTTGAGTAATATGGTATAAATGATATGGATTTCTTCTGAGAATCTAAAAAAAAGCAGATCGTTACAAGAAAACTTGTAGCGATCTGCTGCTTTTATTATAAATGTTTGGATAGGGTGATGTTATAGCAATAAAGAGCTAATCTATCAGATTCTGATTTTACTTACCAAACTTAAAGATTGGTGATTCGGTACGTGCTTTATCCATCAGATTCTTCATTTTCTTTGCTATCTGAGGAAATTGTGCTGATACATCATTATCTTCGTGTATATCTTTACTTAAATCATAAAGTTCGAAGGTTGGTTTGCCTCCGGCTATATGTTGACGAATAGCTTTCCAGTTTCCTTTACGAATAGCTTGGCGTCCTCCTTCTTCGTGAAATTCCCAATAAAGATATTTATGCTGTTTCTGACCTTTTCCCGAAAATAGGGTAGGGAGGATGGATATACCATCCGTCTTAATAGGTAACTTAGTCTTTGTTAGTTGTGATAGGGTAGGCAATATATCCCAGAAAGCAGTGAGTTGATTCGTTTTGATGCCGGCTTGTACTTTGCCCGGTAACCACGCTATCATTGGCGTACGAATTCCACCTTCATAAACATCTCGCTTTACACCTTTTAAAGGCCCATAACTTTTGAAAAAGTCGGGATCTGCACCTCCTTCACGATGCGGACCATTATCACTACTAAAAATAACTAAAGTGTTTTTATCCAATCCTTGTCTTTTTAATTCTTCAAGAACTTGTCCAACATAAAAATCTAATTTAGTAACCATTGCTGCAAAAGACGCTTTTGGCTTTTCAGAAGGATAGTATCCGTACTTTGAACTGTATGGTTTCTCTTCAAATTGATTCTCATAAATTTTATAAATAGAATCATGAGGAAGGTTTAGTTCAGCATGCGGTAAAGTGTAGGTAAGCATGGCAAAGAATGGCTTATCTTTATTATCTTTGATAAATTGTATTCCATGTTCATGTATCAAATCCTGCGAATAGATTTGCCTTCCATTATTTTCGTTTCCTTTCAGATCCACTCTCTCTTTGTTATGCCATAAATGATCTGGGTAGAAACTGTGTGCTTGACGTTGGCAGTTGTACCCAAAAAACTCATCGAACCCCATAGAATTTGGATCCGAGGTTGACCCTGGATAACCAAGTCCCCACTTTCCGAAAATGCCGGTAGTATATCCGGCTGCCTGCATTAACTTCCCAATAGTATACGTGCCGGCTGTCATTGGTTGCTGTCCTTCAGGATCAATCTCTTCGTTTCCGCGAATTTGCGTATGGCCTGTATGTAATCCGGTCATTAATGAAGCTCGCGAAGGTGCGCTAACAGTACATCCTGCATAATTTTGAGTAAATAACATTCCATCCTTAGCCATTTGGTCAATATTGGGCGTTTTTATTTTTTCTTGCCCATAACAGCCGATGTCTCCATAGCCCAAATCATCTGCTAGAATATAGATAACATTTATCGGTTTCTCTTTTTTAGCAGCTTCGCATTTAAAGATAGGTAAGCCTAGTAAAACTGAACTGGTTAAACTTAATAAAGTCTGTGCTCTCATTTATTTTATTATTTATAACTACACCTTGTTCTGTATATTAAAATATAAAGCATATATTAATAAGTATATTAATTATTATGGCAAAAATAATAAAATAATTCGTTTTTATATCTGGAGGTACTATGTATTATTTGAATGCAATCACTTATTAATTTAAAATATGACTTTAATAATCGTTCAAAATCTGTTTTTAATAAATAAAAAGAGAGGATAATTCAGCAAAGAATATCCTCTCTTTATATTTTAAAATTACAATTTTAAAGTGCGGTAAACTGTCTAGTTGATGCTATAGGTAATGCAGAGCGCATACCACTTAATACATGGTGATATCTTCTACCGATGTATTCAGTTGTAGTAGCAGTATAAGCAACATACTTTTTATTTGAATTCCAAAGCATAAGATCATCACCAATTGATCCATCGGCATTCACGACTTTAATTTTATAAACGATTGGGCAATATCCGGATGAATTAAAGAGTGATTTAACAATCTTCACAGGTTGCCAGCCAGTAGTTTCTCCAAATGAAACAGGCTTTCCAATGTTTACTAAGGCACCAGTTCGAGGATCAGCATATTGGTACTGCAATTTCAAAGTACTAGTTGCTCCTGTAGTTTCATAAAGAAAATTGTAGAACTTAACATAACAAGTAGAATCAGTATCCTCTGTCAGATTAGCCTGATATGGATAGCCATTATCAAAAATAATTGGATCTTTATTGAAATCGTATACAAAAATGTTTTGTTTTCCTACATTAAGTGTAACGTCCTTGTCATATACCAAAGTTAATGCAGTACTCATATACAATTTAATATTGACCGTACCAGGTTTAACTGTATAAAAACGCCCTACAGAACCATTAGGAATCGCATTATAAGTTGTTAAAGGCGCAGTTTTGTTAGCAATAGTATCACCATTAACTACAATTTTATAAATATTGTTGGTAGCGGTGGCAGTAACAGGTACAAAATAGTGCAGCTGGAATTCTGCCATATCCGAAATAGAATCTGTATTGTATTCTACTTCATTCTTATCGCATGATGCCGTAAGTACCAACATCATAACCAGACTAATGTATTTTAGAATTTTCATATCTTTTTATTTTTATATTTTACTTCTCTATAAAACAGATATATTATTTAGAAGGAAGATCACCCGGATAAGCAAACCAAGGAATAGAACATTGATAGTTATCGGCAGTTCCTGAAATTGGCACTAAAGATTCTAGTGATGGCTTATTCCACATATATTCAGAGTTGTATCGAGGACGAATACGATAACACGGTGCACCTTGATTTAATGTGTTGTAAGTAGTTTTTCGACCTTGAACCTGAGCCGGAGACAGATAAAATCCTTTATAGACTTTTGTCGCATCCGTGTCCCATTTTTGATTAACCATAGAGAGATCCCATCCATTACCAGATGCAGGGTATTCTCCTGTATATTTAATATCATAATGATATTTTCGCATATCAACCCAAGCTTCTAATGCTCCCCATGGGTATAATGCAACCCATTTTTGCATCATGATGTGTGAAAGAGAGAAGTTGGATAATGAAAGTCCATCTACATAAGGACCTGCTGTATATTGGGCCGCTAAAGATGTGAATAAACTTTTCGTAATTTTATCTCCACCAACTGCCTGACCTTTTGTTCCAGGATAAATATATTTGGCAGTGAAATTTATATCAGCTTTAACACCCTCTTTAAACGCAGCAAATGCTTCGTCTTTCTTGTTTAGTTTCCAATAGGCTTCTGCTAAACAGAATTTTAATTCAGCGCAAGTCATCAGAATATATGGTGCATCATCGCGATATATCCAACGTCCTTTACCATCTTGAACAGTACCTGTATATGTTGAAGTGGCATTTCTACCATAGTAAGATGGTGCTGAACCTATCGGTCCACTATAACTTGTAAAACTACCACCATAATATTTACGAGCTTTGATACTATCAGTATTATCCATGCTATTGTAAAGAGGATCATCAGCTGTTGCAAGCTTAACTGCTACACGCGGATCATAATGACCTGCTACTTTTACTAAAGTATCACAAATTATTTGTTTATCAGCTAATTCGTAAGGATAGTATTTGTTACCTTCAACGCTATATTTTTCTCCGGTAGTTTCATCGTATTTAGGTACTGAACCAGTAAATACCTGAACTGCATATTCATGCTGAAAATAAGATCTTGATAAGTTGTTACGATATGGTCCCCAGAAATTATTGTATGCAGAGTAAGCCGAACTTGCTGAGCCACCGGCAACTGTAACAGCAGCATCATCGTCTGCAGATTGGAACGATTTATTAGCGCATTCAATAAGCTCTTGGGCGTAATCAGTAGTGAAATTACTCTTGTTTGATAGAGAAGCAAGATTACGAACTATAACACCATAAGCGAATTTAATCCATTTTGCTTTGTCGCCATTGTATATATAATCATTTGCACTGATTTTTGTTCCGTAATTATGATTGTCGGTTTTCTCAAGATATTCGATTGCCTTGTAAGCCCATTCCCTGATTTGTGGATAAATATCTTTTTGATAATCATAATTATGTGATAATAATCCATTAACGAAAGCTTCTTTCATAGGAAGATCACAGTGTTGTTTTGTTAGTTGATCCCACGAATATGCTTTTAGGGCATAGCCTATACCAGCTAACGTCCAGTCTTCAGCTTTAATGGATTGATTAATCAGATTTTCAAGGTTCATACCTTGAAGCCAATATGTAACACGCCAGATTTCTCCTCCGGCATCACTTCCTACACTGTAATAATTAGTGGCAAATGAAGTGTAAGAAGATGTGCCCATCATTTGTGTAAGAGGACCTGTTGCACGTATATCCCAATACATTCCTTGATATTGTTCAATAATTCCTGCTAAGTAAAGATAGCCTTCTACATAATCAGGCGCATCTACATTTTTGTTAACATCAAGATAATCATCGCAACTTACGTTCGTAAAGAGCATTGATGCTAACAGTATGATTGTTGATATCTTTTTTTTCATAATACTTTCTAATTTATTAAGAATTATTTGAATGTTATGCTTATACCAAATGAGATACTACGAGGATTTGGCAAAGACCAAACATCATATCCCTCACCACCTGTACCACCAGCTGCTGCTGATACTGTATTTCCAACGGCATCAATACCTGAATAATTGGTCCATGTAGCTAAGTCGTTTCCTACAACATAAATATTGGCATAGTCAATATGAGTTCCCTTCAGCCATTTGGAAGGTATAATATATGCTAATCGAAGTTCTTGTAGGCGCAGATAATTTACACCTTTTTCCAGCCAATCTTCATCATATCCCGTATAGATCGATGAACCATAGGTGTTATATGACACTGAAATACTGTTTTTTGTTGGATTTGAAGTATTTTCATTTCCATCTGCTAAAACTCCTTTAAAGATAACGGGACCTTTTTCGCGCATCTTAACTGATTCCCAGCTTGTTCCGTCAGACATCATAAAACGTTTTGTTCCGTTTACAACAGTTGCATGGTACCTGCCTGCGAACATTCCTGATAGTCGGAAGCCTTTGTATGCCAAACTCGTAGTTAAACCAAAGCGAAGTTTTGGTTCACGGTCTCCAATAACGCTCCATTTACTATCAACCTTTGGAAGTCCTGTTGTTGGATCTATTAAAATGTCTCCGGCTTCATTTCTGGTATATGCCAAACCTGTAAGGGTTGTTATAGGATTGCCGACCATAATACCATTACGGATATTTCCAGAGTTCCATGTATATGCATTATAATATTCACTTACATTTTCAGGAAGATAAACAACTTTTGATTTTGTACTTGATGCGTTAATTCCAACATTCCAGCGTAAACCATTTTGTATTCGTATAACATCAGCATCAACGTGTGCTTCCCATCCCCAAGTGTTAAATGTACCAACATTCATGTTGTTTAATACGAATCCTGTTGCGTAACTTAAGCGGAATCCCTGAACAATCTGGTCTGCGCAATGAGTCCAGAAATAGGAAAAGTCTGCATTAATTCGGTCGTCTAAGAAACGTCCTTCAAATCCTCCTTCATAAGAGGTTGTCATCTCAGGTTTTAAATTTTTGTTTGGACCTGTGTAGCCATAATGATAACCGCCACCTGTTAGTCCGGTAGTTTCTAATTGAGGATCTATCTGAAGTGGATCAGCATCCTTACCAACTTGTGCAACAGCACCGCGGAGTTTTAAGTAGCTGATAGTTTTATTATCTTTCATAAAAGGCAGTTCGGTGAAAATGAATGAACCTTCTACAGCTGGATAAAAATAAGAATTGTTTGCTTTTGGTAGAGTTGACGACCAGTCATTTCTAGCTCTTAAAGTAACGAAAGCCATATTTTTATATCCAAATTCAGCCTGAGCTGAGATTGCCTGAACTCTACGCTTGGTAGTTGTTTTTTCTGCTGTTATAGTTGAAGGGTCGCAGTTGTTAATTGACTGAAAATCGACAACAGAAAACTTTGATCCATATGAACTTAATTGAGTTACTCCATTTTCTATTTGGTGATAACCTACCTGAACAGATACTGAATATTTCTCTTTAAAGGTGTTATTGTATCCGGCAAGAAAATTAAGAGTAGGATCAGAGAAATTTGATTTTGCAAGATTGTATTTACCCAGTCCTGCATTATTATTATAATAGTATGGATGAACAGATGTTTCAAAATTCTGAGCGCCTACATCCCAACCCACTTGTGCACGTAAAAATGCATTTTTGATAGGAGTTAAAGTTATAGCAAAATTCGAAATAAAGCGATCTGATTCATCATAATATTTATTCTTATAACTACCGAATAATGGATTCAAAAGATCTGTATCAGTGTATAAGATAGGTCTGCGCATGTGAGAACCATCCTCGTCTAAATAATTAGACATGTTATCAATAATAGGCCAACGCATGGCTAAATACAACGGACCAGATGTTTCAGGAGCTGTTGTTGATGCTCCACGTAGTGCTTTCGTATTAGTGGTATTAGTGTATTGCATTGAGGATTCAAAGTTTAGCCATTTTGTAATCTCAGCTTTTCCTGATAATGTTAAGTTCATACGAGAGTAATCTGTGTTTTTAACAACCCCTGTTTGATCTAGCCATGATGCAGCAGCACGTATTGTTGTCTTATCTGTACCTCCTTCAACAGAAACATTGTGCTTCATTGAATGACCGGTCTGTAATACAGCGCCAATGTTATCATAGAACTTAGTGTTCTCAGGATAAAGACCACCATATCTGCTTGTGTAATAGTAGTTTGTTGTTCCATAAGCACCTTGTGCATATTTTGTTTGTATATCAGGATAGCCGTATGCCTGATCCCAACGGAAGCTATTGCTATATGTTACCTTTCCTTTGCCTGAAGAACCTTTTTTGGTTGTGATAATAATTGCTCCGTTAGATGCATCAGAACCGTAAAGTGCGGCAGCTGCCGCACCTTTCAAGACAGTCATAGATTCGATGTCTTCCGGGTTGAAGTCATTACCACGAGATGCAAAGTCTAAGTTTCGGCTTGAAAATGTTTCACTTGCATCGGCCATATTTATAGGATTAAATGTAGAGTTGTTCATCGGAATACCATCAACAACATATAACGGCTGGTTATTACCGGAAATAGAAGTAACGCTACGCAGCACTACTGTTGTTGAAGCACCTGGAGCCCCACTTGTAGAAGTTACAGTCATACCTGATACACGGCCCTGAAGAGCGGAAATGAAATTATCACGTCCTGAATCGAGAATATCAGCTGCTTTTACATTCTGAACAGATGAACCAATTGTACGTGCTACACGCTTCATACCAAACTCTGCTGTAACAACAACTTCGTTTAATTGCTTGGAATCTTCTTCCATAATAATATTGATAACCGGCTTATTTGCAGCAATAGATTGCTGTTTATATCCTATGCAAGAGAATACTAATGTAGCATTTGATCTTGCTTCAATGCTATATTTACCATTAATATCAGATTGTGTTCCTTTGGTTGTCCCTCTAACAATAACGCTAGCGCCTATCAATGGCTCTCCGTTTACATCTTTAATTGTACCCGAAACCTTCATGACTGCTTGTTGCAGATCGTGAGGGCTTGCTTGTACGCTTATACTCATTGCTGTAAAAGCAATCAAGCATAATCCAGCATACATAAAAAGTTTCTTCAATAAAACCTTTTTCATTTTCTTTGATGGATTCATACTGTAATGATTTTAATTTAAAAAAGGATTGTATGTTAATAATCACTAGATACTTTATAAACCATATGTATATCTGTTTCTGTATTTATACTGCTATTAACAGCAGACAGATAAGGAACAGTAAATATTGAATTGAATATTACCGAACGAGTTCTTTGAAAAGATTTGTTTTTATTCATAAGAGATTAGAATTAATTAGATAATTAGTGATATTCAATGTGACAATAATGAAAGGTACAGTTGCACTGTATAGGAAGGAGATGTTTATTTTATCATAGGCGTTTTTTTAGTAGAGATAATATTTATGTTATGATATATCTTGTAGCTGATATTTGTGATTGCATACACCTCCTTTAAATGAACACTTTTTTGCATTCAATTTAAATTCTGGTTTTATAGTATTTTGAGAATTTCTTCTCTTACATCATTATATATATCAACAAATATAAATCTCGACTAAAGGAATCATTAAGTCTTTATTCTATATATGAGTGATTTATGAGAATAAAGAATAGATTGTATTTAGAATTCTTATAAAAAAGATAGAACTCTTTTTATTAATGATTGTATCACAAATATATTAGATTAATTTTAAAAAGGAAAACAAATATTGATTATTTTTTTATATTAATGTCTATTTTTTAACTTTTGGCAATCTATAGCTTATAAACTTTTGAATGATAATCCACCAAACCACTCATGGGAGTTTCGGTTATATTGGATATTGTTATATCAAATTCTTTAGCTACCGAGTATAATATTTTAGCATAGACATAGGCAACTGATCCCACAAAAGAAATAGGATAGTCTTTGTATTTATATTGGAAAATGTTTCTGATAAAGAAATTACGCAGGTTGGAGTAAACAAGATTGTATACGTAATCATTATCAAGGTGTTCGTTTAAGAAAAAAGATATAGTAGATAAAAAACGGTTAGGAAACGGACGACTGTAAACAGATTCAAGTGCATCATCTGCTGTAATACGAAACTTATCGTAAAAGCTTTCCATAAGCTCTTTGGGTGCAAGTTCCTTCAGACAATCTGCAAGAAAAATTCTTCCCATTACTGCGCCACTACCTTCGTCTCCAAGTATATAACCTAAGGAACGAACGTTCTGAATAATTTGTTTTCCATCATAAAAACATGAATTAGAACCAGTTCCCAATATACAGGCTATACCAGCTTCGTTTTTTAACAAACCGCGGGCTGCAGCAAGTAAATCACTTTCTACTTCAATGGGAGATTTAAATTGTGCTACTAAAGATGCTCTGATAATTTCTTTTCGATCTGCAGTAGAACAACCGGCTCCGTAAAAGTAAACGGTTTCATAACGCTTCCTGAAAAAGTGTTCTGGCAACCCTAAACGGACACTGTGGCTGATTTCCCTTCTTGACTGGAAAAACGGATTTATTCCTTCGGTAAATTCATGCCCTATTACATAATTTCCATCAATAATTGCCCACTCTGTTTTTGTAGAGCCGCTTTCTGCTATTAGTATCATCTTTCTTTGGTTTTTGGTTTTTATTAGAGACGATAAGCACAATATAAACAGGCGTCCTTAAATAAGGATTATATATAAATTTGCTAAAGAAAATATTAAGACCATTTCGTTTTTCATGGAATTAATATAGATAAATGTAAAATGATTGCAACACAAATATATAATTAATAATTTATAAATCAAAACACAAATTCAATTATTTTATATATGTATATTATTTATTTAGAATATAATACCTGTTATAAATGGCAATTTTGTTAAAATTGAAAATGTAATTGCATTTACCTTATGTATATAATTGATTGTATAATTTAACTAATTGTGTAAATTCTATAATTTTTTGAATTTATTATTCTAAATGTAACATATGTGACATCTTTTTTATAATAGTTTTTCTTCCTTTGCTATATATAAATTTTATAATGATATGGAAGAATTATTTAAGAAAGGAACAGTACTTGATTTCGAAAAACTAATTGATTATTCAGTGGGTGGAATTATTAGTAAACAAGTACTTAAAAATGAAGCTGGTAATATAACACTATTCTCTTTTGATAAAGGTCAAGGACTGAGTGAACATACTGCACCTTTTGATGCATTAGTTCAGATTCTTGATGGAGAAGCAACTATAACAATAGGAGGTAACCCTCTTTTGTTGAAGCAAGGTGAATCAGTTATTATGCCGGCAAACGTAACCCATGCTTTATTCGCAGATAAAGAATTCAAAATGTTACTAACGATGATAAAAGGTATCTGATTTTATTATCTTTTGAAAGAGATAACTATATCTACAAAAAAGATTTTCCAAGAATTGGAATTGTGACCTTTTTTCTCAAAATTATATTTATATTTGCCGAGTTATTAAATAATATGCAAAAAATATAAATATAATAAGAATTCTAGAATGAGCGTTAAAGGTCGTTTGATTGCAATGAACTTCCTACAATTTTTTGTGTGGGGAGCTTGGTTAATTTCTTTGGGAGGATATATGGGTGGAAGCCTTCATTTTGAAGGTGGACAAATAGGAGCAATTTTTGCAACAATGGGAATTGCTTCTTTATTGATGCCCGGATTGGTTGGTATTATTGCCGATAAGTGGATAAACGCAGAACGTTTGTTGGGAATCTGTCATTTACTAGGATCGGCTTGTCTGTTTTATGCTTCAACAGTTACTAGTTATGACCAAATGTATTGGGCAATGCTTATTAATCTGTTAGTGTATATGCCTACTCTTTCCTTAACCAATACCGTTTCTTACAATGCGTTGGAAAATAATAAATTCGATATAGTTAAAGACTTTCCCCCTATCAGGGTTTGGGGAACCGTTGGCTTTATCTGTGCTATGTGGACTGTTGACCTTACCGGGTTTAAACATACTAGTGCACAGCTTTACGTTAGTGCGGGAGCTGCTTTATTATTAGGACTTTATTCTTTTACATTACCACAATGTCCTCCTGCTAAAAGTGAGAGCAAAACGTTGCTTTCCTCTTTTGGCCTTGATGCTTTAGTACTCTTTAAACGGAAGAAAATGGCTATTTTCTTTTTGTTTTCTATGCTATTGGGTGCTGCTTTGCAGATTACAAATTCGTATGGCGATTTATTCCTGAGCAGTTTCAAGGATATTCCTGAATATGCTAATTCTTTCGGAGTAAAGCATTCTGTGATACTTTTATCTATTTCACAAATGTCTGAAACTCTTTTTATTCTTGCTATTCCATTTTTTTTGCGCCGCTTTGGTATTAAGCAGGTAATGCTGATTAGTATGACTGCATGGGTATTCCGTTTCGGACTTTTCGGAATAGGAAATCCGGGAAGCGGATTGCCATTGCTTATTGTTTCAATGATAGTTTATGGTATGGCTTTCGATTTCTTTAATATATCCGGTTCTCTTTTTGTAGAGATGGAGACAACTCCACAGATCAGAGCAAGTGCACAGGGACTTTTCTTTATGATGACTAATGGACTTGGAGCAATTATGGGTGGTTATGCCAGTGGTGCAATAGTGGACTTCTTCTCAAAATATGCAACTGTAGCCGGACAAACTCAGGTAGTAAGTCGTGATTGGCAGTCTATCTGGCTTATTTTTGCTGCTTATGCTTTAGCAATCGGAATTCTTTTTGCTATTGTATTTAAATATAAGAATGGTAGTAAGATGGTAAAGCAATAAAATAATAGTTTTATCATTTAGTAGTCTATATAAAGACATAAAAATGGTTTGGTAGATCACTGAACCATTTTTTATGCTTTATTTGAATCAAAAAAATATACAGAATATATATTCGTAACCGGATAGAGACTAAATTACGTATAAGTAATGGAAGATAGATGTATAGATGAATTACTTACAGATATAATAAAGCGAAATTCCGATTCCGCTTTTCGGGAATTGTACTATCTATGTTATGACCGTTTTTTCAGGATAGCTTACTATTATTTGCAAAAAGATGAGTGGGCCCAAGAAGTTGTTCTTGATGTGTTTTTTAATATTTGGAATAATAGGGCTGCACTGAGTGACGTCAGGAATTTCTCTAATTATTCCTTTGTGTTGATTAAGAATGCTGCAATTAATTTCCTTGAAAAAGAAGAAAAGAGAAGAACAAATTCATTAGATTCTATCAAAGAACCTCTTTCCTGTATATCCTCGCCCGAAGAAGAAATGATTGATGATGAATTATTTCAATGTTATTTAAATGCAGTCGAAGAACTTCCTGATAAATGTCGTGAAATATATCAGCTTGTTCGGGAAGATAAAAAAAGTTATATGCAAGTTGCAGAACTGTTCAATATTAGTCCAAAAACAGTTGATGCTCAGGTTCAAAAGGCTGTATCGAAATTAAAAGAAAAAATAAATGCATTTTTTTTAGATTCTCAATAGGGAGATTTCCAATTTCGTCTGTCTTTATTCTTGTAGTGCTTATTTAATAAATAAAGTAGTAAATACAAGAATAGAGACTAAGATGAATCAATTACCAAAATCAGAAAACGAAGTTAATGAGCTTTTAAAGAAACTCGCTTCTTCTACTCATTCTCCTCAAGGAAAGTTTACTGCCGATAATAGTTTTGATATATTGCGGAAAAGAGTAGCTCCTTCTAAATATCGTCTTCGTTTTTATCAATACATGTCGGCTGCCGCTGCAATTATTCTTGTTCTAGGATTCTCGTGGATGTTTTACAATGTAGAGCAGCCCATACCAATAAAAACAATCAGAACACTTGCGGAAATAAAAGAAATAAAATTGCCTGATGGTACTCAAGTAGTACTAGACAGGTATTCATCTATTCAGTTTCCTGAAAAATTTGGAGAGAAAACACGTGATGTTAAGCTTTTAGGAGAAGCTTATTTTGAAGTGACAAAGAATCCGACAAAACCATTTGTTGTAGAAACTCATTCCGTAAACATAAAAGTTTTAGGTACTCACTTTAATGTTGAAGCCTATAAAGATGATCCAAATATTACCACTACGCTATTAGAAGGTTCTGTTTCTGTAACCAATAAGGAACAAAGTAAAAGGTTGATACTTAAGCCAAACGAAACAGCTATTTATAATAAAAAGGTTTCAGCCTTCACTCATTTAAAAGATGTAGATGTTGAAAATGACGTTGCTTGGCGACAAGGCATCCTTATCTTTAATTCTGTTTCAATGGAGGATATAGCATTATCTCTATCTCATAAATTTAATGTTAAAATTGAAATAGATAACGCAGAGTTGCGAAAACACAAATTTACTGCACGCTTCGATAATCAGGAAAATCTTTATGATATATTGAATCTACTTAAATCAACAGGGAATTTCAACTACGTAAAAGCCGATAACAGAATTAAGATACAAATAAAATAACGCAAACATGAATTTTAATATTTTTAGAGGTCTGCACGCTAAAAGATTGCTTTTAGTATGCTTGGCAATTTTCTCTTTTTCATTAATGCAAGCACAAAATCCGGAAAGTAGAATTACAGCTACATTTAGAAATTTCACTTTGGAAGAGTTTGTGAAAAGTCTGGAGAAATCCACAGGATATTCATTTATTTATGGAGAAGAAGTTAAACTTAATCAGAAAATTTCTTTTGAAGTAAAGAGTATTCCATTGCAGGAAGTTTTAAATCGTGCTTTCTCAAAAGAACCAATAGGCTATAAAATTACAGGAAAACATATTCTCTTGTTTAAAAAGAGTATTAAGCCGATAGAACGAAAGTATACAATCAGTGGCTATATTACAGATGTGACATCAAAAGAGACACTGATTGGGGCTAATATATTTGAAAGTAATCATCATTTGGGAACTACTACTAACCCTTACGGCTTTTTTAGTATAACACTTCCAGAAGGGAATATTGCTCTGAAATTCTCGTATATTGGTTATAAATATGAAGATTGTTTTATTCATCTTAAAAAAGATACTGTTATTAATATTAGTCTCAACAGTAGTAATGTTTTGCATGAGGTAACTATTTTATCGGATAAGACAGAAACCGGACTTTTTGCTACCCAAATGGGGGCTATTGATGTTCCTTTACAACATATTAAAAATACTCCAACAGTTTTAGGCGAAGCCGATGTTATTAAGTCCATGCAACTTCTTCCCGGAATTCAGAAAGGTATGGATGGCTCAGCAGGAATGTATGTTCGTGGTGGAGGTCCCGATCAGAATTTAATATTGCTTGATGGTGTACCAATGTACAATGTTGAACATCTATTTGGATTCTTTTCTGTTTTTACTCCTGAGGCTGTAAAAAAAGTGAGTTTGTTTAAAAGTAGTTTCCCGGCTCGTTTTGGCGGAAGATTATCGTCGGTGCTTGATGTGAGAACCAATGATGGAGATATGGAAAAATATCATGGAAGTTTTAGTGTTGGCTTACTTGCTACTAAAGTAAATCTAGAAGGACCAATTGTAAAGGGTAAAACATCTTTCAATATTTCTGCACGAAGAACTTATGCAGATATTCTGGCTGCTCCATTTATAAGTAAAGGGGATAAACTTGGATATTATTTTTATGATGTTAATGCTAAAATAAATCATACATTCTCAGATAAAAGCCGTCTTTTTATTAGCACTTACAATGGAAGGGATGTGTATCATTATGATTTTACCAGCCATGATAGTTATACTTCTGAATCAAATTATAATTCTCAGACACAGACTAGTACCATTGAATCTGTTTGGAAAGATAAAGTTAACTTTAATTGGGGGAGTACAATAGTATCTGGACGATGGAACTATATTTTTAACAACAAGCTTTTTAGCAATACTACTATAGCTTACAATGATTACCATTTTAAGTTAAACATGCAAAGTCTGGAGAATAAAAAACGAGACAATCAATCTTCAGAATATAATTATCAGGCAAAATATAACTCCGGAATAAAAGACTGGACATATAATATAGATTTTGATTATGATCCTGTACCAACTCATCATGTGAAATTTGGAGTCGGATATTTATTTCACAAATTTTGTCCTGAAGTAATTACATCAAAAATTCATCAACAAGATAATGAACAAATAAATGATACTACTTATCATGGTGCATCAAATAGTAATATTTACGCTCATGAAGTTTCTGTTTACGGAGAAGATAATTTTAATATTACTGATAGGTTTAGAATAAATGCCGGTGCACATATCTCTTGCTTTAATGTGCAGAATCAGTGCTATTTTTCAGTTCAGCCGCGTTTTTCTTTTCGTTATCAGTTAGCTGAAGACTTTGCAATGAAAGGCTCATATACTAAAATGAATCAATATATTCATTTATTGTCAAATTCCAATATTTCTTTACCTACTGACTTATGGGTTCCAACTACCCAAAAGATAAAGCCGATGAGATCTCATCAATATTCTGTTGGAGGATATTATACCGGGATAAAAAACTGGGATTTTTCTGTGGAAGGATATTATAAAGATATGAACAATGTGCTGGAATATAAAGACGGAGCTTCTTTTTCCGGATCATCAAGTGGATGGGAAAATAAAGTTGAAATGGGAAAGGGGCGCTCTTTGGGTCTGGAATTTCTTGCACAAAAGTTGGAAGGCAGAACAACTGGTTGGATTGGTTATACATTAGCCAAGAGTGACAGACAATTCAAAAAAGGTGGAATTAATGATGGTATTCGTTTTCCTTATAAATATGATAGAAGACATAATATAAACATCACTTTGAATCAAAAACTGACTAAGAAGGTGGAAGTGTTTGCTTCGTGGTCATTCTCAACAGGAAACGTTGCTACTATCGCTGAAGAAAAAACGTCGGTTATTCGTCCCGCAGATGCCGGATATGACCAATGGCAATGGTGGAATGTGCAAAGTTCAGAATCTATTCATGGTACTTCATCTGTTTATACCGATAAATACATAAGTAACCGCAATAATTACCGTCTGCCAAACAGTCAATGTCTGAACATTGGCATTAACTTTAACAAGAAAACAAAACACGGTATGAGAACATGGAACTTCAGTGTATATAATGTGTATAATGCGATGAATCCTTCTTATATATATATGAGTACAAAGGAAATAAACGACGGCAAGATAGTATATTCACGTCCAATAATTAAGAAAGTAACGATATTACCATGTATCCCGTCGTTTACTTACACATATAAATTTTAAATATTATGAAGAAATATATTATAATCATCCCTATCCTTCTGTTATTACTGACAGCATGTACTAACGAAATTCCTTTTGATGTAAAAGACACTGAGAGTAAAATGGTTATCAACGCTCTAATCAACACAGATCGTTTAGAAAATAGAATTTTTATAAGTCTGACAGGAAAGTACGATATAGAAATGATTAACGATGTTTCGGTTAGTCTTTATGTAAACGGAGTGCTGAAGGAGATGCCTGAAAGTATAGCTGATTCTGATAGTAACTCAAAAGTAAAAGCATTTCTTGTTAAATCAACTTTTAAGCCGGGCGATAAAGTTAAGATTGAAGCTTCAACAAAAGATGGTAAATATCATGCTTGGGGAGAAGAAACTGTTCCAGACCGACCAAGCATAATAAAGATTGATACGGCAAGCGTTAGAATGAAAAATAAATATGAATCCTATTCGGATTTTCTTCGCTTTAAAGTTACATTTAAAGATATTCCCGATATGGATAGCTATTACAGAATTATTGTTGAGAATAAGAAAGAATATGTTTTTGTAATTAAATTAATGAACGGAGAAAAGGAAGAAACCATTAATTCTTATGATTATAGTTTTATATCCAGAGAAGATGTGGTTCTAACAGATGGAAAACCCACCAGTGCTGATGATGAAGAAAACGGAATAACTACTACTTCTTCAAATATGTATGGCATTTTTGATGACTCACGTTTTCTAAATAGCGAATATACAATGACTGTTAGTCAGGAAAATACTTATCCTACTTATTTTTCGTCTTCTGATAATGCTAAGCGGAAATCAATCAATGTAACTGTATATTTGCAATGCATTTCAAAAGCAGAATATTATTATCTTCAGGCACTTAATCGGTCTATTGATAATGCTGATGATGATATCTTATCAGAACCTGTTCATTTACCAACCAATATAAACGGAGGTATTGGCATTTTAGGCTTTAGCACGGAAAGCGGCAAAACATTTCAGCTGTTCAACTGGACAGCTGAGTAACTTGAAATGAATATAAAAACAGAACGACGAATGAAGAAAACGGTATTATCAATACTTGTACTTACACTCTTTGTTTTTCTTAGCTCGTGTACAAGTAGTAAACTGCTTCAAAAAGAGATTCGCACCATGCGTGGGGATCTCTACTATGAGTTAACAACTCCAATCTATTCAGATAGCATAAAGCATGATGTTTATCTGAATTTTATTGATTACTCAAACATTGATTATGAAACATCAGTGAAAAGAAGGTCTGCCCTGATAATTCCTCTTATATTGGTAAACTATACTGGCGAAAGCTTTAACGTGACTTTGGGTGAAGGCTCTCTGAGTATGAATTTCAGGGAATTTCTTACTCAGGCTCTTACCACTGAATGTAATAACAGCACCTGTTTTAATCTGTTGGAAAGAGGAGATACGGTAAGTGAAAAAGGAAAATATATTCTCAACGTAAAAATAACCCGTTGCCGTACGTCATCAAGGATTAAACTGAACACGACTTCTGTTCTGTGGTTCGATGATAATTTGGTTTACGGCGGAGGTTTTGCTACATTTAATAATGATAAAGTGCGCCCGGCATATACGGATCTTGGTCTTGATGTTACTTTAAGTTTTGACGGAAAAATAATACATCATAAATCTTACACCACTACTTTCGAACAAGTTTGCAACAGTCACAGCATTGAACCGGAATCGCGGACGGAAGTCTGCCTGAACACCATGACTAAATGCCTTTCTTTTGCCACGAAAAACATAGTTGAAGATGTGGCTAAAGAGCTGCATCTGATTATGTTGAATGAGAAATAGCCTGTTGAACCTGATCTTACAGGAAGAACATCAAAATAATCTGTGCGATAATCACTCTAAGAAACATGCTTAATGGATAAACAGTTGCATAAGATACTGATGGATTATCTCCCGGAATGGTATCATTTACATAATTCAATGCCATAGGGTTGGCCATACTTCCGCAGAGCATTCCAGATACAGAACCAAAATCTACCTTCATTACTTTTAATGCAATTAGTCCGGTTATAATAACAGGAATAAAAGTGATGGCAAATCCTAAACCAATCCAAAGAACTCCCTCAGGGCGTACTACTGTTTCAAAGAAATGCGCACCGGCATCAAGTCCCAGACAAGCCAGATACATTGCCAGTCCTAATCCTCTTAACATCAGGTTGGCACTAAGTGTAGTGTAAGTAACCATGTGCAAACGTGGGCCGAAGGTTCCTATCAAGATTCCTACAACAATTGGTCCGCCGGCTAAACCTAGTTTAACAGGAGCACTGATTCCGGGAAGAGTAAATGGTATACTTCCCAATGCCAATCCAAGAATGATACCTATAAATACAGCTACCAGATTAGGTTCCTTCAAGCTTTTCACTGCATTTCCTAAAACCTTCTCTACATTTTGAATAGCTGCAGCTTCTCCAACAACAGTCAGTCGGTCGCCCATTTGCAGTACCAGCTCGGAAGTAGCCAGAAGCTGAACTCCGGCACGGTAAACACGACTGATATTTATACCATAATGATTTCTTAGACGAAGTGAACCAAGCTTTTTACCGTTAATTTCGGGGCGGGTAACAACAATACGTTGTGAGATAAGCTGACTGTCAATAGCATTCCAGTCAATATCTTCTTTATTCCAGTCGGTACTTTCCTGCTCACCAAAAAGAACAGTTAATGCTTCTACATCTTTTTCTGAAGTAACAACAAGTAATTTGTCTCCTTTAGCTAAAAGTTTTTCAGAAGTTGGAATTGTTACTTTGCCATCTCTCCAAAGACGAGAAATAACAAACTTCATGCTGCTGAGATGTGCTATATCTTTAATGCTTTTGCCATAAATGCCAGGATTAAAAACCTGAAATTCTGCAATATAAGTTTTGTTTGTGTTCTCTTTATCGTGATCAATTAAATCTTCTTTTCGTACAAAGATTTTTCTTATCAATAAGATGGCGATGATAACTCCTACAACTCCCAACGGATAAGTAACGGCACAACTTAATGCCGGTGCACTCGATGGAAGTCCCATTTGCTGAAGTGTTTGCTGTGCGGCACCAAGGGCAGGGGTGTTGGTTGTTGCTCCGCAAAGTATTCCAACCATATCCGGCAATGATACCCCGGTAGTATAGTGACAAACAATTGTAAAAATAGTGCCAAGTGCAATAAGAATCAGTGAAAGAGAGTTAAGTTGTATGCCTTCTTTGCGGAATGAACCGAAAAAACCCGGGCCGACTTGCAATCCCAATGAATAAACAAATATAACTAATCCGAAACTTTCTGCATAATTAAGCATCATTGGGTCTATGGAGAGACCAAGATGCCCGGCAAGGATTCCGGTGAAAAAGACAAAAGTAACGCCAAGTGAAATCCCCATTACGTGAATTTTTCCTAGGCCAAGCCCGATTGCAGAGATTAGGGACAAAATTACTACAGCTTGCAGCGCTGAATGATCCAAAAAAAGAGTGTTAAGCCATTCCATGCTTATGGTTTTATTAGGTTGTTTTTTCGGGCTGCAAAGATAGGAACTATTTTATGAAAAGCTGATTTTTTATTTATAAAATATACAATTGATAGGTGATAATTTTTTTATCAGGAGTATTGCTCTTTAAAAAAGAACAATACCAAGTTCTACAATAGGTTTATCTTCAAAAGTTTTGTTTTTTGAATAATATCTGGTTACGTCATAACCTCCTGAAGCAAATACTCCAAATTTCTCTGTGAGATGATATTCCAGATTCAAACGTGCCTGAAGCGCATACATTCTTGCGGGAATATTTTCTTCGTACTTATTGTGGAATGTTTCGATATGCTGATAGCCTAAATCACCACTTAAGAATAAGTTTTTGGCAATATCGAATCCTAATCCGGTTCTATAGAATGCAGAAGCGGATATCTTCTTATCAAAATCAAAATAGTGACTTCCTAAACCAAGTATTGTGTAGAATAGTTTGTTCTTAAAACGCATTGCCACGTTAGCCTTTGTTGTATTTCCACCGAATACCATTAACTGATAACGAGTGTCCGGATTAACATTAACCAAACCAAATTTAGCAGCAGCCGAACTTTTACTTTTGTTTACTATACCAATTTGTACGCCCTCTGTAGCAAAATCAGCTCTGTTATAAATACCTATCTGCGCTCCGTGCAGGCTTTGAGTAACGTTGCCTAATCCGGCAATCTGCACCCCTTTGGCATGCACACTTATATTGGCTAACCCCGCAAGCTGAATACCGCTTGTTTGTCCTCCTGAAATATTAGTGAGAGAAGCAATCTGAATTCCATTTGTGTTATTGCCCGAAATATTCATTAATCCACCAACAGCAACTCCGTAAAGATCAGAACCTATAATATTTCCAATTCCACCTATCTTTATTCCTTTAGACATGCCGCCGCCTTCTATATTCAATATTCCGGCAACGCTTACACCGGTAGTTGTTGTTCCGGTTATATTCATCATTCCCGATACAAGCAGGGCCTTAACATTGTTTCCGGTTATATTCATTAATCCACTGACTCCTATGCCGTGCAGGTTATTTCCGGTAACATTTGCTATGCCCGATCCGATAAATCCGGCAGCTTCATCTCCGTTTATATTGGTTAATCCGCTTAATTGTATGCCCTTCATGCTTCCACCGACTATATTGGATAATCCGGATACCTGAATACCATATACACTATTTGAAGCAAAAGAACCAAATACGTTAAGACCTATTCCTTTTAATTGATGAAGGCTTGAAACAATGCCCAGATTTAAATAAGTAGTTTGAGTTGTGTCACTGGGTTGAGTTGCAATGTTTTTCCATAATGAGAGGCAAACTCCTCCGGATTTATTTTGTGCTTTGCAAGGAATACAACATAAAATTAATGAGGCTGTAAGGAATATGATATAACGTGTAGTTGTTTTCATCTTAATATAAATTGTTAATTAATGTATTAAGTTAAAATTTATGTTGCAATATTACACAATTAATTTGACACAACCTTATGTCTAACTCATTTTGTAAGCAAATAGCAGAGAAAAGACCTACAGTAAATTCAGAAAAGCTCTACACTAAAAAATAAAAAGGTGTACACTATTTATATGTTTAGTGTACATCTTTCTAAAAAATATTTCTTTTGTATTAGCTTAGCTTCCGTTATCCTTTAGCTTCAGTATAAAGGAATCTCTTAATACTTCTTTTTGGAGTCTTTTCAAACTCTTCCGGATAAATCTTCATTTTGCTTATTTGACTGTAAGCCGGAAGCATAGAGTTTAGTTCCACACGGTTTTCTTCCATCACTTTTTCAATATCTTCGTTAGTTAAACCATGAGCGAATGCATCGTCAAAGTCAGGATAAACAAGTCCTACCAGTTTATCATTCTGTGAAACAATGAGAGACTCAGAGACATAAGGAAGGTTATTGAGTAAATCTTCTATTTCTTCAGGATAAATATTTTGTCCGGATGCGCTGAGAAGCATGTTTTTACTACGTCCTTTGATGGTAATGTTTCCTTCAGCGTCGATAACTCCCATGTCGCCGGTGTGTAACCATCCGTCTTTGTCGATAACCTGAGCAGTTGCCTCTTCATTTTTGAAGTATCCCAGCATAACATTGTCACCTTTGGTAATAATTTCGCCGGCTATATTCTCAGGATCAGGAGAATCAATCTTTACCACCATACGCGGAGCAGCTTTACCGCAAGAACCCATCTTGAATTTTTTCCAGTCCTCGTAAGCAATAATTGGTCCGCATTCTGTCATTCCATAACCTACAGTGTATGGGAATTCAATCATTTTAAGGAATTGCTCAATCTCTTTGTTAAAAGCTGCACCTCCAATAATAATTTCTGCAAACTGACCGCCAAACGCATTTATCATCTGCTCGCGAATTGTTGCTTTAATCTTATCATTGATAATTGGAACCTTCATTAATATTTTCATTGTTGGAGTTTCCAGTTTTGGTAGAATGCTCTTCTTGATAATCTTTTCGATAATCAAAGGTACTGCTACAACAAGATGAGGCTTAATTTCGGCGAAAGCCTGGAATATAATCTTTGGAGTTGGCATTCTTGTGAGGAAGTAAATATGGCATCCCACAGAGAATTCATAAAGAAATTCAAATGCCATTCCATACATATGTGCTAACGGAAGCATAGAAACAATGCTGTCACCGCCATTCAATGGCAGAACTTCGTGTGCAAAAGCAACGTTCGACCACAAACTGCGGTAAGATAACATTACGCCTTTTGAATAACTTGTTGTTCCAGACGTATAGTTAATAAGTGCCAGTTCATCCGGTTTATCTTTAAAGTAAGAAACATGTTCCGGACGGAAATTTTTTGGGAATTTTTGTCCGAACATCTCATTCAAATGCTCACGAGCATGGGTAAGTTTCTCAGAACGGGAAACAAGCAATGAAAAGTCGTTCATCAATACAATACCTTCGAGTAAAGGCATTGCGGCTTCATTCAGGTTTTCCCACACCACATCACCAACAAAAAGCAATTTAGCTTCTGAGTGATTCACCAGGTTGTGAACATTATCAGCCTTAAATTCGTGAAGAATAGGAACTGCCACAGCTCCGTACGTAACTACAGCTAGAAACGAAACCGCCCAAAAAGAACTGTTTCTTCCGCAGATAGCTACTCTATCTCCTTTTTTGATGCCGCTTTCTTCTAATATAATATGTAACTTTTCGATTTTTCTGGCTACATCTTTGTACTGGAGTGTAGCTCCTTTATAGTCAGTCAGGGCATCTAAGTCCCAATTCTTTTTAATGCTATTTTCTATGAACGCTATAAAACTTTGTTCCATTTTTCTGCACAATCTATATTATTTTGTGCAAATATATATGTTTCTCATCGCTTTCCAAATTAAAAAGAGGAAAAAGTGGTATTGCAACCAATAGAAGAGCTATTTGTACCAATAGAATAATAACAGACATTATTAAAAAAAAGAAAGATCCGTTACAATAGATTTATTATAACGAATCTCTCTTGAGCTTTATAAGCTAACTTATTCTCTTTCACTGAAATATCTAAGGAATTGAGTCCTCTCGTACATACTTGCGCAATTCACATCTTTGGCTCTCATTAGTCCTTTGAATTGAGAAATATTTTCAAAACCTTTTTCTCCCATCCAGTTTTCTATTGTTTTCAGCATTGGGCGGATGCATTGGCTACCTGTTTTGTAGATAACACTGCAAAGTTCTACGGCCGATGCTCCCACAAGAATAGATTTAATTGCAGCTTCGGCACTGTGTACTCCTCCGGAAGCAGCATAATCAATATTGCTAACTGTGGCAGACGAAATTCCAATCCATCTTAAAGATGCAGTAAGATCACTTGGAGAACTCAGAACTTCTCCAGAAATATACTCTAACTTCTTTATATCAATATCTGTTTGATATAAACGATTGAATAATACTATTCCTTCAGCACCTTCAGCCCTCAGCTTATTAATTAGTGATACCGGATTTGTAAGATGTGTACCAAGCTTTACAATAACAGGGATCCGTATCTTGCTCTTTACATTCTTTAAAATGCTGATATGTTTTTTCTCAAATTCTCCACATTCATAATATGGAGAAGCCTGAATACTTAATATATTCAGTTCAAGAGCATCAGCACCTGCCTGCTCAATTTTACGAACGAATTCAATCCATTCTTTGTCCGTACAACAATTTATGCTGGCAATAATCGGTATTGAGCAGTTCTTCTTACTTTCTTGAATAAGTTTCAGATAATTGGATAAATCTCTTTCATGGATATGCTCAGTCAGAAAATTGCCACCTTCCGGAATGTATGCCTGCTCATTTGTTTGCTCAGCTTTTAACATGATCTGTTCCTCGAAAAGAGACTTAAGCACTATGGCTCCGGCTCCCGCCAGTTCCAGCCTTTCATTCTTTTCGACACTACCTGTCAGTCCTGAACTGCTGACAATTAAGGGATTCTTTAAATGTAATCCCGCGAATTCTGTTCTTAGGTCTACCATAAATTTTGCACATTAGTAAATCCTTTCCCCGAAGATCTTACTTCCCACGCGGACTAAAGTGCTACCTGCGGCAATAGCCATAGGATAATCATGAGACATGCCCATTGATATTTCTTTAAAGTCCGGCATTTGGTCAAAGTAAGATTGCTTTACCTCGGTAAAGAAACTACTTAAAGAACAAAATTCAGCCTCAATTTGTTTTGTGGAATCTGTGTATGTTGCCATACCCATTAATCCCTGAATAGAGATATGGGTAAGCTTTTTCCATTCTTCGTTGGCTAACATATCTTTGCATTCATCAAAACTGAAACCAAACTTTGTTTCTTCTTGTGCAATATGAATCTGTAATAAGCAAGGAATTATTCGTCCGGCCTTTTCTGCCTGTTTATCGATCTCGCAAAGCAATCTGTAACTGTCAACCCCATGAATCATGGAAACATAAGGCACAATATACTTTATTTTATTAGTCTGCAAGTGACCAATAAAATGCCATTCGATATCTTTTGGCAGTGCTTCGTATTTATCTGTCATTTCCTGCACTTTACTTTCTCCGAAAATTCGTTGCCCGGCTTCATATGCTTCCATAATTGCTTCTTTGGGATTGAATTTGGAAACAGCTACCAACCTTACTCTTTCGGGGAGTTCTGAAAGTACATCCAGTAAATTGCTTTTAATGCTCATTTTATTATTGATTTTCTCCTGCTTGTGGAAATTCCGGTTTTACATCAGGTTCCGAAGAGTATGGATAAACATCCATAATTGCGGTTTCAGCTACAGATGCAATAACATAATCGGCCATAGTTCCCTTCATTCCTTCATCCAGGTTTTTAACTGCTTCGCGAAGGTCACCTGCCTGAACTAGTACATTAGTGGAAGTCTTTTTTTCTGCACCACTTTTCTCATCAAGAGTAACGAATTGTAGCTTACATCTAAACCAACGGTCGCCTGTTTCATCATCAAAAAGTTCGCTGTAGTTAGCTCTTTTAATATCAGCTACTGTAAATTCTCCCGAAATAAATGGAGAAATTTCTTCAATGATACGAGCTTCTGCTTCTGTAAAACTAAGGGCATCAACCAAATATGGCTCAGTAACCTTTTTATTCATCCCGTTTTCCATTACTTTTTCGTAACGGATTTTGCATTCAAACCAAGTGTGCATCATATAACTGTCTAATAATTAGTCGTTAAAATAATTTATAAATTATAAGTTTATTGAATTGGCTGTAAACTCTTATAATTAGACTATAAAAGTTGGATAAGCTTATCCATAAACTAAAAGCAAAGATACTTGTTTTTTTATTTGTTTTCTGTAAGGTCAGGAAATAAAATGCCTTTTAATTTATAAAACGAAGTAATGATTTTCTTTTTATTTTAGAGCAATCGACACTATAAAACGCTTAAAAGTAGTGGTAGATAAGCCGAAAAGTAGCAGATGTGTAGCAGATGAAAAAACATCTGCCACCACTTGAAATAGCTATCAATAAAGGATTCTAGCTATATTGGTGGCAGATGTAGGAGATCTTTTTTATTTTTCTAATTTATTTTCTCCAGTTTTATTGCAAAACCTCCTCCGGGAGCTAAATGAATGTTCAAAGTAGAGGAAGCATTAAGTATCAATTCTTCTTTCTTGTAATCCCGACCGGCACGGTGAGCATTTTTTCCATCTTTGAAAATAGTAGCTTTATAGTCTCCTTTTCCTAAGAAAGAAAAATTAATTGAAAGATCACGTGGTGTCCAGTCTGTTAATCCTCCAACATAGAAATTATTTCCGGATTGTCTTTGGGTAACAATGTATTCTCCGATTTTACCATCTAGCACTTTTGTATCATCCCATACGGTAGGAATTTTGGCAATAAAGTCCAGGCATTCTGTTTCGCGCATGTAGTTTGATGGATTATCACACAACATATTGAATGGAGATTCTAGGATAACATATAAACCTAGTTGATGGCATCGGGTTCCCTGACTCATAGGTTCCGAATTAATTGGGGTATAACTACCTTTTGCAGCATTACGCATGGCTCCCTGAGTATAATCCATTGGTCCGGATGCCATACGAATAAAAGGTATGGTAACATCATATTTAACCATGTTTGTTGTGGCGGGCGACCATTTCATTTGTTCCAATCCGTGAACTCCTTCAAAGTTAAGAACATTAGGATAAGTGCGGTTTAGTCCGGCTGGTTTATACATTCCGTGAAGGTCAAGAATCATATGATACTTGGCACAAGTGGCAGCAGCACGATAGTTGAAATCTACTATTTCCTGATCGTCCCGGTCCATAAAGTCAACTTTAAATCCTTTAACTCCAAGTTCAGAATAGTATTTGCATACATTTTCCATATCACGGTTAAAAGCATGATACCCTGCCCAAAGTATAATACCAACATTCTTTTTTGCTGCATAGTCAACAAGTTCCTTAATGTTTATTTCCGGCACAACCTGCATTAAATCACATTTCAGATTAACAGCCCATCCTTCATCAAGAATAACATATTCCAATCCATTTGCAGAAGCAAAATCAATATAATATTTATAGGTGTCATTATTTACTCCGGCTTCGAAATCTACATTATATATATTCCAGTCGTTCCACCAATCCCAGGCTACCTTTCCAGGTTTTACCCATGAATAATCAGCTACTCTAGAAGGTGCAGCAAGTTTATAAGTCATATCACTTTCAGCAAATTGCTTATCTTCCGAAGTAATAATGGCTACACGCCAGGGAAACTCGCGTGCACCATTTACTTTAGCTATAAAGTTTTCGCGTTCTTTCACCCTAAATTGCAACATATTATGTCCTCCTTGTTCTGAACGCTTAGGATAAGGAGCAAAGACTCCATTTAAAGAATTTCCATCTTGAGCTTTATTAAGATAAAGCCCGGGATAACTTTCCAGATCGGCTTCTGTAATACAAACTTTAATACCATTACCAGCTTCTACTACTAACGGAAGAAACATCAGTCTGTTACTGTCCAATTTTGATAAATTGTCTGTGGTATAAGTATTTTCGAATGAATTATGGAATTGTGCCTCGAAATCCTTATAGTTACTTATACCATCCAGGCGAACATAAGGAACAGTTGCCGAACAATCCTTCGTGAAATTATATTTTACCTCTTCATTTTGAATAGTGAATGGCGCTTTTCTATAGTTAATAAACCGATATGCAACACCGTCATTGTATATCCTGAACATTATTCCCCAGTCTTTTTTAAAGCGAAGAGTCAATTCATTACAGTTATCTGTTATCTGCGCTCTTTTATAAAATGGCGAAGTAATTTTCTGGTTTATTATTCTTTTTGTGCTTTTATCAAGCTTTGCATTTTTCCCCCATACTTCTCCTGAATTCAGAGTCATCGATATAGGAGAGGGGGCAATGACTGTTTGATTATTGCTGGTTACTGCATACGTTATTTTATCTCCAATTGATATGATTGTTTGTATCTTTCCGTCGGGAGATGAGACAGACTGTGTTTTTTGTGCCAAACCTATTTGCGCACAAAGACTGCAGAATACAATAGTAAGTAATTTCTTATTCATACTTCTTTTATGTAACATATAAATTAGTGCATTAGTAATTATCTGTGCGGAAAGGCACCATTGGCAGTTCTCTATTGTTATACAGATTTCCTATCTGGAAATTACGGAAGCAGTATCTTACAGCTACCGGCTCTTTTACATTTTCGCTGGATACGATAACAATTTTCTTATTTAAGTCAACTGTTGCTATAGCTGGGTAGAATACTTTGTCGGCACTTGCAACTTCAAATCCATTGATTCCTTTTTCGCGGCTAAAACCGTCCTGAGTATAATTGAAACTAAGATAAGCTTTACCATCTTTTATTTCCATAGATTTATATTCCGGACCATTGCATGCAACGGTGCTATATCCATAAGTCTTATTTAAAGTCATATAGCAAAGACGTTTTCCTACCAAAGTTTTATTTTTTGGATGAATATTTGCTGCTTCATATTCTTCAACCAAATCATTTGTGGAAATCATTCCACTATTAGGAATTAAAGATTGTGCTTTATATTGAGCCTCTCTCAAATAAGCTCCCGGTTCTCCTTCTCCATACTGATAAGGAGCAATTTCAACGAAATAGAAAGGTATATTGCCCAGTCCCCAATCTTTGCGCCATAATTCCACCATGTTTGCTAATCTTTGCGCATAAGTATCCTGGTGACCAACATTCGATTCGCCTTGATACCATAAGAATCCTTTAATTGTATAATTAGTTAATGGCTTAAGCATACCATTATACATAAGTAATGGTCTTAAGTAATCACGAACATTGTTTATACCTTCTTTCGATAAATCAATATCCTTGTATGTTTCAAGAATTTCCTTGTTAGTCCAGCTTTCCACCTTTGAACCTCCCCAGCTACAATTAATAACACCTACAGGAACATCAAGAGCTCGATTTAAGGAAGTGGCAAAATGATAAGCGGTTGCACTGAACCATGCAGCAGTTTCCGGATTGCAAACCTGCCATTTTCCCGGGCAGGAAGTCTGCGGTGTGAAGCTTGGAGTTTTTGGAATTGTAGCAAAACGGATTCCTTTGTTTTGTCCTGCATTAGCAATTGTTTCGTTTGCGTTCATGATTGGGCAATTCCAGAAGCCGTTAAGTGGCATTTCCATATTTGATTGTCCAGAGCAAAACCACACTTCGCCAATCAATATATTTTTTAGTGTAATAACTTCACCGTCTGAAATTGATATTTCTCTATTGTCATAACTACCTTTCGGAGTAGGTATCCACAATAACCATTTACCATCTTTATCAGATTGTGCTTGAACACTATTTTTGCTCCAGGATACCTTAACTGAAATTGTTTTATTTGGAGTTGATTCTCCCCAGAGTTTTACTTTAGTGTTTTGTTGCAACACCATGTTATCACCAAGAATCTCTGGCAATTTTACTTTTGCATTTACTCCCATAGTCATGAGAGCAAACAGAAACAGAAAACTTAATTTGTTTTTCATTGTGTAATTTAAGTTTTAAAAGTTATTTATTTTGTTTTTCTATTTTTGAAGTCAAACCAGCTTTACTTTTCGTAGTTGTTGCTTGATAGTAAAAAACCATAAGTTGTTGATGAGAATACTTTTCCCGATTAAGGTAAACGTTGGTTTCATAATATAATTAAGGTATAATAAACCGTTTTTTTATTCAGGAGCCGAAAATACAAAAAATAAATGAGAACATTATTGCACTTGTTAAAATTGTATTATAAAAAATCAATAAAGTATAGATTCTTATGTTTATATAATTTGGTCCGGTAAAATATGGTTGAAGATTCTGCATTTCGGGAATTTATTCTTTGATAAACCGAGTTTTTTTACGAGTTTTGTGAGCTGTTAATCACTGATAATCCTGTTCTTTTATGAAAAAGCACTTATATCTATACTTTTTTCTTCTTATTATATTTCCTTCTTTTGCTTTAGCCCAAGGCAAATTTATGTTTAAACACCTGGAAGTAAGTAATGGGCTTTCTCACAGTCAAGTTAATTACATCTATAAAGACAGCAGAGGATTTATGTGGTTTGGAACAGTTTCCGGACTTAATCGTTATGATGGATATTCCTATAAACTATTTCAGCACAGCCAACAGGATACAACTTCTATAATAGATAACTATATATCCAATATTCAGGAAGATGCTGATGCCAATCTATGGATTAATACAGGTTCCGGCTATGTAATTTATGACTCACGAAAAGAACGATTCAAAAGAAATGTTGCTAATGAATTAAGAAAGTTAGGTATTCAGCGGAACGCGGAATCAATCTTTATTGATAAGCAGAAAAATTTGTTGTGTTATGTAAGAGGATTAGGAGTTTATCAATATCAGATTGCTTCAAAGAAACTGCTTTTATTTGCACAAGATGGTCGGGCTGGCAATTTGAGCAAAGGTATAATAACAGATATCCGCGAAGGTAAAGCTTACTATGTAATAATATTCCAATCGGGACTGATAGAATTCATAAATAAAAAAACGGGAAAGGTTCTTAGAAAAGAAAATTATATTCCGGCTAACTTTAATTTAAATGCTAATAAATTTTTTGTTTATGTTGATTCTGATAACGATTGTTGGGTGTATACTGATGGCAGTTATGGTTTGTGGCATTATCATGCAAATACCAGAAGTTGGGAGTATATCAGTAATATGCCAACTAAATCTGTATATACGATTTCCAGCAATGTGGTTAAAGATATAGCACAGGATGCTAACGGAAATGTATGGATTGGAACCGATCATGGAGGAATTGATGTTATTAACAAGAAAAAGGGACAGGTCATTAATCTTCTGAATGATCCGGCTGACGAGCGGAGTATTTCTCACAATACTATAAATTGTATCTACAGAGATAATACCAATATTATTTGGGTAGGGACTTATAAAAAGGGGATATCTTATTATAGTGAGAGTATCTTTAAGTTTGAAGTAGATCACATGTCTTATTATGCTAATCAGAAAAACTTTAATAATGATGCTACTATTTTGGCTGAAGATACTAAAGGAAACTTATGGATTGGTACTAATGGTGCAGGAGTAATATGTTATAATAAATTGACATGGATGCGACAACTCTATCAACATATACCCGGACAAGAGTCATCTTTGGCCGGAAATATAATTGTGAGTCTTTGTGCATCGCGAGATGGAAAGGTTTGGATTGGAACCTATTTGGGAGGAATGGATTGTTTTGATGGAAGTCGTTTTATTCATTACAAACATGATCCGAATAATCCAAATTCTTTAGCTAATAATAATATCTGGTCAATTGTAGAGGATAATGAAGGATATATCTGGATTGGCACGCTGGGAAATGGTCTTCAGCGACTAAATCCTAAAACCGGACAGTTTCTTACTTTTAATAATAGGAAGAAACAATTGCTTACTTCCGAATATATATCTTCTCTTTGTCTAGGGCGTGATGATATACTTTATATAGGAACAGCCATTGGTGTAACTACTTATAATATAAGAACAGGAGTTTTTGAGCGATTTACAACCAATAAACGAGGCGACCAGTCTTTTTCTACTAATAATGTGAATCAGTTGTATGTAGATAGTCGCGGACTTTTATGGGTGGCTACTCGTGAAGGATTAAATATCTTTGATCGTAAAAATGATAAGATAACTGCTCTATTTAAGACTAACGGACTTCCTGACAATGTGATTACTGGAGTTATAGAAGATTCTAATAAAAATATGTGGATTACAACGTCCAATGGCGTTTCAAATATTATAGTTGCTACAAATCCTAAGACAGGTGATTACTCGTACACCTTCTATAATTATGATGAACGTGATGGTCTGCAAAGTAGCGAGTTTAATATGCGCTCCATACTTAGATCTTTCCGTGGAGAAATTCTAATGGGAGGAATCCGGGGCTATAATATTTTTAATCCTGAGGTTATAAAATATAACAGAACTTTACCAAAAGTGGTTTTTACCGACCTGCAACTGTTTAATAACAGCGTGAAAGTTGATTCTGTTTATGACGGAAATCTAATCCTTGAAGAAGGATTAAACTGGACAAAAGAAATAAAGCTGAAATATCGTCAGAATGTTTTTTCTGTTGAGTTTTCATCTATGAATTATGTTTTGCCCGAAAAGACAAAATACGCCTATAAACTTGAAGGTTTTAACCAGGATTGGCTGATAGCTGACGAGAATGTTCATAAAATAACCTATACCAATCTTGCCCCAGGAACTTATACATTAATGGTAAAAGCTGCAAATAGTGACGGATTCTGGAATGAGAGTGCAGCTTCACTTAAAATAGTAATAGAACCTCCTTTCTGGCGTTCTGGATTTGCTTATCTGTTTTATATCCTTATAATTATTGGTTTGCTGGTTCGTGCCAGAATTATGATTCTTACACGTGAACGCAACCGCTATAAATTAGAACAAATAGAACTTGAAGCTAAACGTAATCACGAGATTGACGACATGAAATTACGCTTCTTTACGAATATAAGTCATGAATTGCGCACTCCGCTAACCTTAATTATCTCTCCTTTGGAAAATGTAATTAAGATGATTAATAATGATGAACAGAAGCAAAAGCTTGAAATGGTGCATCGTAATGCAATCCGTTTACTTCATCTTGTAAATCAACTAATAGACTTCCGTAGATTAGATGTTCAGGGACATCAGGTAAACCTTTCCTATGGCGATATTGTAGCCTACATAAAAAGTGTATCCTCTACTTTTGCCGAACTTTCGGAAAAGAAAAATATCCGACTAACCTTCTATTCTGCAATAAACGAGTTGCGTATGGAGTTTGATGAGGATAAGATGGGAAAGATTATGATGAATTTACTATCCAATGCATTCAAGTTTACCAATGAAGGGGGACGAGTGGAAGTACATCTTGATTTGTTACCAGCTTCGGGAGATGGTCAGCCTGAATTGTTGGAAATTCGTGTAGCAGATACGGGTATTGGCATCAATGATGATGAAAAAGAAAAAATATTTGAGCGCTTTTATCAGGTGAAACAAACCGATGAGCATAAGTTTGGTGGTAGTGGAATAGGCCTTAATATGGTTAAGGAGTTTGTTTTATTGCATAAAGGAACTGTAGAAGTGCACAATAATACCGGAAAAGGAAGCATCTTTGTTATTACCATACCTGTAAATCGAAAAATTGAGGAAGAGAAGAAAGTTACGATAACAGAAGGTAAGGTTGCTGTTCTTACCGAAAAACAGGAAGACTTGACTGATATTCAGGAAGGATATGAGGAAGTTCCGGTTCGTTCAACAATACTTGTGGTTGATGATAACGATGACTTCCGTACCTTTATGAAGGATAGTCTCAAAGGAGAGTTTATTGTTCAGGAAGCTGCAAATGGGAAAGAAGCATGGGAATCAATACTGGATTCTCTACCAGACATGATTATTAGTGATGTGATGATGCCGGAAATGGATGGATGCGAGCTTTGTCGTCTGGTAAAGAGTGATCTGCGGACTTCGCATATACCATTGATTCTTCTTACTGCGCGAACTGCAGAAGAACATAAACTTGAAGGATTGGAAACCGGAGCTGATGATTACATTACCAAACCTTTCAACTTTGATATCCTGATGCTCAGAATCCGTAAACTTATGGAAAAGAGAGAGGCTGCCCGGGAAGCTTTCCGTCAGCAAATTGAAGTTAAGCCCAGCGATATTACAATTACTTCTTTAGATGAAAAGTTAATTCAGAAAGCAATCAAGTATGTGGAAGATAATATAAGCAGTAGCGAGCTTTCGGTTGAGGAATTGAGCAAATCTTTAGGTATGAGCCGGGTGCATCTATACAAGAAACTACTTTCAATAACGGGAAAGACTCCTATTGAATTTATACGTACCATACGATTGAAGAGGGCTGCTCAGTTACTCCGTGAGAGTCAGCTGAACATTTCAGAAGTTGCTTATCAGGTAGGATTTAATAATCCTAAGTATTTCAGTAAGTACTTTAAAGAAGAATTCGGAATATTGCCTTCAGCCTATCAGGATAAAAAAGACAAAGATGAAGTAGAAATGTAAGTAACGAACATGTTACTTACTTTTTAAAGTAATTACAGATATTTCGGGCCATGCACCAAAGCGGAAAGGTATTCCAAGGAATCCTAATCCCACGTTTACATACAGAGATCTGTTGCCTTGTGTATATAAGCCTCTCCATTGTGAACTAAAAAGTGAGGCTAAAGAATGATTCCCGAGTGCAAATTGCATACCATGAGTATGTCCGGAAAGCATTAAAGCAACATCGCTTTCCGGCAAAACTTTCTTTTTCCAGTGTGATGGATTGTGGCTGAGCAATAATTTAAATGGAATTTCTTCTGCACCGACAAGTGCTTTCTTTAAATCGCCCTTACCAGTAAAAGGAGGTGCTCCCCAGTTTTCCACTCCAACCAATGCTATACTGTCACCCTTATGATGAAGAATACGATGTTCGTTATTCAGTAGAATCCACCCTATCTTAGCTTCTTTTTGTTTAAGAGAGATAAGATTGTCAGCTTGTTCTTTTGGATTTTTCCAACGATAGTATGGCCCGTAATCGTGATTGCCAAGAATAGAGAATACTCCATCTTTTGCTTTTAATTTGCTTAGAATATCTTCATAATTATCAAGTTCGCTGGCTTTGTTGTTTATTAAATCTCCCGTAAACACAATTAAATCCGGTTGCTGTGCATTTACTAAATCTACAGCTTCCTGCAGTGCTTTTCCATTTCCTACCCAACTTCCGATATGAATGTCCGACAGTTGCACTATTTTGTATCCATCAAATCCTTTAGGAAGTAACGATGACTGGTATGTTAATGGCTTGACTTCGAATTTTGTTTTGCCCCAAAATGAGCCATAAATAAGTATTGCTACCCAAATTACAGCCGAGGTGATTCCGGCGTATGTAAATGTAGAAAAAGAGCGTTTAAAGATAAAGCCCAAAGGAAGATCAAATATTGAGATCAACATAAATGAAAGCTTGGGCACGGTAAAAAGAAAATACGACATGATAAACCAGCTTACCAGTCGGTTTCGTTCAATTATAAAGTCGTGATTTGCAAAAAGAAACAGATAGATGATACCTGCCAATAGCAATAGAGAAGGCAGAAAAAAAAGATACTTAATAAGAGTATTGGTTTGAAAATTAGATATATAAACCTTGTAGATAAATATATCTGGTAGGATAAGCACCAATAACAGGAATAAAAAGACTTTCTGCATCATATTCTTTGTGGGCTTTTAAAAGTCTTTCCTGATTTTAGGCAGGAAAGACTTTTTTTGAGAGTTGTTAGTAAAGTAATGTAATTAATCTTGTTCTAGTTCTCTCAACTCAGCAAGATTCCGTTTAATATCTTTCAACTTATCGTAAAATAATTTTTTTATAACCCAAATAGCTGCTATGCAACCAATAATCCATATTCCAAGAAACACTAATATGGTAATTAAGTTCAATGCTAACAGATTAAGACAGAATGCCTGCATTAAAAAAGCAGATAAGAAAAAGAGAGCTGCCACAAAACATTCAATTATAAAATTCCGGTGATAAGCAGTAACCTTTTTAACAATGGTTACGAGTGGCATTTTTTCTATATCAATACTCTTCAGATACATATATCCTAAGCTATCCCATATCATACCAAAGCAAAGCATTCCCCATATAAAAATCCATAAACAGTATTCTTTATTGTTATGATCTGCTGTCAGTAAATAATAGCTTAAACCAATAACTGCAAGAAAGCCTACTATCAGAGTTGCTTTTGAGTACATTAGCATTTTCTTCATCGAGCTATGCGTTTGCTTTGTTCGTTCGTTGATTAGTTTGCTTAATGTCTGCTCATCTAATATTTCGTTCTTTTTTAGTCGGTTATCCAGTATATCCCACGACTTTTTCAATTCATCAAGTTCCATTGTTCAATATTTAGTTGTGAGGCATTTTTCTTAATTTATCTTTTATTCTGCTCAGTTTTGTTGCAACATTCGTAACCGTTAATCCGGTAATCTCTGCAATTTCTGAATAGTCCTTATTCTCCAGATAAAGAAGAATAATAGACTTGTCGAGTTGTCCCAAACAATTTATGAGCCTGTATAGTTCCGCCAGCATTTCCCGGAAGCTGTCTTCCTCCTCTGTTAACCATTCCGCTTCTTGTGTCAGTGAAACTATCTCTGGTATATTTTTTTCTTTACGAATGAATGAGATACAAGTATTCAACGTGATGCGATATATCCATGTAGATATTTTGCATTCGTGTCGAAACTTCGGGAAAGCTCGCCAGATGTTCAGTACGGCTTCCTGATATAAATCATTAAGCGTTACCGACTTAGTGGTGTATAAATAGCAGACTTTGTATATGACACGCTCATATTCTTTTATGCATGCCGTAAACTCCTGCTCTAATTCCTTGTTTATTCTTGTCTCGTCCATTTGCTAAATCACTTAATTAGTCGTGAGTAACAGGGAAAAATCACAAAATTTCAGGGAACCTAATACTTTTTTTAACTAATTGTTTTTTAAAAGCAGTAGGGTATATATAAATAAGGCCTAGACCTTTTATTCTTTTAGTCTACACTTTTTGCTATAAAGGTGTAGGTCTTTAAATGAACTGTTCTATTAATTTTATATTATTGTTGGTTATATACTACTTAAATAATAGAGTGTCAACTTATAAGGTTGATTATAAGTTTGCTGCAAGAAACTTTCTCACAACAGATTCTTCCATGTTTCTTCTGCGTGCATAATCTTTCAACTGATCTTCTCCTATTTTCCCGATAGAAAAATAACTTGATGCAGGGTGTGAGATCATTATTCCACTTACAGAGGCATGCGGATACATTGCTCCGTTTTCTGTGAGTTTAATTCCAATTTTACTCATATCAATCAAATCATTTAGTAAAAAGTTGATAGATTGATCGGGGATGGATGGATATCCCACAGCCGGACGAATGCCTTGATACTTCACTTTCAGCATATCTTTTATGGTCAGATTCTCATCTTTTGCATATCCCCAGGCTACTTTCCGTACATACTCGTGCATCTTTTCAACAGCAGCCTCAGCAAGACGGTCGGTCAATGTTTGCACCAATATATGTTTATATGGATCGTCTTCGTATGTTTTCTCCATTTCAGGGTCAACACTCGATGCAAATACGCCCACAGTGTCTTTTATTCCCGATGAAAGCGGACGAACAAAATCACTTAAACATAAATAGGGCTCATTCTCTTTTTTACGTACCTGCTGACGAAGCAAAGGAATCACAACGTCTCCTACGATAAGATTATCTCCGTCTGAATTAGAATCAAACAGCTCAAACATTACTTTAACTTCATAATCTTTATCCAATTCGTTAAGCATTCTGTTTGCTTCCTTGAAAAGTTGCATAGCTTCGGCCGCTTTTGTACGATCTTCCTCTGGAAAGCTGGCAAGCCATTGTGCACGGCAGGCATCGCACCCGTGAATATCCGATATTTGACCGAACTGTGCTCCCAATCTCCAGGCGTGGAAAAAGTAAAGCCAGTCAATATACTCTACAAGTTCATGAATTTTATATGAAGTTACCATAGTTTATCTGAATTTAAGTTCCTGTCCGCGATATGAATTATCTAATTGTCCGTCAGAGTATACAGTATGTCCATTAACAAAAGTACGTTCAACTTTGTGAGATAACTTTGTACCTTCTAATGGGCTCCAGCCACATTTGCTCAGAATTTTATCATTAGTAAGTTTCCATTCTGCATCAGGGTTTACAATTACCAGGTCGGCTTGATAGCCTTCGCGGATATATCCACGATTATGAATCTGGAAAAGTTCTGCCGGAGCATGACACATTTTTTGCACAACCTGTTCCTTAGTGAAAACTTTAGGATTGGCAAGCTCGAGCATAGCGACCAATGAGAATTGAATCATAGGCATACCCGAAGTTGCACGTAAAGCACCACCTTCTTTATCACTCAGCAAATGCGGTGCATGGTCTGTTGCAACCACGTCAATACGGTTTTCTGTAATTGCATTCAATAACAAGGATCTGTCGATTACAGTTTTAACTGCAGGATTACATTTAATACGTGTACCAAAATCTTTGTAGCATGTATCATCGAAAATAAGATGGGCTACGCAGGCTTCAGCGGTTATTTTTTTCTCTTTGATCGGTACATTCTTAAACAGATCAAGTTCTTTGGCTGTAGAAATATGAAGAATATGAAGTCGGGCACCTGCCTTTTCAGCCAATTCAACTGCCAATGCTGAAGATGCATAACATGCTTCTTCACTTCTTATCATCGGATGATAAATAATATCGGGATCATCGCCGTATTTTTCTTTGGCAATCCGAGTGTTCTGTGCTATAATTACAGGATCTTCGCAGTGAGCAGCAATAAGCAAATCGGTTCCTCCAAAAACTTTCATCAGACTTTCCTTGCGATCAACCAGCATATTTCCTGTGCTTGAGCCCATAAAAAGTTTAACTCCGCACACACGGTGAGGATCTAACTGAGATAGCAAATCGGAATTTGTATTTGTAGCACCGAAGTAAAAAGAGTAGTTAATTAAACTCTTTTCAGCTCCCAGCTGAAACTTAGCATTCAATGCATCAAGGTCCGTAGTTTGAGGCATTGTATTCGGCATATCCATAAAAGACGTAACGCCTCCTGCAGCTGCCGCCCGGCTTTCGCTTGTAATATCGGCCTTTTGAGTCAGTCCCGGTTCGCGGAAATGCACATGGTCATCGATAACTCCGGGAATAAGATATTTACCTTTTGCATCAATTATTTCGGTATACGCATCTTCGGTTGTTACAGCTCCTTCTATAACTTTGGCTATTTTGTCATCTTCAATTATAACAGAGCCTGTAAAACTGCGCCCTTCGTTTATAATCGTGGCGTCTTTGATAAGTGTACGTTTCATTTCTTTTGAGGGTATTTACGGAAGAAACTATCAAATTTTAATTGAAGAACTCCCATTACTGCTTCTCCGAATATTCCACTGTTCATCTTGGAAGTTCCAAGTTCACGGTTAATAAAAATCACAGGAACTTCTAATATATTGAAACCGCACTTATAAGCCATGAATTTCATCTCGATTTGGAATGCATATCCCTTGAACTTTATTTTATCCAGTTCAATGGTTTCCAATACTTCACGGCGGTAGCATTTAAATCCGGCAGTGGTATCTGCAACCGGAATACCTGTGATAAAACGAACATATTTTGATGCAAAGTAAGACATAAGAACTCGTCCCATTGGCCAGTTCACCACGTTTACACCACTCACATAGCGTGAACCGATGGCTACATCTCCTCCCAAAACTGTACATGCATGATAAAGACGAGGCAAATCATTAGGATTGTGAGAAAAATCGGCGTCCATTTCAAAAACAAAGTCGTATTTATTTTCTATAGCCCATTTAAATCCAGTGATGTATGCTGTACCAAGTCCTAGTTTACCCTTACGCTCAATCATAAATAAACGTTCAGGAAACTCAAGTTGTAGTCGTTTTACAATAGAAGCTGTGCCGTCCGGTGAACCATCTTCAATGATTAGTATGTGAAATATTTTATCTAATCCGAAAACTGCGCGGATTATATTTTCAATGTTTTCCTTTTCATTATAGGTTGGAATAATAACGATACTGTCGGAGGCTTGCATATTTTTGTTGTATATTTAGTAAGACAAAAGTAGTTAATTTATTGTACCTGCAAAAGAGAACCATATTTTTTTAGTAATTTTGCAGGGAAGATTAAAATCTTTTCACCACAGTTGGCATTTATTCCTTATTTTTTGTTTGTTATTATATCTATATAACAGTTCCGATAAGGATAGAATCGCAAGTTTATTGATATTCTGAGGTGAAAAAATAGATTGTTTTTATGAATATATCAGAATTGCAAAGCTTATATGCCAAGCATCCCGGGATTGGGGCTACGGCAAAGCTGCTTGAAGAATCCTCGGTAACGAAGATTTTTCTGGGGGGGCTTTGTGCCTCTTCTGCAGCTCTTCTTTTTTCCACTCTACTTAAAAGTAGCAAAAAGTCGTTTGTTTTTATTCTAGGTGACCTCGAGGAGGCGGGATATTTTTATCATGATCTTACTCAAATAAACGGGTCAGATAAAATTTTGTTCTTTCCTTCATCTTATCGTAGGGCAATAAAGTACGGGCAAAAGGATGCTGCCAATGAGATTTTGCGCACAGAAGTACTAAGCCGTCTGCAAAAAACGGAAGAACCTTTGTGTGTGGTGACTTATCCTGATGCGTTGGCCGAAAAAGTTGTTTCGCGTGATGAACTCACCGATAAGACATTAAAATTGCAGGTTGGCGAACATGTTGATACTGGATTCATAACAGAAGTTCTTTATAATTACGGCTTTGAACGTGTGGATTACGTTTACGAACCTGGGCAATATGCTGTGCGCGGAAGTATTATCGATGTATTCTCTTTTTCATCAGAATATCCTTATCGTATAGATTTCTTTGGAGATGAAGTGGAAAGTATCAGAAGCTTTGAAGTTGATACTCAGCTTTCCAAAGAAAAGAAGGCTAGTATTTCCATTGTGCCCGAACTTACAAAAGGGGTAGGCGAGGAAGTCTCTTTCTTAGACTTTATTCCGGAGGAGACAATTCTTGGAACCAAAGATTTCTTGTGGTTACGCGAACGCATTCAAGCTGTTCATGATGAGGCTCTTTCTCCACAGGCTATAATTGCACAGGAACAAGATGGACAGGAATATGTTAACCTGGAACAGAAGTTGATTGATGGTTCTGAATTTACTGTCCGTGCTTTGGATTTTCGTCGCATTGAGTTTGGTAATAAACCAACCGGAACTCCTGAGGCAAAGGTGGATTTTGATTTCTCTGCACAGCCTATTTTTCATAAGAACTTTGATTTGGTAAGTAGTTCGCTGAAGAGTTATCTTGAGCAGAACTATCAGATTTATATATTGTCGGACAGTGCAAAGCAAACGGATCGTATCAAGGCTATTTTTGATGACCGGAACGATCATATTCCTTTTATAGCAGTTGATAAAACTATTCATGAGGGATTTGTTGATAATACGTTGCGCTGTTGTTTCTTTACCGACCATCAGATATTTGACCGTTTTCATAAGTATAACTTAAAGAGTGACAATGCCAGAAGTGGTAAGGTAGCTCTTACTTTAAAGGAACTGAATCAATTTCAGGTTGGCGATTACGTGGTACATACTGACCACGGAGTAGGTAAATTTGCCGGATTAATCCGTATCCCAAATGGAAATACTTCTCAGGAAGTAATCAAACTGGTTTATCAAAACGAGGATGTGGTCTTTGTCAGTATCCATTCTTTGCATAAAGTTTCTAAATATAAAGGCAAAGAAGGGGAACCTCCTCGCTTAAATAAACTGGGAACAGGTGCATGGGAAAAGCTAAAGGATAGAACCAAAACCAAAATAAAGGATATAGCTCGTGATCTGATTAAGCTTTATTCGCAACGGAAAGACGAAAAAGGTTTCAGTTTTAGTCCGGATTCATTCCTGCAACACGAACTCGAAGCTTCATTTATTTACGAAGATACACCCGATCAACTGAAAACTACACAAGATGTGAAGTCGGATATGGAGCGTGAAATGCCGATGGACCGTCTGGTTTGTGGTGATGTTGGATTTGGAAAAACTGAAATTGCTGTACGCGCTGCATTTAAAGCTGCTACAGATAATAAGCAAGTGGCGGTTTTGGTGCCGACTACCGTTTTGGCTTTACAACACTACAAAACATTCAGTGAACGTTTAAAGGATTTCCCTTGCAGGGTAGATTATCTGAGTCGTGCCCGGAAACCGAATGAAGTGAAAAATATACTGAACGACCTGAAAGAAGGGAAGATTGGTGTATTGATTGGTACTCATAAAATTATTGGCAAACAGATTAAGTTTAAGGATCTTGGATTGCTCATAGTTGATGAAGAACAGAAATTTGGTGTTTCTGTGAAGGAGAAACTACGACAATTAAAGGTAAATGTAGATACGCTGACTATGACAGCAACACCTATTCCGCGAACTTTGCAGTTCTCTTTGATGGGTGCCCGCGATCTTTCGGTTATCAGCACTCCTCCGCCTAACCGATACCCGATACAGACAGAAGTTCATACTTTCAATGAAGATATTATTGGTGAGGCAATTAACTTTGAAATGAGCCGAAACGGTCAGGTATTCCTGGTGAATAACCGTATTCAGAATATCTACGAACTGGAAGGTTTGATTCATCGCTTGGTTCCGGATGCTCGTATTTGCGTGGGACATGGACAGATGGAACCTGAAAAGCTGGAAAAAATAATTCTTGATTTTATTAATTACGATTATGATATATTGATAGCAACTTCAATTATTGAAAGTGGTATTGATATTCCTAATGTAAACACTATTATCATTAATAATGCCCAGAACTTCGGGTTGAGTGATCTTCACCAGTTGCGTGGCCGTGTGGGACGAGGAAACAAAAAGGCATTTTGTTATTTGTTGGCTCCACCGCTTAGCAGTCTGACTCCCGAAGCCAAACGCCGTCTGCAAGCTATTGAAAACTTTAGTGATCTTGGTAGTGGTATTCACATTGCAATGCAAGATCTCGATATTCGTGGTGCCGGAAATATGCTGGGTGCTGAGCAAAGCGGTTTCATAGCCGATTTAGGATATGAGACCTATCAAAAGATTCTGAATGAAGCTGTGCATGAACTGAAGACAGATGAGTTTGCGGAACTTTATGCTGAGGAGTTAGCTGTTGGAGAAGAAAAGATAAGCGGAGAGGGCTTTGTGCAGGAATGTATGGTAGAAAGTGATTTGGAATTACTTTTCCCGGACGAATATATTCCTAGCAGCAGCGAAAGAATGTTGCTTTACCGTGAACTGGACAGTATGGAAACAGATCAGGAGGTGCTGGATTTCCAACATCGACTGGAAGACCGTTTTGGAAAAATACCGAAAGAAGGGCTTGAGCTGATGCGCATTGTTCGTCTTCGTCGTTTTGCAAAGAAACTAGGAGTAGAAAAAGTATTCCTGAAAGCCGGAAAAATGACGCTTTTCTTTGTCAACAATCCCGATTCGCCATACTATCAATCGGAAGCTTTTGATAAAGTAATTACTTACTTGCAGAAATATTCGCGTAACTGCCAGTTGCGCGAGCAGCATAATCGCAGAAGTATGATAATAAAGAACATCGATGATGTAGAAACAGCTGTAGGTATTCTTAGCGAAATGTATGTTATGTAGAGCCAGAAACTACAACTTTATTCGGAAAAATGAGTTTTCATCCCTCAGTCCCTCACAAATGTGGATTAATATGATGTAAATCATATTGATATACACTTGATGGATTGGCTTTGAAACATCACAAAACCCTAATAAAAAGGCTGATCCTTCACTGTTTTAATCTACGTTAATGTGACTTGTGTGTGTCTTCCTTTGGGAAAGAAGCCTGGATAAAATGTGAAGAAAAAGTGCAAAAATAGCTTGAATAGGTGAGGGTAGCCTTGCAAAGTTGGGGTAAAGTGAGGGTAGAAAATGTAACCATCACGGTTTGATGTGTTGCTCTTCTGTGTGTTGCGTGAAAAAGTGAGAGAGTTAGGGTAGCTTTTTATTTCCTGTATAATTTTGCAAAAGCGCAAAGTAAAAAACATCTTGCCTGTATTTTTTGAATTTCCGCTTATTTACTCAAAAAGCAGGCGGAAGTTTGGAAGAAACCAAACCGAAAAGAAATTCCGACTATTCACCAATAATTTTCAGCCATTCTCCAATGGATTTTATTTATTGGTGAATGGCTGAGAGAGTGCAACCATTCATTATTTTCCGTATAACTTGTCTATCAGATCTTTTCGTCCTAATTTTCTCAGTTCATTAATAATCTGATTTTTATATTCACGCTGATACCAGAAGAAGAACTGACGTTGGGCAAGTTTTTCTTTCGGATTACGAGCTGTGAAAACCGGCTCGAGAGTATATGGATGATATCCGGTATAATAAGCTTCGGTAGAAACAGTCATTGGAGTAGGAGTAAAGTCCTGCACCTGTTCCAGATGAAAATCCAGATTCTTGGTAATAACAGCCAGTTCGGCCATATCCTCTTCCTTACATCCCGGGTGAGATGATATGAAATATGGAATCAGCTGTTGCTTCATGTTTAGTTCTTTGTTCAGCTTATCAAAGGTTCTTTTGAACTGCTGAAACTGTGAGAAAGAAGGCTTTCGCATAAAGTTGAGCACTTTATCGGAAGTATGTTCCGGAGCCACCTTGAGTCGTCCGCTAACATGTTTGGCTATTAATTCGCGAGTATACTCAACAGTAGAACGGTTTATTTCCGGATCTTTACTATCGTGTTGTAATATGTCATAACGAACTCCGCTACCAATAAATGATTTCTTTATACCTTTAATTGCATCTACCGAATGATAAATATCAAGCAGCGGGCGATGATCCGTATTTAAGTTTGGACACACTTTAGGATGAATACACGAAGGACGTTTGCACTTACTGCAAATCTTTAGATCCTTTCCACCCATGCGATACATATTAGCCGATGGTCCGCCAAGATCACTAAGGTATCCTTTGAAATCCGGCTGATCTATAATCTGTTTTACTTCCTTTAAAATAGAGGCTTTACTACGAGAAACAATAAACTTTCCCTGATGTGCTGAAATGGTACAGAAAGCACATCCGCCAAAACATCCCCGATGGATATTAACGGAAAATTTAATCATATCAAAAGCCGGAATTCTTTTTCCTTTATATTTTGGATGAGGAAGACGAGTATATGGTAAATCAAAAGATCGGTCCAGCTCTGCTTCCGTCATAGGAGGGTAGGGCGGATTAACAACTACCATTTTATCATCAACAGCTTGCAGTATGCGTGAAGCTTCCATCTTATTGCTTTCTTCTTCTATATGACGAAAGTTCTCTGCTTGCTTCTTTTTATCTTTCAAACATTCTTCGTGAGAATGGAGTAAAATATCATCTGCTTTCTTTCCTTCCGGTATTTCATTCTTCTTTCTGACAAATGCTGTTTGTGGAATAGTTGTTATTTTATGAAATGAAATACCCTCTTGCATTTCACGACATAGTTCGGAAATAGGCTTTTCACCCATTCCGTATATCAGCATGTCAGCTTGGGATTCTATTAAAATGCTTTTAAGTAATTTATCCTGCCAGTAGTCGTAATGAGTAAGTCGGCGCATAGATGCTTCAATACCTCCCAATACTACAGGCACATCTGGATATAGTTTTTTTAGGATTTGAGTATAGACAATAGTTGGATAGTCGGGGCGCATATCAGCACGGCCATCAGGAGTGTAAGCATCATCCGATCTCAGTCGGCGGTTGGCTGTGTAATGATTCACCATCGAGTCCATGCATCCTGGAGCGATACCAAAGAACAGACGAGGACGTCCCAGCTTTTTAAAATCCCTTAGATCATCGCGCCAGTTGGGCTGAGGAATAATTGCGACCTTAAGTCCTTCAGCTTCAAGAATACGTCCGATAACTGCAGCTCCGAATGAAGGATGATCTATATAAGCATCCCCGGAAAAAAGGATTACGTCTACTTCATTCCATCCACGTAGCTCCACTTCTTTCTTAGTGGTAGGCAGCCAATCTGTTAATCTGTACTCTTTCATGGCAGCAAAGATACGGATTTTACCTTAATATAAATGTATATTCAGGTTAAATGACTGGAATATGAATGTGTAATGAAGTAGACGTAATTGTTATTCTTCTACAGTTTCTTCTATAATTTCAGCAGGATTTTTAGCATCCCATTCTTTATAAAGATTGATTAATTGTTGCAGTCCGAATGCTTTCATGTTATTGTGATAGATAATATCTATACACAAATCCAGTAAATCTTTGCAGTCGTCTTCCTGAGAAGCTATCAATGAACGAACATTCATTTTTAATTTTTCAAGATCTTGTTCTTCAACTACACCAGTGCTGCTTATTAAGTGCTGGAAAAGCATATATTTATGTATGGTTTGCAGGTGTTCCTCAGAAATTTCCATTGTTCTGGTTCCTGACGTGTTTGCTTGTATTGTGTACATGGTATTTTATTTTTTAGGTTTATACTACTCACAAAGATATAAATTATAATGAGATTCCACCTATCTTCCATTTAAAAACTGAAGTATTCCTGCCATGATTTCTGCCCGATGAGTATCTGTATCGATTGTTTCAAAAGGAAATCCCATGATAAACGTCCGATAATCACCTTTGTAGGCAGTACCTGCACTTCTGTTTTCATCTACATATTTAAATACAGGAAAAGCATTTGATACCGGAACAATACAATCGGGCGACGGAACCGAGTAAATTTTTTCATTCATCTCTCTTGGTATTGTAAATGTACGTCCTAGTCCAAAGATACTTCCGGATGTTCTGTTTTGCACGCTGCTTTCGAAGCTGTATTTAAGTACGTCTTCTGTGAAACCTCTGTCTTCGTTGGAACTCATATCACTACCAACGTAGGAACCGCTAACCATTATATTGCCTCCTTTATGGCAGTACCGGGTAATAAGCTCTTTCATTTTAGGAGTAAAGGTCTTATACCTCTTGTTGATTAATTTAATAGTAGTAGAATCTTCTTTTTGTAATCCTAGAATATAATCAACAATCTTATAGTCGTTTAGCTTTATTTGTCCACTTTCCACAGCTTCATTACTGCATGAAACAAATGAAAATCCGGGAGTAGCCTGTATAGCTTTTCCGTGCATAAAAGAATAGTCGAATGTGTTTCCTGCAATTTTTAATCCTTCAAGCTCGCTGCCGCTGTAACCTAATCCTCCCTGAGTTTCTTTACCCGCATTTTTACGGTTGAATCCACTTTGATATCCACAGTATGAAATGTTATATTTGTAAGATACTCCCGGATCTTTTCTAAGGTCGAACCCTGCAGAATCGGGATTGTTTACTATAGCCGGACCACTTATTCTATCAAATCCATTGATAATCAAAACTTTTTCTTTTTCTTTCTTTGCTTTATAGGCTGAAAGAATCTCGGAAGGAAAGCTTTCACCTCCTTTATTTACTGCGGTTACTTTAAAACTGTAAATCAGTTCTGGTTCTATCTTAGCAGTATACGATGTTCCTTCTACAACCACTCCATTATCGAATCCGAAATTACCTATGCGAGTGTAAACAATATAACTGTGCGGTTTCGCTGATGACTCTAGAGGATCTTCAATAGGTTTCCATGAGAGATTTACTGTATTCTTCTTTTTCCCGAATTTTATAGCAAAATGACTCACTGGTAGGGGTTGCACTACGCATTCTTCATCGTGTTGCGATGTTACAAACCGGAGAATTGATTTGTAAATTGAGCGTCCCACTGCAAACTTAAAGTTCGGATCGTGTCCCAGTGTCATATCTGTAAAGTTCTGATGAGATAAAAATTCAAGTATTGCAGAAGGAACAGCCGGAAGTCTGGTTTCGCTGTAGTTTTTATCCCACATTCCTCTGCGGTTCCACTGAATATCGAACTGTGAATTTATGTCCGACTTTAACTGAGTAATTAATAAGTCGGTTAAATCTCTGGATGCGTAACGAGAAATACCCGAATGCAATTTGCTATCATTAAAATCAGTTGTGTACACTCCAAGAGAGCCAATGGTTGTACCATTAGATGTATATCCGGCATCACTGTGTAATGCCATAGTCATTTCAAAAGGAATTCCAACTCCTTTTTCTTTTGGATTATAAACAGAACCACCAGATAAGTAATTAATCATCCGCGAACGGGCGTTTATATCATCAGCATAATCGTTTATTCGTTTGTCATCCCCATATACAGAATAAGGCATACCTGCCCACTGTGCATTATATCGGGCTCCTTCGAGGTAACGAGGTAAACCACTTAATGTTCCTCCACGAGAAATATTGCCCATGCCGCCTCCAAAGCGGACAGCATCTGCGCAGACAACTCCTTTTTCTTTACTTTCATTACTCAAAATAACCATTCCATAGTCGTTAGATCCTTTATCGAAGGAGAAGGTTCCAAGATAAACCCAAGTACCTCCGCCTATCTTCTGGTTTACAGTAAATTCAGTAGCTCCACCTTTATGGATTACAGTATATTTTGCATCCGAAACACTTTCCGGTAAAGTCTGGTATGATACATAAACTGCATACTCTCCCTCTTCAGGAATATTAGGAACCCACTCAGCAAAAGCTTTGTTCTTTTTGTTTTCTGTTCTTATATAACGAAACGTTCCATCTTTAAATGGATTTTCTCCATCCTGATAAGTGCCTTTTCTTTGCGCAAATCCAGGAATATCGTTTGTGTTCCAGTAATTCTTTTTGTTCTTGACTTCAATGTATAACGATTCTGATTTTTTATTATCATTGTCAACTATAACTTCATTTCTCTGAATATCTCTTTCACGTGGCGTGAAAACATTTGCTCCTGCATTTTCCAGCATTGGGATTAGATATGGAATTACTATTGACTGAGTAAACAAATCTTCGGATGTACAAAATAATCGAGGGCGTTGCCATAGCCATTTACCATCTCCAGTACCATTTTTACTGCCGTTTCCTTTTCCTGCTCCATTTCCATCCCCGTTAATAGTCTCATTTCCGTTTCCGTTTTTGAAATATTTTCCGTGACTCTGCCAAAGCGCAATATGTCTGTTCTGTAGTCCTCGTGAAATATCAATAGGGTGCGAAATATTATTTACCCAGGGAGTTCCTTTATAATCAATATCTCCCGACAAGCGTGATTTGTCTTTCTTTCTTTTTCTGTAAATGTTAGGAATCAGTTCTTCAATAGATTTACCATCACTGTAAACTGTTGTTTTAAAATAGCATACAGGACCAGGGAGGATCTGTGAAAGATAACGATAAATACCTTCGACTGTTTCGGGAAGAAACGGTTGATAAGCAAAACTTTCGGAAGCATATATATCCAATTTCTTGGCATCATAGTCTATCTTAAAGCTGCTTAAATTAGTTTTTCCAATTTGTGCAGTAGAACAAGTGTAATTCTCAAAAAAGTTTTTTAAACGTTCTTCTACGTTTTTGTCTATATCTTGTGCTGTGCCTTTTACCGCGAAAACGATTAAAAGGAGGAATAAAATGTACTTTTTCTTCATCTTTCGTGATTTTATACACAAAAGTACATTTTTAAATAAAGAGAATCCACGGATTGTTACAGAATTTATTGCTAATCTGTGTTAATCCGTGGATTCTTTAATTTATAAATGAAGTTATAGAGGCATATATTCTACAAAAGCTTCGATTGCTTCATAGGATGCTAATCCTAAACTATCGTATAATGCAGCAGTTCCGCGGTTACGATCTTCTGAACGTTGCCAGAATAAACGTTCGTCATTACCAAGGAATGGAGCACCTTCCATTTGTGACTGATGTTTCAAAATAGTATTTCTCTTCAGCCTCAGTTCTTCCGGAGAAATAGGAACAGCCATTTCAATGTGTTCAATTTCCCATTCTGCCCATGCTCCACGGTACATCCATATACGGCATTCTTTCATCCATTTTTCGCTTTTCTCCAAATCGATAGCAGCAAGAACAGCATCAGTACAAACACGGTGAGTGCCGTGTGGGTCTGCCAAGTCGCCTGCCACAAAAATCTGATGAGGTTTCACTTCCTGAAGTAGAGCACGTACTATTTCAACATCTTTTTCAGAAATAGGAGCTTTCTGAATCTTTCCTGTTTCATAAAAAGGAAGGTCAAGGAAATGAACATGATCTGATTTGATACCTGCATATGTACAAGCAGTACGAGCTTCTCCTCTACGAATTAATCCTTTAAGACGAAGCATATCTGCATTATCAAAGTCTCCTTCTTTTTTGCTATTGATAAATGTTCTTATTTCTTTGTATTTCTTATCTATAATATCACTATTGGCGTCAAAGATCTGATTGAAGCCGTTTATGAAATGCATGAAACGAACAACTTCTTCATCACCAACTGCAATATTTCCGGATGTTTGATAAGCAACATGTACATCGTGTTTTTGTTCAACAAGACGTCTTACGGTACCTCCCATAGAAATTACATCATCATCCGGGTGAGGAGAAAATACAACTACCCGTTTAGGATATGGTTTGGCACGTTCCGGACGGTATGTATCATCGGCATTTGGTTTTCCACCTGGCCATCCTGTAATAGTGTGCTGTAAATCATTAAATATCTTTATGTTAACATTGTATGCAGAACCGAAAAGAGCTAATAGTTCGCTAAGTCCGTTTTCGTTATAATCTTTGTTGGTTAACTTAAGAATTGGTTTTTTAGTCAACATACAAAGCCATACAATTGCACTACGGATTAGTTTATCATTCCATTCGCATGAAGTAACCAGCCATGGGCGCTGTATACGAGTAAGATTAGATGCAGCAGAAAGGTCAATAGCAACACGTGTATTGTTGTGCATTTGTAAGTATGATGCAGGAATTGTGTCTGTAACTTTACCTTCTACAGTTTCTTTTATCATTAGAGCCTTATCATCTCCCCATGCCATCAGGAATATTTTCTTTGCAGCAAGTATGGTTGAAATACCCATTGTAATAGAACTGATAGGTACATTCTCTGTTCCACCAAATAACTTAGCAGCATCGTTGCGTGATGTATTGTCTAATAAAATGAGACGTGTATTTGAATTTGCCTGCGATCCAGGTTCGTTAAAACCAATATTTCCTACGCGACCAATCCCTAATAATAAAATATCAATTCCACCAAAGCTTTCAATTCTTTGTTCATACAAACGACAATGTTCAAAAATTGTGTCTTTAGGAATTGTACCGTCCGGACTAAATATATTTTGTTTATTAATATCTACCTGATCTAAAAACATAGCTTGCAATGTTTTCAGATTGCTATTTACAGCATCAGGTGTTAACGGATAATATTCATAGAGAGTAAATACAATAACATTGCGAAAACTAAGAGCTTCTTCGCGATGCATACGAATCAATTCATCGAATACAGAACGTGGCGAATTCCCACCAGGAAGAGCCATAACGCAGAATCGTCCAGCCTTTTGCTTTTCCCTGATGGTAAAGGCTATTTCTGATGCTATTTGGCGGGCACCTTCATCTACTGATTCATAAATATCGGTAGGGATCTTTTCAAAACGAGTTAGAACAGAACGTTCAAATGCATTTTCAGGTTTGTAGTATTTTGTTGAAACCCGATTTAGTGTGATTTGTGAACTTAGATTAGTCTTCATAATACTTTTTATTATTACGATTAGATTTTTTTATCAGAATCACAAAGATATGTATTTCTTCTTATTTAATCTATATTTTATTGGAAATAATATATAATTAATAAAAAAGTTTATTATTAAAGCCGATAAGCGAAGATTGAAGAAATATATAAAGTCTCTTTTTATAAAGAGAAAAAGTCAGCATCGCGCCATGCTGGAAACTTAGTTCGAAAAGAACGGAGAGGATCGATCTCAAGGTTGAAGGTACGGATACCTTCTTCATTTTTAGTGAAGTTAACAAGATTCTCTCCTCTCATATTATAAAGAGCAGATCCTCCATCGTATGAAATTCCCATAGCATCGTTACCTATTCGATTAACACCACATACATAGCTTTGATTTTCAATAGCACGTGCACATAATAAAGCATCCCATACACGACTACGGCTAGCAGGCCAGTTAGCTACATAAATAAGAAGATCATATTCATTGATTACATTTCTTGACCATACAGGAAAACGCAAATCATAACAGATTAGCAAACATATTTTCCATCCCTGCCAGTTGAAAATACAGCGTTTGTTTCCAGCTGAGAAATGTTTGGGCTCATTGCCCATTCTAAAAAGATGACGTTTGTCATAGAAGTGCTCTTCATTATTGGGAGCCAGAAAAAAGGCTCTATTGTAATATGCTTCATTTTCTGAACAAATAAAACTCCCTACAAGAGCCAGATTATATTTTGTGGCCCATTTCCTAAGAGTAGAAATGGTATTTCCATTAATTGTTTCAGCAAAAAGATGGCTTTGCATAGTAAAACCGGTTGAAAACATTTCTGGTAACACAACAATATCAGTCTTTCCGCTTAATGCCTGAAGTTTTATTTCAAGTCTGCGAAGATTCTCTTGTATGTTTTCCCACTCTATGTCTATCTGTGCCAGTGAAATACGCAAAGCCGTCTTCATTACATTTGTATTTTATAAACCAGTAGCAAAATTTTCTGGATTCTTTCCTTTAAATTGATTGTAATATAGCATTATCTCACGCATATCTTTTTCAATATCTCCAGAAGGAATAACCACTTTTTCTGCTGTAATTGTTTTAGTAGGATAATCAATAGCTGCTAATACAATAGGAATATTGGCCTTCAGTGCGATATAATAAAAACCTTTTTTCCAATTTGGGTTTCTTGATCGAGTAGCTTCAGGAGTGATTGCTAAACTAAATTTCTGTCTGCTTTCAATAATATTTGCCACTTGTTCAACCGTAGATTTTTTTTTGCCGCGATCTACAGGAATACCTCCCATGCCTTTTAAAATGCTACCCAATGGAAAGAAAAACCATTCTTTTTTCATCATAAAACCTGTTTTTCTTCCAATAGATGCATAAAATAATTTGCCGATAATAAAATCCCAGTTACTAGTGTGTGGTGCAGCACAAATAATTTGTTTATCAAAATCTTCTACATTAACCACTGATTTCCATCCCAATAACTTGTGATAGATGAAACTACAAATCGCTTTCTTCATTCTTTTGCTGTTGTCCTTGTACTTGTATTTTTAGTTAAGCGCACCAATTTTATCAACTATAGCTTTAATGCTTGCGTTCAAATCTTCATGGTATTTTTTATAGAATTGCTTAACTTGTCCAGGTTGAGTATGACTAAGACGACTAATGAATTCCTGCTGCATTTCAAGAACATCAGCCATTAATTGATCAGCTTTTGCTTTATCTGTTCCAGGAACGAATAAGCTGTTGATCATACACTCTGTAAATAATTCACCGGCAATATAGTTTACTTGTTTTTTTAAGTTTCTTCTGTTTGACATAATCTTTCTATTTTAAGTTATTACTAAATATGTAAATTGTGGTAAAGATAAAGACTTTTTCTGAAGTTCTGAATTGTTTCTATTAAAAAATATTATAGTAGAAAAAGTATATCAATAATATGATATTTTTAATATTTGTACAGTAACATTTGATAAATAGTTGTTATTAAATGTAGTAGTTTTAATCTATGCAACCTTTATTCCTCTTTGTGCTAGTTTGAAATTATGAGATTTGTAACATGAACTTTATATTATAATATTGATTTTTGAAAAATTTAGTTTTAAGCTAGAATAGTTTTTATAATTCAGAAAAAAAAGCGAAATTTGCGACGCTTATTAATAAAAGCCTAACACACTTTAAACAAATATAGAAAAAATGACTAAAAGCGCATTACAAATTGCCAGAGCAGCTTACCAACCAAAGTTGCCTAAAGCATTGCGTGGAGCAGTAAAAGCTAGTGAGGGTGAACCTACACAGTCTGTTGCTGACCAGCATGCAATCAAAGAATTGTTCCCAAATACCTATGGGATGCCTATCGTGAAATTTGTTGAATCAGACGAAAAAGTGGAATGTCCTGCAATAAATGTAGGGGTTATTCTATCTGGTGGTCAGGCTCCTGGTGGTCATAATGTAATTTCTGGAATTTTTGACGGAGTAAAGAAGTTAAATCCAGACAGCAAACTTTATGGCTTTATTTTAGGTCCTGGTGGACTGGTTGATCACAATTATATGGAATTAACTGCAGATATTATTGATGAATATCGTAATACTGGTGGTTTTGATATGATTGGTTCTGGCCGTACAAAACTTGAAACTGCAGAGCAGTTTGAAAAAGGTTTGAAAATTATTCGTGAGCTTGGTATCAAAGCTATCGTTATTATTGGTGGTGATGATTCCAATACAAATGCTTGTGTCTTGGCAGAATATTATGCTGCAAAGAAATACGGAGTACAAGTAATCGGATGTCCAAAAACAATTGATGGTGACTTGAAAAATGAAATGATCGAAACTTCATTTGGTTTTGATACAGCATGTAAAGTTTACTCAGAAGTTATTGGTAATATTCAAAGAGATTGTAACTCAGCACGTAAATACTGGCACTTTATTAAGCTAATGGGACGTTCTGCTTCTCACATTGCTTTGGAATGTGCTTTGCAAGTTCAACCAAATGTTTGTATCGTTTCTGAAGAAGTAGAAGCAAAGAACATGTCACTTGATGACGTTGTTACTTATGTTGCTAATTCAGTAGCTGCACGTGCAGCTCAGGGTAAAAACTTTGGTACAGTATTAATTCCTGAAGGTCTGATTGAATTTATTCCTGCAATGAAAGCTTTGATTTCTGAATTGAATGATTTCTTGGCAAGCAATGCAGAAGAGTTCTCTCATATTAAGAAATCTCACCAACGCGATTATATTATATCTAAACTATCTAAAGTTAATGCTGAAATCTATGCAAGTCTTCCAGAGGGAGTTGCTCGTCAGCTTACATTAGATCGTGACCCTCACGGAAATGTTCAGGTTTCATTGATTGAAACTGAAAAATTACTTGCTGAGATGGTTGGTAATAAACTTGCTGAATGGAAAGAACAAGGTAAATTTGTAGGTAAGTTTGCTTCTCAGGTTCACTTCTTTGGATATGAAGGCCGTTGTGCTGCTCCTTCAAACTATGATGCTGATTATTGTTATTCATTAGGTTATGCTGCTTCAGCATTAATTGCTAACGGTAAAACTGGTTATATGTCTTCTATTCGTAATACAACAGCTCCTGCTGATCAATGGATTGCCGGAGGTGTGCCTATTACTATGATGATGAATATGGAAAAACGTCATGGTGAGATGAAACCTGTAATCCAGAAGGCTCTTGTGAAACTTGATGGAAAACCATTCCAGGCATTTGCTGCAAAACGTGATGAATGGGCTATTAATACAGACTATGTATATCCAGGTCCTATTCAATATTTTGGTCCAACAGAAGTTTGCGATCAACCAACTAAAACGTTGCAACTGGAGCAAAGTAAATAAATAACTGCTAATATTTTATATTAGCTTTATTAAATTCACCACAAATTACTCAGATTGTATCAACTTATATTTAGAAATATTTATATTTGCTTTATCTGAGGGATTTGTGGTGAAATATTATATATGAATTAGATATTTTCAACTGAATTAATGAACAAAGCTCCCATACAAGCAGCTAATGGCCAACGAAAACCGCGTAAAAAAGTCTCTGTAAAAAAGAAACCAGCTTCATCGCGAAAGAAAAATGGCCGGAAAAATAGTAGTGCATCGTGGTACTTACCTCGTTGGGCTGTTCGTGTGCTTGCTTTTCTACTTATTATCTTTTTTTCAACTCTTTTCTATTGGTTTTTTATTCGTCCATATTCATATAGATGGAAATCTTGTTCCGGTGATAAAGAATATGGTGTATGTATGCCTTCCGGCTTTGAAGTTCATGGAATTGATATATCTCACTATCAGGGAAATATTAACTGGCAAGAACTTATTGAATATCAGTCACCAGACTATCCTTTGCAGTTTGTGTTTGTTAAAGCTACGGAAGGAGGCGATTTAGGAGATGATGCTTTTCAGAAAAACTTTGATTCAGCTCGTAAATATGGTCTAATCCGTGGTGCTTATCATTTCTTTAATCCAGGCGCACCTGCAGCAAAGCAGGCTCAGTTCTTTATAAATACCGTAAAACTCGACAGTGCTGATCTTCCACCTGTATTGGATGTAGAAAAAAAGGGAATAAGGAGCAAAGAAAGTCTTGTGAAAGCTATTAAGCTTTGGCTAGATATTGTAGAAGCTCATTATGGAGTGAAGCCTATTCTATATACATCTTATAAGTTCAAGACCAGTTATTTGAATGATTCCATTTTTAATTCATATCCTTACTGGATAGCTCATTATTATGTAGATTCTGTAGAATATAAAGGTAAGTGGAAATTCTGGCAACACACAGATGTAGGTTCTGTTCCGGGAGTGGAAGAAAGCGTAGATCTTAATATTTTTAATGGAACTATTGAAGAGTTAAAAGCCATGACTATTAAAAGAAAAATTTCAACCAAGACGCAATAATATTAGATGATATTCGTTTTTATAGAAAATCTAGAACTATATAAAACTAATAAAATTGCAATATGTTGAAAGAAATCTTTAAAATAGCAGGTCAGATGATTCTATATATCCTGATATTAGTTGCGTTGGTTTTTATTTTTTATCCGGAAAATTCCAAAGATAAAAAAGCACCTGTTCAGAATTCAGAGTTATCTATTTCAAAGCTTTGGTAGTTTTATTTCATTATAAATTTAACTACAGCCCAATTATTCTTCTCTTTGTAGTATATGAAACTAAGTCCCAGGCTTTCAGCCTTTTCTTTAAGAATATCAATATCTGATACGTAAAAACCGCTCATGAATATTTCAGAACCTTTGTGCATGCATGCAGTATAAAAGCTCATGTCGTTTAATAAAATATTCCGGTTTATATTTGCTATTACTATATCGAAAGGTTCTCTTCCTTTAAGCGAGGTAGCATCACCTAATTCTACTGATATATTCTCAATGTTATTTAAAAGAATGTTTTCTTTTGAGTTCTCAACACACCATGTGTCAATATCAATGGCTGTAATTGGTTTTGCACCTCTCATGGCAGCAAGAATTGCCAAAATAGAAGTACCGCATCCCATGTCAAGCAGAGATTTGTTTTGCAGTTCTGCATCCAGTAATTCCTCTAAAATAAGGCTTGTTGTTTCGTGATGCCCTGTTCCAAAAGCCATCTGAGGATTAATCAATATATCATATTCTGCTTCGGGTACATCTTTGTGGAATGTACTGTGAATTGCACATCTGTTACCGATCACTATAGGCTGGAAGAAATTCTTTTCCCATTCTTCGTTCCAGTCCTTGTCTTCCATTAACTCGGCTTTGTATGAGATTGAAACATTATCCAAAGGCATATTTTCAATAACCTCTTTTAATATACTTTCGTTGTAGATTGGTTGTTGAATATAGCCTTTAATGCCATCGGTGTTTTCAATAAAACTTTCAAAACCAATTTCTCCCAGACAAGCAGAAAGTACATCGTTTACAGTTTCTGTACAAGGGGTTGTTTTAAATGTAACTTCGAAATATCTCATAATATAACTTTGATTATTACTATTTATGGCACAAAGATAAGTAAAATAGGGAAATCCCTATTACTATTTGGGGAAAATCTTCTATTATTGATAAATCCCTTATTTATCTTTGTATTGGATTTAAAAGCGAAAGTTAATTTTTAAATTAAATTATCATGAAAAAGATTATAACGTTAATGCTAATCGCGCTTGGGTTATCGCCAGTGATGATGGCTCAAAGTTATGATGATCTTTACTACAATCCTAATAAGAAGGATACTTCGCTAAGGAAGGAAGAAAAGAAGCAAGTTACCGAGAAAAAGCGCACGTATGTTTCTACTAATATGCCGGTTGTGGTTAAAGATCGTAAAGGAAATGTTCGTGATATTGACGAATATAACCGTCAATATAGCGCTAAAGAAAATAAATTTGAGGTTGTAGACGATACATTATTCGTTGAGGAAAAGGATTATCCTGAAAGTGGCGAATGGATTAACGGATTCCAGGGAACTCAGGATGATTATGAATATGCTCAAAGAATAGTTCGTTTCCGCAATCCTCGTTATGCCGTTAGTATCAGTAGTCCTTATTACTGGGATATTGTTTATGGTTTGAATTCATGGGATTGGAATGTATATGTAGATGATTTCTACGCTTATGCATTCCCTACTTATACAAACCGTTTGTGGTGGGATTGGCGCTATAATTCCTTCGGCTTCGGTTGGGGATCTTCATGGGGCTATCCTTACTGGGGTGGTTACTATGGTAACTATTATTCTGGTTACTGGGGTGGCTATTATGGAAACTACTACGGAGGCTATTGGGGACATCCTTATCATGGATGGGATGGACCATGGTATGGTGGTGGTTATGGTGGATACGGATTAAGCCATGCGGGATATTATAATACACGTCGTTCAGACTTTGGTGATTCTCGTATGCGTGCCGGTTCCTCAAATTATCGTACTTCATCATACTCTCGTGCAGGTGGTTTGCAAGATCGTACTTCTACATATTATCGTCGTTCTGGAAGTGGCAGGGTAGTTGGAACTCGTTCTGGTTCTGATTATGAAACAGGAGTAAGCCGTCGTTCGGGTTATATTAGATCAGAATCAAGTTATAATGATCGCACAGATGGAACTTCAAGAAGAACCATTTATGCACGTCCTAGTTCAACTCGTACTTATTCAGCAGGTAGTGAAGGCATAGGAAGAAGAAGTTCTTCATATGATCGTCCATCAACTACAACAAGAAGTAGTTCATATAGTCGTGGTAGCAGCAATGATGTAAGAAGTTATGACAGAGGTAGTTCATCAGGTCGCTCATACGATAATAGTTCATCAACTCGTAGCTATTCACCAAGTAATAACAGTGGTAGCTCATATCGTAGTAGTGGCAGCAGCTCTAGTGGCGGCAGTTCACGCTCTAGCGGTGGCGGTAGTTCTAGTGGTGGAAGTTCCGGTGGTGGAAGTTCTCGCGCTGGTGGCGGTGGCGGTAGAAGGTAAGCCCTTTATTCCATAAGAGAGATGATAAAAAGTATTCATTATAAAGAATAAAGAACAATACAATGAAAACAATAAATTTATTGAAAATGATGACGTGTGCCCTTCTGCTTAGTTCAGAAGTGGGTGCTCAGACAATATACGATGCAGCTAAGTTTTCAGGAAAAGACCTTAACGGTACAGCGCGTTTTGTAGGTATGGGTGGTGCTATGGGAGCACTGGGTGGTGATATTTCTACAATAAGCACGAATCCTGCCGGTATTGGTATTTACAGAAGCAATGATTTGATGACTTCTTTTGGTTTTAATTATACTTCTTCCGAAAGCAATTATAAGGGAAGTATTATGAATTCTGATAAATATCGTGGCTCATTTGATAATATTGGTTTTGTTTATTCTTCAAAAATAGGTAATCAAACAGCATTGAGATATGTGAACTTCGGATTCAACTATCATAAAGCAAAATCATTTAATAGAGATTTTGCAATGGGAGGAGATCTGAGTTTCGACTATAACGGTAGCACCAGATGGATCTCCCAAACAGACCAAATGGCTCTTATGAGTCGTGGTCTTAATCAGAGTGCTATGAGTCTTGATAATTTAGATGTTAATATTGCTAACGCTGGATGGCTATCAATTTTAGGATGGAACGGTTGTTTAATTCATCCGGATCCAGCTTCTTCTACAAACCAATATATAGGATTCCCGGCTAATGATCCTTCTGGCAGTTATTCTTCAAGAGAAAGAGGAGGCATAGATGCTTATGATTTTAATTTATCCTTCAATATTAGCAATCGTGTTTATTTAGGATTTACCCTTGGTGCCTATGATGTGAATTATACAAAGAATACCTTGTATTCAGAGTATTTCCCTTCAAGTCTTAATCCTCTTGATAATAACGGTAATGAGATCCCATTTTTTCTTGAAAATACAGATTATTCCTATTCTTTGGAGAGTTTCATGAAAACTACAGGTACAGGAGTTGATTTCAAAGCAGGTATTATTCTTCGTCCTGTTGAAGAATCTCCGTTAAGGATTGGAGCTGCTATACATACACCAACTTTCTATAATTTAACAATGCATAATAGTGCCATATTAACATCTAATGCGGATGTTGATGCTCAAAAGCATATTATTCCAGTTAAATCTTATTCTCTTGATACTTATAACGAAGTAGGTGGTGATGCAGTTACCGATTATCAGCTAACTACTCCATGGAAATATAATTTAAGTTTAGGTTATACTATTGGAAGTAATGTAGCTCTTGGTGCTGAATATGAATATCAGGATTATTCTACAGCAAAACTAAGTTATGGTGATGGTACAAGAATGGGTACTGAAAATGGCATGATGAAAGATTTCCTGAAGGGTGTAAGTACACTTCGTTTAGGTGCAGAAATAAAGTTGGTACCCGAATTCTCAATCCGTGCAGGATACAATCACTCCGGTGGAGCTTTCACAAATGATTCTTATAAAAATCTGCCATTAAACTCTGTTCGTACAGATACTGATTTTTCGAATGAGAAATCTATTGATAACTATACCCTTGGTTTAGGATATAGAGCCGGTAGTTTTTATGCAGATATTGCTTATCAATATAGTGCGTATAAGGAAGATTTCTACCCATTCGATAATTTAGATTTAACTAAGACTTCTGTGAATAACGATAAACAACAAGTTCTTTTAACTTTAGGATTTAGATTTTAGGTAATTAGATAACTTGTCAGGATAACAAAATGAATCCTCTTCTGATACACTTTTTTATATCAGAAGAGGATTTTTTATTTCATCACTTATCAGTAAAAAACTAAACTCGATTAACTATATAATTCTTGTACAAAAGAAAACAATCTTTTGTACAGAACTATTTATTCTTTTGTACAAGGAAATATAAAATCAAAAAGGAAGATTGAATAAACTGTCTGATTAGTATTCAATTTTATCCGTATTCTTTGTCCACTCTTTAAAAGCTTTCAGAGCCTCTTCACGAAGGAGTGGTTCCGATTGTAGTTTCCTGTCAGCAGGTTTTAGTTCTAACTCATCATAAATGAATGAATCATCGAAGCCAATATCCTTTGCATCAGTCTTTGTATTAGCGTAATACATCTTATCCAATCGAGCCCAATAAATTGCTCCAAAACACATGGGACAAGGTTCGCAGGAAGTATAAATTTCACAACCACTTAGATTGAATGTTCCTAATACCTTCGCAGCAGCACGAATTGCATTTATTTCTGCATGTGCAGTAGGGTCGCACGAACTTGTAACTCGGTTTACACCGGTAGCAATAATTTCTCCGTTTTTCACGATAACGGCACCAAACGGTCCTCCACCTTTTGCAACATTCTCTATTGAAAGCGCAATGGCCTTTCGCATGAATTCTTCTTTATTCATAAGGTTTGTATTAGTTTATTTTTGTTTGGGGAACTCTAACGAATATGAAATAGTAAAACTTAAACCTTATAGAGTTAGCTAGTTACTATAGAAAGGAATTTAAATGCTATTTTGTTCACTGCTTACTTCTATAAAATTTCTTTTTATTGAAATTGAATCCAGCATAAATCCGTATAGTTCCAAAGCTATTGTTCAGATAGAAGTTCTCGGTTCGGTAATCATAAGTATGCATTACCAATGATGCACCGACAAAATATTTAGAATCATTGTATACAACTCCTGCCCGGGTTATTAAATCGAGATTCATTTCTTTAAGAGTAGGCAGTATTCTGTCGCCAGAGTCTGTTTTCGATTTTTTGTAGGCTATTGCAGGTGCCACAGATATGTTTGCAAGAAAGTTTTTGGCAAATACCCAGTTGTATGTATAGCCAAAGCTAAGACTATAGTCCGAATAGCTGATCTCCTTAAATTTTAAAGCATCACTTAATTTTGCCAGTATGGGAGTTGGTAACTGGTTATGATCGAATTTTATGTTATGCTGAGAATATGAAAATCCTGCAATGAAAGAACCTGCACTGCGACGTTGATTACTTGACTGGCTATAAGCTGCCGGATAAGAAAACTTTTTGTTGTTAAAGATCCAATATGCATTTAACCCCTTTATAGCAACAGAAAAGCCGTTAATATCAGTAGCAATAGCCGGATATTCATTGTCATCAAAAATACCACTTGTGCTCCTTAACTTGAAATTACTACCACTTTTTCGGTAATAAACATCGCCTCCAATCATGGGGCTATAAAGACTTAATCCGAATTCTGTTTTTTTATTTGATAGCTTTTTATTACCAAAAAAATCACTCAGGTCCACAGACCATCCCAGGAAAATCCATCTCCACCCAAAGTATGCGCCAAGTTTATAACTCATATTGGGAGATATTGTTAGTCGCTGAGGATTCTCTTCTTTGCTTTCAAATATGTAATATTCATACCAGTTGCTATTCTCCAACATAAATGCGTAGTTGAATTTATTTGGTTCAACATAACTGGTATCAATTTCGTTTATTTTATGTCCAATTGTATTTACATTTTCTTTTGCTTTATCTTTCAGCTCTTTTCCGAACTTATAAAAGTCTGTTTTTCCATCCTGAGCCAACAAAATAGATGTTGCGGATAGTAGAAAGCATAAGAAGGTAAACGCTAATTTCATCAATAATAACTTAGTAATTCAGAACTAAATTTTACCAAGGATTTTATCCATAACCCAATTTGTAGGCGTAGCACTGATACCATCACAACTACAGATCGATTTTCCCTGTAAGTGATGAATAACAGATTCAATGAGATTATACTGAATATGTTCCGGATTCTCGATTACAAATTCCTCTCGTCCTTTTTCTGTGTGAAGGGCAATCGGATCAAAAGTAAAAGTAGAAAAACAAAGCATACCCTTATCACCAATAACTTCAATTCTGTCTTCTTTAGCGGAAGAGTGAGCAACAAAACACCATGAACCTGAGCCTACCAATCCTGAATCGAATTGGAAACAAGCGCTTACAGTATCTTCTGCTTTATACAAACCGGCACGATTGCTTTTAAATCCTTCTGCTTCAAGGATACAGCCAAATATATCCTGAAGAATATCCAGCTGGTGAGATGCTAGATCGTAGAAATAGCCTCCGCCCGCAATATCCGGTTGAACTCTCCACGGTAGATTTTCTTTATTGTAGTCCAGGTCGTATGGAGGCTGTGCAAAACGTATTTGTACGTTAATTACATTTCCGATAACTCCCTGCTGAATTAATTCTTTGACCTTTATAAAATAGGGCAGGTAACGTCTGTAGTAAGCAACAAAGCATGGAACCCCTGTTTCCTGTGAAATTCTGTTGATACGAGTACATTCCTCATAACTGCTGGCCATTGGTTTTTCTATATAAACAGGCTTGCCTGCTTTCATGGCCATAATGGCATACGTAGCATGTGAAGAGGGTGGGGTAGCTATGTAAACAGCATCAACCTCCGGATCCTCAATTAGTTCCATTGCGTCAGTATACCATTTATTAATGCCTCTTTTTTCAGCGTAGTTTCTTGCTTTTTCTTCGTCGCGGCTCATTACAGCAACAACAGTAGAACCTTCAATTTTCTTAAAAGCAGGTCCACTTTTCTTTTCTGTTACGTTTCCACAACCAATAAATCCCCATTTAATCATATTCGTTAATCCTCTTTATTTATCTTATAACAAAATTTACAGTTAATCGAATTGCAAATATATTGTTTTTAATTACTTTTGTCATAACAAAACATGAATAAACTGATAAAAAACGCTCTATAACATGGAAAATCAAACATCAAAAATAGTATTTTATAAATCACGCAGCCTGGCAGGACGTTTCTCTGCTGCATTCGATTTTATAGAAAATAATTTTAAAGTTTTGGCTAAGTTCAGCTCTTTTATTATTTTGCCTGTTGCAGTACTTCTCTCATTGTTTTTTATTGTATACAATAATTTCGCAGCACAGATTGTTCAAGGCAATATTGCAGCTTCGGGGTTAACCCAATATATGGTTTTAGTATCTGCCTTAGTATTGGTATGTATAGTTGGAGATATTCTTTTTAAAGGAACAGTTTTTGCATTGGTAAAAGAATATTCATTGAGAGAGTCTATTGCACGCTTGTCATTCAAAGAAATGAAAAACAAGCTGGTTGCTAATATCAAACGCTTTTTAATTGTTAATTTGGTTTTGGCATTACTCCTTATTGTCTACATGGCTTTATTAGCAGGCTTGCTATTCCTTTCTCCATGGACGTTAGTATTTACTTTCCCATTCTTACTTTTCATAACTATACCATTCACTTACGCACAGGAAATTTATATGTTTGAGGATATAAAAGTAATGGCTGCAGTGAAGAAATGTTTTAAATTAGGTGTTCCCAATTGGGCCGGAACATTTTTCCTTTTAATTCTTGCAGAAATATTTGCTTTAATTATTCAATGCATAGCATTCACCCCATGGGGAGTTGGTTCTTTTGTTCAGTCTTTATCCTTCAGTTCAATTCTTGATGGAAATACTTCAACTTTACCAACCTATTTCAGTATCTTAATGTTTGTGTTGAGTGTGATTGGTTACTTTGTTTCTTATCTGGCACAGCTGCTTCCATCAATATCAATGATGTTTCAGTACTTTAGTGCAACTCAGAAAGAGGTAGAGAAAGATTTGGAAATAAATCAAGCTTTATAATATTTCTTATATATACGCTTATATTCTTCACTCTTGGTAAACTCTTTAAGCCAGGAGTTAAGAGTATCTAGCAATGCAGGAGAATGTTTGCTTACTCCCCACGAATAGAACTGAGTGAAACTGATATCAGTGTGAATATCTAGTTGTGGAAAAGAATCGATTGATGCTAAAGCTATGCTTTGATCGCATACAGCATAACTAATATTTCCGTGAGCTACCAAGGCCATAAGCTGTTCTGAACCATATTTCTCCACTTCTTTAATATAAATAGCTTCACCTATTTCATTGCTTAGGTTTTTAATGCGAAGGATAGAAGGAGAGCCCTTTTCTACATGCAGAATTTTATGTGCCAGGTCTAGCTGACTTTTAATAAATGCAGGATTACCTTTTCCGGCCTTTCTTTGAACTAAAACTTGTTTATTAAGAACAATAGAAGTGGTTAGCAGAATGGAATCTTTAAGTTCGGTGGTAACCGGAATATTGTAAGCAATAATATCAAATTTGCCATTGGAAAGCCCTTTTAACCGTTTATCAAAACTCATCTCAGGAGTTATTTCAAGACGCAATCCTTTATTCTTAGCAAAGGCATTTATAAGTTCGTATTGAAATCCAGAGATTGTATCTCCGTTTACATAATAACTCAAAGAGTTGTATTCTGTAACCACCCGAAGAATTTTAGATTTCTTAATTTCGGCATAGTCACGTGGTTTCCCTGCTTCAGATTCTTCCCGGGTAAAGAAAGTGGCGAGAATAATCAATACTATCGCTGGAATCAGATACTTAATATATTTACCTTTTAACTTCATGTTATTAATCGTAGAAGTTCCAGGAAACACCTATTTTAAATAGGCGAGGGTTGATTGGATAATGAGGTACATAGAAAGAATTAGATCCTCCGGAACTCTGATTAACATGGTAGTACATTACAAAGAATCGTGTACGTTTCAGATGTAAATTAGCATATAAGTTTACAACAGGATATCCGCCAATCTTAGTATACTTGTCGGTATTTGTTGCATCTTGTAAATTGAATGTCCCAATAGCAGGAGTATAATCCGGTGCATAGTATTTGCTGAAGTAACGAACATCAGCTCCCAGTTGCAAGCTAAGAACTTTCTTTGCCAGCTTTGTTTCCAGGTACAAGTTGTGGTAAAGAGAAAGCTGTGGAAGTGGTAAAATGCTATTGTTCGACGACTTTTGATAAGTAACTTCATTGTCTAAATGGAGAATACCGGCCTGAAAGTTTTGTTTCAGACATGCACTTATTATCTGTAAATTTTCGCTTGCCTGTTCTGGTATTGCCTTACTGTTGAAATAAGTGTAGTTCTTAATGTTTTCTACGCCAATATTAATATTGGTTCCTAATCTCTTGAAAGATAATTCTCCTTCTAAATGCGTTTTAAATTCTTTAGAGAAATTATTATTATCCCACCAGAAATGGTTTGAGTGATAATGACGCATATAAAAAGATGGCAATGTATTGCTAATATTTCCGCGGGCAACAAGTGCAACAGTATCTTTCAGTAAACCGAAATTAAAGCGAATATCTCCTTTTAAACGAAACTGACCGATACTTTCCTTAAGCATACCCACTTCTCCAATAGCTGTATAATTGATTAGCCTGCCTTCTTTTCTCGATAATTCACCTCCTACATATACTTCATTTTCAGTATATTTATCTGTAGTTATGGAATCGGCATTCATTAAGTTATACTGGCGTAGTTCGTGAGAAATAAATCCGGTTAATCCAGCCTGCGCATATTTGTTAAATCCTTCCAAAAGTGCTATTCCAAATGTGTTTTTAATAGATGTATAGCTGGTAGAATCTCTGGATGAAAGGTTACTTCCATTTAAATATGTATTTTCGTAATAATCTTTATCTTCTGAGTATGCAACAAATCTTTTGTGAGCTCTTTCATATTTCATAGTATGAATGAAGCTTGTAACCGGAACAAATTCTATGACTTTTTCTGTTTTTTGTTCCTTGGCTCCACCATTCTCACCTTTATTGTCGTTTTCCTTTTTTTCTTCTTTTATTTTATCTAATTCCTTTACCTCTTTAATCTTTTCTCTTTTAAATCCTAAGTTATAACGGTGAGTCAAAAATACATAAGAGTCATGGTTTTTATTCCAGGTATCTGTAAAGTTAACAGGTATATTAGCCGGTTCATATTGCTTTTTACCTTCACTCATGGCTAATGGATTTGTAATATAACGATCATCGGCTATACCACCATTTTCCTTCATTTTTATGCTGAAGTTGTTGTATAAAAGATGTGCCTGATATTGATCTCCAATATAACTACCAAAAAGAGCTCCGTTAAAATGAGAGGTCGACTGATCTGTATAGAATCCACGTCCATATTGATAGTCAATATTAAATCCAAAAGCTAAACTTTTGTTTACATTTACAGAGAAATAACTCTTAAAACGCTCCTCGCCATCTACTTTTGATCCTGATTTAAAGTAAGTTAAATTGGTATATGGTAAACGTGAGTTTACAAATTTAAAATTCTGAGGGGTTACAAAAAAACTTGAATAAGGATCTATGAACAAATACCTTGAACTCTCAACCGGACGATCAAAAAAGATTCTGGACATTGATGGCGAACCAAGATTGCCCAGATAATTATTGTGTCCTGTCATACCTTCTACAAGGTTTTCATTCTGGAAGTTGTGGGAAATAGTGTCAGCAGGAATCATTTGTCTGTTTCCCAACCGTTCATCCACATTCCACATATAGAGTTTTGGATCAATAGCCGCTGTGCTTACTTGTGAACTGTCTTTTTGTGCCTCGTTATCTTTACGAGACCCCATCCCCATGCGGGACTCATTTATCTGGGCATGAACGTATGCCTGAGATAGAGTCATTAAGAGTATGTATATTAATAATATCCTTTTCATATTGGACGCAAATATACAACAAAAAACAATTCACAAAGATTATTTGTTAAGCACGTTCTTTTAAATGTCCCTTTTTTTTCTTTTATCAACAGTTTATAGCGATTATTAATTCAGATTTTGGCTTAATGGAATAGTTTTTACCATATACCTGAATGCATACATCTGTGTCTGCAAGATTGTTTACACTCATTTCTTTATGGCCGATTTTTATAGCTAAAAAGTAGCCGTTGAATTTAACTTTAAATTGATATGATTCCCATTTTGGGGGAATAAGTGGTTCGAAAGATGCCTTTCCCCGGTCTAACTTCATACCGGCAAATCCTTCTACTAAAGCCAACCAGCTACCAGGCATACTGGTGATATGGAGTCCATCTTTTAAATCATTGTTGTAATCATCAAGATCCAGACGCGTAGCTTTTAAGAATAAATCATAAGCGTTATCAACGTCCCCTATACGAGCAGCCAGGATAGAGTGAACGAAATAAGATAGCGACGATTCGTGAAGCGTTCGCGGTTCGTAAAAGAGGAAATTCTTCTTGATAGCTTCCTTGTCGAAATAATTTCGGTAGAGGTAAATTCCAAGAAGGACATCGCTTTGCTTAATAAAACAAGAACGCAAAATTCTATCCCATGACCAATGCTGACTAATGGGGCGCTCAGATGGATTAATGTCCGAAACAACTTTAAGTTCTTTGTCCATATATCCATCTTGTTGTACAAATATCCCTTTATCTTTCTCCTCAGGGAAGTACATGTTGTCAATTATGTCTTGCCATCTTTCAGTTTCTTCCAGCTGAAAGCCGGTTTTATTTAAAACTCGTTGATAATCATCCGGATATTTCGTTTTAACTAACTCCAGATAATAAAGAGTTGATTTCAGATTTTGTATGCAACTGTAGTTGGTATACCAGTTATTATCTACATTGTTTTCATATTCATTGGGGCCTGTAACTCCTAATATCACGTATTTTTGTTTAGGAGTAGAGAAGCTCACCCTTTGGCTCCAGAATCTGGATATTCCAATAAGAACTTCAAGACCGTATTTAGCAACGTAATCTGTTTTTCCGGTATAGTTGGTGTATAAATCAATGGTATATGCAATGATGCCATTACGATGAATTTCTTCAAAAGTAATTTCCCATTCGTTGTGACATTCAACTCCATCCATGGTAACCATTGGATAAAGTGCAGCACCGTTTGTAAATCCTAACTTCTCAGCATTTTCTATAGCTTTGGGTAAATGGTTGTATCTGTAAAGCAGAAGATTGATTGCCAGATTCTCAAATCCGGCTAACAAATAATAAGGAATACAGCACAATTCTGTATTCCATTGAGTATTTCCTCCATACTTTTCTCCGGTAAATCCTTTCGAACCAATATTTAAGCTTGGGTTATCGCCTTTGTAGTTTTGGTGAATTTGAAATAGATTGAAACGAATGGCTTGTTGTACTTCATCGTCTCCTTCTATTTTCACATCAATGATATCCCAAATTTTGCTCCATTCTTTTTTTTGTTCATCTAAAAGCGCTGCCCATCCTATACCTTTTGCTTTCTGAGCTTCGTTAATTGATTCTTCCACAAGTTTTTTTCTATCACAATAGAGTGAAGAAACAATAGACGAATATTTTATTAATGATAAAGTTTCACCAGGTTTTACATCAGATCCAACACTGAATCCTACCAACTTTTCCTTTTCAATTCTAATCGGTCTGCTAGTTATTTCTTTATTGTTTTTGAATAGCTGATAAGTTGTGGCACAACAAGCCTGAGAGTCTTCACGTTTAGTCTGTGCCCATAATAAAGCATAGTCGTGAGTCGTTTCTGCCAAGATGATATTCCACATTTTTTCATTGAAATTAGAACTTTCATGAATTACATCTCCGTTGATATAGGGGAGAAGTGATATCTTACCTTCATAATTTACAGAAGTAACACTGTATTTTATCAGACAGAGATTTAATTGAGCCATACTATAAAAGCGCTCCACATGGATTTGTAAAGTATATCCTTTAGGAGAAGTTACGGTGAAAGTTCTTTCCGAAACGCCTTCTTTCATTAAAAGCTTACGCTCAAACTCATTTATATCCCATACTTCAAGATTAAGTTCCTCGTCTATAAGTCTAAGGTTAATGCCACTCCAATAGGGAGCATTTGGCATACGCGAAAAATAACGTGGATATCCGTTTTTCCACCATCCAACACGCGTACGGTCCTGAAAATAAATACCTGCAATATACGATCCTTGAAGTGTGTCGCCTGTATAAGTCTCTTCGAAGTTCCCTCGCTGACCAATTCTTCCGTTACCAATACTGAAAATGCTTTCGGAAGCTCTTTGGTTTTTAATGTGAAATTCTTCTTCAATAATATTCCATCCGTCTGTTTTTAGGAATCTTTTCATGGTATTTTTAATTCTTGCTCACAATAGTGATGTGTGTTTTATCTTATTTATAGTTGTTCCCTAAAGAAAAATACTACGGAGAACTTTATATCAGGTACTACTAAGGTACATATAAAGTTCTCCGTGCATTTTATCTTGTAAGCTAATTTGCAGAAAACTTGCTGCAAGATAATAAAAATATTATTATAAAAACTGCTAAAATCTATTTTTCCGAATTAATTATTTTCATGTTGTGCCAATGTTTCTTTGATAAGAAAAACACAGATAGCTCCTACAATAAGAAATATTCCTGCAAGAACCAGCATACTTACTTGTTTACCTCCTACTAAGTGTAGTAATCCTCCACCAATTAGTGCAGCACAAATCTGAGGTAAACAAATAGTTCCATTGAATAAACCAAGATAAGCTCCCATGTTCTTTCCTGAAACTGAATTGGTTAGTATTGTAAATGGCATTGCCAGCATTGCTGCCCACGCAAAACCAATTACAAAGTAAGATGCAAACAAAGAATACTGATCGTGAATAAAGAATGTGGAGATAAAGCCCAATCCTCCAAGTAACAGACTTAATGAATATGCAAATTTGCGTGATTTAAACATTGGAAGTAGAACAGCCCAACAGAGAGAACCTATGGCTTGTATTGCAAACAACACTCCAACCCAGTTTCCGGCTTCCTGATATTCGGCAGATGCAGTATTGGTAGTTCCCCATACATTATCGGCAATAGCACCATTAGTATAAGTCCACATATACATGAAAGCTGCCCACGAAAAGAATTGAACCAAACCTACTGTCCAGAATACTTTTGGAGCATGTTTTAATAAAGAAATAAAATCAGTTTTTTGCTTTTTCTCTGCAGCAGTAATGCCATGAAACTCTTCGAATTCTTTCGGAGGCATCTCTTTTACCTTAACGGTTGTATAAATTACACAAAGAATAAGTATGGCTGCTCCAATATAGAATGAATAAATAACAGAGTCGGGAATCATACCTTTTTCTGCAATATTACTGATCCCAAAAAACGTGAAGATGAAAGGAAAAAGATAACCGACCAGACTTCCTGCATTGCAAAGGAAACTCTGAATTGAATAAGCCAATCCTTTTTGCTTTTCGTTTACAAGATCACCCACCAACATCTTAAAAGGTTGCATTGCCATATTTATAGACGTATCAAGAAACATGAGTGCAAAAAGTCCGAAGATCATTGCATTGAATATTTTGGTAAAACTACCTGCATTTGGAAGAAGGCACATTACTATCACCGCAACCAGTGAACCAACAAAAAGATAAGGGATGCGACGTCCGAACCGTGTCCATGTTTTATCACTGGCCGATCCAATCAATGGCTGTACAATAATTCCTGCCAAAGGAGGAAGTACCCAAAAATAACTAAGATTATGAGGATCGGCACCTAATGTGGCGAATATTCTACTAATATTTGCACTTTGAAGTGCGTATGCAATCTGTACACCAAAGAAACCGAAACTAATGTTCCATAGTGTCCAAAAACTTAGGTCTGGTTTTGTTTTCATTGTATTATTCTTCTTTATTAGATTTTATATGATTGTTGTTTATTATGTCTTATTATACCAATTATTATTTTTATCAGGTTAACCCTATTCAAACATGTACATGTTTGGGCTCAATCTTGTACATGTTTGAATCCAATCTTGTACATGATTGCTCTGCTTACTCGCCAATAGTTTGCTAAACTTATTCCGGTTAATCGTTAATTTCCCACTACAATTACCTTAATTCATTATTGGCATTGTCTATAGTGATGATTATCAGTGATGCTTGTTCTGTAGTGGTGTACATGGTGTAGATAAAATGCTCTTTTTTCGTTCTGAGAAATCTAATTTTGAAAATTCTGCAAATTACGGAATTTTCAAAATTCATTTTCTGGAATTGGAAAAAACTCTTTTTAAGTACACCATGTACACCACTTTCTACTGATTATTGGACTATTGACTTTTGCAATTACCTGATTATTAATTATATAATTTTTATTAGGTGGCAGAGGTGGCAGTAAAATAACACTTTTTTCTCTTCTGGAAATTAAATTTTGAAAATTCTGCAAATTGCGGAATTTTCAAAATTTAATTTTATAAACCGAAAAATAAGACTTTTTACTGCCACCTCTGCCACCTGTTTAATCTTAATTGTTTGTTTTTTAATGTATTATAAATCCCATTTTATTTAGTGGTTCCTCTAACTACCAGATTGGTCTTAACAATTCTGTTGCCACTTCTCTTTTCTTCAGGATTTTTATTTTCAAGTCTATCAATTAATAAATGGATTGCACTTTCGCCAACCTCTTTTCCATGTTGCTCTACTGTTGTGAGTTTAGGGTCGGTTGTCTGAGCTATAATACCATCAGAGAAACCACAAATAGAAACATCCTCAGGTATTTTAAGATTAGCCAATTTGCATGAATACAAAATTCCGGAAGCTGTTTCATCATTAATTGCAAAAAAGCCATCGGGCCTGTTTGAAGATTCTAAAATAGCAGGAGTAATAGCTATAGCTTGTTCTCGTGTATCGCATATTTTAATCATGCTATCATCAACAGGAACCTTATATCTTCTCATTGCGTCCAAATATCCGTTCTTTCTGTTTTTAGAAATCTCAAGATGAAGAGGAGCGCTATAGAATAAAATACGCTTGCATCCGGTCTGAATCATATATTCAACAGCAGAAAAAGCCCCGGCATAATCGTCCACAACAACACGCTCTGTATTAATTCCGGTACAAATCCGATCATAAAACACTATTGGAATATTATTGTCCAGCAGTTCCTGATAATGTTCGTATCGGGATGTATCTTTAGCCAATGAAGTAATAACTCCGCAAACTCGTGCGGCTAAAAAGGAATGAACAATTTTAACTTCCCGGGAATACTCTTCGTTTGACTGTGCGATAATGATATTGTAACCAGCTTTAGAAGCCACTTCTTCAATTCCATCAAGAACACAAGAGAAAAAATGATGAACAAATTGCGGAATAATAACCCCAATTGTGTTTGATCGGCTTGTGCGTAAATTCATTGCCAGTTCATTTGGCTTATAATTATGTTCGCGCGCGTACTTATTTATAGTGTTTCTTGTCTCTTCACTAATGTCAGGGTTGTTTTTAAGTGCTCTTGAAACTGTAGATGGGGAGACATTTAACGCCTTGGCTATATCTTTAATTGTGATTTGCGTTTTATTATTCATAGTTAATTTATAAGTTTCAATCCAAGGTTATATATTTTTATAGTGTTCTCCATACAAAAATAGAATAATTGCTTCAGATTGATTTTTATAGTTAAATAATAGGTGTATATTTGAGATGCAAACGATTGCAAAGCAAAAGTAACGAAATCATGACATCATTAGCACAAGTAATAGTTAATAAACTCTATTTTTGTTGAGTAGTTGAAATGAATTTTAACGATTCATTCCTCTCTTTCTTAGAGAAATCAATTATTTATAATATTGTTAACTTTAATTTTTAAATGCATGAAGCAAGTTAATCTTAAACTCGTGAAAACAATCCTTCCTATATTGATAGGATTGTTCTTGTCTGTGAGCGCATTTGCACAGCAAGTCACCATTACGGGATTTGTAAGGGATGCAAAAGGGGAACCAATTATCGGTGCAAATGTTGCTGTTAAGGGTACAACAACTGGAACTATTACCGATTTTGATGGAGCATTCCGTCTGCAAGCACCTCAGGGCTCTATCATTACTATTTCTTTTATTGGCTATAAGACAATTGAAGCTAAAGCAGAGAAAACGATGAATGTCGTTTTGCAAGAAGATGCTGTAATGCTAGAGGGTACTGTAGTTATTGGTTATGGTACAGTAAAGAAGAATGATCTTACTGGATCAGTTTCAGCTATTGATGCTACTAAATTAACAAAAGGTATGGCTACTACAGCTTCCGACTTGTTAATTGGTAAAGCTGCTGGTGTAAGTATTGTAACAGATGGTGGTGCTCCTGGAGCAGCAGCTTCAATTCGTATTCGTGGTGGATCTTCAATGTCAGCAAGTAATGATCCGCTGATTGTAATCGATGGTGTACCCGTTGATAACAATAGTATAAGTGGTATGGCAAACCCATTAACAACTATTCATCCTAATGACATTGAAAGTTTTACTATCTTAAAAGATGCTTCGTCTGCAGCTATTTATGGTTCAAGAGCATCTAATGGTGTAATCATTATCACTACCAAAAAAGGTAAAGCTGGTAAAGTTAAAGTTACTTATGATGGAAATTTCTCTGTAAGTACTAAAACAAAGACAGTAGATTTAATGAATGCTGAGACTTTTAGTAATTATATAAAAACAAGTTTTGGAGAGACAAGTGCTCAGGCCAGTGCTTTGGGAACAGCTTCTACCGACTGGCAGAAAGAAATATTCAGAACATCTTTCAGTACAGACCATAACGTAAGTGTATCTGGTTCTATACCAAATATGCCTTATCGTGTTTCTGCTGCTTATACCAATGAAAATGGTATATTAAAAACATCAAATCTTCAACGTGCTACAGGTGCAATCAGCTTGAGCCCAACCTTTTTTGATAATAAACTTAACGTTCAGTTGAATGTAAAAGGTATCTATAATACAAACAGATTTGCAGATCAGGGTGCTATAGGTTCTGCAACACAATTTGATCCTACTCAACCTGTTTATGCAGATACTCCTTATGGAAATGGATATTACATGTCTTTGAAAGCTTCTGATGGTAAGCCTATTGATATTGGTTTAGCCAATCCGGTTGCTATTCTTAATCAAAAGCATGATGAATCAACTGTATACAGAAGTATTGGTAATGCTCAGTTTGATTATAAAATGCATTTTCTACCTGATTTACGTGCTAACCTGAATGTTGGTTATGATGTTTCTAAGGGAGAAGGAGATGTGATTATTGAAGATAACTCTCCAATGAGTTATGTTCAGGGGAACTATAAGTCTGGTTGGGGAGACAACAGACATTATTATCAATTGAAACGTAATACTTTACTAGATTTTTATTTGAATTATAAAAAAGAACTAGGTATCCATAATATCGATGTTATGGCTGGTTATTCATGGCAGCATTTTTATAATAAAACAACCAATGAATATCCATATTCTGCTGCAATGGCACAGGAAAAAGGAACATCAACTTATAAAGATGGAGATGATTACTCATCAGAAAGTTACTTAGTATCTTTCTTTGGACGTTTAAACTATTCGTTATTAAATCGTTATCTTTTAACCTTCACTTTAAGAAATGATGGATCATCTCGTTTTAATCCAGATAATCGCTGGGGGTTATTCCCTTCTGCAGCTTTTGCATGGAAGCTTAATGAAGAAGCATTTTTGAGAGATTCAAAGGTTCTTTCTGATTTGAAGCTTCGTTTAGGTTATGGTATTACTGGTCAGCAAGATCTTAATCAAGGTGATTATCCTTATATGGCTAGATATACTTATAGTAAAGCTGGAGCGAATTATTTCTTCGGTGATAAAATGGTTGCTCTTATCCGCCCAGAAGCTTATGATTCAAAACTGAAATGGGAAGAAACAACTACTTATAATGTAGGATTAGATTATGGATTCCTTCACAACAAAATTACAGGTTCTATAGATTTATATTATAGAAAGACAAAGGATTTGTTGAATAAGGTTTCTATTGCTGCCGGTACTAATTTTAGTAATGAATTGCTTACTAATATGGGTGAATTGGAAAATAAAGGTATTGAGTTTACAATTAATGCTCACCCTGTTACTACAAAGGACTGGAATTGGACTGTTGGATATAATGTTTCTTATAACAAAAATGAATTAACAAAGCTGACAATTAATGATGATCCAAATTATGTTGGTGTAATTCACGGAGGAATAGATGGTGGAACTGGTAATAAAATAATGATTCACAGTGTAAATTGTCCATTTAACTCATTCTATGTTTATCAGCAAGTTTACAATCAGGACGGTTCACCAATAGAAGGTGTTTACGTTGACAGAAATGCTGATGGAAAGATTGATGAAAAAGATTTAATCCGTTATAAAAAAGCTGCTCCGGATGTATTTATGGGATTGTCTTCTCAGTTATCATATAAAAATTGGGACTTCCAGTTTGCTTTGCGTGCTAATATTGGCAATTATGCTTATAACAACGTGCAATCTAACCGTGAATCATCAGCAACAGCATTTGACCCTTCAGGCTTCTTGAAAAATAGAAAGAATAGTGCATTAACTACTAATTTTGTTAATCCACAATATCAATCAAGCTATTATGTTCAAAATGCATCTTTCCTGAGAATGGATAATATTTCATTGGGATATACATTTAATAAAATATTTAATAGTAATCAAACAGCTCGTATCTATTGTACAGTTCAAAATCCTTTTGTGATAACCAAGTATAAAGGTATTGATCCTGAATTCAATAATGAAGGTATTGATAATAATATTTATCCTCACCCACGTGTATACATGCTTGGCTTGAGTCTTAACTTCTAATTTGTAATATATATGAAAACATTAAAATATAAATCTTTAGCTTCCGCATTATTTATTAGTTTAATAATGGGAACCTCATCTTGCACTAACGATTTGAATACGGTGCCTTTAGATCCGCAAGATGTGGTATCAGAGCTTGTTTTTAGTAATACGATAGATGCTTACGAACAGAGTCTTGCTAAAATTTATGCAGGTCTTGCAATGAGCGGAAATTCTGGAGGAGATGGTGACTCTGACGTAGCCGGAGTTGATGGTGGTAGCCAGGCTTCTTTCTTACGTGGACTTTGGAATTTGCAGGAACTTACAACAGATGAGGCTCATTGCTGCTGGAACGATGTTGGTATTCCCGATTTTAATAATAATACATGGAGTTCATCTAATGTATTTATTAAGGGTTTCTATTATCGTCTTTATTATCAGGTAAATTTAGCAAATGCTTTCCTTCGTGAAACAACTGACGACAAGTTGAGTGCTCGTGGTGCTGACGAAACAGTTAAGAGTACAGTGAAAACATATCGTGCAGAAGCTCGTTTTATGCGTGCACTTGCATATTATTATCTTCTTGACATGTTTAGAAACGTTCCTTTTGTAACAGAAGAAAGTACTGTTGGTACAACATTACCTCAACAAATTATGGCAAATGATTTGTATACCTATGTTGAAAAAGAACTCACTGAATGTGTTACTGATATGCAAGACCCTGTAGTTGGTTATAATGCAAGTTATGGCCATGCTAACAAGGCTGCAGCTTGGTCATTATTATCACGTTTATATCTGAATGCAAAGACTTATATTGGTACTGATAAATATACTGAATGTATTACTTATTGTAATAAAGTAATTGCAGTTGGTTATACTTTGGAACCAAAATATGTTGATATGTTTAAAGCTGATAATGATCACTCAAAAGAAATGATTCTTCCAATTCGCTACCAAGGTGTAGATACCCAAACATGGGGAGGTATGACTTTCTTATTATGTAGTGGTGAACCTTCAAGTATGCAAGCTGCTGTTAATGCTGTTGGTGCATGGCAAGGAAACAGAGGACGTTCTTCTTTATTAAAAACATTTCAAAAAGAAAACGGGTACAATGATGATAGCAGAAGAGAGATGCTTTACACAGATTTGACTACAAATATTGAAATAGAAAGTCCTTCATTGTATACGAATAATGGTATTCCTGTAGTTAAATACTATAATGTTAATAAAGATGGTTCACTTCCTGCTAGTAACATTGCTTATACAGATTTCCCATTATTCCGTTTAGGTGAGATTTATTTGAATTATGCTGAAGCAGTATTAAGAGGAGGAACTGGTGGCGATAAAGCTACAGCCCTTAAATATGTAAATGATCTTCGGACTCGTTCTTATAAAACTGGCGCTACTACTGCTACTATTGGAACTAATGATCTGACCTTAGACTTTATATTAGAAGAAAGAGGACGTGAATTCTTCTTTGAGGCTCAACGTCGTACAGACTTAGTTCGTTTTGGTAAATATTCCGGTTCATCTTATTTATGGCCTTGGAAAGGTGGCGTTGCAGCAGGTAAATCTATCTCTGAAACATATAATATATTCCCGATTCCTGCTGATGATATGGGAGCTAATACTAATTTAGTTCAAAATCCAGGTTATTAGTGAGTGGTTTCAACATTATTTTTACTAATTGATAAAAAGAAATGAATATGAAAAAAATAACGATATTGGCTTCCTTATTCTTAGGATTGTCTCTCTTCACAGCTTGTGAAGATGATAGAGACGAAAATCCGATACTACAGGATCCAACAACCTTTGTGCTGAATACTCCAGCTTATTCAACAGCTGTTTATGATCTGCAAAAATCCTCAAGTATCGAGTTGACTTGCTCTCAGCCTGATTATGGATTTACAGCAGTAACTGTATATACTGTTCAGGTATCATTGAATAATGATTTCACAACTGAAGGTGCTTATACAACTCTTTCTACTACTTATACAACTGCTAAGATGAACGTAGATGCATCTGAAATTGCTGTTGCTGCTACTAATTTAGCATTGGCTAATGGAAAAACAGAAGCGGATTTTCCACTTACAACCGGAGTTGATATTCGCTTAAAAGCTACATTGTCTAATGGTGCGGCTGCAATTTATTCTAATGCTATAAAATTAGATAAAGTGCGAGTACATTTTGCTCTTCCTCCAGTTGTTATACCTGCAACAATGAATATCATTGGTAGTGGTATTGGTGGTTGGGACTGGGCTACTAATTCAAATTCAATGGTACCTATGTATGATAATAATGGTACATTCTGGAGTATGATTTATGTTACTGCTGATGGTGAACTTAAATTCAATGTAGAAAAAGCTTGGAATGACAGTGAGTTTGGTGCATCTGCAACTTTGGTTGATAATGCTGATGCTGGTCTTAGTGGCACTGATAATATAAAAGTAGCAAAGGCTGGATGGTATTTGGTAGTTGTTAAATCTACAGTTGTTGGCCGTGATGTTAAATTCACTGTTGAATTCAACCCTCCAAAAGTTTACTTAATGGGTAATACCGCTGGTGGCTGGGATATTAAAGATGAAAATGCATTTACTGTTCCTGCTGATGGATCTGGATTCTTTATATCTCCTGCTTTAAAAGCAACCGACGAAGTTCGTATGTGTGTGAAACTTGCAGATTCTGACTGGTGGAAGAGTGAATTCATTGTAGCTGATGGGAAAATATCTTATCGTGGAACTGGTGGAGATCAAGCTCGCGTTGTTGTAGATGCCGGTAAAAAAGTTTACTTGAAATTTATGGCTGGTACAGGTAAATACGAATAGTAACATTAAATTAAGAATTAGTATGAAAAAAATATCATTATATACCTTTTTGTTGCTGTCTGCTCTTACAACTTTTACAGCTTGTACTGAAGACTTCAATGAAGACCCTGCTGCTCCTCAAAGTTGGGAGCAGGAAGATGGTAAAACTGTTACTTTCTCAGCTACTGCTGCGTCTGCAACAACTATAGATTTGGCGAATGTAACTACTGATTCTGTTAAGATATGCTCATTCACTGCTCCGGCAGTGAGTGAGGGACAGACTATAACAGGATTTGACATTGTTCTTGATAAGAAAATAACTTTGGCTTTGAATCAGAGTGGACAAGTAGCAAAGGTTGATCTTCAGTCGGCTGTTAACTCTTTATTTGGCAAACGTCCATTAGCAAGAACAATGAAAGGTGTTGTTAATGCTTATATGAAAACCAATGGTCAGGTGTTCCGTGCATCTTCGGATACAATTAATATTATTGTTACTCCTCAGGCACCGAAAATTGAATCAGCTTATTATCTGATTGGTGGTATGAACGATTGGGATGGTACAAAGCTTATTAAATTTACTCACAGCGATAAGGATGTTTATGAAGATTCATATTTTACTGCAGTTGTAAAGGTTCCTAAAGATTGTTATTGGAAGATTATTCCACAATCTAATGTTACTGCTGGAGATGTTTGGGCTAGTGGTGTTTTAGGTACTGCCATAGATGGTGATACTTCAATGACCGGTTCGTTGACTGCTACTAATCCAAATGCTGGAAAGATTGCAACTGAAGCAGGATACGTGAAGATTACATTGAATATGATGGAGTATACTTATAAAATTGAGTATATTGGCGATATGGTTCTTCAACTTTATGTACCTGGTGCACATCAGGGATGGAACCCAGCTTCGGCTCCAATAATTTACTGTCAGAACTACGATATGAAGTATGACGGATATGTAAACTTCACAGAAGCTAATCAAGCATTTAAGTTTACCGCTCAGCCTGCCTGGGAGGGAACAAACTATGGTGATGGAGGTAATGGAACTCTTAGCACAGCTGGTGGAGATCTTAAAATTTCTGATGCTGGATTCTACCGATTAACTGCAAATCTAGGAGCAACTCCTGCTACTTATACCGCAACAAAAACTGCATGGGGACTTATTGGTGATGCAACAGCTGGTGGATGGAATACTTCTACAGCTATGGCATTTAATGCTGCAAACAGTTCATGGTCTGTAACCACAGATTTGGCAGTAGGTTCATTTAAGTTCCGTGCTAATGATGCTTGGGATATAAATTTAGGTGGATCAGCAACTAATCTGACTTATGGTGGTGATAATATTTCAGTTACCACAGCTGGTAATTATACTATTACTTTAAACTTAGGTAATCCGAAAGCTTATACGTATTCCATTGTTAAGAATTGATTATTTATATAATAAATAGGTCGAAAGGCCGTCCCTTTAAAGGGCGGCCTTTTATCCTTTTAGAATGATTAGCTTATGAAAAAACTATACTCTTTTTTCTTTTTTCTATTATTGATATTGCCGTTATCAGCGCAAATTATCACTACTACTCCTGCTTTCCCTATTCAGAATGCAGCTGTAACTATTGTATTCGATGCTACACAAGGAACTCAAGGGCTAAAAGATTACACGGGTGATGTTTATGCTCATACCGGTGTTATAACTGATAAAAGTACCAGTTCTTCAGATTGGAAGTATGCTCCAACATGGGGAGATAATAGTTCAAAATATAAGCTGACTTCATTGGGCAATAACAAATGGCAGCTGTCTATTACTCCTGATATTCGTTCTTATTATGGAGTACCTGCAGGCGAAACCATTAAAAAAATGGCTTTTGTATTTCGTAGCTCTGATAATTCAAAAGAGGGAAAAGATACAGGTTACAAAGATATTTTTGTAGATGTGCATGAGGCTGGACTTACAGTCAGGTTTGATACACCTTCTACTTCTCCCGTTGCTGTTAATAATGGACAGTCTCTTTCAATGACGGCTTCCAGCTCTACTGCTGCTACTCTTAAACTTTTGGTTGATGGAACTCAGATAGCATCGCAGAGTAATGCTACTTCTATTTCTGCTACACATACTTTTACAACTGTAGGTACATCTACAGTTATTGTTTCTGCAGAATCCGGAACTGTAACTGTTTCAGATACTATCACTGTAAATGTACTGGGAACAACAGAAACTGCAACTTTACCGGTTGGAGCAAGGCCGGGTATCAATTATAATAGTGATACTGAAGCAACGCTTGTTCTTCAGGCTCCTAATAAAAATACCGTTTATGTAATTGGTGATTTTAATGATTGGAAATTGGTGCCACAATATCAATTAAAAAAAGATGGTGAATATTTTTGGATTAAATTGACGGGGCTAACGTCGGGGCAGGAATATGCATTTCAATATGTGGTAGATGGATCTATCTATATTGCAGATCCGTATGCTGATAAACTACTTGATCCATGGAATGATTCATATATACCTTCAACTGTATATCCAGATCTTAAAAAATATCCAACTGGTAAGGCCGACGGTATAGTTTCTGTCTTGCAAACAGGACAAGCTGCATATAATTGGCAAGTAAGCAATTTTACCGGTCCGAATAAAGATCAACTGATTGTTTATGAAATGCTGGTTCGTGACTTTACTTCCGAACATACATTTAAAGCAGCTCAGGAAAAGGTATCATATATAAAATCGCTGGGTGTAAATGCAGTTGAACTTATGCCTATCAATGAATTTGATGGAAATAGTAGTTGGGGATACAATCCATCCTTCTATTTTGCTGTTGATAAATACTATGGAACAAAAAACGATATGAAGGCTTTTGTTGACGAATGTCACAAACAAGGATTGGCAGTAATTATTGATATGGTTTTAAATCATAGTTATGGGCAATCACCTTTCTATAAGCTTTATGCAGATGCCGACGGAACTCCTTCTGCTAATAATCCATGGTACAATAAGACTTCTAACATAAGTAATCCTTCATTATCCTGGGGATATGATTTTAATCACGAAAGTACTTATACTCGTGCTTTGGTGGATAGTATTGCCGGTTATTGGATGAATGAATATAAAGTAGATGGTTTTCGTTATGATTTCACTAAAGGATTTTCCAATACAATACATGGAGCCGATGATTACTGGGCAAATAGATATGATGCAGCTCGTATTGCGAACTTAAAGCGTATGGCATCTGAAGTTTGGAAACGTAAATCGGGTGCGTATGTTATTTGCGAACACCTGGCTGAAACTTCTGAAGAATCTGAACTTGGAAGTGCTGGTATTATGCTTTGGCGTAATATGAATAATGCTTATTGTCAAACAGCTATGGGATATAGTACAGAAAATGCTTTTACTGGTTTATATGCCGGAACGTCAAGTATGCCTGCTGGAAGTCTGGTTGGATATATGGAAAGTCACGATGAAGAACGAACTTCTTATAAAGCTCTAACTTGGGGAGATGGAGCTATAAAGACAGACTTATCAGTTAGAATGAAACAGGCTGCTACCAATGCTGCTTTCTTCTTAACAGTACCAGGACCGAAGATGATTTGGCAATTCGGAGAACTGGGCTATGATATATCCATTAATAATAACGGACGTGTTGGTGAAAAACCTGTGCTTTGGAATTATTATGATGATACTGCTCGTAAAGGTTTGTATGATGTATATAGTAAACTGGCTAAGCTTAGGAAATCTTATCCTGATCTGATTTCATCTAACTCTACTTTTAGCTGGCAGGTTGAAACTACGAACTGGACTAATGGCCGTTTTATTACCATTGAGTCGGCCGACAAACAAAAACATCTGGTTGTTGTTGGTAATTTCACTAGTACAGACAAAAATCTTACTGTAACATTCCCGCATTCAGGTTTATGGTATAATTATATAACGAATGTACCTGCACCTTTTTCTACTAGTCAGGTTATCACAGTTCCTGCTCATGAATTCAAGATATTTACAGATTTCAGTACACTGTCTTCAGGTATAAATGATATTATATCTTCTCCAAAGGAGGTTAGTAATGTTTATATTTACTCAGTTAATGGAATTCTGATTAATAAATTGAAAAGTGCATCAGAACTAGATAATATCAGTTTAGACAAAGGATGTTATATTGTTAGGACTCAATATACTGATGGAACTTTTAGTTCTACGAAAGTAATGAAATAGAATATGCTATTTATAAACTAATTAGGCTGTTCAGAAAGTAAAATGAGGTATCTTATAATTGAATATTTGAAGCATTTTCAGATAGGAACTTTAAGATAAAGGTATAAAAGAATGGGGTTGTTCACTTTTGAACAACCCCATTCTTCTATTTAAAAGATAACTTCCGTCTCTGTTTATTATTTGATTTACAAATCTGCAACATTTCCCGATCTTTTTAGAACTCCCCAGGTTTGCAGTTCACCTTTAATGGCCTTTTTAAAGCTCTTGAAAAGAACAATATACATTATCCAGCGATAAACAAATCTTTGTGGTATTATCCAGATAAGTTTGGATACTTTTTCTTTTTCAAAGATAAAGGCTACTACAGATATACTGATATCAACCAGCATAAACAGCAGATAGTAAATTCCTATTTTTGTAGCATTGCCGGCAAAGATACCAACGAGCATAAATATATCGGCCAACGGTGAGAAAAATGGAATTAAGAACTGGAATATAAGGATGTTTGGCATAGCCCATATTCCCAAGCCTTTGTATCTCTTGTCAAACAAGGTATCTCTGTGTTTCCAGAAAGTTTGCATCACCCCGAATGTCCATCGTGTTCTTTGTTTGATAAACTGTTTGGTCTTTTCCGGAGCTTCAGTCATAGCAATCGCTTTGTTTTCATTTACAATTCGATATCCAGCCTTGAGGATGCGTATTGTCAGGTCACAATCTTCGGCTAATGTGTCTGTTGTAAAGCCACCCGCTTCATCAATTGCTGCTTTCTTAAATGCACCAATGGCACCCGGAACAACAGTTATTGCATTAATATTGGCGTATGCAAGTCTGTCAAAGTTCTGACTCGTAGTATACTCTATAGCCTGCCATTTGGTTAGCATATTAATCTGGTTACCAACTTTTACGTTACCGGCTACAGCTCCAACATTTTCATTGCTGCTTTTATCCAGAAAATGAAGCATCATTAACGATACAGCATTAGGATAAAGCTTGGTATCAGCGTCAATGCAAACCACATAGTCGGCATTGGTATGCTGAATACCAAAATTCAAAGCCGAAGCTTTACCACCGTTGGGTTTAGTGAAGATCCTCATCTTTTCGTTTTCTGATAAGGCTTCGCAGACTCTTTTATACGTTTCATCCTTACTTCCATCGTCAACAAAGATGATGTTAAAGTTAGGATAATCTTGTTTCAGTAAATTATTGAGTGAAGAAACTGCGTTGACCTCTTCATTATAAGCCGGAACAATAATGGATACCAGTGGCGCGTTCTCCAATAAGTTACTATCTAATATTACATTTTTCCTTTTCTCTCTTGATGTTAATATCATCATAAATAATAATCGGGCAATACCCAGAATAATGAATATAATGAAGAGTGACGTTAAGAAATTGCCAACCCAGTAGGTAAGCTCAGCAAGAGCCAAATTGGATTGCATTATATAATATCCGCTACCTTTTGGAACAGCAGGCATTAATACATTTCTATCTTTGTTCAGCAGAGAAGAAATGCTGGTAAATGTATATCCTTTTTGCTGGAAATATTTTATAATCATAGGAAGTGCCTTTATTGTCTCTTCTCTTGTTTCACCACCAGCATCATGTAGTAATATGATATTTCCACGTTGCTCTTCAACAGCCTTGACTACTCTTTTAAAGATAGTATCCGCTTTTATTCCAACCTGCCAGTCTTCAGGGTCGATATTCTCACCAATATCCAGATAGTTTTGCGTTCTGGCCAGTGCTACCGGAATAATTTCTTCCATAGTTACCGGTTCACTGTCGGCGTTATATGGTGCACGGAAAAGAATTGTGCTGTGACCGGTAATACACTCTATAAGCAATCGGGTTAGTTTAAACTCAATTAATGCCCTCTGAGGAGTGATAGCAGCAACATTTCGGTGAGTAAATGTATGATTTCCTATTAAATGACCTTCATTATATATTCTTTTAAGGATAGGCAAATTCTTTTCGGCTTGTAGTCCTACCACAAAGAATGCTGCCGGTACGTGATACTTTGACAGAATATTCAGAATTTTAGGAGTATACGTTTCATCCGGACCGTCGTCAAAGGTTAACGCTAGCATTTTTTGCGGAGCCATTCCATACTTTCTTATTTGAAAAGTACTTGGTATTTTAATATAGTTTTCCTCAGATATTAACATCTCAGCACTATCTATTTCTGTTTTTATTGTTCCTGGGTGAGGAACATTAACTACATCAAGCACTTCTCCGTCGCCAAAATAGTCCACATCCTTGACCATTTTTACATCTTCCAGATCTTTCTTGCTGATTTTTTTAGCAGCTTCTTTAGTAATATCCTTATTATAGAATTTCCATACTCTGTTGTCTTCACTACCAAGTCGCCAAACAGCGAAACCTGCCAGTCCGTATTCCGCACCAAATCTCATTGTATTGAAATGGGTTGCAGCATCGGTAAAGTAAACCTGATGGACGGTGTTTTTATCATCTTTATAAGCAAAGTTCAGGTTGTAGGTATCGTTGTCAAAATTGATTTTAGACTTGCTTACATAAGCCCTTGACAATGCTTGCTGATAGGTAACATTAGGTGTAGAATTTGCTGCCGCCGGCCAGTCGTAGCCGAATGCTCCAAGACAAAGAACTACTTTCTCTGCAGGTACTTTCTTTGCGAGGTCGTCAACAGTAGCTTCAATCCATTTTTGTGAACTGATAGGACCCGGATCGCTGTCTGATGAGTACTCATCATAAGACATTAAGAATAAATAATCGTTGTACTTGGCAAGTTGAGCAACATCGTAATCCTCATTGAAAGGCATTATATCTTGCGTAACAATAAGTCCTTCCTTATGGAAAGCATCAGCCATTTCTTTTACGAAATTAAGCAAATACTCGTTTTTAGATTCGTTCAGCCCTTCAAAGTCGATATTAATTCCTATAAACTTATTTTTAAGACATTGATTTAATACTTCCTGTATTATTTTCTTTTTCTTTTTTTCACTATGAAGAATACGACCAATAGCTTCGGGACGGAATTCGCGGTCAGAGTTGTTGCTTAATATCGGCATGATAGGAACGCCGCTTTTTTTCATAAGTTGATATCCCTGTACATCGACATTAGTTTTTAACTCGTCGGTCTTTGGGTCTATGAAGAACCATTCCGGTATTATAAGGTTCAGATTACGTATATTCCTTTTTAAGGAGAAGAAAGACTGAGGGTCCCATGCAACATAAAACGCAGAACGTAATCCTGCAGGAAACATGTCCCAGCTATTTAATATTTTATTCGAGTTTTTATCATTAAAATTAGTTTCAAACTTTTTATATCTGGCCTGAGCCTCAAGTTTCTCTTTTTCGTAATTGGAGTGAAACTTTTTATCAGAAATATAATCTCTGAATCCCTTGTATTCCTTTGATAGTTTTGATTCCTGCATGAAAGGTTTAGAGGCTGTTACAACACTTCGGTAATCATGTCGGAATGGGAGAGAGGGGCTTTTGTCAATAATAAGCATTATTATCAGTGCAGCAATAAGTATGCACGCAATAAAAATGAAAAATCTCATGGTCCATTTAAACTTTTTCCACCTTGATGTGTTTTCAGTTTGGAATACTTGTTTTCCCATCTTTTCTAGTAGTTTGTTTCTGAATTCAGTTAATTTTTAAAATGTGGGCAAATATAGATTAAAAACGGTCTCGATGTTTCTTTTATTCGAATTTATAATATTAAAAAAAGATTAATTGATTTATTCTTGATATTTAAAGCTCTCTTTGATATTGTTTTTGGTAAAAGGTGTACGCTTTACTTTAATATAGTGTAGTTTATATTTATAAAAGGTGTACACTAAATGATAATTGTAAGGCGAGATAATACTTTATATGCGCTCAATAAATAGTTTATTTATGAAATAAAACAAATCTATTATAAAGAATAATTAAAAAATATGATCCTCTGAATATATTCCTTAACTTTGCGGTGTATTTTAATTTTTCAATACTAATGAAGAAATATTTATCAATCATATTATCCCTGTTATTATTGTTGTTTTCTCCAGATGCTGATGCCCGTAAGAAGAAACATCGCCATCGCAGAGTGAAAGCACGTACACATATTAACGTTGCACCAGCTCCTCCAAGAATTGTGGATGGAATTTGTGGAATTGATGTATCTCATTACCAAGGGACGATTGATTGGGATAAGGTGACTCATTATGAGAATAATCCCATTAGGTTTGTTTATGTTAAGGCTACCGAAGGGGCTACTATTAAAGATGAATGCTATAGTAGAAATGTAATGCTTGCTAAAGAAAAGGGTTTACTGGTGGGAAGCTATCATTACTTTTCTACAAAGTCATCGGCCGAAGAGCAGTTCGAAAACTTTAAGCAAACGGTGAATAAGGATACTCAGGATCTTATTCCTGTAGTTGACATTGAAGAATGTAAATATTGGACTGCTGATACACTTCATAAGAATCTCCAGATTTTTCTAAATGAAGTGGAAGCTCTTTATGGAAAGAAACCTGTGTTATACACAATGCCTTCTTTTTATAATCGCTATTTGGTGGATCGCTATAAAGATTATAAGATTTTTATTGCTCAATACGGGGATGGAAATCCGGTATTACCTGATGGTAATAACTGGCATATCTGGCAATATACACGTAGAGGCCGGATTGATGGTATTCGTGGCAATGTAGATGTAAACGCTATAAATCCGGAATGTGATCATAATGAGATTTTATTGAATGGTCTTCCTGATACTAATAAGAGTACCGCAAAGAAAGAACAAACTCCCAATCCTGTTCCTATAACTGCTAGTTAATAAGTAGATTAATATAAAAAAGAAGTGGCTGTATCTTAAAAATACAGCCACTTCTTTTTTATAATTCAATGAGTTATAATTCAATAATCATTGATTGTTTTGGATTGAGTGTTATGTCTTTAGTTAAATCAATATTCTTTTCACTGATAATATCCTTGCCGGTTGCAGCATTATTTATTACTTCACTATAATGTTTTATTGGAAGCACTTGTTCTTTATTGGTTCCATTCAGAACAACCATAGCAGCTTTTCCTTCAAAGCTACGAACGTAGACGTAAATACCATTTTGTGTAAGCCAATGTTTCATTGTTCCTTCAGAAATTACAGCATTATCTTTTCTCCAATGCAGAAGTTTACTTATATAATCGAATATTTCATTTTGTTGTGGAGTTCGTCCTTCTCTTGTAAAAGCATTTTGTGCATCACCTGCCCATCCTCCGGGAAAGTCTTTCCGTACATATCCATCACTTACATTTTTTCGACCGTTCATCATAATCTCAGTTCCATAGTAGAGTTGTGGAATACGTGGGATTGTAAGTAGCAATGTTACAGCCTGTTTTAATTCGGCAATATCATTTCCATCTTCCAGAAAGCGATTTGTATCATGATTATCAAGGAAAGCCATTACAGATGATGGGTTAGGGTAGAGGTAGTCATAAACAAAATTGTTGTAAATGCGGTTTAATCCTTTCCAGTCTTCTGTGCTTTCTTCATTTTTAGCCTGATTCATTTTATCGTAAAAACTAAAATCCATTACAGTCTTTAGGTTTGAATTGCGTGGAGCAGCAAGTTTGGAATCTTTTTGCCAGTAAGCTGTATAAGCAGGTTCGGTTACCCATGATTCACCAACAACGTTGAAATTAGGATATTCCTCGTTTAACTCTTTCATCCATTTTGCCATTCCGTCGAAATCAGCATAAGGATATGTATCCATGCGAATGCCGTCGATACCTGCAAACTCAATCCACCAGAAACTGTTTTGAATGAGATAACGAAGTACGTGTGGGTTTCTCTGGTTTAAATCGGGCATTGAACGAACAAACCATCCATCGTTCATCGTTTTGAAATCATAATCCGATGCATACGGGTCAACGTGTGGTGTTAATTTAAAGTTAGTCTGAACAAAGTTTTTATCAAAATCAGGATGATTAAACCAGTCATGTGAAGGCATATCTATTAACCATGGATGTTCAGAACCGCAATGATTGAAAATCATATCCATAACTATTTTAAGACCTTTGTTATGAGCCTCATCAATCAGTTTTTTATATTCGTCATTTGTACCAAATCTGGGATCTACTTTATAATAGTTCGTTGTTGCATAACCGTGGTATGAACCTCCTGTCATACTGTTTTCCAGAACAGGGGTAAACCATAATGCAGTAACACCTAATTCATTAAAATAATCAAGGTGTTTCTCTATTCCTGCAAGGTCACCTCCATGACGTGCATTCGGATCTTTTCTGTCGGCAGTAGAAGGCGATAATGTTTTATCATTGTCATTTGCTGCATTCCCGTTAGCAAACCTATCAGGCATAAGCATGTAAAGAACGTCTGATGAATCAAAGCCAATTCTTTCCGACCCTTTTTTAGCTCTTGTTTTTAGCTCGTAATATTTAATTTCTTTTTTATTTCCCTGAGTAAAGGTAAGTTCCATATTACCGGCCTTAACATCTTTATCAAGAGTGAGGTAAACCAAAAGATAATTAGGGCTTTCTAATTTTACTATACTACTAAGATTAACTCCAGGATAATTTACAGAAACATCGCACGAAGAGATATTCTTTCCGTATACCATCAATTGAATTTCTGGGTTCTTCATCCCTACATACCAGAAAGATGGCTCAATCTTATCTATTTTACTGGCAGCATTCATACTAACTGCTATAATAAACAAGATAAAAGATAAAAGTGTTTTTCTCATGATTAAATTAATAAATGTTACGTTTAGGCGAATGTACATAAAATATCGATGATATTTAGTTTATATTTTACTTCTCTTTATTGGAGTTTATGCAAACGTTTTCATTTATGCCATAAAAAAACGTCTGCAATTCATAAAGAAGAGCAGACGTTTTAATATAAGTGGTTTTTATTTTACATAATAAAGCCCATAAGTATTCCTGCTGCCAATGCAGCACCAATAATACCAGCTACATTTGGTCCCATGGCATGTACAGAAAGATAATTAGTAGAATCATATTCCAAACCAATTTCTTCTGAGATGTTTGCTGCCATAGGCGAAGCAATTCCGGCATTTCCAATAAGTGGATTAATCTTTTGACCTTCTTTGAGGAATAAGTTAGTCAGCTTAATGAATAGTATACCCGAAGCTGTTGCAATAATGATAGCTAATATACCAATAACTATAGCGAATACTGTATTTACTGTGAAGAAGTTACTTGCTGTAAGTGTTACTCCAGCTGTTAATCCTAAAAGTACAGTTACAATATCAAGCAATGTTCCGCTTACTGCTTCTGCTAAACGACGGGTTACGCCACTTTCTTTAAGCAGGTTACCAAAGAATAACATACCTAATAATGGCAAAGCCGAAGGTACCAATAAGCAAGTAAGTACCAACCCAACAACTGGGAATACTAACTTTTCAGTATGTGATACCTGACGAGCAGGTTTCATTTTTATAACTCTGTCATTGCTATTGGTTAGTAAGCGCATTAATGGTGGTTGTATTACCGGTATCAGAGCAATATAAGCATAAACAGATAAAGCTACGATTCCAACTAATTCCGGAGATAATTTAGATGCCAGGAATAAAGCAATAGGACCGTTTGCACTACCAATAATACTTATACCAGCAGCCTGAGCAGGATCAACTCCAAGAATCATAGCAAGTATATAAGCACCGAAAATACCAATCTGAGCAGCTGCTCCGATAAGCATTAATTTAGGATTAGATATCAGAGCAGAAAAGTCGGTCATAGCTCCAATGCCTAAAAGCATTAATGGAAGATACCAGCCACTTTCCAAACCTTGATATAATACATTGAATACAGAATCATCATAAGAACCAGAATCGGCACCTATCATGAAAAGTATATTTCCTACAAGTATTCCAAAACCGATAGGAATCAATAACATTGGCTGATAGTCTTTCTTTATTGCCAGATATATTAAACACATTCCGACAAGCAGCATAATGAGTGCGCCTGGCGTAGCGTTTGCGAATCCTGTATAACTCCAGAAGTCAGCTAAGTTATTTGATAAATATGTTCCAAGCTCTCCCATACTATTACTCAATTATGATAAGATCTGTACCTTCAAGAACAGAGTCTCCATTGTTTACATTAATAGCAGTAACTTTTCCATCTTTGTCTGCATGGATATTATTCTCCATCTTCATCGCTTCAAGAATAAGAACAGTATCTCCTTTCTTTACTGTATCTCCAACTTTTACTTTGATCTCAAGAATAATACCTGGAAGCGGAGATTTAACAGCGCTCTTGTTTGATGTTGCAGCCGGACGAGAAACTACAGGCTTGCCACTTTCTGTTTTAGGAGCAGCAGCCGGACGAGTTACTGGTTTAGGAGCTACAGGCTTTTCAATTTCCACTTTGTATGGTGTACCGTTAACTTCAACAGTAGCGATATTATTTTCATCAATGTCGTTAACCGTAACTTTGTAGAGGTTTCCATTGATCTTATATTTATATTGTTTCATCTTTTATTAAATTTAAAATTAATATTGAAAATGCTTCTAACGTTTACGTGGCGTTTCTGTTAAAGTATAAATTTTAGAACTCCATGGAGAATAGTTACGTTTAACCTTATTAATGGTTAATACCATATCTTCTACATCGTGAACATTATCCTGATATTCGTGCAATGCCATAGATATTGCCGCCAGTACATCTCCGGATTCCGGACCTGTAGCTTGGTTTTTATCAGTAATTCCTTTAACCTTCATTGTATTCTTGTTAGATAATTGAATAGATATATTAGCAATTATCTTGAATACAAAATAGAAAAGAATCAAACTAACAAAAATAACTATCATAGCAGCAATGGCCATTCCTATGCCGGTAGAGTCATTAGTGCGAAGGTTTTGCGCGTTCGCTCCAATGCTTCCAGCAAGCAATGAAATGATTAATATCCCTTTATTTATTTTATTCATAACTTGTCGTTTTATAGTTACTTATAATGGAATATTTCCATGCTTTTTAGCCGGATTAGTTAACTTCTTAGTTTGTAATTGCTGTAAAGCACGAATAATACGGAAACGAGTATTTCTAGGTTCAATAACATCGTCAATGTAACCATATTTTGCCGCATTGTATGGATTAGCAAACAACTTAGTGTATTCTTCTTCTTTTTCAGCCATAAAGCGAACAGGATCTTCAGCTGTTTTTGCTTCTTTTGCATACAATACTTCTACTGCGCCGGCACCACCCATAACTGCAATCTCAGAAGTTGGCCATGCATAGTTCATATCGCCACGAAGTTGCTTACAACTCATTACAATATGTGAACCTCCGTATGACTTTCTTAGAGTAACGGTTACTTTAGGTACAGTTGCTTCACCATAAGCGTAAAGTAGTTTAGCTCCATGAAGAATAACTCCATTGTACTCTTGTCCTGTTCCTGGCAAGAATCCCGGAACATCAACTAAAGTTACTATAGGAATATTAAATGCATCACAGAAACGAACAAAACGTCCGGCTTTACGTGAAGCATTGCTATCAAGTACACCTGCAAGATATTTAGGCTGATTAGCCACAACACCAACAGATTGTCCGTTAAAGCGGGCAAAACCGATTATGATATTTTTGGCATAATCCTTTTGAATTTCAAGAAACTCTCCGTTGTCAATGATCGCACCTATAACTTCATACATATCATAAGGCTTGTTTGGACTGTCAGGAACAATTTCATTTAAAGAGTCTTCCAAACGGTCAATAGGATCATCGCAAGGAACAAGAGGTGATTCTTCTAAGTTGTTTTGTGGAATAAAGCTAAGTAGCTTACGAATTATAGATAAACCTTCTTCTTCTGTTTTTGCAGTAAAATGAGTTACACCAGATTTTGAAGAGTGTACACTTGCACCTCCTAAATCTTCTTGCGAAACATCTTCACCAGTTACTGTCTTTACAACTTTAGGACCTGTAAGGAACATATAAGAAGTACCTTCCATCATCAAAGTAAAGTCAGTCAATGCTGGAGAATATACAGCTCCACCTGCACAAGGACCAAAAATTCCTGAAATTTGAGGAATAACTCCTGATGCAAGAATGTTACGCTGGAAAATCTCAGCGTATCCGCCAAGTGCGTTTATACCTTCTTGGATACGAGCACCTCCTGAGTCGTTAATTCCAATAACCGGTGCACCCATCTTCATAGCCTGATCCATAACTTTACAGATCTTTTGTGCCATAGTTTCAGACAAAGAGCCTCCGAAAACTGTGAAGTCTTGTGCGAAAACATAAACTAATCTACCTTCGATAGTTCCGTATCCGGTAACAACTCCATCACCAAGATATGATTTCTTTTCCTGACCGAAGTTTGTACATCTATGTTTTACGAACATATCCATTTCTTCAAAACTTCCATCATCTAATAATTGAGCTATTCGCTCACGTGCAGTGTATTTTCCTTTCGCGTGTTGTTTTTCAATAGCTTTTTCTCCACCACCTAAGCGAGCTTGAGTACGTAGTTCTATAAGCTCTTTTACTTTTTCAAGTTGGTTACTCATGAATTTATGATATTAAAGTTAATAAATTAGTGTTCACAAAGTTCGGTAAGTACTCCGAGGGTAGATTTTGGATGAAGGAATGCAATCTGTAATCCTTCAGCTCCTAAACGAGGTGCTTTGTCGATTATACGGATTCCATTTGTTTCAGCTTCAGTCAAAGCGTTCGCAACTCCATCTTCAATTGCAAATGCAACATGGTGTACACCTGCTCCTTTATTTTCAATAAATTTAGCAATAGTACTATCTGGACTAGTTGGTTCCAGTAGTTCAATTTTTGTTTCTCCAACTTTTAAAAAAGCTGTTTTAACTTTTTGGTCTTCAACTACTTCTATGTTGTAGCATTTCAAACCTAATACATTTTCATAATAAGGTAAAGCTTCTTCTATACTCTTTACGGCAATGCCTAAATGTTCAATGTGAGAAATCTTCATAATTATTTAATTTTTCATTAGTATTCACTATTTATCCCTATGGACAAAACGGTACAAAGAAAGTCAATTACTTCTTAATAAAGAAATTTTTCAGCATTTTATTTTGGTTGTTTATGCTACTAAAATTCTAAAAGTAAACGAATATTAATTTGACGAGATGTAAGGTAATTAGGTACAGCATATTGATTATTCGATATATCAGTGACCCAATAATAGGAATTTACGTTATTGATACCTAGCAAATTGAATATATCGACCCCAATCCACATGTTGCGAATATGGCGGCTGATACGCCCACGATAGTCTCCATCTTCGTTGTCAATAATTTGTCTGGACATACCAATGTCTACTCTTTTATATGCCGGAGCTCGAAATACAATATCTTCTCTTCCGGAATGTGGAGGACCAAAAGGAAGCCCGTCGGCCAAGGTGGCCTTTAAGTTCATTTTCCATTTTTTATTTCCGGGAAAGTAGTCGCTGAAGAAAAATGAGAGGTTGTATCTCTGGTCAGTGGGGCGTGGAATCCATTTTTTATTTATCTGTTCTTCAGTTTTCATTAATGAAAGACAAAGCCAGGAATCTGTACCTTGGACAAATTCTCCGAATAATTTCATATCAATTCCTGTTGCATATCCACTGGCCATGTTTTTACCGTAGTAGCTTATGTGCACATTGTTAACATTATAAGGAATCAGATCGTCCAGTTTCTTATAATAAAGTTCGGTGGTAAATTTGAATGGTCTGCCAAGAGCTCTGAATCTATAGTCTCCGGCTAATACAAAATGAATGGATCTTTGAGATTTTATATCTTTATTAAGTGTTACGGTTGCATTTCCATTAATGGTAGTTGTGTCCCGAAATTCTTTGTAGAAAGGAGCCTGATAATAAACTCCAGATGCTGCACGGAAAGTCAGATATTCATTAAACCTTGGAATAAGCGCTATGGAAGTACGTGGACTGAAGATAAATTCTTTGTTCCAGTTCCAATAACTTCCCCGCACTCCAAAGTTGAAAGTTAGTAATCCAATATTTGAGGAGAACTTATATACATCTTGTGCATAAAATGAAAAACGGTCACTCCTTATTTTATTTTTTGAAGCCAGACTATAAATCAATTCAACGTTATTACTTATGTGAGGAAGAGAATAACCTGCTGAGTCTCTCATTTCCCATTCACGAAGTTTATCTTTTATAAATTCCTTTTTTAATTCCAGTCCCCATTTAATTTGGTTACTATGAATCTTATGACTTCCGGATATGGAGTAATTCTGTACATCTGCGTTCAAATAATTACGGGTATGTTCCATATATGTTCCTACACCAATGGTTTCAGTGCCATTACTAGTTTCCGTAGATGTACTTCCATTTAAGGAACTTAACCAATATTCTCCGGTAATATCATAAGTCTCTTGTTCTTTTGTATGAAAAGCAGACCCGATAAATGAGATATCATTATAAGGATTAAGATGATAGGTTATGCTTCCGGAACCGAAATAGGTCTGAAACAAATCTCTTTCCTGTCCTCCGAAGTAAACTTTGAACTCTTGAATTGCCGAAAGTGTTCCGAACTTTGTATTTCGGTCTTTAGGCTTGAAATTATATTTGTTTTGTGATATGTTGCCTATAAATCCAAACTCCCAGCGTTTATTGGGAGTCCAGTTTATATAAGTCTGGTAATCAAGGAAACTTGGGTCATATTCACCTTTAGTTTCCAAACTTCCTAAAAGATACCGATTGGTTTTATAGCGAATACCGTTAGTCATGGAAAAATGTTTGGTAGCAAACCCTACGTAAGCACTTGCTCCTAATAAACTGGCAGATACAGATCCCTCCAAATGTTCCGGCTTTTTATATGTTATATCCAGAACAGAAGACATTTTATCTCCATATTTTGATTCATAACCTCCGGAAGAAAAGCCTATTTCTTGTACCATATCCGGATTTATAAAGCTTAACCCTTCTTGTTGCCCGGAGCGTATTAGTAATGGCCGATATATTTCCACTCCGTTTACATAGACAATATTCTCATCAAAGCTACCTCCCCGCACATTATATTGAGAGCTTAATTCGTTATGCGAACTGACTCCGGCCTGTGTAGCAATTAAAGATTCAATATTTCCTCCCGAAGCATCCGGCATAAGCTTTGTATCTTTAGCTTTAATCCTTTCTGTCATTCCGGTTTGCCTCTTTGCTTCTGTTACCGTAACTTCTCCAAGCTCATATCCGGAATTGAGTAGTATAACGTTAAGTGTGATTTCGCCTTTTGGATTCTTTAATACTCTTTTCTTTGTATTATATCCAAGCATTGAATAAACGATAACTACACTGTCTTTTGATGGAACGGTTAATGAATAATGGCCTTTCAGATCGGTTACGGTACCTGTTATTTGTCCCTGAACTCGTACATTGGCTATTTCAACTGGATTATTATCCTGATCCATTACGATTCCGGAGACTTTGGCTGTTCCCTGAGCTATAATTGCTGTAGGAAAGAATATTATTATTAGTGCCAGAAGTGCACAGTACTTCATATCGATGCGTTCTTTTTATGCACAGGAATGTCCCATGCTATCGTATAGAATTAATAACGTAAAAAAAAGGTTATGTGTATATTCTAACAAAAAAATTATTTAAGAAAGACCATTTGAGTCTGAACCAGCGGCGTGAACTTTTTTGTTGACCGCCAAAGCGAAGAACAAAATCGCGGTATCCATGTTTCTTGAAAGGCAATCCTACATCCATATATTCCAAATGTTCATAACCCTCTTTCTGTGCAAATTTTAAGGCTTCCCAAATAGCGAGTACTCCGGGATATAGGTTCTTATATGATTTTTTGATACCTCCTGAAAACAACAGATATGCATTTGTCTTAGAAAAGACAAGTACCGAACCTCCAATTATTTTATCCTTATATTTAACAATGAATATTCTCCCCATTCCACTATGTACAGCTTTCTCGTCAAAATATTCAAAGTATTCAATACAAGGGAAATTCTTACGAATATTATATGAATAGTTCATTTTAAGCATCTGTGAGAAAGAACGAATTTCTTCAATACTTTTCGCCTCTTTAACATACGCTCCATTAGCATATCCTTTTTTGATTTGCCTTCTACGAGATACGCTAATTTTATCAAGCAAGTCTGAAGTGTTGTGCAGAGAACTTCTTACTTGCATCCAGTTAATAGGAAAGTATTGATTCTTTCGGAAAGTTTTGTAACCGAATAACGAGTTTTCCAGATTCCTGAATATTAATATGAAAGATTCCTGGATTCCAATATCTGTAATATACTCAAGCATTTTATCAAAAATAACTTCAGAGCTTATCTCATCATCAAAATATTCTCCGGTTCCATAAATTTCGCATCGGCGAATAAAGCTTGGCGGAATTAAGCGGGTACATTTTCTGAGAACGGTGAGTATCTTGGCAATGGGCTTTGTTCCTTTATAAGCCACAACCAGAATAGGAGTGTAGCCTGGAGTTGCTTCATAAATCTGAAACATCTCTTTCGAATAAAAGACATTATCTCCAGGTAAGTCTGGAATATCATTTGCGTGATAATATGTAAGAAGCTTAAATTCCATATAGTTGCAAATTTATATTTTTTTACCAACAAATCAAATTCCTAGTTGTATATTTGTCGGTTAATAACGAATATGCAGATATAATTATGGAACAATTCAGCGAATTGATAAAGAACAGACGTAGCACCAGAAAGTTTACATCTGAGGAACTGAAACAAGAAGAAGTGGTGAGCTTACTAAAAGCTGCTTTAATGTCACCCTCATCCAAACGTACAAATCCCTGGCAATTTATTGCCGTTGATGATAAAGAAACGTTGGCAAAACTGGCTAAGTGTAAAGACAAAAGTGCTGACTTTATAGCAGAAGCAGCATTGGCTATTGTTGTTACTGCCGATCCGTTAGCAAGTGATGTGTGGATTGAAGATGCTTCCATTGCTTCTATTATGATCCAATTGCAGGCTGAAGATTTAGGATTGGGAAGTTGCTGGGTGCAAATTCGTGAACGATTTACTGCTACCGGAATGTCATCCGATGAGTATGTGCATGGAATATTGGATATCCCATTACAACTTCAGGTTCTGTCGGTTATAGCTATAGGGCATAAAGGAATGGAACGTAAACCTTTTAATGAAGAACACTTGCAGTGGGAGAAGATACATATTAATAAGTATGAAGGAAAATAAAATCGTTTTTATAGGAGCGGGAAACCTGGCTACCAATCTTGCAGAAGCTTTCCATGACCGACATATCAAAATAGCTCAGATTTACAGTCGTACTGAAGATTCTGCTAAAAGTTTAGCAAAAGCTGTTGAGGCTGATTATACAACAGATTTGGAAAAGGTTATCAATGATGCCGATATTTATATTGTTGCATTGAAAGACGATGCTTTAATTGAATTAATGCCTCAGATTATTGCAGGGAAAGAAAATGCTTTAATGGCGCATACTTCGGGTAGCTTGCCATTGAATATCTGGCCTGAATCAGTAAAACGAAAAGGCGTTTTTTATCCGCTTCAGACTTTTAGTAAACAACGAATGGTTGATTTCCAAAACATACCGACTTTTATTGAAAGTAATAACTCTGCAGATAATCTACTTCTAAAAGAATTAGCAAGTAGTGTATCCAATAATGTTAGTGAACTTTCGTCAGAGAAACGCAGACAAATACATTTGGCTGCAGTCTTTGCATGTAATTTTACTAATCACATGTATGCCCTTGCCGAAAAGTTACTTCAACAATACGGAATGCCATTTAATTATATGCTTCCGTTAATAGAAGAAACAGAAAGGAAAGCGCATGTACTTTCACCAAAAGAAGCACAAACTGGTCCTGCTGTACGTTATGATGAAAAGATCATTAACAAGCATCTGGAGCTATTATCTAATGAGCCTGAAATGCAGGAAATTTATAAATTGATTAGTAAGAGCATACATAAACTATGAGTACTATAAATTACGATTTAAAGAAAATAAAAGCAATGGCTTTTGATGTGGATGGTGTACTGAGTCCAGAGACTATTCCATTGCATCCAAGTGGTGAGCCTATGCGTTGTGTAAATATCAAAGATGGATATGCAATTCAGTTGGCTGTAAAGCATGGACTCTTAGTGGCAATTATTACTGGCGGTAGGACAAATGCTGTACGCGTTCGTTTTGAAGGACTAGGAGTAAAGGACCTTTATCTGGGATCGAGCATAAAGATCAATGATTATAACGATTTTAAGAATAAGTATAATCTTACTGATGAAGAAATTCTTTTTATGGGAGATGATATACCTGACCTGGAAGTTCTTCAAACCTGTGGACTTCCTTGTTGTCCGTCCGATGCTGCTCCTGAAGTGAAAGCAGCTTCAATGTATATTTCACATAAGAATGGCGGATATGGTTGTGGTCGTGATGTTGTAGAGCAAGTATTGAAGGCTCAGGGAAAATGGATGAATGGAGAAGCTTTTGGCTGGTAAAAGAATGGAATTAGAAATGCTGGATAATTTAAGTAAATACAAAATAATACTTGCATCAAACTCTCCCAGAAGAAAAGAGTTGATGACAGGATTAGGAATAAAATATTCTGTTAAAACATTACCCGATATAGATGAATCGTACCCTGAAACCTTGGTAGGAGGGGAGATTCCTGTTTATATTTCCAAAGGAAAGGCGGATGCTTATATGCATCTTATCAAGCCCGATCAGCTTATTATTACTGCTGATACAATTGTTTGGCTTGATGGCAAAGTCCTTGGTAAACCTCAGGATATGGATGAGGCTAAAGAGATGCTGAGAAGTCTTTCTGGTAAAACTCATCAGGTGTATACTGGTGTTTGTCTTACAACGAAAACATTTCAAAGAAGCTTCTCATCGGTGAGCGATGTTACATTTGCTACTTTAACCGATGAAGAAATAGACTATTATGTAGATCAGTATCTCCCAATGGATAAAGCCGGGGCTTATGGTGTTCAGGAATGGATTGGCTATATTGGAGTAGAGAATATTGCCGGATCGTACTTTAATGTTATGGGATTACCTATTCAACGACTGTATCGTGAATTGAAGACTTTATAACGAACGGGAACTTATATAAGAAAATCCGGACTATGCTTCTAAAAGCTAATAGCCCGGATTTTTTTTATTCTCTAAATTCTTTGTATATATTTTAGAATGGTGGTGACAAACTTTAATAAAAACTTCTTTTATATGTCTCGTGCTAAAATTTAGCACCCCTACTACCAAAGGGTTTCAGAAGGTACACCCTTGTTACCCCCTCTGTTTCTTCTAGTTGTTTTTCTATTTTTGAAGGATAATGTTATTTTTTTAGGCAGGGCTTATATAACTTATTGATAATCTTGTTGTTAAATTTATAATTTACCGGAGTTACATCAAATAGACCGATAAATTGTTTATAGTATAGTGTAAATAAATTACCAAATATTTTGTTCGGATGCTGCCGTTTCATGATATCGACGAATGGCAGCCAGGTCGGCCGCCTGCTTTATTTTTGATTAGAAACTAAACAAATACTTTAGTACGAACTGACGTGAACGTAGTCTGTTAACACTTAAATACTCACTTAATGTTCCAATGCTCTTTCGTTCATAATTAGTATTATTGAGAATATTCATAGCCGAGAATTGCAATTCATTGTTCTTTATAATATAAGATAATGACAAATCTGAGAAAAAACTACTTTTAAGATTCTTATCAGAACTGTGATAATATTCATTGGTCCACTTAAACTGCCAGTTGTCTGATGGAAATACATTAAAAGAAAATTTATGCTGAAAATTTCTTACCGGGGTATACTCTGTTTCTTGAGGCTCCAGCGTTTTCATTCTATAATAGAAATAGGAAGAGCTAATTTCCCAGTCAACAAAACGACAGGGCTGCATTGACAGAGATAAAGACGAACTTATACTTTCTGAACGGAATCTGGTAAGAACCTCGCTCCATAATTGGGTATCCTCAGAAGCACTGTAAAAGGAATTTAACCGGAAAAAGGTTTTCCAGAAAGAGAATGTTTTGCTAATTATTGAGTTTACTCCATAATTTTTACTATCAACATCTTTCTTTAAGCAGACCGTTTGCTGAAGAATGCCATTAAACTTCGACGACATAAGAGTATTTCTATGCCCCGGAGAGTAATTCCCTGATAAATCAAAGAAGAAACCTTTGATTGGGTTCTTAAAGTTTACAGAAATATTCATATTCATATATTTTTTGAGCGAAATAGCATTGTTATTCGCAGAAGCATTTCGATATGAAGTAAATACATATCCGGGATAAAGACTATATATATCCGAATAGCTATGTTGATAAGAAAATAATCCATCTATCTTCCAAAGAGCAGAAAGCATATATTCCAGATAGATATTAGGTTCAAATAATAAATGACTTTCTGAGCCACTATACTTATTCATGGTTCCATTATGTTGATAAAGGCTATTCAGATTCCCAGATACTTCTACTTTACCTCTAAAGTTGTAATTCTGATAACTAATAGAAGGAGTCAGATATAAATCTGTTTCAGTAAAACGGGAGTGATTAAGAAAAGAATCTCTCAGTGCTTCCGGAAAGTTATTCCCCGAAACACCTAATGCAGAGTGTAAAGACTGACTTTTCACCTTCAATCCAGCCTTATAATCAATATACATTCCCAGTGATTTGTGTTGAAAAGAGGAATATGTATGTGAAACAAACGAGCGCAACCGTAAATCCTGCTGCATAAAGTCATATTCACTACCTCCATTAAGCCAGCCAGAATACTGCCCGGGAGTTATTGTAAGATGCTGGGGAAGGTTACTATATTTATTCAAACTACAAATACGGAAAACATTCTTTCCATAATTCCGTATCAGTTGAAAATCGTTCGAGAATACTTGTTTATCAAGATCTGAATTTTGATCTATTGATTTTCCATTAGTTAACATCCACCCTTTGTTATTCGCAAAATTAAGATTGAATTTCAAATTATTTTTCAAATACACTTTGGTATTGTTTATATTATAAGTCACACTTCCCTCAATCTCATCTTTAGAATGAACAGTATGCTTATTTTCATCTATATTCAATATTTTTCCGGGAAGATAATATGTGGTAACTGAGCTTCCATCCTGTTTTTCATGGTCATGAAAATAACTTGCCTGAACACGTAAATCAATTTCCTTTTTAATTCGCCACAAATTATTGAAAGTAAACAAATGAGAATCATTATCATAATAGCGATTCTGATCAAGATCAGGTGAGCCAACCGATAGAAAAGATAATGCATTACTTTCGTCAGCCAGTGTCAACTGATTAATTTTATCAATAGTCAGTACTTTCAGCTCCGAACTTACGTCATTCCCCGTATTGTTATTTTTATACATGCTCAGGTTTTGCATTTTGGAATTAAAAAGCATGCTAAGTAACCGGTTATCCCACAAAGCATTTCCACTTTTATCTTCAACTCCGAGTCCTACATCTACCGTACCAAGAATTCGTGCTTTGGCTTTATCTTCCAATACCAGATTGAGTGCTGCATTCTCGCTAAAATTCTTGCCTTTCAATGCCGCTATAGCCTGATGATTTTCCAGGACCTGAACACTTTTCACAGCCTTCGCTGATAAGTTATTTGTAGCCAAGTTATACTTACCATCAAGCAAATTCATCCCCTCAATATAAAACTTATTAATTGGCTTATCCTGATATTTTATTTGTCCATCACTAGACACTTCAATACCAGGCAATTTCTTTAATATATCACCAATAGTTCTGTCGTGAGGCATACGAAAGCCACTCACTGAATAAGTTAAAGTATCACCACTCTGAGTCAGCCTTTTAGAAACATACTTCACCTCCTTTATCATTATATCCTTAGGATTCAAACGTATTTCACCACCTTCATTATATCCCTGCAAAGGAATCCACTTTTGTGCATAACCCATGCAAGATACACAAATAAACTTTGCCTTTTTCCCATCTGGAACAGTAACAGAAAAACGGCCACTACTGTTAGCCATAGAAAAAGCGATAGTCATACTATCTGTTTGCAACAAACTGACAGAAGCCATCTCAAGAGGTTTATCAGTTGAGCTATTAATTACTCTTCCACTGAAAGTCTGTGAGTATAATGTAAACGGAGTTACAATCCCCAATAAAGCCAATAGTAGTTTTCTCATTTTTATTTTTTAGACGGTTCCTGAACTTCTATATCTAAATATTTATTGTTTATTGTTTTTTCAGGAGTTTTCAAAATAACATTTGTGATCTGAGGCATGCTTTTCATATATGCCACTATATTCTCATTTAATTGCTTCCTTTTTTCATAGAGTTCCTGCTTCGAACATTTAATGAATTTTCCTTTTATATTTATGGGTATGCTTCTTTTTATTTGTTTAATACCGACACAATAGAAATGGTAAAGACTATCACTATCCATAGCATCCAATATTAAACCAGGCAATCCATTGAGTTTCCAAGGTCCATCCGAAATCGGAATTTCAGTAGCATACCAAACTATCCACTTTCTTCCTTTAAATTTAGTCATAGCTTTCTGGCATGAATATCCCAGAAGATCCTTTCGTTCATTTAGCAAATTCCATACAGGCTTTTCTAAAGATTCTTCATATCTGTAAGAGTCAAATAATACTTTATCTGTATAAGTCAGTATTCCTTCTAAAGGATAATTCTTATATACATGATAATACTGATAACTGCGTGGAATATCAGCAGAAAGAGATGTAGCTTGTGAAATATCTCCACCTATTGCAAAAATACTGTCTCTTATATTTTGTACTTGATATTCTCTTTTACTATAGAATTCAGATATATGAGAACCAATATTCAAGAATAATTCATCATAGCCCATTTTTTTAGTATCTACATTCTTTACATAATCTTCTAAATAAGTTACTTGAAGGTAAGCAGTATCTAATTTTACTTGAGCAAATAATGGCAAATTACATAACCCCAATACTGTTATTAATAATATTCTAATTTTATTCATTTTGCATATTTTAAAAAGGGTGTCCAAAGACGCCCTTGTAACAAAAATGACATTGGACATTTTAATATTTTAATGAGATTACAATAATTATTTCTAAATTTACAATTCATGTTTACTAAATAGATTGTATTTGCAACAGGCCTCACAGAAGCCATCTCAAGAGGTTTATCAGTTGAGCTATTAATTACTTTCCCACTGAAAGTTTGTGAGTATAATGTAAACGGAGCTACAATCCCCAATAAAGCCAATAGTATTTTTCTCATTCTTATTTTTTAGCAGATTCCAAGACCTCCAGATCTACATATTTTCTCACAGGTAATTTTACAGGTCTACCATTTGCATCTGTAACTTTTCCTGTCGTTGCGCCAAAACGTTTAAAGAATTCAAAAGGTTGTTCATACATCTGCTTCATTGCTGAATAGAATACTTTTTTATCACAAGCAACATATTTTGTTTTAAAGATCTTAATCGGTCTTTTCTTTGATAATTTATTTACTCCAACACAATAAAAATGATAGAGGCTATCACTATCAACAGCATCCAGAATCAGGCCTGGTAATCCGCAAAGTTTCCATGGTCCTTCAGATACAGGTATTTCTGTGGTAAACCATGCAGCCCATTCTCGTCCTTTAAATTTAGTTTTTGCCTTTTGACAAGCATAGCCTTGAATTTCTTTTTTCTCTTGCAAAAAAGTCCAGACAGATTTTTCTATTGTCTCATTATATTTATAATATAGATTAGCGTATACTTCGTCAATATAGATCAGCTTATTATCTGAATATAAGTTCTTGTATATGCGAAATTTTTGCCTACTTCTCGGTAAATCAGCATAAGCATCATAGGCTTGAAAGCCATTTCCACCAGCAGCTAAGACACTATCTGTTATTTGCATTACACGATCTTCACGTAAACTATAAAATTCAGAACTATATTTCCCAATATTCAAAACTAATTCATCATGACTTTTTTTACTTAGATTATCAGCATTTCTAACAAAATCCTCTAAATATGTAACCTTTAAATATGCAGAATCAATAGATTGCTGAGAAAAGCATGATAGCTTCATAAAAAGAAGAACTACTATAATAAAAATTCTATTCATAGATTTCACTTTTAAATAATATATAACTATCTTTTATATCCTCTGAGCAATATATATCTTCGTATCTGTCAATCCATATACAGATGTACTTGGTGAATAACTTGTGACAAATATAGCGTAAAATGATAAGATAAACAAAAATATTATTGGACATTTTATTAAAATATAAATTGGCTAAATTTTTATAAAGCAAGTAATTACATATAGATAAAAAATAAGAGCATTGGACATTTTTGATATTTTAATAAGATTACGGTGATTGTCCAATGCTATAACATCTATTTACTAAACAAATTACATTTGCAACAAGCTGACAAAAGTAATCTCAAGAGGTTTGTTCGTTGAGTTACCTTAAATACGCAACACTTCTATAAATAAAAAAAGCAAAGCTCTGAGAATGAAACCATTCTCAGAGCTTTGCTATATCCGAAAATTACTTATGTTGGTGATTGCAAACTAACCATGAAGGAGTATATTCTTATCGGTAATACCTTAACAAGTCTAACATTAGCGGAATATCATCCTCCTTAATACCCTGTTTAATCAAGTCTTCTTTATCTTTATTAAACAGTTCGAGGAAAGACTCCTGATTATCGCTCATAGCAAGGCTGGTGGCATACATTTTTACGGCTTTCTCTAATTGTCCCAAACTCCAGGCTACATGTCCTGCATTCAGATAGTCCAGCAATTGAGTCTCTTTTTCCAGTAACTTATTGTAGTACTTCATAGCCTGCTCATGTTTACCGATAACGAAAGAACACCAGGCTATTGCTCGCCATATCTTAGGTAATTCGGAGTCTATATAATCAACCTTGAAGAAATAGTTCAAAGCTTCGTCATATCTTTTGAGTCCCACCAGGCAGTGACCTATCTGTGTAAGCACATTGAGATTATCCGGTTGGGCAGCTTCAACTTTCTGATAATAAAGAAGTGCTTTATCCAATTGGTTTAGCTGACGGTAACACATAGCCAAATGACGGTTTGTCCAGATGCTGTCGGGCTTCAGAATATCAGCTTGCAGATAAGCTTCAATTGCTTTCTCATACCCCTTGTTCTTTTGCATGCAATAACCCATCTTTTGGTATATTTCAGCATCTCCCTTCTTGTCTTTAACTATATCTTCATAAAGCAACCATGCTTCAATCAGATAATTCTTGTGGAAGAAATATCCAGCAAGAGTGAGCTGATTGCTGGTATCGCTAACTGTATCTTTTAGCGTAACGCAATGTTGCAAGTTCAGAGATTCCATGAACGGATCTTTAAACTCATGTCTGCGTGGGTGAATCTTAAAGAAACGATATAAGTCGTGTATGTACTGATTACTAATGGTATCTGCATGTTGTGCAAAAGCCAGAATCTTATCATAACTGTTACTTTCATTGATTGCTTCATTCTGAGCCTCAAATTGCTGAGCCATCATCTCACGCTGAGCTTCAGGAACCTGCATCATGGTGAAACAGAAAGAGTACTTGTCGCTGTTGCAAAAGAACCCCGACTGATAAATTGTGTCCAACAGTACATCTCGTTTTACCGGAGTAGTGGAGAACGTTTGTACAACAGAAGAATGCTGCATGTCGAACGGATAAAACCAGTTGGCCATTTCTCTAAAGAAAGGGTAGGTTTTCAGTTGGGCAAAAGTACTCATATAAACATCTGCACCTTCCATTTGAAGCTCATTCATCTCTTTAAGCTTATCGCTTAGTCCGGATTGATCCATCCAATCCTCCCAATCAGGATTTTTATCGTTCTGACCGCTTTCTTCATCCGGAGCTTCATTATTAAACTTAATATTTTTCAGGTTAGGATTCTTCATTAATTCAGGAAGAATCTCTTCACGCATCTTTTTATCAATCTTTTCTGTTTCCCGGCAACGCAAAAGCTGAATCTGTATAACACTCAGGTTATTAGCAAAAATAGCATCTTCGTTTAGTAATTTCAAGCGGGCTGCTACGTCAGGATACAAAGACAAACGCTTATCATAACGGTAGATAATAAGTGCTAATCCTACAATAGCGCGCTGATTTATATCGTTTGCATTATGTTGGTAAGCATCAAATAACAGCATGAATTTGCGAATATCGAAGTATTGCATCAAACTCAATGTCAATGCACTGACAAACAAACAAAGATCATTGACCTGAACCAATGAAGATTGCAGGAAGTTGCGTGCCTCTTCTTCCTCCTGTGCTTCCCAGGGATCGGATAACCAAAGGATGTAGAACAGTTCTGATACAGCAGTTTCATGACGTTTACGGATAGCAGCAAGTTCTGCGGCCTGCTTTTCTGTATAATGGAGCAGCTTACCCACTGCCATGTCTTCTGTATAACTTTCCAGTTCCAGCTGCACTGCCGGAAGTGTACGGAGAGGAATAAATTTATGATACCTTCTACGGTCAAAATAATACTCAGTAGAGTTTGGGGTAAGTTTACCAATTCTGGCTTTGTCAGTTAACTTGTATGCCGTAGCCAATAGTTTTCTGTAGAGATTATTACGTTCAGGATCTGTAATGCCTTGTTGCATGTACTGCAACATATATCTATAAGAAGTTTGCAATTCTTCCAAAGAATTTTTTAGTCCCCAGTCTGACATATCCTGAGTAAAAACTTCCATACGGTTTAATGCTTCAGATAATCTTTTCTGATCCAGGAAATGGACTATCCTTTCATATTCTTCGTTAATGGCTGCTTCGTTCATAGTTTTGTGCTATTAGTTTTCTTTTATAACAAACAAAGATAAAAAAATATTCATATTAGCCGATTTAATTTATCCTAATCTTTATTCTTTCTGATTTTAAGGGCAAGGTTAAAAGGATCCTTGTACAAAAGATTGCATTCTTTTGTACAAAACAATTAAATCTTTTGTACAGAAGAATCTATTCTTTTGTACAAGAATTAAATAAGCTTTCCTGTAAGATTTAAAATGATGTGTTATGGCTGATTAATAAACGTACTATCTACCAGACTCTTTTCGTTATAGTCCTGGGGAATCAGCTGTTTAATCCTTAGCCATCCAATAGTGGCTTTTACGTCTTTAATTTTAGGAAGTTCGGCCCTATGATAATCAGGTAATGGAATCTGCTTAACAACAGATCTTGTTAAATTGAAGTCTTCAGAAAGAGTTTCTATCCATTCATTTTGCGGATGACTTTTTATAAAGCTTGTGCCGAGATTGTATCCAAGTATTAATGCCATAATTTCGTTACTCTTATCTTTTATAGCATTCTCGGAAAATATAGTAGTAGTTGCATTAATGCCCAAGTCTTTAGTCGATTCTATTGATTTGTGGCCATCCTTTATAGCGATGGTTGCATACGGATCGGGGAAGAAAGCTGCATCAATCTGCCCGTTTTGCAACATCTCCAGTCTCACTGTTATTTTGCTTATATTAGGCTTATTTACGTTCACGGTCAGAATGTTGGCTGCCTTTAAGGCTATGTCAGTAGAAAAATCTGTTATGGTATTTTCTGAAACACCAATATTCATTTTTCGTAGGTCTGTAAGTTCTTTTATGCCAGATTCCTTTCCTGCAATCAAATAGAGAATTCCGTCATTCTTCATTATGACTTTTAATTTGGAACCATTTGCATGCAGAGTTATAGCTCTTGTTAAATCGGTTATGGCACCGTCTAATTTGCCTGATTTGAAGTCGTACTCCAAATCATTTGAGGATAGATATTTTATAAAGTTTACTTTTAATCCCAGTGAATCATATACCCCTTGTTTCTGAGCTACGGTAAATGGTACATAATCCATTGACTGCATCACACCGAGAGTTATTTCCTGAAGTTCATTCTTATCTACAACCTTTTCTTTTCCTTTGCAGGAAATAAAAAATGAGGTGGTAAGCATAATACTAATGATAAAAATGTATTTTTTCATAAAGCGTAGATCCTATAAAAATATAATAAAAGAAGAAGAGAGCGATTCAAAAGTATTTCGAATCCAGGGATTCGCTTTAACTTTTGAAGCACTCTCTTCTCTATATCTGCTCCCTAGGGAGAATTATGCTTCTTGAATAGCTGCGATTCCTGGAAGAACTTTTCCTTCGATAGCTTCTAATAATGCACCACCACCAGTTGATACATAAGAAACGCCATCAGCTAAACCGAATTTGTTTACACAAGCAACAGAGTCACCACCACCTACAAGTGAGAATGCACCGTTCTTTGTAGCTTCAACGATAGCTTCACCTACTGCTTTAGAGCCCGCTGCGAAGTTATCAAATTCAAATACACCAGTAGGGCCATTCCAAAGAATTGTTTTAGAGCTCTTAATAACTTCAGCAAAGATAGCTTCAGTCTTAGGACCAATATCCAAACCACTCCATCCATCAGGAATTTCGTCAATCGCAACAAACTGAGTGTTAGCGTCGTTTGCGAATTTATCAGCAATCTTAGAGTCAACAGCAAGAACCATGTTTACGTTGTTAGCTTTAGCTTTTTCCATCAGTTCAAGAGCCAATTCCAGTTTATCGTCTTCGCAAAGAGAAGAACCGATTTTACCACCCATTGCCTTAGTAAATGTGAAAGACATACCACCAGTGATGATAAGGTTGTCTACTTTAGTAAGCAAGTTTTCGATGATTTCAATTTTAGAAGAAACTTTAGAACCACCCATGATAGCAGTGAAAGGACGGTGAATGTCTTTCATTACTTTTTCTACTGCTACAACTTCTTTGTTCATTAAGAAACCGAACATTTTATTGTCAGCATCAAAATATTTAGCGATAAGTGCTGTAGAAGCGTGCGCACGGTGAGCAGTACCAAATGCATCGTTTACATAGCAATCAGCATAAGAAGCAAGAGCTTTAGTAAAGTTCTTCTGGCTTTCTTTAACAGCTTTCTTAGCAGCAGCTTTTTCTTCGTCAGTTGCATCTTCAGCAAGACCTCTTGGTTTGCCTTCTTCTTCAGCATAGAAACGAAGGTTTTCAAGCAATAAAGCTTCACCTGGTTTCAAAGCAGCAGCTTTAGCAGCTGGTTCTTCGCCCATACAGTCACTTGCAAACTGTACGTCTACGCCAAGTAATTCAGATACACGACCGATTATATGTTTTAATGAGAATTTGTCAGTTGCTCCTTTTGGGCGTCCAAGGTGTGAACCAATAATAAGGCTACCACCGTCTGCGATAATCTTCTTTAATGTAGGAAGTGCAGCACGAATACGATTGTCATCTGTGATGTTGAAATTTTCATCCAATGGAACATTAAAGTCCACTCTAACGAATGCCTTTTTACCGGCAAAGTTGAATTTGTCAATTGTTTGCATAATTCTCTTATTATTTAAAATTCTATTATTCTTAAATGCGAATGCAAAGTTATTAATTATTTCCTGCTTAACAATTAAATATTATTTAATTATTTTCTGTTTTTTCCTCTTTTATCTTACTGTTTTATCACATTATATTCTCTTTTGTAATATTTACATAGCAATTTTAAGCCACAACTATCACATTTTGGATTTCTTGCTATGCAAACATATCTTCCATGTAAAATAAGCCAATGATGTGCTATTGGTAATAATTCACCCGGAATGTATTTTACAAGTTCTTTTTCTGTTGCAAGCGGGCTTTTTGAATTTGTAGTCAGACCAATCCGGTTAGATACTCTAAATACGTGGGTATCTACAGGCATTGCTTCTTTATTGAAAATCACAGCACGAATAACATTGGCTGTTTTTCTTCCTACACCAGGCATCTTCTCCAATAATTCCATGTCGGACGGTACTTCATCATGAAATTCATGATGTAGCATTTTTGCCATGCCAACTAAGTGCTTCGCTTTATTGTTGGGATAAGAAACACTTCTGATGTATTCAAATATCACTTCCGGAGTACTTGCTGCCAATGCTTCGGCAGTTGGATAATCATGAAAAAGTTTAGGAGTAATCATGTTTACACGTTTGTCTGTGCATTGTGCGGAAAGAATTACAGCAACCAATAATTCATAAGGAGTGTTGTAACTAAGTTCAGTCTCTGCTACAGGCATGTTTTCTTTGAACCACTCAATCACTTTATCGTATAATTCTTTCTTTCTCATAATTATCTTAATTTATTTTTTTCAAAGTGTGGAGCAACTTTTCTTTTGAAATAGATTACCGAAAAGACGGTGAGGCAAGCTCCGAAAAAGAATGCCTTATCGAATGTTGCTATTTGACCAATATATCCTCCTGCAAGAACGCCGATACCAATACCCATGTCCCATGAAGTTAAATAGGTAGAAGTTGCTGTTCCTCTTTGGGAATTTGGAGCCAGATTAACAAAAAGTGTATTAAAAGCCGGAAACATTGTTCCGAAACCAATTCCCAGAAGAAGAGCTATCAAAAAGAATAAGATTGTAGTGCCAGTACTGCTATACTTCATCAATATGTTACATGCCGAAAGTAAAAAATAGCAGAAACAAACCAGATACAATCCCCATGCTAAAACGGTTAGTAGTCGTCCTTTATCAACTTGTTTACCCGAAAATAAACGCGAAACTGCCATTCCTACTGCCATAAAAGTAAAGAACAATCCGGTGCCACTCGTTATTCCCATGCTTTTTGCATAGATAGCCACGTATGTTGTAGTCATTCCGTAAGGAACAGATAGCAACATAAGATCCAGTCCGGCGGGAACTCCTTTCAGTAAAATAAATCTATCCAGTGATATTGCTTCACGTTTTACACATTTCTTTGCCGGAGTTTTTATTAAGAAGGCCATTATAAATCCAATGCTGCAAGATACAAATGCCCAGGTGAAGATTACATCAAATGAGTAGGCTTCATGTAAAAACAAGCCAACCATTGGTCCTATGCTCATTGCTGTGTTATTCATCATTCCATAATAGCCAAGACCTTCACCTCTTCTCGAAGAAGGCATAATATCTATCACAATTGTATTACCACCAACAGTTACAGTACCAAAAGCAAAACCATGAAGAATTCTTAAGATTGTGAACAATGTAAGTACTCCTGAAAATAAGTACCCTGCAAAGATTCCGGTGAAAATAAAATAGGCGAATAAATAAAGCGGTTTTCGGGCAAAAGCATCAAGTAAGTACCCTGAAAAAGGACGAATGCAAAGTGCAGCTATAGTATAACATGAAAGGATTATTCCTATAGTAGCATTGTTTGAATGAAAAACTTCTGTGAGGTAAAAAGGAAGTATCGGTAGTAATAGATAAAAGCCAAAGTACAACAGAAAATTCGCAGCCAGAATAAATATATAGCTACGGGTAACCAGCTTGTCTTTTGCCATAAGATGATTATTAGGAGATATAATAAAATAAGGATAATGAATAATTCAGTTCTTGAGCTATTCATTATCCCATATTAATTATTTATGATCAGTTAGTTTGCTGCTTCGAACTGCTTCAGGAAACGAGTATCATTTTCCGAGAACATTCGAAGGTCTTTTACCTGATATTTTAGATTGGTAATACGTTCAATACCCATTCCAAGAGCATAACCAGAGTAAACTTTGCTGTCTATTCCGTTACTTTCAAGAACGTTAGGGTCAACCATACCGCAACCTAAAATTTCTACCCATCCGGTGTGCTTGCAGAAAGGACAACCTTTACCGCCACAGATATTACAACTGATATCCATTTCAGCACTTGGTTCAGTGAATGGGAAATAACTTGGACGAAGACGAATCTTGGTATCTGCACCAAACATCTCTTTAGCAAAAAGCAGAAGAACTTGTTTTAAATCAGTGAAAGATACGTCCTTGTCAATATAAAGAGCTTCAACCTGGTGGAAGAAGCAGTGAGCACGGTAACTGATTGCTTCGTTACGGTATACACGTCCCGGACAAATAATACGGATAGGAGGTTGTGAAACTTCCATCACGCGACTTTGTACAGAAGATGTATGAGTACGCAATATAATATCAGGATGAGCCTCAATGAAGAATGTATCCTGCATATCTCTTGCCGGATGATCTTCAGCGAAGTTCAAAGCAGAGAATACATGCCAGTCATCTTCAATTTCAGGTCCCTCTGCAATGCTGAATCCCAGACGACCGAAAATATCGATAATTTCATTCTTAACAATAGACAATGGGTGACGAGTTCCTAAGTCGACAGGATAAGCAGAACGAGTTAAATCTAAATCGCATGAACTGCTGTCCTTGCTTTCAAAAGCCTCTTTCAATGCATTAATCTGTTCCTGAGCTTTCGTTTTCAGCTCATTCAGTCTCATTCCCACTTCCTTTTTCTGATCAGCCGCTACATTGCGGAAATCAGCCATAAGGTCATTAATTGCTCCTTTTTTGCTTAAATATTTAATACGCAGAGCTTCCAACTCTTCCGCATTAGATGCTTTTAATGTTTCAACTTCTTCTAGTAGTTGCTTAATTTTAGCTATCATATTTTCTTAATTAATTCCATTCCTTTTTTAATAGCAACTTCATTCATCGGAATCAAATGATGATGACGTTCCGGAAGAGTCTTTTTCAGCCCTTTTAAAACACTCTCAATCGTTACGATAGGGCATAATTTTAATAATCCCCCCAGTACAATCATGTTGAATGCTTTAGCATTATTCATTTCATTAGCTGCATCCATTGCGTCTATGCGATAAACATTAATATCCTTACGTGTAGGTGGATTGATAATACCATACCCATCGTAAATTAATAGTCCGCCTGGTTTTACCTTGTTTTCAAATTTCTCTAAAGAAGGCTGATTCAGGATAATTGCTGCATCGTATTTACTCAAAATAGGAGAGGATATCTTGTTATCACTAACAATAACAGTAACATTAGCAGTACCACCTCTTTGTTCCGGTCCGTATGCTGGCATCCATGATACTTCTTTATTTTCCATTAAGCCTGAATAGGCAAGGATTTTACCCATAGACAAGACTCCTTGTCCACCAAATCCAGCTATGATTATTTCTTCTTTCATTGCTCTGATTTTTTAGATTATTCTTTATCTTTTAAGTCGCCTAGTGGATAGTAAGGGAACATGTGTTCTTCCATCCATTTATTAGATGCTTCCGGACTCATTTTCCAACCAGAGTTACAAGTTGAAACAACTTCCACTAAATTAGAACCTTTACCGTTCATTGAATTCTCAAATGCTTTGCGAATAGCCTTTTTTGTTTTGCGGATCGCAGCAGTTGTCTGAACAGACTGGCGGGTAACATAAGCTGTACCTTCTAAAGTAGCAGCAATTTCAGTCATTTTAAGTGGATATCCGTGCAGTTTTACATCACGACCATAAGGGCTGGTTGCTGTTTTCATTCCAACAAGTGTTGTAGGGGCCATCTGACCGCCGGTCATACCGTAAATAGCATTATTGATAAAGATAATTGTAATATTTTCACCTCGGTTTAAAGCATGAATTGTTTCAGCAGTACCGATACAAGCCAAGTCACCATCTCCCTGATAAGTGAATACCAGTTTGTCGGGCCATAAACGTTTGATAGCAGTAGCAACAGCAGGAGCACGTCCATGAGCAGCTTCCTGCCAGTCAATGTCAATGTAATTGTAGATAAAGACAGCACATCCTACAGGAGAAATTCCCACAGTTTTGTCTTCCATACCCATTTCTTCAATTACTTCGGCTACTAATTTGTGAACTACACCATGACTACATCCCGGGCAATAGTGCATCGGGTTGTTATTCATTAGTTTTGGTTTCTTATATACTAAGTTCTCAGGTTTGATTATATCTTCTTTAGTCATCGTCATTCCTCCTCTTATTTTTTTTCAAGCTGTTTTGAGTGATTCGCAATGCGTATTCTATGAATTTAACAAAAATGGTAAAGCAACAAACGATAAACATTACCATCTGATCCTCAACAGTGAAGTAGATTATGATTGTACTCAAAGTTCCGATCATAAAGAGTATGTTCAGAATCAATCTGATTTTATCCAAATTCAACATACGTCTTTTTATTTAATTAGTTTTTCTTTGATTGCTTCAACAACCTCATCAGGATCAGGAACAATACCTCCAAGGCGTCCAAAGTGTTCTACTTTTACACGGCCGTTAACAGCAAGACGAATATCTTCTACCATCTGACCGGCATTAAGTTCCACAGAGATCATTCCTTTTACCTTTTCAGCGTATTTAGCAATTGCTTTTGTTGGGAAAGGCCATAGAGTGATAGGACGAAGAAGTCCGACTTTGATACCTTCGGCACGAGCCAGTTCTATAGACTTTTGGCAAATACGTGCACTAGATCCGAATGCTACGATCAGATATTCTGCATCTTCGCAGTTAATCTCTTCATAACGAACCTCGTTTTCTTCAATTGTTTTATATTTAGCCTGGAAACGGATGTTATTTTGTTCCATTGCAGAAGGATCAAGCTCCAGAGAAGTAATGATATTCGGTTTACGACCATTTGCTTTTCCTGTTGTTGCCCATGGACAACGAGCAATTACTTCTTCGTCGGTAAGGCGTTTTCTTTGTGCTGGAAGAACAACTTTCTCCATCATCTGACCAATTACACCATCGGCAAGAATAATAGCCGGATTTCTGTATTTGAATGCAAGTTCAAAACCTAGTCCAACAAAATCTGCCATTTCCTGTACAGAAGCAGGTGCAAGTGCTATTAATCTATAGTCGCCGTGACCACCACCTTTTACAGTTTGGAAATAGTCAGCCTGGCTAGGTTGGATAGTTCCAAGACCCGGACCACCACGCATTACATTAACGATTAAACAAGGAAGTTCTGCACCGGCGATATAAGAAATACCTTCCTGCTTTAAACTTACGCCAGGGCTGGAAGATGAGGTCATTACCATTTTACCGGAACCGGCACCACCGTATACCATATTTATTGCTGCAACTTCACTTTCAGCCTGTAAAACAACCATTCCGGTAGTTTCCCATGGTTTCAGATCGGCAAGCGTTTCTAATACTTCAGATTGAGGAGTGATAGGATAACCGAAATAACCATCAACTCCATAGCGAATAGCTGCATGAGAGATAGCTTCGTTACCCTTCATTAAAACAACTTCTTCTTCCATATATTCAAGTTTTTTAAGTTCTTTACTTAATTGATTAATAATGACTTTAATTACTTAAAGTTTTACTTTGAAAACAGTAATACATCCGTCAGGGCATACTGTTGCACATGAAGAACATCCGTTACAAGTGTCTTCTAATACTTGCTGAGCGAAATTGTATCCTTTAATGTTTACTTCTTTATTTGTTAAAGACAACACATTAAGAGGGCATGCCACCACACAAAGATTACATCCTTTGCAACGTTCGGTGTCAACTACTATTGCTCCTTTTATTTTAGCCATAATTTAAGAATTTATTGATTGTACATATCCTTATTATAGAAATTCAGGATGTCCATTATCATTTTATGAGCTTGCAGTGCCGGACTCTGAGGGTTTATTTCTATAGCCGATAAGTAATTGTTAATTGCTTGTTGCCAGTTCCCTTGTTTACGATAAGCATTTCCGCGAAGATAATATGCCTCGTCACACGTTGGATTGGACTCTATAAATATATCCAATGCGTTTATGGCGGCCTCCACGTCATCTTTGTCGAGTAGTCCTTTTATAGTGCTAAGTTCTTCCATCTTTTGAATTTCCAATGCTTTAGACACGCAAAGATACTTTTTATTTTTTGATTTACGTATTGAGAATAGCGAAAAATGAAAAAAAGAGATGCTCTAAATAATAAAAAAAGAAATTTTTTAGTTATAGGAGTAATTTCTTTATGTTGCATAAATGTCAGTAGAAATTATTTTAATATGAAGTGTCGCTTTCATAAATAAAACTTTCAGGCTATATTTTTGCAAAAAGAAAGAGGTTGCCATTTTATGATAACCTCTTAAATCTTATATTTGTTGTAATTAATAAATTTATTATCCGGATAATTGAAGAGATAAATGACCTTCCTTGATAATTAATTATTTTTTAATTTCTTTTCCGTTGATATATAGGCCTTTAAAAGTAATATCTTTTGCACCTTGGATTGAATTTCCCTGAGCAACATTATTGAAATGACAATCTTCTACGTTTATATTATAAACATGATCATTATCTTCCAAGCCAACTATATAAGTACCGAATTTACTTTTCTCACAAGTTACATTCTGAAGATATACATTGCGTACAGTCGGATTAAAACCACGGTTGCATTTTTCTCTGTTTTCGTATTGGAGATTAATTTTTAAAACAGCTTCACCACATTGTCCTACTGTAACATTTCTAACATATATATTTTCTATTAATCCACCACGACATGTACTGGTTTTAATACGAATTACACGGTCCAGGTTTTTGCTGTCCATTTTGCAGTTTTCTACAAATAAGTTCTTATATCCACCTGAAATTTCACTTCCTACAACAACACCGCCATGTCCGTCTTTCATAGTACAGCCACGAACAATGATATTTTCACTCGGTATATTCCATTTACGTCCGTCAGCATTTCTACCGGATTTAATTGCAATACAGTCATCACCGGTATTAAAAATACAATTTTCTATTAAAACATTTTTGCTCGACTCAGGGTCGCAACCATCATTGTTTGGTCCGTGGCTCAGGATGTCTACCCCGCGAACAATCATGCTTTCACAGAATAGTGGATGAATTACCCAAAACGGAGAATTACGCAAGCTTACATCTTCAATCAGAATAGTATTGCATGAATGGAAATTGATTAGCTGAGGACGCATTCCGTCTTCTGGTTTCATCATGCGTTTGTAAACAGGCATAGATGTTTCGGCATACATCAACAAGCGTTCACGTCCGCCATTTCTTTGAGCTACCATGCCTTCTTCCCAACCAAAGCGTTTGGCACCACACATTCTCCACCAATTTTCATTAGCACCCTGACCGTCAATAGTACCTTTACCGGTAATAGCAATGTTAGTCTCACCATAAGCATAAATCAGTGGGTGAGCATTCCAGCAATCAACACCTTCCCAACGAGTAAGTACTGCAGGGAAATATAATTTCTGATCAGTAGAAAACTTAAGTACGGCTCCATCCTCAAAATGCAGATTAACATTACTCTTTAATGTTATAGAGCCAGTGTAAAAAACTCCTTTAGGGATAACTACTGTTCCGCCACCAGCCTGATTGCAGGTTACAATTGCCTGGTTAATTGCATCATGACAAGGTTCAGCTTCATTATTAGCTTTTGCTCCAAAGTCGGTAATAACAAAAGTCCGATTAGGAAAAGATGTTTTTTTAATTTGTTGTTCAATCTTTGCACACTCTTTCCAAGCTTCCTCAATCGGATTAGCGTTAGCCAAAAGAGTAATTAAAAGCAGGGGGATAATTCCGAATACTTTTCTCATTGGTATTATTCTTTAATTGTTGTTTATTTATCGCAAAGATAAGTAAACAACAAAGGAACTAAAGGGTAGTATTTGGCATAATAAGTGTAATATTTGACACAAACTTATCTTTGTTTCTTCTTCCTGTGCCTTGAATATAAGAAGCCGGCCATTAGAAGTAAAAGAGGTGGTGTAGCTATATTTATCAATTCATAAAAGCCTCTATTTTCATTAATTGCTTGTTTTTTTAGCAATCTAAGTTTGTAATCGTGCGAACGCAGATTCAGCCATTGTTCGTTTCCGGCTAAGTAATTCACTGCATTAGTCACGAAATCAGCGTTGCCTAATTGTTCGCCGGAAACTTCATCGTATCCCAATGGCAGAGGTCGTGCTTCATCACCTTGTCCTTTCCATTCGTTTTTAATTATACTTCCCGTTGCAACAACAATGATTCTTGTATTCTTGCTTTGTTGTAATCTGCCTTGAGGTAATTCCGTGCAACTATCCGGAGTCAGCTGGTTAGTAAATGCAGAAGGGAATTGTCCTTCAATGAGTCCGGCTACAGGAATGTTAGATTCATTAAAATAAGATTCGTCGGCTGGCATTTCCACATAGCGCAAACTAACTTTTTCAGGAACACGCAGTGTATGTGCATTAGGAGAAGTAGAAAGTAGCACTTGCTTCTTTAGCTGATTGTTACCTACAAAAGATATTGTACTTACAAATTCCGATTTAAGAGACGAAATATTTCGTGTAATAATGCTTTCTTCAGAAGGATTAATAAGTGGAGCAAAGTACCAGGGTAGGGTAGTAAATGCTTCTTTAGAACCATCTTTGGAAGATGCCAATCGAATAGCCGTGCATTGCATATCCTGTACTGTTACCGGATTAATTCGTATACCATAAGTAAAAAGCATATCATCCAGATTTACGTCCTGCTTTAAAGTTGCAGATTCTCCGGTACCGTCAAAATCCTGTAGAGAAATCTTTATCCCGTCTATCAGCCAAAGAATTCTGCCTCCATTCATCAGATATTGATCCAATGCAAATTTCTCTTTTTCAGTAAAAGCTTTCTGTGGAGAGGCGATAATCAGCACTTTGTATGGGAGCAATTCTTCAGGGTTCCCACTAAGTTGCCCTCTGTCTACATTGTAATATTTACTTAGTAGATTTGTTGCTTCGTATACATACGGTTCACTCCACTCCCCGTGTCCTTCAATAAATGCAATACGATCAGGGTTGGTTATGGTTAGCATCCTCAGACCTTCAGTAATATTGTATTCCAGTTCTCCGGCTGAAGTATTAAGAACTTCTTGCGGGGTAAGATTAATGTTCTTTTTTAGCAGACTAACCTGAATGGTGTCACCATTATATATAAGCTCTGCCCATGGGAAGATCACTTTTGAGGAAAGTTTACCTTCACGGTCACGCTCATTAACAGAAAGACCGCGCATACCTTTGTTGTTCATCCTAAGATAATGCTCCTGCCTGCTTTTTTCATCCGGAGCTGCCGATGGGTTTATATTTTGCAGAATAATGCCGTGAGTTGAATAGACAGAAAGTTCATCTAATATGTCGGTTACAGATATCCGCAACCTGTCGAATGCCGGGTTTAAATCACCATTCAGATATAGAATTACTTTCAACGGTTTATCAAGGCTTTTAACCAGTTTGCAACTTTGGTCGGATAAAGTATAACGTTTTTCGGAAGTCAGATCAACCCTTATAAAACAATAAGAAGAAATCAAGTTTATAGCCAGTAGTAAAACCAGCAATCCAGTTCCATTTAAAATCTTCTTTTTCATCTTTTACGTGTGTTTACTTGTATTGTGAGATAAATAAAGAAGAGCGTAATTGAAGCAAAATAGATCAGGTCGCGGGTGTCAATCACCCCTCTTGTCATAGATTGATAATGAGCCTGAATGCCTAGCTGAACCCAACCATTGTGCAGACTTCCGCTTGTTGTTAGCGATGCTATCAGTTCAAATCCATAGAAAGCTGAAAAAGAAAGTAATATTGCAAGAAGGAATGCTACCAGTTGGTTGCTTGTAAGTGAGGAAGTGAACAGTCCGAAACTTACAAATGTGGCCAGCAAACAAAGTAATCCGCAATAACCGCCAGCAGTTTCTCCCCAATCTATTCCATTCGTACTCAGCAAATAAATGCTAATTACATAAATAATGGTGGGAACCAAAGCGATAATCATTAATAGCCAGGCCGACCAGAATTTGCTCAAAACAATGCTGCTAATTTTTATCGGTCTCGAAAAAAGAAGTTCCAATGTACCCATCCGGTTTTCTTCAGCAAACATACGCATGGTTGTAGCAGGAACCAAAAGTAAGAAAAGAATAGGTGAGAGAGAAAAAAATGGTCTGAGAGTAGCATAACCTCCATCCGGCAAATTATATTCTCCGTCAAAGAACCATTGCATCAACGATGCAGTCAGGAACCACACCAGGAGTATTACATATCCCATTGCCGAACTAAAAAATCCTGCTATTTCTTTTCTAATCAAATATTTCATTAATTGTTAGAATATTTATTACTTTTGTATGTTAGCTTTTAATGATTAACGGTACAAAGATACTTATATTGTATTGAAAGCGTATAGCTATGGATAGGAAAATGAAGATAAAAATAGTAGTCGTTACGTTCTTTTTGCTTCTTTTCATAGGAGCCGGAAGTTATTTTTTTACGAGTCTCAATACTCGTGGAAAGGCGGCTGGAATTAATCTTTTTTCTTTGGTTCCTTCAGGTTGTTCAGCAATATTTGAAACCAATGATCTTGCTTCCCTTTTGAAAGAGTTGAAAGGAAAAAGTTATGGAAAAGAGTTTACTACTCATGGGTTCTCTCTCATTGCTAACGATTTAATAGATCATTTTGATGAATTAACAGCATCCGCTCCATCCGGATTAAGATTACGGATAAACAAGCTGCTTATCAGTTTTCATTCTCCGGGAACAGAAATGGATCAAGTACTTTATTTCCCTACAAATCCCGGCGACGAGAAATGGATTGAAGAACAAATCCAAAAGAAGCGTCCAATTGATTTTCCTTTAAAATCAGTATTATACAAAGGCAAAAAGATAAATATTTGTCCTATGGGAGGCGATTTGTTCCTTTGTTACTACAAATCATCAGGTTTTGTAGCAGTCAGCTATTCCGAAAGATTGATAGAACAAGTAATAGATGCCTATCTTGGTGGAAATTCCGTATTATCCGATAAAGTATTTGGCTTTGCAAAAGATACAAAAACAGCTAATGGCATTGCTTCTCTATATGTGAAAGAGAAACAAACCGGTTGGAGTTATCTGAATTTAAAATTTGATGATGATGCAATTAATCTTTCAGGAATTACCATGGATGCCGATAGCAGTTCTTCGTTTGTAAACGCAATTAAGGAGCAAAGTCCGATTGAGCTCTTTCCCGGAAATATATTTCCCAGTTCTACATACTATATGAACCAAATGTCTATTTCACAAATTCAATATATTGCTGTCAATTCAGCACAGACTGAATATGATCTTGCTTCTTACAGCGATGAAGTTAAGTCAACAGATATTCAATTAATGTACTTTTTGAAAGGAAATGTTGCAGGAAGTTTAACTGGATTTTCTTTTTGTTCCGATGATTCCATTCAGCGACCATTTTCATTGCTTTGCATTCCCATGCAAAATTCAATGAAAGCAGAAGTCGATTTGCGTTCGTATATGCAAAGTCATTCAATAAAAACAACGAGCTCAGTCGGCGGAAAAATCCAATTGTTTAATACCGGAAATAGAAGTTATCGCTTTTATTCACTACCTCCCAGTACCATCTTTTCTCAGCTTTCCGGCATTAAAGATGCAGATCTGAATACCTATGCTCTTTTCTATAATGATAAGTTATTGTTAGCACCCGATCCGCTTAGTGCTCTTTCCTATATTAATCAGGTCGAGAAAGGTAATATAATAGAAAATGATAGTACTTATAAGAAAAACATATCTCATGTAGATGCTCGTTTCAATTCTCTTCTTATCACCGATTTAGGAAAACTAGCTCTCTATCCTGAGTATCGCTCGCGATTAATTCCAGATTTTTTCTGTCAACACATGAGTTTCTTTAGTCATTTTACACTTCTAAATCAGCTTGTGTGCCATGATAAAAAGGTTTATCCTAATTTAGTATTTATTTATAAAGGTGAAAAGTAATATCCAATGTTACTGAATATAATATATATTTGTAATATAATTTAATTATTGAATATCCGGAAAATGATGATCAAAGACTATATATTCCTTTTATTATTTAGTGTAGGTGCTATTTGGTGCTTAAAAGATCTCCTAAATATTAAGGATTTTAAAAGCGAAAGCGATAAAGAAAAGAAATTGTATAAAGAGAATAAGATATTATTATTGGGTATTTATATCTTTTTGGTAGATATGTATGTAGAAAAATTATTCTTTTGAATGGTTGTTTTCTGAAAGCAACCCCAGAACTTCTTGTCAGGAATTGCTTTCAGGAAATTAAAATCGATGTTATTTCTTAATCAAAGCCGTTATAGTATATTTTATCTCAGCTTTGGGGTTTTCTGTATAGACTCGTACAGTGCATGTCTTTGAAGTTGTATTTTCTGTCCAGTTAACTTCAACTTGCCCTTTTGTACTTGTTATAGAAACAGACGTTAAATCCTCAGCAAGGGCATTCCATGCATAATTTAACTCCAATTTAGTTGATGAACTGAAAGAATCAGTAGTAATTAACGGTTTACAATTCTCAATCATAAACCCTTCGTTTATAGGGTAATTATTGTTGTTTATTGTAATTTGCTCTATTCCGAGTACACTTTTGGTGATAGGCTGTGGTCCTTCTTCATGCTTTTCACATGCCATAAGCAGACAAGCGAAGATAAGTAATAGTTTAGCTTTCATTATAATTGTGTGTTTATATTTTTTGCAAAGATAATCATTGCAAATAAATAAACAATTAGTTGTTTTATGTTTGTTCATTTCGTAACCAAAATATGCCGTTTGGTGAACTAAATTTGTTGAAGTCTTTAGCTCAGACCATCTTTGCTGAAAAATAAAAATGTTATGAAGATAGAAAGAACAACTATTCCGATGCAATCATTTATTTACGGATTCTCTTTGAGTGCAGATTATTCAGAGTGTTATCAAATGCCTACCTGTAAAAAGTGTGTAACAATTGAATCATGTTTGTCATCTTTCTCATTTCAGCCAAAGTGGGTTGACTTTCTATACAAGTTTCGCAATATATTAGTAAAACCATTTGGTCTGGAGACTTCTACTGATGAAGTAACTAATATAAATCCTCAGAAAGGAGAAAAATTAAGTTTTTTTGATGTGCTTGAAAGAAGTGAAACGGAAATTCTGATGTATGAAAACGATAAACATCTTGAAGGGTGGTTTTCTCTTCAATATGAACCTGATGGAAATAAGCACATTGTAAGGTTTGTAACAGTCGTTACTTTTCACAATTTAATGGGAAGAATTTATTTCTATACAATCAAGCCGTTCCATTATCTGATAGTCAGAGATATGTTGTACAGAATGTGTAAACACTAAAATGTAAATGTTGAAACTTTAAAGCATATAAATTATGAAATCCTTATATAAAATCGTAAGCATTGTAACTTCTGCATTATTCATTTATTTGTTTGCACAATTACTTTTTATGCCTGGCTCTTTTATTAAAGATTTAGGGCTACAACCTTCAGAAGCTGGAGCTGTTCTTGCCAGGAGAGCATCCATGTTTATGTTGGGAATATCCGTGCTGATGTTTGGGACAAGAAATCTGCCTCACTCAAAAGCGAGGCAAACCATCTGTATGGCTACAGGAATTACACTGTTTGGATTATCTTGTGTAGGCAGTTATGAATTTATTAGAGGGACAGTGAATTCTTCTATCTTGATAGCCATTATTTGTGAAACAATATTATGGGTGTCTTTTGGAGTAATCTTATTCAAAAATTATCGGGATCGCTAATTCTATTCTCTTGTTTTCAAGATAGATAACCAAGCTGTAATAAAATGGTAAATTTCCTTTGCATATATAACTTTTTTAATAGCTTTGTAGATTAAAATTAAATTATGAAATACATTCTGAGAATACTTATCCATTCACTTTTTTGGTTGGTTTTCGTTCTGTTCTACCTGGTATTATATGTTGTGCCAAAGGGAGATCTCTCAATAGCATTACAGGAACTTACTATCCAGTTTTATATCAATTTTGTTTGGGCGGCAGTCATATTCTATTTATCCTATTATTGGCTGATACGATATTTTGAGAAGAGTCAGCTTGTTATATACCTTATTCTTTCTGTTATTATAAGTGTTTTTGTTTCAGCTGTTTTCTTGATCATCTCAAAACTTATTACCCCAGAAATAAATTTGCAGAATTATGTTCTTCTTTTGCCATCAATGGTTGGTTCTTTTATTATAGTCCAATGTGGATGTCTGGTTAGAGGCTTCGAAAACTGGTTTGCTAGTATTCAACTGAAATCCGAAATAGAGAACAAGAATCTGAAGAATGAACTTAAGTTACTTCGACTTCAGGTTAATCCTCATTTTCTTTTCAATACATTGAATAATATTGATTCTTTAATTAGTAAATCACCTAAAACCGCTTCAAAAATGCTTATTACTCTGTCTGAAATGCTAAGATATATGGTTTATGAAACCAAAACGGATACTGTTCCTTTGCAAAAAGAGATAGACTATCTTACCAATTATATACAACTTCAACAACTGCGCTTTAAGAATGTAGATTATATACGTTACTCTTTTCCAGAACTAGAGGTTTGTAAGGCTCAGGTTGCCCCAATGCTTTTTATCACTTTTGTAGAAAATGCTTTTAAACATTCGTGCTATGCAGAACCTATGCCGGTTGTTGATATAAAAATTGATTTAAATGATAATATATTAAGCTTCACTTGTATAAACTACTTCGATACAGAGGATGTCTCAAAAGAAACCAGCCAATCGGGCATCGGATTGGAAAACGTAAAAAGACGCCTTGCTCTTTTGTATCCCAAGAATCATGAGTTGCAGATAATAAAGGAATTGAATACCTTTAGGGTTGAATTAAAGATAAAGTTATGACAATATCATGTATCATTATAGAAGATGAGCCTTTGGCTGCTGAAAAACTGGAAAGTTTTGTCGCCCGAATTCCCTTGCTTAAGCTCGAAGGTAGTTTTGATAATGCCCTGGAGGGATTGCAATTCCTGAAAACGCATACTATTGATTTGCTATTTCTTGATATTCAGATGGAAAAGATTACCGGCATTCAATTACTCGAAAATCTGTCCTCAAAACCTTATGTTGTCATTACATCTGCCTATTCAGAATATGCCTTAAAAGGATATGAATTGAGTGTCTTTGATTACCTGCTTAAACCATACTCTTTTGAGCGCTTCCAAATGGCTGTTAACAGAGTTTCCGATGATCTGAGGCTAAAAAACGGAACTAATAATGAAAACAATGGTTCTCAAATCTTTATAAAGACGGAATATCGTCGTGAAAACGTACATCTCGATGATATTCTTTATATTGAAGGAATGCAGGGATATTTAAAAATTTATCTTTCTGATAAGAGGATTCTTACCAAGCAAAGCATGAAAGCTGTATTGAAGACCCTTCCTGAAGATCAATTCATTCAGGTTCATAAGTCTTATATTGTTGCTCTGTCTAAAATTGAATCAATTGAACGAAATCATATAAAAATCTCCGGTAAATTAATACCTGTTGGAAATTTTTATAAAGTACATTTCTACGAAAAAATAGAAAACCTTTGAATAAGTTTTGTTGAATAGAAGTCTTTACCATTCACTCGTTGTGTTTATTTTATAATGCTTTTGTAAAAGTGTTTTTTTATAATAAAAATGTGCATACTTTTGAAGTCGTTAAAGAGTAAAGATAAAGTGCTTATGGATAGCTATAAAACGATAATATTGAAAAGGGTATGTTATACAGTTCTTGTTTATGAAAGAATTAATAAGAAATTGAATAAACAGCTTTCAAAAGACGAGATAGAAAAAATGATTTTTGAGACTCTTCAAGAAACGAAAGAATCACAATTTGATAAAATTGGTAAGAATATATATGTAACAAATAGCGATAGGAATATAAAAATAACAGTAAATTCTAATACATATAGGATTATTACAGTAGATAAAATCGAGAAATAATAAATAACGAACTGTCTTTGAGGTATTATAAAACTAAAATCTGAATCTATGTTTGGTGAATTAGAAAAATATCAGAAAAATGGACATTTCTTTTTTATGAAAGGAAATAGTCTGCAAGAGGTTGCAAAAGATATCCCTGATGAACCAGGTGTTTATTGCGTTTATGCTTTAGTAAGGGGACATATTGAACTGGTTTATATTGGTAAGTCAGGTACACTTGAACAAGATGGAACTTTCAACGGCCCAATGCTGAATCAGTGTATTAATTATAAAAAGGAAGGCATTAAAAGAGATTCATTCTTTAAGAGCATAATTACCAAACTAGGTGCAGATGCTCTTGATATATACTGGTATGTAACTTTTGATAAAAAGGACTCAGATCTGCCGGGATTTGTAGAAGCTACATTATTGCAGAGGCATTATGATCTTTTTGGACGGTTGCCTCTTTGGAATGAGTCGTTTTAAAAGAGTGGATCTGACAGTTCTTGATTAATATTTCCAGATTTGTCAATCCAAAAGTGGCTGCACTTGCATCGTAGATACAATCGTTGTTTGGATACATAGTGATTCGTTTTTTTGTTCAGTGAAATAAAGTGTTCATTGACAATGAACATGCAAACATATTGAACGCTTTTGGATTAACCAAAGGATTATTAAGAAAAAGATAAATTATTGTTGTAGAGAAAAATTTCATTCAAAAAATGACATTCTTATTTCTTTTTTTATCCTTTTTTTTGCCACTTAAAGAAGTCTGTATTATTTTTTAAAACTCCGAACAACTTAATTTAACGACTGTTAGTTCTCTTATGAATAATAGTATTGACGTAGATCTAAGTATGAATCCCGCTGCCAGTAGAGACGCTATGATTGTAAAGACTCCATTCTTTATAAAACCTGTTTATGCCGTAAAGACAGAAACTGCTAAAAAGGCGTATGAAAGTGTATTGGCAAAAGCGAGAGCTTTCCCTCGTTATGCAGTCGATTTGCGAATTATCAATGAAACACGCAAAGGTATTGCTTCAGGAAAAGGAACAGTAGAAAAATACTTTTCTTCTAAAGCAGACTCTATTTGTAAGAATCATTACTATGGCTTACCGTTAGGAATCATAGGCCCTCCATTGGCTGTGGGAGGTTACCCATCTTATGTAACCAAAAACAAGATAACCGATAATGATCATGATGGTATGGACGATACCTGGGAAAAAAGCTAAGAACAGAGATGACAGGAATGTTCGTATGAAGAATGGCTATACTGCGTTGGAGGTTTATTTGAATAGTTTAGTGGGGGAGTCATGTTTCTAAAATAGAGCACGAGTTTAATGAGGTCGAATATATGATATACAGGCAATAAATACGTTCTATTGCTTGTATATTAAATTTTTGTGTGGTTTGTATGGTTGAAATCTAGTTTCCAACTCGGTAAGTATAAAACCAATTGCTTTTATCAGTTCTAGCTTAAGATTAACCACAAACTACATATTACCACTTTCTAATACCTTTAATCGTATCATTAACTTTATTAAAAAGATTTTCTCCAGAGAGTTCTGATTTTAAATTTAGCAGATATGATTTTGGATTATTATTGAGTTCAAGCTTGTCTCTTTTTACTGCATTTGCGGCTGAAACCAATCCGAATAAAAGACCTCCAGCTGCTAAAAGAGGTTTGGCTTGATTGGGGATGTACTCACTCAAAGAGGCTAAAGTCGAAGGTACTGACACTGTTAAGAATTTGTTTGCTGTTTCAATTCTATAAGAGTTGTATAGTTTTTCTAAATTTTTAGTTTCTTTGAGTATTATTTTAGACTGTTGGTTTAATACATCTTTTAAAGCATCAGCATTATCAATTGTTGGTATAGTACTTGATAAATTAGAAATTTCATTGAAAAATAAAGTTCTTTCATCATCGTATTTATTTCGAATTTCAAGTATTTTATCAAGAGGTACATTGTTGATGTTTTTAGGAACGATCGTTTCAATTAGTAAGTTACCAATTTTGTATTCAAATTGATTGTTGTAGTCTAAATTGATCAGTGAGTCAAAGTAAATTGATGCTGAAAATGATTGCTCTATATCTGTTACAATTGGTAAAGATTTTCTCATTGATATGGTTTTAGCAAAATAAGTCATGTATAGAAAACCTATTTCATTGTCTATTTTTACCCAACTTTCCCATTCATTTCTACCAGGAATTGCTAAACCTATTTCAAATAAATAGTTTTTGAGGTCTGAATGTATTTTTTCAATGTGAATATATGAACCGCTTGTTTCGACAATGTCAGTGAAAAAGTTTCTTCTATCTCGATAATCTATCAGGTGGTTTCTTCTATTTCTAGCAATTTGGAGGAATCTTTCATGAAAATATCTTTCAGACTCTAGCATTGGTAGTAAATCTTCACTAAATCTCAGAAATGTAGAAGTAGTATCCCACCGTTCTGGTATATAATCTTTAATAAATTCTGATTCATATTTTATTTTAATAATATCTTCTCCATCGGATGGTTCAATGGATTGTGGAACTATTCTTGAAATACTATCCCAAAAAAGTAAAGCATGTTTGATCCAATTTTTGTTTGATAAGTTTATGTGAGGATAATAAAGTGCATGTCCAAAGCTCATATTTATTTTTTTTAAGTGTTTATTATTTATTAATGTATAAGATTAATGACTTATACCTTATTGTTTTCATAATTAAATATATTCTATTATTAGTATTTTTAATATTATTAATTGCATAAAAATACTCTTATTTTGTACTTTAGAAGAGAACGAATCTAACCTTTCTTAAAAGTTGATATTATTTAAGGTCTTCTGTTTCTTATCCAATCAGTAACAAAGAAATCTCCATCTTTAGCTTTTATCATATCAGTAATGCAAATATAATCTTCATTATTTATATGTAATACTATGACTTCTGTATCTTGCACCTTTATTTTTTCCATAAATTTCTAGCGTATTTATTACTTTTCTTCCTTAAAGAATAACTGATAATAATACATATTACGCTCTTTATCAAATCCACGTTCAATATATTGTTCTCCGCTATGGATATTAATGTCAAAGTTCTTATCTAGCTTAATTGTGGTCATAGTTCCGGTTCCTTTCTTCTTAAGAGCCTGACTAGACACTTCAAAATTATCGCTAAGTTCTATATCTCTTTCTTGTTGATAAACATCCTTATATTTGTTAAAGCTATCTATTATTTCCGGTTTGGCAAATACTTCTTTAGCAAAGTTTTCCATATCAATTGAGCCACTTTTTAATGCATCAACACTTTTATTCATTAGAATTGCTTGCTCTGCTTTATTGACTTTATGTTCTTTTGGTAGAGCTTGTGATACAAAGTTCTTACATAGTGAAAGTACATTCTGAGTATGGTAAAATTCATCTTTTCGAGGACGAACATGGAGAAAATCTTCAGTCCAATATTTTGCTTCTGCACCTTTATTTGTATTGTCTACAACGGATACCAAATAGCCATTCTCTTTTTCAGTATTGAATATTAAGCAGCCTTTATCTAATTTATTGATATTGATTCCTTTCTCGCTTTCTATTTCAAATCCATCACCAGAAGAATATACTTTGAGAAATGTGTCTTTGTTCTCTGACTTAAATAGGCCTACAGCGTCCATTGTCTTGCCATCTACAATGCAATCTTTGAAATAGACCACATAAAACTCGCCTCCTTTTATTTTAGGATGTGTGCTTTGTTCATATAGATGTTTTGCTAAATTTATAGATTGCTCATACAAAGAACTTGGATTATCAAGAATCTTGGATGTATAGGAATAAACTTCATTCAAATTGAGATCAGAGGAATGAAAAAAGTTATAGTGTTCATCTGATTTGAAGGGAGTAACAAAATAATGAATTAGTAATTCCTTTAAATTTTGTTCAATAGTAATTGTTGATAAGGATATTTTATACCCCTCATCTGCAATTTTATTTCCAACTTTATGGAGGCAAAATTCATTTATTGTGGTTTTTAAAAATGTTGATACCATTTATTTTTTATTTTTATAATTTAAAAACTTATCATAAACTATAGATTTTTGCCGATCTATTTCAGATAATAATTGTGCTTTTAATTCTCTGCGTGTCCGTAAATCCAATGATCGGATAGGACTTAACGTGGAAATATTTAGCTCAAATTCTGCATTTTCTCTTTTTGCAAGATAATCTGGAAATCCTAAGTTGACAGACATATTACCATTCTCAGCTTTATAATTGAAACTATAAGTTGCATCGATACTCCATAAAATCAAATCTTTATAATATCTTTTTTCTTGCATAAAAAATTTTTTATCTAATGAATCTCCTGATAAAATGATTTTATTCATTTTATCCATCCATTTAATTTCATCTGGTAATATTGTATCTTCAGGTTTTATGGAAATATCTTTTATATTATTACATTGAAAGAACTCACAATCCAGATGGTTTGTTAATCTATAAAAGAATGTAAAACGTTCTTCGTTCGTGAAATCTTTAAATAGAATCTTATTCAATTCTTCTTTAGCGGGAATTACTCCTCTTTCTTTGTATTTTTTAATCTGATTTTTTACAACAAATTCCGAGATCTGTTTTGTTTCGGGCGCAGTATGAGTAATTATAATTCGCCCTTTGCCATTATCATTAATAAATTCGATACATCCAAAGAACTTATTTGTTTGTTCATACCATGATTTATTTAAGTCATTTCTATTCAATTCAAATTCAGCGCGTAGATGATTCGGATTTTTATCAACTTGAGTAAATCTAATTGGTTTTTCTAAAAAACAAGTAGGTATTTGACGTTTTAAATATTCTGTAGTATCAATATTTAAAATGTCAGGGATAAATATTTGAGCATTTTCGTTTAATTTAATATCTCGTGAAAATGTTTTTCTATTATCTTCTTTTGTTGAAAATGCCTCTCTTATTTTGTCGAATTCTTTTGGCGAAAGAAACAATGATTGCAATACTGGTACAGAAAAATCTTTGTCTTGATTTAAAATGAATATTCCTCTTTCTTTCAAAATTCTTTGTATTTCATATGATGATAAGAATTTTTGATTGGCAAATCCTCTTAATGATTCTCCATAAGGAAGAATTCTATTAATATCTTTATGTTCTGCATTCATAATTTAAAAAGCATTTAAAGGATTAGTAAAATTTATAACTTTAACAGTTTTTGTAAAATCCATGGCTTGAAACTTTTGTTTAGCTCGACTAACTAAATTACTATGCTTCAATTCTTGGTAGTCTAAAAATGCTATTATAACTTCACCAGCAAGATCAGTTGATATATCTTTTGCTAGTCCCATTAAACGAATAAGATCTTCTTCATCAAAAGCATCTAGTGTTGCTAAAAATAGGCTTGTCTCTTTTGGGTTGTCTTTATTTTCTAATTTTATAGGGATAATAGTTGAATTCAGAAATTCTACGGGTAACATTTTTCCAGTATTTATTCTATTTAGCGGATTTATATTTTGCCCTGTATTGGGATAATAGAAAGCGTAATTGTATTTATGAGCTTGTGTTTTGATATACCTCATGACCTCAAGTATAAACCCCACTCTTTTATTATCCATAATAAAAATTGTTTTGTTAGCTATGAAATCTATTCTGGCTGAAGCAATTATGCTTATTAGATCATCATTACTATCTTCTTGGTTATTTAACCAAAATAAAACACCAATATCATTAATTGAAGAATAGGAAAATCCATCAATACTCAAATTCTTTTCTTCTGAAATGTCAAAACATTCAAGGGTTGTAACCAAATCATCCATAAACTCTTTAAACAGGTTTGTTGGACTATTGGGGTATTTAATCGTTTTATATTTGACTGACGTAATAACATTGTTTAATTGGTTTGAAACCAATGGACTCATATATGAGTATAGAAAATCTATACCATGGGTTTGTCGTTGATTTCCTTGCTCATTTTTATGTTTTTCTGGTTGTATACATGGTAAAACAACTCCTTTTGACAAATCATTCCAACCAATCACAGAGAAAAATTTCTCAACTACATCTTCTCCATATTCTCCAATTTTCTTAGACCATTCTCCCATAATATTATTGTATTTTATATTTTAGTTGAAGTGTTAGCGTGTTTATCTTATTGTTTTGCTCATGCATAACTCAGCAACTCACTAAATAGTACTTTTACCCTTTATTACATAACTATAGATTTTACTATGAATATTTTTTGATATTTAGCTGTATAGATTGTTTTTTTGATACTTTTTTTGTTTGTGAAATATATCTTTTCATAATAGCTACTCATATATTTTCTTTATTTCTATTTTGTTTTATTGGTTAAAATTATTTAGCTAATTTATTTCTACTAAATGACAAAAAGTCTCGTGTTTCTTTATTTTACTTAATACGTTTCAAATATAGGAAAATATTTTGGCATAATAAGGTAATGTTTCACATCTAAATACTTATTTCCTTTTTTATCTATTTTCTTATTTATACTTTTTTGTATCAAGATCTTTGGATATTTAACGTTCACTCTTCTCAAACCCAGCTGCAGTAATCCGCTTCTTCATTTTAGTAGAAGCTCGGAAATTAACACTCTTCACCTCAATACTCTCGGCACGATGAGGCTCTTCAGGATCAAAATCTTCGCGAAACTGAGCAGAAAGCTGGAAAGAACCGTAATTTGTAATGGAAACTGTATAGCCATTACTTAAAGCTTTTTCTATAGCATTGAAGGTTTTGGCTATTGCTTGTTCTATTTCTGCACTTTGCTGCGTATTGCTTCCGGCAATATATTCGGCTAGTGCCATGGTGTCTAGCTGTTCGCGACTTTTCACTATGGGGTGAACGCCGCCTTTTTTGTTTGTGTCTTTACTCAGATTATCGTTTATCCCCTTGAATTTATATGGAATGCCCATGGTAATTAATGTTTTATTGGTTAATGGTTTTGGTAAACATGTACATGTTTGGACTCAATCATGTACATGTTTGATAGCAATCTTGTACATGATTGGGTTGATGTCTCGTTTTGTTTTTACTAATTCATTTAGTCATCTTCTCTAATAAGTCTATATGTTTGAACTATAGTCTATTAGCTAATATGAATATATCTCTGGGTGTCAGAGGTGTCAGAGAAAAAGTCTTTTTCTTCTTTCTGAAAATAAAATTTTGAAAAATCCGCAATTTGCAGAATTTTTAAAATTTTATTTTTGAAATGCTGAAAAACCTTTTTTTACTGACACCTCTGACACCCCTTATGTGTTTTGCTCTTTTAAGATTACGTTATAAACAGTCTTTCCTTTTACTCTTTTCCATTGATAATTAAGTGATTTCAAGTTCCTTCCCAACTTAACAATCATCTTCTTACTAATAGCAATCCCCGTTTTACTCCTGATATATTCCGCCAATTTTGCTGCAGAAAGGAATAAACCTTCTTCATCACCTTCCGGTTTGCGGTAGTACTCATAGAAAAGTTCCATATCTGCATCAGTTTCCATGTAGTGTTGGTTGTGCTGCTCCACAATGCTATTTTCCTCTGAATTGAAATAGTAACGGAACCCATTCAGAATCATGTTCCATGCCTGGGCATAGAGTTGCTTGTAATCTATGACGAAATCGAAATTGATAGGGCCGGTTACTTCATGACATAGGTAACGGCGACTACCGGTATAATCTCTCAGAATATCCATGTGATTGGTTGTGCCGAAGAAAGAAGCATGACGCACAAAGTTCCGAGGCGGACGGTCGGGCGATGTGCGTATATTGATGTTGAACGTGGTGAATAGTTCTTTCACTGTTTCCTGATCGTAGCGTTGGATGGTATCCAGCTCGTCGATATTCAGAATGGCACCGGTACTCAGCTTCATGCGGGTGGCATTGGCATTGTTGGAAAATACATTGGCATCGAAATGGCTTTTTCGCCACTCGGGAGGCAAGAGGCGTTCCGGCCAGGTGGATTTTCCCATACCGTGCTTGCCGCCAATTAAGACCAGAATCTGATGATTGATAACACGGTCGTTTATCAATGAAGCAACTAATGCCACGAACCATTTACGGAAGCACCACTCAAAATATTCGGGATCTTTGGTGGGTACAGTGGCTGCCACATCGGCAATATAGTCGTGCCCGTCCCATTCAGTGAAAGGAACAAATATAAAATCCTTGAAAGGGTGATGGGAGGGGGTAAACTCGGAATCGACCATTGCCTTTACATCATTGAGGGTGCAGTTTATTCCTTCTTTGTGTGCCCGGATATAAATGGTGTTAAGATGATGGTCGCGAAGTTCGGTCCACTCATGACTTGTATGATCTGCATAGCGGAATTCAATGCCTTGCAGTATTACATTGCGGCGCAGCATGAAGTTGCGTTTGATAAACTCTTCGAGCTTGTGTGTCTCTTTCTCCACTTTTGTCAGTCCGCTGTCAGCTCCGGCAGCATCTTCGTACTCCTTGTACTTAATGCGGATGGTGAGACGAAGATCATCGGCGGTAAAATGCTCAGTGATGCAACGGGGGAGTGCCAGTTTGGCGGTTTCAGCTTCAGGAATACCTGCCACGCAACAAAAGTATGCCAAAGCGTACACAAATTGTGACCGGTTCTCTTTTCGGAATGACTCTACATTGAGCGCATTAGAGTATGCGCGGTCGAATGCCCTTCTTATTTCGGCATCCCGCTGTTCGCCAATAGGAAGATGATCGAAAGAAATAGGATCACCCTCCATGTTTCGGAGTAACTTCGTTGTTTTCTTCTCGAAATCCTTCTTTGTAGCTATCAGAAATGTTTCGGCTTCGGGATTGAAAAATAGTTCCGGGTCGTAAGTGGCTGAGGTTAACTGTAATAATGAATGTTCGTTTTTCTTAAAGTCAGTATACAAACAGGATTCATAATGTAAGCTGACAACAGAAAAAGCGTGAGCGTGAAATTTGCTAATCTCCTCATTACTATCGGGTATGGAGCCGTCCGGACTGGAAACTGGAGATAGAATTACAATTCCTGTACCTTCTGTGGTAACAAATGCTGCCAGGGTATTGGGCTCTAGTGCTGCCTTATCCCGCAAACGAATGGCTTGTTCGGGTTCCAGTTTACCACTGTTGAGCTGAATCACTCCGTTGTACTGCTCCATATTAGTTTTTGTACGTCCACCTTTGAAGGAAGCAGCGAAGGTGAAGGAGGGAAGTTGCTCCCATGCTTTGGCAGAATCGGTACTTTCACTGCGTATACTGTCAACAAAGGTTGCGTACTTCAGTGTTTTGAATGAGTTGATAACTGTTTCTATAGTGAGGTTTTCTACAAACGTGGGACGTCCTTTGTTCCCACCAATGTATAAGGATGCATTCATAGTATTGAGATTTAAATGTTTTTGTAAGTGCAAAGATTATATATGTACAATAATCGTGCCAGATATTAATAAATTATTGACAATGGATGGAAATGATTATTCTTTCAGATATTCTTTCTGATAAATCTTCGAAATCAGAGTCTTTATTAGACTTATACTATAGATATATCTAAAATATTGTGTTTTATTTGGATTATATTATAGATATATCTATATTTGAAAAAATAATTTTGAATATGTATAACGAACTGTATGAACAATCTGGTAGTGATATTATCCGTCAGTTAGGCAGACGGTATAGTGATTATCGTAAAAGAATGGGTTTTACTCAGAAAGAAGTTTCCGAGAAATCGGGATTGAGTATATTTACAATCAGTTCCTTTGAGAATGGTTCTTCTACCGGAGTTACACTGACTTCATTTATTAAGTTGTTGCGTGCAATTGATAGTCTTGATGAAATAGAAAAGCTTTTGCCTGAACTTCCGGAAAGTCCACGTGCATTATTTAAAAAGCAGTATAAAAAGCGGTAGTTATGGAAACAAATGTGGTAATATTATATAGAGAAAAGAACCTTTAAACACTGTTATGGAAATAATTAACATTGAGAGTAAAATTTATCTGATCAGGGGACAACGAGTTATGTTGGATCGTGACATAGCTGAAATGTATGGAGTTGAGACAAAAGTATTAAACCAGGCAGTTAAGCGTAATATTTCACGTTTTGAAGGAGAAGATTTCATGTTTAAATTATCACAAAGTGAAATTGAAGAATATTCAAGGTCACAATTTGTGACCTTGAACACAGGTCGAGGCTCAAATATAAAATACGCTCCTTTTGTATTCACAGAATTAGGCGTACAATGTTAAGTTCTGTTCTCCGGTCTGAAGTAGCCATTGAGGTTAATAGATCTATTATGAGGGCTTTTGTGAAAGTGCGTCAATTAATACAATCTGCAGCTGAACCTGTTTCTGAACTTTCTGAAATTAAAAAGCAGATTCAGGAATTAAAAGAGGATTTTGAGAGTCTAAATAAAGATCATGAAGTTTACGAAAATCATTTTGATGAACTATTTAAGGTTTTTGGAGAATTGAGTTTAAAACTTAAAATATCAGAGCAACGAGCAGATAGGAAACCTATAGAAGGATTTAGGAGAAAGTAATAACAGGAAAAGGATAAGCTGAATTCGGATCTATTATTTCTGTCATAACTTTTGAGAAGTGCAAATAGTCTTATCGAATATAAGCAAATAGGGTGGATCAAAAATGATCCACCCTATTTGTTATAGTAAGAACGTAATTACTTTACGGGAATCTTTTCTATTCTTTTTTGATGACGACCGCCTTCAAAATTTGTAGAGAAGAACTCAGTCATAATATGATCGGCTGTAGTCGTGTCGATAAAACGACCCGGCATAACCAGAATATTAGCATCGTTGTGCTGACGAGCAAGATGTGAAATCTCCGGTGTCCAGCAAAGAGCTGCACGGATACCCTGATGCTTGTTCAGCGTCATGTTAATGCCATTACCACTACCGCAGATAGCAATACCCGGATAACATTCGCCATTTTCTATGGCAGATGCCAGCGGATGTGCATAATCTGCATAATCGCAACTGTCTGTTGTGTACGTTCCAAAGTCTTTGTATGCCCAACCCTTGGCTTCGAGCCAGCTCTTAACGAACTGTTTCAGTTCAAAACCTGCGTGATCGGAGCAAATACCAATAGTTTTCATTTTTATCTGTTTTCAGTTTATGTTAGATTATAACATTGCCTTAACCTGATTGTACACGTTCTGAGCAGTGAAACCAAGTTTTTCGTCAAGAACCTTGTAAGGTGCAGAGAATCCGAATGATTCCAGACCAAATACCTTACCGTTAGCACCTGCAAGACCTTCAAGGTTTACTGGTAAACCTGCTGTAAGACCAAATACTTTAGCTCCGGTTGGGATAATTGATTCCTGATATTCCTTACTTTGGCTACGGAACAATCCTTCAGATGGAACAGAAACAATGCGAAGTTTTACGCCATCCTTGCGAAGCAATTCTGCTCCGGCAACAAGTGTAGCAACTTCAGATCCTGAAGCGATAAGTACTACATCTGGGTTTTCATCAGCTCCGGCAACAATGTAAGCACCTTTTGCAGCGTCAGCATAGTTTGTTCCTGCAGGAAGATTAGCAATATTCTGACGTGAGAAGATTAATCCTGTTGGAGTTGAAGTGTTTTCCATAGCAAGTTTCCAAGCTTCTGTAGTTTCTTCAGCATCAGCCGGACGAAGAACCAACATTGAGTTGTGTCCGTTGTGGTTTTTAAGTTTTTCCATCAAACGGATTTGAGCTTCCTGTTCAACCGGTTCGTGAGTAGGTCCGTCTTCACCCACACGGAATGCGTCGTGAGTCCAGATAAACTTAACTGGAAGTTCCATCAGGGCAGCCATACGAACTGCTGGTTTCATGTAATCAGAGAATACAAAGAATGTACCGCAAGCTGGAATTACACCTCCGTGAAGTGCCATACCGATGCAAACACATGCCATTGTTAATTCAGCAACACCTGCTTGTAAGAAAGCACCGCTGAAATCGTCTTTTGTAAAGGCGTGAGTTTTCTTTAAGAATCCGTCTGTCTTATCAGAGTTTGATAAGTCGGCAGAAGCACAGATCATGTTTTCTACCTGAGTAGCCAATGCACCAAGAACTGTCGCAGAAGCACCACGAGTAGCGTCGTTTGCTTTTTGTTTAATACCTGCCCAGTCTACTTTAGGAGCTTTGCCTGAGAAGAATTCTTCTAATTTTGCAGCAAGTTCTGGGTTAGCTTTAGCCCATTCTGCTTTAGCAGCATACTTGGCAGCAACGATTTCTTTCAGTTCGGCAGCACGTTTAGCATAAAGTTCTGCAACTTCAGGGAATATTTTGAAAGGATCTTTAGGATCACCTCCTAAGCATTTAATAGTTTCGTCATAAGAAGCACCACTTGCACTCAATGGCTGACCATGAGTTGAGCACTGGCGTTCAAAGCTTCCGTGTTCGGCTGTGACGGCACCTTTACCCATGATGGTTTTACCAATAATCAGGGTAGGACGTTCTTTTTCTGCTTTCGCAGCAGTAAGAGCCTTGCGGATTTCGTCTGGATTATTACCATTGATAGAGATTACGTTCCAGTTCCATGCTGCATATTTTTTTGCAGTATCTTCACAGGTTACAGCATTTGTTCCTGTTGAAAGCTGAATATCATTGGAATCGTAAAACATAACTAAGTTGTCAAGTCCCAGGTGTCCGGCTAAACGACCTGCTCCCTGAGAAATCTCTTCCTGAATACCACCGTCTGAGATAAATGTATAAATGGTTTGTCCCATTACTTCACCGAAGCGAGCTTTCAGGAATTTGGCAGCGATAGCAGCACCAACAGCGTATGAATGTCCTTGTCCCAGTGGACCGGATGTGTTTTCTACTCCACGCATTACGTCTACTTCAGGGTGTCCTGGAGTTGGGCTTCCCCATTGACGGAATTGTGATAATTCATCCAATGTGTATTTACCTGTAAGAGCTAGGATTGAATACAACATGGGTGACATGTGTCCTGGGTCTAAAAAAAAGCGGTCGCGACCTTCCCAACGAGGATTTTCAGGATCAAATTCCAAAAATTCAGAGAAAAGAACGTTCACAAAGTCTGCGCCACCCATGGCACCGCCCGGGTGTCCTGAGTTTGCTTTTTCTACCATAGAAGCTGCTAAAATTCGCACATTATCTGCTGCGAGATTCATTAGTTTACTATCATTCATAATAATTGATTCATTAATTTAGGGGCAAAGATAGCAGTTTGTGAGTAATAAACTGCTAGAATAGAGTGATTTTTTGTTGAAAAGATCGAGGTTGAAAAGCGAGACAGGGAGAGATCTTAGAGTATAAAATACAATAAGCTATTTATCAGAAATACACTAAGATATTTCTATCTTTCCCGGTCTCGCTTGAAGAGATTTATTAGCAGAACAATTCCTTTTCAGTGAATTGTCCAACTTTTACATATTGTTCATAAATTGCCTGATATGCTTTTGCATTTTCTGCATTTGGAGTGTATTCCGAAGCAAATCCAGGACCCATTGCCTGTTGTGCTTCTTCTACTTTACCATAAACGCCTGCAGCTGTTGCAGCAAACATAGCAGCACCTAAAGCACAAGCTTGTTCTGTTTTGCAGACTTTAATAGGCATATTAAGTACATCAGACAAAGTTTGCATTACGAATGGTGATTTCAAAGAAATACCTCCGATACCAATTACTGCATCGATTTGTACGCCTTCACTACGGAAACGGTCTACAATTGCTTTTGAACCGAATGCTGTAGCTTCTACCAATGCACGGAAGATGCGTGGAGCTGAACTACCAAGAGTAAGTCCGGTAATTGTTCCTTTCAACATCTGGTTAGCATCAGGAGTACGACGGCCATTCATCCAGTCGGTAGCAATAACTGTGCTTTCGCTAATTGGAATTAACTCGGCTTCTTTTGTTAATGCAGGGATAATCTGGCTGCATGCTTCATCTACCAATTTAGCTTTTGTAGCTTCGTCGATAAGTGTGCTGTTGCCTATGATTTGTTTGATAGGGAACTCAAGAACTCTCTTGAACCATGCGTATACATCACCGAAAGCAGATTGTCCGGCTTCCAGACCAACATATCCAGGGATTACTGAACCGTCAACCTGTCCGCAGATACCTTTGATCAGCTTGTCACCCATTTCTTCGTAAGAAGAAACCATGATGTCGCAAGTTGAAGTACCGATAATACGTACAAGTGTGCGAGGTGTTACACCTGATCCTACAGCACCCATGTGGCAGTCGAAAGCTCCGCCGGCTACAACAACGTTTGTTGTTAAACCAAGACGCTTAGCCCATTCTTCTGTAAGGTGACCAACTGCTTTATCAGCAGTTTCTGTTTCAGTAAACAGACGATCACGGTAACCAGCCAAAAGTGGATCAAGAGCTACAAGGAAGTCTTCAGCAGGAAGTCCGCCCCATTTTTCGTGCCACATAGCTTTGTGTCCTTCAGCACAACGGCTTCTTACTATATCTTCTGCTTTATTGGCTCCTGTAAGAATTGCAGGTAACCATTCGCAGTGTTCAACGATAGAGTAAGCGCTTTTGCGTACAGCTTCATCTTCACGAAGTACGTGAAGGGCTTTTGCCCAGAACCATTCTGAAGAATAGATACCACCTTCGTAAGCTGAGTAATCAATCTTCCACTCTTTGCAAAGCTTATTGATTTCAGCTGCTTCTTTTACTGCTGTATGGTCTTTCCAAAGTACAAACATTGCATTTGGATTTTCTGCAAATTCAGGAAGTAAAGATAGGGGAGTACCTGCTGCATCAGTAAATACAGGAGTACTTCCGGTTGTGTCAAAAGCAATACCAACAACTTGTTCTGCAGTTCCTGCAGGGCATTTTGCCAGTGATTCTTTGATAGTTGCTTCCAGTACTTCAATATAATCAAGCGGGTGCTGACGATATTGGTTTATTGCAGGATCGCAATATTTTCCTTCTGTCCAGCGAGGATAGTGTTTTACGGCTGTAGCCAATTCTTCCCCTGTCAATGCATTTACAATGATTGCACGGGCAGAATCACTACCGTAATCTAATCCGATAACATATTTGTTTGCCATATTACATCAAAGCTTTGTTAAGCATATAATAAACATCATTTGTGCGTAGCTCTTTCTTGAAGTTGCTGATAGTTGTATCATTATCGATAACGATCATTTCGATACCTGCCATTTCAGCATAGTCTTCCAGATATTCCTGAGTAAGAGCGAAAGAGAAGCTTGTGTGGTGTGTTCCACCTGCAAGGATCCATGCACCTGCACCTACTTCGAAGTTAGGTTGTGGAATCCAAAGTGCAGAAGCAACTGGCAATTTAGGAAGTTCTTTTGATTTGATAACATCTACCTGGTTTACAATCATACGGAAACGGTTACCCATATCTACGATTGTTGCAGCAACTCCGGTTCCTTCGTGAGTAGTGAATACCAAACGAGCAGGATCTGCTTTGCCACCGATACCTAATGGATGAACTTCTAGTTTTGGTTTGTTTTCTGCGATAAGCGGACAAACTTCCAACATGTGTGCCTGAAGAATTGAGCTCTTGTCTCCGTCGAAGTTCAATGTGTAATCTTCAAGGAATGAAGCACCACCTTCAAGACCTTGTCCCATGAACCACATTGTGCGGTACAATGCTGCTGTTTTCCAGTCACCTTCAGCTCCGAAACCATAACCTTCAGCCATCAAACGTTGAGAAGCAAGACCTGGAAGTTGGTTCATTCCGTGCAATGCATCGAAGTTTGTAGTGAATCCTTTTGCGCCTTTTGCTGTTAAGAATTTGCGAAGAGCAAGTTCTTCACGAGCTGCTTCGATAACCTGGTTGCGGTCTTTTCCACCTTCTTTTACATTGGCAGCAAATTCATATTCGCTTTCGTATACTTTAACCAATTCTGCAATTTCAGCATCAGTTACAGTGTCTTGTACTGCTACTAAGTCGCCGATTGGGTAGTAATCAACGTGATAACCTAAACGAAGTTCTGCTTCTACTTTATCACCATCTGTTACAGCAACATTGTTCATGTTGTCTCCGAAACGGATGATAAGCATATCTTGTGCATCAGCCCAAGCTGCAGCAACACGCATCCATACAGCAATTTTGCCCTGAGCTTTTTCATCTTGCCAGTGACCAACAACAACCTTGCGGTTTTTGCGCATACGAGAAACAATGTGACCAAATTCGCGGTCTCCGTGAGCTGATTGGTTCAGGTTCATGAAGTCCATATCCATTGTATCCCATGGAATTTCTTTGTTGAATTGTGTGTGGAAGTGAAGAAGAGGTTTTTTCAACTCTTGCAATCCGTGAATCCACATTTTAGCAGGAGAGAAAGTGTGCATCCAGGTAATGATACCGATACATTTGCTTTCATTGTTTGCTGCTCTCATAGTAGCTGTTACTTCAGCTGCTGAGTTTACAGTTCCTTTATATACAACTTTAACAGGAAGATTTCCTGATTCATTAAGTCCTTTTACAATCTCGTTAGAGTGTGCGTCAACTGCGATTACTGCATCGCCTCCGTAAAGGAGCTGTGCTCCTGTTACAAACCAAACTTCAAAATCTTGAAATGCCATAATTTTTTTAATTTTAAGATTATAAATCTATTTGTTTTGATATTTATTTCGATAATAATTTATTTCTGACCGTAATAAGCGCCCGGACCATGTTTGCGGTTAAAGTGCTTTTCTACCAGCAATGGATTCATGGTTAATGCCGGATTTACAGAATATGCAATAGAAGCCATTTTTGCTACTTGTTCCATCACAACTGCGTTATGAACTGCATCGTCTGCATTTTTTCCCCAAGAGAAAGGACCGTGGTTCTTAACCAGAACTCCTGGTGTATGAACCGGATTTATTCCTTCAAATCTCTTGATGATTACACTTCCGGTTTCTTTTTCGTAAGCTCCTTCTACTTCTTCTTTTGTCATATCGGCAGTACAAGGAATTGCATCGTGAAAATAATCGGCATGTGTAGTACCAATATTAGGAAGATCGATTCCGGCCTGTGACCATGCTGTGGCATAAGTGGAGTGTGTATGTACTACTCCGCCAATTTCAGGGAAAGCTTTATAAAGTTCCACATGAGTAGGAGTATCTGATGATGGTTTAAGTTTTCCTTCTACAACTTTTCCATCAAGATCTACAACAACCATGTCTTCGGCCTTCATATCGTCATAAGATACTCCACTTGGCTTAATAACTACCAAACCGCTTGCACGATCTATAGCAGATACATTGCCCCAGGTGAAGATAACCAGTCCGTGCTTTACTAAATCCAGATTAGCCCGGAAAACTTGTTCTTTTAAAGTCTCTAACATAATTCTCTATAACTTGAATTTAGGATCTTTCTTGTAAATCTTACTATTAAACTTGTACAGGTAAGCTCCACGTTTTGATCCTGATTTATCTATTTGATCTGTTTTTTCAATATAGTCCATTTCTGCAACTCGCTTACGGAAATTTCGTTTATCTATTGTTTCTCCGTAGATGGCTTCAAAAAGACTTTGCAACTGTGTTAACGTAAATAGCTTAGGCAGAAGATTAAAACCGATAGGTTCTGTACTTGCATTATGCTGCATTAAGCTTCGTGCCTTTTCTACCATTAACTGATGGTCAAAAACAAGAGGAGGTACTTCGTTTACATTTACCCAGTATGCATTGTGCTTTTGCACTAATTCCTGATCGTATTCGTTGACGTTGATCAGTGCATAATAAGCTGCAGATACAACTCGTTCTCCCGGATCACGGTTTATTTCACCAAAGATTCCAACCTGGTCCATGTAAACATCTTCCAGTCCTGTTAGTTGATTCAATACTCTTTTTGCTGCATCATCTACGCTCTCGTTCTCCTTAACGAATCCGCCCATAAGAGACCATTCTCCCAAAGCTGGTTCAAAGTTACGCTTTAGTAAAAGGAGGCTTAATTCTCCCTGGTTAAATCCGAAGATAATGCAGTCTACTGCTACATAGAATTGCTTTTCTTGACTATAGTAATTAATCATTTTTGTTAAATAGTTCTTTTATTTGGCAACCGAAAATTTATAGATACAATGGCTTTTGTATGTTTTTCCCGGTTCCAGGATTACAGAAGGCCAGTCTTTTTTATTTGGGCTGTCAGGATAATGTTGTGTTTCAAGACAAACACCAGTACGTTGTTTATAAACGATACCATGTTTACCTTTTACTTTTCCATCAAGGAAGTTACCTGTATATACTTGTACTCCTGGTTCGTCAGTGTACATTTCCAAAGTAATTCCGCTGATTGGTGAAGTTAGTTTTGCTGCTAGTTTAGTGATATCTCCGGCTGTGTTAAGTACCCAGTTATGATCGTAACCATTTCCGTTCTTCAATTGTACATAATCGAATTTGTTAATGTCCTGACCAATAGCTTTTGGTTTAGTGAAATCCATTGGTGTTCCTGCAACAGGAAGAATTTCGCCTGTAGTCATATAAGTGCTGTCAACCGGAGTGAATTTATCAGCGTTTACATACAACTGATTATCTGTTATTGTATTATTAGGATCTCCTGAAAGATTGAAATATGAGTGGTTAGTCATATTTATAATTGTTTTCTTATCAGTAGTTGCTTCGTAACTGATGTCGATAGCATTGTCTTTTGTAAGAGTGAAAGTTACTTTTGCAGTTACTTTACCTGGGAAATTAGCATCTCCGTCAGGAGAAATACGAGTAAGTTCTACACAGCTGTCGCTGATAACTTTTCCATCGTATACCTGATATTGCCATCCTTCCGGACCTCCGTGTAAGCAGTGACCGAAGTTGTTTGTAGGTAATTGAATAGTATCTTTGTCTAAAACGAATTTTCCTTTGTTTATACGATTTGCATATCTTCCAACGGAAGCACCGAAGTCACTAGGAATATTTATGTAATTTGAAATGCTGTCAAAGCCAAGTACCACATCCTGCATCTTACCGTTTTTGTCGGGAACCATGATAGATACAATTCTTCCTCCAAAGTTTGTGATGCATACTTCCATACCTGCTTTGTTTTTAAGCGTGTATAGATCAGTCTTTTTCCCTTTAACCTCTGTTTGAAAGTTTTCTGCTTTTAATCCAGAGAGAGTAGCCTCTTGCTGAGGCTTATTGGCACAGGAAGATAATATACCTGCGGCAATGCTGAGTGTGAGCCAAAATTTCTTCATTTCATGATCTTTTTTAAGGTGATATTTATTGAGTGTAAAAGTAACACTTATTTCTATATGATTATATAATTATTAGTATGTTATAGAGCATGAAATGATAAATTGACTATAAAATCGGATTGGTTTTGGTTGATATAAAAAAAGGTGTATCATTCAAAACGAATGATACACCTTTCTATAAGGTTATGTTTATTATAAACTTAAGCTATCTTGCGTGAACCATCGCTGATTACTACATCGTAAACTTTTGGACTTCTGCCAAACTTAGCTTTGAAAGATTCTTTTGCATCCGCAATAAACGCATCATACAATTCTTCTTTTACTAAGTTGATAGTACATCCACCAAATCCACCACCCATAACGCGTGAACCTGTTACTCCGTTTTTCTTAGCGCAGTCGTTTAAGAAATCAAGCTCTTCACAGCTAACTTCGTAAAGTTTGCTCATACCGTGGTGTGTGCCATACATCTTTTCACCTACAGTTTCGTAGTCGCCTTTTTCCAAAGCATCACAAACGTCGAGTACGCGTTGAATTTCTTCAATTACGTATTCAGCACGCATATAATCTTCTGCAGTTACGTCGTTCTTAACAGCCTGAAGCATTTCCATTGTGCAATCGCGAAGGAATTCTACAGCTGGGTGATTCTTTTTGATAGCAGCTACTACTGTTTCACAAGAATGGCGACGTTTGTTGTATGCAGATGAAGCAAGTTCATGCTTAACAACTGAGTCAAGTAATACTACTTTGTATCCTGTTGGGTTGAATGGATAGTATTTGTATTCCAATGAACGGCAATCCAAACGGATTAAGCTACCTGCTTTACCAAATACAGAAGCAAACTGGTCCATAATACCACAGTTAACACCACAATAGTTATGTTCTGTAGCCTGTCCGATTTTAGCTAATTCGAATTTGTCGATACCACAGTTGAACATATCATTCAATGCGAAAGCGTATGTGCTTTCCAATGCTGCAGATGAAGACATTCCGGCTCCAAGAGGCACATCGCCTGCAAAAGCAGTGTCGAATCCTTGAATTTTACCACCTCTTTTAATGATCTCGCGGCAAACTCCAAAAATATATCTTGCCCAACTTGCGTGTGGAGCATCTTCTTCGTTTAATCCAAATTCTACGTAATCTTTCAGGTCAATAGAGTAAGCTCTTACTTTATCAGTTCCATTGATTTTAATTTCTGCCATCATTCCCTTATCAATAGCGCCAGGGAATACGAAACCGCCATTATAATCAGTGTGTTCTCCAATAAGATTAATACGTCCCGGAGATGCGTAAACTGAACCTATTTCTCCGTTGAAGTGCTTTTGGAAGCGACTTCTAATAATTTCAATATCCATAATTAGTGTTTTATTTTTAGATTTCTATTTTAAATATAATATAATTATTCAACAGGAATATCTTTGTTTACATTCTTGCTACCAATAATAGCGTAGTAGAAGATGTAACCAACGCCAGCAAATACAATCCAGAAGCTCATTAAGTAGCTGCTAGTAATGTCAGCCAAACCTCCCTGGATAAGTGGCAAAATTCCACCACCGCAAACCATTACCATAAACAGACCTGAACCCATTGCTGTATATTTGCCAATTCCTTCAACTGCTAAATTGAAAATTCCACCCCACATAATTGATGTACAGAATCCGCAAAGGATGAAGAACATGATACCTACTGGTACAGCTGTCATACCAAAGCTGATATTTGATTTAAATACAGGCATAGAAACGATAATATCGGTTGGTGCAAACATTCCTACTAATAAGAATACTAAAGCAATTGAACTTACAAAAGTAAGCTGTGTTTTACTGGAGAACTTAGCTCCGACAACTCCACCTACTAAACGACCAATCATCATTAAGAACCAATATGTTCCGCATATTGAACCAGCCATAGCTGCATCCATGCCAATACCTTTAGCACCTTCTGCATCTGCTCCGGTAGTAAGGAATAAGTTTACAAAGTTAGGAATACCAACTTCAACACCTACATAAACGAAGATAGCTACTGTTCCTAATAAGAAGTGACGGAATGATAAAGCACTGTGTGTGTCTTTTTCTTGTTTTTCTGCAGCAGATTCTCTGTGTGGTTCAGGAATACTCATTGTAGCCAATACAAAGAATGCTAAAGCAAATACACCCATTGCGATGAATAATGCAGGAGCTGCGTCACTGATTTTAGCTTGTGCTGCATCACCAATTAAATAACCTACAAGAATAGGAACAATTGTAGCTGAAATTGAGTTACCGCATCCACCGAACTGGATTAACTGGTTACCTTTTTTGCCACCACCACCTAAAGTGTTAAGCATTGGGTTTACTACTGTGTTCAACATACACATAGAGAAACCCGAAATGAATGCGCCTGTTAGATAAACACCAAAGCTGCTTACTTCACCAGACAGGAATTGAATACCTACGCCGACGAAACCTACCGCGATTGCTGCAAGAGCTGTTTTCTTATAACCAATTTTCTTTAGCATCATACCAGCTGGGATACCCATGAAGGCATAAGCTATAAAGTTTGCAGCATTACCTAATTGGGTCATCCAGTTAGGAGCATCAAACTGATGTTTTACAATTATACCAAGTGGGTTAGTAAGACCGGTTACAAAAGAAACCATTGCAAAAAGGGCAAACATCATTGCTATAGGCAACGTGTAATTTTTCTGTTGATTAGACATGTCGTTTAAATTGTTAGTTATGGGATTAAATTAGTTTTTAAAGATTATTTTTCAACTCCAAATTTGTAAATGGTTACTTGAGTATACTCTTCTCCCGGATTCAAAGTAGCTGAAGGGAAATGAGGATTATTAGGAGTGTCAGGGAAATGTTGTGCTTCAAAACATATAGCACTTCTTGCAGGGAAAGTAGCTCCATGAGCTCCGGCGAAACCATTTAACCAGTTTCCGGAATAAAGCTGTACACCTGGTTCGGTTGTATATACTTCCATGAATCTTCCGCTGTTTGGTTCTACACATTTTACAGCGAAACTTAATTCACCTGCTTCTTTTTTGTTTAATATATAGCAATGGTCATATCCTGCTCCGTTTTCAATTTGCTGATGTTTGTCATTAATACGATCACCAACAACATGAGGAGCTCTGAAATCAAGAGGAGTACCTTCTACTTTTGCAATTTCTCCAAAAGGAATGCATACATCATCAATTGGTGTGTAATGATCAGCGTTAATAGTAAGAATGTTGTTGAGAACGGTTGGGGTAGGATTGGCTATGCCGGCGAGGTTGAAGAAACCGTGATTGGTCAGATTTACGAGGGTTGTTTTGTCTGTCTTTGCTTTATAACTTATTTTGAATTCATTTTCATCTGTTAATGAATAAGTCATAATTACATCCAGTTTCCCAGGGAATCCTTCTTCACCATCCTGCGCTGTATATTTAAATTCTACAGTTTGGTCATCTTTTTGTTCAGCATCCCATACTACTGCATGAAATCCTTTTGGTCCACCATGCAGGGAGTTAGGTCCATTATTGGTGGCAAGTGTATATTCAACGCCGCATAAAGTAAATTTTCCTTTGGCAATTCTGTTACCGTATCGTCCGATAGTAGTGCTAAGAAATGGTTCAGGACTGTTTACTACATTGTCTATACTGTCGTGTCCCAGAATTACATTTGAGTAGTTCCCATTCTTATCAGGGGCCATGATTGCAAGTGTTGCGGCACCATAATTAGTTACTGCGATTTCTAAACCATTACTATTTTTTAGAATAAATAAATCAGTTGATTTACCGTTTATTGTTTTTTGGAAATCCTCACGCTTAAGGCCTGACAGGTTATTGTGAGTCATAGAAGTGTTTATCATATTTTATTTTAGTTTTATATTGTCATTGCAAATAAAGTCAAATTCTTCCGTATACCCAAATATATTTCTGTAAAACTGTTGTCTAAATTAAGAAAGTTTAGCCCTTTATTAGGCTTTGAAACAAATTGTACCCCATGATGAAACAAATAGATACCTGTTCCTATCAAAAAGCGTACGCTAATAAAACAAATGTGTAATATAAGGTAACATTTTATATTATATCTTTACACCATTGAAAAAACTTATTAAATTTTTGGGAAACGATGAGAAACATATTTATTTATTTGTTAGCCGGAATGTTGTTTATGTCTTGTGCAAAACCGGATTTTGAAAAAACGGCTGATGGGCTTATTGTACATATAAAGAAGGAACAAGGCTTCGGTTTGAATCAAGTAAGATTGCAGGTGATTAATGATAAAATAGTTCATGTGTCTGCTACTCCTGATGATAAATTTTCAAATGAAAAGAGCTTGATTGTTGTTCCTCAAACCGGTAAAACGACTCCTTTTACTGTTGAAGAAAAGAATAATTGTGCTGTTCTTTCTACTGCATCGTTGAAGGCTTTTGTAAATTTAAAAACTGGCGAAGTTAATTTTACTGATATAAAAGGTAACTCTATCCTTCGTGAAAATAAAGGCGGAGGTAAATCTTTTACTCCTGTTGAAGTGGAGGGTACCAAAGGTTACACTATGCGTCAGGTTTTTGAATCTCCAGATGATGAAGCTTTCTACGGACTAGGACAACATCAGTCTGATGAATTTAATTATAAAGGTAAGAATGAATCTCTTTTTCAGTATAACACGAAAGTGTCTGTGCCTTTTGTTCTCTCAAACAAGAATTATGGAATTTTGTGGGATAACTATTCATTGAGTAAATTTGGTGATGACCGTGAATATGCTCAACTAAATCAATTTAAACTTTTCGATGCAAATGGTAAAGAAGGTGGATTAACTGCTACTTATGTTCCCGATCCAAAGAGTGGGAAAGCAACTGTGACCCGTACGGAATCGACTGTTGATTATGAAGATATTAAAACAATTAAGAATCTTCCTGCTAATTTTCCGTTCGATGGTGCTAATGTAACTTACGCTGGTGAACTTGAGGCAAATGAAAGCGGAGTTTATCGTTTTTGGTTGTACTATGCAGGTTATACTGAAGTATATATTAATAATGTAAAGGTAGTGCAGGAACGTTGGCGTACTGCATGGAATCCTAATAGCTATAAGTTTACTGTTAATCTGGAAAAAGGGAAAAGAGTTCCAATACGGATTGAATGGAAACCAGATGGCGGTGTTTCTTATATGGCATTGAAAGCATTGAGTCCTGTTCCTGATAGTCAGCAAAACAAACTGGCTCTTTATAGTGAAATGGGTAATGAGATAAATTACTATTTCATTAAGGGGAAAAATATGGATGAAGTGATTGGTGGATATCGTAAGCTGACCGGTAAATCTCAGATTATGCCTAAGTGGGCTATGGGATACTGGCAAAGTCGCGAGCGTTATAAAACTCAGGATGAATTGCTAGGTGCATTGAAAGAATTTCGTAAACGTCAGATTCCTATTGATAATATTGTGCTCGACTGGAATTACTGGCCAGAAAATGCATGGGGAAGCCATGATTTTGATTTGAAACGTTTCCCTGATGCAAAAGCTATGGTTGATTCTGTTCATCAGATGAATGCAAAGATTATGATTTCTGTTTGGCCTAAATTCTATGCAACAACAGCAAATTATAAAGAATTCGACAAGAATGGATGGATGTATCACCAAGCTGTTAAAGACAGTATTCGTGATTGGGTTGGACCTGGTTATGTTGGTTCTTTCTATGACCCTTATTCTGTTGGTGCCCGTAAACTTTTCTGGGAACAGATGAGAGAAAAGCTTTATACAAAGGGTATTGATGCATGGTGGATGGATGCTTCCGAACCAAATGTTCGTGATTGTACGGATATGGAATACCGAAAGAAATTGTGCGGTCCTACTGCTTTGGGCCCTTCAACTAAATATTTCAATACGTATGCCTTGATGAATGCGCAGGCAATCTATGAAGGACAAAGAGGAGTTGACCCTGATAAGCGTGTTTTCCTTTTAACCCGTTCGGGATTTGCCGGACTGCAACGTTATTCAACTGCTACATGGAGTGGAGATATTGCAACCCGATGGGAAGACATGAAGGCGCAAATTTCTGCGGGACTTAATTTCTCAATGGCTGGTATTCCTTACTGGACTATGGATATTGGAGGTTTCTGCGTAGAAAAAAGATATGAAAAAGGTCAGCGTGTGTTTGATAAGACCGGAGAAGAAAATGCCGACCTGAAAGAGTGGCGTGAACTTAACACCCGCTGGTATCAGTTTGGTGCATTTGCTCCTTTGTTCCGGGCTCATGGCCAGTTCCCTTATCGTGAAGTATATAATATAGCTCCTGATAGTCATCCTGCTTATCAGTCAATAGTGTATTATACAAAGTTACGCTATAGTATGATGCCATATATTTATTCACTTGCCGGGATGACTTATTTCAAGGATTACACTATTATGCGTGCCTTGGTGATGGATTTTGAAAAGGATGTTAAGGTTAATAATATTGGTGATCAGTATATGTTTGGCCCTGCACTGATGGTTTGTCCGGTGTATCAATATGGAGCTCGTTCACGAGAAATCTATTTTCCGGAGACAACCGGATGGTATGACTTCTATACTGGTAAGTATATTCGTGGAGGACAAAAGCTGAATATTGCTGCTCCTTACGAACGAATTCCTCTTTTTGTTCGCGAAGGTGCTATCATTCCTTTTGGTCCTGATATGCAGTATTCAAATGAAAAGCCTGCTGATAATATAACATTATTCGTTTACAGTGGAAAAGATGGTTCTTTTAAACTGTATGAAGATGAAGGGGATAATTATAATTATGAGAAAGGTAAATTTGCCACTATTGAGTTTACTTATGATGAGCTTTCAAAATCGTTGGTTATTGGCGACCGAAAAGGTGAATTTAATGGGATGCTGAAAAACCGTACGTTTAATGTGGTGCTTGTTAATCAGGCAAATCCAAAAGCGTTTGATTTAAAATCAAAGGGTAAGACTGTAAAATATAACGGCACTAAGCAAGTTATTAAACTATAACCTCAGCCTTTAATAAATCCTTGTACAAAAGATTGTTTTCTTTTGTACAGAACAATTCATTCTTTTGTACAGAAGAATGAATTGTTCTGTACAAGGAAAAATAAATATAACCTGTTAACTTTAAAATATGAAAAGGTATAATCTCATTTGCCCGGCAATAACAGCTTTTTTAATATTGCTGTCTGTTTCGTGCTATGGCGCTACATCTCGTATTATATCTAGCTTCAATAACAACTGGACCTTTCATTTAGGTGAAGTGAAAGAAGCTTTCTCTCCAAATTTCAATGATAATTCGTGGCGTGTTCTGAATCTTCCTCATGATTGGGCTATAGAAGGGCAATTCAGTAAGGATAATCCTTCTGGTTGTGGAGGTGGGGCATTGCCTGGTGGTATTGGTTGGTATCGCAAATCCTTCATGATACAATCTGATATTAAAGGAAAAAAGGTCTTTGTAGACTTTGATGGTGTATATATGGATTCAGAAGTGTGGATAAATGGTACTTCTTTGGGGAAACGTCCTTATGGTTACATATCTTTCCGCTATGATCTTACTCCTTATATTAAGTTCGGCCAGAAAAATGTTATTGCTGTGAGAGTTGATAATAGTGAGCAACCAAACTCTCGTTGGTATTCAGGATGTGGAATCTATCGGAATGTGTGGCTGACTATTGCCAATCCTATTCATGTTGATCAATGGGGAACGTATGTTACAACTCCAAAAGTATCCAGTCAACAAGCAACGATTGCTCTTGAAACAAAAGTGAAAAATGATTCAAAGTCGGTTGTTACTGCACAACTAAGTTCGTTTATTCTTAATAACACGGGTGCGGAAGTTAAGAGATCTGTCAGTACATTGAAAATAAAACCAGGAGTGGTCGAAGGAGCAAAACAAACTATTGATATTTCCAATCCGGAACTTTGGACTTTAGAGAATCCTTATTTATATAAGGTGGTTACTCAGGTAAGTGTTGGCGGAAAAGTGATAGATGAATACGAAACTCCATTTGGTATTCGCTATTTTAAATTCGATGCACAGAAAGGATTTACATTGAATGGCGTTCAAACAAAAATAATAGGGGTGTGCATGCACCACGATTTAGGTTGCCTTGGTGCAGCAGTAAACACTCGTGCTATTCAGCGACAGCTTGAAATTCTGAAAGAAATGGGATGTAATGGAATTCGTTGCTCACATAATCCTCCGGCTCCAGAATTGCTTGATTTATGTGACCGCATGGGATTTATTGTTATGGATGAATCGTTTGATATGTGGCGCAAGAAAAAAACTGCGCACGATTATTCACGCTATTTTAATGAGTGGCACGAACGCGATTTAACCGATCATGTTCTTCGTGATCGCAATCACCCTTCTATTTTTATGTGGAGTATAGGTAATGAAGTTTTGGAACAATGGACGGATGCAAGTGCTGATACCCTGGATCTGCAGGCTGCAAATTTGTTACTGAACTTTAAGCGTGATTCAAAAATGCTTGCCAATAGGGGAGATTCCATGAGTGTAAATTCTTTGCTTACCTTAAAACTAGCCAATATGGTTAAGGAGTTGGATGCAACACGTCCAATTACTGCCGGAAATAATGAACCGGATCCGAATAATCATCTTTTCCGCTCAAAAGCATTGGATATTATTGGATTTAATTATCATGAATCATACTTTAAAGATGTTCCTAAGAATTTTCCGGGTAAACCTTTTATTGTTACGGAAGCAACTTCTGGTTTGATGACGCGTGGTTATTATCGCATGCCGAGTGATAGTATGTATATCTGGCCTTCTCGCTGGGATATTCCTTTCTTCGATGAGTCTTTATCTTGTTCTTCGTATGATAATTGTCATGTGCCTTGGGGAACCACTCATGAAGACAGTTGGAGATTGGTGAAGAATAACGATTTTATTGGTGGAATGTATGTATGGACAGGTTTTGATTACCTTGGAGAACCTACTCCTTACAGCTGGCCTGCCCGTAGTTCCTATTTTGGAATTGTAGATCTTGCCGGATTCCCTAAGGATGTATATTATATGTATCAGTCTGAATGGACTAAAAAAGACGTTCTTCACATTTTTCCTCACTGGAATTGGAAGGAAGGTGAAACAGTAGACCTTTGGGCATACTATAATAATGCTGATGAAGTAGAGCTTTTCCTTAACGGAGTATCTCAAGGCATAAGAAAAAAAGGAAAAGATGATTTCCATGTAATGTGGCGTTTGAAATTTGTTCCCGGAACAGTTAAAGTAGTTTCCCGTAAAAATGGAAAAGAAGTACTAAGTAAAGAGATAAAAACAGCAGGTAGTCCTGCTCTGATTACTTTGTCAGCCGATAGAAAACAGATTACGGCAGATGGTAAAGATCTTAGCTTTGTAACTGTAGAGGTGAAAGATAAAGATGGAAACCTTTGTCCGAATACTGATAATCTGATTAATTTTGAACTTAAAGGAGAAGGAACTATTGTGGGAGTTGATAATGGAAGTCCAATAAGTAGCGAAAGCTTTAAGGCGCATTCTCGACATGCATTCTATGGAAAATGCCTGGTTGTGATTCAGTCTACTAATAACAAAGGAAATATCTCACTGAAAGCTATTTCTGACAATCTGAAAAGTAACGAACTGTTTATTAAAACATTAAAATAATCAAAATATCTAATCATGAAAATGAAATTTGTATATGTTGCAATTGCCATTTCATTGGGAGTTGTTTCATTAAAAGCACAACAAAAGCCTGTTTATCTGGACGATAATCAGCCTATTGAAGTCCGCGTCAAAGATGCATTGTCTAAAATGACATTGGAAGAAAAAGTTAAGCTCTGTACGGCTCAATCCAAATTTAGCAGTCATGGGGTGCCTCGTTTAGGTATTCCCGAAATATGGATGAGTGATGGTCCTCATGGAGTTCGTGAAGAAATACTTTGGGATAGCTGGGGCAATGCAGAGTGGACAAATGATTCCTGTACTGCTTTCCCTGCACTAACCTGTCTGGCTGCTACATGGAATCCACAAATGTCTGCTATTTATGGTAAAGCCGTTGGTGAAGAGGCCCGTTATCGCAGAAAAGATATATTATTGGGACCTGGCGTAAATATCTATCGAACACCTTTAAACGGACGAAATTTTGAGTATATGGGAGAGGATCCATATCTTGCTTCTAAGATGGTAGTTCCTTATGTTAAAGGTCTGCAATCTAATGGAGTTGCGGCTTGCGTAAAACATTATGCACTGAATAATCAGGAAGTTTGGCGTGGTAGTATTGACGTTCAGCTTAGTGATCGAGCATTATATGAAATATATCTTCCTGCATTTAAAGCTGCCATAGTTGAAGGAGGAAGCTGGAGTATTATGGGATCATATAATAAAGTTCGTGGGCAACATGCCTGTCATAACGATCTCTTATTGAATAAAATATTGAAAGGTGAATGGAAATTTGATGGATGTGTGGTAACCGACTGGGGTGGAGCACATGATACAAAAGAAGCTGTATTCAATGGCTTGGATATAGAAATGGGATCTTACACAAACGGACTTAGTTCAGGAAAGAAGTTTGCTTATGATGATTATTATCTGGCTTCGGCATACCTGAAAGGTTTAAAGGATGGAACTTATCCAATGAGCACTATTGATGATAAGGCTAGCAGAATACTTCGATTAATATTCCGCACTGCAATGAATCGTAATCGTCCATGGGGATCTTTTACCAGCGATGAGCATTATAATACAGCTCGTACAATTGCCGAAGAAGGTATTGTTTTATTAAAAAATGAGTCTGCTAAGAAGAAAGAAGCGATTCTTCCTTTAAATGGAAATAAATATCGCTCAATACTTGTAGTGGGAGAGAATGCAATTCGTCGTTTAACAGAAGGTGGTGGATCATCTGTACTGAAAGTGAAGAAAGAAGTTTCTCCTTTGGCTGGTTTGCAATCTAAGTTTGGTGATAAAGTGAAATATACAATGGGATATGCTTCAGGAAAACCTGTGTATGATCGTGAAATTGCTCCTGATTTTAATACTGATTCTCTTCATGCGGAAGCTGTAAAGCAAGCTGCAAATGCCGATTTGATAATTTTTGTAGGTGGATTGAATAAGAATAATTTCCAGGATTGCGAGAATGCTGATCGTAAATCACTGGCACTTCCTTTTGGACAAACTGAGCTGATCAATGATTTATTAAAAGTCAATAAGAATATGGTAGTAGTTCTTTTAAGTGGTAATGCTGTTGAAATGCCATGGATTAAGAATGTACCAAGTGTTTTGCAGGCATGGTATCCGGGATCTGAATCGGGAAATGCTATTGCAAACATAATAACAGGTGAGGTTAATCCAAGTGGTAAGCTTCCATTCTCATTCCCTGTAAAACTGGAAGATAATGCTGCACATTCATTTGGAACTATTGCTTATCCCGGAGATGGTGTAAAGGAAGAATATAAAGAGGATATTTTGGTTGGTTATCGTTGGCACGATACTAAAAAGATTCCCGCTCTTTTCCCTTTTGGTCATGGATTGAGTTACACTCAGTTTAAGTATGGAAAGGCTGTTGCCGATAAGAAGAATATTTCGGGAACTGAAGAGATTACTGTAACAATTCCGGTTAAGAATGTTGGAAATGTAAAAGGTAAAGAAGTTGTTCAACTTTATATTGGTGATGAAAAGTGTAGTGTAATTCGTCCTGTAAAAGAATTGAAGGATTTTCAAAAAATTGAATTAGCTCCAGGAGAGGAGAAAATTGTTTCTTTCAAAATTGGACAAGATGCTCTTAAATTCTTTAATGAGACTTCACATGACTGGGTAGCAGAACCAGGAGCCTTTAAGGTGTATATTGGTTCTTCTTCGACAGATATTCGTTCTTTAGTAAATTTTGTGTTTAACTAGGTTAACTGTTAATTGTGAACATTATAAATAGGTTGTCCGTGATGGATAACCTATTTTTTTTTGTTTCCATTGAAACTATTTCTTTTGTGTCTATTTTGTTTTTAATTCAGTAATCAAAATGAAAAAATAGCACATTTTTGTTTGCTGTGTGCAATTTTATGCTACCTTTGCGCCTTGAATATTAAAATATAAAATCTTATGAGAAAATTATCATTGATTAGCTTTTTAATGTTAATCGTTTCAGTTCCAACCTTTGCAGGTGGACTTTTGACAAACACAAATCAGAATGTAGCCTTTCTTCGTAATATAGCTCGTGGCGCATCTACGGAAATTGATGCTGTTTATTCTAATCCGGCAGGTGTTGCTTTTTTAAATGACGGTTTTCACTTATCATTAAATGGGCAAAGTGCTTTCCAAACAAGAACTATTAATTCTACATTTGCACCTTTTGCAGGAAATGGCGGAAGTGCAACCAAAGAATTCAAAGGAGAGGCGTCAGCTCCTTTTATCCCAAGTTTTCAGGCTGCTTATAAAAAAAGGAACTGGACTTTCTCTGGTAGTTTTGCTGTAACCGGTGGTGGAGGTAAAGCTACATTCAATGAAGGATTGGCTTCTTTTGAATCTAAAGTTGCAATGATTCCGATTGTACTTTCTAAAGTTGGTTTTGCAGGAACAAATCAATATACAGTAAGCAGCTATATGCAAGGTAGACAGTATATTTTTGGTTTGCAACTGGGAGCTACTTATAAGTTGAATGATAATCTTGCAGTTTTTGGAGGTGGACGTATGAATTATGTAAGTAACAGCTATTTTGGTTACTTAAGAAATATAAGTGCAAACCTGAATGGAGGCGATATGGTTAATTTGAACGATGAATCAATCAAAAATCAATTGCTTACAAAAAAAGGTCTATATAGTGCAGCTGCTGCACAATATACAACTGCCGCCGCTGCTGCAACTGCTGCAGGTAATACACAACTTGCTGCTCAATATACTACTGCTGCCGCTTCTGCAACTACTGCGGCTAATGCTATATCTAGTGTAGTAGCTGGATCAACAGATAAAGAACTTGATTGCGATCAAAGCGGATGGGGACTTACACCTATTATCGGTGTTGATTATAAAATCGGTAAACTGAATCTTGGTGCTAAGTATGAATTTAAGACTAATCTGAATATTGAAAATAAAACAAAAGTAAATTCAACAGGTGTTATTGCTTACGATCATGGTGTAAATACTCCGAATGATATTCCTGCAATGCTTACTGTTGGTGCTCAGTATTCAATACTTCCTTCTGTTCGTGCATCTTTAGGATGGAATCACTATTATGATAAGGATGCAAAGATGGCTAATGATAAGCAAAATTATTTAGGTGGAGGTACAGACGAATATCTTGCTGGTGCTGAATGGGATATTACAGACAGAGTTCTTGTGAGTGGCGGATTTCAAAGTACAAATTATGAATTGCAGGATAAGTACATGTCTGATATGAGTTTTACTACAAGTTCGTATTCTGTAGGTATGGGTGCTGCATTTAAACTAACTAAAAGTTTAAAGGTGAATGTTGCTTATTTCTTCACCAATTATGATAAATATACTAAAGTTTCTAAATCGACAGCTGAAGATGCTAATAGTGTAGGGTATAATGGAACAGGTCTTGCTGGAACAGATGTCTTTACCCGTACAAACAAAGTATTTGGAGTAGGTGTTGATTATACATTCTAATAGAACGGGAAAACTATAATGAAATAATAATTAGACTAACTAAACTTGCTATTTAACAACCAAACCATTTGACTGGTCTTACTTATTTAAGGAGACTAGGTAAAGGGCAATCCGAAGATTGCCCTTTATTTTTTACTTTTAACTGATTCTTGTTTTTTTCTTGCATTTTTATTCTTACATTTGCACCCGAAATTTAAAAATACGACGCCTTGAATAGAGGTCGTGTGCTTGAACACCACGTAAAAAACAAGAAAAATGAAAAGTAAAGTAACTGTTTCTTTTATGCTAATGGGCATACTATTTAGTATGTGCCTTGTCCTTTCCAACATTCTCGCAGTAAAACAATTCGAAATCTTTGGTTTTCCATCAACTGCAGGATTGATTATTTTCCCTATTTCTTATGTTATTAATGACTGTATTACAGAAGTGTGGGGATTTCGTAAAGCAAGACTTATAATTTGGATTGCTTTCGCTGTTAATTTTCTGGCAATTTTGCTATTTCAAGCTTCAGTAGCTCTGACTCCGGCTCCGCATTGGACGATGCAAACTTCTTATGCTTCCGTTCTTGCGCAAACTCCTCGTATTGCACTTGCAAGTTTGCTTGCTTTTCTGGTCGGTTCATTTCTTAATTCCTATGTAATGAGTAAGATGAAGATTCTGCATAAGGGAAAGAAGTTTGGACAAAGAGCTGTTGCTTCGACTTTAGTAGGAGAGTTGGCCGATACTCTCGTCTTTACTACTATCGGATTCCTTTTTGTAATCCCTACAAGTGTTGTATTTCAGATAATAGTTGTTGAGACTATTGCTAAAACATTATTTGAAATTTTGGTTCTTCCGATTACACGCAGAGTAGTAAATTATGTGAAGCTTACTGAAGAAACGGATGTTTATGATGAAGATATTTCTTACAGCGTAATTAAAATAAAAGAAATTTGATGAGAATGAGTAATGAGTCTGCTTTGGTATTATTTAGCGGCGGACAGGATTCGACTACATGTCTCTTTTGGGCAAAAAAACATTTTAAAAAGGTATATGCTTTGAGCTTCCTTTATGGTCAGAAGCATCAGAAAGAGGTAGATATTGCACGTAATATTGCCGAAAAAGCTGATGTGGAATTTCATTTGATGGATGCTTCATTTATTAGTAAACTAGGAAGCAACTCCTTAACAGATAGTTCTATAGAAATGGATCAGGAGAAACCAGCAGACTCTTTTCCTAATACATTTGTGCCGGGAAGAAATTTGTTCTTTTTGAGTATTGCTGCTGTTTTTGCCAGAGAGAAAGGAGTTCGCCATTTGGTTACCGGAGTTTCGCAAACTGACTTTAGTGGTTATCCGGATTGCAGAGATTCATTTGTGAAATCATTGAATGTAACACTCAATCTAGCTATGGATGAACAGTTTGTTATTCATACACCATTAATGTGGATAGATAAAACTGAAACATGGGCATTGGCAGATGAACTTGGAGTGTTTGATCTTGTTCGCAATGAAACGTTGACTTGTTATAACGGAATTCCTGCTGATGGGTGTGGACATTGTCCGGCTTGTAAGCTGAGAAATCATGGCCTGCAAGAATATCTGAAAAGAAAAAACTAGAACGATAATATAAAAATAGGAATAATGACAGATTTAAAGGATCAACTATCTATATTGGGAAGAGCAACTGAATATAAGAATATATATGCTCCCGAAGTGCTGGAAGCTTTTGATAATAAGCATCCAGAGAATGATTACTGGGTACAGTTCAATTGTCCCGAATTTACTAGTCTTTGTCCCATAACCGGGCAACCTGATTTTGCTGAAATTCGGATTTCTTATCTTCCTGATGTGAAAATGGTTGAGAGTAAAAGTCTGAAGTTATACATGTTTAGTTTTCGTAATCATGGTGCTTTTCACGAAGACTGCGTTAATATAATAATGAAGGATTTAATTCGCTTAATGGATCCTAAGTATATAGAAGTAACAGGAATATTCACTCCTCGTGGTGGTATTTCCATTTACCCATATTGTAATTACGGTCGTCCGGGAACGAAATATGAAGAAATGGCGAGTTATCGCCTGATGAACAGAAAATAAAACTGTTTATCTACCTAACCAGTTATACTTAAGAATCAGGGCTGTCCTTTTGGGCAGCCCTGACTATTTTATATTGTAGAGAAATTGAATGCTTCAGTCTATTTATACTCTTCTTTTAAAATGCAGATTTATACAATTTGAACTGGTTTATTGCATTTAATAGAGTTCTAATCCGAAAGCTTCTTTAAGCTTAATTAGTTCAGGATTCTTTTGAGCCATCATTTGAAAACGTTCAACTCTGCTATACGCACGTACCACTTCTTGTTCTTCGCTTACACGGACTGTCATGGTAATTTTGTTATTCCGTAATTGAGTTCTCAAATAATTCTGAATTGCAGGAATCATATTGTTCATATCTCTTGCCACAATCTCATTATCTACAACCATTTCAATGGATGTAGCAGAGATTAATTTAGCAGGAGAATTCTTCATACGCATCATAATCCCCCTTTGCTCTATAGGTAGAGACTGGGCAAACTCAATCCAGTAGTGGTTCAGATCTATCTCGTTAAAAGCAAAATCTTCTTCATGCCTTTTAAGAGATGGACCAGATTCAGTCACTTTAGTCTTCTGCTCTTGCTCATTCTTATAAGGATTCTTGATCGATATACCTAAACTGCCGGCTTTCATTACCGGAACTTTCTTTTCTTCCTTAACTTTTATGTTTGTTACAGGACTGGTATGAGCCGATGAAACAACAGCAGACGGTGCAGCATTAGTATTATTTGATGCTGAGGCTGGAGCAGTTTGTTGGTTCTGAGAAACAGGTGCAGCTACTTGTTGCTGTACCGCAGCATTATTTTGCTGGTTGAATATTGGTTTTATAGATTGTTTAGGGCTACGCCCATGACTCACATCATCTGGTTCTGCAGTAAGTTGCGCTATCTGAATCAGAGTTAGCTCCACTAAAAAACGTTTGTTTTTGCTTACACGATAACTCAGATCACATTCATTGGCAAGCTTCATCGCTTTGTAAAGGAACTGAGGTTTACATTTAGCTGCTTGTTCTTTATATCTGTTACGAATGCTGGCACCAACTTCCAGAAGCTGAAGAGTTGATTCATCTCTACTAACTAACAAGTCACGAAAATGTGAAGCTAACCCAGTTATAAAGTGACTGCCTTCAAAGCCTTTATTCAAAATATCATTGAAGATAAGAAGCGAATCGCTAACGTTATTTTCAATAAACTTATCGGTTAATTTGAAATAGTATTCATAATCAAGGACGTTCAGATTCTCGATAACACTTTGATACTGTACATTTCCGGCAGTGAAACTTACTACCTGATCGAAAATGGATAAAGCATCACGCATACCACCGTCAGCTTTCTGAGCGATAACATTTAAAGCTTCAGGCTCAGCATTTATTCCTTCCTGCTGTGCTACGTGTGCAAGGTGATTTACAGTGTCTTGTACACTGATTCTATTAAAATCATAAATCTGACAGCGAGACAAAATTGTTGGCAGCAGTTTATGCTTCTCTGTTGTTGCAAGAATAAAAATAGCATGTTTGGGCGGTTCTTCCAATGTTTTAAGAAATGCATTGAATGCTGCGGTAGATAGCATGTGAACCTCATCAATAATATATACTTTATATTTACCGATCTGTGGCGGGATGCGAACCTGCTCTATCAAAAGCCGGATATCGTCTACGCTATTGTTTGAAGCAGCATCCAGTTCATGAATATTATACGAACGTTGTTCATTGAACGCTTTACATGATTCACATTCATTACACGCTTCACCATCGGCTGTAGGATTCAAGCAATTGATTGTTTTAGCAAATATACGGGCGCAAGTAGTCTTTCCTACACCACGTGGACCACAAAATAAATATGCATGTGCTAGCTTCTGGGCAGCAATTGCATTCTTTAATGTTGTAGTTAATGACTTTTGACCTACTACTGATTCAAAAGTGGAAGGACGATATTTACGAGCCGATACTATATAATTTTCCATATTTTCGGGATACTTCTTTTTCTATCAGTGCAAATGTACATTAAATTATCGATTATTAAAATGTAGGTTAAGAAATATTTCTATCTTTGTATCCATATTCAACTTGATGAAAAAATGAGTAAACTTCATACAATTTGGGAATTTATCAGAAGACATAAGTACTTGATTACGGTGCTTATTTTTGTGACTATTATCGGCTTTCTCGATGAGAATAGTATGGTGCGTCGCATCTCTAATATTCGTAAAATAAACAAACTTCACGAAAGCATAAGAGAATATCAGGCGGATTATAATGAAAACACAAAACGATTGAATGAGTTGACTACTAATCCACGTTCTATTGAAAAAGTGGCACGTGAAAAATATCTGATGAAGAAGCCTAATGAAGATATTTATATCATTCAAGATGATGAACAAGACACAAATGTAAAAGAAGAACCTCAAAAATGAAAAAATATCAATCGTTAATCTTTATTATTGGAGCAATACTTTTGCTTATAGGAGCAGCATCTTATATTACTAACTGGAATCTTTCTCCATATATTTATTGTATTGGGGCTCTGGCTATTGCTGTAGTTCAGATATTTTCTTCTTATAAAGGAAATAATGTTGTTTTAAAGCGACTTTATAACCAACAGATATTTGGAGCTGTTTTCCTGATAATTACTGGTGTGTTGATGTTTACACTTCCTCACGGTAACGAATGGATGTTAACTCTTACCATTGCTGCAGTTATAGAACTCTATACCGCTTTTCGCATTCCTCAGGAAGAAGGAAAGAAATAGAATTTATTTAATCAAAAATGAAAAAAATCGTGTTATCAGCAATCTTTGGTAGTTTGTTGAGCGGGTCTGCGCATGCTCAACTCTCGGAATCTCTTAATGTAAAAGAGTTCAAATTAAGTAACGGTCTTTCAGTCTGGCTTAATGAAGATCATTCCCAACCTAAAATTTTTGGTGCAGTTGTAGTTAAAGCAGGATCGAAAGATTGTCCCAATACAGGTATTGCTCATTATTTTGAGCATATGATGTTTAAAGGGACTGATAAGATTGGAACTCTAAATTATAGTGAAGAGAAAATCTTATTAGATTCTATTGCTCAGAAGTATGACGAGCTTGCACAGACTAAAGATGAAGCTAAGCGCAAACAGATTCAGAAGGAAATAAATGAACTGAGTATTCGGTCTTCAAAATATGTGATCCCTAATGAGTTCGACCGGCTTATCTCAAAATACGGTGGAAGTAGATTAAATGCAGGTACTTCTTACGACTGCACTATTTACCACAACGAATTTTCACCTCAGTATATAAATCAGTGGGCTGAGCTTAATAGCGAACGTTTGATGAATCCTGTCTTCCGTTTGTTTCAAAGTGAACTTGAAACAGTGTATGAGGAGAAGAATATGTATAATGACATGATGGGATATCAAGCTTTTGAAAAAGTTGCAGAACGTTTCTTTACTCCTCATCCCTATGCTTTCCCTATTGTAGGAAGCACTGAAAATCTTAAAAATCCTCAGCTCTCTGAGATGAGGAAGTTTTTCGAGAAATACTATGTTTCAGGTAATATGGGACTTATATTAAGCGGCGATTTTAAAGCAGAAGAAGTTCTTCCGGTATTAGAAAAAACATTCTCAAGAATTAGAAAAGGAGATGCACCGAAAAGAGAGATTGTGCCTTTGCCGCCTTTTTCAGGAGTGGAAGAATTTAAAATTAAGGTTCCAATTCCAATAGTGAAGGCATTAGTCCTGGGTTGGAGAGGAGTTCCTGCTAATCACGAAGATGAAGTAGCACTTCGCATTGCTATGGGGATTCTGAATAATGATAATAGTACCGGATATCTTGATAAACTTGCTGTGGATGGCAAAATTATGGAATCCAGAGCTTTGAATCTTAGCATGAATGAAGCAGGAGTAGTGGGAGTACTGACTGTTCCAAAACTGCTGTTCCAGTCATATTCCGGAGCTAAGAAGCTTGTAATGCACGAAATAGACAGAGTGAAAAAGGGGGATTTTTCGGATGAAGTTTTTAATAGTCTCAAATTAGAGCAAAAAAGGAATTATATTAAAAACCTGGAAAACATAGACTCTCGTGCACAAAAAATGTTGTCTCTGTTTTCAGAAGGTAAAAGCTGGACCGATTATCTGAATGAAGTTAAGAAGATAGATGATCTTACAAAAGATGATGTAGTAAAAATCGCAAATAAATATTTCACAGATAATTATCTTCAGGTAAAAAAGAAAACAGGTAATTATCCTAAGAATAATCTTAAAAAGCCTGGATTCGCCCCTATAATTCCTCAGAACTCGGAATCAAAATCAGATTTTGCCAAGGAAATGGAACAGATAAAGACATTGGATGCACATCCACGCTTTCTCGATTTCAAGAATGATGCTAAAGCAATTCAGGTAGCTCCTAAGGTTGTTCTTTATGCTGCCTCTAATCCGCAAAATGATATATTTACTTTAAATATTGAATATGGAAAAGGAACTTTAGAGTCAAAGCTTTTAAGTCCAATGGCTACTTACCTGAATCTTTTAGGAACAGAATCTTCTTCTTTTGATCAATTCAGAGCCAGATTACAGAATCTGGGTAGCACATTATCTTTTGCTGCCGAACAGAATAAATTCCGTATTGAAATATCAGGATTTGATAAGAATTTTGAAGCAACATTAGAACAGGTTACCGACTTCTTTAATCATGCGAAGGCGGAACCTAAAAAGATGAAGCAAGTAGTTGATGAGGCTAAACTGAGAGTAAAAGCTATTAAACGATCTCCGGATGAGTTGGCTAATGCACTGCTCGACAAAGTGCGCTACGGAGATAAATCCGAATACCTGAACCGATTATCTGTTTCTGAAATAAAGAAACTCAAAGGGCAGGATTTGATTTCTGAATTTAATAACATTCAGAGAGTTGAATGTAATATACATTATTGCGGGAATTTAGCACCCGAAACTATTGTTGACCAAATAACTAAGAATCTTGGAGTAGAAAAGGTTAATGTACCTTCGCAAACTCCGGTTTGTAGAGAAGAAAAGGAATATAAAGAACAAACCGTTTATTTTATTGATGATCCAAAATCATCTCAAAGTATTATAGGAGGTTATATCAGAGGAGGTGTAAGCGATAACTCTTCACAACGCTATCAATCGGCTTTGTTTAATAGCTATTTTGGTGGGAGCATGAGTTCTGTTCTATTTCAGGAGATTCGTGAATTCCGTTCTTTGGCCTATAGAGTGCATGCAACATATAAACTTCCTCCATATAAATACAGTGATAAGAATGGTCAGCTGGTAGCAATGCTTTCAACTCAGAGTGACAAAACTACGGATGCAATGGGAATTCTTGATTCATTGATTAAGCAGATGCCGGAGACAGCCGAACGTATTGATATTGCCCGACAGGATGTTGTAAACAAGGCTAATAATGAATATCCTTCTTTTCGCGAACGATCTTTAAAGATTTCATCTTTAATAAAAGAGGGATATACTTCCGATCCGAATAAAGACATTATTGCGAACGTTACCAATTTTGATATTAAAGATGTGGTAAACTTCTATAATCAGAACGTAAAAGATCGTACTATAACATATGTAGTTGTAGGCAATTCTAAGAAAATTGATATGACTAAGCTTTCATCCTTTGGAAAGATTATAAAAGTTAAGTCGAAAGATGTATTCAAATAGAAATATTTAATAGAAGCATAATAATTCTCCTCTAATATTGAAAGGTATAACCGGAGATAAAAAACGATCAGGCCGGAGTTCAGTTAAACTTCGGCCTGTTCTTTTAAAATATAAGCCGGAAGTTTGTGTATCCTTGTACAAAAGAATGCATTCTTCTGTACAAAAGATTTAATTGTTCTGTACAGAAGATTACATTCTTTTGTACAAGATATTATTAATATCTGGTTTTGAAAATATAAAACTACTCGGGATATAAAATAAACTCCGGTGGCATCTTTATGAAAAGCAGGAGAGATATAATAAACAGAAACACTCATAAATTTTAATTTTGCGAAATTGATCTAGCAATCTAGCAGTAGGTGTGTAACTACTTGGCTTCTAATGTGTAGAAGGTGCTAGATTAAATAAATTTGATCTAGCGGTGATCTAGCGATCTAGCACCTTGTCTCGTCCTGGTTTTGGTCCTTTTCTCTGTAGGCTATACTTATAAAACGCCCTGATTTTGCTTGTCTCAACTATATTAATAAGCAAAAACAGAGATTTTAAAAACAGAACCATTTAGTAATTGTACTTAAGAGCTTCAAAGACTTTTAAAGTATTTGTAGCTTTACCCCTAATGACAGATGAAGATAATCTTCAGGTTTAAGATAGCTGTTTCCAAAAGCACTAATTATATAAAGATCGCTTGTGCCTATCTCGTAAAAAAGCGTTATAGCTCTTGCTATTTTGGCTTTATTTGTATCCAGATTATAAGTAAACCGTTGTCCTACAAAAATATTCGATCTTATTTTTGTTGAGAAGTTATAATACCCCTGTGGGTAGCGATCTGGCTCTTTCACCCAGAAATCTTCACTTAAAACAGTATTTATGTAAAGTCCGCAGGCAAGAGGTTCAATTGAAAAATTATTCCCCAGATCTACTTTCCAGGGCATAAAATTTTGTTTCAGCGTAAATGTAGCCTTAGATTTAGAGTTATAATGAGGCACAAATCCAAGCATAACATCAGTTTCCCATTGGTGCTGCTTCCCATAATCCCAGCCTATTCCTGCAGATAATAATCCCATTGAACCGGCAAACTGCAACTTTGTATATTTGGGTATTAGCTTTTGCCATGCAGATTGATAACGCTCAACGTGTTGTTCGTATTTGTTCTGTGCATCAGCATTAAATGGGATTAGTAAAAAGAAAGAGATTATATAATGTAATTTTTTAATATCGTACCACTTCATAAGTATATCCTTTAGGAGTTAATGTAAACAATAGGTAACTTCGATCTTTCATGCAGTTACTTCCATAGTAGATTATTCCATCATTAAAAAGATCGTTCACCTCAATATTATGATCATGAGCGTTAAGGCAGAATTGTATACCAGGGAATTGTTTGACATAATATTCGAAAAGCTGGGCAGAGTTATTATTGAATTGTACACCAAGTGGTCTTACATGCATAGCAATAACAGTTTTCTCCTGATTAGGATTTTTATTCTTAAGTTCATTATTTATAAAGGTGAAATCAGGAATCGGATGCGAATAGTCATATTCGAGTGCATTAGTATTCAGGCAAACAAATTTTGTATTACCCGCCATAAAAGAGAAATTCTCTTCACCGAATATCTCCTCATATATATCTTCACCATTCCCCAGACAGTCGTGGTTACCAAGAATAGCTACATAAGGAACTTTAAGCAAATTCATAATATCACGCATCCACATAAATTCTTTGGTAGCACCGAAGTCACTCATGTCACCGCCGTGAATAACGAAATCAATATCATTGCGCTTGTTTAGACAAGTCACAAAGTCTTTTGTTTCGTCATACCAACGTTGAGAATCGCCCATCATGACAAAACGTATAGTATCTTTTCCTTCAGTGTTTTGCTCTATGAGTTTTATATTTTTTTTGTTAATGCCTGTTTCTCCGTTTATGCGTCCGTCGTAGGGTTGATATTCAAATAAATCACAGGAAAAAAATGTAAATACAAAGAATAATTGAGTCAGAATAATAATTTTCTTTTTTCGCATGTTTAATCTTGTTTTATTCTACAAAAGTAGAGGATAAAACATACTGTATAAAGGTTTATTTTGGTCTATTATTGGCCAAAAAGTTCGAATTTGAATCACTGCTTTGATAATAAAAAAAAGCCGTAAGCCATTTTATTTTTTTCGTGGCTTACGACTTTCATAATAAAGGTAAAAAGTATGCTTAAATAAGTCCTTTATTCGAGTTCTTGATAAAGTTTATGATATTTTCTATCTCATCACTCATTGGAACCTCTTGCACTACTCTTATTAATGCATCGGCAATGCTTACTTTTGAATGGAAAATTAATCCATAAGCCTGAGCAATGTGCTGAATTATCTTTTCGGAAACATTGAAGTGTTTAAGAACTTCAACATTCACACCATAATAACTGGTAGGATTTGTTGTAGTAACTATATATGGAGGAACATCCTTCTTCAAGCGACATCCTCCTTGTACCAGACTCCATTCACCGACACGAGTATCTTGGAACATACTAACCATGGAACTGAATATTGCATGAGAACCAATGACACAGTTTCCTGCTATAATACTTTTTATACCAATTACACAATGATCTGCTATATTACAATCGTGGCAGATATGCACACCATCCATAATAAAATTGTTATTACCGATAACAGATTTTCCGGTACTGCTAGATGAACGGCTAATTACAACATTTTCACGGAAAATATTATTATTTCCTATTTCAAGTATTGTATCTCCACCGTGATACGAAAAATCCTGTGGAGTAGAACCAAGGACAGCGTTATGGTAAACCTGATTGTTATTTCCTAAACGTGTTCCGCTTAAAATACTAGCATTAGGCATAATAACGCAATTATCTCCAATCACTACATTTTTATCAATGTATGCAAAAGGATGTATTACTACCCCTTCTCCGATTTTAGCCTCCGGATTAACATAAGCCAATGGGCTGATTGTATTCATATGCATTTTATTTAAAGTTTATGTATTATCTTCCACCACCCAGGGACTGATATAGATTGATAACAGCCTGAATGCGTTCAAAACTATCTTTGACATCTGACAGCTGAGCACTCAGTAATGATTGCTTGGCAGTTAAAACTTCCAGATATGTGGATGACTGATATTTCATTAGTTGCATTGTTTTATCAACACTGCTTTCCAATGATTGAATCTGTTGTTTGCGTTGAACACATTTTTCATTAGCCGACTGGAATTGATAAAGAGCATTGCTAACTTCAGAGCCTGCATTTAATATACTTTTCTGGAAACTAAGTAATGCTTCTTCTTGTTGAGCCTTGGCAATCTTCAATTTTGCAACATTAGCACCTCTGTCAAATATTGGCTGAGTTAAAGAACCAACAGCAGAAGCAATGAATTTTGCCGGATTAATGATTGCACCCCCGGCACTGTTTGTCCATCCTGCCGATCCATTTATTGTTATTTTAGGATAAAATGCCGAGCGTGCCTGGTTTGTGTAATAATAACTACCAGCCAATGCCATCTCTGCCTGTTTTACATCCGGGCGGTTAGAAAGCATTTGTACAGGAATACCTGCAGATAAATGCTCTGGCATTTGCTGTTCAGCCAATGTACCACGTTCAATCTGCTGAGGAGCTTGTCCAAGAAGCAGTGATAATGTATTTTCTGTTTCTCGGATCTGTCTTTTCAAATCAGGTATGCTTGCATTTATTGTATAATAATTAGCTTCACTTTGAGATACAGCTGCTTCATTTGTAAGACCTGCTTGTTTCATTATTTTCATGGCCTTAACATTTTCTCCCCAGTTTTTTGCTGTTTCCTCTGTTATAGCCAATTGCTTGTCGAGCATTAACAAAGTATAATAGCAGTTCGCAACATTGGCAATAACCTGAGTTTGTACAGCTTGGCGATATGCTTCACTTTGCAAAAGCGTAGCTTTTACTTCGCGTTTTGCATTCAGAATATTTCCAAAGATATCTAGTTCCCAGCTAGCAGTTACCGGTAACTGATATGTTTTTGTAGCAGCTTTATTGTCAAAGCTACTGATTGTTCCCTGTGGCGACAATGAAAGAGATGGAAGAAATGCCAGGCGGGCAGCGGTCAATGTTGATTTTACTTCTTCAACTTTCAGCATTGCAGTCTGTAAATCAAGATTGCTTGATAAACCTTTCTCTATCAGAGCCTGAAGCTTAGGATCTCTGAATACTTCTTTCCATGGAAGATTCCCCATATTGGTTGTATCCGAAGCTAGTGTGTCTTTAACAGAAACAGTATCCCGGTACATGCCTGAGACATCGACCTTTGGTCTTTCGTATGTTTTGTAGATGTTGCAACTGCTTAATACAGCAGTTGCACAAATTATTCCTATTATTTGTTTTTTCATTCCGTTATTCTTTATCAATGTTACTATATTGTTCAAGTTCAGGAATTGCCTCACTGACATCCATTCCTGTCTTCTCTATAGGTTTGATCTTTTCCTGTAAGTATTCGAATGCAACGAATAATCCCGGTACAACAAATATCTGACAGATTACACCAATCAACATACCACCAACGGCACCACCACCAAGAGTGCGGTTACCATTTGCACCAACTCCGCTAGCAAACATCAAAGGCAACAGACCAATAATCATAGCCAGAGATGTCATAAGGATAGGGCGGAGACGAGCTGTAGCACCAAGTATGGCAGAATAGGTTACACTCATACCAGAGTGTCTTCTTTGGAGAGCAAACTCTGTGATTAGAATGGCATTTTTAGCTAACAGACCGATCAACATAATCAATGCAATCTGCAAGTAAATATCGTTTTGGGTTCCCATGAACTTAGTAAATATAAATGCCCCAGCCAAACCAAATGGAATGGACAATATTACTACAAGCGGTAAAATATAACTTTCATATTGTGCACTAAGTAATAAGTAAACGAAAACAATACACAGAACAAATACAATTGCAGTAGTGCTACTTCCTGTACTTTGCTCTTCTCGAGTCATACCTGAAAACTCATATCCATAACCTGTAGGTAGAGTTTTTGCAGCAACTTCTTCAATGGCTTTAATGGCTTCACCAGAAGTAAAACCTGGTTTCGGAGCTCCGTTTACAGTCATTGAAGTAAACATATTGAATCTGTTGATCACATCCGGACCATAAACTCTCTTTATCGTCATGAACTGATTGATAGGTGCCATCTCAGTTCCATTACGAACGAAGATGCTGTTTAATGTTTCCGGACTGATACGGTATTTTGCATCGGCCTGAACATAAACTCTATACAATTTACCAAAACGGTTGAAATTAGAAACGTACATACCACCATAGTATCCCTGAAGGGTTTCAAGAATAGTATTAGGGCTAATGCCTGCTTGTTTACATTTAGCCGCATCTACATCAACTTGATATTGAGGAAAGTTAGGGTTAAATGAAGTCATGGCTCTTGCAATCTCCGGTCGCTGGTTTAAAGCTGCCAGGAAGTTCTGAGAAACTTGACTAAAGTTATCCAGGCTACCACCTGTCTTGTCCTGAAGGTTCATTTCAAAACCATTAGTCATACTATAACCAGAAATCATTGGAGGAGCGAAGATAAGTATTTGGGCATCTTTGATGCTTGCAGTCTGTCCGTATAGCATACCGATAATGCTGTTTACATCTTGCCCTTTTTCCTTACGTTCATCCCAGTTACGAAGTTTGCAGAAAAAACTACCATAAGAACTACCTGCACCTGATAAAAGACCATAACCGCTAATTAGCATGTTAGATTCAATAGATGGGTTAGATTTCAGGATTTCGTTTACTTTTCTCATCGTTTCTTCAGTGCGTTCCAAAGATGTGCCAGGTGCCATGTTTACTGACATCATGAAGATTCCGGTATCTTCATTTGGTACCATTCCCGATGGAGTGAATTTCATTAATAATACAAGTAAAACGAAACTTATAATAACTAATCCAAATGATATCCATTTATGCTTGATAATCCGTGATATGCTACCTTTATATTTTTCTAATAGCTTCTCGTAAGTTGTATTGAAAGCTATATGGAAGCGTTCCATAAAACTAGTCTTATTGTCTTCTCCCTCTTTATTGTGAGGTTTTAGGAATATAGCACATAATGCCGGGCTAAGGGTTAATGCATTTAAGGCAGAGAAACCAATTGCAACAGCCATTGTAACACCAAACTGTCGATAGAATACCCCGGAAGTACCTCCCATGAAACTTACAGGAACAAACACAGACATCATTACAAGGGTAATGGAGAGGATTGCACCGGATATCTCACTCATTGCATCAATAGAAGCTAACTTTGCCGATTTGTATCCCTGATCTAATTTGGCGTGAACCGCCTCAACTACCACTATGGCGTCATCCACCACTATGGCTATGGCTAGTACCAATGCGCTTAATGTCAGTAAGTTTATACTGAATCCAAATAATTTAAGCATTAAGAAGGTACCCACCAATGCTACCGGTATAGCAATTGCCGGTATAAGTGTGGAACGGAAATCCTGTAAGAATATGTATACTACTAAAACTACAAGTATAAAAGCTTCCAATAACGTTTTGAGTACCTCATAAATTGAAGCAAACAAGAAGTCATTGGTGTTCATTATAATTTGGTATTTTACTCCTGCAGGCAAAGACTTTTCGGTCTCTTTTATTAATGAAGTCACATTTTTGATGATTTCAGTAGCGTTAGATCCCGGAGTTTGATATATAATACAAGAAACAGAGCTATGTCCGTTCATATAACTATTTACACTGACTGACTGAGCTCCTAGCTCTATACGTGCTACATCTTTTAGTCTTAGTATATTTCCGTCTGCAGATGCTCTGACAACTATATTTTCAAATTCCTCCGTTTTTTGTAAACGACCTTTAGATTTCATAACATACTGGAAAGACTGTTTTCCGTCTTCTCCAAATTGTCCTGGCGCAGCTTCAATATTTTGTTCAGCTAGTGCAGCAGATATATCGCTTGGCATTAACTTGTATTGAGCCATTACTTCAGGCTTGAGCCATATACGCATAGAGTATTCACGTGCTCCCATAACACTAGCATCACCTACACCAGGTACACGCATAATTTGTGGTATAATGTTTATCTTTGCATAGTTTTGCAAGAATGTTTGGTCGTACTTATCGTCTGAACTATAGACGGAAAATACCATCAACATACTAGTTTGGCGTTTACTTGTAATAACTCCTACTTTGGTAACTTCTGCCGGTAGCAATCCTTGTGCTTTTGTTACACGGTTCTGCACATTTACGGCAGCCATATCAGGGTCACTTCCTTGTTTAAAGTATACATTAATCGTTGCCATTCCATTGTTTGAGGCACTAGATGTCATGTATGTCATATTTTCCACACCGTTGATTGATTCTTCTAGTGGAGCAATCACACTGTTCATTACCGTCTGAGCATTTGCTCCTGTATACGTAGTACTTACCTGAATGGTAGGAGGGGCAATATTAGGATATTGTTCGACTGGTAAAGATACAAGCCCGATTATACCCAAAACAACAACAAATATTGATATAACTGTTGAGAGTACCGGGCGGTTTATAAATTTATCTAATTTCATATTTCTTCTGTTTTAATATACACCTATTTACTTAGAAGCTTTTTCAGAAGATTGTTGTGCCTGAGCTTGTTTGGCAGCAGCTTGTTCAGGAGTTATTTCCTTAATTTGCATGCCATCTTTAAGTGTACCTACACCTTCGGTAACAATTTTATCACCAGCTTTCAGACCAGATGTTACAATATAATTCTGACCATCATCTAAAGAGAATATTTCAATAGGAGTACTTTTTACTGTTGATTTGCTATCAACTACATATGCATACTTTTTATCTTGTATCTCATAAGTAGCCTTTTGAGGAATTACAATACAGCTATTCATTTTATAAGGAATCAAGACTGATCCTGTACCTCCACTTCTCAAAGTACGGTTTTTATTAGGGAATTTAGCACGTACATTGACAGAACCTGTACTTTGATCAATAACTCCACTCATAGTTTCTACTTTGCCGGTTTCACCATAGATGCTTCCATCTATCATTTGTAATTCTACATTTGACATTTTATTAAGTATATCTTTTTGTGAATTACCTTCGTTAGTAAGACTTAAAAGTTGTCTTTCAGTCATTGAAAAATAGGCATACATATCTGAAATATCAGAAACGGTAGTAAGAGGTGTAACTGTGCTTGGACTAGCTAAACTTCCTACACGGAAAGGTATGCTTCCAACAACTCCGTTTGACGGACTTGTAACTCTTGTAAATGAAAGATTCTTTTTTGCGCTGATTAACTGAGCTGTAGCTTGGGCTAGTGCTGCTTTGCTGGATAATAAAGAATTTTCAGCCATTTGCAGGTCATACGAACCTATAATATTGTTTTTAGCCAACTCACGTTTATTCTCAGCAGTTAGTTTTGCTGTAGCTACATTTGCTTTTGCTACATTAACTGCAGCTTGAGCAGCATTAACAGCTTCCTGATATTGAACAGGATCAATAATAAAAAGAGTCTGGCCTTTATGGACTACAGAACCTTCATCTACACATAATTTAGTTATTGTTCCTGAAACCTGAGGACGAATTTCAATATCCTGCTTTCCTTTTATTGTAGCGGGATATGAACTTTTTAGTTCTACATCAGATGTTTTCAATACTGTAACTGCGTATTCCTGAACCATATCTTGTCCCGCCATATTTCCACTCTTTTTACATGAGCTAAGGGACAGACATACTAATAATACTCCAACAATTGAGAGTGGAGTGACAAACAATCTATTAATGTTCTTAATCATAAGATAAACATAATTAGTTAATATACTTTTTACCTAAATTAATCTCTGCAAAGTTCATAATAATTGAATAAGCTAGAAAGTTCTAAAATTCATTATAATTGGTCTATATTTCATTATGTTATTGTTGAATTAACAAATATATACTATTTTTGTGGTCTAAAAAGAATTAATAATAAATAAATCATGAATAAATCATCTTTTTTATTTAGTAAGAATTTAGTCTCAATAGAGGACGATTTTATCATGTATTCTGATATAGATAGATTTCATGCTTTAGAATACCCTATACATGCTGAAAAATCATATATAGGTTTTTGTCTTGAAGGATCTGCTGAAATAGAAATTAATCTCAAAAAACGCGTTGTAACTAAAAATGAAATAGTTTTAATATCATTAAATTCTATAGTCTTTCATCGCAATTTTAGTGATGATTTTCGACTCGCATTTTTTTCCATTTCAAAAAGTATAACAGAAGATTTGTTGAACTACTTGCGTAAATATCCGCCTGTATTTCTTTTGAAACCTGATTTCCCTTCTATTACGTTAACTGATATTGAGATGGAAGAATCTATGGATTTTTTTCGACTTATGTGGAACGTTGTAGAAGATGTTGAGAATGATCATAGAATAGAGATACTGAAACATATGTTATGTGCTTTGCTTATAAAGATTCATGGGTATGCCAGTAAATATATGAATAATACTGTTCCCGTTTCTCGAAAAGAGGAGATGATAAGACAGTTCTTTTTGTTGGTATCTGAGCATCTGAAAGAATCTAAAGATGTTTCTTTTTACGCCAATAAGCTTTGTGTGTCTCCAAAATACTTATCCTCTTTGATAAAACAAACTATTGGTAAGCCGGCTAAAGAGTGTATAGATTATTGTGTTATTTTAGAAAGTAAACTAATGCTTAGATCTTCGTGCACTATCCAGGAAATATCTCAGGAATTGAATTTCCCCAACCAATCTTTTTTTGGCAAATACTTCAAAAAGCATACAGGCGTATCTCCACTTCATTACAGAAGATCAATATTAAAACAATAAATTTGTTTTTTCAGAAAACATCTCTCATCTGCTACTAATCTTGCTTAAAACTCTTTGTTTATAGGCTTTATGATTGGTGGAAGATAGAAAATACGTACAATTGATCTGCTACTATTTATTCAATGAAGGCTGATGCTGTTTTGATTTATAAAAACACTAGACGTATGTTCATAAAAAAAGAGATACTGCTTAATTGGAATGAGCAGTATCTCTTTTAGTTTTGTATTTAGAAGATTTCTATTTCTTCTTTTGAGAAGGAGCGTATCTTTCGTTAAGTCCTTCGATAATATCGTTCGTGATATTGTAAGCTTTATCAGCATAAAGTAAATTATCAAATCCTGTGTTACTGAAAATCATGCTGTATTTATGCTTCTTATTATATATTTTCAAGAAAGAATTAATAGAATCACGCAATTGAAGGCTGTTCTTCTGGTTCTCAGATTGTAATTCGTTTGTAAGTCTGGTTTGCAATTCCTGCAAATCTTGTTGTTTTTTTACTAAACGAGCATTTTCCTGTTCAGCTCTTTCGCGGCTTACAAAAGCATTGTTTTGTACTTTGCGTTGAAATTCTTTTCCTTCTGCATCAAGTTCACGAGCTTTTTGGTTAAGTGTAGCACGGATGTTTTCTTCTTTCTTCATCATCATCTCGTTCAGATCATTCCAGAAAGTGTATTTTGTAAGCAGGGTGTCGATTTCAACGTAAGCAATTTTAAGGCCGCTTGGAGCAACACCCATAGCTGTTACAGATTCATCTGCATCTGTTTTTTTTCCGCTACATTGTGCAAACATAACAACCACAACCGCAGCTAGGATCCCTTTTGCAAGGTAGTTAATTCTCTTCATAATTCGTTTGATATAGTTTCTAAATAGTTATTTTCTTGATTTTCTTGTTTTCATAGTTGTAATAAGTAGCTTCTATAAATTTCTACTACTTATAAAAATAATAGTTTTATGCATAATAATGCTATTCATATAGTAACAATTAACAGTACTAAAGGAATAGTGTAAAGCATTTCTATTACTTTTGTGCTGCAAATATAGACTTTTGAAAGGATTATACGTTGTCTTTTCCAATAAAAAGTATGGGTGTATTATATGGAAAGTAATCAATTTAACCATATTTAGTAATTTAATAAAAAAATGCTAAGTATAAATAGATAAAAATATATGAGTATAATAGAATTAAAACCGGCACAGGTTTTTCATTATTTCGATGAGATTTGTCAGGTGCCTCGTCCTTCTAAAAAGGAAGAAAAAATTATAGAGTATTTAAAAGAGTTTGCTAAGAAGCATCAACTTGAATCTAAAGTAGATGAAGCGGGTAATATTTTAATCAAGAAACCGGCTACTAAAGGTAAAGAGAATCTTCAGACAGTTGTTCTTCAGTCGCATATTGATATGGTGTGTGAAAAGAATAGTAACGTGGAACACGATTTCCTTACAGATCCTATTCAAACTGAAGTTGATGGAGAATGGTTAAAAGCCAAAGGTACAACTCTGGGTGCAGATAACGGAATTGGGGTAGCAACAGAATTGGCTGTTCTTGCTGCTAATGATATAGAACACGGACCTATTGAGTGTTTGTTTACAGTTGATGAAGAAACCGGACTTACCGGAGCTAATGCTTTGAAAAAGGGTTTTATGTCCGGTGATATACTTATTAACTTGGATTCAGAAGATGAAGGAGAATTGTTCATTGGTTGTGCCGGTGGTGCAAATACTGTTGCTGAATATACTTTTCAGCCAATAGCTGCTCCACAGGATTATTTCTTTTTTAAAGTTGAAGTAAAAGGATTGACAGGTGGTCACTCCGGAGATGATATTAATAAGAATAGAGCTAATGCCAACAAACAACTGATTCGTTTCTTGTCTCTGGCTGCTAAAAAATTCGATCTTTACCTTTGCGAAATTAAAGGAGGTAACCTTCACAATGCTATTCCTCGTGAAGCTTATGCCGTTTGTGCACTTCCTATGGCTCATAAAGAATCCATTCGTGTTGATCTGAATATCTTTGCTTCTGAAGTAGAAGCTGAGTTTGCTGTGACTGAACCTAATATGAAATGGGTACTTCAGTCAGAATCTCCCGTTGCAACAGCGATTGATCGTGATACAACTGCCAGTTTGATTAAATCACTTTATGCTGTATTCCATGGCGTATTTGCAATGAGTCAGGAAATTCCCGGATTTGTTGAAACATCATCCAATCTAGCTTCTATTAAAATGCCGGGAGATAACATTATCCGTGTAGAAACCAGCCAACGTAGTTCTACTCTTTCATCGCGCAAAGATGTTTCGGCTGCAGTAAAAGCTGCTTTCGAACTGGGCGGTGCCAAAGTTTCTGTGGGCGATGGTTACCCGGGATGGAAACCAAATCCGGCTTCTCCAATTTTGAAAGTGGCCGAAGAAGCTTATGTTCGTTTGTTTGGTGTGGAACCAAAAGTTAAAGCCATTCATGCCGGATTAGAATGCGGATTGTTCCTTGAGAAATATCCTTCATTAGATATGGTATCATTCGGACCAACACTTCGCGGAGTTCACTCACCTGATGAGCGTATGCATATCCCTTCAGTTGATAAATTCTGGAAACATTTGCTGGAAGTATTGGTGAATATTCCTGCTAAGAAATAATATTTACGCACTTTCTGCGTTTGGTGTATAGGGGTAGCTAAAAAGTTACCCCTATATTTATCTGTAAACTCATGAAGAAAATTCTTTCAATCATACAGTTTTGCTTCCTGCTAACGGGGATATGTGCCGTTTTCTCATCGTGCAATGAAGAGAATTTCTCTTCCAATCCATCTCATCTACTTACTTTTTCTCAGGACACTCTTTCATTTGATACTGTTTTTACTTCCATTGGTTCTGCTACTGCAAAAATAAAAGTGTATAATCCCAATAAAGAAGCATTAAAGATATCTTCTATTGTTTTGGCTAATGCTGCCAATTCAGGCTTTAAAGTAAATGTGGATGGAGAAAAAGGAACTCAATTCTCGGATATTGAGATTCAGGGAAAGGATAGTATGCATATTTTTGTGGAAGTTAAAATAAACCCGTTGGATAGAGATAATCCTGTACTGATGAAAGATTCTCTGGTCTTTATTACCAATGGAGTTAAACAAGATATTAAGTTGTTGGCTTACGGTCAGGATGTACTAATCCTACGAGGTAGGACTATTGATAAGGATACTACATTTACTTCCCGAAGGCCGATTCTTATTTACGATAGTTTGCGGATTAATAGTGGTGTGAAGTTACAATGCGAAGCGGGAACCCGACTTTATTTCCATGATAAAACCTCTTTATTGGTGCATGGAACAATCGATGCTCAAGGTACGCTTGGAAATCAGGTGTTGTTTCGTGGCGACAGGTTAGATAACATGTTTACAAATCTTCCTTATAACAGAATACCCGGACAATGGGGTGGCATTCACCTTTATTCTTCAAGTTATCAAAACCGTTTCGAATATGCCGATATTCATAGCGGACAGTACGGAATACGTTGTGATTCATCGTCTGTTGATAAGGACAAATTAAGGCTTACCAATTCTATATTGCACAATGTGGAAGGAGATGCTCTTAGTATGACTTCCTGTAAAGCGGTGGTTGCAAATTGTCAGATTACCAATGCCGGAGATAATTGTGTGAATCTTTTGGGTGGGGATTATACTTTTACTCATTGTACGCTGGCAAACTTTTTCTCCTGGAATATCCGCAATGGGGTAGCCCTGGCTTTTGCGAACAAACTTAATAATGTTGGTTATCCTTTGAAAACATCATTCTATAACTGTTTAATTACCGGTTCTTCGTCTGATGAAATTAAAGGACGTAAATCGGATAATACAAGTATTGCTTTCGATTATTATTTTTCTAATTCGCTTATTAATTCAGTGGAAGAGAAAAGTGAAGGACTGGTAAATATAACTTGGGCAAAGGAGGCAAACTTTAAAAACATAGATAAAGAAAATTATAAATATGATTTCCGCCCGGATTCTTTGTGTAAAGCCAAAGATATTGGCAATCTGGAAATTGCTCGTAATTATCCGTATGATTTGAACGGACGGAGTCGCCTTCAGGATGGGAAGCCAGATGCCGGATGTTATGAGTGGATGCCGGGAGATAAATAACTAACCAGCCAGAAATGAATCGTCACCATTTTGCTTATACAATAATTCTGTTTGTTGCCCTTTCGCTTTATTGCGGACAGGCTTTCTCGCAGAACGGTTTTCGCGTGATGTTTTATAATGTAGAAAACCTTTTCGATTGCCGGCATGATTCCTTGAAGAATGATTATGAATTTCTTCCAAATTCCATGCGCGCCTGGCATTACGGAAGATACAAGCAAAAGCTTAACAATATAAGTAAGGTGGTAACAGCAGTAGGAGAGTGGAATCCTCCTGTTTTAGTGGGACTCTGTGAAGTTGAAAATGATAGTGTGCTTACAGATCTAGTAAAATATTCACCTTTAAAGGAATTTGGATATCGTTACATAATCACTCATTCTCCTGATGAACGAGGTATTGATGTAGCCTTACTTTATCAGCGAGGCAGTTTTCGCTTAATTGATCATGATTCCATCCGCATTGTTTTTCCTGATAATCCCATGAAACATACACGGGATATTCTTCATGTAACGGGACAAATTATGAATAACGATTCACTGGATGTTTTTGTTTGCCACTTTCCGTCCAGAACAGGCGGCGAAAAGGAGAGTGAACCCAATAGAATGTTAGCTGCTAGTCTGCTAAAACACTATACAGATAGTCTTTTTACCGTACGCACTCATCCTAATATTATTATAATGGGCGATTTTAATGATTATCCCTATAATAAATCAATATCAGAAGTCCTGAATGCAAAGGCGCCTTCTGCTTCGCCCGAGGATAAAAAACTATACAATCTTATGGCTGAACGGGCTAAGGATAAAAACTTTGGAACTTATAAATATCAAGGCGAATGGAATATTCTCGATCAATTCATTGTTTCGGGCTTTCTGTTGAATAACAAAAGCGGACTGTGTACATCAGCAAAAAGTGCCGGAATTAGTAATTTGCCTTTCCTGCTCGAGAAAGATGAAAAATATTCCGGCATTAAGCCTTTGCGCACCTATTATGGAATGAAATACCAGGGAGGATATAGCGATCATCTACCTGTTTTTCTTGATTTTGCTTTGCCCGACTAATGCGAACGTTTGCATAAATGTTTCTCTCCTTTTAAAGCTCATAATTAAGGCCTTACGATGTTAATTAGTTATCTTTGAAAATAACCATTTAATAATCGTATAGCTATGAATAAATTACATCATCTCATCATGTTGTCTCTTGTTCTATCCCTTTTCTCTTGTACATCAAAGAAAGCAAATACTTCGGAAAATTTGCAAGCCGGTGTTTCTCATCCCGAATGGTCTCGAAACGCTGTTATCTATGAAGTAAATCTTCGTCAGTATACTAACGAAGGAACGATAAAAGCGTTTCAGAATCATCTTCCTCAGTTAAAGGAACTTGGTGTGGATATCCTTTGGTTTATGCCTATTAACCCAATCTCGGAACTGAATCGTAAAGGTAAGCTGGGCAGTTATTACGCTGTGAAGAATTACAAAGAGGTGAATCCTGAGTTTGGAACAATTGCCGACTTTAAAGAGATGGTGAAGAAAGCTCATGAACTTGGCTTTAAAGTTATTCTGGACTGGGTAGCCAATCATACAGGGTGCGACAATGTATGGTTGAAACAGCATCCGGACTGGTATATGAAAGATAGTTTGGGAAAGGTGGTCAGTCCGTTCAATTGGACAGATACCTATAAACTCGATTATTCAAAGAAAGAGATGCGTGCAGCTATGATAGATGCCATGAAATTCTGGATTAAAGAATGTAATATAGACGGATATCGTTGTGATGTGGCATTTGAAGTTCCAACTGATTTCTGGAATGATGCTCGAAAAGAGCTGGATTCTATAAAGCCGGTATTTATGTTGGCTGAAGCAGAGAAACCGGAACTTAATGAAAAAGCTTTTGATATGAGTTACAACTGGCCTTTGAAAGATGTAATGAATAAAATTGCAAAAGGACCGAAAGAAGCCGATAAAGCACAATATGTACATAAAAAAGCGAAAGCGGATTCAGTGGCTAAAACTATGAATGCTGCAGAAGAATTAGATAAATTGCTGGCTCATCAGGATAGCGTATTCCCAAAAGATGCTTATCTGATGAATCATATTACTAATCACGATTTAAATTCATGGGAAGGTACTGAGTTTGATCGTTTGGGTGGTGGAGTAAAAACCTTTGCTGTGCTGACTTATACTTTAAAAGGAATGCCACTTATTTATACCGGACAGGAAGTTGGAATGAATAGAGCTTTCCAGTTCTTCGAAAAAGATAAAGCTCCCGACTGGACTAAAAACGAAACGTTTGCTTTCTATAAGAAATTGAATGAATTGAAACATTCTCAGCCGGCTTTGGCAGCAGGCATTAAAGGTGGTGAAATGGTGAGATACATAACAGAATCTCCCAATGCATACGTCTTTGCCCGTAAATTACCATCTTCGGAAGTTCTTGTTTATCTCAATTTAAGTAAAGAACCGGTTAATCTGTCGTTTAAAAAAGAGGCACCGAAGGGAGAATGTACAAACTTCTTTACCGGAAAGAAGGAAGCTCTTCCTACAAGTCTGGCTTCGTGGGAATATAAAGTGTATGTGAAATGATGTGTTTTTTATGAATAATTAGTTGGTTTGGTTTGTTGGTTTGATTTCTCCCGGCACGTATTGTAAATATTTGCCGGGAGTTATTTGTTTGAAGATGATTGTTTACTCGTGGTGATAAGGACCATTGTTTAGTATAGTCATGGCTCGATAAAGCTGTTCTACAAAGATAAGACGCACCATCTGGTGAGAGAAAGTCATTTTCGACATAGAAATCTTTTCATGCGCAGCATCATATATCTTTTGAGAGAAACCGTAAGGTCCTCCAATAACAAATACCAATCGCTTGTTTACATTATGCATCTTCTTTTCCAGCCAGTTGGCAAAATCCACTGAGCGAAATTCCTTCCCGAATTCATCAAGCAGAACAATAACATCTCCGGGCTGAAAAGCTTTTAAAAGAAGTTCAGCTTCTTTCTCTTTTTGCTGCTCCATGGTGAGACTTTTTGTGTTCTTTAATTCAGGAATAACTTCCATATCGAACGATATAAAATGCTTTGTACGTTCAATATAGTCGTTAATGGCAGTGATATAATGTTTTTCTACAGTTCTTCCTACAACGATAAGTGTTATTTTCATCAGATAGTTTCCTTTTTTACAAGTTTTTGAGGCTGCAAAAATAGGCTTTTTCTTTTGAATTAGGGAAATTAAGTATTGTTTTCCGGAAATAATATCTACCTTTGTAACATATTAATGCTCATTGATATGAAAAAACTAATCCTTTTTATGTTATCGGCAGTTGTATTCTGTACAGCTTTTGCTCAGCTACAAGACTCTGTTGGTTTGACATCTGCATTTAAAAAAGGCAGCGCGCAGGATTTACTCCCGTTTTTAGGTGATCAGGTGGTAGTAATTATCAAAGATAATCCTCAGAAGTTTAAGAAAGTTGAGGCTCAGAAAGCCATGGCTGGTTTCTTCTCTGCAAATAAAGTTACCGGATTTACTGTTAATCATCAGGGAAACCGAGACGAATCGGGTTTTATTGTTGGTACATTGAGTACGGTTAACGGCCCATTCCGGGTAAATTGTTTTTTTAAGAAGAGCGATAATAACTCATCGTTAATTCATCAAATTAGAATAGTTAAAACAAATGAATGATTTAATTGACAGACTAATAGATTTAGCTTTTGCCGAAGATATAGGTGATGGCGATCATACAACTCTATCTTGTATTCCTGCTACTGCAATGGGAAAATCTAAACTTCTTATTAAAGAAGAAGGTGTACTTGCCGGAATAGAAGTAGCAAAAGAAATATTTAATCGCTTCGATCCTGAATTGAAAGTAGAAGTATTTATAAATGATGGCGCTGAAGTTAAACCTGGTGATGTGGCTATGATTGTATCTGGAAAAGTTCAGTCATTGTTGCAAACAGAACGTTTAATGTTGAATGTAATGCAGCGCATGAGCGGTATTGCTACAACAACACGTAAGTATGTAAAGCGTCTTGAAGGAACAAAAACTCGTGTATTGGATACTCGTAAAACAACTCCGGGTATGCGTATGCTAGAGAAAGAGGCTGTGAAAATTGGTGGCGGTGTTAACCACCGTATCGGACTCTTTGATATGATCCTTTTAAAAGATAATCATGTTGACTTTGCCGGCGGTATTGATAAAGCTGTAAACCGTGCTAAAGAATACTGCAAGGAAAAAGGTAAAGATCTGAAGATTGAAATTGAAGTACGTAACTTTGATGAAATTAATCAGGTGCTTGCTCTTGGTGGGGTAGACCGTATTATGCTTGATAACTTCAATATTGAAAATACTTGTAAAGCAGTTGAATTGATTGGCGGTAGATTTGAAATTGAATCTTCTGGTGGTATTACTTTCGATACTCTTCGCGATTATGCAGAATGTGGAGTGGACTTTATTTCTGTAGGTGCGCTTACTCATTCAGTTAAAGGCTTAGATATGAGCTTTAAAGCTTGTTGATGATAAAATAAGGAATCCTTATATTTAATGGTAAACATCCCGTTTGGTAAACTAACCAAACGGGATGTTTTTTATTTTAGACCTACACCTATTGTTGGTAAAGTCTACACTTTCTAAATTAAAGGTCTACTATTTATTTATAAAAGCAGTAGACCTTTTATAAAACGTATACTCAATAAATTGTTTAGCTTATTAATTGTATTTATCTGGGTAATTTGACCTATTCGTCTATTGAATCACATGTTTTCGTCCACCATATTAGGTTAATACAGAAACTTCTTTTACTTTTGTTTGTTATAGAAAAATAGTGTAGGAGAATTTTTTTTTATTTTCTCATGCAGCATTTATAAATTCACGGAGTTATACATATAGACAACGCAAATACGTCTATACAAAACTAGAGTAAGTTGAAAGAGGAATTAGAATTGGTTAAAGGTTGTCGGACAGGTGATAATGCTGCCCGAAAGGAACTTTACACTCTTTATTCCAAGAGACTGCTTGCTGTTTGTTATCGCTATACCGGCGATATAGACGTTGCGCATGATATTCTCCACGATGGTTTTATTAAAATCTACAAATCGATTTCAAAATTTGATTATCGTGGGAATGGCTCTTTAGAGTTATGGATGAGCAGAGTGATGGCAAACCTTTCATTGGACTACTTGCAGCAAAAGAAAAAAATGCAGGAAGTATTTGTTCAGGAAGAAGAATTGCCGGATGTGATTGAGCTACCCGAAAAAGAATTGTATGAAGGAATTTCGGATTCACAGCTAATGCTTTTTGTGACAGAGTTGCCCGCTGGCTATCGTACAGTGTTCAACTTATTCGTGTTCGAAGAAAAGTCTCACAAAGAAATTGCTGCTTTACTTCACATCAATGAACATTCATCCACTTCACAACTTCATAGAGCAAAAAGTATGTTAGCTAAGAAAATTAAAGAATTTATCCGCAATGAAGAAAGATGAAGATGAATTAACCGAACTGTTTCACTCGCGACTGAAGAAATACGAAATTCCGTTGCAAGAGGACATGTGGGAAGATTTGGAAAAAGAATTATCCAAACCTTCTCCAAGAAAGCTCTATTCTATATTGTTTATTGCTGCAGCAGCCATTTTTCTGATACTGTTTGCATGCTCGGCTGCGGTTTGGATGTTTGCTCCTCATAAAGAAGCTTCTTCCTTAATAAGCAAAGCATCTGCACCTGTTATTGAGAAACACCACGCAATAGCAAAGGCGGATAAGGCAATAATCAGCAATCCACTTACTGAAGAAGCTGTTGAACAGACTCTTGTTCCGGAAGAAAAGATCGTTATAGAGAAGGCTGTCGAAGCTGTTCCGGCTGACACTGCTATTCAAAAAGAAGAACCAAAGAAGCAATCACAGAATGTACTTATGACTGCAGAAGTACAGGCAGCTGAAGCAATGGCTCAGGAAGATGATGATTACATAAGAGTTCATACAGAAAAAGAATGGAGTCTGGGCTTATCGGCTTCTATAGAACCTTGTAAATCTTTTACTAAAGTTGGAAGTAACTCAGAATCCCAAAATATTTGCTTTAAAGAACCCGTTTCATTGAGTCTGACTATCGGAAAAAGACTTTCTGATAAAATTTCAATAGAAAGCGGACTGAATTATACATTATTACGCTCGTCATTAAAAGATGATGCCGGGGGTAATCTTACTGATCAGAAATTCCATTTCCTTGGAATACCACTTAGAGTTAGTTATACGATGATCAACAAAAAGGATTTTGATCTTTATGCATCTGTCGGTGGAATGTTGGAAGAATGTATTTCTCCAAAATCAGAATATTACTCAGGAACAAGTCAAACGGATAAAGATGATTATACAATGGACAGAATGCAATGTTCGCTTTCTGCTTCTGTTGGATTCCAATATAATACATCCGAGCATCTGGCGCTCTTTGCAGAACCTGGTCTTGCGTACTATTTTGACGATCATGCACTTGCATCTACAATAAGAAAGGAAAGGCCTCTTAATTTCAATCTCCGTTGCGGAGTTAAATTAGTGTACTAGCAACATTAATCTCCTTAAAGAACTTTATTATGAAAAGAAATCTATGGCCATTGGTAATGGGCATTCTGTTTCTCGTAGCTTATTGTTTACTTTTTACAGGATGTAGTGGAGAGGATGTTGACTTTGATAATCCAAATCCAAAAACGTTTGTCAAGCAGATAAAAGCAGGAACGTATGATACGAAAAGTCCTTATGGATTCGTTGAGGTTCCGGTCTTTGCAAAAAAAGATATTCCCGAGCTTATTAAATATGTGAAAGATATGTCTACTATCGACTTTTTTCCTGCAAATGTAATTTCTTCATACGGGCCTTATGCTAATTATCGCCTCGGGGAATGTATTATGTGGACTATTGAATCCGTAAGGGTTGGACGGTATGCATCTTTAGGGTGCAAGCTCGTTCATAAAGATGTGAATGAACATTTGCAATATGCTTATCTTTCCGATAGTGAAATTAAGGAAGTTGCAGATTTGTATATTAAATGGTGGTACAATGTGATGAATCAGCCTGAATATAATCTAATAGATCCTTTTTCAGTGAATCCATTAGAAGGTACTAATTATCGTTGGAATTAAATGACAAAAAGAATATATCTCGTTATTTTGTTTTTTGTTACAGCTATTGTTGCAAGTAATGCGCAACAAAGCAAAGAGACTAAAAAAACTGTCACTCAAAAAAACGAAATGTCAGTAGAAAAAGAAATAATAATAAATCCGGAAGCTCTAAAATCTATCAATTTAGGTTCTCCACGTATGTCATCGTCCTCTTCTAATTTGAAATCGACGGACGTGAAGGACCTGACTAACGAAATTCTAGGAAAGAAAGAGAGTCTGGATGCCCCGCATGAAGGAAGACTCATGCTGGGATTTTCTTGTTTTGCTTCTGCTTACCAAAATCGTAGGAGTGGACAGAAACTGAAAGTAGATCCAATGGGATTTGGTGAACTTAAAATGGCACCTAGAGGTGGAATGGTAATTAATAAAGAAGCCACTATGCCACGATATCTTGCTGCTGATAAAATTAAGACAATGTTCGGCCCTTCTGCCGGAGTGGCATTATCTTTTAGTGCAGAAGATATTCTTGAATCCATATTCTGGAGAAAACCTCCCGATTTATGGACTCATTATGCTGATAAGCCAAAGCCAAACTTTAGTATTGAAACAGATATGCCTGATGATCTTATTAAAATTCGTCAGGCTAATGTTGCAATGATGGATTCGTTGATAAACACTTCTCAGAAGAAATATAAAATTGTTTATCTGTTCTGTGATGAGTCCGACTATTCAACGGATAATTTTCCGGAAGTGGTTAAGTATGTGGAAAGTCATAAAGACAAATTTGATTTATTTCCGGTTTCTGGAAAGAAGCATGAAGATCTTTCCTGTATAGCAAAATATCTTCATAAAGTAGCTTACTATAGTCCGGTATACGTGTTGAATGGGAATCATAAGGAGAGTCTGATTCTTATGCTCGATCAGAATCACAAGGCTATTTCTTTACTAGCCTGCGATACAAGTTTATCTAAGAAGTTTGATGAAATAAAGCTTTTGCCATAGAGTGGTGGTTATTTAGAGTCGTTTTTTTAATCAGAGTGATGCACGTATGGCTTCTATAATATTATAGTAAGCCGTATGTGCATTTTCTTTTCTTTCCAGGATTATTCATCAAAACTTTATAATATCTTTGAAGATAAATAACTGATTTATGAATAGAATATGTGATCTTTTTGGAATAAAATACCCTATAATTCAGGGAGGAATGGTGTGGTGCAGTGGATGGCGACTGGCTTCTGCTGTAAGTAATGCCGGTGGATTAGGATTGATAGGAGCCGGCTCCATGCATCCGGAAGTCCTTCGCGAACATATCAGGAAATGTAGTGCAGCAACAGATAAACCCTTTGGAGTAAATATACCACTGATGTATCCTCAGATAGAAGAAATCATGAAGATTGTGGTTGAAGAAAAGGTGAAGATTGTATTTACTTCTGCCGGAAACCCAAAGGCCTGGACATCTTATCTGAAACAAAATGGAATAAAGGTGGCTCATGTAGTCTCTAGTGCTAAGTTTGCCGAAAAGTGTGAAGCGGCAGGCGTTGATGCAATTGTTGCCGAAGGTTTTGAAGCCGGTGGGCATAATGGTAGAGAAGAAACAACTACTCTTTGTCTGATCCCATCAGTCAGGAAAGCAACTTCGCTGCCACTAATTTCGGCTGGCGGTATAGCTACAGGTGCAGGAATGCTTGCAGTAATGGCACTAGGCGCCGAAGGTGTTCAGATGGGAACTCGTTTTGCTTTGACAAAAGAAAGTTCCGCGCACGATAACTTTAAAGAGTTATGTCTATCTCTCAATGAAGGAGATACAAAACTTCTTTTGAAGAAACTAGCTCCGGTACGATTAGTCAAAGGAAAGTTCTTCTCCGAAGTGGAAGAAGCTGAAGCACGTGGCGCTTCTGTGGAAGAGATGCGCGAATTATTAGGCAAAGGCCGTGCAAAAAAAGGAATCTTTGAAGGAAATCTGGACGAAGGCGAGTTGGAAATTGGTCAGGTTGCTTCACTTATTCATGAACTTAAACCTGTTGCTGAAGTTGTAAAAGAGGTGATTGATGAGTTTAATGCCTGCAAACAGGTTGTATCTTCCTTTCCAACTGTATAATGGATAAGTACGATGTTTACTTTAGTTAAAAGCGTATAAATGTAAGCCTTGCCAGCTTTATAATGGATAAGTGTTGAATAAAACTATGATGCACAATTCTTTCTTACTTCAAAGATTTATTGTGCTGTCTTGTATAAGGCCGACAAGCATTTAAATGAAAAGCTTGTCAACTAATTGAGTTTGCCGCTATTGCCGCATAACGCATCTTTTAAGCTAACCGAATTTATAACGAACTGATGTTTTTAGAGTTTGCGGAAAAATAGGTCCTCTTTTTTGTTATTATAGGGGGTGAAACTAATTTTTCCGCAGCTTATAATCAGTAGATTAGCCCAAAAAGTAAAACGGATTGTCAGAAAACGTCCTTATGTTTTTGTGCATTTTAGATAAAGCCTGTGTTAAAAAGTGTTTTATCTTTGATTATTAGTGATATAGTAAAGCTTTATACCCAATAATAGTATAAAATAATATTTGGGAAGTTTTTTTCGGGAAGCATCAAACTTACTAATGATAATAAAACCTCGTTTTCCATACGATAAAAATAACATTTTATCTTATCCCCCCCACTAAATATAGGGTGAGCCTGCTTTTTGGAATTATACCCAAAAATAACATAATAAACAAGGGTTGTCTAATAGTTGGACAACCCCATTTTATTATTATTTCTTTGGATCTCTATCTAAGACCGTTTTAAATATTCAATTCTCGGAAATTTTATTGTATTTTTCAATAGTATATGTTCCTTTATAATTCAATCGGTTCGTATTTTAAACCAAAGGTTTCTGCTACTGCCGGATAAGTTACCTTACCTTTTACAATATTCAATCCTTTAGCCAGACTCTTGTCTTCTTTGGAAGCCTGTTCCCATCCTTTGTTTGCTAAAGCTAATACGTAAGGGAAAGTTGCATTTGTTAGAGCAAGTGTTGAAGTATAAGGTACTGCACCCGGAATATTTGCTACACAATAGTGAGCTATACCGTCAACAATATATTGAGGATCTGTATGTGTAGTTGGGTGAGAAGTTTCAAAACATCCGCCCTGGTCAATAGCAACATCAACCATTAAACTACCTTTTCTCAGATATTTTAGCATTTCACGGGTAATTAAATGAGGAGCTTTTGCTCCGGGTATCAATACCGCACCAATAACCAGGTCGGTTGTAGGAAGTTCCTCTTCAATATTATGTGGCGAAGAGTAGAGAGTCTTCACGTTATGAGGCATTATTTCACTCAGATAACGCAAACGTGGAAGTGATATATCAGCAATAACTACGTCGGCTCCCATACCGGCAGCAAGGAACGCTGCATTACTACCCACAACTCCACCTCCAAGAACTAATACTTTTGCTGGCTTTACTCCCGGAACACCACTTATAAGTAAGCCTTTGCCACCTTGCGGTCTTTCAAGGAATCTCGCACCTTCCTGAATTGCCATTCTACCAGCAACTTCAGACATGGGGATTAGTAAAGGTAAAGATCTGTCTTCCTTTTCTACTGTTTCGTATGCAATACAAACTGCTTTGCTGTCAATCATTGCATAAGTAAGTTCTTTTTCGGAAGCAAAATGAAAATAAGTAAATACTACTTGATTTGGTTTAATTAATTTATATTCAGGCTCAATAGGTTCTTTTACTTTAACAATCATCTCTGCTATTTCATAAACTTTTTCTATAGTGGATAGAATGTTTGCTCCAGCTGCTATATAAGCTTCGTCATCAAAACCGCTATTTATTCCTGCATTGTGTTGCACGTAAACGGGGTGGCCTCTTTTAATTAGTTCTTTTGCGCCACCTGGTGTGAGTGAGACTCTGTTCTCATTGTTTTTGATCTCTTTTGGAATTCCGATTATCATAATGATAGATTTTTGGGTTAAACATGACGAAAGATACGCTATTTTTTGATAAAGTGTTATTGTTTTCCCTTTTTTATTCAAATTTTATTTTTGGCTTTTTATTTATTATGTATCAAAAAGATTGCTTGTATTTGTTTGTACTTACAAAATGTTTAGTAACTTTGCGCCCGAAAAGTAAAAAGGATTAGTTTTTATATTTAATTGTTTCTAAATGTAATTTTTATTATAGCATTGATTGATTTTTTAGTTGATTGCTTAATAGTTTAATAAGAAGAAATGAAAAAAAGATGGATTATTATGATGACGGTTCTGGTCATCTTTTGTATTATAGGAGTTTTTACTCCTGAAACTGCAGGAATATGGGAGCCCGATGCGAAAGTAAACTACACGGACGTAGCATGGATTCTTACTGCAACAATTTTTGTATTAATGATGACTCCCGGATTATCGTTTTTTTATGGCGGTATGGTTCGTCAGAAGAATGTGATTTCCACAATTCTTCAAAGCTTCATTGCTATGGGGGTAATCAGTGTTCTTTGGGTTGTATTTGGATTTAGTTTGGCTTTTGGAAATGATATAGGAGGTTTTGTAGGTAACCCAGCTACTTTTTTCATGTTTAATGGAGTAGGTGCAAAAACAAATGCGCTTTTAAGTCCTACAATTCCTTTGGCATTATACGCTCTGTTTCAAATGAAATTTGCTATAATAACCCCTTCATTGATTACCGGTTCATTTGCAGAACGTGTTCGTTTCTCTGCATATATGGTATTTATGATTTTATTCTGCATCTTTGTTTATTGTCCTTTGGCTCACTGGACATGGCATCCTGATGGTTTCTTGCGTCAACTAGGAGTTGTCGATTTTGCCGGTGGTATTGTGGTTCATGCCTCTTCGGGAGTTGCCGCATTTACAGGAGCAATATTCCTTGGAAGACGCTGCGACAGGGGAGGAGACAGAACTCCTGCAAACATTGCACTTGTTATTCTTGGAGCTTCAATGCTTTGGTTAGGATGGTTTGGTTTCAATGCCGGATCTTCACTTGCAGCTAATGGGGTAGCTGTAAAAGCATTCTTAAATACAAATTCCGCTTCGGCTACTGCAATGCTTGCCTGGGTATTTTTTGATTGCCTTCGTGGACGTAAACCTTCTGCAATGGGAGCTGCTATCGGAGCTGTGGTTGGTATGGTTGCCATCACACCTTCTGCCGGATATGTAACTGTAGGTCAAAGTATGTTTATTGCTTTAATCACAACAATTGTTTGTAATGTGGCTGTTCACTGGAAAAATTATAATTCAGTAGATGATGCTTTGGATGTATTCCCTACTCACGGTGTAGGAGGTATTACAGGTACTATTCTTACTGGTGTTTTTGTAAACGGCTTAGTTGCCGGTAATATTCATGTTTTTCTGATACATCTTTTGGCTGTAGTTATTGTATGTGTTTACACATTCGTAGTAACTTATGCTCTTTACTGGATTACAGATAGAATGATACCGATGCGTGTATCGGTTAAAAGCGAACACATTGGACTGGATATCAGTCAGCATGATGAATCGTATGGAATTCGTTTTGGTGAAAGAGAATTGGCAGAATACTTAGACGTGGAAAATACTGAAGATAAATAAGTCTCTTGTTATTTATTCGTGATAAATTAATAAATCGCAGTACAAAAGACTGAAGGTCTTTGTACAAAAGAAAATCTCCTGTTCAGAACTAATTATTCCGTGCAGGAGATTTTCTTTTTCTATTATTATCTAATATCTGTTAGTTGCTTTATTATTATCTTTTTGTTCTAAAAGTTAAAGAATTGAATCTGATAATGAAACAAATTAGTTACATAGATTCTTAAGAGCCTTATTTATTTCAGGATATTGAAATGAATATCCATAATTCAATAACTTATAAGGAAATACTTTTTGTCCTTTTGTTAGAATTGATGCACCTTCGCCATACATAATTTTAAAGACAACAGATGGTATACGGAAGCATGCTGGTTTATGAGCAATCTTTGCTAATGAATAAGTAAATATCAGATTGTCACACATTTGAGGAGCGGTGCAATGAATAATACCTTTTATTTTTTTTGTTGTTATTATAGTCCAGAATATATTCATCAAATCGTCGATGTGTATCCAGGAAAAACCTTGACTTCCAGATGCTATTCTTCCTCCTATGAACAGACGAAACGGCAAATACATTTTAGGAAAAGCTCCTCCGTCTTTACTTAGAACAACACCAAGCCGGGGAATAACTAAACGTACATCCGATGATACCTTTTTGGCTTCAGCTTCCCAGTCCTTACAAACGCCGGCTAAAAAGCCGTTATCATAATTTCCGTCTCTTTCGCTCCATATCTCTTTATCTGGATATATTCCAACAGCAGATGCAGAAATCAGCACTTCAGGTTTAGTGGCCAATTCATTGATTACTTGTACTAAATATCTGGTAGTTTTTATTCTGCTATCTCTTATTTTTTGTTTGTTTTCTTTGGTCCAACGACTATTAATTGAAGCTCCAGCCAAATTAATAACCGCATCACAACCGTTTAAAAGAGATATTAACTTCGATTTATTATCAGGAAGATAATGTTCTCTTTTCACTGCATGCACTTCTACACCTTTATTCATAAGAAAGTCACTAAGATGCTTTCCTATAAATCCTGTACTCCCTGTAATTGCGACCTTCATAAAATTAGTTTTTTGCTTTAATTTGCTTTATGAAATAATAACGTTTAAAGTATCAATTATGTTGTTTATTAGCGATTAATATTTATAATGATTGTGTGCTTTGAATAAAAATCCGTAAGTTTGCATCTCTTGAAAATAGTATTAGTTTTAATGAAAAGATATATAATTGCTCTGATGTTGTTAAGTGAGTTTTCACTATCAGCACGTGAAGCAAAAAAGGCAGTATTTGTAAATCCACTTAACATACCGATTGTTCTAAGTGGTAATTTTGGAGAGTTGAGAGCAAACCATTTTCATGGTGGATTAGATTTTAAAACAAAACAGGTTACAGGATTACCTGTTTATAGCATAGCAGATGGTTACGTATCCCAGATAAATGTTTCCCTGGGATCAGGTTACATGCTTCATGTGAGACATAAGAATGGATACACCTCTATTTATCGTCACATGCTTGGCTTTGTGCATTTACTGGCAAATTATACAGAAAAATATCAGTATGAACATGAGCTGGACGAAGTAACGATTGATCTTCCTCCTGATGAATTTCCAGTAAAGGCTGGTCAACAGATTGGATGGAGCGGTAATGAAGGATATTCTTTTGGTCCGCATTTACATATGGATCTTATTGATACAGAATCGGGCGATTTTGTTGATCCTTTACAGTTCTATGCCGGTATGGTTAAAGATACCAAACCACCCAGAGCTGAAAGCATTATGTTGTTTCCACAAGCAGGAAAGGGAGTGGTGAATAACCGACAAGCAAATTTCTCATTTCCACCATACGGGAATCGGATAATTGAAGCCTGGGGAGAGATTGGTGCCGGAATCAGAGCGCATGATTATATGGACAATGTATATAATCATTACGGAGTTCATTCTGTAATGCTATTTGTAGATGGAAAAGAAGTTTGCAGTAGTAATATGGATTATTTTTCGGCATACGAAAACCGCATGGTTAATTCATGGGCGTATGCAGGATATATGAAATCATTCCGTGATCCCGGTAATAAATTACGTTTTTTACATACCGGAGATGACAGAGGTATAGTGCAGATTAATGAAGAACGGGATTATAAGTTTATGTTTGTATTGAAAGATGTATTTGGAAACTCTTCCAATTATACATTTACAGTTCGCGGAAAGAAACAGGAAATTCCTGAAGCTGTAGTTAAAAGTAAGTATATACTGAAATGGGATGAACTGAATGTTTTGAATAAGCCGGGTGTACAACTTATAGTTCCTGCCGGAATGGTATATAAGGATGAACCTATAAACTTTGAAACATTTGATGTTCCTGGAGCTATTTCCTTAGATTGTCAGTTACATAATGTACCATTACCACTTCATGCTCCTTGTGAATTGGAAATTGGTATTCATAATATGATTAAGCAATATACGAAAAAGTACTATATTGCTCAGAAAATAGGAAATGGATACAAATATGTAGGTGGAGTATATAACAATGGATATATTTGTGCGGATATAAAAGAGCTTGGTACATATACAGTAAAGATAGATACAATTCGCCCAAGAATAGTTCCTGTAGGGAAAAACTATTGGTCGAAAGCTGGGATTGTTTCTTTTTCTATTCGTGATAACGAAACAGGCATCAAGTATTATAAAGGCAGAATTGATGGCAAATTTGCTCTTTTTCATCTGAAATTAATGAATTCTCGTTTGAGTTGCAGACTCGATTCCAGAAAAATTCAAAAAGGAATTCAGCACGATGTGGAAATTCTTGTAATAGATAATTGTGGTAATGCTTCGGTTTACCGCGATTCATTTAAATGGTAGTAATAATTAAAATAACAATATATGAATAAACGACTTATAACCTTTGCTTTCTTACTGTTTGCATTGTTGGCTAAAACCTTAGCGTGTACAAATCTGATAGTAGGAAAAAATGCTTCAACAGATGGTTCAACCATTGTTTCTTATTCAGCCGATTCTTATGGCATGTTTGGTTATCTATGTCATTATCCTTCCGGTACCTTTCCAAAGGGAACCATGCTGAATATAAACGAATGGGATACCGGTAAGTATTTAGGGCAAATAGAACAAGCCAAAAAAACATACAATGTAATTGGAAATATGAATGAGTTCCAGTTAACAATAGCAGAAACAACCTTTGGTGGTCGTGAAGAATTAGTAGATTCAACAGGGATAATTGATTATGGGAGTCTTATTTACATAACTCTTCAAAGAGCACACACTGCCAGAGAAGCTATTCAGACAATGGATAAGCTGGTTCAGGAATATGGATATTATAGCAGTGGCGAATCGTTTACTATTGCAGATCCAAATGAAATCTGGATTATGGAAATGGTAGGAAAAGGTCCCGGTATTCGTGGCGCAGTTTGGGTAGCAGTACGCATACCTGATGATTGTATTGCGGCTCATGCTAACCAATCTCGTATTCATCAGTTTAATATGGATGATAAAGAAAACTGTATGTATTCTTCTGATGTAATTTCATTTGCCCGTGAGAAAAAGTACTTTAACGGTGTGAATAAAGACTTTAGTTTTGCAGATGCTTATGCTCCGCTTGACTTTGGTGCACGTCGTTTTTGCGAAGCCAGAGTGTGGAGCTTTTACCGCATGTTTAATCCCGAAATGGAATCGTACTTAGGATATATTCAAGGAACCAGCAACGACCCGATGCCTCTTTACATTAAGCCAGCCAAAAAGTTGTCTGTTCAAGATATAAAGAATGCAATGCGCGATCATTACGAAGGTACTCCACTCGATTTAACAAAAGATTTAGGAGCAGGCCCATACAAAAGTCCGTATCGCCTTTCCCCGCTAACATATAAGGTTGGCGAACAGGAATATTTTAACGAACGACCAATTTCTACTCAGCAAACAGGATTCACTTTTGTTGCTCAGATGAGAGCTGATAAGCCAGATGCAATTGGTGGTGTGTTATGGTTTGGTATGGATGATGCAAATATGACTGTTTACACTCCGGTATATTGTTGCACAGATAAAGTGCCTGAATGTTACGCTCAGGGAAAAGGAGATTATATCACATTCTCATGGGACTCTTCATTCTGGATCTTTAACTGGGTGGCCAATATGATTTATCCTCGTTATAGTTTGATGATTGACGATTTACGCTCTACCCAAAAAGAATTGGAAAGCGGATTCAATATGTCGCAAGATGCAATTGAAGCTACTGCAGCCAAAATGTATGAAACAGATCCTGCAAAGGCAAAAGCATTTCTGATAAACTACACAAACATGTCTGCTGAAAATACTTTTGAAACCTGGAAACACTTGGGTGAATACCTTATTGTGAAATACAATGACGGAGTGGTGAAGCGTATGAAAAATGGTAAGTTTGAACGTAACTCTATAGGCCAACCAGCACCTGTAATCCGTCCGGGATATCCGAAAGATTTTCTTGAAGAGCTTGTAAAGACTACCGGAGATCGTTATAAAGTGACACAATAGACCTATAATGAGATAAAAAGGTTTGTTGTAAATGTGTAAAATATAAGTGAAATTTATTATTTTTGTGCCGATCTTTTTATCAGGAATACACAAAACAATTTAAATAAACAATCGTATGGATAATGAAGAATTGATAAAATTCGTATCAGAGAAAGCTAATAAATGGCTGACTCCCGCTTATGATGCAGAAACTCAGGCAGAGGTTAAAAGAATGCTTGAAAATGAAGATAAAACAGAACTGATTGAATCATTCTATAAAGACCTTGAATTTGGTACCGGCGGTTTACGCGGTATTATGGGAGTAGGTAGTAACCGTATGAACATTTATACTGTTGGAGCTGCAACTCAGGGTTTATCTAACTATCTGAATAAATCTTTCAAGGAATTAAAGCAGATATCTGTGGTTATTGGTCACGATAGCCGTAACAACAGCCGTAAATTTGCAGAAATCTCTGCGAATATCTTTTCAGCAAACGGAATAAAGGTTTATCTGTTTGAAGACCTTCGTCCAACTCCTGAAATGTCTTTCACTATCCGTAATTTAGGTTGCCAGAGTGGTATTATTCTTACAGCTTCTCACAACCCTAAAGAATATAACGGTTATAAAGCATACTGGGATGATGGTGCTCAGGTACTTGCACCTCATGATTCAGGTATTATTGATGAAGTAAATAAAGTATCTTCTGCAGCTGATATTAAGTTCGAAGGTAACCCTGCGCTTATAGAAATTATTGGCGAAGATATTGATAAAGCATACTTAGATAAGGTTAAAACAGTATCAATTGATCCTGAAGTTATTGCTCGTCATAATGATTTGAAGATTGTTTATACTCCAATTCACGGAACAGGTGTACATATTATACCACGTTCTTTGAAAATGTGGGGCTTTACAAATATTATCCCTGTGCCAGAACAGAATGTGATTAGTGGTGATTTCCCAACAGTTAAGTCTCCTAATCCTGAAGAACCTGCGGCATTGTCAATGGCAATAGAAAAAGCAAAGGAAACAGATGCCGATTTAGTTATGGCTTCCGATCCTGATGCCGACCGTGTAGGTATTTCCTGCAAGGACGATAAAGGCGAATGGGTATTGATTAATGGTAACCAGACTTGCCTGATGTATCTATATTACATCATCACTCAGTACAAAGCTTTGAATAAAATCAAAGGTGATGAATTTGTAGTGAAGACAATTGTTACTACAGAATTGATCAAAACTATTGCAGATCGCAATAAGATTGAAATGCTTGATTGTTATACAGGTTTTAAATGGATTGCACGCGAAATTCGTTTGGCTGAAGGTAAGAAAACATACATTGGTGGTGGAGAAGAAAGCTACGGATTCCTTGCAGAAGATTTCTGCCGTGATAAAGATGCTGTTTCTGCTTGCTGTTTAATTGCTGAGGTTGCTGCCTGGGCAAAAGATAATGGCAAAACTTTGTATCAGTTACTTCAGGATATTTATGTAGAATACGGATTCTCTAAAGAAAAAGGTGTTTCTGTAGTGAAACAAGGTAAGAGTGGAGCAGAAGAAATCAAGCAAATGATGACTGATTTCCGCAATAATCCTCCTAAAGAAATGGCTGGATCTAAGATTGTTCTTTATAAGGACTTCCAGGCTTTGCAGCAGACAAATGCTTTAACCGGAGAGAAATCAGCATTGGATATGCCAGAATCTTCAAATGTATTACAATACTTCACAGAAGATGGTAGTAAAGTTTCTATCCGCCCTTCAGGTACAGAACCAAAGATCAAGTTCTACATCGAGGTTAAAGGCGATATTAAATCACGTGCAGATTATGATAAATCAAATGCTGCCGCTGACGAAAAGATTAAAGCCGTTATGACTTCTCTTGGAATCTAATAAGAAATTATATCTCACAAAAAAAGCTGTTTCAGTAATGAAACAGCTTTTTTTGTTATAAGTACTTTTTAAGAAGTTATTTTTTGCTACTGTAATTGCATCTTACCATCTGTAGCACAGTAGCGCTATCTTCTTGTTCGGGTATTCATGCAAGCTCAATAAGAAAAAAGATTTTTATACTGGAACTAAAGTGATAATAAAATTGCAATAAAAGCTGAATTGTTTTTTTATGGAACATAAAGGGATATATATTTCTTGCTAGTGTACTATTTTTCCTCGTTACCGGCCATTACTCAAATCTATTCATCTGAACTGTGATGGTATTTGCTGAAGGTGTCGATATGAAGCTGTGATTATTGTTGTTGTCGTAAAGATGCTAAAAAATAGGCTATAATTTACTAGTTATTTAATATCCAATAACTCAATTTCGCTGATTCTGTCAAATTTAAAGATTCTTTCTTCTTCTCTTTTATGGCAATAAGTTCGTATATAATTATTCCCCCATCCATTTGTGTCAATCTGAATGTTACTAACTGTACGTATACTTTCTTCTGATTCTGTTTTGTCAATAATGAATTCTCCAGTGTCGGGATTTACCAACATATTTGTCCACTCTCTTCGTGTATACCTCATCCTAACGTAAATATGATTAGGTATAACGATATTCATAATTTCTTCGACCTTTTGCACTCCTAAATTAGGAGATATAAATTTATGTGTATAATAATTGTCTTTCTCTATAATATTAGTTAAGTCAGATATTGAAAATTTTAGTTCTGCATTTTTAATGTAACAGAACGCTAATAATTCTAAATCTGCAATCTTTAAGGGTTTTACTATAGTCTTACTGCCGTGATAGTAGAATGATAAATATTTATTATTTTTGATAGCAGAGTTTATTATATTATATTTAGTAGGAGGGATAACAATCTTTGGAATAGAAATAGGATTGTCATCAATAACATTATCTTCAATTTCTTTCTCTTCAATCAAAGGTGTACATATATTCTCTCCTTCTTCTTGTTGGGTATGTCCAAAAAAAGGTATTTCTAAGTATTGTTCTCTATATTTCTGAATTGACCATTGTTGGGCAATCTCTTTTGTCCATTGCTTAATGGGGTTGATTCTTGCGATATTGCTTAGTCTTTCTGGGTATTTAAATGTAGGATGAATACTTTTTATCACGTCAGCTATAAATCTACAGCAGCCATTTGGATTCTGATGAACTTGGATTTCTGCAAACCTGATTACAATCCATCCTCTATTTCTAAATTCATTATTTCTATTTGTATCTGAATATTGATAGTGTGTCACTTTCCTTTTCTCTATATCATTAAGTCCTTCATATGGTTCGTCAATTTCTATATCAATAAAAATATTGATTCCATTCGTTTCATCAATAACTGTAAAGTCAGGTTCGTATCTATTGTTATTTTTGGCAAAAAGGAAACTATCACTATTGATCTTTAACTGATCCTTAAAAAAATCAGATATATGAATAAGAAAATCATTTTCTTTATATCCTTTACGTCCTGTTTTCCCTTTTCTAGGGAATTTTATTACATTTTTGGCTTTAGGAGGCATTAATACATATGGATAATTCAATGGTTCTGTTTGAGCAAAAATATTAATTGGATTATAACCTATATATTTTACTTTAGATTGGTTATTATTATTCTCTTCTAAAGATTCCTCTTTTGATTCTCTTATAACTGCTTCATCTTTAGTATTTGATTTAGTTTCACTTCTTGCATTTTTTTTGATGTATTCTAAGGATTGGGATAAATTGCTACAGAGGGTAGGAACTTGGTTAATCTCATTAACCATTTTTTTTATAATTGTATTATAGATGGGTTCATCATTCGGATTTAATGGTTTTAAGGGAGATAGAGTGTTTATTAAATTTTCATCTTCCTTTGTTGTAGAAGTCTCAATTATTGGAGGTTTATAAATTATTGTTCTATGCTTTATATTTGATACCGATTTTGCTTGATTTTTCTGTTTTTTGTTTAGTTTAAATTTCTGTGCGAATATTACTAGACAAAGGATGACTAAAGATCCTAAAATAGCTAACACGAGATAATTACCGTTAAAACTAAAATTACTAATTATTGATGAATTAATATCCATATATGAGTGTCTAAATATTTAAGATTTATTTTTGCGTTTCAGTCTTTGAATAACCAACCGATAGTACAATCTGAATTCTTTCTTTCGGATATGGAATTTGTTAGCTGATTATTAATAGTTTGTGTATTTAAATATATTATCTATAGATTATTAATTAAGAAATACTTTTCATATAATACTTCAAATTTCTACTTTTACATTTGGGGCAGAATAATGGTGTATCTTGAAATTTATATAATTCTTTATTTCTAAAATTAACTGTTCCACATTGTGGACATACGGCGTCTTTTGTTGGAGGTCCAAAAGTGTGATATATTTTACTCTCATTGTATTCGGTGAAAAATGTTCCACATGATTGACATTGTCTGCCTATCGCACAACTGTAAGGACCGTGCATAAAAACGGTTACTTCTGTTCGTATACCACAACTATTACAAGTGATAGTGCCAGCTCCATGAATATCACAAAATGTTAAATAGTCTTTTTTTTGCGAAGACTCATTTTTCTTATTTTTATAATGTTCTATCAAAAACAAGATGATTAAAAATGTTGCAACTGCTACGTCTAAAATATTCCAAATTTTACGTCCAAGTGGTATTCTCACAAAAGGTTGGAATAAAATGGCTAGAATTATAAATGTTATACATAATTCATTTTTATTGATTTTATCATATTTGTAAGCCATGAAACCAAATATGACAGTTGATATGTATCTTATTAGCATATAATAGCCATATGGCATAGGCATTAAGCATATTATTAAAGCTATTGCTAATACTATCTTACTCCACTTCATTATTTTATTTTTCTAAAATATTTATTAAAAAAGCGCAGATTAATTGCCAAATAAAGGATATGGCACTACCAACAATGCTCCAGACAAAGAGGAAATATATAACTCCCCAAAAATTGTTAGGTTCAGTCCAATCCCATGCAAACATACCTGAAGCTATTATGCATATAATATATCCAATATACATCACACATCCTATAAAAATATTCATGATAACTATAATATTTGTTGTTTATAAAAACGTTTCCATATGTATATAATTATAAAAAAAGCGATAATACCAAGTGTTAATTCTTCAATGAGAATAGTTTTTTGTAAGTTAATAGAAATTAAGGGAGCTTTTCTGTTTTGTAAGTACCATAAACTGGAATAGCATTTAATAATTGTTATATAAGCTATTATTAAGAAATGGCTAATCAAATAGTAAATTCCATTTGAAACAAGCTTCAGTAGTATATATTGTGATATTAAGTATTGAAAAATAAACCACAATATTAAAGTTGGGATTATAGCTATTAGAAAATAAGGTATGTAATGATAAATGGCTCCGAATACAATATCGCAGACAAAGTACAAAAGATAAAACATTATGAATATTATAGGTAATGATAGTATGTTTTTTAATATGTTTTTCATAAGCATAAATTTTAAAGGTTATAATTATTTTTTTTACGAATGAATTATATTTATATTGTAGCAAAAATAATAAAATATATATAGTTATGGGTGATTTTTTATAAAAAAATACTACTTATATTTAGTGAACTATGACATTATATCTTATAACAAAAAAAGCTATTTCAGTAATGAAACAGCTTTTTTTGTTATAAGTACTTTTTAAGAAGTTATTTTTTGCTACTGTAATTGCATTCGCTATAAGTTCGGTTTTCATCTCCCTGTTCCTGAGATACCAATATGGAATTCTCAAAATGAAATACTGTATTTATCATATACCATGTTTGTATATACAACTGTTCTTTGTAATACAGGTCTTCGTGCAAAACCTTATCCTTATCGAAATAGAAACCAGTTTTATAAGGTTTCCCAAAAATAGAGATTAAATCAGTTTTGCTCATACCTGGTTTTACCTTATCGCTTATTACAAACATACTTTTCGTATAATCTTTTGAAACGAATGAACCTTTATTCTCTGTCTGTGTAGTTATGCAACTGGATAGGGATAAAGAAACTAATAGAAGTAATAATATCTTTTTCATTTTATACCTTCGTTTTATATTAATATATAAGATTGCAGACCAGCCACTATTCCATTGCCGAAGCATCAAAAGAAAGCGGAAGCAGACTTCCAATTCCTTCTACAATATAAATGCATTCTTTTCCATAGAGTAAAATTCGTATGGAATTACCAAAACGTTTCTCTGTTTCCAGAATAACCTGGCGGCAAGCACCACAAGGAGGAATAGGAGTCTCTATGAAATCACGTTCTGTGCGGGCAGCAATAGCCAGAGTCTTTACTGCAGATTCCGGATATTGAGAGTTTGCATAGAACAAGGTAGTGCGTTCGGCACAAAGTCCGGAAGGGTAGGCTGCATTTTCCTGATTAGTACCGGTAACAGTAATTCCATTATCGAGTAAAGCTGCAGCACCTACAGAGAACTTAGAATAAGGAGCGTAACTACGTTTCGTTGCTTCAACCGATTGATCAATCAGTTTTTTATCTTCATCGGAAAGTTCTTCATATTGGCAAACTTTTATAATAGATTTGATCGTCAGATCTTTCATAATTATACGGGTTTTATTGGTTTTAATAACAAAGTTAATAAAAGAGATTGGTAATTTCGATTATTTTTATGACTTTTGTGCTCAGTAACAGATAAAATATATAGTATGAAATTTTCCCGATTGATTTTTGCTTCTATATTATTGGTTTGCGCAACTTTAGCTCAGGCTCAATATAGAAATCCTAAATATGTGGCTTATGTCAAGCAATATAGTGACTTGGCAATAGAACAAATGAGAGAATACAAAATTCCGGCTAGTATTACTCTTTCTCAGGGACTTTTGGAATCAGGAGCTGGACAAAGCTCTTTGGCAAAAGAATCAAATAATCATTTCGGAATTAAATGTGGTATAAGATGGAACGGACCAAGTGTTTCTCACGATGATGATGCACCCAATGAATGTTTCCGGGCTTATAATAATCCAAATGCTTCATACGAAGATCATTCTAAATTCCTTTCTTCCGGTGCCAGATATGCTTTTCTTTTCAATCTTGATATTACCGATTACAAAGGTTGGGCAAAAGGATTAAAGAAGGCCGGATATGCTACAGATCCTTCGTATGCAAATCGCTTAATCACTATTATAGAAGATTATGAGCTCTATAAATATGACAAAGAAGGGCTGAGTAAGAAGAAGCATGTTCATGAAAAGAAGGAGAAAGAAGCATTTGTACCTCATCAGGCTTACATCGCCAATGGATTGCTATATGTTATAGCCCGTCGTGGAGATACGTTCGAAAGTATTGCTGATGAGTTCAAAACATACGCAAGAAAGCTTATCAAAGATAATGATCTTACTAAGGACTACACATTGGCAGAAGGAGATATTATTTATCTTCACCAGAAAAACAAGCATGCTTCAGAAAAGTATACCGTTCATACAGTTCGTGAAGACGATTCAATGCATAGTATTTCTCAGTTATATGGCATCAGACTTAAGAACCTTTACAAACTGAATAAAAAATCAGGAGAGTATGTTCCTCAGGTGGGAGATTTAATCTGGCTGAGATAATACATCCCGTTTAAATATTAGCATATAAATTAATATTGCCGTGTAACTTCAAAACAAAAGTTACACGGCAATATTTTTATAGTCAGATATCTGATTTACTTTTTGCGGACAAAAACAAATCAAACTTTTTAAAACCTAATCCTTTTTTTATTAAAGTTAGAAATTATCAGACACTTTGTTTTTCAATTTTAAATAATAAACCAAAGCCCAATCCTGATCATTGGCAAATGGGTCAAAGAAAGCAGCTTTCTGCCCATTAACTTTCGATGGATAAACGTATGCACATGATGCACTGCCATCATTGAAGAATAGACAAAGATTGTTTCTAACAATAGTTTTGGCACGATTTAGATATTCATTCTTACCTGTAATCTGTGCATATCGCATAAATGCTTCAGAGGTAGTACAACTCCAATAATGTGGCATAATATCTCCCCAAAACTCTCTCTTACCGAACCAATAGCCATCCCAATGACGAATAGCAATATCGTGGAGATGATAGTCTGGTTGCATACCGCAAAATGATTCTAATGCAGCTAGTTGTCTTTCGCCCTCTTTAAGGTATTTCTCTTCTTTTGTAATTTGGTACATTTCGAATAAAAATATGACTGCCGGAGCTACAATGCTTTGCTCATAATTCACTTCGCTCTTAGGATAAAAGAGACTTGTCTGTATAAACCTATCTGCTGTCTGTCGGAAATGATTCAACAAAGAATCATGTTCGGCCAACAATCCGGCTTTATGTAATTCATTAAGTTCATCTTGAGCAGTTACTCCGATTGCATAAAAACAATGTTTTGAATCCGTGAAATATCTATCCAATGTGTGATATGAATCAACAAGATATTTCTTATTCTGCGTGAGTTTGTACATTTCGAGATACAGATGAGCTACCCATGGATAGTTGTACATTCGTTTTCTTTTACTGTTTATACCGTCAAGTACAGAATAATCGTCTTTCTGAAGTTTGTTACGTACAAAATCACAATAACGTTCCAATGACGCTTGTATCATTTTATTGGGGTTTCTTTGTAAATACATTGCTAGAAATACGCCCATGCCCACACGTTCCCGGCCTTCGTTCACATCTTCGCTTTTACGTTTATCGTTATTAAGGTAAATCTTGTGTGTCTCGTTATCATATACCATGTAAGCACCATAACGTGGATCTGACGGATCATTCATTTGCTGGTTATTGACAATGAATAAAGCTCGTTTTTTCAGAAGGCTGTCAATATTCTGTATGCGATAAGCTTCTACGAAAGTTGAAAGATTGTTATTATACACCATTTTCAAAACTTGTGTACCTTCTTTTTTAGGTATAATATTAACAGATACTATATTGCTTGTCTGAGTATATGGAACTTTTTCTCCATTCAGAAAGCATTGTACATTTTTTAGTTTTTGAGCTGATTCAAAAGTAGTTTGCAATGGCTCGTTCTTTTCCATCACATAACTTTTAACTGATGCTTTTACAAAACCATATATTTTAGCTTTCGCATAAAAGTTATCCCAATTTGCAGCTTGGAAAATTACCCATTTTAATGAATAAGATTGTTTCGGTTGAATCGTTATATTTGATGGATTAAGTACAATGGTACCTCTTACATTAGAACCACTTTTGGCCCAATCGTATATATTGCGGCTTCTGTTTAGAATCTCGTAGCTTTTCAAAGCACCTTCAGTCAAGACCAGTCCTAAATGTGGAGCTTCACCTCCCATACGTTCGGCAAAGATATATGATGCATTTCCTCCTGCCCAGATGTGTGTATTACAACGACTTTCAACGCAGGTTTTGGCATCGGGATAGTTATCGTTAAACGGTGTGTATAAACCTATGTCTGAAATTGTAATCGGCTTTGTTGTAATGTTGACAAACCGGAAACTTTCAGAATAAAAACCATCCTTGTCTAACTTTCGATCAACGATCAGATCAAAATATTTAGTGTGGTAATGAAATGAACACTGATTATTACCTAATAAGTGTGAAGTAGGCTTGTTCCAGCGCACAGTATCTCCGTTTATTATACCAAATCCAAGTCCCCAGGCCAGTTTGGGCGTTTGCCACGGATATTCAATGCTGTCGGATTTGATAATCCAGTTCATTTGGTATTTATCTTGTCTATTAATGATAGATTGAACTCCTCCTGTGTTGATATCAATTTGGAAATTTAATGATGAAGATTTTAGCTGGTAATTATCTGCTAATAGATTGGAACTAAACAAAAAAAAGATTATTAAACTGTTAATTACTTTAAGCTTACTCATAAGAAAGTTCATATTATTGGATTTAAATAGATTTTAAACTAATCTGGCGCAAGGTGCTAAAGAAAAGCATTACAAAAATAGGATATATTTATCCCTTTAAACTCTATTTATTAGTAATTCAGATCTAATTTGGGATATTTTTTATCTTAGAGATAGATAATACGCTGCCGGATTAGTACAAAATAGATTGTTTTAAGATCTAAAACCTAATTTGTTACCTCTTCAATATTCCTATAACTTATATTAGTTTGATAATAAGATACATAAAAGTTTTACTTTGTTACCTTTGTTGTGATAATTTGTGCTTGTTATTTTATATTTTTGTTTTCTATTCTATTGTTTTTTCTGGAATAGTTATAATAGAGAATATTGCAATAATAACCGAATAAAATAATATATGAGAAAGTTTAGAATAGTAATAATAATGTTACTAATTCCTTTTTTAATGGGAGGTAGTTGTGACAATGATGACGAGAATTGTCATGATAGAATCTATTTTTTGAATAAAACAAGTAGTACATTATATGTAAAGAGTGAAGATAGCGCTATTCTTTCCAGATACAATGACTATACATATTCTGATTGGTATAAAGCATTACCAAATAAAAATAACAATACAGCATTGTTTAATGTTTTGAGTGGTCGTTCATATTGTTATGAAAATACATTGAAAGATACATTATATGTTTTTATTTTTGAAGAAGATGTCTTGGCGAATCATTCATGGGCTGATGTTGTTGATAAGAATCTACTACTTCAGCGTTATGATTTGAGCTTGCAGGATTTGCAGAAATTAAATTGGCAAATCTCTTATCCACCTTCGGAACTGATGAAAGATATGAAGATGTATCCGCCTTTTCCGGAATCTATAAAGTAATAGATATGAGAGAATATGGTAAATATCCAATGACTGTGACAAGGATAGGAATAAGCAAGTAAATAATAACAATAATATTATGAAACGTATTTTTTTCTTTTCAATATTGATTTTCATGACGTTGCTCGTTTCATGCAAGCAGAATTCAACTTCTTCAGGAAAAGATGATCTGACTAAATCTGACTTCTATAAGTTTAAATCAAAATTTAAACCTCTTGTGATATCTGATTTCTATAGAGCAGATTCCGCTATTTTAAATAATTACGTAACTTCACCTGAGGAAGATTTCGTAGTAGTTGAAGAGAAATACAAAAAAGAGTTTCTAACCAATGTAGATACAACATATATTTATTATGGTCGTAGAACCGAACTACCAAATAAATGTACAATATTGAAGTTTATAAATCATTGTGGAAAGAAAACTCCTATTGATAGTTATGAAGTTATTGATACAACTTTTATAACCAATATAATATATAATGATTCCGGAAAAATGTTAGGGCATTTTAGAACTTTTGGCTCGAATCTGACTGGAGAACCACCAACCTATAGTATGAAAAGTACTTTTGAATATAAACAAGATAAATTGATTATCACTAATTATGAATATTCTACGGGGAAAAGCTATATGGATGCTGACCATATTGTGGGCAATGATTCGCTTTATCGTGCCGATTTAATTGTTACTAAATTTCTCTTAAATTATAATACAGGTAAAATTGAACTGCTGAAAAGGTCAAAAAAGAAAGCAATAGTTGCAGAATCTGCCTCTTCAATATTGCTAAGACCTATGAACTAAAAGGTTATTGATACTACTTTCATTGCTCATAAATGTTAGATTGTTGTAAAGTGTACATATTATATATAGTTAAAATAGAAAGATATAAAAATTGGCAAAACCTGATTCAAGATAAACTGTGAAAACAAATTTAGAAAATATATTATGCTAAAAGGAAACGTATTTATTCTTCTGATAATATTTTTATGTTCGATGTATTCTCAATCAATTCAGAAGAAAAAGCAAACAGTAACAAGCGAGTATTCTAAGCCTAATATTAAGATAGGCCATTTTACTACAATTCCTAATGAAATTGATGGCGGAAGTTGCTGCTTTTATTCTTCAATTCAAGACAAAAAGAAAGGAATGTATGTTTGCGTAAATGATATGGCAAGTATAGCTTATCTAGTAATTAATGGGAAAATGGAGAGGTTTACTTTAATTAATGTAGATAAGGACAAAATCTATAATTATAGAAGTAAACAATATTTGCTAAAAATAATAGTTGAAAAGAAGAAAGATACTGATTATGAATCCTATGCTATTGAAGGGAATATTATAGTCTCTAGCCTTAATAGAAAAGTAGAACTTACATTTATTGGAGATTGTGCTTTATAATATCTTTTTTTGACTTTAATCCTAAAGAGCTCAGCCCGTGTCAGAGTTAATAAATTATTGGTCAGTTTATTATATGCTTAGGAATATTAGCATTTACCAGGAATCAGTTTAATCCAAAAGAAAGCATAAACTAATAATTTTATAAGGTTTAGTCAATCCAAACATGTACAAGATTGGAAGCAAACATGTACAAGATTGAACTCAAACATGTACATGTTTGTCTCAACTTCCCGCCAATAAATTACTAATAACCCTTTTCTTATCAAATACTTTCAAGTCTGCAAAGCAATAATCCATATCGTTATATACAGTAATTTCCAACTAAGCACTTTCCTGAGTAATAAACATATTTGATTATCAGCTAGATATATTTTGATGTGGTGTAGATGGTGTACATAAATTGTTCTTTTTTCGTTTTGAAAAATAGAATTTCAAAAATTCTGCATTTTGCGGAATTTTAAAAATTTTATTTCTGGAAGCCAAAAAAACTCTTTTTATGTACACCATCTACACCACTTTTTTGTTGGATTATAAACTTCTACTGTTTTGATGATTTTTTAAATAATTGATAATATGAGCTTTATAAAATAGTAGGTGGCACAGGTGGCAGAGAAATTGTACTTTTTTCGGTTCTGAAAATAAAATTTTGAAAATTCCGCAATTTGCATAATTTTAAAAATTTTATTTCTGGAGAGCTAAAAAGTCCATTTTTACTGCCACCCGTGCCACCTCTTTAATTATAAAGTGTTGATAATCAGTGTTAAGAAAATTATGATTTAGCATAATATTGCTCCAATATGCATAAAAGACTGGAATATTTGCGTTCATGTAGATAAAGCTATCTGTACTATTTCAATTTATTAAACGGACAGAGTGTTCATTATCGAACACTCTATTTTTAATATATATCCTCATTATTAAATAGTTAGCACTTTGGCACGCACTTTGACTACTATGTTCATATAAAATGTAAACATTCGTATTTTATGGACAGAGAAATTCCAAAAGATGTTCAGCTTAAAGAACGTAGAAAGAAAATAATCAAGTTTTCCTTAATCGGGATAGTTTCAGTAATTCTTATTGTTGCTTTAATCTCTTTTATGCGTGCAGGAGTCGACAGAAAAGAATTGGTCTTTTCTAATGTAGAAAAGGGAACTATAGAAGTGTCTGTGAGTGCTTCGGGCAAAGTGGTTCCGGCATTCGAGGAGATTATTAATTCTCCAATCAACTCCCGGATTCTTGAAGTATACAAAAAGGGGGGCGATTCTGTAGATGTAGGTACACCTATCCTGAAGCTCGATCTTCAAAGTGCAGAGACTGATTATAATAAACTTCTGGATGAAGAGCAGATGCGTAAGTATAAACTGGAACAACTGAAGGTTAATAATAAGACTAAGCTTAGTGATATGAATATGCAGATAAAAGTATCTGCAATGAAACTCAGCCGCATGAAGGTGGAACTTCGTAATGAGCATTATCTGGATAGTCTGGGTGCCGGTACAACCGATAAAGTAAAACAAGCCGAACTTAGCTATAATGTTGCTAAGTTGGAACTTGAACAACTGAAACAACAATATAATAATGAATGTCAGATTGCGGCAGCCGAATTAAAAGTTCAGCAACTCGATTTTAATATCTTCCGTAAATCTCTGGCCGAAACAAAACGTGTGTTGGATGATGCACGGATACGTTCTCCCAGAAAAGCCATTCTTACTTTTATCAACAATCAAATTGGAGCTCAGATTTCTCAAGGCGGACAGGTGGCTATAATCTCAGATCTTTCTCATTTCAAAGTGGAAGGGGAGATTGCCGATACCTATAGTGACCGTGTTAGTGCCGGAGGAAAAGTTATTGTAAAGATTGGAAGCGAACAGCTTGAAGGTACTGTGAGCAGTGTTACTCCACTTTCCAAAAATGGTGTTATTTCTTTTACCGTACAGTTGAAGAACGATCATAGTCCACGCCTTCGTTCCGGTTTAAAGACAGATGTATATATAATGAATGCTGTTAAGGAAAACGTATTGCGCATTGCCAATGGTTCTTATTACGCCGGGGCCGGTGAGTACGACTTGTTTGTACAAAATGGAAATAGCCTGATAAAGCGTAAAGTTCGTTTAGGGGATAGCAATTTTCAATATGTAGAGGTTATATCTGGATTGCAATCGGGTGATCAGGTAGTGGTTAGCGATATGACAAATTACAAGAATAGATCTAAACTAAAGATTAAATAAGAAATTAAAATACGTACAATTATGATTAAGCTTACAGAATTAAACAAGATTTATCGTACCGACGAGATTGAAACAGTTGCTTTAGAGAATGTAAATCTGGAAGTACAAAAAGGTGAGTTCCTAAGTATAATGGGACCTTCGGGCTGTGGAAAGTCTACCCTGCTAAATATTATGGGGTTGCTTGATGCACCAACATCTGGTAAGATAGAGATAAATGGTATTCAAACCATAAATATGAAAGATAAAGAACTAGCTCAGTTCCGTAATCAGAAACTTGGATTTGTGTTTCAGAGTTTTCACCTGATCAATTCATTGAACGTAATGGATAATGTTGAGTTGCCATTACTCTATAGAAAAGTATCCTCATCCGAAAGAAGAAAGAGAGCAGAAGAAGTTTTGGAGAAAGTAGGTTTGAGTCACCGTATGCGTCATTTCCCTACTCAGCTTTCGGGAGGTCAGTGTCAGCGTGTGGCAATAGCCCGTGCAATCATTGGTAATCCCGATATTATTCTTGCCGATGAGCCAACCGGTAATCTGGATTCTAAAATGGGAGCAGAGGTTATGGATATTCTGCATAAACTGAATAAAGAAGACGGACGTACCATTGTTATGGTTACCCATGATGAACGTCAGGCAAAGCAAACTGCACGTACTATTCGCTTCTTTGACGGACGACAAATACAATAATGAACTTGTATTCTGTATAGCTTAATGGGTATAATTAATCAATAACAGGTAATAGAATGTATAAACAATATTTAAGTCAGACATTGCACTTGCTAAAGGAGAATAAACTACTGAGTGCAATTTCTATAATAGGAACTGCACTGGCAATTTGCATGATCATGATTATTGTGATTGTCTTTCAAGTAAAATCGGCTAACTATGAACCGGAAACTCACCGTGACAGAATGTTGACTGTAAAGTGGGCAGGGGCAGCTACAAAGGGACATCCTGACTGGAGTTCTAATTCGATGATGTCATTAAAAGTAATTAAACAATGTTTTTATCCGTTGAGTAATGTTGAGGCTGTTACCGGAGTAATGCCTTTTCAGCAGAAACTGGCTGGTATTCCCGGTGGAACAACAAACTTTAAATGTGATGTAAGTTATACAGATGCTGCATTCTGGAAAGTATTTGAGTTTTCTTTTTTGAAGGGTGCTCCTTATGTGAAGGAGGAATTTGAAAGTGGAATTAGAAAAGCGGTTATTTCAGAAGATGTTGCGCGCAATTTGTATGGTACGACAGATGTTGTAGGAAAGACGATTAGCCTTAGTTACCAGAATTATACTATTTGTGGAGTTGTGAAGAGTGTCTCAACTCTGGCTGAAGCTGCCTATGCTCAGGTATGGGCTCCCTATACAACAAATAATCAATCAGAAAATCTTCAATTCTGTGAAGATCTTCTAGGTGTTTTCAGATGTTATATTCTTGCTCATAATAATGCCGATTTTGATGATATAAGAAATCAGGTTAATCGTAATGCAAGTGTTTTAAATGCCTCTCAAAAAGAGCAAGTTTTATTATTGCGTGGTCAGCCCGATTCTCAGTTTGTGCAAATGACACGTAAATGGGCAAATGAAGATGCAAAGGTTAAGGAAACCGTGATTCAATATTCAATTGTACTTACTCTTTTATTACTGGTACCTGCTATTAACTTATCTGGAATGACACATTCACGAATGAAAAAGCGTATGTCTGAAATTGGAGTTCGGAAAGCTTTTGGTGCTTCCCGAAAAGAACTTCTTGGACAGGTTTTATATGAGAATTTGGTGTATACTATCCTGGGTGGAATATTCGGGCTTATTCTATCATATCTGTCGGTAATCTTCATGAAAGCCATGCTGCTGAATAATTTGATGGCTGGTTATTTATCAGGAAGTTCATCACTTAGCGTTTCTATGCTTTTTAAGCCATCGGTTTTTCTCTATGCATTTATATTCTGTTTATTACTAAATCTAATGAGTGCCGGTATTCCTGCATGGAAAGCTTCAAAAATTAAAATAGTTAATGCTTTAAATGATAAATAAGATGATTAAACATATTCTAAAACAAATATGGACTCAACGATTGTCCAATTCATGGTTATGGATCGAATTATTTTTAGTCTCGGTATTTCTATGGTTTATTGTTGATTATGTCTATGTAATTGCAAATATTTATACTACTCCTACAGGATATGATATTGAGCATACATATCAGGTTAATCTGGATCAGTTATTGCCGGGCAGTGAGGATTATATTTCTCCGGAAAAGAAAAAAACTACTCTTGGTGAAGATTTGCTTACAGTTGTAAATCGTATCCGAAATTTTCCGGGAATTGAAGCTGTATGTTTATCTCAACACGGAATTCCATACAGTGGGGGCAATGCATATAATAATTTTGTGCTTGATACTGTAGATGTTAATATGCAGAAGCGCTTAGTTACACCTGATTTCTTTCGTGTATTCAGGATAACAACTCCTGAAGGAAAAGTTGATCCTTTGGTGACTGCTTTAAAAAATGAAAATTCATGTGTCGTATCAACAGAGGCAGAAGAGCGATATCTAAAGAGTGGACGTCCGTTAATTGGAGCAACATTGAATGGTGCTGATTCGTCGAAAGTTAAGTTGTATGGCATCTGCTCATCTATTCGTTATAGTGAGTTTTCCAGAAAGAAGGCTAATATATTTATAAAAGTCTCAGATGCAGAAATAGCAAAAGATAATACTCCCAATTTAATTGCCGGAGTAGAAATTTCATTCAGGGTTTCTCCTGAAGCTGATCACGATTTTGTGTCTCATTTCAAGAAAGATATGGCAAAACAATTGAAAATAGACAATCTTTTCTTGCTTGACGTTAAACCAATGTCGGATGTTCGTAATACTTTCTTTCTGGCAACAGGAGATTTTAACGAATTGAATACTCGCCTAGTTGTAGTGGGCTTCCTGCTTTTAAATATATTCCTCGGGATAATAGGAACATTCTGGTTTCGTACGGCTTACAGAAAATCAGAAATGGGATTGCGAATGGCTGTTGGATCTACACGTAAAAGTTTATTCAGACTACTTATTGCCGAAGGGGTGATATTGCTTACACTTGCCATTATTCCTGCAGGCGTTATATCTTTTAATATTGGCAAAGCCGACTTGGTGGATGTAAACAGAATGGATTTTACGTTTGTGCGATTCATCTGTGGAATGCTTATAACATATCTATTAATGGCATTTATGATAATATTGGGTATCTGGTATCCGGCTCGTCAGGCAATGAAGATACAACCTGCAGAAGTTCTTCATGAACAGTAAAAACGACAGGTGAGTTCAATTTTAAAAATTATTGATCGTGTATAAATTGAAGATAAGATGCATAAGCAATATTTAAATCAGACTTTGCGATTGCTGAAAGAGAATAAACTGATCAGCATTATTTCCATAATAGGAACAGCTCTGACAATATGCCTTATTATGATGCTTGTTATTGCTCATGAGGTTAAGGTTATGAATTATGCACCTGAGTCTCATCGGAATAGAACGTTGTATGTAAAATGGGCGGGCGTAGAAGATAAAAAAACGGATGAAAACAAAGGTAATTCTTTTCTTTCGCTGAAAACGGTTAAAGCTTGCTTCCTTTCGCTGAAAACTCCGGAAATAGTTTCTGTTGTATCACCTTTACAATCTCAATTGGCAATAATTCCAGGTGGAACGAAACGACAGAAGTGCCATGTGCTTTTTACCGACAATGCGTTTTGGAAGATATTCAATTTTACAATATTAGCAGGCAGACCTTATTCAAAAGAAGAATTTGAAGCTGGGATTAAAAAGGTTGTTGTGGCGGAATCTCTGGCCCGTGAGTTATTTGGAAGTACAAATGTGGTTGGTAAGACTATGGAATTGGGCTATATGCCATATATAATTTGCGGAGTGGTTAAGGATGTACCTTCTTTGTTGGAATCTGTTTATGCCCGGGCGTGGGTTCCTTATACGTCGGTTAATATAGCTTCAACCAAGAAAACTGAAGATGTTTTGGGGAGATATAAGGTTTACATCCTTGCAAAATCATCAAAAGACTTTAGCACTATCAGGTGCGAAGTTGATCAACGGGTTAGTATATATAACAGTTCTTTGTCTGATTATAAAATAACGCTTTATCGTCAACCGGATACGAAATATGTGGAAGGAATACATGGTGGTCCTTTTTATCCGGACGTATCAGGCAGCATTATTTATAATCTTTCACTTGTTCTGATTTTACTGATAGTACCTGCAATCAATTTATCAGGAATCACTCTTTCACGGATGAAGAAACGAATGCCTGAGATTGGTGTACGTAAGGCTTTTGGGGCAACAAAGAAAGAACTGATACAGCAAATATTGTATGAGAATCTTATTCTTACTTTTATAGGGGGAGTTTTAGGATTATTCTTTTCTTATATTTCAATTGCGTTATTCAAGGATTGGATTCTCAATACTACCGCATATAAGGGAATGCACATTGCACCCGACTTATCTATTGAAGTATTCGTTAATCCGATGACGTTTGTTTTTGCTTTGTTCTTTTGTGTTGTACTTAACTTGCTTAGTGCAGGAATTCCGGCTTATCGGACTTCTTCTATGAATGTTGTTGATGCGTTGAATGGAACTAAATAAAATCAGATGAGATGATGAGACATGTATTAAAACTAATTTGGAATCAACGTAAAAGCAATATATGGCTTTGGGCAGAATTGTTACTGGTATCTGTCTGTTTGTGGTATGTTGTGGATTATATGTATGTTACAATACGTATGTGCACAGCTCCCTTAGGATACAATATAGAGCATACTTACCGGATTGATTTGTCGGAACGAATGCCGGGAAGCAATGGCTATGTTTTGCCAAAAGATAAAGCTACCACATCCGGACAGGATCTTCAATTTATTCTGGAACGTATTCGTAAGTATCCTTCAGTAGAAGCTGCTTCTATTTCCTTTTCATCACAGCCATATTGCGGAGAGGAACAGAATGCTCAATTGTACAGCGAGTATACCGGAATAAAAGCACAGCATTATTATGTGAGCAAGGGATTTTTCGACGTGTATCAAATTCAATCTAATTCGGGAAGCACTGCTGAACTAAATAAATCTTTTGATGCTCAGTCGATAATTCTCTCGTGTGATGCAGAAAAGGAATTATTTAAAGGGGAATCTGCACAGGGAAAAACTGTTGCTTATGATAACAAGGAGAATAAAATGAAGGTGAATGCTATCAGCACAACTGTGCGCCGGACAGAATTCAATAAGAGTAATCCCTGCTTTTATACCCTATTATCAGAAGAGAACATTGCAAAGATATTACCGGAAGATATACAGTCGGTAGAGGTATCAGTAAGGGTTAAACCTGGTATGGATAATGATTTTCCTGAAACTTTCGCAAAAGATATGGCTTCGAAAATAACTGTCGGCAATATTTATATGCTGGATGTGCGTCCGATATCATACATGCGTGAAGAGATGGTGCAACTATATTTTAATGACGTTAAGGTCAGGGTTATGTTGTTGAGCTTCCTTTTAATCAATATATTTTTGGGAATAACAGGTACTTTCTGGCTTCGTTTTCAGCAGCGAAAAGGTGAAATGGGAGTGCGAATTGCTATTGGATCTACAAAATCAAGATTAAGATTCTTATTTATAGGAGAAGGATTGATTTTGCTTTCGTTTGCTATTATTCCTGCCATGGTTATCTGTTTCAATCTTGCTTATGCTGAGTTGTTGGGCATAAGTCGTATAGATTATACCTTATTGCGTTTTCTTGTTGGGATTGTGGTTACTTACATGCTGATGGCCGGTATGATAATTATAGGTATTTGGTATCCAATTCGTCAGACTATGAAAATACAACCGGCAGAAGTTCTATATGAACAGTAACATGCAGGCGAAGGAATTTAAAAATATAAAGAATGGTGTTTGCACTCTTGTACAAAAGAATGCAATCTTCTGTGCAAAAATAAAATGAAATTCGGTTTAATAATTTAAATATATGGTTTTAGTAGTAATATTAATCATTATTCTTTCTGCAATTTCCTGTGAGGCAAATGCGCAGAAACAGTTATCGCTTGATGATGCAATATCTCTGGCAAGAGTGCAAAGTGTGGATGCTGCGGTATCACTCAACGAGCTGAAAACAGCTTATTGGGAATATCGCACGCATAAAGCCGATATGCTTCCTGAAGTTAACTTTTCCGGAACGCTTCCTGCTTACAATAAGAGCTACAGTTCTTATCAGGAAAGTGACGGATCGTATACTTTTGTACCCAACAATTATCTGGGACTTTCTGGTAAATTCTCCGTAGATCAGAATATTTGGGTTACAGGTGGTAAACTTTCGCTTACTTCTTCTCTAGATTATCTGAAGCAATTAAGTTCCGGAGGTACACATCAATACATGAGTGTGCCCGTGGGACTTACACTTACTCAGCCTATATTTAATGTGAACAACCTTAAATGGAAAAGGAAGATTGAGCCGGTGAGATATGCCGAAGCCAAGGCTGCTTATATAGAGAGCACGGAGAAAGTAACAATGAAGACCATTACAGATTTCTTTGAACTTATTCTGGCTCAGGAAAATCTAAAGATTGCCCGCCAAAATCTTCAGAATGCCGACAAGTTATATGAGATTGCCAAAGCAAAAAGAACAATGGGACAGATATCAGAAAATGAGCTGTTACAACTTAAGCTTGCAGCACTAAAATCCAAAGGAACTGTTACCGATATGGAAAGTAACTTGAATGCGAAAATGTTTCAGCTTCGTTCGTTTCTTGGTTTGAGCGAACAGGATAACATAGAACCCGAAATTCCTTCAACCGTTCCTGTTATGCATGTCGACTATCAGGCTGTGCTTGGGAAGGCGCATGAAAATAATTCGTTTGCGAAAAACATAAGAAGGCGACAACTGGAGGCCGATTATAATGTGGCATCGGCAAAAGGTGCTTTGCGGAGTATTGACCTTTATGCATCGGTGGGATATACGGGATTGAATAATAGCTTCAACTCTTCTTATCAGGATTTAATGAATAATCAAATTGTGTCGGTTGGCGTAAAGATTCCTATTCTCGACTGGGGGAAGCGCCGTGGGAAGGTAAAGGTGGCCGAAAGTAACAGGGAGGTTATTGAATCGAAGATTAAACAGGAACAGATGGATTTTAATCAGGATATTTTCTTGCTGGTTGAGCATTTTAATAATCAAGCTATGCTGTTGAATATTGCTTCTGAAGCCGATGATATAGCGCAGCAACGTTACAAAACGTCAATAGAAACCTTCCTTGTTGGCAAAATAAATACGCTCGATCTTAATGATGCGCAGACAAGTAAGGATGATGCTAAGCAAAAGCACATTTCCGAACTTTATAAGTACTGGTATTATTACTATCAGATTCGTAGTCTGACCTTATTCGATTTTCAAAAGAATACTACTCTTGATGCAGAATTTGCCGAGATTGTGAAAAAATAATGATTATATTTGCAAAAACTCATTGAAATATGATTTTAATAATAGACGATGATCAGGCTGTTCGTTCTTCATTGACTTTCCTTCTGAAAAGGGTGGGCTATGAAGTTGAAGCTGTTTCTAATCCGAAAGCTGCCATAGAAATAGTACGTTCTGTTGCTCCGGAACTTATATTGATGGATATGAATTTTTCTCTGACAACCACCGGAGAAGAAGGATTGATTTTACTTAAACAAGTAAAGATATTCTGTCCGGATGTTCCCGTAATACTAATGACCGCCTGGGGCTCTATTGCTTTGGCTGTTCAGGGAATGCAGACCGGGGCTTTCGATTTCATAACAAAGCCATGGAACAATGAAATGTTGTTGAAGTCCATCCGCACAGCACTCGATCTTTACGCTCAGAAACAAGAAGCGCCTCAGGTTATGAACCGTACAGAAATGGATGGTAAATTCCGCTTTGATAAAATTATTGGTAAATCGCCTGCTTTGATGGGAGTGTTGAATACCGTAAGTCGTATTGCACGTACAAATGCATCGGTACTTATAACCGGCGAGAGTGGCACGGGAAAAGAACTTATAGCTGAGGCTATTCACATGAACAGTACTCGTGCAAAGGAACCGTTTGTTAAGGTCAATCTGGGAGGAATCTCTCAAAGCTTGTTCGAAAGTGAAATGTTTGGGCACAAGAAAGGGGCGTTCACGGATGCTTCATCGGACAGAACCGGACGCTTTGAAATGGCAAATAAGGGAACAATCTTCTTAGACGAAATAGGTGATCTGGATATGTCATGTCAGGTAAAGCTGCTGCGTGTTTTGCAGGATCAGACATTTGAAGTGCTTGGCGATAGTCGTCCGCGCAAAGTAGATGTGCGTGTGGTTAGTGCCACGAATTGCGATCTGCGTAGTATGGTTGGTGAACGCACTTTTAGGGAAGATCTTTTCTATCGTATTAACCTTATTACTGTACACCTGCCTTCACTTCGTGAACGAAAGGATGATATACCTTTGCTAGCCCGTCATTTTGCCGATCAGCAAGCAAAACAAAATTTTATGGCTCCGGTTAAATTCTCCTCGGAAGCTCTTTCATTTTTGCAATCGCTTCCTTATCCGGGAAATATACGTGAACTGAAGAATTTGGTAGAACGTACTATTCTGGTAAGTGGAAAGGAAGTTCTCGAAGCGTCTGACTTTGAAGGTCAGTATCAGCGACGAGACGATCTGAAATCTGTAATAAAGCCCGGAATGACATTGGATGAAATAGAAAGACAAACCATTCTTCAGGCTCTCGACTTACAGAACGGGAATATTTCTCAGGTGGCTTTGTCATTAGGAATTAGCAGGGCGGCTCTTTATCGCCGGCTGGAAAAATATGGAATAAATTATTAGTCCTGGTATGAAAGTTAAAAACCTCTTCTGGATATTTGCATTTTTACTGCTGGTAATTCTTTCTTTGCTGACAAGTATTGTTGTTCAGAAAGGATCGTGGATGTTCTATCTGGTAGAAGGTCTTATTGTGGTTGCTATATTTTTACTCTTTATTTTCTATAAAAAAGTAGTAAAGCCTCTCAATACGATTGGTAATGGTCTGGATTTGCTTAGAGAACAGGATTTTAGCTCACGGCTTAGTCCGGTGGGGCAATATGAAGCAGACAGGGTAGTGAATATCTTTAATCGGATGATGGAACAGTTGAAGAATGAACGTCTCCGCCTTAGGGAACAGAATAATTTCCTGGATTTACTTATCAAAGCCTCTCCGATGGGAGTTATCATTCTGAATTTTGACGAAAAAATAACTTCTCTGAATCCGGCAGCTATAAAAGTTCTTGGCATTCATTCTGTGGAAGAGGTTACCAATAAAAAACTTCAGGATATCAATTCACTATTGGCTGAAGAGCTGGCTACATTGTCTTTTAATGATATTCGCACTGTGCAGCTGAATGACTCGAATATCTATAAGTGCACATTCTCTTTTTTTATCGATCAGGGATTTCAGCATCCTTTTATATTGATTGAGAGTCTGACCGACGAGGTGATGAAAGCTGAGAAAAAGGCTTATGAGAAAGTTATCCGTATGATTGCACATGAGGTGAATAACACAACAGCCGGCATTACTTCTACATTAGACACAGTAGAATCTACCTTGACCGAAGTTGAGAATACGGAAGATATACGTGAAGTGATGCGGGTATGTATTGACCGATGCTTTAGCATGAGTCGTTTTATTACCAACTTTGCTGATGTAGTAAAGATCCCCGAACCCGATTTACGTAAACAGGATTTGAATACATTGGTTAATTCGTGCAAGATGTTCATGGAGAATATTTGTTATAACCGTGAAATAGATATTTCACTTCGTCTTGCAGAGAACCTGAATGAGGTGATGATAGATGTTTGTCTGTTTGAACAAGTGATGGTTAACATCATTAAAAACTCTGCTGAGAGCATTGAAAGTCAGGGTGAAATAATAATATCTACAACCAATAACCCGGTATGTCTTGAAGTAGCAGATAACGGGAAAGGCATTAGCAAAGAAACTGCTGCAAAACTCTTTAGTCCCTTCTTTTCAACCAAGCCGGGAGGGCAGGGAATTGGCTTGATATTTATTCGTGAGGTGCTCGTTAAACACGGTTGCACTTTTTCTCTACGAACTTATGATGACGGATTTACCCGTTTTCGTATTTTATTTGAGTAAATTCCGTTATCATAGATAAGCTTTATACATAGTAGTCGATAACTACCCGGCTTTCTCTAATAAACAAAAAAAGAGGCTAACACTAATAAGGTAGCCTCTTTCTTTTTATTTAATTTCGATTTCTTCCTGCATATCAATCTCTTCGCCATTTGAATCATAGAATTTGTATTCCAGAAAGGCTAGTTTTTGATTAGGGATAATCTTAATTCCAAATCCGTATTTAATCTGCCATTTATGTTTCAAAGAGATAAGTCCTTGATTTACATAGGCTGTGATATACGGGTGGATGTGAAGGGTGAATTTCTTTACCTTTAATTTATTTACCAGGTAATCAATTTTATTCTCTAAAGAATCTGTAAACAGAATGGAAGGCTTTATTGTTCCTTTACCAAAGCAGGCTGGGCAAATTTCACTTGTATTTACATCCATAGCCGGACGAACACGTTGACGGGTAATCTGCATCAGCCCGAACTTGCTAAGTGGTAAAATGTTATGCTTAGCTCTGTCGAGCTGCATATTTGCACACATCCTTTCGTAAAGCTTCTGTCTGTTTTCTGCCTCATTCATATCTATAAAGTCGATAACAATAATTCCTCCCATATCACGGAGACGGAGTTGTCTTGCTATCTCATCGGCTGCACCCAGGTTTACTTCTAAAGCATTTCCTTCCTGGCTATTTGTGCCTTTAGCACGGTTACCACTATTAACATCAACCACATGAAGGGCTTCAGTATGTTCGATAATAAGGTATGCGCCACTTTTATAAGATATGGTTTTCCCAAAAGATGATTTAATCTGTTTGGTAATGCCGAAATTGTCATAAATAGGAAGTTGTCCTTTATACAACTTTACAATTTCGGTTCTCTCTGGGGCAATGAGGGTAACATAATCCTTTACTTCTTCGAAAACATCTTTGTCATTGATATAAATGTTTTCGTAAGAAGGGTTAAACAAATCACGCAACAATGCAACAGTCCGGCTGGTTTCCTCGTAAACGAGAGTTGGAAACTTTGTAGCCTTCTGAACTTTTGTTATGCTTTCTTCCCAATGTTTTAAAAGAACTTTAAGTTCTCCATCAAGCTCTGCCACTCTTTTACCTTCAGCTACCGTACGAACAATAACACCAAAGTTTTTTGGCTTTATGCTCTGTAAAAGCTGTTTCAGGCGGGCACGTTCTTCGCTTGATTTAATTTTTTGTGATACAGAAACCTTATCATTAAAGGGGATAAGCACTAAATATCTTCCAGCAAAGGAAATCTCGGCTGTTAATCTTGGCCCTTTAGTTGAAATTGGCTCCTTTACAATTTGAACAACAATTTCCTGTCCTACTTTTAGTGTATTAGAGATGGTTCCCTCTTTTTCTATATCAGGAAGGATAGTTGCTTTTGTAATGGGATTAAGCTTTTTTCTGTCGCTTAACGTTTGCTTAACGTACTTTTGTAGAGAATTAAATTGAGGACCTAAATCTAAATAATGAAGAAAAGCATCTTTTTCGTAACCTACATCCACGAAGCAAGCATTTAAACCAGGCATTAATTTCTTTACGCGGCCTAAATACATATTTCCCACGGAGAAAGAAAGATTTCTTCCTTCACTTTGAAGTTCCACTAAACTCTTGTTCTCAAGAAGTGCAATGGAAATTTCTTTGGGTTGTACGTCTACTACCAGTTCGCTTGTCACAATATGTTTCTTTATTAATTTAAGTGATGAACAGTAAAACATAGTTTATTGTTCATTGAAGTTCCTCTTTACACAAAGAACAAACTTCAAGACATTTGTCTTTACAAGTTTGTTCTTTATTTTCTGTCATTCAGACTAAAAATTATTTCTTGCTTTTATGTCTGTTCTTTCTTAGTCTTTTTTTACGCTTGTGAGTTGACATTTTATGTCTTTTTTTCTTCTTTCCGCTTGGCATAGCTTCAAAATTTTATGGTTAATACTCTTGTTAATTATTTTTTTACTGCAATAGTAAATGTCTTTGCAGGTTTAAACGACGGAATGTTGTGTTCCGGAATAATGATAGTTGTATTCTTCGAAATATTACGAGCAGTTTTTTGTGCTCTTTTCTTAACTACAAAACTACCAAAACCACGTAAATAAACGTTGTCCTCATTTGACAAGGACTCTTTTACTGTATCCATGAATGCTTCAACCGTTGTAAGCACTGTAGTTTTATCAATTCCTGTGTTTTTAGCAATCTCGTTTACAATATCTGCTTTTGTCATTTTTAAAAAAATCTATGTTATACGTACTTCTAATTTTTTGGAATGCAAATATATAGCTTTTTAGGTTCTCAAAAAAATATATGCTTAAGATTTTTATAAAAAAGTAAGTCGTTTACCGTTTATTGCTTTACTTTTGCGAAAAAGGTGTTATTTCGATTTAAAAATGGACAAATTTAGCGATAAAATTATAGATTGGTACGAAGCTAATAAGCGGATATTACCTTGGCGTGAAACATCTGATCCTTATCTGATTTGGATCTCAGAAATTATATTGCAACAGACTCGTGTTGCTCAGGGATATGATTATTTTCTAAGGTTTGTGGAGAGATTTCCAACAGTAAAATCATTAGCTGAAGCTGATGAAGATGAAGTCTTGAAATACTGGCAAGGTTTGGGATATTATTCTCGTGCCCGCAATTTACATACAGCTGCAAAAAGTATCAATGGAGATTTTCCTGATACTTATTCTGATATTTTGGCTCTTAAGGGAGTAGGAGAGTATACGGCTGCGGCAATCTGCTCTTTTGCTTATAATTTACCTTATGCTGTTGTGGATGGCAATGTGTATCGGGTATTGTCTCGTTATCTGGGTATTCAGACTCCTATAGATTCTACCGAGGGGAAGAAGCTGTTTGCTTCATTAGCGAATGAGTTTCTTGATAAATCAAAACCGGGTATTTATAATCAGGCTATAATGGATTTCGGTGCATTACAATGCACCCCGGCTTCTCCGGAATGTTCTTCTTGTCCGCTAGCTGATTCTTGTATGGCTTTAAAGGATAACTTAGTAAATATGTTGCCTGTTAAACAAAATAAAACAAAGACAACCAACAGATATTTTAATTATATATATGTACGCATGGGCGCGTATACCTTTTTAAATAAGCGGAGTGAAAACGATATTTGGAAGAATTTGTTTGAATTTCCATTAGTTGAAACAGATAAGTCGCTTGGAGATGAGGAACTGTTTGCCTTACCTGAATTTCAGCACTTATTCGCTCCGAATGAGAAACCTGTTATTCGTTGTTTAAGCAAGAATGTGAAACATGTTCTTTCCCATAGAATAATTTATACTAATTTTTATGAAGTTATTTTACCAGACAATTCAATCTCTTTTTCTTCATATATAAAGGTTTTAATAGCAGATATTGACAAGTATGCGGTATCTCGTTTGATACACAGCTTCTTAGAGAAATATTTATAAATTAATTACTTAATACTTGCTTAATGTTGTATTTCTGATTATTTTTGAAGGCAAAATGATTATTATATAATTAAAATAACAAATTTTTATGTCTGTAAATAAAGTGATATTGATTGGAAATGTTGGGAAAGATCCTGATGTTAGATACCTGGATAGTGGCGTAGCAGTAGCAAACTTTACATTAGCAACTTCAGATAAAGGATATACTTTGGCCAACGGCACACAAGTACCTGAAAGAACTGAATGGCATAATATTGTTTTATGGAGAGGATTGGCTGAAGTAGCCGAAAAATATGTTCATAAAGGTGATAAATTATATATTGAAGGGAAAATAAGAACTCGTTCTTATGACGATCCAAGTGGAGCAAAACGATATATTACTGAGATTTTTGCAGATGCCATGGAAATGCTGACTCCTAAGGGAGGTAATCAGTCTTATGCACCTCAGCAGGCACAGCCTCAGAGTGCACCGGTGCAATCTCAGCCTGTTTCTCAGGATAATTCAACAGATGATTTGCCCTTTTAATTGAGGAATTATGAATTTTGTAATATGAATCAGATGGTAAGTATGCTGTTTGATTCATATTGCATAAATTATATTCATAATTCGAACAAGATGTCTAACTAAAATTAAATTCTTTGGACCCGGATACGTTTTTATGCCAGTTGGCAACTGTTTTTAGCGGTATAACCGTAAACTCTTCCTCTTTTTTTGCAGAAATAGCATTACTATCAGCTATTCTGTTATTGTTTGTTTCGGGCTTTACTTCTGCTTCAGAGATAGCCTTTTTTTCTCTTTCAACATCCGATTTGAATAGCATCGAATTGCGTAATAACCTTTCAGATAGAAATCTCCGTTCTCTTCTTGAGAAATCCGATCGTTTATTGGCTACAATTCATGTAACTAAAATGTTTGTCAACGTAGCAATAATTATGCTATGTAATGCATTCTTTTTGGATGTTTTTAGTAATGGAAGTTCAACCTGGACAAGTGTTTTAATCTTTACCTTTGCACTAACTTTTGTCTTGTTGCTTTTTGGTGAGGTTATATCTAAAATTTATGCGGTTCAAAGTACGCTTTCCTTTTGCAGGTTTGCGGCTCCAATTATAACAATTCTTGAATATCTGTTCTTGCCAATTGTATTAATAATGATTCGTTCTAATGCTTATACTAATAAATATCTGGCAAGAAAAAGCTATGGTTTGTCGGTTGATGAATTATCTCACGCACTTGAGCTTACAGACAAAGAAGATTTATCTGACGAAAAGCAGATACTGGAAGGAATTATCCGTTTTGGTGGAGAAACGGCAAAAGAGATTATGACCTCACGTTTAGATGTGGTTGATTTGAGTATTAAGGCGTCTTATAAAGAGGTGTTGCAGTGCATTATTGAAAATGTTTATTCACGCATTCCTGTATATTCCGGATCGAGAGATAACATTAAAGGAATTCTTTATATAAAGGATTTGCTGCCTCATTTGAATAAAGCTGATAATTTTCGTTGGCAGTCGCTTATTCGTCCGGCTTATTTTGTGCCGGAAACAAAAATGATTGATGATCTGCTGAGAGACTTTCAGGCAAACAAAATTCACATTGCTATTGTAGTAGATGAATTTGGTGGAACTTCCGGCATTGTTACAATGGAAGATATTATAGAAGAAATAGTTGGTGAGATACGCGATGAATATGATGAAGAGGAAAATACATTCGTTAAGCTGAATGATAATAGTTATATTTTTGAAGCGAAAACCCTGCTTACCGATTTCTACAAAATAGCCAATATAAATAATGCTACATTTGAACAGATTGCCGGAGATGCTGATACTCTGGCCGGTTTGTTGTTGGAAATAAAAGGTGAATTCCCGGCATTGCATGAAGTTATAAGTTATAATGGTTATGATTTTGAGGTTCTGAAGATGGATGAACGTCGTATTCTAAAGGTTAAATTTACTATCCATGAAGAGCCAGCAGACTTATAAAATTTTTATGGGTATTTACCTCTTGCTGTTATTGCTTTTGGTAATGGTGGCTTGCTCATTTCCTGCATCCGGAAAGAAGGAAAAGGCAAATTCTGAATTGAATTTCCCGAAAGCAGTGTACGCTTCTACTACAGATTCTTTGCCATTTACTTTTGATTTGTCTAATCAGGCAAGGCTTACCTGGCAAAAGAATAAACCGGGCGAGTATTTCTGTAATGTAATTTATCCTTCTCTGAATGCGCAGCTATACTGTACATACCATGGCATAACCCCTGATAAATTTCGGGATTTTGCAGAAGAAAGCCGGAAAATGGTTTATCAGCATTCAACTGTGGCTACCGCAATAAATGAAAAGAGATATGATAACGATTTGTCTCATGTACATGGAATATTATATGATATTCAAGGTAATGTTGCAACTCCTGTTCAGATAGCTTTGACAGATAGTAATCACTATTTTTTCAATGCTTCTCTCTACTTTAATATGACACCTAATGTTGATTCTATAGCACCGGCATTGAACTATATTCGTAAAGATATTATTCGTATTATGGAATCGTTTAAAGTAAAATCACATTAAGCATGGCAGTTTTTGAAACACATATTGAGGCTGATTACAGATGGGGCATCTGGAAAATGGAAGAAACGGAAGATGATTTGCTTTCGCTTTTCTCCGATCCATCTCAGATAATGGAGAAGATGCAGCATTTATCCGCCAAAGGCAGACGATTGGAATGGCTTTCTGTCCGTGCTCTCTTGAAAAGTCTTTGCGAAGAAGAGAAGCAAATTGAATATTATCCATCTGGTATGCCTTATTTGTCTGATCAATCTTTTAATATTAGCATTTCTCATACTCGTGGATATGTAGCAGTTATTCTGAGTGCTCAAAAGAAAGTTGGAATAGATATTGAGCAATATGGAGAGAGGATTCTTAAACTTGGTGCAAAGTTCCTGAGTGAAGAGGAAATGAAGGCTGTTAATCCTGCTAAAGAAGTTTATCACCTGCTATTGTACTGGTCGGGGAAAGAAACTGTTTTCAAAGTGCTTGGCGAACAGGTGGCCGACTTTAAAAAGTATTTGCTGATAGAACCTTTTTCTCCCGAAGAGAAAGGTCTGTTTAATGCAAAAGAGTTAAAGACTGATGCTCAACAAAGTTTCCTTGTTTATTACCAAACTCATCCTGATTTTGTGGTAACCTGGTGTTGATCTTTCTGTTTTTGCCTGAATCATACAATGATATTATACTGGAAATCTATAAGTCGTTGATTAACTACTTAGTTTGAAAACATATTCTGTCAATAGTTTGTGCTTCGTCACTTTAGGTGCAAGCTATTACATTGAATCTTTTATTTATGGCATTTTTCCAGCTTTTTATCAGAGTCAATAAATGGCTTACAAAAAAATATGTAGAATATTGATTGGATATGCATTTGAAACAAATTACTTGCACCTAAAGTGACGAAGAGCCCAATAGTTAATGCTTTATCGATTTTAATCTGAACACAGATTCTGTTAATAGCTTTTAGTCAGAATAGATGATTCACCACTTTGTGTAGGATGAAGATCTTCTACTCCGGAAACTTCTGTCGATATTTCTCCTACAACCGTGTCTAAGTGTTGATTGACGGCACTGTATATTCTTATAAAATCGACTCCCTTTACTGTAACACTATTGCCATTTTTGTCTACAGCCCAGTCGAATTTCAGCTTGCAACCATCTGAAGTGTTTGAGTAGTTGTCGGCATATCCATAACTGTAAGATGACATAATCCATTTTCCTTGTGAGGAACTATATACTCCGTTATTTGGAAGGCGGCAACCGTTGAAGGTCATTGTTTCTCCGCTAATCCATTGCGGATAATAAGCTTGTGCGTGATAGGAGTTATGCAGAACATATCCTTCCTTGTTCTGATTATCTGTCCAGCGTACATTATCTGTTGAACCGGTAGGCTTATAATATTTAATTTCGTAATTGTGAATGGTCGATGCGTTGCTGTATTCCGAACCTTTCAGTTCATACCACTCATCGTTGGGTAATCCATCCTTGTTGGTGTCAGCAGAAACAAGAACGATACCCGGTTCGGCACTGCCCTCGAATGCATTTCCCAACACTTTTATATCATATTCTCCCGAAACATTGGCAATGGTATGATCAAATCCCACGGTTATGTATCCACCGAATGCTCCGAGTGATACTGCATAATCTTTATTGAAATAGTCCAGACACTTAGCGCACATTGAAGCGGCATTGTCGCCGTTAGTATATTCGGGAAGTACATTCACGAATTGTCCCGGTGCAGGAACGTATTCAAGTACTTTTGTAACGTATGAACTCTTACTGTCATCTGTAGGATCTGATGGCTGACTGGCACTTTGACTGCTTGTAAATACAATAGAGTTAGGGTTAATGCCTTTTGCATCTAGAGTAAACTTGTGCACTCCATTTTTATTGAAGCAAACAATGCTGCCATTGATTACATAGTTCTGAGCATCGCAGATATAAACATCTCCGTTTGCAGGATTCACCTCAATGTTATATGTGCGGGTAATCTTGGTTCCGTCCTTAATAAAATTATCATCAATAATTTCTCCTGTACGGGTATCCATAACCTTGATGGACTCTACGTTTGAGCTGTAACTGTACAGATATGCCAGATGCCCGTATATAGTGAAGCTTACGACTGATAAATCGTAGGTTTTAATCAATTTATCTGTTTCGCTGTCAATGCGATGGAGTTTACAATCGTAATCTCCGATAGTGTAATTGTAAGATTCGCGGGAAACCACATAAACGTTTCCGGCTTCGTCGGAAAGGATTGTACCTAAGTTATTGCGGACAGTTATTTTTGTTGTTTCGGTAAAGGTTTTTGTGTCTATTACAGAGACAGTATTATCCAGATTAGCTTCATTCAGTCCGCCGGAATTGGCAACATAAAGTTTTCCATTAGCCACACAGATACCATCGGGATTACGTCCCACTTTTACAATTCCGTCAACTTGAAGTGTTGTTGTATCAATACGTGCTACTGTGCCGTCGAAGTTACAGATATATGCTTTGTCTTTATAAAAAGCAAAGTAGCGGGGTTGACGAGCAACTCCATTTTCGTTGAATAAAGGAATTTGTTTCTGAGAAACTCCCGTTGATATATTTAATACCTCTATTTGGCTGGAAACATTAACTGCACAGTAAAGTTTGGATCCATAGCGTTGCAAATCATTGGCTGTATCGCCAAGCTTTCTGCCATTTGCCATTTTAAAGTAATCATTGCTTGTTTTATCAGTTCCTTTCTTATCCGAATCCTGAAAAGAGAGCATTTCGCTTTTATTAAAATCGTAGTAAGAAAGCGTACTGTTGTTCATGTTAAACAGTCCTTCACAAAGAATATACATTCCAGCTGTTTCGGTTTCAGTGGGATGATCTCCGGTGTCTTGCAGCACGATAGTATCGTCACATGCACTGACCATTAATGTGAGAACCAGGATAATATATAATATTTTGTTTTTCATATCAATAAATAATTCGGATACTGCCTCTGAATTGTCTGCCGGGCATAGGATAATTTTGTACTATCTCATATTCTTTATCAAAAAGATTAAGAACTTCTGCCTGAGCTGAGATGCTGAATCTTTTTAGTTTAAAAGTTCTCCATGCAGATGCACTGTGTTCTGTGTAACCATCTAACCGGTATTCGGGTGCGTTATACTGGTTAGAGAAACGTTCACCCGAGGTCATAACTGTGTATGACAGGTTAATCCATGGAGTCTCAAAGCCAAGTCGGGCAGATCCTGAATGACGTGGTGTATAAGGAATCTGGTGATTATACGTTACTTTATTGGGCATGTTGTATTTATCTGTTTTATCCATTGCCCTTTGGTAGGTATAATTTCCGGTAGCTGTGAGCTTCATTTTGCTGTTAAGGCTGAATGCTGTTTCAAGATTTGTCTCCATTCCCCGAATATCAACCCTTCCAATGTTTTGCATACTCCAAACAAAAAGGTTCTTGGATGGTACAGCTACAATCTTGTTACTTACTCTGTTATAGAAACCATCAACAGATAAAGAGATAAATGGAATTATGTGATTGATGTTCTTTATCCAGCTTACTCCGGCACTGTATTCGCTGGCCTGTTCGGGCTTGAGAGACCGTGTACCTATTGTTCCGTAATATAAATCATTGAACGTAGGCAAACGGAAAATATCTTTATAGAGTAATCTTAATCTCAGATTCTCGTTTTTAATTGGCTGATAAGAGACGCTTATAGAAGGAGAGAAGCGGTTGCGATTGTCGGCAGCTGTTCCTGTTTTTACCGATTCACGTGTTAAAGTAGAAAGAATGTGTGCAGTTGCTGTAAAACGATTATTTACATACTTGGCGGCAAAAGCATTTAGTAAAGTAAAGCGGGTAGGGTAGGCAAAGTTTGCCATATCCGCCCTCATGGTATTTATGCTACCATCATTTGCCAAAGAGAAAGAAAGCAGTGGGCTGAAGCGGTACATAACAGTGCCCGAAAGGTAATATTCGTTTTGGTAATAGTTGTTTTCTGTTGCGGCATTATAAGTTGCATTATCCGGATTGCTGTACTTATTATATCCCCAGTTAAACTTTCCGTTCATTAAAAGACTCCATCTGTCGGAGAATTTATTTTCATAATTAGCCTGAGCAAAGAAGTTGTTGTCTTTCAACCGTTCTGTTGCTCTCGAATTATATAATTTATTAGAAGGAAGTCCTCTGTCTGAAAAGTAATAGTAAGCCTTCATACTTGCTTTTTCGTGGTTGCTGAAATGCGCAAACAAATTAGCCTCTGTCTTTACTGTTTCTATATCAGAGTTTAAGCGTTTCAGTCTTTCGGTTGCAGTTCCGTTAAGCTGAGTGTAAGTATAGTCTCCATCTGCCCGCATGTAATCTACGTTTACAGAGGACGAAAATATTTTGTTCCATTGATGGTTCAGATTAAGACCGGGATTTAAAAAGCCAAAGCTTCCCCCTTTAAGAGTAACGCTGGCATTTGTCTTTTTTTTGTTGAATATGGGAGCCGGACTCTTAATATTTAGAACACTAGCAGCCGAGAAAAGACGTGCCGACTGAAATATGTTATCATCTTGTCCGCTTAATAAGCTTATTTCTTCAACATTGTCGAGGGTGAGTTTCCCTAAATCAATCTGTCCGGTTTGAGAATCGTTGATTGTAATTCCGTCGTAAACCACAGCTGTGTGGTTAGCTCCCAGACTACGAACCGATATTGTTTTTAGTCCGCCAATGCCTCCATAATCCTTCACAACTACTCCGCTGAAGAATTTCACGGCATCTGATACCAAAAGTGAACCGGACTGTTTTAATTGGTTGGCGTCCAACACCTGAAGAGGAGTCGTAGAACGAAACTCCTTTTCTTTTTTACTCTCTTTTATTACAACCTCTCCTAATTTATGAACACGAACAGAATCTGCTTTCTGCGCCCAAACAAATGGACAGGCGCAGAAAGAGATTGCTAAAGAGAGAATAATGTTTCGAGTGTTAGACATCTATAAGTAAAGTAATTAAAGTTCTATTGTAAATCCGTCCATACAGAAATATGCTGGAGTATTCATTCCCCAATTTCCATTGTCGGTAGAAGTCATGCTAAATTTAACCTCAGCAGCCTGACCAAGAGCTGAAAGATCAACCCAAGTCCACTGATCTATCAAAATCTTTTTCCCATCGCGGTAATCTGCAAGGTAAAAATCTACAGTACCAGTAGTGTTTCCTTGTGCATCCAAGCCTGTAACAGTCAGTTTAAACCAGTCGCCATCAACAAACTTCTTTGCAATATTGTCTCCATTCTTCATAGAAAGGTAAGCATAAGTGCTGTTTGTTACATACATTCCTTTTATAGTATGACTTAAATTGCCTGCAAAACTAAATTTATCTGTTGAGTATGCACTAGGATTCACTGTCATATAAGTTGCACTTAGTTTTCCTGTACCAGTAATTGCACTGTTGTTGGTATATCCTGTAGTTGTTTTATCTGTTTTATTAGTATAAGTAAATCCGCCACCAAAAGATGAATAGCTTGTTACATAACTATCAAAAACAAAATAACCGGTTTGATCTACAAATGTATTCTTGTAGCTGTATGAACCTGCAGGTTCGTCCTTAAAAACTCCTGTAAATTCAGATTCGGGTGAACTAAGCTTTCCTTGTAGATTTAAGGTGACGGTTGTACTGTCAATAACATTAGAATTATCGTCGTTATTGTCACAACTGCAAAGTATTACCACAGTAAGCAGTAATAGAGAATAGATCTTTTTCATCTTGTCTATGTCTTTATAAATTAAGTAATAAAAAAATTGAATTTCTTAGTGATAAGCTCGTTCCTCGCAAGCTTTATACTTAAAAATGTCTGGCAGGTCTTCTGACTCGTTTCCGTTGGTAAGCGCCTTCCCGAACATCATTGTTCAGTGGTATTGAGTGCTTGCTTACAACGTTTTATAGAAACTTACAGCAGCGGGACTGTTCAGGATTTTCACCTGATTCCCTTTTAATCACTTCTCCGATAAGGAGATATAGTGAACCAAAGCGTCGCAAAGTTAGAAAGAAATTCCATATTCACAATTATTTCTTTCATTTTCCTTTATTTAATCTTTTTCTTTTATAAAAGTAAAGGCGGGCAATTAGCTGTTTATTCTCAGAGAATTATTATCTTTGTCTATATATATTAATATTAAGGTCGTGACCCTATCTGTTTGAGGACGCGACCCTGAATATTTACCCTCACGACCTTGTTTTGTTAGGGTCGGGACCCTAAAAAGAGTTCTTCGAGGTGAAATAGTTAATATAATAAGAGTAATCACTTAATCTAAAAAGGGAAAAATGGCAATTCGTTACAGTGTTCACACCTATGCTATTAAGAGCAGCAAAACAGGTGAGTTGAAGAAATCTAATTGGGTAAGCGTAAAAAGTAAAAATAACTATCGTACAGAAGATTTGGCCGAAGAACTCAGTGGAGGTTCGTCGGCAAAGAAAGGAGAGCTTTTGAGTGCATTTACACGGATTGCGGCTTTTATTGAGGAAAAACTGAAAGATGGTCATAGTGTTACCATTGATGGTTACGGAACTTTTCAGCTTACGGCACAAATTAAAAAGGGAAAAGAGAATGATGATTTTCGTGCGGAATCTGTAGAATTGAAGAATGTGGTTTTTAATGCAACCCGTCAGGCAAAAAAGAGAATCAATGCAGCAGGATTTGAACGTTATAACGATGAGATTCATCATAACAGATAGAAAAAAATACACCCGGGCGAATCACTTCGACCGGGCGTGTTTTCAATAAACTTGGCAGAGTTTAATTGATTATATACTATTGTCATTAAGTTTTCACTCTTTCAAAAGGATATAATAATCCCATTGCTTTTATTATATTAAATATAAAAAATGATAGCGAATAACCGGAATATTAAAAATCGGTTATAAGATTCAATGGCTCTTTCCTCGAAAGCTGTTGAAATACAAGCATGGTAGGTCTTCTGACTCGTTTCCGTTATTAAGCTCCTTCCCGAACAACTTATAGTTCAGTGGTATTGAGTGTTTGCTTATAACGTTTTATAGAAACTTACAGCAGCGGGACTGTTCAGGACTTTCACCTGATTCCCTTTTAATCTCTGGTTTTAAGTAAAAACAGAGAACCGATGCATTGCAAAGGTAATAATTAATTTAGGAGAATCAATATTGAAGAGATCTTTTTTATTTTCAATATTGATTTTAGCTTTTGGCTAGCGTGAATATAAATTCTAAACCACCACCCTGATTGTTTTTGGCCGATATATTTCCTCCATGAATAATTACGGAGTTTTTTACGATAGCCAGTCCCAGACCTGTACCGCCAATTTTTCGTGAGCGCCCTTTGTCTACCCGATAAAAACGTTCAAACAATCTGTTTAAATGCTCGGGCGCAACACCTACTCCGGTATCAGCAAAACTGAAATAGTAGAATGATTCGTCTTCTCTGAAGCATTTTATATTTATAGAGATATCGGTTCCTCCGTATGCAATGGCATTATCCATTAAATTCCGGAATATAGAATATATCAGCGAAGCATTTCCACGTATTGGCAATTCCTTATTCAAAGCATTGTTTACTTTGATGTTTTTTTCTTCTAATTCTAAAGCCACATCTTTAATAATGCTTTGCACAAGAGAACTGATTTCTACTTTTTCCATATCAATCATGTTGCTTGCTTCGTCCATTCTCGTTAGAACAGATATATCTCTTAAAAGTCGGGTAAGCCTGTTACTTTGAGCATAGCAACGTTCCAGGAATGTTTTCAGTTTATCTTTTGGAAGAGATTCATTATTAACAATAGTTTCCAGATATCCCTGAATACTGCTTACAGGAGTTTTAAGTTCGTGTGCAATGTTCTGAGTTAATTGACGTTTCATGCGAACCTGTTCTTCCTCTTGTGTAATGTCATTGATAGAAATCTCGAAACTCTGATCCTGAAAGATGATACACTCTATAACAAATATTCGTCCGTTTTTATCTAAATTGATAGACATTCGGCGTTCTTCGTTTCCGGCAGGTCTTTTTTGTGTCTTACTTATGTATTCAGTAATTTTTTGAATCTCGGGTATAGAAAAAACTTCTTCTGCATTCTGAAGATTTACATCCGATATAAGATTGCTATATTGAGTGAAAAGGTTATTCACGAGAATCTCTTTCTTGTCGGCAGTAAAAATACCCAGTCCTTCGTGTGAAATCTGTAAGTGAGTAATAAGCTTTTCCCTTTCTATATATAAAGCTTCTTTAGTATCGTGCAATCGATTATAAATTGTGATGATGTGCTGAGAAATATCACCTAATTCATTGTTTGGAAAAGCATTAGCCATGTCCATATCCAAAGCCTCATTGCGGTCCGCACGTCTGGTAAATTCTCTTAGCTGTGCAATAGAAGTTCCAATCTTCTTAGTAAATCTGGAGAAAATTATGGTCAAGATTAATGTAACTATTGCCGTAAACCAAACAAACTTGTAGTCGGCCTTTAAACTGGTAATTAAATCTATGTTATAAGGCAACGCACTACGAACAATGTATTTATCATACAAAGAGGCAGAATAGAAAGAAGGATATCCGGTTGTTTCGGATGTTCTCCTTAAATCGTATCCATTGCCTTTACTTAAAGCCAGTTTAACTTCAGGTCTGTTTGAATGATTCTCAATCTTATTATAGTCTTTTTTTAGATTATCATAGATAACTTTACCATCAAGAGCTATAATGGTAACACGGAGACCTTTAATGGTATGCCTTTTTGTGTATTTGTTTAGCGTTTTTTCAATATTTCCCGAGTCACAAATTTCCTCATATAAGCGCGCATTGTAATCTTGAAGTTTAGTATTAAGTAGTTCTACTTTAAACTCTTTTTCTCTGTTATATTGAAAACCAATAAAACATAAGGAAAACACTGCAAATAGAAGTATAACAGATAGTAATAATTTCTGGTTGAGGGATAATATTGGTTTTTTGGCAATTGTCATATTGAATAATTATAAAAGCTCGTTAACATTCAAAACAGTATCCATAACCAAGTCGGGTAACAACATGTTTTCCGTAACTGCCTATTTTCTTTCGCAAACGAGTGATATTTACGTCAATGGTACGATCTAATACACAAACTTCATCACTCCATATCTTGGAAAGGATGTCTTCTCTGGAGAAAACTCTTCCTCGGTTTTGCAGTAAAAGGAGTAGTATTTCAAATTCTTTTTTGGTCAGAGATATTTCTTCTCCATCAATGGTGACTTTCTTTTTTGTTATATCAATAACCAGCGTTTCAAAATAGATTTGTTCTGAAGAGCTTTTCTCACCGTTGTTTGCAGTACGGCGAATCACAGCTTTTACTCGTGATATAACTTCACGCAAAGAAAATGGCTTCGAAATATAATCGTCAGCTCCAAGGTTGAAACCTGTAATGGTATCATTCTCTGTATCTTTTGCTGTTATGAAGATTATAGGAATATTGGCTGTCTTCTTCTCTTTTTTGAGAATACTGGCCATTCTGAATCCGGAAATCTCTCCCATCATAACGTCCAATAATAATAAACTATAATCGCTAATATTTAATTTTAGTGCTTCTTCTGCAGAATTTGCAGTATCTACTTCATACCCTTCATTCTCTAAATTAAATTTTAAAATTTCACAAAGATCTTCTTCGTCGTCAACAACTAAAATTCTATTGGTGTTCATAATTTCTTTTGTTTATGATGTTGTACAAATATATACATTCTTATTAATTATTTGCAAAGATGTAGCTTTTATATTACGTATAAATGAAATAGATGTTACAAAGTTGTTACGATGCTTTTGTGTACCAAAACTTATAGTTATATTTGTTTCATTATTATGTATGTGAGATGAAAAAGATTAATATATGGAAGGCTGTAGCAATTGTTTCGTTAGTAATAATTGTGACTATCAGCGGGATCTACCTATACAATGATGGACTTTTTAGACGCGATTATGAATTAAATGATGAACTAGGCGGTAATATATTCCCTTCAGCTATTCTTTCTATTGCAACAACGGATACTGTCGTTATTAAGCCGGCAGGAAATCATTATTTGGGTAATCCAAAATCAGGCTTTATTATTCGTATGAAATCGGGGAGGGCTAATAGCAAAGTTAGAATTACGCTCGGCAAAACACCTTATTTTGAGAAATCTGTTTCTGAATTTGTACTGGAAGAATCGGGTACCGTATATCAGATATTTCCGGATGTAATATGGAATTATAATGCATTGAAAAATAATATTCAGGCTGCTCCTGTTAGTGTTTCCGTTGAAGTAGAGGTTAATGGAACGAGTCTGGGGCAGAAAGTTCGCACATTTTCTGTGAGAAGTATTAATGAGTGCCTGCTTGCTTATTTGGATAGTAAGCAACAATTTCACGATACCGGAATATTCTTTGCTGCATATGTAAATGAAGAGCATCCTATGATTGATAAACTTCTTCGTGAAGCTTTGAATACACGCATTGTAAATCGTTTCGTCGGTTATCAGTCCGATAAACCAGGCTCGGTAGATAAGCAAGTATACGTTTTGTGGAATGTATTGCAGAAACGAAATTTTAAGTATAGTTCAGTATCTACGTCAAGCCTTTCATCAAATGTTGCTTTTTCCCAACGTGTCAGAACTTTGGATGATGCATTGGAATCTTCGCAAATTAATTGTGTTGATGGAAGTGTTTTGTTTGCCTCTTTGTTGAGAGCAATTAATCTTGATCCAATATTAGTAAGAATGCCCGGCCACATGTTCGTGGGTTATTATTTGGATAAGTACCATAAAAAGAAAGATTTTCTTGAAACTACAATGATTGGTGATGTAAATCTGGATGATTTCTTTCCCGACGAAAAGCTAGATTCAACAATTGTGGGCAAATCACAAAATGAAATGTCTCGCATAACTTTTGAGAAGTCTAAGCAATATGCAAATAACTTGTTTGAAAAGAATTTGACTGGAATTAGAACTCATCAACGTTTTTATATGTATCTGCAAATATCGAGAGAGGTAAGGCGTTATATTCAGCCTATAGGTAAATAGTAAACAATAATAGATAAAGAATAAGATAAATATATATATATGATCGAAAAAGGAAAAAAGTTTATTTCTCCCGGAGCTTGGTTCTCTTTAATTTATCCTTCGTCCTGGAATGAATTCGAGGATGCAGAAGATAGTTTCCTATTTTACAATCCCAATAAGTGGACTGGTAATTTTAGAATTTCAGCATACCGCGACGATAGAAATAGTGGGTATGGAAAAGAATCGGTAGATTATGAACTGAAGCAGAATAAAAATTCTTCGCTGGTTAAACTCGGTGAACAGGTTTGTGCTTATAGCAAAGAAATGTTTCAGGAAGAAGGAGCCTATTATGTAACTCATGTATGGATAATAGGTATAGGTAATGTGGCATTCGAATGTACATTTACCGTTCCCCGAGGAAATGAAATTACTGAAGCTGAAGAAATAATATCTTCCTTGAAAGCTTATCCGAAAGGCAAACAAATAAATGAAATTATACCAATACGAGTATTGGAAATTAATATTGTAAATGAGGCTTTCGATTGGGCTTCAGGTACAATAAAGAAACAAATCAAGAAGGATTTTACTTCTTCGGAAGAGGATATTGCTAAGATTCAGCAAATGATTGATAATAGCAACTTTAAACCTCAGCAAAAAGAGGTGTGGGAATCTTTTGGAATTGCTTTTGGTACAATTATTGAAAACCAGATTGATGGTATGGAATGGGTTACGGTAATTAACGGTAATAAGGAAATTCCTGGATTACGCTTTAATGAAAGTAAACTGATTATATATCCTTCAGAGATAATATGGAACTTAGTCCGTGCTGGTCAAGCTTGTGATTTGAATGCCATATTTCACGATGTTAAGTTGAAGGCGGAAAATGAATTGAATTAAAATTAGAAAAAAAATGGCGAGTTATATGCAGGTTGATGGGTTAACCAAATCATTTGGTGACCTTGTTCTATTTAATGAAATTTCATTTGGTATTGCAGAAGGACAGAGGATTGGTCTTATTGCTAAAAATGGTAGCGGAAAGACAACTTTATTAAATATTATTGCAGGGAAAGAAGGATATGATGCCGGAAATATTGTCTTCAGACGAGATTTACGCGTGGCTTATCTGGAACAAGATCCTCAGTATCCCGAGGATTTGACAGTTCTGGAGGCTTGTTTCCATTCCAATAATGAGACAGTACAGCTGATTAAAGAGTATGAAGCTTGTATGGAAACAAAAGATCATCCCGGATTACAGGAGTTGTTAATCCGAATGGATCATGAAAAAGCATGGGATTATGAACGTAAAGCCAAACAAATTCTATCACAGTTAAAGATTCGTAACTTCGATCAACTGGTAAAACACCTTTCAGGTGGACAATTGAAACGAGTGGCACTGGCAAATACTTTGATTACCGAACCGGACTTGTTAATTCTTGATGAGCCTACCAATCATTTGGATCTAGATATGACAGAATGGTTGGAAGAATATCTCAGACGTACAAATGTAAGTTTGCTGATGGTGACTCACGACCGATATTTCCTTGATAGAGTTTGCTCGGAGATTATTGAGATAGATAACAAGCAGGTTTATCAATATAAAGGAAATTATAGTTACTATCTGGAGAAAAGACAAGAACGAATAGATGCAACGAATGTAGAAATAGAACGTGCGAATAATCTTTATCGCACTGAATTGGACTGGATGCGCCGTATGCCGCAAGCACGTGCACATAAAGCAAAGTACAGACAGGATGCGTTTTATGAAATAGAAAAGGTAGCCAAACAGCGTTTCAATAACGATAATGTTAAGCTCGACGTAAAAGCTAGCTACATTGGTTCTAAAATATTTGAGGCCGATCATCTTTATAAAAGCTTTGGAGATCTGAAGATATTAGATGATTTCTCTTATATCTTTGCCCGATATGAAAAGATGGGCATTGTTGGTAATAACGGAACAGGGAAATCTACTTTTATCAAAATTCTGATGGGGCAAGTACAACCGGATAAAGGAACTATTGATATTGGTGAAACTATTCGATTTGGTTATTACTCACAGGATGGGTTGCAGTTCGACGATCAGATGAAGGTGATTGATGTGGTACAAGAAATTGCTGAAGTAATAGAATTAGGCGATGGCAAAAAGCTTACCGCATCTCAGTTTCTGCAGCATTTTCTTTTTACTCCCGAGACTCAGCATAGCTATGTTTATAAATTGAGTGGAGGGGAGAGAAGAAGGCTTTATCTTTGTACGGTATTAATGCGAAACCCTAATTTCCTTGTACTCGATGAGCCTACTAATGATCTTGATATTATTACGCTTAATGTCCTTGAAGATTATCTGGTTAACTTTAAAGGATGTGTGATTGTAGTTTCTCACGACCGCTACTTTATGGATAAGGTTGTTGATCACTTATTGGTATTCAATGGTCAGGGTGATATTCGTGATTTCCCCGGTAATTATTCTGATTACCGCGATTGGAATGAGGCTAAGAAACAAAAGGAAAAAGAAGCAGAAAAGCCAAAAGAAGATAAAACGGCAAGAGTTCGTGCGAATGATAAGCGCAAGATGTCTTATAAAGAAAAGATGGAATATGCTCAGATTGAGAAAGAACTCGAGGATCTGGAACAGGAAAAGGCAGATTTGGAAGCCGATCTTTGCAGTGGTTCTTTATCAGCAGCTTCATTGACCGAGAAATCGAAGAGAATTGCGGAACTTATTGATCTTATTGATGAAAAGACAATGAGATGGCTTGAACTTAGCGAAATAGAAGAATAAAAATGAATCTGACAAATTATCATAGTCATACATCTTTCTGTGATGGACGTGCTCCTATGAAAGAATTTGTAGTTGAAGCCGTGCGCCAAGGATTTACTTCTTACGGCATATCCTCTCATGCTCCGCTTCCTTTTCCTACCAGATGGACTATGGAAAAGGAAGATATAGCGCCTTATCTGGATGAGTTTTATGCTTTGAAAAAAGAATTCCAGGATAAAATAGAATTATATATCGGACTGGAGATAGATTATTTAGATGAGGATAGTAACCCTTCAATAGATTATTTTCGTAACCTCCCTTTGGATTATCGTATTGGTTCGGTACATCTTTTGAAAGATGATCAGGGAGAAGTTGTAGACATTGACTGCAGTAAAGAGATCTTTAAAGAGAAGCTGGAGACGTATTTTCATAATGATATAAAATCTACATCTCTTGCTTATTTCAATAGATTAATGTCTATGGTAGAGCTTGGAGGTTTTGACATTGTGGGGCATGCTGATAAAATTGCATATAACGTCTCTTATTGTCAGCTGGGCGTTACGGAAGAAGAATGGTATAAGAATGCATTAAAAGATTTGTTTGCGTTTATTTATGAAAAGGGATATATAATGGAGATAAATACTAAGGCCTATCATAAACTTGGGGTCTTTTATCCCGATGAAACAACTTTTTCTCTTATCAGAGATATGCGTATTCCTATAGTGGTAAATTCAGATTCTCATTATCCGGAACTTGTAAATCATGGTAGGATAGAAGCTCTTCAGGCGTTAAAGGCTACCGGAATAAATAACGTAATGGAACTTGTTTCTGGTAAATGGCAGGAAAAACCTATTTCGATTTAAATATTTAATGTCTTATATGGAATAGAAACAAGCACTCAACTTGTTTCTATTCTGCTCTTTTACAATTGTTGGAAGCAAAAAATGCATCTAATTTCTTTTCATAATTGCCAATAACAACCATGTGATGATTTCCTATTGGGTTACGGAGGAAATAATCTACCGGACTATCCAGTTTAATTCGGATTTGTGTACGGCAAACATTCAGAAAATTAGTATTCTCAATTAATCTTCCCGAAGCAACATAATATTCGTCCAGACATTCCCCGCCACATTTTACAATGGTGACATCTCCTGTTGGCAGAATTCCCTGAATAGATACTCCTTTGCTACTTTCAAAATGGTTTCGGATAATGTACCTGTCCGTAAGTTTTGTGCTAACAGTGCAATGTGCCATTACAATTTCATTGTTTTTAATATCAATCCTGATAGGGTTTGCCATAAATGCCGAGCGACCGGTTACAGCTTTTACAGCCATGAGAGTAAAGATTGATTGCAAGTCGCCTTCGCATCCGGCAAGTATTCCTTCATCATTAAGCAATGACATAGCCAAACAACCAGTAGTTCCTAAAAGTGTTATTATTTTATAGCAGTTTAATGTAATGGCATTCAACTTTTCTTTTTCACAAATCTCTTTTATTGCCTTATAAATGCGCATTGCATTTATCATATCTTCCGGGTCGGCCTCTCTGCAGGCTAGAGCTTTTCCGGCAATCTGTGCTGCCTGTTCTCCAACTTCATCTTCGCCGATAAGTGCATATCTCTTTGTTACATTCTCAATAGGGATATTAATATACTCTACTCCCCAGCGTTGTTTGGAAAGCAGATAATCTACTCCGCTTGCAATAAGCCATGAAGAAGGAGTTCCAATAACTCCAATTCTTTTGCCTTTAAGAGCTTTTTGAGCTTCGAAATTGTTATAATGAACCAGAATTCTTTCAACTATATTTCGGGTATCTCCATGAAGAATCTCAGATTTTAGTCCTTTACATTGCATCCAATATGAAATTTCCAATGAGGCAGAAAAGGAATTCTGCACACCATCGGTAAGTAAAATCATGGGCTGAGGCAGGAATTCAAAGCATTGGATAACAAACTTTTCTATCCCTCCGGTAGCTATGAAAACAATTTTGAAATCATCTTCGGTAAGGGTATACAAGTCTTTATAATCAGTAATTTTTATAATGTAAAACTTCTCAAGTTCGCTGAGAAGAACTTCGTGCATCTTATAGATGGACATCTGGTTTTGCAGAGCCGAAGCGAATGTTATGAGGTGGACTGTAATCATAGAACATTCAATTTAAAGATTAAACAAATCTACATATTTAATTTGATTTAATACAGTTTTATTGCAAAAACTTGTCTTAAAGAAAAGTAAGTCTCATTTTTGTTTACTATTTGTTTGCTTGGTTACTTTCGAAGTCCTATCTTTGCAGCTCAATTGAAAATATATTTTAATACTAGAAAGTATGCCAACTATATCCATTCGTGGAACAGAAATGCCTGCTTCACCAATTAGGAAACTTGCTCCGTTAGCTGAAGCTGCCAAACAAAGAGGAACTCATGTTTATCATCTGAATATTGGTCAGCCTGACCTTCCTACTCCTAAGGCCGCACTTGAAGCCATTCGTAATATTGATCGGAAGATTTTGGAATATAGTCCAAGTGACGGTTACAAAAGTTATCGAGAAAAGCTTACCCATTACTATGCGAAATATAATATTAATCTGACTGCAGATGATATTATCATTACTACTGGTGGATCTGAAGCGGTGCTTTTTGCATTCATGTCATGCTTGAATCCGGGTGATGAAATTATTGTTCCAGAACCGGCTTATGCCAACTATATGGCCTTTGCTATTTCGGCCGGAGCTGTTATCCGTACTGTGGCAACTACTATAGAAGAAGGATTTTCTCTTCCAAAGGTGGAGAAATTTGAAGAACTGATTAATGAGCGTACAAAAGGTATTTTGATTTGTAATCCTAATAACCCTACCGGTTATTTGTATACCCGCAAAGAGATGAATCAAATCAGGGATATGGTTAAGAAGTACGACTTGTTCCTATTCTCTGATGAAGTTTATCGTGAATTCATTTATACTGGCTCGCCTTATATCTCTGCATGTCACTTGGAAGGTATCGAGAACAATGTAGTTTTGATTGACTCTGTCTCTAAAAGATATTCAGAATGCGGTATTCGTATCGGTGCATTAATTACAAAGAACAAAGAAGTTCGTAACGCGGTTATGAAGTTCTGCCAGGCACGTCTTAGTCCTCCATTGATTGGACAAATTGCAGCTGAGGCTTCTTTAGATGCTCCGGAAGAATATTCAAGAGAAACGTATGATGAATATGTAGAGCGCCGTAAGTGCCTGATTGATGGATTGAATAAAATACCTGGAGTTTACTCTCCGATACCAATGGGAGCTTTCTATACAGTAGCAAAGTTACCGGTAGACGATTCTGATAAATTCTGTGCATGGTGTCTTTCTGATTTTGAATACGAAGGTGAAACTGTGTTTATGGCTCCGGCTTCAGGTTTCTATACTACTCCGGGTGCCGGATATAATGAAGTTCGTATTGCTTATGTATTAAAGAAAAAGGATCTGACTAGAGCACTCTTTATTTTAAGTAAAGCATTGGAAGCCTATCCGGGGAGAGTTGATTGAATTTCTTTATGAAGCAGTATGATTACATAACGCTTTCTAAAGCTATTGGCATAATATTAGTTGTTGTTGGTCATTTTACTTCTACAGTATATATGCCGGCATATTATACTGAAATAAAAAATCTTATTTTTTCATTTCATATGCCTCTATTTATGATATTGTCTGGCTTTCTGTTCCAAATGTCTATGAGCAGAAAACCAGACGGTGTTTCGTTACTTCCATTTCTTAAGAAGAAGTTTATACGTCTGATGGTTCCTTATTTCTTTATTTCTGCAGCGATAGCTCTGCTGAATTATGGTTTGGGACTCTTTATGCCAGTGAAACGGACGGTAGACTGGCATTATCTTCTTGAGATTCTTTACACAAATGTTGGTGGATCGGCAGTGTTTCTTTGGTTCATGTATACTTTGTTTGTGGTGTTCTTGATTTCTGCGCTCTGCATGAAATTGAAAGGTGGTATCGCAATTTTAGGAATTCTTTCTGTAATTCTCTATTTTATTCCACTTCCACAAATATTCTATTTATCATTTGTCCATTCATTTATTATCTATTTCTGGGCAGGAATGATTTTATTCCTACTGACTGACAAGCAAAAGCTCCGCCCTTCATTAGTTCACGCCATTGTTGCAATTATAATATTGACTTTAGCTTATGGAAGAAGAGATTTTGTTGAGACTGAGAATCTTAAACAGTTTTTGAATCTTATTTGTGGTTTATCCGGTAGCTATATGGTTATCTGTATTGCTCACGAGATTCAACAATCAAGTAACAACTGGTTAATGTCTTTAGGTAAATATAGCGCTTATATCTATTTACTTCATATGGCCGGAGTTTATTCAATAAGAGTAGTATATGAAAAAATGGGTTTATTTACCCCCTTTACATATTCTATAGCATTGGCTCTGGCAGTAATAGCAGGTCTTGTAATTCCTGTGATTCTAACAAAATATGTAATTAATAAAAATAAGTCATTAACTTTTTTAATGGGAGGAAACTAAGAAATGAATCTTTCACTTTTTATAGCTCGAAGAATATATTCTGGTAAAGAGGTTCAGAAGCAAGTCTCAAAGCCAGCCGTGCGCATTGCTATGATTGGTATTGCTATTGGACTGGCTGTAATGATTGTTTCTGTAGGAGTAGTTATAGGCTTTAAAAATGAAATAAAAAGTAAAGTCGTAGGTTTCGGTTCACATATTCAGGTTAGCAACTTCGATTCATCTCTTTCTTACGAAACGCGTCCGGTTGTTACGAACGATAGCATAATTAAAGTCCTCTCTTCCATACCTGGTATAAAACATGTGCAGAGATATTCTACAAAGCCAGGAATGATAAAGACCGATAATGCTTTTCAGGGAATGGTTCTGAAAGGAGTAGGGCAGGAGTTCGATCCCACGTTCTTTCGTAAGAATCTGGTAGAAGGGGAAGTTCCTGCTTTTTCAGATTCAGCTTCATCAAATGAAGTGCTTATCTCTAAATCTTTGGCAAATAAGCTGAACTTAAAGTTGGGCGACAAGATCTATACATATTATATTCAAAGTGAGGTTCGCGCTCGCAGATTTACTATTAAGGGAATATACCAGACCAATTTCTCTGAATATGATAATATGTTTCTTCTTACAGATATCAGAACTGTAAACCATTTAAATCAATGGGAACCCGAACAAGCTACAGGAATGGAACTTCAGATTACAGATTATGATCAGCTGGATAAAGTGGCTTATAATGTATATCAGCATGTAGATAAAGAAGTAGACAAGTATGGTGGCGTTTACTATACCCAAACAATAGAACAACTTAATCCATCAGTTTTTGCCTGGCTTAGTTTGCTTGATATGAATGTATGGGTTATCCTGATTTTAATGGTCGGTGTAGCCGGATTTACAATGATTTCGGGTCTGCTGATTATTATTCTGGAAAGAACAAACATGATCGGGATTCTGAAAGCACTCGGCGCTAAGAATTTCAGTATTCGTGAGATATTCCTATATTTCTCAGTCTTTTTAATTGGCAAAGGCATGCTTTGGGGAAATATAGTAGGCTTGGCGTTCTGTTTTGTTCAGTCTAAATTCCATCTATTCAAGCTTGAACCGGAAACATATTACATTGACCATGTGCCAGTGGAGTTTAATGTCTGGCTGTTCCTTTTAATAAATGTCGGAACATTTGTAGCTTCAGTCTTGATGTTAGTTGGGCCTTCTTATCTGATTTCAAAGATTAATCCGGCTAAATCAATTCAATTCGAATAATAGAGATACTATTATAAAATTATTGGTGAATGGTTCTCAACCATTCACCAATAATTTAAATCCATTCACCAATAATTTAAGAGGCAAACCCCAATGCTTTTCGTTTAAAATAACGGGCTATTTTTATCTACTCATATAATCACTTTTTCCCCGGATTGTTCTGAATAACTTGAACTTTAATATATCAAGAGGCAGTACTATATCAAATATTGGTAAAGTAAAATAATATTTTCTTTCTTCTAAATCAGTTGCTGTTTTATTGATAACAACAATTTGCATTACAAACCTAAGTATGTAAGCCAGAATAGCTAAGCCTAGCACAACCCATTGTTTATCGATAATGCCAATTGCTATTGTTCCGATAATAGTAACGATAAATAGCAGGCGAGAAGTTGTTTCAAAACCTAATAAGTAGCGTTGAGCACCATGATAAAAGTGTGAGGTTGCCAAATAGCTAACTATCTCCTCTTTCCAGCTTTTATATCCATATACTGGTTCCATTCTTATAATAGCACCCGGAGAAGTTTCTACTTTTGTATTATAAGGAGTTGCTACTTCGTTAATAAACAAATCATCGTCGCCCCGTTGCAAGTTCAGGTGTGAAGAGAATCCTTTGTTCTTAAAGAATAACTCTTTTCGGTAAGCCATATTTCGTCCAATACCCATATATGGTTTATCTATAAGTGCGAATCCTAGAAAACGCATTGACATAAACAGGTTAGTGAATGAAACCTTTCTATAGAACCATCCCTTATTTTGCTCATATCCGCTATATCCTAAAACTATTTCTGTGCGTGGTGTAAAATTTCTGGCCATTAGTCTTAACCACTCCTTGCTAGCCGGACGGCAATCGGCATCGGTAAATACTAACCAGTCATACTTACTAGCCTTAATTCCTACGGTGAGCGCCAGTTTTTTTCTGCTGATGTAACGGGCACCATCTGGCGTAAATGTGTGATATAAATTGGTATACTGTTCTTCAAGAAGTGTCAGTACATCCTCACTTTCATCGGTTGAACCATCATTAATAACGATAACTTCAAAATTAGGATAATCTTGTTCCAAAATGGAAGGCAAATATTTCCTGAGATTCTCAGATTCATTACGTGCACTGATAATTACAGAGATAGGAGGAAGGTCTGTTTCGTATATTAAATCTCCTGCACTTACGGCTTTGTTGTGAATATGTAATTGGTTATATAGACTGAAATAGTAGATTATTTGTATAATTAGTAATATACCTATAGAGGCTAATAATATAATCTCGACTATATTAAAGGTAAATAAGTCCATTGCGTATTTTCTGTTTATTTATTGTTGCAAAATTACATTAAATATTGGAATTAATAGATATAGAATTTTTCTTTTTAAACATAAAGTTTATCTTTTAAAATCATTCTTTTTTGCTAAAAAAAAGGGATGCCTTTTGGACATCCCTTATTCGTTTATTTATCGGAGTTAAATTAGCTCATCAGAAGTATATCCTTGTGGAAGAGCTCTGCAATTATAACCAGAAGCCATAATTTCACCGTATGCGCCGGCAGAACGAAGAGCAAAGAGATCACCTCTTTTCACTTTGTTGATATCCAGTGCTTTGCCAAATACATCAGATGACTCACAAATTGGACCTACAACATCATATTTCTCCATTGGTTCTTCTGATGTTATATTTTCAATTTTATGGTAAGCCTGATATAAAGCCGGGCGAATAAGATCTGTCATACCACCATCTAAAATGGCGAATTGCTTATTTGCTCCTTGTTTTACATATAACACTTTACTTATTAAACTTCCACATTGTCCAACAATTGAACGTCCTAATTCAAAATGCAATGTTTGTGAAGTACGTAATTTTAAGTGTTTATGGAATGTTGCAAAGTATGCAGCAAAATCAGGAATTGATTGTCTGTTTGGATGTTGGTAATCAATACCCAGTCCACCACCAACATTTATATGTTCAACAATGATACGGCGTTGATACATGCGTTCCTGTATTTCGTTTACACGATTACAAAGTCCCACAAAGTCACCCATATCAAGAATCTGTGAACCAATATGGAAATGTAATCCTAACAACTTAACATTAGGAAGAGCGTTAACAGCATCTAAAACATTATCCAGATCTTCCAGATTAATACCAAACTTATTCTCTTTTAGTCCGGTAGTAATATTAGCATGCGTATGGGCTCCTACATTTGGATTAACACGCAAAGCTATTGAAGCAATCTTACCTTTAGCACCAGCAAGTTCGTTGATAACTTCAAGCTCTGGTATAGATTCTACGTTAAAGCAGAATATTCCATAATCTAATCCTAGATTAATTTCCCAGTCGGCTTTGCCAACACCTGCAAAAACAATCTTAGAAGCAGGAAAGCCAGCCTTAATTGCTGCACGAATCTCACCACCGCTAACACAATCTGCGCCTAAATAGTTCTCACGTATAATTGAAAGAACTTTCGGATTAGCATTTGCTTTTACGGCATAGTGTACAATGTAATTGCCATACTTCTTTGCCTCGTTGTTTACACAATTCAGTGTATCCCTTAATACCTTTGTATCGTAGAAATAGAAAGGAGTTTCCATCTCACGAAATTTATCTATTGGGAAGGTCCCTTTCATACAAATTTATTATTATTAGTTATTGAAAAGTACATTACTTAATGATTGTAATGCTTCTTTCTTATCAGACTCGCGAATAAGGAATGAAATATTGTGATTACTACCACCAAATGAAATCATTCTAACAGGAATGTTGCTCATTGCATCAAGTGCAGTAGCTTCAAACCCAACATTTTCCCATTCCAGGTCACCAACAACACATACAATACACATATCCTTGTCTACTGTAACTGTACCATATTTCTTCAAATCATCAAGAATCTCCGGCAAGTGTTTTGTATTGTCTATCGATACCGAAACACCAACTTCCGATGTACAAACCATATCAATAGAAGTCTGGTAGCTTTCAAATATCTCGAATACCTTGCGAAGGAATCCATGTGCAAGCAACATGCGACTTGATTTGATTTTGATTGCTGTGATATTATCTTTAGCTGCAACAGCTTTGATTTTATTCTTTTCAGTTTCGTTTGAAATTAATGTACCAGGAGCTGATGGTTCCATAGTATTCAGCAAACGAACCGGAATATTTGCATATTTAGCAGGCTGCACACAAGTTGGATGAAGAATCTTTGCACCAAAATAAGCAAGTTCGGCTGCTTCTTCAAAGTGTAATTGACGAACTGGAGCAGTTTTATCAACTACACGAGGGTCGTTATTGTGAAGACCATCAATATCTGTCCAGATTTGAATTTCAGAAGCATCGATAGCTGCACCGATTAATGAAGCTGTATAATCACTACCTCCACGTTGCAAGTTATCAATTTCACCGTATGCATTTCTGCAGATGAAACCTTGTGTGATATAAATATCTGCATCAGGATAAAGTTCTAACTGAATCTGAAGTTTTTCTTTAATGTATAAAGGATCTGGCTCAGCGTTCTTGTCTGTACGCATATATTCCAATGCTGGAAGTAATACAGATTTTACTCCACATTCACAAAGGTAATTATTAACCATTGCAGTAGAAATCAATTCACCTTGAGCAAGAACAACTTTCTCTTCAAAAAGTGTAAACAGATCTTTGGTGTAAGAACGGATATAATCAAAATGGGATTTAATAATTTCCAATCCTTTCTGTTTATATTCAGCAGTAGAATAAAGTTCATCAACGTGTTGTTTATACTTTCTTTCCAAGTTGTTGATGATCTCGTTTGCGCCATCCGGATTCTTTTTATATAAGTAATCCGAGATTTCAACTAAAGTATTTGTTGTGCCGGACATTGCTGAAAGCACTACTATTTTCTTCTCACCATCGGTTATTAATTTGGCTACCTCTTTCATCCGTTCGGCAGAACCAACGGAAGTACCTCCAAACTTTAAAACTTTCATCTTCTTTACACTATTAAATTGTTAATTTATTCTTTATCCGTCTCTTCTTCACTTATAAATTCGGCTTGTGAATAAGTCGTTTCTAATATCAGTTCATTAAAATCCTGAACGTTCTCTTTTTTATAAAAATCGTGAGTGGCATCTTGTAATTGATGATTGTCACATTTCAGAACCAATCCGGGAAAATCTTTGATTAGTTGAATATTATGCGTAGTCATAATCACAGACGACCCTTTGTGGCTGATACTATGAAGTAACTCTACGATTCTTCTTCCTGTTTCTGCATCCAGATTTCCAGTTGGTTCATCTGCAAGGATAACAGAAGGAGAGTTCAATATAGCTCTGGCAATAACAATACGCTGTTGTTCTCCGCCAGAAAGCTCGTTAGGTAACTTATCACCTTTGGATGTCATTCCTACCTGCTCTAAAACTTCTTCTATGCGTTCTTTAATCTCCTGCTTGTTTTTCCAGCCGGTAGCACGCAATACGAATTCCAGATTACTATATACTGTGCGATCTGTAAGCAATTGAAAATCCTGAAAAATGATGCCTAACTTTTTTCTAAGTTGAGGAATATGCTTACGCTTAATTGTTCGTAGGTTATTTCCTAAAACTTCTGCTTCTCCGGAAGCGATACCCAGTTCTCCATAAATAGTTTTTAGTAAGCTCGTTTTTCCAGTGCCTACCTTACCTATTATGTATAAAAAATCACCAGCATTCAACTGCATGTTTACATCTTTAAGTAAGCATGTATCTTGCTGAACAATTTCTACATTCTGATAGTTAATGAGTAATTCGCTCATATCTTTTTATTCTTTATGTCTTTTCTTAAGCTCACGAGCTAAATCTTCAATGCGATAACCTTTTGAAGTTAGAAGAACAATCAGGTGATAAATCAAATCTGAAGCTTCGTATATTAAGCGATCATCAGTACCGTTTGTTGCTTCAATTACAGTTTCTACAGCTTCTTCACCTACTTTCTGAGCCATACGGTTCACGCCAGAGTTGAATAAAGATGTAGTATATGATTTTTCAGGCATTTCTTCATGGCGTTGATAGATAAAGTCTTGCAAATACTTAAGAAACATAATATCTTCTGTATTTTCTTCGTTCCAGCAAGTATCAGCACCTGTATGGCAAACCGGACCTACTGGCTTAACCTTAATCAATAAGGTATCTTTATCACAATCTTCTTTAATGGAAACAACATTCAGAAAATTTCCACTTTCTTCTCCTTTAGTCCAAAGTCTGTTCTTTGTGCGGCTGAAGAAGGTTACTTTTCCTGTTGCAACAGTTTTTTCATAAGCTTCCTTATTCATAAAACCGAGCATCAGCACTTTAGAAGTGAAATTATCTTGTATAATTGCCGGAATTAATCCATCCATTTTATTAAAATCTAAATCCATGATGTAATATATTAAAATTCATTATTCGACTTGTTATCGTCTGACAGTTATTCCTTGTGCACAAAGATAATCTTTTAATTCGGAAATTTTAATTTCTCCGAAATGAAATACACTGGCAGCCAAAGCAGCATCTGCTTTTCCCAAGGTAAAAGTATCTTTAAAATGTTCCATTGCACCAGCTCCTCCAGAGGCAATGATCGGAATAGGTAAAGATTCAGATAATAAAGCTAGTGTTTCGTTTGCATATCCACTTTTTACTCCATCATGATTCATGCTGGTAAAAAGTATTTCTCCGGCTCCACGATCTGCAGCTTCCTTAGCCCACGAAATTAGTTCTTTATCAGTTTCTATTCTTCCTCCGTTCAAGTAACATTTCCAAATATCATTTTGTTGTTTAGCGTCAATAGCAACAACGCATACCTGAGAACCGAAATTTTTAGCGATATCGTTTATTAATTGCGGGTTTCGGATTGCTGAAGAATTAATTGATACTTTGTCGGCACCTGCATTAAGCAATCGGTCTACATCCTTTATTTCATTAATTCCTCCACCAACAGTAAATGGAATACTAATGTTTGCGGCAACCCGTTTTACAAGATCAGTAAAAGTTTTCCGTCCTTCATGGCTAGCAGTAATGTCCAGAAAAACCAGTTCGTCTGCACCTTGTTCGCTATAAGCTCGTCCTAGTTCTACCGGATCTCCGGCTTCACGCAGATTGACGAAATTTGTACCTTTTACGGTTGTTCCGTTCTTGATATCCAGGCAAGGTATAATTCTTTTCGCTAACATACTATATAAATATCTTTAAGTCCTTAAGTTGAATCTTACCTTCATAAAGCGCTTTTCCAAAAATTACAGCGGGAACTTTTGCTTCTTCAAGTTTTATAATATCATCAATACAGCTAACTCCTCCGCTTGCAATTAAATAGAGTGAAGGAAATTCTGCTAGTATTTCTTTATAAAGATCTGTAGATGGCCCTTGTAACATTCCATCACACTCTATATCCGTGCAAATTACTTTTTTAATACCCTTTTTAATATATTGGTCAAGGAAAGGCATCAGTTCAACATCTGTACCTTCTTTCCATCCGCCAACTGCAATTTTTTTATCTTTGACGTCTGCTCCAAGTATAATTTTGTCACTTCCGTATTTACTGATCCATTCAGAAAATAGTTCAGGCTCTTTTACGGCAATGCTTCCGCCGGTAATCATTTGTGCTCCGCTGCTGAAAGCGATATCCAGATCTTTATCACTCTTAATACCTCCACCAAAGTCTATTATTAGAGATGTTTGGGTTGCAATCTTTTCCAGAATACGATAATTGACAATATGATGAGATTTCGCTCCGTCAAGGTCAACAACATGAAGTCGGCGAATACCGCTCGCTTCAAATTCCTTTGCAACCTCAACCGGATTCTCATTATATACTTTTTTGCTATCGTAATCACCTTTGGAAAGGCGGACGCATTTCCCTTCAATAATATCAATAGCAGGAATGATTTCAATCATATTCTATAATTTATAAAGGTAAGTTGATGAAGTTTTCTAATATGCGTTCTCCAACTTTTCCACTTTTTTCGGGGTGGAACTGAGTAGCATAAAAGTTATCTTTTTGTAATGACGCGCTAAACGGAAGTATGTAATCTGTTGTAGCTATCGTAAATTCATTGACAGGAACATAAAAGCTATGTACAAAGTAAACAAATTCCTCTTTGGTAAATCCTTTATAAAGATCACCCTTTACATCATAGATAGTATTCCATCCCATGTGCGGAACTTTATCTTCATGCTTTTCGGGATGGAAAAGTTTTACTTCAGTAGGGAAGATGTTCAGGCAATCTGCGTTGCCCTCTTCTGAATGACTGCACATAAGCTGCATACCCAGACAAATACCTAAAACCGGCTGCTTTAAATCCACAATAAGTTTATCCAGACCATTAGCTTTTAAATGCTGCATTGTTGTTGCAGCTTCGCCAACTCCCGGAAAAATTACTTTGTCAGCTTTTGCCAGAATCTCTTTGTCGGCAGTTACTACTGCATTTATGCCCAAACGGCGCAAAGCATGATCTACCGAATAGATGTTTCCCGCATTATATTTTACAATAGCTATATTCATTTATCTTTAACTAAAGATTACAGTTTTATTCTTGTAAGCCAGAACTTTACGTTCAATATGTTTTTGTACTGCACGTGAAAGGACAATTTTTTCAAGATCCTTTCCTTTATTAACCAAATCTTCAACTGTATCCTTGTGAGTGATACGAACCACATCCTGTTCAATAATAGGACCGGCATCAAGCTCAGTAGTTACATAGTGACTTGTTGCACCAATAATTTTCACACCTCTTTCAAAAGCTGCATGATAAGGTTTAGCACCTACGAATGCCGGAAGGAAAGAGTGGTGTATATTGATAATTCTGTTAGGATAAGAATTGATCATGTTTTCAGATATAACCTGCATATATCTCGCTAAAACAATAAAGTTCACTTTATGTTTAGCAAGAAGCTCCATTTCTTTAGCTTCCTGTTCAGCTTTAGTTTCCTTAGTAATAGGGAAAAGGTAGAACGGAATACCAAATTTATCTGCCACATGTTGCAAGTTTGGGTGATTACTTATAATAAGAGGAATATCCACATTCCATTCACCGTTAGCATAACGTGCAAGCATGTCAAACAAGCAATGAGACATTTTAGAAACAAATATCGCCATGCGTGGTTTAACATCCGAGAAATATAGACGGAAGTTCATTTCATATTTCTGAGCGTACAAAGTATCGAAGTAATCTTCTATTTTTTCTCTTGGGATAAGAAAATCGCTTAGTTCCCACTCAATTCTCATAAAGAAAATGTTTTCAATATGATCAACGTACTGATCAAGATAAACAATATTTCCTTTATTAATCGTAATAAAATCTGTTACCGCGGATATAATCCCCGGTTTATCGGGACAGTGAAGTAACAACTTTGCGGTATTTTTGTTTGCTTGCATCTTATTTATCATTAGTTATCATTATGAGTTCGCAAAAATAGCGAATTATTGCCAAAGAACGAATTATTAAAGCAAGAAGTTTGTATTAAATGTTATTGTTTGTCACTTCGAACAGCATAAAAGATGCTTTTATGGAAATAAAATGAATAAAAAATGAGTTTTTTTTCTTTTAGTACTTGCAGAATTAAAATAAATGTCTACCTTTGCATCCGCAATCAGAAATGGTAGCAATGCAAAAAACTGGTGCGTTAGTTCAGTTGGTTAGAATACATGCCTGTCACGCATGGGGTCACGAGTTCGAGTCTCGTACGCACCGCCAACGAAATTTGCATTTGCAACCTTGATGAAAGTAATTTATTGAAATATTGGTGCGTTAGTTCAGTTGGTTAGAATACATGCCTGTCACGCATGGGGTCACGAGTTCGAGTCTCGTACGCACCGCAAGAGAAGCTCTGAAAACTTTGTTTTCGGGGCTTTTTTTATGTCCGACCGCAAGTATATTCTAAAATAAGATTAAGCAATAAAATGAATCCCCACATAATATGGAATAGTGATATATTTAAATGTCTAAAGTGCGATTATCACAAATGATTTTGTAGATATCTTGGATGGACTGAATTTTAATGTTATCATTATGACATTTAGTAACAATGTAATCGGCTAATTTTGCATATTTGTGTTCTAATTGTATTTGAGGAGCAAAAGTTTTGCTAAATAATCTATAGCCTAAATAGGCTCCAATAAAGTACATCTCAGATATTCCATATATTTTATTTAAGCTACATTGAGTTCTAAATCGAACATAATCAAAGAAATCATTTAATGAAAAAAGTAATGAAATAGCGTCTAAATCATATATAGACATTGCTACTAAAGGTATTTGATTTTGTTCTATTTCTGCAGACTTTATGTACGATATAGATGAAATAGTTGGATATTGATCTAATGTAATACATATATTATAAATGCTACTTACATTTGACATAGCTTGAATCTTTTTTAAACTATAATAACCAGTATAGTTTTCAAGGCAATTGATACATATTACTCCTTGTCCGTAAGCATCAGCGATAGCTTCTGTAAAATCTTTATTTATTGCATCGTAGTCACCTTGTTTGGACATATAAGTCAGGCGTTTACTTTTTATTTGAAATACCACAGCGCTTTCTTTATAAACGAGTAAAATATCTATGTCAGTTAGAATATTTGCCGATTTTGTCTTTTTGATTAATTGTCCCAAATGAATATCACATCCTTCATATTTTTGTTTCAAAATAGAATATACAATTCTTTCCGCAGTTTTACCTCTTAAATCTCCAATATATTCTTTTTTGAAGCTTTCTGATCTCATAATCCAGTGGAAAGGTAATTCATTCATTGCAATAGATAAATTTAGGAAATTGATTATCAAATAGCCACCATTTGGCAACAAAATTATTGGCTTGTAGTTGAAAGAATTATCATCTCCTATATCTTCTATTTTTAGCCCATCATCAACTCCGAGTTTAAAAGCTAAGCAATTTATTATATATTGTTCTTTATCGCTAAAATTTTTTTTGAAGTTTTTTTCTGAAATCGTATAAGCATTTATAGCAGGTATGTACTCTTTCGTTTTTTGCTTTTGTCTTTCTATTCTATTAATTTGCTCTGAAATAAAATTCTTAACATGGTAATAAGTTCTGCTCACAAAATCAATATCATAATTTTGTTTTTCGTTTAACCATTTAAAAAAATCAATATATTTGGGTTGTACAAATTGTATAAATTGCCAATCATATCCTTCATCTCCCTCATAAAATGCTATTTCTTTTAGTTGTTCATTGTAAGGGGTGTTTATATTAATTTTATATGTCTTATGAAATTTATTCATAAGAATGTATATTTCTTCTACAATTTTATCATCATGGGTTATCTCCCAGTTTTTTTTGTTTAAATCAATATTATGCATCCATAAACCTGCTAGAAATGAAATCTCTTGATTTATTAATCGATATTCATTAGACATAGTATTGTTAGGAAAAAGATTTGTGTTTTCTCTTAATTCAAGAATTCCTAGAATTCTTCCAAATGAATTATAGGACGTTAGTTCGTTTAACCTGCTTAATACTTCTTCTCTACTCATAACATAATCTATTTAACTAAATACGAAAATACAAATTAATAATTTGGATTTATAATTATGATAGAGTTTATTTCTGATTGGTTTTTCGACTTAGGTTAAGAAGGATTGTTAGGCTATTCAACTTCACTATTAAATTCAAGAACTTTTCTTATCTCGTTTTTAAAGTAAAACATATCTTTGCATTCAAAAAAGTAATCAATGAAAAACTTACAAAAGATATTCTTTCTGGGAATAGGGCTTTCTCTACTATCAACTTCGGTAGCTGCGCAGGAGAAAGAGCTTATTCCAATGGTAAACGTTCCTGCAGGAAGTTTTTATATGGGAGGAGCTGCTCTTGGTGAAAACTTCGATGAAGCGCCGATACACAAAGTTATTATCTCTAACCCCTTCCTGATTGGAAAAACAGAAATTACCAATGCACAGTATGAAGAGTTTTGTCCAGAACATAAAGCATTGCGGGGAAAAAGAGGTCTCTCTAAGGGCGATGACGAGGCGGTGATCTTTGTAAGCTATAACGATGCTGTGGCATTTTGTAAATGGCTTAGTAAGAAAGAAGGTAAAACTTACAGATTGCCAACCGAAGCGGAGTGGGAGTATGCATGCCGGGCAGGAAGCTATTATCCATTCAGTATGGGTGATGGACTGCCGGCTGTTTTTCAGAAAGATCAGAGAATTGTGAGAGATTATCAATCTGTTTCGCTGAAAGTGGGGCAAACACCACCGAATGCATTCGGTATTTATGATATGCATGGAAATGTAGAAGAGTGGTGCATGGATTGGTATGGTCCTTATCTTCCCGACACTCAAACTAATCCTGTAGGTCAGAGCAGTGGAGAGTTCAGGGTAACAAGAGGTGGTAGTCATAGTACACCCGAAACTTTTCTGCGTGGTTCTAACCGTATGGCTATGCTGCCCGATGATAAGCATGCTTTAACCGGCTTTCGAATTGTGCAGGCCGAATATCCTGCAAGCAAACCAATAACTACTGTTGAAACGACTTTAAATAGCGAACAGGTATCTCAGGTGAAAGCTGTATGGAAGAAACAAGATAAAGTTCCTTTGTTTATGGCTCCGATTCCTTTTGTTATAAAACCAGATTGTTCTTCTAAAACTCCTTTTTATCAGCATAATCATCAACCGGCTATAACCTGGTGTGATAATGGTGACTTACTGGCTATCTGGTTCTCTGCCGATCATGAGAATGGACGTGAGATGACAGTGCTTGCTTCTCGTTTGCGTGCAGGTGCTCAAAAATGGGATGCGGCGTCGCTTTTCTTTAAGGTGCCCGACAGGAATATGACCGGATCGGCTTTGATGAACGATGGAAAAGGAATGCTTTATCATATAAATGGGGTAGAGGCTGCAGGTGATTGGCAGAATTTAATGATGGTACAGAGAACAAGTCGCGATAATGGTAAAACATGGAGCTCTCCACAAATAATTGAACCTGAACATGCAAAACGTCATCAGGTTATTGCCGGAACTATAAAAACAAAAGAGGGTTGGTTTATTCAACTTTGCGATGCCGGACCGGGCGGAAAGGATAGTACGGCTGTACATATCAGTAAGGATGGCGGACAAACATGGGCTGATACGGAAGGTACTATTGCCGGAATTCATGCTGGTGTAGTGCAACTTAAGGATGGAAAGCTGATGGCTTTTGGACGGAGTAATAATATTGCTGATTCTTCTGGTAAAATGCGTATGCCGATGAGTATTTCAAGTGATATGGGTAAAACATGGACTTATTCAGCTTCCGAATTTCCTCCTCTTGAAGGTCATCAGCGACTGGTTTTAAGACGACTGAATGAAGGGCCTATTTTACTGATTTCGTTTACAGATCATCCCTTGCGTACAAATCCATCGGAACGTGGAATGATTTTTAAAGATAAGAATGGTAAAGAATACAAAGGTTACGGAATGTATGCTGCCTTGTCTTTTGATGAAGGAAAAACCTGGCCGGTGAAGAAATTGCTGACTGATGGAAAGTCTCGCTTCCTGAATGGCGGTGCCTGGACTCAATTCTTTGAAATGGATGCTACTCATGCTGAGCCACGTGGTTATCTGGCAGCTACACAAACTCCGGACAATGTGATTCATTTGGTGAGTAGCAGATTACATTATCGTTTTAATCTTGCATGGTTATTAAAAAATGCGGATTGATCTGCTACTAAAATGGGTGTAATTGTCTGATATATAATTCAGGTTTTAAGTATTCTAAGCACTTCAGCAGTCTGTTTAAGAAACGTGTTGGTGTTTCACTAAATGAAATATAGGGTGCAGAATTAAATTTGTTTTTTACAAAAGTATCTTGCAGTCTAGCAGCGTGCTTCTAATTGGTTGATATTTAGTGCTATATAGCCGCTAGACCTCTATGTTGTATTCCTAATAATTGAATACTTTTTATTTGAATTTAACCTTAAAATCAATTACTTAGCAATTATTCATGCAAAAAAAGGACAATTCACCTCACGAATAAGATAATTATCTCACTCTCCAGACAGCATAAAACTTTTTTCTTTGTGCTTTTTTGTTTAAATAAAAGCCCTGCTAAACAAACTTCTATGAGTTGAACTGCAACTTAAGGCAGGCAACAATTTACTTCTTCAGAATAACAGGATGGACGCAACAAACTTATCTGAGATGCAGCTCTTGGCTCATCATTCTAGCATTAGGAGTCGTCCAATATGAAATTTGCCTAACGGGCTTTTATAAAAAACGCTAACGACATTTATCATATTCATACTTCTTTCCATTCTTTAATATGCTTAATATTCTGTTGGCTAATTTGTGGGCGATACGTATAATGGCTTCCTGAGGTTTCATGCGTTTGCAATACTCTCCGTAAGAAGCAGCCATTACGCTGTCGTATTGTATCGTGATCCAGGCACTCTCTATTAACACCGAGCCAAGCAATTTGTTTCCTCTGAAAGTCTTTTCACCATTATTGATCTTTTCACCACTACTATGAGATACTGGAATTAACCCAAGATAGGAAGCAAACTGTTTTTCGTTATGGAAACGGTTTATGTTATCTATTTCAGTCAGTAAACACATACCGGTATTCATTCCAATGCCAGGTATGGAAAGTAAGTTATTATATACTTCCGCATAACGCTCTGTCATTGATAACATGCGTACTTGACGAGTGGATTCTAACAGATTCTGACGGAATAGTTCGACTTGTTTTAATAACAAGTTTAAACTATTGCGGGTGGAAGACAGTAGAACGACATCATCACACAACCAACGCATGAAACGTTTCGACCAATGTGTTCCCGGCTTTTCAAAACACTCTGGAAGAGTTATTCCATTAGTATAGAGCAGATGCTTCACACGGGATTTATACCCTCCAAGTTGTTTCTGCAAGGTTTTGCGCAAACGGACAACACTACAGTCATCCAGGTTGTCTTTACGACGGATATAAATTCCTTTCAATATCCCTGCTTTCAATGCTTTCGCCAACTTTTCTGAATCAATAGAATCTGATTTCATCAAATTCTCATATTGAGTAGTGGGAACATCTGCAGCATGGATAACCATACAGTTAATGCCATATTCCTGCAATGCGTAGTAAGTGGAAAAACCACTGAAGCCAGATTCGTAGACGGCTTGATAATTACCATTAGGATAATGTTTTTTCAAAGATTCAAAGAGCTCTTTGGCTGAAGACTTTTGGCTATGTTTACGCTTATAACCGGATTGAGTTATTATAGTTATATTCCAGGTCTTCAAATGAACGTCAATACCTATGTAGATATTTTGACCTTCAAAATTAATTCCGTTACTTTGTGTCATAGGTGTAATAGTTTTAATTACTAATATTTTGTTTATTAACTCTATACAAATTTAGTAATTCAATTATTACGCCTATTCATTTTATCTAAAACTCATTGGTCGGGGAGCGCCATACGGCAAGGGGCGGGACCACCCGTCCCGACGAGATGTAGCTAGACCCCAAATACAAACATAGTAACTTGTCTGATAAAGTCTAGCAGTAGTCTAGCAGTCTAGCGCTTTTTATCAATATGAATACATCTTTTTACTTTGCTTAGATATGTATATTGCTTAAAATTAGTGATTTAAGTTTTGGTTGTTATTAATATTAGCACTTTCGGTTACAGCTGTGCTAGATTGCTAGATCAACGCTAGATCAAATTAATTTGATCTAGCACCTATACAACACTTATATACAATAACTTAAGGTCTACTGCTAGATCGCTAGATCAATTTCTAAAAATTAAAATTTATGTAGCCTAAATTCAAGTTATAAATGCGACTTTCTTTGTTAGATTGAGTTTTGATAATATTTTATAGAGCAGAAGATGAAAAAAGTTCTTCATCTCCTGTCTCTATTGGAAAATAGTTCCGATATTACTCCCTCAATCTCCTACAAAATCAGTCGTATATGAAACAATTTATCGAGAAACAAAGATATGAATTAAATGCATATCTACAAGCAGGCAAGAATAAAGATGAAATTGCAGGTTTATTAGGCTTTCATCGGAGTACTATTTATCGTGAAATTCGTCGTAATAAATTTAAATCCTCTGATGGTTATGACCCTGACTATGCCCACTACCGATATGAACTTCGAAAAAAACAACGTGCCAGACCTCAAAAATTTACAAAGGAAATGGAAAGTCACGCTCATTTTTTACTCACGAAAAGACATTATAGTCCAGAGCAAATTGCTGGATGGTGTAACCTAAACCATATTTCAATGGTTTCCCATGAATTTCTCTACGGTTGGATATGGGAGGACAAAAAGAAAGGAGGCGGATTACACGCTTATTTAAGAAGGCAAGGAAGAAAATATAGAAAAAGAAAGAATAAAAACCAAGATCGAGGATGGATCAAAGATAGGGTAGATATATCAAACAGGCCTAAGATTGTGGAAAAGAAAAAAAGATTTGGAGATTTGGAAATAGACACTGTTATAGGTAAAAACAGATCGGGAGTTATATTAACCATTAATGATAGAGCCACAGGGAAACTATGGACAATGAAGCTACCAAATAAAGAAGCCAAATATGTCACTGCGGCAACCGTTTACCTATTAGAACCATATAAAGAACTATTACACACAATTACCTCTGATAACGGAACTGAATTCGCAGGACATAAAGAAATTGCAAAACAACTGGGAATAAAATATTACTTTGCAAGACCATATCACTCATGGGAAAGAGGAGCTAATGAGAATCTTAATGGACTTATCAGGCAGTATTTACCTAAATGGAAAGAGTTCAAATATATCAATGGAAAAGAATTGAAAGAAATAACGAATCTTATTAATCTAAGACCAAGAAAAAGATATGGATATCTAAACCCGTTCGAAATGGTAAGAAAGAGCATAAATAAAAAATATGAAAGAGAACTAACATGGATGTATCAAGAATTGTCGCATTTATAACTTGAATTCAGCTAGTGTTTTTGCAGGTTATCAAATGTCACTTCGGTTCTTCGGAAAGATGCGGCGAGAGGTTGCTCAATCTCCCGAGTGACTTTTTATATCTCAGGCGAGTAGTTGATGTATTCTTGTACAAAACATTGCTTTCTTCTGTACAAAAGAATTAATTGTTTTGTACAGAAGAATGCATTCTTTTGTACAAGGATGTACAAACTAGTCTAGTAGTTTTATAAAAAGCAGACCGGAGTTTTGTATAACTCTGGAGTGGCTTATTAGAAGTTTCAGTTTTAATGATAAAGAACCAACTCTGAATGAGGGTAAGTAATACTTCTATGTTACTTTCGGAAGCTATTTTGGTAGCAGATGATTTGATTTGGTGGATAAAGCTGTTTTGTAGCAGATGAGCACGATTTTGTAGCAGATAAACGGTTGAACTTTTTTATCTGCCACCTCCGTAAAGCTTATTGGTAAGCACTTTTTGGCTTTTAAGTGGGAGGTGGCAGTAACTTTTTGTTTTTTATGAATTATTTTATCAGAATAATTGCTTAAATATTATTTTAAGAATTCTTCAATATCCTTTTCTAATGATTTTGGAGTAGTTGTGGGCGCATATCGTTTTATTGTATATCCGTCCTTTGCAACAAGAAATTTAGTAAAATTCCACTTTATGGCTGAAAATGCAAATCCGGATGCTTTCTGTTTAAGGAATTTATAAATAGGATGAGCATCATCTCCATTCACGTTAATTTTAGACATTAGCTGGAAAGTAACTCCAAAGTTTATCTGGCAGAAAGTTTCAATTTCGCTATCGGTACCCGGTTCTTGGTGTCCAAACTGATCACAAGGGAAACCTATAACAACTAATCCTTTATCCGCATACTTTTTGTTTAGTTCTTCAAGCTCTTTATATTGAGGTGTGAATCCACACTTACTAGCTGTGTTTACAATCAATAAGACCTTGCCTTTATACTTTGCAAAATCGAGATCTTGACCTTTATTACTTTTTGCTGTAAAATCAAAAATAACTTTTTCCATAACTTTATTTTCTTTAGCGTTATTACTCTGTGCAAAACTAAACTGCACAAAAAAGATATAAAATAAGAATGATAAAAGATATGCTACTTTTTTCATAACAATTCTTGAACTTAATATTATTTCCCGAAATTATGTTTTGTGCAATATATATCCAAAGAAAAAGGTGAAAAATAGCTTTGGCTTTAATATTATTTAGTTGATCCTTAAAAAAAGATCGCGTTCAGATACATTGCATATCCGAACGCGATCTCTTTTATATTAATATGAATTATTTAAACTGATATCGTCCTGGTAATTCTATTAACTTGTCATGAAGCTTGCCTGAACGGCTAACCGAGTTCTTTAAAACTTTTGGTGTAAACATTAACCCTTTTGTTTTAGCCTTAGTTGAAGGTACACCTGTAATCAATTCTAATGCTTTTGCCAATAATGGTTCATTTTCATTGCCCAATGAATAACCATCAAAAGGATCATCATTAATCTTATATGTAGGTATAAAGCCATCGGGCATACATGGTGTATTACCGTTTTTATCAGAATATCTGTATACCATGGTGTATATACCCCAATTGTTAAGGTCTTTATCTGGATTATCATAAACATCGTCTGGAGTAAATACAATTCCACCACAATATTTGCCGGAAGTCTGTTCCCCAATTGTTGTGACACTTATATAAGGAGAAAGTCCGGTGATTGTTGCCTCGGAAGCAGACGCAGTACTACCCGAAACCAAAACATATAGCTTGGATAGATTCATATTAGCGTCTTTAGTGGAGAGGGTTATTTTTGTTTTATCTTCATCTTCGTAACTATAATCTGTTTTGTAATATTCATTCAGATCAACCCCTTTTGATTTGTAATATGCATTATACTTGGTATTCCAGGTTTGCTGCAAATAAATGTTCTTGCCATCAACAATAGAAGAAGGTGCAAGTATACTGCTAAGAAATTGTGCAGAGAGAGAGTAGCCTCCTCTATTATATCTTAAGTCTAAAACTACATCAGTTACTCCTGCTGTTTTGAAGGATTTAAAGACGTCAAGCAGCTTTTGATTTGATTTTAAAGTATAATCAGTATAGCACAAGTAACCAATTTTATGTGTGCCCTTATCAATAACCTTATAAGTATTTACAGGTTCCTGATACATTGTGCTGGCAGTAAGTGGTATTTTTGTGCCATTGAGGCTTATGGTGTTTCCGTTTAAACTTGCCATTCCCAATGATATGGAGGATGTGTAGAATAAATCTGTATAATTGCTGGTAGTAAGATTTGTACCATTTATTTGCAGAATAAGATCGCCACGTTTTATACCGGCTTTTTCTGCAGGAGTGCCCGGATAAACAAACTGAACTACAGCATAACATTGAGTACTAGTATAAGAGAATAGATATACTCCAAGTGAATATCCAAAAGACGTTCCTTCTCCTGCGAAGTTGCTGGTAAGACCTGAGGCGTCATCTGTTAGGGTAGTCCAATGATCGGCCGAGTATTTTATGCTGTCTACTAAAGATATAGGGTCTTTAATTTTGGTAACATCTACTGTTGGTATTTCTGAACTCCATAGATATACATCTTGTAGTACATCTAGTGCGAATTGAGTAACTTTCTCTGTCTTGGCATCTGCTTTTTCTTCGGCCTTAGTTTTGTTGTCGTCATCCTTGCAGCTTGTAAAAAATGATATGCTTGCTATTGCTGCAAGCATAACGAGTAATTTCCATTGATTTAGTTTCATTTTTTTAATTTTACTATTCTGTTAGTATAATAAATTGTGTACTCTTTTGAAATGCATTATATTATGCATTAATAATAATGCAAATATAATTCATAAATATTGAATTCTTATAACGATCGATGAAAAAATTAATACAAAATATAATGATAATTGGCAAACAGTGCTGATTTATATATGAATTTATTTTTTTTCATAATAAATTGGAGTGTAATAGATGTTAAATTAATATTTTTATGTATGTTTGCTGCATCTAAACCATATATAATAACATTATAATGTATCCATTAAAGTTTAAACCCATCCTTAAACAAACCTTGTGGGGTGGTGATAAAATTATTCCTTTTAAGCATCTATCAGAAAAGATGCCAAATGTTGGTGAGAGTTGGGAACTATCCGGAGTTCCGGATAATGAATCAGAGGTTGCTAATGGAGAATTCAAAGGGATGACCTTGGGACAGTTAGTAAGACGATTTAAAGGAGAATTAGTTGGTGAAAGTAATTATGCTCGTTTTAATTCTACCTTCCCTTTATTAATAAAGTTTATTGATGCACAGCAGGATTTATCTATTCAGGTTCACCCCTCTGATGAGTTGGCAAAAAAACGTCACAACTCAATGGGAAAGACTGAGATGTGGTATGTAGTAGATGCTGCTCCTGATGCAAAACTTCGTTCTGGTTTTTCTCAGGCAATAACACCTAAAGAATATAAGGATAGGGTATTTAATTCTACTATTACAGACGTTCTACAAGAATATCCTATAAAGAAAGGAGATGTTTTCTTCCTTCCTGCAGGTCGTATTCATAGTATTGGAGCCGGAGCTTTTATTGCAGAGATTCAGCAAACATCGGATATTACTTATCGTATATTTGATTTTGATAGAAAAGATGCAAATGGAAATGCTCGCGAGTTGCATACCGAATTGGCAAAGGATGCCATTGATTACGAAGTACTTGATGATTACAGAACTGATTATGATGCTGTAAAGGATGAACCAGTAGAATTGGTTGCTTGTCCTTATTTCACAACATCTCTTTATGATATGACTGAAACAATTTCTTGTGATTACTCGGAATTAGATTCATTTGTTGTATTGATTTGTTTGGAAGGTGATTGTAAAATCGTTGATAATGAGAATAATGAGGTAGAACTTCATGCTGGTGAAACAGTTTTGTTGCCTGCTTCAACAATGGATATTACTATTATACCAGAAGGTGCAGCTAAGTTGCTTGAAACTTACGTATAATATTGTATTTTTGATATAAAAAAAGAGGAATCATTCAATATGGTTCCTCTTTTTTATGTGATACAATTTTTTTTAATATTTAGCAGCTTGAGCTATTTTCTTAGGAATATCTGTATTTTCTAGCTTTCCGTGGAATAATTCTGCTCCGGCCCCGATTGCAAAGACAGGAATATATCCGGCTGAATGGCCACCACTAGCCCAACTTACCATAGCAATTTCATTTAAAATTTGCTTTGCAAGTGCTGCCATTGGTTCATCTTTAGAATAAAGACTTTCTGCCAACTTAACATCTTTGCCAAGGAACGAACGGATGTATTCTTCTTTTAACAGCTGTTCTTGTTTGTCATTCAACTTAACTTTGCTCCATAAACCTAGATTTTCGCTTAGAACATTTTTTATGTCGTTCCAGGTTACGTCGTTTTGTTTGTCTTTACGCAATTGCTTTATCTTTTCAGAAAGTTCTGTTTCCGACACTTTCTGATATTCAAGTGCTTTTAAATTCAATGCATATTTTCCGTTTCCTAAAGCAATTCCCCCGGTTTCATGATCGGCTGTAATTACAATAAGAGTTTCGTTTGGATGTTTCTTGTAGAATTCAAACGCAATTTTAACAGCATTGTCCATATCAACAACTTCATTGAAAACTGTTGCAGCATCATTACTATGACAAGCCCAGTCTATTTTACCTCCTTCAATCATTACAAAGAATCCATTCTTGTTGTCTTTTGTAAGGAAACTGATGGCACTTTCTGTGATTTGGCTAAGAGTCAGATCGCCCGGCTTTCTGTCGATAGCATAAGGAATAGAGTGTGCATCAGTATTGTCCTTTTGCATAAGGATCATTTTAGATGCTTTATTCTTTTTTGCCTTAAAATCTTCAAATCCTTTAGCTACTGTATAATTTGCCTCATTAAATAAGGTATATATATTAGGAGCATTCTTGTTTGCTTTGCTATTTGGTTCCAAAAAACCACTTCCGGCGTAGAAATCGAATCCAGCTTTTGGAAGATCGGTAGCTATTTCATAATACATATCTCTGTCCGGTTGGTGAGCATAGAATGATGCCGGAGTGGCATGGTCAATACTGACACTGGTTGTAATTCCCACTTTCTTTCCTGCTTTTTTAGCTTTGACAGCTATGCTGTAAAGAGGCGACTTGCGTAGACTGTCCATCCCGATTGTCCCATTCTTTGTTTTTACTCCGGTTGCCAAAGCTGTTCCTGCGGCAGCGGAACATGTAACTGAGTTGTATACTGAATAGGTTGTTGCAATAGTACTGTAAGGAAACTGCGTGAAAGTAAGAGGCTTTACCCCAATTCTTCCATCTTTTTCTGCAAGATACATTTCAGTTCCGTTTACCTGATTAACTCCCATTCCGTCGCCAATGAAGAAAAATACATATTTGGCGGTTTTAGTTTGTGCATATCCATCTGTCTGGCCAAATAAAAATCCGGCGAACAGGATGAATGCCAAAAGATAAAATTTTGGTTTCATTCTTTTTATTAATTAATTATAGAATCTGTTAGACAAAAAAATAGGGCTGATTTTAATTCAGCCCTACAAAGTTATCTTTTTTTATGAAAGTACTTGCGGAATTTTTTCATTAAATTAAATCCCACTATAATACCATTGAAGAGGTTTAAGCCTGTTTTAAAGCGATTAAGGAATGATGGACCTGAGGTTATGTTTGATATAGGAGAGAGAATCTCTGCATAAGTTGCAGCTATTTTCTCTTTTTGCATAGCTATTTTTTGTTTAGTTTCGACCCTTTTTCGGACGACATCTACCAATGTTATGCCTTTCTCTGAAGATTGTGTATGTGTTATTTTCATAAATTATTTATTAGAATCCTTAAGGAAGAGAGTTGCCAGAAATCTGACTAAAGGATTGGTTATTAAATTTTTACGGAATACTATCATACAAATTATAATTGAAATACTTAGACAAGCAATAAGGCAGAAGCTTAAAGATAGTCCAACTAAAGGTTCAAGAACATAAGCTAAGGAGAAAAGAAGATAAAATAAAGTCACCATACCCAGAGTAATCAGAATAAATATCAGAATAAGCGTAGAAAGTAGAATTGTTAATTTTTCTACAAACTGTAACTTAGCGTAATCTTTTTGTAATATCGCGTACTCTTTGAGCTCTGCGATAAGTTGTCTGATACTATCTACTGTGTTTTTTTCTGTGGACATGGTGACTTTTTTTTTAGTTTCATTCAGCTCCTTCGCCAATTTCAGTAGCAATTTCACTAACAAGATCTTCCATTTCGCTACGATTAAGTTTGATACCTTTCTTGCGAAGAATTTCAGCAATCTTGTTTCTTGTGTCTTCTCCCTTTTCTGGGGCAAATAAAATACCAAGTGCAGCACCTATAGCTGCGCCGCCTAGTAAAGCAGCAATAACATTTAGATTCTTCATAGCAATTGCTTTTAAAATGTTTTACTACAAATCTAAGTATTTTTTAGATTAGTTGTTCTACTTTTTAGAACAATTATTTCTACTAGATGGTTTAAATCTGAAAAAAATTATTTTTTATCTTTTTTCTGATTCACTTTTTGGCGGCGCCAAAAATCACCATTGCCTTTGTTGCCTCTGTATTTCTTATTTTCTTTAGCTTTTTCTTTCATTTGTTCCTTTTTCTCTTCAATAGCAACTGTTGCTTCAGTGGAGATAAAAGGATGATTTGAAACTACAGGAATTTTTATACCAATTAGCTTTTGGATATCTTTCAAATATGCTAACTCTTCGGGTTCACAGAATGCAATGGCTATTCCTTCGTGACCGGCACGTCCTGTTCGTCCTATGCGGTGAACATAAGTTTCGGGTACATTGGGAAGTTCGTAATTGATTACGTGTGATAACTGATCAACATCTATCCCCCTGGCGGCAATGTCTGTTGCAATGAGCACTCTGAGGGTGTGATCCTTAAAGCTTGTTAGTGCGCGTTGACGTGCATTCTGTGATTTATTTCCATGAATAGCTGCAGCTTCAATACCTTCTTTGATAAGCAACTTGGCTATTTTGTCTGCTCCGTGCTTTGTTCTGGTAAAAATAAGAACTGACTCAATATTCGGATTCTTTAATAAATAAAGAAGTAAATCCTTCTTCTCTTTTTTACCGACAAAATAAACACTTTGCTGAATTATATCTACGGTAGATGATACTGGAGTAACTTCAACCTTTTCCGGCTGAAAAAGAATACTGCTTGCCAACTTTTCTATCTCAGGAGGCATTGTTGCTGAGAAAAACAAAGTCTGACGTTTCTTGGGAAGCATAGGAAGTATTCGCTTAATATCGTGAATAAATCCCATATCGAGCATGCGGTCTGCTTCATCAAGGACAAAGAATTCCAGCGTTTTTAGTGAAATAAAACCTTGATTAATTAAATCTAATAGTCTTCCTGGGGTAGCAATTAAAACATCAACACCTCTTTTTAATGCATCGGTTTGAGGTTTCTGCGGAACACCACCAAAGATTACAGTATGACGTAATCCGGTATAACGTCCGTAAGCAGTGAAACTTTCTTCTATCTGGATTGCAAGTTCGCGGGTAGGAGTAAGAACAAGGGCTTTAATTCCTCTGTTTTTCTCCGATTTATATAATTTCTGAAGAATTGGAATTGAGAATGCTGCTGTTTTACCTGTTCCGGTTTGTGCACAGCCTAATAAATCTTTGCCTTTTAATACGATTGGAATTGATTGTTCTTGAATGGGAGTTGGTGAGGTGTAACCCTCTTCTTGTAAAGCCTTTAATATTGGGCTTATAAGGTCTAGTTGTTCAAATGTCATTTAAAATAATTGAAGTAGCCTCGCGGCTGGTGTATACTAAATTAGACAAAGATACTCTAAACTGCTGGCTGATTGAGAAAATTCTTGAATGATTAAGGATCTTTAACTAATAAGCTAATGCATTATATATAATTATCTAATATCTTTGCTCTAGACCTTTTTTTATAAATCTCTAGATTTAATTTTAAAATACTCTAGTCTTTTCTTTAAAATGGTCTAAACCTTTTTATCTATGCTCTATGAAGTTATAACTTAAATATTTAGATATATGAGTATTCAATACAGATTAACGCCCATGCGCGACAACATTAGTGAGAAACCCAAGCAAGGTTTCTATGCTCAAGTGGTTACTAAAGGCACAATCGATACTCGGGAATTGTGTAAGGCAATTTCTGAGAAGTGTTCTTTGAATGTAGCCGATATGAAAGCTGCAATTGAAGCACTTGCGCAAACCATTGAAGATAAGCTTCAGGATGGTTACAATGTTAGCATTGACGAGTTGGGGACTTTCTCTGTTTCGGCCGAATCTCGTACAGTTCAGGATGCTGAGGAGATCAGGGGACAGTCTATTAAAGTGAAAAATATAAATTTTCGCCCATCTGTCAGACTTAAAACAACGATGAAAACATCAAAGTTTGAGAGAGTACCTGGAAAGAAGTAACTAATTAGTGATAAAATGAAAAATAGGATTGTTTTTATTACAGGTTCAACCAGTGGAATAGGTGAGGGATGTGCACGCAAATTCGCATCTAAAGGATCTGACCTGATTTTAAATGGACGTAATGAAGATAAATTGCTGAAACTTAAAAGCGATTTGGAATCGGAATTTGGAATAGAAGTTCTTCCACTTGTTTTTGATGTTCGCGATAGAAAAACTTCAATCGATGCATTAGACTCTTTAGAAGGAAAATGGAAAAATATTGATGTGCTTATTAATAATGCAGGACTAGTTTTTGGCGTTGATAAAGAGCATCAGGGTGATCTTGATGAATGGGATATTATGATTGATACTAATATTCGTGCTTTATTGTCAATGACTAGATTGATCACTCCCGGAATGGTAGAACGAGGTCGGGGGCACATTATTAATATAGGTTCTATTGCTGGCGATGCAGCTTATCCCGGAGGGAGTGTTTATTGTGCCACTAAGGCTGCAGTAAAAGCGTTGTCTGATGGTTTACGTATTGACTTGGTGGATACTCCTTTAAGAGTAACTAATATTAAACCAGGTATGGTTGAAACGAATTTCTCAGTCGTTCGTTTTCGTGGGGATAAGGTAAAAGCGGATAATTTCTATAAGGGAATAAAGCCGCTTTCCGGAACAGATATTGCAGAAACTATTTATTTTGCTGCATCTGCCCCTGAGCATATTCAAATTGCTGAAGTTCTTATTATGCCCACAAATCAGGCAACTGGGACTATCTCTTACAAAAAAACAGAAGCGTGAAAAAGTTGCTGAACATAATATCTTTTGCACTGTTGATTACTTTAGTGTCGTTTTGCACTAATGACGAATCTCTTCTGGAAAATAAATGGCAACTCCGGAAGTATATACATACTGATGGGGTGGTGCAAAGTGAAGATAGTGTGTTCTATAATTTTATGAAAGAATCATTTTCGGCTATTTGTTTACTTCCAGATGGAAGTTATACTACCATTTTTGGAAATTACTCTTTAAGTGGCGATGAGTTAATGATTAAAATTTTGCCCGAATCAACTACTGGACCAGCTTATGAACGATATATAAATTGGAAAGATGGCGTCAGGGCGTTTAAGATAGAGGAACTTTCTTCTTCTGTTTTACAGTTAAATTATAATGGAGAAAAATCAGTTTTCAGAAAATATTAATCTGAAATTATTAATTAAAACAGAAAATAAATTATGAAAAAATTAGCAGTATTAGGAACAAGTTTATGTATTGTTCTGGCGTTTACTTCTTGTAAATCAGGTGAAAGTGCATACAAAAAAGCGTATGAAAAAGCAAAACAACAAGAACTGGCACAACCAAAAGTAGCAGAACCTGTAGAAGTAGCTCCTGTTGCCGATGTTCCATTGGTAGAAACAAAAAAGGCTACAACAACTACTAACAGTGCACGCCAGGAAAGATTGACTGTTCAAGGTAATGGTACATTACTAGAATATAGCGTTGTTTGTGGAAGTTTCCAAACTAAAGCTAATGCAGAAGCTTTGCAGGAAGATATGAATCGTGCTGGATACAAAGCTATTGTTGCTTATAATCCGGATAATAATTATTATCGTGTTATTATTAGTACTTTTGCTGATTACGCTTCAGCAACAGAATCTAAAGAAGCATTTAAGGCTAAGTATCCTAATAGAAAAGATTTCCAGGGTGCTTGGGTTTTGCGTAGAGTATTTTGATAAATCTATTTTGATATTTCCATAGAATATTCTTTTTATGGTAATAAAGGCAGGAACTGGGAAGTTTCTGCCTTTTAATTTTTATCACTTTTGTATTTTATTTATGGTTAAGTGATGATATTGTGTTTTGGATTTGATTATGGATTGTTCTTTTCTCTCACGCACGCACGTGTATATATAATGTATTAATAGGAACAATCTTCCCAAAGCTCCTTGCTAAGTCTGAAAAAATATGTTCTACAACACACTTACAGTTCAGCGAGTTAACTATTCGTTGCTGAAAAAGTTATAAAAAAGAGTCAGATATATTTGGATTGGTAGAAGTAAAGTTCTACTTTTGCATCCGCTTTGCAAGAGAGACAGAGTGTTGATTGAAATGCTGGTTCTTTGGGATGTTTGAAGAAAAAAAACTTTTTAAAAAGTTGCTCTAAAATTTGGAGCGTATCACTTAAAAGACTTATCTTTGCATCCGCTTTCGCCTCGAAAGAGGCGCTTAGAGCAAACAAAAAAAAATCGTTCTTTGAAGAGATTATAAATAAACGAAACAAGTAGTACAAGAGCATTAAGTGCGTGTATTGATACATGTACTTGGTAAAATAAAAATGCGAACCGTCAATTAAGATAAACGGAATCCTGAACAGAATTTAAATGAAACTTTTACAATGAAGAGTTTGATCCTGGCTCAGGATGAACGCTAGCTACAGGCTTAACACATGCAAGTCGAGGGGTAGCAGGGTAGCAATACCGCTGACGACCGGCGCACGGGTGAGTAACACGTATCCAACCTTCCCATAACTCGGGGATAGCCTTTCGAAAGAAAGATTAATACCCGATAGTACTTATTAAAGGCATCTTTGATAAGTTAAAGATTTATTGGTTATGGATGGGGATGCGTTCCATTAGATAGTTGGTGAGGTAACGGCTCACCAAGTCTTCGATGGATAGGGGTTCTGAGAGGAAGGTCCCCCACATTGGTACTGAGACACGGACCAAACTCCTACGGGAGGCAGCAGTGAGGAATATTGGTCAATGGGCGAGAGCCTGAACCAGCCAAGTAGCGTGAAGGATGAAGGTCCTATGGATTGTAAACTTCTTTTATAGTAGAATAAAGTGATCCACGTGTGGATTTTTGTATGTATACTATGAATAAGGATCGGCTAACTCCGTGCCAGCAGCCGCGGTAATACGGAGGATCCGAGCGTTATCCGGATTTATTGGGTTTAAAGGGTGCGTAGGCGGAATAATAAGTCAGTTGTGAAAGTTTGCGGCTCAACCGTAAAATTGCAGTTGATACTGTTATTCTTGAGTGTACATAAGGTAGGCGGAATTCGTGGTGTAGCGGTGAAATGCTTAGATATCACGAAGAACTCCAATTGCGAAGGCAGCTTACCGGGGTACAACTGACGCTGAGGCACGAAAGTGTGGGTATCAAACAGGATTAGATACCCTGGTAGTCCACACAGTAAACGATGAATACTCGCTGTTTGCGATATACCGCAAGCGGCCAAGCGAAAGCATTAAGTATTCCACCTGGGGAGTACGCCGGCAACGGTGAAACTCAAAGGAATTGACGGGGGCCCGCACAAGCGGAGGAACATGTGGTTTAATTCGATGATACGCGAGGAACCTTACCCAGGCTTAAATTGCAGATGAATATTTAGGAAACTAGATAGCCTTCGGGCATCTGTGAAGGTGCTGCATGGTTGTCGTCAGCTCGTGCCGTGAGGTGTCGGCTTAAGTGCCATAACGAGCGCAACCCTTATCGATAGTTACTAACAGGTTATGCTGAGGACTCTATCGAGACTGCCGTCGTAAGATGCGAGGAAGGTGGGGATGACGTCAAATCAGCACGGCCCTTACGTCTGGGGCTACACACGTGTTACAATGGGGGGTACAGAAGGTCGCTACCTGGCAACAGGATGCTAATCCCAAAAGCCTCTCTCAGTTCGGATTGGAGTCTGCAACCCGACTCCATGAAGCTGGATTCGCTAGTAATCGCGCATCAGCCACGGCGCGGTGAATACGTTCCCGGGCCTTGTACACACCGCCCGTCAAGCCATGGGAGCCGGGGGTACCTGAAGTGCGTAACCGCAAGGAGCGCCCTAGGGTAAAACTGGTGACTGGGGCTAAGTCGTAACAAGGTAGCCGTACCGGAAGGTGCGGCTGGAACACCTCCTTTCTGGAGTGATTCCTTTTATCTGGTTCGCTTTTTATTGTACTACTGGTTTTTGTTTATTCTATATATGAAATAAGAGATTAGAAAGAAGCCGAGCCGAAAGGTAAGAGGTTTTGAACGACAGTCCTATAGCTCAGTTGGTTAGAGCGCTACACTGATAATGTAGAGGTCGGCAGTTCAACTCTGCCTGGGACTACGCGAAAACGAGGAGCATGAGGATTTAACCAAAATCCAAAAACAAGCTTCTTATAATTTCACGGGGGATTAGCTCAGCTGGCTAGAGCACCTGCCTTGCACGCAGGGGGTCAACGGTTCGAATCCGTTATTCTCCACAATCAGACTAACGTCTGAAACGATCTTTGACATGATGTACAAAAGCAATAAAGCAAAGTAATTTTTAGAGATAAAAAGAGCTAAAGTATATATCGAACCATATGGTAAACGAAAACGTATAATTACGAATAGTTTACAGTGTTTGAAGAAAGTAAGCAAGGGCGCATGGCGGATGCCTTGGCTCTCGGAGGCGATGAAGGACGTGATAAGCTGCGATAAGCTTCGGGTAGGTGCAAATGACCATTGATCCGAAGATTTCCGAATGGGACAACCCAATATCCTGAAGGGATATTATCCATCTTCGATGGAGGCGAACGCAGGGAACTGAAACATCTTAGTACCTGTAGGAGAAGAAAATAATTGAATGATTCCGTAAGTAGTGGCGAGCGAACGCGGATTAGCCCAAACCACTTATGTTACGGCATAATTGGGGTTGTAGGACCACGATATCGGACTTATATTGGAGAATGGAAGACTCTGGAAAGTGTCACCATAGAGCATGATAGTTGCGTACATGAATCCAATATATACTGTAGTGGTATCCTGAGTAGTGCGGAGCACGAGGAATTCTGCATGAATCTGCCGGGACCATCCGGTAAGGCTAAATACTCCCGAGAGACCGATAGTGAACCAGTACTGTGAAGGAAAGGTGAAAAGAACTTCGAATAGAAGAGTGAAATAGTCCCTGAAACCATGCGCTTACAAGCGGTCGGAGCAGCTTCGTGCTGTGACGGCGTGCCTTTTGCATAATGAACCTACGAGTTACTGTCACTGGCAAGGTTAAGAAATTAAGTTTTGCAGCCGAAGCGAAAGCGAGTCTGAATAGGGCGATTTAGTCAGTGGTAGTAGACGCGAAACCAAGTGATCTACCCATGGTCAGGTTGAAGGTTAGGTAACACTAACTGGAGGACCGAACCGATAAGCGTTGAAAAGCTTCCGGATGAACTGTGGGTGGGGGTGAAAGGCTAATCAAACTTGGAGATAGCTCGTACTCCCCGAAATGCATTTAGGTGCAGCCTTGATAATTACTAATGTGAGGTAGAGCGACTGATAAGATGCGAGGGCTTCACCGCCTATCAAGTCTTGATAAACTCCGAATGCGCATTAGTTTGATATCAGGAGTGAGGGCATGGGTGCTAAGGTCCGTGCCCGAGAGGAGAAGAATCCAGACCATCAGCTAAGGTCCCGAAATAATTGCTAAGTTGAACTAACGAAGTCAGATTGCTAAGACAGCTAGGATGTTGGCTTGGAAGCAGCCATTCATTTAAAGAGTGCGTAACAGCTCACTAGTCGAGGAGTTTGGCGTGGATAATAATCGGGCATAAGCAATTTACCGAAGCTATGGAACCAGTAATGGTTGGTAGGGGAGCATTCCACTCAGCGTTGAATGTGGAGCGTGAGCTCTGCTGGAGCGTGTGGAAAAGCAAATGTAGGTATAAGTAACGATAAAGGGGGTGAGAAACCCCCTCGCCGAAAGACTAAGGTTTCCTGATCAACGCTAATCGGATCAGGGTTAGTCGGGTCCTAAGGCTCAGCCGAACGGCGAGGCCGATGGCAGAAAGGGTTAATATTCCCTTACTACCTTAAAGAGTGATGTGGAGACGGAGTAGTGATAATACCGCCGGCTGACGGAATAGCTGGTTGAAGGGTGTAGATATTAGTTTTCCAGGCAAATCCGGAAGATTAGTCGAACCTGATAGTACCGAGAGCCCTTGTGGTGATTGGATAGCGTATGTAAACAGACTCCCAAGAAAATCCGCTAAACTTAATCTTTAAGGTACCCGTACCGTAAACGGACACACGTAGTCGGGTAGAATATACTAAGGCGCTTGAGTGAATCACGGTTAAGGAACTAGGCAAATTGACCCTGTAACTTCGGGATAAAGGGTCCCTCAGTAATGAGGGCGCAGAGAATAGGTCCAGGCAACTGTTTAACAAAAACACAGGGCTATGCAAAATTGAAAGATCAAGTATATAGCCTGACACCTGCCCGGTGCTGGAAGGTTAAGAGGAGATGTCATCGCAAGAGAAGCATTGAATTGAAGCCCCAGTAAACGGCGGCCGTAACTATAACGGTCCTAAGGTAGCGAAATTCCTTGTCGGGTAAGTTCCGACCTGCACGAATGGTGTAATGATCTGGACACTGTCTCAACCGTGAGCTCAGTGAAATTGTAGTATCGGTGAAGATGCCGATTACCCGCGATGGGACGAAAAGACCCCGTGAACCTTTACTATAGCTTAACATTGAATTTGGGTAATTGATGTGTAGGATAGGCCGGAGGCTTTGAAGCAGGTACGCCAGTATTTGTGGAGCCGCTGTTGAAATACGGCCCTTTGATTATTTGAGTTCTAACTCGCGTTTGTGAGGACACTGTTTGGTGGGTAGTTTGACTGGGGTGGTCGCCTCCAAAAGTGTAACGGAGGCTTCTAAAGGTACCCTCAGGACGATTGGTAACCGTCCGCAGAGTGTAATGGCATAAGGGTGCTTGACTGGGAGACCGACAAGTCGATCAGGTAGGAAACTAGAGCATAGTGATCCGGTGTTTCCGTATGGAAGGGACATCGCTCAAAGGATAAAAGGTACTCCGGGGATAACAGGCTGATCGCTCCCAAGAGCTCATATCGACGGAGCGGTTTGGCACCTCGATGTCGGCTCGTCACATCCTGGGGCTGGAGAAGGTCCCAAGGGTTGGGCTGTTCGCCCATTAAAGTGGCACGCGAGCTGGGTTCAGAACGTCGTGAGACAGTTCGGTCTCTATCTATCGTGGGCGTATGAAATTTGCGTGGCTCTGACACTAGTACGAGAGGACCGTGTTGGACTGACCGCTGGTTTACCGGTTGTGCCGCCAGGTGCATTGCCGGGTATCTAAGTCGGGATTGGATAAGTGCTGAAAGCATCTAAGTACGAAGCCAGCCACAAGATTAGATTTCTTAGGGTCGTTGAAGACGACAACGTTGATAGGCTGCAGGTGTAAAGACAGTAATGTCAAAGCCGAGCAGTACTAATTGCCCGTACACTTTCTTCTATGCCATATATGGTTGGCTAGATAATTTGGCTCTTTATACTAGAATGAGCTTTAATTTATTGCTTTTACATTGTGTTTATCTTAATAGAGAAATTAAGAAATTAAAAATATTAAGGTAGCTATAGCATCAGGGTTCCACCTCTTCCCATTCCGAACAGAGAAGTTAAGCCTGATCACGCCGATGGTACTGCGTAACAGTGGGAGAGTAGGTAGCTGCCGTTTTATCAAAGAGTCCTGTTCATAGAAGAATGAACGGGACTCTTTTTTTGCATATATACCCCCAACGCGTATGGTGTATAAGTTTATGGTGTGGGTCCGTTGGCGGTAATATCTGTTTAATCTCCTTTGATAACGCTACTCTTTCTTATTACGCTGATTATTGTGCTTTAGAAATCTTTATGTATACTATATCCTATATTTCAACGAAGAATTTATCTCCTTTTAGTAATTCTGGAAAAGTATACGCTCTGCCACGCTCACTTTGAATGCCGTATCTCTTTTTCTATAATAGTCGTGTTATGTCTTAGAATATCACATAAACATTTCAAACAACATGCTATTGATTAGTTTTTTGTGTCAATAAGAAAATAGAGATTATATTTTGAGGGGTGATTTATTCTTTTATTTCTTTTGTAACAATCTTTACTTTCACAAAAAAAGAGTTTCTTTGCATTCGGATTAATCTTACTACTAATAAAGCATCTTATTGTTTTCGTTTCTTTCCGGAGGATATAAATTTATTGGTAAAGTGTGCTTATGCAGGATATATGATATAATTAACTTATCCAGCCTGGATTCTACATTAGAAATGATAATGATAAAATAATGAAATCAGTGAAAGAATGTGTGATGACATATAACTAAACTCTAATTTGAATGAAGTTTTAGACATAATATTGTACTTTTTTGTTCTGCAGATGCTTATATAAATAATTTGTTGTATTTTTGCATCTATAAAATTATGGGAAGAATATTAGCACTTGATTACGGAAGAAAGCGAACAGGAGTCGCTGTAACTGATATTTTGCAAATTATTGCAAATGGTCTGACAACTGTGCCTAGCCATACATTGCCTGATTTTTTAGTACAATACACAGCTAAAGAACCGGTCGATTTAATATTGATAGGACTTCCAAAACAGCTTAATAATGATTTATCTGAAAGTATGAATTATATTAAACCGTTTGTTCAACGTTTAAAGAAAATTCTTCCTAATATTCCTGTGGAATTTGTAGATGAACGTTTTACTTCAGTTTTGGCACATCGTACAATGCTTGAAGCCGGATTGAAAAAGAAAGACAGACAAAGTAAAGAGCTTGTTGACGAAGTGAGTGCAACGATTATTTTGCAGTCGTATCTTGAAAGCAGAAGATAACATTAGAGAATACAATTTGTTAATATAATACAGAATAATAATGATTTTACCTATTTACGTATATGGCCAACCAGTTTTAAGAAAAGTTGCAGAAGATATAACTCCTGACTATCCGAACTTAAAAGAGCTGATAGGAAATATGTTTGATACAATGCATAGGGCTGATGGTGTGGGTCTTGCTGCTCCGCAGATAGGACTCTCTATCCGTGTTGTGGTGATCAGTCTTGATGTTCTTTCTGATGAATATCCTGAATATAAAGATTTTAATAAAGCTTATATTAATGCCCATATTCTTAAGACTGAGGGAGAAATGGTGTCTATGGAAGAAGGATGTCTCAGTTTGCCTGGAATTCATGAGACTGTGAATAGAGCAAATAAAATTCATGTGAAATATATGGATGAGAACTTTGTGGAACATGATGAATATGTAGAAGGCTATTTGGCACGTGTAATGCAGCATGAATTTGAGCATTTGGAAGGTGGCTTATTTATTGATAATTTATCTCCTTTGCGTAAACAAATGATTAAAGGTAAATTGAATGCTATGATTAATGGTAAAGCAAGATGCTCATATAAGGTTAAAACTATCAAGTAGCTTTTAACTTTAAAATAATCTTCTTAAAAAGACGCATCTTTTAATTTATAAAGATGCGTCTTTTTATCTTTTAAATAGTTTTTCAGATTGATAAAAAGTCCTTTGTGACTTATAAATAATGAATGTTATAATTATTTTCTGTTTTAATAAGTGAAAAAATCCTTTCTAGCTTGAAAAAAAAATGCTAAACGTTGTTACTTCAATCGAAATCATTAATTTTGTTTCGCCCTTAGATGAAAAAATAAATGATAAAGAGAATTTTAATATACCTACTATTATTTCCTGCTGTAGTTTCTGCCCAAATAAACACGGAACGTGTAATGGCAATTGGCCGCAATGCATTATATTTTGAAGACTATGTTCTTTCTATTCAATACTTTAATCAGGTAGTGAGTGCAAAACCATATTTGTATGAGCCATACTTTTTTCGTGCTCTAGCAAAAATAAATCTTGATGATTTTCAAGGAGCGGAATCTGATTGCTCATTTGCTATTGAAAGAAATCCATTTGTGGTTAATGCATATCAAATCAGAGGTTTATCCCGTATAAAGCAGCAAAAATATGATGGCGCTATAGAGGATTATACTAAAGCGCTAAGTTATGATCCTGAGAATGTAGGCCTTTGGCATAATCTTGCTCTTTGCAAAATATCTAAAGAAGATTTTAAGGGAGCTGAAACTGATTTGTCAAAGTTGATAGCTCTTTCTCCTCAGTACACTAAAGCTTATTTAATGCGTGCAGAGGTATCTTTAAAGCAAAAAGATACAATTAAGGCAATGAGTGATTATGACTTGGCTTTGTCTATTGATAAATATGATGCAGATGTTTGGTCCTCGCGTGCAGCAATAAAGCTTCAACAAGGAAAATATAAAGATGCAGAAGCTGATTATGATCAGGCTACTTACTTGAATACTAAAAATTCCGGAAATTATATAAATAGAGCATTGGCTCGATTCCATCAGAATAAGCTACAACGAGCGATGGAAGATTATGATATTGCATTAGATATAGATCCAACTAATTTTATAGGACACTATAATCGTGGACTTTTGCGTGCAAGGGTAGGAGATGATAACAGAGCAATAGAGGATTTTAATTTTGTTATAAAGATGGAGCCCGATAATATGATGGCTATTTTTAACCGAGGTATTCTCCGTGCTCAGACAGGAGATTATCGTGGAGCTATCAGAGATTATTCAGCTGTTATTAAAGAATATCCTAATTTCTTGACCGGATATTATAATAGGGCAGAAGCTAAAAGAAAAATTGGTGACTATAAAGGGGCAGATTTGGATGAATTCAAGGTTATGAAAGCCCAACTTGATAAAAGATATGGTCTTGATAAAGGAAAGAAAGCAGCGAAATCAGCGAAATCAGATAAAACACGTAAGAAATCTGATAAGGATATGGAAAATTACGGAAAGATCGTTGTTGCTGATGATTCTGAAACTGAACAGAAATATAAGAGTGAGTATCGTGGAAAGGTTCAGGATAAGAATGTTGAGATAAAGCTGGAACCAATGTTTGCTTTAACTTACTATGAAAAAGCGAGTGAGATAAAACGAAGTTTAAAATATCACAAATTTATTGATGACTTAAGTAATTCAGGTGCTGTTCCTAAACGACTTTTGATTACCAATCTGGAGACACCTCTTACAGAAAAGCAAATTAAAACTCATTTTGCATCGATTGATGAACGGACAACGGATATCGTGAAACATCCTAAAAATGCTGCAAAACGTTTTGCTCGTTCAATCGATTTTTATTTAGTTCAGGATTTTACAAATGCAATTGAAGATTTAACTCAGGCAACTATTTGTGATAATTCATTTTTTCCGGCTTATTTTAACCGTTCATTGATACGTTGGAAGCAATTAGAGTTTGAAAAGTCCGAAGATCAGAATTCAGAGACAGCAGAAGTACAGACTGGCTTGAAGAAAGTTGATGTACGGACTCCTGAATATAATATAGTTAAATCAGATTTGGATAAAGTTATTCAGTTAGCTCCCGATTTTGTTTATGCATATTATAATCGTGGAAATGTGCTTTGTATGTTGAAAGATTATCGTTCGGCAATAGCTGATTATGATAAAGCGATATCACTTGATCCAAATTTTGCAGAAGCATATTTTAATAGAGGATTAACACTAATCTTCTCAGGAAATAATAAAAAAGGTATTTCAGACCTAAGTAAAGCCGGTGAATTGGGTATTGTATCTGCCTATAATGTCATTAAGCGTTTTACAGAACAAAAACACTAACATTTTTATTTGAAAATAAGTGTAATTTAAAAGAAATAGCTACTTTTGTAAGCCTAAATGAAAAATAATTAAACCATTATGATAAAGATTACATTTCCAGATGGCTCTGTTCGTGAATATAATGAAGGAGTCAATGGTCTGCAGATTGCAGAAAGTATTAGTAGCCGATTGGCACAGGATGTTGTAGCTTGTGGTGTAAACGGTGAAACATATGATTTAGCTCGTCCTATAAATTCAGATGCATCGGTTGTACTATATAAGTGGGATGATGCAGAAGGTAAGCATGCATTCTGGCACACAAGTGCACACTTGCTGGCTGAAGCTTTACAAGAATTATATCCAGGTATACAGTTTGGTATTGGTCCTGCAATTGAAAACGGTTTCTATTATGATGTTGATCCGGGAGAGGCTGTGGTCAAAGAAAGTGATCTTGCTGCTATTGAAGCAAAGATGGCTGAACTTGCAGCGAAAAAAGAAGCTGTTGTAAGAAAAGAAATTAATAAAGCTGATGCTTTGAACATGTTCGGCGAAAGAGGTGAAACTTACAAGTGTGAATTAATCTCAGAACTAGAAGATGGAACCATCACTACATATACTCAGGGCGCTTTTACTGATCTTTGCCGTGGCCCTCACTTAATGAATACTGAAAAGATTAAAGCTATTAAGCTAACATCTGTAGCAGGTGCTTATTGGAGAGGTAGAGAAGATCAGAAAATGCTTACTCGTATTTATGGTATCACTTTCCCTAAAAAGAAATTGCTTGATGAATATTTAGTTATACTAGAAGAAGCTAAGAAACGTGACCACCGTAAGATTGGTAAGGAGATGGAATTGTTCATGTTCTCTGAAATGGTAGGAAAAGGACTTCCAATGTGGTTACCAAAAGGAACTGCACTTCGTCTTCGTCTTGAAGACTTCTTAAAGAAGATTCAACGTCGTTTTGGTTATCAGCAGGTAATGACTCCTCATATTGGTAATAAACAACTATATGTTACTTCTGGTCACTATGCTAAATATGGAAAAGATTCATTCCAACCAATTAATACACCGGAAGAGGGAGAAGAATACTTATTGAAACCAATGAACTGTCCTCATCACTGTGAAATATATAAATGGCAGCCTCGTTCATATAAAGATCTTCCATTAAGATTTGCTGAGTTTGGTACAGTATATCGTTACGAACAAAGTGGAGAGCTTCACGGATTAACACGTGTACGTAGCTTTACACAAGATGATGCTCATATTTTCTGTAGACCAGATCAGGTTAAGGATGAATTCTTAAAGGTAATGGATATTATTTTCATTATATTTAAGTCTTTAAACTTTGAGAATTTTGAGGCACAGATTTCACTTCGTGATCCAAATAATCGTGAAAAATATATCGGAAGCGATGATAATTGGGAACGTTCTGAAAAAGCTATTATTGAAGCTTGTGAAGAGAAAGGTTTGAAAGCAAAAGTGGAACTAGGTGAAGCAGCTTTCTATGGTCCTAAACTCGATTTTATGGTTCGTGATGCTATTGGTCGTAAGTGGCAACTTGGAACTATTCAGGTTGATTATAACTTGCCAGAGAGATTTAATCTTGAATATACAGGAGCTGATAACCAGAAACATCGTCCTGTAATGATACACCGTGCACCATTTGGTTCTATGGAACGCTTTGTTGCCGTATTAATTGAACATACCGGTGGTAAATTCCCATTATGGCTAACTCCGGATCAGGTAGCAATTCTTCCTATCAGTGAGAAATTTAATGACTATGCAGAGAAGGTAAAACAATATCTTGATATGAATGATATTCGTGCTATTGTTGATGATAGAAACGAAAAAATTGGTCGTAAAATCCGCGATAATGAGATGAAACGTATCCCTTATATGTTAGTTGTAGGCGAAAAAGAAGCAGAAAATGGTGAAGTAGCAGTTCGCAAACAGGGAGAAGGCGATAAAGGAACAATGAAATTTGAAGAATTTGCAAATATTTTGACTCAAGAAGTTCAAAATATGATAAATAAGTGGTAACTTTGCACCCGCTAACTGAATATAAAAGAAAAAACGAAAAGGAACTAATAGTTATTGAATGAAGAAAGAGGTTTTAAAAGAGCAACACCGAATAAATGAGCAGATTCGTGCCAAGGAAGTACGCTTAGTTGGAGATGATAATATTGAACCAAAGGTTTATCCTTTATTCCAGGCATTAAAGATGGCAGAGGATAGAGAACTGGATCTAGTAGAAATTTCTCCAAATGCAGTTCCTCCTGTTTGTAGAATTATTGATTATTCAAAGTTCCTTTATCAGTTGAAGAAACGTCAAAAGGAGCAGAAAGCTAAGCAGGTAAAGGTTAATGTTAAAGAAATACGTTTCGGACCTCAGACTGATGATCATGACTATAACTTTAAGTTGAAGCATGCAAAAGGATTCCTTGAAGATGGGGATAAAGTAAAGGCTTATGTTTTCTTTAAAGGACGTTCAATTCTTTTCAAAGAACAAGGTGAAGTGCTGTTACTTCGTTTTGCAAATGATCTTGAAGATTTTGCGAAAGTAGAACAAATGCCTGTACTTGAAGGTAAGAAGATGACTATTTTCTTATCTCCTAAAAAGAAAGAAATTAAGAAGCCTGTTGCACCAAAAGAAGTGAAAGTTGTTAAAGTTAAGGTTGAAAAGCCTGAGGAAACAACTAATGAAGCGGAATAATTGTTTGAAAAAATAAGAAATGTATAACGCGCAGGTATAGTGCGTTACCATATATTAATAATTAAAAAATAATCAAGATGCCAAAGATGAAGACTAACTCCGGTTCTAAAAAAAGGTTTACCCTTACCGGAACAGGTAAAATCAAAAGAAAGCACGCTTTTCACAGTCACATTTTGACTAAAAAGAGCAAAAAGAGAAAAAGAAACTTGTGTTACTCTACAACAGTTGATGCAACTAATGTAAGTCAGGTTAAGTCTCTTTTAGCAATGAAGTAATCAAAGCGTACAATCGAATTATTAAGTATTAACCGAATGCATTAGCTTTAAGTTCGCTACATGAAGTTGCGACGCTAACATTCAAAAAGATTAAAACTATGCCAAGATCAGTAAATCATGTTGCTTCAAAAGCAAGAAGAAAGAAAATTTTGAACCTTACCAAAGGTTATTTTGGTGCAAGAAAAAATGTTTGGACCGTTGCTAAGAATACCTGGGAAAAAGGTTTGACTTACGCATTCCGTGACCGTAGAAACAAGAAAAGAAACTTCCGTGCTCTTTGGATCCAGCGTATTAATGCTGCTGCTCGTTTAGAAGGAATGTCTTATTCTAAACTAATGGGCGGCTTACATAAAGCTGGTATCGAAATAAACCGTAAGGTATTAGCAGATTTAGCTGTTAATCATCCAGAAGCTTTCAAAGCTGTGGTTGCTAAAGCAAAAGCTGCTTAATAAAATTTAAAGATTTTCTAAGCGCTAATATTCAGTTATGCTGGGTATTAGCGCTTTTGTTTTTTATGCCTGCAAACTATTTGTTTTTTTATTAAAACAATTATTCATTTTTGTTTGTTACATAGATAGAAAAGGCTTATATTTGTCATAGAAAAGAAGAAAGTTTTAGCCACATTAGTTTGACTGGGAAACTCATCAAATTAATCTGAAAACCGAGACAGGCTTCGATTCTCAATGGCGGGCCACAACCTTAGGGTAGCATTTATGCCGGTGGATTACAAAGAGGGCGGGCACTCAAATCATGTCATACGGAGTTTCATCACATCACTGGTGTGGCTTTATATAAGAAAACGTCGATAATCAATTGATTATCGACGTTTTTGTTTGTTTGACCAGCACGAACATATTTTATTGCCCAATAATTATAAAAGCAAACCTCAATAATAATATCCATTCACCAATAATAAATCAAACTGGAATAATTCTGAATGAAAGATTATACCTTCAAAATTGAAAATCATTTTGAGTAGAGCGTAAATCGAACTTTTATTTTTTTTGCCAACCTATAACCTCTTAAATTTGCATAAACAATAAATTCACCACTTAATAACGGAGTTATAACAAGGATTATTGAAATTTATTTTTCTTGTTAACTGCTAGATAATCAGTAGAGAAGAAGATTAATAGAACTTTTGCTTAAAAATAAACACTTAAAAAGCTTGCACAATTCATACAAAACACCTACCTTTGCATCGCTTTTGAAAGGAAATACTTACAGAAGTTATCGGGGTGTAGCGCAGTCCGGTTAGCGCACCTGCTTTGGGAGCAGGGGGTCGTGGGTTCGAATCCCGCTACCCCGACTAAGAAGTCTGAATGATTATTCAGGCTTCTTTTTTTTGATATCTATTACTCAAGACTCTAGGCTCATACCGAAAATCGGGATCATACCGAAATCCTGAGGGATTGAAATTTTAAGCATAAATTTTGGATAATCTGAATTAGAAGAAAGAAATATATCGAATAATGCTAAATTCAGTTTAGCTATTCTTTGATTTTAATGTTTCTATTGGATAAACTTTCAATAATGGCGAGGGATTCCACTTTTACTCCTTTAGATTCGAGCAATAAACGTCCATTTTGGAATTCTTTTTCGATGATAAATCCCATACCAACCATATTGGCGCCTGCTTGTTCAACTAAGTCAAGAATACCGGATGCTGCATTTCCATAAGCTAAAAAGTCGTCAATGAAGAGTATATTGTCATCTGGACCTATAAATTCGGTACTTATAACTATTTCATAGTCGCGATCTTTTGTGAAAGAATGAACCATTGTAGATAAATAGTTATTCATTGTATTAGGTCTTTTTTTCTTAGCAAATATAACCGGTAAATCCATAAAGAACCCCGTCATAATAGCTGGAGCAATGCCGCTGGCCTCAATAGTTATAATCTTATTTACCTTAGTATTGGCAAAGCGACGTACAAATTCAATCCCAATAGCTTTCATCAGCGTTGGGTCCATTTGGTGATTAATAAAACTATCAACTTTCAAGATTCCGCCTTCGAAGCATTTTCCGTCCTGAAGTATCCTTTCTTTTAACAGTTTCATGACCTTTATATTATAGGTTATTCCTCAGATCTTTTACCCGTATTGCTTTGCCTTCACTTTGAGGTAGTGATCCTTTATTTACTAATTTCAGTTTTGGAGTAAGCAATATTTCATCTTTCAATTGACGTGTTATTTCCTTTGCCAAACTTTGCAGCTCAATATAGTTGTCGGTTGAAAGATCACTTAATTCTACTTCAACAATCATCTCGTCCTGATTGTTCTTAGTTTCTAATGTAATCAGATAATTACTGCCTAGTTGAGAGAACTGAACCAGAATTTTTTCAATCTGCATTGGGAATATATTCACTCCTTTAATAATGAACATATCGTCGCTTCTGCCTTTTATTCTGTCGATTCGGATATGAGTACGCCCACATGGACATTCACCAGGTAATATACGTGTTAAGTCGCGCGTACGGTAACGAATAAGGGGCATTTGTTCTCGATCAAGAGTGGTGAGAACTAGCTCGCCTATTTCTCCGTCCGGAACATGTTCGCCAGTTTCCGGATCTATGATTTCAACTAAATAACAATCTTCCCAGAAGTGTATTCCGTTTTGTTCCTTACATTCGAAAGCCACACCGGGACCATTCATTTCTGTCATGCCAAAACTGTTGTACGCTTTAACACCCAGAAGCTTTTCTATCTTTCTTCTCTGCTCATTTGTATGCGGTTCGGCACCAATTACAAGCGTTTTAAGTTTTGTGCTTTTAGGATCTATGCCCTCTTCCTGAAATACTTCAGCCAGGCGAATTGCATAACTTGGAATAGCATGAAGTGCTGTGGTTCCAAAATCTTTTATAAATTTGATTTGTCGCTTACTGTTTCCTGCCGCTGCAGGAACAGTAAGCGCACCAAGTCTTTCTGCGCCATACTGAAAACCTAATCCTCCGGTAAACATGCCATAGCCCGAACTGTTCTGAAAAACATCAGTCTTTCTCAGTCCAACCATGTATAAACAACGAGCAACCAGGTTTGCCCATGAATCAAGATCGTGTTGTGAGTGTACAATTACGGTAGGATTACCTGTTGTACCACTGGAAGAATGGATTCTTACTGCATCTTTCATGTCTCCGGCCACTAATCCAAAAGGATAGTTTTTACGCATATCTGCTTTTGTAGTAAATGGAATCTTTTTAATATCTTCCAATGACTGTATAGAATCTGTGTTTATGCCGTTTAGAGTGAAAACTTTTTTATAGTAAGGTGCTTTAGAAGCGATATTTATTGTTTTTTTTAGTCTTTGAAGCTGAAGTTCGTTCAACTTCTCTCTACTCATCGTTTCTATTTCTTCTTCCCAATATTGATTCATGGTTTGAATAAATTAGTAAGGCGTTCTGTCTTTTTGTGGTTTTACATCATTTTTTCTGCAATCTCTTTTCCGGCAGCTAAAGCTTTAAGATTCATTTCTACAATAGCTTCTCCTTTTCTTTCAAAGATGTCGCGGATACTTTCTTGAATCTTGCTATATTCAATTCCCAGGAAAGGGATTGTAGCACCAAGCAATACAATGTTTGATACGCGGGGAGAACCTAATTCTTTAGCAACCTTATCTACATCCAGAATTATCTTGTGAGGTAGTTTATTTATCTCATTCATTATATCAGCTTCTGCCGGATAGTTTGGGATATTGATGAACGGAACTTCATTAGTTACCAACCAGCCATCATTGCTGAGGTAGGGCAGGTAGCGCAAACTTTCCATTGGTTCGAGCGAGATAATCAAGTCGCACTTACCCGTTGGTATTAAATCTGAAGCTATTGGCTTATCGCTGATACGAAGATTAGATTGTACATCGCCTCCTCTTTGGCTCATTCCGTGAACTTCTGCCTGCTTCATGTAAAGTCCTTCTTTTAAGGCTGCCTCTCCAATTACGGTAGCGATGGAAAGAATTCCCTGACCGCCTACACCTGACAATATTATATCTTTTTTCATTTCTTGATACTTCTTTTCTTTCTTGATAATGTTTGTACACACTCTCTGCGAGGAATAATAACCGATACACCACGATATTCAATCTCTTCGCGGATAATTTGTTCCATTTCCTCATAATTCTTCTTTAAAGGAACAACTACACGAAGATGTGCAGGATCAACTCCAAGTCCTAGACAGATAGCTTCGATCTTTCCGGTACCGGCTGAATCTTGTCCACCAGTCATGGCTGTTGTTTCATTATCGGAGATTATGATAGTTACATTTGCATTTTCGTTTATGCAATCAAGTAAGCCTGTCATTCCCGAGTGAGTAAAGGTTGAGTCACCAATAACAGCTACCGAAGGGAATAGTCCTGCATCTGCAGCACCTTTAGCCATGGTGATGGAAGCTCCCATATCTACGCAAGAGTGAATGGCGTTGAATGGTGCACCGGCGCCTAAAGTATAGCAACCAATATCACTGAACACCTTATGTGCTGGATAATCTGCTTTTAATACTGTTGTTAAAATAGTATACATATCGCGGTGACCGCAACCTTCGCAAAGAGCTGGCGGACGCATTTCGACTACGTTTGGAGTAACGAAAGTAGATTTGTTTTCTTTGCCTACAGCTTTGGCTACGCTATCAGGATTTAATTCTCCGTCGCGTGAAAGGGTTCCGTCTAAGCGTCCTTTAACTTTAACTGCATTTCCAAGGTAACCACCAATCAGTCTTTCAACAAATGGCTGTCCGTCTTCCAATACAAGAATTTCATCACATTCTGAAATCAGTTGGGTTAATTGCTTTTTAGGAAGTGGATATTGACCAATTTTCAATACTGGATATTCGCATCCATCAGGATAGTTTTCCATCAGGTAATTGAACCCGATACCACAGGCCACGATACCTAACTTTTTGTTAGGACCATCAATATACTTGTTATAAGGAGATTCTTCGGATGCTTTAACAAAGTCTTCTTGTTTGGCAATTAATTCTTTGTAACGGCGGCGAGCAATTCCGGGAAGGAGAATGAATTGTTTCGGATCATCGCCGAAAGACATTTCATTTTGTTGCTTTAAAGCTTTGGTTTCAACTCCCGAGCGAGAGTGAGCCAATCGGGTAACCATTCTCAGTAGAATTGGTTCGCCTATTTTTTCAGAAAACTCGTATCCGCTGTAAACCATGTCATAAGTTTCCTGCTGATTAGATGGCTCGAACATAGGGATTAATGAAAAGTCGCCATAGAAACGGCTGTCTTGTTCATTTTGTGAAGAGTGCATGCTGGGATCGTCGGCAGCGACAACAAGTAATCCTCCGTTAACTCCGGTCATGGCAGAATTGATAAAGCAATCTGCTGCTACGTTCATACCAACGTGCTTCATGCATACCAAAGCACGTTTGCCGGAAAAAGACATACCCAAAGCAGTTTCCATAGCCGTTTTTTCGTTAGTACTCCAACGACTATGGATATTTCTTTCTTTCGCCAGTGGCGATTGCTGAATGTATTCTGTTATTTCTGTAGAAGGGGTGCCCGGATAGGCATAAACGCCGGAAAGTCCGGCGTCAATAGCTGCTTGCGCAATGGCTTCATCGCCCAATAAGAGTTGTTTGCTCATATCTTTGTATCTTAAATGTGTTTTTAGCGTTAGTTAATAACTACACACAAAGATATGCAATAAAGCGCTAATTTAATAGTAAATGTTTAGAAAATCTTCCGTTTATTCAGCTCTTCCTGATATTTCTTAGCGTTAGCCTGATGCTCTTCCCAGGTTGCTGCAAAGTTGTGAGTGCCGGAGAAATCTTCCTTTGCGCACATATATACAAAGTTATGTCTTGTATAATTTAGCACTGCATCAATACCTTTAATAGAAGGAATGCGGATAGGGCCCGGAGGTAGTCCTTCGAATTTATAAGTATTATATGGAGAATTTGAGCGAAGGTGTGTGCCTGTTACTCTTTTAATAGCAAAATCCTGCACGGCAAATTTTACCGTTGGATCTGCCTGAAGTTTCATTCCTTTATGAAGACGGTTGATATAAAGACCGGCAACCATTGGTTTTTCTTCATTATTGTTAGTTTCTTCTTCTACGATAGAAGCAATGGTAGTAACTTCGGCCGGAGTATATCCAATTGATTTAGCCTTAGCAAGGCGGTCGCTTGTCCAGAACAGGTTATACTCTTTCTTCATTCTTTTGAAAAGATCGGCAGTAGAGATGTTCCAGTAAAGCTCGTAAGTATTTGGAATGAAAAGACAAACAATAGTTTCCTTGTTGAATCCTAATTTAGAGCAAAAAGTAGAGTCGTTCAACCGAGTAGCTACTTCTGCAGAGTCTACCATCAGTTGGTTTCCAATTTTTTTTGCCAACTGTCCGCTTGTACGAATATCATTTATTGAGAACTCCAAAGGAGCTTGCTGACCTCTGGTTAAACGGCGAAATACCGGATAATTACCGTCTCCCGGTTTAATTGCATATCGTCCCGTATGAATACTTTTGGCATCATCAAGGTTATTCATCAACCATCGGAATGTTTTCATGCTGCTAGGCATACCTGCCTGCTCTACTTTAACCATGATTGAATCTGCGGTGTCATCGCGATCAATGTACACGTATGCTTTTTTATCTGTTTGGAATTCTGCCGCAAAAAAAGTAAAGTAAACGAATAATGCAGCAAGTAAAGCGATGGCGCCAACACTGATTGCAGCGATGACCCATTTATTCTGTTTTTTAAAGTCCATAGTCGGGTGTGAATGCTTAATTGTTTATTTTCGCCGCAAAGATAGTTATTAATCTTTTACGTTATACCTAAGCATATCTAATTATTTTAGTTTATATATAGTAGTAAGCTTTTTATTAGAAAGGTGTACACCTTTTATAAATAATGTCTACTATTTATTTATTTTTAGTGTAGACCTTATGAAAAATATTTCTTGAATAAATTTATAAGTCCCAACCGTACGTTGAGTTAGAACTCTCTATACTATTCTCAACATCATTGGGCAGTGCAGAAAAGAAATCCAGGCCAGTGATTTTTTCTACCCGATCAACTGAAACTACATAACTGCTAAGCGGAAATTCTTCCTTTTCATTCTTCATAATAAAGCCAATAGCTCGAGGTTTACCGAGAAAAGGAGCTAGAATTACTTTGAAGAATCGTTGAGGAACGGCAACCCGTGCTTTGCCAATAGTGTTGTATCCCTTATCTACAATTGGTCCGCAAACAATTACAATGGCACTGTCTTCCTGCGCCCAGTCGCGAACTTTTTCTTCCAGAGTTTTCCAGCGTCCGGCATTCAGAGAGTGTTTTTGAGGACACATGTTGCTATAGTAAAAACATTCCTTCATTACAGTTGAGTTCCATTTCATATCTGCAGCCGGAGCCATGTGTCCACGATCGTATCCCGAACGTTTATAATCTTCGTTCGACGGACAAACTCCTTTTACCTTAGGGTCTACTTCGAAATCATCCGAACGATCCAGCTTTCCTTCTGTTTCATCTCGTGTTAATTCATAAGAAACCCAGTTAGGAATGCGCCATTCCGGATTGTATGACACGGTGTATCCTGCATGAGTGATGATTTGTTCGGGTCGTTTAGTTGTTGATTCAGGAATCTCCAAGTCACCGAAAGTTTCTTCCTTCTCGGGCAGCATAATTTCTTCCGTCTCGTATTTTACATTATTCGCTGCATGTAATATCGGACTACGGAAATGTTCGTAAACAAATATAGAAACTAAGGATATAGCGATAGCTAATAATATAAATCTTAGTCGGTTGTTTTGTCTGTTCTTTTTCTTTCTTTTTGCCATGTTGATTTTTTATTCTTTTAGCGACTACAAACATACTAAGTTTTTTTCTTTTGCGTTATCTATTCAATGTTTTTATCATTTTAATGCTTACATTTGTTTTATGGAAAAAGCACGAATAGCAGTTATCGGACTTGGGTATGTTGGTTTGCCTTTGGCCCGTCTTTTTGCAACAAAATATCCGGTTGTCGGATTCGATATAAATACCGATCGCATTAAAGAACTTAATAATGGAAAAGATTCTACGCTCGAAGTAACAGATGAGCTCTTGCAATCGGTTTTAACTACTAATCCTCTCTCTGAAACCGGATTGTATTGTACTAACGATGCTGAATATCTTGCCAATTGTACCTATTATATAGTAACTGTTCCTACACCGGTTGATAAAACCAATCGTCCAAATCTAGATCCGCTACTTTCTGCAAGTCAAACAGTAGGTAAGTTTATATCAAAGAACGACATTGTAATCTATGAGTCTACTGTATCGCCGGGAATTACCGAAGATGTTTGCATTCCCATTGTAGAAAAGTTTTCGGGGCTTACCTTAAACAAAGATTTCTATGCCGGATATTCTCCCGAGCGAATCAATCCGGGCGACAAACTACACACCGTGGAAACCATATTGAAGATTACATCCGGCTCAACTCCCGAGACAGCCCAACGAGTTGATGAGCTTTATCGTTCAGTTATTACTGCTGGCACTTATCTGGCTCCATCAATCAGGGTAGCCGAAGCGGCAAAAGTTATAGAAAATACCCAACGCGATATTAATATCGCCTTCATTAACGAGTTGGCAAAGATATTTAACAGGATGGGCATAGATACTCGCAGTGTGCTTCAGGCGGCGGCAACGAAATGGAATTTCCTGCCGTTTTATCCGGGATTGGTTGGCGGACATTGCATTGGCGTTGATCCATATTATCTGGCACAAAGGGCAAAAGAATATGGCTTTCGTCCGGAAATAATTCTTTCGGGAAGAAGAATGAATGATGGGATGGGAGAGTATGTTGCCCAGGAAGTAGTTCGTTGCATGATAAAGAAAGAAATACTTATTAAAAACAGCAAGGTACTTATTCTTGGCATTACTTTTAAGGAAAACTGTCCCGATGTACGCAATACAAAAGTAATCGATGTAATTCATGAACTTCAGAATTACGATATTAACGTATCAGTCTACGATCCTATAGCTTCTCCTGCCGATGTTAAAAGTGAATACGGAATAGATATAAAGTCTGCTCTTCCCTCAGAAAAATATGATGCTGTTATATCTGCTGTGGCTCACAAGGAATTTATTTCCCTGAATATTCGATCGTTAGTTAAAACTAACGGTGTGATATACGATGTAAAAGGTATTTATCCTTTGGAAGATGTTGATGCCCGACTTTGATTTTTAGAAAAAAATACTAAAAAACTCTTTTTTATATTGGAATAATGGTGTAAGTTTGCACGGCATAAACCGAAAAATGCCGCCATAGCTCAGTTGGTAGAGCGTTTCACTCGTAATGAAAAGGTCCTCGGTTCAAGTCCGGGTTGCGGCTCATTGTTAAATAAACGGTTTAATTATATAAGAAGCTTTACTTATTCGGTGAAGCTTCTTTCTTTTATACACTTCATTCTACTTTTCTAAACATAGACATCTGGTTTTAGTTTTTAGATATTCTTTTAATGCAAATGTATCAATGGTTTAGAAATTTTCTTTCTCGATAAATAATTCTACTCTTTTCTTGATTGAAATAATTTTATTTTGATTAATATTGAACTCATTTGTATTTGGTTTGTTTTATTATGAAATAAAAAAGGAGATGTAAATATGGCAAATGTAACATTTAAAGGGCAACCTATCAGATTGTTTGGGGAGTTAATTCAGATTAATGACTATGCTCCTAATTTTCACTTGGTAAGAAATGATTTAAGTGATTATTATCTTGATTACGCTAAAGGGAAAAATGTTGTTTTAAATATATTTCCTAGCCTGGATACAAGCGTTTGTGCTACATCGGTAAGACATTTTAATAAGATTGCTGCTCAATTGCCAAATACAGTTGTGTTAGCCATCTCTAAAGATTTGCCGTTTGCTCAGGGACGCTTTTGTACTACGGAAGGCATTGATAATGTAATAACATTATCCGATTTTCGTTCGCCTGAATTTGCTACAGAATATGGTTTGCTAATTGAAGATGGTCCGTTAAGAGGGCTGTTGGCAAGAGCTGTCGTTGTTATCAATCCCGATGGTAAGGTTATTTACACGGAAATTGTAACCGAAATAACTACAGAACCTAATTATAATGCTGTAATTGAATTACTAAAGTAGACTACTTTAAAAGATAAGAGCTTGCTTTAAAATGGAAAAGCAAGAAAGTCTCACTTTAATTCAAATTTCAACTATAAAAATTCCCCTTGTATTAGCTTATTCTATTAATGAATAAGATTAATACAAGGGGAATTCTTTTTTAAGAAGTATCAATCGATGAGATTTTCAATTCTGAAATTCAAATTCGATAATAGTCTCTTTTTATGCAAATAACTTTTCTTTAATTAAAATCTGTATTAGAGATATTCAGCTGATTTCCTTCAATTACCTTTTTTACATCATCGATTAATTGTTTCAATTCCGGGTTATCTTCAGCCAATTCGGATGGAAGCTTATCAAGAACTCTATTCGGATTTTGTTTCACTGCTTTGGTAAAATATTTATTAAATTCCTCAATGTTACGCAAGCCTCCATAAGCATAAGCCAAAAATAAATAGTTGTCTTCGAATTCCGGAGAAAAGAGCTCAACTTTTTGGAAGTATTTTAAAGCTAAATCATAAATCTTCGTTTTTAAGTAGGCAATCCCTATTTCCGAAAACGTTCTGGGATCATGAGGGTCTAGCTTAATTGCTTCATCAAAACATTCCTGAGCTTTATCGTTTTCTTCATTAATTAAATAAATCTGTCCTTTAGTTATGTATGGATCAATGCATGAAGGGTCATCTTGTATTGCTAAATCTGAGTATTCGATAGCTTTATCAAGTTGCTTAAGTTTATTATAGCACAGTGAAATATAAGAGTAGACATCTGATTTAGGTGGTGTAAATCCATCCTCTATCTCTAGAGCTCTATTAAAAGTAGTAATAGCTTTTTCATATTCCTTTAGATTATAGCTACATAAGCCTATGAAAAAGATGGTCATTCCCATTGAAGGTTCTAATAGATCGTATCTTTCATAATACTCACGTGATTTTTCGTAGTTTTCCAATTTATAATAACCATGAGCTGTCATTAATACCGAGCCCGGATGATTTGCGTCAACAGTAAGAGCAAACTCATACGCTTCCAATGATTTGTTATATTCTTCAATAGAATAGTAGAATCTACCCAACTCAAACCAGCTCAAAACTGAGTAGGGGTCTTTGTCGATCAATTGATTAAATAAAGCGACTCCTTTTTCTGCTTGATTACATTGAGCATAACAATCGGCTAAGTTGAATCTATAACCATAGTTTTCCGAGTCTGCATTGAATATTTTCTCATACCAAGGCAGGGCCTCTTCATGATATTCAGAATCGGTATACATATATGCTATGTCGAGCCAGTTGTCTATGTCGTTATTTTCTTCTTGACTAACCACTTCCTGAATAAGGACCTTGGCTTCATCTATGTTTTTTTCCAGTATTAAAAGTTCTGCCTTGAGCATTTTTACATCCCGAACATAATTTTCGGGAATGGAATATGCTATCTCTTTAGCTTCTTCTATTCTTTCCAGTTCGATTAGTATGTGTGCTTTGATAACAAGTACTTCAGTGTATCCAGGATGGATGGAAAGAGCGTAATCTATAACCTCGAAAGCTTTGTCATACTGCTCCATTGTTCCATAGTACTCGGCGAAATCGGCTAATTGGTCTGCATCAAAATAGCAGGTTTTATTACCTGCTTTCATTTCTTCATATTGGGCAAATGCTTGCTTGAACTCCTCGTCTTGCTCAAAATCAGAAAAAAAATTCCTCATATATTATATGTGTTGGGGTAAAAACAGTAAGTTCCCTCTTTTTTTTGAGGAAACTTACTGTCCTTTTTTTATTTATTAATTTTACTCCAAGTATCTTTTAAACTTACAGTGCGGTTAAATATCAACTTATCCGAGGTAGAATCTTTATCTACATTGAAATAGCCGATGCGTTGGAATTGCAAATAATCTAAAGGTTTCATTTCTGCCAGGAATTTTTCTACGCGGCAGTTTGTTAAAACTTTAAGTGAATCTGGATTAAGAAGATCACGGAAGTCGCCATCTTTCTCTTCCAATGCAGGATTCTCAACTTTAAATAAGCGGTCGTAAAGACGAACTTCTGCAGGAAGACTGTGAGCTGCACTTACCCAGTGAAGAGTACCTTTTACTTTACGGTTACTATCTGGCATTCCACTCTTAGTATTCATGTCATATTCGCAATATACTTCTTCAATTTCACCTTCTGCATTTTTCTTGCAACCTGTGCATTTTACGATATATGCGTTCTTCAGACGAACTTCCTGACCAGGAGTCATACGGAAATACTTCTTAGGTGCATCTTCCATGAAGTCTTCGCGCTCAATATAGAGCTCGCGGCTGAATTCAATAACGTGAGAATCAGAGTTTGGATCTTCCGGATTATTGATAGCTTCCATTTCTTCCACTAATCCTTCTGGATAGTTGGTGATGATACACTTCACAGGATTGATTACTGCAGCTACACGTGTAGAACGCGCGTTAAGATCTTCTCTTACTGCCGATTCAAGAAGTGAAACATCAATTATTCCATCATATTTTGTATATCCAATCTTGTCGATAAATTTATGAATAGATTCAGGTGAATAACCACGACGGCGATAACCACAGATAGTTGGCATTCGTGGATCGTCCCATCCGGTAACCAATCCTTCTTTTACCAAGGTAAGAAGTTTACGTTTGCTCATTACGGTATAAGTAAGATTCAAACGGTTGAACTCCATTTGTCGTGGACTGTAATTATCGTCTTTCTTCAATAAGTCGATGTAATAGTTATATAAAGGACGATGAACTTCAAACTCCAGTGTACAGAGTGAATGAGTTACTCCTTCAAAGTAATCAGATTGTCCATGAGCAAAATCGTACATAGGATATGCCTTCCAGGTTGTTCCTGTGCGATGATGTGGATGATTGATTATACGATACATTATCGGGTCACGAAAATGCATGTTTGAATTAGCCATGTCAATCTTAGCACGAAGAACCATTGCACCTTCGGGCACTTCTCCGGTATTCATCTTCTGGAAAAGTTCCAGGTTTTCCTCAATAGGACGGTCGCGGTAAGGACTGTTTGTTCCTGCCTGAGTAGGAGTTCCTTTTTGTTTTGCTATATCTTCAGCTGATTGTTCGTCAATATAAGCTTTACCTTCTTTGATAAGCTTTACGGCAAAATCCCATAACTGCTGGAAGTAATCAGAAGCATAATATATATTTCCCCACTTGTAGCCTAACCATTCAATATCTTCTTTGATGGCATCTACATATTCCACATCCTCTTTTACGGGATTGGTATCATCGAAACGAAGATTACAAACGCCATTATACTTTTGGGCAATACCAAAGTCCATGCAAATTGCTTTTGCATGACCAATGTGTAGATAGCCATTAGGTTCTGGCGGGAAACGTGTTTGTATTCTTCCTCCGTTTTTACCTTCCTTTAAATCGTTTTCTACGGCGACTTCTATAAAGTTCAAACTTTTCTTTTCGCCTCCTTCTTCCGTTCTAATATCTGTCATAGTGATACGTTGTTACACAGTTAAGGCTGCAAAAATAGTCATTCTTTTTTATTTTACATTAATCTGACTGGAATATATCCACTCTTTTTTATGAGATTTTGACCTTCGGGAGATAAAACGTACTGGATAAATGGAGAAACCTTGTTTTTATCTTTGTTATTGTAATAATAGAATAGCGGTCTTATTACGGGATAAGTCTTTTTTGCTGCATTTGCCATATTAGGAGCTACATAATTCTTTCCGTCGTATGATACAGCTACAGCTTTTACTTTTTTACTGACATACGCAAGTCCTACATAACCGATTGCACCTTTTGTTTGACTTACCGATTGCATTATTGCTCCAGTGGCAGGCATAGAAAGCACACTCTTCATGTAATTCTTGTTTTTGAGCACATGTTCTTTGAAAAATTCATAAGTTCCTGAGGAGGTTTCGCGAGAGTATACTACAATCTTAAGATCTTGTCCGCCAACTTGTTTCCAATTAGTAAATTTGCCAGTAAAGATACCTTCCAGTTGTTCGCGTGTAAGTTTGCTTACAGGGTTAGATGGGTTTATAATGACTGCTAAAGCATCATAGGCAACCGTTACTTCTGTAATATTTTGCTTCTTTGCTTTGAGTTTTATCTTTTCACCAAATTTAATTGGACGCGATGCCATTGCAATATCACAAGTGCCATCAATCAATGCTGAGAATCCAACTCCACTTCCCCCACCGGTTACAGTTATTCTGCTTCCAGGTTTTTTGTTCATATAACTTTCTGCTTCCAATTGTGATACAGGAAGTACGGTATCGCTACCTTTTATTTTCTGAGCATGTAAGGATGTAGCGCTAAACAATAACGAGGCAAATAAAAGTATAAATTCTTTTTTCATCTTTCATCGATTTTTAAATTGTATTGCAAAATAATAAAATTGATATTACAAAAAGGTTACAACTGCATTACTTGCGTGTAACAATGTAATCTAATCTTTATATTAACGGATTTATTGGAGATATGTTTATTTAAAGGTTTACACTATATTTGTTTTAGGTGTAGACTTTATTGTATTTATACCTAGACTGTTTTTGTATAAGCCGTACTGCTTTCTTTTGTTGATAAATGAATAACTTCCTTAGTATTCTAAACATTCTTACTTAATTGTTGTTTTGAATTTTGTAACCTAAATGTAACACGATTGAAACAGTTCCTTCAAATCATAGTCACAAGTTCTTAATATCTGTTTCGTTTCTTTGCACCAGAAAAATATACGATATGAAAAAATTTTTTGAACGAATTATTGAAGGTATACTTACTTGCAGCGGATTTGTGACAAGTATCACAATTCTGCTCATTATTGTTTTTCTTTTCAGCGAAGCGTTCGGACTCTTTGGTAGTAAGGCAATAGAAGATGGTTATGTGCTTGCACTTAACAAACAAAACAAGGTAACAGACATAACTCCTGCTGAAATCAAAAAAGTGTTCGATGGAGAGATAACCAACTGGTCACAGTTAGGAGGAGAAAATACTCCGATCACAGTTTTCCGGTTAGAGAACCTTACCGATTATTACTCGGAAGAAGAATTAGGACCGGAATATGCGTATGCCGGTGCAAAGATTGCTGAGCTAATTAATAAGAATCCCGGTATGGTTGGATTTATTCCAAATACTTATATTGATAAGACCTTTCAAGGGCATTTAATTAAGGATAAAACAATCTCAATGAAAGATGTTCTTACAGGCACAGAATGGTTTCCAACTGCTACGCCGGCACCTCTTTTTGGTATACTTCCTTTAATTACCGGTACACTTTGGGTAAGCTTTTTTGCAATATTGTTTGCTCTTCCTTTCGGACTATCCGTTTCAATCTATATGAGTGAGGTTTCCAATCACAAAGTAAGAGATATCCTTAAACCCATAATTGAATTACTTAGTGGAATTCCATCCGTTGTTTACGGTTTCTTCGGACTTATTGTTATCGTTCCACTTATTCAGAAAGTATTTCACCTTCCTGTAGGAGAATCTGGACTTGCCGGTAGTATCGTTCTAGCAATAATGGCTTTGCCAACGATCATCACCGTTAGTGAAGATGCTATGAGAAACTGTCCTCGTTCAATGAGGGAAGCCAGTCTGGCGCTTGGAGCATCTAAATGGCAAACGATATATAAGGTCGTTATTCCATATTCTATATCAGGAATAACATCGGGTGTTGTGCTTGGTATTGGTCGAGCAATAGGAGAGACGATGGCTGTTTTAATGGTAACAGGTAATGCAGCTGTAATTCCTCACACAATACTTGAACCACTTCGAACAATTCCTGCAACCATTGCAGCCGAACTTGGTGAAGCGCCAGCAGGTGGTGCTCATTATCAGGCTCTGTTCTTATTAGGCGTTGTGTTGTTCTTCATCACACTTATAATAAACTTCAGTGTAGAATATATTAGTAGCAAACAGAAATAATGGAAAAGAATAAATTCCCACAATCATACGATAAGCGCAAACGCCGCTCCCAGAAAATAGCTTTTGGCATTTTCTCATTATTTAGTTATAGTATCGTAGGCATACTATTTGCAATCCTTGGTTTTATAATATATAAAGGTATAGGTGTTATCAATTGGGATTTCATTACAACCGAACCTACCGATGGTATGACTGCCGGAGGTATATGGCCAGCCATTGTTGGTACGTTTTATCTGATGTTTGGTAGTGCTATATTTGCTTTTCCAGTTGGAGTGATGAGCGGTATATATATGAATGAATATGCTCCGAATGGAAAAGTAGTTAAGTTTATCAGAGTAATGACAAACAACCTTAGCGGTATCCCTTCTATCGTATTCGGACTTTTTGGTATGACGCTGTTTGTAAATTACCTGGGTTTTGGAGATAGTATTCTGGCAGGTTCACTCACTTTAGGCTTACTTTGTGTACCTTTGGTTATCAGAACTACCGAAGAAGCATTAAAAGCAATACCAAATACCTTTCGCGAAGGAAGTCGTGCGCTGGGAGCAACAAAATTGCAGACCATTCGCCGGGTTATCCTTCCTATTGCCACACCTAATATCATTACAGGTTTAATCCTGGCTTTAGGACGCGTTTCTGGTGAAACAGCTCCAATCCTTTTCACCTGTGCGGCATATTTCCTTCCAAAGATTCCAACTAGTATATTCGACCAGTGTATGGCTTTGCCTTATCACCTTTATGTAATATCTACAAGCGGAACAGATATGGAAGCTCAACTTCCAATAGCTTATGGTACAGCTCTGGTGCTAATCGTAATAATCCTGGTAGTAAACTTACTTGCCAATGCATTGAGAAAGTATTTTTCCAAAAAAGTAAAAATGAACTAAAACGAAATAGAATGAATAAAATTGATGTAAAGGACGTAAACTTCTACTATGGCAATTTTCAAGCCTTGAAGGGGATTAACATGCAGATCCAGGAAAAATCTGTGGTAGCCTTCATCGGACCATCAGGTTGTGGTAAGTCTACATTTCTTCGCCTTTTTAATCGAATGAATGATTTGATTCCTGATACTCGCATGGAAGGTCAGATATTAATTGATAATGAAGATATTTATGCAAAGGGAGTTCCTGTTGACGAATTAAGAAAACGAGTTGGAATGGTATTCCAACGTCCTAACCCTTTCCCAAAAAGTATTTTTGAAAATGTAGCTTACGGACTCCGTGTTAACGGTATAAAAGATAATGAATTCATTCGTCATCGTGTAGAAGAAACGTTGAAAGGCGCTGCGCTTTGGGATGAAGTAAAAGATAAACTGAAAGAATCGGCATTTGCTCTCTCGGGAGGTCAGCAACAAAGACTTTGTATTGCTCGTGCAATGGCTGTTTCTCCTTCCGTTCTTCTAATGGACGAACCAGCTTCTGCTCTCGATCCTATTTCTACAGCTAAAGTAGAGGAACTTATTCATGAATTAAAGAAAGACTATACAATTGTAATTGTTACTCACAACATGCAACAAGCTGCTCGTGTAAGCGATAAAACTGCATATTTCTATTTGGGTGAAATGATTGAGTTTGATAATACAAAAAAGATATTCACCAATCCTTCTCAAATATCCACTCAGAATTATATTACGGGACGTTTTGGATAGTGTTTTTTATTTTTATATTTGTAATCTTATAAAAGAATAGCGATATGGTAAAGTTTATAGAATCAGAGCTTGTACAACTGAAAAAGGAAGTGGACGAAATGTGGACATTGGTCTATAATCAGTTGGATAGAGCATCAGAGGCTGTGCTCACACTTAATAAGGAAATGGCGCAGCAAGTTATCGTTAGAGAAAAACGTGTAAACGCTTTTGAGCTTAAAATAGATAGTGATGTAGAGGATATTATAGCTCTATACAATCCGGTGGCTGTAGATCTTCGTTTTGTTCTTGCAATGTTGAAGATAAACACAGACCTGGAACGCTTGGGCGATTTTGCGGAAGGCCTTGCTCGCTTCGTAGTGAAATGTCAAGAACCTGCTTTAGATCCGGATCTTCTAAAGAGTATTCGTTTGGAAGAGATGTTTACTCAGGTGCTTTCTATGCTTGAAACAGCAAAACAAGCATTAAATGAAGAGAGTCTTGATCTGGCAACATCCGTTTTTGCAAAGGATAATCTGATTGATGAGATCAATGGAGAGGTTACTAAAAAACTAGTTGATTATATAGGAAAGAATCCAGAGAGTCTCTCTTTATGCCTTAATTTGATAAGTGTGTTCCGTAAACTTGAACGTTCGGGAGATCACATAAATAATCTGGCTGAGGAAATCGTATTTTATATTGATGCGAAAGTTTTAAAACACCAGGGTAAGACTGATGAAAATTATCCTCAGAACAATAATAAGTAGAAAGAAATTTGGTATTAGTTAGGTGGCTGAAAAGTTAAAATGCAAAAACATGTTTTATGACATATAAATTTGTTTGTGCAGTATTAAAATATCTTGCATATTTGCATCCGTTATCCTGAAAACAATCTTTTTACCTTAAAAAAAACTAATACCTATTGAAAACTGAAAAGCGGAACTTTGTGAAAAGTTCCGCTTTTTGATTTATATAAGGATATCTATTCTATAGGGTCTTTATTTGTTTATAATGATCTTATTTGTTGAATCTGTTTTGTAGAGTATAAACTTGTATAACCGAGCTGTTGTATAAAGTTGATACATTTTATGATAAATCGTTCCCAATAAAGAATGTGACCAAAAATAAAGCGGGAAACCAGAAAGAATTATTCTTTTTGGTTTCCCGCTTTATTTATATAGACTATAATTAGTATACTAGCACTTTGCTGTTCGGTAAATCCGGAATATAAAGTTTTCCATTGTGTATTGAAAAATCTGCCGGTCCGGTTAATTGTATAGGAAGAATCAGGTTCTCCACTTTCTTATCTTTAATATCAATCTTTCCTATATTTCCATTTACCCATGTTGAGAAGTATAAGTACTTGCCATCTTCTGATAGTGCTAAACCATCATATTGACTCATGCGGTTCAAAAATACTTCAGAAATTGGGTTATCTAAATTTCTGATAGAATAAATAACGTTTGGAGCAGATGTATTTCCATCAACAGGATATGAAGCTACATATATTATACTGTCAGTCGCAACAATACCATTTGCTCCGGGAATATTTGCAAATAGCTTGGGTGTTTGTTCTTTGACATTTTCCGGAGAAGAAACATCCAGTTTGTAAATGTTACCCGTGTTTGTTACTGTTGCATAAAGGTTCTTTCCATTTACGGCAAGATCATTTACATAAGAGTCTTTAGTGGGAAGCTTTATTTTTTGACTTTTGCTCACGTCATTCAAATTAAAAACTACTATAGAGTTAACATCAGCAACGAATAGATAATTATCTACCACACACATTCCTTTGGGGGCATTTAATCTTCCATCTGCAGGTATTAAGACTGATGGTTTACCTGAGTTGAATTCCATAATATATCCTTTGCCGGCAGTATTAAGTGGATTTATAGTGTCACCGCCAAAATTGCTGATGTATAATGATTCTCCATTCCAACAAGTTGCTTCACAAAATCGAAGACTATCGGAAATTACTGTAGCAGAATCCTTTAAAGGTATAACCTGAACGTCTGCTTTCTTAGCTTCTTTGCATGATATGATAGTCATAGCTGCAAATAACATGCTTCCAATTATTTTCTTATTCATATTGTAGTTTTTATTTTGTTTATTGACAAAGATAAATATTATAACGAATAGTAAATCATTTTATTTAAAATAAATTATCTTTGCTGCCTTTTTTGTCACAGGATATTACTTAATAATATTCTGCTATAAAAGTAATAATGAAATTTACCCTAACTAATTGAAAATGAAAAACGAAGATTACGTCTATTATAAAAAAGGCATTATTTATAGTAAAGCTCCACATAAAGAAAAACAATTAACAGAGAAGATGCGTTTGGAGCTAATAAACAAAAATAAAGTTTGGTTTATCAGAAATACATATGATTTTGATTCTTCAGAGCCTACATCTTTCTGGTTTATTATTAAAGACAAATTCTACGGAATGGAGGAACTAAAAGGCAGAACGCGAAATAAAGTTCGTCATGCTTTTAAGTTCTTTGAAATAAGACCAATTGCCATTGATTTAATGCGTGAACAAGGATATGATGTTTACAATGATTCTTTTGACCGATATTCCAACACTACAGATATTGTAGCTTCACGTTCTTCGTTTATTGCTGATTTAGATAAGTTTAAAGAAGGTCGTGAATATTGGGGAGTAATAGATAAAATAAATGGTACATTAGTAGCTTATGCAGAGAATCATTGTAAAGAGGATATGTGCGAATATTTTATGCTTAAGTCAAGAACAAAATATTTATCCGGTGGATATTACCCCTTTTATGGCTTATTTTACAAGATGAATGAGCATTATTTAGGTACGGGGAATAAAAGTTATGTTTCGGTTGGAGCACGTTCTGCAACCGAACATAGTAGTATTCAGCCTTTTCTTATCTCAAAGTTTTGCTTTCGTAAAGCCTATGCAAAACTATCCTTAACTTATTCTCCTATATTAAAATATACAATAAAAACTCTCTACCCGGTAAGAGGGTATATTCCTTCATTGAGATTGCAGGCAATACTTCGTCTTGAAGCAATGGCAAGAGGCGCTATTTGAAATTATTTATTGCTGATGTAACACAGATATCCCAGCTTGTAAAAAGCGAAAATCTTCATGCTGGGGTGATTACTTAGCAACTCTTTTTTCATGAGTTCTCTTGTTCTTTTGAAGATAAAGGATAAGAGAACTTGTGATTTGTATTTTTTTACTTTATTAAACGTGTTCAATAAGCGTACATATCCGTTCAGTTTATCTGAATAACGATAAAGATTTTCAATACCTATCTCCGTTTTTTGAAGAAAAGCATCATTCTTTTCCAGTCCTAAGTGAAAAAGCGGATTGTTAATATGATTAATTTTTATTTTACGCTTTTCTAATTCAATACCAAAAGCTGTATCCTCATGGCCGTATCCGGAAAACGATTCATCAAAAAGAATTTTCTGGAAGATTCTTTTTCTGATAAGGAAGTTGAATGACGAAAATTTAGCATAAGGGTGCATGTTACGTTCCTTTGCCGAATGTTCTTCTGCTGATATTCCATAATAATAGCGCAGGCTAAACTGTTTTGAAGGTATAGGTCGATCATATAGTAAACCTCCGCAGATTACGTCATTGCCATGAATTGCTGAAACATATTTCTGTAGAAAGTCATTGCTGACAAGTCCGGCATCGCTATCTATAAATAACAAAAGATCATATTTGGCTTTCTCAGATAGTAAATTTCTAATCCTTGCTCGTCCGATATTCTCTTTGAGTTCAATGAACATGCAATTATTTAATCTGTTTATTTTTCGGTTGTTACGTTTCATTTCTTCCTTTGATGCATCGTCTGCAATAAGGATTTCAACAGGGAAGGATAATGTTTGCGCTTGGCGGTGAAGTTCTTCAACAAGGCCTAAACATTCATAATTATAAGTAGGAATTAGAATCGATAGCATTTTTATTGTTCTATTTGTCGCAAATGTAATATAAATATTACTGATTTAGCTTAATTTCACTTAGTAAATTGAATGAAAAGCTTACCTTTGCAATTCATTTTATTGATATTATATGAAACAACGATATATCAAATTCGTTCTCGCATTGTTTGTTATTGCCGTTTCTTATACAGCTTCAGCTCACTCGGCTGTAGTTGTAGGTTCAGTTTCTGAGGTAGCACCATCTCATTTAACAGGTGTTGTGCGTGATTCTGTTACAAATGAACCAATTCCTTACGCTTCTGTGTCTTATGAAGGTAAAGGTGTTGGAAGCATCTCCGATATTAATGGAGCCTATCGTATTACCACACGTAAAGGTTGGAATGAAGTAACCTTTACAGCTGTAGGCTATAAAAAGAAAACGGTTAAAATAGTTCCCGGAGTTACAACCAGGCTTAGCATTAAGTTGCAGTCTACCGATATACAGCTTACTGAAATTGTTGTAAAGCCTAAGAAAGAGAAGTATTCCCGCAAGAATAATCCCGCAGTAGAGTTGATGAAGAAGGTGATTGAACATAAGTCCAGTCAGCGTTTGGAAGAAAATGATTTTTATCAGTTCGATAAATATCAGAAGATAACCACGTCAATTAACGATGTAAATCCTGATGATTTTGGTAAAGGTATCTATAAAAAGATGCCATTCCTTGTCAATCAGGTTGAGCCTTGTTTGGAAACAAATAAGTTGATTATTCCTTTTTCTGTTCAGGAAACTGCTTCTCAGACTATTTTCCGGAAAGATCCAAAGAATGAGAAAACTATTATTAAAGGGCTAAATACATCAGGAGTAGACGAACTTTTCTCAACGGGCGACATGATGGGAACTATACTTAAAGATGTATTTACGGATGTGAACATTTACGATGATGATATCCGTCTTTTATCGAGCCGTTTTATTAGTCCTATTTCATCAACTTCAGGGATATCTTTCTATAAGTTTTATATTATGGATACGCTGAAAGTTGAAAAAGACTCATGTATCCATCTTACATTTGTGCCTAATAACTCACAGGACTTTGGTTTTACCGGTCACCTTTATATCTTGAAAGATTCTACTTATGCCGTAAAGAAGTGCATCATGAATCTTCCAAAGAAGACGGGTGTAAACTTTGTTGATAACCTCAACATTATTCAGTCATACGAGCAACTTCCTAATGGTAGATGGGCGCTTAAAGATGATGATATGATTGTTGAACTCTCATTTGTGAAAAATCTGTCGAAATTACAAGTCCGGCGTCTCACCAGATATAGCAATTATGCTTTTAATGAAATTCAGCCAAAACTGTTTAAGGTGAAGGGGAATACTGTAAAAGAGGTGGATGCTATGATGAAGGACGATGATTTCTGGAATAAAATGCGCCCGGTTCCGCTTACAGATAAAGAAAACGGTATGGATTTATTTCTTCAGCATCTCGAAGAAATGCCGGGATTTAAGTATATGATTATTGGTTTAAAGGCATTGATTGAGAATTATGTTGAAACCGGCAGTAAGGGTCATCCAAGTAAATTCGATTTCGGACCAATGAATACTATTATAGGTAGTAACAGCATTGAAGGTCTTCGTCTGAGAATAAGCGGACAGACAACAGCTAAACTGTTCCCTCAGCTTTTCTTAAGTGGATATTATGCATACGGATTCAAGGATAACCGTTCTAAATATAAAGGAATGGTGGAATATACATTTGATAAGAAAGAATTCTTGGCAAGAGAGTTCCCTAAACATTCCATCTCTTTCTCTTATATGTATGATGTAATGTCTCCTATGGATAAGTTCCTGAAAACAGATAAAGATAATATGTTTGTGGGATTGAAAACCACAACCGTAGACCAAATGTCTTACGTGCGTGATGCTCAGTTTAAATACGAACGAGAAACAATGTCTGGCTTCTCTGTTGCAATGACATTGAAGAATCGTAATGATGAGCCAACAGGTAATCTTTTCTATATAAAGAATGATGAGGCCAAAACAAATGTGCACGATATAACAACAACCGAAGCTTCTTTGCAACTTAGATTTGCACCAGGAGAAACATTTATTAATACCAAAGAACGCAGATTGCCAATCAATTTTGATGCGCCAATCTTTACTCTTTCTCACACAATGGGTATTAAAGATGTGCTTGGTGGTGATTATAAATTCAATTTTACTGAAGCAGGTATTTATAAAAGAATCTGGCTTAAATCGTGGGGTAGACTGGATGCTTATGTTAAAGCAGGTAAGCAATGGGATAAGGTTCCTTTCCCATTATTGATTATGCCGGCAGCCAACCTTTCTTACATTACACAAAGGGAGACGTTTAACTTGATCAACAACATGGAATTCCTGAATGATAAGTTTGCTTCATTAGATCTGACTTATGATTTGAACGGAAGATTATTTAATCGTATTCCTTTGATTAAGACTCTTAAGTGGAGAGAAGTATTTAAATTCAAAGCATTATACGGAGGTTTGAGCGATAAGAATAATCCCAATTTAAGTAGCGATTTGTTCCTGTTCCCAACTCGCGATGGTGTACCAACCAGTTATGCAATGGGTAAGCAACCATATATGGAATTCAGTGTGGGTATTTACAATATCTTTAAATTACTTCATATTGAATATACCCGTCGTTTAAACTATCTGGATCATCCGGGAATCAATAAAGATGGTATTCGTCTTGCAGTAATGCTTAACTTCTAAGGAAGTATTCTGAATTCGTCTATATAACATTTTAATATCCTGTACAAAAGATTGCATTCTTTTGTACAAAACAATTAATTCTCCTGTACAGAAGAAATCATTCTTTTGTACAGGAGAATTTTCTTTCCCCGTCATTGGTTTTAAATTCTTTGGCCGAGAATTATCCATTTTAAATATTAATATGTACATTTGCTTTTCATATAACAATAACGAAATGGCACAACCATTAGCAGAAAGACTCCGGCCAAAGTCGCTTGATGACTATATTGGCCAGAAACATTTAGTGGGAGAAGGGGCAATCTTGCGTAAGATGATAGACGCAGGACGCATTTCGTCATTTATTCTTTGGGGACCTCCCGGAGTGGGTAAAACTACCCTTGCACAGATTATAGCCAACAAACTAGAAACTCCCTTTTATACATTAAGTGCAGTTAGCTCGGGCGTAAAAGATGTGAGAGATGTTATTGAAAAAGCAAAAAGCAGCCGCTTCTTTTCACAAGCCAGTCCTATATTATTTATAGACGAAATTCACCGTTTCAGCAAATCACAGCAAGATTCCTTATTGGGAGCAGTAGAGCAGGGAACAGTGACACTTATTGGAGCAACAACCGAAAATCCATCGTTCGAGGTTATTCGTCCGCTACTTTCCCGTTGTCAGCTTTATGTGCTTAAATCATTAGAGAAAGAAGATTTACTTCAACTTATAGATCGTGCTATAAAAGAGGATCATATCCTGAAGAGTAAAAATATAGTAGTCAAGGAATCAGATGCCATGCTTCGCTATTCTGGTGGAGATGCACGCAAGTTGCTTAATATATTGGAGCTGGTTATCGAATCGGATACTGAAGATCCAATAGTAATTACCGATGAAAAGGTGGTTGACAGGCTTCAGCAAAATCCACTTGCATACGATAAAGACGGAGAAATGCATTACGATATTATTTCCGCTTTTATAAAAAGTATTCGTGGTAGCGATCCCGACGGAGCAATTTATTGGCTGGCCCGCATGGTGGAAGGGGGAGAAGATCCCGCCTTTATTGCCCGCCGACTAGTTATTTCTGCTTCAGAAGATATCGGTCTGGCAAATCCAAATGCATTGTTACTTGCCAATGCCTGCTTTGATACACTGATGAAAATAGGATGGCCCGAAGGACGTATACCTTTGGCAGAGACAACTATTTATCTGGCAACAAGTCCCAAAAGTAATTCTGCCTACAATGCCATCAATGATGCATTGGAATTAGTTCGGAATACAGGAAATCTGCCTGTTCCGCTACACCTGCGCAATGCTCCTACAAAGCTGATGAAGCAGTTGGGGTATGGCAATGACTATAAATATGCGCACAATTATGAAGGGCATTTTGTAAAACAACAATTTCTTCCCGATGAATTGAAAAACCAATCTATCTGGCATCCGCAACCAAATCCGGCGGAAGCTAAACTTAAAGAACACATGGTTCAACTCTGGGGAGATCGTTATAAAGAATAAATTCTAAATTTAATTTGAATATGAAAATTGTAGTATTAGACGGTTATGGAATGAATCCGGGCGATTTATCGTGGGATGAACTTAAAGCTTTGGGTGATTGTACTATTTATGATCGCACTTCTGCAGCAGATGTTGTTGCTCGTTCCAAAGATGCAGACGTTATATTAACTAATAAAGTTGAGATTAATGCTGAGGTAATTGCTGCTCTTCCGGAGCTGAAATATATTGGCGTAACTGCAACAGGATATAATGTTGTAGATGTTACAGCAGCAAAAGAACGTGGAATAGTTGTTACCAATACTCCAGCTTACAGCACAATATCAGTTGCTCAGATGGCGTTTGCACATATTTTGAATATAACTCAGAATGTGGCACATCATTCTAGCGAAGTAAAAAATGGCCGATGGACCAACAGTGAGGACTTCTGCTTCTGGGATACTCCACTTACAGAACTAAGCGGACTAAAACTTGGTATCGTAGGACTTGGACGTACCGGTATGGCTACTGCTCGCGTTGCATTTGGTTTTGGAATGAGTGTTTGTGCTTATACTTCTAAATCACAGCTTCAATTGCCACCGGAAATTAAGATGATGACAAAAGAAGAAATTTTCACTGAATGTGATATTATTAGTCTTCATTGTCCGCTAAACGAAGAAACCCGCGAACTTGTTGATGCAAAACGCTTGGCAAGTATGAAACCAACTGCTATTTTGATTAATACCGGTCGTGGCTCACTTATCAATGAACAAGATTTGGCCGATGCTTTGAATAAAGGAGTTATTTATGCTGCCGGATTAGATGTATTGTCATCTGAACCTCCACGTGCCGATAATCCTTTACTTACTGCTAAGAACTGTTTCATCACTCCTCATATAGCATGGGCAACTAAAGCTTCTCGTGTGAGACTGATGAATATTGTTATCGAAAATATTAAAGCATACTCAGCCGGTAAACCGGTTAATAATGTAGCAAAATAATAACTGATTATTCGTTATCATTTTATAAAGAAGAGGTTGTTACTTTTAAATAAAGTAACAGCCTCTTTTTATTTAAAAAACATTTTCTATTGGAAACTTGTTTTATTAGAAAATAGTAATACCTTTGCAAAATAATTCCATTGGAAAATATTAATATTGGAATTTTATGAATGGTTATCTAAAAAATATAATAGGAAATGAGTAAAGAAAAGTACATTATTATTGGAGGAGTAGCTGGAGGTGCAACAACAGCTGCCAGAATCAGACGTATAAATGAGGATGTTGAGATTGTCTTGTTCGAAAAGGGAGATTACATCTCTTATGCTAATTGTGGTCTACCTTATTATATAGGTGGAGTTATAAGCGAACGTGAAAAATTATTTTTGCAAACTCCGGAATCGTTTGGCTTACGTTTCAATATAGATGTAAGAGTTCAGTCGGAAGTAATCAGTATCGATCGCAATAATAAAGAAGTTGTTGTTCGTTCTAAAAGCGGAGAAGAATATAAAGAGAAATACGATAAGCTTTTGTTGTCTCCGGGAGCCGCACCTGTTCGTCCATCTTTTCCAGGAATTGATTTAGATGGCATTTTTACTTTACGTAATGTAAATGATACAGATGCCATTAAAAACTATATGAATACTCATTCGGTGAAAAAAGCTGTTGTAGTCGGAGCTGGATTCATCGGTTTGGAAATGGCTGAAAATCTTCAGCATGCCGGAGCAGAAGTTTCTATTATTGAAATGCTGAATCAGGTAATGCCACCAATTGATTATTCTATGGCCTCGCTTGTACATCAACACTTGCAGGATAAAGGTGTAAATCTCTATCTGGAACATGCAGTAAGTGCATTTACAAAAAAAGGAAATTCCATTGAGGTGGTATTTAAAAACGGCAAATGTATAATGGCCGACCTGGTAATTCTTTCCATTGGTGTACGCCCCGAAACTACATTGGCTAAGCAAGCCGGACTGAAAATAGGAGAAAGAGGAGGTATTGCCGTTAATGATTACTTGCAAACTTCTGATGAAAATATTTATGCTGTTGGTGATGCTATAGAATATAAGCACCCAATAACCGGAAAGCCATGGCTTAATTATCTGGCTGGTCCAGCCAACAGACAAGCACGTATATGTGCTGACAATATGTTACTTGGTAACAAAATAAAATATGAAGGAGCTATTGGAACTGCAATAGCAAAAGTCTTCGATCTTACTGTTGCTTCAACAGGTGTGGCTGCAAAGCAATTAAAGAAAGAAGAAATACCTTATATATCTTCAATAACCCATTCAGGCTCTCATGCTAGTTACTATCCTGATGCTCTGCAAATGAGCATTAAAATAACCTTTAGCCCGGAGAACGGAAAACTTTACGGTGCTCAGATTGTGGGATACGATGGTGTGGATAAACGACTTGATCAGATAGCTCTGCTGATTAAACAACAAGGAACTGTTTACGATTTAATGCAACTGGAACATGCGTATGCTCCTCCTTTCTCATCAGCAAAAGATCCTATTGCCATTGCCGGATATGTGGCAGAGAATATTCTGCTGAAAAGAATGAATATTATTACATGGAGACAACTGCAACAAGTTCAGGATGGTATAATTCTGGATGTACGTACTCCTGATGAATTCTCATTGGGTGCAATTCCGGGTGCAGTAAATATTCCGTTGGATGGAATAAGAGATCATTTGAACGAAATTCCTCAGGATAAAAACATTTATATCTATTGCGCAGTAGGACTGAGAGGTTATCTTGCTTCGAGAGTGTTGATGCAGCATGGATTTAACAATGTATTTAATCTGTCGGGAGGATATAAACTATATCAGGCAGCAACAACTCCAGTAGCTCTTAATGATAAAGACATGATTGCCTGCTCTTTAGGTTTTGGAGATAGCAATGCTGACAAAATGGAGATAGAAACAATCAAGATAGATGCTTGTGGATTGCAATGCCCTGGTCCTATAATGAAATTGAAAAAGAGCATAGAAGGTATTAACATTGGCGAACGTCTGGAAGTTATTTCAACCGATCCGGCTTTTCGTCGTGATTCTCAGGCCTGGTGTAATATGACAGGACATAAAATGATATCACAATCAGCCGATTCAGGCAAATATATTTCAGTTATTGAAAAAATGGAAAAAAAGAAAGTTGCTAATGAAATTAGCGAAGTATCAGTCGAAAATAACAATAAAGGGAAAACTTTTATCATGTTTAGTGATGATTTAGACAAAGCTTTGGCTACTTTTGTACTCGCAAATGGAGCAGTTGCTACAGGAGAGAAGGTTACTATCTTCTTTACGTTCTGGGGATTGAATGCAATTAAGAAAACAAACAAGCCAAAAGTTAATAAAGATATCTTTGGAAAAATGTTCTCGATGATGCTTCCTTCGGATACTATGGCACTGAAACTTTCTAAAATGCACATGATGGGCATTGGCAGCAAAATGATGCGGTTTATCATGAAAAAGAACGGTATCGATTCTTTGGAATCATTACGTCAGCAAGCTATTGATAGTGGAGTAGAATTTATTGCTTGTCAGATGTCAATGGATGTAATGGGAGTAAAAGAAGAAGAACTGCTCGATAATGTTACAATTGGAGGAGTGGCTACATATATGGAACGGGCAGACAAATCCAATATCAACTTGTTTATTTGATAATAATTGAAAGAAATGATAAAAGTAATCTGTCAGCTGAGAGACATTAATATTGCCATGAATGATCTTGAAATGCAGCTGAGTGATAAATATGGCGTTGGTTTAAATGAAGCAATGGCTCTCTGTTGTCTTTCGGAAGGTCGTTTGTCGGCATCCGAAATTGCTGAGAAAACAGGGATGACATCATCTCACTGCTCTAAAGTGATAAGATCTGTTGAACAGAAGATGCTTATTGAACGCAGTCTGGGAGAAAATGATAAGCGACAAATGTACTTTAATCTGAATAAAGAGGGGAAGAAGGTCTTGTCGCAGATAAAATGTAAAGGTCTTGTATTACCCGAAATATTGCAACCTGTCCTAGGACATTGCGATGAAGAATAGCCAGATACAATTTTGGAATAGACATTTCTTTCTTAAGATAAAAAACAGCACGGCGGTATTATTAGTACCACCGTGTTTTTTTTGCTTCAAACTTTAATAGATACAGCTTTTTATTCTTTAATCTGTTGAAAACGAGCAATGAAACATATTTTAACTTGCTTAACTACTTAAAAACAGAAAAACATAAGGTTGTTTTCTGACAATACGTTTTACTTTTTTGCTTAACTGGCTGATTATAAGCTGCGGAAAAATTAGTTTCACCCCCTATAATAACAAAAAATAGGGGTGGTTTTTCCGCGCCGTTAAAGACTCTTTTCCAGCAATTGTAAACTCTTCATTTATAAGAATTCTACAAGAGAAGTTTAATAGCTTTGTAGGAGCATTGCGCAGGTGTAACGGCATAGGCAGATTATTAATATCTTGTATTAATTCACTTTCCTTGAAACGTAATCCAGGAATTTCCTTATTACCGTTAATTACCGTAACCCATTCCATACCATCAATCTGGTTTTCAATAATTGTACCTAATGATTGAAAGTTCTGAATTGTAGCTTAATTAACTTCTTCCCACAATAAAAAAGAGCCATTGTTTATTTGTCAAGCAGATAGAAAATGGCTCTTTTATTATTATAAGTTACAAGGACTATTCAAATAGCAGCATATTCTTTATGTACTCTTGATTTGTTTATACCAGTTGAAGTAAAGTTTGAACAATTCTGTCGGCTGTTCTTCCATCCCATCTTTCAGGAAGACTTCCTTGTTTCCATTCACCTTTCATTATTTTTTCAATTGCAGCACCAAGTTGTTCCGGGTTTTCACCAACTAATTCGTTAGTACCGATAGAACAGGTTTCAGTGTGTTCTACGTAGTTATTTAATGTAATGCATGGAATACCAAGGAATGTTGCTTCTTCTGCTACATTGCCGGAGTCGGTAACTATCGCTTTAGCTTTGCTGGTTAGATAACCAAATGAAAGATAGCTTTGCGGAGGAAGAATATGTAAATTGGGAGCTTTTATATTAAGTTCGCTTATCACATCACGTACGTATGCATGTAGAGGAGCAACAATAGGAGTACCTTTTGCTTCAGATATTAAACGCTCAATTAGCTCTTTGAAATTCTCTTTATTCTCAATTAATGCATGACGATTGATTGTTAAAAGAATATAGTTATGTTCTTTTAATCCTAACACATCAAATGTAGCAGGCTTTATAAATCTGTGACGATTATATCTTAGAGAATCCATCAGGATATTTCCTACAAGAAAAACCTGTTCATTTTCTGCTCCCGTTTGGTTTAAGTTGCGGTTTGCACCCATTCCTGCTGTAAACAGGTAATCAGAAAGACCATCGGTAATCATTCTGTTCACTTCTTTAGGCATACTCATGTCGAAAGATCGTGTTCCTGCAACCAGGTGAGCTACTTTTACATTTTGCTTTTTAGCAACGATAGCGCACGCCATGGTAGAAGTTAAATCGTCAACGACTAATACTATATTGGTTGGATTTTCTTTTAGTTCTTTTTCAAAAGCCAACATAATTCCTCCTGCCCGTTCAGTAAGGTTTTCAAAACCTATTTCCAGATAAGCAGTCGGCTTTTTTATATTCAAATCAGCAAAAAGAGAAGGATCTAAACTTGTATCATTAGCTGATCCAGTATATATTACTCTATATGAGATTTCTTTACCTTGCTCTCTGGCATTATCAATAGCATGCATGATTGGAGCAATCTTCATAAAGTTGGGGCGTGCCCCTGCAACAATAGTAATTTTCATGTCTATAATATATGTTGTTCTTTTAGGCAGCAAAAGTACACTTTCTTTCATAATTCAAGTTATAAATCAACTTACTTTTTTCTTATTTGATTCATAATTTAATTCTTTATTTGTTTCTTTGCAAAAAAAATGGGATTATGCCTACATTTGTTCAGATTATAGAATTCTTCGGAACTTTCGCTTTTGCCATTAGTGGCATACGTTTAGCTTCTGCTAAACAATTCGACTGGTTTGGTGCTTATGTTGTTGGATTGGTTACTGCTATTGGCGGTGGAACCATCCGTGATGTGCTGCTAGACGTAACACCTTTTTGGATGACAAATCCGGTTTATCTTATTTGTTCTGCCCTGGCTTTATTCTGGGTAGTAGTTTTTGGCAAACAATTAGTTCACTTACATAACACATTTTTTCTTTTCGACTCCATTGGTCTTGCTCTTTTTACTGTTGTTGGAGTAGAAAAAACTATAGCTTTAGGTTTTCCATTTTGGGTTGCTATTGTGATGGGAAGTATTACAGGTGCTGCAGGTGGAGTAATTCGTGATATCTTTATTAACGAGATTCCACTTATTTTTAGAAAAGAAATCTATGCAATGGCCTGTATAGTGGGAGGATTGGTGTTTTGGGGTTGTTCTTTTATGAATCTGGACAGTATGCTGATACAATGTATCAGTGGTTTTAGTGTTTTTCTTACAAGAATTCTTGCAGTAAAATATAATATCTGTTTACCGAAGTTAAAAGGAGAATAACCTGAAAACTGATATTTAACGGCATAAAAACTGTTATTAATAATATACCCCCTAATTGCTGATAGAATTTGGGCTATCAAACATACTTATTTTATATAATATTGTAACAAGTAAAAACAGTATTAACACAAATAAGCAAAGTTATGAAAAGTTTAAATTTTAAAAGTGATCTGCTGGGAGTACAGGACGAACTACTTCGCTTTGCGTATAAATTAACAGCAAACAGGGAAGAAGCAAATGATTTATTGCAGGAAACATCCTTGAAAGCACTCGACAACGAAGATAAATTTACACCCGATACTAACTTTAAGGGGTGGATGTATACTATAATGCGTAATATATTCATTAATAATTATAGGAAGGTGATGAGGGATCAAACATTCGTTGATCAGACAGAGAATATGTACCATCTTAATCAATCACAGGATTCAGGTTTCGATAGCACTGAAGGAGCTTATGACATTAAAGAAATTCATAGAGTAGTTAATTCATTGCCAAAAGAATATAAGATACCTTTTTCTATGCATGTTTCTGGTTTTAAATATCGTGAAATTGCTGATAAACTAAATTTACCTCTCGGAACAGTAAAGAGCCGTATCTTTTTTACGCGACAACGGTTGCAACAACAATTAAAGGATTTTGTATGATGCTCATAAAACAAGTCATATTTTTGGTAATCTAAGGGGAGTAATTCTAATAAAAATAGAATTACTCCCTTTCTTTTTTATTTAGAAATATAAATATGATATAAAACATGTTTTAAAAATGGCGATTTTATTTATTTCCTTGACATATTGTCAATTCATTTGTTATCTTTGCAATAGCATTTTAATAAACTTTTATAATCTTATATAGCGCTATTACAATGAAAAAAGAAATTAAATTTAGCCTGCTTTACCGGGATATGTGGCAATCTTCCGGAAAGTATCAACCAAGGGCTGATCAATTGGCAAGAATTGCACCACTAATTATTGAAATGGGATGTTTTGCTCGCGTGGAGACCAACGGAGGAGCTTTTGAACAAGTAAACTTATTGTACGGTGAGAACCCAAATAATGCAGTGAGAACTTTCACTAAACCATTAAATGAAGTTGGTATTCAAACCCATATGCTCGACCGTGGATTGAACGGGCTACGTATGTATCCGGTCCCTGCTGATGTTCGTAAACTAATGTATAAAGTAAAGAAAGCACAGGGCGTTGATATTACTCGTATTTTTTGTGGTTTAAATGATGTGAGAAATCTCATTCCGTCTATTACTTATGCTTTGGAAGCAGGCATGATTCCTCAGGCTTCACTTTGTATTACTTTCTCTCCTGTACATACGGTAGAGTATTATGCAAATATTGCTGAACAGTTAATTGCTGCAGGAGCTCCTGAGATTTGTTTAAAGGATATGGCAGGTATTGGCCGTCCTGTAATGCTTGGAAAATTAGTAAAGGCAATAAAGGACAAACATCCAGAGGTTATTGTTCAGTATCACGGACATTCTGGTCCTGGATTTTCTATGGCTTCTATTCTTGAAGTTTGTGAAAACGGTGCTGATATTATTGATGTTGCCATGGAACCATTGTCCTGGGGAAAAGTTCATCCAGACGTATTGTCTGTTCAGGCTATGTTGAAAGATGCTGGTTTCCAGGTCCCTGAAATCAATATGAAGGCTTATATGAAGGCCCGTAGTTTAACACAAGAATTTATTGATGACTTCCTTGGATATTTTATCGATCCAACAAACAAACATACTTCTTCATTGCTTATTGGCAGTGGATTACCGGGAGGTATGATGGGATCAATGATGGCCGATTTAAAGGGTGTTCAATCTGGAATTAATATGTATTTAAAAAGCAAAAACCAAAATGAGCTTAATCTCGATGATCTATTGGTGATGCTTTTTGATGAAGTAGCTTATGTATGGCCAAAATTAGGTTATCCTCCTTTGGTTACTCCATTTAGCCAGTATGTGAAGAATGTTGCATTGATGAATGTTATGCAAATGGTTAAAGGTGAAGAGCGTTGGACTATGATTGATTCTCATACTTGGGACATGATTTTAGGTAAGAGTGGTAAATTGCCTGGTGAACTTGCTCCAGAGATTATTGAATTGGCCAAAGCTAAAGGATATGAATTCTCTGATGAGAATCCACAAGATAATTTCCCAGATGATTTGGATACGTATAAGAAAGAAATGGATGATAATGGATGGGAATATGGTCCGGATAATGAAGAATTGTTCGAACTGGCTATGCATGATCGTCAATATCGCGATTATCGTTCCGGTATAGCAAAGAAACGCTTCGAAGATGAACTACAAAGAGCGAAAGATGCGGAAATGCAGAAGAATGGCTTCACTGAAGAGGATATAAAGAAATTGAAACGCGCTAAAGCTGAACCAATTACAGCTCTTGAAAAAGGACAGATATTTTGGGACGCAAGTTTCGAATCAGGATCTACTCCTCCGGCTATTGGTCAGAAATTCTATCCAGAAGAAACATTTTGTTATATTGGTACTTTATGGGGAACTTATGATAAGATACCGGCTAATTTCTCTGGACGCATCGTTGAAGTTTGTGTAAAACAAGGTGCTCATGTAAACAAGGGTGATATTCTTGCTTATATAGAAAGAATAGAATTGTTTGCATAAAATTAGTAATAAGCTTTTGTGATAAAATAGTAAGGCAGTAGTCACTTTGAAAATTGAAGTGACTGCTGCCTCTTTTTCTACTGCATTTTATTAGATTGAAAGAATCCAGTATAATACCAAGCCTAACTATTTGAAGATTTAAATAATATATCCAATTTTTAGATAACACTTCAAAAAGGAATAACCTTACTTTTTTAATAAGAACAAGGAATATATAGGAACTCACTTATTCTATATATCTTTATAGACGAAAGACTATAAATTAAAATAAGGAGGTTTCTTGTTTGTCTTTTCGTTAGATAGAATTTACAGATATTGTTTTATTTGAAATAAACCTGTTGCACTCCAATCAACCTGTCATATCTTTCACCGAAAGGACGATGATATACTAATATCAGATATTCATTTTCTGTCTCATAGTAATTTCCTTCCGTGAGTGCAGTTGTTGTTTTATTACTATTAGTCGGCACAAAAAGATACTGATAGTTATATGCTCCCTGTTTTAGCAATTGAATAGTCTCAAAAGCTTTAGACTCTGGGTTGTATTTCAAACAATAATTATCAGTTAAGTTGTCGTGAGTAAATGCTCCCTGCAAATAGAAATTACCCTCCGGTAATTCATCTTTCCATGGCAGAGAAAAGTGAACCAATAGATAATCTGCCTCGATATCATTATTGTTAGCCCAATCATACCGAACCAGATAACGCCCATTCTGGTCTTGATCATAACTGTAATTTTTAGTTCTTAGCTCATCGGGGATTAAAGTTACATGATAATATGGATCAAAAAACTTAATTCTTTGTATTCCTTGTGCAGCATATTTTACGCTCACCATTTCAAATCGTCTATATTCATTTCCCGCATCGAAAATGAGATTCTTATTATGCTCATATTTTAGCTCATTTGAACTGATATATGAAGGTGTTAGATTAGTCACACAATTATCCTGACGCAGATTTTGCATAACTTTTATTTTCACCTCACTTTGAGGATTACGGATATTATATCCGTTATAATTGACATTGAAAGAAACCTGTTGATGCGATTTGTTATTATCTATATCTGTATTGCTGCTTACTGTTGCCGAAATTGTTACTTTCTTTTCTATTACAGAGAAACAAGCTTTGCATACAGGTTTTGAATTATCATTATCGTCAAAGATAGTAATGATATAGTTTCCTGATGCTTTTAGCTTAACTTGTTCGTTAGGGAAGGATATTCGGTAATGCGTGTATAGCATCGTAGTGTTCAATGAATTCTGATAGTCCTCAATAGGACTATTATTAAATCCTTCCAGAAATTCAATTTCGCTTAATCCGGAAGGAGACCAGTCTGCATTGTGATGTGAGATGACATATTGAAAACGGTGATATTCGTGCGATAGTTCATCAAAAGATATTTCTAATACATCGTCAGAATTCAGGTTAACGATTGGAGGTGCAAGCCAGTTATCGTTAACCTTTATCTGTAAGCTTTGAATGTTAGGCGAGAAAACTTCATTTCTCTGTGCTTTAACAATCAAAGCTGTAATCAGAAATATACATAATATCAGCAGTTTTTTCATAGGTTACAATAAGCCGATTTTTCATAGGTTATAATAAATAGAGACTCAATTATCCTTTTTTTGCAGGAGGAAACTTAGGTATTAATTGCATAACCCTCAATATTTTCGCCTGACGTCTGAGAATATATCTGGATGGATTAGCAGAATCGAATTTTATAGGGTTAGGTAAGGTAGCTGCTATTAAAGCACATTGCCCTCTGCTAAGTTTTTTTGCTGTGGTATGGAATTTATATCTAGCAGTTGCTTCTGCTCCATAGATACCTTTCCCCATCTCTATGGAGTTTAAGTACACTTCCATAATACGTTCTTTAGACCATAGCGTTTCAATAAGAACAGTGAAATAAACCTCAAAACCTTTTCTTAACCATGATGATTCTGGCCATAGAAAAACATTTTTAGCTGTTTGCTGACTGATAGTACTTGCTCCTCTGTTTCTTTTTCCTTCCTGGCTCTCTTCTATGGCTAGTTGAATTGCTTCAAAATCAAATCCGTTGTGAGTGGCAAACTTGTTATCTTCAGATGAGATAACTGCCATTGGTAGATGTTTTGAAATCTTTTCAAAGGGGACCCATGTATGTTTTAGTTTAATCTCTTCACCATCTTTCATCTGTTCCATGCACCTGATTATCATTAATGGAGTGACATATACCGGAACAAAGCGGTAGATTAACGTAACTAAAATTGTTGATCCAAAGAATGCAATAATAAGATTCCTAAGGATATGGAGGACTTTCTTCTTTACCATATTTAATGGATGTTGATTTTTACTATCATTATAAAAAGAAATCGTGTAAGCTATAAAACAGGCTTACACGATTTACTAATAAATTTGAAATTAATTATTTACTAGCATCTTTAATCATTTGTTCACTTGCATACATGTAAACTTCTACACGACGGTTTTGTGCTCTACCTTCAACAGTTTCATTGCTTGCAATTGGTTCTTGAAAGTCTTTTCCAAGTACATATTTAAACTGAGTTGTAGCAACTCCGTTATTTCTTAAATATGTTGCAACAGAACCGGCACGTTCAGCAGATAATTTTTGGTTTACTGCTAATGAACCAGTGTTATCTGTATGTCCATATACAGCAATATCCATTGTTCTGTCTTCAGAAAGAACGTTTGCTAATTTAGTTAAAGCTGCTTTAGATGTAGAATTTAATACACTTGAGTTAGTTGCGAATAAGATACCTCCGTCAAAAGTAACCTTTACGGCAGTAAGACCATTAGCATCTGTAATTTTTTCTACTTTAGCTTGCTCAATAGCAGCAGCTTCTGCAGCGGCTTTATCCATCTTCTTACCGATGATAACACCAGCACCTGCACCAACAGCTGTTCCTATAGCTGCACCAATAGCTGTACTTTTACCACTGTGTCCTGCAATTTGGCCAATAATAGCACCTAGAGCTGCACCTGAGCCAGCACCAATTAAACCACCTTTTGCAGTATTAGACATTCCGCATCCTCCGAATACCAAAGAGAAGCTTAATAAAACTGATAATAATTTAATCTTTTTCATAAAATTCACAAATTAATAGTTTTTATTTATTTCTAGTCTTAATAAAGTTGTTACAAAGATATAAATTCTTTTGAAAGAATTATTCAATTTATTGTAAGAAATAGCGTTTAACAGGCTTTTTCTTACAACAAATATTTGTTTAAATTAAAGATGAAATTTCTTAAATGCAAGATTTTTAGAGTTTTGTAAAACCATTTATTGAATTGCGATTGAAGGAATATTTAAAACTCGTTTCTTAATTATTGCAAACCAAAGATAGGCAAAAAGGCCTTTTGCGATGCTTGTGCAACTAATAGCCCACCAAATGCCTTCAACTCCCATTCCTAGATTTGTAAGTATAATAGCTAATGGAATACGTAAACAATTAAAAGTAATACTTATTATTGCCGGAGGTAATGTTCTGCCTGTTCCATAGAATAATCCCTGAGTTGTAATTTCAAGCATCATAAATAATTGTGAGTATCCGTCTATGAATAAGAAAATTCCACCTGCCAGAATTGCCTTTTCCTCGGGAACGAATAATGAGAACACTTCCTGTCCGTAGAATATAAATAGGAATGTGCATAAAGAGCCAAGAACGGATGTTATCCATAAAGTTGCTTTATATGCCTGTAATACCCGACCTTGTTTTCCTGCAGCATAATTTTGAGAGATAAACGCGCTGAGCGCACTCGAAAATCCTTGTGAGGTATTCCAGGTAATTGCTTCAATTTGTCCTCCAAGGGTCATTGTCATTAAACCAATGTGTCCGCCTTGTTCGGAAGCCAACCTACAGATGTACATGTTTACAAAGGCAAACAATGTATTAAGTGTTGCAGCAGGAAGTCCTAGCTTAAGAATACGTAAAGTATAACTTTTCTGTAGTTTTGTAATAATCCTAAAGCCGCCTAATACGTCTTTTTTCCCTTTTAACTTATAAAGAAACAAGCCCAGAACAGAAGCCTGCGAAATCCATGTGGCAATTGCTGCCCCGGTAGTTCCCCACTCACAAACAAAAATGAATATGGGATCAAGTATTATGTTGATTATTAATCCGGTACCACTTATATAAAAAGGAACTTTGCTTCTTCCTGCCGCATTGTAAATGCCGGTAAAAGCCGTAGATAAAAACATAAACGGTATTGCAGAAGATATAATTCTGAGATAAATAACTGCATTTGCCGATATACTACTATTTAATTCATAAACGCCAATGATTGGGTGGGCAAATATGAAAAGAACTGTTCCCAATAATATGGATATAATAAGTGCTATAGTAAGATTATGAGATGCAAAAGTTTTAGCTTTATTTTCATCTTTAGCACCAATAGCTTGTCCCACACTTACTTCGGAACCAACCTTGTTCAATAATGAAATAGATGTAGCCATCCACGCAAGAATACCTACAGTGCCGATTGCAGCAACTGCTTCACTACCAATTCTTCCTACCCATGCCGCATTGATGAGGCTGTAAGCCATTTGTATGAAAGAGGTTGCCATTATTGGCATGGCCAGATTGAAAAGCTGTTTGAAAATTGGTCCTTCGGTGAGGTGTTTTATTCCTTGCATTAAATATTTATTTTTTAATTTTAGTGCAAAATTAGGAAATAATAATGGATATTAGCCGAACTGAAATCTGAAAAGAACTACCTTTGTATTTTAAAAATACAAATATTTTAAGTTTTATGTCAATTCTTGCATTTACATTAATTCTTCTTCTGGGAGCATATCTGGCCGGATTGGCCGGCTCGCTTACCGGATTGGGCGGGGGAGTGGTTATCATTCCGCTACTAACATTAGGGTTTAATATAGATATTCGTTATGCCATTGGCTCTGCTTTGGTTGCTTCTATCGCTACTTCTTCAGGATCGGCAAGTGCTTATGTAAAAGAAGGAATAACCAATATGCGTTTGGGTATGTTTCTCGAAATAGCAACAACTATTGGTGCTGTTATTGGTGCCACAATCGCAATTTATATGCCTACAAATGTAATTGCTATAATCTTTGGTACGGTACTGATATTCTCGGCTGTAATGACAATAAGAAAGAAACATGATCATAATAATGTTATAGGAAGTGTTGCTGCCAGAAAATTAAAGTTGAACGGTTCTTATCCTACTGCTGATGGACAAGTTCATTATCAGTTGACTAATGTGTTCGGAGGTTTTTCCATGATGTCTCTTGCCGGAGTACTGTCTGGTTTGCTGGGTATTGGTTCGGGAGCCTTAAAAGTTCTGGCTATGGATGCAGCAATGCGGGTTCCATTTAAGGTAAGTACCACAACCAGTAACTTTATGATTGGAGTAACTGCAGCAGCTAGTGCGGTGGTTTATTTACAAAGAGGTTATATTGATCCGGGCATTGCCTTCCCTGTTATTATTGGAGTATTGGGAGGAGCAACTACCGGTGCGAAACTTCTTCCAAGAATGAATGTTAAGGTTTTGAGACTTATATTCAGTATTGCAATATCACTTGTTGCGCTAAACATGATGTATAACGGTTTTAATAACAGGTTCTAAGATGTTTAATAAAGATATATCAGATAAAATATTGGGAGATCGTGATCTTCAGAAGATTATTGGAACATTGCTTCGGTTTGGAGTGGTTACTGCTAGTGTAATAGCATTGATAGGAGGAATTATTTATCTTTTTGTTCATGGAATGGAAATAAGACCGGCTTATAATACTTTTCATGGCGAACCATTGGCATATACTAACCTTGGAGGAATTATAAATAAGGTGTTTTTGTTTGATGCACGCGGAATAATGCAGTTGGGAACTGTTGTGTTGATTATGACTCCAATATTGCGTGTAGTCTGCTCTCTTTTTTCCTTTGCTTTAGAAAGAGATAGATTGTATGTTGTGATTACTCTGGTTGTATTATCGGTTATATTATTCAGCATGTTCTCCGGAGTAAAATTATAGTGAACATAGATTTGTAACTCTATCTATAAAGGTTTGTAATATTACAAGCCTTACTTTGCGAATCGATTAACAAAAATAATACCGATTGGCAATGATAGGTCTTTTTAATGATTGTTTTCCTCCTATAATGGATGGAGTTTCCCTGACTATACAGAATTATGCATATTGGCTTAATAAAAAAACGAAGGATGTTTGCGTAGTAACTCCTAAATTACCTAATGTAAAAGATAATGAGGAATACCCTATATATCGTTATTCTTCTCTCCCTATACCTATGCGAAAGCCCTACCGACTGGGGTTTCCACGGATTGACTGGCCTTTTCATGAAAAAATAAATAGTTTATCATTTGAATTAGTTCATGCACATTGCCCATTCTCTTCAGGGTCGTTGGCAATGCGGATAGCTAAGGCACAGAACATTCCCATTGTAGCTACTTTCCATTCCAAATATAGAGCCGACTTTGAACGAGCTATTCCTCATAAGCGGATTGTAGATTATCTTATAAAAGACATTATTCGATTTTATGAATCGGCTGATGAGGTTTGGATTCCTCAGGCTTCTGTGGAAGAAACTCTTCGCGAATACGGATACAAAGGTAAAGTAGAGGTTGTAGATAACGGGAATGACTATTCAGGTAATAATTCTGCCTATATTTTGGGGAACATGCGCGGGAAGAACTTGGAGTGAATAGTTGGGAGTTTATGTTTCTTTTTGTAGGACAGCACATTTTTGAAAAGAATCTGGCATTTCTTCTTGAATCATTGGCACAGTTAAGGGATATTTCCTTTAAGATGATCTTTATTGGTTCTGGTTATGCAGCAGAAGAACTGAAACAATTAGCTGAAAAATTAAATCTATCCTCGAAAGTCTTTTTCCTGGGAACGATTATCGATAGGGAGATATTGAAGAATTACTATGCGGCGGCCGACTTGTTTTTGTTTCCTTCACTATATGATAATGCTCCACTGGTAGTTCGAGAAGCCGCTGCATTACATACACCTTCTCTTTTGATAAAAGATTCTACTTCGGCCGAAATAATCACAGATTCCGTTAATGGCTTTTTATCCTATAATACAACTGCCGATTATGCGCAGAAAATTCGAGAATTGGTTCAATCGCCTCTTTTAATGCGGATGGTGGGCGATAAAGCTTCTCAAAGCATAGCCCGTTCATGGGAAGACGTTGTTGATGAAGTGTATGAAAGATATATGAGTTTGATAAGAAGAAAGTCAGATAATCAGAATACCTTTCTATGGGAAGCAATCTAAAACTTTTTAGAACAAGTTATATTCTGATTCCGGTTATTATCGGATTATCAGTAGTTGGATGGTTGTTTTACGATGAAATGGATATTTCCGCCTTTTCGTCTATAACCTTCAGCGGACGAATGATCTTTTTCATATTACTGGCTTTTATTTTAATGCTGGGCCGTGATCTGGGATTGATGTGGCGCTACCGTTTCACGGCAGAGAAAGAACTTACATGGAAGCAGGCTTTTGATGTGAATATACTTTGTGAATTTACATCTGCGGTAACTCCGCTGTCGGTAGGAGGAAGTAGCCTAGTGGTATTATTCCTGAATAAAGAAGGACTCACTGCAGGAAGAAGTGCGGCTATTATGATTTCTTGTCTCTTTCTCGATGAATTGTTCCTGGTGCTTGTTTGTACATTATTCTTCTTTCTTATCCCGCTAAAGGAGTTGTTCGGCAACTCTACTACACTTACAACAAGTGTACAGACTTTGTTCTTTTTAGCCAACGGACTTATTGCCTTTTGGACATTTCTTCTCTTTATGGCCCTTTTTAAACGTCCTTATTGGATAAAGAAAATTCTTTTTAGAATCTTTAGTTTGTCATTTTTGCGTTCTAAGAGAAATGCGATAGCCCGGTTTTCCTATAGTCTGGAAAACTGTTCATACGAGTTTAGTAGAAAAACATTTTCTTTTTGGCTTAAATCATTTAGCGCTACAGCTTTGTCTTGGTCATGTCGTTATCTGGTTGTTAATGCATTGCTTATGGCTTTCACCCCATTGGGGAATCATCTTATTGCTTTTGCCCGCCAATTAATTCTGTGGATTCTTATGGCTGTTAGTCCCACTCCTGGAGGAAGTGGATTAGGTGAATATATGTTTAAAGAATATTATTCCGAGTTCTTCACGGTTTCGGGAGTTGCTGTATTAGTGGCATTTATTTGGCGGATAATTACTTATTATCTTTATCTGGTGCTTGGCGTGTTCATCATACCTCAGTGGGTGAAGAAACTCCGTTGAAACATAATTGTTTATCAGTATTCATTTCATTGTAAAGGAGTTGAAATACAATCTGTATACCTTTATGCGAGGAAATAAACCCCATAAAATTGAATCTGAAATGAAAAAGGTTATGCCAGTACAGAGTTGTCATTTTGTAACAGTTGGTATTTTAATGGCTGTTATTGCTGTATTATTCCTGTTTTATATGGGAAACTCTCTTTGCCAGACTACTCATCAAATGTATGATGAAAGCAGTTCTATTTATGCAAATAAGTAGCTCTTTTTAAGTAGAACTTATTAGTTTCTTTTTTGATGTACATTAAAGCCTGTTTTAGATGTATATCAAAGCACTATTTAGATGTACATCATAATATGCGTTTGATGTACATCAAAATATATTCTATTCACCATCCGTGGAAAAATGTATCCTTAAGTTCTTGTAACTCACATAAGAACTTTACTTTTCTTAAATTTATAAACAAAGAAATCTGTTTATGTGTTCTTTGAGGTAAAGAGCCTATCCAATCTCTATACATCCTTTGTTTATGAAGCTTTATATTATATCCAACAGACTTCCGCTGAGAGCAACCAGAACAGAATCGGGCGATTTTGAATTTTGTCACAGCGAAGGTGGACTAGCCACGGGGCTAGGGTCACTAACTATGGATGTGGAAAAGCATTGGATAGGGTGGCCTGGAATTTATACAGAATCAGATGAGGAAAAGGAAAAGATAATAAGTTATCTTCAGCCATATAATTTTCATCCGGTATTCCTGTCTCAGGAGCAGATACAAAACTTTTATGAAGGATACAGCAATAGTACCCTTTGGCCCCTTTGCCATTACTTTTTTTCTTATATCGAATATGAAAATAAGTACTGGGAATCTTATAAAGAAGTTAATGAACTTTTTTGCCAGAGTGCAGTACCGCTACTTGAGCCGGGAGACATTATCTGGGTGCAGGATTATCACCTGATGCTTCTTCCTCAGCTACTTAGAAATTCCACAAATGAGGTCAGCATTGGTTACTTTCACCATATACCGTTCCCGTCTTATGAACTGTTTCGTGTACTTCCGGAAAGAGCTGATATCCTGAACGGACTATTGGGAGCCGATTTGATAGGTTTTCATACTCACGATTATATGCGCCATTTTGTAAGTGCTGCTGAGCGTGTTCTTGATTTGCGATTCAAGCTTGATCATGTGTTGCTGGATAACCGGATTTCTTATTCAGATGCCTTTCCTATGGGTATTAATTATTCTTTGTATCATGATGCCATACTCAATCCTTCTGTGCAGCAAAAAGCTTTTGAACTTAAGAAAAACTACGGAACGCATAAGCTAATTCTGTCTGTAGACAGGCTTGATTACAGCAAAGGAATACTTCATCGTTTGAGAGGGTTTGCTCTTTTCCTCGAAAGGCATCCTGAGTATAAAGAAAGAGTATCAATGGCAATGATTATTGTTCCGTCAAGAGATAAAGTGGATAGGTATGCCGGCTTGAAAACAAAGATAGATGAATCAATAGGAGCCATTAATGGTAAATATTCCACAATAAACTGGACTCCGGTATATTATTTCTATCATAGCTTTAATTTCGAGGAACTGGTTGCTATGTATAATATTGCAGACATAGCTTTGGTAACTCCGCTCAGAGATGGTATGAACCTGGTAACAAAAGAATACCTTGCAGCCAAAAGAGATACTCCGGGAGTATTGATTCTGAGTGAAATGGCCGGAGCATCAATAGAATTGAGAGAAGCAATTATCATAAATCCCAATGATGTAGGTGAGATTGAACGAGCTATCTTAAAGGCTCTGGAGATGCCGGTTGATGAACAGCTGCGAAAACTACGGATGATGCAGGAAGATATCTCAAAGCAAACCGTAGACAAATGGGCAAATGATTTTGTTCACGAAATAAAAAGGATTAAATTACAGAACGAAGCTTTGAATAGAAAAAGAATGGAGGATAGCATTTTTAAGCAGATTCAGGGAAAGTATAAAGAAGCAGCGAGCAGACTCCTGATTCTTGATTATGATGGAACGCTTTGTGAATTCTGCAATAATCCGGAAGATGCTGTACCTACGCCTGAATTAATGAAAGTTCTTTCAAAACTTTGCGAAGATAAAAAGAATAAAGTAGTCATAAGCAGCGGAAGAGATCATCACACTTTGGATCGTTGGTTTAGTCATTTACCTGTCGATCTGGCTGCCGAGCATGGGGCGTTCTACAAAGAAAAGGGTATATGGAATGAAAATGTTCAGACCAATCACTGGGATGAGGAAATTATTTCTATTCTTCAATCATTCATTGATAAAACACCACACTCCAGATTAGAACAAAAAGAAACAGCCTTGGTTTGGCATTACCGAAATGTAGATACATGGCTGGCTTCCTTGCGCGAACAGCAATTAATTAATGCATTGATAACTCCTTGTGCAAGGCAAAATCTTCAGATTATGCAGGGAGATAAAATTGTTGAAATCAAATCACCTCTTTACACAAAAGGGTCTGAGGCTCGAAGAATCTTGCAAAACGACCAATTCGACTTTATCCTCGCCATGGGAGACGATGTAACAGATGAAGATACTTTCCGTGAACTTCCGGGTGATGCGTACACTATAAAAATAGGAAATATCTCCGAGATTGCTCGTTACAGCTTGTTGTCACAATCGGAAGTACTTCCCTTTTTAAAACGGTTGACTGAAAAGTAAGCTACGGTTTTACGAATTTTGGCCCTTCAATCTCTTTGCTAAAAAGAAGTGCTGTGTCAATCAATGCAAGATGCGAATAAGCCTGTGGAAAATTCCCTAGTTGATCTTTGGTCTCGAAATCCAGGTCTTCGCTAAACAGTCCTAAATGATTGGCATAGCTTATTAGCTCATTAAACATATTCAAAGCTTCTCCTTCTTTTCCTGTTACAAACAAAGCGCGAATCATCCAGAAAGTACAAATAGTAAAAGCAGAGGTAGGCTTACCAAAATCATCTTTATTATTATAGCGGTACATCAGTCCTTTGTAATTTAAATTTTGATAAATAGCATCAACTGTTTTTTTGTATTTAGGGTTATCCTCACTGATAAATCCGTATGCTTCCATTAATAGCAGAGAAGCATCCAAATCAGTGCTACCGTAAGTTTGAGAAAAACTCTGAATCTCTTCATTCCATCCATTCTCCAAAACATCTTCCTTAATGATATCTGCAGCTTCTCGCCATCTTTTCGAGTAACTTTCGTTATGCAGAAAGCCGGCAATCTTCGCTGCTCTGTCTATAGCCACCCAACACATTATTTTAGAAAAAACAAAATGCTTCTCTTCTCCTCGTATTTCCCAGATGCCTTTATCCGGCTTTCTCCAGTCTTCGGTAACTGTTTTTACTACATTCTTTACTACAGCAAACATGCTCTCTACTTCATCCAAAGTACCTAAAGAATAGCGATAGTATTTGTAAAGAACATCCATCAGATAGCCAAATGAGTCATTTTGCTTTTGTATATATGCAGCATTTCCAATTCTTACCGGACGCGAATTTTTAAATCCACTCAAATATGGCAATTCTTCTTCTTTTAATTCGCGGTCTCCACGAATGCTGTACATTATCTGCAATGTTTCTTGTTTAGATCTTACAATGTTTAAAATAAACGATATAAAACGTTGAGCTGTGCCTTGGTGGCCGGTTTTTATAAGTGTTTCAATAGACATGGAAGCATCGCGAAGCCAGCAGAAACGGTAATCCCAGTTACGTACTTCACCTACAGATTCGGGTATGCTGGTTGTCAAAGCTGCAAGAACAGCTCCCGACCGGTTATAAGTCATAAGTTTCAGAACAAGAATACTTCGCTCTATTTCTTTATTATATTTCATGTATTTCTTAGAACGATTAGTCCAGTTCAGCCAATACACTTTTGTTCGTTCGTACTCTATTTCCACTCTATCAAGATTAATCTTAATCAGTTTCTGGTTATATGAAATTAAGATGTACTCATCATGCGTAATTTCAAATTCTGCCTTATTAATTATCTTATTAAAATCCAAACTGGAATAAAAATAGATAGTATCTCGGTTGCTCAGTTTAGAATATGTTTTAAGATATTTTGGCCCCGTTATGTGATACACTTCTGCCTGAGCATAATTCATTCGAGGAGCATAGTTTATTCTGAAACGCGGTTTCCCGTATTTATAACGTATTATCCGATGAATCTCCGGAGGCATATAATATCCTTTTAATTCCCTGATATTATAGCGTGGCATAAAATCAATAACTTCAAACCCACCTTCGTCCGATTCGAATGTTGTAGACAGAATATTTGTATGCTCAATATATTTCTGACTTGTTCTGTATTTATCATCAACAATAAAACTCAGACAGCCCCCTTTCTCTTTGTCCAGAATCTTAGCAAATATAGAAGGTGAATCAAATTCGGGAATACAAAACCAGTCAATACTCCCTTTGTCGGAAATTAATGCTGCGGTTCTGCAGTTGCCAATAGCTCCATAATTGAGATGTTCCATATATCATTTTATATAGGTTGTTTTATAAATAACAAACGTTTATCTTAAATAAAAGTTTTGTTCCTAAAGCCTATATTCTACTTATATTTTGTAATATTGTACCTTATTATCTAGCTGAAACTATTTGTATGAGTAATTTAAATATAATGCCTTTTGCAAGGCCACTTTATGTGATGGTGAAATCCGTAGGATCTGTTTGCAACCTCTCCTGTGATTACTGTTATTATCTTGAAAAATCGAAACTGTATAAAGAGGCTAAGAATCATGTAATGAGTGAGGAACTTTTAGAGAAGTTTATTGATGAATATATTAATTCTCAGACAATGCCACAGGTACTATTTACATGGCATGGAGGAGAACCTTTGATGAGGCCGATAAGCTTTTATAAAAAGGCGATTGAATTACAGAAAAAATATGCCAGAGGAAGAACTCTTGATAATAGTATTCAGACGAATGGAACACTGATCACTGATGAATGGTGCCGGTTTTTCAAAGAAAACAATTTTCTTGTCGGAGTATCAATTGACGGACCTCAGGAGTTTCACGATGAATACCGCAAAAACAGACAAGGCCAACCATCATTTGCAAAGGTGATGAAAGGCATTGAATTATTAAAGAAGCATGGTGTGGAATATAATGCAATGGCCGTTGTAAACGATTTTAATGCTGATTATCCATTGGACTTTTATCACTTCTTTAAAGAGATTGATTGTCATTATATTCAGTTCACTCCTATAGTTGAACGAATTTCACAACGTGCCGACGGGCTATCTTTATCTTCGCCTATCCAGAATGAAAAAGCAGAATTGACGGATTTTAGTGTGTCGCCTGAACAATGGGGTAATTTCCTTTGTGCTATTTTCGACGAGTGGGTACGTGAAGATGTTGGCAATTATTATATTCAGCTTTTCGATTCAACTCTAGCCAACTGGATTGGCGAACAGCCTGGTGTTTGTTCAATGGCAAAGAACTGTGGCCATGCCGGAGTAATGGAGTATAATGGAGATGTTTACTCCTGCGACCATTTTGTATTTCCGGAGTATAAATTAGGTAATTTGTATTCAAATACTCTGGTTGAAATGATGTATAGCGATAAGCAGACAAAGTTTGGTGAAGCAAAATCCAAAACATTACCGGCGCAATGTAAAGAGTGCGAATTCTTGTTTGCCTGCAATGGAGAATGCCCTAAAAATCGTTTTACTTTTACCGAAACTGGTGAGCCTGGGTTAAATTATTTATGTAAAGGCTATCACAAGTTCTTTAAGCATGTAGCGCCTTATATGGATTTTATGAAGAAAGAACTTATGAATGAACGACCTCCTGCAAATGTGATGGAATGGATTAAAGAGTCTGGTATTTGAGAAGTCTCAATTTGTATATAAAGTCAAGAAGATGAGGCTATTCAATAAGTTAAGTTTAGTCTTTGAAACAGATAGAATTTAAATAGCTGTTTTCTAAATAAGGTTCTTCAATAAGTAAAATTTAGTCTCTTAGAATTGAATATTTGAAAATGCTCTAAGATCGAGATCCGGAAGGAAAAAGATAAAAAAGATGGGGTTGTTCCAACTGAACAACCTCATCTTTTTTATGTAAAATTGCATGGTAAAAAGCAAAAGAGAACATTTTTTATTTCATTTTGTTCTTTCTGTAATGGATTATTCTGCAGGCACATAGATGAAAATAATATTTTACTGTTTTATAATATAAATTATCAGTTTTAATCTAAATCTTTTAAATCATGAAAAACATCATTCAACTAATGCTTTTTGCATTTTTATTAATCTCTTGTGGAGGCAAACAGTCTCAGAAACAAGGAGAAAAATCGGCAGATGTAACTTCAGAAACTGCAGTCAAAAATGAATCAAATCAGTTGGCAAAGAAGAAATATCCTATTGAGAAAGGGATAATCCACCAAAAGATAAATGCAGCTGGTTTTGAAACTACACCTATAATTTACTTCGATAAATGGGGAGATTGGCAAGCAACAGAGTCTTCTGTAGTGATGGAGATTATGGGAGTGAAAGGTGGTAGTCACAGCCTCGATATCGTTAAGGGTGATGAACACTGGGATATTGATTTAACTGAAAAGAAAGGTAGACATTATAAGCTCACAGCAAAGATTAATGACCTGGGAGTCGATATTAATACTTTAACAAAAGGGATGATGAAAGAAATGAAGATAGAAGATTTGGGTGAAGAGACTTTTCTTGGCTATAAATGCAAAAAACTGAAGGTTAAGAACGACAAGATGAAGATGAATATGACTTATTTGACCTATGGTAACCTGATGATGAAAATGGAAGGAGATGCTATGGGCATTAAAACGAAGATGGAGGTAACTAAAATTGAAACTGTAACTCCGCCGGCTGACAAGTTTAATGTACCAAAAGGTATAAAGATGCAAGAATCGGAATAATGTTATCGTTTATTCATAAGTACAGATTTTATCAGCAGAAATGAAGGAATAATTGCATGATTATTCCTTCATTTCTGCTTGTTTTTCTATAATTATAAGTACTTTCTAATCTTTTGGCGAATTAATGCATATATTTGTAATTGTAATAAATACAGATATTATGCAAAGTATAGAAATACAAAGATGTGATAGTACAAATACCGATTTCCAAAATCTTATAAAGTTGCTGGATGTAGAACTCGACGAAAGGTACGGTAATTTGCAAAAGCAGTATGATGTGTACAATAAAATAGAATTTCTGGAGACTGTTGTTGTTGCTTATAATGAGAATATACCTGTTGGTTGCGGTTGCTTTAAAAGAGCTGATGATCTGAATGTGGAAATGAAAAGAATTTTTGTCCGGAGTAATTGCAGAGGAAAAGGGATAGCTTCTGCACTTTTAAACGAACTCGAATGCTGGGCAAAAGAGATAGGTTCACTATATTCAAAACTCGAAACAGGTAGTAAGCAACATGAAGCAATTAATCTGTATAAAAAGAAAGGATATGAAATAACTGATAATTTTGGCCAGTATATAGGAAACACGAACAGCATCTGTATGAAGAAAGTGTTGTAATAATATGAATATTCCCAATATCATATCATTCTCCCGAATTATTATTTCTGTAATATTGCTGTTTTTAATGAATTCGGTAACCCTGTTCTTAATTCTATTGTTTATAGCAGGATTAACAGATGTTGCCGATGGTTACATAGCCAGAAAGTATAATATAGCTACTGCTTTGGGTGCGCGAATTGACTCAATAGCCGATATCTTTTTTTACATAGTATTGCTACTTGTTATGTTTCTAAAGTACCAATGGGTCTTCACAGAAAACGTAGCATTGTTTCTTGCTATATTGTCTATTAAGTTACTTTCAATGATTGTTTCGAAGATGAAGTTTGGGAAAATTGTATTTCTGCATACTATAGCCAATAAGGTAACAGGATTTCTAGTTTTTGTTGCAGTTCCTATTGTTATGTTGACGGAAAAGAACTCTTTCCTTCCGGTTTTATTATGCATAGCTTTGTTGGCTGCTCTTGAAGAACTGCTTATTTTGTTAAAAGAGAAAGATGTAAATGAGAATAGAAAAAGTTTTTTTGTTAAATAAAGTTTTTGGTAATCTATGGAAAAGATAAAGAAAATAGCAATAGGAGAGAATCTTATTCTTAAGCAAATAGAGATAGAAGATGCTGCTGATATTTTTAATACAATAAATAGTCAGAGAGACTATTTAAGAAAGTGGCTTCCGTTTATTGATTTTACTAAAGAACTTAAAGATAGCCAGTCTTTTATTACATCAGCAATAAATGTTCCTGATGAAGAACGAGAGTTTTTGTTTGTAATACATTACAATAATTCTTTTGCCGGATTAATAGGCTTTAAGGATACAGATAAATTAAATAGGAAAACGGAGATAGGTTATTGGCTCTCTGAAAACTATCAGAAAAAAGGTATAATTACTCAATCAGTGAAAGCTTTGCTTCACTTTGCTTTTGATGAGCTTAATATAAATCGTGTTCAGATAAAATGTGCAGTAGGAAATACTCCAAGCAAAAATATTCCGAAAAGGTTAGGATTTAAATTTGAAGGTATAGAGCGTGATGGTGAGTTGCTGGTCGACAATCAATTTGCAGATATTGAAGTATATAGCTTAATTAAAAAAGATATTTGTGGCTAATGGAATTTAAAATTAGAAAAGCTGAAGAGCATGACTATCCTGTAATTTTCTCTATGATCAGAGACTTTGCTGCATTCGAGAATTGCTCAGAAAAATTAGTAAATACACTTGAGCTTATGCAGAAAGAAAAGGAACTAATAAACTGTTTTGTAGCTGAAACTGAATCGAAAGAAATAGTTGGATATGTGGTCTATTTCTTTGCATATTATACCTGGTTTGGAAAATCACTCTATATGGATGATTTATATGTAAAAGATTCATTTAGAGGAAAAGGTATTGGTAGTTCTTTGATCAATGAAGTTATTAATTTTGCCAAGAAAGAAAATTGCCATAAATTACGTTGGCAGGTCTCCAGCTGGAATAAAACGGCTATTGGATTTTATAAGAAACTTGGTGCAACAATTGATGATGTTGAACGAAATTGCGATTTAATTTTTTAATTGACCATTAGTTGTAATAGTTCGTTTATGATATTTTCTCCGGTTTGTAGTGTTAAATTGTTTAACAATGCAAATCGGAGCTTTTTTTATAAATACTCCTCTGTATACTTTGACTTTCCCAATTAAATAAGTCCATTTAACTGTTTTTGATGAATTGTTAATGAATGTTTCGATAAGTTTTTTTTAGAAAAAATATCTCATCTAAATTAAAAACTATCTAATTTTGACCAATCGAACAAAAAAGTCAAATAGAATAAAAATAAAAAATTATATAAAGAATAATGGTAGTTAGTAAACGTTGTGGAGATAGTCAGAGTAAGACAGAACAGATTATAAAGGTCGCTCAAAAACGCTTTGGACAATATGGTTTTGAAAAAACAACTATGAACGAAATAGCTTCAGACCTGAATATGTGCAAAGGATCTTTGTACTATTATTTTCCGGACAAAGAACATCTATATCTTGCAGTTGCTAAGAAAGAACATGATTTCTTTGTTGAATTGGTGCGTGAAAAAATGGCCACACTTACTGATGCTTCTGATATGATTCGTGAATATGTGAATATCAGAGTCTCATATTGGGGTAAACTAATTAATCTAACTAGACTACGCCATGACTATGTTCATGAATTACATTCAGTGATGCATGAATTATGGACCGAATTCAGAATTCAGGAAGAGGATATGGTAACCAGTATTTTGAATGTAGGAATAACGAAAGGACAATTTGAAGCTTTCAATATAAACGAATATGCTGAGCTACTCCTTGATGGAATGAAAGGATTATCCATGTCGGCACTCAGAAATAAAGATATTTTCTATCTGGAAGCTCATGAATATGACAGATTGCTTCGTATGATCAACCTATTTGTAGAGATGTATATAAAGTCATTAAAAAAATAAAGGTATAAAGTAGTTATTTTAGGTATGAAGAAAGGTAAAAAGGAGAAAGGAATAAAAGTGTATATTCCTTTAATTGTAGTGATTGCAATTGTTTTGTGTGGTGGATGGTATTGGTATAGTGAGTATACAAAATATGTATCTACTGATGATGCACATATTGATTCGGATAACTATGCTATCAGTTCAAAAATTCTGGGACGTATCAATCACATTTATTTCGAAGAAGGTGATACAGTAAAGAAAGGCGATTTACTTGCAGAACTTGACAGTACAGAACTTCATGCTCAGAAGATGCAGGCTATAGCTAATCTGGCTCAATCGGAAGCCGCACAATTACAGTCTGAAGCAAAGTTGAATTACGATCAGGAAAACATCAAGGTGTTTCAGGTAGGTCTATCAAAGACACAGGAAGATTATGCTCGTGCAAGAGAACAGTTTAAGGGCGATGTAATTACAAAAGAACAGTTTGATCATTCAAAGAAAGCTTGGGAAACAGCTAAGGCTCAACTCGAAGCTGCAAAAAGCCAGTTATCTGTTTCCAGAGCGCAAATCGGATCTTCAAAGGCTGCAATTGAAACAACAAGAGCGCAGATTGGAGTTATCTCAACACAGTTGAATAACACCCATTTATACGCTCCGATTGATGGTGTTGTAGCTAAAAAATGGTTGCTTGATGGTGATGTATCTCAACCAGGACAAAATATTCTTACTGTTACAAATACTAAGAAACTCTGGGTAATAGTTTATCTTGAAGAGACAAAGATGGCCGGATTGCATCTGGATCAGAAAGCTAAATTAGAAATCGATGCTTATCCCGATGTAAAATTTACCGGAAGGATTATTCAGTTAAGCTCAAATACCGCATCTCAGTTCTCACTTATTCCGCCCAATAATGCATCAGGTAACTTTACTAAGGTAACTCAGAGAGTTCCTTTAAAAATTTCCATTGATGGTACAGAAGACAATACTTCATTGAGTAAATACAAGCTTTTGGCAGGTATGTCGGTTGTGGTAAAGATTGTCAAAGGTTAATCAATGAGAGAAGTTACACTTACTCACCGATTTCGCAGGAAAGTAAGAAATCGGGACTCTGCTTTTCATCCACAGCATAAGGAATATAAATGGTGGTTGCTTGGCAATATTATGATTGGTACATTCATGGCTGTACTCGACTCTACAATCGTAAACGTTGCTTTGCCCAAAATTATGACCTCTTTTGGTGTGGGAATTGATAAGATAGAGTGGGTATCTACCGCCTACATGCTTGCTATGGCAGTAATGTTGCCAACATCAGGATGGATGGCCGATAAGTTTGGATACAAACGCATGTATTTTATCGGTCTGGTGCTATTTACCTTTGGGTCTTTGCTCTGCGGAATGTCCGGAAATGAAGATATGCTTATTATTTCCCGTGTAATTCAGGGATTTGGCGCCGGAGCAATTCAACCTTTGGGTATGGCAATTATATCCAGAGAGTTTCCGCCTAAACAAAGAGGACTTGCACTGGGATTCTGGGCTATTGCCGCTGCTGCATCAGTATCATTTGGTCCACTGATCGGAGGTTATCTTGTAGATAACTTCAGCTGGCAGTTGATTTTTGATGTGAATGTACCTATTGGTATTATAGGTATGGCAGCAACACTAATTATACAAAGTGAATATAAAAGTAAAAAGGTACGTAAGTTTGATCTTGTTGGATTCATTTCAGCAGTGATATTTCTACCTTTGCTTCTTTATGCTCTTTCTCAGGGTAATGCTGCAACTAATTCAGATGGGTGGGGTGCTCCGTATATTCTGGTATGTCTGGCAATTTCATTTATAATGATGGTTGTATTCATAACTGCCGAATTTACTGTTGATGAGCCATTGCTTGATTTGCGCTTGCTGTCCGATCGTAATTTCGGAATCTGTTCGCTTATCATGCTCATGTTTAGTATCGGAATGTTCGGAAGTACATTCCTGTTACCACTTTATCTTCAGAATTCACTAGGATATACAGCCCTGCAGGCTGGAGCTGTTTTTCTTCCGGTTGGTATCATACAGGGAACAATGTCTCCAATATCCGGTTTTTTGGGAAATAAGATAAATCCGAAATGGATGATTATAACAGGGGTTGGTTTGCTTGCGTTCAGCTTTTATCTGAATTCTTCATTCTCATTCCTGACCGAACGTCCATATATCATGATGGGATTGTACATACGCGGATTTGCGTTGGGTATTATATTCACACCGTTAAGTACGCTTTCCTTGTCACAAATTCCACGTGAGAAAATGGCTCAGGCATCCGGGGTAACGAATACTATCCGGCAAATCGGAGGTAGTCTTGGAGTGGCAATACTTACCACAGTGTTAACAACCAGAGTTACTTATCACAACGAACTCTATAGTGAAGCTATCCAGCCATATTCTCCTGCGTATGTGCAGGTTAAGAACGGACTTCAGAACTATGCACAACGAACTGTGGGAAGTTCTCCTTCAGTGGCTGCTCAGCAAGGGCAGACATTGCTTGTGTCAAACATTGCTAAGCAGGCATATATTCAGGGAGTTGACGACGACTTTTTACTGGTAGCCGTTATTACCATTCTGGGTAGTGCTCCTGTATTTTTATTACGCAGAAAGAATAACAACGTATAATAAAGTCAGATTATGATTAATCAAATATATAAAATAACATTTGTACTGGGCCTTTCCGCAGGATGTACTTTTTCTGCTTCAGCCCAGCAACAACCGGATTCATTGTCATTTCAGGATGTTATGGCAAGAGTTATCCAGAGCCACCCTTCCGTGAAAGAGGCCGAAGAGGTGCTTAATGGTGCAAAGGCCAAAATTGAATTAGCAAAATCAGCTTATTTACCAACTGTCGATTTGAATGCTACATATTCACGTATCGGCCCGGTAACTAAAGTTACTTTTCCTGAATTCGGTACGTTTCAATTGAATCCGTATGATAATTATAATGCAGGAATAAATGTAAACCAAACCATCTACGATTTTGGAAAAACATCTAAATCGGTCGATGTAGAGAATAAGAAAAGAGAGATCAATAAAATATCTGTTGATCAGATTAAGCAGAATCTCTCAATGCTTGTAACCAATAACTATTACACATTGGTTTACATTCAGAATGCCATTGATATAAAGAGTGAAGAGCTGCTTAATTTACAGAATCATTTAAAAACAGTTCAGAAGAAAAGTGAAACAGGTTCTGCTACAAAATACGAAATACTTACTACACAGGTAAAGATTTCAACTATTGAAAGTCAGAAGTATGATCTTGAAGCTTCTTTCCGTACCCAACAAGCTGTTCTGAATACTTTATTGGGACTTCCCGAAGAAACTCCGCACAGAGTAACCGCTTCACTTTCCACAGAAACTCTTTCTGCAGAAGAATCATCTGTGAATTATGCCATCGAACACAGAGAAGAGGTGAAACTGGCAAAAGAGAAAACGGAACTTGAGCACTTGAATTATAGCGTAATAAAGTCGGCCAATAACCCAGTTATAAATGCTTTTGGCTCAGCCGGATTTAAGAATGGATATACTCCCGACCTGAATAAGCTGAAAGGAAACTATGTAGTGGGAGTAGGAGTGAAAGTTCCTCTTTTCGATGCTAAAAGAACAAAGAACAACCTCCAGATTTCAAAGTCTAACCAAATTAGTTCTGAGTTTGAAACAGAGATTGCTAAAAGGAAAATAACAAATGAAGTGGTTGAGGCTCAGTCGCAGATAATTGCGGCAAAGAAGAAAGTAGAGCAGTTTGATATTCAGCTGACTCATGCCATGCAGGCTTTTGATCTGGCAAAAGTGAGCTATAAAACCGGAGTTATAACTAATCTTGATTTGCTCGATTCAGAAACAGCTGTATCAGAAAGCCGTTTGCAATTGCTTAAGTCAAAGTTAGATCAGCTTGTTTGTATTCTAAAACTGAAGGTTGCAGTAGGAAAGCATATTTATTAAATAGTATATTCAGGCCGCTGCACCCTGCATGAATAATCGTAGAGAAGCAGTGGCTTTTAATTTTTTAATGTAAACATGAAACGTAATATGATAAGTAAATCAACAAGTGAGTCATTGGTAATAGATGACTTTTCATCTCAGTTACCTGTTGTAGGGAAGCATATAAATGAGTTTGCTCTTTATCATTTACAGGGAAATGTATCTCTGGATAAAAGTTATAAGATGTCTGATACATTTGCCATTATAGTTGTTTATAAAGGCGATCTTACTATCAAGATCGATGGCCGTCCTCATTCTTTGTCACGAGGGGCAATTGCATGTATCCCTCCCGGCAAAACGCTGAATCTGAATTTGAAAGATCCAGTAGTAGATGGTTATATGATGACCTTTTCTTCACTCTTCTTTGAATTACTTCAGATACCGGTTGGTGTAAGCAAGGATAAACTGATGATAAATAGTGAATCAGATCCAATAGAAAATACATTAAATAGAATCGATCAGATATTTTCACTTATAAAAGATGGATTGTCTAATAGTGATGATTTTTTCAGAAAAGAGAAACTCCTGAATCTGGTTGCAGTGTTCTATATTGAAATATTGAATGCTTATGCACAGAGCAATCCTATTGCAAAAAAACTCTGTAAAGCCGATGGTCTTAGCAGGAAGAATAAAATATGCAAAGACTTTTTTGTTTTGGTACAACAACATTCCCGTGAAGAAAGACAATTGAAGTTTTATGCAGACAAGCTTTGTGTATCTCCAAAACATCTCTCATTCCTGATAAAGAATGCAACCGGATTGCCAGCAAATAAATGGATAACAGATGCAGTTATTCACGATGCTAAACATCTTCTTCTGAACTCAGAGAACAGTGTAAAAGAGATAGCCTATATGTTGAACTTTTCAAACCAGAGTTTCTTTGGGAAATATTTTAAAAGAGAAGTTGGTATATCTCCGAGTGATTATCAAAGCGAAGTTCTTTGTTAGATTTTTATCTGAGATAACTCATAATTATAGTAAAAAGGAAAGGAATTGGTTTAATGAACTGATTCCTTTTTTTATGATGAAAAATTCCTTTTGAATGGCTCATTTTTTAGGTTTTATGGGAAAAAAACGTGTAATGTAACGTAGGGAAAAGTATTTGTTATATTAAAGCAAAGAATGTAATGTATAGCAAAGAGTGTGTTTTATAATCTTGTTATTCAAAGTTGAATTGTGAGGTATATTTGTGCAAAGGAAAAATGATTAGCCTTAATTTAGAAATTTAAATAGAATAGCTTTTATGAATACACAAAGTCAAAAAGTGTCGATGCTCGAAAAAGTCGGCTACAGTTTGGGAGATTGTTCTGCCAACCTGGTGTTCCAAATGATGATGATTTACCAGACCAAATTTTATACGGATGTTTTTGGTCTTGAAGGTGCTGTTGCAGGAACAGTAATGCTGGTTGCTCGTATTGCCGATGCATTTGTTGATCCAACAGTAGGAATCTTGTCCGACAGAACAAAATCTCGTTATGGTAAATTCCGCCCATGGATATTATGGACAGCGTTACCTTTTATGGTATTTTATATACTTGCTTTTACCAACCCGGGTATTCAGGACAAAGGTTTAGTTGCGCTTTACGCAACAATCTCTTATACACTGCTGATGTCCATCTATTCATTTAATAATACCCCTTATTCTTCATTGGGAGGAGTAATGAGTAGTGATATTAAAGAACGTACCAGCATTACATCTATTCGTTTTGTAGCAGCAACCATTGCACAGTTTGTGGTTCAGGGATTAACACTTCCACTTGTACGTAAATTCTCTGCAGGAGGCGATATAGGTCATGGTTGGTTCTGTACCGTCAGTCTTTTTGCTGTTATTGGTTTCATCTTTTTAATAATAGCCTTCCTTTCAGCCCGCGAACGTATTACACCACCACCTAGTCAGAAAACAAATATCAGGCAAGATCTTAAAGATGTTGTAGCCAGTCTTCCATGGCGTGCAATGTTTATTCTCACTCTGTTTATTTTCATAACTTTGGCCATGTGGGGAAGTGCGATGAATTACTATTTTGAAAATTATGTTGATGCAAATGCTCTTTATGCTTTTCTTGGTAAACTAGGGTTGGTGGCAACAACTTCTTCCGATGGAGTTCTTCACACAGTTCTTAATGCATTCGGATTGATAGTAAGTGGTCCAGATAAAGCTTATGAAGTAGGTTTTGGTGTATTTAATATGCTTGGAGCATTAGTACAGTTCTTTGGCGTTATTTTCTTATCAGGCTTTTTAGCCAACCGTTATGGAAAGAAAAAAGTCTTTATTGTTTGTCTCACTTTAACTACATTGTTTACAGCTATGTTCTATTTCCCGGGAAAGAAAGATGTAGAAGTTATGTTCTTACTTAACTTTTTAAAGAGTCTGGCATATGCACCAACCGTACCTTTATTGTGGGCAATGATAGCCGATGTGGCCGATTATTCTGAATATGTAAATCACCGTCGGGCCACCGGACTGGTTTTTGCCGGTGTTGTTTTCGCTTTAAAAGCCGGACTTGGTATTGGTGGAGCTATTTTAGGATTCCTACTTTCAGGATTTGGTTATGTATCGGGAGCTGGTGTTAATCAAAGTGATTCAGCGATAAATGGTATACTCCTTTCATCAAGTCTCATCCCTGCAACAACATTCTTTATAGGTGTCGTAGCACTTTATTTCTACCCAATCACTAAGAAGTATAATCAAAAAATGCAAGCCGATTTACTTACTTATAGAAGTAAATCAGAATAATAATCTGTAATTTAGTTATTATGAAATTAAAATATTTAACCCCCTTATTATTAACTGCAGTTCTTTCTATGAGCTGTAAGGCAATTAATCAGCCGGCTGATTCAAATTCAGGTCCTGGTTTAAAAGATGTAGTAGGTAAACATTTCCTTATAGGAGCAGCTGTAAGCGTAAGACAAGTTGCCGGTATGGACACCAATGCAACGAAGCTTATTAAAAAGCACTTCAATTCTATTGTTGCCGAGAATTGTATGAAATCTGAAGTTATTCATCCAACAGAAGATACCTATAACTTTACCGCTGCCGATGCTTTGGTAAAGTTTGGAGAAGAAAATAAAATGGCAATCATTGGTCACTGTCTGATTTGGCATTCACAGTTATCTCCTTGGTTCTGTGTAGATAAAGATGGAAATAATGTTTCTCCTGAAGTGTTGAAGGAACGTATGAAAAATCATATACACACAATCGTAAGCCGTTATAAAGGTAAGATAAGAGGTTGGGATGTAGTGAATGAAGCCATTGAATCAGATGGATCATGGCGCAAAACCAAATTCTATGAGATTTTAGGTGAAGAGTATATTCCTCTTGCTTTTCAGTATGCACACGAAGCCGATCCCAATGTAGAATTATATTACAATGATTTCGGCATGAATGCAAAGGGTAAGCGTGACAAAGTAGTGGAACTGGTAAACAGTATGAAAAGAAAAGGACTTCGCGTTGATGCAATTGGTATGCAAGGACACATGGGTATGGATTATCCTGCTTTTGATGAATTCGAAGAAAGCATTAAAAGTTTTAGCAGTACAGGTGCAAAGGTTATGATTACTGAGTGGGATATGAGTGCTTTGCCTACTGTAAATATGAGTGCTAATGTTTCGGATATGGTTACTTATAAGAAAGAAATGAATCCTTATCCAAACGGACTTCCCGATTCTGTTTCATTGGAATGGAACAACCGTATGGAGAAATTCTTTAATATGTTTATTAAGTATTCAGATGTTATATCACGTGTTACTGTATGGGGTATTACTGATGGCGATTCCTGGAAAAATGGTTTCCCTGTAAGAGGAAGAACCGATTATCCTTTATATTTCGATCGTAACTACAACCCTAAACCATTTATTAATAAGATTTTAAACAGCTCAAAATAAACAACTATGAAAGATGTAAGATATTTAGTTGAGAATGATTACATGGCAGATCCGGCTGTACATGTGTTTAACGATAGATTGTATATATACCCCTCTCATGACTGGGAATCAGGGATTCCGGAAAATGATAATGGCGATCATTTTGATATGAGAGATTATCATGTATTTTCTACAGATGATGTGATGAACGGTGAAATTAAAGATCATGGAGTAGTACTGAAAGTAGAAGATATTTCATGGGCTGGGCGTCAGCTTTGGGATTGTGATGTAGCTTACAAAGATGGAAAATATTATATGTACTTTCCGTTAAAGGATAAGAATGATGTTTTTCACATTGGTGTTGCAGTGAGCGATCGTCCCGAAGGTCCGTTTGTACCTCAATCAGATCCAATAAAAGGAAGCTACAGCATTGATCCGGCTATATTAGATGATGGTGACGGAAATTATTATATGTATTTTGGTGGTTTATGGGGTGGCCAACTTCAGCGTTACCGTGATAATAAGGCATTGGAGTGTGCAGCATTTCCTGCTGATAACGAACCTGCGATTCCTTCACGCATAGTGAAATTGAGCAAAGATATGCTTGAATTTGCAGAAGAGCCAAAACCCGTTGTTATTCTGGATGAAACCGGTAAGCCACTGACTGCCGGCGATAATAACAGAAGATTCTTTGAAGCTTCATGGGTGCATAAATACAACGGAAAATATTATTTCTCTTATTCTACAGGCGATACACACTTGTTGTGTTATGCAATTGGTGATAACCCTTACGGACCATTCGTTTATCAGGGTGTAATATTGCCACCGGTTGTAGGATGGACCACTCACCATGCAATAGCCGAATATAAAGGTAAATGGTATTTATTCCACCATGACTGTGTTCCTTCAAATGGTAAAACATGGCTTCGCAGCCTCAAAGTTTGCGAATTAGAATATACGCAGGATGGAAAAATAAAAACTGTGAATGAATAAACTGTGAATTTAGAGTCTTCTTAAGTTTATGCGCGGGCAAGGATATCGTTTTTTTGTTTTATAGAGGTTAAATTAGTGTTATTGGTTAGATAAAATTGCCCGCGCTTGATTTTCTGTAATTAAATAACGCATGTAATATTAAAATGTTTCGGCGTTATAATTCGTGTTTTATAGTTTCTGTTTTATTAATTAATGTCTGCCCTTTATCGTACAAATCATAAATATACATTGAAGATGTATGATTGGGAGAGAACTCGTCAAGGTTTTTCGAAGCTGCTTTAATTTGTTTTCCTCCATTAGCACTTTCTTTAAATTCAAACCAGTATTTGCCACGGTCTGATATTGGCAGATTGTCGTTTGATAAAGTATGGAAAGTTGTAACCACGGCTTTTGTGTCTTTGTTTGCTAGTGTTATTATATTCCTACTACCTGAGTATAGATACAATCCTTTTTCTTTTGTTTCTTTGACAGTGAGTGTTTTACCTGTTTTGATGAAAAATGCAGATGGTATGTTCTCCACTCCAACGGTTAAATTGTAATTGTTGTTGGTCGGAATTATATCTGCATTGTCAAATTCAAAAATTAAGTCGGTTGTCATTTTCTTTAAAACCATTAGCATGTGGTTATTCGCTCCATCTGTTGCAGAAATTTCAAATTCAGCTGTTGCATAATGAATATAGTCATTTGGAACTTGTATAATTGCATCTTCATAGTTCTTAGTGACAGAATTGAAGAATGCCAGAAAGTTATTACTTTGGGGGTCAATCTGAAAATCTTTAAAGGCAACAAAAGTCATATAATATTTGCCTTCTGGCAATGACTCTTTTACCGAAGCTATGTTATCTGTTGTAATGCTCTGAAGAGTAGATAGACTTATCTTTCCCATTTTTATAAAATGTCCATCACTCTCGTTATGAATTACATAAGCAAGCATATTCATATTTGTTACTCCATAATCAACATCCACCAATACCTGATTGCTGTTAGTATCTGTTACCTTGTGTTTATATCCCAAACTTACATTAAATGTTGCTTCATAAGTAGGAACGGTAGGAGGTGAATCTGATCCATCGTCATCTTTGTTGCACGAAATGAGACACAGAGTAAAAAGAGATAGAATAAAGGTCTCGAATAAATTAATTGTTTTCATCTTTAATAATTTAGTTAGATGCAGCTGTAATTTTTGATTCTCTATAGTAAGTGTGACTGGAATAATGTTTGTATAAAATTGCGATGTAAAAATATAAAAAATAGTTTAATGATAAGGTTAAATATGTATAATATTATTGTACCCCATGGTGTATATTGTATGTAAAAACATTACGAGCACTTATTTTAAACATTTTTGTACCTGTATTAGTCAGATTTGATATATATTTGCATCATGAAAAACATTAAACACGCAGATCTTATGTCCCAATTATTTGTATCCTTAAATCAATGGAAAAGTATTGTGAAGTATTTATTACTGATTCCCTTTTTATCTGTTTTACAAAACTCATATTCAGCAACTCCTGCAAAAAAGAAACAGATAGCCAAATTAAATGCGAGAGAAATTGTAGTTGATTATTCGAAAGAGAAAGGTGCACTATGTAAAACTCCATTAGAATGTATCGGAGCAGGTCGTGCTAATGAAGGTCTACGTGCCGACTGGCAGCAACAACTTGCTTACGTAAAAAAGGAATGCGATTTTAAATATATCCGTATGCATGGTTTGCTGACCGATGATATGGCTGTTTACCGGGAAGATAAAAAAGGAAATCCTGAATATAACTTTCAGTATATTGATGCTTTATATGACTATTTACTGAGTATAAAAATAAAACCTTTCGTGGAGCTGGGCTTTATGCCTTCTGCTCTGGCCAGTGGTTCTAAAACTATTTTCTGGTGGAGAGGAAACGTTACTCCTCCTAAGGATTATAATAAGTGGGAGGATTTAATTCGTAATCTTACGCTTCATTTTACAGAGCGCTATGGTGCCGACGAAGTTAAATCATGGTATTTCGAAGTGTGGAATGAACCAAATCTCGATGGATTTTGGGCAGGAACACAAGAAGAATATTTTAAATTGTACAGATATGCCGCAAAAGCTATTAAAACTGTAAATAAAGAATATAGAGTAGGAGGTCCGGCTACAGCAGGCGCAGCATGGGTGCCGGAAATGATTGATTTCTGCAATAAGAATTTGCTTCCGCTGGATTTTATAAGCACTCATACTTACGGTGTAAATCAAGGATATCTTGACGAATTTGGTAATTCGGGCACTGTACTAAGTCAGGATCCAATGGCCGTTAGTGGTGATATGTTGAATTCACGTAAGCAAATATCTGCTTCTGTTATGCCCGGTCTGGAATTGCATTATACCGAATGGAGTGCATCTTACACACCTTCCGATCCTATACACGACAGTTACCATGAAGCTTCTTATGTACTCGATAAAATCAAGAACGTTGGAGCAGCAGCCAACTCAATGTCTTATTGGGTGTTTACAGATATCTTTGAAGAAGCCGGTCCACGTTTCACACCTTTCCATGGCGGATTCGGACTTTTAAATACTCAGGGAATCAATAAACCGGCTTTTTATTCCTTCAAATTCATTAATCAATTAGGAAATACAGAGCTTATCAATAACGATTCATCTTCCTGGGCATGCAAAGACTCAAAAGGAAATATTCAGGTGTTATTATGGGATTTCACCAACACGCATCCGGGCGATTCTGTAAATAATCAGGTATACTATGTTCGGGACTTACCTGCTAAGGTGAAAGGAAAAGTGAAAATAAATGTTTCGAATGTTCCCGATGGTGATTATACACTCGAAATATACAAAGTTGGATATCGTGTAAACGATACTTATACCACTTATCTGGATATGGGTAAACCGGCACAGCTTACAAAACAGCAGGTTGAGCAGATAAAGAAGCTAAACGACGGATCACCAGTTTCTTCCGAAAAAGTAACAGTGAAGCAGGGTGCTGTATTTTCCAAAGAACTCGATATTCGTGAAAATGATGTTTATTTACTGAAATTGGTTAGGTTATAAGATTATCAAATAGCTTAAAATATATAAGTTGTTGATGTATCAGTTTATGAAGTCAGGAAGAATATAATTTTCTTCCTGACTTTTATTTTTTATTATTTACACGTCTGTTTTAATTTTGAATATAAAAGTTTACTACTTTTACACAAAATATTATTATGGAAAAAGAAAGATCAGTAGAAGCTGTAGAAACCTTTAATAAAAAGTTCAACTGTGCACAGTCTGTTTTATCAGTCTTCTCTACAGAACTGAATATTAGCAAAAGTGACTGTTTTAGAATTGCAACACCCTTTGGATCAGGAGTTGCTTTTCGTCAGGAAATGTGCGGTGCGGTTACCGGAGCATTGATGGCAATTGGTCTGAAGTATGGCATGGATGAAAATGATAGCACTGAGCAAAAATCATATACTTATGACTTGACCACCCATTTTATTTCAGAGTTTAAGAAAAAGCACGGTTCTATTTGCTGTAAAGATTTGCTGGATGGCATTGATATGAGTACTCCTGAAGGATATGCTAAAGTTCGTGAATTGAATATTTTCAGGACGCATTGTGCTGAATACGTCCGTAGTGCAGTATTAATCAGTGAGAAAATATTGCTTCATAAATAGCACTTCTGAATGGAGTGAGTTAATAGTGATATGGAAAGAATAACAGATTTCGAGTCGAAACTATCTTCTACGCTGTCAAGGAACTTTGTTGATGCCATAGTTGCATCCGTTCTATTTTATCCCGAAGATTTTGAACCTCTTTACAGCCTGATAATAAGCAAAGAAACAAAATTATCCTGGAGGGCGGCATGGGCTTGCGAAAAACTTAGCGAATTAAGCCCTGAATGGTTTATTCCTAAATACAATGAGATAGTTTGCCTTACTCTCTCCATGAAACATAGCGGGACCAAACGCTTGCTGCTTTCAATTCTGTATAACCTTCCAGTACCTGCTGAATTCCCTGTAGAGCTTTACAATTTCTGTCTGGAGAAAATGCTTTCGCCGGACGAAGCAATAGCTGTTCAGGCACTTTGTATAAAGCTGGCATATAAAATAGCCCTTAAAGAGCCGGAACTGCTAAATGAAATTAGGCTCTATCTGGAAAATGCCGAAACAGAATATTTCTCTACCGGAGTAAAAAACTGTATTCGGAATGTACTTAAGAAAATAAACTCTTCCCAACGGTAAAGGTAGTATTAAAAAAACAGTAACTTTGAATTATCAAACTATCATCATAAAAGATGAATTAAGATAGTGTTGTTATATCGAACTCGCGTAACTAAATAACAGAATAATTATGGAAATAGATTTAACTACTCCGGCTTTACTGTTCTCAGCTATATCGTTGATAATGCTGGCGTATACTAACCGATTCTTATCGTATGCCCAACTAGTGCGTACTTTAAAAGAACAATATGTAGCAAATCCATCCTCGGTAAAAGCAGCACAGATTGCTAACCTGAGGAAGAGACTTTACCTGACGCGTGCTATGCAGTTTACAGGCATCAGTAGCTTGCTGCTTTGTGTTATTAGTATGTTCTTTGTATATATCGAATTACAACTTGTGTCAGTCTACATTTTCGGTTTGGCACTGGTACTGTTGATTATCTCGCTCACTATATCTATATATGAAATTTATATTTCTGTCAAAGCATTAGAGTTACATTTGAAAGATATGGGAGAATAAATTCCCTTATATCTGATAAATAGCCAATGCATATAAAAACTCTCTCTCTCATAAAAATTAAAAATCGCAAAAAAGTCTAGCAGTCTAGCAGTTGGCATTTAACATGTTGACTGCTAGTGTTATATAGGCGCTAGATATACCTGATAAAGTCTAGCGCTAGTCTAGCAGTCTAGCACCTGCTCTTGTGGTTGCTTTTATAATCTTCTTTTGTTACAAAATAAGTCCTTATTAGCTCGCAAATACCCTCCTGAATATTTGGATTTTACATAAATATTTATTATATTTGTAGAAATGAAAATAACGCTCCACCCGGGTGTATATCGCCTGTACACCCGGGTGGAGTTTGTTTTTACACCCGGGTGTAAGAGGCGGGTACACTCGGGTGTGCGAAAAATAACCTGATTATAAATTAATTAAACAAATAAGTATGTCTTTATATGTTGTTCGTCAAAAAGTAGATAAGAGTAAAGAAGAAGAGAAAGTACGCTATCACGGCGTTCCGGTTAGCTCCGGACAAGTGGGGATAGATGAGTTGGCAAAGGATATCAGCGGGCGTTGTTCGCTTCATGAATCGGATGTGCATGCAGCAGTTATTGCATTGGGAGATGTGATGCAAACATACCTCATGAAAGGAAATACGGTTCATCTGAAAAATATCGGTCTGTTTTCGATCTCAGCAGGTAGCGAAGGTTTTGAAACACCCGATGAGTGTACACCATCAAAAGTAACGGCACAGCGTGTTTGCTTCAAAGCAGACAAAGAAATGCGCAGTATGCTGCCTCAGATAAAGTATCAGCGTACTTACCGAGAAACTACAAAGAAGTAATTAATAACCCTAACTAACTTTATGAAAATAACACAATACCGTAACGACGGTAAAACACAAACACAACGTATCCTTGAATTTGAAACTGCTGTAGAAGCTATGAGAACCGAAATAAGCAGCAGACCAGTATCTAATCTAAGAAATGTACTTCAGTACGCAATGGCCGGCCAAAATTTTCCGGAGGTGAAGAAACTCCCCCGACTAGTCTTTGGAGGAGTCTTCCGTAAAGATGGCAGCCAGCAGATTTTGTCTTCCTACAATGGTTGTGTAACCATTGAAGTGAATAATCTGGCAAATACAAACGAAGCGGCACAAATACGCGAAAGGGCATCTCAATTGCCGCAAACCTTACTCGCTTTTATCGGCTCAAGCGATAAGAGTGTAAAGATCGTGGTTCCTTTTACATTGCCCGACAGTACATTGCCCCAGAACCGCAAACTGGCCGAGATGTTTCATGCACAGGCTTATCGCGAGGCGGTAAAATGGTATCAGCCTCAGCTGAAACGCGAAATAGAACTAAAAGAACCGGTACTGGAACATGGATGCCGCATGAGTTTTGATCCTTCGTTGTATCATAATCCTGATGCCGTGCCTATTCGTATAGAGCAGCCGGTAAGTATGCCTGCCGAGCCTACTTATGAAGAGGAACGTCAGCAGATGAATGATCCTTTGCAACGCCTGTTGCCTGGGTACGAACGGAGTCACATTATCTCCACACTGTTTAGCACTTCCATGTGGGATGCCTTGAACACCGTGGGCAATGTAGAATGGGAGAGTGGTGAGGTGCTTCCGTTTCTTATTAAACTGGCGGAAAACTGCTACCGTTCGGGTATTCCGGAAGAAGATGCGATAAAGTGGACATTGATGTATTATAACTTGAATAAGTACGAACTGGAGGTGCGGACAAACTTCCGCAACATTTATACCATCTCAAATAAGTTTGGTGGTAAGCCTTGCATATCTTCCTCCATGACATTGGTGGCACAGATGGAAGAGTTTATGAAACGGCGATATCAGCTCAGACGAAATACCGTGAAAGGTATGGTAGAATACAGGGAACAGAAATCTTTCTACTTTGATTTCCGTCCTGTAAATAAGCAGGCACTTAATACGATTTGTCTCGATGCACTGGCAGAAGGACTTCCGTCATGGGATGTTGATATTAAGCGTTATGTGGAATCAAATCGTGTGCCATCTTATGATCCTATTGAAGATTATCTTCTCAATGTAGGAAAATGGGACGGAAAAGACCGCATTCGTGAACTGGCCGACCGTGTGCCGTGCGATAACCCTCGATGGAGAGATCTGTTCTACATTTGGTTTCTCTCAATGGTTGCTCATTGGCAACAACTTGACCGCAATCATGCAAACAGCACATTGCCGTTGCTAGTGGGCGATCAGGGTTCCGGAAAATCAACTTATTGCATGAACCTTTTGCCACCCGAGCTGCGGGAATACTACACTGATGGTATAGACTTCAGCAAACGCAGTGATGTTCAGCTGGCATTAACCCGCTTTGCGTTGATAAATATGGACGAGTACGATTCTATCAGTCCCTCTTATCAGGGATTTGTGAAACATATTCTGCAAAAAGCAGTTGTTCAGGCCCGTTTGCCCCACACCAGTGTCACCCAGCAAATGCGCAGGTACGCCACATTTATAGCCACAAGCAACAGCTTTGATTTATTGAACGACCCAACCGGAAGCCGTCGTTACATCTGCATAGCTATATTGGGAGTGATTGATTATAAATCGCCCATTGACTACAAACAACTTTACGCCCAAGCCGTTGAGGCTCTCCGCAACGATGAACGTTACTGGTTTACTCACGAAGAAGAGGCGTACATTACCAATAGCAATCGCCGCTTTCAGCAAGTGATGCCCGAAGAAGAAGTTGCCGACATCTATTTCCGTTCTCCGGTAGGCGATGAACCAGCCGAGGAACTGACTTGCGGAGAGATGCTGAAACGCATGCAGCAGCGCGACTCCAAATTTACATATACACGCAATGCTGCAATGGCTTTAGGCAGAACATTGAAGAATAAATTTGAGAATCGTATAGCACATCGCGGAATAGTGTACCGCGTAGTAGAGATTAAATAAGCGATACAAGCGCTAGACTGCTAGACTACCGCTAGACTTCTTTTTGGAAGTCTAGCGGTGCTATTTTGTTTATTTATAGGTGGTTAGGTGGGCTGCGCTAGATTGCTAGATTGATTTGTAAAAAAATGATTTTGTTACATCGTTCCTAAATTCAAGTTATAAATGCGACTTTCTTTGTTAGATTGAGTTTTGATAATATTTTATAGAGCAGAAGATGAAAAAAGTTCTTCATCTCCTGTCTCTATTGGAAAATAGTTCCGATATTACTCCCTCAATCTCCTACAAAATCAGTCGTATATGAAACAATTTATCGAGAAACAAAGATATGAATTAAATGCATATCTACAAGCAGGCAAGAATAAAGATGAAATTGCAGGTTTATTAGGCTTTCATCGGAGTACTATTTATCGTGAAATTCGTCGTAATAAATTTAAATCCTCTGATGGTTATGACCCTGACTATGCCCACTACCGATATGAACTTCGAAAAAAACAACGTGCCAGACCTCAAAAATTTACAAAGGAAATGGAAAGTCACGCTCATTTTTTACTCACGAAAAGACATTATAGTCCAGAGCAAATTGCTGGATGGTGTAACCTAAACCATATTTCAATGGTTTCCCATGAATTTCTCTACGGTTGGATATGGGAGGACAAAAAGAAAGGAGGCGGATTACACGCTTATTTAAGAAGGCAAGGAAGAAAATATAGAAAAAGAAAGAATAAAAACCAAGATCGAGGATGGATCAAAGATAGGGTAGATATATCAAACAGGCCTAAGATTGTGGAAAAGAAAAAAAGATTTGGAGATTTGGAAATAGACACTGTTATAGGTAAAAACAGATCGGGAGTTATATTAACCATTAATGATAGAGCCACAGGGAAACTATGGACAATGAAGCTACCAAATAAAGAAGCCAAATATGTCACTGCGGCAACCGTTTACCTATTAGAACCATATAAAGAACTATTACACACAATTACCTCTGATAACGGAACTGAATTCGCAGGACATAAAGAAATTGCAAAACAACTGGGAATAAAATATTACTTTGCAAGACCATATCACTCATGGGAAAGAGGAGCTAATGAGAATCTTAATGGACTTATCAGGCAGTATTTACCTAAATGGAAAGAGTTCAAATATATCAATGGAAAAGAATTGAAAGAAATAACGAATCTTATTAATCTAAGACCAAGAAAAAGATATGGATATCTAAACCCGTTCGAAATGGTAAGAAAGAGCATAAATAAAAAATATGAAAGAGAACTAACATGGATGTATCAAGAATTGTCGCATTTATAACTTGAATTCAGCGTTTGCGACATCCGTATGCAACTACTATATGTTTGCAGGTTGCAATTCTGAAAAGCAATTAGTAAAAATATATATTCGATAAAGGGTAATGACCTAGCAACGTACTATTTATTTGCGCTTTCTTTTAATGACTTTATTTTAAGAACCTGCTACAAGGAAATTCTTAATGTAATAAAAAATGTCACATTAAGAATTAACTACTTATGTAATCTTTATCAAATTATAATTTCAAACTTCCATGTAGAGATTACCATTTGTATATTTAAAGATTTTATTCTTGTTCTTCACTTTTTTCTAATGTTATAATTTCGTTTAAAGACGCTGTCTTTTCAGAAAGTGATTGCTTCTCATTAATAGAAGTTGATTCTAATATTTCTCCTTCCTGGATATTCTTATTTTCTAAAAATGAAAAAGAAGGATTATCTTTCGTGAATTGTTCAAACTCATCACTTTCTATAATCTCTTTAAAAATAGGAAATTCTATCACTTTTTTAGCATTTATTTCACCAGCTTGTAACATTATAGGAAGTATCTTGAAAAAAGATTCTTTATCTTCTTTTAAAGCAGCTAATCCTATTTTTAATAAATTATTTTTATCTGAATAGTTTGCGGATTCAACCTCTGTTTTTATAATACTCCATTCTCCTTTTCTTTTTCTACATAACCAATAATTCAACTGAGCTATACATTTATCAATAGGTCCCATTTCTGAATCTTTTGTTATAAATAAACTTAATGATTCTGCTAAATCCCAATTCCCTATTAACAAGTTATCATATATAATATCTCCAAGCTTATCTGCACGATTTACATTTTTAGATTCTAAATTTTTCCAAAGTTCACATGCAATGAGCAAGAAAGATTTATGTAATAAATCAATGGCTTTTTTAAAATACGTTTTACTTATTGATACTTCTGCACCTTTCTGAATCTCTTTCGTCAAAGATCTATCTACTTTAGAAAGATAAATTGAATTTACTATTCCTCCATTATGAACTATAATATTTCTTCGCTGATAAATTTCTATTAATTGTTTCTCTATTGGATTTATATAGCCTAATTTCAATTTAAGTTCTGTTTTTAAAGTTTTAAGCCAATCTTCAAAGCTACTTCTCAAGATATTTTCAATTTTATCATCTATCAAATAGCTTTGTGCATCTTCAATAGAACCTATTGCTTTAAGTTCACTAAAGGTCAGTGTTTTCTTCTCAATCCCAGAAGCATCAGGGAACTTAATATAGTAAGCATGTATAATTTGAGAAAAAAACCACTCTACTGTACATAATAAATTAATAAAACTACTTCTGTAAAAAAGAGATAATTGATTATCATATTTATTTAATCTATATGCAAAATTCTCAACTTCATTTTTAGGACCACTGAAACTGATTCCTTGTAATTTCAATTCTCCATTTTTACCTTTCTTAATATTATCTATTGATATATCTAAATTAAATCCGTAATCTTCTTTTACACTTTGATCTAATTGTTCGCAAATTTCACTAACTTTATCAGCTTTAGGATTTCCTTCACTTTCCATTTGTGTTAATACATATTTCCCTATACCCTTAAGAAAAAAAGGTCTTGCTTTGTTTAGAGATTCTTTAGCTCTATTTTTGATAAACACATCAACTTCATCTACAAAATCCTTTAGTGTAGATATATTTTTATCAAATTCTTGTATTTGTTCTGAAAACATTGTTTTTTTATTTCAAAGGTAGAGACTATTTAGTATATAAGAAAAGGAATGAGAAGAATTTTAACTAAATTATGTTTATAAACATAATTTATTGAAGAAAGCATCAGCCGGTGATGTTTTTTATATCAGTAATGAATGGTAATATTCATAATCATCTTTTCTGTTCCAATAGATGTCAAATAATTCTGCTTTTACATCTATTAGCTAAAATATCACTATAATATTGCCCAGCTATAAGTTCGATAATCACTTCGAATAATTTCATTCAATTCGTCTACATAACTGCCGGTAACGTTCAAAGCTTGAATTTCTCGCTTTTTTTGATTAAAATTATTGTGGGTGAGTAATGTACTAGTTCCTAATCTTTCAGGCAGCAGATTGACGCCACATATACATCGTCTTTACGTTGGTAGGCGGAATTACCTATGTTTGGCGTATTAATATTCCCTGATAAGGCTAAATATTTACCTATGCTTAATTCCGCCAACTGGTGATAACAATATTAACAACTAAAAAATCATTATCGCAGTAAAGATAATAAGTTTACAAAAACAACTTTTTATCTTTGTCGCATTAACCCAACTACATTGTAGAGAATTAAAACTATATTATGAATAAACGAACCTTATTATCAATACTTTCCCTTTTGTTTCTGCCACTTATGGCGCAGCAGGCCAGGCAATGGAAGGAAAATCTGAAACCACGCCTTGTGGTTCTTACCGACATAGGAGATTGTAATGTTGAGCCTGATGATATGGAGTCGGCGGTAAGACTTCTGGCTTATGCTGATCGTTTCGAGATTGAGGCTATCATGACCACCATTGGTTGGAATTGTGATCCTTATCCGGAAGAGTGGGTGCGGAATCTCACACAGGTGGTTGATGCTTATGCAAAGGATGTTCAGAATTTGAAAGCGCGCTCATCGCAAACATCATTCCTTTCTCTCGATAAGGAGAATGGCAAACAACAGTTAGGCTATTGGCCAAGTGCTGAGTATATTCGTGGTCGTGTTATGTCTGGAAGTCATCGTGCCGGTATCAAGGTTATTGGTAAGGGGAATGATTCTCAAGGAAGCGACTTTCTTATAAAACTTGCTGATGAAGATGATGACCGACCAATATGGATTGCTACTTGGGGAGGTGGTAACACTCTTGCTCAAGCAATATGGCGAGTGCAGCAGACACGCACTCCAGAACAACTAAAGGCATTCCTCCATAAGTTCCGCATTTACACAATTACCGATCAGGACATGAAATATGATATGCGCATGAATCGCGCCTATAGTTCCCACATGTGGATGCGCCGTGAATTCAAGGATGATTTAAAGTTTATTTGGGATGAAGGAACATGGCAACTGCAATGCGACCTCGGGAAGAAGTATTGGGATAAGCATAAACAGTACATTCAAGGTCATGGCGCTATGGGGAGCATTTATCCTAACTATAAATGGGGAGTGGAAGGCGATACACCATCATTTCTCTATGTAATGCCTAACGGACTTTCTGACCCGGAAGATCCAACTCAGGCAGGGTGGGGTGGTTGTCATGCTTTTGGCATTAGTCCCGACTCTATCACTTATGCATGGAATAGTTGGCAAGAGCCACAAAAGACAATCACCGAGAACTATAAGCGTCGTTTCTATCCTGATGAACTGAACGATTTCGCAGCTCGTATGCAGTGGGCACATGAAGGTAAGGGGAATACCAACCCGCAAGTCATTATCAATAATAAGAAGGGTATTTCGCCAATTCATATAAAGGCGAAGGCGGGTAAGACCATCCACCTTGATGCTTCAAAGTCGACAGATTCAGAAGGCGATAAGCTTTCATTCCTTTGGTGGCAGCAGCCGGAAGCTGGCAGTTATAAGTCTAATATAGCAATCAGTAATAATAATTTCTCTTCCATCAATATTCTTGTACCTCAGGATGCAGCAGGAAAATCAATCCATTTCGTTTGCGAAGTGTATGATGATGGAGCTTTTAATTTAGTGTCTTATAGGAGAGTGATTATTGATGTGAATTAATGGATTTAAGAAAAGGTAAAGATCTTTAGTATTTTTCTAACTTTCACTTTTTTATTTAATAACTAATTATGGATAGGGTTTTCAAAATAGAACTGCTAGATCAAATTTGATTGATTTAGCGGTTCTATTTTGTTTATTTATAAGTGGTTAGGTGGGTGGTGTTAGATTGCTAGATTGATTTTGGGATTTTAAATCATAATAATTAATACAAAATATGTTTGTATGTAAATAATATAGGTACGCTTTAATTTATATAGTATATTACAATATAAAATTTATTCTATAGTGAAGATTTTTATTAAAGGTACATTCAAATATAGCTTTAAGTATAATTTAATTTTGTTTTTATACATTGTTGTGCTAACTTTGAAAAATATTTTTAAATTAAAGAATAAAATGAATATTACAACCAATCAATTTAGGATGAAAAGATGTTTTCTATTTCTTATTATAATATTTTTAGTTACTAGTTGCTCAAAAGATGATGTCTCTAATAATGAAGAGAGTACATTTGTTACAGTTAATGTTGCTAAAGCTGGAACTTTATCAGATTTAATATCTTCAAAAAAGAAATATCAAATTACAAATCTTACCATAACAGGATATTTGAATGGTACTGACATTAAATTCATTCGTGAAATGGCTGGATGTTATGTTAAAAATAAATTTACAGAAGGAAAACTTTCAGTACTAGATTTAGTTGGAGCCAATATTGTATCTGGTGGAAGTAATTACTGCCTTGATTATTCAACATCTACAAATAAAATTGGAGCTTATACATTTATTGATTGCTCTAAATTGACCTCAATAAAACTTCCTAATAATATAACATCTATTGATGACTTGGCGTTTTCTGGATTAGAAGGATTAATTTCTGTAAATATTCCTGATGGCGTAACACGCATTGGGGATTGTGCCTTTTATCATTGTAAAGGCTTAACTTCTATAGCTATACCAAATAGTGTTACTTCTATTGGAGAATATGCATTTTGTTCTTGTACAGGTTTAACTTCTATAGCTATACCCAATGGCGTTACACGTATTGGAAAATTGACATTTGCTAATTGCGCAGGATTGACTTCAATAACTATTCCTAATGGTGTAACATACATTGGGGATCTTGCATTTGGTGAAACAAATTTAACTTCTATAACTATTCCCAATAACGTAACATACCTTGGTAATAACGTTTTTGATGGATGTGATGAGTTGAATGAGATACATTTTAAGACATTAATTCCGCCAACAGTCAATGTAAACACCTTTGAAAATGGGAGTTCTACTACTACAAGATTCTATGCCGGCTCGTGTAAACTGTATATACCAAAAGGAACAGTCTCGGCATATAGAGGTATAGTGTGGGGGAAATTTGCAAATATAATAGAGGAATGATTATGGCATTTGGATTTTCCGGATTGGTTATTTCCAAGTAGCCAGCATTCACCAAATAATTAATATATTTATCAATATTCTTAGTATGATAACTTAAGCCAACTCTCTCTAATATTTCCTTACTGCTACGAGATACGCTACAGAAATTCATTACATCCTTTTGTTTAATGTTTAGCTTAACTCGTATTGAAGTGTCGGAGTCAGTGTCTAAGTCGTATATGAAAGTGTTATGCATTCTATCGTAATGGCTATTACCGTAATGGTCATTACGATAATGATTAGATAAGCTTATGTTTTGAAACAAAAAAATGTGATATGAATGAGCTAAAGAATCGCTATATGGTAATTGATGCTCCCAAAGAATGGATTTCAGAACAACACCCGACAAGTACCCAACAAGTACCCGACAAGCTTCCGACAAGTTCACCTGCGATTCTAAGTCTGATAAAGACCTTAGGTGAACAGCAATTATCCATCAAAGAAATGCTGGCAGTTATGAACTTAAAGAACCGTGAGAATTTTATGGATAATTACTTGTCGCCTGCCATGAATGAAGGATTTGTTGTGATGTTATATCTCAACAATCCAAGACATCCAAAGCAAAAGTATTTGTTGACAGCAGAGGGATTAGCCATTTATAAATTCAAACCATAACGACTCTGAACAATCTATTTCATTAGTTGTTTGTTTAATTATTTTAGCTTGATGACTACCTTTCCCTTTGCTCGTCCGGTTTCCACATAAGCCAAAGCCTGATTCGTGGCTTCGAATGGAAATATTTTGTCCATAACCGGACGTATGATTCCGGAATCAATAAGTGAAGTAATCTGGCTTAATTGATTTCCGCTTGCTCTCATGAATAGAAAAGAATAGCTGATACGATTTTGCTTTGCTTTATTTCGAACTTTATAACTTAAAATAGACATAAGCAATTTCATCATCCAATTTAAACCGATTTCTTTGGCAAAATCAGGATCAGGGGGGCCAGAAATAGATATAATTTTTCCTCCCGGTTTTAATATCTTTAGTGATTTTTCCAAGGTTTTTGTATCCTGACTATTCAAAACAAGATCGTAATTTTTAAGAATTGTTTCAAAATCATCTTTTTTATAATCAATAACAATATCAGCACCAAGGCTTTTTACTAAATCAAAATTGGCAGCACTGGCTGTGGTGGCTACAGTAGCGCCAAAATGTTTCGCTAATTGAATGGCAAATGTGCCAACACCACCTGAGCCTGCCTGAATAAAAACTTTCTGACCTTTCTGAATATTTGCTTTTTCTATTAATGCTTGCCAGGCAGTTAAACCTACCAAAGGAATTGAAGCGGCTTCTTCCATTGAAAGTTTTTTAGGCTTAATAGCCACATCTTTTTCGTCTATCGAAATGAATTCCGCAAAAGTTCCGACTCTATAGTCAGATGGTCGTGCATAGACTTCATCTCCAACTTTAAAATTCTGTACCTGTGAGCCTACCTTAACTATAACTCCTGACACATCATGTCCAATTATAAACGGAGGCTTGTATGGTAAAAGAAGTTTAAACTCTCCTGCTTTTATTTTTGAATCCAACAGATTGACACCTGCGGCATATATCTGGACCAATACATCATTTTTTCCTACTGTCGGTTCTGGCATCGTGGTTAATTCTAAACCATTTTGTTTGCCGTATTGCTTAATTATAAATGCTTTCATGTGAGATTAAATTTTAGTTCTATTTTGATTTACCAATCCAAAAGCTATTTTTGGGAAAAGTCGATTTAAGAAATATAGTATTTTTGAATCGCCTACCCGAATGATATATTTATCTTTTTTAAGTCCTCCAATTAATTCTTTTACCAATTTCTCCGGGCTTATTTTCTTGTTTTCTCTATCAGCAGTCATCTCGGTGGCAACTACAGGAGGTAACAATTCGAATACTTTTACGTTACTCTTTAAAATCCGCAAATGCTCTCTGAGCGCTTCTGTATAAAAGTGCAATGCTACTTTTGTGGCCGAATAGGTAGGTTCAATCACCGAAGGAACTAAACTTAAAATAAAGGTGGTATTGATGATTGCCGCTTCTTTTCTAGCCTTCAGCATTTCCATAAAAAGATTATTTAACCGGATAACACCGAGGTAATTGACATTTATTTCGTAGGTAGCACCTTCAACATGTTTATCATTTGCAATACCCAAATTTAGCGGTGGACTCACTACACCGGCATTATTATAGAGAATATCAATTCCTCCTAATTCCTCTATTTTGTTAAACAATGATTGTGCATCACTTTCATTTGCTGCATCACTCTTTATAGCGACAACAGCAGGATACATTTTTTTTGTAGCATCTAGTTTATCCTGATTCCTTCCGGTAATTATTACTTTTGCACCTTTTGCTAGAAATTGCTTTGCTGCTTCAAGGCCGATACCAGCTGTACCACCTGTAATTAGAACTGTTTTTCCTTTTAATTCCATTTTTTTCTATTTTATAGATGATTTAGAAATAATAGTTATCCGGTAAGTGCTAAGACAGGTTTGCCGGAACTTTTCCATAATAACATCTGAGAGGCCCACTTTCTGAACCGATAATGCAGAAATTACATTGAATACACTTTGCATGTGTCTGCTTTCCGGCTTTGAACTTATTAACTAAATCCGATTCGAGTATAAATGGTCTTGACATGGAAACCATATCACATTTGTCATTATTAATAATATCTTCTATGTCATCTAAGTTTGTTATTCCACCTACAACAATCACAGGAATATTCACAGCTTTCTTGATTGATAATGCAGCATTCAAATTGTATAAGCTTTTGGGTTGAGGTTGTGGAAATGTCATTTCTGCAACAGCACCGATAATGCCTTTTATAAATTTAGGCATTTTATTCAACTTATTGTTTTGTGCCACCATAAGTTCCCATGGCACCTGTCCTCGCATTGTTGCCAGTCCGGCTTTTACAGTTCCATTAGAAACTTCAATACCAGAACACCCTACTTGTTCTAATAGTTTTGCTATCTTAACAGATTCTTCAATTGTCATTCCGTTTTTCAATGTTTCATAGCCATTCATTTTTACAATCATTGGATAATTGCCCACTTCCTTTCTGGCTTTTTCAAATATTGTTTTAATAATTCTAAATCTATTTTCAGTACTTCCTCCCCATTCATCAGTTCTTTTATTCATCCTGGGAGATACAAATTCTGAAAGTAAATATCCATGTGCTACGTGAATTTGCACACCATCAAAACCAGCCTCTTTTGCATTCTTTACTCCTTGGACAAAAGCCTCTATTACTTCTAAGATATCAGCTTTAGTCATTTCTTTGGCCTTATAGTCTGATATTTTTGAAGGTGCAATAACTGGCATACCAGTAGCTTCTTCTTTTGTTTGGCCACCACAATGATTAAGTTGTGCAATAATAGGAGTTCCCAACTCATGCATTCTTGTAGTTAATTTTTTGTAAGCAGCAATGTTTTCGGCTTCATTTATCATAGACATGTAATAGCCTGTACTCTTTCCTTGCTGATTTACTCCAATAAAGCCGGTTATAATTCCACCTACACCGCCTTTTGCTAATGCTTCGTACTCTTTAAGCAATTGTGGTGTGGGGTTACCTCTCTCATCACTCATCCCTTCATAGGTTGCCGACCTGATAATTCTGTTTCGAAATATTATTCCTGCCAAATTAATTGGCTCAAATACCTTGTTCATTTTTTCTTCCCTTTCTTGTGGTTATAATATAATTTAGTATCTTTGCTTGCAAATTGCAAGTGCAAAGATAATGAAGAACTTGCAAATTGCAAGTAAATAAGAATGTTTTTATGAAAAAGAATAAAAAAAGATCAGATTGTCCAATTAGTTGTTCTCTCGATATTTGGGGAGATAAGTGGTCGTTGCTGATTATCAGAGATTTGATGTTTGCTAAAAAGTGCAAGTATAGCGATTTTTTAAAATCATCGGAAGGAATAGCAACCAATATTTTAGCCTCTAGATTACAGACTTTGGAAGAAAATAAGATTATTGAAAGATCAGAAGATCCTGAAAGCAAAGTAAAAGGATTATATAAGTTAACCTCAATGGGGATTGACCTACTTCCCATATTGATTGAAATCGATTTGTGGTCTGAAAAATATTTTCCTATTCCGGAAGATATAAAAGCAATGTTGGAAGAGGTGAAAAAAGATAAGGTTGGATTTATAAATAAAGCGATTGAGGAATTAAAAAATAGTGATTAAAGTTTTTCATATCCACGAATAGATGTTTTGGGGACATCTTTTGTTTTATATGAAAGCATTATGATAGTTACCGTAATGACCATTACCGTAATGGTCATTACGATTACAAATCGTAAAGGATTTATTATATAATTTCTATTCTTGGTTCCATATTGTATCTTTTTAGCTTTCTCGTTTTCCATGAAGAAGCAGATTGACAGCATCTTGTGGTGAACCGGCTTTGACTACAGTTCCGGAATTTACAAAATAAATCTCGTCAGCATTTGCGATTGTATTCAGACGGTGAGCGATGATAACTTTTGTAGTGCTACTTGGTAACTGCTGCAAAATATCTTCAAGCAATTGTTCGCTTACAGTATCAATGTTGGCAGTGGCTTCATCTAAAATAAGCAGTTTGGGCTTGCGAAGCACGGCTCTCATAAAGGCTATGAGTTGTTTTTGCCCTAAACTAATATCTTCGCTGTTCAGATTAATCGTTGTTTGTAGTCCGTTATCAAACTTATCTATCAATTCGTGAAGACCGGCATTTTCTATTTTCTGAATAGATTCTTTTTCTGATAGTTGACTAAATTCGTCATTACCATAGATAATATTATCGAGTACTGTTCCTGAAAAGAGGAATGGATCTTGCAAGATGAATCCAATATTTCGGGCTCTTTCTTCCGATTTATAGCAACGTATATCTTTTCCTTCAAAGAAAATAGTTCCTTTTGTTGGGTCGTAAAGCCGGGCTATAAGTGAAGCTGTTGTTGTTTTACCTCCACCAGTAGGCCCCACAAATGCGTATGTTTTACCTGCTTCCAGATTGAAACTGATATGCTTTAAGACTTCATTACCATTGGGATATCTGAAAGTAACATCTTTGAATGATAGCAAGTTGGACGGATCTTCAGTCTTTTTACACTCCATAACCGGAAGATTACTTTCCATGGAGAGGATGTGAGAAATACGATCCCAGGCAGCAAGGGCTATCTGGAAACTTGTCCATAAAGTGGCTATACGTCTCAATGGATCATAGAAATAATTAATATAGGTTAGAAAACTGATTAAGAATCCAACGGTGAAGCTTCCTTGCATGATTAGGTAAATACCAAAAGCCAGTACAATAAACTGTCCTACATTTGAGCAAAAACTATATATTGGCAGGAACACATTATTGGCCAGACCGGCTTTTACTGATGCGCGATAATTCATTTCATTACTTTCATCGAATTTCTGTTTGAAATAATCGCGTCTGTTGAATGCTATGATAACTTTAAAGTTTGTAAGGTTCTCCTGAACTTCGGCACTGAGGTCGCCCATTGTTTTCATGCTTTTTTCATTCTTCTTTTTTACCCATCTGGAAGAAGCTTTGGTGAATCCCCAAAGGACGATGGCCGGTGCAAGAGCGGTTGCTCCCAGTTTGAAGTTAATACATAGCAAAGCAGTAGCTGCACCTGCAATAAAGAATACACTATTCATAAACTGAATAAGTGATTGTGAGAAGAACAGATTCAGTTTATCGGTATCATTGTTTATCCTCGAAATCAGGTCGCCCGATTTATTCTGATAGAAGAAATCGACAGGCAATTCCTGCAATTTCCAGAAAAGAAGATTGCGGATTTTAAAAAGCATTCTTTGTCCTACACCACCCATCACTTTTCCTTGAATGGCTCCGGTAGCCAATACTCCAAGATAGATTAAAAGCAGGTAGCAGGCGATAGTCAGAACACCACCGTATTGCTTGGTTTGCATGTATTGATTAACTGCAATACCAATCAGAAAAGGAGCTACCATATTCAGTACGGCATTTATAAGAATATTAATGGTACAGATGATGAGACTCTTTTTCTCATCTTTCAGTAATTCCCAAAACTTCTTGTAGTTTAGTTTGGTTATACTTTTCTGTTCTTCTGTATGTGATAATTTATAGTTCATAAAAATGGGTACTTTTCTGGGAGTTATATATCTGGATATACTCTGTGCAATTATTAATTAGTTCCTGGTGAGTGCCTTTTGCAATCATTTCACCTTCCATGATAAGCACTATCTGGTCGAAATCTTTAATGGAAGAAACTTTCTGCGAGATAGATATAAGGGTAATTCCCGGATAATTTTCTTCAATGTTCTTTAATATTTTCTTCTCGGTTTTATTGTCTACTCTGGCAGTAAAGTCATCGAGAAGAAGTACTTTGGGATTAAGAGCCAATGCACGAGCCAGCATAATTCGCTGTTTCTGTCCGCCTGAAAGACTGGTTCCTCGTTCGCTGGCCATTGTATCAAGCTTGTTTGGGAGATTATTTACAAAGTCTCTCAGCTCGGCAGTATCAATGGCCTTCTCAAGCGATTCTTCTGTTACCTGATTACTGAAAGCTATATTTTCACGAAGACTCACATTAAAAATAATACTATCCTGAAAAACAAATCCTACCTGACTGTGAAACGTTTCCGCATTGTATTGGTTTACTTCATTTCCATCAAACCTGATTGTTCCGAAATTAGGTGTAATCAGTCCGGTTAATGCATATAGCAGCTGACTTTTACCTGCGGCAGTAGGTCCGATAACGGCTATGCGACTACCTGCTTTGACAGAAAATGAAATATCTTTCAACGCTGGTTTACCGTTATAGATAACAGAAACATTGTCTACTTCAATATTTCCTGTTATTTCACCTGTGATTTTACCCTCTTCTACAGTTTCCGGAGCCTCAAGCACATCCTTAACTCTTTTATATGAAACACTGGCTTGAGAAATAATATTACTCATAAATCCTATCACCATAATCGGAAAAAACAGAATGGACAGGTAACTGTTGAATGCTGCAAAATCTCCCAGAGTCATACTATCGCTTATTACAAAATGTCCTCCCAGCAATACTGTTATAAGTATGGAGGCATCTGCAATGAATGATATTATCGGAATAAGGGTGGAGAAGAGCGCCACAATAGAAAGTCCTATATTACGCGCTTCTATATTGGAATTGATAAACTTGTTATATTCCTTTTGCTGGGCATTCATTATACGTATAAGCATTGAACCAAGAATACTTTCATTGATAACCAGATTCAGATTGTCAATAGCTTCCCGACTCTTTTTAAATTTAGGTTTGGCCTTTCGCATGGTGAAGTAAAATGCGCCCGAAATTGCCGGAATAATTATGAGAATGGCTGAAGTTAGCTGCCAGTTAATGCTGAATAGCAGTATAATAACTCCGATAATTACAAATATGGATGAGATAATAGAAACTACTGCTTGTGAAACAAACTGCTTCACGGAATCTATGTCTGAAGTTAGATTCGTTAGTAGTTTTGACGGGTTTGCTTGCTGTATGTATGCAAAGCTTTGTCGTAAGATCTTGTCCGATAATTTACTGCGGGTATCTTTAGCAACCCTTTCTGCCGTGTATGTCTGTACCACATTTTGTAATAATGTAAATACACTTATTAAGAATGAAGCTCCCAGAAACAGAACTGCCATCAGCTTGAAATCAATGTCTCCTTTTGATAGTCCGTCTATTGTTTTAGATATGATTTTAGGGATAATCAGATTTATTACATTACTCAATAATGCAAATGCCAGCATCATGCCGTTCATCTTTGCATAGGGTTTCAGTAAGGCAAACAAACTTGAATTATTATTATTTTTTTCTTTCATCTTTTAAATTTTGCCCAAAATTAGGGTATTTGAAAGATATATTTTTATTCAGAAGATATAAAAAATCTTTATTCATTGATAAATATATTGCAAACTTGAAGTTAATGTGGTTTTTATAAACTTTCTTTTTTTATTTTTGTTCAAAAAAAGAAATGATGACGAGTTTAGAAACTAAACGTTTGCGCATTGGCTTTTAAAAAATAAAACAACTATGAACCTTAAACTGCTTGCTTTTGCATTAATTGCTATGATCTCTCTATACACGTCGGCACAGAATATAGAATCTGTTATTGATGATGAGACAGGAGCTGTAAAACAGCTATCTATAGCTAATGATGTGCGTAATATGAACTGGATTCTTTCAACAGATGGTTCACAATATGCCTGGATTGGTAAACAGTATGGTTGGGGATTAGGCAGTTTTACGATAAAAACACCTGATAACAGTTCTCTGTTTTCCTGGCAAAAACCAATTGAAATTAAGAAAGAAGGTAATGTTACGGTTGTTATTTATATGGCCGGAAATATCAGAATCAGTGTTGAGCGTAAACCTATTAACGGTGATTTATTAGAAAAATATACCTTCACCAATATTGGAAAGAAAAAGGTTACATTGACTGATATTGGCATTAATACTCCATTTAACGATAATTACCCTGATGCAAAGACCTGCTTTGATGCTCGCACAAATGCTCATATATGGACGGGGGGAAGTGCAGCTTATGTAAATGCTATGCACATGAGTGGGCATGCACCTCATCTGGGATTAGTCTTGACCAATGGCTCTATAATTGGTTATGAAATAAAAGAACGTCAGCGAGAGAAAGGAATGTCGAATACCAGAGGGGTAATTGTTTTTAATCCGGAATCAATAACTTTAAAACCTAAAAAGAGTTACGTGCTGTCCTGGAGAATTTTTTCACATCAGGGCGAGGCTGATTTTTATTCGCAAGCTTTGAAACGTGGAATTGTATTAGGAAGCAGTAAACAATATGTTTATCAGAAATATGAAATCCTTTCGGTTGAGTTCGAAAGTGAGGTAGCTTTGCAGCATCCCTTTGTTACCATTAATGGAGATAAAATGGGAATTCAGCGAAGTGGTAATAAGATTATTGCTCAAATTCCATCAATAAAGGAAGGGGAGATGAATTTTGAACTGAACTATAATAAAGGAAAACGAACACAGGTTTCCTGTTTTGTTATATCCACGGAAGAAGGACTTCTGAAAAAACGAGCTGATTTTATTATTACGCATCAGCAGATGAATGATAAGAATGATGCCAGATATGGTGCCTACATGGTGTATGACAATGAAAAGAATGAGATATTTCTGAATAATTCTCCTTCTGTTAGTAGCAGCGATCGTGATGAAGGACGTGAACGTTTGGGAATGGGGGTATTTCTGGCATTACAATATCAGCAGACTAAAGATCCGCAAATAAAGGAATCGCTACTGAAATATGCCAATTTTGTCAGAAAACTGCAAGATAAAGACGGAAATACCTGGTCGCGTATTGATCATTCGGGACGTAATCGTGCATACAACTATCCGTGGGTAGCTAATTTTTATCTGGAAATGTTTAACATAACCGGAGATAAGCAATTTCTTATGGATTCTTATAAAACGATGCGAGCCATGTATCGTAACTTTGGTCATGGTTTTTATGCAATTGATATTCCGGTAAAAGCATATTCAATGCTAAAGAATAACAAGTTTACTTTGGAAGCGGATAGTTTGATGAGTGATTATAGACTGACTGCTGATAATTATTTGATGAATGGTTGTTTTTATCCGCGTAGTGAGGTTAACTATGAGCAGAGCATTGTTGCACCGGCTATAATTCATCTTCTTCGGATGTATGAAGTGACTAAAGAACAGAAATATTTGGATGGAGCCAAAGAACAACTTCCTTTACTGGAAGCTTTTGCCGGATTGCAACCAAGTTATCATTTGAATGATATTGCGATACGGCACTGGGATGGTTACTGGTTTGGCAAACGTGAATTCTGGGGGGATGTATTTCCTCATTACTGGAGTACTTTGTCGGCTTTGGCATACAGCCTTTATGCTGAGTGTACCGGAGATCAATCTTATCAAAAACGTGCCGAAAATATTGTCAGAAATAATCTATGTCTCTTTTTTGAAGATGGAAAAGCTTCGTGCGCTTTTATTTATCCCAATAAAGTAAATGGTAAAAAAGCGCACTTCTATGATCCTTACGCCAATGATCAGGACTGGGCTTTGGTTTATTATTATCTTGTAAACAATAAGAATTTAAACTTCAGACTTTCTCTGTTATAGGCTTATCAATAAGAAAAGAGATTGGTCAGTTCTCTTTCTTATTGATGAAATCTCCCGGACGAATACCAAATTGTTTCTGGAAACATTTGGAGAAATAGGATGGATTATTGAATCCAACCATATAAGCAATTTCATTGATCCGGTATTTGTTTTCTGTGAGTAATTCTGCTGCTTTTTTAAGTCGCACAACCTGAATAAGCTCGTTAGGAGTGATTTCTGCCAACGTTTTTATTTTGGCGAAAAGTCCTGAACGACTAATGCATAACTGCTCAGCAAGTGAATCAATCGAGAAATCTACATTTGATATATTCTTTTCAATAATAGTATTCATCTTGGTTAGAAATTCTTCGTCGGCATTATTCCCGGCAATACTTTTGAGTGGAACAAATGGCAGTTCTGAGAATTTCTGGCGTAGTTTCTTTCTGGATTCAATCAGATTTTTAATCTGAGCTTTCAGGAAATGAATAGAGAAAGGCTTTTCTATGTATGCATCTGCGCCACAATTCATACCTTCAATTTTAGAACTAAGATCTGTTTTTGCTGTCAGCAATACCACAGGGATATGGCTCAGTAGAATATTGTTTCGTAGAGCAGAACAAAATTCCAGACCATCCATACGTGGCATCATTAAGTCGCTGATAATAAGGCTTGCTTCACAGGTCTTAAGTTTCTCCAAACCATCTATTCCATCTTCTGCTGTTATAATCTGATAATCGGCAGAGAAACTTTCATGCAGGAAGTTGCGCATATCGGCATTATCTTCTACAATAAGCAGTAATGGCTTTTCTTTATTTGCAGATGGAGCTATTTCAATGCTTTGTTCAGAACTGTTAATGGTGCTTTTTAAATCGGGCATAGAAACTGGTTTCGCTGAACTGTTGTTCTTTTCGCCGGACAGTGCGTTCTTTATTGGTAAATTAACAACAAATGAAACTCCTTTATCTTCGGCATCTTCAACAGAAATAGTTCCATTATGGGCATCAACAAGAGTCTTTACCAATGAAAGGCCGATTCCTGTTCCTGGTTTTGTATTGTATGATATCTGATAGAAAGGAAGGAAGATTTTTTCCTTCTCCTGATCGGAAATACCTGGTCCATTGTCGGTAACCTTTATTCTGAATGTATTGGATTCCGGATATGAGATACATGAAAGTTCAATTCGGCTCTCGGTGAATTTCATTGCGTTAGTAAGCAGATTGCTTACAATCTTAGTCAGTGCTTCCTGATCAATATCTGCTTCCAGCTTATTATCGGGACAATTGAAGATAAATTCAACGCCTTTTTGTTCCAGCATTGGTTTAAATCTATCGAAGGTGTAAAGCAACAGATCGTGAACATTCTGTTTGGTAAAAGAGATGGTAAGAGATCCTTGCTCAGCTTTACGGAAGTCGAGCAATTGATTTACCAGTAACAGTAATCGCTGACTGTTACGCTCTATGATATTCAGATCGTTAGAAATCTTTTCAGGAATATTAAAACCTGCATTCATTATTTTCTCAAGAGGTCCGATAATAAGTGAAACCGGGGTACGTATTTCGTGTGCTATCATTGTAAAGAAACTAATCTTAGCATCATATAGTTCTTTTTCTTTTTCCTGATTTAATTCTTTAATTTTCTCTTTGTGTTTCCTTTCGCTACGCTGATTTATGCTTCTTAATAAAAAGGCTATACCTCCGGCTATAAGAATAATATATAAAATTTTGAAGCCGGTAGTAAGCCAGAATGGAGGGTGAATTACAATTTTTACAGACGTTCCTTCATTATTCCAGAGTCCATCGTTATTGGAAGCTCTTACACGGAAAATATACTCACCAGCAGGTAAATTTGTGTAAGTTGCCTTGTGCTGTCTGTTTACATAGTTCCACTCTTTATCAAACCCTTCTAACTTATAGGCGTACATATTCTTTTCAGGAGTGCTGTAACTTAATGCCACGTAGCTAAGACTGAATACATTATCTTTATAAGATAAATCAATCTGATCCATTGAACTGATTGATTTAGTCAACGGTCCGTCTTCTTCTATTTCAACATCTTTATTGTATATCTCCAGATTGGTTATTGCGACAGGAGGTAGGCATTTATTAGCTACAACTTTCTTTGGACAAAAAGCATTAAAGCCATTGGCTGTTCCAATATAAATTTTACCTTTTGAACTTTTAAAGCCTGAATTAAACATGAATAGATCACTTAATAATCCATCGCTTTGAGTAAAAACCTGATATGCTCCGCTAATTGTATTATAACGGACTAGTCCTTTGGATGTAGTTAGCCAAAGATTGTTATTGTCTTCAATTATGCAACAAATGGTATTGCTAGGTATATTGAGAGGAATTATGGTAAAAGTATCTTTAGCATAATCGTATTTACATAGACCGCAAGAGGTGCCAAGCCATAGCTGTCCTTTATGATCAACGCGTAAACAGCTCATTTGACTACATGGTACAGAGTTACCTTGTTCTGTTAGAGTGCTATAGTTACGCCATTGATTCGTTTTGGGATTTAGTCTGAACAAACCTTTCCCTTGAGTAGCAAACCATAGCAGTCCTTTATTATCTTGTGTTATGTCAATGGTAGTGGCATTAAAATGTTTTACGCGGGTAAAATTATCTGTTTTACGATTATAAAGATTTACTCCAGACATGCTGGCTACCCACATTCTTTTTTCTCTGTCTTTATAGATCGAATAAATACTTCCGCCATCGAGTGTTTTGAGATTAGCTTCTTCTGAATTATAATATTTAAAAATGCCAGTTTTGGTATCGAGCACATTAAGTCCTCCGGAATAAGTTCCGATCCATAGCTTATCATCATCCCAACATAGAGCATGAACGTTATGGTAAGAAATACTATTTTTCCCTTTTTGAGGCATATATGCAGAGAAAAATCCTGTTTGGGTGTTGAGTAGATTCAGTCCGCCATCATCAGAAGCAATCCAGATATTACCATTTTTATCTTCCGTAAATCGACTGATTACATTGCCATTTACTGAATTTACATATTTAGAATGAGTATAACGTTCAAACAGTCCGTTGTTTGGAGAAACATAATTTACTCCACCAAAATAAGTTCCTATCCAGATACCGCCTTCACGGTCTTTGAAGATGGGATAAACAAAATTATCGGAGATTGAGGATGGATTTGTTTCGCTTGAGGTAAGCAACTGATGTTGTAGAGTCTTCGAGTTGAAAATACTTAATCCATCATCGGAGCCTATAAGCAATAAGTTGGGTTTATATTCATTTATTTCATGAATATGTATGATTCCTCCAGGAGATTGTGGAGATAAGTAGCTGGTTACGTTCTTGCTTTTTATGTCAAGCTTACATAATCCTTTATCCCACGTTCCTAACCAAAAGTTATGCTGTGAGTCTTCGAAAATCTTGTAGACGGAAAATGTATTCTTTTTCGTACTATTCAACTTTAAAGGAACAATCTGAAATTGTTTTTTGGGACGATTAAAGAAGATTAGAGGGCTGCTGGGAGTTTTGGGGGCAGCCCATACAAGATTGTTGTGATCAACATAAATATAGTTGATGAAATTGTAGTTGCTTTTTGCAGGACCTTCATTTACAACATTATATTGTTCTAATTTACCGGAATTCAGATTATAACAGAAAATTCCCTGGCCATAAGTTGACAGCCATATATTTTTTAGCTTGTCTTCCACTATATTATTGATGGAGGACGAACAGATAACACCATTATTGGTTTTAATTTCTAAACGGATAAACTTTTCGGTTGTGGGATGATAGATGTAAACGCCATTATCAGTTCCTATCCAGATATCTCCATTACTATCTTCAAGCAGTGTACCGACGTAGTTACTGCCAATTGAGTTCTTGCTGTTTGCTTTACTTCGGAATTCTTTAAATGTGTATCCGTCGAAACGGTTAAGACCATCTTCTGTACCAATCCACATAAAGCCTCTTCGGTCCTGAATAATACTTCTTACTGTATTGAAAGTTAATCCATCTTCGACTTTATAATGACGAAAACTAAAAGTATTAGCTTTAAGTTGGAACGGGATTAGTAAAATAAATATAGCGAAAATTAATATATGTCGTTTCTTCATGGATATAGCCAAAAAATGTGAATTTAAGAGTTGTGCAATATTACTACAATTATTTTGTTTTGGACGATAATATGATCCACAAAAATGAAAAAATAGTCTAAATGGAATAATGAAATGCCTTAAAATAGGGCATTTATGTATTTTATTCTCGAAAAATCATTTTGGATTATTATTCTATTCTAATAGATTATATTTCCCTTTCTCTAAGAGAATATCAATTTAATTTGTAATCAGAAATGAACCAAAAAACGTAAACCATAAACTAATCGAATTATGAAAACCAAGCTGTGTATTATATTTTTTTACAAGAAACTTATTCAACTCATAGATATAAATTGAGATATTATTTTTTAGAGTTTTGAGAATCTTATTGTAAGTGCTATTAATCTGATACCTTAATTTATTTATTTATGAAACAAAATCTTCTATTTTCAATGTTGTTGTGCTTAAGTTTCCAGCTGCATGCACAGAAGAACATTTATGTACCAAAAGATTTGGTGAATAATGATTTTAATAATCCGGATAGCAAATATGCTTATGCACGTATGGCTTCAACGGACAATTTAGTTATCTTTTGGGAGAAACCTTTTGGTACGAATCCTGCTGAGGCTCCTCAATTGGATGGAAAACCAATGACATGGGACGTAAATAACTTGCTGCAGCGTACAGAGAGTTTTTATAAATTCTTTAGTGATACGCTGAAATTTGTAAAACCGGGTTCAAAAACCGAGCAATATAAAATGATGGTCATGGTTAATTATTCGCTCGAAGGTACGGCCTATGGAGGCGATTATGACCAGCAGATTGGAGCATTGTGGGTAACTCCCAATCGTATTCAGGATAAAAAGCTGAATTGTATTGCTCATGAACTAGGCCATAGTTTCCAATCTCAGATTACTTCTGACGGGCAAGGTGAGGCTTGGGGAGGAAGTGGCTTCTTTGAAATGACTTCGCAATGGATGCTTTGGCAAGTGAATCCTTTATGGATGACTGATGAGGAATATCATTGGAAAGCTTTTATGGATCAAACGCATCTGGCTTTTTTAAGTCTCGGCAATATTTATCATTCTCCGTATGTTCTTGAATATTGGGGTGAGAAGCGCGGTTTGCCATTTATTGCAGAGATGTTTCGTCAGGGTAAAAAAGGAGAAGATCCCGTGATGACTTATCAGCGAATGACCGGACTAAATCAACTGCAATTCAATGATGAAATGTTCGATGCATACAGACACTTGATAACCTATGATATGGATAGAGTACGTGAGGTTGCCAAACCTTATGCTAATCGTTTTACTTGCAAACTCGATACGTTAGATAATGGTTGGATGCAGATAAACAAAGAACGCTGTCCACAGAACTATGGATTTAATGCTATTCGTCTGAATATTCCTTCACCTGGAAAGAAAGTAACTGTTTCTTTTAAAGGTATTGCCGGAACAGAAGGTTTCAATATGGTTAATATAAATAAAGCCGGCTGGCGTTATGGTTTTGTTGGTGTGAAAAAAGATGGGACAGCTATTTATGGCGCTGCTGGCAATCAGGCAAAAGGGAAGATTTCTTTTAATGCACCTAAAGGAGAACCTTTAGCCTACCTTTGGCTGGTTGTGATGGGAGCTCCTACAGAACATTGGATGAATCCCGATGCTATACCTAATATGAGCGAAAATGAACACGAAAAAACAGCTCCTCAACCTGATGCTGAGTGGCCTTACCAAATAAAAATACAATGAACAATATTATCTCTTTTATAAAAAGTGGAATAAAGGTAGGAACATTAACTGTCTGCTTATTTATTTCACCAGCAATTGCACATGCTGCAGAAAGTATATCACTTTTATCTCCGGATAAACATATTCAGGTAAGTATACAACTCGGTGATACGCTTAGTTTTAGCATTATTCGTGATCGTGCTTTAGTATTGGCCAGATCGACTGCTTTTCTAGAGTTCGCTAATACCAAAAAATCTTCAATTGGATTAGCTCCCCGCCTTAAAGGCAAGGAGTATAAAAAGATTGTGGAACAGATTAATGCTCCCTTTTATCGTTGCAGTCAGTTTGCTTCTGTATGCAATGAACTAAATCTAAAACTTCAGAATGGCGGAGTTATTTTTCGTGCCTATAATGAAGGTGTAGCTTATCGTTTTTATACAAATTCCAAAGAAGAGATTATTATAAAGAATGAAGGAGTCGATTACCATTTTCCGAAAGATTATACAGCCTATCTTCCTTATTCAACAAATGACAGGAAACCATTGGCAATGGCCTTCCAGAATACTTATGATGTTATACCTTTATCAAAAGCAAAACAGAAACCGGCTTTCCTTCCTGTTACAGTTGATGAAGGTAATGGCTTGAAAGTAACATTACTGGAATCGGATTTGGAGAATTATCCAGGAATGTTTGTAAAGTCGGATACTTTAAAGACTAATCTAAAAGGTGTGTTTGCTCCTTATCCTGCCAAGACAGACTTTTATCCATGGCGCAGACAGGAATATGTAACTGAAACTTATGACTATATTGCGCGTTCTAAAGGTAATCGCATGTATCCATGGAGAGTATTTGCCATTACAACTAATGACACAGATATGCCTGTCAATAATTTGGTTTATGCATTGGCTTCACCTAATCGTATTGGTGATACTTCATGGATAAAGAGTGGTAAAGTGGCTTGGGACTGGTGGAACGACTGGGGATTGAAAAATGTTCCTTTTAAGGCTGGAATTAATACTGAAACATACAAATATTACATTGATTTTGCTTCTAATCATGGTTTGGAATATATAGTTCTTGATGAAGGATGGTATGCTCCAAAGAGTGGAGATATGCTTACTATCGTGAAGGATATTGACCTGCCTGAGTTAATTAAATATGGTAAAAAGAAAAATGTGAATATTGTACTTTGGACTGTTTTCAATGTGCTTGATAACCAGTTGGAAGCAGCTTGCAAGAAGTATTCAGAAATGGGGGTTAAAGGATTCAAGGTTGACTTCCTTGATCGGGATGATCAGACTGCCGTTCAAATGATTTATCGAATTGCCGAAACAGCAGCTAAGTATCATCTTATACTCGACTATCATGGAATTTATAAACCCACCGGTATGAACCGCACTTATCCTAATGTGATTAACTTTGAAGCTGTTTTTGGAATGGAAGAAGCTAAGTGGAGCACTCTTGAAAAGAATATGCCGCTTTACGATGTTACCTTCCCTTATATTCGTATGATGGCCGGATACGTAGACTTTACGCCGGGAGCTATGCGTAATGCTACTAAAAATGATTTCCAACCTGTATATTATCACCCGATGTCAATGGGGACACGCTGTCATCAGTTGGCCATGTATCTTGTTTACGATTCTCCTTTTACAATGCTGGCCGATTCTCCAAGTAGTTATCTGGCAGATGAATCATGCACCGATTTCATTTCTTCATTACCTACGGAAGTGGATGAAACCCGGGTGCTGAGTGGTGAGATGGGTAAATACATTGTTTCTGCTCGCAAAAAGGATATAAACTGGTACATTGGTGGTATGACTAATTGGGATGAGCGTGATGTTACTGTAGATTTCTCTTTCCTGGGAGAGGGAGAAGTTTATCGTGCTACTCTTTACAAAGATGGCGTGAATGCAAACAAAGATGCTTCCGATTATAAAGTAGATACTTTGATGATTAAAAAAGGAGATGTGCTAAATCTACATCTGGCTTCCGGAGGTGGTTTTGCCTTGACTTTGGAACGCGACTATGCTTGCCGGATGAAACCAACCGTTCCACCCGCAGGTAAATTCGATCCGTTTTATAAGAAATGCTTGAATGCGAATGGTTTTCCCGTTATCTCTTCAGAGAAAGTAAGTGATGAGGCTCTTGCCAAGGCTAGTGAAATTGTTTCTTTGATGCTTGCCAAATGTACCAAAGCGCGTGAATATATGATTAAAAAGGGTTGCCATGTAATGGTTATCGGTGCTACTGAAGAAACATGTGATATCCCCGAATTCAAACATATTTGTAATTGTGAGGATAGCATCAAGTATTGGAACTGGCGTGCCCGCGGATTTGGCGGAGCACCAGAAGATGAATTCTCGTCAAGCTGTGGAGAAGAGAACCTTCTTTGTCTGCCACGTGATAAATATACCGGCGAAAACATTCTTATTCACGAATTTGCTCATCTTATTGATATGGTTGGTCTTCGGGGTACTGATCCAGAATTTTTCAATAAGCTGAATCAGGCTTATAATCATGCAAAAGAAAAAGGACTTTGGAAGAATACTTATGCCATTTCAAATGTGGCAGAATATTGGGCTGAATGCGTTCAGAGTTTTTTCAACTGCAATCGCTGGAACAAAGAAGCCGACGGAGTTCATGGGAATGTTAATCGCCGTACAAAATTGAAGGATTATGATCCCGAGATGTACAATCTTATTAAGCAGTATTTCTACGAAATCAATATACCGATTAATAATAAAATACATCGATAATGAGAATAAAGCACCTTCTTTTACTGACTCTTTTGGTTTGTTTGAACATTCAGGCCAAGACGAAAAATCAGCAAACTACCTGGAATTCTCCACAAGCCGGGAATCCTATTATACCAGGATACTTTGCAGACCCAACCGTCAGAAAGTTTGGCGATACTTATTATATTTATGCCACAACAGATGGAAATGGTGGTGGTCTTGGACCTTCTCAGGTATGGGTTTCCAAAGATTTTGTAAACTGGACCATTATGCCGATGAACTGGCCAACTACTTATCATATCTGGGCTCCGGATGTAATGAAAGGTAAAGATGGTAAGTATTATATGTATTATTGCGAACCGTGCAAGGTATATACCGGTGTATCTGAAACGCCGCGCGGACCGTGGAAGAACTATCTTGGTAATGATACCACCGTTCTTGTGCCCGACCGGTTTGTAAAAAATGTAATTACTCTCGATGGACAATCTTTCGTAGATGATGATAGCTCTACTTACCTATATTGGGGAACATGGGGTATCTACAAAGATTTTGGATGTGGGGTTGGTAAACTGACTTCTGATTTGAAAGGTTTTTCGGAGAAAAAGATAATTCCCAATACTCAGGCTACGGACTTTTTTGAAGCTCCGTTTATGATTAAAAAGGATGGAATCTATTATTTTACTTATTCATCCGGGCATTGCGAAGATCATACTTACAGAGTGCAGTATGCAACAAGTAAAACCGGACCGATGGGGCCTTTTGTTTATGCTATGAATAATCCAATCCTGGCAACAAATGCTGATAGTACCATTCATGGACCGGGACATCACAGCATTCTTCAGGAAGGAGATAATTATTATATTGTCTATCATCGCCACAATATTCCTTGTTCAACAAGAGGTATGCACAGACAGATTGCTGTCGATAAACTTATTTTTACGAAAGATGGGCAGATAGAAAAAGTAGCAGCCGGACACAGTGGCATTGGTTATCTGCAATCTTCTACAAATCCTTTTCCAAATGTTACTTTAGGCAAAAAGGTTAAAGCATCCTCTTATTATGGAGAATCGTTCAAACCCGAATATGCTTTGGATGATAATAACGCAACTCTCTGGCGTCCACGCACCAGTGGCAAGGAATGGATTGAGGTTGATCTGGAAAGAGAATATGATATCTGTAGGATATGGACGCAGTTTGAGTATCCTACTTCTTATTATCAATACATGATTGAAACGTCTGTTGATGGAAAGCAATGGAGTGTGTTCTCTGATAAGCGCAATAATAAATTAGCCGGAAGCCCGATGACTGATTTCGGTAAGGCTCTTGCCCGTTATATCAGGTTAACTGTTACCGGAAGTGAAAAGACCGGAATGATAGGAGCCATTTGGAATATTAAGATATTCGAAGGAAGCAAGATCGATCCTCCTCAGAAGTTGGTGCAGGTTACACCATCATCTTTCGTAAAGAAGGTTTGCGACAAAACGAATAAAGAATACAGCTGCTGGGAAAATAACAACGGAATGTTAGCTGGAAGCTTTATCGCAAATGGTGAAATTTCATTGATAGAGAAAGAGGGCAGGGGAGCTATTCATATTTCGGCCAATGCACGGTTGGAGTCTACGTTTACCATGCCTAATAGCTTCTATTTGTCACAACCATATACCATCTCTTATCGTGTTTATGGAACTATGAAAGAGGCAATGCAGCAGATTGTCTGCTGGGATTCTAAACAACCAAAGAGTCTGGCATCCATCAATAATAAGGAAACAAAAGCCTCAGCATGGCATTATGTATCTCTTACTTCAGATGGGAAAAATGAATCTGTTTATCTGGATAGTGTAGTTGTTTCTTCAGGTAAAGTAGCGAAGACGAGTAAGAAATGCCAGAAGTTAGTGATTCAAGGAGGTGAGAACGGAGTTATAATCTCCGATCTTAGGATTTATAACTGGCAGTTGGCTGTACCGGAGATTATGTTCGATGCTTCATTGCAGGATGAGGCTCCAGTTAAAACCGTTTCAATGAATAAAGAAATGCTTGTCGATATAAATGCTGATAATTATATGTCCGGAGTTTCACTTCGACAGATAGAAAACGGGCAGGGAATAAGGGGAGGATTCAGATCTCTTGCTTCTCCAATTTCGGTAGAACGCAAAAATAGCCGTCTGGCGTTTGCTTTTAATGGAACACAAGAATTCCAGTCAAGCTTTCAGTTACCTGAATCATTCTCGGACAATACACCTTATTCCATAACGGCATGGGTACTGAATCCGGAAGTGGAAGTCAATGAATGTATTATCGATCTGATTCCTGCACAAGGCGAACTAGAAAAGATTGCTTTTGGATGGGGAACAGAACCTCGTAATGGAGTAATCTGTCACAATGGTTGGTTCGAAGATTCGGGTATTCCAGAGTTGAAAGGCACGGGAGAATGGAAGCATATTACCATTACTTATGATGGTTACATGGAGAAAATTTTCATTGATGGTAAACTTGCAAAGCAGAAAGATATTGTATTGCGATTGCCACGAAGTCCGTATGTAACTCTTGGACGAACTGCCGAACACGAATGGCCGTTTGCCGGATGGCTTCATTCGCTCAAGGTATATAACTATACTTTGAATGAAGCAGATATTACAACCGAATTTGCTTCTGATAAGCCTAAAGTGGATTAAAATGAACTATAATTAGAATAATATTATTCTGATACGCGAAAATATTTGATTACTTTTATGCCTTGTTAAAAGTAGAGGTTATAATGATATAGAGTATTCTTCTTGAATGAAAATAATTAGATTAAGATGATGATAGTGAACAAAAAGTATGCTGCTTTGAGCTTTTGTTAAGAAAAAGCTCAAAGCTAGCTTACCCTATAACCGGGATTAAGTAAATAGAACTTTTCAGTTAAATTCTCTATTGAGGTTGTTTCTTGTAAAAGGTGTACACCTATTCAAATTATACTCTACTCTTAACAACTGTAAGGTGTACACCTTTATGATGAAATAATACCAATAAATGGTTTAACTAACAAGATAAAACACATTAGATAACGATTGATAATAAACAAATACTGAAGAACCATGAAAAAACAATTAGCCGTAGCACTATTAAGTCTGAGTATAGCAATGCAGGCGCAGGTTAAACAAAGTGGCGGATATCCAATTACTCCAGTTCCTTTTACATCGGTTAAGGTAACAGATTCCTTCTGGGGGCAGCGCCTTAAGGCGAGCCGCGAAGTGACTATTCCTTTAGCATTCAAAAAATGTGAAGAGACAGGGCGGTATGAAAACTTCGTAAAAGCCGCTCATCCTAGTGAATCTTATAAAGTAGAAGGTTTCTCTTTCGATGATACCGACGTTTATAAAACGATAGAAGGAGCAAGTTACTCCATGCAGACTTTCCCGAATAAAAAGCTGGCTAAATATATTGATAGTGTATTGGTTATTGTTGCAGCAGCTCAGGAACCGGATGGCTATCTTTACACTTCCCGCACCATGAATCCTAAGCATCCTCACGAATGGGCTGGTAGCAAACGTTGGGAAAAGGAGGAAGATCTTAGTCACGAGTTATACAATCTTGGACACATGATTGAGGGCGCCATTGCTCACTATCAGGCTACAGGAAAAAGAAACTTCCTTGATCTTGCCATAAAATACGCTGATTGTGCAGAAAGATCCATCGGAGATAAGCCGGGACAGGTTATTGTTGTGCCAGGACATCAGATTGCAGAAATGGCGCTTGCTAAACTTTATGTGGTAACCGGACAAAAGAAATACATTAATCTGGCTAAGTTCTTGCTAGATAAACGCGGGTATACTGAAAAGAAAGAAGAATACAGTCAGGCTCATAAACCGGTTTTGCAACAGGATGAGGCCGTTGGCCATGCCGTTCGTGCTGCTTACATGTACTCCGGTATGGCAGATGTTGCAGCTCTTACGGGAGATAAAGGTTACATTGATGCCATCGATAAAATATGGGATAACATTGTAAACAAGAAACTATACATTACGGGTGGAATTGGAGCAACAAGTAGTGGCGAAGCTTTCGGCGAAAATTATGAGTTGCCAAATATGTCTGCTTATTGCGAAACCTGTGCAGCTATCGGTAATGTTTATCTAAACTATCGTTTGTTCCTATTACATGGTGAAGCCAAATACTATGATGTACTGGAACGTACTCTTTATAATGGCTTAATCTCCGGCGTATCTTTAGATGGAGGTGGTTTCTTCTATCCAAACCCATTGGAATCTATTGGTCAGCATCAACGTCAGCCTTGGTTTGGTTGCGCTTGCTGTCCGTCAAATATCTGCCGTTTCATTCCTTCCATACCCGGATATATCTATGCGGTTCATAACAACGATGTGTATGTAAACCTTTTCATGGCCAATAGTTCCGATTTGAAAGTGAATGGTAAAAATGTAACTTTGAAACAAAGCACCAGTTATCCATGGAATGGTGATATCAAACTGGAAGTATCTCCCAAAGGGAAACAGAATTTCGCAATGAAGATTCGTGTTCCTGGATGGGTTCAAGGTTCTGTTGTACCAGGAAACTTATATAGCTATACAGATAAAAAGACACTAGGCTATACAGTAAAAGTAAATGGTAAAGTTGTTGAAAGTAATATAGAAAAAGGATACTTCACTATTCCTCGCACATGGAAAAAGGGAGATGTAGTAGAGGTTCATTTCGATATGGAGGTACGTACAGTGAAAGCTAATCAGCTGGTGGAAGCCGACAGAGGAAAGATTTCTGTAGAACGTGGACCGCTGGTTTATTGTGCTGAATGGCCTGATAATGATTTTAGTATTCAAAGCGTAATCATGAATAAGAAGCCTGTATTTACAGTTGAAAAGAAATCAGATCTGCTTTATGGCATCGATATGATTAAGACAGATGCTCAGACATTAAATTATGATGATAAAGGAAAACTTATTGCTAAAGACGTAAAACTTAACCTGATTCCTTATTATGCATGGGCACACCGTGGAAGTGGAGATATGGCTGTTTGGTTGCCAATCGACCTGAATGCAACTCGTCCTGCTATGCCTCCAACTGTTGCTTCAGAAAGCAAAGTTTCTGCATCGCATAATGTGAAATCTATCTCAGCAATAAACGACAGACTACTTCCGAAAGATGGAAATGATAAATCAGTTCCTTATTATCATTGGTGGCCAAAAGAAGGATCTACTGAATGGATTGCTTACGATTTCGGAGGAGAAAAAACTGTTTCCAGATCTTCTGTATTCTGGTATGATGATGCTCCTTGGGGAGGATGTCGTGTTCCAAAATCATGGAAACTGTATTATAAGAATTCTGCTGGTGAATGGAGCCCTGTAGAAAACACTTCGGCTTATGGTATTGAAAAAGGAATTAGTAATGAAGTTATATTTAAACCGGTAACGACTAAAGAACTAAAACTCGAAATTAATCTTCCGGAAAAGAACTCTGCCGGTATTTTTGAATGGGAAGTAGAATAATATGATGAAAAGAATTTATTTATTAGCAATTGGCGCATTACTTTCGGGTAATGCGCTCTATGCACAAGGCACGCTGAATGATTATCAACGTGCTTTTTCTCTGAGTAGTAATTTCAAGGACAAGGTATTTTACTCGGATGTAAATCCTCAATGGATTGGAAATACAAATCAGTTTTGGTATGTGCGTAACACTCCTCAGGGAAGAATATACGTAGTAACAGACGCAGTAAAGAAAACGCGAAAAGAACTGTTCGACCATCAGAAGTTAGCTAAGTTACTAGCTTCATCTGCAGGTAGATCTATAGATGCCACAAAACTTCCTCTTCAGGAACTACAAGTTAATCCTACGCAGGATACGCTCCGTTTCATGTACAATAATTATAAATGGATGTATTTGAGTAAAAAGAATAACCTTGTAAATGAAGGGAAAGTGGTTAAACCAGAATACAAGTATTGGAATGAATGGGACGATGAACGCGTTGGAGATCCCGTGGTTTCTCCGGATGGAAAGCTCACTGCCTTTATTAAAAATCAGAATGTATATGTAAAAGATAACCAGTTTGGTAAAGAAAAAGCATTGAGCTTTGACGGCTCACCGGGTGAATATTACTCGGCTTACATACATTGGTCTCCCGATTCAAAGAAAGTGGCTGTGATGAAATTCCGTCCGGCTGAAAAAAGATATATCTATTTTGTAGAATCATCACCGGCCGATCAGTTACAGCCAAAGCTTCATAAACGAGAATACGCCAAACCGGGAGATGCGCTTCCTTTCAGATGTCCGTGTATCTTTGAGGTAGCTACGGGAGAAACCAAAATACCTTCAACAGAACTATTCAATAGTCAGTTTGAACTTAGAGGGCCGGAGTGGAGTTCTGATAGTAAGAGTGTTTTGTTTGAGTATAATCAAAGAGGGCATCAGGCGTTTCGTGTATTGGAATTATCGGCCGAAACTGGGAAGGTTAGAACTATCATTAATGAAACCAGCAAGACTTTTGTGAACTACAATCGTTATTTCCGCAGAGACTTAGCTAATGGTAACGAAATAATCTGGATGAGCGAGCGCGATAACTGGAATCACCTTTATTTGTATGATCGTAAAACTGGAGAGGTTAAGAATCAAATAACAAAAGGAGAGTGGTATGTGCGCGATGTTGTTCATGTAGATGAGGCTAACCGGGTAATTTATTTCTCAGCCAATGGGATGGTAGCAAACGAAGATCCCTATCTGGTTCGTTATTACCGTATCAACTTTGATGGTTCCGGACTAACTTGCTTAACTCCCGAAGAAGGAATGCACCAGGCTTGGTTCTCAAAGGATATGAAATATATGGTAGATGTTTACTCTATGGTAAACAAAGCACCAATTGCATTACTCCGAAATACGACCGACGGAAAAGAAGTTATGCCGATTGAAAAAGCAGACATTACTGAATTGGTAAAAGCCGGATGGATTGCTCCTGAGCCTTTCTGTGCCAAAGGACGTGATGGAAAAACCGATATATGGGGTATAATTATCCGACCAACAAACTTTGATCCGAATAAGAAATATCCTGTTTTGGAATATATGTATGCTGGACCGGGTAGTCAATATACTCCTAAATCATTTTTTCCGTTCCTTAGATATCATTCAACGATTGCTGAGTTAGGTTTTATCGTGATACAAATGGATGGTATGGGAACTTCTTTCCGTTCGAAAGCATTTGAAGAGATAATCTATAAGAATCTGAAAGATGCCGGATTCCCTGATCGTATTGCCTGGACCAAAGCTGCTGCGGAAAAATATCCATATATGGATATAGACAGACTCGGTATTTTTGGTGGATCGGCCGGTGGACAGGAATCTATGATGGCTACACTCTTTTATCCGGAACATTATAAAGCTGCTTATGCCGGTTGCGGATGCCATGATAACAGAATGGATAAAATCTGGTGGAATGAACAATGGATGGGGTATCCTATCGGAAAAGAATACGCAGAATGTTCTAACGTGGAAAATGCTCATTTGCTAAAAACTCCCCTTATGCTGGTTGTTGGCGAAATGGATGATAATGTAGACCCAGCTTCGACCATGCAAGTGGTAAATGCACTAGAGAAAGCAAATAAAGAATTTGAATTGGTAGTTATTCCGGGTAGCAATCACACATTAGGTGGTGATTATGGTGATCATAAAAGATATGATTTCTTCGTTAAGCATCTTATGGGAGTTAATCCTCCGGCTTGGGATGCTATAAAGTATAAATAAGTTCAATAGCTTAGGTTTACAGCTTATTTTGCAAGGGGCGGTTTCATATTGAAATCGCCCCTTTAGTTTTTTGATCTTTTGCTAAAAATCAATTCTTTTTTTGGATTTGTAAGTGTGGAATAAAGCTAGAACTTAGACTTTATCATAAATAAAGTATCTTTTATTTAGATGGAAATTATATCTTTGTAAATTAAATAGTTGTAATTATGAATTTAGTAATAGAATCTGGCATTTCTGCTGATATTGATGAATTAGAAAGACTATACGATGATCTGAATGATTACTTGTCTGCTACTATCAATTATCCCGGATGGATAAAAGGTATTTATCCCATTCGTGAAAATGCGATTACTGGTATTCAGAATAATAATCTTTTTGTTGTTAGGCATAAAGGTAAGATTGTTGGTTCTATTATTCTAGATCATCAGCCAGAAGAAGCCTATCATGGTGTTAAATGGAAGTTATATGCAGATTACAGTTCTATTTTTGTTGTACGTACTTTTGTAGTGCATCCTTCATACCTGAAAATAGGGGTTGGTCGTACTTTGATAGATTTTTCGTTTGCACTGGCTCAAAAGTCAGGCATGAAATCTATTCGTTTGGATGTTTACGAAAAGAATATTCCAGCTATTTTGTTGTATGAGAAATGCGGTTTTGAATATATTGATACCGTAGACTTGGGTCTGGGTAACTATGGGCTGGATTGGTTCAAACTATACGAGAAAGTTATTTGAGGTAAAATTAGACTGAAAACAATTTCTCCTCTTCTAATCAAGAAAATGATCTGTTTTGAAGTTTATCTACGGATAAAGTGCTTGAACGGCACTTCTTTTCTAATTTTTAGAAAAAATAAATCCCCGATAATTAATAATTATCAGGGATTTTATTGAATTGTTTTGTCGCTTAAGTGATCCGCTTGGGGCTCGAACCCAAGACCCCAACATTAAAAGTGTTGTGCTCTACCAGCTGAGCTAGCGAATCAAATCGTTTGTTTCTCAATTGCGAGTGCAAAGGTATAACTATTTTCTAAAATACCAAACAATTCCAAGCTTTTTCTTATCTTTGTCTTCGAAATTCAACTCTATACATTATATATATGGCTGACGATAAAAAGATAATTTTCTCAATGGTAGGGGTTAGCAAAGCTTTCCAACCAAACAAACAAGTATTGAAAAACATCTACCTTTCTTTCTTTTATGGAGCAAAGATTGGTATTATTGGTCTTAACGGATCCGGAAAATCTACTTTACTTAAGATTATTGCCGGACTTGAAAAGTCTTATCAGGGAGAGGTAGTCTTTTCTCCGGGATATTCAGTAGGATACCTGGCGCAGGAACCTCATTTGGATGATACTAAAACAGTTAAGGAAGTAGTAATGGAAGGTGTGCAAAGCATTGTCGACACCTTAGCTGAATACGAAGAAATTAATCTAAAATTCGGAGAACCTGAGTATTACGAGGATCAGGATAAAATGGATGTTCTATTTGCACGTCAGGCAGAACTACAGGATATAATAGATGCAACCGATGCATGGAATCTGGATAGCAAATTAGAAAGAGCAATGGATGCTCTTCGTTGTCCACCGGAAGATCAACCGGTTAAGAATCTTTCAGGAGGTGAACGCAGACGCGTTGCTTTATGTAGACTATTGCTTCAAAAGCCGGATATCTTGTTGCTTGATGAACCTACCAACCACTTGGATGCTGAATCTATCGACTGGTTGGAACAACATCTTCAACAATATGAGGGTACTGTTATTGCTATTACGCACGACCGTTATTTCTTAGATCATGTTGCCGGATGGATTCTTGAACTTGATCGTGGAGAAGGAATTCCATGGAAAGGGAATTATTCTTCCTGGTTGGAACAGAAAACCAAACGTATGGAAATGGAAGAGAAAACTGCAAGTAAACGCAGAAAAACTCTTGAACGAGAACTTGAATGGGTACGATTGGCACCTAAGGCAAGACAGGCTAAGGGTAAGGCTCGTTTGAACTCTTACGATAAGTTATTGAACGAAGATCAAAAAGAGAAGGAAGAAAGACTTGAGATCTTTATTCCTAATGGACCACGTTTAGGTAATAAAGTAATTGAAGTGAAAGGTGTTACAAAAGCTTATGGAGATAAGCTATTGTTTGATAACCTTGAGTTTAATCTTCCACCTAATGGTATAGTAGGGGTGATTGGTCCTAACGGTGCCGGTAAAACAACTCTTTTCCGTTTGATTATGGGATTGGATCATGTTGATAAAGGTACCTTTGAAGTGGGTGAAACAGTTAAGATTGCTTATGTTGATCAACAGCATAAAGATATAGATCCTAATAAGAGCGTTTATCAGGTAATTTCAGGTGGAAATGAACTTATGCGTATTGGTGGGCGTGATATCAATGCACGTGCATATCTTTCTCGCTTTAACTTTTCCGGTGGTGATCAGGAAAAATTATGTGGAATGCTTTCCGGTGGTGAACGTAACCGACTTCACCTTGCTATGGCTTTGAAAGAAGAAGGAAATGTACTGTTGCTTGATGAACCTACAAATGATATCGACGTAAATACGCTCCGTGCTCTGGAAGAAGGTTTAGACGATTTTGCAGGTTGCGCTGTTGTTATTTCACACGACCGTTGGTTCCTTGATAGAATTTGTACACATATACTTGCTTTTGAAGGAAATTCAGAAGTCTTTTTCTTTGAGGGATCATATTCAGAATACGAAGAAAATAAAATGAAGCGTTTAGGAAATGAAGAACCAAAGCGTGTAAGATATCGTAAATTAATGGCTGATTAATATTATTTTATAAAACAGGACGAAAAGCTTCGAAATTAGTTTCGAAGCTTTTCTTTTGCTTATAAATTTAATATTGCTTTCTAAATATAAAAAAATGGTACAGAATGTAATATTAATGTAATTTTTATTAATTATATTTGTTGCTTGAAATTTATAGCGTTAAATATTTTCATTTTAATTATATAATTAACAAGCAGAATTATGAGAAAACATTTTGTTCATTTTCTATTGGTAACTTTGCTTACAACTTTTTGCACTGTAGCTGCAGTTGCTCAAACAGTTGTTAAGGGTAAGTTGGTGGATGCGGAGACTAATGAAGGATTAATTGGCGCATCTGTAATGGTGGAAGGTACTTCCCAAGGTGCTGTTACAGATCTGGACGGTTCTTTTAATTTGTCGGTAAAATCAGGAACTGGTACTTTAATCTTTAAGTACATTGGTTATAAGGACCAAAAAATGAAAGTTTCTAAAAAAGGTACAGTCGACTTAGGTACAATTAAAATGGAACCAGATGCTGTAGCTCTAGCCGACGTTACAATTACTTCTTCTATTGCTATTCAGCGTAAGACTCCGGTGGCTGTATCAACAATTGACCCGGTATTTATCGAAGAAAAGTTAGGAACACAAGAATTTCCTGAAGTGTTGAAATCTACACCTGGCGTTTATGCAACAAAAAATGGTGGTGGATATGGTGATTCAAAAATCAATATGCGTGGTTTCCAAGCAGCCAACGTTGCAGTTATGGTAAATGGTATCCCAATGAACGACATGGAATGGGGTGGTCTTTACTGGAGTAACTGGGCTGGTCTTTCTGATGTTACAAGATCTATGCAAACACAAAGAGGTCTTGGTGCTTCTAAAGTTTCGGCTCCTTCTGTTGGTGGATCTATTAATATTGTAACTCGTACGATTGATGCAAAAAAAGGAGGATCGGTTTCTTATGCAATGGGAAACGATGGCTATAACAAACTATTATTCAATGTTTCTTCTGGTTTAACTAAAGATGGATGGGCTATGACTCTTCTTGGTGGTAAGACATGGGGAAATGGATATATACAAGGTACCGAATTTGAAGGTTATAACTATTTTCTTAATATCGCTAAGAGAATAAATGATAACCATCAGATATCTTTAACTGCTTTTGGTGCTCCTCAATGGCATAATCAAAGAAGTAATTATGATGGTTTGACTATTGAAGGATGGCAGCAGGTTAAAAATTATATGAAAGGTGATAGTCCTTATAAATATAATCCTACATTCGGTTACGGCTTAAATGGTGAACGCAAAACTTCTGCTCATAATGAATATCATAAACCTCAGATTTCTTTAAATCATTTGTGGCAGGTTAATGAAAAAACTAGCTTAAGTACTACTCTTTATACATCTATTGGTAGAGGTAGCGGTTATAGCGGTCAAGGTTATACAAGTACATTATCTAATTCATGGTATGGATCATCTGATGGAGCTTTAAATACAACCTATCGTAATTCTGATGGAACATTTGCTTATGATCAGATTTATGCTATAAATGAAGCTAGTCAAAATGGCTCTCAAATGGCAATGTCTAAATCAATCAATAATCATAACTGGTACGGATTACTTTCTACTTTTAGTTCTACAATCAATAAGGAGATTAATTATTATGTGGGCCTTGACTTGAGATATTATGTAGGACAGCATACTAATGAACTTATTGATCTGTATGGTGGTGATTTTTATATTGACCGCTACCGTAAGGATGTAAAAGCTGAAAATAATAGTGCTGCGGCATTAGGTAATGATTTTATCAACAAAAAATTGAAAGTTGGTGATGTGGTTTATCGTGACTATGATGGTTATGTAATGCAGGAAGGTGTATTTGGACAAATTGAGTACAACAAAGATAAATTAAGCTCATTTATTGCAGGATCGGTTTCAAATACAGGTTATTGGAGAAATGACCATTTCTATTATGACGCTAAACATGCAAAATCTGAAACATTAAATTTTATTGGTTTTACAGTTAAAGGTGGTGCTAACTATAACCTGACTGAAAATCATAATGTATTTGCTAATGTTGGTTATATTTCTCGTGCACCTTTCTTCTCTGGTGGTGCATTCCTTTCATCAACTGTAAGTAATGCTACTAATCCGGATGCTATTAATGAAAAAATATTTTCTGTTGAATTAGGATACGGTTATCGTTCTAAATATTTCACTGCAAATGTTAATGCATATAGTACTGCATGGATGGATAAGACTACAACCAGAACTCTTACTTTGAAGGACGGCGACCGTGCTCAAATCAATATGTCTGGAGTAGATGCTCTTCACCAAGGAATTGAAGTTGATCTTGCTGCTCATCCATTTTATTGGTTAGATATTACTGGTATGTTTTCAATAGGAAACTGGAGATGGAACAGCAATGCTACTGGTTATTTCTATAACTCTGCTGGCCAGCCATTGACAGGTGAATACGAAGCAGATGGTATTACTCCAAAGATTGCATCAGGTATTCAGGCTGCTGATCATGCAAAAATGACTATTTATCAAAAAGGTGTTAAGGTTGGTGGATCTGCTCAGACGACAGCTGCTTTAGGTGCTAAATTCAAAGTTAGTAATAATCTTCGTGTAGGTGCAGATTATAGCTTATTTGCACGTAATTATGCAGATTTTGCATTGGCATCAAATGATATTATAATGAATGGTGAAAAAACATTCGGTAGTTCATGGCGTATCCCTGCAGCTAATCTAGTTGACTTGAATGCTAGCTATTCATTCCCAATCGGAAATGTAAAAGCTGTATTATATGGTAATGTTGAGAACTTATTCAACCAGGAATATATTGCTGATGCTTTTGATGGTGGTGGTCACAACTGGCAATCTGCATATCGTGTATTTTATGGATTTGGACGTACATACTCGATAAGACTTAAACTTAACTTTTAATCCTTTATAGAGATAATTAATTATGAAAAAGTATATAATATTAAGTTTTGTAGGTGCATTGTCGTTATTATCAAGTTGTGATTATAATGATAAATATTTTGATGGACTAGATGATCTGGTTGCGCCTACTAATAAATTATCATTAGATTATACATTGACTGATGCTGACTACACTAGCATTTCAACACTTTCAGCAAATAAGCTTTTGGCTCCTCACGGAAGTGATTCAATTGCTTTATCTAAAGTGAAAACAAATCTGTATTTGTCGGATGTAATAAGTGCTCAAAAATTTGTTCCTGCATTTCTTGCATCTAAGTGGTATTCTGCAAGTGAAGGTGCTGCAATAAAGGTTACTTATAAGAAAAGTGTTAATCTTCCTGATTATGTAGCAAAATTAAGTGTTGCTCCAAACTATGCAGTTTCTGCAGCAAATTATAAAACTATTTGGGGAGCAAATTCTTCTGTGAACTTTTTTACTCCATTAAAACCTGCATCAACAAATCTTCCTGTTATTTTAGCATCTGCTTATCCTAGTGCTGTTAATGGCGATATTGTTGCTGTAAACTATAACGAATCAACAAGTGAACCTACTATCCAAAGTGCTTTAAGTGAAGATTTTGAAGCTGGTACAGTAGGTAATGTTGCTTCAATAGCTGGTTGGGCAAATGTAACAACAGTTGGAACATATAGCTGGAGTGAAAAAACTTTTAGTAGTAACAAATATATTCAGGCTACAGCTTATAACCATGCTGCAGGTGCTCTTGAAATGTATATGGTTTCTCCTTCATTCACAGTTACTGCTGGTCAGGTTTTCTCTTTTGATGCTTGTTTGGGTAATTATAAACCTGCAGGTGGTACACTTACAGTTCTTATATCTTCAAACCTTGCTGGTACTACTGCTAGTGATATTGCTGCTGCAACATGGGATGATGTAACATCTAATTTCACTATTCCTGTTCCAACAGGTACTTATGGAACTCTTGGTAAGGTAGGAGAGTTGCTTCTTTCTAAATATGTAGGTAAAAAAGTAAATATAGCTTTCCGTTATAATGGTGATAACTCAACAGGAGCTACTACAACTGTTCAGGTTGATAACGTTTCTGTAGCATTGGCTGGAGGTTCTTATACTACTAATGGTACATTGTATACTTTCAATGGAACTAAATGGGTTACTTATTCCGGAAATGGTTACTTCCTTACAAAGGCTGACTTTGCAACAATGGGTAGCAAATATGATAACTTTAGTTCAACAATGCCTGCTGATAATTATATTCCTCAATTCCTGAAATTGAAATATCAATATGCTCAGGAAGGAAACACAATGGCTGTGGTTTATAAGTATTATACAGGATCAGCTACAGGATTACGTACCGATGAATATGTTTTCACTGCTGGAAGCTGGGTTAAGAATGACAATGTTGAGCAATTTACTGATCAGTTTGTTTATGCTAATGGAAAATGGGTGTATAATCCAAGTGTTGTTATTGACTTAAAACCAGGAAAAAATCAACCAGCTGTTGCTGCTTATTATCAGGCTATAGCTGATTATGTTGGTAAAACATATGGTGCAGGATATTACCAAACTAACTATACTAATGCAGAATGTTATTATGGCTCATCTGCCTACTATAATGAATTCGACTTCCGTCCTTCATTTATTAGAACAAGTTCTATTGAAGGTGTTACTGCTTATGCATCTCTTGACGATGAAGCTTTAGTTAAGTTAATGGTTAAACGTTTGCCAGAAGCTTTAATGCATGCATTAGAAGCTTTACATCCAACTGCGGCACCTGTGAGTGGAGTTGATGTAACTTATACTATTAATTTCGGAATTTATACCGGAACAACTATTTCAGCACCAAATTATACTATTGTATATAAAGTAACAGGTACTGGTAAGTTTGAATATGTGGCAAGCTCTTTGAAAGCACTATAAGAATTTACTAATTCATATAAGAATGCCATCCTTAGAAATAGGGGTGGCATTTTTTTCTGTAACATTCAACAAAAATAATTTCATCCCTCACTCCCTCACTTTTTTATACAACAAGCTAAACAACAATCAATTACAAAGTGATGGATGGATTTCTACCATCACAAAACCATCACAAAAAGGCATGAACCATCACTTTTTTGAGCAAAATCAGTAGATTTCAGGCTTTATTTGTCTTAGGTGATAAAATCAAATAGAGTTTGATTCTATATGGATAAAATAGTTCAAAAAAATGAGGGATGACCCCTAAAAATGATGGTCTTGTGATGGTAGATTCTTTTTCCAGTAAGATTGTGCAAAAATACGATGTAAAAACATCCCGCCTGCTTTTTTAAAAACGTAACCGGATGTTGAACAAACTCCCGCCGGCTTTCAAAAAAAGCAGGCGGGAGTTTGCAGATGTAGATTGTTTGAAAAGGTAACCAATGTTTTATATTTATTGGCCAATAAATCTTATCCATTGGCCAATGGATTTTAATTATTGGTGAATGAACAGCTTACCATTTTACAATGATAAATATACTAAAAACAGATCAGGGAACTGCGTTTGAATTATTTCAACGCAGTTCCCTGAAATTATTTAGATTAACCTATTTAGGTTATCCAGGAGAATATATTTTAATATTAATATCCTGGGTTTTGATCTAATTTAGCATCTTTATTCAAGTCAATTTCTGTCTTAGGAATAGGCCAGAGGTTTTGAATCTTATCAGTGTTACTAATAGCATAACTAGCTTCCAGTGATGCATTAGATAATGGATTATTTGTTGCAACGAAGTCTTTATTCATAGCGGCGCGTTTTTGTAATTGACCTGTACGCATTAATGTATAACGACGATTTTCTTCTCCGATTAATTCACGTGCACGTTCATCAAGAATAAAGTCGATGTTTATTTGTGAAGCAGAAACCTGTCCCAAAGTAGAGCTTCCAAAGGCACGGGTACGAAGTACATTGATTGCAGCAGCAGCTTCAGCTGTTTTATTTAGACCCAGGTAAGCTTCAGCTAATAATAGATATGTTTCTCCGAAACGCATTATAGGAACGTCATGTATAGCTGTATAACCGAATGTGTCATTAGGATCAAAGCAATTCCACTTAGTACAGTAAGGAGGTAATTTAAAGATAGAGTCGTTTACTGCATCAGTTCCTTTAAACTTAACACCGTTTACATAAAAATCGCGATGAATATTTGCTTGTGAGTTGCGGATATCACCTGCTTGGTAAAGATTAAGCATTCGGCTACTCAAACGCATACGAGCCAAACCACGTCCACCTAAAGAATCACATAATACCAGACCTTTACTTGAATACTGGTAGTAAGCTGCAACCCAGCAACGTCGCTGTTGGAAAGAACCAGACTGACCACCTGTTACTGTATTGTTATTCTCACTTTCATAGTTCCAGATCATTTCCTTATTACCTTGCTTACGGCGCATATATCCCTGAACAAACATGTCATGATAAAAATCGCTATAACTTAATCCTGAACGTAGAGATGTATTTAAGGCAAACTTACCTGAGTTTATAATTGTATTGCAAGCATCAACAGCTTTTTGATATTCTTTAGTACGAATATAAATTTCTGCTAATAATTGATTTGCAGAATACTTATTTACACGACTGCCATTTTTTACAGCATCAGGTTCAGGTAAATTTGTTGTTGCATAAGTTAAATCTGCAACAATCTGTGCATTAACTTCGTTTAAAGTGGCACGGGTGTAATCTACTTTAGCTGTAGTCACAGGTTTAAGTGACAATGGAACACCTCCAAAGAATACCGCTAACTGATCGTAACACCAAGCACGCATAAAGCATGCTTCAGCTTTATAGAGCGTATTATCGCTTTCGCTTGCAGTTGAAAGACCCGATTCTACATTATCTATAATTACATTAGTAGCATTAATAATAGTATACAATTGTCTCCAGTATACTTGTGGAGCTGAAGCATCAGCTGTTAGTTTTTCATATTTGTACATAGGTAGTTCTATTCCCTGATATTGTGCCGGATCGCAAACATCAGTACCAACCTGGAATACGCATGGAAATCCTTGGTCGTTGCTATATGACTGGATTAAACTGAAATCGTAATACATACCAAGTGCCAAGGCATTCATACCTTTTGAATCAGTTAATGTTGAAGCTGTATAATTAGACAATGGGGTTTCATCCAGATAGTCATTGCTACAAGATGTAACAGCCATCATTGTTAAACCGGCCAATGCTAGTGATATATAATTCTTTTTCATAGTCTTTTTATTATTTAAGTGTCACGTTAATACCAATTACAAAACTCTTAGTTAGAGGATAGTTATCTTCCCATGTTCCAGAACCACGATTTGAGAAACTAGCTTCAGGATCCCAGCCTACCCATGATGTCCATGTGTGAAGGTTACGTCCACTTCCATAAATTGTTAGTGATCCCAAACCAAATTTACTGATTGCACTTTCATTGAAAGTGTAACTTAATGTGATATCTTTTAAACGTGTGTAACTGGCTTTGCGTGAGTAGCCATAACCATAAGTATTAGTATAAGTCAAACGAGGGTATTCATTATTCATGTTTTCTGATGTCCAGTAACCGAATATGGCAGGAGTATTAATACGCCATGTTTCATCATAAGTTCTGATATCAGTATTGCTCTTCATCATACCTTGAGCTGTTTGTATAAATACGCTCAGTGCCCAGTTTTTGTATGTAAATTTATTGGTTAAACCACCTGTCCACTTTGGATCTCTTTGTCCCAAAATCTGTCTATCATCTGAAGTGATTTTACCATCTTTATTTTTATCTTCAAATTTAATATCACCGGCAACAGCTGTATTATCCCAGCCTTGATTCAATCCAGCTTTTATCTCACTTGCTTGCCAGATACCAAGCATTTTATAATCATAAACAGAAGAAATAGGGTGACCAATAAATCTAGCATTACCTATATCATCTTTTTTATCTCCGTAAAGATCTATAATTTTGTTTTTGTTTACAGCAAATACTAATGATGTTTCCCATGTAAAATCTTTGGTTGCAATATTACGAGTGGTTATTGTAGCTTCTAAACCAATATTTGAGGTTTTACCAATATTTTCATATACGTCATAATAACCTGTAACTTTTGGTAAGTTACGTTTCAAGAGTAATCCAGACGTATTTGACTTATAGAAATCCAAATTACCTACTATACGATTTCTTAAGAATCCAAAATCCAAACCAGCGTTGAAGCTCTTTGTTGTTTCCCATTCCAAATCACCATTTCCCATAGTGTTAGGATATATTGCTGTTAAAGTTTTGCCATCCATTGCTAAACTTGCAGCTTTATATTTAGAAATTGTTTCATAAACAGAAATAGCCTCATTACCTGATTTACCATAAGAAAGACGGAGTTTTAAATTATCCATCCAATCAAATTTCTTCATAAATTGTTCATTGGCAATATTCCAACCTAAAGCAACAGAAGGGAATGTTCCATATTTAGATGTATTAGCTCCAAATACAGATGAACCATCACGGCGTACAGTAAATGTGAACAAATAGCGACTGTCATAAGAGTAGTTCAAACGTCCCATGTAGCTGTTTGCAGCATAACGATCAGCGTATGATGAAGTTGTTTGAGTTGATCCTCCATCTAAATAATTGTATCCCAATAAATCATTAACAAATCCTACTGCCTTAGCTGTTGTAGTAAGATAATTTCTACTTTGTGCACTATACAAGCCTGTTAAGTCAAAATGATGTCTATTGATATCTTTTGAGTAAGTCAGAATATTTTCAATAGTATAAGCATTTGTTTCAGTATTAGTTGTAGATGCTGTACCGTTTTTATCGTAAGATGACAAACCTGCATAGCTTGAATTTCTGGTAGGAAGGTAGTTATAACCAATATTTAAACGATATTTTAAGCCAGTTAGCGGATTGAATATTTTGCCTAAGTTTAATTCCGCGTAACCATTTCCGTTTATGTTAACACTACGTCTTACGGCTTTTTTATTGTATTGGCAGAAAGGAGATGTGTACATTTCCTCTGGAGACATTGGTAATGTATTGTAAGTACCATCTTCATTATATTCCTGACCGTAAGGACTCATTGCAATTCCGTACAAGAAGTTAACGCGGCCGCCATCTTTATTATGAGCTGCTATATAAGCATTTGTACCTATAGTTAAGTAGTCTGTTACATTAACATCAAAGTTCATACGGAAACTGTAACGTTTGTATTGGTAACCTTTTAATACACCTTTCTGGCTCAGGTATTCACCTGATACGAAATACTTCATATTGTCAGTACCACCACTTAAACTTACATTGTGATCCTGATTAATACCTGTTTGTGAAATTTCGTCTAACCAGTCTGTTTCTTTTCCTGCATTATAATTAGCAACTTCGGCTTGGTTAGGAACAGGAGTTCCGCTCAATACTGTACCAGTTTTCTGGAACATGTAATCTTTATATTTCTGAACATATTCCTCACCTGTACGCATTGTCAACTTATGAGCATAATCTTCTACACCTGCATAACCATTATAACGAATAGTAGGTTTGCCTGTTTTACCACGTTTGGTTGTAATCAAGATAACACCATTTGCACCATTAGTACCATAAATTGCTACAGCTGATGCATCTTTCAATATTTCCATTCTTTCAATATCGTTCGGGTTGATATCTGATAGAGATCCACCACTTTTAGTGATAGGCACACCATCAACAATAACATAAGGATCTGTTTTAGCATTGATTGAATTTCTACCACGGATAACAGTTGTAGGTCCATCACCCGGGATAGATGAGCCCTGATTAACAATTACACCGGCTGTAGCACCTTCTAAAGCTTGCATAATATTAGATACCGGAAGTTTTGATAATCGGTCTTTGTTTACTGAAGTTACAGAACCTGTAACATCCGACTTTTTCTGAGTACCGTAACCTACTACTACAACTTCTTCTAATTCTCTGGAATTTTCATCCATAAGAACTTCAAGGTTGGTTTGATTACCAACAACAACTTGTTTTCCGTTATATCCTACAAAAGAAAATACAAGAGTTGCATTTTGACCAATGCTAAGTGAAAACTCACCATTTAAATCTGTTATTGATCCTGTGGAGGAGCCTTTTACTAAAACAGAACATCCGATGAGCGGATCTTTCGTTTTACTGTCTTTTACTACTCCTTTGATGGTCCGGTTCTGTGCCATAAGGCTAAGCGGGGTTAGCAACATCAAAACGAGTAAGACAAGAATAGACTTTGACAGTCTGTCTTTACTAAGATAAACTTGATACATGTTTCTCATTTTTAAATTGAATTTATGGTTATTAAAGTCTGATGACTTGATGCAAATGTAGCCTGATCTGTTAATTTTTGTATCTACAATTCAGCCAAACAACTCTGTTTTTCGTGCAAAATCAATATTTTTGCCTCTAAATGGTAATTAATTTAACATTTATAGGCGTGGAATTAATAATTTATTGCGTGATCTTTAGGAAAATCATTACCACTCCAGGCACGCTTTGAGGTCCAATCCATAGGTGCATCTGTCCAGAATGGGTGAGAAGCTGGTAAGCCTAGAGGTAAGAAAGTAAGTGAAGTAATATACATACTTCCATTGTTTGTATACCAGTCGGCAATGTTAGGCTGACTTTGTGTGAAGCCAATACGGAGATATCCTTTTTCATTGAAATTTTTTCCGGAATCGAACATGTTATGCATAACGGCTGTGAGAGCAGCACGAACTTGTCCGTTGCTCAGTTCTGCCGGTAGTTGCTCTTTCCATGCCAATTGTGCTAATGGTTGAAATACTCCCATGCGATAAGGTATTGAACGTCCAAAAACGGGATAGGTACCTTCCGGAGAAATTAATCTTTCAAGTATCTGACTGTATTTTTGCATTCTCTTTAGTGCTACTTCGTATTGCTGAGTCGTTGCAATATTATTCTTTTTTAAATCGAGCATCACTTTTAAGCAATCTACATACATTGGTTGAATTACGTAGCTATTATAATAATCGAATGCAAAGCTTGTTCCGTCACTATACCAGCTATCGCCTACATACCATTCTTCTATTTTTCTAAGTGCAGAATGTATACGGTAATAATCTGGCTGAGCATTTGCTTTGGCTAAAAAGCATTCAATAGTGGAAGAGAATAACAGCCAGTTGGTATATGGTGGGTCTACACGGCGCAATTGCTGGAATTCTGCAATATAGCGTTGCTTAGTTGTTTCATCCAATGGTAACCATAATTGATCGTAGGCACGTAGAAAACTTTGAGCTACGTAGGCAGCATCAACTAATGGCTGTCCTTCTTTTCTCCATAACAAATAATCAGCACTTTGAGGATCTACAGCATTTTTGTAACTAGCCAAAGCCCATTCACGTAATTGCTTACGTTGCTTTCCTTCTGTTGTATTATCATCCGGTAATGATAGCCATGGAGCAACTCCGGCCATCAGACGCCCGAAACACTCCATATAAGTAACTCGCTTATCTCTGCCATCCCAGGTTGGGCTGACTTCAACCTGCATTTCTTCACTTAACTTTCCATTACTCATGGCCTTTAATACTGGTGATGCTATTTTATATAAGGTATTAGCCCAGTATTCACGATCGTGATTTACGCCTAAATATCTGGCCATTTCACAAGAAGCCAATAAGAATGCACCAACTCCAAAGTTGGATGTTGAGTTTTTATCAACGACTTGTCCGGGAATAGCTCTGTCACCAATAGGTTGAATATATCCAACCTTTCCATTAGATTGCATAGCAACTTTTGATAAATAATTCCAGGCCTTTTTGCATACGGGACCATATGTATCATTATCTAAATACCCGTTATTAATACCCCATAGCAATCCGTAAGCCATTAATGCTGTTCCGCTGGTTTCTGGTCCCGGAGCAAAACTTGCATCATATAAACTGCGTGTCCAGTAACCTTCTGGTTGTTGGCATGCAGCTAAGGCAGAGGCCATTTTTTTGAATTTACTAATGAAAAAATCACGATGGTTATAGTCTTTTGGTAAATCTTTGAGCACTTTGGCTAGTCCGGCTATAACCCAGCCATCTCCACGTGCCCAGAAATCCTTTTTATTATTTCCGCTTTTATGTTTTGGGTATACATAACGAGCATCGCGATAGTAAAGTCCTTCATTTTCATCATACATTAATGAATCGCAATAAAGCGTATATTCATATAGCTTATCAAGATATTGTTTGTTATTGGTTATTCTATATAATTTTGTCATGACCGGCATTACCATATAAAGACCATCTGCCCACCACCAATAATCTTTTCTGGCAGTGCTCATTTCATATTCCATGACTTGTCTTGCTCTGGCTATTTTTCTTGGATCGGGGTCTGCTGAATAAAGATCGCAGTATGTTTGAAAGCAAACCTGATAATCGCCAAATAATACATAGTCATTGCTTTCTCCATAAGTCAATTTCCATTCTGATTTATTATCAGATTTAGCACCTTTCCATTCATTGTGCTGAGCCCAGGCTTCTGAATAATTTTTGTATTCAGCAGTTCCGGTAAGAAAGTAAGCTTCCATATTTCCGGTATGATAAACTGCATTATCCCAAAAAGCACGACCATGTTCTGGGTTCTGGTTTTGCCAGTAACGGTTTACTTTGTGAATGATTTTAATGACTTCTTCTTGTTCTGTAGTTTTGTTGGTAAATGAAACTAGTAGTAACGCGGCGAACGGTAATACCAATTTAAACAATTTATTCATAGCATATAATTTAATAAATTTCATTAGATGCAAAGTTGCGCTTATAATTATTAAAGGAAGGAGAAAATACACTCATTTTGGTCTAAAAAGATTTCATCGCTACTTTTTTATCCTTAAAATAATTGTTTGAAAGAAGGTATAATGCTTACTTTGCTACAAAGAATCTTTTAGCATGAAAACATCTAGTTACTTTAGTATCCCATTAATGGTAATCTTTTTATTTCTTTCTCAAAGTGTATTTTCACAGAAGGAATTAAAATCAGTTTTATCATTTGCACAAATATCAACCACACAAGGACTGCCAACTAATGAAGTGCATTGCATTTATCAAGATAAGCAAGGCTTTATTTGGATAGGAACAAATAGTGGCCTTTGCCAGTATGATGGAGTACAGTTAAAGGTTGTAAAAGATAATCTTTACAATAAAGGATTACCTATTAATAATTATATAAGATGTATTGTTGAAGATGATCAGCAACAATTATGGATAGGAACAAATGACGGTATTACTATTCTGCATAAACGTACTGGTATAATAGAAAAACTAAAACTTGAGAATTTTAATAATGTTGTAGTAACGCGTATATTGATAACAAGCAATAAACGTTATTTAATTGGTACTGAACAAGGATTGTACGAATATATACCTTCGAATAAGCAACTAATTCATAGGAACAGACAACGTACTGGAAATGTGTTCACTAATGGATTGTCTGTTATGGATTTAATGGAAGATTCTAAGAAGAATGTTTGGATTGGAACTTGGGGAGATGGGTATTATCGTTTAAATTTATCTACTAGTAGATTCTTTTCATATCCTCAGTTAAATGCAAGAAATTCGGCTTTTTCTATTTTTGAGGATAGCAAACATCGTATATGGATTGGTTCATGGGGATACGGACTTTTTCTATTACAAAATCCATACGATTCACAAAAAACGAAAAGTATAAACTTTAGTGCAACAGGAACATCTGATGCAATTTGCAGTAACTCAATTTATGACATAGGCGAAGATAGAAATAATCATAAGGTTTGGTTAGCTACCAGAAGTGGGCTGAGCGTAATTCGTGAGGCGGGTAACAAGTTTTATTTTCAGAATTATTCTCCTAATAATACAGCTACATCTATATCATATAATGACATAAGTACAATACTTTGTGACGGTGAAGGAATGATGTGGCTGGGAACGTGGGGAGGAGGAATTAATACAACAGTAACACAAGCATCGCCTTTTGCATATCATAAGATGGATACTGAAAAAAGTAGTTTTTCTTCCATTCGCTGTTTATTTGCAGACAATAAAGGTATTATCTGGATGGGGTTAGGTAGTGCTGGCTTTTATCAATATAATAGAAATACGGGTGTTTATACGCATAATAGTCAGTTGCCCGATTTTAAAATGTTGAACGATATACCAACTGTAAATTCAATTGTTCAATCAAAAAAAGATGGCTCAATATGGATTGGGACTCATGGCAGAGGAGTACTAATATACTATCCTAATAAACCTTCAGGCCAACGCATTATTAATTATAATCTAAATACTCTCAGTACCCTTCCACACGGATGTGTTTTTTCAATGTTGGAAGATAACAGTAATAACTTTTGGTTAGGAACTAAGGGAGGATTATGTATATGTACTTCAAACGGAAAATGTGTTGGATTTGCTTCAACAAAAATAGATAATATACCTCTTAATACATTTGCTATAGTTTCAATGATTCAACGACGTTCAGGTGAAATATGGCTTGGAACGAGTAATGGTGGAATTTTAAGAGCTATTGGTAGCTTAAAACAATTAGATAAGTTACGTTTTATAAATTATACTCCCGGAAAAAAGAATTTGAATAATATTTCAATTCTTTGCCTTTTTGAGGATAGTAAACGAAGACTATGGGCTGGAACAGATGGGGGAGGACTGAGTTTATTTGATGAGAAGAAAAATGTATTTATGCCAGTTCACGATGCTTTTAATTTACCAGGTGATGCTGTTTTTAGTATACAAGAGGATAAAAAGCATAATTTATGGATGAGCTCTAATGCCGGATTGATAAAACTGATTGTTCCAGACAATCTTAATGACGTTAGTTATCGATTGTATACCAGACATGATGGACTACAGGATAATCTTTTTAATAGGAATGCATCATTTGTAGCAAGGAATGGTGAAATGTTTTTTGGCGGAAATCGTGGATTTAATAGTTTCTTTCCCGAGCAAATTACAGTGAAAGAATATTTTCCATCTTTTGTTATTAAGGATATTAAGTTATTGAATGTGTCGTGGGCTTCTTTGTCTGAAAAAGAACGCTATAAGATTTCATCAATAGCTCCATCTTATACTAAGAAAATTCAATTGAATTATAAACAAAATGATTTTAGTATAGAATTTGCCACACTAGGTTTCACTGATTCACCAAGTTTTAAATATTCCTATAAATTAGAAGGATATGATTCTAAATGGCAGTATACTGAAAATCAAAATTTTGCCCATTATAATAATTTACCTTCGGGTACTTACCATTTTAAACTCAGATCCACTAATGCTAATGGTATTTGGAATAAAGAGGTAAAGACACTTGAGATTGAAATATTACCGGCTCCCTGGGAAACTTGGTGGGCTTACTGTCTCTATATTCTCATAGCTGCTTTTATTACTTATAGAATTATCAGTCAATTAAATAAGCGGATTCGTGATAAGAATGTAGCTGAATTAAAAGAACTTGAACGTGTAAAGATGGAAGAGCTAAATCATTCCAAACTTCAGTTCTTTACTAATATTACCCATGAACTACTTACACCATTAACAGTTATTTCCGCGGCAGTAGATGAATTAAAGCTTTCTATGCCCAAAGGTGAGGATACTTATCAGGTTATTACAAATAATACAAACCGGTTGATCAGGTTGATTCAACAAATTCTTGAATTTAGAAAAGCAGAATCTGGAAATTTGAAACTAAAGGTTCAGCAAGGAGATCTGGCTCTATTTATTACCAATAACGTGAATAGTTTCTTTCCGTTGATGAAAAAGAAAAAGATTCATTGTTCTGTAATATGTACTCCGGAACATCTGAATGGCTATTTTGACAGTGATAAATTGGATAAGATAATTTATAATCTTCTTTCTAATGCAGCAAAATATAATCAACCAGGAAAAACTGTACTTGTTGAATTGACTTATAAACCTGAAATTCAACATGCGGTTATATCTGTTAAGGATAATGGAGATGGAATAAGCCCGGATAAAGTTAACCAATTATTTAAGCGCTTTTATGAAGGTGATTATCGTAAATTTAATACCATAGGTACTGGTATTGGATTATCACTCACTAAAGATTTGGTTCAATTACATGAAGGAACCATATCTGTTAATAGCGAGGAAGGAAAAGGGTGTGAATTTATTGTTTCTATTCCAATATGTCGGGATGCCTATAAAGAGAATCAGATTGATGATTCTACAACAATTTATACTGCCCCTCCGATGCAAGTTGAAAACGAAGATCAAAACCTTGTTCAAGATAAAGCAAGAGTTTATTCTTTATTGCTAATTGAAGATGATGAAGATTTATTGAACCTTATGGTTAAATTGCTGAGTGTTAGCTATAATGTATATACAGCAATGTCTGGGAAAGAAGGACTTAATATGCTTGAGCAAGAGAATATAGATTTAGTGGTTTCTGACATTATGATGCCGGAAATGGATGGAATTGAGTTTTGTAAAGCTGTGAAAACTAATTTGAATACATCACATATCCCCATTATTATATTGACAGCCAAAACAAGGGAAGAAGACCGTGTACTTGCTTATGAATCGGGTGCAAATGGATTTATAACCAAGCCTTTCTCTCTGAGTGTGCTTCATGCAAAAATAAAGAACTTGCTTAAGGATAAGGAACGCGCAAATTATGATTTTAAAAAGCAATTGGTTTTTGAAGTGAAAGAACTGAATTATACTGATATTGATGAAAAGTTCCTGAGTGAAGCTGTGGAATGTGTAAATAAGTATTTGGATAATCCAGATTTTGATCAGGAGCAGTTTGCAATTGCAATGAATGTTAGTAAATCTACCCTTTACCGTAAATTGAAATCTCTTACAGGACTCAATACAACCGCATTTATCAGAAACATTCGTATTAAAGCTGCTTGCAGGATTATGGATGAGAAAAAGAATATACGTATTTCCGATTTAGCTTACGCAGTAGGTTATAATGATCCAAAATACTTTGCTGTTTGTTTTAAAAAGGAATTTGGAATGCAGCCTTCAGAATATATGGAAAAATATATTTCTCCAACAGTTTAAAGATTACTCTGTATTATAAAAACAAATTAGCATATTGACAATGTTCAAGATGCTTCATCTAAACGTTGGGATGAAGATAAATAACTGTTAGATGAAGATATGTAAAAATGAAGATCCCTCAAGAATAAAATTCCTGAGGGATCTTTTAATGCTTTATCGAATAAATAAAGTCGGCTGATTACTCAGCAGCAGGAGCTTCTTCTACAGCAGGAGCAGCTTCTTCAGCAGCTGGTGCAGCAGCGGCAGCTTCAGCAGCAAGTTCTGCAGCTTTCTTTTCTGCTAATACTTGAGCTTTTGCTTCATTGATTTTCTTTTCAGCATCTAAGCGTGCTTTAGCTTCAGCTTTAGCAGCTTCATCGTTCTTTGCTTTCAATGCAGCAAGACCGTTTTCTTTGTTGCCTTTCCAAGCTTCGAATTTAGCATCAGCTTCAGCTTCACCAAATGCGCCCTTAGCAACACCACCAAGTAGGTGCTTTTTCATGTAAACTCCTTCACGAGAAAGAATATTACGAACTGTGTCAGTAGGTTGAGCTCCTGTAAGAACCCAATATAATGCACGGTCGAAATCCAAATCTATTGTTGCAGGATCGGTGTTAGGGTTGTAAGAACCGATTTTTTCAATAAACTTACCATCACGTGGTGCTCTGCTGTCCGCAATAACAATCTGATAGAACGCGTAGCTCTTGCGACCGCGTCTTTGCAATCTGATCTTTGTTGCCATTTTAAATAATGTTTTATAATTAATGATTTGAATTAATGCCAGTATCTCGTACTAGCGGGCGCAAAGTTAACTCTTTTGTTTTGAATGACAAAGAGTTCGAAAAAAATAATCACCAAAAAGAATAAATCCTTTTGGTGATTATTATATATAAATACCGATTGTGATATTAAATCAAACGTTAATCGTTTACCTTTATAACTCACGAAGCCATTTTTCCAATTCTTCAGTCCATTGACGTTTGTATTTAAAGTTATCACGGAATCCCCATCCATGACCTCCAATGGGATAAATATGCATTGACGCAGAAACTTTATTCTTTAAAAGCGCAAGATAGTAGTTTACTCCATTTTGTGGAGGAACCGCGCCATCATCATTTGAAAGAGCTATAAAAGCTTTTGGAGTTTCGGGAGTTACTTGCAATTCATTTGAATATAATGTTTCTAACTCTTTGCCAGGATTCTTTCCAATCAGATTTTCACGTGATCCTCCATGGGTATATGTTTTATCCATTGTAATAACTGGATAAAGCAATATTTGAAAATCCGGACGAGTCTCAGCTGTGAAATGTGTTGCTAAAGTAGAAGCCAAATGTCCACCGGCAGAAGCTCCCATAATCCCAACTTTATGAACATCTATTCCCCATTCTGCTGCATGTTTGCGAACAAGGGTTATAGCTTGTTTAGCATCTGAGATAGGTACTTCATTGTGACCGTTAGGCATACGATACTTTAAAACTACGTATGTAATACCCTGAGCATTAAACCACGAAGCCATATCATGTCCTTCATGATCCATAGCTAACCGAGCGTAACCACCTCCTGGACACATAATGATAGCTTTGCCATTACCATCCTTTGCTTTATAAATAGTAATAGTAGGAGAGACTACATTGCTAATGCGGTTTTTTTCATTTTCCTGTTCAGTTCCTTTTAGCTCATTTGAATTTGGTGCACCATTTGGCCATAGCGGCAACTCTATTGGTTTTTGAGCAAAGAGAGCTGTTGTTACAGTTAGCATCACTGTCAATAGTAGTTTTTTCATGTTTATTTTAATTTTGAAGGTTTGTGCATTGTAGCTTTTACAAAATAAACAATCAATACCATGTATGCGATGATAGAAACAACTTCCGACCATGAATTAGCCAGCCATTCTTCATTTACAAGGTTAACTCCGCAGAAACGGATACCTGCGCTGACAACTCCCATCAATGCACCACCGGCTATGAATCCGGAAGCAAGAAGAGTTCCCTTTTCTCTACGTTCAGAATTTATATTATCATCATTAGAACGGGTTGTAACATACCAATTGATTGCTCCACCCACTAACAAAGGAATATTCAATTCTAATGGAATAAACATACCTAATGCAAATGCAAGTGCAGGTATTCCGCAAAGTGTAAGTACAATAGCAAGAACTGCTCCAAGTCCGTAAAGTATCCATGGAGCACCAACGCCATTCATTAATGGCTCAATAACGGCAGCCATTGCATTTGCTTGTGGAGCAGCAAGCTGACCGCTTGAGAATCCATAAGTTTTATTCAATATAATCATTACACCACCTACAGTTGCTGCAGATACTATTGTTCCCAGGAACTTCCATGTTTGTTGTTTTGCAGGAGTTGTTCCTATCCAATATCCAATTTTTAAGTCGGTAATAAAACCACCGGCCATAGATAACGCTGTACAAACAACACCACCCATAACCAACGCTGCAACCATACCTGATGGACCTTTTAATCCAACAGCAACCATAACTACAGAGGCTAAGATCAGAGTCATCAATGTCATTCCCGAAACAGGGTTTGTTCCTACAATAGCAATAGCATTAGCTGCAACGGTTGTGAAAAGGAAAGTTATACCTGCTACAAGAAGAATAGCAACTATACATTGGTAAATATTTCCTTGCATTACATCAAAGAAAAAGAATAAAAAGACTAAAGCTATTGTGAGAATAGAACCAATAGCAATAACCTTCATTGATAAATCGCGCTGTGTACGGGGGATGTTTGCTTCTACATCACTGTTTCCACCCATTTCTTTAGCAGCAAGTCCTACTGCACTTTTAATAATTCCCCATGATCTGATGATTCCGATAATTCCAGCCATAGCAATACCACCAATACCAATGCTTTTTGCATAATATTTAAAGATTTGTTCCGGACTCATCATTCCTACAGCTGTAGTAATATCAGGATTCCACATATTAAGAACACTGTCTCCCCATATTAAAGAAATACCGGGAATAATTACCCACCAAACTGCAAGTGAACCAAAACAAATAATTGCTGCATATTTTAGTCCGATTATATAACCTAAACCAAGTACGGCAGCACCGGTATTAACCTTAAATACCAATTTGGCCTTATCGGCAATCATTTCACCAAAACCAGTAACACGAGTCGTGAAGTTTTCGTTCCACCATCCGAAAGTGGCAACGATAAAGTCGTATAGTCCACCTACCATACTGGCTATCAAAAGAGGTTTAGCCTGGTTACCACTTTTTTCTCCGGAAACAAGAACCTGAGTTGTAGCAGTTGCTTCTGGAAAAGGATATTTACCGTGCATTTCTTGTACGAAATATTTCCGGAATGGAATTAAGAACAAGATACCGAGTACGCCTCCTAAAAGAGAGCTGACAAAAACTTGAAGGAAACTAACAGACATTTCAGGGTATTTTGCCTGAAGTATATATAATGCAGGAAGAGTAAAAATTGCACCGGCTACAATTACTCCGGAGCTGGCTCCGATAGATTGAATAATCACATTTTCACCTAAAGCATTTTTTCTTTTTGCTGCGCTTGAAACTCCAACAGCAATAATAGCAATTGGAATAGCCGCTTCAAATACTTGTCCTACTTTAAGCCCAAGATATGCAGCTGCTGCTGAAAAGAGAATTGCCATGGCAACACCCCACAACACTGACCAGGGAGTTACTTCTTTATACTGTTTATCAGGAGACAACAACGGGTTGTAAACTTCACCCGATTTAAGTTCTCTGAATGCATTTTCGGGCAATCCCGTTAATTTTTCGTCTTCTTCGTGTTTCATATTTAATAAATTGTTTTTTTATTGAACTTCAAAGAAACAAAAAATATCAATTATATGCAATTCTGAGTTTAACTAAAGTGTATTTAAATACAAAAAGAGGCTACTACAGTTTTGTATCGTAGTAACCTCTTCTCATTTACAAATTATAGATAGTCAGACTAGTCTATTTTATCTCAATGACTCTTTGAGCTTTTTTTTCTTCCTCTGGAGTCCTTTTCGGAATATTAATCGTTAGTACTCCATTATCCATTGCTGCTCCGATTTTATCTTTTACAACATTGTCAGGAAGATACATTGTTTGTTGAAATTTAGTGTAAGAAAATTCTCGTCTCAGGTAACGGCTTTCCTTGTTTTCTTCTTTGTTCTCTTGCTTCTTCTCCATGGAGACAACCAGCTGATTGTCTTCATCTATTCTGATGTTGAAATCTTCTTTTGTCATTCCTGGAGCTGCAACTTCAACTTTGTATTCGCTCTCAGTCTCAATTACGTTGATAGCGGGAGCTGTTGCATTTGATTTAACCATCCAGTTGGTGTCAAATAAATCATTAAATACGTCTGGTAACCAATTTTGAGATCTTCTAACAGGCATCATAATTTTAATCTCCTATCTTTAAAAGTTAAACATTAAATTTATTATGAACTGGGTTTTTTGAACTCAATTTCACTAAATAAATAACAATGTTCATGCCAGGATGGTTTACTGCATATTTGTCTCTTTGCGCTGACAAATTTTCTTTTTAGATTGGCTTGCAATGTCAATTTTTCCTATAGCTTAAAAGATAGGAATCTCAAGAATCTGATACGAGAGAATATGTAATTTAGGAGTAAAGGAACTGTTAAGCCGATAATAGAATAAAAGATCCAGAAAATGTTATTTCGCCATGATATTACAGGATGACATCCAATCATTAATGGGTCTAAACCATAATAAGCTATTTTTATATAACTAACGATTTTATAACTCAGAATACTAAGTACAATAATGGGCATTGTGTTGTTTCCAAGATATACAAGAGATTTCTTTATCGTTAGATAAGCAATGTTCTTGTTCCTTTTATTATCAAGCCATGACGAAAATTTGTACGTCATAATCCATCCAAGAATTGCAGGTATAAATGTTCCTAAGTACAACTTTAATTGGGGGTTAGACGCTAATGAAGTAGGATTTATATATGAAATTGTACATACTAGAATAAATGACGATATTAATATTGCATTATCATATTTCAGCTTTTCATTGATCCTGGAATTACGAAATATAAAGCCTACACCCAAATAGAATAGACCATATATCTCTCTGATGCCGCCTTGAGGTATATAAGGAAGCTTTATTCTCCATAAAGACATTATAAATCCGGATATAAACGCAATTAAGCAAATTAATAGAGCTGTATTTGTATGTCTCAAATTAAATAGCTTTTTGATAAGATAAAAAAAGAGACAAAACAAGATGCTGGAGATAAATAAAGAACGTAAGAACCAAAATGTGCCTAAAAATGTTGGCTCATAGCCACCCATACTGGTTATTATGTTGAATACTTTCTTCTGTATTTCTTCTGAATTAAACAATTTAGAATGGCCAAAGCTAGCATTCAAAATATTTGCTTTGAAAAATAAATTATGCAGAAAAAGAAATATCAGGCTCCATTTTACAAATGGTAAATACAATCCTTTAAACCTCTTTTTAATAAATAAGAATTTATCATCAGTATACTTTGTAGAAAAGAAATAACCCGAAGCAATAAAGAATAAAGGCATGTGAAAGCTATAAATAAAACGGCCCATGAAAGAAGGACAAGCAGAATGCCCGATTACCATTAATATTATACCAATACCTTTACAAATACTGATTGTATTATTTTTCATCCCTGTTCTTTAAAAGGTAATGATATTATTTTCTGTCGAGTTTAAATCTGATTCTGAATTTACCTTCTGAATAATCTGTGCTGATTATTTTAAACGTTCCAATTTCAGATGTATTTTCTACGTGAAGACCAATACAGGCACAAATGTCATAATCGCCAACATATACTAATCTTAATGTTTCGCTTGCATCTTCGGGTAATTTGCTTAGGTCTACACATTCCGGAACTTCCTGACGAGAAACAAAAGCGCTTGTAATTGGCAGATTTTGATTTATTACTTCATTTACTCTGTTTTCTATTTCAGCAATTTTTTCTGCAGTAGGTGCTTCATTTAATAAATAATCGCACTTACTTTTTTTCTTTTCTATATGGTTGGTTCTTGACCTTTCGCAGCCAAACATTCTAATCATTGTCTGATTAAGTATATGCTCTGCAGAATGCATTGGTGGAAATTCGGTCTTGTTATGCTCGTTTAATATTGGTTCTTCCATTTCTAATCTTGTTTTTGCAAAGATACTATTTTTTAGGAATGGATAATGTGACTTTAAAATACTTCTTATTTTTCATAAGCAAAGTCCTTTAATATTTCAAGTTCTTTTGCTATTTGAGTTTCCCATTCTTTTTGTTTAGTTGGGTTACAGCCAGAATTAGTATCTAACGTATACTCACTTTTTCGATTAACAAATTTAGTCATAAGTTGGTGATCTAACTCTTTTATTGTTTCTGTTCCGGAAATTATTGTCTTTCGGTTATCCCGTAGGGCTTTTCTGAATTCACGAGTGTAGATTTCGCATAAATCGAATAGTGTTTGCTGAAATATCAAAGATTCTTTGACGTTTGCTGTTGTATCAATCTGAGATGCTGATTTTATCATGTAGTTAAGAACTCTTTTGTTGAAGTTCTTAGTTAGGAAATTAAATCCGTTTATGTGATATTCTGTTGAAAATTGAGCATAACTAGCTTCTTTTCCACTAATCTTTATGCCAAAATCATCTACAGTGAGTTTCTTTGTAGCACTCCAGTATATTAAATTTTTGTCTGTTGATTTTTGAGCAAATGTTATGCTTGAATATGAAAATAATAAAATTAATGTAAATAGCTTGTTTATATTAACGTATTTCATTCTGATATATAATTAAAAAGTAGTCTTTATTTTAGAAGAACAAAATTAGTAAAATAAGATATCATTCTTATCTTTAAACTATAAAAGTCTATGGTGCTATTCTTTTTTTTCATTATTTGTTATTATGAAAAGGAACGCAATGATGATTGATAGAAATGTATATCCCCAAAATACCTTTAATGTTGTTATATTGCATTCTATCCAACTTTCTAACTGACCTCCGTCGGATTCGTATTTCAGACTGACATTTGTATTAATTATGGCGTAACTTATTATTAATAGTAATATGATAGATAAGAAGATGAATGTATACCCTATTATTATGGGAAATTTGACTTTGGATTGGTTTACTGTTAGCCCTTTCATTATTATTCCATTTTTTTAATAAAATTATTATGAATATATATAGTCGATAATTTATATATTATGACGGTGATTATTTGGCATAAGATGTAAAATAGCAATAACGTAAAAAACGAATCAGGCCATCCTTTTGCTAAAGTTTCACTATATAATTTTGATATAGGACTAAGGAAAGAATACTTGATTAGATTGGTAGCTGTTTCTTCATAATAGTAAGTCAAAATTGTAATCAAAATAAAGCCAATCAACCAAGAAATTTTAAATAAAGTGTTAATCTTTTGATTTTTCAATAATTTATAAGCTACGAGTATCATCAAATTGGCAGTAATATATTCTATAGTAATAAAAGCTGTATTCTCATTTATTCCTAATTGTGATAAGGAAAGGATTAATATTCTTATAAATCCGCCAATAAATCCATCTGAAATAATATTTATGAAGAAGCATACAAATCCTATTAAAAAACATAAAAATGTTTTTGTAGGTTCTAGTAGATTGTTTTTCATATTCTTTTTTGCACTTTAATATTGCATGATTTTATTGTTTTATCTTTTTTAGTTTTTTTCTTCTCAATGAATAAGTAGAAACAGCTTATTCATTAAAAGATTTGCTTCCATAATTTACGTGATATGAAAATTGTCAGGAAATTAATTATCCCTACAAAGATTAAAGTGATAGACAAAATAATATCATTGTTACTGTATATTTCACTATATAAAATTCCGAATATTACAACAAATAGGAACAAAATACTAATATAGGTCTGAAATTCAATAGCAAAAAGCATTATTGATTTTTTGTTAATCAATAGACATATGGAGCTTATAATGCCTAAAGGTTGGACTGCCCAGAATGTAGCTATTATTAATCTTTGCCAAAGTTTATTATTTGTTAAGGTACTAATCATCATTTTCATCCAGATGTTTTTTTATATAGTATTTCTCTTCTAATTCACATAATCTTTAATTTCTCCCTAGGATTAAAACTGTAAAGATAATTATTTCTGATAATATAGTGCTGTGAAAATTTTATTTTTCTTTCAGAGTATAACTCTTACAAAAAAATATTAGAAAAAATATTTTTATCTGCTACATCTACCACTAAAATTATTGATACTATTATAAACAGGACTTTTTAACTGGTGGCAGATGTTTTGATGAGCGCTGTTATCTACTACTAGCATCTTTAATCTGCTACTATTTTTGGTGAACTTTGATTCTAAAGATTATAGATTATCGTTTGGGAAGCTTTGGGGGTACATACAAAAAAAAAGGAGTCACGCCTGACTCCAACCTTTGTTAACCTTAAATCTAATACTATGAAAAACACATTGCAAAGATACGCCTTTTGAGGAAATCTCCAAATGATTTTGCTGAGAAAGTATGTTTTATAACACGATTTAATACATCTATTTTAAAATGTTAATTGGAAATTATCCGGATGTACAAGATTACATGCGTTTTGAACGGAATTAATAGGGAATATCCGTAATAAATATTTTTCTTTGTAGCTGCAAAAATATCTGTTTCACAAGCAGACATATTATTTAAAAGTAAAATAACTGTTAACCGATGAAAATAAAACTACTTCTCACTTTGTGCTTATGCACCTCTTTTATGTCAATTATAACTCTTCATGGCGAAAATAGATATAAAGCAATTTATAGCGGCATACCTTTGTTTGATCAAAACAATAAAGAAGTAAATGCTCATGGAGCCTGTATTGTAAAAGAAGGAAATAAATATTATTTATTTGGAGAATATCATACCGATACCAGTAATGCATTTACTGGTTTTAGTTGTTATTCATCTTCCAATTTAACGGATTGGAAATTCGAAAAGATGGTTCTGCCATTGCAGGCTGATGGTTTGCTGGGGGCTGATAGGATAGGAGAGCGCGTTAAAGTAATGAAATGTCCTGCTACGGGAGAATACGTAATGTTTATGCATACGGATAATTTAAAATACAGTGATCCTCATGTGGGATATGCTACTTGCAAAACAATCAATGGTAATTATGAATTTAAAGGAGAGTTATTACATAATGGCAAATATCTGAAGAAATGGGATCTAGGAACTTTTCAGGATAATGATGGAAAAGGATACTTGCTTACTCACGAAGGATTTATATATGAATTAGCTTCTGATTATAAATCGGTAAATCAGATTGTTGTATCTGAAGCTATTCATGGAGGAGAAGCTCCGGCTATGTTTAAAAAGAATGGAACCTATTTCTGGCTTTTTTCAGATAAAACCAGCTGGGAACGAAATGATAATTATTATTTAACGGCTCAATCAATTAAAGGTCCATGGATTAAAAGAGGATTCTTTGCACCAAAAGGTTCATTAACGTGGAATTCTCAAGCTACTTTTGTACTGCCTATCGTTAATGGAAACGATACTTTGCACTTATATATGGGCGATCGCTGGTCGTTCCCAAAACAAGGTTCTGCTGCTACTTATGTTTGGCAACCAATCTCTATCTGTGGAGACGAAATTTCCATACCTGTATTTCGTGAAAGCTGGCAAATGGATAAGTCTTTACACGGTTGGTCTGCGATTGACATTAAAAGAAAGTCGATAAAAGAAAAATGTATTGTGGAGCAAGGCGCTTGGAAATCAGTCAATGGGTGTCAAAAATCAAAAGAAAAAGGTGCAATAATTAGTTATTCTTTTAAAGGAAAGCAGATTGGTCTAAAAGCACTATCAGGCAAAACAAGTGGTTACGCAAGAGTTTCAATTAAGAACGATAAAAATAAAGAAATAATAAATGCCATTATTGATTTTTATAGCAAATACGAATATTCATCCCAGAAATTTTTATGTCCGATATTAAAGTCGGGAAATTACACGCTCAGCATTGAAGTCTTAGGAGAACATCCGGCATGGAGCGATAAAAGAAAGGCTGACTACGGAAGTACAGATAATTATGTTATGATTGAAGATGTTTACACTGTAGACTAAAATTTACTAATTATGAAGAAACTAATATTATTTATTTCATGTATTGCAATTTTTAATAGCCTGCATGCGGCAGACAATGAAGTGTATGTGGCGAAATACAAGAATGATAAAGCTTGTGCCATAAGTTATACTTTTGATGATGGATTAAAGGAGCATTATACGCTTGTTGCTCCCAGTCTTGAAAGTCTGGGATTTAGAGGAACCTTTTGGGTAAATGGATTAAGTGTTGAAACAAATAGCGACGCGAATAAACCTCGTGTTTCCTGGGAAGAATTAAAGGAGATGAGTCAAAAAGGACATGAAATATCTAATCATGGATGGTCTCACAAAAATCTGACGAAAATAACTTTAGAGGAAGCTGCAGTCGAAATAGAGAAAAATGATAGTATAATTAGTGCTAATTTAGGTTTTGTACCACGTACTTTTTGTTATCCTTATAATGCCCGGAATGAGGAAGTATTAAAGATGGCCTCTAAAAACAGAGTTGATACCCGTACAAAACAGATTGCTGTTGGCGGACATTCTACTCCCGAAAAACTGGATCAATGGGTTAACGAATTGTTAAATACCGGCGAATGGGGTGTTGGCATGACGCATGGCATTACTTATGGTTATGATGCATTTAATGATTCAACGGTTTTATGGAATCATCTCAGAAAAGTGAAGTCTATGGAAGATAAAATCTGGGTTGGAACTTTCCTTGAAGTTGCTTCATATATCAAAGAGAGAGATAATATTAAATTAAAGGTGCAGGAGGGTAAGAAACAACTGAAAATTACTCCTGAACTACAAATGGACAAGAACTTATTTGCAGAACCGCTGACAATGGTTGTAAAAAGAGAGGGAATAAAGAGTGTTGAGGTGAAGCAAGGCAAGAAAAAACTTTCGGCCCGCATATTTCCTGATAAAGTGATGTTTGACTTTAATCCATATTCAGGACCAATACAAGTGAAATTTAAAAAATAACCGGAATTAAAATTCTAAGTGGTATGCCTCCTTTATCAAAAGTCTACTTGATAAGGGAGGCCTTTTTTATGATATTATTGTTCTTGATATAGAATCTATTTGGGAGCAGCTGGAGTATGTGCAAAAAAAAAGGAGTCACGCCTGACTCCAACCTTTGTTAACCTTAAATCTAATACTATGAAAAACACACTGCAAAGATACGGCTTTTGAGGAAAACTCCAAGCGGTTTTGCTTTAAAAGTATGTTTTATAACATGATTTAATACTTCTGTGCTTAAATGTTTAATAGTGCAAACAGGTATCATATACTTTTAAATATTGTATAACCTTTTTATAAGTCCTTTCATTTTGGATAACAAAAATACTATCTTTGTTTTATAAGTTTTTCTGATACATTAATTTAAATAATATGGGTATGAGTAAATTGAAATTATTAAGTGTTGGTTTAGCAGTTGCATTATTAATATTAATCATTGTAACATTTTTAGGAATGAAGCAGGGTGGAAAAACGGAAGCAAGTGCCGCTGGTAGTGGAAAGTCGGCTATAGAAATAATCCATAAGCGAACCAGTGTTAGAGACTTTACGGAAAGAAAAATAACAAGAGATCAGTTGGAAACTCTTGTTCGTGCTGGTATGGCAGCTCCAACAGCTATGAATAAACAGCCATGGTTATTTGTTGCAATAGACGATAAGGAGGTTCTTAATTCTTTGGGAGCGGTGTTGCCTTACGGTAAAATGCTTTTGAAATCTACTGCTGCTATTGTTGTTTGCGGAGATATGAATAAAGTTTTAGATGGTCATGGTAAAGAGATGTGGATACAAGATTGTTCTGCTGCGTCTGAAAATATTCTGTTGGCTGCTACAGATCTAGGTCTTGGCGCAGTTTGGACGGGAGTTTATCCTGCTGAAGATAGAGTCTCTGCCGTAAAAAAGGTGCTTAATTTACCTGCAAATCTTATCCCTTTAAATGTTATTCCCGTTGGCTATCCCGCTGGAGGTACAACTCCTAAAGACAAATGGAAAGCTGAAAATTTGCATTGGAATAAATGGTAATTATTTACTTTAGAAAGGGTGCTTTGGAGTATATGCAAAAAAAAAGGAGTCACGCCTGACTCCAACCTTTGTTAACCTTAAATCTAATACTATGAAAAACACATTGCAAATGTACGGCTTTTGAGGTAATCTCCAAATAATTCTGTTATAAAAGTATGCTTAATAACATGATTTAATATTTCGGTATTCTAAATGTTTAATTAAGTGAAATTTTAAAACTTCTCCGGATTATAATATTATGCTGTACAAAACAATTAATTCTTCTGTACAAAAGAATTAATTGTTTTGTACAGAAGATTGCATTCTTTTGTACAAGAGTTTAATAATGTATAACCAGTCATTAAAAATGAGAATAGGGAAATTAGCAGATTATACCTATCTTTGCACCCAAAGTAACCGCTTTTATTAGTCAGTATTTACATCAAAAAACAAAATTTAGAATGTCATTTGAAGCAACCAAAAGAGAGTGGAGCGAACTCTATACCTTTTTTCGCCTCCTTAGTGACGGACAGGTTTATGCCGGTTCACCACAAGTGAAAAAGAGAGAGGACGCGTGTCTTCCTATTGCATTAATTCAACGTGAGGAACATGATGGTACCCGGAAATACTTTATAGATAGTGAAGAAATTCACATCGTTGGAGAGAAAATAGATAAGGTAATTCCTCGTGAAACATTTGGAGATGTTGCTGATGCTATATTAGCAGGCATGAAGGCTTCTTCTGAAGATGTTGTTACATCACCCGATGGAGTAGAGGAATTTCTTGATGAAGTCTCTATTTTTGATTTGGAAGCTCGTACAGACGACCGTACGGATTTCTACCTTGCCTTCTATCATGTTGATTCTCCGCTGGTTGGTTTCAATGTTCGTTCACGAATGAGCGCTATGAATCCAATATTGGATGGAGGACGGACAGCCAATTTGAAATTTGAGCAAACAGGAATTAAGTTTGCTAACCCGATGATTAATAATGTGAATGCACTCGAATCACCGGATTTTGTAGCGGATAGAATGTTGCTTATTGAGCGCTTGGGTGGTGTTTTAAAATATGCAGACGTGGCCGATAAGGTGTTTCGCTGTAATCTTCTGATGATTGATCTTCATTTTCCGAGAATGATTGCCGAAATGCTTCGCATTATGCACATTGAAGGAATTACAAAAGTTTCTGAACTGGTTGATTGTATCAAGGAAATCAATCCTTTGAAAATAAAAGAGGATTTAATTGTAAAACATGGCTTCTACGAATATAAAATGAAGCAATTCCTTATGGCTTTGGCTTTAGGTATGCGTCCGGCTAAGATCTATACCGGGGAAGATTCTGCAGTATCGGGAATTTTACTTGTTTCCGGGAGTGGAGAAGTGCTTTGCTATCAAAAGTCGGATAAAAAGGTTTTTGAAGATTTTCTATATCTTAATTCACGATTGGAAAAAGGATCTACAGAAAAGGATAAATATGGTTTTATGGAAAAAGAAAATGGTCTTGTTTACTTTAAACTAAATCTGAAGATTGGATTAACAAAACGATAAACTGATTTTATTATCTATACTAACTTGTATTAGGTAATCTTAGCATAAAAATGCTGCCTTTAAATTATTTTTCCGGTAGGAAATTAATTAAAGGCAGCATTTCTTTATTTTACTCTGATTTGAAATAAGATTGCTTATAGAATGAATTTTAAAATTTTTCCGCTCATCCCATCTACAAAGGTTTCAGTCGGCTGGTAGGGCAGAAGACTTAGCTTTTCTTTTTTTTCTGAAAGTAATTCATTGGCTATATATATGTCTTTTTGAGGAATCTGCAGGAAATCAAAAGCATGACTTGGAATATTAATAGATACTTTAGCTGATTTCTTATCGAAATTGGCAACAATCAGCAATAGCTCATTGCCATGTTTCCTGAAGAAAACATATTGTTTATGTACATTGAAGTCTGGTTTCCCAAAGTTTACGTACATAAGATCAAAGAACTGTCCTTTATAAATAGGTTTTTCCTCATTGCAGAGGTTTAATAACTTGCTATAAAAAGATTGCAATTGCTTTTGTTTGTTTGTGAGAAGTTCACCGTCAAACTTATCATTGTTCCTCCAGTTTCTGATAGTCTCTATGCTCCAGTAATCAAAAATAGTGGTTCTTCCATCTTTTCCGCTAAAGCCTTCTTCATCCATTCCGTGCTCACCCAATTCTTGTCCGAAGTAGATCATTACAGGATTGGTATTCATACATGCAGCAACAATCATGGCTGGAATTCCTTTGAAGCCATCTCCGGCCAGGAAACTGGAGGCAAGTCGTTGTTCGTCATGGTTTTCCATGAAATTGAGCATCTGCTTTTCTATACCTCCCAGGTTTTGCCAGCAACGGGTAATATCAGATGCCGATTTATAACCACAAGTTACATCACGAAGAGTTTCGTAAAGTCCTACTTTATCGTATAAATAGTTAAATCCTCCGTTAAACAGGTAGTTATGATACTCCGATGGATTGTATACTTCGGCAATAAAGATTATTGAAGGATATTTGTACCTGACTTGTGCAATAGCCCATTTCCAGAATTCTACCGGTACCATCTCTGCCATGTCGCAGCGAAATCCGTCAATTCCTTTGGATGCCCAGAAAAAAAGAATATCCAGCATCTTTATCCAGGTATCGGGTACGGGATAAAAATGCTTGGTTCCTCCGTTGGCATAGTCAATGCCATAATTTAATTTCACCGTCTCGTACCAGTCATTAATACCTGGGTATGCATCAAACTTATCATTTCCGGTAGCTTTAGCCGGGAATTCATAATAGGCTTTCGGAGCACCATCTTTCAAGTCGAACTGACCACTGAAAACAGTTTGAGGGATATAATAAAAATTATTATATGGGCTAAAGGCATTCTCCGTGTTATCTTTTTCTCCTAAATTCGGTATATGCTTAGGCATTGCATCAGAGTGATATTGTCTGGCTACATGATTAGGTACAAAATCAATAATAAACTTCAGATTAGCCTGATGAGTGCGTTTAACCAATGCCTCAAATTCAATCATACGGTTAGGTACATCATCTGCCAAATCCGGATCTACATCGTAATAATCCTTTATGGCATAAGGAGAGCCTGCTTTACCCTTTACAACAGCCGGATGATCGGGGTGAATATTGAATTTGCTATAATCTGTTTTGGTGGCATGTTCAATGATTCCCGTATACCAGATATGGGTTATTCCCAATTTCTTTATTTCGCTTAATGCTTTATTTGTGAAATCAGAGAATTTTCCACATCCATTTTCTTCAATGGATCCGTTTTTAATACAATGATCGTTGTTGTTGCCGAATAAGCGAGAGAATATCTGATAAATTATTATTTTATTTCTTTGGTTTTCCATATTGTTCCTTTTTCTTGAATGAACTTATTCAGGACTTCATTTCCTACAGCATATCCCTGTTTGAATATCTCATCCGCTTTTTCTAGTTCGCGGTTGCTATATCCTTTCAGACCATAAGGCTCAATCAATAAATCGCTGTTTTCTCTATCAGGAAAAGTATTTGCCCTAAACATAAAGTGGTACGACCGTAGGGCTATATTTACAATATTCATTTTATATTTCCCTGCAATCAGAGGGCTCACATTGATTGCGATTACCTTTTCACACTCTTTACGAATAGTAGAAACTGGCAGATTTTTTAAAACTCCTCCGTCTACATAATTTATTCCATCAATATTGACGGGTGCAAACATAACAGGCATGCAACAAGATGCAGCAACTAATTCGGCAATGTTACCTTTGCGAAATTGTACACTTCTGCCATGATCCAAATCTGTAGCTGTAATGACAAGAGGAATTTCCATGTCTTCCAGCCTTTTATGTCTTAGATTTGTATTTAGAAAATCTTTGAAATCATCTAATTTGAAGAATCCGTTAATGGTTAAGGCCCAGCTGGTTAAATCCATAAATTTGTAACCATTAAATTTTTCAACGGCTTGGTAAGGTTCGTATCCATCTGCGTAGAAGACTCCGGCAAGTGACCCTGCACTAACACCTGAAATGATATCAGGCTTTATATCGTGCTCCAGCAAAGCTTGCATAACTCCCAAATGAGCAAACCCTTTTATAAATCCACCGCTGAGGGCATAACCTATCCTGTGAGGCTTATTAGTCTGGAAATTATTATATTTTGCCATCTCTTTGTCTTGCTAAATAAGTTGCTACGAAATTACTAAATAATTTGATTGCTATATACGAAAAGAGGCCGGATTTTTTCAAGTCCGGCCTCTTTCTTATAATTTAAATTGTTATGCTAATCCATGAGCAGTAACTGATGGTTCAATCTTTTTAATTAATCCTTGAAGAACAGCTCCAGGGCCGCATTCAGTGAAATCGGTTGCACCGTCTGCTACCATATTCTTCACAGTTTGTGTCCAACGTACCGGAGCGGTAAGTTGTGCAATCAGATTTTCTTTAATCTGTGCAGGATCTGTCTGTGGAAGAGCGTTTACATTTTGGTAAACCGGACAAGTAGGAGTGTGGAAATCTGTACTGTTGATTGCAGCTGCAAGTTCAACTTTTGCAGGATTCATCAGAGGAGAGTGGAATGCACCACCAACTTTTAATGGAAGAGCACGTTTAGCTCCGGCTGCTTTCATTAATTCGCAAGCTTTTTCAATACCAGCAATAGAACCTGAAATTACAATTTGTCCAGGACAGTTGTAGTTTGCTGCTACACATACTTCGCCTTCAATTGAAGCACAAATTTCTTCTACCTTTTCATCTGCCAAAGCAATGATGGCAGCCATTGTTGATGGAGCAGCTTCGCAAGCTTTTTGCATAGCCATGGCACGAGCGTAAACCAGTTTAACGCCATCTTCGAAAGATAGAGCGCCGGCAACAACTAATGCAGAAAATTCTCCAAGTGAATGACCGGCTGTCATTTCTGGTTTTGTATCATCGTTTTTGCATAATGCAGAGATGACAGAATGAAGGAAAACTGCCGGTTGAGTAACTTTTGTCTGACGAAGATCTTCATCAGTTCCTTCAAACATAATATCCGTAATGCGATATCCTAAGATATCATTTGCTTTTTCAAAAAGTTCTTTGGCTAATGCCGAGCTTTCATATAGGTCTTTTCCCATGCCCACAAATTGTGCACCCTGACCTGGAAATACAAATGCTTTCATATTATTTTTGTTTTATGTTTATGAATAACGGCCGCAAAGGTAATGATAATTTTGGTTATAAATGAAACTATTCTCCTATTTTCATTCTGATAGTGAGTGAATAAGTTACTTTAGCTCGAATAGCATTTCTGGAAATATTGTTTATTTCTATATGGAATTTGATTTCCTCTATTTTATTAAAGTAGGTAAGAATAGCTCAGATTTAGTAGCAGATGATTGAGAAATGGTGGTAGATGAACTGTTGATTATTTTTATCTGCTACAACACAATTCATTTGTTTTCAGTGCTATAATTCGATTTGGTGGCAGATGTGGAGATCTTTTTGAAAAAAAAGTTTTTTATTCTGTTCAGATTTTATCAAGTAGGGTCTTTTACTTGATGATGTAAATTAAAAAAGGTAGATAAAGTCTATGCTTTATCTACCTTTAGTATATTTTTAGTTGAAATTATGCTTTTGGAAGAGCTTCTTTAACAACCATCTGACGGCCTTCGAATTCAGCACCGTTTAATTCTTTAATAACGTTTTCAGCTTCAGCTTGATCAGGCATTTCTGCGAAAGCAAAACCTTTAGATCTGCGAGTTTCGCGGTCGATGATCAATTTAACTGAGTTTACTGTTCCATACTCTTCTAATACTTGACTAAGATCTGATTCTTTAACCTTGTAGTTTAGGTTACCAATGTAAATATTCATACGAATAAAAATTAAAATAAATAAATTAAAAATTGAAACAATGTAAGTTTTGAAAGATCCGTTTCGTCATTTAAAAATACCCGTAAATAAACGTGATAATTAATAATAGAAGAATGAGAACAATGCAAACTATCTCTTGTTTGTGGGTACAAAGGAAAAGAATTTATTTTTAATATCAAACTATAAATATAGTTTTTTTTTCAAACAAATTATGTTTTTATATTATTTTAACAATGATAAACTAAAGTGGAATTTGTTTAATTATGAAAAAATAAATTCAGTAAGCTGAGTAATTTCTCCTTTGTTAATTTAAAAAAGGTAGATAAAGCATTATGCAATATCTACCTTTAGTATATTAATGTTGTTGTTATGCTCTTGGAAGGGCTTCTTTAACAACCATTTGACGACCTTCGTATTCAGCGCCGTTTAATTCCTTAATAACGTTTTCAGCTTCAGCTTGGTTTTCCATTTCAGCGAAAGCGAAACCTTTAGATCTACGAGTGTCGCGGTCGATGATTAACTTAACTGAATTTACTGTTCCATACTCTTCTAAGACTTGATTAAGATCTGATTCTTTAACCTTATAGCTAAGGTTACCAATGTAAATATTCATACGAATAAAAATTAAAATAAATAAATTAAAAATTGAAACGATGTAAGTTTTGAAAGATCTGTTTCGTCATTAGAATATGCCTGATAATATCAGATAAATTTTATAGAAGATATAGAACGATGTCAACTCTTTATTGTTTATGCTTGCAAAGTAACGCATTTATTTTTGAATACAAACTATAAATGTGTTTTTATTTTTCAAATAAAAGAGTTTTTGTGTTCTATTCACAAATCTTATAATAATGGCAAATAAAAATTTGTCTCTCTTATATCTTTGTTCTAATTCGATAAATCCGTCATTATAGGTTTGATCTTAAAATACAATAAGTATTCCTTTTGAATAAATTTAGCAGATGGTTGGAAGTCTTTATTTATGGGAATAGATAGTAAATCGTACAATATACAATTACTATAGATTAAATACATATTGTAATTATTACAATAAAGATAAAATTCATATTGTATTTATTATGATATTTACAATGCTGATAAATAAATGGTTATGAAGCGATGGATTTTTTTTAAAATAGTTTGGAAGAATAAAAAATAGCTTTATATTTGCAACGCTTAAATAAATATTATGGAACGCGATATTGATACAGATAAGTTAGTAAATCCACATGTCTCAGTAGACTGTGTATTGATAGGGTTTGATGGAGAACAACTAAAAGTCTTATTAGTTAAACAGGTAGGACAGGAGTCTGTAAATGGATATACAGACATGAAACTTCCCGGTAGTTTGATTTATGAAGACGAAGATTTAGATGAAGCTGCTCAGCGGGTTCTTTGTGAATTGACTGGACTTAAAAATGTTAATTTACTTCAATTTAGAGCTTTTGGCTCAAAAAACAGAACACATAATCCTAAAGATGTAAGATGGCTGGAACGTTTTCATCAATTAAAAAGCAAGATTGAGCGCATTGTTACAATTGCTTATCTTTCTATGGTTAAGATTGATAAGAAACTCGATAATCTTTCAGATAAATATCAGGCAGAATGGATGGAGATAAAGGATCTTAAAACTCTTGCTTTTGACCACAATCAGATAATTTCGGAAGCTATTACATTTATTCGCCAATATGTAGAGGCTAATCCTTCTATATTGTTTGATTTGTTACCTCGTAAATTTACTGCATCCGAACTACGTGTTTTATATGAACTAGTATATGATAAGACATTTGATGTTCGGAATTTCCATAAGAAAATAGCTATGATGGAATATGTTGTTCCACTTCAGGAACGCCAGACTGGAGTTCCTCACAGGGCTGCACGTTATTATAAGTTTGATAGGAAAATTTATAATAAACTTCATGTTACAACAAAGTCTTTTAGTAAGTAATTACCTTAATATATAAATACTTTATAATTATGTTTTTATTAGGATATGACATTGGAAGCTCGTCTGTAAAGGCTAGTTTAGTAAATGCAGAAACAGGAAAATGCGTTTCTACTGCATTTTACCCAAAAACAGAGATGAATATTATAGCTGTTAAAGCTGGTTGGGCAGAACAAGATCCTCAGGCTTGGTGGGAAAATCTGAAATTGGCTACCAAGACTATTATGGATGAATCCGGAATTAGTGCTGCTGAAATTAAAGCTATCGGTATTTCATATCAGATGCACGGATTGGTTTGTGTAGATAAAAATCAGAATGTATTACGTCCAGCTATTATCTGGTGTGATTCTCGTGCAGTTCCTTATGGACAAAAAGCTTTTGAAATATTAGGAGAGGAGACATGCCTTTCTCATTTGTTAAACTCTCCTGGTAATTTTACAGCTTCTAAGTTGGCTTGGATCAAGGCTAACGAACCAAAAATATATGAGCAAATTTACAAGATAATGCTTCCTGGTGATTATATCGCAATGAAGCTGAGTGGCGAAATTTGTACTACTGTTTCCGGCCTTTCCGAAGGTATGTTCTGGAATTTCAAAGAAAATAGAATTGCTAACTTCCTAATGGACTATTATGGTTTCGATTCTTCTTTAATTGCAGATATTAAACCAACGTTCTCAAATCAAGGTGAAGTGAATGCTGCTGCTGCTAAAGAACTTGGATTGAAAGAAGGAACTCCAATAACTTATCGTGCTGGTGATCAGCCTAATAATGCTTTGTCTCTGAATGTGTTTAATCCGGGTGAAATTGCTTCAACAGCTGGAACCTCAGGTGTTGTTTATGGCGTTAATGGAGAAGTTAATTATGATCCACAATCACGTGTAAATACATTTGCGCATGTAAATCATACAGCAGAACAAACTCGTTTAGGGGTATTACTTTGTATTAACGGAACCGGAATTCTAAATTCATGGGTGAAAAAGAATATAGCTCCAGAAGGTATTTCGTATAATGAAATGAATGTTTTAGCGTCTAAAGCTCCAATTGGTAGTGGAGGAATAAGCATTCTTCCTTTTGGTAACGGTGCAGAACGTATGTTGGGCAATAAGGAAATAGGCTGTTCAATTCGTGGATTAAACTTTAATACACATGGCAAACACCATATAGCTCGTGCTGCTCAGGAAGGAATTGTTTTCTCATTTAAATACGGTATTGAGATTATGGAACAGATGGGTATTCCTGTTAAGAAGATTCATGCCGGTCATGCTAATATGTTCTTAAGTTCTATCTTCCGCGATACACTTGCCGGAGTAACCGGTGCTACAATTGAATTATATGATACAGATGGTTCGGTAGGTGCAGCTAAGGGTGCAGGTATTGGAGCTGGTATCTATAAAGATAATAATGAGGCTTTTGCAACTCTTGATAAACTGGATGTAATTGAACCAAATATTGCTAAAAGTCAGGAATATGCAGATGCATACAATCAATGGAAATACAGACTGGAAAAGTCTATGTCTAAATAATAATATATAAACAACAAAAATTTTAAATCAAAAGTATTATGGCAACTAAAGAGTATTTTCCTGGTATAGGAAAAATTAAATTTGAAGGTAAAGAAAGTAAAAACCCAATGGCATTCCGTTATTATGATGCTGAAAAAGTAGTTAACGGAAAGAAAATGAAAGACTGGTTAAAGTTTGCTATGGCTTGGTGGCACACACTTTGTGCTGAAGGTGGCGACCAGTTTGGTGGTGGAACAAAGCAATTCCCTTGGAATGGTGCTTCTTCTGCTGTTGAAGCTGCAAAGAACAAATTAGATGCTGGTTTTGAATTTATGCAGAAATGCGGTATTGAATATTACTGTTTCCACGATACTGACTTGGTTGATCCTAGTGATGATATTGCTGAATATGAAGCAAACATGAAAGCTATTGTAGCTTATGCTAAAGAAAAACAAGCAGAAACAGGTATCAAATTGTTGTGGGGTACTGCTAATGTATTCTCTCATGCACGTTATATGAATGGTGCTGCTACAAATCCTAACTTTGACGTTGTAGCTCGTGCTGCTGTTCAGATTAAAAATGCTATTGATGCAACTATCGAATTAGGTGGAACTAACTATGTATTCTGGGGCGGACGTGAAGGTTACATGTCTTTGTTGAATACTGACCAAAAACGTGAAAAAGAGCACTTGGCAATGATGTTGACTAAAGCTCGTGACTATGCTCGTGCTAAAGGTTTCAAAGGTACATTCCTTATCGAACCAAAACCAATGGAACCAATGAAACACCAATATGATGTTGATACAGAAACTGTTATTGGATTCTTGAAGGCTCATGGATTGGAAAATGATTTCAAGGTAAACATTGAAGTTAACCACGCTACATTGGCTGGCCATACTTTTGAACACGAATTAGCTTGTGCTGTAGATGCTGGTATGTTAGGTTCAATTGATGCTAACCGCGGTGATGCTCAGAATGGTTGGGATACTGACCAATTTCCAATTGATAACTTTGAATTGATTCAGGCTATGATGCAGATTATCCGTAATGGTGGTCTTGGTAATGGTGGAACAAACTTCGATGCTAAAACTCGTCGTAACTCTACTGACCTGGAAGATATCTTTATTGCTCACATCAGCGGTATGGATGCTTTTGCTCGTGCACTTGAAAATGCTTCTGCTTTATTGAATGAATCTCCTATCTGTAACATGGTTAAAGAACGTTACGCTTCTTTTGATGGTGGAAAAGGTAAAGAATTCGAAGCTGGTAGCCTTTCTTTGGAAGATCTTCATGCTTACGCTGTTGCTAAAGGTGAACCTGTACAGTTTAGTGGAAAACAAGAATTGTATGAAGCAATCTTAAATATGTATTGCTAGTATTTTTTGCTCATAAAAAATATATTCCGGTATGCTGGAGGATGCTTTTCTCTGGCATACCGGTTCTCTCGTTTTAGGTTAATTTATTTCTAATTCTATTATAATAAAAAACATATGTCGTCAAAAACAAAGCAAACTGGGATCTATCTTGCGCTGCTAACCTTAGTAGCAACACTTGGTGGTTTGTTGTTCGGTTATGATACTGCTGTAGTTAATGGAGCCGAAAAATCATTAGTTGATTTCTTCATCAGTAAGATTACAACCGATCATGTATACGCCGTGAGCATGATTACTCAGTATAAATTATTAGTAAGTACCGTTGTTGTACTGGTACTTGCTATTCTTTCCTCGCAAATATTAAAACTAGTCGGCAAAACTAAAGGTGGTATTACTGTTGCTGTGATTTTTATTGCAGCAATAATCTGGATTATAAATTATGTATCTGAAGCTGTGCCAACAGATGCTGCTCTTCTTCAGGATACTGCCGATTCTATTAAAGGATTTGTAATCTCCAGTGCATTAGTTGGTTGTATTATCGGAGGTTCTATTTCCGGATTTGTATCTAATTCATTGGGACGTAAGAAAGGTCTTTTCATTTGTGCATTGGCTTTCTGTGTTTCTGCAATTGGTGCATGGAATCCGGACGGATTTAATTTTTTCTTTATCCAGGATGCTTATTCATTTGTGATTTATCGTATTATCGGAGGTCTGGGCGTAGGTCTGGCTTCTGCTCTTTCTCCAATGTACATTGCAGAAATTGCTCCGGCTGAAAGTCGTGGTAAATTGGTTTCTTTCAACCAGTTCGCTATTATCTTTGGTATGTTAGTTATTTATTTTGTAAATTACTTTATTGCTAAGTCTGGTGATGCTCAATGGTTAACTGAAACAGGCTGGCGCTGGATGTTCTTCTCTGGAGTTATTCCTGCTGGTATTTTCTTTATCTTGTTATTCTTTGTTCCGGAAACTCCACGTTTCCTTATCATGAAAGGTAAAGATGAGAAAGCTCTTGCTGTTTTGTCTAATATTGTAGGTGAAGAAAAAGCAATAGCTGAAATTGCTGAGATTAAAGAAACTCTGCATGAAAAGAGTTCTCCATGGTTGTCTTACGGCTGGGCTGTGATTATTATTGGTATATTACTTTCTGTATTCCAACAGTTTGTAGGTATCAATGTGGTTCTTTATTATGCCGGTAACATTTTCCGTAACATGGGATTTGATACAAGTTCTTCTTTATTGCAGACTATTGTTGTTGGTGTTGTGAACCTGACTTTTACTTGTGTAGCAATTGTTAAGGTTGACAAGTATGGTCGTAAACCATTGATGATTATAGGTGCATTAGGAATGGCTGTTAGTATGATTCTTCTTGGAATGACTTTCTATTTCCAGACAGTTGGTTTGGTTTCACTGATTCTGATGCTTGTCTATACAGCTGCTTTTGCAATGAGCTGGGGACCTGTAACATGGGTATTATTGTCTGAAATATTCCCGAATTCAATTCGTGGTGCAATGTCTATAGCTGTAGCTGCACAATGGTTGGCAAACCTAATTGTTTCATGGACATTCCCAATATTGAACGATAACAAAGGTCTTACAGAAATGTTCCACCAGGGATTCGCTTACTGGATTTATGGTGTTATGGGACTTATTGCTGCATTCTTTGTTTGGAAGTTCTTACCAGAAACAAAAGGTAAGACTTTGGAAGAAATTGAAAAATTCTGGAAGAAATAATTTTATTCTTCAAAAATACTGTAAAGGCGGAGCGATGAAATATTGTTTCGCCTTTTTATATACTGCTTAATATTCGAGGATTTTTTCTAAAATAGTCTTACCTTTGCGAAACGATTAAAAGACATCACTTAAGATTATGACAAAGAAGATTGTATTACTCGGTTCCGGAGAGTTAGGAAAGGAGTTTGTAATTTCAGCTCAGCGTAAAGGACAATATATTGTGGCTTGCGATTCGTATGCTGGTGCACCTGCTATGCAGGTAGCCGACGAGTGTGAAGTATTTGATATGCTTGATGGAGATGCATTGGAAAGTGTCATTAAGAAGCATCAACCAGATATAATTGTTCCGGAAATTGAAGCTATTCGAACTGAACGTCTGTATGATTTTGAAAAACAAGGAATTCAGGTTGTTCCAAGTGCTCGTGCCGTAAACTTTACTATGAATCGTAAAGCGATTCGTGATTTAGCTGCAAAAGAACTTGGTCTGAAAACTGCTAAATATTTCTATGCAACTACTTTGGAGGAACTTAAAGATGCTGCTGTTAAGGTTGGCTTTCCATGTGTTGTAAAACCATTAATGTCATCTTCTGGTAAAGGTCAGTCGCTGGTACGTTCTGCCGAAGAGCTTGATCATGCCTGGGAATATGGCTGCAGTGGAAGCCGTGGTGATATAAAAGAATTAATAATTGAGGAATTTATTAAATTCGATAGTGAAATTACTTTGTTGACTGTTACTCAGAAAAATGGACCAACTCTTTTCTGTCCTCCTATAGGACATGTACAAAAGGGAGGTGATTACCGTGAAAGTTTCCAACCTGCACATATTGATCCAGCTCATTTGAAAGAGGCTGAAGATATGGCCGAGAAAGTTACCAAGGCATTGACCGGTGCCGGACTTTGGGGTGTGGAATTTTTCCTAAGTCATGAGAACGGCGTTTATTTCTCTGAGCTATCTCCTCGTCCGCACGACACTGGAATGGTTACTCTTGCCGGCACACAAAATCTGAATGAATTCGAACTTCACCTTCGTGCTGTACTTGGTCTGCCAATTCCTGGAATTAAGCAGGAGAGGATAGGGGTAAGTGCAGTTATTCTTTCTTCTATTGCAAGCAAAGAAGCTCCTCGTTATAAAGGCCTGGAAGATGTAGCGAAAGAGGAAGATACTTATCTTCGTATATTTGGCAAGCCATTTACAAAGGTTAATCGCCGTATGGGAGTTGTGTTATGCTATGCTCCATTAGGGTCTGACTTAGATAAACTTAGAGATAAAGCGAAAGATATAGCTTCCAGAGTAGAAGTATATTAATTTAAACCTGATATATTTAAAATCCCTTGTACAAAAGAATGAAATCTTTTGTACAGAAGAATTAATTGTTTTGTACAAAAGATATAAAACCTTCCTTTACGTTTTTTAAATTCTTCTCGTTTTTTATAATTTCTTCTTTTATTGAACATCTCGTCTTTATTTTTTGTTAAATATCAAACGGTTATTTAACAATGAAAGGCTATATGACAAATAAATCTGATATAGGATTAATAGGTCTTGCAGTGATGGGAGAAAATCTTGCATTGAACATAGAAAGTAAAGGATGGCGGGTTTCTGTATACAATCGCACGGTAGCAAGTGTGGAAGAAGGTGTTGTTGAACGCTTTGTATCTGGACGTGCCAGGGGAAAAAAGATTATGGGGTTTAATAATATAGAAGATTTTGTAAATTCTATATCCCAGCCTCGAAAAATTATGTTGATGGTGCGTGCCGGTAATCCGGTCGACGAATTGATGGAGCAACTCTATCCGTTTCTTTCTCCTGGAGATATATTGATTGATGGAGGCAATTCTAATGATGAAGATACTGCTAGAAGAGTCAGAGAATCAGAAGCAAAAGATATTTATTTCATAGGAGCCGGTGTTTCGGGTGGAGAAGAGGGAGCTTTGCATGGTGCTTCAATTATGCCCGGAGGATCAGCCGGTGCATGGTTTGAGGTAAGACCTGTTCTTCAGAGCATTGCAGCAAAAGCCGAAGATGGTTCTCCTTGTTGCGAATGGATTGGGCCGGGCGGCTCTGGACACTTTGTGAAAATGATTCATAATGGCATTGAATATGGCGATATGCAGTTAATTTCTGAAGCCTACTTTGTAATGAAACACTTATTAGAGGCTTCAAATGAAGAGATGGCAGCTTATTTTGAAACATGGAATGAGGGAAAACTCAAAAGTTTCTTAATAGAAATTACATCTAAAATATTAAAATATAAAGATGCCGGTGGAGATTATCTGATCGATAAAATTCTGGATACTGCGGGTCAGAAGGGAACAGGGAAATGGTCGGTTATTAATGCCATGGAATTAGAGATGCCACTAAACCTTATTGCAACTGCTGTTTTTGAGAGAAACCTTTCTGCCAGAAAAGAACTTCGTATGGAGGCTTCGAATATATATCACAGGGAAGCTTCTCAAAAAACATATTTGGCTGAGGAATTGATTAAAGAAATATATAGTTCTCTTTATGCATCAAAATTGATATCTTATGCACAAGGATTCAATGTTCTGAAATGTGCTTCTGATAAATATGGGTGGAGATTGAATTTGGCCTCTATAGCACGGCTCTGGAGAGGAGGATGTATAATTCGTTCTGCTTTTTTAAATGAAATAGCCAAAGCGTTTGAAGAAGATAGGCATTTGTCTAATTTACTTCTGGCTCCTTATTTCAAAGACGAAATTGTATCGGCGTTGCCTTTCTGGAAACGATTGGTTTCAGTTGCTGCTAAAGAAGAATTGCCTGTGCCTGCATTTTCATCTGCTCTTAATTACTTTTATTCTTTGACAACCAATAATTTACCGGCTAATTTAGTACAGGCACAACGAGACTATTTTGGCGCACATACCTTTGAAAGAATAGATTTGCCAAGAGGCGTTTTTATGCATGAAAATTGGATTGGAAAGGCTAACAGCACTAAGTCTGGAAATTATATTATATAATAAATATTGAGCTATGGATAGACCTAAAAGTATGATAATGGTTATTTTTGGAGCATCGGGCGACTTGACTCGTCGTAAACTGATGCCTGCTCTATATTTGTTGTATAAACTCAAAAAGTTACCCGAAAATTTTGCTGTTTTAGGTGTTGCACGTACACAATATACGGATGAAGAATATCGTGAACGAATTAATTTACAATTGCATCGCTTTTTAAAAGCTGAAGATGTGAATGAATCTCTGATCAGTTCTTTTGTTAACATGTTGTTTTATTTTTCAATGGATCCTGCTAATCCGAACGACTATTTGCATTTGCAACCCAAGCTTTTGGAAATTGATGCTAAGATTGGAAGTGGAGAACAATATCTGTATTATCTTGCAACTCCGCCTTCATTATATGGGGTGATTCCTCAGTACTTAAAAAATGTAGGATTGAATTTGGATAAAGGTGTAAGAGGGAAGAAACGTATTGTTGTGGAAAAGCCTTTTGGATATGATCTTGATTCAGCTCTTGAACTAAATAACGTTTATTATAAGGATGCATTTCGGGAAGATCAAATTTTTCGAATAGATCATTATTTAGGAAAGGAAACAGTGCAAAATATTATGGCTCTTCGTTTTGCCAATAGTGTTTTCGAACCGGTATGGAATAGAAACTATATTGATCATATTGAAATTACCGCTGTAGAAAATATGGGAGTTGAACAAAGAGGGGGGTATTTTGATGAAACGGGTACTTTGAGAGATATGGTTCAAAATCATCTTATTCAACTAGTAGCCGTTACTGCCATGGAACCTCCTATGGCTTTTAATGCAGATAGTTTTCGTGATGAGGTGGCTAAAGTATATCAATCTCTAACACCATTAACTGATAAAGATATGCATGAACATATTGTTCGTGGACAATACGTGGCTTCAGAAAAGAAAATAGGATATCGTGAAGAAAAGGATGTAGATCCATTATCCAGAACTGAAACTTATGTTGCAATGAAACTGGGTATTAGTAATTGGCGATGGAACGGTGTACCTTTTTATATTCGTACAGGAAAGCAAATGCCGACTAAGGTTAGTGAAATCATTGTCCACTTTAAGCCTACTCCTTTTTTGTTGTTTAATTGCTCGGATAAGCAATGTCCTACAGCAAACCAATTAATTATTCGTATTCTGCCAGATGAAGGTATAGTGTTGAAGTTTGCAATGAAAGTACCTGGAGCTGGATTCGATGTTAAGCAAGTTGCTATGGATTTTAGCTATAGTAGTTTAGGTTCTCTTCCTTCAGAAGATGCTTATGTGAGATTAATTGAAGACTGTATGTTAGGAGATCCAACATTATTTACTCGAAGTGATGCTGTAGAAGCTAGTTGGAGGTTCTTTACTCCTATACTGAACTTTTGGAAAACACATCCGGAAATACCAGTATATGGTTATCCCGCAGGAACCTGGGGTCCAAAAGAATCTGAAGCTATGATGCATGAACATGGTGTTTATTGGACTAATCCTTGTAAAAACTTAACAAATACTGATTTGTATTGCGAACTTTAATAAGATCAAATGATAAAAGTAAATAGTTTCCCTTCTTCTCTCGAAGCGGCGCATGCCTTAACAAAAGCTCTATTGTATCAGATAAATACTTCTGGTACAAATAACTTTCATTTGGCAATATCAGGAGGTACTAGTCCTATTGGGCTATTCCGACTTTGGGCTGAAGATTATAAAAATACAATCCCATGGAGTAGGCTACATCTTTATTGGGTAGATGAACGATGTGTTCCTCCTGAAAGTTCTGATAGTAATTATGGGATGACTAAACGCGTATTACTCGATAAAGTAATAATACCAATTATGCAAATTCATCGTATTCATGGAGAAGAGGTTCCTGAAATTGAAGTGAAAAGGTACTCCTTTTTAGTAGAAAATTTATTGATGAAGGAGAATTTGTATCCTGTTTTTGATTGCATTATTTTAGGAATCGGTACTGATGGGCATACATCTTCTTTATTTCCAGGTCAGAATAATTTATTAAATTCTCCCGAAACTTATGCAGTGAGTGTTCATCCTGAAACAAAATTAAAGCGCATTGCTTTGACTGGTTTACCAATTCTTCATGCTAATAAAGTTTTCTTTTATGCGTTAGGCAAGAATAAAGCAGGTATTTTAAAAGAGGTGATAAAAGGGAATGATAACTATCCTGCAGGTTATATTGTCTCCAGATTAGATGATTCAGAACTGTTCACTGATAGTTTATAGCCGTATAAAAAAGAATATTCCCCGTACCTGACCTCTGTCAGACGGGGAATATACAAAAACTAAACTAGACTTAACTAAACTAAACTATTCTATATTGAGTTCTCGCAACTCCTTAACTGAAACGGAAAAATCCGTATGATTTTTGACGCGTTTTAGAACTAATTCTCCAACTTTTTGTGCGTCTTCCCGGCTTTTAAAAGCTTTCTCTTCAGAAATTGCCGGAATAAATGGTTGATCGATCAATATTCGATTTCCCTCTTTTATTTGATAACCATACCCACCTTTTACACTAACTACTTCTAATAATATTTCTTTTCGATTCTTAGACGAATCTTTTGATTTAACTATAGAAAAAATAGTAATAATGGCAAGTATACTTATAATTGTATAAAGAATTATACTCTTAGTCTTCTTCTTTTTCATATGGTAATAATTCCCACATATCGTCAAAATATAGACTGCTACTACCTCCTGTTACAACAAATCCTTTTGTTCCTGTAGAGAAACCAACAGCACCTGCGCGAGCTGATCCTTCAAATGGAGTGTAGTCATCGTCACTATCTCCAGACCAAAGATCTGTTGATGGATCATAAATCCAATAATCTGTTTTAAGAGTTCCTGATGTACCAGATGTTAGATAAGCTTTACCATCAATAACGAATGTTACAGCTCTTTCACGGGCAATACCTGCATAATCATCATCATAATCTTCATTATCATTATTATCAGCAATGTCTCTTAAGGCAGTCCATTTTCCTGTTGATGGATCAAATTTCCAAAAGTCATCACAATAAGAACCGTTTGATTGACCACCAACAACGTAAGCAACATTGTTAATTACGAAAGCACTACCTCCACGGCGTTTCTGTCCACTAAAGCTATTCATACCATTAGTACCATCCATAATTTCCCATTTGTCATTTACAGGATCATAACGATAAAAATCTTTCAAATAGTTTTTATCATATCCAGTACCTACATAGCCATAATTTCCGATTGAGTATGATAATGCATAATATCTACCAGAACCTGCAAAATCAGCTTTCTGAGTCCATTTATTTGATGTTGGATCATATTCCCATGTATCTTTAAGATATGTATTTCCATTGTATCCAGTGGTAATATAACCTTTACCATTAACTGAAAAACCTACAGCAGCATTTCTGGCAGCACTTTCAGGTAAGCTAGCTCTCTGAGTCCAGCTGTTAGATGATACATTGTATCTCCAAAGGTCGTTCAAGCGTTCATCACCATCGTATCCACAGCAAACATATCCGTCTCCATCAATCATAAATGAAGCCGCATCATTTCTTGCTACACCATCAAAATCGGAACGTTGTTCCCATACACCTTGCGTATATGTATCTTCCTCTGTACAAGCAGAAAAAGTCAAAGTGGCGAAACAACCTATTAATAATAATTTTTTCATCTTTTTTAAATACAATAATACATTCATAATGTTGTTAATTCTATATTTATTTCTGCGGCCAAAAGTAGTTTCATCGATGCTTTTAAACAAAATTAATCGACGAAATAGGAAATTTTATCGTCAAATCGAATAATATTATCGATAAAAGGCGTAAATTGCGATCGTTTTTATAAATGGGTGAAATTTATACTATTATGGGTAAAATTGCCTATTTTGTCGATTGTATTTTATTTATATAGGTTTTGCTATTTTTTTTGCACTAAAATACTTTTAGAAGTGAATATGAAAAAGATACTTTTTTTAATTTCGTTACTTTCATTGTTGTTTTGTATATCTTGTCGAAATGAGTCGTCAACTTTAGGTGAAGAGTGGGTTGACAGTGATTTGAAGAATGTTATGACAGATACTTGTTCGGTTAGGTTAAGCACGGTTTTCTTGGATTCAATAAATACGTCTAATAAGAATGTTGCTCAACTAGGTTATTACAGTGATGACTCTTGGGGAAAAATATCAGCTTCCTCTTATATTGAATATTCTCCGGCAACATTTACTCCAAATGAAAAATATACATATAGATTTGACTCTCTTACTATTTCTATGAAATGTAACGGAGATTATTTAGGTGATACACTTTCACAAGTAAAAGTACATTTGCATGAATTAACAGAGAATCTTGTCTTAGATACATATACAAAGTATCTATATAGCAATTCTTCTTTTTCTTATAAGCCGGAACCATTTTCTACTATAAAAATACAGCCAACTCCGAAAGGGAAGAAGATTTTGGAATATAGACTTTCTGATGATTTAGGAAAAACATGGTTTGATAAAATATTAGCAAAATCTGATGATTTTAAAAATTCAGAAGACTTTAGACATTATTTTAAAGGAATAGCTTTTGTTCCTGACGAGGCAAGTAATAAGTCTATTATGGGATTTGGAATAAGTGATTCTAGTATGTGTATTACTATGTATTATCATGAAATTGGTCAGGAATCAGTTCAAGGAAAAATTAAATTTTCTCCAACTACTCCTAATTATAATAAGGTAAAACATGATCGTACTGGTACTCCTTTGCAAGCTTTTAATGATGATCTTACCGAAATTGTTTCTGATAAAATGTCTAATGTTGCATATGTTCAAGGCTTAACAGGTCTTTATACAAAAATAGAGTTTCCTTACTTGAATAATTTGTTAGAAGCAGGAAAAATGGTTAGTATCGAATCGGCTAAGCTTTATTTATACCCTGTAAAGGGATCTTATGGGCTTAACAATCCTTTGCCGTCTTCTTTAGCTCTTTATCAATCCAATGAAAATAATGTAACAGAAGATCAGATAACAGATTTATTGGGATCTTCAGTTCAAACAGGTAGTCTTGTAACTGACGAGGCGCTTCATGAAAATACATATTATTCTTTTGATGTTACAAGCTTTTTACAGAGTAATTTAGGAAAGGTTGGTTATAATATAAAGAATCTGCAACTTGTTTTGCCTGAAAGTAAGATAAATACATCTTATCAAAGTGTTATTTTTGGTGATATGAAGCATCCTCAAAGTAATGTGAAGTTGTCTGTTCTTTATAAGGTTTATAAAACGAATTAATTTTGAATTAATAAAAATGAATACTTCTAGAATACTTTTATTATCTTTATTTATATCTTTTTCTCTCTATACCTCTGCACAAAATAGTACGAATTCTCCTTCTTCAATGTTTGGTATAGGTGATATTACTGTTGGAGAAGCTGGCAAGTATGTTGGTATGGGGGGAGTTGGAATAGCTCTTCGTTCTGATAATTTTCTAAATGGTTTAAATCCGTCCGCTTTAACTGCGATGGATAGTGCAAAGTTTGTTTACGAAGCTGGGGCTAATGTCTCATTTGAGAGTTATAAAACTAGAGGAAGAAGCTCATCTTCTGTTACGGGTAACATTTGTAATTTAGGTATTGGTTTTAGAGTTATGCCTTCATGGTATGCAGCTGCAGGTTTAGCTCCGTTGAGCAGTATGGGATATGCTATTACTGTAGATCAACCGGTTGAAGGAACAGAAGGAACTATTTCTTCTTTGTTTGAAGGAAGTGGTGGTTTGTCTAAAGTGTACCTATCTAATGCATTTAAATTCTCAAAGAACTTTTCTTTAGGGGTAAATCTTTCTTATATAATGGGTAGTACTACTCAGTCTGAAGTACAAGGTAATACATCGATTAAAGATATTTCTTATAAAAAAGCATTTTATGCAGATTTCGGTTTGCAATATAGTATTGCTTTGAATAAGAAATGGAATATGAATTTTGGTGGTGTGTATGGTTATAAGCAACAACTAAGCTTGAATAACGATCGAACTGTAATTAATTCATCGAGTAATGAGACCTTGATTGAGAAATTACATCCGAAGTCTCAATTCCTGCCACAATACTATGGAGGTGGTATTGCTTTAAATAATAAACGTTTAACATTAACAGCTGATTATAAATTTACTCAGTGGTCTGTTATGGTGTCTGATAATTCTTCTGTATCCTATTGTGATCAACATGCTCTGAATATTGGGGCTGATCTACTTTCTGGCGACTCTTTTACCAACCCATGGCATTATATGATAGGAGCCGGTGTTTCAAATTCATATGTTGTTCTTAAGAATAAGAAGCCTATGAACTATCACGTTAGTGCTGGTTTAGGTATTCCTGTAATGACTGGTAATTTAGTTTCTTTTGGAGTTAAATATGAAACTCAAGCTGGAGCTGGTACGAATGTTCAAAAGAATCAAATGTTTTCAATCTTCTTAAACTTGACATTTGCAGAACGAACTCCTCGTTCAAAAATATATTAAAACATAGACTTTAAAGGTCTTTTAATAGAATCGCGCAGTTTTCCATTTTGGCAAAATTGCGCGTTTTTATTAATGTTTGCCAGTGATTACCAAACTCATTATCTTTATCAATTTTAAAATCTTCCGAGCCATTAGTATCTATACGATTGAGAAGCAATTCGATATTAATTTTATTTATATCAATTGATGGCTGATATAATATATTGTCGCTTTTTGTATCTTCAGCAACCTCATGGATTAGATTTATTTCTTGTAGAAGACTCAGGATTTGATGAGTTAGTCTAATTGGTATTTTATATTCTAAAGATATTTCTTCTGCACTGTATGGTTTTTCTCCTTTTTCAAACCGTTTACAGATTAATGACATAATAAGAATTGATATAAAATCTCTATATCTTCTGCTTATGTTTTTAGTATCTTTTTCGAAATTAAAGTTTTTGATGTTTTGACCCGCGTATGTAAGTTCTGCTCCGAAAAGTATAATTGTCCACGAGATCTGAAGCCATAATATAAAGAGTGGTATTGCTGCAAAACTACCATAAATGGCATTGTATTTTGTTACAGAAATCTGTCCACTGATATATAGAAACTGAAAAGCCTGATAAGCTGTTCCGGCAATAATACCAGAAATCAGAGCATGTTTAAATTTAACCTTTGTGTTCGGTATAAAAATAAAAAGTGCTGTGAACATAAGCCAAGTAAGTGCAAATGGAATAGTTCTCACCAAAAACTTTAAAATAGGGGCAAGCATAACAAAACTTTCCATGCTTTTTAGCATTGTACTGGTAAAAATAGAGAGACCTCCCGACACTACTATTAATATTGGTAAAAGTAAAAACATAGAAAAGTAATCTGTTATTTTCCTATATATAGTTCGTTGTTTCTTTACTTGCCAGATGTTGTTAAATGTAAGTTCTATATTGGCTGTTAAATTAACAACAGTCCAAAGTAAAAGGACTAAACCTACACCTACAAAAATTCCGCTTTTTGTCTGTTTTAAGTAAGATTCAACAAAGCCCAGAATTGTTCCTGTTGCAGTTTCCTGGCTGCTTAAGCTGCTTCTTATCTGTTCCTCCATCATATTATCAAAGCCAAATCCACGGGCTATGGCAAATAAAATAGCTAAAAGAGGAACTATTGAAAGGAGTGTACTGTATGTTAGTGCAGAAGCTTTGTCGGTTATATGATCTGTTGTAAAACGTTTTACTGCAAGAATTATCGTTTTTACAATATTGTAGAGAGAGAATTTTGTATGAGTTACTTCTGCTTCTGAAACCCGCCAGATGTCATAAGTAATAAAATTGAAGAATGCTTTTATTTTCTTATTCATAGCTTTAATCTGTAGTTATCAAAGTTCATAAAAAAGAAAAAAGCAGTCGACCTATAAGCCGAGTTCTGTTCTTTAAATGTAAACAAATAAAGCGTCTGTCATTTATCTGGACTTAATGTCGCCATTAAGTTCTAGCGGTCTACCCTCCGGCTGGGGCGAGCAGCCCTCAATAACGTCGGTTTACATGACCTTACAACTCCTAAGACGTACGGCTCTTGTGTTACCACAAGACCGGTAGGCTCTTACCCTGCCTTCTCACCCTTACCTCTCCGAAAAGAGGCGGTTATTTTCTTCTACGTTACTCTACCCTCGCGGACAGCTTTCTGTTAGGAAGTAGGATGCTCTATGTTGCCCGGACTTTCCTCCCGTACAAATAATGTACGTGCGACAAACCGGTCGGCTGCTTTTATCTTGCAAAAGTAACGAAAATATTTGAAAAGTCAGCTCTAATTGTTTTATATTTTGCTTCATATTTATTTCTTTTTAATTCATCTCTCACTCCCTCACTAATGTCATTTAATTCATTGTAAATTAGTATTATAGAAAGTGATGGTGGCATTCTGAACTATCACAAGAACCATTACAAAATGGTGTTACCCTCACCTTTTCGATCTCTATTAGTCATTTTTTAATGAGAAATTTTGCTGGAATTGCATATCTCGCTCTTTTTTTTCTGAGTTTTCGAAATGTACGAAAAAGCAAAAAATAATTCGAAAAAGTGATGGATGCCCCCCAAAAGTGATGGTTAAGTGATGGTGAAGTGAGGGGTGAAATCATTGAAATTACTTTTTATAAGTCAATTAATCAGGTAGTTACATGAATGAAGTGAGGGAGTGATGGACTTTTCAAATAAGTTCGGCGTTAGTATTAAAACCATTCACGAATAAATTTCAGCCATTCACTAATGGATTTTATTTATTGAGGAATAATTTATGTAAGTTGCTTTAGATAGATAATTGCTAATTAAATAATATAATTACTCATTTAATATTTCTATTTAGACCCGGATCTCAGTGGAAATTAGACCCGGATCTAAAATGTTTTAGACCCCCATCTAAAATATCTTTAGACGGGGGGCTAAATGAAAAGATGAAAAGGAATAATTTAAATCTTAATAAATCTAATAAAATGTATCTGTTAATAAAAATAATAATACCTTTGTGTAATAAGATAATCTTTTAATGCTTCTTAAAATGAAAAAACGTTTACTTCTGTTTCTCATTTTATTTGCTGGAGTTGTAATGTGCAATTACACTGTTGCTAAAGACCTTCCCAAACGTATAAAAAAGGTGATAGAAACTGTTGAGCAAAAGTATGCTCCTGATAAGCGGAATGTTGTTTTTGAACTTGAAGTAAAAAAGAAGAGAAAGACACTTACATTGTATGGCACAACTTCTATATCAGAAGCAAAAGCTGAGCTTATTTCTCTATTACTTGAAAAGAAGTATAAGATTGTAGATAACTTCCGATTGTTGCCAGATAGCATTTTAGGTGATAAGATATATGGTGTAGTAAATTTATCTGTAGCTAATCTTCGTAAAAAAGTAAGTTTTGCAAGTGAGATGATGACTCAAGCATTATTGGGGACTCCCGTAAAGATACTGCAAGAAGATGAATGGTACAGAGTGCAGACTCCTGATAATTACATTTCCTGGGTCAACTCATCTAGTATTATTCCTATGAATAAAACAGAGTATAATTCCTGGAATGCAGCTAATAAGATTGTTGTAACGTCTCATTATGGGTTTACTTTTGAAAAGCCTGATTCGAATTCTCAAACGGTATCTGATGTTGTAAGTGGTAACATGTTAAAATTGGTAAGCGAGGAAGGAGAATTTTATAAAGTTTCATACCCTGATGGAAGAATGGCCTATTTACCTAAATCTGCAGGAATGCCGGAGAGTAAATGGATAAACAGAAATGAGATAAATGCCGATAGCATAATAAAAACGGGAATGACATTTATGGGAATTCCATATATGTGGGGTGGAATGTCTGCAAAAGCAGTGGATTGTAGTGGCTTTGTAAAAATGGTGATGTTCCTTAATGGGATTATTCTGCCTCGCGATGCCTCTCAAATGGCTTATGTGGGAGAAAAAGTAGACATTAGTAATGGGTTTGATAACCTGAAGCCTGGTGATTTGTTGTTTTTCGGACGAAAAGCAACCGCAGAACAAAAAGAACGAGTGATACATGTGGCTATATATATAGGTAATCAGAAATTCATTCACTCGCAAGGTTATGTGCATATAAGCAGTTTTAATCCAAATGATAAAGATTTTGATCAATATAATCTTAACAGACTATTAAGTGCCGGTCGTATTCTCGGTCATGTTGGAACTGCGGATATCAGTACTCTTAAATCTAATCCATTTTATCAACCTCAATAATAACCAAGACTTATGAGTCAGGACAGAAGACAATTTATAAAGACAGCCGCATTAGCTGCTATCGGCTCCGGGGTAGCTATGCAAGGTGCACTAGCCGGCGATTCAATTAACTCTATTTTTTCAATTAATAAACATTCTCATTCAGGTAAGATGAAACTAACTTTTCGCCCATATGATTTAAAGCTGAAACATGTTTTCACTGTTGCAACTTATTCCCGGACTACAACGCCGGATGTACAAGTAGAGATTGAATATGATGGAGTTATAGGTTACGGTGAAGCATCTATGCCTCCTTATTTAGGAGAATCTGTAGAATCTGTAATGGCTTTCCTTCAAAAAGTAAATCTCGAACAGTTTAATGATCCTTTCCAATTGGAAGATATATTGGCTTATGTAGATGGCATTATGCCGGGAAATACTGCAGCAAAGGCATCTGTTGACATTGCACTTCACGACCTGGTAGGAAAATTATTAAATGCACCTTGGTATAAGATTTGGGGACTTGATAAAGAAAAAGCACCTTCTACTACTTATACTATAGGCATTGATACCGCGGAAGTAGTTAAAGAAAAGACGCTGGAAGTTGCTGACAAATTTAATATTCTTAAAGTAAAACTTGGACGTGAAAATGATAAAGAGATAATTAATGCCATCCGTTCTGTAAGTCAGTTACCTATTGCTGTCGATGCAAATCAGGGCTGGAAAGATAAGTATCATGCTTTAGATATGATTCAGTGGCTGAAAGAACAAGGTATTGTAATGATTGAGCAACCCATGCCAAAAGCTCAGCTTGATGATATTGCCTGGGTTACTCAACAAAGCCCACTTCCAATCTTTGCAGATGAATCTCTTCAGCGATTGAGTGATGTGGTAAAATTAAAAGGAGTTTTTACCGGTATCAATATAAAATTAATGAAATGTACCGGGATGCGCGAAGCCTGGAAGATGGTTACGTTAGGAAAAGCTTTAGGTATGAAAATTATGGTAGGGTGCATGACTGAAACATCTTGCGCGGTTTCGGCAGCTGCACAATTCTCACCGGCTGTTGATTTTGCTGATTTGGACGGTAATCTTCTTATTTCTAATGATCTCTTTAAAGGGATGGAAGTAGTAAAAGGTAAGATAACCTTGAATGATCTTCCGGGTATTGGAATAAAAAAACTTTAGATGTATGAAGAAGGCATGTTGGCTGGGTTTGTGTGGGATGTTGTTGTTTACAGGTTGTGTCTCTTATTCTGAATCTATGGCTGGCTTTGAGCAAGAAAAGATGAATCGTACCCGACTCGATTTTTCTAAAAACAGAGATCAGGTTATTGATTATATTCGTAAATACATCCCCGATGTCAGCGACGAACAAATGCTTCAATGGGAAAAGGAGAAATCGCTTGAATGTATGACTATTGATGGGAAAAAGATGTATTTCTATAATGCAGCACCAAATCTTTTTCGTATCAATAAGGAAGCTGCTGCTATAAAAAATGCAAAAGATGGTGTAACTGTAGATGGTAAAGATAGAGTGAATTTAACTCATGTACCTTTAGTTGTGAGTACGGTTAAGGCAAAAAATGGAAATATAGTCCTTCCGATAAAAATGCATGTAAAATATTCATTGACCGTTCAGCCTAATGCAGTACCCGAAGGAGAAATTATTCGATGCTGGTTACCTTATCCTAGGACTGACCAACCGCGCCAAACTGATCTGAAACTATTCAATACAAGTGAAGATAAATATGTAATAGCTCCTGCGAAGTACAAGCATTCTACAATATACATGGAGAAAAAGCAAGAAAAAGATAAATCTACTACTTTTTCTGTGGAATATGAGTATACCTCATCTGCCGAATGGTATCAGTTGAAGCCGGAAGATATAATGCCTTATAAAAAGAATACTTCTTTATATAAGAAATATACCAGTGAAAGAGAGAAACATATTCTTTTTACTCCACGTATAAAAGAGCTTGCAAAGCAAATAGTGGGTAATGAACAGAATCCACTATTGAAAGTCAAGAAGATATATGAGTGGATTAATCAAATGCCATGGGCATCGGCACGGGAATATTCAACTCTTGATAATATCCCGGAATATGTGCTTGATAATAAACACGGTGATTGTGGACAAGTGAGCTTACTCTTTATTACTCTAGCTCGTTATTGTGGCATTCCTGCAAAGTTTCAAAGTGGATTTATGATGCATCCGGGAGGAAAGAATATGCACGATTGGGCTCAGATTTATTTTGAAGGAGTAGGGTGGGTACCAGTTGATCAATCTTTTGGATTATTCCCTTCTGAGAATCAGGATGAAAAATACTTTTTTATGACAGGTATAGATTCATATCGAATGATTGTAAATGATGACTATTCCTGTTCACTTTTTCCTACCAAAAAATATCCTCGAAGCGAAACTGTAGATTTTCAACGCGGAGAGGTTGAATGGAGAAACGGAAATCTTTATTTTGATAAATGGAAATGGAATTTAGAAATTGAATATATGGAATAACTTTTGTCATCCTCTTTTTGTCACATTCCTCATCTAACGAATGTAAATTTGTCAGTCTCTGTCGTTAAGTGCTGTTAAGTGCTTCATTTCTCTGTTAAAAGATAGCAAAAATGAATGACATGTTGAATAATTGACTGATTTTTGTTGTTAATTTAACGTCGATAAAGTTAAACACAAACAAGATATTAACAAATTTAATAGTTAGAATAATATGAAACAGAAAACGAAAAACATCTTAGGTTTAGGACTTGTGATCGCTCTCAGTTCAGGAGTTGCAGCAGTAACAACTTATTCTTTGGTTGCTCCTAAAAAAGCAAATACGGCATTTGAAGAAATGTTTCCACAGAACCCTAATGTTCATCGTGCCAGCTTCAATGCTTCTGATGCTGCACCAGTAGATTTTACTTTTGCTGCAGAGAATTCGGTTCATGCTGTTGTTCACATAAAATCAACAATCAATGCGAAAACAACAACTGTAGATGTGCAAGATCCTTTTAGTGACTTCTTTGGCGATTTCTTCGGAAATGGTAATGGAGGACGTCAGCAAAGACAAGTACAACAACCTCCTAAAGTTGGTATTGGTTCTGGTGTAATCATCTCAAACGATGGGTATATAGTTACTAATAATCACGTAATAGATAATAGTGATGTAATTACAGTGACTCTTAATGATAAACGAGAATTTAAGGCTCGTCTGGTTGGCGCTGATGCTGCTACAGACTTAGCTTTAATTAAGATAGAAGGAAAAGATTTCCCAACTCTTCCAGTTGGAAATTCAGATGACTTAAAGGTTGGGGAATGGGTGCTTGCCGTAGGTAATCCTTTGAATTTATCTTCTACTGTAACAGCTGGTATTGTTAGTGCTAAAGCACGTAACCTTGGCATGGGTGGCGGAGGTATTGAATCCTTCATTCAGACTGATGCTGCAATTAATCAAGGTAATAGTGGTGGTGCTTTGGTAAATACACGTGGAGAACTAGTTGGTATTAATTCAGCTATTTATTCTCCAACAGGATCTTATGCAGGTTATGGATTTGCTATTCCAACTACAATAATGAAAAAAGTAGTTGCCGACCTTAAAGAATATGGAACCGTTCAGCGTGCTTTGTTAGGTGTCAGAGGTGGAGATAATAGCGCTGAACTCGCAAAAGAAAAAGATTTGGGAGTAATCAATGGAGTATATATTGATGAAGTTACAGATGGAGGTTCTGCTGCTGATGCTGGTTTGAAAGCAAAAGATGTTATTGTGGCTATTAATGGCAAAGATATTAAATCTATGGCTGAGTTGCAGGAAACAATTACACGCTTTACTCCCGGGACTAATATTAAGGTAAAAGTAGTTAGAGATAAAAAGGAAAAAACATTTGATGTTACTTTGAAGAACTCACAAGGAAATACCAAAGTTGTGAAAAATGCAGATATGGATATTTTAGGTGCAGCGTTCAGAGAATTACCTGGTGACTTGAAAGATCAACTGAAACTTAGCTATGGACTGGAGGTTACAGGTGTACAAAGTGGAAAAATGAAAGATGCGGGAATTACCAAAGGATTCATTATATTGAAGGTTAATGGTCAGCCAGTTAGTACTACTGCTGAATTTGAAGATTTGTTTAAAGCAGCTACACAATCGCCTGAACAAGTACTTTTTATGACTGGTATGTTCCCTTCCGGAAAGCGTGCTAATTATGCTGTTGATTTATCAGCGAAATAGAATAAGCTTAAGTTTATAGACTGTTTACACAGATTTGAACGGATTATATTTAATTCTGAACAAATCTGTGTAAACTTCGTTTTTATACTATAAAAAAATAAAATAGCTTTATATATTTCGTTAAATCTGAATATTTTGTTGTAACTTTGTCCCTCCAAATTTGTTTTATAAGCATGAGACAATTAAAGATTACCAAAAGTATCACTAACAGGGAGAGCGCTTCTCTTGACAAGTATCTTCAGGAAATCGGTCGTGAGGACTTGATTACTGTAGAAGAAGAAGTAGAACTAGCCCAACGCATTCGTAAGGGAGACCGTGTAGCATTAGAAAAACTGACACGAGCAAATCTCCGTTTCGTTGTATCTGTAGCTAAACAGTACCAAAACCAAGGTTTGAGTTTGCCCGACTTAATTAATGAAGGCAATTTAGGACTGATTAAAGCAGCTGAAAAGTTCGATGAAACGCGTGGATTTAAGTTTATCAGTTATGCCGTATGGTGGATTCGTCAATCTATTCTTCAGGCTTTAGCTGAACAATCTCGTATTGTTCGTCTTCCGCTTAATCAGGTTGGCTCTCTAAATAAAATTAGTAAAGCCTTCTCTAAGTTTGAGCAAGAAAATGAGCGTAAGCCTTCACCTGAAGAATTGGCAGATGAACTGGATATTCCGGTAGACAAAATCTCAGATACATTGAAAGTGTCAGGAAGACATATTTCTGTAGATGCCCCTTTTGTTGAAGGAGAAGATAACAGTCTTTTAGATGTGTTGGTCAATGACGATTCACCTATGGCGGATCGCTCTCTGGTTAATGAATCTCTTGCCAAAGAAATTGATAGAGCACTTTCTACGTTAACCGACAGAGAAAAGGAGATTATCCAAATGTTCTTCGGTATTGAAACGCAAGAAATGACGTTAGAAGAAATCGGCGATAAATTTGGCCTCACACGTGAGCGCGTTCGTCAGATTAAAGAAAAAGCTATTAGACGATTAAGACAAAATTCGCGTAGTAAATTGCTCAAATCCTATTTGGGATAAGTAAAAAAATCAATTTCTGAGAAAAAGTATATAAAGCCGGTTAACCAAAAGGTTGTCCGGCTTTATTTTTATCATATTTTTACTTTGGAGTTTTATGCTTTTCGTTATCTTTGTGTCGAACTATAATAAAAAAACTTATCCATGAAATTTATAAAAACTGTATTGCCTGCGATTGTGATGCTATGTGTGCTCTCATCGTTCTCTTTATTAAAGAAAACTCAGCCAGTTTATGCTTTTGGTATTTCTGCTTCATTCACAGATTCAATAGTTTATTATACTGAAATTCAGGTGTTAGATAGTGTAAGTCTTACTTCGGACGGTTTTCTTCCTAAAAGAGAAGTGTATAGCTATCAACTAAAAAATTATCTTGAAAATAAAGGAGAAGCGAATCGCACTTGTATGATCTATTTTTCGGATAGTCAAAAAAAAGTAGCTAGTGAATTTGATAAGATTTCTAGTAAATACAAGAAAAATAAAGCAGTTTCTTTCAAGAAAATAGAAAAAAAAGATTTTCAATTTAAAAAACCAGAGGAATAATTAATTCCTCATTATATATATTATCATGAAAAAGCTGTTTCTACTATTATTAGGCATAATTATATTCAGTGCTTGCCATCATGATGCCCCAACTCCTAGTACGGCAGTTAATCGTACAGTGTTGGTCTATATGATTGCCGATAATAGCCTAACATCAAATGTTGAAGCTAATATCGACAGTATGATGTCCGGATATAAAACAGCAAAAGTAACAGGAAATCTGTTAATCTATCTTGATGATACTAGTAAATCTCCCGTTTTATATAAACTAAAAAAGAGTAGTAATGGTACTGTAACCAAAGAAACTATTAAATATTATTCAGAGCAAAATTCAGTAGATGTTTCTGTAATGAAAGGCATTCTTTCTGATGTTTATAGCTCTTACCCAGCATCAAGCTATGGACTGGTTCTTTGGTCTCATGGATATAGTTGGGTTCCTACGCCAACAACAAAAACAATTACTACACGTTGGTTTGGTCAGGATCAATCAACAACAACTCAAGGAGATCAAACTCATTATATGGATATTCCTGATTTAGCGACTGCTATATCTGGAGCTCCTCATCTTGATTTTATCATGTTTGATGCCTGTTTAATGAGTGGAGTTGAAGTTGCCTACGAATTAAAGGATTATACAGATTATCTGATCGCTTCTCCTACGGAAGTTATTACCGATGGTTTTCCTTATGGTCAGATTATAGAACCAATGTTTAGTACAAATAATAATTATCAAAAGATTGCATCTAGCTTTTATGATTATTACAATGCAATGAGCGGAGAATATAAATCGGCAACAATCGCAATGACTAAATGTAGTGAAATGGATAATCTGGCTGCAGCAACAAAGAAAATCATTGGAGCTCATACTTCTGAAGTAAGTACTTTCGTGTCTAGTGGTATTCAATTATATGATCGTGAAAACAGCAATAACCATTTTGCATACGACTTTGGACATATTATTCAAAGTATAGCAACCCCAAGCGAGTGGACTACTTTTCAGAAACAATTGGATGCTACTGTGGTATATAAAGCGACAACCGATTATTTTATTAATCTACCAATAGATCCCAATCATTTTAGTGGCTTAGGAGCATACATTCCTAAGGCAACCCAAACCACGTATAATAGTTTCTTTAAAACACTTTCCTGGTATAATGCAGCTGGTTGGAATCAGGTTAGCTGGTATTGGGAATAAAGTCTGTTGACTTTTTAGATAAAGAATAAATTTAATATAAAATGCAAAAACTTCTTTCACTCCCTCCTAATTTAGTAGATTGCTTTCACGAAATAGAAGGAGCGGATTATAAAGATTGGTTCTGTACATCAGATCCAATTGGAGCTAAATTGGGTTCTGGCGGAGGAACTACCTGGCTATTGGCTGAATGTCAAAAGAAGAATGCTCCGGAAACTAATTTCACTCAGTGGATATCTCAGGAAAAACGTATATTACTTCATGCAGGAGGACAAAGCCGTCGGTTACCAGGTTATGCTCCTTCAGGTAAAATATTAACTCCAATTCCTGTTTTCAGATGGGAGAGGGGACAAAAACTAAAACAAAATCTGCTTTCACTTCAATTGCCTCTTTATGAGCAAATAATGAAGAAGGCACCAGATTCTTTGCATACACTAATTGCTAGTGGAGATGTTTATATTCGGTCTGAGAAAACACTGCAACCAATACCCGAAGCTGATGTAGTTTGTTATGGTTTATGGGTTGATCCATCCTTAGCAACTCACCATGGTGTGTTTGTTTCTGACAGAAAGAAACCAGATCAGCTTGATTTTATGCTTCAGAAACCATCATTGGAAGAACTTGGCTCATTAGCTAAAACGCACATGTTCCTTATGGATATTGGTATCTGGATATTAAGTGACCGTGCTGTTGAACTTCTTATGAAACGTTCTTGTGCAGCTGATGGTAAAGAACTTAAATATTACGACCTCTACACAGATTTTGGTTTGGCTTTGGGCGATAATCCCCGTATAAAAGATGAAGATTTAAATTCTCTTTCAGTAGCTATTCTTCCTCTTCCTGGTGGAGAGTTCTACCATTACGGAACCAGCAAAGAGCTTATTTCTTCTACATTGGCTGTCCAGAATCTGGTTCGCGATCAGCGGGAGATTATGCAGCGAAAGGTAAAACCTCATCCTGCCATGTTTGTTCAGAATGCGGAGATAGGAATTCAACTCACTGCCGATAATTCAGAATTGTGGGTAGAAAATAGCCATATTGGTAAACTATGGACTCTGACTCATCAGCATATTATTACCGGAGTTCCGGAAAATGATTGGGAAATGAAACTTCCTGCTGGTGTTTGCGTTGATGTTGTTCCAATGGGAGAACAAGATTATGCAGCTCGCGTATACGGATTGAATGACGCATTCAAAGGTGCCCTTGATAATGATGGAACCATGTTTATGGGAAAATCATTTAAAGAATGGGCATCAGTCAGAGATCTGCAAATAGATGAAGCCACTTTTGGTCGGATTGACGATATTCAGGCTGCAAGGTTATTCCCCGTTTGTCATAGCACAGAGGAACTTGGCAAAGTATTCCGATGGATGATATCTGAACCAGATTTTGCAGAAGGTAAGAAAATATGGGAACAAGCTCTTAGACTTTCTGCAGATGAGATTTCTGCAAAGGCCAATTTAAAGAGACTTTATGCGCAACGCGAGACTTTTAGAAATAAAAACTGGTCGGCATTAGCTGCCAATTATGATAAAAGTGTATTTTACCAGCTAAATCTGGCAGATGCTGCATCTGAATTTGCTAAACAACAGATTGCTTTACCCGAACTTCTTGGAGAAGATGCTCCTTTGATGACACGAATTCATAACCAGATGTTTCGTGCCCGTGCATTACAATTACAGAATAAAGAATATAAAGCTGAAGAACAGAGAGCATTTGCTCTGCTTCGTGAAGGATTGATTGGCTCATTGTCTGAGAAAAAGCAGCAGCCAATAATGAATGTATATCCCGATCAGATTGTATGGAGCCGCAGTCCGGTTCGGATAGATTTGGCAGGCGGTTGGACTGATACACCTCCTTATTGTCTTTATTCGGGAGGAAATGTGGTGAATATTGCTATAGAATTGAATGGCCAACCACCTTTGCAGGTATATGTAAAGCCAAGTAAAGAATATAAAATAATACTTCGTTCAATTGATTTGGGAGCAATGGAAGTTGTTACCACCTATGAAGAATTGAATGATTTTGCAAAGGTGGGTTCACCTTTCTCTATTCCTAAGGCTGCTCTTACTTTAGCAGGATTTAGTCATGTGTTTGCTTCTAAAACATATAAAACATTAGAAGATCAGTTAAAGCAATTTGGGTCGGGTATTGAAGTTACTTTGCTTGCTGCTATTCCTGCCGGATCTGGTTTAGGAACAAGTTCCATCCTTGCTTCTACAGTGCTTGGTGCTGTATCTGATTTCTGCGGATTGGCATGGGATAAAAATGAAATTTGCCAGCGTACTCTGGTTTTGGAACAATTGCTTACTACCGGTGGTGGTTGGCAAGACCAATATGGAGGAGTGCTTCACGGTGTGAAACTGCTGCAAACAAATAAAGGTTTTGATCAATCTCCTTTAGTTAGATGGTTGCCCGATTATATATTTAATAATCCTGAATATAAACCTTGTCATTTACTTTATTATACAGGTATTACCCGTACGGCAAAAGGTATTCTTTCAGAGATTGTTTGCGGTATGTTCCTTAATTCAACTGAACATCTGACGTTGCTTAGTGAAATGAAAGCACATGCACTCGATACTTACGAAGCTATCCAGAGAGGTAATTTCGAAGAAATGGCTGCATTAGTTGGGAAGACATGGAATCAGAATAAAGCATTAGATTCTGGTACTAATCCTCCTGCAGTAGAAGCCATTATTGATTTAATAAAGGATTATACTTTAGGATATAAACTCCCCGGAGCTGGAGGTGGTGGATATCTATATATCATTGCCAAAGATCCGAAAGCAGCATTGAAGATCCGAGATATTCTCAATGAGCATCAGCCGAATCCGAATGCCAGATTTGTTGAAATGACTCTTTCAAATAAAGGATTGCAGGTTAGCCGTTCTTAATTTGAATTACATATATAAAAGTAAAAGTCCTCTTATCTGGAGATTGCGACAGATAAGAGGACTTTTTATTAATCTTGTGGTTATAAAGATCAAACTTTATAGTCTCCAATTATTTATTATTTTTTTATTGTTATGCCATCAGGTGCTTTGCATCATGTTGGAAATAAGTTGCATAGCCTTCGAGCACTGGAGGAATATTGGTTTGCACCATAGCGTATTCGTAGTTACTAGAAAGAATATGGACAAGATTGTCTTTGTTCTAATCCTTGTATTACAATGGTCTATTTCTTTTTCAAAGTAAAGCGATCAATATCCGGCGCCCAACCAAAGTTATTTCCCATACGAACAATATTATTGCCAGGAACAAGATTCACCGGAACAGTTATGGAGTTTATTTTATCAGCACCTCCAGCATTCAAATTCCCAATTTCTGTTATCTTTCCATTTACTGAAAGTTCCAGCTTTCTGTTATCTTCGCAACTATAGAATATAGTCATATCATATTCTCCCCCCCTTTCGCTATAAACATTTCCCCATTCGGCATAATTATCTTCACGTCCACCGAGTCGGGAAATTTTTATTTTACCGGAGCAAGCAGGAGATGCGGCATAGAATATTTGTTTTGGGCTTTTAGCCAGATCATCATAGCATGGCAAGTAGGCCCATTCTGCTTCATAAGAGGTTGGTTCCAGGCGTTTCTCAGCTTCCAGTCTCCATATCTTTACACTGTGAGGCTGAACAGTTTGTTGTATCTCGTTTTGCATTTTACCTAGATTCTTGTATTTAATTACATCGCGAACCTTAACTTTACCTCCTAATTCAAGGGCCTCGAATGGAACAATAAAGTTACGCACACTGTCTGATGGATTATATAAGGCAACTGCCCGCACAGTTCCACGTTTTTGCTCAATATCTTTAACCAGCACATAACTATCATCTGTGTGCTGTACAACGTAAGCCTGTAAACCTAGGGTATCTTGATTGAGCGCAATAAGCTCTTTATTCTTAAGCAAACTTAATGAAGCGGCAGGAATAGTGCTCATATCGCAACCTATCAGTAAAGGAGAACTCATGATACACCACATACCAAAGTGCACTTCCTCTTCTTCGGGCTTCATTCCGCGACCAATTTCCAGCATATCCATGTCGTTATAATGACCGCTGCCAGCGTATGCCGACAAGTAAAGATTTTTTTGAATAATATATTTCACAGAACCCCAGCTAGGATTAATATCATGACTTATTCGCCAGGAACGAGCCAGACGTTTTGTCCAAGTCCCTGGATATGCCCAACGGCAAATATTTATGGAAACATCTGTTCGACCTGTGTTTTTGATGGCTTCACATATAGTTGAATACCGTTTTTTTTCATCCAATCCTAATTCTAGCGCACCGCAATAATCAATTTTAATAAAGTCGAAGTTCCACTCTTTCAAATATAAATCCATGTCTTTTTGTTCATGGCCATAGAGTCCGGAACCAACACCATTTACATCTTTATCATAAATAGAACCGCAGGTATTATGTCCGGCATCCGAATAAATTCCCGCTTTTAATCCCAGTGAATGAATATAATCAGAAACAGGTTTCATCCCATTAGGAAAACGTTGCGAATGGGCATGCATCTTTCCCGTTTCGTCGCGCCAGCCAAAAAAGCCGTCGTCCACATTAATATACAGATAGCCAACATCTTTTAATCCTTGTTGTGCCAAAGCATCAGCCTGCTTTTTTATCAAATCCACGTTGATATTGACACGATAGGTATTCCACGAGCTCCAGCCCATTAATGGCGGAAGAAATGTTTTAGAAGATAACTCTTTTGATTTCTGTGCAAAAGAACTAGTAGCGAACAAAGCCATTAGAAGGCCCCATGTTATAAAATGCTTTTTCATATAATATTGATATCGGTAAACTTATTGTATCTTTAAATAAACTAAAGATCAATGCAAAGTTAAGAATCTATTCTGTTTTGCAGCCATAATATTGTACGTTATGAATATATTTTCGTTCTTATGGAAAGGGGAAATTATAGTTTTTGGTAGTTGAGCCTGCAATACAAATTCTTTCGTTTTGTATTTATTAATCTTTGGTTACACATTAATTAATTCTTGTACAAAAGAATGCAATCTTCTGTACAGAAGAATAATTTCTTTTGTACAAAACAATTCATTCTTTTGTACAAGGAAAATAAAATGTCTGGTGAATGATTCTAAAAACCTCGTGAATACATAAAAACAAGCTGGAATTGCATGTGAAAAGTCCCGAAATACTTCCTAAATTGACTTTTTGAATAGCTGATGAAAGTGCAAGATGCATTTGGTCAACAATAATATGCAGGTGGTCAAAAGAATTTGAGTCCCTTATTTTTAGATACTAGCTTTGCATAGAACTAAAAAAAGAGATGATTATGTATAAGTTAAGTTGCCTTTTTCTTTTATTGAATTCTTTTCTATGTTTCACTGCTTTTTCTTCAGAGACAAGCAGTGTTTTAAGTGGTAAAGTCTTTTTAGAAAACAAATCACCGCTGGAAGGTGCTCAGGTTATTTTATTAGCTCAGAAAGATTCCTCTTTTGTAAAGGGAACTGCCAGTGATAATAATGGAAATTTTATTTTCAAACAAATAACCCCGGGGCGTTATTTTGTTCAGGTTTCCATGCTTGGCTATAAAAAAGAATTCAGAAATACAGTTGTTGAAGACGGAAAAACGGTTGTACTTTCACCTGTATATTTGGAAATTGAAGCTCAGAATCTGAATACTATTGTGGTAACTGCAAAAAGACCACTAGTAGAGATTATGGCTGATAAGACAGTCGTTAATATTGAATCGTATACGCTAAGTTCGGGAAATAGTGCACTTTCTGTTATGCAAAGTCTTCCGGGTGTAATTGTTGGCAATGATGGCTCTTTTTCATTGAATGGTAAAGCAGGGACAAAGGTTCTAATTGATGGAAAGACCTATTATCTGGGAGGTACAGAGCTGGTTAATTACCTTAAATCTACTCCGGCTTCTGCCCTTGATAAAGTAGAATTAATAACAAACCCATCAGCAAAATATGATGCTAGCGGAAATTCGGGAATTATCAATATCCGGACTAAAAAATCAAAGATGACGGGCTTTAATATGACTCTTAATTCAAGCTTCGAACAAGGTGATTACGGACGTTTTAATAATAATGTTTCGTTCAATCATCGTAATGGGAAAATAAATATTTTTGGGATGTATGGTTATTATACAGGGCATGACTTTATTGATTTAAAAGTTATCAGAAAAATAAATAACTCTTTATCTTCATCATATACTACATTCGATCAGAATTCGTTTCGCAAAAGAGCAGATGATAATCAATATTTTAAGGCAGGGATTCAGTATTATTTGTCGGACATGACTACTTTAGAGCTTTCAGCCAATGGATATTCAGCCAAACGTTCGGAGAAAGGAACAATAAATTCAGCTTTCTATATCTCAGTAGTGAAGAATGATTCAACTCTTAATTCGTTTACCAATAATAATGAGCATAGGAATAATTTCAGCTCAAGCCTGAACATGCTTCATAAATTTAATAATAAAGGTAAAGAGGTTAGCGTATCTTTTGATTATCTGCACTATTCTCTTGATGAGGATCAGATGCACAATGATAATTTTGTGGGGTTGGATGGTGTAACGACAGACGAATATTCAAAAGGATTGAAGAACGGAACAATTAATATGTATTCTGGTAGAGCTGATCTTGCTTATCCGGTATCTGAGAAATTCTCTTTCGAAACCGGACTTAAATCTGAATTTGTAAACATTGATAATGCATCTGCATATCAAAACAAGGTAGGAGTGGGCTGGCTTCCGGATTATGGATTAAGTTATCAGTTTCTTTATCGTGAAAATATAAATGCGGCTTATCTAAGTACAAAGTATTCCTTAAATAAGTTTCATTTTGAAGCCGGTATTAGATTGGAAAACACAAATGTAAAAGGTCATCAGTTAGGAAACCAGCAACATAATGATTCTCTGTTTACCAGGTCGTACACAGATATATTCCCTACAGTTATGCTGAACTATTCTCTTAACAATATAAATACTTTTAGTTTTACTTATGGAAGAAGGATAAGCAGACCTAATTACAAAGATTTGAATCCGTTTACTTATATATTCGATGCTTACACATACGAGCAGGGAAATACAGCATTACAACCACAGTTTTCTGATAATTTTGATGTATCATATGTTCTAAAGAATAATTATCATATTGGTTTGTTTTACGGTACAACTCAAAAGGCCATAGTGAAATCATATATCATTAATGAAAACGAAAATAGGGTATATGTTATGCCAACTAATATGGCATCGTATAACTCGTACGGTTTAAGAATGAGCGTAGGAGATCTTTCATTTGTGAATTTTCTGCACTCTAGCATTAATGTTGGCTTAGTCCGTAATAATTATAATTGGGATTTAGATGCTTTTAGCAACAAGAACAGAAAAACCACCATCATTTTTAGTCTGAATAATAGAATAATCCTACCTAAAGATTGGACGGCGGAAGTTTCGGGATTTTATAATGGTAAAATGGCTTACGGACAAATATCCATTTCTCCTATGTGGAGACTTTCTGCCGGAATTCAGAAGAAATTCCTGAAGGGTAACGCTACTTTAGGAATATATTCAAATGATATTTTTAACTCATACAGAGAAAAAGGAAGTGGCATTTTTAATGGAACATGGGCTAGTACCAATGAAAGAAATGACCGATGTATAATTGGAATATCTTTAACTTATCGATTTAAAAAAGGGTATATTTCAAAAGAATATAAGAAAAAAGGAGAATCTTTTGATACAAAAAGAATAAATTTGTAGTATAACCACCTAAACAATGAAAACAAAGAAATATAATATATGGTTCTGGATTGTTCCATTGATTTTTGCAGCTGTTGTAATGGCAGGTATTCGTCTGGTAAGTGATACTCCAACCGGTTACAAATTTTGGGAACGACCTTTGGAATGGAATCTTATTGAGTTTGGTTTTGCAATAATAATCGCGTATCTGTGCCAGTTTATTATTAGCTATTTGTTAGAAAGAAATAATGAACGTAACAAAAGACTTACAGTTAAGATGTTTCTTTCGGAATATCTTATGATTTTGGCTGCAGGAATTATTGTATTCAATCCTTGTCTGGTGCTAATACATTACCTGATAAATGATCCTTTGGGCATAGATGATATTACTATTGCTAATACTATCTTTCTTTTAGTGCTTATTATCATCTATTCTCTTTTTAGAGGAAATCAGATTCTTAATGCATATATTGATCAGAAACTTCAGACTCAGAAAATAAAAAATATGCAGATTGAAACAGAACTAAAATTCTTAAAAGCTCAGTTCCATCCTCATTTTTTATTCAATGCATTAAATACTATTTATTTCCAGATTGACGAGAAGAATGAGACTCCAAGAAAAACGATTGAACAATTGTCCGATTTGTTGCGCTATCAGCTCTATGATGTTAATCAAGCAGTAACTATTGAGCAAGAAATTAATTTTTTGCTTACTTATATAGATTTGCAAAAAGTACGGATGAAAGAAAGTCTAAAACTAGATATTTCTTTTGATCCAAAACTAAAAACTCAAAAGATCCATTCTTTGCTTTTGTTTCCATTGGTTGAAAATGCATTGAAATATGTAGGGGGAGAGTACTGGATAAAGATAGATGGTAAGCTTGATGGGAATAGACTATTGTTTGAAGTTGTGAATGCTATACCTCAATCTACTTTTCCCACTTCTAAAATAGGTGGAATTGGACTGGAAAATCTAAGAAGAAGACTTGAACTGTTATATCCGGGTAAGCATAAACTGCTGATTTCTAAAGCTTCCGACTCTTATAAGGCAAATTTGATGATCGAGTTTTAATTTGAAATAAATAACCAGAATGAAAATTAAATGTATAATAACCGATGATGAACCGATAGCAAGAAATGGAATTCAAAGCTATGTTGAAAGACTTGATTTCCTTGAATTAGTAGGCGTTTGTGAAGATGCTATACAGCTCAATAATATTTTGAAAACTCAGCAAGTAGATTTGCTGTTTCTGGATATTGAAATGCCATACATGTCGGGCATTGATTTGCTAAACACTTTGGTTAATCCTCCCAAAGTTATTATTACCAGTGCTTACGAGCAGTATGCAATAAAGGGATATGACCTGGAAGTTGTAGATTATTTGCTTAAACCTATTTCTTTTGAACGATTTCTAAAAGCTGTGAATAAGGCGTATGACGTGATTGTAAATCAAACAGCACCAAAATCTCCCGATTATTTCTTTGTAAAAGCAAATCAGAAACTAGAAAAGATTTTCTTCAAGGATATATTATATGTTGAGGGGATAGAGAATTATGTGGCTATTCAAACTACTTCGGGAAAGGTTATAGCTCATTCAACTCTAAAGCTTATATTGGAGAATCTTCCTGAACAACTTTTTATTCAAACGCATAAATCTTTCATTATAAACGTAGAAAAGGTATTGAATATTGAAGGAAATATGCTTGGCATAGATAAATATAAAATTCCAATATCAAGAACTTATAAAGAAACAGTACTGGAAGCTATCCTTAAAAATAGATTGCTTAGTGGCTGTTAACTCTGTTATTTAAAACAATAATAGGACATATCACATGCCCTATTATTTAATCTACTCTATTAATCAACTTAATTTTGTGTTCAGATTATTCTGAACTTTATCATATGTCTATTTTTTTATTTATTAATATACCAATCGTATATCATTGCAATACCATCTTCTAGTTCAACTTTGTGCTTCCAGCCCAGGCTGTGAAGTTTAGAAGGGTCAGTAAGCTTGCGCATTGTTCCGTCCGGTTTATCGGAATTGAAAACAATGTTTCCTTCGAAGCCAACTTTTTCTGCAACCAAGTAAGCAAGTTCTTTGATGGAAAGCTCTTTTCCTGTACCAATGTTAATATGGCAATTACGTACTTCCTTGCTGCTTCCTTTCAGATCTGCAAAATCTACATTTTCCATTATAAAGACACAAGCATCGGCCATATCTTCACTCCAAAGGAATTCGCGTAGGGGAGCACCTGTGCCCCATATTTCTACATTTACTTTTCCGTTGGCAGATTGGGTAATACCATATTTATTTAGTTTTTCAAGAATTGCTTCCTGACTGGCATTCCCATCAACACCTTCCACTGGGGCAGTATTAAAATCCTTGCGGATTTCTTCCCAGTTACCGGCCATTAGCTGTTTGCCTAAATGTGCTTTTCTGATTAAAGCCGGCAGTACATGACTACGTTCCAGATTAAAATTATCATTCGGGCCGTAAAGGTTAGTTGGCATTACTGCTATATAGTTTGTTCCATATTGCAGGTTAAAGCTTTCGCACATTTTCAGTCCGGCAATTTTAGCCAATGCATAAGGCTCATTGGTATATTCCAATTCAGAAGAAAGAAGGCAATCTTCCTTCATTGGTTGGGGAGCATTTCCCGGATAAATACAAGTACTGCCAAGAAACAGCAACTTCTTTACTCCGGTACGGAATGAATTGTATATTACATTATTCTGGATTTCCAGATTGCGATAAATAAAATCAGCTCTGTAAATACTGTTGGCTACAATCCCGCCCACATGTGCTGCTGCTAAAAATACATATTCGGGCTTCTCCTGGTCAAAGAATTCGGTAACGGCAGCCTGATTACATAAATCTAATTCCTTATGAGTACGAAGAACGAAATTAGTATATCCCTTTTTCTTCAGATTATTTAAAATAGCCGAACCTACAAGTCCACGGTGTCCGGCTACAAAAATCTTTGCATCTTTTTTCATCATTATTTATTTGCGATCAACTTTCTGACTTTTTCCATATCATGTTGTACCATGATCTTTACTAACTCAGGGAATGATGTTTGTGTAGGATTCCAGCCAAGTAATGTTCTTGCTTTTGTAGGATCTCCTAATAATTGTTCAACCTCAGCCGGACGGAAATATTTAGGATCAACTTCTATTAATACACGACCAGTAGCTACATCAATACCTTTTTCGTCAACTCCTTCACCTTCCCAACGAAGTTCAATATCTGCTTCTTTGAAAGCAAGCGTACAGAATTCCCGAACGGTATGCATTTCTCCGGTAGCAATAACAAAATCTTCAGGAGTGTCATGTTGTAGAATCATCCACATACATTCTACATAATCTTTTGCATATCCCCAGTCGCGTTGTGAATCAAGGTTACCCATGTAAAGCTTATCCTGTACACCTTGTTTAATACGGGCAACAGCTAAAGAAATCTTTCTGGTTACGAATGTTTCTCCACGACGTTCACTTTCGTGATTAAATAGGATACCGTTAACAGCAAACATTCCATAAGATTCACGGTAGTTCTTTGTAATCCAAAAGCCATATTGTTTAGCAACACCGTATGGACTACGTGGATAAAAAGGTGTAGTTTCTTTTTGTGGAACTTCCTGTACCAAACCAAAAAGTTCGGAAGTAGAAGCCTGATATATTTTGGTTTTCTTTTCTAAACCTAGAATACGAACTGCTTCCAGCATGCGGAGAGTACCTACAGCATCAGCTTCGGCTGTATATTCCGGAACATCAAAGCTTACCTTAACGTGACTTTGAGCTGCCAAATTATATATCTCGTCAGGTTGTACTTGCTGGATAATACGTATAAGAGAACTGGAATCGGTCATATCTCCATAATGAAGATTGATGGTTCGTTGTTGTTTCATATCGCGTACCCATTCTTCAAAATATAGATGTTCGATGCGTCCTGTATTGAAAGAAGATGAACGGCGAAGTATGCCGTGAACTTCATATCCTTTTTTTAATAAAAATTCTGCTAAAAATGAACCGTCCTGACCGGTTATACCTGATATTAAGGCTTTTTTCATATCTATTATTATTAGTAAAGTTGTATTGTGATACCTATTATATGTAAATAATGTTATTATTTTTGCAAAGATAATCTGTTTGTTTATTATATGAAAGAAAATAACCAATAAAAAGAGAATAAATTGTGTTGTAGTATCTGTTTTAATTGTATTTAAATCATTGATTATGGCCTATATTTGATTCTAAATACACTCTTTTTTATAGCTGTATTATAATTGAAAAATTATGAAATAAGATATTTTTGTAGTATTTGTTTGTTGTTGAAAACTGTATATATTTGTCTGCTATATTTATACTTAGGTAGTGTTACATACAATAGAATACTATACTTAACTGTGCTGAAATTATAATGAAAGAATCCCGCTCAGGCATTATAAAAATGCAAGAACGGGATTTCTAGTTTAGAATAAGTCTGTAATGTTGTTAATCTTTAAGTTTGTTATAATGACAAATAAGTAGTTTTCCTTCATTATTGCGAAGATGCATTCCATTTCCTTCACAATAGCGGAAGTTATTGCACTTGGCACATTGATCTTTTTTCATCCATTCACGGTTGCGGAAGTTCTCAAATCTATTATTCCATGTCTCCATAAAATTATCACGATATATATTCCCTTGATAGAAATTACTTCGGATACTTGGACAGGCAGAGATTGAACCGTCAATAAGGATAGAAGCTACACTAACACCTGCTCCGCAAGAATAGAAATTATCTCTTACTTCTCCTTCGTATTTCCCAAGAAAACCTTCGCATGCGTAGTTTATCTTTAGATTTCCCTCTTTGCGGCTCATTTTTATAAATTCCATCAAGCCTGTAAATTCTTGATTCGTGAGTTGAAGTTCAGGATCTTCTTCTGCTCGTCCTACAGGAAAGACTGTGAATATTCGCCAGTTTCTTACACCGATAGATATCAGATAGTTTTTTAATTCTTCTAAATCTTTATAGTTTTTGCGGTTTATGCACGTAACAACATCCCAATTTAAGTCCTTCTCAGAAGCAACCATTTTAATAGCTTCTGTTGCCCGGATAAAACTTTCCGGATGTCCTCGCATCCAATTATGCTCTTTTTCAAGTCCGTCCAAGCTTATTGTAATAGAATGTATTCCGGATGCTAATAATGAATCAAAACGTTCGCGACTAAGATAAAGCCCATTTGTTACAATTCCCCAAGGAAATCCTTTCTGATAGAGTGCAAGACCGCATTCTTCAATATCTTCTCTCATTAACGGCTCACCTCCGGTTATGATAACACATACCTCTGACGGATTAACATGCGGAGATATAGAATCAATAACTTTGAGGAAATCTGTTAATGGCATATCATTTTGATATGTTGTTTTTTTGCAATCACTTCCACAGTGCCGGCAATAAAGATTGCATCGTAAAGTGCATTCCCAAAAAAGTTGACGAAGAGGATGTAATTTAACTTTGTTATGCCTTATTTTACGAGCGATTTCTAATGCCAAGAGTTTTTTTAGAGTTATCTCACTTATCATTTTCGGATAGTTTTATTGTCACATTCTTTGTAGCTTCTCCTTCAAACCATCCTTCTCCATTAACTAAATCGCTTTTTTTGAATTCTATTTCTGTGGAATCATTTTTATATGATCCGTTTGTGCCTCCATCAATATCTTTGCAGATAAGCTTATAAGTAGCTTCAGCAAAAGTTGGTTCGCTCTTGAAAATGAATTCTCCATTTTGATTGGATAGCAAAGTATCTGGTTTAATCCAGCTATTCTTTGCGTTGCAAATAACTTGAATTCCTTTTATTGCAGTTCCGGAATTGTTTTCTACTTTTCCTTTAATAGTATGCAAAGCGTAAGGCGAACCATACATGCATGGGGTTTCTCCGGAACAACCGTTAAATCCTAGTAATACCATCATTCCTGATAGAACTTTATTTGCTAAATTCAGCCATGTTGTGTTTTTCTTTTTCATATCATGAAAATAGTAAAATTATTTATAAGATAAACGAAATCGGAAATATTATACTGCATTAATATAAAGAAATATGTTCATTATTAATTACTATCGTTCTTTTTAGAAATTTCAGGAGGTAGTAAATGGTTATTCAAAGAGCAAAGATGGTTTCATCCCTCATTCCCTCACTATTTAATCTAACAAGCTAATGAGTAGCTGATTGCAGAGTGATGGCTCAATTTTTACCATAACAAAACCATCACAAAAAGGCATGAACCATCACTTTTTTGAGCACAATAGGCAGATTTTAGGCTTTATTTGTCTTGAGCAGCAATATCAGGCTAAGTTTGATTCTATTTGGATAAAATAGTTCAAAAAAGTGATGGATGACCCCAAAAAGTGATGGTCTTGTGATGGTTCAAAATGCTACCATCATTTTTTAATGTGTTGTATTTTAATATATTACAAGGAAAAGTTGTGGAGTGATGGATGATTTTCATTTTCTGTAAGATTGTGCAAAAATACAACGTAAAAAACATCCCGCCTGCTTTTTTAAAAACGTAACTTGATGTTGAGCAAACTCCCGCCTGCTTTCAAAAAAGACAGGCGGGAGTTTGAAACATTATTCTCCAAATATGACCTTTACTGGATTGAGTTTACAGTTTCTGTGGTTATTACTAGAACTGATTTACAATATTTTTCAGTTATTCGCCAATGGATTTTATTTATTGGCGAATAAATTGAAATCATACACCAATAGTTTTTTATTTTATTAAATAATAAATCCAATTTTCGAAGGATGGTCTTTCACACAAATCTTTTTATTCGGATGGCGCATCATTAAAAACAAGCAGATCAACACCTCCTGCCAATAACATAAGATAAACAAAAAAGGCTCAGATGAACAAATTCATCTGAGCCCTTATCATTGTTATACTTTATTTTTTAAAGTTGTTCTTCTACATTATCTTCTTCCAATCCTTCTTGATCTGAATTGATTGCAGTACTATCTGATGCTAATCCGTCAATAGAATCATTCTTTGCAGAAGTATACGATGATTGGCATTGATAGTTTTTGGTTATTGGTTGTTTTGGTTTAGGGAACTTAGCCCTGTATTTAGATAATTGAGTATCAGCAAGCACTTTCTCCATGAAATAACCAAATATAGGTAGGGCAGTCTTGCTTCCTTCTCCTAATTTCCCGGTTCTAAAGTGGATACTTCTATGTTCACCGCCAACCCATGCACCACCTACTAAGTTCGGAGTTACACCAACGAACCATGCATCAGAGTGGTTAGATGATGTACCGGTTTTACCTCCAAAATCGGTGTTATATTTGAATAAATCAAAAGACCATAAATTCTGAGTTGTTCCCATTGGTTCTGAAAGTCCTCCTTGAAGCATTTGTTGCATCAAGAATGCTGTTTCGTAAGGAATAGCTTGCTTCTGTTCGGGTGAATAATTATATAAAACCTTTCCATTACGATCTTCAATACGAGTTACCAATACAGGATCATGAGTCATTCCATCATTCACAACAGTACAGTAGGAATTAACTAGTTCTAACAAAGATACGTCTGAAGCTCCCAAACTCGTTGCCGGTATATTGTGCAGTGGAGTTTTAATACCCATTGCATGTGCTGTCTTGATAATTTCTTCAATACCTACTTCTTTTGCAATTTGTACCGCAATACTATTAATAGATCTTGCAAATGCAGCTTTTAATGTCAATGTCTGACCAGAATAGTTTCCGTTAGCATTTCGTGGAGTCCATTTTTTAAGTTCTCCTTTTTCCATTACTTCCCATTCAAGATATTTATCAACCCTTTCGTCGCAAGGAGACATTCCTTTATTGAAAGCAGTAGCATAATCAAATAGCTTGAAAGTGGATCCCGGTTGACGCTTTGAAAGAACTTTGTCATATTTCCAGGAATTGAAATTAATGTCGCCTACCCAAGCTCTTACAAATCCATTTTGAGGCTCCATAGCCACAAAGCCAGTGTGCATAAACCTTTCCATATAACGGATAGAGTCCATTGTACTAATATCCATCTCTTTAGTTCCAGTCTTATAGTCGAAGACTTTAACTTTATGAGGTTTGTTCAGATAATAATTAATAGAATCTGGTTGATTAGGATATTTTTGTTCCAGGATTTTATATGTATCGGTTTTCTTTGCCAGAGCTTCAATAAATCCAACTATTTCTTTATGATTCTGATCTTGCCATGGGTTCTCATTTCCCCAATGACTGTCAAAGTTACGCTGTACTATACGCATTTGTTTGTCGACAGCTTCTTCAGCATACTTTTGCATTCTGGTATCTAAAGTTGTATATATCTTTAGTCCGTCAGAATATAAGTCGATATCATTTTCTTTGCACCAGTCTTTAAGAGATTCGGCAACAGCGTCCCTAAAATAAAGAGCTTGCCCGCCATAATTCTGCTCAATGCTATAATTCAGTTTGATTGGAATTCGTTTCAGAGAATCGAATTCAGTTTTGCTGATCAAATGGTGAGTTAATAAGTTTTCTAATACTACATTACGTCGTTTAATACTGTTTTTTGGATTTAAGCGAGGATTATAGGTTGTTGTAGCTTTAAGCAAGCCTACCAATGTTGCAGCTTGTTCTATTGTTAGATTTCTAGGAGTAGTATTAAAATAGGTTTTGCAGGCTGTCTTTATTCCATAAGCATTACTACCAAAGTCAACAGTGTTAAGGTACATGGTAAGAATTTCTTTTTTGGAATAAAATATTTCAATTTTAACTGCTGTAATCCATTCTTTCGATTTCATAACAAGCAGTTTAAAACCTGGAATATTTCCTAAAAGCCCTCTTGAATATTGAGAACGTACTTTAAACATATTTTTCACGAGCTGCTGAGTAATAGTGCTGGCACCTCGTGCATTGCCGTGAGCCATATCTTTAACAGCTGCAAAAACTCCTTTTAAGTCAACTCCAAAGTGTTCGTAAAAACGTTCATCTTCAGTGCTGATAAGTGTCTTAATTAAGATTGGTGAGATTTCTTCATATTCAACAGGAGTTCTATTTTCTCTAAAATATTTACTTATTAACTTGCCATCTGCACTATAAATTTCCGAGGCAACACTTTGGTTCGGATTGTTTATGCTCGACATACTAGGCGATTTTCCAAACAACCAAAGGAAGTTTATATCTACCATGAATAAATAAAGAGAAAACAAAAGGATTAAGGAACAGAAAACGATTACAATTTTCTTATACCAGGGAGAGTTCTGATATAATGATTTGTATTTAGTTCCTAAAAATTTACATTTGGATTTGAAGAAAACAAAGGCGGATTTACCGCGAGAAGCCAAATTTCTGAAATCAAAGTTTGCCATCTAAGTATGATTCAATTGTAACTGTTTATAGACAAAAGTAAAAGTCTTGCTTTTGCCTTTTATTCTCTAAAAAAGATGCGGCAAAAGTACTAAATTTGTTTTGTATAAAATGAATTGTAACGATAAAAATCACATCAAATTAAGGAATCTTATTAAAAACGTTAACGTGTTATATTTTAAAGTATTGATAATTAGAGTTGTCATGCTTGTTTTTATGCTATCTAAATTAGAAATAATTAGACTAAATCTATATAACTCAATCTGCAGTTCTTTTTTTGGAAATAGTCTGTCGTTCTCAACTTATTTTTATAGTTTTGTTCTATTGAAAAGTATCTCTAATAAATTAATACTTAGTTTGTAATGATTAAAAATGAGAAAAAGAGAGTTGCTTTGCTCTCCGTATTAGCCGCGATATTTTTAACTGGATTTAAGATGATTATCGGTATTCTTACAGGTAGTTTAGGTATACTTTCGGAAGCATTACATTCAACTCTAGATCTTATAGCAGCTGTTATTACCTTTTTTTCTGTCAGTATTTCAGATAAACCCGCAGATAAAGAGCATAACTATGGACATGGTAAGGTTGAGAATTTCTCAGCCTTGATTGAAACTTTATTGCTTCTCATCACTTGTGTCTGGATTATCTATGAAGCAGTAAATCGATTGGTTACCGGAGAAACAGAAATAAAAGTAAATATCTGGAGTTATATAGTAGTTATTACAGCGATTATCATTGATGTAACTCGTTCAAGAGCTCTATCAAAGGTTGCTAAGAAACATAACAGTCAGGCTCTGGAAGCAGATGCCTTGCATTTTTCTACTGATATATGGAGTTCTTCTGTAGTTTTACTTGGACTTATATGCGCAAACTTTGGTTTTTTCTCTGCAGATTCAATAGCTGCATTATTTGTTGCAATACTTGTTGTCTCTGTTTCTATAAAGTTAGGTAAAAAATCTATTGATGTTTTACTTGATACGGCTCCACAAGACAAAGTTCACATGGTGGAAGAATTATTATCAGCTACATCAGAAGTTATATCTTATCATGATCTTAAAATTCGTTCTGCTGGGGCAAACACCTTTATTAAAGTTAATGTTCATCTTCAACCGGATTTATCTTTAAAACAAGTACATGAAATTTGTGATAAGATAGAAATTGAAATTGGTAATCTTATTAAAAAAAGTGAGGTATACATTCATGCGGAGCCAGAAGAAAATGTTCAGGTAAATGCTCTTTAAGTATATAAAACGGCCTTCTGATTTTATTATTTATAGGAATTTCTAATAGTGCTATAATTAGTTTTCCTCTATTTTTCATTTGTTTTTTTGATCTCTATCTGATCAATTTTCCAGATATTATTTTCTTTCTTTAATGAAACATATAGAAACTTATTCCAGTAAGTTTTATCTTTTGATTCTACATTACCTCTAAAGAATTTTCCTTTAATTATCACTCTTTCGTCATTAATTTTAAAGGTTTCAATAATATCTATACCATTCATTGGCTCAACATCCATAATCCATCGATATATATTGAAGAAGTCACAACCAATATTTCTGTAATCTTCCAGATTAGGGAATTTATCGTTTAATTCATCAAATTTTATTTTGTTGATTTCCTTAATACAAGTTTGATAAGAAGCTACTTCATGGATTATAAGACTATCTGAAAAGTTGTACTGCCGGAGGTTCTTAATATATTTATCCATATTAAGAGTTGTCATCCCTAGTGAATCTGCCGCAAATATGGGTTGATATTCTTCAATTTGCCCACTCTCAATAACGCTAAAGTACCATTTGTAGAAATTGATCACAACAGAATCCGGACTTGTTTGTGCAAGTGCTTTTAGTGGAAGTAATAAAAGAAAAAATATTAAAAAATAATTCTTCATACAGATTCTTTTTTATATTGCGAATATAATAATTTCTGTTGAAATCTTTATTTGTTTAGCAATTAAAAAGTTAAAGAAATAGATCCTGTTCCACCACGCATAAGTAATTTAAGTTCTTTACCGGCCTTTTTATCGAATCTTACTGACGCTATAGTACATACAATAGCAGATGTGAAAAATAAAGTTGCCGCAACTGCACATATTGCACTTGTATTAATATTGCTTTCATTTTCATTCCAAAAGTCGAAATTACTGAATGCTATTAACATAAATCCCATGCTGGCAGCAAATGAACCTAAAGCACAGTATTCATAATATGCTGATTTTCGAATATAATCACTGGATTTGATTAAAATACTTTTTGTATTTACATCCATTGTTATCTTCATACTGTCCTTGACTTCTACTATTGAATTATTCCTTTCCTCATTATTGGGATTAATTATTTGTTGAGAGAATATATTTGTAGAAAACAATAGTAATATTGCTATTAAAATGTGTTTCATAATCTTTATAGCTTTAATTAATATGTATAGGAAATACAGGCTGAGGTACCATTTGCAGAGAGCTTGAGTTGTTTCCCGGCTTTTAGCTTGTAATTGATAGATATAATAGTACACACTATAGATGATGTGAAAAATATACCACTCATTACATAATATAAATCTTTATTCTTGTTTGAGTCTGGAGTATCATTTGAATTAGAACCTGCAGAAGATAGAATAATACCAGCAGCTAACGACCCAAGAGCAAAATATCTATAATTAGCAGACTTTTCTAAGTAAACTCCACATTTATACAAATGGTTTTCTTTTGTTTCAGGTAAAGAAATATTTAGTGATTTTCCCTTTTCTATGTTAGCATACTCATTAAAAGTACTTATATCATTCTCCTTGTTATATATATCCTGGGAGAATATTCTCATTGAGAATACTAACAAAAACATTAATAAGTAAGGTTTCATGATGTAGTGTTATTAATTTATTATTCTATTGTTTATTAATAACATAAATATGAATGCAATAGTTTTTGCTAATAATGTGATTTATAGTTTCTATAATCAAACCTATTTATAAATTTATTTGTTATATTTATAATGTAATATGATAAACTTATATCAGTCTGCTTTTATTTAAATATTCTACTTTATTATTTAATGTAAATATGGTTCTACAATTGATTTTTGTGCTAGTTGCTATTCTTGTCGGCGCACGACTAGGAGGTATTGGACTTGGAGTTATGGGAGGAGTGGGGTTAGCTATCCTTACTTTTGTATTTGGATTACAACCAACAGCACCTCCAATTGATGTGATGTTAATGATTGCTGCAGTAATCTCTGCAGCTTCTTGTATGCAGGCTGCCGGTGGACTTGACTACATGGTGAAAGCTGCTGAACATGTATTACGTAAAAATCCATCCAAGGTTGTTTGGCTGAGCCCGATAGTGACGTATCTTTTTACAATTGTAGCAGGAACAGGACATGTTGCATATTCTGTTTTGCCTGTTATTGCTGAAGTTGCCACTGAAACAAAAATAAGGCCAGAGCGCCCGTTGAGTATTGCCGTTATTGCATCTCAACAAGCTATTACAGCAAGTCCTATTTCTGCGGCTACAGTTGCACTTCTTGGATTATTGTCGGGATATAATATTTCATTGTTTGATATCCTGAAAATAACAATTCCTGCTACTTTGGTAGGAGTACTTGTTGGTGCATTTTATTCGTTGTATGTAGGTAAAGAGCTTGAAGATGATCCTGAATTTCAGAAAAGAATAGCAGAAGGTGAATTTGAAACGAAAAAGATATATACCAAAGAGGTTGAGAATAACCGAAATGCAATAATATCTGTTTTTATTTTTATTCTTGCAACGCTTTTTATTGTGCTGTTTGGTTCATTTGATAGTTTAAGACCTTCATTTAATGTTGATGGTGAAATGGTGAAGCTAAGTATGTCGTCTATCATTGAAATACTAATGTTGTCAGCTGCAGCATTAATTCTCCTATTTACCAAAACGGACGGAATAAAAGCTACTCAAGGTTCTGTATTTCCGGCTGGGATGCAGGCAGTAATTGCTATATTTGGTATTGCTTGGATGGGAGATACTTTTTTGGAAGGTAACCTTCCCGAATTGACAGCCTCTATAAAGGATATTGTTACTGCAACTCCATGGCTTTTCGGATTTGCACTTTTTGTAATGTCTATTCTGCTATATAGCCAGGCTGCAACAGTCAGAGCGCTTATGCCACTTGGTATTGCATTGGCAATTTCACCGTACATGCTTATAGCATTGTTTCCGGCAGTAAACGGTTACTTTTTTATTCCAAATTATCCAACAGTTGTGGCAGCTATAAATTTTGACCGTACAGGAACTACCCGTATCGGTAAATATGTACTGAATCATTCATTTATGATGCCAGGTCTTATTGCTACGGCAGTAGCTGTAGGCATGGGATTGTTGATGATTCAATTCTTTTCCTAAGATTTAATTATTTAATAACTAAATGTTTTATTGTTATGAAAGCAGTTAAAAGATTTCAATTTCTTGTTCTTTGTGTGTTGCTATCTGCAATAAGTGTTATGGCTCAAAAGCCTAACATTCACATTTTAGCAACTGGAGGTACAATAGCAGGAACTGGTACTTCGGGTACCAAAACAAATTATACGGCTGGGCAGGTAGCTATTGGTGCACTACTTGATGCCGTTCCTGATATTAATAATGTAGCAAATGTTACCGGTGAACAAATTGTCAGAATTGGCTCACAGGATATGTCTGACGATGTGTGGCTTACTCTTGCAAAGCGGATTAACATATTACTTGCCGATAGCAAAGTTGATGGTATTGTAATTACTCACGGAACCGACACCATGGAAGAAACAGCTTATTTCCTGAATCTAGTTGTGCATTCTGATAAACCGGTTGTTTTGGTTGGTGCAATGCGTCCTTCTACTGCTATCAGTGCGGATGGTCCGTTGAATTTATATAATGCCGTAATTACCGCCTCGGCTAAAGAATCTATTGGAAAGGGAGTTATGGTTGTTATGAATGGACTGATTCTTGGAGCTGGAGATGTTTTAAAAACAAATACAATAAGTGTTGAGACTTTCCAATCTCCTAATTGCGGTCCATTAGGTTATGTATTTAATAGTAAAGTATTCTTTAATCGTATTTCTGTAAAGAAGCATACTACAAGTTCTGAATTTTCTGTTGATAATCTTAATAAACTGCCTAAAGTAGGCATTATCTACAGTTATTCCAATGTTGAACCTGAAGCTGTTAATGCATTAATTGCATCTGGATATAAAGGCATTGTTCATGCAGGCGTGGGAAATGGTAACATTCATAAGAATATTTTCCCTGAACTAATCAGAGCCAGAAAAGCTGGTATTCAGGTTGTTCGTTCTTCAAGAGTTCCTACTGGGCCAAGCACATTGGATGCAGAAGTAAATGATGCAGAATATGGGTTTGTTGCTTCTCAGGAATTAAATCCTCAAAAAGCAAGAGTCCTGCTGATGCTGGCATTAACAAGGACTGATAATTGGAAGCAGATCCAAACTTATTTTAATGAATATTGATATGAAAAAGTATATACTATTCTTGGGAGTCCTGTTATGCATGGCTGGAGTCCGTGCGCAACAAGATGGTGATATGCGCTCCTCTAAAAGTTTGTTTGAGGAGGTTACTAATATTAAGAAGAAGACAGATAAGTTTAACTTCTTTCTAAATATGAATGGAAGCTTGGATAATCAGTTTATTGAAGATACTCACCAAATGAGTAAATTCAATATGAGACAACTACGTATTGAGGCAAAAGGTAAAATTAACGATTGGCTTTCTTATAGATGGAGACAACGTTTGAATAGACCGAATACAGGTAGTGGTAATATTGATAATTTGCCAACTTCTATTGATGTTGCAGGTATTGGTGTAAAGGTCACTGACAAATTATCCATGTTTATCGGAAAGCAGTGTGCTGCTTACGGAGGTATTGAATTTGACCTTAATCCGATTGAAATATACGAATACAGTGATATGATAGAAAATATGAGCAATTTCCTCACCGGAGTAAACTTTGCATATAATTTCAATGATAATCACCAATTGCAGTTTCAGGTATTAAACAGTATGAATAACAGCTTTGCAAATACCTATGATGTAGGTACAACCGGAACTGTGCAAAGTAAGACTCCTTTTGTTTACACGTTGAACTGGAACGGTAGTTTCTTTGATAATGCTTTCAAAACCAGATGGTCGGCATCTTTGATGAATGAAGCAAAAGGCAAGAATATGTATTACTACGCATTGGGAAATGAACTAACACAAGGTAAATTCAACATGTTTTTCGATTTTATGTATTCCAATGAAGAGCTCGACCGTAATGGAATTATGAGTAAAATTACAAATTTGAGTAGATATGGGAATGCTGTTAATGCACAATATTTATCATTCGTTACAAAAATGAATTACCGGTTTGCTCCCAAATGGAATGTTTTCCTAGAAGGAATGTATGAAACAGCTTCACTAAAAGATAACTTGCTAGGATTTCCTAAAGGTAAATATAGAACAGCTTACGGGTATTTTGCCGGATTAGAATATTACCCCATGGAATCTAATCTGCACTTCTTCCTAACCTATGTGGGACGTGCATACGAATATACAAATAGAGCCAGATCGCTAATAACGACAGGATTTGATGATAATACAAACCGACTTTCTTTAGGTTTTATTTATCAATTACAAATGTTTTAGCAGTAATATTCTCTAATAAAAACATAAGAGGCAGTCTACTTTGACTGCCTCTTATGTTTTTATTTTATCATGCTTGCAATAGGCTTTATATTTCTTATCAACTTAATAAAGTCATCTTGTTCTTTTAGAGCTGCTATTTTTACTACATAGGTTTGTTGCTGAATGCTTTCTTTATCTTCTTCATTTATATATTTAATAATAAAAGGATATTGCAGACATTCGCATGGTAGTAATTTTATAATGAAGTCTTTCTCTGGATTTATTTTTCCATCGTTAGGATCTGAAATACTAACCCCTGTGTTACTGTCGTATTTTTCAGGATAAGAATAACTATTTTTAAATGTGCATACTAATGCATCAGAAGTTAATCTATAATCGCCAATATCATACCTAACACTGTCTGAACCCACACATTGAAATTGAAGCAAGCTTTTGCCATTTGTTGCTAGAAAAATATATCCCCAATTACAATCGCCAGGGAGCAGATTCTCCTCATTACAATAACCTTCATTTTTAGCTTCCACAAACTGTACGAATATTCCGGCAAATTCTCTTTGTTCTTTATAATAAGAATATGCGTTTTTAACGGGGAATTGTTCTGTATAAGATTTTAGAATGCTGTCTACTAATGATTTTACAACCTCTTTATCCTTGTAAATAATGTATAGGTTTAAGCTGTCTTTAATTATTTGTAGAGTGTTATTTCTAACTTCATTATATTGCTTTAAAGAAATCTTTTGGTTCCCGATAGAAGATAGTTCAAATTGAAAGATGGCAGAAGGAATAGCTTTGAAAAGTTTCTTTTTAGTAATTTTTGTTGGACTGATTTGTTGCAACGACGAATTCATTGCAGCAACATGTTGATCCATGTATAAATGATAGTTTTTGGCCATCCGGCTTTTTACTTCTGCTATATGATTCGTACAACCACATAACAGAAGTATTATTATAACAATTGATATTCTGTATATACAATTAGTTTTCATGATAGTATGAGGTTGTACATATTGAATAACAATGCGTTGTACTAAAAAGTTTTCTTTCCATTATCATGAAATAAACCTCTCAGAATTATTATTCATTATTATCTCTTCCTCGATTACCTTTGCCGGACTTATGTTCATTTTCTTCTCCTTTGTGACCTTTCATCTGACCTCGATTTCCTTTTTCATTTCTTTTTTGAAATTTATAATAATCATTCCGTTCAGCGTTCTCTTTATTTTTATATTCTTTCGATTTATGATTTTTATTTCCCTTATAGTATTTATCATTGTTAGCTTTTTGCTTGTGAAAAGAAAGTGGTTCTTTCACTAGATCATTCGGGAAATTTTTTTTGTGTTTGCCTGCAATATTAGGATCTTTCTTGTTTTTATATTCTTTATGAGTGTTTTTCCAATAAGTAGTTTCTTCTTTCATTCTTTGTTTGAAGCGATGAAATTCATCAGAACCTGGTTTTATACCATATTCCTTTGCTAAATTGCCCCAACCTTTTGTTGCTCCACCATCCCTATAATCATTGAAGATTGTGTTAATTGGTTTATTTAAAAACTGGCTTAATTCTAAACCCATAACAACATCTCCCCAATTTCTGTTGAATCCATTATATAACTCATAAAGTTTTTGTTGAGAGATACCATAGTGTTGATTATACAAACTGCAAACCTCATCGTTGGTATAGTTTTTATTATTCAACAATACATTGCCAACAAATACCATAAAATCATTGTAAGATTGTGCATACATATTAAATGATGCAACAAATACCGTCAGTGCTAAAAATAACTTCTTCATAATCTTTTTTTTTAGTCATATTGAAAATAAAATACACTTCTCAAAAATAGTAATATAAAAAGGTGTTCTGTTTATATATTATGTTTTTTAATTTGTATAAATCTTATTATCAGACTTGAAAAAAATGCAAAAGAACTATTTATCTTCTATTTGTATGATTATGACTATCGTAATGCGAATTATTATTCTGAGTATTTGGCAGAGGTTCGTTGTATGTAGTTAAGCTGGTAACGATGTTATCTTCAAACCAAACAATATAATATTGATTTGATGTAGTTGAGCCCCCAAGCGGATCAATATATCTCCATGATTCTTCTGTCTCATGAAATTGTCTGTCGCTAGGTTCTCCTAAAATCTTTAGAACTTCATTTTTTGTCATTCCTTGTTCTATAAGCATTATATTATGCCCAAAGTTTAGAATTTTACATGATGATAAAACAATTGTTAAACAGAAAAATAGAATAAATTTTTTCATAATAGTTTGTTTTTAGTCTATGTATAGTTTTGTGATATTCTTGAATACTGGATTTTAAGGCTTTAAATATTATTAAAGTTTGAATGCTAAAAATGCATGACAAAATAAGTAATAATTTCTCGGATAATTAGCAATTATATATAAATATTTATTTAATTATTTTGTTTGAATGTTATTTTTCAAGATTACTATTTATTAGAAATCATATTGGACTTGTTTATTCAGTAATTTATGCGAAGATGATTTATTATTTTGCAAGGGCAGTCCTTGTTTTTATATATATATATGAATTTGTTTTTGATATACATCAAATTAATCTTTTGATATATATCTAAGCACCCTTTTGATGTATATCTAAATACCCCTTTGATATACATCAAAATATAATTCTTTCTTGTTTTATTCTTTGTTGTCTCTTTATTTATTTGAAAATCAAAAAATAGTAGATAGCGTTTAACAATAATCAATACTTGTGTGTTTTATATATAGTTTTATTAATCATTAAATGAAGAACTATGAAAAAAGTATTTTTTCTGTTGGCAGTAGCCATTTTTACTGCAATGAGTTTTGCTCAGGAACGGGAAAAAACTTTAAAGCAGTATGGATATTGGGATAACTGGTTTTTGCAGTTGCAGATGGGAGGGCAATATACGTTTAGTGAATGCCAGGCTTATTCTTCTTTCTCCGGTAAGTTGAGTCCAACTGCAGCTTTAAATGTGGGAAAATTCTTTTCTCCCGAAGTCGGTACTCGTTTTCAGATTGGAGGATGGACTTCGAGGAATAATGTTGTCGGCTCTCTATATAATGTTACCTATATTAATGCAAACTTAGATGTATTGTTTAATATGAGTAATATATTCAGATCATACAGAGAAAATAGGGGATTCAATTTTATAGGTATCCTCGGACTTGGTTTTGTGCATACTTTTAAAAATCAGAATGTCTTTGTATCAACGCAGTTCGAACCTCAGCAACATACTTTGAAGTCGTCAAATAGCGGTTCAATACGTTTAGGATTACAAGCAGACATTCGTCTTAGCGATGCCTGGAGTTTTAATATAGAAGCCAATGGTAACCTGCTGCGCGATGATTTTAATGGTCAGGAGAAATGGGAAACTTACAATGATGCAACTCTGAATCTATTGGCTGGCTTTACTTATCGTTTTAAAAATAGGGGGTTTGCCCTTGTTGATCCAGTTGATCCCATTTTAATTCAGTCTTTGAACGAACGAAATAATGAGTTGAGAGGACAGATTCAGGTGCTGACAAATCAGAATAATGAGCTTAGAGAACAGTTGGAAGGGTATAAAGTGCGTTATGAAAATAAGCAGATTACAGAAACTGAAAAGAATACCTTTGTAGATAATGAATCTGCATTGAAAGATACAGTGCTGATTTCTGTGATTATTTTCCGGACTGGAAAATCTACAATTGAAACTGATCAGGAGTTTAATCTTTATACAGTAGCACAATATATGATGAAATATCGTGAAAAACAGGTTACAATAGCAAGTTATACAGATGTAAAAGCAAGTACAGCTGATATTAATTTGCAGGTAAGTAAAAAGCGTGCTGCAGCTGTTATTAAAGTGTTGAGTGAAAAATATAGTATTCCTGCAAATCGTTTTATAATAATGAATTACAGTGATAGACGACAATCTGTTCCAATTAATAACATCTGGAATAAAATAAGCATTTATACTTTTAAATAAATAAAAAAGAGCATTAATATATAATCAGGCTAGCTTAGTTAATCTGAGCTAGCTTGATTTTTATTATATTTGTGTCCTGTAAAAAACGGTTATGGAGAAACATATTCATCGTTCTTTTGACTCTCACTTGCTGCATATCTAGGGTATAAAATAATAATGATGAAATAATTCCGAAGTAAATCCGGTTTTTATTAATAACAAGATTTTCAAAGATATTTATGTATTTGAGGTATTATCTTATAAAAGAGGTCTGATATGATTAAGAATATATATAATTACTAATTCTGTATTTATTTAAAAATGAAATATGAAATGAAAAATGCAACTTTACTTTTATTATTCTTCTTTTTAACGTTCTCAGGAAAAGCTGCTATTACTGTCAGTAAAAAAGCAAATAAGTGTAGTGCTTACCTTTTTGTCTATTTCACCGGCAATGATGGAGATGAAGAATCTGTTCGTTATGCCATTAGCAACGATGGGTATAACTACAAAGCTTTGAACAACAATAAGCCTGTAATCAGTTCAAAAACTATAAGTTCTACCGGAGGTGTGCGCGATCCGCATATCTTGCGTGGAGAAGATGGAAAGACTTTTTATATGGTACTCACGGATATGGTGGCAGCTAATGGTTGGAGCTCTAACAGAGCAATGATATTGCTTAAGTCTACCGATCTCATTAATTGGAAATCTAGTGTCGTTAATATTCAGAAAAAGTATAAAGGACAAGATGATCTGCTTCGGGTTTGGGCACCGCAAACTATCTATGATAAAAAGGCTGGCAAGTATATGGTGTACTGGTCAATGAAGTATGGCGAAAATCCGGATGTTATTTATTATGCATATGCCAATAAAGATTTTACGGATATTGAAGGAACCCCAAAACCTTTGTTCATTCCTCAAAACAAACTTTCATGTATTGACGGTGATATTATCTATAAAGATGGATTATATCATTTATTTTATAAAACAGAAGGACACGGTAATGGCATAAAGAAAGCAACAACTTCTTCTCTTACATCCGGAAAATGGACAGAATCAAGTGATTATAAACAGCAGACTAAAGAATCTGTAGAAGGTTCTGGAATATTCAAACTGATAAATTCCGATAAATATATTCTCATGTATGATGTGTACATGAAAGGCAAGTATCAATTTACTGAAAGTACCGATTTAGATCACTTTAAAGTTATTGATAATAATATCTCCATGAATTTTCATCCTCGCCACGGAACTATTATTCCTATAACTAAAAAGGAAAAAGATGCTTTGATTGCAAAATGGGGCATAACTGAAAGTAAACATTCCAATCCTATTATTCCTGGATTTCATGCCGATCCTGAAGTTCTTTATTCGCAAAAGACAGGTAAATATTATATTTATCCAACAACTGATGGAGTACCAGGATGGGGCGGACATTCATTTAATGTTTTTTCATCATCTAATTTGAAAGATTGGAAAGATGAAGGAACAATCGTTGATGTAAAAACAGATCAGGTAAAGTGGGCCGATGGTAATGCATGGGCGCCTTGTATTGAAGAGAAACTCATTAATGGAAAATATAAATACTTCTTTTACTTTAGTGCTAATAGTAAAGAAGGAAAAGGAAAGCAAATAGGTGTTGCTACGTCAGATTCTCCAACAGGACCTTTCATTGACTTAGGACATTCTATTGTTACAACATCACCGGTGGGAAGAGGTCAGCAAATTGATGTGGACGTATTCACTGATCCAAAATCTGCTAAGAGTTATCTATATTGGGGTAATGGTTATATGGCAGTGGCCGAGCTTAACGATGATATGACATCACTGAAAGAAGGTACTACAAAAGTATTAACTCCTCAAGGTGGAACATTGGAGAATTATGCTTTTCGTGAAGCTTCTTACGTATTTTATAGAAATGGACTCTATTATTTCCTTTGGTCGGTTGATGATACCGGTTCACCTAATTATCACGTAGCGTATGGAACCAGTACTTCGCCTACTGGTCCGATAGAGGTGGCTAAAGATCCTATCGTTTTAATACAAGATGCAAAGAATGAGATTTACGGTCCGGCACATAATTCAATTTTAAATATCCCGGGAAGTGACGAATGGTATATTGTGTATCATCGTATCAATAAGAACTATCTGAATAAAGAGAGTGGACCTGGATACCATCGGGAAGTTTGCATTGATAGGCTCATGTTTAATGAAGACGGAACAATAAAGCGTGTAACACCTACTAATTGAAATTACAAATAAAACGTTATTAGATCTACAATGAAATATGAAGGAGCCAAACTTGAAAAAGTTTGGCTCCTTTTTTTTGAATATTTATTTGGAGGAATTTATAATCAAAAATAAATGAAAGAATCAATTAATGAAAAAAGGAGTAATCTCACGATCACTCCTTCCTATAAATTTAATCTATTAATCCGTTATACCTAATTAATCTATACCCTAAAATACCTAAAGTTTATTTTAATATTAAATTTTATTTTATGCACAATTGTATTAACAATATAAGGTAATACCCCTTGTAAATTGAGTTTTACCATGTGTTTGCTTTAATGATTGCAAAAGTATTGTGAATTATTTGTTTTAAAAATGGAATACAATACACTTATATTAAATAATATTCATTTTGAAAAATATCGTCATTTAACCATGTTGTATATTTTACTCACTTATGTTGAATAATTGATTTGATTCAATTGAACTCTAATTGTTTTGGGAAATTTATAACAGATAGTATGGCATTGCTTTAAATACCAATAGAAACTGTATTGCTTTATTAAGTTCTTGTTATCCAGGAGCAAAATATTTGCTCAAATGCGAATGAATGCTTTTTTTAGTATAATAGTTCATCTCTGTGTACTATATTCTATTGTTTACTGAAAGGTAGTTATTTATTTTTGTTGAAAGATAATTTCATTTGTTAATGAATATAAGAATTATGAAATCTGCACATCTACTTTTTTGCGGAATCTTATTATGTATTTCTGGAAATTTACATGCACAAGATCCCCGCGAACGCAACTATTATTATGAGATATTGCAACCTAGTCATGAACCAAAACCAACTGTTAATGGTTTTGCAACTAATAAAATCAAGGAAAATCTCAATCGTGGGCTGATTGCTGTTTCTGCTGCTGATGGTAAAGGTGTTTATCTTAGCTGGCGACTTTTGGAACAAGATGGGAATGATGTGTCTTTTCATCTTTATCGTAATTTGAATGGGAAAATACAGCGATTAACAAAGAAGCCATTAACTGCTACTTGTGATTTTACAGACAAGACTTTTGTTGCGGGAAAGGCTAAATATTGGGTTAGTGTTCTGGATAAAAAAGGAAAAGTAAAATCAGTATCAGATAAACTGGATGTTGATTTTGCTGCTTTGAAAAATTATCATTCAATTAAGCTTAACCGTTCTGTAAAAATAGGTAAAGTTGCTGTTGCCGATTTGAATGGAGATGGAACTTACGATTACATAATCCGTACGCCGGATATGAATGTTGATCCGGGTATGCCTGGAAATTTGGATGGAAAAACATTTCAGATTGAAGCTTACCTGAACGATGGCACTTTTTTATGGTCTAAAGATTTAGGACAAGGCATAGAACCAGGTATTTGGTACTCTCCATTTGTAGCTTATGATTTTAATGGCGATGGAAAAGCTGAGATTGCTCTAAAAACAGCACCGGACAATGCTAAGCGAAACGAAAAGGGACGTGTAGATTCAGGGGAAGAATATTTGAGTATTCTTGATGGTATGACCGGAAAAGAGATAACAAGAGTGGATTGGCCGGAAAGAAATTTTAGTTATGGCAATCTAGTTCGTCAGAATCGCAATCAGATAGGCATGGCTTTTCTGGATGGTAAAACGCCTTATATCTTGGCTTGTCGTGGCACTTATAAACTAATGGTGGTGGATGCATGGCAGCTTAATGGCAATAAACTTGAACGTGCATGGCGCTGGAACGGTGATGAAGAAAATCCGGTAGTTCGTAGCATGGGATCTCATAATATGGTTTGTGGTGATGTTGATGGAGATGGACGTGATGAGATATTATTAGGTTCCTGCATGCTTGACGATAATGGAACTCTATTGTGGTCAGCTGGTTTGGGACATCCCGACAAATGTTATTTAACTGATATTGATCCTAATAGACCGGGAATGGAAGTCTTTCTTGCTTTAGAACCTTGGCAAGACAATGGTAGAGGAGTTTGTGTGGTAGATGCTAAAACCGGTAAACAGATATGGAACATCGGTCAGAAAACATTTCATGTTGGTGATGGTATGGTTGCTGATATTGATCCGGCTCATAAAGGTTTGGAATGCTTTGCCTCTGAAGATAAAAAAGGCGGGAGCAGTGACAAATACTTATTATCCGCTGATGGTAAATCTTTGGGTAAGAATGAAGATGTCCCTTCATGTCGTAACTGGATATGGTGGAATGCAGACCTAGTCAGAGAAACATTTAAGGGTGATGATAACCGCTGGGGTGCAAGTTCGTCTTCTAATGGAAGATCCTTAAGTGTAACAGAATGGAAAGGCAAAACTCTTACTGAAGGTATAGAAGGCGATATTCAACTGATTGGAGATTTATATGGTGACTGGCGTGAAGAAGTTGTTACCTCATTACCGGGCGAGCTTCGTATATATACAACTAATATACCGGCAAAAGATCGTAGAATTACTTTGATGCAGGATGGCGTTTACCGTAGTTATGTTGCTCATCGTTCTATGGGTTATCCGCAAGCACCTGTACCTTCATATTATTTAGGAGAATAGTTCAATAATTACTTTGGAATGAAAAATAGATTATTTTGGATTCTCAGCTTTTGTTTGGTCCCTTTTATTTCATCAGCTCAAACAAAACAATTGTCGGCTTTAAATGCCCGACAATTTAATAAATTCTGGAGTGCGGAATCTGAGTCTCCTGATTACAAAATAACTTTTCTAGGCGATACTGTGGAAATTCTTTCATCAAAAGGACTTACTCTGTGGCGCAAGGAAAAGATGAAGGGCGAAACTACCATAGAATATGACGCATGTGTCATGGATGAAGGTAAAAAAGGAGATCGGTTGAGCGACTTGAATTGTTTCTGGATGGCATCCGATCCTAAATTTCCAAATGATATCCTGAAAAGAAAGAATTGGCGTAATGGTATCTTTATGAATTGTTATTCTTTGCAGCTCTACTATTTGGGATATGGGGGAAATAGTAATTCAACAACACGTTTCCGTAGATATAACGGAGATGAACGAAGCATAAAGGATAAAGCTTTTCAACCGGCTATTTTGCGTGAATATACTGATGCAGAACATTTGCTTAAGCCTAATAAATGGTATCACATTAAAATTATGAGCAAAGGCAATAAGGTGAGCTATTATATGAATGGTAAACGTTTGGTTGACTTTCGTGATGCTAATCCACTAACCTCTGGTTGGTTTGGTTTCCGTACAACATTATCCCGTACTCGTATTACAAATTTTCAGTATACTTGCAGCAATGCCGAAAAGGAACCTGTGAGTTTAAAGTGGATAGGCGATGTGCCTTCAATTAATACTCCGGTAAGCTTTGGAGTTCCATTTACCCAAGGTAGTCTCGCACAGAATAAAACTATTGCTCTTTTTTCAGCTGATGGAAAACAGCTCGCTACAGATATGTGGCCATTGGCTTATTGGCCTGACGGTTCAATAAAGTGGGGTGGGGTATCGGCTGTAATACCTGCTTCAACCAATCAGTTAAAGTTGCAGATTAATGCCGCATCAAAGAAAAAGGCTGAGTTAATGCCTGTTGTTAGTAAAAACAATGCTTTTGAGGTAAATACGGTTGTGATTAAAGCTGTATTTCCCAAGACTGGTGAATATTTATTAGACGGTCTTTGGTATGGCGATGTTAAGGTAGGAGGTAAAGCTTATTTAATTTGCCAGACACAGGATAAACCTTTGCTCGAAAATACAGACCAGATTCATTTTATTAATTATAAGAGTGAAATAAAGAAGGTTGATATTGAACAGAATGGTGCTGTACGCACAGTTGTGAAGATAGAAGGAGTACATAAAACCGTTGGTCGTGAATGGTTGCCTTTTACTATCCGTTTTTATCTATATAAAGGTAGTGATCAGATAAAGATGGTGCATACATTTGTTTATGATGGCGATCAGAATAAAGATTATATTCACTCTCTTGGTTTACGCTTTGAAGTGCCCATGCGTGAAGCTGTGTATAACCGTCATATAGCATTCTCGGGAGCAGAAGACGGAGTATGGAGTGAACCGGTGCAGCCGTTGGTCGGAAGGCGTGTTCTCACTTTAAATGGAGATAATACTCTTCAGCAACAGCAGATGGAAGGCAAACGTATTCCTGAATATGAAAAGTTTGATGCCGAAAACCGCGATTTACTTGATAAGTGGGCATCGTGGGATGGCTTTCGTTTGTCTCAATTAAATGCAGATGCTTTTAGTATCCGTAAACGTGCTACAGATGATAATCCCTGGATAGGGACTTTCTCTGGAACTCGTTCCAATGGATATGTATTTGCAGGAGATGTCAGTGGTGGGCTAGGAGTTTGTCTTCACGATTTCTGGCAGTCTTATCCATCTTCACTCGAGGTAGATAATGCACGAAAAGATACAGCAGCAATCACTATGTGGTTATGGAGTCCTGAAGCAGAAGCTATGGATTTACGTCATTATGATAAAGTAGCTCATGATTTGAATGCAAGTTATGAAGATGTACAGGAAGGACTAAGTACACCTTATGGCATTGCACGTACACATACGCTGACAATTGTTCCTCAACCGGCATATCCCGGTAAAGCAGGTATTGCAAAAACTGCAAAAGCTTTGTCGGCTGATTCGCCTTTAATGTGTTCTCCTGAGTACTTGCAACGACAAGAAGCTTTTGGAATATGGAGTTTACCCGATAATAGTACTCCTTTCCGTGCTAAGATTGAAGATAGATTGAATGGATATATTGACTTTTACCAGAAAGCTATAGAACAGAATAAATGGTACGGCTTCTGGAATTACGGAGATTTAATGCATGCTTACGATCCTGTTCGACATGAATGGCGGTATGATGTGGGAGGATTTGCCTGGGACAATACAGAGTTAGGCTCTAATATGTGGTTATGGTATAATTTCCTGCGTACCGGACGTGCTGATATCTGGAAGATGGCTAAAGCAATGACTCGTCATACTGCCGAAGTTGATGTTTATCATATAGGAGAAAATGCTGGATTAGGAAGTCGCCATAATGTAAGCCACTGGGGATGCGGAGCGAAAGAAGCACGTATTAGTCAGGCTGCCTGGAATCGCTTCTATTACTATTTGACAACCGACGAGCGTTGCGGTGATTTGATGAAAGAGGTTAAAGATGCTGAGCAGAAACTTTATACCCTTGACCCGATGCGTTTGGCAGAACCTCGCAGTCTTTATCCTTGTACTGCTCCGGCTCGTTTGCGGATTGGTCCGGATTGGTTGGCGTATGCAGGCAATTGGATGACAGAGTGGGAGCGTACTCGAAATACTACTTACCGGGATAAGATTCTTACCGGCATGAAAAGCATAGCATCTTTAAAGCATGGGCTATTTACCGGACCGAAAGCTTTAGGGTTTGATCCTGCTACTGGAATGATAACCTATGAAGGTGACTCAGCAATGCAGAATACTAATCATTTAATGACTATAATGGGCGGCTTTGAGATTATGAATGAATTACAAAAAATGGTAAATGTGCCGGAATGGAATAAGGTTTGGTTGGATCATGCTGCAAATTATAAGGCAAAAGCTGCGGAAATCAGTAATAATCGTTTTCGTATTTCCCGATTATTAGGTTTTGCTGCTTATAATATGCAGAAGCCTGAAATGGGTAAAGAGGCCTGGAATGATTTATTGCGTTGGGGAAAGAACAAAACATTACCACCCCTTAAAAGTTCCCACATTTTGCCTCCGGAAGTACCTGCTCCGATTGATGAGATTCCATACGTGAGTACTAATGAAACCGCAACATGGAGTTTAGATGCCATTTATTTGTTAGAGACTTGTCCGTTTGACGAGTAAGACAAGTAAATAGGCGATAGCAATTATAAAACAAAACGAATCAGAAACTAATCTGGTTCGTTTTGCTATTATCATGTTTCATTAGATTTTTCGATAAAAATCTAATCATCAGATTAATTGCACTGATAATGTATTTCTACTCTTATTCCTAACAAAGTTTAGTCCTGACTGGAACTGATAAGGGGTATTTTATTTATTCCACCTCTTAAATTTAGGGAATGCTTCTTTCATCAGGACAATAGCTTCTTCCCTGGTAATAGGTTTCTCAAGCCCTTTATTAAACTCGTCCAGAAACTCTACGCAATGAAGAATCATTTCATCCATTGTGCAATCCTCGGTAAACTCTCCTTCCTGGAAGCAATAGGTACAATAATCATTGTTTTTGCTTCCATCAGCATTTGTTCCAAGTAACTCGTCGGATGGCATAGGCATCCCGCAGCTTTGACATACTCTTTCCATACTAGTTGATATTAAAGTTTAATGCAAATATAGCAATTCTCTCTATAAAGTCTTTCTGTATTGAATTAATCTTTATTATAGATGCAAGTTTTATACTTTCTTGATTTTTGGAAAAAGTAATTTTGTTATTCTATGCACATTCTTTTTACAGAATAACGGTATCCTTATTTATGGAGAATATTACATCTCCTATAAAAAATAAAAATGCAAAATTGATCTAGCAATCTAGCAGGATGTGTTTAAGTAGTTGTATACTAATGTAATATAGGTGCTAGATTAACTTAAATTGATCTAGCAGTGATCTAGCAATCTAGCGCTTTGTCTCGTTCAAGAATGAGGATGGTTGGGTGAAAATAAAAATCGCAAATAACTAATAATAAGCTATTTGCGATTCTGTTTTGTGATTCCGAAGCGATTCGAACGCTTGACCCACGCCTTAGAAGGGCGTTGCTCTATCCAGCTGAGCTACGGAACCATCCTTAATTGCGCTGCAAAGGTAAGGCTTTTTGTGAAATATCAAAAGGATTTGGGAACTTTTTTTCGTTTAAGATGCATTATTTTTTTTAGGTTTGATCGATATTCCAGCAATAATTAAGGCTAAATGAAGTCTAAAGTTGCTGTCAATAAATTAGTTAGCTGCTTATTGTTTCTCTGTTTTACGCCTAAGAAAAAAAGTCATTTTTTGAGTTCTTTATATGTCTTCATATAGTCTTATTTCTTAGATTTCTTTTAATTTGGTGGTTTCTGGTGGAAGTTGATAAAAATAAAAGCAGGTTATTCCAATTATAACTTAGGAATAACCTGCTTATTTTTTTATTTTATGATGAGATAATTAATTCTCATCCTTATCCCAATTACTTTTTATTTGCTTTCTTAAAAGCTTTGTGTTGGAATGCATCAAGATTCAGAACTCTTTTAAAGAATTTATCATAAACTTCTTTATTTGAATTCTCGCTAATAATTATTTTGCCATTAGTAAGTGAAGCTTTATCAAGATCGGCTTCAGTGATTCTGCCATTGCTTATTGCATTAGATAAATCTAACTGGAACAATGCAGTGTAATCTGCTGAAGTGTTTAACTGAACACTGTCTTTAGCTGAGGCTATAAACTTCAAGTCTTTGTTTACTGCTATAGCAATAGGAGTTACAGTTCCTAAAGCATTGGTATAATTACCCGCAAGATAGAATACTGGAGCAGTACCGGCATCTTTTTTGTCCGATTGAATCTGAATAGATATTTTGTCGTATAGTCCTGCTGGAAGAGTTACATCGCCAAGCAATGAATTTGCATTGAACAAATCAGCTAATTTTGAGTTCTTAAATTTCAGATTTAAGCTGAATTCAGTAGCCAATGTATCACCTTGCTCTTTTGTTGCTGAAAGATGAACTCGAGAAACATACATCTGGCAAGTGTCCCATTTTAAAGTAGCTGTTTTCAAAGCTTTGGTACCAATGCCGAATGAATAAGTGTTGTTTACTGCCTGAAGCTGAACTCCAAGTGATTTGCTTACACTTTCAGTCATAATCTCTGAATCATTTTTTTGGCATGAGGAAAGCGAGAGTCCTGCAGCTGCCAGCATTAGTGCGAAAATTTTTAAGGTTTTCATGAAAATAAATTTATTTAGTTAAGAATTACACATTTAAGCCTGATGCCTATTAAAGTTATATTTAATTAACTTAACATTAGTTTACAGCTTTTTAATTATTGCAAAAATAGGATTAATTCTTAAAAAACAAAATATTTACTAAAACTTTATTTACTTCTTACACAGTGCTTTAAAGTCGCAAAACTCACATTTATTTACGAACTTAGTCTGGCTGAATGGTTGTTTGGTATTGAATATATCCGAAAGCAGTTGGGTTAGCAATTCCCTGAACTCTTCTTCGTATGGAGTAAAATCTTCCACAAAAGTTTTTTTGTTCCGCAGACCTATTTCTATGTATGGTTTGTAATCTGCCGATGCTGCCTGATGAATATAGAGCAGAGAAGGAGCAACTTTCTGTTTCTGCTGGCGAGTCATTATGGCAGCGTAGAGAAATGTCTGGAAAATATAGTTGGGACGATTCTCTGCCGGAGTGAATAATGCAGTAATATCTTCAGCTGCTTTCGGCATACCGCCGGTTTTGTAATCTACAATTCTTAAAGTGCCGTCTTTGCTGTCCATACGGTCAATGGTTCCTCCTATTCTTGAAAGGATCTCTCCTTTGACTGTTGGAATAGTGATGTCTTCACTGACCTTTTTCTCCATATCTACCAGGGTAAATGGAGCGTACTCTTTGTCATTGCGAAGCAGCTGACGAATATATGAAGCTATTACTTTAGAGTTTACCAGCTGCACTCCGTTGTATTCCGGCTTCTCATCAAGCGGCACCTGGAAGAATTCTTCTTTGAATGCTCTGTCTACATATCCCTGAAGCTTCACATCGTTATGGAGTAGTTGCTCTATCTGTTCTTTGTTTACCACATTACCGTGCGCTTTGAAATCACCATATATAAGTTCTGCCGAGCGGTGAAAGATGGTTCCGAACATGGCTGAATCTATTTCTGAGCTTACTTCTGGTTTCGGTCTCAGTTTAGCAACGTAGGTGTAGTAGAATTTTAGCTGGCAGTCCATATAAGTGTTTAGCGCAGAAGGAGAGAATTGTGCCTTCTTGTTGCATCGCACATCATAAAAGTTCTGCAAACGTTTCATTACCTCCGGCGTTTTTTCGATGATAATTTCTTTCGCAGTTTGCGGAGATTGTCTTGCTTCCAGATATTCGCGGGTAATTTCGTGCGGCCATTCAATAAGGAATTGCAGCATGAAGCGCGACCACTCGCCACGGTTTAGTCCGTCTGATGCTGTGTTGTACATCAATGTTATGTTCTCGGCACGTTGCATCAGTCGATAGAAATAGTATGCATATACGGCATTTTTGTGCTCAATGGTGGTCATACCGAATGCCTTGCGCAGATTATATGGAATGAATGACGAATCGCCGCTACCTTTAGGCAGCTGACCTTCATTTAACGACATCATCACCAGATTTTTAAAGTCGAGGTTACGGGTTTCGAGCACACCCATTACCTGCATACCGATGGCTGGTTCTCCGTGGAAGGGGATGTTTGAGGCAGACAAAACCTTGTTCAGTAAACGTTTGAAGGTTCCTGTCTGAACAATCAGATCACCTTTGTCAATCATACTGCCAAGACGGTTGATCAAAGTATATGCTTTAAAAAGTGATTCACGATAAAGTTGATTGAAAACATCATCGCTATCTTTTTCCTTGTTGTATATGCTAGCAACTTCTTTAAGCGCATTGGAAAGATAGCGGCATAAATCCATATTACTTAGCTGAGGAGTGAAAAGCATTCCCAGAAAATCGTCCTGCTTTAACTCGGAAGGGAGAGGATAAAAACGATTCTTTTCAGTAAGATCCTTTTCCAGTTCATTGGCTTTTGACGATAGCTGACGAGTATATGGGTGTTTCAGTACGGCCTGAACGGGAGCGTAGGCATATCTTCCCGTATCTGTCCGGAAACCTTCGGTCTGCAGTTCCAGCAAGGCTGTGATAAAACTGTGTACGGGTGTCTGAGCTAGAGGAAATCCCATAGTAATGTTCACATGTTGCACGCTGTCAGGAATGGAATGCAGTACGGGAAGTAGCAGTGCTTCGTTGCAAAGAACCACAGCACTTTCCGATTCTTTACCGGTAACATTATCGCGAATCCACTCCGGTAGGAAGCGCGCTTGAGCGTTTTCGGTAGAGGATGCAACAAAGCGCACCTTCTTTGGCTGAATCATCTTATTAAAAGTAACTCCGCTAAGGGCAGAAGGAAACTCTTTCAGGTTACGGCGAATGAATTCTCCCGCTTCATGATTCTTTTCATTGGTGTAGAATTCGTCGTAATCCCAGTAGAAAAGAGCTTTTCCCGCGTCGCGAAGTAACTGGAAGAACTTTGTCTCTACCTTATTCAGTACGTTGAATCCCACAAATACATAAGTATCATATTTCATTTGAGACGCATCAAGCTGCTCAATTACCGAACGGTAGAGCATTCCTTCGTAGGCAATTTGCTGATTAGTCAGTTCTTCTTTATATCGGTGGTAGATATTGCCGAGCACGTCCCACAGAGAGATAAATTTCTCTTTCAAGGCAGTACGCTTCTCGATGGAGAAGTTTTGGAAAAACTGACGGATGGCTGCTTCCTGATCCTCATTAAGAAAATCGAAATCGTCCATTATATTCTTTAAGTCCTGCAGATTGCTGAATAACTTATCGGCATCCACCAGATTCTTATCGGCATCGTCAAAGTCACTAATAAGCAATTCTCCCCAGAAATAGAAATCGTCCAGCGTTTCCTCGCTCTTAGTCTCCTCGCGGAATATTTTGTAAAGTTCGCAAACAAGCTTAATAGAGTCGCCAAGCTTCAAAGGATTCTCACTTCTTTGCGCCGATAACTGCTGAAACAGTTCGCTGATACTGAGATAAGCCGGCGACCAGATAGGACGGTTTGCCTCTTCTGCGAGGTGTTCATTGAAAAATAATCCGGCGCGCTTGTTAGGGAAAATAACAGCCACGCGGGAGAGATCTGCTCCATGCCTTTTATATAAGTCTTTTGCGACGATACTTAAGAATGTTTCCATTGTTTGCTTCTTTGTTTGATCTACACTTTCTTTATTTAAAGTGTAGACTATTTTATTATAAGGTGTACACCTTATTTTGTTTTGCTCTACTAATATTTTAGAATATCCGGTGAAATGTTTGTTTAACTTTCGTCGGATATGCTCTTAGTTGTTCTTTTCTCTTTGTTAAATCTTCCTTTTGGGGAAGCTGGGGGATTCGAACCCCCGAAAAATATTCGTGAACAGTGCGGATTTATACTCCGCTTTTATCACTATTTCATTAAGATTTACCCAATTTTTTCCAGTTCCCCATCATACACATACCAAAGGTATCCGCAGATGTTCTTATAACCCATTTCAGCCAGTAAGGAAACATATCCTTTTACCTGCTCGTTGTATTTCTTGTTCTTCTTACCGAACTTGAAATCTACCACCACAACTTCGTCGTCATTCATCATAACACGGTCGGGACGGCGCACTTCTAGCGTGCCTTTTTCCTTGTAGATGATGGCACATTCGTTGAATAAGCGGTAAACTCCCGAGTACCATTCCTGAACCATGGGGTGAGATAGAGCCTTATCTGCTGTTTTGCGTATCACTTTCTCCGTTTTGCTGTCGGGTATTACTCCTTCAAAGAGCAGTCGCTCTATGGCTGGCTGCACATCTTTTTTGGTTTCAATAGCCGAGAACAGCGTGTGAAGCAGTTGTCCCTGGTTGATATATTTGCTGTCGCCCTCGCCCGTATCGTCACCTTTGATGAAGTCGGCTGATCGGTTCGACTGCCGGAACTCGATATTGTGCAAGTGCGACTCAATCTGTACCGGAACACTGCTGGGGGAAGTAGTAAGCTTGTTGGTGGTAGCTTTCTGCTCCTTGACTTCCGACGGACAAAGCGCTCCAAATTCGTAAGGCGAGTCCTCATCCCACTCAATGGATTCTGCTACAGCGACCGACCGTAAGGCTCTGCCCAACAATTCGGACACGGTATTCTTCAGATCTTTCTTTCCCCATACAATCAGATTCTTTTCTGCACGGGTAAAGGCTACATAAAGCAGGTTCAGATTATCTACCCAAAGCTGAAGGCGTTCGTTCAGATAATCGTCTTTATAAATAGATTCTGCCATAGCCGAAGAATAGTTCACCGGAACCAGATCTAGTTCATTGAATGGCGGTACGGTGGGGGAGCACCACACCAGCTGATTATTTGTTTCGTTCTCCAGTTTCCAGTCGCAAAACGGAAGCAACACGGTGTGAAACTCCAGTCCTTTGGACTTATGGATAGACATAATTCGGATGCCTTCAATTTCGCCCGACGGAATAGTCTTGCTGCACAGGCGTTCCTCCCAGAAAGTAATGAAAGAATCGGGATCGGACGAGTTGTTTTGCAGGTATTCCACCACTGCATCGTAGAACGAGAACAGGTAAGCATCCTGATTCTCTATCTTTTCCATCTCGAAAATGCGGAACAACTCTTCTATCAGTTCGTAAAGAGGCATCAGAGGCAACGTTTCTCTTCCGGAAACGAATTCCACTGGCAGGTAATTGTCTATCTCGCTAAGCAACAAAGTATTCAGGTCGACTCCTTGTTTCAACACCTCATTCTGATAAGAAGCCGCCAGTTGTGCTTTTGCAATGGTATTTTCCGGATTGGAAAGATAGCGCAGTGCATCAAGTATCATGCATATTGCCAGCGAGGCATCCAGTCGGAAAGCCTCATCGGACACAATGCGATAGGGGAGATTCTCCTCGAAGAAGTTAGCTATCTGAGGGATAGTCTTGTTCTTCCGCACAAGGATGGTAATATCATTCAGTTTCACACCTTGCTGAATGAGGTCGTTTACCTCTTCGGCAAGAGATTCCATGGTATATTGCACGTAATCTTTCCTATCCTCCGGCGGAGTGTCTTTATCATCACCGGCAAGGAATGAGATTTTTACGTAGCCCTTATCTTCTTTCTTGGGAGATTCCTGATTAACGTCGCTATATGCATCTTTCAGACTGAAGCATTCTTCGTTCTGCTGTTCCCAATAAACATCGCACAGATAGTTACATGCTGAGGTAAACAGGCTATTGTTGAACCGGATAATATTCGCTTCACTACGGCGATTGGTTGTCAGAGTCTTCACCCGAACTGGGAAACTATCCATCTTATCACGCAATCCGTTTAGTATACCCCAGTCGCCGTTACGCCAGCGGTAAATAGATTGCTTAACATCGCCCACGATGAGGCTGTCAGATCCTTGAGAAAGACCTTCCAGTAACAATAATTTGAAATTATCCCATTGCATACGCGAAGTATCCTGGAATTCGTCAATCATCACATTGCGAATGCTTGTCCCAATTTTCTCGAATACGAAAGATGAATCGCCATCCTGCACCAGCCGGTGAAGCAATGCATTAGTGTCCGACAGCAGGAAACGGTTATTTTCCTTATTCAGAGAACGCACTTCCTCGTCAATGTTTGTCAGAAGTCGCACTTTGTTTACGTGTTTCAAGGAGAGGCGGCAAGAATTCACAATAGTACTATTCTTTACGCGATACTCTTCTGCAGTCTGCAATAGCGGAATAAGCTCTTCGCGAGCCAGCTCAATAATAAGCTCTTTGCTTGGCGAAGTTTTGGTTGCCCAGTTTGTTTCGCTTTCCAGACAGTTTTCAAGAGTAATGTTACGTACGTTATTGCTTAGTTCTCCATTATAGATCTTTTTGAAGTAACTGCCAATCCCTCTGGATCCATTCTTCAGATCGTTGGGGGTAAGTCCGTTTTCTTCGAGAATGCTCTCAAACTGATCGGTAAATCCTTTCATCTGATCCAAAGCCTCCTCTTGTATAGTCTGAAGCTCTTTTTTGTAATTTCCTATATAATTAGGATCTTTTAGTTTGGCTCGCAGACCACTTCCTTTTTCAATATATCCTTCATCGAAAATATTTCGTCCGAAGTTCTTAACCTCGCCCGATACGTTCCAACGTTTATCGTCTTTTATTCGCTCGTCAATATAATCGAGCAGCCACGCCAGCACTTCCGAAGTTGGTTTCAGCTTTTCAATCATAGAATCAACGGCGTCACTAAGAACTTCTGTATTGTTAAGCTCAATATTCAGATTCGGACTAAGTTCAAGTTCTCGTGCCAGATTGCGCATAACCGACTGAAAGAACGAATCGATAGTCTCAACCCTGAACCGGCTGTAATCGTGAATCATATAGTTAAGCGCAGTACCTGCAGCTTTTCTCACTTCAGCCTCGGGTAGATTCAGTTCTGTGCAAACCTTATCTAAGTAAGCAGCAGAATCTTTATCGGCAGTCCATATTCCGTAAAGTTGACTCAGGATACGTTCTTTCATTTCAGAAGTAGCCTTATTGGTAAATGTAACTGCAAGAATCTGCTGATACGCCCGTGGGTTTTGTATCAACAGTTTTATATATTCCACCGCCAGGGTAAACGTTTTCCCCGATCCGGCAGAGGCTTTATATACTAGTAGTTCTGGTGAAACACTCATTGTAAATGTTTTTGTTTATGCAAATCTACAGAAATAAATTTTATCATTTTAGAAAACAGTATAACGAATATGAAAAAAGAATAGTAAAATTCTACAAAAAAACTATAGCATTCAGACCGAAAAATATGAAAAGGACTTTAATGATACCTCTAGTAGTCTCATTAAAGTCCTTCGAATTATAAAATAATATTTCTATTAAACGCTTAAACGTTTTAAAAAAGGTTGCGATGATATGATTTATCCCTGAATATCCTGATACATGAATCGTTTAATGCTCTTCTTTGCTGTTTTTTCAAACTCTTCAGGATGCAATTTTACTTTACTTATCTGAGAATAACCCGGTAACTGCTGATTCAATGAAGCACGATTGGTTTCCATTGCTTTTTCAATATCCTCATTGCTTAGTCCGTTGGCAAAAGCATCATCGTAATCAGGATATATTAATGCCACAAGCTTTTCATTTTGCATCACAATAATTGATTCTGAAACATAAGGCATGTTGTTAAGTACAGATTCAATTTCTTCAGGATAGATATTTTGTCCGGAAGCATTCATAAGTAGATTCTTGCAGCGTCCCTTAATACTAATGTTTCCTTCTTTGTCCATCACCGCCATATCACCGGTATGAAGCCATCCGTTTTCGTCGATAACACCTTTTGTTGCCTCTTCATTTTTATAATATCCCAGCATCATATTCTCACCTTTGCAGATAAGTTCGCCGGGAATGTTTTCCGGATTTTCCGATACAACGGCAACTTCCATACGCGAAGCAGCTTTTCCGCAACACTTTTGCTTTAACTCAGACCAATGACTGGATGCTATAATCGGAGCGCATTCCGTCATACCGTATGCAATGGTATATGGGAAATTAATAGTTCTCAGTAAAGATTCAATTCCTCCGTTCAGAGGTGCACCTCCAATGATTATTTCATTAAAGTTACCGCCAAAAGCATCCATAGCTTCCTGTCTGATTGAAGCTTTTAGTTTTTCATTTACGATAGGTACCTGAAGCAGAATTTTGTTTACTCTGTTATCAAATCTTGGAAGAATGTTTTTCTTTATGATCTTTTCTACGATAAGTGGCACACATGAAATCAGTTTTGGTTTGATTTCCGAGAATGATTGTGCAATAATCTTCGGTGAAGGCATGCGGGTAAGGTAGTACACGTGTGCTCCGGCACAAATGCCATATAGGAAATCGTATACCATTCCGAAAATATGTCCCATTGGTAGAATTCCTACCAAATTATCTCCCGGACCAATCGGGTGCTTTTCCCAGCAATACTCCACGTTTGATGTAAGACTGCGGTATGGCAGCATAACTCCCTTTGAGAAACCTGTAGTACCTGATGTATAATTGATTACAGCAAGTTCTTCGGGGCTGTCTTTTCGGTAAGATATATCGTGTGGACGGAAGTTGCACGGATATTTTTTGCCGTAAAGGGCATTAAGATGCTCGTGCGCATAGCTTAACTTCTCAGAGCGTGATACAACAAGATCAAATGTGTTGAGCACGATAATACCTTCCAGATTAGGCATAAGCTCTTCATTCAGATTTTCCCATACCTGATCGCCCACAAACATAAAGCGAGCTTCGGAATGGTTAACTATATTGTGTATATTATCTGCCTTAAATTCGTGAAGAACGGGAACAGCAACACCTCCATAAGTAATTGTTGCCAGTACGGCCACCGCCCAGAAGGAACTATTTCTGCCGCATACGGCAACTTTATCTCCCTTTTTAATACCGGCTTCTTCAAATAGAAGGTGAATTTTTGCTATTTTTCTTGCTACGTCTTTATATTGAAATGTTTCTCCGTTGTAGTCTGTCAGGGCGTTTAAATCCCAATTGTTGATGATGCTTTGTTCTATGTATTTAATAAAGCAGTCTTGTTGTTTCATAAATCTAGTTGCACAAATGATTAGTTTATGTGCAAATGTAAGCAGCAGAGCTTTTATAAGGAAAAAAACTAATAAGTTTTAGAGTAAATTAACGAGTATAAGAAACTCAATGAAACTTACCAGATATGTGCTCAATATCTATCTTTATCACCTGAATTCGTGTAATTGCCTGATTGATATATTTTTCCCCGGTTTCAATGTGCTCTGGAGAGTATTTTTTCAATAATAACATCATTGCGTAACGAATTTCTTCTTCCGAGGTTACAAAGTTTGCTTTGCCAAATGCCATGCTGCTTTTATAATTTGTAGTGAATTTCTCTGCAATAACTTCGGCATTCTGAACTACGCAAAAGCTTACTTTATTATTTTCTTTTAGGCTACGAAGTTTTTCTCCTTCTGTGGCACAATGGAAATAAATATGGTTTTCTTCAACAACATAGTTAAGTGGCACACCATATCCGTAATTGTTCTGTCCGCACATAGATAAAATACCATATGATCCGCTTTCAAGAACTTCTTTAGCTTGTTGAGAATCCATTTCTCTCTCTTTTCTTCTTATTTCTGCAAACATCTTTTTTCGTTTTTAGTTTGACAAAAGTAAACATATAAAGTATTAGAACAAATATCCCGATACTTAAAAAAGCACCGGGATATACAAAAACTGGTTAGGGGATAAAATTGTTTTATGTAATAAAAAAGAATCTTTATGCAAGGAATGCTGCGATATCTTCATCAACAGTACTTATTCCACCGATTCCAAAGTTTTCTACCAATACTTTTGTTACGTTTGGTGAAAGGAATGCAGGAAGAGTAGGACCAAGGTGAATCTTTTTCACTCCCAAATGAAGCAGTGCAAGCAATACGATAACTGCCTTCTGTTCGTACCATGCGATATTGTAGATGATAGGAAGATCGTTTATATCTTCAAGTCCAAATACTTCTTTCAGTTTCAATGCGATTACGGCTAGTGAGTAACTGTCGTTACATTGTCCGGCATCGAGTACACGAGGAATCCCGTTGATATCACCCAGAGGAAGTTTGTTATAACGATACTTAGCACAACCGGCAGTAAGGATCACTGTATCTTTAGGCAATTTTTCTGCAAACTCAGTATAGTAGCTGCGGCTCTTCATTCTTCCGTCGCAACCTGCCATTACAAAGAATTTGCTGATAGCTCCACTCTTAACGGCATCCACAACTTTATCTGCCAAAGCAAGAACCTGAGCGTGTGCAAATCCACCTACAATCTTTCCACTCTCAATTTCTGTTGGTGGCTGACAAGTTTTAGCGTGTGCAATAATAGCAGAGAAATCTTTTGGCTGACCATTTACGCGTGCCGGAATGTGAGTAGCTCCTTCAAGACCGCTGGCTCCTGTTGTATAGATACGGTCTTTGTATGTAGCATTCTTAGTAGGAGGAACTATACAGTTGGTTGTAAAGAGAACCGGACCGTTGAATGTTTCGAATTCTTCTTTTTGTTTCCACCATGCATTTCCATAGTTACCTACAAGGTGCTTGTATTTTTTCAATTCAGGATAGTAGTGTGCAGGAAGCATTTCGCTGTGAGTGTACACATCAACACCTGTTCCTTCAGTTTGTTGAAGAAGTTCTTCAAGATCTTTGAGGTCGTGTCCGCTGATAAGGATACCAGGATTTTTGCCTACGCCGATGTTTACTTCAGACAACTCCGGATTTCCGTAGTGACCGGTATTGGCTGCATCAAGCTGTGCCATAGCAGTAACACCATACTTACCTGTCTCAAGAGTTAATGCGATTAACTCGTTTGCACTGATATCGTTTCTTGTAATTTCTGCAAGGGCGAATTGCATGAAGGCAAAGAGGTCAGCATTTTCATTGTCCAGATTCCATGCATGTTCCACGTAAGCAGCCATACCTTTAATACCATAATGTACAAGTTCTTTCAATGAACGGATATCTTCATCCTGATTACGAAGTACACCTACAGTCTTAGATTTTTCTTCGAATTCACTTTCGTTACCATCCCATGTACATTCATCCGGAGGATTTGGAAGAGAAACCTGCTTAGCCAGCTCTTTCTTTAAAGCAAGTCCGCTCTTTATTTTTTCTATAATAGCCTGTTTGTCGAAGTTTGCATTGGTAATGGTCATAAACAATCCGTCGAACACAAACTTATCAGCTTCAGAAGAAGGAGTGCCAGCCTTGCGCAATTCTTGATTGTAAACCGCAACACCACGTACTACAAACAAAAGAAGGTCTTGCATATTAGCTACTTCGGGAGTTTTTCCACAAACACCACTCAAAGTACACCCGGTACCTTTTGAAGCTTCCTGACATTGAAAACAGAACATACTCATAATCTTATTACTTTTAGAAGTTAATTACTAATTTTTGATGTGACAAAGATATGAGGTAGTATAGAGGTAATTCTGTAACCAATGTTACAACAGTGAAAATTTATTTTTTTTATTTAGAGATAAACGATTAATCGTGCTTATCAGATTCTATTAATTCTTTAATTTCGTTGATATGTAAATTAAGATGGTCGAGATAACCCGTAATCATCTCTTGCAATGAAACTTTATTTCCCTCGAAGTCTGTCCAGGAGTTCTTTAAGGCTAAGAAATCTACCTGATTAATAATTTGAATAATGTGCAGATTATAGAATTTCCAAAGCTGAATGAGGTTGTGCCAATTGGATTCCTGATAATTTTGAATAGTAATCCAAAGATCATTATCTTGTCTATAATCAGGAAATACAAGCTCTTTATTATATTGAAGACGTACCATTCGCTGATGGTTATTTGAAGCAGAATCTACCAGGTGCCCCAGTATTTGCATAATATTTCGGTTCTGCTTGTTTCGTCTCTCAGTGATAACTTCCTTATCCAGAGAAGTTAATTTAGGTTCCCAAATCTCTATGATTTGAGTTATTCCCTTAGTAATTTTAATAAAATCCGTTTTCATACTTTATAGAGATTAAGATAAATGGTTTCTTGTATAACAGATATTTTATTGAATAAGTTTTTTAAGTTTTTCCGGATTAAGAATTGTAATATGTTTCCTGTCAACAGATATAAGTCCGTCGTCTTGCATGTGCGCAAGTTCCCTGGCTAGTGACGGACGAGATACGCCAAAGTAATCGGCCATTTCCTGTTGCGAGCGGTCCATTACAATTTTATTGCCTGCCGAAGCAGACAGTCTAAGAATGTATGACGCAAGTTTTTGCTTGATACTTTTAAATGAAAGAAAGAATAACTTGTCCGATAGAGTTTTGGCATAATTTGCCGATGTATTCAGATAGTTTTCCAAGAACAGTTGGTTGCGTTGAAAAAGCAATAACACACTTTCCTTGGGAATAAACAGCGCATCGACCTCTTCATTGGCAGTTACTTCTACCGGATATTTATTTTCTGTTCCGAAAAGAAATAATGGAGCCAATGCTCGTGGTGCGCCAATATCTTCAATCTTTATCAGTTTACCGGAGTAATCAATCATTTCGCCCCTAACACTTCCTTTTAAAAGAATGATTAGCTTGTTACATGAATCTCCCTGAAAGGCCAGAATATCTCCCTTTCTAAAATTCTTTATATGATAAGTTATTCCCTCGAAATTATTAGTAAGCTCCTCAGGAGTAGTTCCTTTGAATAGTGGATTTTTTAATAGTATGCTAATCATTTGTTTCTTTATAATAATAGTTCTCTGAATGAAAAACTTTACTACAAATATACAAATATTACGCTTGGTTGTACTTTAACCCAACTATTTTTCTCTTCTCCCTTAATATCCTAAACTATGGGCTGCTGATTTTTTGCAATTCTCCTGAAATGATAAACTAATATAAAGATAGCTGTAACAAATGCCAGAAAATCTGATGTTACCATGCTCCACCACACTCCGTTAGTTCCAAACAGATGAGGGAAAAACAATAGGCAAGGAAGCAGATAAAGTAGTTGTCTTGAAAGAGACATGAATATGCTTATTTTTGCCTGTCCTATACTTTGGAAAAAGTTGGAGATTACAATCTGACTTCCAACGAAAGGGAATGCCAGTACAGAGATACGCAAGCCGGTTGCAGCAATATGTATCAGTGTCTGTTCGCTTGTAAACATGGAAGATATGGTATTTGGGAAAAATACACAAGCAATGAAACCAACCATATTGATGGATACTCCCGAGAGAATGCCCAGCTTTAATGTACGTGTTACTCTGTTTTGCAGATTTGCTCCATAATTATATCCAACGATTGGCTGCATACCCATAGTGAGTCCCATTATAATCATCACGAAAAGCATAAGCACACGGTTTATAATACCATAGGCACCAATTGCCATGTCGCCGCCGCTTTTTTGCAGGATATTATTTATCACGATAACTATTCCGCATGCACAGACATTCATTAGGAACGGAGCCATACCAATTGAAAAGATATTTTTCACAATCCGGATTCTTACTATGTGAAAGCCTTTCTGGAAGTGAACATAGTTTTCTTTATTCATAAAATGGTGAAGCACCCATACCATACCGATGAATTGTGAGATGATGGTGGCCAACGCTGCTCCACGTATTCCCCATTGGAAATGAAAAATAAAGATAGGAGCTATAATTACATTCATAACAACAGTAATCATGGACGATAGCATGGCTTTCTTTGGATAACCGGTGGCACGCATTACGTTATTCAGACTTATCATTGTATATGATATTGGCGTACCCCAAAGGATTACCTGCATAAAATCGCGCGCATAAGGCAGTGTTGTTGAACTTGCCCCGAAGAAAATAAGGATTGGGTCCAGGAACAAAAGGAACAGTCCGCCGAAAAGAACGGAGTTAATAATGCAAAGCATAAGTACAGTTCCCAGCACCTCTGTGGCTCCGGCAAGATCTTTCTGCCCAAGACGGATGGAAGAGATGGTTGCTCCTCCGACTCCCACCAGCGTACAGAACGCAATAACAAGGTTCATTAGCGGGAAAGATATGGCAAGCCCTGAAATAGCAATTGCACCTACACCGTGACCAATGAATATACTATCTATAATGTTATACAACGAAGTTACCGTCATCCCTATAATAGCGGGGATTGAATACTGAAGCAATAATTTACCAATGCTCTCGGTTCCGAGAATGTGAGGGTTGTTCTTAACAGACATAAACGACTTTACATTTTTTTAAGTGCGGCAAAGGTACGAATTATTTGCCGCATTCAACTATTATTCGGACCTTTGCAACGCAAAAATTATATATAGATAATGAAAGAAAGTAAAACGATCGCAGCTCTTTTTGATTTTGATGGTGTAGTAATGGACACGGAAACTCAGTATAGTATATTCTGGGGTGAACAGGGACGCAAATATCGTCCGGATCTTCCTAACTTCGATCGAATCATTAAAGGACAAACATTGGTTCAGATTTATGATAAGTATTTCGACGGGATGGAGAAAGAAAAGGAACAGATCAGTAAAGACTTGTTGCTTTTTGAAGAAAACATGGTATACGACTATATTCCCGGAGTACTCGATTTTATTGAAGATCTGAAGAAAAATGATGTTAAAATGGCGGTTGTAACCAGTTCGGACATCAAGAAGATGGAGAATGTGTATCGTTCTCACCCTGAAGTATTGGATATCTTCGATTCAATAGTTACTGCAGATCTCTTCAAACAATCAAAACCAAATCCGGAATGTTTCCTTTTAGGTGCCGAAATTCTTGGATCTACACCCGAAAATAGTTTTGTTTTTGAGGACTCTTTCCATGGCCTTCAGGCTGGAAATGCAGCCGGATCAATAGTTATCGGACTTGCAACGACTAATCCTCGTGAAGCAATTCAGGATAAAGCCGATTATGTAATTGATGATTTTAAAGGTTTCACCTTCGATAAGCTAATGTCTGTAAAAGGATAATTTATTTAAAGGAATCATATTCTTTTTTAGACCCCCATATAAAGGTTTGTTTGATGTATATCTAAGCATGCGTTTGATGTATATCAAACACACCTTTAGATGTACATCAAATATATCTTTAGATATACATCAAACAAAAAACATTTCACCGGTAAATAAAAAACTCTCCCTTTAGATTTAATTATTTCAGCATGCAACATCGTTAAATGCTCTATTAAATAAATCTTCTGCTTGTAATCGTTTAGATTCTTACTTCCTTTTTTATAAAATGAACTTTTAATGTGATAAATGGTTTATTTTAATAGATTTCTTTTCTCTCTTAACTTTTAACTGTACATTTGCAGCAATTTTTTAAAATTTATAATTATGGCTGGATATATTAATGAAGATACCAGAAAGGTGACAACTCACCGTCTGATTGAAATGAAACAAAAGGGAGAGAAAATTTCAATGCTTACTGCTTATGACTACACCATGGCTCAGATTGTTGACGGTGCAGGAATGGATGTAATATTGGTCGGAGACTCCGCTTCAAATACTATGGCCGGTAATGTAACCACTTTACCTATTACATTAGATCAGATGATATACCATGGTAAATCAGTGGTTCGTGGCGTAAAACGTGCTATGGTTGTTGTCGATATGCCTTTTGGCTCTTATCAAGGTAATTCACTCGAAGGACTTGCTTCGGCAATTCGTATAATGAAGGAGTCTCATGCCGATGCATTGAAGCTTGAAGGTGGTGAAGAGATTATTGAATCTGTACAAAAAATCCTTTCTGCCGGTATTCCTATTATGGGACACCTGGGATTGATGCCTCAATCAATTAATAAATACGGTACATATACAGTTCGCGCCAAAGATGATTTTGAAGCCGAAAAACTGGTTCGCGATGCTCACATATTGGAAGAAGCCGGATGCTTTGCCATTGTTCTTGAAAAGATTCCTGCTACATTGGCAGAACGAGTAGCTAAGGAACTGACTATTCCTGTTATAGGTATCGGTGCTGGTGGTAAAGTTGATGGTCAGGTACTTGTAATTCAGGATATGTTGGGTATGAGTAAAGGATTCAGTCCTAAGTTTCTTCGTCGCTATGCCGATCTTCATTCAATAATGACTGATGCTATCGGACAATACGTGGCAGACGTAAAGAGCACTGATTTCCCTAACGAAAAAGAACAATACTAATATTCCTTTTCGTATGTATACAGTTTCTACTGCAAAGTTGTGGACACCAAATTTTGTGTGGGCTTACATCAGCAATTTCCTGCTTTTCGTATCCCTCTACATGTTTCTGCCTATACTTCCAATGTATATGGTGGCAAAGTTTCCTTCTACAACCTTGGGCGGGGCCGGAATTGTGCTGGCTCTTTTTGCCGGAGCAATGTTTCTTGTCGGTCCCTTTTATAGTTATATAATAGATACATACAAGCGTAAAGACGTTTGTATGTTTTCTTTTCTGACTGTAATTGCCATTGTTGGAGGCTATTCATTGATAGGCTGTCTTTTTTGGATGGCTATTCTAAGAATTATACAGGGAGCTTTATTTGGTATAACAACTGCAACAAGCAGTACTGTTGCTATTGATATCACTTCAACAACTCGTAGAAGTGAGGGAAACATTCATTTCAATTGGGCCGGACGCTTGGGAATGGCTTTTGGCCCTATGATTGGATTGTTACTTTTTAGTTTTTCTGATCTGCAAACAGTTCTTTATGCATCTATAGCTTCTGGTTTTGCCGGATTTCTTTGCATGGCAATAATTAAAGTTCCTTTTCGTGCACCAATAGGAGCCAAAGCTTTTTCTACAGATCGTTTTCTTCTTTCCCGCGGGTGGGTAACATCAGGCAATCTCGTACTGATTTCTATAATCTTCGGGATGCTGATATCTACAATCAATGTGTATGCGGCATCTATTAATTTGCAGTACGTTACTATTCGTTTCTTCGGTGCAATAGGCTCTGGCTTTATTCTGGCAATGATAGCCAACCGGGTTGTCTTCGTTGAGGCTGATTTTCGTGCAAGGATAGTAAGTGGGCTGATTCTGATAATTCTATCATTGTTACTGCTGATTACTCATTATAATGAGATATCTCTAATAACTTCAGGTGTATTGATTGGAATGGGATTTGGTTTGGCAGCTTCTGACTTTCTGGTTATGTTCGTAAACTTGTCCGAGCATTGTCAGCGTGGAACTGCGAATACAAATTATCTGCTGGCTTGGGAAGTTGGTGTAGGTATAGGAGTTGCATTGGGATGCAATTTGGTAGAATCGGGCTCTTATATGATTGTATTTCAGGTAGGAATAATCTTTGCTGTAATTGCTTTGTTATACTTCCTGCTATTTACAACAAAACACTTTGTGAAAAATAAGAAGAGGTAATTATAAAGAATACGTAAAAGAAATCTAAGTTTCGAAGAGAATAATAAAAAAGATAAATAAAAAACCGCGGAGTTAATTCTTCGCGGTTTTTGTTGTTTTAGGAGTCATTTCGCCTTTGATGTATAGTCTTACTAACTCAACTTTGGCGTTACTTCTTACTGTAATACTTTTCCTGAATTCGCCTGGATATTTACCCGTACCGTTGTAAGTTACCAGAATAGTACCTTTTTTGCCCGGCATAATTGGTTCCTTGGTGTAATCAGGGATTGTACATCCGCATGAAGCTACAGCCTGGTTAATAACTAAAGGTGCATTTCCTGTGTTTGTGAAGGAGAATTCGCATCTTACTTTCGGACTGTCTTCAGAGAATGTACCGAAATCATGAGTTGTTTTGTCGAATGTAATCTCTGCTTGCTTTTGAGCAGAAGCATACGTAACCCCTACAAATAGGAGCATCAGTAAAAATAATGTCTTTTTCATCCTTGAATTTCATTTTTATGACATGCAAATTTAATAGTTATTCATCAATAATTACTATGTTTGTACATGAATTAACAAACTTAAAAACTATATAGCAGTGGTATACAAAAAAATAATACTTTCGTTGCTTGCAGCTTTTACACTTCTTACAGCATGCAAAAGTCATCATGAACTGTCACTTTCGGGACTTAGGTGCAAAGATTTCGATGCAAACGTAAACGGGCAGATTACGAAACTGTATGTTTTAAAAAATACTCATGGTATGGAAGTGTGTATCACTAATTATGGTGCAAGAGTTGTTTCAATCATGGCTCCCGATCGGAATGGGAAAATGGAAGATGTGGTTTGTGGTTTCTCAAACATCAATGATTATATTACTCAGAAACAAAATTTTGGAGCAACTATTGGTCGTTATGCAGGCCGCATTCTTAATTCTACTTTTAAAATTGATTCTGTAGAATATAAATTAAAACCAAATACAGGCATTCATTCTGCTCATGGTGGAGATCCTGGTTTCGCTGCAAAAATCTGGCAGGCAGAACAAGTTGCCAGCAATGTGCTTCGTCTTAAATATCTTTCAGTAAACGGTGAAAATGGTTTCCCCGGAAATCTTAATGTTACAGTTACTTATACCCTGACTAATAATAATGAACTTGATATTGATTGTACTGCAACAGTTACAGGTAGTCCTACAGTTGTGAATCTTACCCATCATTCATTTTTCAATATTTCCGGAAATCTTAATACTACTGTCGAAAAGCAACTGCTTTATGTAAATGCAGATGGCTATACTCCGTATGATTCCCTGAAATGTGTTACTGGAGAAATAGCTCCTGTTGCAGGTACTCCATTTGACTTTACTTCTCCACATTTTATAGGTGAGCGTATTAATGCTGACAACTCTCAACTTCAAGTAACCGGCGGATACGATCATACCTTAGTGCTTAATACACAAGGCAAAGATACTCGCCTTGCTGCTAAATTAAAAGATCCCCAAAGTGGGAGAGTGTTGGAGGTCTATACTAATGAACCGGGACTGCATGTTTATACTGCCAATGGATTAAAAGGAAAGCTTGTTGGTAAAGGCGGTATAGCTTATCAAAGTAGAAATTCAATTTGCCTGGAAACGCTTCATTTCGCAGATAGTCCTAATAAACCTCAATTCCCAACAACGGTGCTTCGTCCTGGTCAGAAATATCGAAGCCATTGTGTTTATCGCTTTATTGTAGAATAGGTAAAAAATAATTAAAATTGAATGTTTATTCACTTGTTAGTTAATAAATGCTAAATTAAAGCATTTTACTTATAAGTATTAAAATATTTAACATACATTTGTTCTCAGTAATTGTTATAAATAGTAATAACTAGAATTATTATTTAGATAAATACTTTTAAATTATAACTAAAATTGGTATCTTTTTATTTATCAATAAGTTATAATGCTCTCTTTGTGTATAAACTAAACTTATATTTTTTATAAACTTAAATCTTTTGTTTTTTAACATCTTTAAATAAAAAGCAAAGAAATGAAACCTACAGAGGATTTGAAACATGATCATCAGGCAATTGAAACTATTCTCAGAATTTTAACAAAGATGTCTGATAGAGCAAAGAGTGCTCATAAGCCTGAATTAGATGATTTAGATAAAATCATTGACTTCCTGCGGTTATTCGCCGATAAATTTCATCATGGAAAAGAAGAAACTATTTATTTCCCAGCTCTTGTAGAAGAGGGAATGTCTAATGAAAATAGTCCGGTTGCAGTAATGCGATTTGAGCATGAAGTTGGCAGGGGCTATATTAAAGACATTGCATCAGCAATCGAATTGATGAAAAGTGGTGATGAGTCAGCTGTGAACAAGTTTATAGAATCTGTAGAAAATTACGTAACATTAATGGAAAATCATATTCAAAAGGAGAATAATATTCTTTTTCCAATGGGCGATAAGTTGATACCTTCTGTTAAACAAACCTTTCTATACAAGGACTTTGTTTTTATGGAAGGAAAACTATTTGGTCAGGATGCTCACAAATATTATCATGACTTATTACATCGCCTGGAGAATAAATACTTAACCTGAATTTATTTCTAAACTTTCATCGAAACATCTAATTCAATCTTATAACTTTTAAATTATTATTATGAAGAAAACAGTCAAAAACAATGTCTACTGGGTTGGCAAAAGTGATTGGGAAATGCGTAAGTATCCGGGTTACGAATACTCTACGTACAGAGGAACCAGATATAACTCTTTTTTAATTAAGGAAGAAAAAACTGTTTTAATAGATACTGTAATAATGTCTTATAGCAGGGAATTTATTAATAATCTGGCAAAAGAAATTGATTTGACGTCTATAGATTATATTGTTTGTACTCAAGCGGAAGGTGATCATAGTGGCGCACTACCTGAATTAATGAAGCTAATTCCTAATACTCCAATTTATTGCACTCAGAATGGAAAAGATGCACTTGTAGGTCATTATTTTCAAGATTGGAATTTTGTAACTGTCAAAACAGGAGATAGTTTACCTATAGGCAATGGAAAGGAGCTGATTTTTGTTGATTTTCCAGTTTCTTCTTATCCTGATACCATGTTTTGCTATCTGACGAAAGATCATATACTTTTTAGCAGCGGCTTGTTTGGACAACATTTTAGTTCTGAAGTTTTGTTTAATGATTTGGTAGATCAATGTGAATTGAACTTCGAGACTATTAAATTCTTTGCCAATACACTTACACCATATAGTAAAGTAATTACATCAAAGATTAATGATTATATAAGGAAAAATATTCCTCTTGAAATGATTTGTCCTAGTCATGGTATTATATGGAGAGATAATCCTTTGCAGATAGTTACTAAATATTTAATGTGGGCAAATAGTTATAGTGAAAATCAGATAACTATTATTTATGACACTATGTATAATGCCACCAGATCTGTGGCAGAAAAGATTGCAGAAGGAATCTATTCTGCTGATACGCATGTGAATGTAAAGCTATTTAATGCTTCAGTAAATAACAGATGTGATTTGGTTACGGAAGTATTCCGTTCTAAGGGAATATTGATAGGTTCTCCTTGTCTTAACAATGGTATTCTTCCATCAGTATCAGGATTCCTTGATGAAATGAAAGGTCTGAAATTTAAGAATAAAAAGGCAGCTGCTTTTGGTTGTTACGGTTTGAAAGGATCTTCTATCAAAATTATAGATAGTAAATTAAAAGAGGCTGGCTTTGAGACTATAATGGATCCGATAAACTTTAAATGGGCTCTTACTGAAGAAGCTTTAGAATCAAGTAAAAATTATGGCTGGCTTTATTGGGATTTATTAAGTAGATTTGAATAAATCAGGTTATGAAATAAACAAGGCCGACTTAAGAATAAAATGCTATCAGGTTGATGGCAAATTATTTTTAAGACGGCCTTATTTTTATTAGTATTACCTCCTAATCTGCTTTATCTTTTTGAGAAATCAGGATTCTTTATCTTTCCGCTTTTTGATATCAGAAGAACAGGGAATACATATTCTGCTATCCATGATTCTGAATATCCAAGTTTCTCTCTGTACTTTCTAACACTTCTACATGCATTGTAAACTTCATCCTTTTTCCAGTCATCCTTAGTAAGAATCTTGTGAATAGTTTGTTGAGTTACTGTATAAAGTGCCTTTCTAAGGAAATTAGGCATCGCAATCTTAAATTTCATCTGATCACTTATTACCACTAACAGGTCGTTTGAAAAGCCCTGGAATGTGAAAAGAAATGATTGTGCATCATTTTGTTTTTTGCAGTTTGCTTTCAAAGATGCATCGATTTCTTTAAAGAATTGCTCGCTTAAGCCATATCCCTGCATTAACATTTTACGGGATTGAGATCTTTCTGCAACTCCCAGACGTCCGTTTTGTGTCTGAATTTTTAATGTTCGTTTAAACATAGCCATATCTGGTAATGCATTGATATTGGTAATTCCCAGATTAATAGCCATTGTTGACTGATAATACACACGAATAAGCGTAAAATAGTATTCAATTCTAGACTGAACAAGTTCTGTTTGTTCTTCTTTCGATTTTTTTAAATTTGGAAAAAATTTCATAGGTCAATTTTAATTTGGGAACTAAGATAAGCAGATCGTACTTATTAATAACTATTTTCACTATTATTTTTTCAAATTTTATGTTTTTTGCTTTAGGGATTACTCTAGTTTGTTAGATATAAGTTCTTTATTTGACTTAATCGTTAGAGTAATCCCTTAGTAATTTTATCAGAACTAATCTGTTTATTCAGTTTGCTACTTTATAAAAAAAAATCAGAAGCTTAATTTTGCTCCAACAAAATAACTCCTTGGCAAGATGGGGCCGTACACAAAATCAGAATCGCGATTTTTTCCTTTATCCTGATCGGACTGGTATGCATCGAAAATGTTTTGTACACCTACATTTACCTGAAGCGCTATCTGCTGATAAACCGGGAATGTATAGCTAAGCTTGATGTTCATGTCAAAGAAATCAGGCGTTGATACATTTATGTCTTTTTCAATATATCCGGCAGCATGAGGTACCAGCATACTTCCTGTATAAGTACCAGAAAGTGCCATTTCAAATCTTTTTATTGGAGTGACTTTTGCTGTGAAGTAGCCATAAGTATCGGGCGTGCGAAGCATCCTCTTTGAGCTTAAATCTTCTGTTGCACTCCAGTTCTCTACTTCTTTGTACCTGCTTCTCTGGAAAGTTACACTTGCCTCTACTTGTAGTAAGGACGAAAAAGCAAGTTCACCTTCTGCAGTAAATCCCATTGCTTTTGCTCCCTCTCCGTTAGTCCTTTCTTTCAGAATTGTTTCTTCCTCATTTGTTCCTATGTCATTGAGCACAAAAACATCTTTTAGATTTGTATAGAATCCTTCAACCCTGAAGTTTACGGGGATTTCTCCAAATGTGTGATACAAATCCATTGAAGCGCTTAAGCTTTGTGACTTTTCGGGCTTCAAATCAGGGTCTGAGCTTATAACAGATATCTCGCCGCCAACGGCCGAAACATGCAAATCTTCATCATAAATTTGTGGGGCTCGGAATCCGGTTGAATAACTTAAACGGAAATTTATGTCTTTTACCGGATTATATCTCAAAGTAATGCGGGGGCTAAAGATTGCATTATCTATCAAGTTGTGCTTATCTAATCGTCCGCCAACTAGGAAACTCCACATATCGTTTTTCCATTCGTTCTGCATAAAGAGGCTCTCAGTATGTACCGTTTGCTTTATATTGCGATTATATCCAAGAATCTCGTCGTGCAATTTGTCGTATGTGTATTCTGTTCCTCCGGTGAATTGTGCAGGCATGAACAAACATTTATCCCAGTTGTAAGTATATTGTCCACCAGCCATATAAGTAAGATCATTCGTGTTGCCATATCCTCGCAAATCCTTACCGGTTCCCGAGTAACTTGTTCTGATAATACTTTGCATGGAAGTGTAAATGTTCAGCTTATGTTTGTAGTTGGGTGAAAATAAATCATAATTAACGCCACCACCATTTATTGAGTGGTTTGCCATTTCTGCAACTTCAGCTTCGTGAGGCTGAAGATCAAGATTATCTCCCCCTCGTCTATGATCAGTAATGTTATGATACTCCAATGATAATTTTGAATAGTTGCTTGTTTTAAGATATGTACGCATGCCGATTGTTTTATTACTCATCTCGGTAAGATCCGTAAAACCATCGCCATCGTGATCATATCCGTCGCGATACCTGCTTTGTCCAAAGATGTATAAACCAGCTTTATGATCATCAGTAACCAATGATGCATTCAGACTTGTATTATTATCGAATGCATTTGTTCCACCAATAGATGTGAAATCATGAGAAAACTCTGCTGAATTTCGGGTGGGTTCTTTAGTGATAACGTTTATTGTTCCAGCTATAGCTGATGAACCAAAAAGTGCTGATCCACCTCCTTTGGAAACTTCTACGCGCTCTATCATATTCTGAGGAATTTGTTCAAGGCCGTATACCCCGGCCAATGAACTGTAAATTGGTCGGGAGTCGATCAATATTTGTGTATAAGACCCTTCCATACCATTGATTCTAACTTGCTCGGAACCACAGGTATGACAATTGTTCTCTACGCGTACGCCCGATTGAAAACTTAATCCCTGAGCCAGGCATGAGGAATGTGTATCTTCAAACAACTTTGTATTCAGGATATTCACCAGTGAAGGAGCAAGACGCTTCGTCGTTTCGTTTCTGTTACTGCTTATCACTACTTCGTCAAGCGAAATTAAATCCTGAGTCAATGCAACGTCCATCTCTATTGTTTTTTTCTTTATGACGGAAACGTCTTTTGTTAAGGTCTTGTAACCAACGGATTTAAATTCGAGTATCCAATTGCCTTCGGGTAAATTCTCCAGGAGGAAATGACCAGAAACATCGGATGTTGTTCCTATTGTAGTACCTTTTATTGATATATTTATATATGGTATATGTTCTTTGCTTTTAGCATCAGTGATATGCCCAAAGATGCTTGCATCAGTGGGTGTTCCTGTTGGTTCCATACCCATACATGGCAGTAGGGCACAGATAAAACAGGAAATTAATAATAGATATCTTTTCATTATAATTTCTTATTTTAAAATGTACAAAATGAGAGTAGCACACCTTGTATGGGTGCGCATTATTTGTTTCTATTTTAAAATAAGAATGGCGGTGCCCGTAAAGAATAGGAGTAGAGGGTTACCTTTCTAACCTTAAAGATTCTGGCTACAGTTTCGCACGGACGAACAATCTGGTGAACTGTAAGATGAAAAACAGATGTTTCAATAAAGGGAAGAATATGAAACTGGCAGATAGCACAATCGCAAGAGGAATCGCTGCAATGATGGGCAGCACTGATTTCCCCCTTTTCATGAGTATGGAAACTCTTCACAATTCCCATCGGAGCAATTGTGAAAAGTAACAGCCACGCAATGATTGCTTGTCTTCTCAGATACAATTTCATATTGCAAAACTAGTTAAAAAACATCTATTACAGATGTTTTGTGTAAGTTATTTGTGGATAGTAATTAATCATTTAGTTTATTTTATACTATTCTACTAGTGTCTTATATAATCTCTCAGATTATTCACCAATGGTTTTATTTTATTGGCCAATCATTTGAATTTATTGACCAATGATTTTTATTTATTGGGCAATAAAAAATAAGATGTACCTGAGATATAACCAAAACCAGGACGAGACAAAGCGCTAGATTGCTAGATTACTGCTAGATCAAATTTGATTTGATCTAGCGGCTTTATTTTGTTTATTTACAGATAGTTATATGGGTAGTGCTAGATTGCTAGATATATTTTGTATTTTAATATATTGTAGCTGTGATTATAAATAAAAAACCGACCGGTAATGTAGAAACATTCCGGTCGGACATTACAATACAAATTGAAAATTTAACTGGTTAGGTTTTATATTTATAAAGTGTGATATGTATTTGCAATGTTTAAATAGAGTTTAATTCTTATTTATTCGAATAGAGATTTGGCAATACCCATTTCGAGACCACGTAATTCTGCCAATCCTCTAAGGCGACCGATACAAGAATATCCCGGATTAGTTTTCTTTTTCAGGTCATCAATCATCTGATGTCCGTGATCCGGTCTCATTGCAATAGAAACCTTACGTTCTTGTTCAAGTTCAAGTAATGCCTTCATAACGTGATACATATCTACATTACCCTCCAGGTGATTTGCTTCATAGAAGTTTCCTTCCTCATCACGCTGAGTGCTTCGGAAATGCACAAAGTTTACACGATCTCCGAAACGTTTCATAATACCTACTAAATCATTATGAGCAGCCACACCAAAAGAACCGGTACATAAACATAGACCGTTTGATTTGTTTGGTACAGCATCAATCAACTTCTGGAAATCATCACCTGTACTAAGGATACGAGGTAAACCAAGAATAGACTGAGGAGGATCATCCGGGTGAATAACCAGATACACACCAGCTTCATCAGCAACGGGAGTTATTTCTCTTAAGAAATAGATTAAGTTTTCACGAAGCTTTTCTGCATCGATGTCATTATAGCGGTCGAGTGCTTCCTGGAATTGAGCTAGTGTAAAACTCTCTTCAGAACCAGGTAAACCAGCAATAATATTGCGTTCCAATGTATGCTTGTCTTCGTCGGTCATTTCTTCGAAACGTGCTTTTGCTTTTGCTTTTTCTTCTGCTGAATATTCATTTTCAGCACCAGGACGTTTCAAAAGGAACAAGTCGAAAGCAACAAAAGCAGCTCTCTCGAAACGAAGAGCTTTTGAGCCATCAGGCATAGTATAAGCAAGATCAGTACGAGTCCAGTCGAGTACCGGCATGAAATTGTAAGTTACAATATTGATACCACACTTACCTAAATTGCGAAGAGACTCTTTATAATTATCAATGTATTTCTGAAAATCTCCAGTCTGCGTTTTTATGTGTTCGTGCACAGGAACACTCTCAACAACAGACCATGTAAGACCTACAGATTCAATAAGTTCCTTGCGCTTCATAATTTCCTCTACAGTCCATACTTCTCCGTTAGGTATATGGTGTAAAGCGTTCACTATTCCGGTAGCTCCGGCCTGTTTGATATCCCAAAGGGAAACTGGATCATTAGGACCGTACCAACGCCATGTTTGTTCGCATAAATACATAATTTCAGTATTTTAAAGTTTAAATTATATTAGATGGTAAAAGCATTAAATCCACCATCAACAACAGCTACAGTTCCGGTTACGAATTTAGAAGCATCGCTGATAAGGTAGTGTACGGTTCCGAATAAATCTTCTGGTTCGCCAAAGCGGTTAAAAGGAGTATGTGCCATTACGCTTTTTGCACGATCAGAAAGAGATCCATCAGGATTAAGCATTAATGCTCTGTTTTGATTGGTAAGGAAAAATCCTGGAGCCACAGCATTCATACGGATACCGTTTCCAAATTTAATAGCAAGTTCTCCGGCCATGTACTGAGTAAAGTTGTTTACAGCAGCTTTTGCTACACCATATCCGGCAACTCTGGTAAGTGGACGTAATGAAGATTCTGAAGAAAAGTTCAGAATTACACCTTCTTTTTGTTTTGCCATCTCGTCTGCAAATACCATAGTAGGCAATACTGTACCAAACAGATTAAGATCTACTACTGTTTTCATAGCATCGATATTCAAATCAAAAATAGTCTGACTTGGAGCAATTGTGGCGCCCGGCATATTACCTCCGGCTGCATTTATTAAAATATCAATTTTACCATAATTTTTTAGAACCAGTTTTTTGCAATCTTCTAACATTGCTTTATCTGTAACATCAGCCTGTGCAAACATAGCTTGTCCGCCTTGTTTCTTTATTTCGCTAACCAGTGCATCGCCTTCTTCCTGGCTTCTGCCAATAATCACAATTTTAGCTCCTTGTTGAGCTAGGTACATAGATATACCTCTACCTAAAACACCATATCCACCTGTGATGATGATTACTTTGCCAGAAATGTTAAATAAATTTTCCATCTTTTTGTTTTTAAAAGTTGTATATAAATTGCTATTGTTCATTGTAATAATCCACGTTTTCCTTCATCAGAATATCAATAGGCATAAAATTCTCTTTTTGCGGTCTTTTTTTTAGTATTAAATATTCGCATAAAGATTTAATTCCATTATATCCCTGAAGCTGCGGTCTTTGAGCTATCAGTGCAGTTATATAGCCTTCTCTTAATGCCTTTGCATTTTCTTCAATTACATCATATCCTACAACTATCAGGTTATGAATATCTCTGATTTTTATGTAATTAGCAAGTTTGTGACATGTAGAATTGAAAACAATAATTCCTTTGATATTTTTTTTCTTTTCAAAGAATGCATCAAGTACACTGAAGTTGAATACAGAACTTCCAATCTTTAAATCCACATAATGAACTTTTCCTGTATAGCCCACAGTATTTAGATAGCTATTAAATCCGGCTTCTCTGTTAATACACTGATTAGAATTCTGATCTCCGCTGTGAATCAACCTTGTTACCAGTATATTCGCGTTTTTACCAATTGTATTAAGCAATATCTTTGCACCTATAACACCACTGTCAAAAGAATTGGTACCAAAATATGCAAGCTGGTTTTGTTCTGCAATATTTGAGTCAATATAATTATAAGGAATATTCAACTTATCAAGTTTCTGAGAAAGATTAATCACAGAATCTGCAAAAAGCGAAGCGATTAGTACTGCATCAAAACTTCCTTGAAAAAGTTCATCTATAGTTTTATTCAACGAATTGTTGTCGTATTGATCAAAATAAAGTTTATGAATATGTACTCCATGATCTTCAAATTCAGAACCAGCCTTGTCAATACCTTTAGAAATACTTTCCCAATATTCTCCTTTTTTAAAAGAGGGTATGATGGCTATTATTTTATATTGTTTTTTTGAAGCCAAAGATCTTGCTATCAGATTTGGCTGATAATTAACCATCTTAAGTACAGCATTCACTTTCTTAAGATTCTCTTTAGAAACGCGTCCACGATTGTGAAGTACTCTATCGACAGTTCCGGCAGAGACACCAGCCATTTGAGCTATATCTTTAATTCTTATATTTTCTGTATCGTTTATCATTGTTATTGATAGCAATGGCTTATTGATGTCGTCGATGCAAATTTAAGATTAAAGATTTGAATATGCAATATGTGTGTTCGAACACATATATTGGTGTTTTATACTTAAAGCTTTGATCTATAGTAGTTTTGCTTGTTTTTAAATGTTTCAATTTTACATTTATTCTATGTTATCAAACATTAAAATTTTTGATTGTTTTTTTGTTTTATATAAAATGCTTATTATCAAAGATATTGCATTTCTATATTATTAAATATTGGTATATAATATGCCTGTTTATATGTGCTTGGATTTTAGACTATTTTTCTCTTAAATACTTTTATTTTTCATGTATAATATGTACATTTAGCTGTTAATTTTATGCACAGGGTTTATCACTAACTCAACAGTTCTTTTATTCTTTGATTATTTTCTGATTTAATATATATAGAATATTTTTTTCAGCATTAAATAATTATGGATATAAAAATCAGATATTCTCACAAGCTAATATTAATCATTCTGCTAGGAGTGATTGCAGGTAGTGGATGTCTGTTTCTCTACTTGCTAAGAGCACAAGATTACCTGGGCGATAGTCCGGCAGCTTGTGTTAATTGTCATGTAATGGGTCCATATTATGCTACCTGGCAACATAGTTCTCACAATAGGGGAACTACCTGCAATGATTGTCATGTTCCTCACGAAAATATTGCAAAAAAATATTTCTTCAAGGCAAATGATGGCCTCAGGCACACATATAAGTTTTTAACTAACAGTGAGAGACAGACCATTCAGGCAATTCCGGCAAGTGCAGAGGTTATAATGAATAACTGTATCCGTTGCCACACTCAATTAAATACTGAATTTGTAAAAACCGGTAGAGTTGATTACATGATGACCCAGGTTGGAGAAGGAAAAGCTTGCTGGGATTGTCATCGACAAGTTACTCATGGAGGAACTAACAGTCTCTCTTCAACTCCTTATGCGCTGGTTCCTTATCCGAAATCGCCTGTACCCGAATGGTTGAAGAAAATAATGAAATAGTCAGAAAAATATAAAGAGATAGGATATGGAAAAGAAACTGAAAGCATGGCAAGGATGGTTATTGTTTGGAGGAACAATGGTCATTGTATTTGTGTTAGGATTGATTGTTGCATCCTTAATGGAACACAGGGCAGAGGTGGTTAGTATCTATAATAACAGAAAAGTAGACATAAAAGGCATCGAGGCCAGGAATGAAATCTTCAGGGAAAACTATCCTCGAGAGTATCAAACGTGGTCGGAGACGGCAGATACGAGTTTTAAGAGTGAGTTCAATGGCAGTCAGGCTGTTGATGTGTTAGAGCAGCGCCCCGAAATGGTAATTCTTTGGGCCGGATATGCTTTTTCAAAAGAATATAAAACTCCGAGAGGACATATGCATGCTATTGAAGATATTAGAGAAACTCTCAGGACCGGAGCTCCTAAAACGGATAAAGATGGTCCTCAGCCTTCAACTTGCTGGACATGCAAAAGTCCGGATGTTCCTCGTATGATGGAAGTAATAGGGGTAAATGCGTTCTATAATAATAAATGGTCTGCTTTTGGTAGTGAAATTGTTAATCCTATAGGTTGTTCTGATTGCCATGAATCAAAAACTATGGATCTGCATATAAGTCGTCCTGCTTTGCGTGAGGCTTTCGCTCGTCAGGGGAGGGATATTGATAAAGCAACTCCGCAAGAAATGAGATCATTGGTTTGTGCTCAATGTCACGTTGAGTATTATTTCAAAAAAGATGGCAATTATCTTACATTCCCTTGGGATAAAGGGATGACTGTAGAAAAAATTGAAGAATATTACGATAAAGTTAACCATTCTGATTATAAACATGCTTTAAGCAGAGCTTCTATACTAAAAGCTCAGCATCCTGATTTCGAAATATTCCAATTGGGTATTCATGGACAGAGAGGTGTATCTTGTGCCGACTGTCATATGCCGTATGAGAATGAAGGAGGAATAAAATATAGTGATCATCATATTCAAAGTCCTTTAGCATCCATAGACAGAACTTGTCAGGTTTGTCACCGTGAAAGTGAAGAAACTCTTCGTAACAATGTATACGAAAGACAAAGAAAATGCAACGAAATACGCATTCGTCTGGAAAAAGAACTAGCTAAAGCGCACATAGAAGCTAAATTTGCGTGGGATAAAGGAGCTACAGAAGTACAGATGAAAGAGGCTTTGAATTTGATTCGACAAGCTCAATGGAGATGGGATTTTTCTGTTGCATCTCATGGAGCTGCATTTCATGCTCCTCAGGAAGTTCAACGCATGTTGAGTCATGGAATAGACAGAGCATTGCAAGCTCGTTTGGCTATTGCTAAAGTTTTGGCAAAGAATGGTTACACTACAGATGTGCCAATGCCAGATATTTCTACAAAAGCAAAAGCTCAGAAATATATTGGTTTGGATATACCAAAAGAGCAAAAAACAAAAAATGAATTTCTTAAAACGATTGTTCCACGCTGGCTTGAAAAAGCAAAAGCTAACGGACGGTTTGCAAAGATTTAATATAAAGATTAAAGTTGAATGAAATTAAAGTAACCACTATCATCATTAAAAGTTGATAGTGGTTATCTTTGTGTAAGAATTGAACAAATATTATTATATGTGGAAACAACCTTGGGGATTTAAAGAAGGGTATTCAATCTGTATCGGATTATTTATTACAGGCACAATGCTCCAAATATCAATTGGAAAAATTAATCTTGATGCTCTTGCATATCCTGTTAATCTGATTTCTGGAATTGGATATTTTTTATTGCTTACGGTATTATATATTAAATACAAGAAATCATCTTATATAGTAAGTTGGCTTAGTAGTTATCAGGCTGCTATATCTTCCATGTCGTCTATGGTATTTATGATTGTTTTGATGGGGCTTATCAGGCAGACTCCCACTTATATTACGATGGAAGGTAACTTCATAGGATTCTCTCAGATGCTCTCGGCATGGTCTTTTGCATTATTATTCCTTTGGATGATTACTATTCTGTCAATGACGATAATAAGACGATTGAACCATTTTAAGTGGGGTGATACATCTTTTATGTTGAATCATATCGGGTTATTGCTGGCGCTGGTTGGTTCTATTTTAGGAAGTGCAGATATTCAAAAACTAGAAATGACTACAATGGTCGGCAGGCCGGAGTGGCGTGCTTTAAATGAACGAAAAGAAGTTGTTGAATTGCCTTTAGCTATTGAATTGCATAAATTCTCAATTAAGGAATATCCACCTAAATTAATGCTGATCGACAACGAAACAGGTGCGTCTATTCCTCAAGGAAAGTCTGCCACGTTTTTAGTAGAGCCTGGTCTTGGAACTGGTCAACTGCTCGACTGGACTGTTTCAGTAAAAAAGTATCTTCAATATGCGGCAAGTGTACCATCAGGAGATACACTTCGGTATGTTGAGTTTCATTCGTTTGGAGCAACAAATGCTCTTTATGTGAAAGCTATAAATCATAAAACAGGCATATCTCGTGAAGGGTGGGTGAGTTGCGGAAACTTTATGTTTCCTTATAACGCAATAAAGTTGGATGATAAAGTGAGTCTGGTAATGCCGGAACTGGAACCACAACGCTTTTATTCGAATGTAACCGTGTATCTGGAATCTAAGAAAGTTAAAGATGCTACAATTGAGGTGAATAAGCCTTTCGAAATTGATGGATGGAAAATCTATCAATTAAGTTATGATGAATCAAAAGGAAGGTGGAGTGAGGTTAGTGTGTTTCAGTTAGTAAAAGATTCATGGCTGCCAGTAGTGTATACAGGCATATTAATGATGGTGGTTGGAGCAATATGTATGTTTACTATGGCTAAAAAGAATAAGGAGGGTAAAGTATGAGTTGGGAATATTTTCGTTGTTTGCCATCGTGTCTCTTTGCTTCTGGAGTTTTGGTGCGTATGCTGCCTGGCGAGAGAAAAAACCTGTATTCGTTTACGGATTTACAATAGTGGGATTAGTAGTCTTTTTTATATTTATCTTAGGAATGTGGATTTCACTTGAACGTCCTCCTCTGCGGACTATGGGCGAAACTCGTCTTTGGTATTCATTCTTCCTTCCGTTGGTGGGTATTATTACATATAGCCGATGGAAATATAAATGGATACTAAGTTTTAGTACTATTCTGTCATTAGTATTTATTTGCATCAATATACTAAAGCCCGAGATACATAATAAAACATTAATGCCTGCATTACAAAGTCCTTGGTTTGCACCACATGTTATCGTATATATGTTTGCTTATGCAATGCTGGGTGCAGCTGCAGTAATGGCTATTTATCTTCTTTGGAAGAAGAAGCAAAACATATCGCCCATGGAGATGGATTTGTGTGATAATCTGGCTAATGTTGGATTATCTTTCCTAACTCTTGGTTTACTATCCGGAGCCTTATGGGCAAAAGAAGCATGGGGGCACTACTGGAGCTGGGATCCGAAAGAAACATGGGCGGCTGCTACATGGTTAAGTTACTTATGCTATATTCATTTCCGTCTTCATAAAAGAAATGAATATCGAAAAGCGCTTGTAATACTTCTTGTGTCTTTTGTTCTGCTGCAAATGTGTTGGTATGGAATTAATTATTTACCCTCAGCGCAAGGAACAAGCATTCATACATACAATATGAGATAGATAGTCAGTAGTTATTAATTGAATAGATTTTCTCAATTTAAATTATTCTTCGAGGATGGTTTTAAATTCATTCCAACCTGCAACAGTTTTGGCTTGTGCTGAAATTCCAACAGGAACATATAATTTGCAGCTACTTTTAGGAACCCCGTAGAATGTAAAAGGGGTGATCTTGGGTGGAGTAGTAGCTTTACAATGTATTTCTTTTAATCCGGTGCATTCCTGGAAGGCGCCATAATCTATAAGAGTAATACTGGCTGGAAGTGAAAGAATGGATAATTTTGAGCAACCATAAAACGCATTTGTGCCGATAGAAGTAACCCCTTCGGGAATTATTATAGCAGTGAGACCTGTGCAATCTGAAAATGCTTTCAAGCCGATTGCTGTTATGTTTTCAGGAAGGATTATTGTTTTTAGATTCTCTTTGGCGTAGAAGGCTTCTTCGGGAACTTCGTCATTTGATACATCGATTTTATCATCATATAAGGAACTGATAAAAACTCCTCCTTTTACTATACTTGCTTTTGATATATCGAGTACGGTTAATTTTGCCATACTTCGAATCGTTGTAATATCTGTTCCGTTTATTTTTCCTTTGAGGGTTAAGTTTGTAATGAGATCCTTTTTATCTCCAAGCTGTGAATTCAAATTTCCTGCAGAAACTTTTATAGTATCAGATACAATATTCTGCGCTTCTCCTTTAAAGCATGATAACAGAAATATTACAACTAATATGATTTTAGAAATAACACTTGCTTTCATTACTCCTGAATTAAAGACGATCTATTCTTTCTCTATAATTAAAAACAAGTCATAATTGAAATGGTTTGAATTGTATTACATTAAATAGACTTATTATGAAGGAAATATATGGACTGATACACGATAAATCTGTTTAATTGTAAAAGTATAAATATCTAGACATTAATGTTTTAGAAGTTACTATAGAATAAAGATAAAAATAAGTTGTAATAATTGTTTGTTTGTGTGAAAAAGATGAATATATTTGTAACGTCTTTTTTGATATAGCGTTGAAGGTTATTTAATTCATTTTGCTTAATATGATTGTTGTTATAGCAATTGATTGTGATAAATAATTTTATCCCCACGCTTAAAATAAAAAACGCCTGATTGGGGATTAAGGGTATAAACTATTTTATATGAAAAAACTGTTCTTATTAGCGGCTATTTTATTAGGATGTAATTCCCTTGTAAATGCACAAAGTTCTCAAACAAATGCAACTCCGGTTTCCTGGAATGCAAAGGCTGGTCTTAATATTAGTAATTGGACTGGTGAAGGTACAGATGGACTTGATGCCAAAATTGGTTTTAAACTTGGTGTTGGCATGGAATATGCTTTAGATAATACGTGGTCTTTGCAACCATCTTTGTTCTTATCTTCAAAAGGAACAAAGGCATCAGGAGAAATTAATGGATACAGTGCTAAAGTAACTATTAACCAAATGTATCTTGAATTACCAGTTAATCTTCAGGCAAGAATGCCAATTTCTAACAATACTAATTTTGTTATTGCAGCCGGTCCATATTTTGCTTATGGTGTAGGTGGAAAATCAACAGGTAAGGTTAATGCCAATGGTCAAACTGAATCTGGTGATACAGATACATTCGGTAGTGATGGCCTCAAAAGATTTGATGCCGGATTAGGTTTTGGAGTGTCATTAGAATTTAATAAAGTTATTATTGGAATTGAAAGTCAGCTTGGATTAACAAAACTAGGGGATGGTGATAATGCTCCAAAGAATATTAACTTTGGAATAACTGCTGGTTATAAATTCTAATATAAAATATTGTATACAAGCCTTTGCTTGTAAAGAAGTTATCTAAATCGTTGAAAAAAACTGCCCCTGCAATGTTATAATGAATAAGCATTGCAGGGGATTTTCTTTTAAATGCCAAATCTGGCATTCAGAATGCGTTTCAAAATTATTGGTGAATAACCGGACTTTTATTGGCCAATGATTTTTATTTATTGACCAAAGAATTAAAACCATTGGCCAATAAATATCCTTACGACCAGAAGCTAAATTCTATCGATTGAAGCGAATGTTCGTTTTATGCTTGCTGCGTATTTTACTTTTGGGTAGCCAATAAGAAGGAATATACCTTCACGACTTTTGTATTTAATTCCATATTTCTCTCTAAACAGTTTGGCTGCTTTTCCATTTTGGATAAATGGGTGTACTGCACCGTTAAAGCAGGTGCCCAAGCCCAGTGATTCGGCAGCAAGCATGGCGTATGTTGCAGCTATAAGCGGATCAGCCGGATCGCTATAGGGAGTAGCGTAAAAATATAGTGCAATCGGTGCATCATAATTTACAATGTTTTCACCTTTCATCATGTAATCGGTATAGGCGTAAACGCAAGGGCGAACAAATCCTTTAAATAGTTCTGTGTTTGCTTTTCCCCAGATTGGTCTCATTAGCGTGAGAAACCATTTGGAAACAAACCATTTCATGTTTTCAAGATAGTGACAGAAGTCTTTTGCAAATGCCGAGACTTTTTCTTTACTGTCGAATACTAACACATGTACATCCGAAGGTGGTAAGCCCATTGGCGCTGTTTGGGCAGCTTCTATTATTTTATCAATTAGTTCATTTTCAACGGGTACATCTTTAAATTCACGGATACTCCGGCGACGGTACAGTAAATTCAGTAATGATTTATATGATGCAGCTTCTTCTCTGGAAGGCATTTCTATTAAATCACTAGTTGAAGTACATCTACCTTCAATGGTGATTGCTTTTTGCGGACAGATCATCATACAATGTCCACAAGCTAAACAACCGAATAATGGATTATCTGCCAGCTTAACTTTTCCGTTTTCAATTGTCAGACTAAAATCTTTGCAAACAGACACACATAGTCCACAGGCATTGCAAAGGTCTTTGTTTATTATTATCCGGCCATGTTCTTTAGTTCTTGATGTTGGGATAGCCATAATCTAAAATATTAATATTTAGACGTTTGTTGATATATGGCTATAAATATAGATATTAAATTGAAAATGGAATAATCTTTTGTTTGTTTATTTAAATCTAAATATTCTATTTGAATTTAAATGATAATTGTCTGTTTCCCCGAGAGGTTATTTCTTCCCAAGGATTAGAAACACTCAGTCCCAACAAGCGGATAGGGTGATTGGTTAGATCTACACCTTTAAGTAGTTCTTTGGCTAAAGGTAGAATTTCTTTTAAGGTTGTGAGTGGATGGTCTTCGCTAATGCTACGCGTTTTCTGAGTAAAGTCATTGAACTTTATTTTTAGTGTAAGCGTGTAGCCTTTGAAACCGGATTTTTCTAATCTTTGTATAAGCTCTTGAGCAACGTGATATAACTCTATTATAATTGAACTTTTTATTTCTAAATCATGTTCGAAAGTTGTTTCACATCCCACCGATTTGCGTTCCCTTTCAGGCTCTATAGGACGAGGGTCTATGCCATGCGCAAAGTTGTAATAAAGCATTCCTGCTTTCCCAAACTGTAAGGTCAGAAAATCCGGAGTACTCATTCTAAGCAGTGCTCCATTATGAATGCCTAGTGCATGCATTTTCTTTGCTGTCACTTTACCAACTCCCCAGAAAGATTCTATTGGCAGTTTGTCTATAAATTCTTGTGCTTTTTGAGGGTGAATGGTGCACAGCCCATCTGGTTTACGATGTTCTGATGCTACTTTTGCCAGAAATTTATTGTAAGAAACTCCCGCTGATGCTGTGAGTCCGGTTTCTTCCTTTATGCGTTGCTTAATTTCTTTAGCAATATCGACGGCCAAATCAATACCTTTTTTGTTTTCAGTAACATCCAGGAATGCTTCATCGAGCGAGATAGGTTCTATGATATCTGTGTATTCGTGAAAAATTTGATGTATTTGTGCAGAAACAGCCTTGTATACGGCCATGCGCAATGGAGCAAATATTAGTTCGGAGCAAAGTTTTTTAGCTTTGACGGATGACATTGCAGAATGAACACCATATCGGCGAGCTTCATAACTAGCTGTAGCTACAACACCACGTTCTTCTTCATGGCCCACAGCAAGAGGTTTGCCCCGCCATTCAGGATGATCCCTTTGCTCAACTGAGGCATAAAAGGCATCCATGTCAATATGGATAATTTTTTGCTCTTCTATTGTCATTCTATAAGCAAAGATAATAGATATAATCGGCATTTTATTGCCGGTAAACTTGAATTTTGATAATATGAGTGTGGAGACGGATACTTAAATTATTTCACTGCAATTCGAATAAAGTTAGCTATCTCTCTACCAAAAGCGGTTATATCCATAAATGTAAAACCTACATTCTCTCTTAATTTTGCTCTTGTACTGCAGATGTGCATATATCGTTTCCTTGATGCCAAATAGACAAACTCTGTATCAAATAGGAAATGATTTATCTGAGTTTTTAAAAGAAGATCTTTGCCTTTACGGTTCATGCCTTTGAATCCTCTACGTACATCGCTATATCTTATTCCAAGAACTATCCAGTTTAATATTCTGGTTAAGACAGAAATATAGGTACGTATCGTATTAAGATCGGTGTTTGGATAATAACTGTTGACTCTTGTAGCTACAGCAATATCATATCCCTCTTCAAGCTTCTCGAAAACAGCCCTCATGCTTTCTTTGTCATACGGAAAATCCCAGTCTATATATATCATCAGAGAAGAGCAGGCGTATTCGGCTCCTTTTCTAACAGCATAACCTTTTCCTCTGTGTTCCGGATAACTGATAAACTGAGCTTTAGGCATGATAGTTTTGAATTTTTCTATTTCAGCTTCGTCCATATTTATAGATGAGCCGTCATTTACTACAATGATATGAAAAACCTTATCCGGAAAATATTTAAATATTTGCTTAATGTTTTCATGCATTGTTTCTTGCCAATTTGTTGGTGGGTTATAACAAGGCAATACAATATCTATTTCATTATTATCATTTGGAACTAACAAACGATCTTCTTCGGCTCTTGGAATTCCTTCTTTCAGACAGAAATTAAGAAAACACAGCTCATAAGTAATCTTAAGCCAGATAATGAAACATGGTAAAGACTTTAGAGCGAACGGAAAAATGAATGTTTTTCTTACTTCAACAGGAAATAAGTCGCTGCTTGAAAGTCCTGTCAGAAAAAAAGCAAATATTAAAAGAGTTAGATTAAATGAAGTTGTTTGTGAAGGTGTTTTTACATACCAAAGAGCTATTCCTATCATTGCTATAATGTACGTTCCAGATTCACTTGCGGTACTAAACAATACAACAAACAGTAATGTTGAAGCTAATATCATTAGTTTAAAACTCTGAGAGCGGTATTGTTTTACACGTAAGAATGGTAGGCAGAATAGTATAATACCGGGAATAATCAGCCAAAGGTCTGAGTAGCTACTGCAACCGCTTATTTTTCTAACCATACCCAGCAATGATATATTTTGATAATAAGCGAAATGGTCCAGATTATTCTTTTCAATAAGATTGATTATCCATGAATGATATTGTGTTAGCACATAATCCGGTGAAGTATAAAGCATTGGGAAAAAGAACATAATTACACTCCAGAACAGGCAAGAAGACAGAAACCTTTTTTTATTCCTGGAGAAAGGAATAAAAGCTAGTCCCATAATTCCATATAATTTGGTGAAAGTTCCCAGCATAATAAAAAATGCTGCCCAAAAATCCGTTTTGTGCTCTATCAGAAAAAAAGAGAAAATAAGAATAGCGGCTATTCCAACATTGAACTGCTGCGAAGCCAAAGAGTTAAATAACTCCATAACACAGAAAAGGTATACGAATAAGTGCTCGTTTCTGCTGAGTGGTAATCTTTTTATTGCATAAAATAAAAACCAGGTACTAAGTGTTACCCATAAAATAACACCTACTATATCCGGTACGAGAGCAAAAGGGAAAATTACAGAACTGAAAAATACTCCATAGTGAGTAACATCAGAGTATTCTTTAGGGTAATGTTCGTAAAGAGGTAATTGATGAATGGCATGCCAAAACAGATTCTTAAATATACTGTAGTTATTATAAGATCCTCTGGTATACTTTAAAACTCCGCATACTATAGATGTAATAATCCATACTAGAAATATAAAACGATAATCTCTAAATAAGAGATTGTTAATAAATGAAGGTTCTCTTCTATTCATAGTATTTAATAACAGTAGATTATCTTAATTATTAAAACAGATTCAAAAAAGAAAAAGAATTATCCTTCCCGGACTTCATATTTTACTATTAAGGATGTGTATTACATCTGCACGGTTTATTGTGTCTGTTAAGCCGTTTTATTTTTGCGTTTGTTTTTCCAAATCTCAATAATAGCAGGAAGTATAGAGATTATTACAATCGAAATAATCATAATCTCTAAGTTCTTTTGAACGATTTCCAGGCTTCCTAAAAAATAGCCAATATAGGTTATTAATGTAACCCAAACAACTCCTCCAATAATGTTATAATGAGCAAAATGACGATAACTCATGTGTCCCATACCTGCAACAAATGGAGCAAATGTGCGTACTATTGGAACAAATCTAGCTAAAATAATTGTTTTACCACCATGTTTTTCATAAAAAGCATGAGTCTGTTCTAAATATTTTTGTTTAAAAATCTTAGAATTAGGGTTACTGAAAAGCTTGGTCCCAAAATATCGGCCTATAACATAGTTGGACGCATCTCCCAAAACGGCTGCAATAATTAGCATAAGAACCAGCAAATGTATGTTCATGTGGTTGGTTGAAACTGTAGCTAATGTTCCTGCAACAAATAATAAAGAGTCTCCAGGTAAAAAAGGAGTTACAACAAATCCGGTTTCAAGAAAAATAAGGAAAAAAAGAATTGCATAAATCCAAGTGCCGTATTGCTCTATAAGTAGGGGTAATTGGTCATCAATATGAAGAACAAAGTCTAAAATAAACTGAAAATATTCCATTGATATAATTTTAAGTGATTCTGGTACAAAAATAGGAATAAATTCTTAAGCATTCAAGACTAAAAGCGTATTTAAATAATTTAAATTCTAAATAACTATCTATTGTAGGAAATATTAATACTATTTTACAAAATAGTCTATTTTTCTGGAGATTATATATTGATGATAAGAATAATAAAGGGAATATCCATAAGCAGAACATTCCCTTTGTATAGTTATAATAGATTTTATTACTTAAAACTGACTTTTACACTAGCTCCCTTATAAATCGGAATTTCTATAAATTTCTCTTTGCTGAATTTCTTATTAATCCCTTTTCCTTTAACCTGAACAGTTTTCACATTCTCCGGAACTTTTAGCTTATAAGTTCCTCCGTAAGCCGATTTAATAGTAGTAAATGTGGGCTTCCCATTTTTCCAGGAAATATCTATAGTAGCTCCTCCACGCGCTTTAAGTCCTTTGAAGCTTCCTTCATCCCAACTAGTTGGAATAGCTGGTAAAAGATTGATAAATCCTTCGTGACTTTGAAGCAACATTTCCATTATTCCTGCTGAACCGCCAAAGTTCCCGTCAATCTGAAATGGAGGATGTGCACAGAATAAATTAGGGAATGTTCCTCCGCCTCTTTTGCTTGGTGTTTCAGGTTGGTAACTTGGGGTAAGCAAACTTTTAAATAATTTATAAGCACGGTTACCATCACCCAGTCTCGACCAGAAATTCATTTTCCATGCGCGCGACCATCCAGTTGCTTCGTCACCTCTTCGGTTCAATGTAACTTTGCATGCTTCTGCCAGTTTTGGAGTCTGGCTAAGTGTTATCTGATTCCCAGGATGTAAACCGTAAAGATGTGATACGTGGCGGTGGTGAATATCTGTTTCTTTATAATCTTCAAGCCATTCCATGAGATAACCATCTTTACTGATCTGGAAAGGAGGCAGCTTAAGTGAAGCAGCGCTAAGTTGCTTACGATATTCTTCATCGCATCCTAAAATCTGAGATGCTTTTATTACATTTGAGAAAAGTTCCCTAACTAGTTCGTTATCCATAGTAGGTCCCATACAAATGCTTACCGGTTCTGAGCCTTCTTTTGTATAAAAACTGTTTTCCGGTGATGAGCTGGGAGCAGTTACTAGCCAGCCATGAGTTGGTTCTTCAATCATGGTAGAGAGAAAGAATTCTGATGCGCCTTTTAGTATTGGATATATCTGTTTCAAATAAGATTGGCCATCTTCCGTTTTGTTATCTCCCAAAAACTCATAATGATCCCACAAATGAGCACAAAGCCATGCACCACCTGTATTGGTTGCTCCCCAGGATGGGTGTTCACCAGGAGCGGTATAGTTCCATACATTAGTCATCATATGTGCAAGCCATCCTTGTGCTTTATCTCCATAGAAAGCTTTGGCTGATTTCTCCCCAGAATCTGTCAGATTGCTTGTCAGGCTCAGAAGAGGTTGATATAAATCTGATAAATTTCCCGGTTCCATTAACCAATAATTCATCTGTATATTAATGTTCAGATGATAATCACCATTCCATGGAGTACTGATAGTATTAGCCCACAATCCCTGCAAGTTGGGTGGGAGTGTGCCAGAGCGCGTACTGCTGATAAACAAGTAACGTCCATATTGCATGTAGAGTGCTGCAAGTGCAGGATCATCATCTAATTGGAATAAACGGATGCGTTCGTCGGTTGTTAATTCTAATTTATGCTGGTAATTTGCCGTCATAGAGTTAATATTACCGATATTGATTTTTACACGATTGAAATATGATTCATAATTAGCTATATGGTCATTTTTAATTTTATTGTATGAAATAGCAAAAGCTTTATTCATTAATGAATCTACTGATGATTTATATTGTTGTTCTCCAATTTTAAAATCAGTACCTGCAGAAATGTATAATTCAACACTGTTGGCATTCTTAACTTCTAGTCCATCATCTTTTACAGAAACTGTACCTCCGTGTGTTTTTGCCCGCAGTTTAGCAGTAAAAGATACACCGTCTTTTCCATCTACGCCACTGTCTAATACTCCTTCCATTACTAATTGATTCTTTTCTGCACTTATTGTAGCTCGTTCCGGGCGGTTCAGCATAGCCTTGAACGAAACGGCACCAATTACATTGGGAGCACTGATTCTGATGACCATTACATCTTTTGTTCTGGATACAAAATATTCACGTATATATTCAATTCCATTTTTATAAAAGTGTGTTTTGGAAACAGCATTATTCAGATCTAATTCCCGTTCGTAAGAATCTGGTCTATTGTAATCTGGCGAATTCTTTTTTGCTTCTTTTTTATAAGTATAGTCAATTACAAGGTTTCCCAGCATCTGATAACTACCATAGGTGCCTCCTTTTTCTGGTTTTACAGGAACGAAGTGCTTATACATAACATCTTGAGCTTCTTCATTTTTTCCTTGTAATAATAGTGTTCTGATTTGAGGTAAATAGGTTGCGGCTTCCGGATTGTTATAATTAGCTTCAGAACCCGACCACATCGTAATATCATTGAGAACAATAAGTTCCTTTTCTATTCCTCCGTCCGGCATCATGCCTAATCGTCCGTTGCCAAGTGGCAGTGTTTCTTCCCATAGTTTAGCTGGACTATTATAATGTAGCCGAAGGTTAGGATCAGCAATATCTCCACTTTTCTTTGCATTAACTGGGATGCTTGCGGTAGAAAATAATGCTAAAAAGAAAATCAAAAATTTCGTGAATTCTTTTTTCATAATAAGTTCTTAGTTTAGGTTGATTGTTATATTTGTTAGTGTTTAGCATTGCTAAACGATCAGAGTTTATTAGAATAACAGCAAGAATATCTGGAATTCTAACTATGACTAAAAACAAGCAATAAAATGGGGAGAAAAAATAATAAGTCCAACTATGGCGGCAGCAATAGCGCATATTAAAACTGCACCCGCGGCAATATCTTTTACATCACCCGCTATATTGTTTTCTTGTGGAGAGACTAAATTTGCCAACCGCTCAATGGAAGTATTAAATGCCTCTGCTGCAAAGACAATGCCAATACAAAGTATAATACTTATCCATTCAAAAGTGTTGATTTTAAAAATAATGCCGCAAATTATTACAGCAAAGGTTATAGAAGAATGTATCCATGCATTATGTTCTTTAAAAAGAAAGCTACCTATGCCTTTCCAGGCATAGGTGAAACTTTTTAATCTTTTTTTTATGCTGAATTTCTCCATAACTTTAATTACGACTTATTTGCTTAACGCCCTTTACACCCTGAAGTTTTTTAATCAGGGCATCCAGGCGTGAAGTATCGTCAATTGTAACTGAAAGTGTTCCCGAGAAAAGTCCGTCATGTGAACTAACATTTATTGATCTCAGATTAATATCCTTCTCTTTTGAAATGATAGAAGAAATATTAGTTACGATTCCTATATCATCGTGTCCAATAACTCTAAGGGTTATTGGATATTGCTTACCTACAGCTTTTCCGGCCCAGCGAGCTTTAACAATACGATAACCGAAACGTTCCATCATCTGAGGAGCATTCGGACAATCTGCACGGTGAATCTTTATACCTCCGGAAACAGTGACAAATCCAAATACATCATCACCATAGATTGGATTACAACATTTAGCTAGTTTAAAATCCAGACCCTTCAGATTTTGATCAATAACCAAAACGTCATCCTTTGCAGCTTTTTCATCAACAACAGGTTGTTGAAGATTATATGTTTCTGCACTTCTGTAGGGAACATCTTCATGACTTTCTGTTTCCTTCTTCAACATTTCGTTATATCTTTCGAGAATGTCGTTGATGTCCAGAGTTTCGTCGGCTATCTTAAGGTAAAAGTCTGTTACGGTTTTGAATCCAGACTTTTTTATTAAGCGCATCATTACTGATTCATCATATTCAAGCTTACGATTCTTGAACTTTCTTTGAAGAGTTTCTTTAGCAAATTCAGTTTGTTTGCCCGCTATCTCCTTCAGCTCCTGACGAATTTTGTTACGTGCTTTTGACGTTGTTACAATATTCAGCCAGTCTTGTTTTGGAAATTGTGTATTAGATGTTGTAATCTCAACTTGATCTCCACTGCTAAGGGTTTGTTTCAACTGAACGTTTTTGCCATTAACCCTGGCACCAACACATTTACAACCTATTTTACTATGGATGTGAAATGCAAAATCAAGTACAGTTGCTCCTTTAGGAAGTTTAAACAGATCTCCTTTTGGGGTAAAGACAAAAACCTCGTCTTCATAAAGGTCGAGTTTAAACCGATCCATCACTTTCATTGAGTCGTCATCGGCATTTTCTAAAGCCTCACGTACAGAAGAAAGCCATTCATCCAGCCCACTTTCCCCTTTAACACCTTTATATTTCCAGTGGGCAGCTAGTCCTCGTTCAGCAATATCGTCCATACGGCGAGTTCTTATCTGAACTTCGACCCATTTACCTTCCGGACCCATAACTGTTATATGAAGTGATTCATATCCGTTACTTTTAGGTATAGATAACCAGTCGCGCAAACGTTTTGGGTTAGGTTGATACATATCCGTAATAATAGAATATGCTTGCCAACAATCTACTTTTTCACGATCAAAATCCGCCTCAATAATAATACGGATAGCAAACAAATCATAAATCCCTTCAAAAGGAGTTTTTTGTTTCATCATCTTATTCCAGATGGAATGAATAGATTTTGTTCGTCCCTTAATATCAAATTTTAGTCCGGCATCTTCCAGCTTTTTTTTGATTGGCTCAATAAACGTTTGGATATACTTATCACGAGAAGCCTTAGTTTCATTAAGCTTGTCTTTAATTTGATAATAAGTCTCTTTACGGGTATATTTCAGTGAAAGATCTTCTAATTCTGATTTTAATTTGTAAAGGCCTAATTTATGAGCAAGTGGAGCATATAGATATGCTGCTTCATTAGCAACTTTAAGGCGGTCTTCAGCATTAGGAGAATTTTTTATCTGACGCATAATATTCACCCTGTCGGCTATCATAATTAGTATAACCCGCATGTCTTCTGCAAATGAAATCAGAAGATTACGAAAGTTCTCTGATTCAATAGCTGGACTTTTAGCATAAAGCTCACTGGTTTTAACTAAACCTTTTATAATAACTGCTACATCTTCTCCATACATTTCACGTATAGATTCAATAGTGCAAAAATTATTTTTTACCATTTCATGGAGCATAATCCCTACAAGGCATGATCCTTTCATCCCAATTTCTTCGGAAACAATTATTGCCGTCTGCATATCCCTTATTATAGGGTTCATGTCAAAACTGTTTCGTTGCATACAATTGGCTTGAATAGCTTCGAAAAGGTGCTTCTTTAATGTCTGTATATCTTCCCGGCTTATACTGTCTCCTGCCGTATACAGTAGTTTTCTATATAAAGAGCGTAGATCTGCTATCTCTTTATCTGTGAAAAATGAGGTATCTTCCATAACTTTTCAATTTCTGACGTAAAAGTAGTTTTTTTCTTTCTTTTATGGGTTATGATAAATAACTTTTTGTACTTTTGAACTGAAATTAATACTTTGAAACTTATGATTACAAATCAAGACAAAGAGCTACTCGCTAAAAAGGGTATTTCTGAAATTCAGATAGAAAATCAACTTTTATGCTTCGCAAAAGGGTTTCCTTATTTGAAGCTAGATTCAGCAGCATCTATAGAAAAAGGGATTCTGGCATTAGATGCCGAGATTCAAAAGGAATATCTTTCTGCATGGGAAGAGTACATAAAGGGAGAAAAAACTATTGTGAAATTTGTTCCGGCATCAGGAGCTGCAAGTAGGATGTTTAAAAATCTTTTTGAGTTTTTGGAAGCTAATTATAATGAGCCAGTTACAACATTTGAGAAAGATTTTTTTGCTCATATTGCTAACTTTGCTTTTTATGAAGATCTGAATGCTGTCTGCTTGAAAAATGAAAAGCAATATATCCCATCATTAATGAATTCCGGTAATTATAAAGCTGTTGTAGCAAATCTTCTTAACGAAGCTGGATTAAATTACGGTTCTCTTCCAAAAGGATTATTGAAATTTCATAATTACAAAGATGGTGCAAGAACACCGATGGAAGAACATTTGGCAGAAGGTGCTATGTATGCTTCGGGTAAATCAGGCAAAGTAAATGTACACTTTACTGTTTCAACAGAGCATCGTGAACTTTTTGAAGCCTTAGTTAAGGAGAAAAAAGAGAAATATTCAAAGGATTTCAATGTAGAATATTGTGTTTCATTTTCAGAACAAAAGCCAAGTACAGATACTGTGGCTGCAGACAAGGATAATAAGCCTTTCCGTAATGAAGATGGGAGTTTGCTATTTCGTCCGGGAGGGCATGGTGCGCTAATTGAAAATTTGAATGATTTAGATGCAGACATTGTGTTTATTAAGAATATAGATAATGTTGTTCCTGATAAACTAAAAGAAGATACGATACTTTATAAAAAACTTATTGCGGGTGTTTTGGTTGCGTTGCAATCTCAAGCGTTTAAGTATCTCGAAATTTTAGATAATGGTAAATATACAGCCGAACAAATTAGAGAAATAATACAGTTTGTACAGAAAAAATTGTTCTGCAAAAATCCGGAGACAAAAGTTTTGGAAGATGCCGATCTTGTACTTTATCTGAAAAACAAACTAAACCGTCCGATGCGAGTTTGTGGTATGGTTAAAAATGTAGGAGAACCAGGAGGCGGTCCTTTCCTTGCATATAACTCTGATGGAACTGTCTCTTTGCAAATATTGGAAAGTTCTCAGATTGACATGAGCGATTCTAAATCAAAAGATATGTTTGAGAAAGGAACTCATTTCAACCCTGTAGATTTAGTTTGTTCAGTTCGTGATTATAAAGGACATAAATTCGACCTCACTAAATTTGTAGATCCTGCAACTGGTTTTATTTCAAATAAATCAAAAAATGGAAAAGATCTCAAAGCATTAGAGTTGCCAGGATTATGGAACGGTGCAATGAGTGATTGGAATACTGTTTTTGTAGAAGTACCTCTTTCAACCTTTAACCCAGTGAAAACTGTAAATGATTTGCTTCGTCCTCAACATCAGAATGATTAGTTGAAATCTATAAGAAATAAAAGGCTGTTCTGGATAAATATTTATATTTTAATGTATAAGTATCTTTCAGAATAGCCTTAATTGTTTGTTATATTATATCAAAAATGTTGTGCTTAAAAGGAACTGTTTGAAGAGCTTTGATATTAATAAGAAAGTAATTTGCTGGAACTGTCTTTTGTGTAATAAATGTCTCTATTTCTATTGTAAAATTTAGATAAACCAAATAATTCAGATGAAGATATAGTTGCTGTAGAATTGTAATATCGAGTAGATTCAATCATAGCTTCTGCAACTCTTCTGGCATGAATAGGCCGATGTTCATGGAATAAACCTATTTTGCATAATGCTTTGCTTATAGCAAGTCCCATCGTTTCACCTACACGTTTTTCATGCCTGTTTCCATAAAGTTGAGCCGGTCTTACAATGATGATTTTTTTGAAAGAAAGTTTTTTTACTGCCTCCTCTAATTCTCCTTTCATCCTAAGATAGAAAAAGTAAGATTTACTGTTGGCTCCGATAGATGAAATAAGAACATATTCACTAACTCTGTTCTTTGAAGCGATCTCGGCGAAATTATATTGATACGTAAAATCTACTTCATATTGTTTTTCTTTACTTTCTGCTTTTGATACTGTAGTTCCAATGCATGAAAACAGCACATCCCCTTTAACCAGATCTCTCCAGTCTTCAGGTTTCGAGAAGTTTATTAAATGCTCTTCGAGTTTTGAATTTGAGATGTTTAACGATCTGCGTCCAAACACCTTGATCTTATCAAAATCCTGGTCGTTTAATAGTAAATCAACCAGTTGAGCACCCACCAAGCCAGTTCCTCCAATAACGATAGCTGTTTTCATAGTGTGTCTCATTTAGCTGCGAAATATAAAATTAATAAAAATAATTGATTCTAATTGATTAACGTTCATTTATTTTTTCCGATTTCTTAAAAATGTTTCAATAGGAACTAGTTGTTGACTGATAGGGGTATTAAAACTTATAATATTTGTAAAAATCCCATTAATATTGCAGATACAACTGTTGCTTTTGTTCCGAAATAAAAAGAATAACTGAATTTATAATGTCATAAAGTATAATTTTTATAATGCTTGATAGTAATAATGTAATGCCAAATAGTGCATTCTAAATATCTAATTTGTTTGGAACAAGAGCTTTACGGACTACTCATGCACCCCATTAGATATTAATTAAATGGGATCACATGGGAATATTATATAATTTATTGTGAGAAACTAGAAACCAGAGTATTCAAAAAAGGATTTTGTAAAGTGACTCTCGTAAAGTTCCGATATAGTAAAAGGTTCCCCTGTTATATCAGCACATAAATTTTGTAGTTGATGGATATCGTGAATCTGCTTTTTTTTATACCAGATAGTATCATCTGATTTATGTATTTTGAGCTCTAAACTTCCTTTAGAGTAATGATATATATCTTCTATGTAATCAACTTTAACAATGTTGCCTAAGTTGTCCTTTTTGTAATCACTGTTTATATAGAATTTTAAATCAACTAACGAATCAATAAATAATTGAACAGGTTTTATTTCCTTTCTGGAAATCCAATTACAGTTGTTAATTTGCAAAGAATAAATTGTATTATTAATATATTCTATTTGTGTTACTCTTACAATTTTTGCTTTTGTAGATTCATTTTCAAATATAACAAGATTACCAGGTCTGTATTCATCTATATCTTTCATGATATTTAGTTTTTAGCTAATTGGTAATTAACTTTATTTAAGGTAAATATATTTATATATTTTCGGGATTAAAATATTATTTTTTATAGAATCCGTATATTTAATAAATTGGATGTTTATGCGGACTAAAAAAATGTTTATCGTGGTGTTATTTCTTTCTTGAATATCCCACAAGCCTCCAAATTATTCATTTATTTCTTTTTGTAAATTAAATAATCGTGTTTGTTACGACTCAATAACAAAATAGGCTTTTGTTATTTCAAGAGTTATTTCTTATGAACCATATTAGCTTATTTATTGTTATAAACAATGGATAACAAGCATTTGTTTAAAAATAAATGGCTGGTTATAATAGTAGCATTAAATAAGAAAATCTAAAAAATAGAATTAGTTTGTTTTTAAAAGTAATTCTATGATCGTTTTATTTATAATAATCTATTAACCTACAAAATATTAAATTATGAAAGCAATAAAAGTTATTTTTTATTTAATGATTTTATTGATGATAGGTAGTTGTAAACCATTTAAAAGAAATCTGCCTATAGGGGCTTGGCAATTGGTTTATACTAAACATATGGCAGCAGATTCTGTTATAACAGAATTCCCAGGCAATATTCAGGGTGCCCAGATTAAAATCTGGTCAGAAAAGAACTTCTTTTTTGCAGGTAGTAGGAAAGTTCTGCCTGATACGGTCACTGAGGATACTTATGGAGGAGGTACTTATAAATTAGTAGATAATAAATATCAGGAAACTGTATTATATCATTTTAATAAACTGGCTGAACATCAAATATTTAATATGATATTAGAAATCAAACATGATACTCTTACTCAAACATGGCCTGTTGATCAAAATGGCAAAATTATCAGAGCTAATTATTATGTTGAAAAATATGTAAGGATAAAATAATGAATTGTTATCTATTTACTTCTTAAACATTTAACTATGAAAATTAATCATATTTTTTACTTAATGATTTTATTAATCATTAGTAGTTGTGGCAGTAAAGAGGTTAAGCATCCGGAAGTAGGGGCATGGCAGCTGCAATATTTTAAAAGAATTGCTTCAGATACAGTAGCATTTGAGATTGTAGGTTATGTTACTGGGACTGATGTGAAAGTTTGGTCAGGTAAAAACTTTATTTCTGTAGGCAGATTCAAGGAAGATAGTGTTTATAAGGATAACTATGCTGCTGGTACTTATAAATTGAATGGCGATCAATATGAAGAAACTATTCTATATCATGTCAATAAACAATATGTAGGTAAAACTATAAAAATGTTATTAGGTATAAGAGGAGATACTCTTATTCAAACCTGGCCTGTTGATAAGAACGGCCAAATAGATAAAAGTAATTATACTATTGAAAAGTATACGAGAATAAAGTAGATTATACATTCTATACTCTGCATCTTAATTATCTGTATAGGTAAAAGATTACTTTTCTTCTGAAAAATAGCAGTTCCATCTGCTACCTGCTACCAAATAGCACCCATTGTTCTGATTTATAGCTATTTACTTTAGTAGGAGGTAAAATTATTATATATTTTATCTCCTACTAAACGCATTTATCTGCTACAGTTGGTTTATCCTCATTATATCATAAGTGCAATATAATTACTGAATAGATCTATTTTTATGTTCTAACTAGATAGTGAATAAGAAAAATATAATAATCCAATCTTAGTAATAACAGTAAAAATCTGTAAGCCAATTCCAGAAAAGATCACCACCGATTTAATTTCTTTCTAACCTGCTTAGTCTTTTTGGAAACTCTCGCCGCTTTTTTTCAAACACTCTCCACCTTTTTAAAATTCTCCTAGACATCTTTATGCATTCCTGTACAAAAGAATGCAATCTTTTGTACAGGATAATTCATTTTTTTGTACAGAAAAAAACAATGTTTTGTACAAAAGTACATAATTTCTATTCGTGAGAAATAAAATCTCCCGTGGGATGCTGAAAAACACCCGGCCTGCTTTTTCAAATTGATAGTGTGTCTACTTTGGTGGCAGATACAACCACTTGGTAGCAGATGATTTGTAGATAGTTTTTATCTCCCACCAGCCTAAATAACTGATATACAATTAATAAAACCTATTTGGTGGCAGATAAAAGCGTTTTTTTTGTTTTTTTTTGTGAGAAACTTACTAAAAGTAACTTTAAAGCCTTCCCATCACAATATGAATTATAAAAAATTCCGGCACCTCCTTACGCGCTCGCGTAAATATATAATGTATTAAAGGAATGAACATCCATGCCCATTTTTGCAAAGAATAAAAAAATATATTCTGTAACATACTTGCAGCTCAGCAAGTTACCTATTATCTACTAAAAAAGTTATAAAAAAGAGTTAGATATATTTGGATTGGTAGCAGTAAAGCTCTACTTTTGCACCCGCTTTGAAAGAGAAACAAAGCCTACGCAAAATGACATAATGTAAGATAACCGGTGCATCTACCGAGGTTTTAGAGAAAAAGAAATTAAAAAAAATATTCTCAAAAACATTTGGAGGTTAAAATTAAAAGTTCTACCTTTGCATCCGCTTACGAAAAAGGCGTAACAAAAAGAATCGTTCTTTGAAGAGATTATAAATAAACGAAACAAGTAGTACAAGAGCATTAAGTGCGTGTATTGTTACATGTACTTGGTAAATAAAAATGCGAACCGTCAATTAAGATAAACGGAATCCTGAACAGAATTTAAATGAAACTTTTACAATGAAGAGTTTGATCCTGGCTCAGGATGAACGCTAGCTACAGGCTTAACACATGCAAGTCGAGGGGTAGCAGGGTAGCAATACCGCTGACGACCGGCGCACGGGTGAGTAACACGTATCCAACCTTCCCATAACTCGGGGATAGCCTTTCGAAAGAAAGATTAATACCCGATAGTACTTTTTCAAGGCATCTTGAAAAAGTTAAAGATTTATTGGTTATGGATGGGGATGCGTTCCATTAGATAGTTGGTGAGGTAACGGCTCACCAAGTCTTCGATGGATAGGGGTTCTGAGAGGAAGGTCCCCCACATTGGTACTGAGACACGGACCAAACTCCTACGGGAGGCAGCAGTGAGGAATATTGGTCAATGGGCGAGAGCCTGAACCAGCCAAGTAGCGTGAAGGATGAAGGTCCTATGGATTGTAAACTTCTTTTATAGTAGAATAAAGTGATCCACGTGTGGATTTTTGTATGTATACTATGAATAAGGATCGGCTAACTCCGTGCCAGCAGCCGCGGTAATACGGAGGATCCGAGCGTTATCCGGATTTATTGGGTTTAAAGGGTGCGTAGGCGGAATGATAAGTCAGTTGTGAAAGTTTGCGGCTCAACCGTAAAATTGCAGTTGATACTGTTATTCTTGAGTGTACATAAGGTAGGCGGAATTCGTGGTGTAGCGGTGAAATGCTTAGATATCACGAAGAACTCCAATTGCGAAGGCAGCTTACCGGGGTACAACTGACGCTGAGGCACGAAAGTGTGGGTATCAAACAGGATTAGATACCCTGGTAGTCCACACAGTAAACGATGAATACTCGCTGTTTGCGATATACAGCAAGCGGCCAAGCGAAAGCATTAAGTATTCCACCTGGGGAGTACGCCGGCAACGGTGAAACTCAAAGGAATTGACGGGGGCCCGCACAAGCGGAGGAACATGTGGTTTAATTCGATGATACGCGAGGAACCTTACCCAGGCTTAAATTGCAGATGAATATTTAGGAAACTAGATAGTCTTCGGACATCTGTGAAGGTGCTGCATGGTTGTCGTCAGCTCGTGCCGTGAGGTGTCGGCTTAAGTGCCATAACGAGCGCAACCCTTATTGATAGTTACTAACAGGTTATGCTGAGGACTCTATCGAGACTGCCGTCGTAAGATGCGAGGAAGGTGGGGATGACGTCAAATCAGCACGGCCCTTACGTCTGGGGCTACACACGTGTTACAATGGGGGGTACAGAAGGTCGCTACCTGGCAACAGGATGCTAATCCCAAAAGCCTCTCTCAGTTCGGATTGGAGTCTGCAACCCGACTCCATGAAGCTGGATTCGCTAGTAATCGCGCATCAGCCACGGCGCGGTGAATACGTTCCCGGGCCTTGTACACACCGCCCGTCAAGCCATGGGAGCCGGGGGTACCTGAAGTGCGTAACCGTAAGGAGCGCCCTAGGGTAAAACTGGTGACTGGGGCTAAGTCGTAACAAGGTAGCCGTACCGGAAGGTGCGGCTGGAACACCTCCTTTCTGGAGTGATTCCTTTTATCTGGTTCGCTTTTTATTGTACTACTGGTTTTTGTTTATTCTATATATGAAATAAGAGATTAGAAAGAAGCCGAGCCGAAAGGTAAGAGGTTTTGAACGACAGTCCTATAGCTCAGTTGGTTAGAGCGCTACACTGATAATGTAGAGGTCGGCAGTTCAACTCTGCCTGGGACTACGCGAAAAGAGGAGCAAAACGGATTAACCATCCAAACAAACGCTTCTTATAATTTCGGGGGATTAGCTCAGCTGGCTAGAGCACCTGCCTTGCACGCAGGGGGTCAACGGTTCGAATCCGTTATTCTCCACGATCAAGCTAACGCTTGAAATGATCTTTGACATGATGTACAAAAGCAATAAAGCAAAGTAATTTTTAGAGATAAAAAGAGCTAAAGTATATATCGAACCATATGGTAAACGAAAACGTATATTTACGCATAGTTTACAGTGTTTGAAGAAAGTAAGCAAGGGCGCATGGCGGATGCCTTGGCTCTCGGAGGCGATGAAGGACGTGATAAGCTGCGATAAGCTTCGGGTAGGTGCAAATGACCATTGATCCGAAGATTTCCGAATGGGACAACCCAATATCCTGAAGGGATATTATCCATCTTAGATGGAGGCGAACGCAGGGAACTGAAACATCTTAGTACCTGTAGGAGAAGAAAATAATTGAATGATTCCGTAAGTAGTGGCGAGCGAACGCGGATTAGCCCAAACCACTTATGTTACGGCATAATTGGGGTTGTAGGACCACGATATCGGACTTATATTGGAGAATGGAAGACTCTGGAAAGTGTCACCATAGAGCATGATAGTTGCGTACATGAATCCAATATATACTGTAGTGGTATCCTGAGTAGTGCGGAGCACGAGGAATTCTGCATGAATCTGCCGGGACCATCCGGTAAGGCTAAATACTCCCGAGAGACCGATAGTGAACCAGTACTGTGAAGGAAAGGTGAAAAGAACTTCGAATAGAAGAGTGAAATAGTCCCTGAAACCATGCGCTTACAAGCGGTCGGAGCAGCTTCGTGCTGTGACGGCGTGCCTTTTGCATAATGAACCTACGAGTTACTGTCACTGGCAAGGTTAAGAAATTAAGTTTTGCAGCCGAAGCGAAAGCGAGTCTGAATAGGGCGATTTAGTCAGTGGTAGTAGACGCGAAACCAAGTGATCTACCCATGGTCAGGTTGAAGGTTAGGTAACACTAACTGGAGGACCGAACCGATAAGCGTTGAAAAGCTTCCGGATGAACTGTGGGTGGGGGTGAAAGGCTAATCAAACTTGGAGATAGCTCGTACTCCCCGAAATGCATTTAGGTGCAGCCTTGATAATTACTAATGTGAGGTAGAGCGACTGATAAGATGCGAGGGCTTCACCGCCTATCAAGTCTTGATAAACTCCGAATGCGCATTAGTTTGATATCAGGAGTGAGGGCATGGGTGCTAAGGTCCGTGCCCGAGAGGAGAAGAATCCAGACCATCAGCTAAGGTCCCGAAATAATTGCTAAGTTGAACTAACGAAGTCAGATTGCTAAGACAGCTAGGATGTTGGCTTGGAAGCAGCCATTCATTTAAAGAGTGCGTAACAGCTCACTAGTCGAGGAGTTTGGCGTGGATAATAATCGGGCATAAGCAATTTACCGAAGCTATGGAACCAGTAATGGTTGGTAGGGGAGCATTCCACTCAGCGTTGAATGTGGAGCGTGAGCTCTGCTGGAGCGTGTGGAAAAGCAAATGTAGGTATAAGTAACGATAAAGGGGGTGAGAAACCCCCTCGCCGAAAGACTAAGGTTTCCTGATCAACGCTAATCGGATCAGGGTTAGTCGGGTCCTAAGGCTCAGCCGAACGGCGAGGCCGATGGCAGAAAGGGTTAATATTCCCTTACTACCTTAAAGAGTGATGTGGAGACGGAGTAGTGATAATACCGCCGGCTGACGGAATAGCTGGTTGAAGGGTGTAGATATTAGTTTTCCAGGCAAATCCGGAAGATTAGTCGAATCTGATAGTACCGAGAGCCCTTGTGGTGATTGGATAGCGTATGTAAACAGACTCCCAAGAAAATCCGCTAAACTTAATCTTTAAGGTACCCGTACCGTAAACGGACACACGTAGTCGGGTAGAATATACTAAGGCGCTTGAGTGAATCACGGTTAAGGAACTAGGCAAATTGACCCTGTAACTTCGGGATAAAGGGTCCCTCAGTAATGAGGGCGCAGAGAATAGGTCCAGGCAACTGTTTAACAAAAACACAGGGCTATGCAAAATTGAAAGATCAAGTATATAGCCTGACACCTGCCCGGTGCTGGAAGGTTAAGAGGAGATGTCATCGCAAGAGAAGCATTGAATTGAAGCCCCAGTAAACGGCGGCCGTAACTATAACGGTCCTAAGGTAGCGAAATTCCTTGTCGGGTAAGTTCCGACCTGCACGAATGGTGTAATGATCTGGACACTGTCTCAACCGTGAGCTCAGTGAAATTGTAGTATCGGTGAAGATGCCGATTACCCGCGATGGGACGAAAAGACCCCGTGAACCTTTACTATAGCTTAACATTGAATTTGGGTAATTGATGTGTAGGATAGGCCGGAGGCTTTGAAGCAGGTACGCCAGTATTTGTGGAGCCGCTGTTGAAATACGGCCCTTTGATTATTTGAGTTCTAACTCGCGTTTGTGAGGACACTGTTTGGTGGGTAGTTTGACTGGGGTGGTCGCCTCCAAAAGTGTAACGGAGGCTTCTAAAGGTACCCTCAGGACGATTGGTAACCGTCCGCAGAGTGTAATGGCATAAGGGTGCTTGACTGAGAGACCGACAAGTCGATCAGGTAGGAAACTAGAGCATAGTGATCCGGTGTTTCCGTATGGAAGGGACATCGCTCAAAGGATAAAAGGTACTCCGGGGATAACAGGCTGATCGCTCCCAAGAGCTCATATCGACGGAGCGGTTTGGCACCTCGATGTCGGCTCGTCACATCCTGGGGCTGGAGAAGGTCCCAAGGGTTGGGCTGTTCGCCCATTAAAGTGGCACGCGAGCTGGGTTCAGAACGTCGTGAGACAGTTCGGTCTCTATCTATCGTGGGCGTATGAAATTTGCGTGGCTCTGACACTAGTACGAGAGGACCGTGTTGGACTGACCGCTGGTTTACCGGTTGTGCCGCCAGGTGCATTGCCGGGTATCTAAGTCGGGATTGGATAAGTGCTGAAAGCATCTAAGTACGAAGCCAGCCACAAGATTAGATTTCTTAGGGTCGTTGAAGACGACAACGTTGATAGGCTGCAGGTGTAAAGACAGTAATGTCAAAGCCGAGCAGTACTAATTGCCCGTACACTTTCTTCTATGCCATATATGGTTGGCTAGATAATTTGGCTCTTTATACTAGAATGAGCTTTAATTTATTGCTTTTACATTGTGTTTATCTTAATAGAGAAATTAAGAAATTAAAAATATTAAGGTAGCTATAGCATCAGGGTTCCACCTCTTCCCATTCCGAACAGAGAAGTTAAGCCTGATCACGCCGATGGTACTGCGTAACAGTGGGAGAGTAGGTAGCTGCCGTTTTAGCAAAGAGTCCTGTTCATAGAAGAATGAACGGGACTCTTTATTTTAGACAGACTTATCTCTTTGTATTTTAACTTTATTGGATCTTACTAAACCGGCTTTATCGGAAAACTACTAACTTTGTACGTTTTTAGATTAACTCAATTATAATTAGACTAAATGAAAAAAGTAATTAGCACAAAAAATGCTCCAGCAGCTATTGGCCCATATAGCCAAGCTATTGAGTCAAATGGATTCTTATTTGTATCGGGACAAATTCCTGTAAACCCAGCAACAGCAGAAATTGTCGAGGGAGAAATTACTGAACAGACTACTCAGGTTTTTAAAAATATTAAAGCTATTCTAGTAGAAGCAGGGTATACTACAGAGAATGTAGTAAAGACGACTGTTTTTCTTGCAGATATGGCTGATTTTGCTGCTATGAATGCTGTATATGCAGAGCAATTTACAGGTGCATTTCCTGCAAGATCAGCAGTTGCTGTCAAAACATTGCCTAAAAATGTCTTAGTTGAAATTGAGACGATAGCTACAAAATAACAATGGATAAAACACTGTCTTTAGAACATATTTATAGGGCTTCACACGTATTAAAATCTGTGATTAGACATACAGATTTACTTTATGCCCCTTCAATAAAAGAGGGGTGTAAGATTTATATTAAACCAGAAAATTTGCAGGTAACCGGTTCTTTCAAAGTAAGAGGGGCTAGTTATATGATTTCTCAACTTACTGAAGAAGAAAAAAAACGTGGCGTTATAGCTTGTTCTGCAGGAAATCATGCTCAAGGTGTTGCATTGGCTGCATTAAAACATGGTATTCAGTCTGTTATATGCTTACCTGAAGGTGCACCTATTTCTAAAGTTGAAGCAACAAGAAATTATGGTGCTGAAATATGCTTGGTTCAGGGAGTATATGATGATGCTTATCAAAAAGCACTTCAATTAAAGGAAGAAAAAGGCTTAACTTTTGTACATCCCTTCGACGATCCCTTGGTTATTGCAGGACAAGGAACCATTGGACTCGAGATTCTTGAAGACTTACCAGATGTGGACGCAATTATTGTTCCTATCGGCGGCGGTGGATTGATTAGCGGTGTGGCCTATGCAGTAAAACAATTAAACCCACGAGTGAAAATTTATGGTGTTCAGGCAGAAGGTGCTCCGAGCATGGTGAATAGTCTGAGAGAACATAAAATAACTCGTTTGGATAATGTGTCAACTATTGCAGATGGTATAGCTGTAAAAGAGCCTGGTGAGCATACTTTTAACTATTGTAATGATTTGGTAGATGATATTGTAACTGTTACAGAAGATGAAATATGTGCTGCTATATTGATGTTGCTGGAAAAGCATAAATTGATTGCAGAAGGTGCTGGCGCTGTTTCTGTTGCTGCTGCTATGTTTGGAAAGCTTCCTATTGATCACTTAAAAACCGTTTGTTTAGTGAGCGGAGGTAATATAGATGTAAACTTTTTAAGTCGTATTATAAGCAGAGGGTTGAAAAAAAGTGGAAGAAAGTGCACTCTTGTTATTGAGACTATGGATAAACCTGGTCAACTTTTGGGTGTAAGTCAAGTTATTGCTTCTCTTGGTGCGAATGTAACAGCAGTTTTGCATGAACGGACCATTTCTATAGCTAATGTGAACTCTTGTGCTTTGCGCGTTTCTATGGAAACACGTGACGAGCATCATATACAAGAAATAAGAAAGGCTTTAACTGATAAAGGTTTCAAAATTATTGAGTAAATTTTTCTGTTCTTTTAATAGAAATTCTCTAATGATGAACTGTACCCAAAAAGTTAGACAAAAAACTTTTGGGGCATTTTATGGAAACAAGTAAAAGAAAAAATCAGCGTTATAGTTATACTGATAAATTGCAAGTAATCGAACTCTATGAAAAAGGTTATGGTTCAACGAAAATAAGTAGAGAATTACAGATATGCATTACAGTTGTAAAAATCTGGATTCGCATGTATCAACATTATGGAATCTCTGCATTTACTAAACAACCCAATAAAGAGTTGAGTGTAGAATTGAAGAAGCAAATAGTACAAGATGTATTAAATAAATTCTTATCTTACCAAACGGTAGCACTCAAATATCACATAGGCCAGTCAACAGCTTATAATTTGGTCCAACTTGTAAAAAAGGAAGGCTTTTCAGCATTAAAAGGGAAAAAACGAGGGCGTCCAAAAACAGTCATGGGAAGACCAAAGAAGAAACAGCCAGAAACAGAATTAGAAAAACTGGAAGAAGAACTTCGTTATTTAAGAGCGGAGAATGCATACTTAAAAAAAGTGAAGACTTTAGTTCAGGAACGTCTATTACGCGAAAGCGGGAAGCAGTCAAAGCCATCGAAGAATTAAAGTTGGAACATAAGCTTTCACATTTGCTGAAAGCTTCATCGATGGCTCGTGCAACATTCTATTATCATTTACAACAGAAACAGAAACCCGATAAATATCTTTTTGTATGTGAGCAGATAGATGAAATTTTTAAAGCTAACATGGGTAGATATGGCTCTAGACGGATAACCATGGAACTTCATAATAGATCCATTAAAATCAATCATAAAACAGTTGAACGACTTATGCGTGAACATGGAATTAAATGTCAGGTAAGACTTAAGAAATATCGTTCTTATCGAGGGCAAGAAGGTAAGGTTGCCCCTAATATACTGGGACGTGATTTTGCAGCTACTTCCCCAAATAGTAAATGGGTGACTGATGTTACTGAGTTTGCTTTGTTTGGTCAGAAAAGGTATTTATCTCCCATTTTGGATCTTTATAATGGTGAAATAATAAGTTACACTATTAGTGAACGCCCTGATCTGTTTATGGTGACAAGCATGCTTGCTAAGGCTATTAAGAATGTAAAGAGTATTTCTGATTTAGTTTTGCACTCAGATCAAGGTTGGCACTATCAACACAGAACTTATCAAAATACTCTAATAAAGACTGGTATTACTCAAAGTATGTCCAGGAAAGGGAATTGTTTGGATAATGCTGTTATGGAAAACTTTTTTGGACTTCTTAAATCAGAATTGATATATTTGCAAAAGTTTGAATCTATTCAACACTTTGAATCTGAACTTAAAAACTATATATATTATTATAACAATCACAGCTAAACTAAAAGGACTAAGCCCGGTTATGTTCCGAACTCAGTCCTATTAATATCTAGTTATTAACCTGTCTAACTTTTTGGGTACAGATCATGAGTAGGATATCTCCTTTTGTTATTGCTTTGCAATGGTCTTCAATATCAGAAAATTGATAATAAAAGTCTCTTATTCCGTACATTAAAACTATAGAATGGATTCTCTCAAATAAAAAAGTGAAGAGAACAAATACATAAGGAGTTGTTCTCTATTTTATCTAAGAATCTACTAAAAAACAAAGTCACTTTGTTTTTTAGTATGAGCAAATCAAGATTTTAGTGGATTGGCAAACCTTTTACCTTTATCAAACCACTACACCTCATCAGGTTAATCTCATTTGGATTTTGAAGAATAAATTTTTCATATTTACGTCTTTGTCGATGTGTTTCATATCTCCCCTGATAACGTGAACTTTTCTGATTGCATTGGATACTGTTTCTTAGCAATCTTCATGCATATTGCATTCTTGCCAGTTGTTTGAGAAAATTCTTCATTTATTTTACATATCATCTGCACCCAATATTATCGGTTTACTCTTATTATACTTATCTATTTTCTGTGCTGTATCTCTTTATGCATTTGATATTACTTATTAATGCATTTTACGAATAAGTCATATTATCTTATTTATCTGGAAATATCAGAATTTATTTCTTTTTGATGCAGTATTTTCAAATTAAGTTCATTTTAGTAGAAAAGATATATAACTTTAAATACATGCTATATGATAAAACGAACATTGATATTTAGCTTGTTAGTATGGATAGGTCTATTATCGATCTATGCTCAAACAGAAGCACAAGTTGTAAATTATCCCCAATTAGAGAAGGGGTATGTATACCTTAAGAATGGTGAGATTATTAAAGGTAAATACATTTATTCTGTTAATCTTGATAAGATAAGAGTCGTATCTGGAAATATTTCAAGGGTAATAGATGTATCGGATATTGAAATGATTTCTAAATCGAAAAAAGTAGTGAAAGAAGAAAGAATGGAAAATGGCTCATCTATTTTTGTTCCTTCGGCAAAGAAATTTTTCAATTTAACAGAAATGGGGTTACTTATTGGAAACTCTGATAATAAGAAAGATGCTCCCCTTGTTTTTCGTACTTCTTTTGATTATAACATTAATAAAAATTTTGCTGCAGGCTTAGGTCTTGGTATTGATTTCCTGAATGAAACGTATATGCCTGTTACAGCTAATGTTATTTATAAATTCAGAAATGAAAAATATTCTCCTTATATTATGCTTCAGGGAGGATATGAAATTCCGATTGATGATTCTCAATTAGCATATAATGACATTGTTCCTAATAGTGTTATTAATTACAATACATACTATTATTCGGCAAATAAGAAGCTTGATCCTAAAGGTGGCTTTTTATTTAGTCCGTCGATGGGAGTACTTGTTCATCTGAATTCTCAGTTCGGATTGAATATGTCAGTTGGATATCAGTATCACAGGCAACATTACACATCTTCTGATGATTACAAGCTTGATATTGATTACAACCGTCTGCTAATAAAATTAGGTATCACTATTTATTAAATCTAATGATATGAAAACCAAATACTATATATTACTTTTATTGACTATGCTTTCTTTGACAGCATGCATGGATAAATATACTGAGACTTCAACTGTAAACTCTCCCATATATATGAGTTATGAGACTTTAAGAAGTGCTGTAAAATCAACTTCACCTCAAACTTTAGCAAATCCTGGAAAAATATATTTTAAAGACAATTATTTGTTTGTGGTAGAGAAGCTTAGAGGAATACATATTCTGGATCTCACTACTCCGACAAATCCAAAGAACGTAGGTTTTATAGAGGTTCCCGGATGTATTGACTTAGCAATAAAGAATAATATTTTGTTCGCTGATAGTTACGTTGATCTGGTTGCGATTGATGTCTCAGATATTAGCAAAATTAAAGAAGTAAACAGAGTTAAGAATGCTTTGGCTTATACAGTTCCTCAGATAAATGATAAATATAGGGTGAAGGAAGTAGATAAAGAAAAAGGAGTTGTTATTGGTTGGGAATTAGTGACAGAAAAGCGTGAACTTGAATATAATGAGACTCCTATTTATCCGATGTGGGATGCTTACTACACTTCAAATAGTTATTCTGAGTTGAATGCTGCAGCAGGTGGTATTTCAGGGAGTGGTTTTGGAAAAGGTGGTTCTATGGCACGTTTCGGATTGTATGATAAATATTTGTATGTCGTTGATAATAGTCAACTAACAATGTTTGATGTAGGAACTCCTGGTTCTCCGGTAAATATTGGAAAGCAAACAGTGGGATGGAGTATAGAAACAATGTTTATTTATGACGATCATCTCTTTTTTGGTACTACAAACGGAATGTTAGTTTATAGCCTTAATGTTCCAACAGTTCCGGCTTATGTTACTATGTTTTCTCATGCAACAAGCTGTGATCCCGTTGTTATTCAGAACGGATATGCATACATTACTCTTCGTGGAGGGCAAACTTGTCATGGAGATATAAACCGTCTGGATGTAGTTAAGCTTTCATCAGATTATAAAACCAATCAGCTGGTGGGTTCTTTTAATATGACTAAACCTTACGGGGTGGGTATTGAAGGAAATACTTTGTTTGTTTGCGATGGAGATGCCGGACTTAAAATATATAATGCTGCAGATAAGACAAAGATTACGGATAATTTGATTGCAGCTTTCCCAGGAATAAAGACTTTTGATGTGATACCTGTTAACGGATACTTATTTATGATAGGAGAAGGCGGTTTTTATTTATATGATTATTCAAATTTAAATGATATTAAGCAGATTAGTAAAATTCCAGTAACGCCATTCTATGCCGACTAATAATGTTCTGAATTAGTATAAATGATACAACCAGCTCCCTTTTTTAGTAATATACTGATTACTAAAAAAGGGAGCTTGGTGTTTTTATATGAGCAAACGAATATATTTGCAGACCAATAAACTTTTAATTGGATACAATTTCTTCTACCAGTTTGAAAACAGCTGTTACAGATTCCGCATTTGCCGGCAATAATTTAGATTTTTGACTATAGATTCTTTTTGCCCGTTCAATAGCAAGATCCTGGCGAGATCTTTTTGTAGCAGGATCTTTGGATTGCAAAATCTCAAATAAATGTTCAGTAACAATTTTACTACCTTTACCGGCATAACTTGCACCGAACATCTTTATATGTTTATTGATAATTTCATTGTATTCATTACGGTGCAACAGTCCACCATGATGGTCTATAAAATGCAGGATCAACCAATATTCAAAAGCCTGATTTGAATAGGCACAGAAAAAACTATGTTCGGTTGCCATTGAAATGGCCTGACTAAACATTTTGTTTGTAAAATCGTCTTTATCAAACACACACCACACCTCATCCGGCTTATCTCCGTCGGATTTTGAAGAGTAAATTTCAATGGCCTTATTGACCAAAGAGACTGTATTGTAACCAAGGCCCACAGTTTCAATAGCTACGTTAGGTCTTCTGAATTGATTAAAATAAGATGTCTCTGTATTTTTTCCCTCACATACTATAAGAAACTTCTTTAATGTAGATCGGGTGGGAGCTTTTCTTATTAAATCGGGAGTTTCGCCTCTTCTCCTTCTGAGTAATGTTTGTGGTTCGTGCTGGTCTTTATCAAGAGAAATGTGTTTTATTCCATCTCTAATCTCTATCTTCATTATCGTCTTCTTTTTTTGAGGTGAATGCTTTATTCATGTTTTTCAGATAAGGAACTGCTCCAAATCTTCCTTCCAGATATTTTTTCTGCAGATTTGCTCCCGGTCTCAACATGAAATCGGCAGCAGATGTAAGAGATGCTTCTCCATATCTGTTCTTGGAAACGAAATAAATCTGGTCTTTTCTGAAAAGATCACTCGATAATAAATTAGTATTTTGTGTATTGAATATCAATTGTGCATGATGCGGATTTGTTTCTTCTGAATGAAATAGTTTAAGAAGAGCAACGATAAGATCGTGATGCAATCCAGAATCAAGTTCATCGATCATTAATATCTTACCCCTATCAAGTGTATCGAGAATCGGAGCTGTTAATGAGAGAAAATGAATGGTGCCATTTGATTCATCTTCGAGCATAAATGGAGTTTCGTCCACCCTCAGTTTATTCTCGTCGTATACTGTATGCAGTGTCTGAATTTCGTCTCTGTTTATAGGATGGCGCACAAAATCGTTGATACTGAAATCGGCATCTTTCATCAGACGAACTATCTTTTGCTTCATCGGAGTAGAGAGCTTATCTAGTGTATAGCTTTGTACATTACTTCCATCGGCATAGAGCATATTTACATGATGAAACCACTTTAGTATTTTCTGAGAAAGTTGATCGTTAAACTGAGCCAGTACGGTTAGCAGAAGGCTGTCTTCACGTATCATGTCTTCTTCTACCAGACTTTTAACTCGTTTCAGTTCAGAAGAATCATATTCAATGGCTTTCCCTTCACGATAGAATAGTTCTTGCTCTTTCTTTTCTTTTTTGTACAGCCATTCTGCCAAAATATTCTTTTTGGTCAATTCGAATCCATATCGATATTGTATTTCATCTAGAATAAATACAACTTCGAAGAAGCTGGGACTTTCTTTTGATTCCGTACTTAGTCTGAAGTTATCTATGCTGAACCCTCTGTCAACAGCATTATTGGTCGATCTTTCAACCATTAAGCGCATAAACTGAAAAGCATTCAGCAGCTTTGTTTTTCCACTGGCATTTGGCCCGTAAATTACAACAGATTTAAGGAGATTAATATTATCTGTCTTGATAACATTATCTACATTATCCTTGATATGATTGGATGCTACCAAACTCAATTTAGTCTCATCTTTAAAGCATTTGAAGTTTTCAAAATGAAATTGAACTAACATAATTTTAAGTATTAGTTCTACAAATATAATAATTGTGGGGTACTACTGGTTTATAAACGGCTATTTATTTTTTATTGCTCAATGGTTTTAATTTATTCATGAATAATTTAAAACCATTGGCGAATAAATTGAAATTATTGACCAATGGATTTTAGCCATTATTCCAACGCTTATTCTGTCTGTGTTAATAAAGGGAAATAAGATTATATATATTATAACCTTCAGGTAGAAACAATCAAAAATAAAACAATTGCTCTTTCAGGTTTGTTTTTTTATTATGAGATGGATAAACATTTAATGAAATTATTGAACCATTTATTTAAAAAATCAGATTATGAAAGATTCAAGCAAATCAAAAGAAGAAGTAGCTGAAATCATTAAAAGAATAATGAAGAAACTAGAGAAACATGAAATCACTATTGAAGAAGCTAAAAGACTTTCAAAGAAAGCTAAAGAAGAAATTGATATGAATGTTGATGAATTGGAGTCTTTAATTTCAAAAGCTATAGATGCTTATAAAAAAGAGTGTGATGAGCGCATGAATGAATTTGATGAACCATGCAAAAATGCTACTATCATAGGTCAGAAATATGTTCATCTATATAATAAAGAGAAGTTGCTTGCAAAATATGATATGTTTTCCGGTGAAGTTATTCTTTCATAAATTGAAGCTAATTCTTTGCAGAGTGTTTTTAGAAAAGCAAAGCCGACCCTAATAAAGAGTCGGCTTTATTAATATATTGAAATTTCGATTATTTGCCGCTGCCTACCCAAGTAAGTTTATGCCAAACTCCTTCCAATACTCCATACCGATGATTTTTTTGCCAGTATTTACAGAATGACCATTGAATAAGCATAAGCATTAAACCTATTAAAAGACAATATGTATCTCCTGTATATTGGTATAAGCCCAATCCAAATCCATAATATATGAATGAGCCTAAAATAGATTGCATTATGTAATTACTCATACTCATACGTCCTAAAACTGAAAATTTATCAAGGGCATTTCTTAAATTGGTATTTTCGTATAGCAATATAAATCCGGAAACAAGGAAAACCATGAATGAAAAGCTTGTCCATGATTTTATAATTAACTTCAAAGGTCTGTAAATTGCCATATTAGTAATTAACTGTTTTGTTATACATTGGTTAAGAAGGAAGTATAACGGTATAAACAGTACAATAGAATATATTAATGATTTAGTCCAAAATCTCTTATTTTCGGGAGATTTAACGAACTTCTGTGTTCTTCCTAGTAACATACCAAACATAAATAATGCTGGAGTCTGAAATACACGTCCGGCTTCCCAGGTCCATAGATAGACGGCAGTTTTACCATTTGTTAAGTTCCCCCAAATAGTATCTATAAACGAACCATTTTGAATATATGCATCCATTTTACCAAAATACTGCCATGAAGCAGGGTCTGGAATAACTTGTTGCGGATGGATAATAGCTGATATTACTTTTATCCATTCATATGGTTGAAGAATAAGTATAACTGCAATAAAAAGAACTGTTTTAGTATTTAGCTTAGCTACAGGAATTAGAGTAAAACCTAAAATGGCATATATCGTAAGTATATCGCCTTGATAGAAGCTTGAATTAATCATTCCGAATCCGTAAAGCAATACTAGTCGCCAAGCAAAACGCGCACGAAAGTCTTTTCCTTTTAATTCCTGGTTATGTTGCTGAATATAAAAAGTAAGACCAAACAGTAAAGCAAATATAGCATAAGCTTTTCCTGCAAAAAGAAAGGTCATTGTATCCCAGATAGTCTTGTCAAGACTATTCATCCATGCAGGTAAACCCGTGGGTGAATATAAATAATCAAAATGCTCAAGATTGTGTAACAATAATATTGCTACAATAGCAAAACCGCGTAAAGCGTCAACGCTTTGAATTCGTGGAGATTTAAGGGATGTCATAAGTGTTTGTGTGTTTTTAAAATGTAAATTAATAGTGCGCAATTTACAAAAAGTTGTTGAATGAACAACTAAATTCTACTTGCAAATTTGCACAATATTAAAAAGTGGCTTTTGTATTTTAGGACAGGCTCTCGTTTTTTATAAACTCTTTTAGATTTGTTTTCCATTTTATTATCAAATAACACCCTATTCCCTTGCATTATAAGCCAAATTCAACTATTTTCGTGACTTAAATTTATGTATAAAAACGGAATTATATGAGTGGTTTTTTTGGCAGTATTTCAAAAGTTGATTGTGTAGCCGATGTATTTTATGGCACCGATTATCATTCTCATTTAGGGACTAAAAGAGCTGGTTTAGCTTTTTTGTCTAAGGAAAAAGGTATTCAAAGAGCTATCCATAGTCTTGAAGACGGGTACTTCAGAAATAAGTTTGAAAATGATATTAAAAACTTTTCCGGCAACAGTGGAATTGGTGTAATTAGCGATACCGAGGCGCAACCTATTGTGGTAAATTCACATTTGGGGCGTTTTGCTGTGGTTACAGTTTGTAAAATAGTAAATTGCGATGAGCTGGAAAAATATTTCCTGGATAAACATCATACTTTCTCCGAGACTAGTCAAGGTACAGTAAATCCTACAGAATTAGTGGCAATGCTCATTGCTGAAGGGGATAATTTTCTATCTGGTATCGAGAATGTTTATAAACGAGTGAAGGGATCTTGTTCAATGTTAGTTCTAACGGATGAGGGTATTCTGGCAGTTCGTGATAAACTAGGCCGTACACCAATTATTCTCGGGAAAAAAGAAAATGCTTATGCAGCTGCATTCGAAACTTGCTCTTTCTCAAACCTGGGATATGAGATTGAAAAATTTATTGGACCGGGTGAAGTTGTTCGTATTACTGCAGATGGATATGAGCAATTACGTAAGCCAAATGAAAAAATGCAGGTTTGTGCTTTCCTTTGGGTTTATTATGGATATCCACCTTCATTCTACGAAGGCATAAATGTAGATGAATGCAGATACCGTTGTGGCGCAGCGCTTGCTGAGAATGATAATGTTAAAGCTGATTTTGTAGCAGGTATTCCAGATTCTGGTATTGGTCATGCAATGGGATATAGCCACAAAACAGGAATTCCTCTTAAACGTCCGTACTCAAAATATACACCTACATGGCCTCGTAGCTTTATGCCTCAAAGCCAGAATATGCGCGAATTAGTGGCAAAGATGAAACTTATTCCTAATAAATCAATTATTTATGGAAAAAGCGGTGTTTTCCTTGACGACTCAATTGTACGTGGTACGCAATTAAAAGATAATGTACACGATTTACACGAAGCTGGAATTAAAGAGGTTAATATGAGAATTGCTTGTCCTCCGTTGACATATCCTTGCGAGTTCCTTAATTTTAGCCGTTCTCGCTCAAGTCTTGAATTGGCTACTCATAAAGCAATAAAGAAATTAGAAGGTAAGGAGGGAGTTGCTTTTAAAGAATATTCAGACAGTAATAGTGAGAAATACAAAGCTATGGTCGATGTAATAAGAGAAGAACTTGGACTAACAACACTTACATTCCAAACATTGGACGATTTGGTGAAAGCAATTGGACTTCCTAAAGAAAGGTTATGTACACATTGTTTTGATGGTTCCAGTTACTTTGAATAGTTATTAAAAAAAAGTAAGAAAAGTCTGTTTTTTGCAGGCTTTTCTTACTTTTCTTCTATCATATTTGAAAAATAGTTCCAACCCTCAGCATTAGAATAATCATCGTATGCGCCATTTGGAATATAAAGCCTGCACATAGATGCATCTATCCCTTTAAATGTATCAGTTCCACTGACTTTCGGAGATACAATACTATTACAGTATATTTTCTGTAACCCACTACAACCAGTAAAAGCATACTCTCCTATAAAAGAAACATTGCTTGGTATATTAAATGAAGTCAATCCATAACATCCGGTAAATGCATAATTCCCAATCGAGGTAATTTCGTTTGGCAGTGATATTGACTTCAGACCAAAGCATCCTGCAAAAGCAAAATCTCCAATTGCTGTAACATTCTTCGGTACGTTAAATGTTGTCAGGCTGAAACATCCAGAAAAAGCTCCATTACAGATTGAATTTATATTGTTTGGTATAACCAGTTTCGTTAGTTTGAATAGCTCTGCAAACATATAATCTGTAATCGAGTTATCTTTTGTCAGAAAGTCATTGAAATATTTATCGCCACCTTCAACAATATTAGCATTAGCCAAATCAAGTTTAGTGAGCATGCCTTCAGTCTTAATACTTTTTAGACTCCCTCCTCCGGCCATTTCACGAATAAAAGTAATATCTGTACCATTCAGATTGCCCGACAATGTAAGATCGGTAATCGAATATTTGTTTTTTGACTTTATCAGAGTAGATAATGTTCCTGCTTTCTCTACATGAATAATTACTTGTGAGTCATCTTGCGCACGGAATTTGAAGCTTAAAAATAAGCAGATAGTTATTAGTAATGAAATTGTAATTACTAATAATTGCTTAAAAGTTGAACTTGGTTTCATAATCAATCAACAGCTAAGGATTAATATTGAAAAACGTGTGCATTTTATATAACAATTAATACTATTATTTGTTTTTAATGTATGTTCCATGCTTTTGATATAACTGTGATATATTATTAACCTAAAAAAGATATAAACATGCAAAACTTTAAATTAATCGATGAAATTGTTCAGGAACTGAAACTGAACTATCCTGCGTTGTCCGACTATGAGTTATTGTCTATTGCAATTCAAAAGCAACGCAATGATATCCTGATTGCTGGTTTAAGTGTTTGCCAGGATAAAAGCTATCCATCTGGCATTGAATCAATAGCTGCTCAATTAGGGCTAAAAGCCAGATATAGAGATGATGATGATTTGAGTGAACTTAATCTGGATATTCTTGACTAAGAATAATTGCAATTTAAAAGAGATTTATATTTCTGTCTTTATAACAATTGTGCACTGAATATATGTTTCTAATAGAGTGTTAGTTTAAAATAAAAGTATAGAACTTTTATAATAGTATTAATCTTTAAAATTCAAGAACAAGATGAGAAATGATAGTTCTGTTGCAACCTTGCTATTTATTGTAATAGCGGTAATAGGAGCACTTTTGGCATTTGCTGTTGATGGTGAATTCAAGTCTGGAATAAGTCAGACTATATTAGTTCTGTTTTTCTTTGTTGCTATGTTTATCGCATGGTCAACAAAAGTTGCAACTCAATGGAACAGAGCTGTTGTATTACGTCTTGGTAAATTTCAGTCATTAAGAGGACCTGGAATATTCTTTATTATTCCTATAATAGATTCTATACCTTACTGGATTGATATTCGTGTTATCAGTACTGCGTTTAAAGCAGAAAAGACATTAACCAAAGATACTGTTCCCGTTGATGTAGATGCCGTGCTTTTTTGGAAAGTAGTTGATCCTAAAAAAGCAGCTTTGGATGTAGCCGAATACAATAGTGCAATAGCTTGGGCTTCACAAACTGCACTTCGGGATGTAATTGGTAAAACAATGCTTGCTGATATGTTGGAAGGACGTGATAAAATTAGTGCCATACTGCAAACCATTATTGACGAAAGAACTGAGCCTTGGGGTATTAATGTTATTTCTGTAGAAGTTAAGGATGTGCTTATCCCGCAAGGATTAGAGGCTGCTATGTCTATGCAGGCACAAGCCGAGCGAGAACGTCAGGCCAGAGTTATCTTAGGCGATTCAGAACGTCAGATAGCAAATAAATTTGTTGAAGCAGCTAATACTTATAGTGATAATCCGGATGCATTCCATCTTCGTGCAATGAATATGCTTTATGAAGGATTGAAAACAAATGCAACTATAGTCGTTGTGCCTAGTACAGCTGTAGAGAGTATGGGACTTGGAGGTTTAGCCGGAACTGTTGCTTTAGCAGATGTCGTTAAAAAGGAAAAGGCTAAACCTAAATATATCCCTCGATCAGATGATTGATTGTAATGAAATATTAATTGTTTAAAATAGAATAATGAGTGAATGTGAAAATAGTTTCTTATTGGAAACGTAATGTTTTTCTAGAATATAAAGTTAAAAAGATTCTTTTGGCAACAGATATATCTATTTATCGATATATTTGTCAGGAGAATCTTTAAATATTTGTTTAATATAAAAGTTTAGAGTATGAGAAAACGAAATTTTGGATATAATGCAATTGCTGTTGTTTGTTTGTCATTTATGATAAATGGTTGTAGTAATATGGCCAAAACAAGCAGGTATACAGAAATCTATAAACAGAATGTTGCTTCTGCAAATGTTTCTGGATTAGGTGAATATGCTCAGGATAAGGCTGCTGAAAGAAAAATAGATATGTCTCAGTTTAAAGCAACAGAATTGGATATACCTTATGCTTTTGGTGGACGAACAAATCCAGCTCAACGCTTAGATATTATATATCCGTCTGTAGGAGAGGCTCCATACAAAGTAATAATGGTGTTTCATGGTGGTGGATGGGCATATGGCAATAAAGATTCTGAAACGATATCTTCTATTATGTTAGCTACTACTCAAGGTTATGCAGTTGTATCTGTAAATTATCGCCTCTCTAGCCAAGCTGTTTGGCCTGCACCGCTTTTTGATGCAAAAGCAGCTGTGCGCTTTATTCGTGCCAATGCAGAGAAATATAAATTAGATGCTACAAATATTGTTGCTTGGGGGAACTCTTCAGGCGGCCATATTGCTGAGATGCTTGGTGCTACAAATGGAATATCGGAATATGAAGACTTGGCAATGGGTAGTGCAAAGTCTTTATCTAATGTGCAAGGAATAGTTTCCTGGTATGGGGTAGCTGATATGAGTGATTTGCCTACATTAAAGGAACCTGCAAATCTGGAAATGGGATTTAATACTCAGATACCAGAATATAAAGAAAAAGCTCAAAAAGCAAGTCCACTTTATCTTGTAACAAAGAATTTTCCTCCAATCCTTCTTGTGCATGGAACGAATGATCAGGTTGTTCCTTATCGTCAATCTGCTAAATTGCTAGAAGCTATAAAAAATGCATGTAATGATGATCGCGCTTCATTAAAAACATTTGATGGGGCAGGACATGGAGATGCAGTTATTAAAACCTGGGAAAACGTAATGGATAATTTGAACTTTGTTGATAAGGTAATATGGCCTTATGGAGCAAATCCTTTCAGAAACGATAATAAAATTTATATAAAGGTTTTATAATACAATAAATCCCTTCTTGGATGTTAATCCTCATGTTTTCATTTGATGAAGCATGAGGATTTCTTTTTTATAATTCATAATAAAAAGAAACAGATTTGAAATTTATTCTTCATTGTTTGTAGATAATGGCAGTAATTCTTCAATTCTTTATTGTCTGCACAGTACATATTTTAGAAAAAAGAATCATTTTGTTATTTTTCTCTATTAATAATATACAGATATATTTATTAAATATATATCTTTACTTGTACATAATATGTTGAATCTTATATGATTAAACGTTAATATTCTGTAATTTATAGTACTATGTATAACAAAGTACCTTGCGATTACATATATTTGTATCGTCAAATAAAAGTAAGACTATGAATGCAGACAATGTTAAATCGCAAATGCGCAAAGGGATGCTCGAATATTGCATCTTATTATTGGTGCATAAGGAGCCTGCCTATGCTTCTGATATTATTCAGAAACTGAAAGAGGCAAAGCTGATAGTGGTAGAAGGAACACTTTATCCGTTGCTCACTCGGCTGAAAAATGATGATTTGCTTGAATATGAATGGGTAGAGTCTACTCAAGGGCCACCACGTAAATATTATAAGCTAACTTCTAAGGGAGAAGTTTTTTTAGGTGAACTTGAAACAGCCTGGAAAGAACTGAATGAAACTGTAAATCACATTACAATAAACGAATCGATAATAGAATGAAAAAAACATTGACTGTGAATTTAGGAGGCACGGTTTTCCACATTGATGAAGACGCGTACCATTTGTTGGATAAATATCTGGCTAATCTTAAAGTGCATTTCCGTAAAGAAGTTGGAGCTGAAGAGATAGTGAAGGATATGGAACTTAGAATCTCGGAGCTTTTTACTGAAAAAGTAAATTCAGGTGTTCAGGTAATCACTGTAGAATATGTTGAAGAAGTTATTAAACGTATGGGAAAACCTGAAGAACTTTCCGATGAAGATGTGAAAGAAGAAAAGGTTTCAGGCGAACCTCGTCAGGAAGCATATTCAAGTGGTGAATCTGATCAAACCCGCCGTCGTTTCTATCGTAATCCTGACGATAAAATATTAGGTGGTTTAGCCTCTGGGTTAGCTGCATATATGGGATGGGATCCTACTTTGGTTCGATTACTTTTAATTGTATTAGTCTTTTTTGGAGTAGGAGTTGTTATTCCTATTTATATAGTTTGCTGGATTGTGGTTCCTGAAGCACATACTGCAGCAGAGAAACTTGCCATGAGAGGGGAGAAGGTCACAGTTGAGAATATTGGCAAAACAGTAACTGATGGATTCGAGAAAGTTGCTGGAGGAGTAAATGATTATGTAAATTCAGGCAAACCACGTACGGCTTTTCAAAAATTAGGAGATGCATTTGTGCAAATTGTAGGAGTCTTTATAAAGGTATTACTTGTATTGCTGGCAATTGTATTCTGTCCTGTGCTATTTGTTTTGATTATAGTTCTTTTTGCACTTATAATTGCAGCTTTTTCAATTGTTCTGGGTGGAGGTGCCGCATTTATTAGCTGGCTTCCTTTCATAAGCGATTGGAATTTTATTTCAACCTCACCGGTTAATATTGTCTTGGCATGCATTACAGGTATAGCATTGGTCGGTATTCCTTTAGCGGGATTAGTTTTTTCAATCTTCCGTAAATTGCTGGACTGGAAACCTATGTCTCCAACTGTAAAAACCATATTGGTTATACTTTGGGTTATAAGTTTGATTGCATCTATTATATTATTCCCTATAATCGGTATACCATACTGGGATCACCATATTTATACAATCACGATTTAACTAGAGTAGTACGTTAAATAATAGTATAGCAGGCAGCTATTTTTGATTTAGTAATCATTAATAGTTGCCTGCTTAGTTTATATAATATGTGCTATTTTTCTGATTTAATGATTCTTATTCGAATATTGTGCGCGATAACGAAAATGAAAATTGTGTTTTCTGAACTAAAAAATCGCTAAAAAAAACAGTGTGTAACATTTTGTTCTTATCTTTGTGATTATGTAAAAGAGTTCTTAAAACAGAGAATCGTAACTAATAAATTATAAAAATAAATAGCTTATGTCACAGATAATAGGGCATATCTCACAAGTAATTGGTCCGGTAGTGGATGTATACTTTGAGAGTACGGGTGAAAAGGTTAAATTGCCGAGCATCCATGATGCCATGGAAATTAAGCGTAAGAATGGAAAAACGCTTATCGTTGAAGTTCAACAGCATATTGGTGAGAATACAGTTCGTACGGTAGCTATGGATAGTACTGACGGATTGCAAAGGGGATTAGAAGTTATTGCTTTGGGAACCCCAATTACAATGCCTATCGGTGATCAGGTAAAAGGGCGTTTGATGAATGTGATAGGTGAGGCTGTTGATGGTATGGAAGAGTTGGATAAGACTGGTTCATATCCTATTCACCGTGAACCTCCTAAATTCGATGAATTAACAACATCCAGAGAAGTATTATACACAGGTATTAAGGTTATCGACCTATTGGAACCTTACTCTAAAGGTGGTAAGATTGGTTTGTTCGGTGGTGCCGGTGTAGGAAAGACTGTCTTGATTATGGAGTTAATCAATAATATTGCCAAAAAAGGAAATGGTTTCTCTGTATTTGCTGGTGTAGGAGAACGTACTCGTGAAGGTAACGATTTGCTTCGTGAAATGATTGAGTCTGGTGTTATCCGATATGGCGAAAAGTTCAAGGAATCAATGGCTGAAGGAAACTGGGATTTATCTTTAGTTGATAAAGATGAAATGGCAAAATCTCAGGCTACATTGGTGTATGGACAGATGAATGAACCTCCAGGTGCACGTTCTTCTGTTGCTCTTTCCGGATTATCTGTAGCAGAATCTTTCCGTGATTCAGGTGCTTCTGATGGAGTGCAAAAAGATATCTTATTATTTATTGATAATATTTTCCGTTTTACTCAGGCAGGTTCTGAGGTGTCTGCGTTGTTAGGCCGTATGCCATCTGCTGTAGGATACCAACCAACATTAGCTACTGAAATGGGTGCTATGCAGGAACGTATTACTTCAACAAAGAATGGTTCAATTACTTCTGTTCAGGCTGTTTATGTACCTGCGGATGACTTGACCGACCCTGCTCCGGCAACTACATTCTCTCACTTGGATGCAACTACTGTACTTAGCCGTAAGATTACAGAGCTGGGTATCTATCCGGCTGTAGATCCATTGGAATCTACATCACGTATTTTGGACCCACTCGTTGTTGGTCAGGAACATTACGATACAGCTCAACGAGTAAAACAGATTCTGCAGCGTAATAAAGAGCTTCAGGATATTATTGCTATTCTAGGTATGGAAGAATTGTCTGATGAAGACCGATTAACAGTAAATCGTGCCCGTCGTGTACAACGTTTCTTATCTCAACCATTTACTGTGGCTGAACAGTTTACCGGAGTAGAAGGCGTTATGGTTTCTATAGAAGATACTATTAAAGGATTCAAGATGATTATGGATGGTGAAGTTGACTATCTTCCAGAACCAGCATTCCTGAATGTAGGTACAATTGAAGAAGCTATTGAAAAAGGTAAGAAACTTTTGGCTCAGGCTAAATAATTGCCATATCAAAACTTGGCAAACTAGTATATAAGAATTTATGAAATTAGAAATATTATCGCCGGAACGGACACTTTACAAAGGTGATGTAGATGTTGTAACTTTACCAGGAACTCTTGGTAGATTTACAATACTGCAGGACCATGCCCCCATGATTTCTTCTTTAAAAGAGGGGATTATAAGGATAAAGCCTTATGAGGGAGAAGAAGTGGAACTTTCCATAAAAGGAGGATTTGTAGAAGTCAAACGGAATGAAGTATCCGTTTGCGTAGAATAGAAATAGAACGCACAAACCTTTAAATCTTAATCTTATGAAAGTATTGCGGAAAAGATTCCTTGTAGTATTAACCGTAGTAATGGGAATTGCAACAATTATAGGCGCTGTAGTGACTTATTTTGTATTCCCAAGAGAGCTTTTTCTATGGTATTTCGGCATACCGCTGTTTTACTATTTAGTTGGATTGGGCTTTGGAGAAGTATTAAGAAGAATAAATAGAGAGACAAATGAAAGGCTCTTAAATATCTACTTAATGGTGAAGATTGCTAAGATTATTATTACGATTTTTTTCATGGCGCTTTCTATGGTGTTAGTAGATAATAAGTACGATAAAGAGTTTGTGGTTACAATCGGAATATTCTATATGGTTTACCTGATATTGGAATCCAAGTTCTATTTTGATTTTGAAAAGAGTTTAAAAAGAAAAAAGACGAATGAAAAGCTTAAAGTATAATATAAGGAGATATACATGGTTGTTGCTATTAATGTTTATACCCGTGTTGTCAATCTCTGCCAATGAGTCAAAAGGTGAAGGCGGAGTAGATGTGAAAGAAATTGTATTCGGTCACATCGGCGATTCTTACGAATGGCACATCACTACATGGGGAGAAACTCATATATCTATTCCGTTACCTGTTATTGTAATGGGGAATAACGGTCAATGGCATATGTTCTTTTCTTCTGAATTCCATCATTCTCCAACAGGCGAACATGAAGGCTTTTATATAGCTAAAGAAGGACAATATAAAGGAAAAATTGTTGAAAAAGACGCTACAGGTGCTGAAATCAGACCAATAGATTTGTCTATTACGAAAACTGCTTTTGCTATTATTTTTAATAGTATTCTTCTTTGTATAGTAATACTTAGTGTAGCTCGTTGGTCAAAAAGGAGTTCTAATCAAGCTCCTAAAGGATTTATCGGTTTTATGGAAATGTTTATCATGGATATAAACGATAATGTGATAAAGGCTTGTATTGGAAAGGGATATGAACGTTATGCACCCTATTTGCTTACAGTATTTTTCTTTATATTCTTTAATAACATAATGGGGTTGATCCCTATATTTCCAGGAGGAGCAAATGTTACCGGCAATATTGCGATAACACTTACATTAGCTTGTTGCACATTACTGGCTGTTAATCTTTTTGGTACTAAAGAATATTGGAAAGAAATATTTTGGCCGGATGTTCCATTAGCATTGAAGCCGATTATGATTCCTATCGAAATAGTAGGTATATTAACAAAACCATTTGCTTTGATGATTCGTCTCTTTGCAAATATGATGGCAGGCCACTCAGTTATTCTCAGTCTAGTATGCTTGGTATTCATCACAGCTGTGATGGGACCTGTTCTTAATGGCTCGATGACTGTTTTATCTGTCTTTTTCGGAATCTTTATGAATATCCTTGAACTTTTGGTTGCATATATCCAGGCATATGTATTTACTATGCTTTCTGCAGTATTTATTGGATTATCTCAAGTTCATGGTCATCACGCAAAATAAAAACAAATTAAAAATTAATATAAACCATTAAAAATAAAAATTATGTTAGGAACAGTATTATTACAGGCAGCAGCTGCCGGTTTGGGATTAGGTAAATTAGGTGCAGCAATTGGTGCAGGTATCGCAGCAGTAGGAGCAGGTATTGGTATTGGTAAAATTGGTAGTTCTGCTATGGAAGCTATTGCTCGCCAACCTGAATCAGCTGGTGATATTCGTATGAATATGATTATTATTGCTGCCTTGGTTGAAGGTGTTGCATTATTCGCAGTTGTTGTTTGTTTCTTAGCTCTATAATAATATGTCATTATTACAACCTGAATTTGGACTTCTATTTTGGATGCTCCTCTCTTTCGTGGTGGTATTTATCATTCTTGCTAAGTTTGGTTTTCCTATTATCACTAAGATGGTGGAAGACCGCAAGCAATTTATTGATAAATCACTAGAGGCTGCAAAAACCGCAAATGAACAGTTGGCGGGTATTAAAGCAGATGGAGAAGCAATGCTGGCTGAAGCTCGTGAAGAACAGGTGAAAATCTTGAATGATGCAGCTGCTATCCGCGATAAAATTATCAGCGAAGCAAAAGTCATTGCTCAATTAGAAGCCAAAAAACAATTAGACGAAGTCAGACTTCAGATACAGGCAGAGAAAGAAGAAGCTATCCGTGATGTACGTCGCCAGATAGCTGTTCTATCTGTTGATATTGCCGAAAAGGTAATTCGCAACAGTCTTAAAAAAGACAAAGAGCAGATGGATATGATTGATCGTTTGTTGGATGAAGTGACAGTATCAAAATCATAAGCAATGAATATAGGTATTATTCCCATGCGTTATGCTAAAGCGTTATTTGCTTTTGCACAGGACAAAGGTTTGGAAGAAAAAGTATATGCAGAGATGACTACATTGTCTCAAAGTTTTGCCGAACACTCTTCTCTTAAAACCGTGCTTGATAATCCTGTGTTGAAAAACAAAGATAAGCATAAGCTTATATGCACTGCGGCCGGTACTGAAGTGAGCGATGTTTATGCTCGTTTCATTGAATTGGTTTTGCATCATAAAAGAGAAAAACACCTGCAATCCATTGCTTTGATGTATCAGGATTTATACCGTAAAGCTAAACAAATCTCCATTGGATCATTAGTAACAGCTACTCCGTTGAGTACAGAATCTGAAGATCGGATGAGGGAAATGTTGATGAAGGATAAGGAAGGAACTCTTGAATTTAAAACAACAGTTGATCCTGAAATTCTTGGTGGATTCATCTTTGGTATTGATACCTATCGCTTGGATGCTAGTGTAGCAACACAACTTAAACGGGTGAAGACCCAGTTTATGGATAAGAATAGAAAAAGTATATAAATAAAGAATTATGTCCGAAAATATAAAAGCAAGTGAAGTTTCCGAAGTGTTGCGTATGCAACTTGAAGGAATTGATACCAGCCTTCAGTTCGATGAAGTGGGGACAGTACTTCAAGTAAGTGACGGTGTAGTCCGCATTTATGGTCTGAGGAATGCTGAAGCTAACGAGCTGCTGGAGTTCGACAATGGCATTAAAGCTGTTGTGATGAACCTCGAAGAAGATAATGTAGGAGCTGTGTTACTTGGTCCTACAGATCAGATTAAAGAAGGATATATAGTAAAACGTACCGGAAGAATTGCTTCTATCAATGTAGGTGAAGGAATGCTTGGACGTGTTATCAATCCGCTGGGAGAGCCACTTGATGGTAAAGGAGAAATTGCTGGTGAACGTTTTGAAATGCCATTGGAACGTAAAGCTCCGGGGGTAATTTTCCGTCAGCCGGTAAATCAGCCTTTGCAAACAGGTTTGAAAGCTGTTGATGCTATGATTCCTATTGGCCGCGGCCAACGTGAGTTGATTATTGGTGACCGTCAGACTGGTAAAACATCTATAGCCATTGATGCCATTATCAACCAAAAAAGTAATTTCGAAGCCGGAGACCCTGTGTACTGTATCTATGTTGCCATAGGACAGAAGGGTTCTACTGTTGCTACTATCGTAAATACGCTGAAAGAAAAAGGTGCGCTGGATTATACTATTGTAGTATCTGCAACGGCATCCGATCCTGCTGCATTACAATATTTTGCACCGTTTGCAGGTGCTGCTATCGGTGAGTATTTCCGTGATAGCGGACGCCATGCATTGGTAGTATATGATGACTTGTCTAAACAGGCAGTTGCATATCGTGAAGTATCCTTGATTCTTAAGCGTCCTTCCGGACGTGAAGCATATCCTGGTGATATCTTCTACCTTCACTCTCGTTTGCTGGAACGTTCTGCTAAGATTATTAATCAGCAGGAAGTTGCTTGTCAGATGAATGACCTTCCTGAAAGCTTGAAAGGTAAAGTAAAAGGTGGTGGCTCATTAACAGCTCTTCCAATTATTGAAACTCAGGCTGGTGACGTTGCTGCATATATCCCAACCAACGTAATTTCTATTACCGATGGTCAGATATTCCTTGATACAGACTTGTTCAACCAAGGTAACCGTCCGGCTATTAACGTAGGTATTTCAGTATCACGTGTAGGTGGTAATGCACAGATTAAAGCAATGAAGAAAGTTGCCGGTACATTGAAAATTGACCAGGCACAGTTCCGTGAACTGGAAGCATTTACCAAATTTGGTGGTGATATGGACCCTGTAACCGCTTTGACTATCAATAAAGGTCAAAAGAATACCCGATTACTGGTTCAGCCTCAATACACTCCAATGCCGGTTGAACAACAAATTGCAATCTTGTATTGCGGTACCCACGGTTTGCTGAAATCTGTTAAACTGGATAAAGTTCATGAGTTTGAGAAGAATTTCTTATTAGATCTTCAGAACAATCACCAGGCAGATGTACTTGATGTACTGAAAAAAGGTATTATCAATGATGAAGTATCTGCAATTATAGAAAAAGTTGCAGAGTCTATTGCAAAGGTCTATAGTAAATAGGAGGAAATATGGCATCACTAAAAGAAGTAAAAGGAAGAATTGCGTCGGTAAACAGTACCAGAAAAATTACGTCTGCCATGAAAATGGTAGCATCTGCTAAGTTACACCGTGCGCAGAGTTCTATTACGAATATGCTTCCTTACGAGAAGAAGCTGCATGCCATGCTAACGGCTTTCCTCTCAAATGAAGCCGATATTCGATCACCTTATATGGAAGTGCGCCCGGTAAAACGGGTGGCAATTGTTGCATTTTCTTCTAATTCATCGCTTTGTGGGGCATACAATGCAAATGTTGCCCGTCAGTTAAATTTGATGGTGGAAGGATATGAACCCCAGATTGGTAAGGAAAATGTTCTGATTTTTGCTGTAGGTAAAAAAATAGCTCAGGCTGCCAAGAATGAAGGTCTGAATATACAGGATGTACTTTTGGAAATTGCTGATAAACCTTCTTATCAGGGAACATCCGACTTGGCAAATAAACTGATGAAGATGTTTGCTGATAAAGAAATAGACAAAGTTGAATTGCTTTATCATCACTTTAAAAATACAGCTTCACAAATACTTACCCGTGAGGATTATCTTCCGGTAAGTTTGCCTGCGCCGGAAGAAGCTCCTACCGAGCATAATTGGGCATTGGATTATATATTTGAACCTTCAAAAGCTGATTTGCTTAAAACGTTGGTACCCCAGGTTCTTGGTTTGAGAATGTATACTGCATTACTTGATTCAAATACATCAGAGCATGCGGCACGAACAATGGCAATGCAGATTGCTACTGATAATGCAAATGATATGATTCAGGATTTGACGGTATTATATAACAAATCTCGTCAACAGGCTATTACAAACGAATTGCTTGATATTATCGGTGGTACAATGAAATAGATTTTTAGATAAACTATATAGAAAAAGGCTATGTTATTAACATAGCCTTTTTCTGTTTTCAATAAAATCTCTATCTCATAATATTAAAATTCAAATTGATCTAGCAATCTAGCATTTGCTGTTTAACTCGCTATAAATAAATAGGATAGAGCTGCTAGATTAATATAATTTGATCTAGCGGTAATCTAGCAGTCTAGCGCTTAATCAATGCCCACAACTTTACTGCGTCTCTCTAGCTGTGCAACATCTCGCCATTTATTCTCCATCTTGCCTAGTCGTTCTTTGATTCCTATGGTTCTGAATCCGTGGTTATGATGTAGCTTCAGGCTACTTGTATTTTCGGGGAAGATTCCAGCCTGAAGGGTCCAGATACCATTTGCTTCTGATTCTTTTATCAGTGCTTCCATTAATTTATTACCAATGCCTTTACCTCTGAAGTCAGAGTCAACGTAGACGCTAACCTCGGCAACACCTGCATATACGCATCTGCTTGATACGTTTGACAGTGCTACCCAGCCTACTATTTTGCCATCGCTGGTTGCTACAAAGCGGCAATCCTGTCTGTGTGCCTTGTCCCACGAATCCCAATCAGGAGCTTCAGTCTGGAAGGTAGCATTTTTTGTGGCAATGCCCGATTCATATATACGGGCTACATCGGGCCATGACTTTTCTGTCATGGTTTCAATTTTAATTTCGTTCATAGATCTATTTATGTATTTAAGTTGCGCTCTATCTATTGCTGTTCATTTTGCTCTGTTGTCTTAATGCAAACTTCACAAAAAGGATGAGAACTGGCACTTCAATAAGTGGACCAATAACCGCAGCAAAGGCTACTCCCGAATTGATGCCGAATACGGCGATGGCTACTGCTATGGCAAGTTCGAAGTTATTGCCTGTGGCTGTGAAAGCTACCGATGTGGTTTTCTCATAATCGGCTCCCGATTTCTTTGTGATCCAAAATGAGAAAAAGAACATTATCGCAAAGTAAGCCATCAAAGGCATTGCTATGAGTAATACATCGAAAGGTAGCTTAACAATATATTCACCTTTGTATGAGAACATAACAATAATAGTAAATAGCAGAGCTATTAGTGTTAGTGGACTTATTCTGGGAATGAATTTAGTATAATACCACTGTTCGCTTTTTACACGGATAAGAATAAATCTGGAGATGAATCCGGCTATAAATGGAATTCCGAGGTAGATGAAAACGCTATGGGCAATCTCTCCAATTGTGATGTTCTCAACGGCATTTGTGGTTGGTAAACCAAACCATCCGGGAAGTACGGCAATGAAGATATAGGCATAGAATGAGAAGAAAAGTACCTGGAATATACTGTTGAGTGCCACTAGTCCGGCTGCATATTCAGAGTTTCCTTTTGCCAAGTGGTTCCACACTAACACCATTGCGATGCAGCGTGCAAGACCAATCATAATGATACCATACATATATTCGGGATAGTTTTGAAGAAAGATTATCCCCAGAATGAACATTAGTATGGGACCTACTATCCAGTTTAAGAAAAGAGATATGGTAAGTATTTTCTTGTTAGAGAATACTTTTCCTAGTTCTTCGTATTTAACTTTTGCCAATGGTGGATACATCATAACAATGAGTCCGATGGCCAAAGGAATATTGGTGGTTCCCGATTCAAACTGTTGCCAGAAATCTGTGATTCCAGGATTGATATATCCTATGAATACTCCAATGAACATTGCAAGGAATATCCATAAGGTGAGATACCTGTCTAAAAATTTAAGTTTTTCTTGTGATGGCATTTTATTATGACTTTATATTGTTAACAATTACATTGGCAGATGCAAGCGGCTGGCTTTTCTGCATATACAGTAATGCTGAATATACCTTTGCCTGAGTTCTTATATTCATCAAGTTCATGCTGACTGAGGTAGTTAAGCAATATTTCATCGGGAACGGTGATCACTTTTTCCTTTTGGATTACAATGTTGATAAGGCCACTGTTGCTCATTATGCTGAGGTACTCATCTTTTTGAACTGCTCCGGAAACACAGCCGGCATACATTTCATTTGCTTGTTTGATATTATCTGGCAATTCTCCTTCCAATACTACATCAGAGACTGATAGGTGAGCACCTGGTTTAAGAATTCTAAAAATCTCGCCAAATGCTTTCTGTTTATCGGGAACCAGATTGAGCACACAGTTGCTTATTACAACATCAGCAATATTTTCGTCGAGCGGAATATTTTCAATATCTCCCAAGAGGAATTCAATGTTGTTGTAATTTCGCTTCTCTGCATTAGCTTTTGCTTTTTCAATCATGGCATCGGTCATGTCAATGCCAATCACTTTTCCATTTTCGCCAACCAACGCTCTTGCTACAAAACAATCGTTACCGGCTCCGGAACCTAAATCTACCACGGTATCGCCTTCTTTTATCTGGGCAAACTCAGTGGGTAAGCCGCATCCTAGTCCTAAATCGGCTTCGGGAGCATATCCTTTCAATGCTTCGTAACTGTCACTGAAGGTAGAAAAATCAAACGATGAGCAACAACTGGATGAGCAGCAAGATGATTTCTCGGAAGCGTTATCCTGCAAGGCTATTTGGCTGTATTTCTCTTTTACAATTTCCTTGGCATCCTTCGCTTCTTCCATACTTGGCTTCAGGTTCTGAAGATAAAAGTCATAGAACTGTTGTTTGATTTCGTCTCTTACTCTATGAAACTCACTCCAGATAAATTCATCGGTTCCTGTAGCATGTGAGGGATCGTCGAATCCGATATGGATTCGGTTCTTTACTTTTCCAGTGAAGACTGGGCAGCTTTCATTGGCTCCTCCACACACTGTGATCACGTAATCCCATTCTTCATTCAGGTAGCGATCTACATTTTTAGGAAAATGGTTGCTGATGTCAATACCTGCTTCCGCCATTACCTTGACAGCCTTTGAATTTACTCTTGGTGCCGGTTCTGTTCCGGCAGAATGAACTTCCAGCGATTGATCGAACGACTGAAGCCAGCCGTGAGCCATCTGACTACGGCAGCTGTTTCCTGTACAAAGAATTAATATTTTCATAAACGTTTAAAATATTAGATTAAACAAATATCCTACAATCATTATCCCAGTAGCTACAACTCCTACAAATGTAAGTATTAGCGGTAGCTTCAGTACTTTTTTGAGAATAATCATCTCTGGCAATGAAAGACCTACAACGGCCATCATAAATGCCAGTGAGGTGCCCAAGGCTGCTCCTTTTTCTATGAGCACAGATACTATAGGAATTATACCTGCTGCATTTGAATAAAGAGGTACACCAATAAGGACTGACAATGGAATGCTGAACCAGGCCGATTTACCCATTAGTGAAACCATAAAATCTTGAGGCACATACCCATGAGCTCCGGCACCTACGGCAATACCAATAATAACATAAAGCCAGACTTTGCCAACAATCTCTTTCACAGAATTAAGTCCGAAACGGATACGATCAGAGAAAGCTAAACCATTCTCATCATCTCCTGTATTACCCATTTGAGTTTGATAAACCCAATCCTGTACCCAATGCTCTAGTTTTAGTTTGCCGATAATCCATCCGGCAGTGATGGCAATAATAAGTCCGGTGATCACATATATCAGAGCTGTTTTCCAGCCAAACAAACCGAATAGCAGAATTACTGCAACTTCATTAATCATGGGTGCAGCAATCAGGAACGAGAATGTAACACCTAATGGTACTCCAGATTCTACGAAGCCAAGAAATAGCGGAATGGCCGAGCATGAACAGAAAGGAGTAACAATACCCAGCATGGAAGCCATTATATTCCCGGCAAAGGTGGATCTACCTTCGAGCATTTTCCGGGTGCGCTCTGCCGAAAAGTAAGTACGGATTATGCCTACGATAAAGATTATCAGTGCGAGCAGCATTAATACCTTTGGAACTTCAAAAATAAAGAACCGTATGGCTTCCGTTAGGTGATCGCCTTTCTGCATTCCTATAACAGAATCAACAAGCCAGTCGCTGATAGGTTGAAGATTATGATATAGTAGGTACCACATAGGTAGAATAGCAATAAAACCAATCAGATTTTTGCGATTCATTTTGATTATTTCTGTGGAAATATTACTAAAAAAGTTCTGTTTCATATTTCTGTTTTCTAATTAAGAAAAAAAATAGTTGCATAATAAAAACCTGCAAGAATAAATGTAACGGCAATAACACGCCTAAACCAAAGTTCAAAGACCTTTATCCTATTATATAGTTTACCCACGTTACCCACAGCAAATGCCAACAGCCATGCAAAGATGATAACTGGAAGTCCAGTGGCAATGGCAAACAACACAGGCAGATACAATCCGCTTGCACTGCTAATAGTTATAGGAATTAGCATGGCGAAGTAAAGTACTCCGCTATATGGACAGAATGCCAGAGCAAAGATCATTCCCAATAGGAGTGAACTCAGGTAACTTCCTTTGTTCTTTTCTCCAATCCTTTCTGTCAAGCTGGAGAATCCCGGGAAATTGATTTTTATTACGTCGAGCATAAACAGTCCGATGATAATGAGTAGTGGTCCCAGAACCTTTTCTCCCCATCCTTGGAAAATCATGGATACGTTCATCTGGTTAGCTCCCAGATAAAGCACTACGGCAAGAAGTGTATAACTTATTGCTCTTCCCAGGGTGTAGACCAGCCCGTTGAGGAATACCTTTTTACTGTTCTCTATATCCTTACTTATAAAACCTATAGCTGTTATGTTAGTGGCAAGAGGGCAGGGGCTGATGGCGGTCATCAGTCCCAGTATGATTGCTGTAAGAAAGGAGTACTGAGAATTATCAAGTATATTTTGAAGGAACTCCATCTTAGTAACTTATTTAGAACCCAGCAAAGGGTCAATGGTTGATTTAATTTTCTGTTTTAACTTATCGGGAGTGTTGCGGGCATACATGAATCCTTCTGAAGTAAGGTCTGTTCTTTTTTTACCGCTAATAACCAAAAGACTCTGGCCGGAAGCCTGACATTTCTCTGCTATGGCTTCGCTTCCCTTCTCATCAAGATTAATGCTTTTGAAAGTAATCATCCCTTTCTTGAATTGTTCCGGATACAGAATACTAAGATCTTTTTTCGATTCAGACTCTACAGCCACGCAGGTAGGGCATCGACGAGTGAAATGAAAGTAATATACTTCGATTTTTTGCGCAACTGTTTTTGCAGCAACTGGCTTTTTATTATTCTGTGCATTACACACAAAGCTTCCCAATATCATCATCATTGCGAAGCTCATCATCATTATACGTTTCATTGTTACCCGATTTATTTTGTTAGCGCTTCTTTGATTTCTTCAGATGAAGGAACACGTCCCTTGATCATAACTTTGCCATCTACTACCAAAGCAGGTGTAGCCATAACTCCGTATTTCATGATTTCCATTATGTCTTCAACTTTAGAGATTGAAGCATCAATGCCGTTTTGTTCAACAACTTCGCGTGTAAGCTTTTCAAGTGTTTTGCATTTAGAACAACCTGAACCAAGAATTTTAATTTCCATATTAGTTTTTATTTAATAATTAAATAGTAATTCGTAAAACGACGAACAATGTGCGCAAAAAAATATTACCCGCAGCAGTTTTTCTTTATATCTTTCTTATTAAAGAACTCTCCAAAAACATTTTGAGCCTTAGCCCAGTTCTCTTTATCTATGCAGTATCTTACTTTAGGAGCTTCAATTTCACCTTGAATAAGTCCGGCATCTTTAAGCTCTTTCAAGTGTTGAGACACGGTAGCTTTTGCAATGGGCAATTCATCGTGAATATCTCCGAAGAAACAACTCTCTTGCGATGCAAGAAAATCGAGTATCGCTATTCGTGCCGGATGTCCCATTGCCTTGGCAAAGCGGGCAATCTGTTCTTGTTCTGCTGTATATTCTTTAACCTTTTCCATATATTGTTCGCAAATATACGAACAGTTTTAAATAATACAAATAAACTGCCTAAAAATATTGCGTATTTTAAAAAAAGAAGAATGAATTGTTTTTCAGTCTAAACTAATCAATAAATAAAAAATGAGAGTACCTTAATTATTGTCGGGTACTCTCATTCAAATTATAAAAGTCGATCTTTGTAGTCTTTAGCAAATGATATTTTTTAGTTTAAGTATAAAGGGATTTATCTTCCGGTTGCCTGCAGATACTTGGTTTTCCTGACTAAATAATCAACGCTTGCTTCTGTTTTCTGATCGCGGCTTTGCTGCATAATAGTCTCGGCATCCAGCAAATCTTTCAGGGCAACTGTTCCGGCTTTGTAGAAGTCGTTGTTTAGTCTCAGGTTTTCTGTGGACGATTGAACCGATTTCTCCGCAAGTTGCACTTGTTTGTACGACTCTTCCAAATCGTTCCATAGTTGCTGCATCTGTATCATCAGCAGCTCGCTTGAGTTTTGCTTTGTATTCTCTGCCATCTTTTCGTTCAGCTTTTGCTTTTTAATGGCGTGAGATCCGCCCCACCATCCGGATATTGGAACGGCTACTGTTGCATACACCATACCAAAACTGCGTCCTTTATCCATTAAGTCGTGATACATATATCCTGCACCTACAGCTGCTGACGGCATATATTCTCCAATTTTTATTTTTGTCTGCAAGCGATTGGCTTCTACATTCTTATCCAGTAACTTGTATTCAGTGCGGTTACGTAATGCCTCATCGTGGTTCACTTTATATTCCAGCGGAGAAACAAGTGATTTGAACTCGGTAGTGTCCATTACGAAGTCTTTTGATGGAATGCCCATATATTGGCAAAGAGCTAGTTTTGACAGTGTAAGACCGTTTTCTAACTTCAATTTACTGCTGGCAATTTCATTCTGTTTCAATTCAACCTTCAAAACATCGTTTTTGGTTGTGGTTCCTGCATTATAAGCAGCTGTAACATCCTTATGAAGATTGTTGAGCATCTTTTCTACCATCTCAATGGTTTTCATTTTTTCCTGCAGGGAAACAATTTGCCAGTAATACTGTTCGGCAGTAACCGAAACTTCATCTTCGGAAAGTTTCATCTGATACCCGCTAACCTCTGTGCCAAGCTTAGCCAGTTTGTTTCCATTCACGATTCTTCCGCCAACAAATACCGGCTGTGTTGCAGTTACCCCGCCAACAACACCGTTTTTCATCATCGACATGCTCATGCCCATAATATCTATGGCAGCCATTCCTTTATTAGCATTGAATCCGCCTCCCATGGCACTTACGGTAGGGAAGTAGTTTGTAAATGCCTCTTTCTTAGTTTCGTTGGAAGCGCTTTGTTCCAACTGGGCATTCTTGATTTTTACATTGTTCTCTAAAGCCAGTTTCTTACATTGTTCCAGCGTAAGAATCTCCTGAGCGGAGATACTTAATCCGCTTAAAAGGAAAAGACTTAAGAGTGCTATATTTCTCTTTTTCATTTGATTATATTATCTTGAAAATTAAACCTGAATAATTTTAATTTATTCACCAATAATTTTTATTTATTCGCCAATGGATTTTATTTATTCACCAATAAATAACCACCCATTGAGGAATAAATTTTAAGCATTACTCGGGCGAAACGATTCCTTTGTGGTTGCCTCTGAAAATAATCCAGTATGCAACAGGTAATACGGTTACAACCAATACCATTGATATCAATGTTCCGAAGCAGATAACCGTTCCCATTGGTCCCCATAGCGGACTGTTGCTTATAATCATCGGGATTACACCCATTGATGCTGCGGCAGATGTCAGGAAGATAGGGCGCATACGTCGTTTTCCTGCCTCAAGAGCTGCATCGTATACAGGAAGATTGTGTTTATGTCTCAGTTCTTCTGCATAATCCAGCATGATAATTCCGTTTCTTACGAGGATACCCATCAGACTCACAATACCCAGGATACCTGTCATACTAACATCTTGGCCCATAATAAGTACACCTATTGCCGCTCCGAAGACCGTTAACGACATTGAAACAAGGATTAGCAATGCCAGATTTATCTTTCTGAAATGGAACAGTAAGATGAAGAAGATTATCACAATGGCGATAAGCAAAGCTCCAATAATTTGTGGAAGAGCTTCTCCGTCTGATTCCTTCTGACCTCCCATGCTTAGGGTTACACCTTTCGGAAGAGAAACATTTTCAAGTCTCTTCTCAACTTTGGCAGTCATAGCGGTTGTGTTTACACCTCTTTTTACATCCGCATTAATGGAAAGAGTTCTAACCCCGTTTCTGCGGACAATCTGTCCTTCGGTCCAGTCGGGAGCAATCGTTGCTATCTGGCGAATAGGCACAGATACTCCCGGAACGATTGACTGCACATATTCATTGCCCAGATCTTCAAAGTTAGGATCTGTTTTCCTTTCAGCTTTCAGTTTAACCTGCATGGGGTAATCTCCGTCCCACAAGGTGGTAAGTGGAATTCCCGAGCCGAAACGCATAGCCATATTTGCTGCTACCAAAGATTTGGTAATACCAAGACGATTAGCTTCATCATTATTAATCTTGATCATAGCACCCGGAGTTTGTTCCTCAAAGTTTGGTCTTACCATAGATAGTCCTTCCATGTTTCTCAATGAGAGCAATACCTTTTCTCCGGCTTTATTCAAATCTTTCAGACTATCCCCGCTAAGTCTCACTTCAATAGGCGATCTGGCATCCGAATAATCCAGCTGCTTGAAGCGTACATAGGTATTCGGAAAATAATTAGAATATTTATCAGTCAGCTCATCCAGCAATTCCACGGTAGCTTCCGGCGAAACAGTGTTTACAATATACTGTGCATAATTACTTCCGGGCATATTGGGTGCATACGAAGTGTGAAAACGTGGTGAACCCTCGCCAACAAATGAAGTGATAGATACCACTCGTTTGTCTTTTTTCATGATGCCTTCAAGTTTATTTACCACAGCGGCAGTTTGCTCTATTGCAGTACCTTTCGGCAAATAGAATTCCACGGCAAACTGGTTACGTTCGGCAATAGGCATAAGGCGTTGTGGCAGTGTGCTGAACAGTAAACATCCCACAACTACGGTAACAACTCCTGCGCTTAATGTAATCCATGGATGCTTGAAACACTTATTGAGCAGTACTTCATACTTTTCCTGCATATGGTCTAGCAGATTCTTTTTCTTTTTCTTTTTCTCTTCTGCATGCTTTAATCCTTTAGTAATAAAGAAATATTGCATATAAGGAACCATCAGCATGGCTACCACTAAAGATATGCCGAGGATAATACTGATAGACCATGGGAATACCTTAAGGAAGTCATTATACATTCCGGTTGTGGTAATAAGGAATGGGAAGAATGTGATACTGATGGCCAACGTCGCAGAGAAGATAGATTTGAACAACTTCATGGCACTCATAATGGAAGCATGCCAGCGAGACATCCCTTCATCCAGATGTTCCAGATAGCTATCAATTATCACTATCGAATTATCCACAATCATTCCCAGTGTAACGATCAATGCAGCGAGAGTTACTGTATTCAGCTCAATACCGAATGCATAAAACAATCCCAGCGAGATAAATATGGATATAGGAATTGTTGATGCTGCTACTGAAGCAACCCGCATTGGGAGTAAACACATTATGACAATGATTACAGCCCCAATAGCAATCATCAGTTCCTTCAGGAAGTTGAATACAGAATCTCCAACCACTTTCGATTGGTCGGCTATCCGATACATGCTTACACTCTTAGGTAATTCCTTTTGATATGACTCTAATACTTCGTTTACATCTTTACCAAACTGCACAATGTTATTGCCTGTACGCATCTCCAGAGACAGCAAAATACATTTCTTTCCGTTATTCTTAATGTATGAATCAGGATCGGGATATTCGCGAACCACGCGGGCTACATCCTTCAACCGGATAACATGACCAGTAGGATCAGAATAAATAATCTGCTCAGCTATATCTCTTTCCGTTTTATAAGTTTCCGATACATGAATAGGTGCCACGAAATTCTTATTGTCAACCGATCCACTCATGGTTGTAAAGCCCTGAGAGAAAAGATTGGCAGCAAGGGTAGTAGAACTGATGCCATAAGCAGCCAGCTTTTCCTGTTCTATGTAAATGCTGATTTGCTCTTTCTGCAATCCATAGCTTCGAAGATTAGATACTGCGTCAATACGGCGCAATCTGTTTTGCAATTCCTCCAGATATTTCTCGAGTTCACGGTAAGTCTTATCCTCAGACTCTAGCGTAATAAGGATTGCCGAAGTATCACCAAAGTCATCATTTGCCATCAAAGCAAGAACTCCGGATGGCAATTGCATTTTGAATCCTTCCAATCCGTGTTTGAATTTAGACCAGAACTCATCTTTGTTTTTTACATCGTCATTCAACTCTACATTAACGATAACCATTCCGTCTTTAGATATGGAATAAGTCTTTTTCTTCTTTACTTCTTTATAAGTGAAGATGAATTTTTCCAAAGGCTTAGCCAATTGTTCTTCAACCTCAGCCGATGTAGCACCTGGATAAACACCGATAACCAATCCCTGACGGATTGTGAAAACGGGGAACTCCTGTTTGGGCATCACTGTAAGCGAATAAACTCCGAACATAACGAGCAACGACGCAATCAGAATCACGATTTGTCGGTGCCTCATGGCCAATTCTACTATATTTATTTTTCTTTTACTCATTTCACTGTAATTTTCATTCCTTCACTCACTTTCTGATTTCCTTCAATGATAACCTGATCACCAGATGACAATCCGCTGCTAACAACAACTCCCTGGTTAGTCAGTGCACCGGTTCCCACGATTCTTCTTGTGGCTTTGCCATTCTTTGCCAGCCAAACAAACCGTTCGCCTGAATCAAGAATCTGAATAGCGCTATTTGGAACAAGGATGCCACCTTGTTGCTGGTCGGAAGATGAAATATATACCTCGCATACCATTCCGGGCATCAGTTCTCGGTGAGGATTATTAAGTTTTACTTTAACTTCGTATGTATGTGAAAGAGGATTGGCTATTACTCCTTTTTCATCTATCTTCCCTTCAAATGATTTATGATTCAGAGCTGCCACATCAACCTGAGCCGTTGCTCCCTTCTTTACACGTGCAATCTCGTTTTCCGGAACAGATACCTTCACGTTTACCTTATCTATAGTAACCAACTTAAGCGACTCTATTCCCGGAGCAACGTTCATTCCCGGATCAATAGATTTCCTTGCAATCACTCCACTAAATGGAGCATACAAATTGCAATCGTTCAGATTCTTTTTTGCAATGCTTTCTGTTGCCTCCGCCTGTTGCAATTGAGTCTGAATCTCTACATACTTAATCTCCGGCAAACTACCACTTTCATGCAGTTGAGTCAGACGCTTGTATGCATCCTGAGCTTGTTTTAATGAAGAATGAGCTACATTATAGGTATTCATTAATGTAGCTTTATTAAGAACAGCAAGCAATTGTCCTTTTGATACACTTTGTCCTTCAGTCACTAATACCTTTTCTACTGTACCCATTACTGAAAAGCTAAGAGACGAACCTGTGTTTTCTTCAACTGTTCCCACATAGTTATGCTCTCCAGTAGCAGTGGTTGTGGATACAGTTTCCACTTTTACCGGAATAGCTTCATCAGCCGTAGCTTCTTCCTTTTTACCCTTACAACTAACAACCAAAAATAGCAACGCCAGTGCGTATACCTGTTCTCTTTTTTTCATACCATATAATTTATTATACCATTGATTCTAAATCCGTTGCAAAGTTGAGGAGATTAGTTAATGCTTGAAAGTTCTGTATTTCCCCTTAATTGTTCTGTAAGTCGCATTACGCACCTGAATGTCATATTTTTATTTTATATTTGTGCCAAAATGAGACATATGGAACAATTTGAAAACAAAGAAATACAGAGATGGGACCTTACAACACTTGAACGGTTGCCTGAGGCAGATTATATTGAGAATGATTTTGCAATTTTCAATAATATTAATAATGTTCCTATTTTTGATTATCCCACTCGGATTGATTTAACTGTGCTGGCTATTACTTTGAGCGGACATGCCAGAGTGGGGCTAAATCTGAAAGATTATAATCTGAAAAAGAATGATATGATTATACTTACTTATGATCAGATAGTGCAACTTTATGAGAATAGCGATGATTTTACAGGCCTGTTTTTTGCGTTATCCCGTTCTTTTACAGATGAAATCGTGGTAGCTCTTGAGAGAATCGTACCTATATTTCTTTATATTAAAGACCATCCTTGTACAGAATTAAGTGATAATGAAGTCTCATCGGTTATGGAATACCACTCTTTTTTGTGGGAAAAGGTGAAAAACAAGAATAATACATATCGTAAGGAGATAACAAAAAATATAATTCGCGCTCTGATATTTGAGATGTATAGCATTTTTGAAGCTCATTACCGGAAAAGAGATTCAAATCCAGAAAAGAAGAACTTTTTGAATCGTTTCTATTGTCCGTCAGTAAATACTTTATAAAAGAAAGAAGCGTGACATTTTATGCTGAACAGCTTTTCCTTACTCCAAAACATCTTTCAAGGGTGATAAAAGAGGTTAGCGGGCGTTCGGCAGGAGAGTGGATTGACGAACAGGTTATTTTGGAAGCTAAAGCCAGATTAAAAAACTTGTCTCTGACTGTACAGGAAATATCAGATCAGCTGGGATTCCCTAACCAATCTTTCTTTGGTAAATATTTTAAGCGGCACGTAGGTCTGTCGCCAAGTGATTATCGTAAGAAGTAATATAAATTGTTATTTGTATAGGGTAAACAAAATACAATGCAATTTTATGGATGGCTTTGCGGCAATATCGCTCTTTGTATTTTGGTTTCAGATCTCATGGACAATATCTCTACTTTATTGAGGGTCAATAGGGTAGGTCTGAAATAAGATTTCAAGCTAATCTTTTATGCAACAAAAATGCTGTTTTAAGGATTTTTTTGTTTAAAATATACATCTGGCAGGATGCTTCATGCATGCAATTTTCCTATCTTTGCGGCCAAATTGATACTCTTAACAAAAAAATATATGAATAGAATTATTTTAAATGAAACTTCTTACTTCGGAGCCGGTTGCCGAAGTGTAATTGCTGTTGAGGCTGCACGTCGTGGTTTTAAAAAAGCTTTTTTTGTAACTGACAAAGATCTTATCAAGTTTGGTGTTGCTGCTGAAATTACAAAAGTACTTGAAAGCGCTAATATTCCTTACGAACTTTACAGTGATGTAAAAGCAAATCCAACTATTGCTAATGTGCAAAATGGTGTTGCTGCTTTCAAAGAATCGGGTGCCGATTTTATTATCGCTCTTGGTGGTGGCTCTTCTATTGATACAGCTAAGGGTATTGGTATTGTAGTTAATAATCCGGAATTTGCTGACATTAAGTCTTTGGAAGGTGTTGCTGATACAAAGAATAAAGCTGTGCCTACTTTTGCATTGCCTACTACTGCAGGAACTGCTGCTGAGGTAACCATCAATTATGTGATTATTGATGAAGAAGCAAAAAAGAAAATGGTATGTGTAGATCCTAACGATATTCCTGCTGTTGCTATCGTAGACCCAGAATTGATGTATTCAATGCCTAAGGGTCTGACTGCTGCAACTGGTATGGATGCTTTGACTCACGCAATCGAAAGTTATATTACTCCGGGTGCATGGGCTATGAGTGATATGTTCGAAATCAAAGCAATTGAAATGATTGCTCAGAACCTGAAGGCTGCTGTTGATAATGGTAAAGATACTGTTGCTCGCGAAGCTATGTCTCAGGCACAATACATTGCAGGTATGGGATTCTCAAACGTAGGTTTGGGTATTGTTCACTCAATGGCTCACCCTCTAGGTGCATTCTATGATACTCCTCACGGTGTTGCTAATGCTTTGTTATTGCCTTACGTTATGGAATACAACGCAGAATCTCCTGCTGCTCCTAAATACAAGGATATCGCTAAAGCAATGGGTGTAAATGTAGAAGGTATGACTTGCGAAGAAGGTGTAAAAGCTGCAATTGAAGCTGTTAAGGCTTTATCAATCAGTATCAATATTCCTCAGAAATTGAATGAAATTGGAGTGAAGGAAGAAGATATTCCTGCTCTTGCTGTTGCTGCATTCAATGATGTTTGTACAGGAGGAAACCCACGTCCAACTTCAGTAGAAGATATCGAAAAGATCTATCGTAAGGCTTTCTAATAGCTATAGATTCTTTCTAACAATATAATATTTTTATAATTCAGCCTTTAAATGGTATTTAATTACTGTTTAAAGGCTGTTTTTTGTGCCTCTCTTTTTATTAAATAATTAATTTATTTTTTGTCGCGAAATGCTATTATTATAATAAATAGGTCTTTAATATCTTTTGTTTTTAAATTATATAATTAATAATGTCCTTAATTATATTTATATTTGTACTGTTAATTAATAATAGTAAAGAGAAACAAATGGATTTAATAAAAAAAGTTACTGGAATTATGGCTTGTGGATTTCTTCTCAATTCGGGATTGAAAGCTCAGAATATTCAGTTGCAACCTCGTCCGCAAGAGATGAAACTCTCAGGCAAGTCTTTGGCTTTACCTAAGCAAGTGCAATTAATAGGAGCAGAGAATGCAGATACCGATGCAGTTAATATTCTGAAGGATTTATTTGCAGGACGAATGGCCAAAAAAGGTTTTAAGGTAATTATCGGTGAAAAAGGTGATAAGGCAGTGAAGAAATATGCACGCTTCGTTCCTCAGAAACCGGAAGCGTATTACTTAAGCATTGATGATAAAAAACTTGTTTTGGTTGGTTCGGATGAACGTGGCACTTTCTATGGCATGCAAACATTGTCGCAGCTTCTCAAAGAAGGAAATCTTCCTCAGGTTAATATCACAGACTATCCGGATGTTCGTTACCGCGGTGTGGTTGAAGGGTTTTATGGCAAACCCTGGAGTTATGAAGACCGCGTAAGTCAACTGAAGTTTTACGGAGCTAATAAATTAAACACATATATCTACGGTCCGAAGAATGATCCTTTTCATAGCTCGCCAAACTGGAGAAAGCCTTATCCGCAGGAAGAGGCTGCACGGATGGCAGAACTTGTGAAGTTGGCAAAGAGTAACAAAGTGGACTTTGTTTGGGCCATTCATCCGGGACAGGATATTCGTTGGAATGATGAAGACCGTGAATTGCTTTTAAAGAAGTTTGGCCAGATGTATGATCTGGGCATACGTTCTTTTGCTGTTTTTTTTGATGATATCTCGGGTGAAGGAACAGACCCGTTGAAGCAGGCTGAATTACTGAATTATATCGACGATCAGTTCGTAAAGGTTAAGAAGGATGTAACTCCGTTGGTGATGTGTCCTACTGAATATAATAAAAGTTGGGCTAATCCGGAGAAAGGTTATCTTAGGATTTTGGGCGAGAAGCTGAATCCTTCTATTCAGATAATGTGGACCGGTGATCGTGTGGTGGCCGATATTCATCGTGATGGTATGGAGTGGATTAACTCTCAGATTAAAAGACCGGCATACATCTGGTGGAATTTCCCGGTGACCGATTATGTGAGAGATCATTTGCTAATGGGACCGGTTTATGATAACGATACAGATATCGCCCAAACAATGTCGGGCTTTGTTACAAACCCTATGGAGCATGCCGAAGCGTCGAAAGTTGCTATTTATGGTGTGGCAGATTATACTTGGAACATGGAACAATACGATCCTAATGCTGCATGGCAAGGTTCGCTTAAAGCAATAATGCCAACTGATAGTGAAGCTCTTCGTGTATTTGCATCACACAATTCAGATCTTGGAGCAAACGGTCATAAATACCGTCGGGAGGAATCTGTTGCTATTAAACCAATAACTGAACGATTCCTGACTGCTTTTCAATCTGAAGGAACATATCCGAAAGATGATTTCTCTACACTTGAACGTGAATTTAAAAGCATTGTTGTTGCATCTGATGTTCTTTTGAGAAGTAAGGATAACGATCTCTTGATTAAAGATATTAATCCTTGGATAAAACAATTCGGATTGCTTGGTCAAACCGGAGCATCTGTAATGGATATGCTTCGCGATCTGGAAGCATCTGATAAAGAGAGCTTCAAACTCGACTATTCTCGCGTAAAGGAACTCAAAGAACAAATGTTCGAGCTTGATGCAACCAACAACATTAATCCATGGCAACCGGGAGTAAAGGTCGGTTCATTGGTGCTGACACCGTTTGTGAACAATTTGTATGCTCAGGCAACAGAACGCTATAACAAACAATTTGGCGAGAACCTTGCTGTAGTCTATGATTATTGCCCTCATACTTTGCTAAGCAATATTTCTCAGATAAAATCATTGCCTTTGCAATTGCAGGAAAAAACGGTAAGTGTATCTCCTTCAAATGAAGTAATCAAAGCAGATAAAGATGCATTTATAACTATTCAACTATTGAAAGCTACGAAGCTTCGTTCGATAGAATTTAATGCAGGAAAAGCTGATCTCTTGCAATGGGGAGAGCTTCAGTTCACTACTGATGGTGAAAACTGGCAAGCTCTTGCTTGTGAGCAGGATGGCGAATTGTTCAAGGCTTCTATGAGCAAAGAATCAGTAAAAGCTGTCCGTTTTCTTAATAAGAGCGGTGTACCACAGGAGTTCTATTTGCGAAAATTTGCGTTAAGACTATAACGGTAGGATACAGTATGATTGAATAGACAATATAACGATTCTACTAATATTATATATGTAAAGGCTGTCTGGTAAAACACTGGGCAGCCTTTACTATTTCTTCCGTTAAGTTTTCTAATTATGATGTATATCAAACGTATGCTTTGATATACATCTAACACATACTTTGATGTATGTCAAAATACTGCTTCAATATACATCTAAAGAGAAATCTTACTTTGAATAAATGTTAATTACTCGCCAGATATGCAATTTATCTCATTTGGATTCTGCCATTATGCTTGCATTACTTCTTGATTCTCTCAATTTTGATTATTCAGATTTCGTTTTTTTCTATTAAATTTATAATATGAGGACTGTTATTATATATATTTGTAATATATAGTCAATATATATTCATTTTTTCATTATTTGTCATTCCCATTCGTTCTTTATTGTTAATTTTGCATTCTAAACGAATATATATGAAGACAGATATTGAAATAGCAAGAAGCGTTGAGCTAGACAAAATAAAGAAAGTAGCATGTAATGTGGGTATTCCTGTTGACGAGGTTGAGAATTATGGCCGTTACATTGCGAAAGTTCCTGTACATTTAATAAACGAAGATAAGGTAAAGAACAGCAATCTGATTCTTGTAACCGCTATTACTCCTACAAAAGCCGGTATTGGTAAAACTACAGTTTCAATTGGTCTTGCTTTAGGACTAAATAAGATAGGTAAGAATGCGATTGTTGCATTACGCGAACCATCTCTGGGCCCATGTTTCGGTATGAAAGGTGGAGCAGCCGGTGGAGGATATGCTCAGGTGCTTCCAATGGAGAATATCAATCTTCATTTTACGGGAGACTTTCATGCCATTACTTCGGCGCATAACATGATTACCGCTTTACTAGATAATTATCTTTTTCAGAATCAGGCTTCAGGATTTGGACTAAAAGAGATTCTTTGGAAACGTGTTCTTGATGTAAACGATCGTACTCTTCGAGATATTGTTGTGGGAATTGGAGGAAAAGCAAACGGCATAACTCGTGAAGCCGGATTTGATATTACTCCTGCTTCCGAAATTATGGCTATCCTTTGTCTGGCAAGAGATTTAAAAGATCTTCGTCGTCGCATCGAGAATATCCTCCTTGGATATACTTACGACGATAAACCTTTTACAGTGAAAGATCTTGGTGTAGCAGGTGCCATTACCGTTCTTTTGAAAGATACAATTCATCCCAACCTGGTTCAGACAACAGAAAATACAGCAGCCTTTGTTCATGGTGGTCCCTTTGCTAATATTGCTCATGGTTGTAACTCTATTGTTGCTACAAAGATGGCTATGTCTTTTGGCGATTATGTAATTACCGAAGCCGGCTTCGGTGCCGATCTTGGTGCTGAGAAGTTTTTCAATATCAAGTGTCGTAAATCCGGATTACAGCCTAAACTGACAGTTATTGTTGCCACTGCTCAGGGATTAAAAATGCATGGTGGAGTGAGTCTTGATAAAATAAAAGAGCCTAATTTGAATGGACTGTGTGAGGGATTAAAGAATTTGGATAAGCATATCAATAACATTCGTTCTTTTCACCAGAATGTAGTTGTTGCTTATAATAAGTACAGCACAGACTCGGAAGAAGAAATAGCAATGGTTCGTGAATATTGCGAATGGGCTGGTGTAGGTTTTGCCGTAAACAATGCGTTCGCCCAAGGTAGTGAAGGTGCTGTTGAGCTGGCTGAACTTGTGGCTCGTACTATTGAGGAAAAACCTTCCGCACCACTTACCTTTACTTATAAGGATGAAGATTCGGTACCCGAAAAGATTGAGAAAGTTGCTAAGAATATCTATGGTGCAAAAATGGTAACATTCAGCAGTCAGGCAAATAAGATGCTAAAGCTTATAAAAGAGATGGGCATTTCAGATTACCCGATCTGTATTGCTAAAACTCAGTATTCTTTCTCCGCAGATGATAAAGCTTATGGGGTTGCTACTGATTTTGAATTACATATCCGTGATATTGTTATAAATAATGGCGCGGAGATGATCGTTGCAATAGCTGGAGACATAATGCGTATGCCGGGCTTACCAAAAGATCCTCAGGCAACACGGATAGATATTGTAAATAGTTTTATTGATGGATTGAGCTAATCAACATCAATTTCCGAATATAAAACAGCATAATGGGTGCAAATATTGAAGGTTGGTCTTCATATATTTGCACCCATTAATTATTTAATACACAAAGATGAAAGGCAAGTTTATATGGATTCTTTCATTTTTAATCTCTTTAGGTGCTTTGGCTCAGAATAAGCCTGATTACTTTAAGGATTTTAAAAAGAAAGATGTTTCAAAGTTCTGCAAGTCTCTTACTCCAATGGGAAGAATTCTTGAAACAGAAGATTACTATGTGTGGTGTGTAGCTCCAATTTATGGACCGGATGGAAAGGTACACGTGTTTTATTCCCGTTGGCCGGCAAAATATGGAATGGGAGGGTGGATTCATAAATCGGAAATAGCTCATGCCGTTGCCGATCGTCCCGAAGGACCGTATACTTATTTGGAAACAGTGCTTGCACCTCGTCCTGGATATTGGGATGCTACTACTTGTCATAATCCTCATATCGAATATGTTGACGGCAAATATTGTCTTTTTTATATGGGTAATAGTAATGGAAAGACCAATACCAAGCGCATTGGACTAGCCACGGCTCCAACACTAAACGGCCCCTGGACCAGAAGTGATAAACCCTTGTTGGAAGCTGGCCCTGAAGGATCATGGGATGATCACTGTACAACAAATCCAGCATTTATAAAACATCCAAATGGTGAGTATTGGCTTTATTACAAATCCTGGAATAATGTAGATTATACTCAGGAGAAGAACGGTGTTAAAGGGAATCGTAAATATGGTTTGGCAATAGCAAAGAAACTCGAAGGACCTTACGTTCGTTACGAAGGTAATCCGTTGATTGACTTTTCTATATACGGTAAAAACCAACAAGTGGAGGATGCCTTTATATGGTATCAGAAAGGAAAATTCAAAATGTTAATGCGCGATATGGGATTCTATAATCATACTGTCGGCCTTTATCTTGAATCGAAAGACGGCATTCATTGGGGAAAACCTCAGATTGGTTGGTACGGAGCGGATGCATATTTGCAAGAACCTCCGGCACCCAAACATCTTACCCGCTATGGAAGATTTGAAAGACCACAGATATTATTCAAAAACGGTAAGCCGGCCTATATGTTTAATGCAATGCAGGGAGGAAAGTATATGACTGCTTCTGGTTTTGTATTTAAAATTAAGTAGTCTATTTATATAGCTTTTTGCTATATAGAACCCAAAGAGGAATAAAAAAGGGGTTGTTCAAAGTGAACAACCCCTTTTAATATAATTAGAAGCGTATAATCATTAATAAGCAAATAATGGATATTTAGCCATTGTTTTGTTTACTCTTTCGCGAACTGAAGTAATAACAGCTTCATTTTCTACGTTAGAAAGAACAGTTTCAATCATTTCAGCAATTTCAATCATCAAGTCTTCCTTAGCACCACGAGTTGTGATAGCAGGAGTTCCTAAACGGATACCTGAAGTTTGGAAAGCAGAACGAGAATCGAATGGAACCATATTCTTGTTAACTGTAATATCAGCAGAAACCAATGCTTTTTCTGCAACTTTACCAGTCAATTCAGGATATTTTTCACGCAAATCAACCAACATAGAGTGGTTATCTGTTCCACCAGAGATAATTGTGAAGCCTCTGTCAATTAAAGCCTGTGCTAAAACAGCAGCATTCTTCTTTACTTGTTTTTGGTATTCTTTGTATTCTGGTTGCAAGCATTCTCCAAAAGCAACAGCTTTAGCAGCGATTACGTGTTCCAGCGGACCACCTTGGATTCCTGGGAATACAGCAGAATCAAGTAATTGAGACATCATTTTGATTTCTCCCTTTGGAGTTTTCTTTCCCCATGGGTTAGGGAAGTCTTCGCCCATTAAAATTACACCACCACGAGGACCACGAAGAGTTTTGTGAGTAGTAGAAGTTACGATGTGAGCCCATTTTAATGGATTTTCTAACAAGCCAGCAGCGATAAGACCAGCAGGGTGAGCCATGTCGATCATTAAGATAGCTCCAATTTTATCAGCAATTTGACGCATGCGTTTGTAATCCCATTCACGAGAATATGCAGAACCACCACCAATAATCATCTTAGGTCTTTCACGAAGTGCTACTTCTTCCATCTGATCATAGTCTACGCGACCAGTTTCTTTGTTTACATTATATTCGCAAGGAGTATAAATTAAACCAGAAGTATTAACTAAAGAACCGTGAGAAAGGTGACCGCCATGTGCCAGATTTAATCCCATAAACTTATCTCCAGGGTTCAATACAGCAAGGAATACGGCAGCATTAGCCTGAGCTCCTGAGTGTGGTTGAACATTTGCCCATTCAGCCCCAAAGATTTCTTTTAATCTGTCAATAGCCACTTGTTCGCTTTGGTCAACTACTTCACAACCGCCATAATAGCGTTTGCCAGGATAGCCTTCTGCGTACTTATTTGTTAGGCAAGATCCCATTGCTTGCATAACCTGGTCACTAACAAAATTTTCTGATGCAATCAGCTCGATACCTTTGAGCTGTCTTTGATGCTCTTTTTCGATAATATCGAAAATTAAATCGTCTCTTTTCATTCTAAGTATGATGATAATAAGTGTTTTTATTCGAGATTCTTTATTAAGCGCACAAAATTAGCCAAAAAAAAGAGAAATTAAAAGTTTATAGCGATAAAAAAAAGAAGATTAAAAGATTACTCCTAACGAAAAACTAAGTAAATTACTTCTTCTTTTGAAAATTATATTGGCTACTTCTTCTGTTCCATCAGAGTTTAATTCTATGTAAGTAACAGATTTAGAGATGTTTCTTAATCCAACTTCATATCTGAAATCAAAGAATATATTTGAAATATTCACTCCAACTCCAGCAACTGCATTCATGTTTACTGGATAAAGCTTCTCTTTAATTCCTTCCTGATCAAAATTGGTAAATTCCAGTTTACTTTTACTGTTCAGTGTGTATTTGAATTTTGGTCCAAAAAAGAATGCCATGCCGTAAGGTCCCTCTTTAATAAAATTGTATCCGTAAAGCAATGGTAATTCAATAGTGTGGATGGTAGAATTAACACTGGCGTAATCTGGTTCAATATCTGGATGTTGAGAACCTCTTTTATCAAAGGATATTTCGGATTTACTCACATGATAAGAGAGCTCTGGCTCTATAAAATGCTTTTTCATGTTTATTCTAAGAAATATGGCTCCAAAATGCCCTACCTTATAATTATTCTGGACTTCGTTGATTGTTATGTCTTTTATTTTAAACTCATCAATATAGTACATTGATGCATTAAAGCCTCCTTTTATACCAAAGTTGACTTTATTTTCATGTGTACTTTTTACGTCTTCCTGTGCAAAGCAAGAAAAACTCCATCCTAAAACAAATAAAAATAAGGCTATTTTCTTCATGCTTATTTCTTTTTCTCAACGGACCAGCCGAATTTGCCTAAATTTTCTCCCAAATCAAAGTAATTGCCGTGTACATAAACCAAAGGATTGCTTTTTGAAAACTCAAATTTCCCCGTTTTCTCATTCAGGTATTTCTCATCAGCCTTTACATTCACAACTTCGGATATAAACATATCATGTGATCCCAAAGATATGATTTCCTTAACCCTGCATTCTATACAAAGAGGAGATTCTTCAATTATTGGAGCGCTAACCACGGATGCTTTTCCTGGAGTAAGTTTCATTTCCGAGAACTTATTGAAATTCTTTCCTGAGCGTACTCCACACCAGTCGGTTGCAAAAGCCATGTCCTTTGTAGTTAGATTGATTACAAATTCCATGTTCTTCTTTAGTATGGGATAGGAGTGGCGTTCCGGACGTACTGAAATATAGCACATAGGAGGATTGGTACAAATAGTACCAACCCACGCTACAGTTATAATGTTATATTCGCTTTCCTCGCTGCCGCAGCTAACCAATACTGCTGGTAACGGATAAATCATTGTTCCCGGTTTCCAGTCCTGTTTCATTATAATGTTCTACGTTGCAATAATACAATATCTTCTTTCTTCAGCTCTTTTTCGCAATAGTGGCATTTGAAAACTCCGTTTTCTCTATCTACCATTTTAAAGAGTGTTGGCATAGGCTCATTATTGGTGATGCACTTTGGGTTTGCACATTTTACAATACCTTTCAGCTCATCAGGCATATTAACTTCCTTCTTCTCAACTACTTCATAATTGCGGATGATGTTCAGTTTAACATGAGGTGCCACTACTGATATGCGGTTAACCTCTTCATCATCAAAGAACTTATCTGCTATTTTTATAATACCTTTCTTTCCTAGCTTATTGCTATTCAGATTATAACCAATGGTGATTTTGCTGTCCATCTGTTCTAATCCTAATAATGAAACAACAGTAAATAGTTTTTTTGTTGGTATATGATCTATTACAGTGCCGTTCTTCAGAGCTGCTACCTGTAGTGCTTGTCTTATTTCGCTCATTGAATTAAATGATTGATTAATAATAAAAAATTAATAAATGATGATACAGACTCTATTCTTTAATATCATCCAAAGTGATACCAAGAACATCACAAATGATAGCCTGACGGGCAAATAGTCCGTTGCGGGCCTGCTGAAAATAATATGCTTTTTCATTGTCATCCACATCATAAGCAATTTCATTCACTCTAGGTAGTGGGTGAAGGATACGAAGATTAGGACGAGTCTTTTCAAGCATTTTATTTCTTAAAATATAAACGTTCTTCACACGTTCGTACTCCATTAAGTCTGTAAAGCGCTCACGTTGAACACGAGTCATATATAAGATGTCGGCATCTGCAATAATATCTTCAGTAAAATCTGTATGCTCTACATATTTAATGTTATTCTGATTGCAATAAATCTTATATTCTTCAGGCATTCTCAATTCATCTGGAGCTATGAAATGGAAAGTAGGATTAAAATGGCGCATAGCCATTAGCAATGAGTGAACGGTACGTCCGTATTTTAAGTCACCTACCAGGAATATGTTCAGGTTTTCTAATGTTCCCTGAGTCTTTTGAATGGAGTAAAGATCCAACATTGTTTGCGAAGGATGCTGATTAGCTCCGTCGCCGGCATTTATAATAGGTATAGGAGCAACTTCGCTGGCATATCTGGCAGCTCCTTCCAGGTGATGACGCATTATTATCAGGTCGGCATAGTTACTAACCATCATTATTGTGTCTTTTAGTGTTTCGCCTTTAGAAGAACTTGTAGTTGAAGCATCTGAAAATCCAATAACACGTCCTCCAAGTCTGTTTACTGCTGTTTCAAAACTTAATCTGGTACGTGTAGATGGCTCAAAAAAAAGGGTTGCTACAACTTTTCCATCCAGTATTTTTCGGTTTGGATTGTTCTCGAACTGCTTTGCCATCTCTAGAAGGTAGAGGATTTTCTCTTTTGAATGCTCGGCAATAGTCACTAAACTTCTATTTTCCATATTCTTATCTATTTATCATTGAATGTACAATACGGAGCGTAAAGGTATGGAAAAAAATGATTATTGGAAAGTTCTTTTAATTAAAAGATTTATTATAATTTTGCGCTGAAACTTATATATTGAAAAAATGAATCAAGGCGAAGTAAAAAGTACTCCGAGATCTATAAAAAGGCTTGTCCGATGGCTGTGGATAGCGTTCGGAACATTTGTGGTTTTAAGTACAGTTCTCTTTTGTTTTATTGCTTGGGGGTGGATTGGTTATATGCCCGAAGTTGATGAATTAGAAAATCCTAATTATAAATTTGCTTCAGAAATTCTTTCAAGTGATGGAAAAACTCTTGGAACATGGTCTTTGAGTAAGGAAAACAGAGTCTATGTTGGCTATAAAGATATGTCGCACTCACTGATTGATGCGTTAATTGCAACCGAAGATGTTCGTTTTGAGGAACATTCTGGAATTGACATCAGGGCATTGGGACGTGCTATAGTAAAACGTGGAATCTTTTTGCAGAAAAACGCTGGTGGAGGTAGTACCATTACTCAGCAACTTTCCAAACAACTTTATTCTCCGGGTGCCGGAAACTTTATGGAACGTTTGTTTCAGAAACCTATTGAGTGGGTTATCGCAGTAAAACTAGAACGTTACTATACAAAAGAGGAACTCCTTACTATGTACTTTAATAAGTACGATTTTGGTAATAATGCTGTAGGTATTAAAACAGCTGCGAATACTTATTTCTCAAAAGATCCTGCAGACCTGACAATTGAAGAAGCTGCAACTTTAGTGGGTATGTGTAAAAACTCATCTTTATACAATCCGGTGCGTCGCAGAGAGCTTGTTGAGCAACGTAGGAATGTTGTACTTGATCAGATGAGAAAGGCTGATTACATTACTGAGGAAGAAAGAGATTCTTTAATGCAAATCCCTTTAAGGCTTAAATTCCATCGTGTAGATCATAAAGAAGGACTGGCAACTTACTTCCGCGAATATCTTCGTATAATAATGACGGCAAAAGAGCCTCATAGAGAAGATTATGCATCATGGCAAACTCAGAAGTTTTATGAAGACTCTTTAGCTTGGGAAAATAATCCTCTTTACGGATGGTGCTCTAAGAATAGAAAGAAAGATGGAACCAGCTATAATATCTATACGGATGGTTTAAAGATTCATACTACAATTGATTCGCATATGCAACAATATGCAGAAGAAGCTGTAGAAGAACATGTTGGACATTATTTACAGCCGCTTTTCTTTAAGGAAAAGAGAGGAAAAGGTACTGCTCCATACACTAATCAGCTGACAAGGGAGCAGGTGAAAGATATTATGATGCGCTCTGTGCGACAGTCGGAACGATATAACACAATGAGAAATGCAGGATATTCAGAAAGTGATATTCTTAAAGCATTTAAAACTCCGGAACAAATGTCTGTATTTACTTGGCATGGAGTGAAAGATACCGTGATGACTCCAATGGACTCAATCAAATATTATAAATTCTTCCTGAGAGCCGGATTTATGTCAATGGATCCAACTACAGGAGCTGTGAAAGCTTATGTTGGTGGACCGAATTATGCATTCTTCCAATATGACATGGCTGAAGTAGGGCGTCGTCAGGTTGGATCAACAATTAAACCTTTCCTTTATGCACTTGCTATGGAAAATGGTTTTACTCCTTGCGATGTAACCCGTAATGTACCGCAAACCCTTATTACTGCAGCTGGTGAACCATGGACTCCACGTAATACATCCAGCAAGAGATATGGAGAAATGGTTACTCTTAAATGGGGACTTGCAAATTCAAACAACTGGATTTCTGCTTATCTTATGAGTAGATTGAATGCTTCGTCTTTAGTGCGTCTAATCCATCGTTTTGGGGTGAAGAATCGTAATATAGTAGCTAGTCCTTCTCTTTGCTTAGGGCCATGTGAAATATCTGTAGGAGAAATGGTTAGCGCTTATACTGCATTTGTAAATAACGGACTTCGTTGTGATCCTATGCTTGTTACTAAAATAGAAGATAATGAAGGTAATGTGATAGCTACATTCCATCCTCAAATGGAGGAAGTAATTAGCGCATCCAGTGCATCTAAAATGCTGACTATGTTGCGTGCGGTTATTAATGAAGGTACAGGTGGAAGGGTACGTCGTTATACGAGTGCCGATGTAGGAGGTAAAACAGGTACAACTCAACGTAACTCCGATGGATGGTTCGTAGGATTTACTCCAAAACTTGTCACTGGATGTTGGGTAGGAGGTGAAGATCGTGATATTCACTTCGATACAATGTTCTACGGACAAGGAGCTGCAATGGCACTTCCTATTTGGGGTATTTTTATGAAAAAAGTGTTTGCGGATAAGTCTTTAGGATATTCAGAAAAGGATGTATTCCCGTATTTAAATAATAATGTTTGTGGTAATGATTCTATTCCTGCAAACTCTCCGGGAGGTATTGATAGTTTATTCTCGGAATAAGGATTAGTCTTAAATAGCAGTTACAGGTTTCTGTGACAAAAAATAAAATCGAGTAGGAAGAAGATGAAATAGTTTTCTTTCTACTCGATTACTTTTTCAGGCCTTTATCTGAAATCCTTTTTTATATTTAATTCTAAAAAGCCGTATTTGAGCTCTTGGTATCTTCTTTTTTATATCCTAAATCTACTAAAATAAATCGATTAAAGTTTGAGTTCTTTCAATCCTGCAATGATAAATTCTTTCTTCATATCATTTTCCTTCAGCACTATATCATCATAAGTCAGTAAATCAATATCCAGTTTTATTATCTCATCCATTTTATCTTCAGGCAAACGACCAGCTTGAGATTCAATCTGCTTAAAAATGATTTTAATTTCTTCAATGGATAATATAGTAGAGCATTTAGCCAGTTGATTTGTAAAATGAGCCGGGTTCGACATTCCAATGGGAATTGTATCTTGTTCTTTTCCGAAATATATGTCTGGGAAATGAATAGATAATTCTTTTTGTGCTAGTTTGATATTAACGTCTCTATTGGTGTTAGAACCAATGGATATAAGGCATATATGTTGTTTCATAACTTTCATTTTGGAGACAAAATAACGGTAAAAAGAGTGTATTACCAAATAATTTTGTACTTTTGAAACTTTGAACAGATTTTAAAGATATATCATAATGAAATATATAGGAATAATACCGGCAAGATATGCTTCTACTCGTTTTCCCGGTAAACCCTTGGCCATATTAGGCGGCAAAACAGTAATTCAAAGAGTATATGAACAAGTGCGCGACTGTCTGGATGAAGCTTATGTTGCAACTGATGATGAAAGAATAGAACAGGCTGTGAAAGCTTTTGGCGGTAAAGTTGTTATGACGTCAGATAAGCATAAGAGTGGGACAGACCGCTGTTATGAGGCTTTTACAAAAGTTGGTGCAGGATTTGATGTTGTTGTTAATATTCAGGGAGATGAACCATTTATACAACCCTCTCAACTGGAATCAATAAAAGCTTGTTTTGATGATGCTTCTACTCATATTGCCACACTGGTTAAACCATTCTCATCCGATGATGATTTTGAAGTTTTGGAGAATGTGAATTCCCCTAAAGTTGTGGTAAACAAGAACTGGAATGCTTTATATTTTAGCCGTTCAATTATTCCATTTACAAGAAATCATGATAAGGCTGATTGGTTGAAGCATCATACTTATTATAAGCACATTGGTTTATATGCATATCGTGCAGAAGTTTTAAAAGAAATAACTTCTTTGTCTCAATCATCGCTTGAATTGGCTGAGTCATTGGAACAACTTCGTTGGTTGGAAAATGGATATACCATTAAAGTAGGCATTACAGATGTTGAAACTATTGGAATAGATACACCTGAGGATTTAATGAAAGCTGAATTATTTTTAAAGAAACAAAATGCTGAATAGAGAAATTCAACCAGATATAAAAGCTATAGAAAACATATCTATTGCTATTCCTCAGAGAAAAACAATGTCCAATGGCATACCTCTTAATGTTATAGAAGCTGGTAACCAGGATGTTGTTAGAGTAGATATACTTATTGGTGCAGGCAAGTGGCATCAAACTCAGTTGTTGCAGACTCTCTTTACCAACAGAATGTTAAGAGAAGGCACCAAGCGTTTTACTTCTGCTGAGATAGCAGAGAAGTTAGATTATTATGGAGCCTGGCTTGAACTATCTACTTCTATGGAGTATTCTTACATAACCTTGTACTCCCTGAATAAGTACTTTGCCCATACATTGGAAATTGTAGAGTCAATAGTAAAGGAACCTACTTTTCCTGATAAAGAGTTGAATACTGTTGTTGAAACCAATAAACAACAATTTCTTATTAATAGTACTAAAGTTGAATACCTGGCCCAGAAAAGCTTTGCAAGTTCAATCTTTGGAGAAGAGCATCCTTGCGGTCGTTTTGCTGTGGAAGCAGATTATGATAAAGTTACTTCTGCGTGTCTCAAAGAATTCTATGATCAGTATTATCATTCAGGAAATTGTAGCATTTATATTTCAGGAAAGGTTACAGATGAGATATTAAATCTGTTAGAGAATACCTTTGGTAAAGAGTCCTGGGGGAAGATTGAAAATAAAGTGCTTACATTACCTTCAGATATTAAAACTACCTCTTTGAAACGAGTCTTTACAGAACAGGATTCTGCTATGCAAAGCTCAATAAAAATGGGAAAGGTGATGATTCAAAGAACTCATCCGGATTATTATAAGATGAGAGTTCTGATTACAATCTTCGGAGGATATTTTGGCAGTAGACTAATGTCTAATATTCGCGAAGATAAAGGTTATACGTATGGTATTTCTTCGGGAATAGCTTCATACCCGGATGCCGGAGTCTTTGTTGTTTCCACTGAAGCTGCAAATGAGTATGCTGAAGATATAATTAAAGAGGTTTATAATGAAATGAGAACCCTGCAAACAGAGTTAGTTCCCGCATCTGAAATGGAAATGGTTAAGAATTACATGCTGGGAGAAATGTGTCGCAGTTATGAAGGTCCATTCTCTTTATCGGATGCCTGGATGTTTGTTCAGACTTCACATTTATCCAATTCTTATTTTGAAGAGTCTTTAAAAGCTGTTCAAAATGTTACAGCAGAGGAACTTAGAGTTCTGGCTCAAAGATATTTTAATCAGGAAAATATGATAGAAGTTGTTGCGGGTAAAAAACTTTAAAATTATAACAAAACCTAATAAATAGCATCTCTTCATTGTATAATTATTATATTTGTCTGATGTAATTAAATAAAACACCTATCTACTATGCGTAAATATATATATATATCTTTCTTTTTTTTCTCTGTTGCTACCACTTCTCAGGCACAGGGAGTTGGTGGTTTCTTCTCTAAAATAAAGGAGGCGATAGCTCCTTCAACTGAAATAAAGATTGGTAATTATACTTTTAAGGATGGTTCCGTTTATACAGGTGAACTTCAAAAAGGAAAGCCTAATGGAAAAGGCAAAACAGTCTTCAAGAATGGAGATGTATACGAAGGTGAGTATGTAAACGGAAGGCGTCAGGGATATGGCGTTTATTCTTTTGTTGATGGAGAAAAATACGAAGGACAGTGGTTTCAGGATCAACAACACGGTAAAGGAACTTATTATTTTATGAATAATAACCGTTACGAAGGAATGTGGTATACCGATTATCAGCAAGGTGATGGAACAATGTACTATTATAATGGTGATGTGTATACAGGAAACTGGGCTAACGATAAACGTGATGGCAAGGGAGTTTATACCTGGAAAAACGGGGCTAAATATGAAGGCGACTGGAAAGCTGACAAGAAAAACGGTAAAGGTACTTTAGTTTGGGAAGATAAATCTAAATATGAAGGCGACTGGAAAGATAATGTACGCTGGGGTACCGGTACATATCATTATCCTACGGGAGATAAATATTCGGGTGATTGGGTGAATGATATCCAGGATGGCCATGGAACCTATTTTTTTCATTCCGGTGAAAAATATGAAGGCGATTATTTAAAAGGAGAACGTACGGGAAAAGGGGTGTTTACCCTTGCAAATGGTGATAAGTACGAAGGCGATTTTAAAGAAGGTATGCAACATGGACAAGGAACTTTTACCTGGAGCAATGGAGCAGTATACACCGGACAGTGGCTAAATAATCAAAGAAATGGCCGCGGTACTTATGTCTGGGGTAATGGAGATAAATATGAAGGCGACTGGAAGAATAACATCTATGATGGGCAAGGAGTACTTATATTGAAAGACGGTACTAAGTACAAAGGTGGATTTGTTAGAGGAATGCAAGAAGGATCGGGAGTACAGGAAGATAAAGATGGAAACCGTTACGAAGGCTTCTTTAGACAAGGAAAAAAAGATGGTCCTTTTGTTGAATTTGATAAGAACGGAGATGTAGTTAGACGCGGATCTTATAAATTTGGTGTGATAGATAACGTAGAAAAGAAGTAATCTTCTAAAATAATAAAATAAGAAATGCCGATGTGAGAATAATCAACACATCGGCATTTTATTTTATAGATATATCTTATTTATCAGATAATATACTGAGAACTGATAGATTGGTTGTTGTACACTCTACGGATTGTGTTAGCAAACATATCAGCGATAGATAACTGTTTTACTTTTACACCTCCCTTAGTATATGGAATACTGTTTGTGAAAACCATTTCAGTAAGAGCTGAGCTTTGTACACGATCTGTTGCAGGACCAGACATTACACAGTGGCTGGCAATAGCACGAACAGAAAGAGCTCCGGCTTCTAACATGATATCAGCAGCTTTGGTAATAGTTCCGGCTGTATCTACTATGTCGTCAATCAGAATTACGTTCTTACCTTTAACATCACCAATAATCTGCATAGATGCTACTTCGTTGGCTTTGATACGTGACTTATTACACAATACCAGTGGCACACCCAGATATTTTGAATAGGTGCTTGCTCTCTTAGAACCGCCAACATCTGGAGTTGCGATAACTAATTCGTCTAAATCTAAAGACTCAATGTAAGGCAAAAAGACTCCTGATGCATACAAGTGGTCTACTGGTACATCGAAGAAACCTTGAATCTGATCTGCGTGCAAATCCATTGTTATCAGACGATCGATACCAGCTACAGTTAGCATGTCGGCTACTAATTTTGCTCCGATTGCAACACGTGGTTTATCTTTTCTATCTTGGCGGGCCCATCCAAAATAAGGAATTACAGCAACAATGCTTTTTGCTGATGCACGTTTAGCTGCATCAATCATTAGCAATAGTTCCATTAAGTTGTCTGAGTTAGGGAAGGTAGATTGTACTAGGAAGAGATGTGAACCTCTAATGGATTCTTCGTAAGATACTGAAAATTCCCCATCAGCAAAGTGGGTGATATTCATGTTTCCGAGAGGGCAGCCGAGGCTTTCACAAATTTTCTCTGCTAGGTATCTGGAATTGGTGCCAGAAAATACCATAAAAGGTGCTTTTTCGCTCATTTTGTAATTGAATTACCTTTGTATTAATTTGCTTGCAAAGGTATGAATTATCGGCGCAAAATAAAAGACTTATTGTATAAAATGTGTTCTCTACCAGATAAAATTCCGAATAATTCCTTAGCTTTGCCTTTAAATTTACTTTGGAATATGCTAAAAATCAGAATGTTATTGCTATTGATTGCTTTTTTCTTTAATGTGGTAAATTGCCCGGCTCAGATTTATAAAACAGGCGATCCGGCATTGCTACTTAGTCTGATGGAGAAGGATATCTTTTTTAAACCTTACTTAAAAGATGCCGAAAAATATGAGATTCAGATTATCTACACGCAGATAGATCGTGATAGCCAGCATCGTCCTACCTTTACCCAATATAGTTATCAGTTGGATAATAAACGATTCTTTAATCCGGCTAGTCTGGTAAAATGGCCTTTAATCTTATTAGGTATGGAGAAAGTCAATAATCTGAATCGAGATAATGGAATTACCATTTATAATAAGGTGGAGTTCGCAGGATATTCAGATAGTACGGCAGGTATAAAACGTGATTATCTGGCTCCCGATAAGACTCCCCGGTTGGCTAACTATATTAAGGAAATGATTCTGGTAAGTGATAATGATGCTTATAACCGTATGTATGATTTCTTAGGACAGGAATATATCAATAAACGTTTATCGGAAATGGGGTATGATTCTACTCGGGTAATGCTAAGATTCGACAATAGTAATCGTGAGAAAAACAGAACAACTCCTCCGGTTAACTTTTATAATGATAAAAATTTGCTTATCTATAAACAACCAGCAGCTACTAATCCGGTTCAGTTGTCCAACCCTTTAGGTGAAGTTGTAAAGGGTGGGAGAGATTATTCTTATTTTAATAACGTTCCTTTGCAGGATGTAAATGATATGATGCTTTATGTATTCTTCAGAGATGTTGCTCCAATTAATAAACGCTTTAATTTAAGCGATAAGGATTACGAGTTATTGTATAAATACACAGCAATGTATCCGCGTGAGAGTGAGTTTCCTTTGTTTAAGAAAAACAAGCGTAAATATCCGGTTCACCTCAAGAAGTATCTTTATTATGGAAAGAATTCCGCTTTGCCAGATTTACCAGGACTGAAAATTCATAATATGGTAGGGGAGTCTCACGGTACATTATCTGATGTTGCCTATTTTGTGAATACAAAAACCGGAATTGAATTTATGCTTTCGGCTGTTATTAATACTTGCGATGGGAAAATTACCCCGGAAAACTATCATTATAAATATATCGGACAGCCTTTTCTCAGAAAACTAGGTCGTATTATTTATAAGCATGAAGAGCAAAGACGTAAGCATTGACCTGTTTAAGTGAGTATTATTGTTATAATTTTCATAAACAGACCTTATATTATGGTGTTTTATGAATTTACATACTTCTTCTTTTTAATAATTAGCGTATTTTTGCAGCATGAATATGAAACAAGAACTAATAGAACAAGCTCTTAAGAGTTTAAAGATAGAGCATCTGAACCCGATGCAGGAAGCCTCAATAAGGGCGAATAGTCAGGGAAAGGACGTTCTTTTACTGTCTCCAACCGGATCAGGTAAGACATTGGCGTATCTGCTTCCTTTACTACAAGAGTTAAAACCCGAAAATAATACGATACAGAGTCTGGTACTCGTGCCTTCTCGTGAACTTGCTTTGCAGATTGAAACGGTTTTCAAATCAATGAATACCGGTTTTAAAACCTGTTGTTGTTATGGCGGACACCCTATCTCGGATGAAAAGAAGAGCATTCTGGGTAATCATCCCGCTATTATTATAGGTACTCCCGGACGTATTAATGATCACCTGAATAAAGGAAACTTTAATCCGGATACAATCCATACATTGGTGATTGATGAGTTCGACAAGTCTCTGGAGTATGGTTTTCATGATGAGATGGCCGAGATTATTGCTCAACTGCCTGGATTGAAAAAACGTATCCTTCTTTCGGCTACAGATGCAGAAGAAATTCCGGATTTTACAGGACTGAATGAAAATATAAAACTAGATTTCCTTGTTCCGGAAGAAGATTCTGTTCGTCTGAAGATGATGAAAGTACTTTCTCCCGATAAAGATAAGCTGGAAACTCTGTTCCGCCTGCTTTGTACAATGGGAAGCAGCTCCACGATTGTTTTCTGTAACCATCGTGATGCAGTAGAAAGAGTCAGCGACTATCTTTCTTCAAAAGGACTTTATAATGAATATTTCCATGGAGGAATGGAACAACCTGATCGTGAACGTGCTTTATATAAGTTCCGAAACGGCAGTTGCCATGTATTTGTCTCTACAGACCTGGCTTCACGTGGATTGGATATTCCGGAAATTGAGAATATTATTCACTATCATATTCCTATAAACGAGGATGCATTTATTCATCGTAATGGTAGAACTGCCCGTTGGGATGCGGAAGGAACTTCATATATAATTCTGAATGAAGATGAATCGCTTCCTGCTTATGTAACAGATGAACCCGAGATATTTGAATTACCGGCAAAAACAGCTCGTCCTGCTCAGCCGCTTTGGGTTACCTTATATATAGGTAAAGGGAAAAAAGATAAAGTGAACAAGATTGATATCGTTGGTTTCCTTTATAAGAAAGGTAAGTTGACGAAAGAAGATGTAGGTCAGCTAGATGTAAAAGAGCATTTTGCCTTTGTTGCTATCCGCCGCTCTAAGCTGAATCAGACTCTTAACCTTATTCAGGGAGAGAAAATAAAGGGCATGAAAACAAAGATTGAAGAAGCTGATTAAGTTTATTCCTGAAATCTTTATTTTTCCTTATACAATACAAGAGGGTGTCAAAAAAGTATTTGGCACCCTCAACTTATCTTTATCCCTAATGGAGACTAGAATCAAATATCCGATTCTGCAAGGGGGTATTTTGAATTCTTATACACTTTCTGGTTTTGTACAGAAGAAGACGGAAATCTTTTGTACAAAGTTGAATTAGTTATTTCTGTTATCTATTTCTTTTTCCTAAAGTAACGGTGCAATCCCCAGTTTGCTACAGTTACAATAATGCTGAACATTATTACGGTACCTAAGCTATTAACAAAGAAACTATCCATAAACCAGTCCACCATTACAAGTATTCCCCCGTTAATTATCAACAAGAACAGTAATATAGTGAGCAGGGTTGGGATGATTGAAAGAAGCTCAAGAGCCGGCTTTACAATAATGTTGAATATACCCAAAAGTATTGCCAGCAAAATTCCAGTCCAGATGTTTCCAACTTCTATGCCGGGCATAAGTATAAGTACCAGATAGGTTACTATTGTTGATGAGAAAAAGTTCATAGTCATTTTCATAGCTTGTCTCCTTTCTAATAAAAAAAACGAATATCTATAAGCAATTGTTCAATAGAATATCGATATTGCATTTTATTGCATGATATATAACAAAATGTTGTTTAACATATATCGCAACGAATAAATAGAAAGCAAAAAGGGGTATCAAAGCTTTATTTTTATATCAAATCGTTTGTATCCCCGAAAAAAAAATGTAATTTCGCGGTGTCTTAAAATTATAGTTATTTTTATTGTATAATTAAAACAAACTTCAAATGAAAAAGCATAATTTCAATGCCGGACCATCAATCCTTCCACAATCAACTATCGAGAATACTGCGAAAGCTATTTTAGATTTCAACGGCTCTGGACTTTCTTTGATGGAAATTAGTCATCGTGCAAAAGATTTTCAACCAGTGGTTGACGAGGCTGTTGCGTTGTTCAAAGAACTTCTAAATATACCCGAAGGCTATTCGGTTCTTTTCCTTGGTGGCGGTGCAAGTTTGGAATTCTGTATGGTTCCTTTTAACTTCTTAGAAAAGAAAGCTGCTTATCTAAACACTGGTGTTTGGGCTAAGAAAGCATTGAAAGAAGCGAAAGCTTTTGGCGAAGTTGTAGAGGTTGCTTCTTCTGCAGATGCAAATTATACATTTGTTCCTAAAGGTTATACTATTCCTGCTGATGCGGATTATTTCCACATTACAACGAATAATACAATTTATGGTACAGAAATCCGTACTGATATTGATTCTCCTGTTCCATTGATTGCTGATGCATCATCTGATATTTTCTCTCGTCCAATGGATGTTTCTAAATATGTAATGATCTACGGTGGAGCTCAAAAGAATCTAGCTCCTGCAGGTCTTACTTTCGTTATTATTAAGAACGATGCTCTGGGTAAAGTTTCTCGTTATATTCCTACAATGCTTAACTACCAGACTCATATTGATAACGGTTCTATGTTCAATACTCCTCCAGTAGTTCCTATTTATGCAGCACTTCAAACTCTTCGTTGGATTAAAGCTGAAGGTGGCGTAAAAGAAATGGAAAGAAGAGCTATCGAAAAAGCAGATATCTTGTATAACGAAATAGATCGTAACAAATTATTCGTTGGAACAGCAAATAAAGAAGACCGTTCATTAATGAATATCTGTTTCGTAATGAAGGACGAATACAAAGATCTTGAAGCCGACTTCCAGAAATTTGCTACAGAAAGAGGCATGATAGGTATCAAAGGTCACCGTTCAGTAGGCGGTTTCCGTGCTTCTTGCTATAATGCATTGCCAAAAGAAAGCGTAGAAGCTTTAGTTGCATGCATGCAAGAATTTGAAAAACTACATTAATTAAGAAACTATTCACCACAGGTTGCGCCGGTTTCATAGATTCTATAGTCTATGAAATCTGCGCAATCTGTGGTGAAACTTTTAAATACATAACACTATGAAAGTATTAATCGCAACAGACAAACCGTTTGCTAAAATAGCAGTTGACGGTATTCGTAAAGAGATTGAAGCTGCATGCTATGAACTGGCCTTATTAGAAAAGTACACAGAAAAGAAACAATTATTAGATGCCGTTAAAGATGCTAACGCAATCATTATCCGTAGTGATATTATTGATGCTGAAGTTCTTGATGCTGCTAAAGAATTGAAGATTGTTGTTCGTGCAGGTGCAGGATATGACAATGTAGATCTTGATTCCGCTACAGCTCATGGCGTATGTGTAATGAATACTCCGGGACAGAATTCGAATGCTGTTGCCGAACTAGCTCTTGGCCTAATGGTATTTGCTGTTCGTAACTTCTATAACGGAACATCTGGTACCGAACTTATGGGTAAGAAACTTGGTATCCACGCTTATGGTAACGTAGGACGTAATGTTGCTCGTGTTGCCAGAGGATTTGGCATGGAAATCTATGCTTACGATGCTTTCTGTCCAAAAGAAGTTATCGAGAAAGATGGTGCTAAAGCTGTAGATTCTGCAGAAGAACTTTACGCTACTTGTGATGTTGTTTCTCTTCATATTCCTGCAACTGCAGAAACAAAGAATTCTATTAACTATGCTCTTCTTAATAAAATGCCTAAGGGTGCAATGCTTGTAAACACTGCCCGTAAGGAAGTTATTAATGAAGCAGAACTTATCAAGTTAATGGAAGATCGTGCCGACTTTAAATATGTAACAGATATTATGCCTTCTGCTCATGCAGAACTTGCAGAAAAGTTTGCTGCACGTTATTTCTCTACTCCTAAGAAGATGGGTGCTCAGACTGCTGAAGCTAATATCAATGCCGGTATTGCTGCTGCAAACCAAATCGTTGGGTTCTTCAAGGATGGTTGCGAGAAATTCAGAGTAAACAAGTAACTGATTCTAAATATATACTACCATGCGCAGTAGGATATTTAAATATGAAATAATGATAGGCTATTTAATTGGCATGCTTACTTTTTCATTAAGTAGCATATTCAGAAATAGCCTGTCTGATTTCGCCAAAGGATTTTGCGAGGGCTTTTCTCTTGTTACTATTCTTGCTGGTTCTATTTACATGTGCTGGTGTTTTATTAAGAAGAAAAACCCTTATAAGATTTAATTTATGGCAATAATAAAACCTTTTAAAGGCATTCGCCCTCCACAGGATTTAGTAGAGCAGGTTGCTTCTCGTCCTTACGACGTTTTAAACTCGGAAGAAGCACGTCAGGAAGCTGCCGGCAATGAGAAATCATTGTATCACATCATAAAGCCGGAGATTGATTTCCCGGTAGGAACAGACGAACACGACGAAAAAGTTTATTCGAAAGCAGCTGAGAACTTCCAGATGTTTCAGGATAAAGGATGGTTGGTACAGGACAATAAAGAGCAATACTATGTTTACGCTCAGACAATGAACGGAAAAACTCAGTATGGCTTGGTTGTTTGTGCTTATGTAGAAGATTACCTTAATGGAGTAATCAAAAAGCATGAGTTGACTCGCCGTGATAAAGAAGAAGATAGAATGAAGCATGTTCGTGTGAACAATGCAAATATCGAACCTGTATTCTTTGCTTATCCTGATAATGATGTACTTGACGTTATCGTAAAGAAGTATACTTCAAACAAACCTGTATATGATTTCATTGCTCCGGGAGATGGCTTTGGTCACCAGTTCTGGATTATTGATGAGGATGCTGATATTGCTACTATTACAAAGCAATTCGAAGCAATGCCTGCTTTATACATAGCCGACGGTCACCACCGTTCAGCTGCTGCTGCATTGGTTGGTGCTGAAAAAGCTAAGCAGAATCCTAATCACAAAGGAGATGAAGAATATAACTACTTTATGGCAGTTTGCTTCCCTGCAAACCAACTGACTATTATCGATTACAATCGTGTGGTGAAAGATCTTAATGGTCTGTCTGCTCAGGCTTTCCTTGCTGCTTTGGAAAACAACTTCATTGTAGAAGAAAAGGGAACAGAGATTTACAAGCCAAACGCTTTGCATAACTTCTCTGTTTATCTTGAAGGAAAATGGTATAGCCTTACAGCGAAACAAGGTACTTACAATGATAACGACCCAATTGGTGTGCTCGATGTTACTATCTCTTCTAACTTAATCCTTGACGAAATTCTTGGAATTAAAGATCTTCGTTCCGACAAACGTATAGACTTCGTTGGAGGTATCCGTGGATTAGGAGAACTTAGCAAGAGAGTAGACAGCGGTGAAATGAAAGTTGCCCTTGCTCTATATCCTGTTTCAATGAAACAACTTATGGATATTGCAGACAGTGGTAATATTATGCCTCCAAAAACAACATGGTTTGAACCTAAACTTCGTTCTGGATTAGCTATCCATAAACTGAGTTAAATTATACTTGCACCACAGATTATGTGGATCATAGTGTCTCTTGCGTAGAGATATAAAATTATGATACCGGATAATCTGTGGTGTTTTTTATTTCATTACTTTTGTGCATCATTTCTGATTTATGGCGATAGAAGATACATATAAAACAATAACCGAACTTTCGGAAGGCATTTATACGGAGAAGCGTAGCAAATTCATTGCTATCGCCATTCCTGTACGTAGTGTTGAGGAAATAAAAGGTTATATTGAGCAATATCAGAAAAAATATTATGATGCGCGCCACGTTTGCTATGCCTACATGCTAGGTCATGAAAGGAAAGACTTTCGTGCAAACGACAATGGAGAACCTTCGGGTACTGCCGGTAAACCTATTCTCGGGCAAATTAACTCCAACGAACTGACTGATATCCTAATTATTGTAGTTCGTTACTTCGGAGGAATAAAGCTAGGCACCAGCGGATTGATCGTTGCTTATAAAGCTGCCGCGGCAGAGGTTATTGCTAATGCCACAATCATAGAAAAAACTGTAGACGAAGATATAACTGTTTCTTTTGAATATCCGTTTATGAATGATATTATGCGGATTGTGAAGGAAGAAGAACCGGAGATTCTTAGTCAGACTTTCGATATGGATTGTGTTATGACATTACGCATTAGGATGTCTGCCATGCCAAAGATGAGGGCTCGATTGGAAAAGGTGGAAACTGCAAGAATCATCGAAGAAGAAGAGGAAGAGATAGAATAGAACAAAGACTAACCAATTCTATATAGGAATTGCATAATGTCCAGGCCTACCATCTATAGAGTAGAATAAATACAAACCGATCCGGTAACGAATAACTCTATAGCATGGAAAAGGAGTAGATTAATTAGAATAAAGTTCCTTGCTCAACCTTGTTAAAGTCTGATTAAAGTTTTTTATCCGTTAGAGAAAAAATAGAATAAGTCTCTGCTTTGCCTTTTTTATTTATTATGACCTTTTCTTTAACGGAATAATATAGCCCTACATCTGAGCTTTTTGTTTGTTATTGTTTAGAATATTAGGCGGCTAATTAAGATCGTTAATCTATTACGAACTCACGGCCCATAATATTCAAGCAAACTTAAAATATAGATTTGAATCATTTAAATAAGAACCAGTATGGAAAGAATAGAACCAAACAAACTTACAGAAAACTTTTTTGAGAATATAAGTAACGAATGGATGCTTATTACTGCAGGTGATAAGGAGAAATTTAATACAATGACTGCCAGCTGGGGTGGGATAGGCTATCTTTGGAACAAACCAGTTGCGTTTATCTTTGTCCGTCCGGAGAGATATACATTTGAATTTCTTGAAAAAGGAGATTATTTCACCGTTTCTTTCTTAGGCATGGAGAATAAGGACATTCATAAGATTTGCGGAAGCAAGTCGGGACGTGATATTGATAAAGTAGAAGCTACAGGATTAGTACCTCACTTCACAGAAATGGGTAATGTATGTTTCGAACAATCACGAATCACTTTAGAATGCAAGAAACTGTATACTGACCAAATCAAGAAAGAAGGATTTGCCGATCCTCAATTTATTGACAGATGGTATAATACTCATGGCAACTTCCACCAGATGTATGTTGCCGAGATTGTGAATGCCTGGGTCTAAATATTGATAATACCTGAGAATATAGTTATCTGTACAATATCGTTGATAGGTAACTATATTCTTTTTATTGAAGAATCTCTAATTTGCAACTGCGTAGGGATTACAACCTGCTTTATTTCCTCTCCGCTTTTTAATTGATTGAGCAGCAAGTTACACGCAGCTTCCCCCATTTTATACGTCTGGTGAGTAACGGCTGTGAGGTTTGGCTCTACATAGCAGGCGTGCATTTCGTCTGTATATCCCACTAATGCCACATCTTCCGGAATTCTTAGTCCACGTTGCTTTATTTCTTTCATTGCTGCAAAAGCCAGACTATCATTCATAGCTACAATAGCATCGGGTGGATTAGGGAGGGAGAGTAGTTTCTTTGTAGCTTCCCTTCCTTCATCGTAAGTCATCTTTTCGCATACCACCAGCTCTCTTTCAATAGGGATTCCTTTTTCTCTCAACGCTTCCAGATAACCATGTTTTCGCTGTTTCACAATATCCAGGTGATTGGAACCTCCAATGAATCCAATACGTTTGGAACCGTTATTCAGTAAATGCAGAGTTACTTGTCGGGCCGATTCGCTGTTGTCGGCAACAACGGACGAGAACATGTTTGTGAGACACACTCTGTCGAAAAGGATAATTGGTGTATTGGCATTTGTCAGGTCTTCGAAATGACTGAAGTTCTTTGTCTCTTGTGACAGGCAGGCTATTATCCCTTCAACCCTGATATTAATAAGATGATCCACACATTGCTTTTCGCGCTCGTATTGTTCATACGAAGAAGTAATGATTGCGAAATATCCGTTCTGAGTAGCCACATCTTCTATTCCGCTGATAATAGAGGAGTAGAAATGAGTTACTATATCTGGCACAATAATGCCGATAATTCGTGGCGTATCTTTCAATAAACTAATGGCAAACGGGTTGGGACGATAGTTCATCTCTTTGGCTAAAGCTTTCACACGGTCAATCATCTCCTGACTAATCTCAGGACTGCCTTTCAATGCTCTCGATACCGTAGATATAGAAACACCCAGCTCTTCTGCTAATTGCTTGAGTGATACGTGCTTCTTCTTGTTTGCTGAACTCATTACCGTGCTTGTATTTGAATGCCATTAACTTATTCCGGCTTCAAATTTACTAAATATTAGCTTTACGCAAAGCTTTGCGTTGCTTTTTAATAGCAAAGTTTATACACATCATCAATAAACATCTATTTTTGATTCAAAATAAACTTTATAAATTAAAACCATGGATTACAAGGAAATAGGAAAGACCGGAATGAAAGTTTCCAGTCTTAGTTTTGGAGCTTCGTCTCTAGGTGGTGTTTTTCACGATATTCGTGAAGCCGAAGGTATTAAAGCTGTATTTACAGCTGTAGAAAACGGATTGAATTTTATCGATGTGTCTCCTTATTACGGTCACTATAAAGCAGAAACTGTTTTAGGAAAAGCATTAAAGGATATGAACCGTGCCGATTATTATCTTTCTACAAAGGTGGGTCGTTACGGTGAGAATGGAGTAAACACTTGGGATTACTCTGGTAAGAAAGCAACTGAAAGCGTTTACGAAAGTCTGGAACGTCTTCACATTGATTATATCGATTTGATCAACGTTCACGATATTGAATTCTCTGATATGAATCAGGTGATTAACGAAACACTTCCTGCTTTAGTAGAATTACGCGAAAAAGGTATAGTAAAGCATGTAGGTATAACTGACCTTCAGCTTGAAAACCTTAAATGGGTTATCGACCGTGTACCTGAAGGAACAGTAGAAAGCGTTCTTAACTTCTGTCACTATTGTCTTAACGATGATAAGTTGGCTGATTTCCTTGATTACTTTGAGTCAAAGAATGTAGGTGTAATCAACGCGTCTCCGCTTTCAATGGGATTACTTTCTAAACGTGGTGTACCTGCATGGCATCCGGCTCCTGCTTCTTTGGTTGAGGCTTGTGCTAAGGCTGCTCAACACTGCGAATCAAAGAACTACCCAATCGAGAAGTTGGCTATTCAATACTCAGTAAGCAATCCTCGTATTGCAAGTACTTTGTTCAGTTCAGCTAATCCTGATAACGTTCTTAAGAATATAGAATTTGTAAACGAACCAATTGACTGGAAACTGGTAGAAGAAGTTCAGGACATTATTGGCGATCAGAAACGTGTAAGCTGGTCTAACTCTTAGTCTTTTGAGCTGATTATGGATTTTAAATTAGATTTTAAAATAATAGACGCTCACAGTCATCTGTGGCTGAAACAGGATACTGTGGTCAACGGATTGCCTATCTACACAATGGAAAACGGACGCTCATTCTTTATGGATGAGGTTCGTCAGATGGTTCCTCCGTTTATGATCGACGGTAAAAACAGTGCCGAGGTATTCCTTTCCAATATGGATTACGCTCAGGTGTCGGCTGCTGTCGTAACTCAGGAGTATATCGATGGAATACAAAACGATTACTTGCTGAAGGTAGCCAATAAGTATCCCGATCGTTTCTTTGTCTGCGGTATGTGTGAGTTTCGTCGCCCCGGATATTTTGCTCAGGCTCGGGAATTAATAGCTTCGGATTTTAAAGCAATCAAGATTCCGGCACAAAGACTACTTCTGAAAGAGGGTAGAGTATACCTCAACTGCGAAGAGATGATGAAGATGTTTCACTATATGGAGGAATATGGCATTATCCTGTCTATTGATTTGGCCGACGGTGCAATACAAACCGGAGAGCTGGAAGAAGTGATAAAGGAATGCCCTAATCTGAAAGTCGCTATCGGACACTTTGCAATGGTAACCATGCCCGACTGGCTGGAGCAGGTTAAACTTGCCCGATATCCGAACGTGATGATTGAATCGGGTGGTATTACCTGGCTTTTCAATGACGAGTTCTATCCTTTCAATGGAGCAGTGAAAGCCATTAAGGAAGCAGCAGATCTTGTAGGAATGGAAAAACTTATGTGGGGATCGGATTATCCTCGTACAATTACAGCCATCACTTATAAGATGTCTTACGACTTTGTTCTGAAATCGAACGAACTGTCGGCCGAAGAAAAAGCTCTTTTCCTTGGAAAGAATGCCGAGAAGTTCTATGGCTTCAAGGAACTAGTCGACTTGCCTTACATTAAAAATATGTCTGAATAGAAAAACACAATTAAGTAAATTATGAAATTAGATAAAAAAAATAGTGCGCTGCCTTTAGCTCTTATCTTTAGTTTATTCTTTCTTTGGGCTATCAGTAGTAATCTTTTGCCAACCATGATCAGGCAGTTGATGAAGACTTGCGAATTGAGTACGTTCCAGGCTTCATTTACAGAAACAGCTTACTGGCTGGCTTACTTCGTCTTCCCTATACCTATTGCCATGTATATGAAAAGGTATAGCTACAAGTCGGGTATCATTCTTGGATTGTTGCTGGCTGCATTCGGAGGATTGCTTTTCTTCCCTGCTGCCATAATCAAGGAGTACTGGGCATACCTTACCATTTTCTTTATTATCGCCACAGGTATGTGTTTTCTTGAAACAGCTGCCAATCCTTACGTTACAGCGTTGGGAAATCCGGCTACAGCTTCAAGACGATTGAACCTGGCTCAGTCCTTCAACGGCTTGGGTGCTTTTATCTCTGCCATGTTTCTTAGTAAACTGGTGTTGAGTGGAAATCACTACACCCGCGAATCTCTTCCTATTGATTATGCAGGCGGATGGGAAGGTTATATTCAGACTGAGACTGATGCAATGAAATTGCCTTATCTTATTCTGGCTGCTGCACTGATTATTATTGCTATTGTTTTCGTATTCTTTCACTTGCCTAAAATTAAAGAAGGTAACAGTGTGGAAGGCGAAACAAAAACCGGCAAACTGATAGATTTTGGCGTTTTAAAGCGTTCGCATCTTCGTTGGGGAGTTATTGCTCAGTTCTTTTACAACGGCGGACAAACTGCTATCAATAGTCTGTTCCTTGTATATTGCTGTACATACGCCGGAATATCGGAAGGACAAGCAACAACATTCTTCGGATTATACATGTTGTGTTTCCTTAGCGGTAGATGGATTGGTACATTCCTGATGGCAAGATTCCGTCCGCAAAACATGCTTACCGTATATGCGCTTGTAAATGTCTGCCTGTGCGTGGTGATTATGTGCTACGGAGGAATGATTGGTCTTTATGCAATGTTGGCTATATCTTTCTTTATGTCAATTATTTACCCTACACAATTTTCATTGGCGCTTAAAGACTTAGGCTCAAATACAAAGAGTGGTTCAGCCTTTTTGGTAATGGCCATTGTTGGTAATGCTTGTCTGCCACAGTTTACGGCATACGTTATGCAGCTTAACTCAAACATATACTATGTTGCGTATGTTATTCCGTTAGTATGCTTCCTTTTCTGTGCTTATTACGGCTGGAAAGGATATAAAGTTATTGATTAAATAAGAGTTTTTTAAATTAAAATAGATTATGAAAGCGATTCAGATTACAGCCCCCGGAGAACTAAAGGTGGTGGAAGTGAACAAACCAGTCATGAAAGATGACGAGATCTTGATTAAAATTAAGTACGTAGGTTTCTGCGGTTCCGACTTAAATACTTTTTTAGGTAAGAACCCTATGGTTAAACTTCCTATTATCCCTGGTCACGAAGTGGGTGCGGTAATAGAAAGCATAGGTAAGGATGTTCCGGCCGGATTTGAAGTTGGAATGAGTGTAACTGTAAATCCTTACACAAACTGCGGTAAGTGTGCTTCTTGCCGTAACGGAAGAGTAAACGCCTGCGAACACAACGAAACATTTGGTGTGCAGCGTAACGGTGCAATGGGAGAGTATCTTGCCCTTCCATGGTCCAAAGTAATTCCTGCAGCAGATACTACTCCAAGAGACTGCGCGCTTATTGAACCAATGAGCGTAGGTTTCCACGCAGTGTCTCGTGCTCAGGTAACTGACATTGATGTTGTAATGGTTATTGGCTGTGGAATGATTGGTATGGGTGCTATCGTGAGAGCTTCATTACGTGGAGCAACAGTTATTGCTGTTGACCTTGACGATGAAAAGCTTGCTTTGGCAAAACAAGTAGGTGCAGCTTACGGCATCAACTCAGGAACAGAAAACCTTCACGAACGTCTTCTTGAACTTACTGGTGGTCTTGGACCAGATGTAGTGATTGAAGCAGTAGGTAGTCCATTTACTTACAGATGTGCTGTTGATGAAGTGGCATTTACCGGCCGTGTGGTTTGCATTGGTTACGCTAAGACTGAAGTTTCTTTCCAGACAAAATACTTTGTTCAGAAGGAACTTGATATCCGTGGTTCACGTAACGCTATGCCTGCCGACTTCCGTGCAGTGGCTAAATACTTGCAACAAGGAACTTGTCCTAAGGACGAATTGATTTCTAAGATTGTAACTCCTGAAAATGCACTAAGTGCAATGGAAGAGTGGGCTGCAAATCCTGGAAAGGTATTCAGAATTCTTGTGGAATTTTAAATATTAAACTTCAAAAAGAGGTTCCATCAAAATAGAGTTTCAATACTGAAAATCTAATAGATTGGAACCTTTTTAATGAAAACTCCCCTTATCTTAGTCTTATTCATTAATTGAATAAGCTAATTTAAGGGGAGTTTTTTATAGTTAAAGCTACGACTTACAGTTCTTTAAATCCGAATGGTATTTCAAATTCAATATCGTTTTTTATAGTTAAAGCTATAACTTACAGATTGGCTATCTCATTTACAGTGTCGAGAGATAGCTTTTTGGGATTACCATTTCTCGTAGTGTACAATCTCTTCCAGTTGTTTTCTGGGCCTGTAATTAGGTGCTTCATCCGGATAACCTACAGTGAGTACGCACACCACATATTTATCTTCTGGAATATCAAGTAACGGACGGAATTCTTCCTGAGTATACCAGGCAACCCAACACGTACCCAATCCTAGTTCTACAGCCTGCAAAGCAATGTGCTCAATAGCAATAGATGCATCTCTGATAATCTGTTTAATTTCTTCTTGCGGACTATTTTCATTGATTGATAAATGACTTTCCTTTATCCTGCATCCTAAATCGGCTATACAAACTATGTGTACCGGAGCTGTAAGCATCCATTTCTGATTATGGGAAGCTTTTGCAATCTTTTCTCTGTTTTCCTTTGAGCGGACAACAATGAAATGACTCGGTTGAGTGTTACTCCCCGAAGGAGCAAGACGAGCACTTTCCAATAACTCATTTATTTTCTCCTCCTCAACCTCCTGATTTTTATATTTCCTGATGCTTCTTCGGGCATCGATAGCTTTTATAATCATGGCAGAACCTTTCTATTGTTGATTATTACAATATATACATTTTGTATTGCAGCACTATCTTTTAAGATACAAAGCTATTTGTACTTAATCCGGAAACTTCTCTTTCAGCAAATCTTCCAGCTTGATAAGCTCATCCCTGTACTGAGCAGCTTCAAGGAACTCGAGCTTCTTGGCTGCATCGCGCATTTGCTTTTTAATCTTCTCGATATTCTTTTCCAGTTGAGGCCTATTCATATACTGAACAATAGGATCGGCTGCAATATTGGTGCCGGTTGGTTCCACGTATGCTTTCGGAACTTTAGTGAATTCCTTCTGTTCTCCTCCACCAAATACCGACATCTTGAGTGCTTTCTTAATCTGTTGCGGAACAATTCCATTAGCTTCGTTGTAAGCCAACTGCTTTTCGCGTCGACGGTTTGTCTCGTCTATTGTTTTTCGCATACTATCCGTAATCTTGTCGGCATACATAATTACCCTTCCGTTTACGTTACGGGCAGCACGTCCGGCTGTTTGAGTTAGCGAGCGGTGGGAGCGGAGGAATCCTTCTTTGTCGGCATCAAGAATAGCTACAAGTGAAACCTCAGGAAGATCGAGTCCTTCACGTAGAAGGTTTACCCCGATAAGCACATCGTAAACACCGGTACGGAGATCTTCCATAATCTTCACACGGTCCATTGTGTCTACATCACTGTGAATGTAGTTACATTTAACGCCATTGCCCAATAGGAAGTCCGTCAGCTCTTCAGCCATTCGTTTGGTGAGCGTTGTAACAAGAACACGCTCTTGCTGCTCAATACGCAGTTGAATCTCCTCCATCAGGTCATCAATCTGATTCATACTTGGACGGACATCAATAATAGGATCCAGCAATCCGGTAGGTCTGATAACCTGTTCCACGACGATTCCCTCGCTCTTTACCAGCTCATAATCGGCCGGAGTAGCACTGACATATATAACTTGTTTAGCAAGATCTTCAAACTCTTCGAACTTCAGCGGACGGTTATCCATAGCTGCAGGGAGGCGGAAGCCATATTCCACAAGGTTTATTTTACGGGCACGGTCGCCACCATACATAGCTCTTATCTGAGGTACACTTACGTGACTCTCGTCTATCACGATAAGAAAGTCTTCCGGAAAGAAATCCAGCAGACAGTAAGGACGAGTGCCCGGCTCTCTGCCGTCGAAGTAACGGGAGTAATTCTCAATACCCGAACAATGTCCCAGCTCACGAATCATCTCCATATCGTAAGTCACACGCTCGTAAATACGCTTGGCTTCATAAGGCTTACCTTCCTTTTCGAAGAATGCCACCTGTTTGGTGAGGTCATCCTCAATCTGATGAATAGCCTTCATTGTGCTCTCTTTAGTTGTCATAAAGAGATTGGCCGGATATATCTTATAGCTCTCGAAAGAAGTAATTCTTACCCCCGACAGCGGATCAATCTCGTCTATGGAATCAATCTCATCTCCCCAGAAGGAGATTCTCAATATACATTCCGAGTATGCAAGGAAAACATCAATTGTGTCGCCTTTCACCCTGAAGTTACCACGATTCAAATCCACATCGTTACGTGAATAGAGACTATCCACCAACTTGCGGAGAATAACATTCATGCTGTAAGTACGTCCGCGCTCTATCTCAATTACATTTTCATAGAAGTCGGCAGGATTTCCCATACCGTAAATACAGGAAACTGAAGAGATAACCACTACATCCTTACGGCCGGAAAGTAGGGCAGAAGTAGCTGCAAGTCGTAACTTGTCAATCTCATCATTGATAGCTAAATCCTTTTCAATATAGGTGTCACTGTTGGGCAGATAAGCTTCCGGCTGGTAATAATCGTAATAAGAAACGTAGTACTCAACGGCATTATGAGGAAAAAAACTCTTGAATTCACCGTAAAGCTGAGCCGCCAACGTTTTGTTGTGACTCAAAATTAAAGTCGGCTTATTTATGTTCTTAATTACATTTGCAATCGTAAACGTTTTACCCGATCCCGTAACCCCAAGAAGAGTCTGAGCCGGAAGTCCACTGTTGAGGCCTTCTGTAAGCTGAGCAATAGCTTCAGGTTGGTCACCCGTAGGCTGATAGTCTGATGTTAGTTCAAAGTCCATCGTATATTCTTCATTAAAGACCGTAAAGTTACACAATTTAGTAAAGAAACAGATGCATAAGACCGTAATTTTAAAAATCAATACCCGAGATTGAAAAAACTCTTCCAATGGTTATTATTTCCTTGTACAAAACAATTAATTCTTTTGTACAGAAGAATGATTTATCTTGTACAAAAGAAAACAATCTTTTGTACAAGATAATTTTGATATTCCCTTTTGTTTCTAAAAAACACAGCGAATCTTTGAAAAACGACTGATCAATAGAATCTTCATATTCATCGGTTTTGCTTAATAATCCGACTGTAAATAATAGTTTTTCCAATTTATTTTGTTACTTTGCGACAGATTATCACAAAAAGAGGTATAAAACTATAAAAAGCATAGCTAAGAAAGATGATTTGGAACGAGAGTATCGAATGCATGGATCGCGAAGGGCTTCGCAAAATTCAGAGCATCAGATTGAAGAAAATGGTGGAATATGTATATCATAACACACCATTCTACCGTAAAAAAATGCAGGAATTGGGTCTTACTCCGGATGATATCAACGGAATTGAAGATATAACCAAACTGCCGTTTACCACAAAAACAGATTTAAGAGACAATTATCCATTCGGACTTTTTGCCGTACCTATGTCGCAGATTGTGCGAATTCACGGATCATCCGGTACAACAGGTAAGCCAACCGTTGTGGGATATACACGAAAGGATCTTTCTTTGTGGACAGAATGCCTTTCACGCTGCTTTACCGCTTATGGAGCCGATAACAAAGATATATTCCAGATAGCTTACGGTTACGGACTTTTCACCGGTGGGCTGGGAGCTCATTACGGTGCCGAGAACATTGGTGCTTCTGTTATTCCAATGTCTAGCGGAAACACCGATAAACAAATTCAGCTGATGCACGATTTCGGTACTACCGTGTTGTGCTGTACTCCTTCATACGCACTTTTTATTGCCGATGCCATTAAGGACTCAGGTATTCCGAGAGAAGATTTCAAGCTCAAGGCAGGTGTGTTTGGTGCAGAGCCATGGACTGAAAGTATGCGTAAGGAGATAGAAGAGAAACTGGCTATCAAGGCTTATGATATTTACGGATTAAGTGAAATATCTGGTCCTGGAGTAGGTTTTGAATGTGATCACCAGAACGGAACTCACCTTAACGAAGATCATTTCTTCCCCGAAATTGTAGATCCTCACACTTTGCAACCAGTTGAGGCCGGTCAGCAGGGAGAATTGGTATTTACTCACTTAACCAAAGAAGGTATGCCGCTTCTGCGTTACCGCACAAAAGACCTTACAGCCCTTCATTACGAGAAATGTGATTGTGGCCGTACATTGGTTCGTATGGAAAGAATTCTTGGTAGAAGTGACGATATGCTTATTATTCGTGGGGTAAATGTTTTCCCAACTCAAATAGAATCTGTAATTTTGGAGCTGCCGGAATTTGAACCTCACTATCTGCTAACTGTAGATCGTGTGAACAATACCGATAGAATGGAACTAAAAGTAGAGGCTCGTCCGGAGTATTACTCTGACGAGATAAATAAGATGCTTGCATTGAAGAAGAAGATCACTTCACGTTTGCAGAGCGTCCTTGGATTAGGAGTTGATGTTAAAATCGTTGAGCCACGCAGCATCGAAAGAAGTGTAGGTAAAGCAAAACGAGTTATTGATAACAGAAAGCTTTAATTAATCTTGATATTGATCTGATCATAATTATTATATTATAAATCAAAACGTTATGATAGCAAAACAATTGTCGATTTTTTTGGAAAACAAATTTGGCCGACTAACAGAAGTAACTGAAATTTTAGCAAAAGAGGGTATCAACCTTTCAGCTTTATGTATTGCCGAGAATGCAGATTTCGGCATCCTTCGTGGCATTGTTTCCGATCCGGACAAAGCATATAAGGTTTTAAAGGAAAATCATTTTGCCGTTAATATAACAGACGTTGTGGGCATTAACTGTCCTAACGTTCCCGGAGCACTAGCCAAAGTACTTAATTATCTTTCCGAGGCAGGAGTGTTTATTGAATACATGTATTCCTTTGCAAACAATGACTCGGCAAATGTAATTATACGTCCTACAGATATGGAAACCTGTATCAAGGTTTTGACAGAAAAGAAGGTGGAACTTTTAGCTGCAAGTGATTTGTACAGACTATAAAAAGAGAATTCAATATTTGTAATCATAATTTTTGTATTAAAAAACATTGAAAAATTGTGTATTATTCAAAGGGATTCAGTAACTTTGCGCATTATTTTGAATGAAATGGAAAGAAATATCATCCTTACAATACTTATAGCTGGAGCTCTATCATCTTGTGGAGAATATAACAAAATATTGAAAAGTACTGATTATGAGTACAAATACGAGGCTGCAAAGAACTACTTTGCCAACGGTAAGTACTCAAAATCTGCCACATTGCTGGAAGACATGCTTATTCAGCTAAAGGGAACTGATAAAGCTGAGGAATCTTTGTATATGCTTGCAATGAGTTATTATAATCAGGAGGATTATAGTACATCTTCTCATTATTTTACGACTTATTACAATACATATCCAAAAGGTCAGTTTACTGAATTAGCTCGTTTTCATGCCGGAAAGTCATTGGGTCTGGATACTCCGGAACCTCGTTTAGACCAGTCAGGAACATACAAAGCAATTCAAGAGTTGCAGATGTTTTTGGAGTATTTCCCACAAAGCGGGAAGAAGGCAGAAGCTCAGGATATGATTTTTGCTTTGCAGGATAAGCTTGTGCAAAAAGAATATTTTGCTGCAAAGCTTTATTATGATTTGGGTAATTATGGGGGTAATAACTATCAGTCTTGTGTAATCACTGCACAAAATGCTTTAAAGGATTATCCGTATGCAAAGCTTCGTGAAGACCTTTCAATTTTAGTACTTCGATCAAAATACCAGATGGCAGTTCAAAGTATTCAAGAAAAGAAAGTAGAACGTTTCCGCGATGCAGTAGATGAATATTATGGATTCAAAAACGAATTCCCTGAAAGCAAATACTCAAAAGAGGTAGAAAAGATATTTAAAGAATCAAGCAAAGAGTTTAAAGATTAATTACAAAATAGAATTATGGATTACAAAAAAACAAATGCTCCAACAAATACCATTACACGTGACATGATGGACCTGTGTTCCGATACTGGTAATGTTTATGAAACAGTTTCTATTATTGGTAAACGTGCCAATCAGATTGGTGTAGAGATTAAAAGCGATCTTTCTAAGAAATTGCAGGAGTTTGCTTCATATACAGATAATATGGAGGAAGTATTTGAAAATAGAGAGCAGATTGAAATCTCTCGCTATTATGAAAAATTGCCTAAGCCAGATTTAATTGCTGCTCAGGAATACCTTGAAGGTAAGGTTTATTACAGAAATCCATCAAAGGAAAAAGATAAATTGCAATAAAAAGTCTTCAGGTAGGCCGTTTCTTTACTGAGGCGGCCTTTCTTTTTATATATTAAACAACCGAATTTAAAATAATTTATGATACAACGCATTCAAAGTATTTATTTATTGCTTGTAACAGCTCTGCTTACATCGAGCATTTTCTTACCTATTGCTTCTTTTGTTGATAGTAAAGGAATGGCTTTTCCGCTAACTCCGTTGCACGTTGCTTTCCCGGAAGCAGGGCTAAACTATACTCCCTGGGGACAATTGGCATTACTTATTCTGGGTGCTTTAATTGCATTTGCTACTATCTTCTTATACAAGAATAGAAAACTTCAAATAAGAATGAGTGTTTTTAATCTGCTTATTATGGCTGGCTTTTATAGTGTAGTCCTAGTATCTGTTATTTTCTTAAAGAATAGTAGTAAGGCTGAACTTAACCCGTCATTTGGTCTTTGTCTGCCACTAATTGCTATGATTGTGAATTATCTTGCAATACGTGCCATTCGCAAAGATGATGAAATGGTAAGAGCTGCTGATAGAATCAGATAAATAGATAAGACGATTTATAGTAATGGAAATCGAGGGAGTTACAACTGCATATAGAATCAGATAAATACTCCTGGTTTACATAAATAGAGCTTCTTTAGTTCTGAAAATGTAATCACTCCTAAATAACCGTTACAGGTTTCTGTAAAAAAGGCATAATAAAAGGGATTGTTCTGTAAAGTTAGAACAATCCCTTTTATTATGCCTTTTTTCTTTAGGTTTCTCTTTATTCTGAGGAAAGCTTCATAGTGCAAACCGCTTTCTTATATCTTTTCTTTTGATTTCTATCGATGCCTCTGAGGCTGCTTTAAAGTTTCAATTTGCATAGAGCCGGAATCTATTCTCTTTTAGTTCTTGGAAAAGACTGAATAACTCTGGAGGCTTATTTCCTTCTTATATCTTTTCTTTCGGTCTCTATCAATCTCTGAGGCTGTTTTAAATATTCAATTCTCAGAGAATTAGAATCTAATTTCTTTTAGCTCTTCGCTCGTTAATGCTGCGTTTTATAATAGTAGCATTTCTCTTATGACATCCAATCCCTTTTGTTTCTTTCTTGCTTTTGGTGAAAGTAAATTATCTCAGATATTTATTCAAAAAGCTTCTATTCTTTTTGATAAGTGATCTATTTACCATAATAATAAGTTAGTAAAATACCATAAGAAAGGGTTGTTCCGTAAAGTTGGAACAACCCTTTCTTATGTCTTTATCTCTTTAGCTTTTTTTCTTGTTTTGCAGGAAAACAGAAATCTTATTTCGTAAGATCAAATAAGTAAGTCAATCTCACGGAGATGGTGTTGTGCGATGACTTGTCGAAATTATTCACGTTCGAATTATCATTCTTAAAGAAATCACCCAATCCCATATAATAACGTCCTTCCAATAAGAAATGCCCGACTTTTGAATTTATATCAAATCCTGCTCCGCCAACAAGTCCGTAGTCAATCTTGTTGTCAGCCATTTTGTTATATTGGTAATTAACCTTGTTTGGACGGTTACTTGCATCCCAGTCACTGCTGAAGTTCTCTTTCTCACTTAACAGGAAAGCAATCTGTGGTCCCATATTGACAAAGAATTGTGTGCCTTGTTCCTTACCAAATCCCAGATGAGCAAGGAATGGCATTTCAATATAGTTCATTGTGCGACTATAAGTGTTTGTGTTATCTTCAATCATTTCTTCCCATCCACGCTGAGAGAAATTAAGCTCAACTTGAGTTCCACAGGTAATTGCAAAATACTTCTCCGAAAGATAACGTGCTGTTAATCCCCCTACGTATGCCATATATCCTTTCTGCTTAATAGTTGGATTGAATGATACGTTATTGTAATTAACACCGGCATTTACACCTACAGATAAATTATTTCTTTGTGCTCCCAACTGAGCTGATGCCGGAACTGATAAAGCCGCAAATAGTAGTGATATAATGTATTTATTCATGATCTTATTCGAAATCATATTTAATTAGTTCATAGTTCTTGGAGAAATTTACGAAGAAAACCTTCTTATTGATAAATCCTCCCCAGTTATTTACACGCTGAAAATTAAAGCCGGTTTGTATGGGATGAAAAGAATTTGTTTGAGAAAGATGCTTTTCGAATCCTGTGCCATATTCAGACAAAGCATTCAGGAAGTAATATCCCAGATCAAATCCCAGCATTCCAAACTTTGGGTATGTATTTATCATATCCTTGCTATACCATTTCCGGTATGAAGATATGAATTTAACAGTTTCAGGCAACAGGTTGTTGGTGTAAAACGACGAATAAAAATAAGTATCCAGCTCGTAGAACTTTTCCAAATGATCTTGCGTGTATGTCTGCCATTCAGGGTAACCAAATAGATGGATAGACGTTGCAGGATTCTCTCTTGCCAACAACTGCAATTGAGGTAGCAGTTTTATCAGGGTTACATTTGATCCCGAAGTAGGGATAAATATATTCTCTTTTGTGCTACTTAGTGCTGCACTTAAAACAGCTGCATCATGCGAAGCCTTAAGTTCTTTAAAAGTAATGTTATTACTTAAAAGCTCATGCTTGAATCCATTAATAAATTCCTTCTTCTCGCTGTTTTTGTCCTCTGCATTCAGGAATATTATGTTAGGTGAAGTAAACTTGCGAATAAAGTGCTCGTAGACTTCAGAATATAAGTAAGACTGCGGAGTATTAATCTGGAATATATAAGGATTATTAAATACCTCATTATCTTTAGAGCTAAAAGGAATAACAAGCTTTATATTGTTTTCTTTAGCAAAGGTTGCCAATGGCTTTATCTGGCTATTATACATCGGTCCGAAAATAATATTCATTCCCTTTAATTCCTCTTTGGCAAGAATTGCATTAATAGAGGCAGGTGAATTGCCGGAGTCGTATGTATAGATATCCAATGATGTTCCTTTTCTCTTTAAACTGTCTGCAGCCATTAGAAAGCCTTCGTAAAACTCTACCATACGGGCCGATTCTGCTTTCTTGCCAGCATCGAGCATGAATGGTAAAATCACTGCGGCCTTTACTACAGAAAGCTTTTTATCTCTGTTCTTTTTAGCGTTGAATAGCTCAGTATCGGTAGGGATTACTTTTGCTTCTACTTTAGGAGTAGGATAGGGAATGCAAATAAATTCTCCCTTCTTAAGGCCTTTCTTTATTTCCGGATTAGCAGCAATCAATTCCTCCTGCGTAACGCCATATTCCTGACTGATACTAAAGATTGTTTCTTTCCTTTTAACCTTATGCATATCCTTGCATTTAGGTTCTACTGCAGGACGAATAGCAGGCTGATATTTGGTAGCTTTTGTCTTTTCGGCTTCTATCGCAACATTAGCAGGCAGTACAATAACTTGTCCCACTTTAAAGTTGTCAGCGCTTAATCCTGGATTTACGTCACAAATATCCTCAGCAGTTACGTTATACTTTACAGTGAGTCCGTAAAGAGTTTCTCCGCTTTGTATTGTATGAAATTGTCTTGCTTGTTTCTTAGTCTTGCTTTGAGGAATACGAAGTTTTTGTCCGGCAATTAGCTTCTCACTGCATCCGGGATTTAACTTAATAATATCCACTGTAGCAACGTTGTACGTGCTGGCAATTGAATAAAGACTTTGTCCCTTTTCAATAGTATGAAGAAAAAATGAATTACTTTCCTGTGCTATTACCGTGCTCCAGGAAAAGCCTGTAAACAGCAATGCAACGTATAGTGATTTAAGTGAATTCATGTATTTAAATATCATTTTTATTTTATCCTTCAAAACGAAAAGCAAAGGTACAAAAATCTGTTATATTCACATTATATAATCAGTTAAGAAAATAATATTCCCTTTTTTAATTAAATATTTCAGTAGGAAACATTAATTTTGCAAATATCACGTTAGGTATATATCTGTAACGAGAAATGATATAATTGTTCACATGAATTCAGAACATAGTAAAAAGAAGGATACTTTAGTGGCTAACAAGCTTTGCATGGTCTTGTTATGCTTTTCTTTATCTCTTTTCCTGCTTCCGTTAAACGGTCAGGCAGAGGAGATTAAGGCAAGTCCTGTAGCCAAGCAGTTGTCAGAAAATGGTACGACTGCTGACGGTGAAACTATTGAACCAGGCGGACAATTTACCGGCTCTGCACCCATGGAAGTAGAATTTACATCCAATGTTGCAGATGCATCATCAACGTTGCGCTATGAGTGGAAGTTCTCTGATAAGGCAGATTTCTCTTCCATACTTTTAAGTCGATATGATGAAGTGGTAACATATACATTTACTACTTCCGGAACATATTATATAAAGCTTTATATCACTGATACAGCGTCTAGCGTAACGTATGAGTCGGATGCTTTTACAGTGGTAATCAGTGAATCGGAGTTGAAGGTTCCCAACGCATTTTCGCCTAACGGAGACGGTGTGAATGATGTGTTAAAAGTAAAACATAAGTCATTGGTAAAATTCAATGCTGTTGTGTTTAACAGATGGGGACAGGAATTGTATAAATGGAATAATCCCGAAGAGGGGTGGGATGGAACATCCCATGGAAAAGCCGTGAAAGACGGAGTTTACTTCATTGTTGTAAACGCTGTCGGATCGGATGGAATTAAGTATAATCACAAAGGAGATATAAATATTCTGCGTGGTTTCAGTAGTAGTGGTACTACAGGAACAACAGGAGAATAAATTAAAGATATGGCTGAAGAAAAAGATCAGGTAAGTGTTTACGGTGCGCGTGTGCACAATTTAAAGAATATAGATGTAAGTATACCTCGTAATAGCTTAACGGTTATTACAGGACTAAGCGGAAGCGGAAAATCTTCATTAGCATTTGATACAATCTTTGCTGAAGGACAGCGTAGATATATTGAAACGTTTTCTACTTATGCCCGAAACTTCTTAGGAAATATGGAGCGTCCGGATGTAGATAAAATCACCGGACTGAGCCCTGTTATCTCCATCGAGCAGAAAACAACGAACAAGAATCCCCGTTCTACGGTTGGTACTACCACCGAAGTGTATGATTACCTCCGTTTGCTTTATGCAAGAGCCGGAGAAGCCTACTCGTACCTTTCGGGTGAGAAGATGGTGAAATATACCGAAGAGCAGATTCTTAATCTGATACTTCATGATTATAAAGGCAAAAAAATCTATTTGCTGGCACCACTTGTAAAGGCAAGAAAAGGACATTACAAGGAGCTTTTCGAGCAGATCAGGAAAAAGGGCTATCTCAATGTTCGTGTTGATGGCGAAATCAGAGAAATAATGCACGGCATGAAGCTCGATCGTTATAAGAATCACGATATAGAAGTGGTTGTTGATAAGATGGTAGTTGGTGACAAAGACGATAAACGCCTCAAGCAAAGTGTTGCCACAGCTATGCATCTGGGCGACGGATTACTGATGATACTCGATGCGCAGACACTAAGCATACGTCATTACAGTAAACGATTGATGTGCCCTGTTACCGGTTTGGCTTATCGTGAACCGGCTCCCCATAACTTCTCTTTCAATTCCCCTCAGGGAGCTTGTCCAAAGTGTAAAGGTCTTGGTATAATTAATAAGATTGATATTGATAAGATTATTCCGGATCGTAACCTTTCAATTCACGAAGGAGGTATTGTTCCGCTTGGTAAGCACAGAAATATCATGATATTCTGGCAGATTATTTCTATTCTTGAGAGGTACGAAGCCAAACTGAAAACGCCAATCAAAGATATACCCGATGATGCCATCGAAGAAATATTATACGGATCAGATGAAAGAGTAAGGCTCGACCATACTCTGATAGGCTCTTCTTCCGATTATTTTGTAACCTTTGAGGGAGTGATTAAGTACATTATGATGATGCAGGAAAAGGATGTGTCGGCTACTGCACAGAAGTGGGCCGAACAATTCTCTGTAACCACACAATGTCCTGAGTGTAAAGGTGCAAAGCTCAACAAAGAAGCATTGCATTTCCGTATTCACGATAAGAATATCGATGAACTGTCGTCTATGGACCTCTCCGAGCTTTATGAATGGCTCAGTAATGTAGATCCGTTCCTTAACGACAAGCAAAAGATGATTGCTGCAGAAATATTAAAAGAAATACGTACCCGACTGAAATTCCTGCTCGATGTAGGTTTGGAATATCTTTCGCTTAAACGAACTTCGGCAACATTGTCAGGAGGTGAGAGCCAGCGAATCCGTTTGGCTACCCAGATTGGTTCTCAGTTGGTAAATGTACTATATATCCTTGATGAACCTAGTATCGGGTTGCATCAGCGAGATAACGAGAAGCTAATCAAATCATTGATGGCTTTGCGAGATTCGGGTAACTCCGTTATTGTAGTAGAGCACGACAGAGACATGATGCTTGCTGCCGATTACGTGGTAGATATGGGTCCTAAGGCCGGAAGACTGGGAGGTGAGGTTGTCTTTGCAGGAACCCCAGCCGAGATGCTTAAAACAAATACCCTGACTTCCATGTACCTCAATGGACTGAAGAGAATAGAAATCCCTGAAAAGAGAAGAGAAGGCAACGGACTTACCTTAACCCTGAAAGGTGCCAAAGGTAATAATCTTAAAGGGGTAGATGTTGATTTCCCTCTCGGAAAGCTTATTTGTGTAACCGGAGTATCGGGTAGTGGTAAATCATCATTGATAAACAATACACTTCAGCCAATTCTTTCGCAGAAGTTCTATCATTCATTGCAAGATCCATTGCCATACGATTCAATAGAAGGACTCGAAAATATCGATAAAGTGGTAAACGTAGACCAGTCTCCGCTTGGAAGAACTCCTCGTTCAAATCCGGCAACCTATACCGGAGTGTTCTCGGATATTCGTTCCCTGTTTGTAGGACTGCCCGAAGCCAAGATCAGAGGATATAAAGCCGGACGATTCTCCTTCAATGTATCCGGTGGACGGTGTGAAGCCTGCTCCGGTAACGGATATAAAACCATAGAAATGAACTTCCTGCCCGATGTATATGTGCCATGCGAAATATGTCACGGTAAACGATACAACAGAGAAACCCTCGAGGTTCGTTTCAAAGGAAAATCCATTGCCGATGTGCTAGATATGACCATCAGCCGTGCCGTAGAATTCTTTGAGAACGTTCCGCAGATTCTTAACAAGATAAAGGTGCTCGAGGAAGTGGGACTTGGATACATCCGTCTGGGACAACCATCAACCACCCTTTCCGGTGGAGAGAGCCAGCGTGTAAAGCTTGCCACCGAACTTGCCAAGAGAGATACAGGTAAAACACTTTATATACTAGACGAACCAACTACCGGACTTCATTTCGAAGATATCCGCGTGTTGATGGGAGTGCTTAATAAATTGGTCGATAAAGGAAACACAATCATTGTCATCGAGCACAATCTGGACGTTATCAAAATGGCCGATTACATTATTGACATGGGTCCTGAAGGCGGTAAAGGCGGCGGATATCTTCTTTGCTGTGGAACCCCCGAAGAGGTAGCCAAATGCGATAAAGGCTACACCCCTAAGTTTTTGAAAAATGAATTAGAGTATGAGTACGAAAATAAATAAAACCAATGCAGCACGCCTGCTCGATAAAGCTAAAATAAAATACGAACTGATACCTTACGAAGTAGACGAGAGCGATTTAAGTGCCGTACATGTGGCAGCTGAGCTAGGAGAGAACGTAGATCAGGTTTTCAAAACATTAGTGCTGCACGGAGATAAAACCGGTCATTTTGTTTGCATCGTTCCGGGTGACAGAGAAGTAAACCTTAAACTGGCTGCAAAAGCATCCGGGAATAAGAGTTGCGACATGATTCCCATGAAAGAATTGCTTCCCACAACCGGATATATCCGCGGTGCATGTTCTCCCATAGGAATGAAGAAACATTTCCCTACATACATTCACAACACCTGTCTGGACTTTCCATATATATACGTTAGTGCCGGACAAAGAGGATTGCAATTAAAAGTCGATCCCAAAGAACTTATAAAAGAAGTGCGGGCAGAAGTCAGCATACTTTTTACCGAAGAATAATTTATTTAATCATAAAAAACAATTTAAACAAAACCGATGAAAAAACTACTTTTACTTGCTGCCGTTCTTTGTGTGCAAGGCAATGTCATGGACATGAATGCCCAAACCAAAGGAACAAAAGTTAAACAAAAGAATAAAGCTACAGAGAAACAAGTTAAGCTTGATGTTGCTAAAACATTAAAACCAGTTGTTATTAATAATCAGATGGATTCCCTTGCCTACACAATGGGTATGGCACAAACACAGGGCTTGAAGGACTATCTAACCGGCAAAATGGAAATGGATACAGCTTACTTCGACGACTTTATCCGCGGTCTTAAAGAAGTTGCCACTTCAACCGACAAGAAACAAAATGCCTATCATTTAGGAATCCTTATTGGTCAGCAGCTCAACAGTCAAATGCTGAAAGGCGTTAACGAAGAAATCTTTGGCAAAGAAACAACACAGAGCATCAACAAAGACCTGTATCTTGAAGGTTTCGTTGCCGGAACAATGGGTAAAGGAGGCATCATGAGTGTAGATGCAGCTCAGAAATATGTTCAGGAGAATATGGAAAAAATCAAAGACAAAAACCTTGATCAACAATACGGCGCAAATAAAGAAGCCGGAATTAAGTTCCTAGCCGAAAACAAAACCAAAGAAGGTGTTGTAACTACTGCCAGCGGTTTGCAATACAAGATTATTACTAAAGGAACAGGCGAGATTCCTACAGCCGAAAGCAAAGTGAAAGTTCACTATAAAGGAACCTTGCTAGATGGTACAGAGTTCGACAGCTCATACAAACGTAACGAGCCAGCTACATTCGGTGCCGGTCAGGTAATCAAAGGATGGACAGAAGCCCTTACACTAATGCCTGTTGGTTCAAAATGGGAACTTTATATCCCTTCTGATCTTGCTTACGGTTCAAGAGATGCTGGTCCTATCAAACCATTCTCAACCCTTATTTTTGAAGTAGAATTACTTGGTATCGAAAAATAATATTATCCATTAAATAAAATTATATGTTAAAAGGACATCCCAAAGGATTATTTGTTCTTGCCCTTGCAAACATGGGCGAGCGATTTGGTTACTACACCATGTTGGCTATTTTTGTACTCTTTATCCAGGCAAAGTTTGGCTTTGATAAGAATACATCCAGCGAAATATTTTCTAATTTCTTAGCCTTGGTTTACTTCCTTCCACTATTAGGCGGTATTGTAGCCGATCGTTTCCTTGGATATGGAAAAACAGTTATAGCAGGCGTTGTTGTTATGTTTGTAGGATACCTGCTACTGGCTATGCCTACAGGAGTCGATTCAGCTGCCAAGTATATGATGTATGGTGCTTTAGGATTGATTTCTATTGGTACCGGACTTTTTAAAGGTAATATACAAGCTTTGGTTGGTAATTTGTATGATGATCCTAAATATAACTCAAAGCGTGATATGGCTTTCAGTATATTTTATATGTGTATCAATATTGGTGCATTCTTTGCTCCATCGGCTGCAGGTGCTGTATATAACTTCTTCCTGAAAAGAGCCGGACTCTTTTACGAAGCAAAGATCCCTGCATTGGCTCATCAGTTGGCTAACGGAACAATTACTCCCGAAGGTTTGGCTAGCTTTAAACAACTGGCAGAAGCTCAGACTCCAGGTGCAAGTGCCAATCTTCAAGCTTTCGGAGCTAATTATATTCAAAAGCTTTCAGAAGGATATAACTACGGCTTTGGTGTAGCTTGTGTTTCTCTGGTAATCTCAATTCTTATATTTGCTTTGTTCCGTAAATATTATAAAGCTGCCGATGTTACAGCACGTCAACAACAAAAAGCAGATGTTGCATCAGGACAAACAAATCATGTAGAAGAACTTTCGGGTGCCGAGACAAAGCAAAGACTTGTAGCCTTGTGTCTTGTGTTTGCAGTCGTTATTTTCTTCTGGATGGCATTCCATCAGAACGGGCTAACATTGACATGGTTTGCCCGCGACTATACCAATAGTGCAGTTGGCGGACTAACAAGAATAGGTTTCGGTTTGCCTACCATGGTAATGATGATTGTGGCTTTCTACGGAATTCTTGGTTTTATTCAGGCAAAAAGCAATAATGCAAAAGTAATATCAGCAATAGCTTTCCTTATTGGAGCAGGCGGAGCATACGCCTACTATGTTGGTATGCCGGAAATATTAACCATCACTCCTGAAATCTTCCAGCAGTTCAACCCATTCTTCATCGTTATTCTTACTCCTGTTTCAGTAGCATTCTTTTCTATGCTCAGTAGTAAGGATAAAGAGCCATCGGCTCCGCGTAAGATTGGAATTGGTATGTTTATTGCAGCTTTTGCCTTTATAATGATGGCAATAGGTTCACTAGGCCTTCCTAATCCCGATGCAATCGCATCAACCGGTGGAGTAAGTGATGTTTTAGTTTCACCAAACATGCTTATTGGAACTTACTTCATGCTAACCATTGCCGAATTGTTCCTTAGTCCAATGGGACTTAGCTTTGTTTCCCGTGTAGCTCCTCCTAAATATAAAGGATTGATGCAGGGGGGATGGCTTGCAGCCACAGCTATTGGTAACAAATGTGTAGCAATCATTGGTTATTTATGGGGAATTGAATTATGGATTATGTGGGGCGTTCTTGTAGTGCTTTGTATTATCTCAGGTACATTCATCTTCTCAATCATGAAAAAGCTCGAAGCCGTAGCAAAATAAAAACAGATCAGTTCTGTATAAATAGAAATAGCCTCTCTTCATCCCGAAGAGAGGCTATTTACATATAAGGATGTCTCAATTAACATCCTGATTGTTAAGCTAGTCTTTCATTTAATATGCAATATAGATATAGCCATGTATAGTTTTATTGTTGTATAACTCAGCCAACTGATCTATAAAATCAATTTTAGCCTGCTCCGTGAGTCTGCTAAGTCCTGTAATAATAGTATCCAGTTGTATGTCATTCCCGGCTGTAACAGCTTTAACAGAATACGAGTCAAAAAAATCGGGGTCAGTATCTTTCATTACATAAATTCCTCTATAATTGTTGGTATCAATTATGGCTGTATGGATTCCATCACACTGTTCGTATAGCTTGGAACTTTTATGTTCGAATGTAATTTCTATTATCATATCGCTTGAAGTATATATTTACTATATAAAACAGATCATCAGGTAAAAATACTGCTTATAGATATGCAGTATTTACATAAAACCTTCATTTTTTTATATAAAATATTCTTGATAACTATTTGGGGATAATAATATGAAAATAAAGCATACTTGGCTTGTATAATATACTAATGTTACCTATAATTGTATTAATAAACCAATAGGACAGGTTTACTTAACTTAAATCAATAACGTATGAAAGCATTACTTTCAATCTTTATGTTTTTTATTTCAATAACTGCATTCTCCCAGCAAAAATATAGTAAAGAAGATGGTGCTGTCTTGAAAGACAGTTCTGCTGTTTTGAATAACAGTTCTGCGGTTGCGTCCAAGGATAACCTGATCTCATCCCAGTCAATTATTATCGATCATAATGCTTTAGCGAAAAGGTACAAGAAGAAATCTACAAATTATGGAATTGCAGCAGCCGTTTTTGGGGGAGGAGTCATTGGTTGTTCTATGTATGCTTATAAACGTGCTTTATCTCATGGAGCCGCTAATGCAGTGTATATTGGCACTGTCTGCTTAGGGGCAGCAATTGGTTGTACCATTGCAGCAGTCGTATATCATCACAAGGCAGGGAAAGAACTTAAATTATCAGTAAAAGGTACAACGGCCAGTCTGGTTTATACTTTTTGATTAGGAATTCAAGACTTTCAATTAGATGTGAGACTTGATAACTTTGCTAAGAATATTGAGAAATTGTCACAGCTCACCAGGTAGTTTCTTCCAGACTTCAATCTTATATAAAACGCCTGTTGATGGTTGCCTACGTATGCAAAGTATTTACCAACCCCATTATTGCGAAAAAGGCCTGTATAGCCCCATAATCCACCATTTCCAAACACTCTAATATCTGTAAAATTCTTATATTTTTGTGCAGTTTCAATTACAGCGATATTTGATAGCGGAATGTGCACTCTATGTATTAAACATTGTATAACAAGTTTATCGCTCGTTAGGAGTAAACTTTTTGGCATGAAATATAAACTTGCAATATAAACTAATATGACTAGAAAAAATACTATCACTTTGATAATATCATGAAAATCCTTTTGCAGGAAAATATCCTTTCCTAAAAAAATGAGGCAAGCAATGATACCAATAGATGTCAATATAGAAATAATCCAGACACTCTTACTAAAACTTATTTTAGAATTCATGATTTTTTTGTGTTATATATTCTTTTTCGCTACAAGTGTAATAAAAAAAGTTCAAATATAATAACTATATTGTTATTTTTTTAGCGACGGTAAGATAGCTATTTTTACCGAAATAGACAATAACAAAAGGGGCTATCCTGCTTTTGGGACAGTAATATGAAAAATAAAACATGTTCTATTTGTATAATATACAAATGTTTCGTATGATTGTATTGATATTAAAAATGGAACACATATGCCCGTAAAACATAAAGCTTATGAAAATAGATGTTGTAAAAGCGTGGATTGATGATGAAAAAGTCTATATCCAAACAAAACAAGGGCAGGTAAGAAGCTTAGATATTGCTTCTTTTCGCTTGTTGAAGAAAGCCACTCCCGCACAAAGACAGATGTTTGAAGTTGGCAAATATGGTCTTCACTGGCCGGAGCTTGACGAGGATCTATCTTTTGAAGGCTTTTTCAGTAAAGATGAACTTTGTGTCGCAGCCAAACTAGAGCCTATTATTGAATATGTTTCTATTTCATATATTGCAGCGCGTTTCTTTGGTAAGTCTCGTGCCTGGTTGCACAATAAGCTCAACGGAAATCTGTCGAATGGGAAACCATCTTCTTTTACACCCGAAGAATTGGAAAAACTAAAAAATGCATTAGACGTTATAGCTAATGAAATAAAAGATGCCGCATTAAAACTGTCATGTTAAATATCTGCACAATGTGCTTTATATCAACAGAGCTTTTCTTCAAGAATTAGAAGAAAAGCTCTGTCTATTTCGTTATTCCCACGTTTCGTCGGCTGTTGAAAAACAGGGGCATTCTTTAATTCTCTCCCAAGGATCAATAATACCATTATAGTTTTTATCCGGACTCAAATCCCGGTGGCCTACTACTTTACTTCCGGGAAACTCTTTGAGTAGCTTACTTACCAGGGAGTGTAGCGCTATTTGCTGAGACAATGTGCGAGTATCAGCTGGTTTACCGTTCGTGTCCAGTCCGCCTTCGTAGCAGATGCCCAGAGATTTTGCGTTGTATCCTCTTGCGTGAGCTCCAACTTCATCGTGACTTCGCATAGGTTCCACTTTGCCGTTTTTACGGATGTAGTAGTGATAACCCCAGGAACTGAATCCTCTTACCTTGTGTGCTGAATCTATGTCTTTAGCAGTGATATCTCTATCCACTCTCGTTGCCGAGCAGTGAATTACTATTAGATTTATTTCTCTCATTTTGTTTTGTCGTTATTTTATTTAATAATGCCGTAATCTTGTTTTGGGAGCCCCACAAATAGGGCTTTCTAAATCTACGAATGCCGTTATTTATATTTCGTTCCCGTTATTTAATTTGCAAATGCCGTAATCTTGTTTTGTGAATCCCATAAACAGGGCTTTCTAAATCCCTGAATGCCGTTATTAATGTTTTATTCCCGTTATTTATTTGTAAATGCCGTGATATTGTTTTGGAAACCCCACGAACAAAGGCATTCAGATTCCCGAATGCCGTAATTCTGTTTTTAGTGCCGTAATTATTGCCTGTCCTTGCAACTGGTTACCAAACATTGCCCTTTTAGAGCAGAGTTTAGTTGCGCGTTCAACGTAATCATCTCCTGATACATTTGCTTCACTTTCTCGGAAAGCTCAAAGTAGTCCTTCTCAAAGCGGGTTACCTGCTCCATCAGGTAGTCGAACTGACTCTTTACCAGTTCGGTGAAATCCTGCACTTGCTTGGCATCCTTCTTTTTCAGAAAAGGAAGTACCATTTGCAGAATGTTTATTATGCCATCTAAAATTTTCATGTGCCTGTTTTTACTGATTAATAACTCGTTTGAAATAGGAGGGGACTGCTCTCTTTTACGAGAGATCCCTCTCCGGTTTGCCTGTTTACTATGCTTATTGTGCGTTACAGCAACTACGAGGTATATAACCTTTTTGCTTTACCATCTACTGTGCTTTATAGCTTTATAATGGTTGGTAGCAAGGTTCTATATCCTCCCTGGTTTACCGATTGCTGCTTTTTGTTCGTTCCACTTTTTAGGAAGAGTCCCGGATTTTACCGGATGTTCTTTATCAATGCGGACTTAGAAAAGTACCTGTGCACCAACGGTCTTATTTCGTTATTGCCGTTGGTAACACAGAGTACTCTTTTCCAAAGCTACAGGTCTTAACTAGCCCACCTCGTTACCGCCATTGGTAACCTTCACCGGAAGCTTTGCTACTTGCGTATAAGCAAGCGTTTTCTGCATATTGGTGAGCAACTTACCGGGACGGAAACTGATTCTGGTTCCGCGAATCAATGAAGATGCAAACTCATCTTCTTTTTCGGCACCTTTACTTCTCACCCCAATTTGGAAACTACCGAAGTTGCCTAAGCGAACAATTTTACCCTCGGCCAATGCCTTTTTCATCGATTCCAGAATAGCTTCCACTGCTGCTGCCACATCGGCACGGGTTACGGTGCATCGTCCGTTTACCTCTTCGCAAAGCGAATCAAAATCCATTTCACCATACGCCTGTGCGTGTGCGTAATACTTTCCCGGTTCCGAAGATTTAGACGGGTTCTTTCTCATAACTACTGAATACTTTACACTCATTTTCTTTACATTTTTAGTTGATTAATACTGTGGTAAAGAGCTCTTGTCCTTTCTTGTTAACACTACAAAGATAGGGCATGGCGGGGGAGTGGAAACAGTAGAACGTATTAGGAGTGTTTGGTGCTAATTAGTTACATTTAAGATGCGTTTTATTGCTTTGAAAACTTGTATAAACGGGCGAAAATTGGTAAATTTACGGTAAGTAAAATCAAAATAAATATGATAAAAACAGCAGAAGAATTTAAAATCCGGGCATATACCAAGGTAGAACTGGCTTGCCTTTACAATCCGTATATGACAATTCCCGGAGCCTTGCGCACACTTGCCCGCTGGATAGCCGGCAACAGCACACTAACAGCCGAACTTTCCGTTTTGGAATACAATCATCGTAATAGGATTTATACGCCACGCCAGGTAAAGGCGATAGTAGATTATCTGGGAGAGCCTTAGAAAGAGTGATCTCAGGAATTTATTTTAGGTAAGCCTCGCCAGGAAAGGCTATTGTAGATTATCTGGGTGAGCCTTAAAAACTTATCCCAAGGTGATATTACTTTGTTTTATTTGTGTTTGCATATATATTCACAAGGTGAATAAAAAATGTATGATATATTGTTGCAGGTGATAATTGGTAGTAATGAAGGGTTATTGTAAAAAAATAGAAGAGTGTTTCCACTCTTCTATTCATTTCTGGTTAGGGATAATAGGGTATTTATAATACCTTAAATGGTGTTTTGTTTTGTTTATGATACAAATGTATATATTTATTTTTTCACTTGCAAAAAAATTACAAACAATTTTATAAATTATATTACAATTATTTCGCCTGCTTCAATAACCACTCCATTGGTGGCACATAATCGGCAATCTTCGTCATACTTTTGTTGTGCGAGAAGTACACATTGCCCGTTTCTCCGTTTCGGTGCTTGGCAATGCTGAGAATGCCCAGACCTTCAGTGGGATAGCCGCTTTCCTTGTCGGTTGCAACTTTATATAATGCCGGCCTGTGGAGCAACAACACAATATCCGCATCTTGCTCAATGGCACCACTCTCTCGCAAGTCGCTCAACTGCGGACGTCCGGCAAACCTGTTTTCCGCCTCTCTGTTTAGCTGACTGAGCAACACTACAGGACAATTCATCTCCTTGGCAAGCAATTTCGCCTTACGGGCAGCAATAGCCACTTCCTGTTCACGGTTACGATTCTCCTTTCCATGATTTTTCATATCACTTAATTGCAGGTAGTCGATAAAGATTATATCACACTTGCCCCGGCTTTTAAGGAAGCGCGCCTGTACACGAATAGAGTCAATGCTCATGGACGAGCTGTCGTCAATCATCATAGGCAGAGAGGTGAGTTTGCGAGCTGTGTCTTGCGCCTCTGTCCACTCCTCGGGAGTAGACTGTCCGCTGCGCCAGGTGTGCGGATTAATGTTACTCTCCATCAGCAGCAGACGGTCGCCCAACCTTTCTCCCTGCATCTCTATACTGAAAAATAGTGTGTTGAGCCCCATCCTTGCAGCCATTTTGGCAAAGAAAAGCGATACCATTGTTTTTCCTACTGCCGGACGGGCGGCAAGAATAACCAGATCGCCATTCTGCCATCCGGCAGTGAGCTTGTTCAGATCCGTAAGCCCCGTGTCGATTCCCGTAATACCATTTTCGGACCGTTCCATTCTCTCCTGAGCCTGCACCAGCGTGTCCTCCATCAGCACCTCCATATCCCTCATGTTGTCAGCCTTCACAGCATCCTTCTCTATCTCAGACGCAAGTTCCTGCATATCGCAAACCACATCGGCAATATCCACCGTCATCTCCTGAGCCGAGGAAAGCTGTTTGCTCAGTCCCTTAATAATCTCCCGGCGAAGATAGAAATCTTTCAGAATCAGGCAGTGATGCTGCAGGTGGGCCGAGCTGGCCACCTGACTGCAAAGTTTGGTAATATAGTAAGGGCCACCCACTTTGTCGAGCTCATCACTGCGGCGCAACTCGTCCGCCACAGTAATGATGTCAATGTCTCGCCGGTTGTTGTACATGCGTGTAAGAGCTGCAAAGATAATGCGGTGATTATCATAATAAAACATCTCTGTTCGCAGAATAGGCATTGCATTGGCCATTGCTTTCTTTTCCAGTAAAAGTGCCCCCAGTACTGCTTCTTCCGTTTCCTGATCAAAGGGCTGACTTATATTCTTTTCCATGGTTTGCTATGTTTTTTAATGGTTTGTAATGCCTGTTAATAATTTACGTCCTCATCATAAAAAGACTTTGCTTTGAGATATTTACTGGCACTTTTATAGAACTCTTTGCAGACAATAGAGTCGCGGTAATTTTGAATATTATTTATGGCCGCTTCTTTTTCCTTGGCCGATAGTTTTTTCCACTCTGCACGTACCAGTCCCAAGTCCACTTTGCGAAGCGTTGTAATTTCGTGGTATTTTTCGTAGAACTCCATAAGTCTGTCCTCCTTCTTTTCCCTCATATTGGTTATTTTTCCGGGCTTGCCCGTCCAAAGGTCATAGTCTACGACCGATATTTTTTTTAAGTCATGGCTCAGGTGAATGTAATTTATAAGATTTTCCTTTTCCATCCTGTTGAAGAACCATCGGGTTTTGCTTACCGACCAGTTGAATAGTTTTGCCCAACTTGGAACCGATAATAAAGATTCACCTCGCTGGCATATAAATGTTTTCCCTTTTACTGTTACCTCCTTATCTTCGAAATTTACGCTGGCCACCATCATTAGGAAGGCCTCCAGGTAAGAAAAGCTTTCATCTTTTTGGCTAAATTTGTAGTTAAGCAAGTGTTTTGGTACAAGTATATATCCTTTTTTTAAAGCGTTGAATGGTAAATAATTATCTTTTTTCATAGTAATTTTATTTTTTAGTACTGATTGTTTCAAAAAGGCCCTTTTGAATTTTTTTTCGGTGCAAAAGTAGGGATGCAAACAATACGCTCAAAATAGAAAATGTAAGAATCGACAAAAAAATCACGATTGAGCAAAAAAATCACATTTGTGCAAAAATGTATATTTTGTTTAGAGTGGATGATGCTTTTATGCCGGTAAAATGTTGTAAAAGTAACGACAGCGCTTACGACAGCGCTTACGTACGTGTAAAATATTGAAGTATAAGTGGTTATAAAAATAATATATTTCTTCGCAGCAGACGTAACAGCAACGAATAAATATATTAAATTGTTTTATTTTTATATCTAAAAATAAAATCCGTAAGATTGGTTAGGAATTTGTGTTTTAAGAGAGCGATTGTTAAGCGAGCAATTACCCTAGATGTTTGTCATTCCGTAGGGAGTGCCCCAGAATTCAATGAAAATCTCCATCTGTTTGGGCGTAATGTATTTGTTTGTTATAGCAAAACCAGTTTCCTTTAGTTTCTCATAAAGTAATTTATCTTCTTCAATTTTTTCGATAAAATACCTCTTACAAACATCTACTCTTTTGTAAGTGTGGAAATACATGCAGGCAACTCTCGTGAAAAGAAAACATCCCATATAAGGGCCGCTTTTTGGGGCGTTGTTTACAGACATAAATTGTTTTTAAATGTTACAAATAATTCATTAATTAAATTTGGTATTGCAATACTTTAATTTGTTGCAAATGTAAGGAAATATAGTGGATATAACCAAATGTAATTGGAATTATTTTTGCATTATTATGTAAAAATATTGTAAATTTCCAGGGCTTAAACTATGTTTAAGGGTGGGATGTTTTTTATAGCAAAATTTATTGGTGAATGGTGTGATGTTTATTGACCAATGGATTAAAATTATTGGTGAATGGATTTTATTTATTGGGGAATGGGGGAGATATTATTTGTAATTGGATAGGGCTTGAGGATTAATAAAAGAGAGATTTAAGAATAATCTTTGTGACTTTTATATTTATTTTATTGATAATTTGTATCTTATCTTTAAAATAATTAACTTTACAAAATAGTTTTTATATTTGGTTCTTAAGTTGCTAATAATCATAAACTTTAATTAATACTATAGTAGTAAAGATTACTTTTGTAAATGAGATACTATGAAACGAAATTTTATTTTAGATAAAGAAATCGATTTATTGGAGAAAGATTCAGACAATAATTCAAATGATAACTTAAACACAATTGTTTATGCTAATGTGCTTAAAAAACAATCGTAAATGCTCCAAAGGATAATTCTTTTACAATAGGACTCTTTGGTGAGTGGGGAAGTGGAAAATCTTCAATTATTAAAACAGTTAAAAGTGCCATCGATGGCGAAAAGACTGGTGAGAAGATTAAGATGATCACTTATGATGCGTGGAAATATGCTAATGATTCTTTTAGAAGAATGTTTCTTTTGCAGCTACAAAATGAGTTGAATTTTGAGCAATCTGAATTTATGAACTCGTTTTATTATAACACTACTTCTGATACTAAAGTTAATGTAAAATTAAATACTAAAAGAATAATTTTATTTATAATTATTTCTATAATTCTGTCTTTTGGCATTTATTTCTTGCCAATCCCTATAGAATTTAAATTTACTACAGCAGCAATATTACCTTTAGTGACCTTAAGTGCAACATTGTATTTTAAGATGTTTGATGATTTAAAGGTTTCTGTTCAAAAACCACATATATTTGCTCCTGAGCAGTTTGAAGAATGTTTTAATCAGATGGTTGAGAAATCCTTAAAGAAATATTCTAACATAGATAAAGGAATTAAATATGTTAAAGGTGAGAACTATGAAAAGGATATTGATAGATTAATAATCGTTATAGATAATATTGATAGATGTAATAAAGAATTGGCATATGAATTGTTGACGAATATTAAGAACTTTCTTGGGGATAATCATAGTATTATTTTTATAATACCTGTTGATGCTGATGCTCTAAAAAGACATGTCATTAATACAACTAAATCAGAAATAGATTGTAACAAAGAATCTGATGAGTTCTTAAGGAAGTTTTTTAATGTTGCAATTAAGATAAAACCTTATCATACTGAGGAAATGTTCGACTTTGCTGATAAACTTAATAAAAGATATAATTTGAATTTTGAACCTACTACTATCAGCTTAGTTTCTAATGAATTTGCTAGTAATCCTAGAAGAATTATTCAAATGTTTAATAATTTGGCTGTTGAATTAGAGTGCTTTCCGGAAGATCTTAGTGAAAAAAATCAAGCTGTTGTTTGTAAATTGTTAATTATAAGAGAAGAATTTCCTGATTACTATACTAAAATTGTTGAATCTCCTTATGTTCTATTCGATGAAGTTAGACCTGATGATAATAAAAACGATGATAAGCTTGGTATATTTCTATACAAGACTTTTGCTGTGACAAGTTCTTATATTAATAAGCTCAATATTATAGAGAAGATTTTATCTAATTCAAATGTCTTTGATGTTATTTCTAAATCTGTAGTTGAATATGTAAATAAGGCAGACTCTTATTCTTTGATAGAATATTTAAAAAAACACCAAATAGAAAAATCTGATATAATAAACTATCTTATTAATAAATTAAGCGGTTCGCTGAAGAGATTATTGTTTGAAACGGATGTAAGGAACAATTTGATTCTATTACTTAAAATATCACAAGAAATAGGTATTTCAAATGAGGATAACATAAGAATAATAGACATAATAAAGGCAGATGATATTTTAGATAAAATAATGCCTAATCTAAATTCGTATAAGGATATTATAATATTCGGCGTAAAACTTGAAGAGCAGGGACTTAATAAGTTGACAAATTTTATCGTTAAAAGAATTAAAAATGAATTAGTGGAATCACCGCAGATTAGTAAAGAAATCCTTGAAGCTACGTTTTTTGGTTGTTCTGTATGGAGTGAAAATCATGTTAATTCAATGAAAGATTCTTTCTTATTGGCATATAAGGAAGATTTAATAGATGAAAGCTGGCTTAAATATGATTATGGTAATAAGTATAAAATTGTACTATCTAGTAAACTTATCGATTATGTGATAGATAATATATCAATTCAAGAAAATAATAATTCCTTTACGTCTAGGCTTAATAAGATATGCGAGAAAACTGTATTATCAAGTGCTCAGGTAGATAAATATTTGAGTAAAATGAACTCAATAATGCCTAATTATTCGTACAGTCCCGATAATTCAATTATTATAAACAACTGTTTACTTAAGGTTAACTCAACTTTGAAACTTTGTACTGGTAATTTAATAATTAGTGATTCTATTATAGTTGAAATGTTTAATAAAATAACTTTAAATAATAGATATGGTAATTATGTTGAAAGAAGTATTAATGACTCTGAAATGACTCAGACTGTTATTGATTTTCTCTATTATGCTAATATTTTATTAAAAGAAAATTTCCCTTCGTTTGATATTTTTGCATGTTTATTTAATAGTACTAATAATAGAGGATATTTTTATTCAAAATTAGTTGAATTATCAGATGCTGGTCTTTCTTTAAAACAATATTGGAATATTATTTTACAAGACAACTCATATACATCTAATTATATTAAACTCCTTGAATATATTTTTACTTATGAAGATTTAGAGTCAAAAACGATTTTAGATGATGATAGAATAAGAACTAAATTGAATGAAATATTAAGTATTGTATTGAGTGGTAATGATAAGATGGAAGAATTAATTATATTAATTCACAATTTGACATCTATAGAAAGAGTTAAATTGATCATGACCAATTTATTGTCGATCCAGACTCCTGAAAATATAACAAAATTGCCTTTAGAATTTCAGGTTTTAGCTTCAAATACAATTGCTGAGCATATTAATGATTATGAAAATAATATAAATGCTCTTTTGTTAATTGCAAAATCAGATAGTAAAAAATACATAAAGAAATTGGTTCCATTAATAATCAAGAAGCTGAACACTCCCGATGATTACGAATTCGCTTTTAAACTAATTATTAATCTTAAGAACTTAAGCATAACTGAAAAAAAATCGATTTTATCTAATCTGAATCTGCTAAAAGAAAATAATGGATCTCAGAATGATAATATTGATGAATGTATAGAAAAAATAAGAAGTCTCTAAAATTATTTTGTTTTGATAATTGCTCTTTCTGTGAAAAAACTTTATATAAAAATGAGTTGCTATTATTTTTTTCTGATTCAAGTACTTGTATATCTTGCATAGCTAAAATGTTAATATCCCCATTCCATATCAGAAAAATCAAGTATTCTATGCAATTTTGCATAAATCAAGTAGCTAAACCGATAAAAAGAAAAAAGTATTCAGACAGTTAGAAATATATCCGACATATACGAGTAAAATGCTCGAGATTCCTTTTGTTGGCAATATAAATGTCGGATACCCTTTGCATACATACAATTTTGTGGCAGCAACTATCAACCTGAATAATGGAAGATGAATTTTAAAAACCATTTAAAGAACACCTATCCGCAGTGCATAGAAGCACCCGTTCGTATCAGCCAGGTAAATCATTCCATTGGCAATACAAGGAGTAGAAAGAATGGACCCCAAATCAAGTATTTGTTTCTCGGATGCAGTCATGCCGCTGCCATATAGTTTAAAGTCGTCTCTAAATGTTCCATCGTCTTTGTACACACGATGATAATTTTACGATACTATACTTAACATTAGATGGGGTAGATGCTTCTAAATAGAGTGGAAATGGAGTTAAATGCATTCCTATATTTTTTCGATGTTGTGTTCCTATTCATAGGGTAGTATCTCAATGTTTTTAATAGTTATAAAACCAATTGGCATAGTAATTACATAGTTTAACTTGGAAACATTTATGCTTTTTTGGGAATCATCAAATTTAGACTTTAACCATAAAGTAAACTCTTTTGCTTCATTATAGGAGTTAAAAAGTAAATCTCCTGAACCAACAGCTGCTGGGCTTTTTATTTGAATTGGTAATTTCAATTCATTATCTTTAAATGATAGTTTCCAAAGTTTGGGTTTGAATTTACTTTTCGGGATAATAATTTCTTCATTAGCGTTTGTTACTGTACCATAATACAATTTTACATCATCATCGGATTCTGATATGGTTTCGTGCTTTTTTAACACTTCACGGTAATCAGCTTCAAATGTGATTTTTGCTTTTATGTTATTCTTTATATTTGGATAGATGAAACGTTTTTCATTAACCTTAATATCTACAGCATTACTCATTACATTGTTTTTACTGAGTTCTAAAAAAGAGTAAATCTTTTCAACTTTCACATCTTCAATGCCAAGTGTTACATCTGCTAAAATGTTACCTGTTAAATCTATTCCGCTAATACCTTCCTGATAAAGCGAAAGCTTGTTTTGGCTAATAGCTGCATTCAAAGCAACCATTCTTTGTTTTAACAATATTTCTTCAGAAAAAGAACGATTTGCAGATAATTTTCCAGCTACTCCAACTCCCATTTTTTTAGTGGCTTTTTCGGATGTTTTATCCCCTGCTATAGTGGCATTTCCTGTAGCTTCCGCATTTTGAGAGTTTGAGTAATTTAATATACCCAAATCAAGTGTTTGATACTCTGTGATTAATCTATTGCAACTAAGCATCTTAACTTCATTGCCTATATCTAGCGTTATATTAATTTTTGCGATTCTGTCGGCAGGCATATGGCTTTTATTTCTTATTGATACGACAATTCGTTTTTCAAACTGTGAGTAATCAATAATTTCCGCCACATTACTTGACTTAGAAGATAAACTGTTTGTTAACCCAGAAATAAGTTTATCTGTTGCTGTATCCTTTTTACTAAGTTCTGAGATTAAAGCCGCTTGGGCTTTAGGAGACAAATCAAAAATTGTCTTTGGTTTAGGTGATTCACCTTTTTCTTGTTCAATTACATAGACGTTTACATCAATTTTATTTTTGATTGCATTAGTATCATTTTCGATTTCGATTGATTTGTATCTTTTTGTTAAATGTCCTGAAAAGCTACAAGAAGAAATAATCGCGGTTAATAATAGCCATAAGATTATTATTTTTTTCATGATTCTATACTTTTTAAAAGGACTTGGATGCTTTGTTCTTTGCTAACTTAAGAGGGTTAATTTAGCTAGTTTCAATATTTATTATTGTTGCTTTACCTTCTGTAATTGTGGAAGTTTCTACGACAGTTTTTTCTTCCAAAAGCTTGTCGTTAGGATTTTTGGGTATATTCATATTTTCCCCAGCAATGTAATAACGGTTATCTCTAATTGAAGTCAAAGAATTGTCCCATTGAATTGCTTTCCAGTAATGCTTGTCTAAGTCTGAGTTTAATACTGTGATATATTTTTCCATTTTTTTTGTTTATTAATTGTTGATTACTCTATTCGTTTTTTAGCTTTTTAGTTTAATAATACTTGTTCGTTATTAAGCAACACAGGGTTTGAACTGACGCCTCCCCCCCCAAAAAAAAAATACTGCCAACATCCATAATCTTATAGTGATTATTTTTATATTATTTACAGGATTATTAAAGAGATATTAGCGTTGCGTTATTCACTAAAGTTATGTAAGCAATGCTGTTTTTTATAACAATTTTGTTTATTGTTTGGTTGAAAAATAAGGAATAATTAACTATGCCGACAATATTATAGAGATGAATAGCTAGATAAGATTACAGAATGTATTTAGGAAAATAGAATCTGCAAAAAAATACCAAATATAGGGCAGATTCTTCTTGCTCTATTCAATAGTAATGAAATAAAGGAAATGAAAAGGAAGCGATAAAGTATTTAATGATCCATAAGCAAGAGTTTTAAAACCATTTATAAAACAGCTACCCGCAACGCATAAAAGCACCCGTTCGTATCAGCCAGGTAAATCATTCCATTGGCAATACAAGGAGTAGAAAGGATGGCACCCAGCCCAAGTATTTGTTTCTCCGGATGCAGCCGTCATAAGCTGAAAGTGGTGTGAATTGGACGTTCCGTAGCACAGCAAACCATTATATGAAAGAAGACTTAAAAAAATATAGCAAGTAGATGATGGCGCTTGAATCTGCTGGTGATAGATAATTGTTTAAAAAAAAGTGTAATTGTCATGCAAGATTTTGACTAAATGTTCATTTAATTATAAACGCAATCAACTATTTAAATTTTAAAAATATGAAAGGCATTAGAATTAAATTTAGTCTACTTTTAGTTATTTTCTCTGTACTTGGTATTACCGGATGTTCTGATAAAGAAGACGAATCTTTGTATTCGAAATGGGAAAATTGTTTGGATAATCATACTGCTAATTATGCATTTGACAATCAAGGCCGTTGCTTCGGAGATGGTGGTGGAATTAGTCAGGAGAACTTTGTGAAGATGGTTACAGGGCATGGATGGAAAAATTATGGAACCTGGGAAATTGACGAGAGTGGGAAAAGGCTTCCAGACGATTTTTATAAGAATGTTTATGGCATTAATCCTGCTAACTTCTATTTTGCTGAGGGAAATAAAATCACAACTTATCGAAAAGATGACTCGAAAGCAAATTCTATGCTTTCCAAGACCCAGTCATACATCTTTGACGGTAGATATGAGGGTGTACCAAGAAGTGTGATATTGCTTGAAGATGGAACGTATGCGCAAATAACAGGTTGGGATTTAGGTATACATCCCTCTTTCTGTGCAGTTTATCCATTAGGTTTAAAACGTAATAATAAAGATGTTTATGGCGTTTCTATTTTTGTGCAAATGACAGAAAAAGATTTGAAGGAATTTCAAGATGCTAGCAAGTTATAAAACAAAAGCAATTTTTACCAAATTGTCTAATCAAGATGCTATTTTAAAATACAATTTAGATAAATTATAAGTGGTTATGTAATAAGACCTTGATTGAATCAATTAATTTCCGGTGCAATATTTAAGTTGCACCGGATTTTTTATATGGCATCATATACGCATTTTTTTAAATTGATATGAATGGATTAAATGTGATTCAACCGCAGAGCATAAAAGCACCCGTTAGTATCAGCCAGGTAAATCACACCGTTGGCAATACAAGGAGTAGAAAGAATGGCACCCAACCCAAGTATTTGTTTCTCGGATGCAACATAGTTGCTGCCATATAGTTCAAAGTCAGCTCTAAATGTTCCATCGTCATTGTACACCCCATGATAATTCTGCTTGCTACCATCCGTCTGAAAGACTTCCCGGATAGTGTTCGAAGCAAGATCTACCTGATATAATTTACCGTTAAAACAACCAAATAGAACCTGGTTGTGTAACGAAATTGCTTCGGCATATACCCTCATATTCAATGGGAAAGTTGTTTTTATTTCTCCGGTTGCAGCAGTCATAAGCTGAAAGTGGTGTGAATCTGACGTTCCGTAGCACAGCAAACCATCAACCAATAGTGGAGCAGCAATAATCCAGCTATTGGTTTCTTCCTTACTCCAGTTGGGTTTGCCCGATTTAATATCCAGCGAATACATATAGTAATCTCTGCATCCAAACACAACCGACTGATTGTAAAGGGTGGCTCCCTTCTGAATTTCGCCTTTAGGAAAATATTTGTTTCCCTTTGTTTTAAATTTCCAGATCAAACTACCATCTTTCAGATTTAGCGCATAAAAGAAACCATCGAAACTGCCAACAAAAACTTTATCGTGAACAACTAGCGGGGTGGCATGAACAATACCTCCTGTTTGAAATTTCCAACACAAATTACCCGACTGGGGATTCAATGCATAAATATAACCGTCTCCGCTACCTACAATCACTTTACCGGAAGCAAAAACAGGTGAAGATAAATAGTAATCCCATATATCGTATCTTTTCTCTCCGGCAGTTTGCACTTTCCAGTTTTGGCGTGAGGTGTGTTTATTAATGGAATAAATATATCCGTCTGTGCTATTAAAAATGAGGCTTTCTTTGTAGACAAGCGGTTTGGACTTAACTTCTCCGCAGGTTTTAAATTTCCAGTTAAGTTTACCCTCTTGCGCATTCAGGGAATACATGCAAGAATCGTTAGAGCCAATATATACGGCATTGCCATCGACAACCGGAGATGAATAAATACCGCCTTGAGTGGTGTATTTCCATTGCAAGCTATATTGAGCCGTACTATTGAGGGAAAAGACGCTCAACAACAAGGGTACAATAGCATAAAATTTAAATTTAAGATCTGCAAGCATAACTTTATTTTGTTGAAACAATTCACAACAGTTGCAAATTGTGTGTTTTTCCTGATTGTTGTTGCTTATATAACAAATATACAATTTTAAAAACAATTCACAACACATTTACACTCCTTGTTTTTTAAATTTAAGTTATTGCTTTTATCAATACTCCATTAAATAATTAATCAAACGCTTGTAAAGCAATAAATTATTATTAAATTTTGTCGTAAAAATGGTTAAGTCGCTGATATAGCATCTTTAATAGTATTCTACGCTATAAAAATATGGCAAAATCAAGCATACTTAACCAATGGACCACTGGAAGTAACAAAATACATTGTTGCAGGTGCTTACTTTTTCAGGAAAAACTTTACTGATAGGTTAACCAAACTTGGATTCCATCTAATTTCTCATTTTCGTGATGATACTGTTCTGTTTTATCCAACCACTATACCACAATAGTATATTCCAAATCTCTGAAACAAATGGTGAAGCTTGTGGTCTGGATTTCTGATAACGGGAAAAAGCATAAGCACTATTATCCATTCTCTTGTATTTTATATTATTTTGCTTAAATAATTTTTGTTTTGAATGGAGTTATAGCATCTATTTAGTATATTTGTTGTTGAAAGAATAAAATATCTAACAATGATATATTATATATTCTGGCGATAATTGTGGATCAATAGAGTAAGAATACTTTTTTAACCCGGAATATATTAATTTAAAAGCTTCTAATTTATTTAAAGTATGGAGATGATGACTTTTGAGAATGGTTCACGATGGTTGCGCGCAGATTTTCATTTGCATACCAAAGCCGATAAGGAATTTATTTATAATGACGAAAAGATTAACTTTATCAATGCTTATGTAGAACAATTGTCTAGTCAGGAAATTGGAATAGGTGTAATTACTAACCATAATAAGTTTGATAAAGATGAATATTGTGCACTGAAAAAAGTTGCATTAAAAAAGAATATAGGGTTGTTTGCTGGAGTGGAATATTCTACTCGTGAAGGTATTCATATTCTGATTGTATTTGACGATGCTTGGTATAAAGGAGATGTGAATCATATTCAAGAATTTTTAAATCATGCATTTTACAATATTCGGAATTATGATATTCCCGATTACCCAAATTCTAATCTAACTTTAAAAGAAACAGTTTTGGCGCTTAATCAAAAAGAACTTGATTATTTCATAATACTGGCGCACGTAGATGATAAAAATGGCTTTTTTATAGAATCGGGAGTCGCTACAAATGAATTTAATACATTAATCGGTGATCCCGAATTTAAAGATCGGGTGATAGGTGTTCAGAAATGTACTAAACCAGAACACTATGACAAATTGTGTGAGGCTATAGACTATAAATTGGCCTATGTTGAGGGAAGTGATAATGCACATGCAGGAATAACCGGATTGGGAGCTAGTAAAAAAAGAACTTACTTGAAAATAGGCGCGTTTAATTTTGAAGCATTACGCTTTGCCTTAACAGACATAGATGATAGATTACGGCCTAAAGATAAACCGGAAATTAAAAATTCGTATATAAAATCAATCTCTTATGAAGGTGGCTTGCTGGATGGAAAAACAATTCATTTTTCTCCTGAACTGAATACGCTGATTGGTATACGGGGTAGTGGAAAGTCTTCTATAATAGAAGTGCTTCGCTATGCACTAAATATTCCTTTAGGTTTACAGGCTATGGATAATGATTACAAGAGTAATCTGATACAGAGAATGATGGGCAGCGGAGGAAAGGTGACGGTTTCTATTGTAAATAATCTGGGAGAAGAATATATTGTTAAGAAGATATACGGGCAAAAAGAAGATATATATAAAGATGGAACTTTGCTTCATGACATAACTGTTGATGCAATACTGAAACAGCCGGTTTATTTTGGACAGAAAGACTTATCGAACAAGGATGTTGACTTTGAAGCAGATCTTGTGAAAAAGTTAATTGGGAATAAGCTGACCAGCATAAAGGAACGTATAGAGCAAAAGAAAATCCAGATTTCCGGATTGATTTCTGATATTTTCAAGATTCGCGATTTGGAAGAATTGAAGCCCGAAGTAAGTCAACAGATAGCAAATGACGAGTTTAAGTTGACTAAATATAAAGAAAATGGTATTGAAGACAAACTTAAAAGACAAACGCTGTTTGATAGTGATGAAGCTCGCTTAAAAGAATATGAAGGGTTGATAAAGAAGTATTCAGATACTTTCGAACTTTTTGTATCACAGAATGATGAATGGATGAATACCCAGATTTCCGGCTCTGATGAGAATGCTCCTATCTTTGCTCAGGCTAATATTCTATTAAAAGAGTTACAAGAAAAACAGGCGGCTTTGAAAGTCTTATCAGATTCAATAAAAGATTGCAAAGCCAGATACACGGGCAACATTACATTATTGTTGACTAAAAAAGAAAGTTTAAAAGAGGAATTCGCTAAAATAAAGCGCGAGATAAATGTGCCCTCTTTAAATCCTGATGAATTTATTAATGTAAACAGAAGGATAGAGACATCGAAACTGAAACTGAAAGCCATTGAAAAGGAAGAAGAGAGGAAAAAACAGTTGAATGGACAACTGATGACGGCTCTTACTGAATTAGAAGAACTTTGGCATGAAGAGTTTGTAACATTGCAAAAGGAAATAGAAAAAATTAATCAATCAGAAAGACGATTACAGGTTAAGCTTATATATAAAGGAAGAAAAGATAAATTTCTTGATTACTTGAAATTTCAATTCAAAGGTTGCAATATCAGAGAAAGTAGTTTCGTAACTGTAACTGAAAAATACACTGATTTTATTCAACTATATAAAGAGTTTAAGAAATTGAAGGATATATTAAACGATAATCAGTATGTGTTATTTGAAGGTAAATTTAGGGAAAATCTGGCGGAAGTTGTAACTACACAAATAGATAATACGTTGACTATAGAATACGACGGTAAACCACTCAAAGATCATTCTTTAGGGCAACGTGCCTCGGCTTTAATTCTTTTTTTATTGGCCCAAAAAGATAATGATATCTTAATCATTGACCAGCCGGAAGATGATTTGGATAATCAGACTATCTATGATAATGTGATAAAAGAGATAAAGAAATTGAAAGGAAACATGCAGTTTATTTTTGCAACGCATAATGCAAATATTCCTGTTTTGGGAGATTGTGAAAGAATTGTAGCTTGTGATTATGATGAAGGACGAGATATAAAAATAGATTCCGGAACAATTGATGAACCCGTGTCACAGCAAAAAATTGTTGCTATAATGGAAGGTGGTAAAGATGCATTGAGAATGCGTCGCCAGATTTATAACATTTGGAAAATAAAATAATAAAATGAATCAGATAGAATTACTCGAAATAATTGGAAACGGAGAAACTAGTACTGTTCAATTCAAAGAATCTTTTCCTCACCAGGATACTATAATACAAGAAATGGTTGCTATGTCGAATGCAAAAGGCGGCATAATCCTGTTTGGAGTAAAAGATAAAACCGGAGAAGTTACAGGTCTTCAGTATGATGATATTCAAAACATAAGCAGTAAAGTCGCTAATATAGCTACAAACAATATTAATCCAATGATTTTTATAACTACAGAAACTGTAACTGTGGATATTACTTCTGTATTGGTAGTTTATGTTAGTGAAGGTGGTGCAAAACCTTATAAGGATAATCAGGGAACAATATGGATGAAACAGGGATCTGATAAAAGAAGGGTTACTGATAATAATGAAATACTCCGCTTGTTTCAACATTCAGGAACATTCTATGCTGATGAACAACCTGTTCCATTTACAAGTGTAGCCGATGTAAATAAAGCACTAGTGAATGATTTTGTATTAAAGGAGTATGGACAGAGTATTGAAGAAATTGGTATATCTTACGAAAAATTATTATCCAATTTGAATATAATTAGAGAAGATAAATTGAGTTTAGCCGGTTTGCTTTATTTTGGAAATAACCCTCAACAATATAGGCCTTCGTTTATGATCAAGGCAGTCTCTTTCTTTGGGAATGACATTGCGGGTACTGATTATCGTGATAGTAAAGATTTAACGGGAACAATTCCTGAACTTTTTGAAAAGGGTATGTCTTTTTTAAAGTCAAATTTGAAACAAAAGCAGGCAGGACAGGGATTTAATTCAACTGGAAAATTAGAGATATCAGAAATAGCCTTGGAAGAGTTGCTACAGAATGCATTGGTGCATCGTGACTATACCAAGAATGCATCTGTACGTTTGCTTATATTTGAAGATAGAATAGAAATTATTAGCCCGGGAAGACTGCCGAACAGCTTGACTATAGATAATATTAAATTCGGTAATGCTGTGGTGAGAAACAATATTGTAGCAAGTTTATGTGCCAAAACTATGCCTTATCGCGGACTAGGTTCTGGAATTAAAAGATCAATAAAAGAAGAACCTGAAATAGAGTTGGTTAATGATATTGAAGGTGAACAATTTATTGTAATAATTCCAAGAAAAGGAGAATAGAATAATATTTAATAAATAGTGCCAGTATCAGCTTTGTCTTGATATACTACACTCTAAAATGGATAATGAAACCTTCCCTTAGTCGGAGGGTTTCGTCGTTTTATAAATTTTATTTCGTGCAGATACACGAATAATATATAAAGAAAATAAAAAGCCTCTCTTCACTATACAAAGAGAGGTTCTTGTTATATCAGCTATAAAACTTATCTTTTGTATTGGCGCAACTCGGCAGAGCCTTGTAAGTCTGCAGGTTTGCAATAACCGTTTCGGTATCATAAACGACTTTGGCAACAGTCTGTATTACTATTTTATACGTTTAAATGTGATTGATGTCTTCTGATTGTTCTCCGTAAAACTTTAAAACTTGTTTTTTCTTCACAAGACAGTAGGTTTTAATGAATACAGGCTTATTTAATACTACAATGGACTATTTCTGCTGTTCAACAGCTTTACTAATCGAGGAGAGATCCTTGTTGTAAGGAATCAAAGAGGCACTGGAGAAACTTATTTTCCAATTATCTTTCTCCTTAACAACATAATAAACCCATCGAAGCGAAACATTTGGGCAGAACCAAAATCCTTTAAATTGCTCCAGAACGATGGCGGAATTCCCATCTTTCTGAACCAGAATTTCCCGTTTTTCTAGCTTTGGCATTTGAAACTTAAATGCTGTATCGGCAAATGCTTTGGCATACTCATCACATATAGCCTTTTTACTCCACAACTCGCTTGGGTCTGTTCCACAAAAGAGACCGCTATCAGCCAAAAGAACCGATATTTTATCCAGTTTCTTATCAATAAGGGCCTGATAAGATTTATCAAGCATTTCTGCAATAGCTTTTTTTGATCCAGCTATTTCTGTCGGAGTTGTCTTCTTCTGACAGCCGCAAAATAGAAAGGTGATCAGAAGTAGTGAAATTAAAATTTTTCTCATTTTTCTTCATTTTGTTTAATAATACCGAGCTGTTTCATCCAATTGAGTTCATCATAATAAGTGCGATCTTCTTTTATTAATCCTTCTGGAGTTAATTTAGCCAGAAATGCCGCTTTAGTTACACATTTAAGGCCGGTTGGCTTAATATCACCCTCTGGTCCGGTAAGCGACCCGGTAAAGGTTCCTCTCATTACAATCTCAAAACAAACCTGATCGCCAGAAGCGATAATTTGCATGATTTCCAATTTGGCATCGGGAAATGTACGGAAATAATCACTATAATATTTTTCTATCGCTGCCTTTCCACGTGTCATTTCATCTCCTTTAACATCGAATAAGATGGCATCATCGGAATAAAATTTAGTAAAGGCAACTGCGTCATGAGCGTTAAATGCTTTCAGCATTTTATCGCCAAGCATTTTAAAATCAACAACATCTTTTTTTTGATTACAACAACTGCACAGAAGCAAGCTGAACATTAAGCCCGTAAGAACTTTCATAAGATTAGATTTCTTCATTTTTTTAATTGAATTTAAAAGGAAATTAATCTTCGCAACTCGAAGATACTTTGATTAAAAATCAAGTCAATGCATATTTCGTTTAATTGGAAACTGACATTAACCAAATTAAGAATGTTTTAAATTACTACTTAGCCAAAGCGTAGGTAAATACTTATGCCAAATTATATAACAATTGGGTATAGAATTAGATTAATCACTCATTAGATAGTTATTATTATTTAGCATACTTTTCCCGCTTTTATACACTGATTTTGTGTATCTTATAATGCTTCATAATGAGCAGAAAAATTAGTATGAAGAAGAATCCTATCAACGTTTCTCCGAAAAGCATCATTCTAACACTGTAATAATCATGAATCCATCCATCAAGAGCAACCATATACACAACTGGAATGTTGCCAATGGAGGAAAGTAATGCAAACTTGGTAGAAGCAAGTCCATGCCCGATGACATGTAATACAATTGCCGAGTAGGCGGCATAGTTTACACCACACATAAAAGCATAGGCTAAAACTCCGATGGTATATGCGGACGGCGCATAGTGGGAAATTCCCATTAAAAAAGTGATTATAGCCAATGCTGCACCCGAACCGAAATAAGCAATCCACCGGCCAATTTTATCAGACACGAAACCTCCTACGAGTCCGCCGAATCCACTTAACAATCCGCTCATTGTTCCCGTAACAAGTGCTACTGTATCAGGGCCAACCTGCCAATCTTTTGCTACGGACGACCAAATAGATTGAGCTGCCCCAACTCCAATTGGTGTAAAGACTAATAGGGAAGAAAACAGTGCTAAAGGAGAATGTGTTAGTTCTTTAACTGCAGTGCCTATTAGTTTTATTCTTTCCAGAATCTTTTCTTTAGATACAGCATTAACCTGTGGTACCCAATAAAGGGCAAACGAGCAACAAAGTATAACAAAAGCGAGTGTTAAAATAGCAGTCTGAGGGGAATAATGAGTTGAAAGCCATAAACCGGCACCTCCTGCCAGGCCAGTTCCTCCTAAATTAGCAGCCTGACTGTAACCGGCTGCCATACCCATCCGCTCTTTCTTTACCGTTTTAGCCATAAAACCTCCTACGGGAGATACCACAAATGTAGATGCTACAAGGGAGACAAAAACCAGCGTTGTTATGATTGATTTGAAGTTAGGAGTAAGAGGTATGAAACAAAATAAGGATAAAATAATAGAGCTGAATATAGCTCCAATAATATACCATTTGTGTAGGCTCAAAGTTAAGTCGGTCATTGGTCCCCAAAGGAAACGCAACACATTAGAAGATATGCCTAACGAGCTAATCGCAGCTACAGAAGCAACAGAGAATCCGTTTTGTACTAGTATATATGGTAATGTAACAGTTGCAAAGCCGTTACATATTCCATAAGGGAGGACAAGAATAAGATAAATGAATGGATTGCTATGTTTTCTTTGTACCGACATACACTTCATGTTTACTATATTATACATGATTTTACAGTAAAGTTTAAATTCGGTTACCATCATTTTAAACATTTGGCAACAAGAATAGTTGTCTGAGGAAGTATAAGATATGTTATAGTGGTACGGATGAAAATATAAATTTTACTGATAGATTGATAAATTAAAATAGCCGGGAAGAGATAATAAAAGCCTCTCTTCATTATAAAGAGAGGCTCTTGTAAAATAAGCAATAAAAGTTTATCTTTTGTACTGGCAGCAGCTTGGCAAAGCCTTGTAATCCTTTGTGGTTGCTTTTACCGTTCCGGCATCGTGACCGGCTTTGGCAACAGCCTGCATTACTTTCTTTGGAGTAGCTACAGCAGGATCGTACTGCAAATGTAATGTCTGGCTTTTCTCTTCCCACATTGCCATTTTTACTCCTTTTACACTTTTGGCTGCTTTTTCAATACGTGCTTTACACAGCTCACAGCTCCCTTTAACAGGAATCTGTACATGTTTCGTTTTGGCAGCCGGAGCTGTTACTGTAGTTTTTGCATTATGGTTATGCTGCATTGTAGCATTAACCGGTAAAGCTGTAACACTAGCTAAAATAAGAGTAGCTAAACTCAATTTAATCATTTTTGTTTTCATATTCTTTATCATTTAATTAGTAAATAACTCACTGATTCTTATTACATATCCATTCCTGGCATGCTGTTAGTTTTTTTATTTTCTGGTTTATCTTGATTCATCATACTTTGCTTACCATCGAGCTGAGCACTGGCATCAATGGCAAAAGCTCCGTTGGTAACTATTTCTTCACCCGATGCCAGTCCGCTAAGTACTACATAGGCACCCGAAAGCGATGCACCTAATTCTATTTCCCTCAGCGTAAAGGTAGGTACGGAGGTGTCGGGTGTTTTAACGTAAACAACAGAACGCTTACCGGTCCACAGTACTGCCGATTGCGGAATAACCAATTGATCTTTGCTCTTAGCCAATGAGGCTTTTACGTTGCCGGTTACAAACATTTCGGGCTTTAGTTTGCCGTCACTGTTGTTTAGCTCTACTCTTATGCCTGCTGTGCGGGTAGAGGGATTAATTACCGGATCAATGAAAGATATTTTCCCCGAAAAAACTTTCCCCGGAATTGCCTGAAGGGTGAAATCAATATTGTTTCCTGGTTTAAGGAATGGAAGATCTCCTTCGTAGGCTTGAAAAACTGCCCATACACGAGATAGATCGGCTATCTGGAAAAGCACGGAACCTTGATTGATGTAATCGCCCTTATTTACTTGCTTTGCGATAACCTTACCACTTGTAGTTGCTTTTATCTCAACGAAAGGAGAGGTCTTTCCCGATTTCTCTACTGCAGCAATCTGTTGATCTGTAAGATTCCATAAGCGTAGTTTCTCTCTTGCTGCATCCAGTAAATAGGCCTTTTGCTGAGAGTTGCCCACACGTGCTGCCTCCAGTAATTCTTGCTGTGCAGTGTATATTTCCGGAGAGTAGACGGAAGCAAGCGTTTGACCTTTTCGAACAGATTCTCCTGTGAAATTTACCCAAAGGCGCTCCACTCGACCGCTGACCGTAGCTGTTTGCGATTGCATCAGTCTCTCATCCGGTTGAATTTTGCCGTAAAGGCGTAAACCTTTCACCGGATTTTCACTATTCACAATAGTAGTCTGCACATTGGCCAGTGCCAAGGCTTCTTCTGACAATTGTACGGCATTGGGATCTATAGTGGCACTGCTGTCTCCGGAAGAACCGCTATCTTTCAAGGGAATTAAGTCCATTCCGCAAATAGGGCACTGACCGGGTTTATCCATTTTAATTTGTGGATGCATGGAGCAGGTCCAGATGGTATGTTTGTGCTCATGCACCTCTTTCTTTGCAGTGGTCTCTGCCTTATCCTTACTACCGGATGAATGGAAAAACAACCATCCTAATGCTAGTCCTGCAAATAAAATTAGCAGGTATTTCAAGTAGCTTCTTTTTAAAGCTTCATTGATCCATTCTTTATATTGCTTTTTCATCTTTTTCTTTATTTATTAGTTGTAATCATATCGTCCTTAGCTATAATCTTCTCAAACTCGGCAACTGCAGTGTTGTATTCCACTACGGAATCCACTTGCTTTAGGCTGTAATTAAGCAATTCACGTTGCACTTGCAATACGTCCGTAAGGCTCACACTTGATGCCGTAAACTCACGAAGCATCAGCTGGAATGTAGTTTCTGTAAGCTGACGTTGCTTCTCGTAAAGGGCTATCTTTCTTGAAGCATCAGTAATGCGCAGATTAATAGCTACAAAGCTGGCCTCCAGCTCATTCTGGGTATTTTGATATTGAAACTCTGCAGATTGTTGCATTAGTTTGCTGTCTTTAACCTGAGCCTTATACTTCTTTCTGTAAATAGGCAACGTAAACTTAACCATGGGCATTATCATATCCATACCATTCATATTGTTCATGCTACTCATATCCTCGGGCTTCTTTACGTTAATCATGTACTCCAGTCCGATGCCTATCATGGGGTAGCCCATCTTTTTTGCCATTTCTCCTTTGGCCTCGTAGGAAGCACTTTCTGCCTTCCACATAGCAAGCATTGGGTTCTGTGAAACAACGGCTTCCCATGCTGTTGCATCATTGGCTATAAATGGTTTCTGCAGCAAGGTATCGGGCACACTGACAGGTGAAGCAGACGAACGTCCCAGCAAAGCATTGAAAGCTGCTACGGCTGCTGTAAACTGTGATTGTGTTGTTTCCAGCGAGTTTTCCAGTTCGGCTCTTTCAATCTGGATACGCAGTACATCGGACATGCCACCACTGCCACCACTCATGGACGAGGAAGACATGCTACCTGTCATTGAGCCCGACTGGTTTGCCGTCATTGCCGAAGAGGATGGTGCACTTACAGATGAAGCTCCGCCCATTCCTGCCATTCCTCCTGAGGAAGGTGGCATTCCCTGTAAGCCCTGAGTTGCTGTTGAAGAGCCTGATGAATACGAAATAGAACCACTGGTTTTACCTTTTACTCCGGGAGATTTATACTTGTAAAGTGCAATTTCTTCCAGAGATTTAAGTACTTCAATATTCTCTCTGATATTTGCAAGCTGTGCCTGAATGCTGTTTAGTTTGTACCATTGAGACTGAACGTTATAAATTACTTCAAAACTGCTTTCTCTGAACTTCTCGTAAGATGCCTTTGCCATCCACGACATTTCTGATTTAGCAGCTTTCAGTGTTCCAAACCAGGGAAACATTTGCATCAAGCTCAGTGTTCCAATCTCTTTACCATTTACCTGCTCCATAGACTTGAGGTAGAAACTGAATCCTAACTCGGGGTCGGGCAACGATCCGGCAGGAACTACACGCTGCATGGAAGCCTCGTAAGCGGCAAAGTCGGCACGAATCTTCGGATTGTTTTTAAGCGCCTGTTGCACGTAGACAGCAATACTATCCTGTGCTTTTAGCTGGTGGTTTGTTGTCAGCAGCACTACTACCAACAAACAAATATATCTATATGTCATTTTCCTTTTCATTTGATTGGTTTGAATAGTTAGTTTCAATTTGTTCGGGTAACCGATTGTGTTTCACTGCATTTTCTCTCCACCAACACTGAAGAACGGGAACTACAAACATTGTCATGGTTTGAATCAGCATTCCTCCGAAAGTAGGGATGGCCATAGGTACCATAATGTCTGAACCCTTTCCGGTAGAAGTAAGTACTGGCAGCAAGGCTATTAAAGTAGCAGCAGTTGTCATTGAAGCTGCACGTACCCTTTTTAATCCGGCTTTTACTACCGCTTCACGAATCTCGTCCTTATCGGAAGGCTTTTCGTCAAGGAACATCTGGTGAATGTAGGTTCCCATTAAAACTCCGTCGTTGGTAGCAATACCGAAGAGGGCTATGAATCCTACCCACACTGCTACACTCAGGTTGATGGTATGCATCTGAAACATATCACGCATATTCATCCCTGCAATGCTAAAGTTAAGGAACCATTCCTGGCCGTATAGCCAGATGAGGATAAACCCTCCGGCAAAGGCTACAAACACACCCGAGAAGTGGATGAACGATGCTGTTACCGACTTGAAACGGAAATAGAGAATCAGTAAGATTAGTATCAAACTGATAGGTATTACAATCAGTAATCTGTTTGTGGCTCGTACCTGCTGTTCATAGTTTCCGGCAAATTTGTATGTAACACCTTTGGGTAGTTCTATTTTTCGATCTTTTATACTGCTATCCAGTATCTTACTGGCTTCGTTTACCACATCTACTTCTGCTTTATCTGGTTGCTTATCAAAGATAACATATCCTACAAGGAAGGTGTTTTCACTCTGTATCATCTGAGCACCTTTAGCATAGTCGATATCTGCCAGTTCGTTCAGCGGTATTTGTGCGCCGTTAGAAACTGGTATAAGTATCTGTCCGAGTGATTCGGGATTGTCTCGTAATTCCCGGGCATAACGTAGACGGATAGGGAAGCGTTCACGACCTTCTACTGAGGTTGAAAGCTTCATTCCACCCACGGCAGCACCAATAACTTCCTGTAAATCGGAAACCTTAACGCCGTACCGAGCCATATTTTCTCTGTTTAGCTTTATCTCCAGATAAGGAGCTCCCACAGCACGGTCGTAAAAAACGGATGCTGGCAGTACGGAAGGAACTTTTTTCAAAGCTTGCTCCATTGCCTTTCCGGCTTTTTCAATGGATTCCAGATCCGGACCATAGATTTTCAGTCCCATAGGGGCTCTCATTCCGGTGGAAAGCATCACCATACGTGTGGCAATAGGCTGCAACTTAGGTGCAGAGGTTAGTCCGGGAAGATTGGTTACCTTCACTATTTCATTCCAGATATCATTTTTATTTTTTATCTCAGGACGCCATTGACGGTAATATTCTCCGTATCTGTAAGGTATCAGACTATCTCTGGGGATAACTCTGAATTCCTTTTCAGGATCGTATGTTCTGCCACCTAAGAGCACAAACCGTCCTTTTCTGTCTACTTTAAATCGTTCCCGCTGACCGTCTTCATTCAGCATATACTCCGGACGATAATTAATTGTATTCTCGTACATTTGAATGGGAGCAGGGTCTAGAGCCGAATTTGCACGTCCCCATTTGCCTACAGCCAGTTCAACTTCGGGAATTCCTTTTAATCGTCTGTCCAGCTTTTCAATGTTCTGAAGATTCTGTTCAACACCCGAGTGTGGCATACTGGTAGGCATCAACAGATAGGAACCTTCATCCAGACTAGGCATAAACTCTTTTCCGATACCGGGAAATTCATTGCTGGCACTATTCCAGAAAGTGGTTTTCCTGAAGGAATTCCAACCTATTGTTTCGAACCCTTTGGCTACGAAACCAAATGTTTTATCGAAACCAATCCATATTACAGAGCCAAACAGCAGTGTAAAGGCAGGGATAGCCATAAATTTCCATTTGTTGGCAAGGCACCAGCGAAGAATCTTCTCGTAATAAATAACCAGAGACCAGAGTATAGCAAGGATAACGGCTATAATACCTGCCACAAACAGCATATTGAGCAGAATACCATTCTGTGGTCCCAAAGGAAGCCATTCCGACGATAGGAAATAGACTGTGGTAAGCAATGTAATTCCTATATTTATATAGTTGGTATAATGCTTCTTTTCCTGCTTCCATTTATAGGCGAGCAGATTATTTACTCCGATGGCAGTCAGCGCCAATGCCGAAATTGAACCACTAAAGACAAACAACAATATGCCTGCTACAATAAGTAGTATATTGGCCACTTTGCGATAACCATGTTTAGGTATGCGCAAAGAGAATATCCAGTAGGCAAGGGTAGGCAGCAGAACGAGTCCCAGGATAAAGGCTGACACCAGAGCAAACGTTTTGGTATAAGCCAGCGGATGAAACATTTTTCCTTCCTGAGCCTGCATGGCAAACACCGGAATAAAGCTAATGATGGTGGTAAGCATTGCTGTACTGATGGCTCCGGATACTTCTGTTACGGAGGTATAAATCAATGATACGAGATACTCTCCATGTGCTTTCTCTCGGTTCTCAGGAAAATCGAGGTGCCGCACTACATTCTCCATGAATACGACTCCCACATCTACCATTACACCAATAGCTATAGCAATACCCGACAGAGCAACAATATTGGCTTCGATACCCAGATTGCTCATAATAATGAAAGTACTCAATACTGCTAAAGGCAGCATACCGGCAATAACGATGGATGCTCGTAGATTTATAACTAGTACAATAACGACGATGATACAGATTAAGATTTCATGATCTAAAGCACTTTCCAATGTTCCAATAGTCTCTTTTATAAGCTGGGTACGGTCATAGAACGGAACAACTGTAACTTTCGAGATTCTTCCATCGGGCAGTAATTTCTGAGGCATACCGGCCTCTGTCTCTTTAATCTTAGCCTTTACATTATTGATAACATCCATCGGGTTAGAACCATATCTTGCCACTACAACAGCACCAACAGCTTCCATACCTTCCTTGTCCAATCCTCCACGACGTGTAGCCGGACCATAATTGACGGTTGCCACATCTTTTATTCTGACTGGAACACCATTTCGCGAAGTAATAGCAGCATTCTCAAGATCGGATAGGTTCTTGATATATCCTAATCCCCTGATAAGGTATTCAACCTTGTTAATCTCAATGGTTTCGGCTCCAATGTCGAGATTACTTTTTGTAACTGCATCCATAACGTCCATTACAGAGACGCCAAACGAACGCATAGCCTCAGGGTTCAGATCTACCTGAAACTCCTTCACATAACCTCCCACGGAGGCAACCTCAGATACACCTTCGGCACTAGACAGAGAGTACTTTACATAATAATCCTGAATGGTACGTAACTCTTGAGGATCCCATCCTCCGGTAGGTTTCCCTGTTTTAGGATCACGGCCTTCGAGCGTGTACCAGAATATTTGTCCCAACGCTGTAGCATCGGGTCCTAAAGTGGGCTGAACGCCTTCGGGCAACGTACCTGCAGGCAAGGAATTTAATTTCTCAAGAATACGTGAACGACTCCAGTAGAACTCTACATTATCATTAAATATGATGTAGATAAATGACATTCCAAACATAGAAGTACTACGTATGGTTTTAACTCCCGGAATACCTAAAAGTGATGTTGTTAAAGGATAAGTTATCTGATCCTGAATATCTTTTGGCGACCTTCCCATCCATTCTGTAGCAACAATCTGCTGATTATCGCCTACATCGGGAATTGCATCTACTGCTACAGGATTACGCGGAAGTAAACCTCCGTGCCAGTTAAACGGAGCAGTAGCTAGTCCCCAGACTATGATAACAATTAATAGAATTGATGTAACAAGTCTGTTTTTAAGAAAATAATTGATTGTTTTATTTAGCATATTTCTTGTTATTTATGTAATTCACCAATTATCAGCTTAGCCCGTATATAAGACTAAACTAATAGTAAATTTTGTAATACCAAAACAAATTGCTTTTTTTTGTTATACAACTCTTTAATTTAATAAAGTAATTGATAATAAACGCTTTGTGTGGTATAGTAATAACTAATCTAAGCTAAAAATGGAGGCGCACGATCTCCTCCTGAACTAATAAAAGCAGGTTCGTGATAAAGTGAAATATAGGGCTTATATAGAACCGTTATTGGATCAACATTTCCCTCTAATCCTGTAATATTAGGATACAGGTAAAACAAGTCCGAAAGAAAACTAAGGTGAGATTCTGGATTAATTTGTGCAATTTCTCCCCGAGTATATTCATTCAGAATTTTATAGAAATGCGATTCATTTTTGCAGCAACCGCTACATTTACGCATTCCTTTGCAGCAAGAATTTGTTTCATGACTGATGGAGACAGACACAAGTTTTGCTCCACAATAATGGCTGGAGATAGGTACGCCCACCGTACTTATCATCAAAAGTAAAACAGCTATTATGTGAGTCAATCTTTTTAGCATCTGTTTTTAACTGAGTAATCCAATTAAATTTATTTTTTAGAAAACAAGATAAATATTACTTTTGTTTAAAAGCGTTCAGATTTATCGATGCTACAAATGTACGGTATAAACAGAGAATATAAAATACCACAAATGTGGTATTTTTAGCCATCTAACTTTAGTCCTTATGCTGGCTATTTTTACTGCAACAATACATCTTTGTCTTAAAGTTATGTTGGCTACTTCTATTATATACTGTTGAAGTACAATGAGTCTGGCTATCATTCTGACTGACCGATATTATGTTTTTCCAAGGATTCGCTTTAAATATGGAATCAAGTCGTTGAGATACTACATATTAAAGTTGTCTATTTCAAAACAAAAAGAACAGTTTAAAGCAAATAGGCTAGATTTAATAACGTCCCAATTTTAATGCGACATTAGTGATAAAAATAGAGAGAAGGCCGAAGCCCTCTCTCTGGTCTGGTTAGGAAGTTTACTCATTGAGTACCAACGAGATTTTATATCTAGAATTGAACCTTTACCGATCCTCCAGCTGTAAGCAGGTGCTTGAGAGTACAGTTGCCGGGTACGGGAGAGGGTAGAAGGTTATAATCAACAAAGAATCTCACACCAAAGTTTTGTTTCACCAGGTAATCCATGGAAAGCCCCGATCCAATTGTCAAACCTCCTTTTTTACCAATTTCGGCTGTAGAAGAAGAAAGGGTATATTTAGAGAAGCGACTATATCCGGCTAGTAGTTTACTTCCAGCCGACCATCTGGATGAAATGGGGTACGAGAAATACGGACCTACTGAACAAGTAAAGATGTCCAGGTTATCGTTTTGTGCCACGTCATCTACCAATACACCCATGCTGGCAACAGAGAAACGTCCACCAAAGCCCAGGTATGGATTCATGAACCAGGCACCTTCCAGTCCGGCATTACTACCTGCCGAGAGTGATAGGCTGCTTCCATTATGCATACTGAACTCTCCGGGTAACAGGTTTACACCCAGATATAGTCCAAAGAAAGATGGGTTACGAAAGCGGTTGAACTCTTCTTCTTCAAGATAGTAGTGAGTAATCCCTTTATCCTTGAACAGCACATCGGCCAGGAAGTATCCGAATTCTGTTGACAAGATACCAATTCCGGCGCCAACCATGATGTCGCTTAACCAATGCTTGTTGTTCAGCTGACGGGTAACTCCGGTTATTGTGGCCAAAGAATATGCTCCGATACTGTACCACGGGCTACGGGTAAGTCCGTATTCCTTGTGCATCATAGTAGCAGCCATAAATGCAGTAGCTGTGTGTCCCGACGGAAAGGAGTGGTTGTTTGACCCATCAGGACGCATTACATTAGTGGTGCTCTTCAGGGTATTGACGGCAGCAGCCATGATAGCTAACGAAAAAGCATCCGAAGTCAACATCCTTGACCACGAACTTCGACCTTCTACGCCACCTAACTTCATGCCAATCATTGCCATTGCAGGAGCAAACTGAAGATAATCATCATAATGCTGACTGAAAGTTGGTATATATTCGTTTCTGAGACTACGGAAATGGTCGTCTCCATACTTCACGATTAATCCTCCGGCAATAAGCGGAGTACCAATATAAACCAGCTGAAATGCACGTGACGAGGTAACTTTATCGAGCTTTATTTTAAAGCTCTCTCCAGGAGCAGATAGGGTTATACTGTCTTTTTGTATGTTTCGAATCAACTGATAGCTCTCAGCTGACTTCAGAACATTATCTCTTACAGTATTAATATCTTCAAGAGACAACATTCCTTTTTGCGTAGTAGCTTCACCAATCTTTTCCGGTGTGTTTGCCTGTGCTAACTCTACATAAAATAGAAGTAACAGCAAACATATAAAAAATAACTTCATAAGCATTTCTGTTGTATTTTACGAAGTTAACAGGTGAAATCTGTATAAAATTTGAATTTATGGTTTATGGAGAGAATAAATAATATAAAATATATTAATAAAAAAGGAGTACATTGTTCAGCTCTTAGTCTAGTTAATGAAACTGACAATAAACTCATGTCTGTTTTCATTGTACTGGTACTCAATATTCCATCCGTGAAAATTGCAGATAGCCTTTACAATGGCTAGTCCCAGACCATTTCCTTTTATTTTTTCGGAAGATCGGCTGAAGCGTTCGAATACTAAATCCTTGTTGAGCATTCCTTCTGCCGAGGTGTTGGCAATAATCAGTTTATCTGGTTTTATGGTAATAAAAATTTCTCCGTTGGCAATATTGTGTCTTACAGCATTAACCACCAAATTATTGATCAGACTTTCAAGCAGAGTTCTGTTTGCCTCCACAGTGAGAGATTCCACCTGAATATCTTCGTTGATTGATGTGCCCTGGGTAAATCCATTTAAAAGAGGCAACATGTTATTTGTGAGTTGAACTACATCTACAATCTCCATCTGCGTGTACTGTCTGTTATCTATCTTGGCAAGTAAGAGGAGGTCTTTATTAAGGCGTGCCAATCGTCCGGATACTTCATACAGACTTTGTACTATGTCGGCCTGTTGTTCTGTTAAATTGGGCTGTTGCAGTAGCAAATCAAGTTTAGTCTGGAAAATAGCCAGAGGAGTTTGTAGCTCATGCGATGCATTTTCGGTAAACTCCTTTTGCATTTTGTAGCTGCGCAGGTTCTTCTCAATCAGTTTGGAAAGCACTGAATTAAGTCGGTTAAATTCTTTAATGTCGCTTCTTAAAAACAGAGGGAGTGATTCCTGTTCAAGCGAAAAGTGTTCAATGCGTTTCAGTGTATCATCAAAAGGAGCCCATATCTGCTTTGAGATTACTTTCAGCATCACACTTAATGAAACCAGTAAAACTCCCATTATTATTCCGAACTGCAGTAATATACCTTCGAACATATCTCGTTCAAAGTCTGTATGGGGGATAGGAATTCCTGATTTAGCAGCTTCAATAACCTCATTTAAATCTTCTGCATAGTAGTATTTTGTAAGCAGATAAAAAAACGGAGTGGCGAGTATAAATATAATCGCCGTACAAATTGTAAATCTGGTAAGACTCTTTTGAAGTAGACTTTTCATTCAATCCATTTATATCCGGTTCCATAAACATTTTTAATACAATCCTGGCAACCGGCTTCTGCCAGTTTAGCTTTCAGGTTCTTGATATGTGCATAGATAAAATCCTGACTATCCAGCATATCTGCCATGTCTCCACTAAGATGTTCTGCCAAAGCATTTTTAGAAACTACTCTGTTCTTGTTTCCTATGAGAAATAAAAGAAGCTCATATTCGGTTTTTGTAAGAGTTATAATCTGTTCGTTCACCTTAACTTCCTTGTTCAGGATGTCGATCGTAAGATTATTGATAGTGAGCATGTTACTGCTTGAAAATAACCTGCGACGGATGATTGCATAGATACGTACACTCAGCTCGGGAAGATGAAAAGGTTTGGGAAGATAATCATCGGCCCCAATCTTCAGTCCGCGTATTTTGTCGTCCAGTGAATCCTTTGCAGAGATAATGATAACCCCTGCAGGATTATTCTGCCGCTTTATCTCGGTAAGAATATCCAGTCCGTTTCCTCCGGGTAGCATTAAGTCCAGCAAAATGCAATCGTAAGAGTAAAGGCCTATCTTCTCCATGGCTTCATTAAATGTAAAAGCCTGTTCGCACAGATAGTTTTCTGCGGAAAGATAGGTTGCTATACCGCGTGACAGTTCGCGTTCATCTTCAATAATCAATAGCTTCATAGGAACAAATATAAATGAAATAAATAAGATAATTATGGCTGAGATGGTTTTATAAATAAAAAAGATCAAAGCACAACTAACAAATTTAGGGTATACATTTTGTAGAAATTCTGAATATAAGGCTATTATTGAGAAAAAACTCAGCATTTAGATTATTTATTTCTGTTAAATAGATTGGTCCTACAGACTTTCTTCAGATTTTCTACAAATTTGGGTACTTAATTTGTAAAATCTGCTATCTTTGGTTTTCTGAAAAGCAGACATAAATTTAAACCATATAAACAGTTTGTCAAATGAATAAATCTGCAAACTATAAGTTTACCATAATTGTCCCCGTGTATAACGAGGAAGACAATATATACGCTTTAGAAGAGAAACTAGGCAAGTTCTTACCACAATCTATTTATCCGGCATGTGTGCTTTTTGTAAACGACGGATCGAAAGATAACAGCAAAAAGCTTCTGATCGAAATATGTAACAGAAACGAACATTTCTATTATATGGATTTAGTTCAGAATTCGGGATTGAGTGCTGCTATTAAAGCCGGAATTGACTCTGTTTGTTCTGAATACCTGGGATATATGGATGCTGATTTGCAAACTACTCCGGACGATTTTAATTTGTTGCTTGAGCACATCAAGGATTACGAGATGGTGATGGGAATAAGAGCCAATCGGAAGGATTCATTTTCCAAGAAGATTCAGTCGAAAATAGCCAATGGTTTCCGTAACATGATGACTCATGACGGAGTTTCCGATACCGGATGTCCGCTTAAAGTATTGCATACGGATTATGCCCGAAGAGTACCATTCTTTACCGGGATGCATCGTTTCCTCCCTGCCTTAATTCAGTTGCAGAATGGAAAGGTAAAACAGATTCCGGTTCGCCATTTTCCTCGTGTGGCTGGTGTTTCCAAATATAATTTATGGAACAGGCTTATTTCTCCGTTCATTGACTGCTTTGCATACCGATGGATGAAAAAGAGATATATCAACTACAATATTGGCGATAATAATCTGCAGTAAACAATGATAATGTATGCTATAGGTTTTTTAGCCCAGGCATTCTTTTCGGCGCGTATCTTATTTCAATGGATATTATCTGAAAGGGCAAAGAGGGTGTTGTCTCCTTCAATTTTCTGGATTCTGAGTATTCTGGGATCTTATCTGCTGGTTATCTATGGCTGGATGAGAAACGATTTCTCCATCTTGCTGGGGCAGTTTATTTCCTACTATATTTATATATGGAACCTGCACGAAAAGGGGGACTGGAAACGGGTACATGCTGTGCTGCGTACCATTATGTTGCTAACACCCGTTGTAGCCATAATATTTGTATGCAACAATGCCGATGAGTTTATAGCTTCCTTCCTGAAAAACGATAAAGTACCTATGTGGCTGCTTATATTTGGCTCCATGGGACAAATAATATTCACCCTTCGGTTTGTATATCAGATGGTTTATTCGGCCAGACGAAAAGAATCAATATTGCCTATTGGTTTCTGGGTTATCAGTCTCATAGGTTCATTTATAATCATAGCTTATGGAATGTTTCGTTTAGATCCGGTCTTGATATTAGGTCAGGCAGTAGGCTTTGTGGCTTACTTCCGTAATATAGTAATAGCACGAAAAGACTACAAATACCGATTAAATGAAAGCGAATAAATATTTACTGTTGTTACTGGCATTTCTGCCCCTGTTATTCTTTCGTGATTTCACACCGGATAATGAACTGAAATACCTTAGTATTGCAGATGAAGCCATACGCAATGGCAACTTCTTTACGTTTACTAACCATGGTATAGCGTATGCCGACAAACCACCTCTTTATTTGTGGATTGTAATACTAGGTAAGCTCTTATTCGGAACCCATAGCATGCTCTTTCTGGGCTTGTTCTCCATAATTCCCGCTCTGGTAGTGCTTTATGTAATGGATAAATGGATTGCAGCGGAAGTCGATCAAAAGAGCCGCCTTTCTGCACAACTGATGCTGATAACAAGCGGATACTTCATTGGAGCAGGCATTGTATTGCGAATGGATATGCTGATGTGTATGTTTATTGTGCTGGCTCTATACACCTTTTACCAGATGTATGCCGGGAAAGGCACTAAATGGAACAGCTATCTGTTTCCGTTTTACACCTTTATGGCACTTTTCACCAAAGGTCCTTTTGGATTATTGATTCCCATATTATCCGTTATCGCTTTCCTTACAGTGAAAGGTGAACTGAAAACCTTTGGACGTTACTGGGGCGTTAAGGCATGGAGTATTCTGTTGGCAGGATCAGCTATCTGGTTTTCGGGAGTCTTTATGGAGGGTGGATATAACTATCTGCACAATCTGCTGTTTAACCAAACGGTAAACAGGGCAGTAGATTCATTTCACCACAAGAAACCGTTTTATTTCTATTTTGAGGTGATATGGTATTGTCTGGCTCCCTGGTCTCTACTTTATATCGGAGTTCTATTTGCCGGAATAAAAGCCCGACTGATCAAGACGGATCTGGAGAAATTCTTTCTAACCATCATCACTCTTACGTTCGTAGGGCTTTCTCTGGTTAGTTCAAAGGTGGAAGTATACATGCTTCCGGCATTTCCTTTCTTTGCCTATCTGGCAGTGCTGCTATTGCAAAAAGTAAATCAAAGCAAGTTCGTCTCTGCACTTTTAGCCATTCCGTTGGTAATTATAGGAGCTGCATTTCCTGCAATAATCGTACTAAACAGAATAAAACCGGTAGCTCTTTTAAATACTCCGCTAATTTACGTTTTAACCGCGTTTTTAATGGTTATATCCGTTGTGGCTCTCTATTATTTGTACAAGCAAAAGAGTCTGAATAAGTCAGTCAATACACTTGCTGCAGGATTACTCATTACCATTTTTGCCGGATCGTTTTTTATACCTTCCTACAACGAATACATTGGTTACCGGGAAATGTGTAAAACAGGAGAGGAGATTGCCCACCAAAGAGGTATAGATATATTCTACTTCTATAATTCCGGTAGGATGGAAAATATAGATGCTTATCTGAAAAGGGACTTAAAGGAACTTAAAGAAGCTGATTTGAACAAGAAACAATGCGGCAAAGCTATATTGTTTGTCCGTATAAAAGATGTAAACAGAACCCCTTCTCTAAAAAAAATGGTAGAAGGTAAAGAGAAAATAGTTAAAGGTGATTGTTATATCATAATTCTATAAAATAGGTTTTATGAAGAAGATATTAGTAACAGGTGCAGCCGGATTTATAGGCTATCATATAGTAAAGAGATTGCTGGAACGCGGAGACAAGGTAGTAGGTATTGATAATATTAATAGTTACTACGACGTTAAGTTGAAGTATAGCCGTTTGAAAGAAACCGGTATAAACCAGGCGGAGATAGCCGACAAGGAGTTGGTTCAGAGCGCTACATATTCTCATTATCGCTTCATTAAGTTAGATCTCACGGAAAGAGATGAGCTAAACAAGTTGTTTGAGACCGAGAAGTTCGATGTGGTTTGTAATCTGGCAGCTCAGGCGGGTGTTCGTTATTCCATTGATCATCCATTTTCGTATATTGAATCGAATATTGTAGGCTTTGCCAATGTGCTCGAAGCTTGTAGGCAGAATCAGGTTGAACACTTTGTTTATGCCAGCTCTAGCAGTATATACGGACTGAATGAGAAGGTTCCATATTCGGAAAACGATCAGGTGGACAGACCCGAAAGCTTGTATGCTGCAACAAAGAAAGCAGACGAACTAATGGCTCATGCCTATAGTCACTTGTATCAGTTGCCCACTACGGGTGTGCGCTTCTTTACGGTTTACGGTCCCTGGGGAAGACCGGACATGGCTCCGTTTCTTTTCATGAAATCTACCATGAATGGCACACCGATTAAAGTCTTTAATCACGGAGATTTGGAGCGCGATTTTACATATATAGATGATGTTATACTGGGATTGGAGAAAATTATCGATGCTCCCTCTACCGGAGAGTTACCTTATAAGATCTACAATATAGGCGATTCCAGTCCTGTGAAACTGATGGACTTTATTCACACCATTGAAGCTGTTACAGGAAAAGAGGCAGTGAAGGAATATGTAGGCATGCAACCCGGTGATGTTTACCGTACCCATGCAGACGTGTCTCTGCTGGAAAAGGACTTCGGATACAAACCTCAAACGTCCATTCAAGAGGGTATAGAAAGGTTCTATGACTGGATTGTATCTTACGATTTTTCTTTTTGATTAGACGGATATTAACATTTCAGATATAAGCGTATAGCTTTTTAGAAAGTTCCATTTACTTTTGAAGTATAATTTATCGGTGATTAATTGAAATTCATTGGTGAATAGTTGTACGATCACTGGTAAATGGATTTTTTTTATTGGTGAATGTGGGGAGAAATATGCTATTTCTTTGATTTTTGATATGGATATTATTCTATTTATGAGTCTTTATTTTGTATATTTGTAAAAACAGTGATCAAATAATACTCTATGAAAAGCTCAATAATACCTATCATTACAACAATGATTATATCAATTGCTGTAAATAATTCATTTATTTCTCAGAATAAAACTTTATCATCGAAAGAAAAAAAAGACACTTTAAATTATTATTGGCAGCCAGATTATGACGTTTATAAATTTGATACTGTTGTTAATCATATAGCATATAAAATAAAAACTTATTGTTTAAATGATAGTGCTGTCTATAATGAAACCTTTTCTGAAGAAAGAGACAAAAATAAAAATCTGATAGAGTTTAGTGTTGCTCATAATTATGCGACAGATATTATAATTAAATATGCCGATAGCAGAATAAAAAAGATCCATTTAAGAAAAGAGGACTTTAAAAATAGTTTATCTCCAAAATTTATTAAAATTGCTCACATGTGGAAAAATCAGTTTTCACATGTATATCATAACCAGCTCATTTTTCGTGCAACATTTGCAAAACCCGATACGGATTATCAAATTGCAATTCTTTATATGATTACTAATCAAGGCAAACTTAAAATACTTAAGCTTGAAGATGAATCATATAATAGTTCAGAGGATTAATTTATTTAATTAACAATGCTTGCTTATTTCTTTATACAAGCCAATAAAATCAGTATTTCTTAAAAAATAAATTCATAGAAATAGTTTTGAGTTAAAATAATTAACCTATCTTCGCGCCTCAATTTTAATATTACTCTTAAAACTAATTTTATGAAAATAGAAACAAAAAGATTATCCCAACTAATGGAGGCCGGAATTGATTCTCTTGATATTACTATTACAATTGAAGATATAGTGAATCAGGATATATCGGCCCAAATGGCTATTCTTTCTGCACTTCTTGATAATGAGGACTTTGCTACATATTTTAGAGAAAAAGTAAACATCGTTTTTACAGGCATAAATCCTGGAGATAAGAATCTTTGGGAAATACCTGAGGTGAGAAAATACATTCAAAAACTTGATGATGAGTTTCCATATTGGCTCTATTTTTTATCAAAACAGGGAGATGGCTTAAACTTGATTTATGAGTGCCGTATGATACCTTTTTTGAATAATGAAGATGAGTTCGACTTGAATTTCGCTGAATTTAAAGATAGTGTTCAGAATAGATGGATGCCGGCGCTGAATGAGGTTTGCGCGTATACTGATATGTCCGACGAGGAAACACAACAAATGTGCATGAGTTTTTATCGTTATATGCTAAAAAAGTGAATTGCATAGTTCTTCGAACTTTATTTTAGTTTCAAAGACTTGTAGAAAAATAAAAATCAACCTTTTTAAGTGGATTTTGAAAAATCAACCTTTTTAAGTGGATTTTGAAAAATCAACCTTTTTAAGTGGATTTTGAAAAATCAACCTTTTTAAGTGGATTTTTGCTAAAAAGTAATATCTTTGTGAAACAAAAGATATATAATATGCATATTCAAGGAGTTATTACTGGTGATATTGTTGATTCAACAAAAGTAGAATCTAATAAGAGAACTGAATTGTTACTGGCTCTCAAAGAATCTATTGCGGATATCCGTCAGCACATAGGAGTCGTGGAATTTGAAATCTATAGGGGGGATAGCTTTCAGATAATTATACCAGATTCTGTGAATGCATTACGCATTGCTATACTGATACGGTTAGGACTGCAGCGCAAAACTCCCAATGAGAACATTAGATCTCAAAAATGGGATGCCCGTATTTCTTTAGGTATAGGAGATATTTCTTTTAGTGCTTCATCAATATTAGTATCTGATGGAGAGGCTTTCAGAAATTCCGGGAGAGCATTTGATAAATTAGGGAGAAATGATTTTCTGATTGTAAATACTCCATGGATTGAAATTAATAATGAATTAGAGGTTTCAACCAAGTTTGCAGATATATTGATTAACAGTTGGAGCTATTTGCAGATAGAGGTTATATACCATTACCTATTAAGAAAAATGACTCAGAAAGAGTTGGCTAAAGTTTTGAATCTTTCTCCACAAACTCTAAATAAGAGAATTGTTAATGCCAAGGTTGAAGCAATTGAAAAATATATAGCCAGATTTGAAGAAATAATAAAAGAGAAAGATGGAGTTGAATAGTGTAGAATTGCTTATACGTTTGATTTTTGCACATATCGTTGCCGATTTTATTTTGCAACCTAAGTGGATGGTTGATAAGAAAAAGAATAAAAATAGGCTAATTCACATATTACATGGTGCAATTCAAGGATTAGCAGTATATATTGCTGTGTGGAATTTCAAGGCGTGGTATGTGTTTCTTGTTTTATTAGTATCTCATTTATGTATTGATTATTGGAAAGTAACCAAAAAAGAAAGGCTTTGTTCGTTTATAGTTGACCAATGCCTTCATCTTTTCGTTATTATTCTTTTATGGATTTTTGTAACTAATCAATCAGAAGAGGCTGTACAATTTATTGGGCAATGCTTAGTGAATAAAAACTTTTGGATAATTTTAACGGGATATTTGTTCGTTTTTAAGCCTACATCAATCTTTCTATATCTCTTTACCAAACGTTGGAAAAAAGGTAATGATAAATCTGGGAGTCTTCAAGATGCCGGTAAATGGATAGGATATCTTGAACGTTTTCTAATCCTTACTTTTATTCTTATGGGAGTAATGCAAGGAATAGGATTTCTTCTAGCTGCAAAGTCTGTGTTTAGGTTTGGGAGTTTGAATGATGGGAAAGAGCTAAGGAATACTGAATATATATTGATAGGAACATTGGCTAGTTTTGTTATTGCAATATCGATAGGGTTGGTAATGGCTAAGTTTGTTTCATTCTAAATATAGTTTGATCCCCCTAATATTCATAATATTAGGGGGATCAAACTCAAACCGCATTATCTTCTCTGCTCGGCAATATTAAGCTTCACCTCCTCCGTTCGGTTCCAGTGCTTCTTTCCGGCTTTGAGGTTTCCTGCCTTTTTGTTTCCTGTCTCTCTGTTGTTCTCGACTGCCTTGCTGGAGCATCAGTTCGCCTTGGAGTTACAGTACGGTTTTGTGTAGGTTCGGTTCTTCTTTGAGGTGTTGTTACATCTTGTTGTCTCACGGGTCTGTTTACATCTGTAGGGGTAGTTCGAGGAACTCGGGCAGGCTGATCAACATCTCGACGAGGAACAGTTGGAGCATCTATTTTCTGAGGAATATCCCTCTTTTCAGGTTGCTTGATTGGGCCGTTTATCGGGTTTACTCTCAGATTCTGATTCGGAACATCTCTTTCAGGAGTTCGTATTACATCATCTCTTTTTATAACCCTAGACGGAGCTGTTTCTCTTGTATTTCTGTCTCTGTTAATCTTAGGTCGATAAATACGTAATTCATTATTTCTTAGTTCCTGTCCAGGTCTATTGCTCTCACGGACAGAATACCGGTTAACGGTTGTGCCCGATGCTCTTTGAACAGATTCTCTGTCGGGCCCATAGTTGTAGGTGGCATTCCGTTTTCTGTCTTTGTACGTCCGGTCAATAACTGTAGAAGTTCTCATAATTCTTTCGTGACCCGATTGATCAACATAATAGCGATAGATGTTTCGCCTTCCAAAGTCTCTCTCTTTTACAAAACACCAATGATCATTGTGTCTGTCATATCGTCCGTCATAGATGAAGTTTATACCCATTCCCGGACCAATTGGCGACCAGCCGTAATAGCCATTGCCATGAAGCCAATAAACCCATGCAGGGCCCCATTCATAACCCGGTACCCAGAACCATCCTAATGCGTTATTAAATCCCCAGCGGCCATAGTGGAACACTGCCCATCCCCAGTTATAGTCCGATATCCACGACCAGCCATATTGTGTTAGTACCCAATAACCGTTGGTGGAATAGGGGGCGAAGGTTTCGCGTACATAAGGAATCCAGATGTAACCGTAGCTTGGATAGTCAACCCATTGACCATAAGAGCCCAACTGATCATAGAAAACCTGAAAGCTGACAGGTGTCTCATCATAATATGTGTCTCTTGATAATGTTGCACATGAAGTGGTCAATACAAATATTAAAGTGAAGATTTGAATGTTTATTTTCATGGCTAGCTAGTTTTTTAAATTGAAGTATATTCCTGTATAAATAACAATGCAAATGGAATAATGGTTTTATTTTTAGTCAGATGATTCTCTGTGCTTAAGAAGGCTTTTAGCTTTTTGAAACATGATATGAAATAGAAGGCTTTGTTGATATTAATATGGCGATTAAGGTTCTTCGTCACTTTTGGTGCAAGCTATTACATTGAATCTTTTATTTATGGTATTTTGCCGGCTTTTTATCAGAATCAATAAATGGCTTATTAAAAAATATGTAGAATATTGATTGGATAAGTATTTGAGACAGTTTGCTTGCACCTAAATTGACGAAGAACCGTTATTAAACAGAAAAAGCTCTTCAGCAAAGAATTTTTTCTTTAGCTGAAGAGCTTATTTTCATTAAACTCTGGTGTGTGTAAAACAACAAAGAAAGCGAATAATGCTTCTGTTTTAATAAGATGGTCAGTTGCATTTTGATTACAGCGGTGAATATAAAAACAAAGACTGAGCCCGTTGTCTGAGCTCAGCCTTTGCTTTTATAATTTAGTGAAACGTTTTATTTCAACCATTTATCTAGCCATGCAGCAAAGGTTCTTTGCCATAGGATGCCGTTTTGTGGTTTAAGTACCCAATGGTTCTCGTCAGGATAAATAAGCAACTGTGCAGGAACGCCTCTTAGCTTGGCTGCATTGAAAGCAGACATACCTTGAGAAGCAAGGATTCTGTAATCCTTTTCTCCGTGAATGCAGAGGATAGGAGTATCCCACCTGTCTACAAATTTATGTGGAGAGTTTGCAAATGTGCGCTGTGCAGTGGCATTATTCTTGTCCCAGTAAGCACCACCCATATCCCAGTTGGCAAACCACATCTCTTCTGTTTCCAGATATTGCTGTTCCATGTTAAAGATACCATCGTGAGCAATAAATGCTTTGAAACGCTTGTTGTGATGTCCGGCAAGCCAGTAAACAGAGAAGCCTCCGAAGCTGGCACCAATGCATCCTAATTTGTCGGCATTTACATAAGGTTCCTTTGCCATCTCGTCGATAGCAGACAGGTAATCTTTCATGCACTGGCCACCGTAATCTCCACTGATTTCCTCGTTCCATTCCTTACCGAATCCAGGTAAACCGCGACGGTTAGGAGCTACAACAATGTAGTCGTTTGTTGCCATCATCTGGAAGTTCCAACGGTATGACCAGAACTGGCTGACAGGTGATTGTGGTCCACCTTCACAATAAAGAAGGGTAGGATATTTCTTGTTAGGATCGAACTTAGGAGGATAGATAATCCAGGTTAGCATATCTTTGCCATCGGTAGTCTTAATCCAGCGTTCTTCCACTTTTGACATCTCTACCTGATCGTAGATATGCTTGTTTTCGAAAGTAAGCTGTTTAGCTTCACCTTTCATGGAAACGGCATAGATTTCATCGCCCATACTCATAGAGTGACGGGTAGCAATCAGCTGTTTGCCATTAAGTTTAATAGCAGCATAGTCGTGAACACCTTCGGTAAGCTTTTGTTGCTTTTTACCTTCAACATCTACCTTGTAAATCTGTGAGGTAGCATGCCATACACCGGTGAAGAAAAGGCTCTTGCTATCGCTGTTCCAGATGAATCCTTCCACACTAGAATCGAATGCTTTGCTTACGAATGTTTTTTGGCCGGTAGCCAGATTCATTACGAACAAGCGATTCTGATCGCTTTCATATCCATCGTGCTCCATGCTTTGCCATGCAATATACTTACCGTCTGGAGAATATTGAGGATTGGTGTCATAACCCATCATTCCTTCGGTTATGTTCTTTGTCTGCCTGGAAGCCAGGTTATATACATAGATATCTGAATTGGTAGAAACGGCATATTCCTTGCCTGTCTTCTTGCGTGAAGTATAAGCAATGTTCTCGCCTTTAGCATCCCATGCCAGTTGCTCAATTCCACCAAAAGGTTTCATTGGCGATTCGTATGGCTGGCCAGCCATGATGTCTGTAATGTTTGAAAGTGCAGAACCATCAAAGTCGGCTACAAAAGGGTGGGGAACAGTAGTAACCCATTCGTCCCAGTGTTTGTACATAAGGTCCTCAACAACTAGTCCGCTAGCCTTTGGAAGGTCTGGGTATCTGTCGGCTGTAGTAGTGCCATACTTTACTTGCGAAATGAAAAGAACCTTTTTGCCATCGGGAGAAAAAGAGAAACCTTCAATGTCCTTGTCGAATTTAGAAAGCTGTTTGCGATCTGTACCGTCGGGATTCATTTCCCAAAGCTGACTGCTACCGCTTTCTGTACATATAAAGGCAATTTTGCTTCCGCCTTTAATCCAGATAGCTTCATTCTCGCCAAATGGAGTATGGGTAATCTGCTTGTTATCCGTACCGTCTGCGTTCATCACAAAGACTTCTCTGTTGCTTTTGTTTTGTGGTACACTGTAGTAAGCAACTGTGTAGACGATCTTCTTACCATCAGGTGAAACATTAAACCCGCCGATTCTTCCCATAGCCCAAAGAGCTTCAGGAGTCATTCGTCCGCCTTTGATTACTATATCGGACTTTCCGATAAGCGGCTCGCTCTTGTCTCCTGCAGCTTCTGCCGAAAGTGTTCCGGCAAGCATAAGTGCTGCTGACATCGTTACTAATTTTGATTTTTTCATATAATTAAATGAATTATTTATTCGTAATGCGAAATTAATCATTCTGGGGTGATTATTTATTCTTTCGAGGAATAAATATAACAGAAAAATGTGTTTGAGGAAAATGAGATAAAGAACTTAGCTAATATCAAACAGAGGGTGATGGTAATAGATAGAAATGAAATACTAAAGAAAATCTGAATGATTCTAATAACACATGAAGTATGATGATAATGGTGACCAGTCCTAAATTGCCGTTACAGGTTTCTGTAACAAGGAAACTAATTAATCTCTATATCCATTTCATTTTATGTTGTGCAAAGCTGTTTAGTGACTAAACACCCTTGTTTTTGGCTGGACACTTCCCGCTATTAGGGTGCGTTAGAGGACTTACAACCGTTAGGATACGTTCGCGTTGGGCGACGAAAAAGGGGTTGCTCAATTAGAACAACCCCTCTGAATCTATATTCTGTTACGGTTTATTTTCCGCGTTTCAAACGTTCAGCTTTTAAACGATCACGTTCTTTAGCCATACGTTCCTGTTGTTCCTGCATATCAGCCATTTTAGCCATTAAGCCGGTTTTCTTCTTAGGTTTGTCGCTGCTCTTATAAGCTTCTAGTTTTGCTAGTATCTTATCGTCGCTAACAACCTTTTTAAGAACAACCATTGTAATGATACTAATCAGGGTAGAAAGTAAATAGTAGTAGTTCAAACCTGATGCATAATCGTTCAAAATAAAGATGAACATGATTGGCATTACATACATCATAGCTTTCATACCTGGCATTTGTTGCTGACCGGTATCTTGTTGATTCATGGTGTACTTAGTATTCAGAATGTTTGCCAATGACATTAACAAACAGAACAAACTGATGTGATTTCCTACAAACGGAATATGTTGGTTCCATTGAATAAATGCATCGAATGTTGAAAGGTCATCTGCCCAAAGGAAGCTTTGCTGACGTAATTCAATAGCACTAGGTACGAACATGAACAGTGCGATAACAATTGGCATCTGAAGTACCATTGGTAAGCATCCGCTCATTGGACTAACGCCATATTTGCTGTAAAGAGACATTGTTTCCTGTTGTTTCTTCAAGGCGTCTTCTTTCTTAGGATACTTCTGGTTAATTATGTCGATCTGTGGTTTCAGAACTCTCATTCTGGCAGATGACATATATGACTTGAATGTAAAGTAGAAAATAACCCCTTTTACAATTACAGTCATAAAGAAGAGTACCCATCCCATGCTTAATCCAAGACCTGTAAGCCAGTCGAATACATTAATGGTAAACACCTTGTTTATCCAGCGAAGTACTGACCAACCTAGTGGAACAAGCTTATCAAGCTCAAGTTTGTTACTATCGTCTTTACCTGCATCAAATGCTTTCAGTGTTTTGTAATGGTTAGGACCAAAGTAGAAATGCATGTTGGTAGCCTTAGAACCCTTAGAATCGAAGTAAGTAGTCATTGTTGATGAGTAATTCTTCAGATAACCGCTACCTTCAGTTTCTAAGCTAGATTTCAAAACATTCTTTTCAAAATCCTGATCGGCAATAAATACAGAAGAGAAATATTGAGTTTTGTAACCAATCCATTTTAATCTTCCTGTGATAGAAGCTTCAGCATTCTTGCTTTCAGAGAGATTCTCTGTGTCGGCACCATCGTACTTATACATCAGGTAAGCATAACGACCTTCGTTTTTGTATCCACGTTCTGCCTGACGAAGTTTCTGATTCCATTCTACATCTACGTAATTAACGCTTGGAGACAGCTTATCTAGCATGCCGTTAGCTTTAATACTGAAATCTACCATGTAGTTTCCTTTATGCATGGTATAAGTGAAATCGATATAGCTATCATTGCTGGCAGCCAAACGCATTGTAACCGAAGAGTCGCTCTTGTTTACAGCCTGGAAATAATAATCCTTAGTTTCAATCTTTTCTTTCTTGTTATAGAAGAAGAAATTCATACTAACATCGTCTTTGTCGAATAAAACCAATGGCTTTTTGTCCTGACCATTGTATTTCTTCAACATGGCAGAGTAAACTCGTCCGCCTTTGTTTGAGAATGTTAGTTTTACTAAATCATTTTCAATAGTAGTAAAGCTTTCAGTTCCTTGTGCAGCACTGTGGAAAGTAGCCGTTGTATCAACAGACTGAGCTGCAATAGAGTCTGCTAAAGCAACTGCTTTAGCTTTGTTGGCAGTATCCTTCTTAGCCAGGGTTTGAATGGAATCCTGAAAGTGTTTCTGGGCAATAAGTTGTTGTTCGCTAGGCCGTTGTAAAAAGGTAAACCCTATTAAAACAGCTGCAATCAGTACGAATCCCACTAAGGTATTTTTGTCCATAATTACAAGTTATACATTTATATTTTTAAAGTCTTATTTATTAATAGCGGCCTTAATAAAGGATACAAACAGTGGGTGAGGATTAAGCACTGTGCTGCTGTATTCCGGGTGGAATTGTGTACCAATATACCAACGTAGATTCGGTATTTCTACAATTTCTACCAAGTCTGACTCCGGATTAATTCCCACACACTTCATACCAGCCTTTTCATATTCTGCTTTGTATAAGTTGTTGAATTCATAACGGTGACGGTGACGTTCCTGAATATGCTCTTTCTTGTATGCTTCGTAAGTTTTCGATTTCTTGTCTACTACGCATTCAAAAGCACCCAAACGCATAGTTCCACCCATGTTGGTAATTGCTTTTTGTTCTTCCATAATGTCAATTACAGGGAACTTAGTGCTTTCGTCCATCTCTACAGAGTTTGCATCTGCATATCCTAATACATTTCTTGCAAATTCAATACAGATTGACTGCATACCCAAACAGATACCAAATGTTGGAATATCATTTTCGCGAGTATATTTTGCTGCTACGAACTTACCTTCGATACCTCTAGGACCAAATCCCGGACAGATAACAACACCATCTACATTGCTTAACTTCTCAGCTACATTAGCTTCTGTAAGTTTCTCGCTCTGTACATATTCAATCTTAACCTTACGGTCGTTGTATGTAGCTGCTTGTGAAAGAGCTTCTAGAATTGATTTGTATGCATCCTGCAATTCTACATATTTACCAACAAGGGCAATTTTAACTTCTTTAGTTGCCTTTTCTCTTCTGTCGATAAACGCTTTCCATGAATCCAGGTTTGGTTTGTTACCAACAGGTAATCCCATCTTGCTAAGGATTGTTTCATCAAGTCCTTGTTCCTGCATTTTTAATGGAACCTCATAGATACTTGGTACGTCTGTTGACTGAACTACGGCTCTGTCTTCTACATTACAGAATAGTGCAACCTTCTTTCTTAAACCATCACTCAAATTATGCTCACTGCGAAGTACCAGGATATCTGGTTGTACTCCTAGTTCCTGTAATTGCTTAACAGAGTGCTGAGTAGGTTTAGTCTTCAACTCTTTAGCAGCAGCAAGATAAGGTACATAAGTTAAGTGCACGCAAAGTGCATTATTACCAAGCTCCCAACGAAGCTGGCGCATACTTTCAATGAATGGAAGAGATTCGATATCACCTACAGTTCCACCAATCTCGGTAATTACAAAATCGTATTTGTATTTACTACCAAGGAATTTAACGTTTCGTTTAATTTCGTCTGTAATATGAGGTATAACCTGAATAGTTTTACCTAAGAAGTCGCCACGACGTTCTTTATCAATTACACTCTTATAAATACGTCCTGTTGTGATATTATTAGCCTTAGTAGTCTGAATATCCAACATTCTTTCGTAATGTCCCAAGTCAAGGTCACATTCATGACCATCAACTGTGACGTAACATTCCCCATGTTCGTAAGGGTTAAGTGTTCCTGAGTCAATATTGATATAAGGATCGAACTTTTGAATAGTTACCTTATAACCTCTAGCTTGAAGTAGCTTACCAATTGATGATGCAATAATTCCTTTACCTAATGAAGAGGCAACCCCTCCTGTGACGAAGATGTACTTTGTTTCTCCCACGACAATACTATTTTATTATAATTAAATTATGCGGTTTTATAGACCTTTTAAACCGCAAAAATACTAAAAAAAGAGGACGTAGTTAAATTTTCAACTTAAAATTATTATAAAAAACAATATTTGGGGATTCTTTATGCAATTTAAATATTTAGTTGTAGCTTTGTGATTTATTAGTTTTTAAATACGGTATGAAAAAAGAATTTACTTTAATTTTATTATTGTTTTTTACGCTTACTTCGTTTGCTAATAATAAGAAAAGTCAGCGTTCTTCCTTGGAGAAAATAGAGCAGGATACGGTATTCCTGAAAAAGTACAGTGACGCACTTACAACATTGTATAATCGTCATCTGGGAGTGTTGGACTCATTGAATAATGACTCTGTTCCTGCCAGATATATTGAACTTGAGCCAAGATTCTACAGATTGTTTGTGCCTCTTGCATATTATTATTCTCCAATAGCAGATGCTTATAATCCTAAGTGGAAACCACTGGGAATACAAAAGCAAGAATATCCTCTTGATGAGCTGTTTCCAATTGATAAAAATGCGTTCAATCAGACAGAAAGGATAAGTCATATTGTAAATAAAGCTTTACTATATACATATCTTAAATATCCTGATCTGGTTGTTAATTTTGAAGATAATATAACCAAACAATCAATATATAGAGTTGAAGAAACAGAAGAATTAAAACCTAAAACATCTGTAATAAAGCTCTTTAAACCAGAGCCAATGAGTAATCATGTAGAGAAGGTTCAAGTAACAATTCAGAAACCTAATTTCTGGGTTAATTATGGTAATGGATCTATGCAGTTTACGCAGAACTATATTTCGGATAACTGGTATAATGGTGGTGAAAGTACAAACTCTGCGTTGTTGAATCTTCAATTATTTGCTAATTATAATGATCAGCAAAAGATTCAGTTTGATAATACATTTGAAGCTAAAATAGGGGTTAATACTGTGTCTTCAGATACTATTCGTCCTTATAGAATAAACACCGACCTACTTCGTTTGTCTAGTAAACTAGGCTTAAAAGCAGCTTCAAACTGGTATTATACTATTTCAAGTGAGTTCACAACTCAGTTCTTTAAGAATTATTCTACGAACAGCAAAAATCTTAAATCGTCTTTCCTTGCTCCGGCTAATTGGAACTTAAGTATTGGTATGGACTACAAGATAAACAAAAAGAAGCTTACTCTGTCTGTAGTTATGTCTCCTGCTGCGTATAATATGAAATATGTAGGAAACGATAAGGTAAATGAAACAAGTTATGGATTGAAGGAAGGAGAAACTTTTCTGCATGATGTCGGTTCTAAGTTGCTGACTAATATGAAATGGACTATGTTCCCATCGGTAACCTGGGAGTCTCGTTTGTATTATTTCACCAGCTACAAAAAAGTAGAAGCAGAATGGGAAAACACCTTTAACTTTGTTTTGAACCGTTATTTGTCGACCAAACTATTCTTCCACGGACGATTTGATGATGGTGTTACTCGTCGCCCGGGTAAATCTTACTTCCAGTTTAAGGAATTACTTAGTTTTGGTATAAATTACGCTTGGTAAACAAGTCTATAAATTAATAAACAAACACTCCCCGTATGTTGATTAAAACATGCGGGGAGTGTTTGTTTTATACAGATTGTTATTCATTAAACTATCAAATAATCCGTTGCTGATTTACTTGAATTTAATAGTGAATAATATCCAGAAATTGATTCATTCTATTTTGTAATGTAACAGATTCTTTTACAGTATCTTCAAGTGATTAACATCATATAACTGAAATTCCGCACAACATTATAGTTCCATTTACATTAATAATCTGTACATTTGATTCATTAAAAACAAATAGGTATGCTAGATTTAGAGAAAATTACAGAGAAAGTACGTCAGCTGGCTATTGAAACCGGTGCCTTTCTTCGGGAAGAACGTATCAACTTTAACAGGGATAGGGTAGAAGAAAAGAATTCGCACGATTATGTATCATACGTAGATAAAGAGTCGGAACGCAGAGTCGTTGCCCGTTTGTCGGAACTGATTCCGGAAGCCGGGTTTATTGCTGAAGAAGGATCTGGTTCTCATGGAGAAGAAGAGTATTTCTGGTTGGTTGATCCTCTTGACGGAACTACAAACTATATCCATAACAATGCTCCGTATTGCGTAAGCATTGCATTGAGAAGTAAAACAGAACTATTGATCGGAGTTGTGTATGAAGTGTGCAGAGATGAATGTTTCTGGGCATGGAAAGGTAGCAAAGCGTATCTGAACGGCAATGAAATTCATGTGTCGGATGTGGAGGTTATGGATAGCGCATTTATAGCTTTGGGATTCCCTTATAATTCTAAAGAGTACAAACCAATGGCCCTTCATATTATACAGGAATTGTATGGTAAAGCAGGAGGATTGCGTCTGCAAGGAGCTGCAGCAGCCGAAATTTGTTATATTGCTGCGGGACGGTTCGAAGCACGTATAGAAGCATTTCTTGGTCCATGGGATATAGCTGCTGGAACATTAATCTTAATGCAGGCCGGAGGTAAGGTTACTGATTTTGATGGAGGAGATTCTTTTTATTCCGGACATCAGGTTCTTGCTACAAACGGGAAACTTCATAATCAGCTACTTGAGGTTGTAAGAACGGGTAAAGAATAGTGTAGATCTCATTTTTGCATTAAAATATACGGTAATACAATTTTATTTTAGTACGTTTGTAGTGGTAAAAAGATAAATGAAATAATGAATATACCTGTTATATTTCAGTTCTTAAAAGAACTATCTTTAAATAATAATCGCGAGTGGTTTAACGACCACAAGGACGATTATCTGAAAGCTCAGACTGAATTCGAAAACTTACTGACTGCCATTATTCAACGGATATCTCTGTTTGATGATGAGATTGTTGGAATTCAGGCAAAAGACTGCACATACCGCATTTACCGAGATGTTCGTTTTTCTCAGGACAAATCGCCGTATAAGATCCATTTTGGTGGATATATTAATGGAAAAGGCAAGAAGTCAGAGCATTGTGGCTACTATGTTCATCTCCAGTTGGGTAATTGTATGCTGGCAGGAGGAAGTCTATGCCCTCCACCAAATATTCTGAAGGCTTTAAGGCAATCTGTCTATGATAATATTGACGAGTACCGCTCAATAGTAGAAGATCCTGCGTTTAAAAAATATTTCCCTGTTATTGGAGAAAACTTTCTGAAGACTGCTCCTAAAGGCTTTCCTAAGGATTTTAAATACATTGATTATCTCAAACCAAAGGAATTTATTTGCTCTTATCAGGTTCCTGACGAGTTCTTCCTGGACGAAAAGATGCTCGATAATGTATCCGATGTATTTAAACAACTGAAACGCTTTAGCGACTTCACTAATTATACAATTGATGAATTTGAATAAAATAAAAATAAGTAATTATTAATCTAATAAATTAAAAAGTTATGGTAGTAGATAAAATTGAAAATTTGGACAAATATGTTTCTTTGAATCCTCTTTTTGCTCAGGCTGTTGAATTCTTGAAATCAAATAATCTTTCAGAAATGGAAGTTGGCAAAACTGAACTTAAAGGGAAAGATTTAGTTGTTAATGTAGCACAGACTAGCCCAAAAACAAAGGAACAAGCCAAATTGGAAACACACAATAAGTTTATTGATATTCAGATTCCATTGTCGGGTGTTGAAGTTATGGGATACACTGCTGGTGCAGACTGTAAACCTGCTGATGCTGCTTATAATGAAGAAAAAGATATTACTTTCTTTGAAGGATTGGCAGATAGTTATATAGCTGTAAAACCTGGAATGTTTGCTATATTCTTCCCTGAAGACGGTCACGCTCCTGGCATTACTGAAACCGGAGTTAAGAAAGTAATCGTAAAAGTATTAGCTTAAGTTATACTGACCAAACACACCTATGAATAAGACACTGAATTTAATTAAGAGAGACTCATGGCTTGAACCTTACAAGGAAGCAATAACAGGACGCTATGAACATGTGCTCAATAAAGAGTCTGAATTAACCGAACATGGTAAAATAACTCTTTCAGACTTTGCTTCCGGATATCTGTATTTCGGTCTACACCGAACCAATGATGGATGGGTATTCCGTGAATGTGCTCCTAATGCCACTTGTATTTATATGATTGGTACATTCAGTGACTGGCAGGAAAAAGAATCTTATAAATTACAACGCATTGGTAATGGTAATTGGGAATTGCAATTACCTGCCGATGCGTTGAAACATGGTGAGTTATATAAACTGAAAATCTACTGGGAGGGAGGACAAGGTGAACGTATTCCCGCATGGGCTACACGTGTAGTACAGGATGATATTACCAAAATATTTTCTGCTCAGGTATGGTCTCCTGAAGAAGCTTTTCAGTTTAGTAAAACACCGTTTATCCCTAAAAAAGATCCACTTTTAATCTATGAGTGTCATATTGGTATGGCTCAGCAAGAGGAAAAGGTAGGAACTTACAATGAATTCCGCGAAAAAATACTTCCACGAATAGCAAAGGCCGGATACAACTGTATTCAGATTATGGCTATTCAGGAGCATCCTTATTATGGAAGCTTTGGCTATCATGTATCTAATTTCTTTGCAGCATCTTCGCGTTTCGGAACTCCAGAAGAGCTAAAACTGTTGATTGATACAGCTCACGGATTAGGTATTGCTGTGATTATGGATATTGTCCATTCTCATGCAGCCAAGAACGAAATAGAAGGACTAGGATATTTTGCCGGCGATCCTTTTCAATATTTCTATCAAGGTGCTAAAAGAGAACATCCGGCATGGGATTCACTTTGCTTTGATTATGGCAAGAGCGAGGTTCTTCATTTCTTACTCTCTAACTGTAAATTCTGGATGGATGAGTATAAGTTTGATGGATTCCGTTTCGATGGCGTAACTTCTATGCTGTATTACAGTCATGGTTTGGGAGAAGCATTCGTTGGCTATGGTGATTATTTCAATGGTCATCAGGATGATAATGCTATATGTTACCTCACATTGGCAAATAAGCTTATACATCAGGTAAATCCGGAAGCTATAACAATTGCCGAAGAAGTATCGGGTATGCCTGGATTAGCTGCAAAAACAGAAGATGGCGGCTATGGGTTTGATTACCGCATGGCAATGAATATTCCTGATTATTGGATTAAGACAATCAAGGAAAAAATAGATGAAGACTGGAAACCATCATCTATATTCTGGGAAGTAACCAATCGTCGTAAAGACGAAAAAACTATTTCTTATGCTGAAAGTCATGATCAGGCATTAGTGGGCGATAAAACTCTTATATTCCGTTTAATTGATGCTGATATGTACTGGCATATGCAGAAAGGCAGCGAAAACTATACTGTAAATCGTGGTATAGCTCTTCATAAAATGATTCGTTTGGTTACGGCTACTACTATCAATGGAGGATATCTCAACTTCATGGGTAATGAGTTTGGTCACCCGGAATGGATCGACTTTCCGCGTGATGGTAATGGCTGGTCGTGTAAATATGCACGTCGCCAATGGGATCTTGTAGATCGTAAAACGTTGGTATATCACTATCTAGCCGATTTTGATGAACAAATGATTGAACTGATTAAAAATGTGAAAGATTTCCAGACTATTCCTGTTCAAGAAATATGGCATAATGATGGTGATCAGATATTGGCATATAAACGTGATGATCTGGTTTTTGTATTTAACTTTAATCCGGCTAAATCATTTACCGATTATGGCTTCCTTGTAGCTCCGGGTACGTATAGTGTTGTACTGAATACCGATGCTAAGGAATTTGGTGGAAATGGATTTGCTGACGACACTATTAAGCATTTAACTAATTTTGATCCGCTATACAAAGGCGAAAATAAAGAGTGGCTAAAACTGTATATTCCGGCTCGATCTGCAGTAGTATTGCGTAAAACAGAATAGCTTATGTATAGTTATAACTCTCATTTAGAAAAGAAAACCACTCGTACAATCTCTTGTGTGAGTGGATTTCTTTTTATTTTATTTAGCTTTGTTTATCTGGCTATAAGTTTCCGATATTTATTATACATCACAGAAGACTTATCTCTATTTACTTATGACTTTCCTTTCTTTTTGGAAAAAGTAAGTAAACCGGGAGGAATACTTCTTTATGTAGCTTCTTTTTTCACTCAGTTTCTGTGTTATCCCTGGATAGGAGCACTTATTATTATTGCATTTTTGCAACTAATTCAGTGGCTCATTCACAAATCGTTTGACTTTAACAGGAAGTATTTTATAATCTCGTATATACCGTCGTTCCTTCTTTTGGTAATTATCACTGATGCAGGGCGTTCGCTTTATCTGATGACTCATCTAGAGTCTATTTTTACTTATGTACTTGGTATTTCTTTTCTGCTGACAAGCTATTATTTTTTTATAAAGATACAAGATACCCGAAAAAGTCTCATAACTCTGAGTTGGTTAATACCATTGTTGTTTTTTTGCCTTTCGGGTAGTGCTGCTATCTTCTTTTTAGGACTAATCTTCTTAGGCGGAACTTTCTCAAAAAGAAATAGCAATGTTTTCTCTATTAGTTTATTGTCTTTCGGATTAATCGGACTTTCGTTCGTCTTGGCTAAATATTTATTATATCCTCATTTTACAATCAACCAGGTTTTATTTGGCATTCATCCAATTACTCCGGTAGATAATAAAACAGAAGAACTGCTTCCACATCTGTTGCTTTTACTGTTTTTCGTATTAATTGCAATCAGGCAAATGTTTCCTCCAATGGGAAACAGAATTACTTCCTATGCCCGATGGATATACACTAATATAATTGGATTTCTCATTTTATCGGTATTTACAGCTATGCTGGCCAATTGTAATGATGACTTCAGATATGAGATGGTGATAGATCGCAGCATACAAAACAGAAACTATAACAAAGCTTTAAGGGCTGGTAAGGATGCTCCTCATCCTACCAGAGAAATGACTGTGCTTCGTAATACAGCTTTGGTTCTTTCGGGGCAAGCAGGAGATAAAATGTTTGAATACACACAGAATTATAAGTCTGATGGGCTGTTCTTCGATTATAATAAAGACAAACCATCATATCCGGGTGGCGCTATGATTTATTTCTATTTAGGAGCCAAACACCTTGCTACGGAATGGGCAAACAATGATTATCTGAAAAATAGAAATTCATTCAGAATGCTGAAGGATTATGTGCTTATTGCTTCTGCAAACGGACACTTAAATGCAACAAAGCAAACTGCGCAAATACTTGATAAGACATTATTTCATCGTGATTTTGCAAAAGAACTTTATGAAATAATAGCAGATACTTCTATTCTTATGAATAAGGATCAGGTATTTGGAGGAATAAAACAGCGTTTATCTGATAACTATTATCCGTTTCCTACTAAAGGGAATTATGATAAGTTTATCTGTAAGTTCTATAGCGATAACCAAGATAATAAAGTGGCCTACGAGTATTACTTAATGTCTGCTCTGCTCGACAAGAATGTTGAGAAAATAAGCTGGGGACTAAAACGTTACTGGAACTACAACAAAAAGCAAATGCCAAAGCATTATTCAGAAGCTGCTGCACTATGCAATTTTTTAAATAAAGCTCCGGTGATATATGTAAATAAGGTTACTTTGGAGAAGTTCAAGGAGTTTCTTAAACTAAAGAAAGTACAAAATAATCCGGCAACCGAAGCGAATGTAATGCGTAAAAAGTACGGAGATACTTACTGGTGGTATTATTTTTATAAATGATTTTACTTATTTTATAATTACTAAATTATAATGTTATGAATAAAATTAATATTCTTTGGACAACTGATAATAAGGATACCGTGTTTAATATGTTGTCAATGTATGCTATAAACTCAAAGAAAAGAGAATGGTGGCAAGAAGTTAATGTAATTATATGGGGAGCTTCTGTGAAATTAGTAGGAAATAATACTCAGATACAAACTGAAGTTCTTGAAATGTTAGGTCAGGGACTGCATGTTGAAGCTTGTAAAGACTGTTGTGATAAGTTTGGAGTTACAAGCACATTAATAAAACTAGGAATTGATGTTCGGTATATGGGGGAACCTTTAACCGGATATTTAAAAAATGGCGAAACAATTCTGACTATATAATTTATATCAGATATTTCAAAAAATATTTCCTCAATATATAAAAGCCATATTTTTATTTAACGCGCTTATAAATTGATATTTTTATGTAAGTTAGCATAAAGCAAAACGTAAAAAAAGAGGATAGCAAGGTCAAATTTGCTATCCTCTTTCTATTTCTTGATTAAGTTATCTATTCAAATGTTTCATATCTTGTAGTCAGCAATTTGCGATCTCCCAACGTATTATCCACACGGGCTACGTTTATCCAAAATTTATTATCGCGAACAGACTGAATAGGATAAGCAGCCTTTTCACGTGAATATGCGTGAGACCAATTATCTGCTACCACTTCATATTCGGGGTGAGGAGCATTTACAAGAACATTATCTGCTTTGTCGGCAGTGCCATCCTTCACTTCCTGAATTTCCTGGTAGATGGATAGCATTACATCTGCAAAGTTATCCAGTTCGGCAAGACTTTCGCTTTCTGTAGGCTCAACCATTAATGTGCTATGAACAGGGAAAGAGAGAGTAGGAGCATGGTATCCGTAGTCCATCAATCGCTTGGCAATATCATTTTCTGTAATACCTGTCTCGTTAGAAATGTTACGGCATTCAAGAATCATTTCATGACCTACAAAACCATTGGCTCCTCTATAAACAATACCATAAGTATCTTTCAAACGTGCAGCCAGATAGTTGGCATTGAGAATTGCAATCGCTGTTGCTTGCTTTAAGCCTTCAATTCCCATCATTCGGATATACCCGTAAGTGATTGGTAAAACACCGGCACTTCCATAAGGAGCAGAGGAAACTGTATTCTGAGAACAACCAAAGAATGGATGTTCAGGCAAGAATGGAACAAGATGTTTAGCCACGCAAATAGGGCCTACGCCAGGACCACCACCACCATGAGGAATGGCAAATGTTTTATGCAGGTTAAGATGGCAGACATCTGCACCAATTGTTCCTGGATTGGTATATCCTACCTGAGCGTTCATGTTTGCTCCATCCATGTAAACTTGAGCACCACATGCATGTATAATGGCACAGATCTCTTTAATTTCAGTTTCAAAAATACCGTGAGTAGAAGGGTAGGTTATCATCAGAGCAGCCAGATCGTCCTTGTTTTCTTCTGCTTTAGTACGAAGATCATTCATATCAACGTTACCAAATTCATCGCATGCACAGATGATTGGAGTGAATCCCGCCTGAACTGCCGATGCTGGATTGGTTCCGTGAGCTGATGCAGGAATTAAAACCTTACTACGGTTACCTTTACCTTTGCTGATAAGATAAGTACGAATAACACGAAGTCCAGCATATTCTCCTGCAGCACCTGAATTGGGCTGGAAACTTACACCGGCAAAGCCAGTAATCTGTTTCAGATATTCACCTAAGTTATAGATAAGTTCGCTGTAACCTTCTACCTGTTCTTCCGGAGCAAAAGGATGTATGCCCGAAAATGCCGGGTTAGACAATGGGAATAACTCGGCAGCTGCGTTCAGCTTCATGGTGCACGATCCAAGAGAAATCATGGAATGAGCCAATGAAATATCCTTTCTATCTAGACGTTTGATATATCTCATCATCTCTGTTTCTGTATGATACTGATTGAAAACAGGATGAGTAAGGAATGTACTTTTACGTTTAAACGATTCTTTCAGAGAACCATTCTCAGGAATAGAGGTTACTTCTGCAAACTCTTTTTCTGCAGCAATAGAGAAAATGGTAAGCAGAACATTTACATCGTGAATATCTGTTGTTTCGTCAACACTGATTCCCACATCTCCATTATCAAAATAGCGTAGGTTTACTTTTTTGCTTTGAGCAATAGTACGCATCTGACTGGCTGAAACCTGATCAATGAGTGATATACGGATTGTATCAAAGTATTGTTCGTTTTGCTGCTTATATCCTAATTTCTTTAATATTTTGTTTATATAGGTAGTTGTCTGATGTATGCGATTGGCTATATTCTTTAAGCCCTCAGCGCCATGGTAAACAGCATAGAATCCGGCCATAGTTGCAAGCAAAGCCTGAGAAGTACAAATGTTCGATGTAGCTTTCTCTCGCTTAATGTGTTGTTCGCGTGTCTGCAATGCCATGCGGTAGCAAAGCTTACCATATTTATCTTTCGACCAGCCGATGATTCGCCCAGGCATACTTCTTTTAAACTCGTCTCGTGTGGCAAAGTAAGCAGCCGAAGGACCTCCGTAATACATTGGGATACCTAATCGTTGAGTTGAGCCTAAAACAATATCAGCTCCCCATTCTCCGGGAGGAACAAGCAGAGCCAGACTAAGTATGTCGGCAGCTACGGAAACTTTACATCCGGCAGCATGAGCCTTTTCAGTGAATCCACGGTAATCTTCCACATTACCATCTGAATTTGGATATTGAATAATACAGCCAAATACGTCGGGCGTAAATTCAAATTGCTTATAATCTCCGGTAAGCACAACTAACCCCTGAGGAACAGCGCGAGTATTAATTACGGCAAGCGTCTGTGGAAAAACCTTTTCATCAACAAAAAGAATATTAGCGCCATTCTTTTGTTGTTCGCGGGAACGCAGTCCGTACATCATGTTTGCCGCTTCTGCAGCAGCAGTTGCCTCGTCCAGCAGTGAACAGTTTGCCAAAGGCATAGCCGTTAAATCGGATATAACTGTCTGGAAATTCATTAAAGCTTCCAGGCGTCCTTGCGAAACCTCGGTCTGATATGGCGTATAAGAAGTGTACCAAACAGGATTCTCGAGTACATTTCGCTGAATAACGGCAGGAGTAATAGTATCATACCACCCCATACCAATATAGGTAGTAAAAATCTTATTCTTTGCTCCTAATTTGCAGATGTGTTCTGTAAAAAGACGTTCCGTCATCGGAGCAGGAAGAGTTACTTGCTTCTTCAAGCGAATATTTGAAGGAATTGTTTGGTTAATCAGTTCATCCAGGCTTTTTACACCAATGGTGTTGAGCATGTGTTCCATATCTTTCTCTTCAATGCCGATATGTCGGTTAGATAATAGATCTGTTTTCATAGTATTATATTTTTCTTAAAGTATAGTTATATTTTGGTTCTTTACTTATCTGAAAAAAGGATTCTCGGTTTTCTCAGTTCCTATTGTGGTAGGAGCTCCGTGACCGGGATAAACAACAGTATCATTTGGCAAAACAAAGAGACGACTACAAATGTTTTCCAGCAATTCGTCGAAGTTGCCTCGTGCAAGATCGGCACGTCCAATGCTTCCCTGGAACAATACATCACCGGAGAACATACAGTTTTCCTGTTTGCAGTAATAAACCAGACTTCCGGGAGAATGACCCGGAACATGAATGGCTTCCAGAGTTAAATTACCAAATGAAATAATGTCGCCATCGCAAATGTATTTACCTAGTGGCACCGGCTCTTCCTTAAGTTCAAAGCCAAACATACGCGACTGTTTAGGTGCTTGTTCAAGCCAGAACTCATCCGCTTTGTTTGCTTCCGCTTTAATTCCGTATTCCTTTAGCATAAAAGGATTACCAAATATATGATCCAGATGCAGGTGAGTATTGAGAAGATGCTTTATTGTAAGTCCATTACTATCGATATATTTTTTCAGAGCCATCTTTTCTTCTTCGTAGAAGCATCCCGGGTCAATCACAACTGCTTCGTTGTTATCATCACTCAGAACGTAACAGTTCACGGGAAACATATTGAATTCAAATTTCTTTATTTTCATAAAAATATATTCTTAAACTAATGGAACATAAACAACCTTCTTTGTTTCGAAAAACTCTTCCTCAAAGTAGTCGCTAATGCTATTGATAACTGTTTTATTTTTAAATGGCAAAGTCTCGTGTTGCAGCTCGCCTCCTTTTAAACAAATAAGGCCGTTTGGCAACGCATTGATCTGCTTTTTTGAAATATTCTTCTTAATAATATCAATTAAATCGGAAAGAGGCATTACGGCACGGCTAACTACAAAGTCGAACAATTGCTTTTCTTCCTGTGCACGGGCATGACGGAAGGTTACATTCTTCAGTCCTATGGCATTTGCCACCTCTGTTGCCACTCTCACTTTCTTTCCGATACTGTCCACCAGGTGAAACTTCGTATCCGGAAAAAGAATAGCCAGCGGAATACCGGGAAAACCTCCTCCGGTACCGAGATCCATTATTGAAGTTCCGGGCTTGAAATCGATAACCTTTGCAATAGCAAGAGAATGGAGCACGTGATGCTCGTACAGGTTTTCGATATCTTTTCTGGAAATCACATTTATTTTGGCATTCCAGTCTATGTATAAATCATAAAGAGCTGCAAACTGACGGTGCTGCTCTTCGGTTAGGTTGGGGAAATATTTAAGAATAATCTCCATTGTCTTTAGTTCGTATTTATTATTCGTAATTTATAATGCTAATATAATCCGCTTGCAGGGTTTTCATCCTTCATCAGAGATTCTACGTCCGAAAAAGAGATCTCTATTTTTGTTGGTCCCATTACATAAGGAGCAATCTCATAAACATTGTAATAGAAGGTGAATCCATCATCATTCAGATAGAAATTTTCTGTAGGCGAAAGCGGTTCTGTGATGAAATAACCAATCTCTTCAAGTTCGGCTTCCGAGGTTACTTTGTTCTGCTTTTCGAGTTTGGAAAGCAGCAGTTTGGTTAACTCTTTTTCGTATCCATCTTTGAAAAGATCGGCAAGACGAATTTGTTTGCCGGTTAGTAGATCAAAGTTTATAAAGGTAGATGCATAGCTTCCGTGAGCACCTCCGGTATAATCGTAAGTATCAATCTGACAAACCAATACACCATCTTCGTTGAATGTAAACTTTGACTTTAAGTCTTTACTGTAATTATACCATCCGGCATTAAAATCTTCCTCAGAATTCTTCTTTTGATCTTCCAGATAGAACTGTTGCACATCATTCTTATATCCTTTTATATAAGCAATTTTATATGCTGCAACGGCAACTTTTGGATCTTGTCCAACGTATTCGTTTCCAAAACAAACAGAAAGAAGCTTATTATTAATACTATCCTGCAAAGTCTTGTTTGATGCGTTTTTAATATATGCAAAACTAATATCAAGTGAACAACCGGGTTTTTTAGGATCATCGAATAGATGAGAAGTTTCTTTTAACAAAACACTGTCGGTTGTGAGTTTATCAGATTCTTTTTGCTTCTTTCCTCCACAGGAAGGAAATAATATTCCTGTCAATAAAAGTGCAGAAAGAATTATCTTTAAGTTTGTTTTCATCTTACTATTATAGTTTATAGGGTTGTAAAACTATCCTTTTGTCACCGACAAATATAAAACTTATTAAGGAATAGAGCTAATAAATAAGGAAATTTAATTGCCAAAATCTCTATAATATTTATATATTTGCGGCCATAATGAAAGGATTGAAGTTCATAATAGCTTGTATACTCTCTCTTACAATTGTTTATGTAGGAGCAGGAGCTAGCATGTCATTTTGCAGATGTGGCCATAACATGGCAGCAACATCGGTATCTTTGTGCAAATGTCATTGCAATGAACTTAAAGGTAAAGCAGGGCACAAGGGTTACTGCATGAATAATGAGCATAGAAAGACCGGTAAATGTACATCTCAGAATAAAGAAAAATGCTGCAAAACGGTAATTTATAAAGTAGATTTGCAGAAAGATTCGCCTTGCATGGTGTTTCATATGCCTGCTTATGCTCTACTGTCCGAGCACTCTCTTTTGTGTTACAATGATTTGCCTACAGCGATTCATGAAACAAACTTGAACGCTGATCCGCCAGGTGCTTTCTCTTCAAGGTTTTATCTAAACCTTTATTCAACTCTTCTTATTTAGTATTCGGTTTTTTCAGGTTATCTTAGGGATTACTTCCTTAAGTGTTCTAATTATGCAGTACATCTTTCAAATATTAGGTGTAGAGTAAATTATAAAAAGGTGTACATCTTTTCTTTGGATGCTGTACATTAGAATTAGCAGATAACCTGATAAATTTATTAATGTTACGTTATATTTGTAGTTAATCGAATAGGCAGATCTGGTTATTCAGTGTTTATATTTACTGAATAGCCTGATACTACTTATCGAACAAAGTTGAATAATGACAATTTACTTATGAAGAAGATAGAAAATAAAACATATCCTGTACTAAATATGCATTGTGCAGGTTGTGCAAGTAACGTTGAGAAAACTGTAAATAGCCTTCCGGGAGTTGAGAAAGGAGCCGTTAATCTGGCAGCAAATACCCTTTCCATAGAGTTCGACCGCTTAATCTTATCGCCCGACTCTTTACAGAAAGCTATACAAGAGGCGGGGTACGACCTGATTATTGAGGAAGATAATGCGCTGGAATTGCAAGAAGAAGAGCAAAGAAAAAGATACAATAAATTAAAGATAAAGACAATTGGAGCATGGATTTTTGCAATTCCCATGATGTTAATATCAATGGTGTTTATGCACATTCCCTATGCGCACGGAATAATGCTGATTCTGGCATTGCCGGTTCTTCTGCTGTTTGGTAATTCCTTCTATATAAATGCCTGGAAACAGTTGAAAATAGGTAGAAGTAATATGGATACACTGGTAGCACTGAGTACTTCCATAGCTTTTTCATTTAGTGTGTTTAATACTTTTTATCCGGAGTTCTGGACTTCGAGAGGGCTGGAAGCTCATGTATATTACGAAGCTGCAACGGTTATCATTGCATTTGTGCTTCTGGGTAAGCTTCTGGAAGAAAGAGCAAAAGGAAATACTTCATCGGCTATCAGAAAGCTGATGGGATTACAGCCCAAAACTGCTTCGGTAATAAGGGATGGTAAAGAAGAAACACTGCTTATCTCTCAATTGCAGGTAAATGATTTGGTAAGTGTTCACCCGGGAGAGAAAATACCAGTTGATGGAACAGTGAGTGAAGGCAGCTCTTTTGTGGATGAAAGCATGATTACCGGAGAACCTGTTGCCGCAGAGAAGAATGTTGGCGATATGGTTCTGGCAGGAACAATTAACCAGAAGGGTGCTTTTGTGATGAAAACTTCTAAAGTGGGAAAGGAAACTCTGCTGGCTAATATAATCAGAATGGTACAGGAAGCGCAAGGAAGTAAGGCTCCGGTGCAGAAAATAGTCGATCGCATTACCGGAATATTTGTGCCTGTAGTGCTAGGTTTGTCTGTTATAACGTTCATTGTATGGATGCTTTTCGGTGGAATCAATATGTTCTCTTACGCATTGTTATCGGCTGTTTCGGTACTTGTTATTGCATGCCCATGCGCTCTTGGACTTGCTACTCCAACCGCACTGATGGTGGGTATAGGTAAAGGTGCCTCTAACCATATTCTTATTAAAGATGCCCTGGCATTGGAGCAGATGAGAAAGGTAAATACGGTAGTATTGGATAAAACCGGAACATTAACCGAAGGACATCCTACAGTTTCTCAGTGGTTCTGGGAAAATGGAGAAGAACCTCAGGCTAAGGAAATTCTTTTGGCTGCCGAGTTGAAGTCCGAACATCCATTGGCAGATGCTATTGTGAATGAACTTCAGTCACAAGGTATTACACCAACAGCTTTATCCTCCTTCGAAAGTATTACCGGAAAAGGAATAAAAGTGGTTTATCAGGACGAAATATATTGGGCCGGAAACCAGAGATTATTAAATGACTTTGGAGCTCCTGAATCTGTCTATTTAAAGAGTATGATAGAGAAATCTCAAAACGAAGGTAAAAGTATTGTTTACTTTGGGAAAAATGATAGTCTGCTGTCGGTAATTTCAATCAGCGATAAAGTAAAACCTTCATCAAAAGAAGCGGTTAAGATGCTGCGTAATCTGGGAATAAGAGTCTGCATGCTTACTGGAGACGGAGAAGCCACAGCCTCTTCTGTAGCATTAGAACTAGGCATCGGACATTACAAAGCCGAAGCGCTACCAAGTGATAAAGAGAACTTTGTGAAAGAACTTCAGAACGAGGGTAGTGTAGTAGCAATGGTTGGCGACGGAATCAATGATTCTCAGGCACTGGCACGTGCAGATGTAAGTATTGCCATGGGAAAGGGTACGGACATTGCTATGGATGTAGCTATGATTACGTTAATGACCTCTGATTTGCAGCTATTGTCGAAAGCATTTAAGCTGTCCCGACAAACAGTGAAGCTTATTCATCAAAACCTTTTCTGGGCATTTATCTATAACCTGATAGGTATACCCATTGCTGCGGGATTGCTTTATCCGCTTAATGGCTTGCTTCTCAATCCGATGATTGCAAGTGCAGCCATGGCATTTAGTTCCGTATCGGTAATGCTCTATACAATATTTTATGGGAAATTTGTGATGAGATTCTGATCTAAGTAAGTTTGTAGATACACTTAAATAAATAAAGCCGGTTTTAGTTAAAATCGGCTTTTATTTATTTAGCAACCAATAAGATTGTGTATTATGGAGTAGTACCTCCGGTCGCCATGTTAATACTGAGAGTATTATCGTCAACACCCAGATCTGTCCAAAGAGAAAGCAAAACATTAGCTAATTCAGGACTTACTGCGCTTACCTCAAGATACTGATCCATGAAGTCTGAAGGCATAACTTCATCGCCTGCAAAGTGAGCTTTTGCTGCATTTCCGAAGAAAGGAGCAAAGGTGGAAGCAAAATAATCAGGTGAAGTATCTGGAACTCCTTTAAGGATTAACAGATTACGGAAATATGCCTGTATATAATCTGAAAAGAATGCATTTGCATAATCAGTGAATCCTGGCTCCATATAGTCAGTAATAGTTTGCGGAGCAAAGCTATAATTATTACCTTCAATGGTAAGCATCCGGTAAGTAAACGGATAAGAAACAGTTGAACCGGTTTCTACATCAAAGATAAAATTCGCGCCATTACTCTTCTTTGTAATATCGTTGGCATGGTAGTGTCCGGTAAAGATAATCTTCAGTCCGGCATTCATTAGTTCGTTAACATCAGTTGTCCAGTTGTCAATTACATAACCAGGATCAATAAGTTGTTGATCTTGATAATGTTCTACTAAACCATGATGCATCATTCCAATAACAGACTTTCCTTTGTCACTGGCATCGGTCAGCTGTTCCTTTATCCAGGTCATTGTTGCTGGCTTAATAACACCACTGCCAATGGTTGTGGTCGTGTTTTCGTAATACTTATTTGCATCAATTGCTATTATCCGGAGTCCTTCAATAGGTTCACTAACATAACTTAATGAGTTTGGATCTCTCGAAATAGCATCTTTATAGCCAAAATGAGCATATATAGATTGAATCTTGTCAGCCTGAATAGTTGGTACGCTGAATGATTTATCTTTATTATACCGCGCGGCTTCCGGATTGTTCACATCGTGGTTTCCCGGAGTTATTACAACTTTAATTCCATTTAAAGTCAATTGCCTTAGAATTCTGGCTACCTCTTCATGACTTATCCTTTCGCCATCTTTAGTCAAATCACCACAAATTAATACTAAATCAGGTTTTTGTGATATAATCTTTTTAATAGCTGCCTGCAGTATTTCGGAACTATATTCCAATAGTTTCGGATCTTTAGCCAGATAAGTCTGAAAAGCTGTTCCATCTTTTATCAGAAGTGACTGATCCATTACATGGGTGTCTGACAAAATAGCAATCTTAATCCCATTATCAATGCCTTTGGTTGTTACCCCGAGCGAATTATCTGAAGTTGTATTCAAATCTAAATCATCGTTCTGACAAGAATAAACCAGGGCCATGAAAAGCAAGGATATAATAAGACGTAATGATTTCATATAAAGTAGTTTTAAGTTTAGATGATTTAAACCTCAGAAACAATAAAACCCTGTGGCATAAATCATATAAAAAACTAATAATATTTTTTTGGATAGGATGTATGTGCGTATTGCTTTTGCAATATTGCAGAAGTAATAGTAGAAACAAAACGGATTACATACCATCTAAATGGATGCTACCGTTTAAAAGAATCTGGCGGCATCATTTTCTGGAGCTTTTGTTATATGAATGATTGAAAGATATAGTCTTTATATAAAAACAAATATCCAGATTAAATGTTTTTGACCGGTTATTATTATGAATTATGACAAATGCTTTTTAACTTTGTGAAGTTGCAAAAAAAAACACAAATATGAAAAACACTTATTATCTTATCTCCGGACTATTATTTATGTCGGCGGCTATTCATGCCCAAAGTTCCTGCTTTCCACAACGGAATGCAGTAAATGTAAATCCCGATACTCATCTTGTTTTGAAATTTGAAGGAACGCCAACTGTCGGCAATAAAGGTTTTATACGTGTTTTCGAGGAAGGAACCAATCGGCAGGTGGATTGTCTGGATTTAAGCATCCCGGCCGGACCAACAACCAGTCAGGGAAATACAGGTGTTTATACTCCGGTGCCTTATGAATACAAAGCAACCAATTACACGAATGCAAATACAGTTCCGGGTACTCCTTCGGGGATAAACAAGCGAGATACTTCCAACTATCAGCTGAATATCATCGGACATTTTACGGATGCTTTTCATTTTTATCCGGTTATAATTCATGAAAACACAGCAACCATTTATTTGCATAACAATCTGCTGGAGTACGGAAAGAAATATTATGTTACCATTGATAAAAGTGTTATCAATGCCCGCAAGTTTAATGGTTTCTCAAAAAAGAATGCATGGAGGTTCTCTACTAAAGAATCTGGTCCGGGGGCTGATGTACATAAGTATGTGGTAAATGCCGATGGCTCGGGCGATTTCAATACCGTTCAAGGAGCTTTGGATTATATTCCCGACTTTACTCCCTCAATGATTACTCCTACAAAAGAGGAAAACGGAGGCTGGAAAGTTTTCGTTAAGAATGGTGATTATGAGGAGATCGTTTATTTCCGCAATAAGAGATATGTAACGATTGAAGGCGAAAGTCGTGACGGAGTTCATATTCATTATGCTAACAATGAAGTATTTAATCCGCATCCTGCAGATATTAAAACCAATGAACTTAAGGGGGCTTTCCCTTCTCGACGCGCTGCTTTTATGTCCGACAACGGTTTTTGCATCAGTCTGGTAAACCTTACAGTTAAGACCGATCTTCAAGGTCAAGCCGAAGGTTTGTTAATGATGGGAGAAGGAAATATGCTTAAGAATGTACATATAATCGGTTCCGGAGATGCCTTGCAGATAAATGGAAGTACATACCTTGAAAATTGCACTATTGATGGTGGAGGAGATACAGTGCTTGGTCGCGGACCATCATTCTTTAAAGACTGTACTCTTTCCAGTTATGGAGCTTTTATGTGGATTCGTAATACAAATAAAAACCATGGGAATGTATTTGTAAACTGTACCTTTGTGGGTAAAGGAAAAGATGCTCTCATTGCTCGTTCTCCTATAAATAAAGGCAAAGGTTATCCTTATGCAGAATCGGTTCTGATTAACTGTAAACTGGATAGTATTCCGGCTGCAGGCTGGGCTGTTGATGGAGATACCTCAAATGTTCATTTCTGGGAATACAACAGTCGGGCAATGGATGGTAAACCAATTGACAATAGTTTGCGTCATCCGGCCTCACGACAACTTGACAAAGAGAAAGACGCTAAAATAATAGAATTATATAGTAATCCAACCTATGTTTTAGGATTTGGATTTTAAGCACACAGGAGTATGAAGAAACTTGAATATACCGATTGGCAATTAATATCGTATGCCGAAGCATGGCAAAAGCAGACGGATCTTTTTAATGAAATAGTTCATGAAAAACTGGAAGGTAAGCAACATTCTAATTATTTAATTTCCTGCGAACACCCGCATGTCTACACGCTTGGCCGAAGTGGTAAAGATCAGAATATGCTGATAGGAGAGGAACAGCTCAAGAGAATAGGAGCTACTCTCTATCATATTGACCGTGGCGGAGATATAACCTATCATGGTCCGGGACAGATTGTTTGCTATCCTATCCTTAATTTGGAAGACTACAGTCTGGGATTAAAGGAATATGTTCATGTATTGGAACAGGCTGTTATAAATGTCTGTTCGCATTATGGAATAACCGCCGGCAGATTGGCTGGTGCTACCGGAGTGTGGCTGGATATAGATACGCCTCGTACCCGTAAAATATGTGCTATAGGAGTTCGTAGCAGCCATTTTGTAACAATGCACGGACTGGCTTTCAATGTAAATACAGATCTGAATTACTTCCATTATATCAATCCTTGTGGATTTATTGATAAAGGTGTGACTTCTATTGAAAAAGAATTAAATCAAAAGATTGATATAGAAGAAACAAAATCTCTACTTCGTTTTGAATTAGAGCATCTTCTTACAAGAGGAAATAAATAAAATAGCAAGCATAAGGTTGGCAAAAGCTTATCTTATGCTTGCATAATTAATCTTCTCTGCTTGTTATTTATCGAAACAATTAAATCTTTCCTTTTCTCTACTTCTTTATAAACTTTCTAATGGAAACTATACCCGTCAGTCTTTTTTTAGGTTTGCTCATACTACTTTTTTATAAATTTACTAATTGTAATTCCTTTATCTGTTTCAATTCGAAGAGTATACATTCCGGAGCTTAATCTTTCTACTGGAATTGCTATCTCTCCACGAATCATTGGTTTAAGCAATAATAATTGTTTTCCGGATATATCTATAACCTGAATGCTTTCTACAACATTGTCCGACTGTAGAAATAGTACGTCGGTGGCCGGATTGGGATACAGATTAACCTTGTTGGTTTTAATCTGCTCAACTTCAACAATATTATCAACCAGTGTAAATGTAAGCCAACCCAAAGCGCGTGGCGTAATTTCCTTCCATTCATAATTTTCAGAATCCCAGAAATAAGGAACAGTTAAGTATTCTCCGAGATCTAAATCGAGAGAACCCTGGAAGGTAACCTCCTTTTCTTCATTTTTATCGAGAATAATAGATTGAAAACCATAATTACTCAGAGAAATACCACCTAATTTAGGGAACACTACAGCAGCAATATAACTATTCATAAAACCTCCTATATTTTTTATTGAGGCTTTAAGAATAACGTTATCTTTACTAACCTTTGTGGAGTCTTGAAAATTGATTTTAGAAGTGAGTGCAATAACAGGCAATTCTGTAGGTTCAGGTAAAAGACTTATTACCATACTATTCCCCAGAAGAGTGTAATTCTCACTGTTCAGCCGGTCATTAGAAAGATCATATAATGCAGATAAGTAATAAGTACCGGGACTCAACAATATGTCTCCTACTAATTCTATATTCTTACTTTTTCCGGCCGGAATATTAATCGGTTCAGAACATACTTTTTGAATGACAGTATCATTAGAAGTCTGTTGTAATCGGATAATTATGTTCGAATTATATTCTTCTCCGTTATTTGTAATACTCAGATTAAACCGTCCTGTTTTGTTTTGATAAAGATTTCCGGTTACATTAAATGAATTGAGTATTAGTTTCGGCTGCAAATCCGGAGTTGTTATGCTAATATTTGAATTTGTTACAGAAATACTCAGATAATTAGGTGTGCCAACTTTTCCTCTCATTATTTGCCAGTTAGAATCTCCTGCAGGCTCAAATACATAATACATTTTATAATTACCATTTGAAATAGAAACAGGAATTTGAGTGTTAAAAGAAAAATCCGCATATCCGTAATTTGTTTCAAGGAATGATACAGTTTGGCTTTGCAGTAAATAAATCATTCCTATGTCATTGTATAGTGCTATTCCAACAGATCCATTGAATGTATTTATTCCCATATTATAAAAATCTGTCGTAACAATAAAAGAACCATTACGACTAACTGAATTTGACAACGTTACTAAGGGTGAATATAAATGCAGCTGATAAGGTGCAATTGCAGACGAACTGCTTGCCTTTTTTATACCAATAACAATTTTCTGATTATAATTAAATCCTCCGCTGGTTCCGCCACTTAACCCTAATGAATTAGGATTAAGAACTGATAATTCAAAATATCCATTAGAATCTCCACTCCATCCCCAATTAAAATGAAATAGGCCATTTTTATCGTATCCGTCACATACAAATTCATGTCCATAACCTTCAGATCTGCCAAAATACAAAACTGGTCGCCCCTCGTTTAACTCACTCTTTAGTAAATCAACCCATTCTGGCTGTGAATAATAATCTCTGTTATACATCTGTATCCTTGAATCGTAGCCAAAATTCTTAATTAAAGCTTTTGCCATGTCTGTTGGATATGCTGAACTTGAGAAAAGGCCGTAGTTCATATTAACCGAAACTCCGGCATGGTACATAAGTTTAGCAACTGCGTCTATCTGAACTTTCGTACTGAACTTATTATAAATATCAGTCATGTTCTCCCAATCATACGTTGCCTTTGAGAAATCAACGCTAAGTGAATCTGTAAATCCTGTGGGTAAGTATGTATTTAATCCTGTCCCTTTTAATGGCCATTTATGATATTTCATTACTTGTGTCATTGAAGTAGCCACGCATCCGGTTACAGCTCTTATTGAATCTGTTATAACGGGACAAAGATTATTGTAGGGATAGCTTTGATCCCATCTATTGTCTCCTAAAAGAGGATTCACAAAAGCTGCATAAATTGCAAGCGTATTCTTTGAAGTATAATAAGATGTAAGGAGTGATGCACTATTTTGCTCAGGTTGTTTCACCAAGTATTGTAGCTCATTTTTATAGAATTTCAGCCAGTCTGAGAAGTTAGGTGGCAAAGAATCTATGTTGAAACTGCCAATATCTGAATATCCCAGAATATCTTTTGCCCGGTCATCTCCTGATATAATAACAAAGCCATTATTATTTCCTATATTGAAAACATAATAGTATGCATTACTATCTGATGAGCGGGTTGCTACATCTGAGCAAGTATATGCAAGTTGAAAAGTAGAAGTTACTGGAAGTATACTTTTTGTAGAAATCGGATTCTTTTGATAAAAAGACATAGCAATTCTTAATGCCTCACGGCTATTTCTCGGTGTTGCAATTATATTTGAAACAAATATAAACAAGAGAGCAATAAACTGTATTATCCTTTTTAATTGAATGATCATGGAAATAAAGTTTTAAACTATTTCAGTACAAACAATTAAAATAAGTACAACCTGACTTTCTTTCACCAAATAAACGTTTCTGATAGGAGAATTATTTACGGGCAAAAAGTCCGTTGATAATAAAGAGAATAAATTAGATATGAGTTAAATAAGTTTCTTGTATATTCTATTTTCCAGATAACAGCAACTAATCATTTAACTGATAGCTAACACTTTTTGACCTTGAATGCTTACAGATATATATTTTATTGTTATACTTATCAATTTGTTTATTATTTAAACAATATATATTGAACATAAGTTCCTGATATTCTTTATATTTAGTAGTTCTTAATTTTTAGAAATAAAAAAGGACATAAGCGTTTATTTACCTATGTCCTTGATTGTCTTTATAGATTCTATATTATTCCAGATAGATTGAATATGGTTTTATGATAACCTTTTTACACCCTGGAAAGTTTGCATCAATAAGTGCATTTAGCTCTTTTACTTCATCTTTATATTGATAACGAAGACCACAATCAATTATTTCTACCATTGGATTCTTTTCAACAACTCGCAAAAGCATTTCTTGTAATGATGGAGCCTCGGATAAACGGCTGTATTCTTCGTAAGTATAATTAAGAAAAACTGTATTTTCATTAATCTCACGATTATCCAATAAATAACCATTCTTTAAAGGAGTAGGCTTAGCCAGTATTCCTTTATAGAAAACATCTGTTGGGGCAGGATAGGAGACTATTTTTGTTTTCTCGCTATTCATAGTAACCGGAACCAGATTTGAATAATCTTTGTCTGTTTTATAAACTATAGCTTTAGCTCCACGAGTAACCTGATTGATACTGCCAGTTGCAGGAATAGATTCTGCTGCAGATGTAGCATTCTTGCTACAATGGCACGAAAACAAGATTAGTGAACCAATAAATGTCAAGCAACGACTGATTTTCATTATTCTTTCTATTTTTTTGGTTAATGACTTATTTCTTAAAGAATTTCTCAGTATAACTTCCTTCTTCTGTCTCTATTTTAATTAAATAAACACCCTTGCTTAGATCGCTTACTGAAATTGGAATATTATCTGTTGTCATAGGTTCCTTCAATAAGGCCGATTTACCGGATATGTCAAAAATTAGAATAGATTTAACTATAGAAGGCGACTGAACATAAATTAAATCCGTTGCCGGATTGGGATAAACACGAATTTTACCTATTGAAGCTTCTTCAATTCCGGTTGCACCACCACTAATAATAACATTTCTAGAGTTGTTTTCGTTCGGGGTTAGAAGAACCATTGATGGACTATCCTGATTATTATTAGCATCATAATTGAGAGTTAGAACATAAGTACCCGGAGTAAGAGTTATGTCATCTGAAATCTCTATTGTTTTAGTAGCTCCTGAAGGAATATTTATCGGATCATTATTAATTTGTTTGCTTGTACTACTTGCTTCTGTAGAAGTCAGATAAAAAGATAGATAAGAATTAAATTCTCCACCAGTATTTTGAATAGTAGCACTAAATGTTCCGGCTTTCCCGTAATAAAGATTTCCAATAGTACTCAAAGCTCCAGTCAGAGCAAGTTTAGGATAAACATCCGGAGTAGCAAAAGTAACATTGGTTGTGGTCACTGTAACATCTAATGAATTAGGCGTACCAACTCTAGCTCTTAATTTAGACCAATTACTCTGATCGGAAGCTTTGTAAATACAATAAAGCTGATAGGTACCATTGGCTACTGTGGTAGGAATTTCTAATCTTGATACTGTCAGATTATCATTTCCCTCAAATGTGTCTGTAGTAACACTATATTGTTTAATTACAGATACTAACGTTGAACCCTGGTAAAGTCCAAATGCTATGTTTCCACTAAACAGATTCCCCCCGTAATTGGCATATCCAAAATTAAGACTGAATGCCTGACTCCTTGTTATGCTTTCAGCCCCAACCTTTATTTTTTTTATTAGATAGATTTCGTATGATTTACTAGATGTAGTAGTTGGCTTTTGAATTCCGGTTACCATATCTTGCCAGACAGTAAATCCGTCTGTAACAGATCCTCCAATTCCGGGAGTCTCGTAATTTAATGAAGATAGTTCAAAATATCCATCGTAGTATCCACCCCATCCCCAGTTAAAGTGAAAAAGATTATTCGTGTCATAACCGTCACAGATAAATTGGTGTCCACCTTCGCTAGTGGAGGATCCTCCATACAATATAGGCCGGCTGGCATTTAGTTCAGTTTTTATCATCTGAAGCCATTCTGCTTCTGTATAAAAATCACGTGAGTAGATCTGTATATTCGAATCATAACCAAAATATTGATTTAATGCTGCCGGAATATAGTTACTGTAAGCGGCAGATGAATAAACCGTATAGTCCATATCTACTGATACACCACAGTGATACATAAGAGTAGCTACAGCAGTATCTTGAATAGCTGTACTATTACCTCTATATGCATTTTTCATATTGGGCCAATTATAGGCTGTTTTCGAGAAATCTACATAAAGAGAATCAATCATGCTTGCTGGTTTGTATTTTTTTGATCCGGCTCCTTGTACAGGCCACTGATAATATTTCATAATTTGTGCCATGGCTGTAGCAACACAACCCGTAGGAGCTCGCGATGCGCCTATTTCGGGACAAAGAATGTTGTATGGAGAAAGCTGATTCCAAGCTATTGTTCCAAGCAACGGACTGATAGAAGTTGAAAAAGAAGTTGCCTTTGTTGTAGCTGATAATACGGACGACGATTGCACTGTTGATGTTGCATCATCAGATATTGCAGCCAATGCTTTGAGTTCTTTCTGATATGAACTCATCCAGTTCTTGAAATTCTCAGGCATTACATTTAAAGAGAAACTTCCACTGTCTGAATATCCCAAAACTGATTTTGCCCGATCATCACCCGAAATAACAATAAAGCCGTTATTGTCTCCTCTATTGAATATATAATAATATGCATTTTCGTTAGAAGAACGAGTTGCAATATCATCAGTACAGCTATAAGCCAAAGTTAAACCTACATTATCCGTGGAGGATTTTGTGCTTATGCTTTTTGTTGTGATAGAATTTTGATAAAATGAATTCGCAATAGAAAGTGCTTCAGCACTAGATCTTGATTTTGCATAGATACTAATATTTGATATTAGTAGGAGAGAAAAGAAGATGTGAGTTTTCAGTGTTTGTTTGTTCATTTCTTTTAAAATTTAAACCGTACAGATAGAATATAGCTATATGATTAAACATATATCATTGTTCTACCTTTTAATAAATTTGCAAACCTCAATACCTGTTTCAGATTCACATTGAAGAACATAAGTTCCAGAACTTAGTCCATCAGCTGAAACTGAAATCAATCCACTCTTCTCTGGTCTCAAAAATAATATTTGTTTTCCGGAAATATCTATAATCCTGATTATTTTTATAATTTTTTCTGATTGCAGAAGTAAGTTATCTATTACGGGATTAGGATAAATAATCAATTTAGCTGACGTATTTGGCTCAATATCAGTACTACTATCTACAAGAGTAAACGTTAAGACAGAATTATCTCTGGGAGTGATAAGATTCCAATCATTTATTGTTGTATCCCAATATGTTACAGCTGTTAAATATGAACCAGGATCTAAATCTATATTCCCACTGAATGTTACTTCTTTTTCTTCATCAGTATCTAAAACTAAAGTCTGATATCCGTAATAAGTGAGCGAATTCCCAGCTGTTGAAGGATATACAAATGCTATAACATGGTTATTAAAGTATCCTCCGGTATTCTTTATTCTGGCTGTAAGCACAGCATTGCTTTTATTAACATTGTTAGCGTCAGGAAAAGAGACTTTAGATGTTAATGTAAGAATTGGGTTTCTAGGCTCCGATAACACCGTTACTGCTATTGAATCGCCAAGAGTAACAAAGCTCTGCGATGCGCGGTTATTATAAGAATCATATATCACATATAAATAGTATTTTCCGGGAACTAATTTAATATTTCCTGCAATATCAAAACTTTTAGTGCTGCCTGAAGCAATATTAATTGGATCATTAGACACATATTGCTCTGTTGCATTATTTTCTGTCGATTTTAAATAAAGAAGCAGTGATGAATTGTATTCTCCTCCATTATTTGTAATACTTACATTGAATTTACCTGTTTTGTTTTGATATAAATTTCCATTAACCGTTAATGAATTTAATGTCAACTTTGGCCGCACATCCGGAACTGTAAATAAAATATTGGTTGATGTTACATTTACATTTATATAATTGGGTGTTCCTACTTTTCCTCTCATAATCTGCCAGTCAGAATCATCGGTTGGCTGAAAGACACTGTAAAGCATGTAATTACCATCAACAACATCAGATGGAATAGTTACATTCGTTGCATAAGAAGGATTATAGTATCCGGAATAGGTGTCGAGCGAAGAAGAACGACTGCTGAGTAGCTTAACAAATCCGTTGCCATCATATAAAGCCAATCCAACATTACCAATAAATGTATTTATGCCTAAATTGGTTATTCTCAATGGTAATGTAAAGGTGCTAGTACGGCTAACAGAAGCTGGAATATTAGTAAACGGAGAGTATAAATATAACTGGTAAGGATGTGCTGTGGATGATGCATTTGGCTTTTGTACTCCAACAACAATAAGCTGATCATAATTAAATCCGCCACTGGTTCCTCCTCCAATTCCTAAAGAAGATGGATTTAGAACTGACAATTCAAAATACCCATCTGAGTTTCCACTCCATCCCCAATTAAAATGGAATAACCCATTACTATCGTATCCGTCACACACAAACTGATGTCCAGTGTCTTTTGAATATCCGGCATAAAAAACCGGACGACCAGCATTTAATTCTGTCTTAATCAGATCTTCCCATTCAGGTTTGGAATAATAATCTCTATAATAATTTTGAATATTTGAATCATAACTAAAATATCCGATTAATGCTTTAGCCATATTTACAGAGGATGCTGAGCTATACTCACCATACATCATGTTTACTGAAACTCCGGCATGATACATTAATGTTGCCACGGCATTCTTTTGAATAGCAGTGCTTGAATTATCATAAGTATCAGTCATATTTGTCCAATCGTATGCAGTTTTGGAAAAATCAACGCTTAATGGTGCGGAAAACCCACTAGGAGTATAAGTATTTGATCCTGTTCCACTAACAGGCCAGTTATAATATTTCATAACCTGAGCCATTGCTGTGGCAACACATCCGGTTGCAGCTCTTTCGGATGTTGAATCATTAATTATGGGACAAAGATTATTGTATGGTTCCCCTTGATCCCATTTAATTCCACTTAATAACGGAGATACAGAAGTTGAATAAGTAGACTGGCGAATATTTGTGCTAATTGACTCGCTTAGCTGAACCGTAGAAGCTGTTGTAGATTCTGGTTGATCTATCATGCACTTCAATTCCTCTTTGTAAAAGTTAAGCCAGGCAGAAAAATTAGGTGGTAAAGAGTTAATATCGAACTTTCCACTATCGGAATATCCTAAAATATCCTTAGCTCTATCATCTCCGGAAATAATAATAAAACCATTATTATCACCTCTGTTGAATACATAATAATATGCTTTATCAGAAGTTGATTTGGTAGATATGCCATAGGTGCAAGTGTAAGCTAATTTTAAAGTCGATAAATCTGTAGACATTCTTTTTGTTGAAACCTGAGCTTTCTGATAGAAAGAGTTTGCTATGTTTAATGCTTCACTGCTAGTACGTGGTATTGCCAAAACATTTGTAGCAAATAATAATAGGAATCCTATAAGTAGTAGTGTCTTTTTCATTTGTTATTTGTGTTAAATCGCCCACAGTAATTACATAAAATAAATCTGCTTAAACTTTCCTGAGATTCATATTTTGAAATTTTGTATTAGATATAAAGTGTAATCAACATTACTTTATTATAAAGTTTTGTGATTCAGTTATAAACGTGGTAAATATAAGAAAAAAGAGCATAGACGAATAAATGGCTATGCTCTTTTTGTTCAACAAATATTGTAAAAATCATTTTTTTATGAATTTACAGACTTTTTCTTCAGTTTCGGTTATCGACTGAAGAATGTATGCACCTGCCTTGAGTGTATTTACAGGAATAGAAATTTCTCCATTTCTTAATGGATTAATTTTTAATATAAGTTTTCCGGAAAGATCCATTATATTGATTGTTTTTACAACATCATCCGATTTTAGATAAAGAATATCTGTTGCTGGGATAGGGTAAAGATAAGGCTTTTCCTCTTTGGTTTGTTCTATATCTGTAGCTTTAGTTGTATTATCGGTGATGGTAAAAACAATTTTACTATAATCATTAGGATCCATAAATGAATAACTATTTCCTAATGTTGTACTATAAGCTAGTACTGTTAAATACGATCCAGGTTCAAGACCAATATTTCCGCTGAGAGTTATTGTTTTTTCTTCATCTTTATCTAAGATAATTTTCTGGAATCCAAAAAATGAAAGTGCAATATAACTGTTAACCGGATATACGAATGCTACTAAATAATCATCAAAATATCCTCCGGTATTTTTAATGCGAGCAGTTAGAATAGCATCATTCCCATTTACTTGTAATGGATCAGGGAATGAAATCTTTGAAGTCAGTGTAAGAGCTGGTGTCTCTATAGAAGTAGATAATATCTCTACGGTTATAGGAGAGCCTATATTATTAAATATATCTGTATTTGATCTGTCATTCTGGGGATCATACATTACATATAAATAGTATTTTCCTGTTGGCAATGTGATATTTCCCAAAAAGTCGAGACTTTTTGTCTCACCAGTACTAATATTTACAGGATCCATACAAACCACTTGAGAAATAGAGTCGTTTTCTGCAGACTTTAATAAAATAACTAAATTGGAATTATATTCTCCTCCTGTGTTTGTAAGATTAACGTTAAATCTACCTGTGCTGTTTTGATAGAGGTTACCTATAGTAGATAAGGAATTCTGTGTTAGGTTTGGAAGCATGTTTGGAATACTGAACGTTACATTTGAAGAAGTCACTGCTACATTTAAGTAATTAGCTGTTCCTACTTTCCCTCTCATTATTTGCCATTCTGATTTTCCGGAAGGAAGAAATACACTGTAAAGCTTGTAGTTACCATTAATCACATCTGTTGGTATGCTCGAAGAATATTCTAAGCCGGACCATCCATAATATGTATCAAGAGACGATACAGAATAACTTTTAATCAGTTTTACAAAACCATTTTCATTGTACAATGCCAGTCCGATAGAACCACTGAAATTAGTTATTCCCATATTATAGATATCTGCATTAATGGAAAAAGTATTTGTACGACTTATTGAGTTTGCAGAGATTTTTAGTGGTGAATATAAATGTAATTGATAAGGCGCTGCAACCGATGTTTCATTAGGTTTTTGTACCCCGATAACAAAAAGCTGATCTGAATTAAACCCTCCACTTGTTCCGCCACCAATACCAAGAGCAGATGGATTTAGTGCTGATAATTCAAAATAACCATCAGATTCGCCACTCCATCCCCAGTTAAAATGAAAGCGATCATTACTGTCATACCCGTCACAAACAAATTGATGCCCTGCATCTGTAGAATTTCCGGCATAAAGAACAGGATGTTTAGCATTTAACTCTGTCTTAAGCATATTTTCCCATTCTGATCTGGTATAATAATCTCTATGATAACTTTGAATATTAGGGTCGTAACTAAAATACTTTATTAAAGCTTTGGCCATATTAGTAGGACTTGCAGAGCTTGAAAAACCATAATCCATATTCACAGCTACTCCACAGTGATACATTAACGTAGCTACTGCAGTCTTTTCGGTAGCAGTACTTAAGCTATTATAGGTTTCAGTCATATTTTTCCAGTCATAGGTAGTTTTTGAGAAATCAACAGTAAGAGCTTGAAAATATCCATCCGGAGTATATGTATTCGAGCCTTTTCCAGTAATGGGCCATTGATGGTATCTCATTACCTGAGCCATAGCAGTAGCAACGCAGCCAGTAACTGTCCTTTCAGAAGATTTAGTACTTATTGTAGGACAGAGTTCATTGTATGGAGTTCCCTGATCCCATTTTATTCCCCCAAGAAGAGGAGCAACAGATGTTGCATAAGTTGTTTTATTAGTAGTTGTATTTTCAGTTGGACTGAGTGAAACACTTGAAGTATAACTTAATTCTTCAGGTTGATTCATTAATACTTTTATTTCCTTTTGATAGAAATTTAGCCATGTAGAGAAGTTTGGAGGCAAAGAATCTGAATTAAATATTCCATGATGAGAATATCCAAGAATATCTTTAGCTCTATCATCTCCAGAAACGATTATAAAACCATTATTATCACCAATGTTAAATACGTAGTAGTATGCCTTTTCTGTTGAAGAACGGGTAATAATGCTATCTTTACAAGTATAAGCTAATGTTAATGTGGAATTTGGCAAACCAATTGTTTTAGTTAAAACTTGTGATTTCTGAGAAAAGCAACTAGCAATACTTAAAGCTTCATTGCTAGTACGCGATTTAGCAAAACCTGACAAAATAGAACAAGAAAAAATAAATATAAATATAAGCTTTTTGAGCAAAAAAGCATTCACGTAAAGTTTAGTCATTTGTGTTTTATATAAAGTGTAAGTGCAAAAATCTATGATGCAGACACATGAATTTAAGGCATGCCAGTTGTGTCTGATTAAGTGAGTGATGAAATTAAGCTATAGATGGAATCCTGATTTAGTTATATATTCATAACTAACAATGACATGTATAGAGAGATATTTAATAAAATAAGAGGAGTGCATTGCTCTTCTCATAACAATTTGAAGATTTAATTAAACTTATTATTTAAAACTATACAAAATTAAATAATATGTAGATGGAATTGTTTCGATATATAAATCAGGAATGATTATTAGTATGATTTAAGGAAGTTGAAATCAGCTAAATATAGACAATTATTGAGGTTCGTATTTAAAATTTAATTCTTAAGATATATTACTGAAACTTACTATATATTAGCAAAATATAAATTTAGGGTTATCATAATTATATATTTACTGTAAACAATAATATTCAATATCTCTAATTTGCAATTAGATTTTATTAGCAAATGCAGCATAAAAAAGAAAGTCGGAGATGCAATACTATTTATACTACATCTCCGACCTTAAAAAACTTAGTTGATATCTTATAAAGTTACACCAGTTTTGAATATTGCAATTTCACGATAGTTTTTCTTTTCGTTATTTACAGGTTCACCACTTGCAACTTTGATTATATAATCAGTGAATCTTTCACAAGTTTTTTCCATTGGCTCATTTTCAAGAATAACTCCAGCATTGAAATCAATCCATCCTGGTTTGTTATTTGCAAGATTTGAATTTGTTGAAATCTTCATGGTAGGTACGAAAGTTCCAAATGGAGTACCACGTCCGGTTGTGAAAAGAACCATATGACAACCTGATGCTGCAAGAGTTGTTGCTGCAACAAGGTCGTTACCTGGCGCGCTCAATAAGTTCAAACCTTTAGTCTGAATTCTTTCACCGTATTTCATAACACCTTTAACTACGCTTTTTCCACATTTTTGAGTGCATCCTAATGACTTTTCTTCCAATGTTGAAATACCACCAGCTTTATTTCCCGGAGATGGGTTTTCATAAATTGGTTGTTCATTACGGATAAAGTAATCTTTGAAATCGTTAATCAAATGAACTGTCTGCTCAAATAATTCTTTGTTTTCGCAACGGTTCATCAAGATAGTTTCAGCACCAAACATTTCAGGAACTTCAGTAAGTACTGATGTACCACCTTGTGCAATCAGGAAGTCAGAGAACATACCAAGTAATGGATTTGCTGTAATTCCAGAGAAACCATCAGATCCACCACATTTTAATCCCACGCGAAGTTCTGAAAGAGGAACATCAACGCGAACATCTTTGCTTGCTTTTGAATAAAGATCGCGAAGAATAGCCATACCTTCTTCAAACTCATCACCAACTTTCTGAGTTTCCATGAATGCTACACGCTCTGCATCATATTCGCCGAGGAATTCGCGGAAAGCAGGAAGCTGATTGTTTTCACAACCTAAACCTACTACAAATACTGCACCGGCATTAGGATGAAGAACCATGTCGCGTAATATCTTACGAGTATTTTCATGATCATCACCTAACTGTGAACAACCATAGTTGTGTGGAAATGCTACAATCGCATCAATTCCTTTACCTTCTGTTTCACGACGTAGCTGATCTGCCAATTGGTTAACAATTCCATTTACACAACCAACTGTTGGGATAATCCAGATTTCATTTCTTACACCAACATCACCGTTTTTACGCTTGTAACCTTTGAAAGTAAGGCTTTTATTTGCAATCTCGAGAGTTTCATGGGCTGGATTGTATGTGTATTCAAGTAAACCAGACAAGTTTGTCTTGATCTTCTTTTCATTTACCCAGTCACCTTGTTTGATAGGAGTTATTGCATGACCAATAGCATAACCATATTTGACAATATGATCGTCAACAGCGAAGTCTTTCAAAGCAAATTTGTGACCAGCTGGAACATCTTCATTTAGTTTAATATCCAATCCATTTACGGAAATGGTTTCGCCAGCAGACAAATTTAAGATAGCTACAGCTACGTTATCTGCAGGATTAATTTTTAAATACTTAGTTTCCATATATTTTCTATTATGATAAGTTTATTTTTGAAAATCAAGATAAAAGTCTACCGTTTCTACCGTTAATAAATCTATTGGCATATAGTTTATGCTATTTATCTCTTTTTTGAATATCAATTGATCGCATAATGCTTTTATGCTATTATATCCCTGAATTTCAGGCTGCTGAGCAATTAACATAGAAACAGAGCCATTTTTAAGACAAGTTACGTTTCTCGTCAGTAAGTCATAACCAACCAGATTAAAATTCCTGATTCCTCTCTTCTCAATATATTCGCCTATAATGTGAACTTTCGAATTGAATGTTATGCCACATGTAACATTTGGATGTTCAGCAAAATATGCATCCAGCAATAGTTCATCTTCAATAGGATATTTTGGATGAAGGTTAAGCTCAGTAATACGACAGGAAGGAAAATGCTCTTTCATATAAATTCTAAAGCCTTTATCTCTGTTTTCTTGTTGATTTGATCCAATAATACCTTCTTTAATCTGACGGAAAATTACTATTTCATCAGCTTTATCAGACATTAGCATCAACATCTTTGCTGCAAAATATCCACTTCTTTCTGAGTTTTGTCCATAAAAAGCCAAAGGATGTAGATCAGGAATATTTGAGTCTATAAATATATAAGGTATAGAAAACTCATTTAGCTGATCTGTAAAATTGCCAGTAATCTGGGGTATAGTAGGAGATACTATTACGCCATCAGGATGCTCAGCCATTATAGCCTTTCCCGCAGATGTGAATGATGTATAATCATATGCATCATAGTAGCACATCTTTATAGAAATATTAAAATCAGAAAAAGCAGCTACTGCATCAGTTATACCTTTTTCTACTGCAGTCCAGTATTCCCCTTCTATATGCTGAGGAAGCAAACTAACAAACAGGTATTTTTTATTTGAGGCTAGAGCACTAGCATACATATTAGGTTGATAGTTTAATTGCTCTAAAATCTCTTCAACCCGCTTTTTGCTTTTTTCGGATACACCGCTTCTCCCATGAATTACTCGATCAACAGTTCCAACTGACACATCGGCTAAGCGTGCTATGTCTTTTATTCGTATTCTTTCCGGCAGTTCATCCATAGCTTGTTTTGTTCTTAACAATTGATTATTCGTGTTCGAACACAATAATAATTTATTTTTTTTCATCGCAAATATATAACAATTTTTGTAATTACAAAAATATTCGTATCTTTGTGCACGTACACGAGTTGACTGTTTAGGCTGATTATTTATTATTAATATACTCATTTATAGTCAATTGGTTTAATTAGCGTTGATTATTATAAATTGAAACATAGAAATACTAATCATTTATTTTAAATAGAATATAGAATTATGGGAAAGAAAGTTGTTACTTTTGGGGAAATTATGTTGCGTTTGGCAACTCCTGGTTATTTAAGATTTTCACAAGCAAAAGAATTTAATGCTACATTTGGTGGTGGTGAAGCTAATGTTGCTGTTTCTTTAGCAAACTATGGCTTGGAAACTGAATTTGTGACTCGCCTACCTAAAAATGACATCGCAGAATCTTGCATTATGGACTTACGTTCTCACAACGTTGGAACTAAAGAAATTATCTTCGGTGGTGATCGTGTAGGTATTTATTTCCTTGAAACGGGTGCTGTTGCTCGTGCTTCAAAAGTAGTTTATGACCGCGCAAACTCTTCAATATCAACTATTCAGCCAGGTATGATTAACTGGAAAGAAGTATTTAAAGATGCTCAATGGTTCCACTGGACTGGTATTACTCCAGCTTTATCACAAGGTGCTGCTGATGCTTGTCTTGAAGCTATCAAAGTTGCTAATGAAATGGGTGTAACTGTTTCTACAGACCTTAACTACCGCAAAAACCTTTGGAAGTATGGTAAAACTGCTGCAGAAGTTATGCCTGCATTAGTTGAAGGTTGTGATGTAATTCTTGGTAATGAAGAAGATTGCGAAAAAGTCTTTGGTGTTAAACCAGAAGGATTTGATGTAGCTGCAACTCACGGTGAAGTTAATGCTGCTGAATTTGAATCAGTATGTACTCAGATGATGGCTAAATTCCCACGCGCAAAGAAAGTAATCATTACTCTTCGTGGTTCTATCAATGCTAACCACAATACATGGGGTGGTGTTCTTTACTCTGATGGATCATTGAAACAATCTAAGAGATATGATATTACTCACATTGTAGACCGTGTAGGTGGTGGCGACTCATTTATGGGTGGTCTTGTTTACGGTTTGATTTCTTACCCTAACGATGATCAAAAAGCCTTGGAATTCGCAGTTGCTGCTTCTTGCCTGAAACATACAATTTATGGTGACTTTAACCTTGTTACTGTTTCTGAAGTAGAAAACTTAATGAAGGGTGACGGTTCAGGCCGTGTTTCTCGTTAATAACATTATAATATAAAAGTAAAATGGCAAGATTTTCAAAAATACAAGTGCTTAATGCAATGGCAAGCACAGGGATGGTTCCCGTTTTTTATAATAAAGATGTTGAATTAGCAAAGAATGTTGTAAAAGCATGCTATGAAGGTGGTGTTCGTGCATTCGAATTCACTAACCGTGGCGATTTTGCACAGGAAGTATTTGCAGAATTAGTAAAATGGGCTGCAAAAGAATGTCCTGATATGATTCTGGGAATTGGTTCTATCGTTGATCCTGCTACTGCAGCAATGTATATTCAATTAGGTGCTAACTTTATTGTTGGTCCATTGTTTAACCCTGAAATTGCTAAAGTTTGTAACCGTCGTTTAATTCCTTACACTCCAGGTTGTGGTTCTGTATCTGAAATCGGTTTCGCACAGGAAGTAGGATGCGATCTTTGCAAAGTATTCCCTGCAGGTAACGTTGGTGGTCCTTCATTCGTTAAGAATGTAAAAGCTCCAATGCCTTGGTCTATGTTAATGGTTACAGGTGGTGTTGAACCAACAAAAGATAACCTTACTGCATGGATTAAAGCAGGCGTAACTTGTGTAGGTATGGGCTCAAACCTTTTCCCAAAAGATGTAGTTGCTGCTAATGACTGGGCATGGGTTACAGCTAAATGTAAAGAAGCTTTCGGATATATTGAAGAAGCTCGCAAATAAAACACAAACAGATTAACAATCTGTGTTATTTATAAAAGAATGCCCTTATAAAGGTTGGTTAGAAGGGCGTCTTTATTTTGTTTAAATTGTTTAAAGGGGGGCTTGGCCATCGGGAATATTCATTTAATGAATCCCGATGGCTTGCTTTTTTTATCTATCTTTCTTTACTAGCTTCAAAATACGTGTTACTGCAAATGATTGTTTGTGGAAGATAAACATAGGTACTGCAACTCCAACCACCAAAGCAAACATAACAAAAGTAGCAGTTAAACCATTTCTGAATATTGCTACAATTATGTCTACTGATGTTGAATCATCCTTGCATTGAATAAACTTCACTAAGGCAAGAATTGTTTTATATGCAAACATTCCCGGTATCATAGGTAAAAGAGAAGGGAAAGAGAATACTTCTGCCGGACAATGTATTTTCTTTGCAAAGAAAATGCTTAGCATACCAATAGAAAAGGCTGCAATAAATGATGCCGAAGCAATATCTAACGAAGTACTGTGTAATAAACAATAACGTAGTCCATGTCCAACAGCAGCTAGTAATGCAGATACAAGGATAGCTTTGCGTGGAGGATTAGAGATTACAGCAAATCCAATCGATGCAATTGCTGCAAAAAAACCATCAAATATAATGGCTTCAATAAAATCATAATTTATCATAGTGCATTTACTCCTAACAATAATAAAGTTAAAGACAAGCCTATAGAAAGGCAAATAATAAGCAATGCTGCGTTGATTAATCGTGAAACACCAGCTAAAACATGGCCTTCAATAACATCAATAACACCATTAATAAGAGGAACACCTGGTACAAGATAAAGAACACTTGTTCCAAGAGCAATATCAGGAGTATTTCCTATATTATATAGTACAGCTGTACAACCTATCATGGAAGCTGTAAAGGCAGAAACAATGAATACAAATAGATGGTTGAGATGAAATTCTGTTAATTTCTGACGAACAAAGAAACCTGCCAATGTAGCAACGAAAACTATACCCATTGCTTGTATATCACCTGTAAAGAGACGACAGAAAGACGCATTTGCACATGCAACCAGGAAAAGAACCATCCATTTGCTCATGCGAGGGTTACAGATAATTTCCTGATATCTCGCTTTTAATTCATCCATAGACAAATGCTCATCATAAGCTTCCCAACTTAATGTACTGAGTCGGGCATTTAATTCAAAATTCAGGGCCATAGGCTTGATTTTATTCACAGTGCTGTAAGAATGTGAATTGTCTTTGTCTCTCAAAGTCATAATAATGGTTTTCTGAAAGATCGTCATGTCAACGAAATAGCCAAAAGATTCGGCTATCCGGGAGGTGTTACGTACAATACGCGATGTGTGTACGCCTACAGCCATTAGACTGGTAGAGTAGTCGGATAAAAACTTCGATAACTCTTTAAGTTCTGCATGAATGTCCATGAGGTAAAATTATTGTTTATTTAGTAAATTAGTGCCTCACATTATTAAGCACTTTAATTTATATGTAATCAACTATAAAAGATGAATAAATGTTCAATCTATCAAATGCGCGGCATTTCGCACAATTCGTGTATTAAAGTAATCGTGAAAGATAACCCAATAATACAGCACAGCAATATCAATAGCAAATTTAGAATTTTAGCTTTTGGCTTTCTAGATATATGCAGATTTGAATTGATATATTCTTTATAGAAAAGATATAAAGCCGGAACAGCTGAGCTAGCCAAAAGAAAATCTTCGGGTATCTGAAAGAAATATACTTTTGTAAAGCCTATTAAAGCCCAGTGAGTTAAAAACATAACTAAAAAGATATTTATCTTTTTAGAATGAGCGAGTAATAAACCGATTGTGAAAATGGCAACCGAGCAAGGCATAACAGGCGAAGTCATCATTGGAAAGTGAAGACCGCGTATTAAGGAAATTATCGGGTAAATAAATGGCAATATGCAGAGCATTATAGCAAGCTTATCGTATTTGTATGATCGTTCAAAGGAGGTATGACCAAAAAATAAATCATACAACCAGAAAAGTGCCATGATTGTCCAATATACAACAAACATATTATTATAACTTCTTGGTTCACAGTAAATGGAGTAGTAGACAATTGCAATCCATGCATTTAGAAATGCCAGGAATAGTTTCATTGCCGACTTTACAATTTGAGTAGGATGTTTAAATAAGAAATAGGTTAGTATGATTGCAATAGCCGATATAAAAATCTGATATATCCAGGTTCCCGCATTATACTGAGCAATTGTATTCCAAAAAATATCCATTTCTTTAATTTGTTTATAATTTCGTGACAATAAAATTTAAGGTGTTTTTTTGTAATAGATGTAAATCGCGAATTTTCTTTTCTTCTCAAGAATAGAATGCTCACGAAATATTAGTTTTAGAGCGTAATCAGTATAAAATAGACTCTAAAATGCGGGGTTATCAAATCGGCCGCGAAATTACTAAAAAAAACTTACCGATACTATTAATAGATGTTTTTTCTGCTGTAATTGTGTCACATTTCTTTTTGATAACGAAGGGACTTCAATGAATAAATTATTGTATAAATATAATTCTTGAAGAAAATAAAAAACTCTCTCAACGAATCACTTCGGCGAGAGAGAACCCACTATTCTTAAAATTATGGCTACGATAAAATAATGACTAATACAAGAAAATTCTTTTGCAAATATAGATGGATTGCCAAAGATGCACAATCCCTTTCAAATGGTATTTTTATGTCATATTATATACCGAAATATTGGTATGTATATACTTTTTAAAGATGTAAAAGTCATAAGAATGAGATTTGTTTCATAAGATTTAACTAGCATTAAATTAGATATCGGATAAATATTACTTTAAAACTATTTATATTTGTAATAAATATGGGATATGAATGAATAAACTCCGCAATATACTTTACTTTCTAACAACTATACTGGCGCTTTCAGTATTCTATTCTTGCACGGGAACACCTTCTGCACAAGAAGTTCGTTTACTGGATTCGCTTAACCAACGTTCCTACGATTTGCGCTATAAACAGCTTGATTCATCATATAAAGAAGCACTTCTGGCAATTAATTATGCCGACGAATATGATCAGGGTAAAGCTGAAGCTTATAATAATCTGGGGTTTTGTGCTTTCATGCGGATGGATTTTGATGCGGCAGAGAACTACTATAAAAAAGTATATAAAATAACTCAGAATGAGTTGGAACTGGTTATTGCCGACATCGGACTAATGAAAATATACCAAAGAACTTCCATGAATAAGGAATATTACGATTGTCGGAACAGTGCGGTCAGGCGGATGAAACGAATTGATGAGGATCAGTCTGTGTTTGTTGATGTACACGATAAGAGACGATTGAATTATGCCCGTTCTGAATTTTTTATTGTATCGTCTATCTACTATTTTTATTTGCAACAACAAAGTGAAGCTATTCAATCTATTAATCAGGTTCAGGACTCAGATCTGGCCTCTGATACGGCGCAGATTCTTTATTATGATTATATAAAAGGCTCAGCAGAATTATTTGAAAAGAAAGATGCTGAGCAAAATAATATAACAGAATTTGATCAACTCTTCAAATGCTGGAACATGAGTCGCAATCAATATATTTATTTTGAAGCGAACAGTCTGCAGGGAATTTCTTCTTTATTTGAAAATAGAGATATTTTTAATCAGATTTATCATGAGCGACCTAAAGCTATTCAGACTTTAAATTCGTATTATCACTTTACGAAAAATGAAGTTGCGGAGACTGATACCATTTTACCGTTAAACCTTGCCCGGGTTGCTCTCGAAAAATTTAAGAAGTATAAAGATATTTACCAGATTGCCGGAGCATACGTAACCATCGGGCGTTATTATAATATGCATGGTCGTTATAGTGTGGCGCTGGATACTTTAACTAAAGCGCTGGATTGCGTAAATAAACACCATAAGCTTTACTATAAAAACTGTAAAAGCATTGGCGATCTGCTAAAACCATTCTCTGAACAAGATACAATTTATACTGAACTTAGTTGGATTTCGAAGAATGACATTAAAACTGTGCCCGAATGGATTGCCCGTATCCGTGAGCAGTTAAGCGTTACTTATGCTGGATTGGGAATGAAAGTACCTTCCAATTATAACCGTAATATTTATCTTGATATTCTTGATTATACTCGTCAGGATAAAGAGCTGGAAAGCCGTTCGCAGGAACTGGAAAAAGAAGACAGACAATTGAATATCCTTTCTCTATTTGTCTTTAGTGGTTTTGTTTTATTGATTTTCCTTTTCTGGGTACTCAATTCACGATCAAAGACACGTAATAGAAAGCATTCTGAGAGATTAAGAAACACGCTCGAGGTTTGTCAACGCATAACAGCTTCTATTCCTATTGACGTAGAAAGCACAGACGAAATCGTTTCGGTTGTTGGAACAGCCATTCAGGCCGATTTAAAACAGCTGTTTCATGCTTATTCCTTACGCATTGGCATTTACGATCAGGAATCTGAAGAGTTTATATATCCTTCTATTGATGAAGATATAATTGAAGACGAACTGGTTGAGAATGATTTGATTAAATCTTCATTCAACCTCTTTTTACCGAAAGAAGAAACTCCCATCGGAGTTATTGAGCTTTATACCCGTCACAAGATTACCAAAGACGAAAAGGCTCTGATGAATGTTATTACACCTTATATTGCCTGGACTCTTGGCAACGGGCTTACCTTTATTTCGCTGGGTGATGAAAGAATTAAACTTGAGAAACAACGCTATGTATATGAGCAACATATTGCTGATAATAAACGTCAGAATCTGATTAAGAAGTCTTGTATGGCTATTGTTTATGGCATTACTCCGTTTATGGATCGCATCATTAACGAAGTGCATAAGCTTACTGCCAAAGGTTATATACAAGACGAAGCAATTAAGCTTGAGAAATATCAGTATATAGACGAGCTAGTTACCAAGATTAATGAGTATAATGATATTCTTGCGCTTTGGATCAAGATGAAACAAGGCTCATTAAACTTAAATATTGAGAACTTTGAATTGAATGAGCTTTTTGATGTATTAGCAAAAGGTAGAAAAACCTTTGAAATGAAGCATCAGGCATTCAAAGTAGAACCTACAAAGGCCATAGTTAAAGCAGATAAGGCTTTGACAATGTTCATGATTAACACTCTTACTGAAAACGCAAGGAAATATACTCCTGAAGGCGGAACTATAGAGGTTAGCGCTAAAACAGAAGATGACTACGTAGAAATTTCTGTTTCAGATACCGGCCGGGGAATATCTCAGGAAGATGTTGCACGAATATTGGATGAGAAAGTCTACGACTCTAGTCAGATTGGAATGGAATCTACCGATAAGGAGGAACTGCTGAAGAATAAAGGTCACGGATTTGGATTGATGAACTGCAAAGGTATTATAGAAAAATACCGTAAAACAAACGATCTTTTCAAAGTTTGTATGTTTAGTATTGAAAGTGCACCGGGTAAGGGGAGCAAATTTTATTTCCGCTTGCCTACAGGTATTCGCAAAACACTGGGCATATTGCTCTGCTTATTTTTAACTACCGGACTTTTCTCATGTAGCAAACTGGAAAGACCCGTAACTAAAGAATATCATCCGGCAGATTCAACTTCAGTAACGTCTGATAAAACCTATGACAAATTACTGAATGAAGCTTCGCTTTTTGCAGACACCGTTTATTATTGCAATGTAATTGAAAACTATCCGCTAGCATTGCAGTATGCCGATTCTGCCATTGCCCGATTGAACAAGCATTATTTAAAACATAACCGAAACAAACGTAATATAATGACCTTAACCGGGAATGGCATTTCCTCCGAAATTAATTGGTGGAACGGATTGGTCGATACCGATTATTATGTTATTCTGGATATTAGAAATGAAGCTTCTGTAGCTTTTCTAGCACTAAAGGAATGGGATAATTATCAATATAACAATACTGCCTATTCACGGCTTTATAAATTGGTAAGTGAGGATTATTCGCTCGAGGAATATTGCCGTAATCTGGAGCATTCTACCAACAACAAAGTGGTTGCTGTTATTTTGTTTATATTGATTCTGATTGTCTTTTTCATAGGATACTATCTGCTCTACATCCGTAAACGATTAATAAACAGATGGAATCTTGAACAAGTACTCGAGATTAATAAGCATGTGCTTAATTCAACCCTAACGTCTAGCGATATTCCCCGTAGCATTGTAGATAATTGCTTTGACGGAATAAACGAACTGCTTACCATTGACATGCTGAGTATCGGGGTTTATAATGAAGATAGTCATAAACTCGAATTTGCTTATTACCCACATCAGATGGAGTGGAACGATACTTCTGTTGAAATTCAGGGAGAGCATGAAACATTGACCGAAGTAATGCAACGTTGCTTCGATTCACAGCAATATGCTGCCGGTAAATTACAGTCATTGCCGGTTTATGATAATAACCTGTATGATATTTATGTGCAGGCACTTCCGTTGATGGTTGAAGTAGGAGAGACTTCTCGTTGTGTTGGCGTTCTTGCTTTTTCTAGACAAAAGGATGAAGAACGAGAAAGTAACCGTTTGCTTATTGAATTGATAACCAATTATGTGGCAATTGTGGTATTCAATGCTGTTGTGAAACTTGCTACAAAATACAGAGACATAGAATCTGCGGAAGAAGATACCTACAGGGCTTCGTGGGAAGATAGTTTGCTGCATGTACAGAATATGGTACTCGACAACTGCCTTTCTACTATAAAACACGAAACTATTTATTATCCCAGCAAGATAAAGAATATAATAGATAAACTGGCTAAGAAATCGTTTACGCCTGAGGAAGAAAAAGAGAATATTCAAACCATCAGTGAACTGATTGATTACTATAAAGGTATTTTCAATATTCTAAGTTCCTGTGCGGCAAAGCAGTTGGAAGAAGTAACATTCCGCCGGGGAAATGTTGAGGTTGATGAGCTGGTAACACATGCGCAGAAGTATTTCAGGAAAATGAGTAAACGATTGCAAAGTTCTGTAACTTTCCATGCAGAAAGCTGCAGTGAAAAGGTTATCGGCGATGCTATACAATTAAAATTCCTGTTGAAAAACTTAATTGATGAGTGCCTCTCTGTTCCTGAAGATGGGGAAGTTATCCTTGAAGCTAAGGCAGATGGCGAATATGTTCGCTTCCTGTTCACTGACAGGAGAAGAGAGAAAACAGTAGAAGAGCTTAATCAACTTTTCTATCCTGACTTGGCTCGCATGACAGCATCTGAAGATGGTACGCTGAAAGGAACCGAATACCTGATATGCAAACAGATTATCCGTGACCACGACGAGTTTGCCGGTCTACGTGGCTGCCGTATTAATGCAGAGCCATCGCCGGAAGGAGGGTTTACCGTTTACTTTACTATACCAAAACGTAAAGGAAGCTTAGGTAAAACAAAAGGAATAAACAAAGAAAAGCAGTAGAGCTTATTTGTGAATAGTATAGAGTGAAATAATTTAATGTGTACACCTTTTTTAATATAAAGTGTAGGCTGTTTTAAAAAGATACAAAGAATAAACGTATTAAATATAGTATAAAGAAACAATGGAAGATAAGAAATTTAAAGTTATCATTGTAGAAGATGTAAAGCTGGAGCTTAAAGGTACTGAAGAGATATTTCGTCACGAAATACCCAATGCCGAAGTAATTGGTACAGCGATGACCGAGAAAGAATTCTGGCCGCTGATAGAAACTCAGGTGCCCGACATGGTTTTGCTCGATCTTGGGTTAGGAGGTTCCACAACCATTGGTGTAGATATCTGCAAAAACCTACGTAAAAAATACAAAGATGTGCGGGTTTTGATATTTACCGGTGAGGTGCTCAATGAAAAACTGTGGGTGGATGTTCTTAATGCAGGAGCGGACGGAATAATTCTGAAGACTGGTGAATTGCTTACCAAGACAGATGTTCAGGCTGTAATGGATGGCAAGAAATTAGTCTTCAATTATCCAATACTGGAAAAGATTGTAGATCGTTTCAAGAAGTCGGTAACCAACGATGCTTTGCGTCAGGAAGCTGTAATTGACTACGATATTGACGAATATGATGAGCGTTTCCTTCGCCACCTTGCCTTAGGATTTACCAAAGATATGATTGCCAACTTGAAAGGTATGCCTTTTGGCGTAAAATCTTTGGAGAAACGACAAAACGACTTGGTTGCACGCTTGTTTGGCCCTGGTGAACGGGTAGGAGTGAATGCCACTCGTCTGGTGGTTCGTGCGCTGGAACTTCGTATCATAGATCTTGATAATCTTGAAGCAGATGAAGAATAAATTGCGAATGCCTCACCCGGCTACCATGTTTTTACTGCTCACCGCAGCAGTTGTCATGCTTTCGTGGATATTTGATATCTACGGACTTAGCGTGATTAATCCTCAGACGGGTGAAGTTATCCGCGCACAGAGTCTGCTTAGTGCCGAAGGAGTTCGCTGGCTACTGCGCCACGTGGTGACAAACTTTACCGGATTTGCTCCTTTGGGCATGGTAATGGTGGCCATGTTTGGTGTGGGTGTGGCAGAGCATTCCGGTTTTATTGGAGCTTGCATAAGAAGAAGTCTAAGAAAACATCCCAGTCAGCAGGGGGTAATTCTAATCGTAATTTTACTTGGAGTAATTTCCAATATTGTGGGCGACGCAGGATATATTATTCTTATACCAATTGCTGCCACAATGTTTCAGTCGGTCAAGCTACATCCCATAGCAGGAATAGTAACCGCCTACGTTTCCGTAGCCTGCGGATTTAGTGCAAATCTGTTTGTCAGCACGCTCGATCCAATTCTGGCACGAATAACCCAGGAAGCAACAGCAAACATGACTACTTATCAAGGAAACATAGGTGCACTGTCGAACTATTATTTTATGTTCGTATCTACGTTTGTAGTTACAGCTGTAATTTATTTCATAACCAAAAAGAGTCTTCTACCATCATTAGGCGAATACACAGGACATGCCCCTTATGATAATTATAAATCGCTTACAAAGAAAGAGCAACGTGCATTAATGATATCACTTGGAGCCGGAATTATTTATACGCTGATTATTGTTTTAGCAACCTTCTCTTCCTGGGGAATTCTGAGAGGGATAACCGGTAGTCTGACTCGTTCTCCATTTATTTTTGGAGTCTTATTCCTTATTTCCTTTGGCTTTGGCTTGATGGGAACCATTTATGGCTTTGCATCCGGACGCTATCGCAGAGATTCTGACGTTATAACCGGACTGTCACACCCTATGCAGTTGTTGGGTGTGTATTTTGTTATTGCCTTTTTCGCAGCGCAGATGTTTGCTTGTTTTGAATACTCCCGACTGGATAAATGCTTGGCCATAATGGGAGCAAACCTTCTGACATCAATACACACAAATAGCCTTGTCACTTTGCTGCTATTCATTCTGTTTACAACAATAATAAACCTCATCATGGTTTCCGCAACGGCAAAGTGGACCTTTATGGCCTTTATCTTTGTTCCGATGTTCGCAGCAATGGGCATCAATCCCGACTTAACCCAGTGTGCATTCCGTATTGGAGACAGTGCTACTAATGCAATTACGCCATTCTTGTTCTATATGCCTTTAATTCTGGCATATATGCAGCAATATGATAAGCAGTCTAATTACAGTTCTTTGCTGAAATATACCTGGCGTTATTCGCTTGCTATATTGGTATCTTGGACAGCCTTTTTCGTAGTTTGGTATTTACTCAATATTCCACTGGGAATCTGATAGAATTTTCTTCCTTTCTTGAAATCAAGCATAAGCTGATCAACAATAACTTCCGGGTCGAGTGCACTAATACGAATTGTGTGCTTTCCCGGAGTATTTATTTTGTGGATAGTTGTATTCAGTGATTGATTTCTCAATACATTAATTTTCCAGGGTTCTGTGCGGAATCCGGTTTTGTAAGAAACAACCTGAGGCTTTTCATCGTCAATGGAAACAGCATAACGGATATCACCACCATTTACCGGATGTCCCGGTATTAATGCAACTTTCAATGACACTTCTCCGATAGAAGTAGTGTAAATATCATAAGTCATTTCACTGTTTTTTGAAAGAGATACAGCTTTAGCACTGTGACCCAATCCCTGAATAACCTGAGTGCTGCCTGAAGATGTGGTATAATCGGCAGCATTAAGAGCAATCATACTATCTGCTTCGGTAGCTATTCCTGGATTAATGTTTTTTGCTGATGCATTTAATCGATATACTTTTCCATCAACTGCCAATATACATTCACCCGAACAGTCCTTAGATATTTGTTTCCAATCAGCACTGATTATTAATCTCTTTTCGAACTGCAGTCCTGTATTCTTTTCTTCTATCTTTAACCATTTCGGAGCCTTTTTTATCTTCCAGTTAATATCTTTATCATTTTTACTGAATAACGAAATGAAAGTCTGATTTCCGGCGCTCTTTACCATTGGAATAAAAGTTGCAATACTTTTTTCTTGTAAAGGAATAGAGTCTCCCTCTATCCAAACCAAAGACTGAGCAGATGGCTGGGAGAGTATTTTATCAGGTAACACAGAAGGTTGGAAAACCGGCAGATTACGAGGCTTCATATCTATCATCTTGTTCCACTTAGCATCCTGAATATCTGTATTGTAAGTCTGTGTAATCTGGGCAATCTCATTGAAAGCCTTGGTGCTCAGATTGGCATATTCATTAGCAGCAAGCAGATTGTAACGAGCAAAAAGGCGAGCTTTTTGAGCATACAAAAGTTTATGATTCATTGCAGCTGCACCGCAAACGGGATATTGAACAAGTTCGAAATACGCTTCTCGTTGTTCAACCGAAATCTTCTCACCAATTTCTTTTACTCTATTTGCAAGCATAGTGTATTCATCAGCTCTTTTTTGCAATTCATCACCAAAAGCAAACGGATTAAATTCAGTATCTATTACCGGAGTTTTATTTCCTGGAACGGATGGTTCTTCCACTCTGCTCCAGCCCATATGTTCCGGTTTGCGAATATCGGCCAACTGATAATATTTATCCATCAATGGAGTAAGTTCTCTTCCCGCTTCATTGCCGAATTCTCTTGTAAGCCAGTTCTCTAAATGGCAGGAAATAGTGTTGGGACGAACGTTATTAATGTTCCATGCCAAATCCATAAAGAATTCAGTATCATATTCTCCCGGTTTAATATCGCCTACATTCAGAATCCATAGTTTTTGTGCGCTATAATCCCATGCACGTTTCATTTCTGTATAAATCTGAGCCGGAGAAGTAGAACAAAGCCACAAATAATCGTGCGGACGTCCCCAATAAGAAATATGATAATAAACACCGGCTCCGCCCTTTCTCTTTCTTTCCTGCTCATTGCTTAGTCGGGTTATGTAACCATAGTTATCATCACACCATATCAATGTTACATCATCCGGCACTTGCAATCCGTTATCGTATACACTTAATACTTCTTTGTATGGCACAAATACCTGAGGCACTTTAGTTACATCGGAATTAACGTAACGAGATAATAAATCTCGTTGATCCTTAATTACCTGATTTAAAGCTTTAGTATGCTCATCCAGGGTTTTTACTCCCTGCATCTGGCCATCGTGAACACCTCTCATTCCAATTGTATAGATATTCTCTGACTGGCCAACCTTTTTTAGTCGCTCTGTCCAGTAAGATATAATAGAATCTTTATTTGTCAGGTAGTTATATTCACCGTATTTTTTAGCATTCCATTCTCCGGCACTATTTCTCATTAACGGCTCACAATGAGACGTTGCCATTACAATTCCATATTTATCAGCCATTTCTTTTGTGCCATTTACAAAATAAAAGGGAACGGTACATTCGTGCATAGCCGGCCAAATGGTATTTGCACGAAGACGCAACAATAATTCAAATATTTTAGCGTAGGTTTTTGGACCAATCTCACCTTTTACAGGAGTTGCTTCAAAGTTCTTGCTACTCCACGGCATTAATCCCCAGTCTTCATCATTCAGGAAAATTCCCCTGAATTGTACGGATGGTTGCTGTACATTCACATAACCTTCGGGAAGATTAAGGCTTTTTATCTTAGCAGGTGCTGAATCGGCCCACCAGCGCCATGGAGAAACTCCTATAATGCGAGAAAGTTCCAATATTCCGTAAGCAGTACCGCGTTCATCACTGCCCAATACAGCAAGGTAAGAACGATTATTCTTCTGAAAAACTTCTATTTTAAATGCTTCCCATTTATCTTTTATATCTGCTGTAGAAATGCTTTGCTTCTTCAACCATTCATCTGTCTCTTTTGATTTTCCGATTGTTGTAACAATTATAGCAGCATTATCAAGTGAACTTTCAGTTACTGGTTTCTTATCTGATACCTCCTGCATATCTGATAAAAACATATCCATAGCTGTTTGTACTACCGGCTTTTCGTTCTTATTTAAATAAATAGTGTTTGTTTTGCCCTGCATTATTAAAGGAAATTCTTCTGCAAAGACAGGCGAAAAAGTTGCTTCACAACAAATAAATAGAAGGAATGGGCGAAAGATGTGTTTCATGGCGTATTAATTCTCTGTTTGAACAAGTGGAAATCATAATTTTCAAGAAACAAATATAATAGTTTCTTTGCTGGATATGTGACTTTTATCCTATGCAATTTGATGTAAAATCACCTTTTAGTAAACTAATTACGAAAAGAGATACTTTTAAACTAGTTCTCTGTTCCAATAGAACCAGATCAATAAAAGCAGAAATCTAACCACAGGCGAATGTATTTCGGATTATTTACTATACTTTTGTTATTTATTTATCAAATAAAATGTATCAGCTATGGAACCTATGCATAAAATAAGCAAAGTAAAAATACGTTCTCTGCAGCTGGACGATTATGCCCAACTCTCACAATCATTTACCAGAACATATTCAGATGGAAGCGATGTCTTTTGGTCGCGTGAACAAATTGAAAAGTTAATCACAATCTTCCCGGAAGGACAGATAGTAGTGGTTGTAGACAACAAAATAGTGGGATGTGCTCTTTCCATTATCGTTGATTACGATATGGTGAAAAACGATCACACTTACGCTTCTGTTACAGGACAGGAAACTTTTAATACACATAATCCAGAGGGAAATATTCTCTATGGTATAGAGGTCTTTATTCATCCTGAATACCGTGGTCTCAGACTAGCCAGAAGAATGTATGATTACCGCAAGGAGCTTTGTGAAACGCTGAACCTGAAGGCTATCATGTTCAGTGGAAGAATTCCAAACTATCACAAATATGCCCAGGATTTACGTCCAAAAGAGTATATTCATAAAGTCAGTAAGAAAGAGATTTTCGATCCCGTACTTACCTTTCAGCTATCAAACGATTTCCATGTGCGTAAGGTAATGACTAACTATCTGCCTAATGACGAAGAATCTTGCCACTACGCATGTCTTTTGCAATGGGATAATATTTATTATCAGCCACCAACACAAGAGTTTGTTCCTCAGAAAACCACTATCAGACTGGGATTGGTGCAATGGCAGATGCGCTCTTACAAAACTATTGACGATGTATTCGAACAAGTGGAATTCTTTGTGGATGCAGTTTCCGATTACAAAAGTGATTTTGTACTTTTTCCGGAATATTTCAATGCACCATTGATGGCAAAATTCAATCACCTGGGTGAATCTCAGGCCATTCGCGAGCTTGCCAAATATACCAATGAAATGAGGAAGCGCTTTATAAACCTGGCAATCAGCTATAACATTAATATAATTACTGGAAGTATGCCGCAACTTCGGGGCAATGACCTTTATAATGTGGGATTCCTTTGCCGCAGAGATGGTACTTATGAGACTTACGAGAAAATTCATGTTACTCCCGATGAAACTAAAAGCTGGGGACTTTCGGGAGGAAAGATTATTAAAACCTTTGATACCGATTGTGCGAAGATAGGAATACTGATTTGCTATGACGTGGAATATCCGGAACTTACCCGTATCATGGCCGATCAAGGAATGCAGATACTCTTTGTTCCATTCCTTACCGATACACAAAACGGCTATTCACGCGTAAGAATCTGCGCTCAGGCCCGTGCCATTGAGAATGAATGCTTTGTGGTTATAGCAGGAAGCGTTGGAAATCTGCCACGCGTGCACAATATGGATATACAATACGCACAATCCGGGGTATTCACCCCTTGCGATTTTGCATTCCCTACTGATGGAAAATGTGCCGAAGCCACACCAAACACCGAAATGATCTTAGTGTCTGATGTGGATTTGAACTTACTTAACGAGCTCCATACCTACGGCAGTGTAAGAAACCTGAAGGATAGAAGGAATGACCTTTACGAGCTCAGATTAAAGAAGTGATATAAGTGAAATTAAACGTAAGAGTCTCTATTTACTGAACCGGGAAGTATCAACTGCTTTGCGTGATTTTTCCTTGTAATTGCCAAATTTATAACTGAATGAAAGGGTAAAAGAACGATTATTCATAAGTGTCTTCATTGTGCTGTACTGATCAGCAAAATCTATATTGGTTTTGATAAGATTCGTATTGAATAAATCGTCTCCTTTCAAGGTTATTTGTGCATGTTTATTTGCGAATGTCCATCTCAGCGCGGTATTTACATTGTAAGAACGACTCAGGTCGTATATCCCCTGAATAGTTCCGTTCTGATAAAATCCGGTAAGCATGAATTTGATATCAGGCTTTGAGGAAACAGTGAAAGTATTATTCATATTTACCATAAACGAATACCTGCTACGATCAAAAGGTATATTGTAGAAATTATTATCCTTTTCACGTTTGTAATAACCTACAACCGTAAGCCGTGAATTAAGAAACTCCTTCACGTTAAACGGAATAACTGTCTGCAATCCGGCTTGCTGCTGATAATTGAAGTTATGGTATTTATAAACCAACACCAATCTGTCTGGCGACTGATAGGGGAGTTGTGTGAAGTAATCGGGTACATGATTTAAGAATGCAGAAAAGATATACTTGCTTTTCAGGATGTATGAAAGGTTTGCCTCATATTCACGAGAAGGTTTTAAGTAAGGATTTCCTTGTACTTCTACATAAGTACTGGAATAACTAGTGGTATTATTCGTACTCCAGTAAGAAGGATATTGCTTATTGCCGGAGAATGATAATTGTAAAATCTGTCCCGGCTTAAGGGTATAGGTAGCATTAAAAGTAGGATAGAGTGCCCATTCATTCCAAACTGAAGTTTTATAATGCTCGGCAGCAAGAGAGGCATCAATGGAAAGCTTTTCTCCAAAATTCTTATTGAATCCGGCAAAACCGTTGAACGTATGTTCTTTATGTCTGCTATTCATGGAATTTGTAGGGATATAGTCTACTGTAACATCATCAAAATAATACTGGTAGCTATTATCGGTAGATGTAGTGTACTGCACCCCATAATTGATTCCCCAGCCGACAGGTAGTTTATGGCTCTGGTTAATATAGAACATCCATTTATTGATTCTTTGCTGATCTTTCGATAAGAAATGAGTACTTGTGTTATTCATTACACCCGAAAATAGCTGCGAGCCCGGATTCTTATAGTAAGTAAACTCTGAACCCATCTTCATTCCAAATGATGACTGGTAATCTAGTTTCAGGTTATGAAGCTGACTGTCATCGTATTTATTAGCTTTACTTACCTCTGATCCCGTAGTGGCATTGTGATAAGATCCATTTGAGAACTGACCGGAATAGACAAAGCTTAGAATATTATCCTTGGTAAAAGAGTAATCCATGCCCAATCGCACATTATTATCCTCACTACTTGAATTCCCATTTGTGATCTGTCTTAAGTTATATTCAGTACCGTTGAGCAGATGCTTATTAAATCTGTCGTTACCAGAGTATTCACGTTCCTTTTTATAATTATAAAGAATATCTGCCGAAAGCTTTTCTGATGAGAAAAGTACACTACCTCTCTCTTCAAAATTCTCATAATGTTTCTGTGTCCATGCAGAATAAAGTTCTCCCACAAGCGAAGTAGCCTGTCCCATGCCTGATTTCAGAATCAGATTAATCACAGCACCACGTACATTATATCTTGCCGGAGCAGCATACATCACTTCCGCTTTCTCTATCCTCGACACAGGAATACTTCTCAGTAAAGTTGTTAGTTGTTCGGCACTCATTGTACTTACCTTGCCATTGATTATTATATTTACGGACGATCCGGCAAGGGTTAATGCCCCTTGCTGATCCATAACTCCCGGAAGCTCTTTTATGGCATCGTAAGCGTTCTCAACCGGCAAGTTACTTACTATACGGGGTAAATCATAAATTAGTTTGCCTTCCGAAGCCTTTACCATCGGGCGTTCTCCTTTAACCATAACCTCGGGCAAATTATGCAGAACACTGTCAATAGCAACGGATGTTGTATCACTAACCTGGGCTTTCACGCCTAAGCACAAATAAAATAAAAATGTTATCACGAATAATCTTTTCATGTTGTGTTTATTTTGTTTACGCAGCAAAAGTCAGCAAAAAAAGGAGATAAATATGTTATCAACTGATTATATAGTGTTATTTAGTCTTATCAAAATGATGTTTGTATATAAGTAATATCTATTTTTGTGAGCATGAAACTACCTTTTAAAATAATTGCATTGTTAATTATCCTGTCACTTACAGGCGTGTTTATCTATCAGGCATACTGGCTGGTAAGCTTTTATCATACCACAAGCAGGCAAACCGATGCAAATATTGAAAATGCCATAAAGAATGCTGATCACATTGAGCTATTCATGCGTGCCGATCGACTAAGTGCAAAAGAAAATAAGCAACGAGTTACGGGTGTAAAAGCCGATGTGCATGGCGAAGTATCTTATTCCACATCGTTTAAGAAAGGAGAGGTAAATAAAACTAGCCATATTGTTATAAAAAAAACAATGAGGAAAGGCAATGCTATATATGAAAATGAAAGAATTCTTCAAGGTAATAATCTGGTAAATGACAGCATTAGTATTGGAAAAGACCAGAATTCCATGGAAGCCATGTTAAGACAAATGCAGCAAGGTTTACATTCGGCTATTGATATTAATGTTGAAAAAATAAATCTTCACGACTTTGATAGTATAATGGCTGTTGAACTGAAGAAATACAATCTTTATATTCGTCACTACACTCAGATTGTAAATACAAAGACTCATACGGTACAAGCTTCCTCTTTGCCGACCTCTATGGATGTGAAAAAGCTAAAGATGTACGAACTAAAGTATGATGTTAAGGGCGAACATGCTTATCACGTTTACACTGAGCCTACAGACGGAATGATTATTAAGCAAATGACGGGCATACTTATTACTTCGTTTATCATCCTTGTTATTTTATCCTTTTCGTTCTGGTATCTCATCAGAACAATTCTTAAGCAGAAAACTGTGGATGAAATGAAATCGGATTTCACTAATAACATTACTCATGAACTTAAAACTCCAATAGCCATTACTTATGCAGCTACTGATGCGTTGCTCAATTTCAATATAATAGACAATAAAGAGAAACGGGACAAGTATCTCCGCATTTGTCTGGAGCAACTACAAAGGCTTAGCGGACTGGTTGAACAGATTCTTTCCATGAGTATGGAGCAGAGGAAAACATTCCGTCTGAATCCGGAAAGTATAAAGATGAAAGAACTTGCCGATAGTTTGATAGAACAGCACAAAATAAAAGCAGATAAACCGGTCGACTTTACGCTGTCTGTTGAGCCGGAAGAACTCACTGTCAAGGCCGATCGTGTGCATACCTATAATATTCTAAGCAATCTGCTGGATAATGCAGTGAAATATTCTCCGGATAAAGCCCATGTATCCATCCATATACAAGATGAAGGAAACAAACTTTACGTTAAGGTAACAGACAAAGGAATAGGCATTGCTCCTGAAAAACAGACACACATTTTTGATAAATTCTACAGAGTACCAACAGGCAACCTTCACGATGTGAAAGGATTTGGCCTTGGTCTTTTCTATGTAAGAACACTGACTGAAAAAATGGGAGGAAGCATTGAAGTGAAAAGTGCTTTGGGAAAAGGTTCTACTTTTATATTTAAACTGCCACAACATGATAAAAACTGATAAAATAAGAGTCTTACTGGTTGAAGATGAGCAAACACTTTCAATGATTATTAAAGATACGCTCGAGGAAAAGGAGTTTCTTATCACCACAGCCAAAGACGGGGAGGAGGGATTACGCCTTTTCATGCAGATTCATCCGGATATATTGGTAGCTGATGTAATGATGCCAAAGATGGATGGCTTTGAGATGGTGCGTCGCATCCGCCAGACAGACAAGGTTACCCCTGTGCTTTTTCTCACTGCACGTTCAGCCATTAACGATGTTGTAGAAGGATTCGAATTAGGAGCCAATGATTACCTGAAGAAACCTTTCGGCATGCAGGAGCTTATTGTCAGGATAAAAGCTTTAATGCACAGAGCTTTTATTACTGAAAAGAAAAATACAACGTTCTTTATAGGTAACTATTCCTTTAATTCAGTTACCCAACAGCTTTCATTATCAGGATCTTCCGTAGAGTTATCGCATAGAGAATCGGAGATACTGAAACGTTTGTGCGAGAATAAAGACGAGGTGGTAAGTACACAGAATTTGCTTATCGAACTCTGGGGAGATGATAGCTTCTTTAATTCACGCAGCTTACAGGTATTCATCACTAAGCTTCGCCACAAGCTGTCTCAGGACGAACGGATACGCATTATTAATATTCGTGGAATTGGGTATAAGCTTATTGTAAACTAATAAAAAAAGGATGAACTGATTTTTTAAAAGATCAATCATCCTTTTATTTATATATACTCGTGATAAATAGTCTACCCATTCACTTTCTTATAATCAGCCAGAAATTGCGCAAGTCCAGTATCTGTCAAAGGATGCTTTAGTAAGCCTTTTATAGCACTAAGTGGACAAGTTGCAACGTCAGCTCCAACTTCAATACATTGAATAATGTGTTGTGTGTGTCTTATTGAAGCAGCCAGTACTTGAGTTTTGAATCCGTATAGCGAATACATCTCAACAATTTTGCGTACTACATCAATTCCATCACTACTAATGTCGTCCAACCGGCCAACGAAAGGAGATACGTATGTGGCTCCGGCTTTAGCAGCCAACAGAGCTTGTCCGGGAGAGAATACAAGCGTGCAATTTGTGCGGATTCCCTTACTTGTAAAATGTTTAATTGCTTTTATTCCATCTGCAATGCATGGAACTTTCACTACAATATGAGGATGAAGAGCTGCTAGTTCCTCACCTTCCCTTATCATTCCTTCATAATCCGTAGCAATAACTTCCGCACTAACATCACCATCAACTATATTGCAAATCTCAATATAGTGTTTTTGCTGATTTTCTACTCCTTTAATTCCTTCTTTTGCCATCAGTGAAGGGTTTGTCGTCACTCCATCGAGTACTCCAAGATCATTGGCTTCTCTGATTTGATCCAAATTTGCTGTGTCAATAAAAAACTTCATAGTACAATGCTTTTTTATGGTTTAAGTAACTAATAAGCAAAGCTACAAAACAATACCAAACAGACAAGTGTTTTAATATAATATTTTGGGAATGAATAATATAATTAATTATTAAACCGCGTGATAGGTTTTGTCTATAATCCCATAGAAAGTATCAATTGGATTTATTTGGATGTAAATAATTTATGTGATAGCTTTGCTCACAGAAAGATAAAACGTTAAATATAAAAATAAAGATTATGAGATCACTAATTGGAAAAAAAGCACCTAAGTTTACTGCTTCAGCAGTTGTAGACGGAAATAAGATAGTAAATGATTTTTCATTGGCACAATACGAAGGAAATAAATACGTAGTACTCTTCTTCTACCCAATGGACTTTACATTTGTTTGTCCTACGGAATTACATGCATTCCAGGAGAAACTGGAGGAATTCGAGAAGAGAGATGTAGCGGTAGTAGGTTGTTCTGTAGACTCTGAATACTCACATCTTGCATGGTTAAATACTCCTAAGAGAAATGGTGGAATTCAGGGCGTGAAATATCCTATTGTTGCTGACTTCTCAAAATCAATTTCAGAAAAATTCGGAGTGCTGGCCGGAGGATATTCACCCGACGAAAATGGTGATTGGATATGCACTGGTGCACCGGTAGCTTATAGAGGGTTATTCCTCATTGACAAGAATGGAGTGGTAAGACATTGTGTGATCAATGATCTTCCATTAGGAAGAAGTGTTGACGAAGCATTAAGAGTAGTAGATGCTCTGCAACATTTTGAAGAGTTTGGCGAAGTTTGTCCTGCAAACTGGAGCAAAGGAAAAGATGCATTAAAAGCCACAGATGAAGGCGTTTCAGATTATTTGAGTAATCATTAATTAAAACAATAAATTGCTATAATGATAATGACATGAATGATTAGGTGAGGGGAAAGCTTGTGAAAGTCTTCCCCTTTTTTATATAGCAATCACAATCTGCCTTTAAGTGACTTTTATAGCAAGAAAAAAATAGTATTATAGATCAGATGGAACATAAGGTTAAGGCTGTAAGAGGAGAATAATTTCCATTGCGGGAATTTATGAAAAGCAAACCAGAGTTTTACCAAACTCTGGTTTGTCTTTTTGAAAACTATTCCGTATGTTTGTGTATTCTTGTACAAAAGAATGCATTCTTCTGTACAAAACAATTGATTCTTTTGTACAGAAGAAAACAATGTTTTGTACAAGAATATATCGACTTCCCGCCTGAGATATAAAAAGTCACTCGGGAGTTTACTCAAACTCCCGAGTGATCTTTCCGAAAAGCCGATGTGATATTTTTAAACCTGTAAAACCGCTACATAAATTTTAATTTTGCGAGAAAAGTCTTGCAGTCTAGCACTTGGTGTATAAGTCGTTGCGTATAAATGCAATATAGGTGCTAGATATACTTGGAGAAGTCTAGCAGTAATCTAGCAGTCTAGCATCTTGTCTCGTCCTGGTTTTAATTCTGATATTGGTTACTTAAAGTGTTGGTTACCGGTTGTGATTCTGTTATTACTCGCCAAAGCGCTTGATCGCTAGATCACTGCTAGATCAAATAAAATTGATCTAGCAGTGGTAATATACTTATAATTAGTTTGTTATATGTGCAGTGCTAGATTGCTAGATATAATACGATTTTTTTATTCTCTCCCGCTTTTCTTGAAAACAGATATCGTAATTGGCAGAATCTCTATGATTGCATTTTATTTAGATCAAGCATCTAAGAAAAACCAATCAAAATTATAATATTCTGTTTAGTTAATAATTGTCCCTATAAAAATTTAACGCAAAAGTTTCTATATAGCCTTTTTTTTGTAAATTTGCACCTTAATTTTTAGGAAGAATAGAAAAAACATAAAATATGAGTAAGAGATTTACTGAATATTCTCAGTTTGACCTCTCGCAGGTAAACAAAGATGTACTAAAGAAATGGGACGAAAACGGTGTTTTCGCCAAAAGTATGACAGAACGTGAAGGCTGTCCTTCGTTTGTGTTTTTTGAAGGACCTCCATCGGCTAATGGTATGCCGGGTATTCACCACGTAATGGCTCGTTCCATTAAGGATATTTTCTGTCGCTACAAAACAATGAAGGGTTTTCAGGTTAAGCGTAAAGCCGGATGGGATACTCACGGACTTCCTGTAGAACTTGGTGTTGAAAAGGCTTTAGGCATTACGAAGGAGGATATTGGAAAATCAATCACTGTAGCTGAATATAACGCTGCTTGCCGTAAGGATGTGATGAAGTTTACTAAAGAATGGGAAGACCTAACTCACAAAATGGGATATTGGGTGGACATGAAAGACCCATACATCACTTATGATAACCGTTACATCGAAACTCTTTGGTGGTTATTAAAGCAACTATACAAAAAAGATTTATTATATAAAGGATATACTATTCAGCCATATTCACCGGCTGCTGGTACTGGTTTAAGTTCTCACGAATTGAACCAACCGGGTTGTTATCGCGATGTAAAAGATACAACTGTTGTGGCTCAGTTTAAGATGAAGAACCCTAAACCAGAAATGGCTGCATGGGGTACCTCATACTTCATAGCATGGACTACTACTCCATGGACTTTGCCTTCAAATACTGCTCTTTGTGTAGGACCAAATATCTCTTATGTGGCCGTTCAGTCATATAATTCTTATACTGGTGAGCCTATCACTGTAGTTTTGGCTAAAGACTTGGTTAATGCGCACTTTAATTCTAAAGCTGCCGAACTGAATCTTGAAGATTACAAAGTAGGAGATAAGTTGATTCCGTTTAAGGTAATTGCTGAATACAAAGGTGCTGATCTTGTTGGCATGGAGTACGAACAGCTTATGCCTTGGGTAAATCCAGGTAAAGGTGCTTTCCGAGTAATCCCTGGCGATTATGTAACAACAGAAGATGGTACTGGTATCGTTCACATTGCTCCGACATTTGGTGCCGACGATGCCCGCGTTGCAAAAGCAGCAGGTATTCCTCCATTGCAACTGATTAACAAGAAAGGTGAGCTTCGCCCAATGGTGGATCTTACCGGTAAATTCTATACTTTAGATGAACTTGACGAAACTTTTGTAAAAGAGCAAGTTAACGTTGAACTATATAGTGAATATGCTGGCCGTTTTGTTAAGAATGCATACGACCCAAATCTTACAGAAAAAGATGAAACTCTTGATGTAAGTCTCTGTATGATGATGAAGGCTGCCAATCTTGCATTCAAGATTGAAAAGCATGTTCACAACTATCCTCACTGCTGGCGTACAGACAAACCTGTACTTTATTATCCGCTAGACAGTTGGTTTATCAAATCTACAGCATGCAAAGAACGCATGATGGAGCTTAACAAAACTATTAACTGGAAACCGGAATCAACAGGAACAGGACGTTTTGGCAAGTGGTTGGAAAATCTTAATGACTGGAACCTTAGCCGTTCTCGTTACTGGGGAACTCCACTTCCAATCTGGCGCTCAGAAGATAATGCGGCAGAGATTTGTATTGAATCTGTAGAGCAATTATATAACGAAATAGAGAAATCTATCAAGGCTGGCTTTATGAAAGAAAATCCTTATAAAGGATTCGAAGCAGGCGTTTATACAAAGGACAATTACGATAAGATTGATTTGCACCGTCCATACGTGGATGATATTATCCTTGTATCTGAAGATGGCAAACCAATGAAACGCGAAAGCGATCTTATCGACGTTTGGTTCGATTCTGGTGCTATGCCTTATGCACAGATTCACTATCCGTTCGAAAATAAAGAACTGCTTGACAATCGTGAAGTTTATCCGGCAGATTTCATTGCAGAAGGTGTTGACCAGACTCGTGGATGGTTCTTTACTCTGCATGCAATTGCTTCAATGATATTTGATAATGTAGCTTACAAAGCTGTAATATCAAACGGATTGGTACTTGATAAGAATGGTAATAAGATGTCTAAACGTTTAGGTAATGCTGTAGATCCATTTTCAACTATTGAGAAATATGGTTCAGATCCTTTGCGTTGGTACATGATTACTAACTCATCTCCATGGGACAACCTGAAATTTGATGTAGAAGGAATTGAAGAAGTGCGTCGTAAGTTCTTCGGTACATTATACAATACATATTCATTCTTCTCATTATATGCAAATGTAGATAACTTTGCTTATCAGGAAGTTGATATTCCGGTAAATGAACGTCCGGAAATTGACCGTTGGATATTGTCTGTACTTAACTCTCTGATCAAGGAAGTTGATACTTGCTACAATGAATATGAACCTACGAGAGCAGGACGTCTGATCTCTGACTTTGTAAACGATAACTTGTCTAACTGGTACGTTCGTCTTAACCGTAAACGTTTCTGGGGAGGTGAATATACTCAGGATAAACTTTCTGCATATCAAACTCTTTATACTTGTCTTGAAGCGGTAGCTAAATTAATGGCGCCAATTGCTCCATTCTACGCAGATAGATTGTATACAGACTTGATCAATGCAACTGGCCGCGACAATGTTGTTTCCGTTCACCTTGCTAAATTCCCTGAATTTAATGCAAATCTTATAGACAGAGATCTGGAAGCAAGAATGCAGATGGCACAGGATGTAACGTCAATGGTTTTGGCATTGCGCCGTAAGGTAAGCATCAAAGTTCGCCAGCCGCTTCAATGTATCATGATTCCAATTGTGGATGAGAAACAAAAAGCACATATTGAAGCTGTAAAATCGCTCATCATGAATGAGGTAAACGTGAAGGATATCAAATTCGTTGATGAAACAGCCGGTGTATTAGTGAAGAAAGTAAAATGTGATTTCAAGAAACTGGGTCCAAAATTCGGAAAACAGATGAAAGCTGTTGCTGCTCAGGTTGCAGAAATGCCACAAACTGCAATTGCTGAACTGGAAAGAAATGGTAAATATGCTTTGATGATTGATGGTAATGAAGCTATTCTTGAAGCTACAGACGTAGAAATCTTCAGTGAAGACATCCCGGGATGGTTGGTTGCTAATGAAGGGAAACTAACTGTAGCACTTGAAGTTACAATTACTGAGGATTTACGCAAAGAGGGTATTGCTCGCGAATTAGTAAACCGTATTCAGAATATTCGCAAATCAAGTGGGTTTGAAATTACTGATAAAATAAAAATTACTCTATCTAAAAATGAACAGACAGATGATGCGGTAAATGAATATAATTCTTATATTTGTAACCAAGTATTATCTAATTCTCTTACATTAGCCGATGAAGTAAAGGATAGTACAGAATTGAATTTTGATGATTTCTCTTTATTTGTGAATATAATAAAAGAATAAATATAACTTTAAAGAAATTGTAACTATGGCAGAAAAAACGAGATATTCTGATGCGGAACTAGATGAATTCCGCGCCATTATAAATGAAAAACTGGAAAAAGCTCAGAAAGATTATGATCAGCTTAAATTAAGCATCATGAATCAGGATGGCAATGATATCATTGATACGTCACCTACTTATAAAGTATTGGAAGAAGGAGCGAACACTTTATCAAAAGAAGAAGTGGGTCGATTGGCTTTAAGACAGCAAAAGTTTATTCAAAGTCTTCAAGCTGCCTTAGTACGTATTGAAAATAAGACATATGGTATTTGCCGTGAAACAGGAAAACTGATTCCTGCAGAACGATTGCGAGCTGTGCCTCATGCTACATTGAGCATTGAAGCTAAAAATGACGGAAAAAAATAAATGAAAATAAAAATTACAAAAGGACAGTTATCTGTTCTTATTATACTTTCTGTACTTGTAATTGACCAAATTATAAAGGTCCTGGTTAAAACAGGAATGTATTTACATGAGAACATTCGTGTTTGCGGGGATTGGTTTTACATTTATTTTACTGAAAATAATGGAATGGCTTTCGGAATGGAATTGTTCGGAAAGCTATTTCTTACATCATTCAGAATCATTGCTGTATCATTAATTGGTTATTATATAGTTAAGGTTGTTAAGAAGAATTATAAAACCGGCTATATAGTATGTCTTTCTATGATACTTGCCGGAGCATTAGGTAATATCATTGACAGCATATTTTATGGAGTCTTTTTTAGTGCTAGTGTTCCTGAGAATTATATCAATGCTTCATTGGCTACATTTATGCCTGAAGGTGGGGGTTATTCTTCCCTGCTTTACGGTAAAGTAGTAGACATGTTTTATTTCCCAATAATTGATACTACATGGCCTAGCTGGATTCCGTTTGTTGGCGGTGAGCATTTCATATTTTTCAGTCCAATATTTAATTTTGCCGATGCTTCCATTAGTTGCGGTATAGTAGCTCTTCTTCTCTTTTATAGTAAATATCTGAATGAAGGTCATTCTACTAAAAAAGAAGTAATTAATAATGATGAACCACAAACTAAATAAATTTTTTGTAGGGTTTGTTCTTCTTTCTTGCATTGGATTATCCTCTTGTAAAAAGAAAATGCCTGCTGATGTGCTTTCTAAAGGTGAAATGGAAGATGTCTTGGTAGATTATCATTTGGCCAAAGCAATGGCTGCAAATTTGCCACCTGAAGAACATTATAAGCAAGCGCTATACATGAATTATGTTTTTGAAAAGTATGGCATAACAGAGGAAGCGTTTGATCATTCACTGGAATGGTATTCCCGAAACACAGAGGACTTTGTGAAAATTTACGATGAAGTTACTAAAAGACTAACTTCTGAAAAAGAGGATATCACCAATTTAATTGCTTCAAGCGGTGAAAATGAACAACAACAGTCACAGACTGGAGATACTGTAAACGTATGGCATAAACAAAAACTTTATAAGTTAACTCAGTCTACAGCTACAAATAAGTTCTTTTTCACTATCTATCCTGATAGTAATTACAAAGAGAAAGATATTATTTTGTGGAGTATAAGGTGTTCATTTGTTTCAGCAAAACAACATCCACAGGATGCTGTTATGTCGTTGAATATTAAATATAACACAGATTCTATTATTTCTGAAACAAGAAATATCAGATATTCTGGTATGTATGACATACGAATTCAAAATGATTCAGCTTGCAAAATAAAAGAGATCAAAGGATTTGTTTATTACGATCAGCTTAGTCATTTCTCTAAAGATGCTTTAATAGTCGATAAGATAGCATTAACAAGGTATCATGTGAAGAAAGATACCAAATCAATGACTAAGATGTCGCCAACTAATAAGGTTGATTCATTAAAGAAGGATACAGCTAGCAAGCAAGAAGTTATACAAAATATGCGACCTATGGGTGTTGATACTGTTAATAAAGCAGATTTCAGAACATCGGGACCTCGTCGTAAAAGCAAGAAGAATACAAGCAACGAGATGCGTAATATAAATAATCAACCCACTCAGCAACCGAGAATTAGATAATGAAACGAATAGCTTCTCATTATCTAATTCTTTCTCCTGATAACTTGTATAAGAAACAAGTAGTAGAAATAGACCAACTATGCCTGGTCCGTTTCTTTACTTTGGAAGAAGAAATTGAATCCGTAATTTGGTTATCGGGAGTATTATTTTTATCAAAGAAGGAAATAAATCTCAGCGAGATTAGAAAGGAGCTTAAAAACTCAATAGGAGAGACGATCCTGGATTTTATATCTCAATATTCTACGGATATTAAGGTAGGCGACCAGGTTTTTGTCTACTTAATTGGCTCTGTAGATTTATTTAATCTCACTATTGTGAGTGAGACTTACATCGAAAGATTATAATTTTTCTTATAACAAAAGAGAGTGACAATACTTTTAAATATTGTCACTCTCTTTTGTTTTATACTGAATAAAGCTGATTATTTCTCTTTACGCTTTCCTGAAAACTTTTTCTTGCCTTTGAAATTACTATTTCTATTATGCGAACGTGGGTTATATTCAGGAGCCTCACCTAATTCTTCAGGAACAGGAATCTTATAAATTGTCTTTTCTAAGAAATCTTCAATTGATTTAAAGGCTGTCTGTTCCTTCTCATTAACAAAAGTGATAGCAACTCCATCATTATTTGCACGTGCTGTACGCCCGATACGATGTACATAATCCTCTGAATCGTGAGGTACATCATAGTTTATAACCAATCTTATATCGTCAATATCAATACCTCGGGATACAATATCAGTAGCTACTAAAATATTTATTCGACCATTTTTAAACTCACGCATAATGAACTCGCGTTGAGATTGATCTAAGTCAGAATGCATTTCACCTACATTCAGCTTTAATCTTTTCAACGATTTTGTAACTTCTTTAACTTTAAGCTTTGAGGATGCGAAAATAATAGCTTTTTCGGGCACTTCATCTATAAAAAGACTTTGTATAATATCTAATTTCTGATTTTCGTAACATACATAAGCTGCCTGAATAATTTTTTCAGCTGGTTTTGAAACAGCAAGTTTAATTTCAACAGGATTATTTAATATATTGTTTGCCAGTTTTTGAATATTAGCTGGCATAGTTGCAGAAAACATAATTGTTTGCCGCTCTTTTGGCATTAACTTTACAACTTGCATAATGTCGTCGTAAAATCCCATGTCGAGCATACGGTCAGCTTCATCGAGAACAAAATAAGAAACACGTGATAAATCTACATATCCTAAACTTAAATGACTCAAAAGACGTCCGGGAGTAGCAATTACAACATCAGCACCTAATGTCAATCCTTTTTTTTGCTGCTCAAACTGAATGCCATCACTTCCTCCATATACAGCAACACTGGAAACAGGCATAAAATAAGAAAAGCCTTCCATTTGCTGGTCAATTTGCTGAGCTAACTCTCTCGTCGGAGACATAATGATACAGTTTATTGAATCATCGGGATGTTTCTCACGTGAAAGTTTATCTAATATAGGAAGTAAAAATGCAGCAGTTTTACCGGTACCGGTCTGTGCAACAGCAATTAAGTCTCTACCTTCAAGAATAACGGGGATAGCGTTCTCTTGCACAGGTGTGCACTCATCAAAGTTCATGGCATCAAGCGCCTGAAGCACTGTGTCATTTAAATTAAGTTCCGAAAATTTCATTCATCAAATTATTAATATACAAAGATAGAAAAAAGAATGCACGATTTGTATTCTATACAAAGAATTGTTAGTAACTACAACCTTAAGCATTATAATTTCCCTTGTTCATCCAGATAAGAATCTTTAAAACCTAAGAAATACAACACTCCATCCAATCCAATTGTGTTAATTGATTGTTTTGCATTTTGTTGCACTTTTGGTTTTGCATGATAAGCTATACCTAATCCGGCAATACCAAGCATTGGAAGGTCATTTGCACCATCACCAACAGCTATAGTTTGTGCTATATCTACATTTTCTACCTGAGCAATCAATCTTAATAATTCTGCTTTTCGTTTACCATCAACAACATCTCCTAAATAGTTTCCGGTAAGTTTTCCATCGATTATCTCTAGTTCGTTAGCATAAACATAATCAATGCCATATTTTTGTTTTAGGTAATTTCCAAAATAGGTAAATCCTCCTGAAAGAATTGCTATTTTATATCCGTAGCGTTTTAAAACAAACATAAGACGATCAACACCTTCAGTAATAGGTAACTTCTCTGCTATATCTTTCATTACTGATTCGTCAAGTCCCTTTAATAGCGCAACTCTTCTGCGGAAACTTTCAGTAAAGTCAATTTCACCACGCATTGCACTTTCTGTAATAGCCTTAACTTGGTCGCCAACACCGGCTCTCATCGCCAGTTCGTCAATAACTTCTGTTTCTATCAATGTAGAATCCATATCAAAGCATATTAAACGGCGCATCCTACGATACATATTATCTAACTGAAGCGAATAGTCCATATCGAGTTCACCTGATAACTTCAAGAGCTTAGCTTGCATCTCTTCATGATTTTTGGGATTACCACGAACTGATAGCTCAATACATGAACGTATATTTGCCTTTTGTTCATCAAGAGGAATACGTCCGGTTAATCTCTTTATAGCATCAATGTTCATTCCTTGATCAGCTACAATCCTTGTAACTGCAGATATTTGAGTCGCCGAAAGTTTCCTTCCTAAAAGAGTCAATATATATCTGTTTTTCCCTTGCATACCTACCCAGTTCTCATATTCCTCAACTGAAATAGGATAGAAACGAATAGTTATGCCTAAAGAAGAAGCTTTAAATAAAAGCTCTTTCATAATAAAGCCGGAATGATGTTCCTCTGTTTTAAAAAGAATTCCTAAAGATAAAGTGTTGTGGATATCGGCCTGACCAATATCTAGAATGGTTACGTCGTATTTAGCTAATATTTCTGTTACAGAAGCTGTAAGACCAGGACGGTCTTCGCCTGTAATACGTATTAATATCAATTCTGTTGCTGATTCATTCATGTTTTACTCGTTATTTTGGCTGCAAAAGTAGTCAATTTTTGTATGTTTTATCATAAAAAATATGAAAAGTAGCCGCTTGATAGATACAATATTTGGAATTATAAATAATATATGCTTATATTTGCCTTAGGCTTCTAAAAAATAATGTTTTGATTTTCAGATAATTTGCTTCTGAAAGTACACAAAACCAGATAATGTTCCGGGTAGAAGCTGCTGTATAGGGCAGTCCTGGATAGTATTAACTAAAACCTAATTACATGAAGTATGTAAAATGGCTTTTTGTTGTATTATTAATCACTTCCTTGACTTCTTTTGTTGGAAAAGACAAACCCACTGGCGGTTTGAACATTGGAGACGTAGCTCCCGATTTTAGTTTCAGAACTACTCTCAAAAATCATCAACTTAATTTGAAAGACCTGAAAGGTCAGTATGTGCTAATTAACTTTTGGGCTAGTTATGATGCACAATCCAGAATGCAAAATGTTAGTTTAAACAATGCAATCAGGGATTCTTTCAAGAAAGTTAAATTTGTTTCCATCTCGTTTGATGAATATCAGTCGGTTTTTAAGGAAACAGTACGGAAAGATCAAATAGCGTCACTTGTTTGTTTCGTAGACACAAAAGGTGAAACCTCTGAAATCTTTAAAGAATATAGCTTAGATAGAGGTTTTAATAGCTATTTATTAGATGAAAATGGTGTAATTATAGCCAAAAACATCTCTGCACCTGAACTCTCTTCTTTTATAAATTAAGAGAGGACAATTACCTAGAGGAAAAGAATACAACAAAAACAAAGTTCCGCAACTATTGTCTAAACAATGTTGCGGAACTTTCATTTTTATCAATTCTTAAATCTTATTACTCCTTTATTTAGGAGCATTATGATAAAGAGCTATCGCTATAATAGTAAATACCATGTTAGGAATCCATACTGCTATCATTGGCGGAACATTTCCATTGATTGCAAATGTAGAAGATACTGTTTGAAACATGATATAAGTAAAACTTAAACCGATACCGAGTCCTAAATGCAATCCCATTCCTCCTTTAATTTTACGGGAAGAAAGAGCAAACCCAATAGTCGTTAAAATGAACGAGGCAAATGACATAGCAATACGTCTCTCATACTCAATCTCAAACTCTTTTATATTTGCAAATCCACGCTGCTTTTGCTTGATTATGTATTCGCGTAAAGCCGGACTGGTCATTGTTTCTTGCTGATTCTTCATAATAAGGAAATCAGATGGCTCCATTACTATAGTCGTATCTTTCTTTTCGCCACGATAAAGCTTCTCTTTTAGTCCATTTAACTCTCTCACCATATAATCATGAAGAGTCCATTTATACAAAGAAGTAGAATCGTATGAAATTGATTGCGCAGTAAGATGAGAAACTAATTTCTTATCTTTGAATTTATCTAAGGAAAAATGATAACCTGTTTTATCATAATCCTGATACCTTTCAATATAAGCTATAACACCAGTATCTACTTCCAACTGAACATTTCGAACAAAATCCTGCTTTTTCTTCTTAACGTACTTGTCTTCAAAATTTAGCTTAGTAACATTACCTTTGGGAATTACATAAGAACCCAAACCATAAGTGAAAATAGAAATAATAGCAGCAGAAATCATATATGGACGCATCAGTCGTTTAAAACTAATTCCTCCGGCAAACATTGCAATAATCTCTGAATTCTCAGCTAGTTTTGATGTGAAAAATATAACAGAGACAAAAACAAAAAGAGAACTGAATAAGTTAGCAAAATAAGGAATGAAATTTATATAATAATCGAAAATGATAGCTTTTAGTGGTGCTTCATTTTCCATGAACTTATCCATCTTCTCATTGATGTCAAATACTACGGCTATTGAAATAATCAAAGCAATTGAGAAAACATACGTTCCCAAGAACTTCTTGATTATATACCAATCCAGCCGTTTAAGAATTTTCCTACTCATCCTTTTATTTGTTATAATCTTGTCGAAATCCGATTAACCATCATAGGCTTCCATGTAGAAAAATCACCCGCAATAATATGTTTACGAGCTTCACCAACCAACCACAAATAAAATGCTAAGTTATGGATGGATGCAATCTGCATAGCTAACAACTCTTGTGCATGGAATAAATGACGTAAATATGCTCTTGAATAAAGCGTATCTACATATGAAGCTCCATCAGCTTCAATAGGAGAGAAGTCGGTTTCCCATTTTTTATTACGCATATTCATAATACCGTTTTTAGTAAATAACATACCATTACGGCCATTACGGGTAGGCATAACGCAGTCGAACATATCAACACCTCTTTCTATTCCTTCCAGAATATTCACAGGAGTTCCTACACCCATGAGATATCGAGGCTTTTCTTTTGGCAAAATTTCGTTTACCAATTCAATCATCTCATACATTTTCTCTACAGGTTCCCCAACTGCCAGACCGCCAATAGCATTTCCGTCGCATTCTTTCGAGGCAATAAACTCAGCAGACTGTTTACGCAAATCAGGATAAACACATCCCTGGACAATAGGAAATAATGATTGATTGTATCCGTATTTTGGTTCCGTTTCATTGAATCGCTTCAAACAACGATCTAACCAGCGATGTGTCAAGCCAAGAGATTTTTTAGCATAAGCATAATCAGAATCACCAGGAGGACATTCATCAAAAGCCATCATTATATCTGCCCCAATTATACGTTCTATATCCATAACTTTTTCGGGGGTAAATATATGCTTGCTACCATCAATGTGTGAACGGAACTCAGCGCCCTCTTCTCTTAACTTTCTAATGCCAGATAACGAGAAAACCTGAAAACCGCCACTATCTGTCAGCATAGGGCGATCAAAACTATTAAATTTGTGCAATCCACCTGCCTTCTCCAGAACATCCAGTCCCGGACGCAAATACAGGTGATAAGTATTACCAAGAATTATCTGCGCTTTAATATCCTGGATTAATTCTGTTTGATGCACTGCTTTTACTGAACCAATTGTTCCAACAGGCATAAAAATCGGAGTCTCAATCTGCCCGTGATCAGTAGTTAGTAATCCGGCACGAGCATTTGATTTTGAATCCGTGTATTGTAGGTCAAATGTCATTTAATTTTTTGGTTTCATTGAGAAATCAATCGCATCAGCAACTTTTTCATTAGTTAGTGCCAGTGCAAATACTTCTTTAATATCACTTACATAGTGGAACGTTAATCCTTTAAGATAAACTTCCTGAATTTCGTCTATGTTCTTTTTGTTCTCAGTACTTAAAATAATCTCTTTTATTCCGGCACGCTTAGCAGCTAAAATCTTTTCTTTTATACCACCAACAGGAAGCACCTTACCACGCAGGGTGATTTCACCTGTCATAGCCAGATTACTTTTCACTTTTCTCTGAGTTAAAGCCGAAGCTAATGAAGTTGCCATTGTTATACCAGCAGATGGACCATCTTTTGGAATAGCACCTTCAGGCACATGTACGTGAATATTCCAGTTTTCGAATATTTCATCATCAATATCCAGAATAGAAGAGTGGGCTTTAATATACTCTAATGCAAGCATAGCAGATTCTTTCATTACATCTCCCAAGTTTCCAGTTAAAGTAAGTTTTCCACCTTTACCTTTACTTAAGCTTGTTTCAACAAAAAGAATTTCTCCACCAACTGCAGTCCAGGCAAGTCCGGTTACAACTCCAGCATATTCATTTCCCTGATATTTATCTTTTGAATATTCTTCAGCTCCAAGCAAATCATATAAATCGTCAGATTTAATATCCTTTTTGTTGAAAAAGCCATCAGTTGCATATTGACGAGCTAACTTTCTAAGAATCTTACCAATCTTCTTTTCAAGTTCACGAACACCACTTTCACGAGTATAGGATTCTATAATTGATTCTAATGTATCTTTCGGTATTTTAATATCATTTTTTGAAATACCAGTGGCTTCCATCTCTTTAGGTACAAGATGTCGGCGAGCAATTTCAATTTTCTCTTCTGTGATATATCCACTTACCTCAATCAATTCCATACGATCCAATAATGGTTGAGGAATTGTATTAAGATTATTTGCTGTCGCAATAAACATTACTTTTGATAAGTCATAATCAACATCCAGATAATTATCGTGGAATGCTCCATTTTGTTCAGGATCAAGCACTTCAAGTAATGCAGATGATGGATCTCCCTGGCGGTCGGCTCCAACTTTATCTATTTCATCCAGGATGAAAACCGGATTAGATGACCCAGCTTTAATTAAGCCTTTGATTATACGTCCAGGCATTGCACCAATATATGTCTTTCTGTGACCTCTGATTTCTGCTTCATCATGAATTCCACCTAAAGACATTCTGATATATTTTCTTTTCAGTGCAGCAGCAATTGATTTGCCTAAAGAAGTTTTACCCACTCCAGGAGGGCCATAAAGACATATAATAGGAGATTTTAAATCACCTTTTAATTTTAATACTGCCAAATGTTCAAGAATTCTTTCTTTTACCTTTTCAAGCCCATAATGGTCTTTATTCAGAGTCTTTTCAGCATTCTTTAAATTGAAATTATCTGTAGTATAGACATTCCAAGGCAAACTTAGCATTGTTTGCAAATAGTTTAGCTGAACACTATAGTCTGGCGATTGCGAATGAGTACGTTCAAGTTTAGCCAATTCTTTATTGAAAATTTCATTGACTTCTTTGCTCCACTGCATTTTAGTAGCTTTCAGACGAAGCTCTTCAACCTCCTGATCTTGTCCACCACCAAGTTCATCCTGAATTGTTTTTATCTGCTGCTGTAGAAAATATTCTCGTTGTTGCTGATCGATATCTTCTCTGGCACGCATTTGAATAGACGCCTTTATTTCAGCTAGCTGTACTTCTCTATTTAGAATCTCCAAAAGATGATAAGCTCTTTCCTGCAAAGAATTAATCTGCAGTAATTCCACCTTTTCATCTTTCTTTAAAGGCATATTTGTGCATATAAAATTAATCAGGAACATTTTGTTACTGATATTTTTTATGGCAAAAGCTGAATCCTGATGTAAAGTTCCAGATACTTTTATATATCTAATAGTCAAATCCTTGCAAGCGTCAACTAATGCATCAAATTCTTTATTTTCTTTAGCAGGTAATGCTTCTTCCAGTAACTTAACTTTGCCTAATAGATATGGGAATGTTTCTGATAGACTTTCTAACTCAAAACGCTTCATTCCCTGAAGAATTACAGTTGTAGACTGATCAGGCATTTCAAGAACACGAACTATTTTTGCAATAGTTCCAATTGTATGTAAGTCTTCAAAATCAGGGTTTTCTGTTTCAGCTGCTTTCTGACAAACAACTGCAATATATGCATTGCTTTTATATGCATCATTTACAAGTTTCAGTGATGATTTTCTTCCTACAGATATTGGTAATACAACGCCTGGGAATAAAACCATATTCCGCAGAGGTAGGACAGGAAGGCTGTCATCCACTTTAATATCAAACATCTGTTCCTCATTGCCTTCAAAATCTGCTATAAATGAGAAACCATTATCATTTGAGTCTTCCATTTCACTTAAATATCCTTTTCTTATCATTTTATTTGTTATTCGAGGTTATATCTTTCGACAGTTAAAACCGAATGCAAAGGTAATCTATTCTTTATTAAAAATAAAACTCCAATGAAAGAAAAGAACAGTATAAATGCTAAATATTATTTCAAAAATGCACAAAAGCTATTTAAAATATTTATTTTTGGCGAAAATTCAACAATCAGCAATGCCTAATCCCTATTTTAAATTTAAACAGTTCACCGTATGGCACGATAAATGTGCTATGAAAGTTGGAACCGACGGAGTTCTTTTAGGAGCCTGGGCGGATGTGTCTAATGCAAATTCTGTTTTAGATATTGGTACAGGAACCGGATTAGTGGCTTTAATGATTGCGCAACGTTGTAGTGCACAAATATTAGCTGTAGAAATAGATAAAAATGCTGTAATTCAAGCTACTGGCAATAAAGATATGTCACCTTGGGGTGAGCGGATATCTATTATACAAGCAGATTTTAAAACCTTTGAAAGCAATACTAAATTTGATGTTATTGTTTCCAATCCACCTTACTTCTCAAATTCCTTGTTACCTCCAGATATAAAGCGAAGTACAGCCCGGCATACAAATGAGCTTTCATATTACGAACTTTTTGAAGGTGTTGCGAAGCTAATATCTCCCAAGGGAAATTTTTCGTTGATTATTCCGGCAGATGTTATCGACAAAATTGTAGAAATTGCAGCTATTTTTGATTTATATCCCATTAGACAGACAAATGTGTTGCCCAAACAAGATAGTTTACCTAAAAGAGTATTAATATCCTTTTCAAACAAAAAAGATGTAATTTTTGCTAAGCCTAATGATTTAATAATCGAATTAGCAAGGCATCAATATACTCCAGAGTATATTGAACTAACCAAAGAATATTATCTAAAAATGTAGTAAATTAATTCACCATATTAATTACTGCTTCTTTGTTAGTCTTTTGAAGAATTCAATATTTCTATCTATTATTTGTTTGTTTATTTGGGTTAAATCTCCCACAAGATTTTCCCCCTTAGGTTTCAATCCTACAAAATAATCAGAGGCCTTTTTTAATACATTATGCTCTCTATCACCTTTCTCAGGAGTTATTACTAATAAACCTTTAGCGATAATCTCTACATCTATTTCTTCATTCATCATAACAGGATCACCATCATAATGAACTAATCCCGGATGAGTTCTATGAATATGTATTTTTTTGCTTTTAAATGTCCTGATTCTACTATTCTGATCTAATGTTTTATTGAATAACTGAAAAGCAAGTGATGGAACATCTATTACTGTAAATGGCTCTAATATAGTAACATTCATTAATCCATCCTGAAGTGAAGCTTTAGGGGCAATATATGCATTGTTACCATATTGAGAAGCATTACCACATGCAATTAAGAATGCTTTATGTTTAGTTTTTGACTCCTCACTTTCAACTTCATAAGTTTCCGGTTTGTAATTTAAACATTCTAACAGCGTCTTTTCCAAATACGTAAGAATGCCTCGTCTTCCAGCAGCAGAGAACTTAAGACTGACAAAAGCATCGAAACCAACGCCACAAGTACAAAAGAATGGCTTGTTGTTTATTTTACCATAATCAATTGCAGATATATTTCCTTTATTAATTATATCAATAGCTTTACGGCTATCCATAGGTATTCGCAGATGGCGAGCTAATCCATTCCCTGATCCACAAGGGATAATTCCTAAAACAGTGTTGGTGTGAATTAGAGAACGTGCAATTTCATTAATCGTTCCATCGCCACCAATAGCAGTTACACAATAAACGCCATCGGTGGCAGCCTTTGCAGCAATCTCTTCAGCATGGCCAGCTCTTTCTGTATATCTTATTTCAATCTCATATTTATTTTGATCGATTCTTTCATTTAACTGATTCAAAATTATTTTTTTACTCTGAGTGCCTGAGATCGGATTAATGATAAATAGTATTTTTTTCTTCTCCTCCATGCGTTATATGATAAAATATTCAAACGACAAAAGTAATATATTAATCTTAATACAGTAGCTTTTTACGCATTCTTTTATAACGGAAGTTACTTTTTTTATATAAAACAGACTAATAAATCACATAAATTGCTATCTTTGCGACCGTCTTTGGAAAAATGGACTTAAAACAGAAATTAAATAACTGATAATATAATATTAATGTAGGGGAGACCTACGAAGCATTATTATGGGATTATTACAAGATAAATTAGAGAAATATGATATACCACAGCAAGTTAAGGCTAAAGGTGTATATCCTTATTTCCGTTGCATTGAAAGTGAACAGAACACTGAAGTGATAATGAGTGGCAAGAAAGTGCTAATGTTTGGTTCTAACTCATATTTAGGACTTACTAACCACCCAAAAGTAATTGAAGCAGCAGTTGATGCTACTCGTAAATATGGTACAGGATGTGCTGGATCACGTTTTCTAAACGGAACACTCGACATTCACCTGGAACTAGAAAAAGAACTAGCCGAATTCGTAGGAAAAGAAGATGCAATTATCTATTCTACCGGATTCCAGGTAAACTTAGGCGTGGTATCATGTGTTACAGGTCGTGAAGACTATATTATCTGTGATGAACGAGATCATGCTTCAATTGTTGATGGAAGACGTTTATCTTTCTCTCAGATATTGAAGTTCAAACATAACGACATGGCTTCTTTGGAGAAAGAACTTCAAAAATGTAAGCCTGATAAAATTAAACTGATTGTTGTTGATGGTGTTTTCAGTATGGAAGGCGATGTTGCAAACTTGCCTGAGATTGTACGTTTAGCAAAACAATATGATGCAAACATCATGGTTGATGAAGCTCATGGACTAGGAGTCCTTGGAAATCATGGACGTGGTACTTGTGATCACTTTGGTCTGACTAAAGATGTGGATTTAATAATGGGAACTTTCAGTAAGTCTCTTGCTGCAATTGGTGGTTTTATTGCTGCTGATGAATCTATAATCAATTATCTGAGACACAATTCACGTTCTTATATGTTTAGTGCAAGTAACACACCTGCTGCCACTGCAGCTGCACGTGCTGCTTTGCATATTATGAAATCAGAGCCAGAACGTATTGATTATTTATGGGATATCACAAATTATTCTCTTAAATGTTTCCGTGATTTAGGATTCGAAATAGGAAATACTTCCACTCCAATTATACCTTTATATGTACGTGATATGGAGAAAACATTTATGGTTACCAAAATGTTGTTTGATGAAGGTATATTTGTTAATCCTGTAATTCCACCTGCATGTGCTCCAGAAGATACTTTGATTCGTTTCTCTCTTATGGCAACACATACAAAAGAACAGATTGATATTGCTGTTAACAAATTAGAGAAATGCTTTAAAGCATTGGATATTATTAAATAATATACTCAAATTCCATAATAAAAAGTCTTCTTCAGATTAATTGAAGAAGACTTTTTTGTATTTATAGCTTTCTTATAATCAGCTAGATAGAAGTGATTAATTAAAATAACAAAAAAATAAGCAAAATAAACTTGCATATTTGATATAAAGAGTCTATCTTTGCATCGCTTTTGAAAGGAAATACTTACAGAAGTTATCGGGGTGTAGCGCAGTCCGGTTAGCGCACCTGCTTTGGGAGCAGGGGGTCGTGGGTTCGAATCCCGCTACCCCGACAATCAAGAGAGCTAGTTACAATTTATTTGTAATTAGCTCTCTTTTTTTATTGAATATAATTCCCCCTAAACATCGATAAATTAAGATTTTTATATAATTTTGCATCCAATATACAAAAAAGAAAATCTAAGAATAAAAGAATATGTATAGAACGCATACTTGTGGGGAACTTCGGATCTCCGACGTAAATAAAGTAGTAACACTTTCAGGATGGGTGCAACGCTCCAGAAAAATGGGGGGAATGACATTTATTGACCTCCGTGACCGCTATGGTATTACCCAGCTTGTTTTTAACGATGCTGTTAATGCTGAGTTATGTGATGCAGCAAACAAACTTGGACGTGAATTTGTAATACAAATTAAAGGTGAAGTTAACGAACGTTCAAATAAGAATGCAAATCTTTCTACAGGAGATGTTGAGATTATTGTTTCAGAGCTTAATGTTCTTAACACCGCAGCTACGCCTCCTTTCACTATAGAAGACAATTCAGATGGTGGCGATGATATTCGTATGAAGTATCGTTACCTTGATCTTCGCCGTAATGCCGTTAGATCAAATCTAGAACTTCGTCATAAGATGACTATCGAGGTACGTAGTTATCTTGATAAACTTGGATTCTTAGAAGTAGAAACTCCAATTCTTATCGGTTCTACTCCCGAAGGTGCACGCGACTTTGTGGTTCCTTCACGCATGAATCCGGGACAGTTTTATGCATTACCTCAGTCACCACAACTTTTCAAACAGTTGTTGATGGTATCAGGTTTTGACCGTTATTTCCAGATTGCTAAATGTTTCCGTGACGAGGACCTTCGTGCCGACCGCCAACCTGAGTTTACTCAGATTGACTGCGAGATGAGTTTTGTTGAGCAGGAAGATGTAATCAGCACCTTCGAAGGAATGGCAAGACATTTATTCAAATCAATTCGCGGTATTGAAATTACTGAAGCATTTCCACGTATGACATGGCATAATGCTATGAAGCTTTACGGAAGTGATAAACCAGATATTCGCTTTGGAATGGAATTCGTTGAATTGATGGACATTCTTAAAGGCAAAGGTTTCCCTGTATTCGATAGTGCAGCTTACATTGGTGGTATTTGCGCAGAAGGCGCAGCATCATATACCCGTAAACAATTAGATGGCCTGACAGAATTTGTTAAGCGTCCTCAGATTGGAGCTAAAGGTATGGTTTATGCTCGCGTAGAAGCTGACGGAAACGTGAAATCAAGCGTTGATAAATTCTATACTCAGGAAACTCTTCAGGAACTTAAAGCTGTCTTTGGGGCAAAACCTGGCGATTTAATCCTTATCCTTTCAGGCGATGATGCTAACAAAACCCGCAAACAACTTTGCGAACTTCGTCTTGAAATGGGTAATCAATTAGGATTAAGAGATAAAGATACGTTTGCTTGCCTTTGGGTTATCGATTTCCCTCTGTTTGAATGGGATGAAGAAAGTGGTCGTTACATGGCAATGCACCACCCATTTACCTCTCCAAAACTAGAAGACGTTCCATTACTTGATACTAATCCTGGTGAAGTTCGTGCCAATGCTTATGATATGGTAATTAATGGCGTAGAAGTAGGAGGTGGTTCTATCCGTATTCACGATAGTGCTTTACAGAAAAAGATGTTCGAACTTCTTGGTTTTACAGAAGAAAGAGCTCAGGAACAATTCGGTTTCTTAATGAATGCCTTCAAGTTTGGTGCTCCTCCTCACGGTGGATTGGCTTATGGTCTTGATCGCTGGGTATCTCTGTTTGCCGGACTTGATTCTATCCGCGACTGTATTGCATTCCCAAAGAACAATTCTGGCCGTGATGTTATGACTGATGCTCCGGGATATTTGGAACAAGCACAATTAGACGAATTGAATCTTGTAATAGATATCAAAGAAGAAAAGTAATTTAAGATACACTATAAAATAAAGGAAGTAATGGAAATGCTGAAATTTTCCCGTTACTTCCTTTTTTATTTGTGGTTATTGCAAAATAGATAAGAAAAAATAGCCTGCACAGATTTGCTTCTGAGCAGGCTATTTTTTTAGAGCTGAAAGATATTATTCAGCAATATGTAAATTGATCAAAGCTTTATCTTTAAAATAAGCTTAATCAATAAAACGTTTGGTTATTTCTCCATATTCGTCAATTCTGCGATCACGAAGGAAAGGCCACCAACGACGAACATTTTCAGAACGAGTTAAGCTAACCTCAACAACCATGTTCGTTGCTTCGCTATTTCCTGCCTGAGCAAGAAATTCACCCTGCGGACCGGCAACAAAGCTATTTCCCCAGAATTGAATACCATTAGTGTTTTCGGAAGGATCTTCCTCGTGCCCAACACGATTTACGGAAACAACCGGAAGTCCGTTGGCAACGGCATGTGCTCTTTGAGAGATAATCCAGGCATTCAACTGACGGCTTTTTTCATCCTCAGTATCCGAACTTTCCCAACCAATTGCTGTAGGATATATTAATATTTCGGCTCCGCGAAGTGCCATTAAGCGAGCAGCTTCAGGATACCACTGATCCCAACAAACCAACACTCCAAGTTTTCCAAGAGATGTTTGAATGGGTTGAAATCCTATATCGCCAGGGGTGAAATAAAACTTCTCATAATATGCAGGATCATCCGGAATATGCATTTTTCGATACTTTCCGGCAATAGATCCATCGGTATCAAAAACAACGGCTGTGTTATGATACAGACCCGGAGCACGTTTCTCGAATAAAGAGGTAACCAGCACAATTCCATGTGCGGCGGCCAATTCTCCATAAAATCCGGTAGACGGACCAGGTATAGGCTCGGCAAGATCGAAGTTATTTGTATCTTCTACCTGACAAAAGTAAAGAGAATTATGTAACTCTTGAAGCACAACTAGTTGAGCACCTTGAGATACACAGGCTTCAATGTTATCGGCCAGTTTTTTCAGATTTTCTTTTAAATCAGCCGTATTCGACTGCTGCACTAAACCTATCTTTATAGTTCTGTTATCCATTGTTCTTCGTTTTTAATTTGTTTTTCCTGCATTCTATTTAATAACACCCTCAGGATATTGCATAGTTACGCAATGAAGAGAGCCATGCTGCTTGATTAAAGCACGACAATCAATTCCGATAATCTCTTTATCCGGGAAAGCTTCCGCAAGTATTTCAGCAGCTTCGGCATCATTCTTAGGTTGATTATAGGTCGGGTAAAGGATTGATTCATTGAGAATTAAAAAGTTTGCATAAGTAGCTGGCAAACGTTCTGTATCTTCTATAATACAGTCAGCCATTGGCAAAGCAAGTAAACGATAAGGTTCTCCTGCCAAAGTACAGAACGTACGAAGTTGATCCTCCATTTTAGTCAATTCCTCGTAATGCTCATCCTTTGGATCTGTACACTTTACGTACACAATCGTATTATTAGGGCAAAGACGAGCCAAGGTATCTACATGACTATCAGTGTCATCACCAGCCAAATAACCATAATCAAGCCACAATACTTGTTGCAAATGAAATGCAGAACGCAAATACTCCTCAATTTCAACCTTATTCATTGTATCATTCCTGTTAGGAGCAAGCAGACAAGTAGATGTAGTAAGCAGAGTTCCTAATCCATCACTCTCTATAGAGCCACCTTCGAGCACAAAATTAAGGCGATTTTCGTATTCTCCATTGAAATATTTAGCATTGAAAGCCTTATGCGTAATCTGATTATCAAGTCCGGCAGCAAATTTTTGTCCCCAACCATTAAAGCAAAAGTCGAGCAGGCGAGGAGCAGAGCCGTCCATCATCGTAATAGCACCATGATCACGAGCCCATGTATCATTTGTTTCGCACTCAAAGAAGCGAACATTTTCCATGTTTACCCTATTGGAAATCTGTGCTTTAACGATATTTACATCTGGAGCCACGATTAAAAGCAATTCTTTCTTTGCAATTTCCCGGGCAATGGCACCAAAACACTCCTGAACTTCGGTAAGCATATGAGCCCAGTCGGTACCGACATGTGGCCATGTAAGCTGTACTCCGCTTTGTTTATACCATTCGGCAGGAAGAAAAGGTTCACGCTTCTCAACTTGAATACCAAAGGGATCTCCCCAATTTACCTGATAATCTTTTTCTTCGTCTCCATTCTTCGGAAGACCAACTAATATACCCATCTTGGTTTATTTCTTTTCTTTAGGTTTACGATCAAAGAACGGATTTTTACTTGAACAGCTAATTGGAATAGCCATCACGGTTTTGCAGCCAGGAAGCCAGTCGAGTGTCTGTGCAGCAAGTCCGGCAGAAAACATAACACGCGAATCTACACGTAGATCGGATGCTGTGGCACACGCCGAACCTATAGCGATACCTACATCAATAGTATTCAGGGCGCATGGAGTTTCACTCGGCTTGGAAGCACAAGTGGGAAATCCGCAATGCCCACAATTTAATCCTTGCAATTTCTCGTGTGTACCAATTAACACGATTGCATCTGCCGAAAGAATATTTTCTGCATCACGAAGAAAGAACATCATTCCGTTCTCTCCGTTTAGTCTGATCATCTCATCGGAAAGTAATTTTATATCATTTTCAGTAACAACAGCCGTTTCAATTACATCAACACCTTTTCCTTTAGGAGCCGTACGCGCAGCAGTCATCATCTGTTTAGCCACATTAAGCATATGCTCATGTCTGGCATCACGTTCATTTAATATCATCCTGGTTTCTTTTTATACTTATTATAGGGTACAAATATAAATGATTGGAACCATTTGTCAAAACATAACCGAACGTTATTATTTCCCTGTACAAAAGAATTAATTCCTTTGTACAGAACAATAGATTCTTTTGTACAAAAGAAAACAATCTTTTGTACAAAAAATATTTGTTTTAACGAGTATAATTTTTATCTTTACGGCATAATAATTTAAATAACAACGATATGGCTATAGATTTTAAGGCTACGAAAGTTAACAATAACATGAAGCCGGAAGAAAAACCTCGTTATTACGCAAAAGCTGTAACTAAAGGAACCGTAACACTAAACCGCATTATTGAAGATATGTGCGAAGAAAGCACATTGTCAAAAGCTGATGTAGTTGCTGTTGTTGCCGGACTTAGCAAGCATTTATTAAAGAATCTGCAGGATGGTTATACTGTGAAAATCGATTCGTTAGGAACATTTTCCACATCAGTAAAGAGTCCTACAGTAGACATTCCAGAAGATGTTCACTCAAAAGATGTTTCATTCAGCAAAATCAATTATCTTCCTGAAGTACGAATGCTGGAAAGCTTCCGTGCCGTATCGTTCCAGAAAGTGGAAACAAAGGAAGAAGCAAAAGTTTCAAAGCCTAGAGGACGCAAGCCTATTCGCAGAAAATAACTAAAGAATGCTCAAAATAGAAGATGCCTGTATTGCGTATGGAGAGCAAGAACTCTTTACGGGACTTTGCGTACATATAAAAAGAGGTGAGATGGTCTGCATTTCCGGTGAGTCCGGAAGTGGAAAGACTTCACTTCTTAATGCAGTTATGGGCTTTGTTCCCTTAACAAGCGGAAGCATAACAATAGATGATCTTTTACTTTGCGAAGAGAATATTGACCAGATTAGAAGAAAAATTGCCTGGATACCTCAGGAACTAGCCCTGCCGTGTGAATGGGTGAGCGAAATGGTAAAGCTTCCTTTTGAGCTAAAAGCAAATAAAGCAATTCATTTTTCAAAGAAAAAGCTTTTCGAGGTATTTAAAGAATTGAATCTGGAAGAAGAACTCTTTACAAAGCGTGTCAGCGAGATTTCAGGTGGACAGAGACAGAGAATTATGATAGCTGTTGCTGCTCTTTTAGAGAAACCTTTACTGATTATTGACGAACCAACTTCGGCTCTTGATGCCGGATCTGTAGAAAGAGTGCTAAACTTTTTCAACATACTATCTCAAAAAGGAATGACTATACTCGCTGTTTCTCACGATCGTGCATTTAAACTAGGCTGCGATAATGTAATATACTTATAGCCACATGGGAACAATAGATATTAGTTATGAAAACTTACTAATTGGTTTGCTAATGATGAGCATTCCAATATTTTACCTGTGGAAATTCAAGACAGGGTTGGTGAAGTCTACATTGATTGCAGTCCTAAGAATGTTAGTCCAACTCTTCCTTATAGGTGTATATTTAAAGTATCTTTTTTTCTTAAATCATCCGCTGATAAATTTCCTTTGGGTTTTTATAATGATTATCGTTGCATCCGAAACAGCATTAGTCAGAACCAGACTCCAACGAAAGATTCTTTTGATACCAATTTCCATTGGTTTTTTTATTTCTGTAGTCCTTATAGGTACCTATTTTTTAGGTTTCGTTCTCCAACTAAATAACATTTTTAATGCACAATACTTCATTCCAATATTTGGTATATTAATGGGTAATATGCTATCTGTTAATGTAATAGGGTTGAATACATTTTATAGTGGACTTCAGAGGGAACAGCAAGAATATTACTACTTATTAGGAAACGGAGCAACCCGACAGGAAGCTCAGGCACCTTTTATCAGACAAGCTTTGATAAAAGCATTTAGCCCTTGCATCGCAAATATGGCAGTAATGGGACTAGTTGCTCTTCCTGGAACAATGATAGGACAGATACTTGGAGGAAGTAGTCCTAATGTAGCAATAAAATACCAGATGATGATTGTTGTTATCACTCTTACAGCATCAATGCTTTCAATAATGATCACAATTTCAATTGCATCCAGGCGATCTTTTGATAAGTTCGGCAGATTAATCCGCGTCTTTAAGGAAAGTAAGAAAAATGGACGATGATGTCTTAAAGCTGGTTAGTCAAATATCTACTCCTGGATTCTTTATAACAGCAGATGTAATTCAGTCATCCATAGAAAGTCCGAAGGGAATTGAAAGTTTTATATTACAAAAGATTGACAGTATAAGAAATGGAGCTAGCGGAAGGAAATTCGCTTTTAGAGAAAATGGCTGGCAGATAAATTTTACATTCTTTCCCACAGATCAGGTTGTAGACAAGCGCTATGGGTTAATGAATAAAATGATAAAAGAGAAAAAAAAGGTTCATTAAGTCTTTGCGAATTAGAAAGAAAGTATTACTTTTGTTGTATCAAATAATAGACATGGCGGTTTAGTGTAGTGGCCTAGCACGCAACTCTCTCACGGTTGAGACTCGGGTTCGATTCCCGGATCCGCTACAAAGCAAGGTGTAAGAAATTGAGATTCAATTTGTTGCACCTTTTATTTTTTTATTACGGCTAAACCTTGAATTTATTCTTTTACAATTTTAAGTGCTTATGATAAACATAAATGCTTAAGAAATCTCCAAAAACTTCGAGTAAAATCAAAAAATAGCGCACGAAGCACTATTTATCAAAAGTGGCCAAGTTGATTGAATTTGCTTTCAGATGGGAAATTTGTTTTAAGCATATAAACTTTAAATTCCCGCAGATCACATTGATAAAAGCAACTAAATTTTCAAAATAAGAAAATTGCCCAATTCATATTTTTAAGATTGATTTATTTCATTCAGCAAAATGTAATAAGGATACTTCTTTTGAGTTTGCAAATATTTAACTCATCAATTGGGTTCAATTAATATTTCATTCTGACTAAGGTTCACAATATGTAAGTAAACTATGGCTAGTATGCTAAATTCCTATAGAATTCATCAAAGTATGAGCCTTAAAGTGAATTGTTAAGATAACGCTGTAGCAGAGAGTTCCTTTAAAATATTAAGGGGTGAACTTATCTATAGGAATAAGTTGTTGTCTGAAGAAAAAATGAAAATGCAATTATTATAATTCTTTTAAATATGCTAAAATCGAAAAAAGAGATATTCTGCTCTAAAGAATCTTACCATTGAGAAATATTGGAATGAATATATGCAGACAATTAATAAATTGTAGAATGTTGCTTAACCTTGTGTCTAATTTTAGTTGGCAACTCTAGTCTAAGCAAAGTTGGCTACCCCAAAAGTATAAAATAAGCAAATTCATTTATTTCGAAATGAAATATATGAATTTTGCTTTTACGTCACTTGAATAAACAAATCGTTCAATAGATTATATTTCGATAGAATTGACAATAGCAATAGGTCAGGAAAATTTAAGGAAATTAAAATTTTATTTCTTATCCTTGAGATTCTCACATCCACGGAAGAGAAATGATAGAGAAAACCCACAAAAGTGATATTCTTACCTTATTAATGTCAAAATTTCCCAGATGAGGAGTAATTCCTAAAACTAAAAATTATATATAACTCACTAAATTTCAACAAGTTTAATATATTTTACCCCGTTTCTAATACAATTTCCTTGCGATATTTATTTCTTTATTGGTATTTGGTCGGAATTTTTAATTCTCGACATTCTAGAGAAACCAGATTTGGCAAAGCAAATTTATTCTTCAGTGCAACGGAGTATAAATGTGGTTGCACCAATTGTAATAATCGCACCATCTTTCAAAACCACCCGATCTTTATCTCCTAAAATTTCATTCATATGAAAAGTACCAGTCACACTTGGGAAATCTCTCAGAGTATAAATCAATTCATCTTTTTTATTTCGTCTGACATTTATTACACAATGTTGGCGATCCATACTCATGTCGCCGGTTTCGATAGGAGTGTTGATTTTCGTTCCAACACATCTACGTCCAATAACATTATCTCCAAGAGAAAGTGGGAGTATTTGTTTAAAGCCGAAAACATTTTCAATAACAACAATACTTCCAAAAGTACTTTTATCACTTTCCTGATCTAAAGTTTCCTCGTTTCTGTTCTTTGATTTTAGTTTAGTTTTGCCAATACGGATACTAAACTGTTTTCCGCAATGTTCACAAACAAATACCAAAGATTGTCCTTCGGTGTACTTTGTTTCGTCAAATGTAAGATAATTCTCACACTTTGGACACAATATTCTTTTCATATAATGGGGAATCTTTTACTTATCAGTCAGCAACCAAGCATCCTTAAAGTTTTTATTTTTCTTTAGTTGAAGTAGTTTGTTGTTAGCTTCATCATTATTAGATAATGACATAATGCTTACTCTGATCCATTTATTACCTTCAATAACGCTCGCTTTAGAATAACCTTTTGATATTAATCTATCTACAATCTCTTGAGCATCAGCACGATTATTAACGCTTGCAATAATTATGTGGCAAGAATTCTTATTTACAGATTCTGATAAAGATTTAGCAGTATTACTTTTATTCTCTATGTTACTTTTAGGAATAATAATTTCCTTTATTGCTTTTGGCTTTATCTCTTCCTGTACTTTCTGATCGTTCACTTGCTTTTTCGCTGGAACACTTTCTATCAGACTGTTATCAAATGGCTCTAACAACTCAGATGGAATCAATTGAGCATAATTACCTTTTTCTACATAAGTATTCTCAACCGGAGTAGACATTAAAAAGAAAATTATTATTGCAGCAGCAACTGCAACTGCTGTGCGAATAAATGAACGATTAACTCTAATCTCATAAACTTTTTGATTAGAAGTTTCAGGCACCGCCATTTCATCTGTTGTTTTTGCAATCTCATCTATCTTATCTATTCCGAAAGAACTTAAACCATACAAATAAGGTGTAAGCAATCCATCTTCATAAGGTTGAAATTGAAGTTTACTATGAATTGTAAAAAACATATCTCCAATTCCGTGCATTTCTACTTTTCCTTCCACATGTAAAGTATTAATAAGCTCATCAACAGCTTTATTAATAAGTTTAGAAGCATCAGAGAAATCAGTACAATATGATGTCATATACGATTGAACCAATAATCCATCATTCATTTTAAGCTGAGGATTAAAACCTATAGAACGAGTAGGAGGAAGGAATATACCTTCTTCTTCCATCCATCTTGCTGGAGTATAGTGAGATACGAATCCGCCAAACGACGGGATAATAACACAATCGTTCTCTAATAGTAACGTTTCTATATGTTTTAGTAATTCAATCATAATGCAAATGTACGTTTTTTTATTGATTTTGCCTATAAAATGGGGATTTTATTATTAACAAAAACACAATAAAGAAAGTGTAATGGCGTTTTTAATCTATACTAATAAAAAATATTTAGTACTTTTGTTTAAAACATTTATATAGATTAATTTGCCAAATGAAAAATAAGGGACTTGTCTTATTGGGTGCTATACTCTCAATGTATTCTTGTAGTACACCACAAAAAATATCATATTTTCAAGATTTGCAGCAAATTGAAAGTAAAGACTATTCTGTAGATATGAATAGTAGCAGTTATGAAGTTAAAATACTTTCATCTGATCTTCTTTCTATTATAGTAACAGGAAAAGATCCTGTTGCTGTTGCTATGTTTAATTTACCTGTATCATCTACAATAAATCCTGGTGAAACAGAACTATCAACAACTCCTGTATTGCAATCATATTTAGTTGATGCAAATGGGGATATAGATTTTCCAACATTAGGCAGAATAAAAGTTGAAGGGTTATCTCGCCGAGAAATTAGCGATTTATTAAAAGATAAAATATCTAAATATGCTAAAGATCCCATCGTGAATGTACAATTACTAAATTTTAAAGTATCTGTCCTTGGTGAAGTTAATAATCCCGGAACTAAAGGTACGTCAAATGAACGAATGACTATTCTGGATGCAATCAGCTTAAGTGGTGACTTGAGTATTTATGGAAATAGAGAAAATGTGCTTCTAGTCCGTGAAAATAATGGTAAAAAAGAGTTTCATAGATTCAACCTTACTTCAACAGACATATTTAAATCACCCTATTTTTATCTGAAACAGAATGATGTAATTTATGTACAACCAAATCAAGCAAAACAGAATAGTTCAAGAATAGATTCAGCTAAACAATTTAATCTATCAGTAGCATCTACTGTTACAGCTGCCATTTCTGTAATAGCATCCTTATGTATTGCTTTATTTTTAAAATAGAAAACAATAATGAAATATAACAACAATTATATACAACAAGATGAAAATATTGATATTGCTAAACTATTTTCCAGGTTTTATGCATATTGGAAATATTTTTTCTCTATTGGGTTCATCTGTATTATAATCGCCATATTTTTTATACTTGTAACACCTGCTCAATACAAAATAAAATCAAGTTTACAGCTTATTTCAGAAAATGCAGGAATGACTTCTGAACTAAAGATGTTAAAGGCAACTGCTCTTGGCTCTATGTTTAGTGCTTCAGGATCTGGTGTAAACGCCAATGATGAAGTACTTCTTATTCAATCCAAAGTAATTACAGGAGAAATGATTTCTAAACTTGGTTTACAGGTTGATATCAAACAGAAAGAAGGGTTTAAAATGGTTTCTGCCTACAAGAAATCACCTATAGAACTAGAATTTCCTGCTAATTTTCTTGATACATTATCAAAACCGATTTCTATTAAAATATCAATAAGTAATCAAAAAGCAGATATCAAGATGGAATCTGCTTTATTTGAGAAAAGGAACATTAATAATGTTTCTTTGCCATATAATATACAATCTGAAATAGGAAAAATTAGAGTATCCAAAACTAACAACTTTCAATTAGTAGATAATAAAGATCTTGAAATTAGCGTATATCCATTAAACTATATTTATGAATTGTATTTAGAAAAACTTGTAGCAGCTCCAGCTGACGCAGGATCTGATATAATAGAATTAAGTTTGAAAGATGAAAATAAGGAAAGAGGTACTGACATACTAAATACTACGATGGAGATATATAATGATTACTCAAGATCAGTAAAAGTTATAAAATCAGCAGTAAATGCTTCATTTGTTAAAGAAAAGTTGGCCTTAGTTACATCGGAGCTTGACAGTCTTGAAAAGAAAATAGAAATATATAAAAAACAAAATAAAATCCCAGACCTAGAGGCTTATGGTAGTGTTGTATATATGGGGGCTGAGGAATCGGATAAAAAAATTCTGGATTTGCAAACTCAATTAAAGTCTATGAACTATGTACTTAGTTATATAAAGAATCCTAATAATCAATATGCAATTGTTCCAAATATAAGTTATGGAGATGAAGCTCTGACTTCTGCTTATAATAAATTAATGTTCGAACGATTTAGATTATTAAAAAGCACCGAACCTTCTAATCCAGCAATAGTTCTAATTAATGATCAATTGAAAGAGCAACGAAAAGTCCTTATTGAAACAATAAATTCAGCAATAAAAGGTCTTGAAATTACAAATTCTGAATTGAATAAAAAGAATTTGTCGCTTAATTCGAAACTAAAAGAATTACCGGCGCAAGAAAAAGAATTTATTGAGATGAAAAGAGCGCAGAAGGTAAAAGAAACACTTTATCTTTTCCTTCTCCAAAAGCTTGAAGAAAAAGAGATTTCAAATGCTCCAGATGAAATAGCATCACGCATTGTTGATCATGCATATTGTTCTTTTAAGCCTGTTTTCCCTAAAAAAATTATAGTATTTGCAGTCGCCATTTTGGCATCAATTATACTTTCTATAATTATCATCTCAATTCGGCTATTTCTTATAAAAAAAGCTGCTTCAAAGGAGGACTTTGATGATAATTTGTCATATCCAATCTGGGGAATATTCGCTGATTATAATTCATTTAGGATACTAAGAAACTTTGTATATTCTAAAGATAAACATAGCAAAGTTTTTATTGTTACTTCAAATATAGATGGTGAAGGAAAAACCTATTTTGCTTCAACTTTAGCTAAAAGTCTATCTATGACAGATAAAAAAGTTGCGCTCGTAAATATGGATTTTACAAAGCAGTCTGATTCCTCTAAAAATACAAAAAATGAATTTACTCTTAATAAATATATTAGTGGCAATATAGATTTAGATAGAATATTAATGAATGAAACACCAAATTTAACTATCATTCATTCAGAACAGGCTCCGGAAAATTCTGAAAATCTAGTTTACAGTTCTAAAATGGAAGACTTAGTGAACTATTTGAAGGGTAATTACGATTATGTAATCATCGATAGTGCTTCATTGTCTATTTCATCGTCAGCATATGATATTGCCCATCTAGTAGATTATACTTTCTTTATTATACGTGAAGAATTTACTCCAAAAAGCAAATTGAAAAATATAAATAGTTTAATAAAATCAGGCCTATTACCTAATGTATGCATTGTTCAGAATTCTAATATCTTTAAATAAATGGTCTCAGTTAAGATTTCCAAAAACAATCTGTTTTTTGTCTTTCTTATATTTGGATATATATTCGGAGTCATGCTTTATGACTTTATTGAATTCAAATATACAGATGAACTTATGGCTGCATTTTTAGTTCTATTTACAGGCTTGATTCTTTGGGAAAGACGGAGTTGGGACCAAGCAAAGCCATTATATATACTAGGAGGCATTTTTCTTTTTTATATTATTTATTCATTTATGATAAAATCAAATGTTCCTAAAGCTATATTAATGGATGCTGTTATTCAGATAAAACCATTTTTAGGTTTTTACTGCACTTATTTATTAATGCCTGTTTTATCAAAAAAAAATAAGCTATTTATTACTATTATGTGTCTCTCATTCGCTTTTATTTTATTAATTATAGCTTTATTAGGACATATAGATACTATTTTTGGACATCCTTCGCGCTATGCCACAGCTGCTGTTGCAACTGCCTTTCTATATCTGTACTGTTGTTCATACACATGGAAAGATCTTATGACTTTCCTTTTAATATTGTCGGTTGGAATTCTCTCAACTCGTTCAAAGTTCTATGGTTTTTTTATGTTTGCGTTAATGTTTTCTATTATGCTAAAATCAGGATATAGATTTAAAATGAATTTCCATTCTGTACTCTTAGCTATTTTTCTTCTTTTTATTGTATTGATTGTAGCATGGGATAAAATAGATTTATATTTTATTGTTGGGACAATGAATAGCACTGGGGAAAAATGGGCTCGCCCCGCTTTATATGGAGTTTCATTTTTAATATTGGTTGATTATTTTCCATTTGGAAGCGGATTAGGTAGTTTTGCAACATATACTTCCGCTCAATATTATTCAAAAACTTATGCGGAATATCACATTGATAAACTTTGGGGTTTATCAAAAGACTATCCAGATTTTATTGCTGATACATACTATCCCTCACTAGCACAATTTGGAATAATTGGACTTCTTATTTTTATTTTTTTTTGGATAAAAATTCTGAAAGTAATGTTAGTATATAAGAAAAAATACGGAATGGATAAGCTCTTTTTAATTGTTATTCTAATTATAGTTTTTTTTGCAATAGAATGTATTGCTGACTCAACTTTTACCCATAATCGAGGTTTTTTTATTTTAGTAATATTAGGCATCACATTATCTGAAATGCATTCTTTGTTGAAAGAATAATTAGTCATTATATGAAAAACTCTAGAAATAAAAAATTTATAACCGACATATTAATCTATGGGATTGGTAACTTAGGATCAAAAATGATAACTTTTTTATTAGTCCCTCTATATACTTATTTTATAAAACCTGGAGAATATGGCTATTATGATTTATCATTAAATATAATTTTTCTTATGATTCCATTTGTAACTCTACAATTACGTGAAGGAGTTTTTCGTTTTTTACTTGATAGTGACTCTGAAAAGATGAGAATCAATATTGTTACTTTCACATATAAGCTATTAATCCAAACCACTCTTGCCGCTTTATTAATTGCACTTATTACTTCGTGTTTTCTAACTATACCATATATTGGATGGATTGTTTTTGCCTTAATATTTATGTCATTCTATGAAGTGCAAATACAAATCGTAAGAGGAATTGGGAATAATAAATACTATGTAATTGCGGGAATTATAACTGCTTCTTTAACGGGTGTTTTTAGTGTGTTGTGTGTTGTATTTTTTAATATGGGTATTGCAGGTATATTTTGCGCGAGTATTTTAGCTAGAATCTTTTCGATATGGATTTTAGAGTCAAGGCTACATCTTATAAAAAAATATTTTTATTACAATTTTAAAGATAAAGCTGTTAATTTTTCACTAATTAATTATTCATTACCGTTATTACCAAACGTTATTTGTTGGTGGTTAATAAGTAGTTCAAACCGTTTTTTTATTAGTAATTACTTAGGTTTTGAAGAAAATGGGATCTATGCAGTAGCTACTAAGTTTTCATCAATACTAGAAACTTTCACAATTATTATATATCAAGCATGGCAAGAAACAGCAATTAAGCAATTTAAATCATCTGATAAAAATAGTTATTTCTCAAAGGTCTTAAATACTTATATCTTAGTCTTAGCAATTATGGCTATAACCTTTGTTTTTATACTAAAAATGAATTATTCATGGCTAGTATCTTCTAAATACTTACAAAGTATTGATTATTTATATCCTTTATCTATCTCTGTTATTTTTTACGCACTTGCAGCTTTTTTAGATATGGGTTACCAATGTTCTAAACAAACAATAAAAACACTTCCTGCAATAATTATTACTGCAATTTTAAATCTACTCTTGAATTATCTATTTATTCAAAAGTATAATATTTATGGCGTTATTTTATCTTCAATCATTTCATACATGTTTCTATTCATATATCGTCTATTTGATACTCGCAAATATTTTGTAATAAAAATATCATTAAAAGTTATATTCCCAATTTTTCTATTATTATCAGGATATTTTGTTTATTATAAAATAGAATCTATACTAATCTATTTCTTATATTTATCTGCAATTTTATTTCTTAGTTATTTATATATAGAAGATTCTATAAAAGATAAAATTAAAAATCAATGCAGAATTATCTTACATAGAAAATGATATTATGACAAAAATCATTTTAGTTTTTAGAACTAGACCTGAAACAATTGAAGCAGGAACAGTGGTATTAGTAGGTACAAATTCTTCTAAAATTATTAAAGAGGCTTCTAATCTAATTGAAAACTTGGATATATACTTAAAAATGAGTAGGTCTATAAATCTTTATGGAGATGGCTTTGTCTCAAAATATATTGTTGATATTCTTAAAATGAATGAATTATGAAGATCTTAATATACATTCGCGACGCAGAAAAGAATAATGCAATTACACATTATGTAAATATTATTTCTTCTGAATTATCTCATAATTCAAACTATCAAATTGAATTCATAAATTATATTCGAGATATTAATCCTAATGATATTGTTTTTGTAATATCTCTTCAGAGCTATTTCAGATTAATATTGAAGCATCCCAATCAAAAAATTATTTTTTGGTTTCAAGGTATTACTCCCGAAGAAGTAGTAACGTCATATTCTGGACTTTATTCAAAATTAAAAGTTCCTATTTTTTCCATTCTTGAAAAGATTGTGCTAAAAAAAAGCATATTCAATTTCTTTGTTTCAAATTCAATGCTAAATCATTATCAAATAAAATATGGATACAATAAAAACAATTACATGATAATGCCATGTTTTAATAAAGCAATAACTCCAAATAGCTTCTATTACAACCATAAATATGAAAGTGCTTCATTTGTCTACGCCGGAGCTGTTATCAAATGGCAATGTCTCGATGAAACAATTCATCTTTTTTCATTGTTAAAGGACAAACTAAAAAATGCTACATTAACAATTTTATCAAATGATCAGCAAGAAATAAGACCTATTTTAAAGAAATACAATATAAATGCTATTATTAAGTATGTACCATTAGAAGAGTTGGAAGAAGAGCTGGCTAAATACAAATATGGCTTTATTTTGAGGAAAGATTTAAAAATGAATCATGTTGCTACACCTACAAAATTGAACTCTTATTTAGCAAATGGTGTTATTCCTATATATTCAGATGTTATTGATGATTATAATAGTCTATTTATAAATAGATCTTTTTACATTAAAGTCAATATAGATAACTTAACTAAAGCCATAGATGATATTTGCACTTTTGAAAAGAAAAAAATTATAGTTGAAGATATTTATGATGAATATTCTGATATCTTTAATAAATATTATAATGAAACAGAATATCGAATGAAAATAAGAAATGCAATTAATCATTTTTTTCCATTATGAAAATTTTATTTTTACCTAATTGGCATATAAATTATTTAAATAAGGATGATTCCACTATTCAAGATCCAGACAAATATGTGAGTGGTGAAAAATATTGGTTTTTTAAATATTTTCCTAATGATACAACTGTGGATATTATTGATATCAAATCTAATAATCCATTGCATAAAATAGAAATTAAAACTAAATTCTATATTTGGCAAGCATTTCTTGCATTTTTTAAATCGCGTAAATATGATGTTATTATTTCACATGGCGCTCAAAGTGCTATTGTTTTATCATTTTTGCGTACAATAACATTTATGCAAACCCCAAAACATATTATTTTTGATATAGGAGGAATGAATGGGGCTAAAGCTAAAGGATTTTCAACTAAATTAATATCTTTTGCAATGAAAAGTTCACCTTATATTATATGTCATTCCAAAATAATTTTATCAAATTTGAGAAATATATATCCCAACTTATTGCCTAAAGCATTATTTATTCCATTTGGAGTTGATGTTGATTACTTTAAACCTCATATTATAGAAAGAAAAAGTAATTACGTATTCTCTTTTGGATATTCGAAAAGAGATTATGAAACACTCATTAATGCATGGAAACAAATAGACACAACATTTCAATTAAGAATTGCTGGCATTAATTCTATACAAGCAACTGAAAAAATTCCAAATATTGATTTAATTGGAAAAATTTCAATCTCACAACTAAAAGAAGAAATACAAGACTCTCTTTTTGTAGTAATTCCTTTACCAAAATATAATTACTCCTACGGGCAAATGAGTTTTTTGCAATCTATGAGTTTGGGCAAAACTGTTATCGTAAGCTCTGTTCCTAGCTCAATTGATTACATTAAAGATAATGAAGGTGCATTTTTAGTTGAACCTTATAATGTTGAAGATCTTAAAAATAAAATTGAAATGCTTCTATCTAATCCTAAATTAGTAGAAAAGAGTGATTTAAAAGCTAGAAAATTTATTTTAGATCATTTCAATCAACTCAACATGGGAATTAAAATTAGAGATTTTGTTACAACTGTTGTGAATAATTCATAATTCAAAGATAATTATGTCTAGAATATTAATAGTTAATAAATTCTACTACAAACGAGGAGGTGATTGTATTTATGCAATAAACCTAGCCCATTTGTTAGAACAACAAAATCATGAAATTGCAATATTTGCTATGAATTTTCCTGAAAATATTAAGTCAGGGTGGGAATATTATTATCCATATCAAGTAAATTTTTCTGATAGGCAATTTAAAGGTAAAATACTTGCAATCTCTCGTTTATTGGGATTTTCAGGCATTAAAAGCTCTTTTTTAAAACTACTTGGAAGCTTTAAACCAGATATAGTACACCTTAATAATATTCATTCTTATCTTTCTCCTGTCGTTGCTAAATTATCACATGATAGAGGTATTAAGGTTGTCTGGACTCTACATGATTATAAGCTTATATGTCCTACTTATTCATGTTTGCGCAATGGAAAAGTCTGCGAACTTTGTTTCTTTAATCCTTTGCCAGTTTTTTCTAAAAAATGTATGAAAAAAAGTTATATTGCTAGCTTTATTGCATACATTGAAGCAATACGTTGGAATAAAAATAATATTGAACCTTATGTTGATACTTTCATATGTCCTAGTAATTTTATTGCAGATAAAATGAAACAAGCAGGTTACAATAAAGATAAGATCTGTGTTTTATGTAATTTCATTGATTTTAAAAAGTATAGTAATATATATAAAGTAAAACCTAAAACTCGTGAACAAGCATATTGTTACATAGGTAGATTATCAGAAGAAAAAGGAATAAATCAATTATTGAGCGTTGCAAGATCTCTTCCATATAAACTTTATGTTGCAGGAAAAGGTCCTCTTAAAGATTCTTTAGAAAAGGAATATTCATGTAATAATATTATATTTTTAGGAGAATTAACTACTGATGAAATTTATAATCTTTTAAGTACCGTTAAATACTCTGTCATACCATCTATCTGGTATGAAAATAATCCTCTCAGCGTAATTGAATCCTTATGTATGGGAACTCCTGTTCTTGGAACTAACATTGGTGGAATTCCTGAGTTAATTAATGATGAAAATGGACTATTATTTGCTCCTAATGATCTAAATGATTTACGAGAAAAAATAGTGTATATCTTTAATAAAGGTGTATTTTGCAATGATAAGATTCAAACTACTTCATTAAACAAATTCTCATCAGAGAATTATTACAATAAATTAATGGAAATTTACAATGACAAATAATAAAATTCCTTCTCCCACGGATATTTGCATTATTACAACTTATCGTTGCCCCATGCAATGTAAAATGTGTAATATATGGAGTAATCCGACTGAAAAAAATAAAGAAATCACTCCTGAAGAAATTAATATGCTCCCAAAAGTTAAGTTTATTAATATTACGGGAGGAGAACCATTTATAAGGGAAGACTTGGAAGATGTAGTAGAAGTTGCATTTCGTAAATCGCCCAGAGTTGTCATTTCAACTTCCGGATGGTTCGAAGACAGAGTTATTAAACTAGCTAAGCGTTTTCCTAAAATAGGAATTAGAATTAGTATTGAGGGACTATCGTGTAAGAACGATGAATTACGTGGTCGTATTGGAAGTTTTGATAAAGGACTAAGAACTTTGCTTATTCTTAAAGAGATGGGAATTAAAGATATTGGATTTGGATGTACTGTATCTAACAATAATTCAGAAGATATGCTTTCTCTATATCGACTATCAAAATCTTTGGGTATGGAATTTGCAACTGCAGCATTTCATAATTCGTATTACTTTCATAAAAATGATAATGTAATTACCAATAAAAGCGAAGTATGCAACAATTTTGAAAGACTAATCGAAATGCAATTAAATGAGAATCATCCAAAATCATGGTTTAGAGCATTTTTTAACATGGGATTGATAAATTACATAGAAGGTAACCGAAGAATGCTCCCATGTGAAGCAGGAATAGTAAACTTCTTTATTGACCCATACGGCGAAATTTATCCATGTAATGGATTAGAAGAAAAATACTGGAAACAAAGTATGGGAAATATACGAAAAGTAAGCTCTTTTGATGAAATATGGCAAAGTGCCCAGGCTCAGGAAGTTCGTCGCAAGGTTATTGAATGCCCTAAAAACTGTTGGATGGTAGGAACAGCTTCCCCTGTTATGAAAAAATATATTAAGCATCCACTCCAATGGGTAATTAAAAACAAATGTCGGAATATTTTAGGAAAACAAGTATGTCTCGATAAAAAATGGTATAATGTTGGTCAATCAACATTACAAGGAGACTTAAATGAAACTAGATTGGAATGAAAATTGTAGTAACTGGAACACGTGGTATACCTGATATTCAGGGAGGTGTAGAAACACATTGTCAGGAACTATATCCACGATTAGTAAAATTAGGTTGCGATGTTACCGTTGTACGACGTTCATCATACATTGCACCATCGAATCATATTTCGGAATTCGAAGGAGTAAAATTGCATGATATTTATGCTCCAAGGAAAAAAAGCATAGAAGCTATAGTACATACATTTTTATCCGTCTGCTATGCTAAAAAAATGCATGCTGACATTCTTCACATTCATGCAGTTGGACCGTCTTTATTAGTTCCATTTGCTAAATTGCTTGGATTAAACGTTGTTATGACTCATCATGGCCCTGATTACGAACGAAAAAAATGGGGAAAATTAGCTAAAATAGTTATAAATTATGGTGAAAGAGTCGGTATTAAATATGCCAATCAAGTTATTGTTATATCTGATGTGATCAATAATATTATTAAAGCTAAATATAAATACAACAAAGCAAATCTTATATATAATGGAGTTAATATTCCTGTTAAATCTAAGAAGACAGATTATTTGGAGAAACTTGGCCTTGAATCTGGTAAATACATATTTACCTTAGGACGGTTTGTTGAAGAAAAAGGTTTTGATGGACTAATTAAAGCTTTTCTCAATACTAAATTAGTAGATTATAAATTAGTAATTGCAGGAGCTGCAGATCATGAAGACGAATATTCATCAAAGCTTAAAAATCTTGCATATAAAAACAATATTATTCTTACTGGATTTATAAAAGGAGAAAAACTAAATCAGCTATTTACTAATGCTCGATTATTTGTCCTTCCATCTTTTCATGAAGGTCTTCCTATTTCATTACTCGAGGCTATGAGCTATAATTTAGATGTCTTAGTCAGTGATATTCATGCAAATCTAGAAGTAAAACTAGATAGAAGCAATTACTTTAATTGTGGTAATTGGGAAGATTTAAGAAGTAAATTATTACAAAAACTTAATAATCAAGCTATATCAATACAATACAATATGGAAAAATATAATTGGAATCATATTGCAAAGCAAGCGTATTCTATATATCAATCAACAATAAAAAAATAGACCGATTATTTTTTTTTAATTATATCTATATATTCATTTATCTCCTTTCAAAATCCATCAAAATAGTTTAAATTTGCTTCTCAAACAGATCAATATCTATGAAGCAGCAAACTAGATTTTCACATCTATTGAAATCACTAATAGTATTGGGAGATTATTTAGTTCTCAATGCAACCTTTTTGTTAGTGTTTCTTCTTTTTAAATCTTATTTAAGAGATGATGTAATTTCTGAATTTCATTCATTGCTTGTTGCTTTGAATATTTGTTATATTCCTGGTTTGTTGATATTTAAAGTAGACATTCATTCTAGAGTTATATATGCTGATAAGATTGTACAAAATACATTTTATGTAATATTACTTCATTTTGTACTCTTTACTACTGTTTTAACTATCTTCAAAATTCAAGAAGTTTCCAGGCTTTTTACTATTTCGCTGTATTCTTTATTATTTATCTCTCTTGCAGCCTGGAGATTAAGCTTACGATTTGGTCTCAAGCTTTATCGAAAAAAAGGATTCAATTTTAAACTGGTTGTTATTATTGGAGCTGGACAAAATGGAAATGCTTTATATCAGGAAATGATTGATGATCCAGGTTATGGTTTCCGAATCTTAGGATTTTTTGAAGATAATCCCGTAAATATTCCATCTGAATCTAAATTACTAGGAAGTACTGATGATATTGAAGCCTTTATTAGAGATAATGAAGTAGATGAAGTTTATTGTACTCTACCAGAATCGGCCGAAAAAATAATTGTTCGAGCACTAAATTTCTGTGAGAATAATATGATTCGTTTTCACATCGTTCCTGAATTCAGGAGATATGTAAAAAAGCAAATGGAATTAAATGTATTAGGGAATATGCCGGTTTTATCACTTAGAAATGAACCGCTGCAAAATCCTTTGAACAGATTTTCAAAACGGACTTTTGATGTGATATTCTCATTTCTGTTTATTTCCACGATGTTCCCAATAATTTATATAATTGTGGCAACAGGTATAAAAATTTCCTCTCCAGGCCCAGTATTCTTTAAACAACGCCGCACAGGAAAACGAGGACATGAGTTTTATTGTTACAAATTTCGTACAATGAGAATTAATGAGGATGCGGATCTAAAACAAGCCATAGAAAAAGATCCGAGAGCGACACACTTCGGAGAATTTTTACGTAAAAGCAGCATTGATGAGCTTCCTCAGTTATTTAATGTCTTAAAAGGAGAGATGTCAATAGTTGGTCCACGTCCACATATGCTTAAACATACAAAACAATACAATGAACTAATAGACAAATATATGTTACGTCATTTAGTTAAGCCTGGAATTACCGGATGGGCTCAAGTAAATGGCTTTAGAGGTGAAACGAAAGAACTTTCACAAATGGAGGAACGTGTAATAAGAGATGTTTGGTATCTTGAAAACTGGTCTTTTTTTCTCGATATAAAGATTATTTATATAACCATTATTAATATATTTCGTGGTGAAAAAAACGCTTATTAAATTATTCCCCAAAGGCTTTCTATTATTCTGCTTTTTTCCAGGAATAGTTATTGGTCAATCAAAATATAAATCATTTGCTGAATTTGGAACAACCATTCATTCCGGCGATAATACACCATTATGGCAAGTAAGCAATCAGCACGGACTATCATCTATTGATAACAATGCATATACACGTGGTGGAGCATTTTATTCTGATTCTTGTTCAAACCTGATGTTTAAGACAGGATTAGATATTGCAGTGGCTAAAGGATTCACATCCACTTTTGTTGTTCAACAAGCTTATGTGGATATAAATTACAGATTTATTGGATTATCCATTGGAAGTAAGGAACTTAATTCTGAATTATTAAATCAGCAGTTGAGCAGTGGGGGATTGACCTGGAGCGGGAATGCCCGACCTATTCCTCAAATAAAAGCAGGCATTTTTGATTATGTAAGAATAGCTCCATGGGCGGAAGTAAAAGCTGAAATATCTTATGGAAAATGGACAGATAACAACTACCAGAAGGAACATGTAGGTACAAATTATTGGTATACAAAGAATATTCTATACCATCATAAAAGTTTCTTTTTTAGGTTAGGAAAAACAACTTCACCTTGGCAACTTGATTTAGGAATGAGCCTGGATGCCCAGTTTGGCGGGAATACAGTAAACCACCCATATCTTCACGAACAAAACTTAGGAAACCAGATTAAAGATTACTTTAAAATATTACTCCCGATAAAACAGTCTGAAACTAAGTATTACGAAGGCAATCTGATGGGCAGCGAACACTTAAAACTTACCTTCAAACAAACTGATTATCACTTAAGTGCTTATTTAGAAAATTACTACGATGACTTTTCCGGAATGGGGAAAATGAATGGCTTTGACGGATTATGGGGCATTGAATATAAATCAAAAAACAAACAAGCTATAAATGGATTAGTTTTAGAGTATTACCAAACAACTAATCAAAGTGGGCCATTGCATGGATTGGACGAATCTGTTGTGAAAAAGACAGGAGGAGCCGATGATTACTATAATCACGATGTTTATCCAGGATGGGTGCATTGGGGAATGACCATGGCAAATCCTCTGATTGCGTCACCTATTTACAATAAAGATGGCAACATGGCCTTTAAATATAATAGAGTTAAGGCTGTACATATTGGATGGAGTGGAGATATTCTTAACGATTTATCTTACAGAGCTAAGATGTCTTTTAATAAAACCTGGGGAACTCCTTTTAAACCAATACCCGAAATATTGGAGAATTTTTCTACATTTGCAGAATGTACTTATTGCCCAGAAAAATTAAAAGGGTGGAACTTTACAATATCAGGTGCTTTTGATACAGGAAATATTTATGGAGATAATCTTGGTCTGCAGCTGAAAATAAGGAAATTTTTTAAATAGTAATATGAATTATATACAAACAGAAATTGATGGAGTTTGGGTGATTGAGCCCAAAGTATTCAATGATGATAGAGGGTATTTTATGGAAGCCTTTAAAAAGGAGGAGTTTGAAAAGAATATTGGACAGATAAACTTTATTCAGGACAATGAATCAAAATCTACCTTTGGAGTTCTTAGAGGTCTTCATTATCAAAAAGGAGAATTTAGTCAGGCAAAACTAGTAAGAGTTATTAAAGGTAAAGTACTTGATGTCGCAGTAGATTTGCGTCAGTCTTCCCCAACATTCGGGAAATATGTAAGTATAGAACTTAGCGAAGATAATAAGCGACAGTTTTTTATTCCAAGAGGCTTTGCCCACGGTTTCTTAGTATTGAGCGAAGAGGCCATTTTTACATATAAAGTAGACAATGGGTATGCACCTCAATCTGAAGCATCAATTGTATATAATGACAAAGATATTAATATCACTTGGCCTATTGCCGAAGAGCAAATAATAATGTCGGCCAAAGATAAAGAAGCTGTTAATTTTAAAGATGCCATAGCTTACAAATAAAAACACAAATATGAAAATAGCGATTGTAGGAACCGGTTATGTTGGTTTAGTTTCAGGAACATGTTTTGCAGAAACAGGAGTTGATGTTACTTGTGTAGATGTTAACCATAAGAAAATTGAAAGTTTAAAAAATGGTATAATTCCAATTTACGAACCTGGATTAGAAGAAATGGTAACTCGTAACATAAAAGAAAATCGCTTAAACTTTACTACATCTCTGGAAAGTTGTCTCGATGATGTTGAAGTAGTGTTCAGCGCTGTAGGAACTCCACCTGATGAAGACGGAAGTGCAGACCTTAAGTATGTTCTTGAAGTTGCCAGAACCATCGGAAAACACATGAACAAATATGTTTTAGTGGTTACTAAAAGTACAGTTCCCGTAGGTACCGCTAAAAAAGTAAGAGCTGCCATTCAGGAAGAATTGGATAAACGAGGCGTGAATATAGAATTCGATGTAGCTTCTAATCCTGAATTTCTAAAAGAAGGTAATGCCATCAATGACTTTATGAGCCCAGACAGAGTAGTTGTTGGGGTAGAGTCAGAGCGTGCCAAGGAAGTTATGACAAAGCTATACAAACCATTCTTACTGAATAATTTCCGTGTAATATTTATGGATATTCCGTCTGCTGAGATGACCAAATATGCTGCAAATTCAATGCTGGCTACACGAATTAGCTTTATGAATGATATTGCAAATCTTTGCGAATTAGTAGGAGCAGATGTGAACATGGTACGTAGCGGTATAGGCTCGGATACTCGTATAGGCCGTAAATTTCTATATGCAGGATGTGGTTACGGCGGATCATGCTTCCCTAAAGATGTAAAAGCTTTAATTAAAACTGCTGAGAAAAACGGATATCCTATGCGTGTACTAAAAGCTGTAGAAGAAGTTAATCAAGCTCAAAAAAGTATTCTTTTTAATAAATTAAATAAGCATTTTAATGGGAATTTAGAAGGAAAAACTATAGCTTTGTGGGGATTAGCTTTCAAACCCGAAACAGACGATATGCGCGAGGCTCCAGCATTGATCTTAATAGATCTTCTGCTTAAGGCCGGATGTACTGTTCGTGTATACGATCCAGCAGCAATGAATGAAGCGAAGAGAAGAATAGGAGATTGCGTTTACTATGCACAAGATATGTATGATGCTTTACTCGACGCAGACGCATTGTTAATGGTTACAGAATGGAAACAGTTCCGTTTACCAGTTTGGGGAGTAATAAAGAAAACTATGAAAACTCCTGTTGTAATTGATGGAAGAAATATATACGATATAGATGAACTGAAAGCAATGGATGTTACATACTATTGTATCGGAAAATAATTTGATAAACTAACTTTTATGAAAAACTGTGTCATGCTTTTACTCTTTCTTTTGTCTCTTGCTTCATGTAGCGGGAATAAGAAAGATAATTCAGATAATGCCACTGAAGACTTAAAGGCAAAAAAAATGCTTCAGGGTATTTGGCTGGATGACGAAAGCGATGAGATCCTTTTCAAAATTCAGGGTGATACAATTTATTATCCTGATGCAGAAAACGCTCCTGTCTACTTTAAAATTAAGAAAGATACGTTCTACACCTATGGAAAAGAAGTTTCCCGTTATAAGATTGACAAGCAAGCAGATCATGTATTCTGGTTTCACTCTTTGTCAGATAATGTTGTGAAACTACATAAATCTGAAGACGATAATGATTCCCTATTGATGATGGGTCATAGAGCAACAGAGGTTATACCAACATATTCAGAGGTTACAAAACGAGACTCTGTAGTAATGTACAACGGAAAACGTTACAGAGCCTATGTGTATGTTAACCCATCGAAGAAAAAGGTTGTAAAGACATCGTATTCGGACGAAGGTATTAGTGTAGACAATGTATACTATGACAATGTTATGCACATTTGTGTATACGAAGGACGAAAAATGATCTATGGACACGATATAACTAAAGATACATTTTTAGGTATTATCCCGAATGAATTTTTAAAGAATGCGATTCTTTCTGATATGGAATTCTATGGAGTAGGAAAGATTGGATTTCGTTATCAGGCAACAGTATGTATACCTGAAAGCTCTGTCTGCAATTTAGTGAATCTGATTATTGGTTTCGACGGAAAACTATCTATAAAGATTGCTCAATAATCCCTGAAATAATTATATTTCCTTGTACAAAACAATTCATTCTTCTGTACAAAAGAATGAATTGTTTTGTACAGAAGATTACATTCTTTTGTACAAGCAACAAATATTTATTCTAGAATGCTTTAAAGTATCCGACGTCTGAATTCTGCACATACTATTGAAGTAGCAATCGCAACGTTTAAAGATTCCGATGTGGCCCTGTTTTGAGGGTAGTTTGGTATATAAAGTCTTTGATTTATTAATCGCTCAACTTCCGGGCTAATTCCATTTCCTTCATTTCCCATAACAATCAACCCAACAGGAGAAAGTTCTTTTGAATAGATATTATCTCCATTAAGAAATGTTCCAAAAACAGGATAATTATCTAACTGAGCTATCAATTCAGGTAATGAGCCATAGTGTAGTTTAACGCGGGCAATACCTCCCATAGTTGCCTGAATTGCTTTTGGATTATAAACATCTACAGTGTTAGGAGAACAAAAGATGTGCTCAATACCAAACCAATCGGCCAGTCTGATTATTGTACCTAGATTTCCAGGATCCTGAATATCGTCAAGTGCCAGACAAAGAGAATTACGAATTATTGATAAATCCACAGGAGAATTATATTGTTCAAAAATGGCCAATACACTTTGTGGAGTTTTAAGAAAGCTAGCTTTTGATAACTCCTCATTAGTTACAACAGCCATCTCTTCGGCTTTTGCGGATGGATTTTCATCCCACCATTCTTGCGTAGCAGCTAAATATTTGCATGAAAAATTACCTAATAAATCGCCTACAAGTTTATGCCCTTCAGCAACAAAGACATTATCTTCCTTACGATTTTTCTTAAGTTCTAATGAATGAATGTATTTAATTTTATTCTTGCTAATCATTAATAATGTAGTTAATTTATAAATATTTTGAAGCAAAGCTAAAAAGATATTTTTAATAAAGCTATATTTGTAAGTCCAATAATTGTAGTTAGACAACTTTATATGAAAAGAAACTCCCAAATTTATATATTTTCTCTTGCATTATTAGCTTTAGCTTCATGTTCACTCACTAAGTTCGTACCCGACGGATCTTATTTGCTAAACGAAGTAAATATTGTTTCTGAACAAAGTGAAGTGAAGCCTGCACCATATAAAAGCTATGTTCGCCAGAATCCTAATTCTAAATGGTTTAGTTTAATCAAAGTACCTCTTTATACCTATAACTTATCAGGAAGAGATTCTTCCAAATGGATAAACAGAATGTGGCGCAGGTTAGGAGATGGGCCCGTTTTGTATGATGAAGGATTGGATATCAGATCTCAGCAAGAAATTAAAAAAGCACTTAATAATCAAGGATATATGAGTGCGACTGTAAAGTCGAGCAAGAAAATTTCGAAAAAGAAACTTAATCTGACTTACACAATTGTTCCGGGAAAACCCTATATCGTAAAAAACTTGAAATATGATATAAGAGACAAAGTCATTGAAGCTATTCTGAAAAAAGACTCTGCTGAGACGAAGCTAAGTAAGGGAATGCTGTTTAATATCAATGTACTTGATGCCGAACGTCAACGAATAGTTAATAGTCTGATTAACAAAGGGTATTACAAGTTCAACAAAGAATATATCACCTTTACAGCCGACACAGTTCGTAATACATATCAGGTAAACTTAACCATGCATTTGCTTCTTTATAAAGCAAGTGCTACTGATGAACTCAGAAATCATAGTCAATACCGGATAAATAAAGTAAACTTTATTACGGATTATGATGTTCTTCAATCGTCAGCTTTAAGCAGTATTGAGATAAACGACTCCATTCATTATAAAGGTTATCCTATTTATTATAAAGATAAATTGTACTTACGTCCTAAAGTTCTTACTGAGAATACATATATACATCCAGATAGATTGTTTAGTGAACGTGCGGTTCAGAACACTTATTCATCCTTAGGGAGATTATCTGCCATAAAGTATTCCAATATCCGTTTTTTCGAAACTCAGATAGCTGATAGTTCAAAACTTGATTGCTATGTATTGCTGACTAAGAGTAAGCACAAGTCTGTAGCATTTGAATTGGAAGGAACTAATTCCTCAGGAGATTTAGGCGCTGCAGCTTCTGTCTCATTCAACCACAGAAACTTATTTAAAGGATCAGAATCGTTTATGTTTAAGGTTCGTGGTGCCTATGAAGCAATTTCCGGACTTCAGGGAGCTTATGGTAATAATGATAACTATACTGAATACGGCGCAGAAACAAGCATTAATTTCCCAAGTTTCTTGTTTCCCTTTCTTTCGGAGAACTTTACCCGAAGCATTCGTGCCACAACAGAATTTGGTATGCAATATAGTTACCAGTTACGACCGGAGTTTTCACGTACCATTGCTTCGGCTTCTTGGAGCTACAAATGGGCACAACGCAGACAAAAGGTTCAGCATCGTATTGATTTGCTGGATATTAGTTACATTTATCTTCCATGGATATCGCCTAAGTTTAGACAAGATTATCTGGATAAAGCTAATTCTATTTTCCAATATAATTATGACAACCACTTAATTGTACGTAGCGGATATAGCTATTATTACAATAGTATTGGTGGAACTTTGCAGAATAACACAACAGCTTCCAATTCTTATTCAGTACGTATCAATCTGGAATCTGCAGGCAATCTGTTATATGGTATATCAAAGCTTGTTAATCAGCAAAAAACTGAGAATGGAGATTACTCTATTCTGAATATTGCTTATGCTCAATATGTAAAAGGTGATTTTGATTTCGCCAAAAACGTTGAAATAGACAAAAGAAATTCGTTTGCCTTCCATGCAGCATTTGGAGTTGCTTATCCTTATGGAAATACCACAGTGCTCCCTCTTGAAAAGAGATACTTCTCAGGTGGAGCAAATAGTGTACGTGGTTGGTCTGTAAGAACTCTTGGTCCCGGAAGCTATAAAGGAGCGGATAATAATATTAATTATCTAACTCAGTCGGGAGATTTGAAATTAGATTTAAGCATGGAGTATCGCAGTAAATTGTTCTGGAAAGTTCAAGGGGCAGCATTCATTGATGCAGGGAATATTTGGACAATCCGTGATTATGAGAATCAACCGGGAGGTGCTTTCAAAGTCAATAAATTCTATAAAGAAATAGCATTTGCTTATGGCTTAGGATTACGTTTGGACTTCGACTATTTTGTACTTCGTTTCGACGGAGGTATGAAGGCTGTTAATCCTGCATATTCTTCCGGAAAAGACAGATATCCAATTTTTAGCCCGGATTTTAGTCGTGATTTTGCTTTCCATTTTGCAGTAGGTTATCCGTTCTAATGAACCTCTGAATGGATATTGAAATAAGCAGAATCTGTAAATACAGAGAAAGTAATAAATTTATCTTTTATTCTAAAGGTATATCACAGGGATATTTTAAAATATGTAAGGGGAAGTTCGGTTCAGAAAAAAGCCGAACTATCGGCCATATTAAATTGATAATCAAAAGGAATTTTTCGTTTGAGATAATCTTTGGCTGGGCTTGCAATTAGAAAACCGACATTATCTATTCTGCATCGTACTAGCATAAAATAGGAGTCAACACTTTCTGCCATAAAATCATCTAGCGAGCATAGCTGAACTCCATCTATATTTGATAATTCACGTGCAACAGAATGAATAACTTTCCAATGTTGCTTTTCCTTAGCATGAATTCCACAATGCGAATAGGGTAATGAGTCTTTTATAGAAGCAGATATAATGCCACTAATTATACCGTGACCTTTTCGAAGAATAATATCTCCATCTTGATAATGATTAATGTCTTTATACGTAGAACAGTTATGGCCACACATCATATCTAATAAACTTATTCCCTAATATATTAGTCCAATTGCTAGTTGTGTAAATCTACCAGCCATTTATCATTAATTCTCACTAAATCTACCTTCTCTTCTTTTTCCTTTTCAATAGTAGGCTTTCCACCCATCATGTTTAACTGAACGTAGTTTGAGATTCTGAGATTAACAGTAGCCGTTGAATCTCCTGGATAAACAGTACTTTCAATAACCGATACCTTCACATTTCCTGCTTTTTTCAATGTATTCAAATCTTCATCATTCGTATTAGAAGCTATAAAAACAAGGATTTTTTCTGCATCTGGGGTACAAAACTCTTTAGCTTCATCAAAATTCAAACTATACATAGCCTTTGAGAACCCTACGGCTGCATCTTCTGCCTTATCTTGAGGTGTCTGACTACATGCTGAAACAAAAGAAATTAGAATTAAAAAAATAAGTTGTTTTACCTTTTTCATGAAAGTATGATTATGCTTTATTGAATCGCTAAAATGCGAATTTATGAATATTCAGGGAATAAATAAAAATATCTAAAATGTTATTAAACAGAAAGATGGAGCTGACATTAAGCCAACTCCATCTTTTAATATCTCATATTTATAAGTATATTTATCTTGCTGCAAAATATGCATTACTCATTGTAGCCTGACGAGCAGCAGTTAGTCCTTGAGCATCAAGAGTTACATTCATTGAACCTCCATTTGGCAAATATAGCTGAACTGTTCCATCCTTTTTCATTTTCATCAATTCAGTACTAACACCTTCAGACACCACATTCCAAGTCTGAGATTCTTCGTTGAACAATAAATCCATGCTCTTTCCATCTTTTGTGATAGAATAACCATTCTTTAATGTTTCAACAGTGTAGTTGCCATTTTCACCTTTTACTTTCTTAATATCACCAACTTTTGCCATTGGGTTTGAACCAGACCAAAATTCTATAGAATTTATTACCAAAGCATCTGCTAAATAGCAAACCCCATACACCGGCACAATATTTAATGCAAGAAATACTACTTCGTTAACGAACTTATCGCTTACATTTTGATTCCATGAAACCAATCTATTAAATAGAGTAAAAGATCCAACACATGAACTAAACATAAAGCTACCGCTAAGAATTATAGCTAAAGCCAAAGTCATTTTACTTCTTCTCATCGTTCTATTTTTTTAGTTAATACTATAATAAGAAAACGCAAATATATATATTTTTTAATTTAAAATTGATTAGTAAAAACAAAATTTTACTTACTTTTTTTCTTAAAAAATAGAAAACGATCAATAGTATACTTACCAGGACCGGTGATATACATTATTAAATACACAATTAAATAATTAAAAGAAAGTTCTTTAATAACAAAAGGGTCTTGTCTGTGAAATACAAAAAAAGCTATTCCCATAGTAAAAATCATAGGAATCATTGCCAACCTGTACAATAGTCCAAATATAAATCCCAAAGAACAAACTAACTCTCCAAAAATAGCTAAGCTAAGAGATAATTGACTTCCTATGCCTAATGGATCAGGAAATGAAGATGAAAGTTCTGAGAATGAACCTAATTTTTGAATTCCATGATATAAGAGCAATGAACCAAAAATAATTCTGGCAACCAACAATAAAACTGAGTTTTTTGTATCTCGAGGCTTCGATGAAAATAAAAAATTATATATCATAGTTGCTCTATATATTTATATTATGCAATTTTTAATAAAAACAACTTTAAACAAATAAAGTTCATTCTACAATTTAGAACTATTAGTGTTAGGACTTTTTTTACTTGAGAGACCAGATACAGAGAAGTTTGAAACTGCCGAAGATCTTATATAAAAGCTTTAGAAGAATATATAAATTGCATCAAGTATAAACGAACAAAAAAGAGCCCAGTACAATACCGAGCTCTTATATCAAAAATACAGTTATTAATTAGTCTAATTACTTTGGGACACTATATTTCTTGTAAGTTCAACTTATTTTATAATTTATAGCCCTTTGTAGCATAAAAAAGTATATAAATAAAACTAATTAGAGGAACAACGAATCCAATAGCCATATTTGCTTCACCAATATATCCCATTAAAATAGGGCTAAATGCACCTCCAGCAACTCCCATCACAATAAAAGAGGATGCTTTCTTTGTTAAAGTTCCCATTCCCCTTAATCCAAGTGCAAATATAGTAGGAAACATAATTGACATAAAGAAGAAAGAGCAATAAAGCGCTGCTAATGATAAACTACCCAATGACATTATAACCAAAATCATACATACAGTATTAATCAAAGCATATAAAGCCAACAATTTATTTGGTGCTGCCCATTTCATAATAAAACTTCCGGATAAACGTCCAATCATTAAAGATGCCATCCCTCCAAGTGATAACATTTGCGATGCTGATTGCTTTGTTAGATTTGAATCAAGTTCCATCACATAATTAATGAAGAAGGCAAAAATTCCCGTTTGCGCAGCGCAGTACAAAAATTGTGCAATAACCGCTAAAACAAAATGACGATGACTCCATATCGAACGTGGTTCTGCAGAAGAAGCCTCAATTTCTTTATTTGATTCATATTCATTCTTTTCCTGAATATTTGGCAGCTTAACAATCAAAAATAATATAGCAACTACAATCACTACAGATCCAACTAATATATAAGGTAGAGTAGGGGCAAACTTATCTTTTTCATCAGCTCCAAAAATTAATGCTCCACCAACAAGTGGACCTAATACCCAGCCTAAACCATTAAAAGATTGAGATAGATTAAGTCTTTGAGCGCTCGACTCCTGTGGGCCGAGAACAGTAGAATAAGGATTAGCAGCTGTTTCTAAAATACAAAGTCCACAAGCTATTACAAAAAGAGCTATCAAAAATGGAATGGCAGAATCAACAAAAGCTGCAGGAATAAAAGCAAAGGAACCTAAAGCAAATAGAAATAGACCAAGAATAATTCCCCATTTATAACCGAACTTTTTCATAAATAAACCGGCAGGAAGTGCCATAACAAAATAAGCTATATAAGTTGAAAACTGAACCAGCCCTGATTCAGCTTTTGTCATATTAAAAGTTCCTTGAAAATGTTTATTCAGTACATCTAAAAGACCATGAGCAAATCCCCACAATAAAAATAAACTAGTAACAAGAATAAAAGGTATTAAATATGATTTCCCGTTTGGTGCGCTAAAAATAGAATTTTTTGTTTTCATTTAATTTTGTATTTTTCAATATAGTTTAAAACAGGCCCAAAAATCGCTACTATTTCTTTATAAAACAAGAAAAAAATCAATATTATCTACAAAATATTCAGTGTATTCTCACTTTTTTATAGATAATAGATGAAGTATGTTATATAACATGCAAAAAATAAGTGTATTGTTTACACTAATTATTATTTTTGTCTCGATGATCTAATATTAATGATTAACCGATGTTTTGAAGCGTTAAAATCAGTATGTCTTTATGGATAATAACAAGCTTTACTTTTAACTCGTCGTTTATGTATTATTAATATTAAGAAAATCATTTGAAGAATTTAAATAGAACAAATTTTATATAATATAATATTTACTTTAAACACGTAATAACATTATGGCATTTTTAGATTGGACTATTATTGCCTTATTTATCGTAGCCCTCATTGGTATTTGTATATGGGTTATGAAAAATAAAACAGGCAACACAAGTGATTTTTTTCTTTCAGGACGTAGTGAAACTTGGTTAACGGTTGGTGCAGCAATATTTGCAGCAAACATCGGATCTGAGCACTTAGTTGGTTTAGCAGGTGCAGGTGCAGAAAATGGTATGGCAATGGCACACTGGGAAATGCAAGGCTGGATGATTCTTATCTTAGGATGGGTATTTGTTCCATTTTATGCTCACAGTAAGGTATTTACAATGCCGGAATTCTTATCAAGACGTTTTAATCAAAACACAAGTTCTACACTTTCAATTATTACATTGATAAGTTATGTACTTACAAAGGTATCTGTAACAGCTTTCACTGGAGGTATTTTCCTTGAAACAATTATGGGAATCGACTTTTGGTATGGAGCAATCGGATTAGTTCTTCTTACCGGTATTTTCAGTGTTCTTGGAGGTATGAAAGGTATTATGATGATATCTGTAATTCAAACACCTATCTTGATCATTGGTGCTTTCTCTATTTTATTCTTAGGAATGTATAAACTAGGAGATGGTGGAATTGTTGACGGATGGAATGCTATCTGGACTTACATGGGAGAAAAAAGACACTTAATTCACTCAGATCCAGCAGATCCTTTCTATAGCCAGTTCCCTGGTGTTGGAGTAATCGTTGGTGCAGCTATCATTGGATTCTGGTACTGGTGTACTGACCAACATATCGTACAACGTGTTCTTGCTGCAAAAGACTTGAAAAATGCACGTAGAGGTACAATCTTTGCAGGATACTTAAAAGTGCTTCCTGTTTTCATGTTCCTTATTCCAGGTATGATCGCAGCAGCATTAAAAGCTAAAGGTGTAGATGGATTTAATTTCGATTCTAATGATAAAGCATTTGGTAGCATGGTAGTTAACCTATTACCAATGGGTGCTAAAGGACTTGTTACTGTAGGATTTATTGCAGCGTTAGTAACATCATTAGCTGCTCACTTTAATTCATCAGCAACTCTATTTACTATTGACTTCTATAAAATTAAACATCCTAATGCAAGTGAAAAACGTCTTGTTTGGGTAGGTCGTATTGCAACTATCACTGTAGTACTTTTAGGATTAGTTTGGATCCCAATCATGAGAGGTTTAGGAAATGTTCTTTATGAATATCTTCAGAATGTACAATCGCTTATTGCACCAGCAATTGCAGCTGTATTTACTTTGGGTGTATTCACTAAGAGAGTAACTCCTAAGGCTGGAGAATATGGATTACTTGTTGGTTTCTTAATCGGATTATCTCGTTTAACTCTTATGGTATTCTCTAGCAGCATACCAGCTGATAGTATCTTCGGACAGATCCTTGCAATTAACTGGTTACACTTTAGTATTTTCTTGTTCTTATTCACTATGGTTCTTATGTATGTAATTAGTTACTTTACACCTAGTGCTACTGAAGAACAACTAAAAGGAATTACTTTCCTAACTCAGAGCCCTGAACAGATTGCTGAAACACGTTCTAGCTGGAGTAAAGCAGATGTTCTTACATCACTTGGTGTAGTTGCAATTTGCGTAGTATTCTACATTTACTTCTGGTAATTAATTAGTTCTGAACTGTTACAGGTTTAGATGACAAAATATAAATAATAGCAGATCGTTGCAAGTTTTCTTGTAACGATCTGCTTTTTTTATAGAATTCCGTTTGATGAATACCCAAAGAAAGGGGTAGGAGTATCCGTTGCGAATCGTTATAAAGCTTTCTTCTTTGAAGATTTATATTGGACTGAAACGGCTTATTTATGCTTCAAATATATCCTGATCTACCATCAAACATGTATTTTCTCAAAACATCTTCTACCTGCTACTAAAAATTCTGAAAACGTTTACTAAAAGGCTTTTGAAGTAGTAGCAGATAAAAAATATTACCTATTCATCTGCTACTAATTGCTCTTATCTTCCACTGTTATACGAAAGAATTTGCATAATTAAGATAGTTGTCAAATACCATTTAAGACAATTCAAAATAAAGTTCTTTAAGATTAATCCGATTGATCTTTTTATTTTCAAGCTAACTACTTTTTGCAAAAATCAAATTTTAGAATTGATTCTGATAAAGTAAAACGGTTGAATCTGAAGTTATTTGGCTCTGTTATTCAAACCATGCAAAACAATTATGGATAACTGTCACTATCTATTTTAAGAATAGAACTACCAATGCTTCTGCTGAATATTTTAATGCAAAAGTTAAGCTTTTAGGGCACAATTCAGAGAGGTCAGAGGTATACCATTCTTATTTATAGACTCGGAATGATATTGGCATAAAATAAGTATCAACTGAGTTTTAGGATTGATCAATTAATACTTCAAAACCTAAGGATTTCGGTATGAGCTATACAAACACATTATCTAAGAATCGTTGCTTTCTTTAGAAAGCGTGCAATCAATGCGGCCAACGACTCCTTTAATGCAAAAATTAAGCAATTTAGAGCGCAACTCAGAGGAGTAAGAGATAATTCTTTTTTCTTATTCAGATTATCCAAAATTTATGCTTAAGACTTCAATCCCTTAGAATTTCGGTATGATCCACTAAATATCGGGTGAGCCGATGTCACTTGCACGTTGCTATGATAAAGTTGACAACTCTGGATTTAAAAGCTTTAATGTCATTGCAGGAACGTTGTACGAACATTATGACGAGGTATTGAACTTCTTTAGAAAAAGGGCGACAATGCATTTGCTGAATCTTTTAATGCCAAAATCAAGCAATTTAGGGCACAGCTTAGAGGAGTGATTGATAAAATTTTTTTCTTCTTTAGGTTGACTAAACTTTATGCGTAGCCCCACTAAATATATCAAGATAATAAAAACAACCTAAAATATCCGCTGACCCCTGAATATGGGTCTGCGGATTTATTAAGTTGGTGATGTTTGTGTTTATGCATACAACTTGGCCATTCTATACATGAAGAACTTAATATCTCCAACCCCTCTAAACTGACTCCTTAATGCTTTGATCTTTGCATTGAATGATTCTGCTGAAGCATTTGTGAGTCTTTTCTCAAAATAGTTAATGATAGTTGCATAATTGTTCTCAAATGTTTCAAGAACACGGTTAAGACAGTTTTCGCCAAACTTTTCCACTTCATTATACCACCTTGCAAGTTCAAGCATTGCTTCTTGTGGTTTTATTCTTTTATTGAATATATCGGTTAGGTCCATAGATAATTCGTATGCAGTTTCTAAAATAGGGAACTGGTTAAAGAGTATTTCTGCCCTGGCTCTTTGCTGTATGTTCCATTTCGTTCTGTGTTTCAATATTATATGTTTGCTCCTTGCCATTATTTGTGGCATTGTTTCACCGTTCTCCATCCGTATGGGAATCCATTCTCCTATCTTCTCACGTTCTGATTTTGTTTTGGCTTCTTTTCGTCGGCGTCGATGTTCCTTTATAGCCTTGTTCTCCTGATCAAGTACCTGCCATCTAAGGCGTATACGGATCTGATCAACTGCTTCTGACATCAGCTGTTGAACATGAAACCTGTCATTTATAAGCTTAGCATGCGGAAAAGATTTTCTTGCCGTAAGCATCATGGCTGATGATAAATCTGTTGTTATGGTTCTCACCTTTGTACGTTTGTTGTGCGGAAGCTGTCTGAATATGGATATGACTGTATCAGAAGCAACGCCTCTTACAATTGCTACAATTGCACCTTTACGTCCGTGGGCTGCTTTATTTGTAAGTATTGTGTATACGTCGCCATTGCTAAGGCAGGTCTCATCAAGACTCAGGTCGGCCCCGAGGTTTTCAGGAAACAACAGGTACTCTTCTGCATGCTTTTCCTGATTCCAGTCACGGTAATCGCTGATTACTTCCTTATACTGTTTGCGTAAGGTCTGTCCGTTTAAACCATAGCGAGATGCCAATGTAGAGATACTTATGGGGGTGCTCTCAATCTCCGCCTTTTAAAAAATCGACAAACTCGGCATTGAGTCTAGTCCTGTGGTAATCTGACAGATCCCATTCATAGCTGAATATTTCTCCTGTTGAGTTGTCAAGCCATTTACGCTTGCATACGTGAAGATAACAGGCCCTGCCTCGAATTGGAAAATCCTGTATTGTACGATAATCGGTGAAGCCATGAGATATGATGTCGGGATTTTTTTCGTCTTCATCCAACTTGACTTTTTTCTCATTAAGCCAGATATCAAATCGGATGGATGTCTTTTCATGCTTGACAATATCAAAATTGTCAACTAATACGTCGGGGAGGATGTCTCTAAGTATATTATCTGATTTCATGGGGCAAAGATAATAATATATCAAGATAATAAAAACAACCGAAAATATCCGCTGACCCCTGAATATCGGGTGAGCCTACAATCCTTGCAATATAGTAAGTATAATAAATAAAAAAAAGGAAAGTCCTAAGACCTTCCTTTGTACACCCTCAGGGTGTACATTATAGAATGTAACTATCTGAATTTTAGCGTTAAATTCAAAACTAGATACACAAGAGTGACACTTTTTTATTGTTATCTATATTTCAAGCGAGATTAAATAGAAATCGACAGTCAGAATTAATAATAAGACAGTAATCGAAAAAGGGTAACAGAATACCTATACAAATGCATAGGAATACTGGTTAGGAATTTAAGATACACGCGAATCACTCGCAAACAACTCTTCGCGTTTCGAAATCTATTACCCTACATGTTTTTTTCTCAGTTCTTCACTTTCGGTCCTGTCTGCTTTACGAAATAACAGCTCCCTCAGAGCATCATTGCTCCCTTCAAGGTACTTTATTCTTTCTTTCAACTTCTGCATTTCACCAGAATCACCAGACTCTTTTGAAGATACTTTTTCTACCTCTTCGAACATTTCTCCTTCTCCGGTTAAAAGCCATTTTATAGACAATCCGGGAGTGCTGTCTATTATGCGTTTAATTAACGAGTACCTGGGTTCAGTACTATTCTTAATACACTCATTAAGAGTTGTAGGAGGAATACCTATTTTAATAGCGTAAGCCCGTACACTCTTTTCTCGACTATGTTCATACACAGCCTTAATCCTTTCATTGATAGACTCTTCCATAAATTAATTATTTAGAATAGTTATAAATAAACTATTCTTAGTTTAAAAAATAGGAATTTTCTTTGTTTTAAACTATAAATCGTCTACCTTTGCTTCGCATTCGGAAAGATATACGTTTCTTAGTTGAAAACATCTTTTTAAGATTTATAAATGAACTGCAATTCGTTTATTTATCTAAAAAAGATTTGGATTGTACTGTATTTAGGCTCTTTTTGCTATTACAGTACTTTCCGAATCGGAAATTCTTCTACAAATGTAGCTTTTAAAACAATATAAACAAATAAAACAGCAATAAAAATGCAAAAAATAATTGTAGGATATGGAGCGGTTAAAGAAATTGCCGATAAAATGGAGTGTACAACGCGAACAGTGCATAATGCTTTAAAGTTTGACACAGATAGCGAACAAGCTAAATTAATTAGGAAAATAGCTATAGATGAACATAGAGGCGTTAAGATAAAAGTGAAGATTTGACATGGAGTATATAAACACAAATCAGGTAGCAAAATTATTGGGTAAATCAGAATGTACTGTAAGACGGTATATAAAAGACGGGAAAATACCTTATAGCAGACCTTTTGGTGGAAATTATAGATTTAAAAGAGAAACGATTTTGCAGATACTAGACGGAAAGAAGAGATGATTTTCGTTTAGCATGAACGGAAAGACGTAGAGAATATTCTATCCGTTCACAATTAAAACGTTCTTTGACGTATTGGAAATTTAGGAGTTGTTACGACTTCTTAGGCAAAAGGAGCCTATCCTAGTAGCTGAATAGTAATCAACGATGTAAAACTGTAGGTAAAGGTCAGACCTGCATCGTTGTAAATATAAACAGTTAGACTGATTAGTCGGCGAAACGTGGTGTTCGTTTTAAATAATCCCTGTGCGGTCATAAGAATACATGAGAACCTACCCTTTAATGCGGAACAGGGAGCTAATAACTTTAAAAAACAAATTTATATGAAAGCAAAAACAGCGATTTTAATTTGGATAGTATTACTATTACTAACCATTGCATCGTTATTTATATCCGAATGGTTAGCGTTTATTCCACTCGTAGCATTTGGCTACATGTCTAATTACTTAAACAAGAATATTAAACGCTTCTCTAGCGAACTTAAATTAATAGACTGATGAAGTTAGCCACATTTATTTCATCAGTAGTAAGCGTGATTATATCAGCTTCAATGCTATATACGTCAATCAGTGATCCGTTATCCGGCAAGTATCATAACTATGATATGATTTTCAGTTCTATTTTCTTAGTAGGATCAGTCACATTAAGCTATCTAACATTCAAGGAATTAATTTCCAAGTGAAAACAATCAAATTTAAACAGAAATGAGCTATATAGATAATACAAGGAGATCACTTAATTCTCCATACGAAATAACAGTATGCATAACTAAAGAAGAATGCAAAGTATTGCTTCCATTTATAGAGAAAGCATGTAAAGAAGTCAAGTTAAAATATGATAAGTATGAAGATATTCATGAAAGTGGAGAGGCTACAGAGAGACAAGAATCTATGCGCCAAAGATTTTTTGATAAGCTTTCCGGCTTAGAAAACCTACTATCATCTATTCATACAATTTTAAAATAACCAGAGTTGAGCATAAATTCCTAAATAAATCAATTTTCAAACTTTAAAATGCCATCTGCAAAGGACAGATGTGAGGACAGCCCTCTTTTGTGAGCTTGTAATTTAAGCAGGTTTTCTTTTAAAGCATAAACAAAACCAATACCCGAGGAGTCGGGTATACGAGCGGTTATATTTTCATGGATGAAATTACCGTGAGGTGCACCAATCAGTGAGGCCGGTTCGATCCCGGCACCGTTCACATATTTTTCTAAAACTATTATTAATTAAAGATGCCGCTATAAAGGTATGCGTGAGGTTTAAGCCCTCTTAAATGATTTATACTTATAATTGACAGCTTTGGAAAGACAGCAAAAGGGAGTGAATAATAAACGCCCTTTTTATTAGAAGCATAGCTCAGTTGGTAGAGCGATTCTTTATAGCAAGCTAATTTAATCGTAACTTAAAAGATAAGTCAGCTATAAAAGAATAGGTCGGAGGTTCGAGTCCTCTTGCTTCTTCACCTGTGAAGGTTTCATAGACGTTGTGTTTTATGTTATTTCAAAGTCCTGGGCAAAGCGTTACCCAGGCAAAAACGAGGAAGGTTTAGTTAAAACTAAATTTGGGTAGTATAGTTTTGTGCCATGTTTCTATACGAAGCAATTCGATTTTGCTCTTCCTCACGATTTTTTATATAAACAATTTATTAATTTTAAAGGAACCCGAAAAGGACGGGCGGTTAGGTTTTATTTAAAGAAATATCATTTTTTACATTTTAGGAAGCTGATCTGTGGTTAGGCAGCTTCCGAAAACGGAGAAATGGCGTAATGGTAAACGAGCACGGTTTTCTGCAAGTCCCGTGTGATTTACAATGGCAGAAAGTTGTAAATCCGTAGGTAGGTTCGAATCCTGTCTTCTCCACAAACCTTAGAAAAATAGCGATAATATCAAAAAGTAGAGCGAAGATAGCGCAGGTATATCCGCGCGGCATCGGTTAGCCGTTGACTCTATCTGAAAGGTAATACGAAATTTGAGAGCTATAGAATAATGAATGATGTGCCCCGGGGAATATTCTTCGGGGCTTTTTTATTGGAATAAATCTAAAAATATAATAATGAGAAAAAAAGATCAATTCCCATTCACAGGGAAAGGCTTTGGATGGCAAGAAGAATACAAAGGCTACGATATCATAGTTTACGTAGAGAAAAATAAAGGAATAACCCTTTATGTATTTAAAGATGATCGGACAGTGCATACCGATTCTAGAAGTTTTGGAAATAGAGACGAACTATTCCAGTGGGGAAGAAATCATATTGATCGCGTTATTTCTTTTGAATCTAAAAAATCAGAAGAAAATGCAATTAAAAAAGCTGAATATTATAAGACTAAATGCAAAGAAGCAGCAATAAAAGCTTTAAATAGTTCTGCTCATTTCAAAAAAATAGAAGGAGAAGATTATGTAAATCTTCTAAGCATGTTTGAATATGAACTCGAAAGACAATTTAATAAAGTAATATAATCCACCGAAAGGTAACTAATTTAAAAACAATGGACGATGTAACAATTATTAGTAGTAATGAGGCATTGCAAGCCTTAAACCGGAGTGAAATAGACATGCAGATTGCAACTGCAAAACAATATCCAAGAAATATAGACATGGTTCTTTCTAAGATTCTGGAATATGCGACAATAGATGAAGAAACTGCTGAAGATTGCTTTTATACCCTAAAGCGAGGATGTGGGAATAATAAACAACTCATAGAAGGGCTTTCTGTTCGTTTAGCAGAGATATTCGTAGCCTCGTGGGGGAATTTAAGAGTTGCAACACGAATCACTGGGAATGACGGCAAAACAATTACAGCGCAGGGTATTTGCCACGACTTAGAAACTAACGTTGCCGTAAATGCAGAGGTAAAACGTCGTATAACAGATAAGAACGGCAAAACTTATTCGGATGATATGCAGGTCTTAACTGGAAACGCTGCCTCTGCTATCGCTTTTAGAAATGCTGTTTTTAAAGTTATTCCGAAAGCTGTTACAAAAAAAGTAATTGAAGAGATAAAAAAAGTTGCAATTGGTGAAGCTAGTAACTTAGAGCAAAAAAGATCGGCAACAATCAAATGGTTTAAAGGTCGAGGTGTAACCATTGTAGAAATATTAAAATATATAGAAGTTGATCGCATTGAATTAATTGATGCAGAGAAACTATTAATTCTAAGATCTACGGCAAACGCTATCAAAGAGGGTACTACCTCAGTTCTGGAAACTTTCAAAGATCAACCTAAAACGGTTGAAGAGAAAAAAAAGAACCTTAAAAAAAACGGCAAAAAGCCAGAAAAGCTAATGTAATATGAATAAATTTTCATCCTATAACGAATTTCAGCTTGAAGAACTATTTTCTAATTTTCTAATTGATTCATGGAGTTATAGCAAAGTAACTTCTTTTGCTCGAAACGAAAAAGAATTTGAGAGAAACGAGATTTATCGCGAAAAATCAAAAAATTCTTCTAGTTCTGTAGCCGGGAATGCTTATCACAAAGCACTAGAATTGTACTTTAAGAACTTATATAATGGCATAGATACGTCTATTGTCGAGTTGGAACAGGCGGCATTCTCACATATTGATGATATAGCAGCAAACGATTGGAAGTTGCAAAAAACCACTCCAACCGTAGAAGAGTGTAAAATCAAAGCAGTAAAAGCAGCCACAGCTTTAATTAAAAATTTTGCGAACGAGAAATCGTTATACTTAGAAGAGATCAGTGATGTAATTGGCGTTGAAATGAGGTGCGATGAATGGCTAGTTATTAATGGCGTTGATATACCTCTCCCTTGCCACGCAAATATAGACCTAATTGTCCGCCTTAAAAATGGAAAAATAGTTATAATCGACCATAAAAGCAAGGCAAAGTTTACAGATGATGAAGAATTAGCATTTGTATGCGGGAAACAAGCTATTACTTATATAAAATGCTTTGAGTCTAAAACGAATATCACAGTAGACGAAGTTTGGTTTATCGAAAATAAAAGTTCAAAAAATAGCGATGGTTCTCCACAGCTCAAGCAGTTTAAAATAATACTTGATAAAGATACAAGAATGTTATATGAAGCTCTATTATACGAGCCTCTTAAACGCATGATTGAAGCTGTTTCTGATCCAGATTATGTCTATATGATAAACGATAGCGACAACTTTATAGACAAAGCCGAGCTTTATGAATTTTGGGCTAAAACAATGATCGCTGAAACAGATGATTTTAATATCCCTGAAAACAAAAAAGAGATTATTTCTAAAAGACAGAAAAAAATACGCGATGCTTCAATCGCTGCAATAAGTCCTAAAACAATTACAGCATTCAAAGAAAACGCATCCGCATTTATCACTTATGATTTAACTAATAAAAACATGAACAATAGCGAAAAAATAGAGCACGTTTTAAGAACATTTGGGGTTATAGTAAATGTAGCCCACAATATATCAGGTTATTCTTCTAATACTTACCTTATAGAAGTTTCAGCCGGAGTTAAAATTTCCAATGTTATGAAATATAAATTGGATATAGCCAATGCGCTAAATGTTTCTTCTGTTAGAGTCGGAAAGGACTTAATGGTATACGAAAACAAATCATACCTATTTATTGAGACTCCTAAAAAAAGAACAGAAACATTGTTGTTTGATGCTAAATATTTGGATGGTGAAAGACTACCTATTGGTGTAGATAATTTCGGTCGCACTGTTTATTGGGATCTTAATAATCATGCTACACCTCACATGCTTATTTGCGGGGCTACAGGTAGCGGTAAATCTGTGTCTATTATATCTACAGTAGAGTACGCTAAATTATCAGGCATTAAGGATATTGTGATTTTCGATCCTAAATACGAGTTTTGTAAGTATGCTGATAGTAATATACGTGTATACAATGAAATAGAAGAAATCGAGGAACAAATGAAACTTCTAGTAGATGATATGCAATCCCGGGCTAAGACTGGGGGTAATGCAAAGAAACTAATTATATTCGATGAGTTTGCTGACGCTGTTTCTGCTTCGAGATCAGGTGCTGAACTAGATGTTAAGGAAAAGGTTTGTATAGGCTATAGCGCAAAAGGCGTTCCTAAATACGAGCAAAGAACAGTAGCTCGTTTAAAATCGTTAGAGGAAAATTTAAAAATGCTATTACAGAAAGGTCGCTCTCTTGGGTTTAGGATTGTAGCAGCGACTCAAAGAGCTTCTGTAAAAGTAATAACAGGAGATGCAAAGGTGAATTTTCCGGTTCAGATATGTTTTAGGGTTCCTAAGGAGCTTGATTCAAAAGTGGTTCTTGATGAATCAGGAGCGGAAACATTGGGAGGTATGGGTGACGGATTAATGAAGTCTCCTGAATATTTAGACATTGTTCGGTTCCAGGGATTTTATAAAAAGTAATTTATGGAAAGCCAGAAAGCTAAAGACTACATTGACCGATTGGCTCCTATTACTGACCGGTCAAAGATTTATGCTAGAATCATAGCTATTAAAGCTGTAGAGATTGCAGAGGAAGAATTTAATAAAAAACACGATGTTAATAGACAAAACAGATGTTCAGGATCTTGTAAGACGAGCGAATGAAAAAATAAGATGGATGGAAGAAAATGCTTTCCATCCTTCTTTCTTTAATGTAGCAAATGAATACGCTATTCTAACAGTTAGGATTAACTCTTATATAGTTAATAACAGATTGAAACAATAAGTAATTTATGAGTAAAAGTAATGATAGACCTATTGGATGTGGATGCTGTATTCATGAAGAGAAATGCCCACGAAAAGAACAAAAAGAAAAATTACGGCAAGACGGCATAACAACTCGCGAAATTGCAGAGATATGCCCTTATTACGAAATAGTCCATTGCACTATAAATGGATTTGATTATTCTAAGAAACAATTCGATAAGCATTCTAAAGAGTATGAATCAGATCAAAGATTTTAAATATTAAATAACTAAATTATGAAAGTGAAATTAAAAGTAGAAAAAGAAGTCGAAGCTAAGTATTTAATAGTAGATGCCGAAGTTAGATACTGGGATGATGCAGAAATAAACGGAAAGCAAGATTCAGAAGAAGGATCTAACATTCCATGCAAAGAAGAGGATTCATGGAAACCCATTATAGACCTAGACGAAGGACTTATTACTAATTGGGAAAAAGGCAAAACCGCTTCTTTGCATTATAAAGTATGCGATGCAGGTACTTATAAACTCACAGAGGAAAATGGCAATATTATTGCAGAGTATGATGGATACGTTCCAGATGTTTTATGTCCTGATGACGAGGGATATGGTGATTATATTATTATGAATATTGACGAAAATGGATATATTCAGAATTGGGAAAAAGAATGTATTTATGATGATTTTGAAACTTTAAGTAAATAAAAAATGGGTAGATTAAGCTATATCAGTATAAACGCCAATGTTGACTTATCCAAAGGAGAAGTCTTAGACGAATTAGATGATGAAGATCTTATTCAAGAACTTAAAAAAAGAAATAAAGAAAAAGAAATTGTACTTACTAATATAGAACGATCTACTCGGGATAACATGTATATGTATATCCAGGATTTAGACGATCTAAAATTTAGAGATTTAATGTGTGATATCTTAGGACTCCAACACGTTGCAGATAATAATAGTTTAATAGAACAATTTAAAAATAGAATATCATGATGCACACATGGTTTGAATGCAAAATCCGTTACGAAAAAGTAATGGAAAACGGGATGAATAAAAAGGTTACTGAGCCATATTTGGTTGATGCCCTTAGTTTTACAGAAGCAGAAGCTCGTATCATCGAAGAGATCTCTCCATTTATTTCGGGAGAATTTACAGTAGCTGATATTAAAAGAGCTAACTACAGTGAACTTTTTGATGATGAAACAGGCGACCGTTGGTTTAAATGTAAACTACAATTCGTTACTCTTGATGAAAAAAGTGGTGCAGAAAAGAAAACCTCTACCAACGTACTGGTTCAGGCAGGAGACCTTCGCAAAGCCGTTAAAAACCTGGATAATGGGATGAAAGGGACTATGGCCGATTATGTTATTGCCTCAGTAATAGAAACGGCAATCATGGACATTTACCCTTATTCTTCCGAAGATCAAAAAGAAGGAATTGTAACAGTTGAATTTGAAGGCCACTCCAAAGAAATTGAAAGTTCAATTCTTAATCAAAAATCCTTTGAAATTGATTTTAGCGGAGATCTTCTAGTAAAATTCGAGAAGAGAGATATTGGAATTATAGCAATTGATGCTATTGATGCCGATACTGTTAGTCAGAGAGAAAACATGTTCGGAAGATTACTTAAATACAAATAAAATGGAAGATGTAAATTTAAGCGAGATAATCGCGACAGCAGTAGATGGAGCTATAAAAACAGACCTTCAAAAAGTTGTAGAAAAGGAAGTTAAAGAATGTTTGGCAAGCGTTATCGACAATGTTTTTGGATATAACAGCGCAGCAAGGAAAAACCTAGAACAAAAATTCACTACTCAAATAGGAATTTGCCTAGAAAATCTAAAAATAGAGAACTACAATATGATGGTTCTTAATGCTATTCAAAATACAATTAATGGAGAATTATTGAAACGTGTTGAAGAAAGAATAAAAAAAGGTATTCTTTCCCAGTTATCAATACTAGAAAAAACGGATTACAAACTATCTGAAATAGTAAAAGAATTCAAAAAACAAGTTCTTGATGATATGGAGGATGATGAAGAAAAGGAATTTACTGTTATAGTAGAGCGTTCTTCATGCAATTTTATTCATATATTCTTAGATGAAGAGCCATACCAGCCTCAATACCAATGCAAATATCGCATTATGTTATACGGTAATGAGGTTACAACTTGTACACCTATTTCTAATGATCTTAGCAAACAATATGGGTTTGAAAGATTCTTATTTGCCTTGTATGCAAATAATGTAAAGATTGAAATTGATTCAGACTATGATACATTCGTATCTAAAAGAGAATATGATTAAAATCAAGTATAAATAACATTTAAAGGAAGTTGAGCAATCAGCTTCCTTTTTTTATGCTGCAAATGGTTGTGATAAGGGTTCGATTCCCTTTGCAAGCACACAAACTAAAATTCATATTTATATGGCTAAAGAGAAATCAAAATTGATTGAAAAGTTAGACGGTGTATTCTCTCAGTATATACGATTGAGAGACTCTAATCCAAACGGTTATTGCAGTTGCATTACCTGTAATAAGCGTGACTATTGGAAAGATATGCAGAACGGGCATTTTATTTCACGGCAACACATGAGTACTCGTTTTGATGAACGTAATTGTAATATTCAGTGTAATTGCTGCAATGTTGGGTTAAGAGGTAACTTAGAGGTGTATGCTACAATGCTAAAAAAGAAATACGGTGATAGCATTGTAGATGATCTTACACGCAAGAAGAATGAAGCTGCTCATTACTCTATTCCTGAAATAGAAGAAATGATTAAAGAATATTCGAGCAAAGTGAAAAATTTAAAAAAAGAAAAGAGTGTATGATACAAACCATTTACGGACAAACACCATCTAAAAGCAATTGCTATCGCATTGTTACTATATCAGGGCATGGAAGTTTAGCAAAAACCACGCATTTAAAAGAGTACGAGAAGAGTTTCTATCTACAATGCAACTTTTATCGCAACAAAGAAATCAAGGGCTTATTTGAGCTTAAAATTGACGTATATAACAGTTCTCAACGTCCAGACTTGGATAACGCATTTAAAATCGTGCTAGACTGTCTACAAGGATGCAAGGCGATTAAGAACGACCGCAACTGTGTGAAAATAGTAGCTCAGAAGTTCGTAGACAAAGAGAATCCCAGAATTGAATTTGAATTGATTGAAATAAAATAAATATTATGAGAAAAGTATTAAGAGCTTACCCAAATGGTGAAATCATCTATTACGAAAAGAGAGAAAAGAATAATTCAGGAAAAAAGAATTAAGGTACCAACAGATTGCAGAAAGTGTTTTTATTCAGCTTTTGCTGATTACGGACTATTCTACTGTAATTGCGTTAGAGTTGGAAGGATTGTACCTCAACCGAATTGTTTAGTGAACCAAATCGAGTGTTTTTATTTCAAATACAACAAATGGAAGGATGGATTAAAATATATAGGAAATTGGCAGATAGTCAGCTTTGGCTTTCTGAACCTTTCACAAGGGGGCAAGCGTGGGCAGACTTGATTATATTAGCTAATCACGAAGATAACTATTTTCGTGTTCGAGGAATAAAGGTTGATGTAAAAAGGGGGCAAGTTGGTTATACAAGTGCAAGTTTAGCTTCTCGTTGGCGATGGTCGAAAGGTAAAGTTTTACGCTTCCTAAATGAACTCGAAAACGAAATGCAAATCGAAACGCAAAAAAACAACGCAACTACTTTAATATCAATACTTAACTATTATGAGTATCAGGGAGACGGAACGCAAAACGGAACGCAGACGGAACGCAGACGGAACGCAGACGAAACGCAGACGGACCCAAACAATAATATTAATAATAATAACATAAAAGAATCTACTAAAGTAGATAAGAAAAAAAAATCTATCGCAGCTAAAGCTGCTACGCTCAAAAGAAAAGAAGAATTTGGAAAATCTTTAATTCCTTTTATCGAGAAATACTCGAAAGAAATGATTAGATCGTTTTTCGACTATTGGTCTGAACTAAATAAGTCAGAAACTAAAATGCGATTTGAAAAACAGCCCACATGGGAAGTAAGCAAAAGACTTGCAACCTGGGCAAAAAAAGAGAAATTCAATGGAAACAAAAAAAACACTTCTATCACCAACTCAGGTAATATCAATTCAGGTAAAGAGCCGGGAGATCAGCCTAACACAGATACAGCAGGACTTAAAGAACTCATTAACTCCGTCAGAATTGGTTAGTCAATGGGGCGGGGCTATTGCTCAACTAAACTCGGTTACGGATTTATGCCTGATAGCTGCAAACAAAAACATTCCGACAATAGCTGATGTTTCAGCCTCTTTTGGAAATGATACCGCAGTAAGGATAATCTCAGAACATCTTTTAAGCCTGTGCAAGAATGTAGATCGAGAATTAACAGCTTACCAGTTTATTGATACCGCTTTGCTTTTTGCTACGGAGTTTTTCTTTCTTAACCTAAGCGAGACGGCTCAGTTTTTCAGGAATTGTAAAACTGGTAAATACGGGCAACTGGTCTGGGGAAATTCTTTAAACGTTCAGCAAATAATGTCTGCAACCAGATTATTTCTCATAGAAAGAAAATCTGCAATAGAGGCTAATGAAAGAGAAAGGATTGAGAAGCAAAAAGAAAAAAGCTTCGCCAGAATAGACACTGCAGCTCAAAATATGGTTGTAGGAGTTGAGTCAATCCGGGAACTAAACAAAAAAGCAAAGAACGATTTTAAAGCGTTTTGCGAACTTTTCCCTAAACTTCCTAGCGATTACACTTCTAATATCTGGTGGGAAGCTTGGAGAGGGAATATAGATGCAATAAAGGCTATTTATGGGCCTGATCCTCCCGATACAAAAGAGGCTGAAACAGACATAGGTAAATATCTATGCGAATACAATATTTACAAAAACAAAGAATGAAAAACATTTTAAAATTCATTTTAACTCTGATGGCATACTTCATATTGGTTGATGTATGCTTCAATTTTTTATAATATGGGAACAACTGAAAACTTTAAAAAAACTATTCAAGAATATCTTGAAAAAAGAGCTATTGAAGACTCTTTATTTGCCATTCAATTTTCTAAAAAAGACAAGAATATAGATGATTGCATCACTTATATTCTGAATACTGTAAAACAAAGCGGATGCAACGGTTTTACAGACGATGATATTTATTCGATGGCAGTCCATTATTACGATGAAGATAATATCAAAGTCGGCAAACCAATTAACTGCAATGTGATTGTAAATCATAAAGTAGAGACAAAAGTTCCACAAAAACCAGCTATAAAAGAACAAATAAAGCCTAAAAAATCACAGGTAAAAACAAAACAAGAATTATTCGATGAACGACAACTAAGCTTATTCTAATGAAACCACGTACAAAACTTCAATTTGAAGTACTTAACCTAAGTAAGTACTATCTTGGTAGCATTGATGATGATATGTTATCCTGGGCAAAAACAGCATGTTTGGACCATAAAGGATTTGCTACAAAAAAGAAAGTCATTTGTATGGACTGCGGAAATTCTTTCTCTCCGGAACTAGTAAATCGTAAAAGAGCTATATGTCCTCATTGTGGAACAAAGCTTAAAATTGAGCATACAAGATGTAGCACTGATAAACAGCATATTTATGTTGCTAAAGCTGAAATAGTAAAAGGATTTCAGGTAATAAGGAATTTCGAAATATACAAATACAGTAAGAAGGATAAAGAATCCAATTATTTTGTTTGTGAGATACTTCAGCATTGGATTAGAAATGATGGAAAGAGAGAAGTTATTGCTATGAACCATCATGTAAATTGGTATTGCGATGTTTGGACTGGAGAATTAGAGATTAGAGATAAAAACTATATTAGATATTGGGAATCTGCTAACAGATACGATATATATCCTTGTGGTTATCATCCTAATTCTGTATTCTTTAACGAATATAATAAGTACGGCATAAATAATCATCTTAAAGGCCTTACTTTCCTTGAAGCAATTAATATTCTTCCAAAAAACACGAAAGCAGAGACACTTCTTAAAGCTAAACAATACTCCTTGCTCAGCCTATGTCATAGTTATGAATCTAAAATTAATAGATTCTGGAACTCTATTAAAATTTGTATGAGGAATAAGTACTTTGTTAAGGATTCAAGTATGTATATTGACTACTTAGAATTGCTTGATTACTTTAAAAATGACTTGAGAAATTCTCATTACGTATGCCCTAGAAACTTAAAGAAAGAGCATGATGTATTAGTGAAAAGAAAGTCTAAAATTATGGAGATAGAGCAGATGAAGCGTGATTATGCAAGGCTATTACGACATTTCGGCCATGATAATAGCGAAATTACTTATCCTAAGAATCTAAAATCAGAATATAGAATACTACTTAATAGAGAAAAAGTTGAGAAAATAGAACTTAAAAAGAAAGAACTTGAAGAAATAGAGATTAACTATCAAAAGTTTATAGAACCATTATCTGATTTAGAAATACACGATAAACTAATTAGTATAACTCCGTTGAAGTCTATTGAAGAATTTAAAGAGGAAGGCACTGTTTTAGATCATTGCGTATATTCTAACGAATATTTTAAAAAGAAGGATTGTCTTATTCTTAGTTCAAAAATAGGCCAAGATCATTTAGAAACTATTGAAATTGATTTAAATCAGATGCGAATTATTCAGTGTCGTGGAAAATCAAATCAAAACTCTTCTTATCATGATAGAATTGTAGCTCTAGTAAATAAGAATATTAAAATTATTAGTCAAAAAATAACTGTTTAACCGTATCATTTTCGTGAACTCAGGAAAATGTTGTAACAAATAAAATTTAGCCCTGCAATCAATAAAGAAAGCAGGGCTAAAAGATAGAAATAAAACTACAACCGTTAGCTAGCAATCGTTTTAATACCTGATAATAAATTAATCAAGGTTATTATAAACTTTAGTAACTATCTTCCTGTAAAGGAAAACTTAAATGATTGCGCGTTACGGTTTTTACGCACAATCTACATTTCAAATTTGAATATCATTTTCATATTAAAATATTTATTGTGACCAGCAATATTACTGGCATTGCAAAGATAATTAATTGAAATACAAATTTAACAAAATATGAACAAAATAGAATTAATAGCCTTATCAAAGCTTAAAAACTGCTTATTAGAGGCGCAAAAAGAATTCATTCCAGAAAACGATAAAAGAGAGTTTTGTTATGCCGGTGCCCCAATAAATAGAGAAATCAAGCAAGCTTTATTGATTATTGATGCGCTCGAAGAAAATAATAAAAAACAGCCAAAAATGGAAACAATACAATCAGATACAGCAAAGAAAATACTAGAACGCTCTTATGATGGCAGCCATGTCTGCATACTAAATGCAGTTGAAGCAGTAGAGAAGGCAGAAAAAGAAATGAAAGAGAAAGCGATAGAGGCTTTCCGGCACTTTGTGCAAGACTATTGTCAAGAATCTGGCATTAGTTTCATCACTAATGATTCAGAGCATTACTTAGACGTATTTAAAAAAGAACTTGGCCTGAACAACAAAGAAAAGATTCTAGCTTTCATTAAAGAACGTTCAGAAAGCGAACTAGGAACGACAAAAAAGCTTTTGTATAAAGAGTTCAAAGATGTTCCTAAAAAAGAAATTGATACCGTTTTAAAAGAGCTTAAAGATGAAGATAAAATAATGCTTTGTCCTCTTACTAATGAGAATACCGGGATGTTCTCTGGTCTTGGCTATTGTACTTCTGAAATATTTTAGATCACATAATAATCACACAAGCATGGGAGAGTCATTTGAAGATAAAGAAAAGTTAGAGCAGATTTTAAATAGTGATATAGAATGCTTTAATCCAAACATTCTATCAAATATAATGCAATTAATGAAAAGAAGAGATTCTGTTGTTAAAGCATACAAACAAGATGTATTGGATAGAAATAATTGCATTATTGAAATACAGTTTTTAAATAAACAAATAAAACAATTATTAGGACTATAATATGAAAGCAAGATTAGCAAGAAAAATAATCGGTACCGTAGCAATTTACGGTAATTGGGATAGTAATTATCAGCCATATTCCTTAGAGTTGCAGAAAAAGGCTTTTCGTAAAATGAAAGCGCCAGAAGTTGTGTTTAAGTACGGCATCTTTTACAAGATTCCTGTTAAATTTAGAAAACGTCTTAACTTTAGAAAGCGCGTTCCATCTAACCAAAGATGTACAATTTATACCTTAGACTTGTAATGAAAGCAATCACATTAACCAATCCGGCAGGTCAAGTAAAAGAGTTCACTAACGTGGACTTTTTTGCTTATAAGAAACAGGTTTCAGAGACTAAAGTATTCAAAGCATGGGCAAGTGAGAATAATGTTTGCGGTACCTACAAACATAACAACGAAGAAAGGCTAAACACCTCAGTCGTTGAGAAGTTTTTAGAATTAAAAGGTTATACATGGGAGGAAAATAATAAGCATGAAAATAGAGGGTGACGAAATATGGGTTCCTATTAAGATGCAAGGTTATGAGGAAACTCACGAAATATCAAATATGGGAAGAGTAAGATCTTTCCATCCTACAAATAAACACAAAAGTGTGTCCTTTTATCATAAAACCTTATATCTGCAATGAAATAGTTGTATGTAGGTGCTTAAATGAAAGTGGTATAAAAGTCGCGTATGTAGCAAATGAAGTCTTAAAAGCTTTCGGGCAAGAAAGACCTATTGGATGCTCTATTACGTATTTAGATGGTGACAAAGCAAACTGTAGGTATAGTAATCTTAAATTTGGTAATAAGAAAGCGGGAGTTATACAAAATGTTTCAGGTAGAAGCTGCAAAAAGTGTATATACTACAAATGCTTTAAAAACCAAGATGATGGAGTACACTTCAATATTAACTATGCGCTTGAAGGCTGTTTTAAGTACGTTGAAAAGAAAGATCATTAATAAGATGTCAGATATAGCAGACAAAGATTTTTTAAGCAATCAGCTTATTAAATTGGGTGACATGATGGGAGATGGATTGCATAATGAACCCGATGGGGCATGGATTAGCCGAGAATATAAAAGGATATGCAAAATACTCTATCCTGAAATGTTTCCAAAAAAAGATACATCAAAAAGGAACCAATCAGTAGCTCTATGGAGCTCTTCTCATAAATGCCAACTATGCGGTGGGGACTTAAAGCAAACAAGGAAAGGAGCTCTAAGAGTTGTATGCGTGAAATGTAATCAGAAATTTCAATTAAAACATAAAAATAAATGAAAAGAGGAAAAAGAACAGAAGAGGAATATATATTAGAGCAAAGACGTTACGAATTGGCCAAAGCAGCAATGCAAGGGCTTTTATCTAATGTCGTTCAAGGCTACATGAGAGATAAACCTACTTTGGATATAGTAGATGGTATTATTGAAAATTCTATTGATATCGCAGATAAAATGCTTGAAAAATTAAATACTAAACCATGGGTAGAGGAATAGTGATTATATGCTGTGGTTCCAAAACGATATCTGTTGTAGTAGACACAAGCAAGCCAATAATATTGAACTCAGCTGAAATAAAAGCAGAGTTTGACCGCATGGATGATTCTATTCAATGGCAATACCCAGATACGGTAGAAAAACACGATAGAAGAGCTGAAAAGGCTCTTTTTTCATTTCATGTGAATAAGTATAAAAACATGAGTAATTACTCTAAAAATATTCGTAGGACTATTAACCGGAATTTAATTAAGAACAGAAACGATATTTAGTATGAAAACTATTGAAGAACAATCTATTCTTTTATCACAAAATTGTGATGGGGATATTTTTTTAAAATATAGAATTTGTATGGCGTTTAGAGATGGAGCTAAATATGTGCAGAAATGGATTCCAGTTGAAGATGATTTACCAGAAACAGATGTTCCTGTTTTAGTCCGCACAAAAAACGGTAAGTATAAAGTTTCTTCCATGTATATTCCAAAAGATTGTCATGGAAATATTTTAGGAGAAAAGAGATGGAAAGGAAGTACTTCATTTGTAGAAAGTATAACCGACTGGCGGCCTATAACATATAAATAATTTGATTATGAATATACTAGATCTGCCATTAAAAGGAAAGTGGTACGATATGATAGAATCTGGTGAAAAACCGGAAGAGTATCGCGAAATAAAGGATTTTTGGATTAAACGATTAGCTGTATGCAAATGCAACAATGATTATAATAAAACAGGATTTTATTGTAAAAAAGCTAATTGTATATCATGTATAAAGCGTGGAAATGGTTTTTATCCGATAGAATTTACTCATGTTCGTTTCCGCTATGGCTACACAAAGAGAACAATGCTATTTGAGCTTAATAGCATAAGTATTGGTGTTGGCAATCCTGAATGGGGAGCACCCGAAAAAGAAGAAGTATTTATCTTAAAATTAGGAGAAAAAATAAATGATTGATTTAAACGAATTAGCAAAAGAGGTACACGCAAATAGTGTTGAGAAAGGTTTTTGGGAAGGTGATCCAAGCGATCAACATTTCCTTATGTTGGTAATAACCGAGTTGTCCGAGGCGATTGAAGCTGATAGAAAATGTATGAAACCAGATATTAAAAGATATAAATATCTCATGGGTGAATATACTTCGGAATGTTCTCCGCGTACATTTGAACATATGTTTGAAGTCTATCTTAAGGATTCTATTCAAGATGAACTAGCAGACGCTTTTATCCGTCTACTTGATTTAGCAGGAGCAAGGAATCTTAATATGAATAGAGCAAACTTTACGAATATAGTCAGCAAAAAGAAAACATTCACAGAGAATATATATGCTATCATCAAGGATTTGACGAATAATAAGTATTCTCTTGAAGAGCAGGTATTTTACTGTTTATCTCAAATATCAAGATTAGCAGAGATTCTTGATATTTCTCTTCCCTGGCATGTTGAACAAAAAATGAAGTATAATAAACTACGTGAATATAAGCACGGAAAGAAATATTAATTTATGGAAATTAGTGGAAAAATTATCGCAGTATTACCACTGCAAAGCGGAACAGGTAGAAATGGTAACGTATGGGAAAAACAGGAATTTGTTGTTGAGACACAAGAACAATATCCTAAAAAAATGTGCTATTCGTTATTTGGAAGTGAAAGAATACAGCAGTATGCCGCACAAATAGGTGACGATGTAGACGTTTCATTCGATGTTGATGCAAAGGAATGGAACGGGAAATGGTTCAACTCTATTAACGCATGGAAAGTTATTAGAAGAAACGTAAAAAATAACAATCCGATTCAACCGCCTTCTTCAACAAAAGAAACCTTCACCAACGATGCAAAAGACGATCTTCCTTTTTAAATACAACTCACAAAAAATAGAATTATGAACAAATTACTTACCAAGCTGTTCGGAAATAAATATTATCTGAACATTCTTAATGACAGTCAGCAAGACTATGTTGCATCAACACCATTTAAAAAATATGGCGATGCAATGGAACACAAAAGATCACTTGAAGGGAATAGAACTGTTAGATACGTTAGAACTGTTTCTTTCAGAACAAAAGAACCGCTATCTACTATAAAAAATAATAGTAGATAGATTCATAAGCCGGGGCAATAATCCCGGCTTTCTTATTTAAAGATTAACAGATAGAGTATTTACAACTTTATTCAAAAGTAAATTAGCAGAATGAAAAAAAGATATATTACAGCCGATGCTTCTGATAACTCAATTACGTTATCAGAAAAAATTTGTAAGGACTTACAAATAGATAAAGGAATTACTCGAATTTTTCTATTCAAGATAAAAGGAGAGAATAGTTATGCTTTTCAACGAGTTTCAAAGGACTTCGGAGAACAAACAGAATGCGGTATTGTTTCCTATAATCCAGTTTTAAAAACCTTTGGTTTTATCGCTCTCTGTCCTACTGTGAATAAAATCTTTTATGATTTAGGAATTAAATCAGAGACAAAGAAATTTAGCATTAAACGTGAAGTATTACCAAATGAAAGTATAATATATCGTTTAGTAGTATGAACAACATAAAACCAGACATACGTTTTAGTGAAAAGGGCATAATTGAATTATCATCCAAAGTTGCTTCTATTTTAGGGCTAGAGAATGGCGATATTGCCGGATTCAAACAATCCGAAGAAGAATTGTATATCTACCTGTATTCAAAAGCTTCAAACAGAAACTTTAAAGGTAGATGCATACAAGCTAAAAAGACAAGCAAATTTATGCGTATCTACTGGAAAGACTTATGTACTAAAATCATTGAGCTAGATGGTAAAAGCAAAGATTGTGCTTATCGCATTGGCGATCCAGTCCGGAAAGAAGGAAAAATATTCTTACCCATTATAACACGTATCAATTATGCAAAAAGCAGAGATTAATTACACTGGCATTTCTACTCGCCCAAGCGAATATAATTGCAAAGATGGAGAACTAGCATTACTGCAGAACTTAATAAATGAAGATGGAGCCCTAAAACCTTTAGGGCTTCCACCTGTTTCTTTTTCCCAGTCACAGGAACTGATATATAACCATAAAAACTCGAGTTATTCAAACTATATATTTAGATCAGATAAATCTTTGTTCTATTCAAAGAAAGGAGAATCCACTAAATATGATATAGCTTCTTTTAACTCAAATATAAAATCCGTAAGTTCAATAGGCAATATGCTGCTTATACTAACAGACGAAGGTTTATATTATTCAATTTACTCAGATGGTATATACACTTTATTAGGTAATAAATTGCCTGAACTACCAGATTTCGAGATTCAAGAAGTATCAAATACAGAATCAACATCTATTTCCAAGACTATAACTGATACAAATATAAAGTTAGGAGAAAGAACAGATGAAGCCGCAGACAGTAATGATACATACCTCATTAATGAGTTTTATTCATTATTGAATACTAAATTAAATGAGGCTTATGAAACAAATTACTTCATCTTCCCATTTTTTATAAGATACGCTTATAGGCTTTTTGATGGCTCTTTAGCTTGTCATTCTGCACCTATTCTAGTTTTATCGAACAATAGGAATGTTATTTTAAAGTCACCTGAAAAATTTTCTATAAATCAATTCATAACCATAAGTATGAATAAGATTCAGATAGATGGAGTAGGGATGAAGAAAATTAAAATATTAGGTAAGAGTAGCTTTAATATTGATGCATGGAAAGATATAATTCAATCCGTAGATGTGTTTGTATCTCAGCCTTTGTATCCTATAAATATGGATGCTACAAGACTTCAAAAAGTAGAGTCTGTAAATACATACGATACATCGGGTAATATTGTAACTGGATTTACAAAATACACATTCAAAGGTAGTCCAACAAACGAAGATTACCTAAACAAAGTAAAAGAGAATAGCCTATTCTATAAAGCTGCAAGCTATAATATTTCTGAGATTACACAATACGGATCATCTTTCACAAAAACTATTCCTGGTGATAATATGAAAACTATCGTTAACCAGGAAGTTATGACTGATGATTACAAATCTAGGAATATAAACTATGCAAATGGAATGTACGTATATAATAGCCGTCTTAATCTATTCGGTTTAAGAAGCGGGTTATTCAAAGGATTTCCTATAAGTAAATTTGATATTAGATACAATTCTGTTGATACTCCCTATGCTTGCAAAATTTCAGATGCAGGTACCACCTCTATTGCTGTTTATATTAAAAATACTAGCGGACAAATATCCGTAGTTCGATCCACTTGTGCCGGAACATATAAAATTCCAAAATACTTTTTCTACCCAGATTCTTTAGCTTTTAAAATGGTAATTACTACCGGTGGATATTCCCAAGAGTTTATTTTAGAATCACACAAAGGATTAAATGGATCTCAATATATTAATCCAGATCTTATCGATGTTGTTTTATCAGGAACGGTTTACGAAACTCAGGAAGCAAATACCATTGTAAGTTATCCAAACGAAATTAAACTTTCAGAGGTTAATAATCCTATTACATTTAAAGCTGCAAATTATTACGCTGTAGGTACCGGTGAAGTTTTGTGTGTTTCATCAGCAACGAAAGCTTTATCGCAAGGTCAGTTCGGGCAATTTCCATTATATGCTTTTACTACTGAAGGTATTTGGGCTCTTGAAATATCATCAAACGGAACCTATTCAGTTAAGCACCCGGCAACTCGTGATGTATGTAATAATGTTGATTCTATAGTTCAATTGGATGGAGCAATAGCATTCACTACAAAACAAGGATTAATGCTACTTATTGGTTCAGATAGTAAATGTATATCAGAAAACTTAAATGATACTCCATTTCAAACGCTTCAATTCCTGGATCAATTCACTTCAGTATTACAAATTCCAATAAAAACATATTTAGAAGAGTGCCGAATAGCATACGATTATACTAATTCAAGAATTATTGTTTTTAATCCGGATCAATCATTTTCATACGTATATAGCATGAAGAGTCAGAAATGGTCTATCTTGAATCAAACATTTAGTAAAGTATTAAACGTATACCCTGATTGCTTTCTTCAGAAAGTCAATGGATCTAATTTTGATGTAATAGACATATCTAGTGATTATACACCAGAAAATATACAAGGCGTGATTGTTACAAGGTCTATTAAATTTGATAGCCCAGGAATCCTTAAAACAATTCACCAGGTGGTGCACAATGGTATATTTAGAAAAGGCAAAGTTAAATCAATACTATACGGATCAAGAGACTATATAAACTATTTCCCAATTACTTCAAGTGCAGACAATTTTATTAGATCAGTATTGGGAACCTCTTACAAGTGTTTTAGATTTGTTATATCAGTAGACATTTCAGATGGAGAAAGTATTTCTAGCACATCTATTGTTTACGACACAAAGTACAACAATAAGTTGAGATAATAAAAAGGGAGCTAACAACTCCCTTTTTATTTTTATTTAGAATGGACTTCCTTTTCGTCTTGTTCTTCTGGTACGCTTAATCATATAACTATTAATCTTAGAAAGTTCATTCATAGCCTTGTCAATATACAACTGAGCTTCATCTTTCTTAGTTATAGAGAACCAATCAGATAAGGCCATATTCACCATGTAGTCATGAGCTGCAGTAACAACGGAGTTAGCATTCAGAGAGCTGAATGTATCTGGAACAACTAAGATCATTTCATAGTTTTCAGGAGCCGTAAGATCATCAGACACGACAATATTTTCAACGAGTTCTTTCTTAGTATATGCAGTTAAACTAGAAACCAGCTCATTAAATGAGCTCGATAGAGATCGAGTTACCTTATCTACATTCCCATCATTAACAACATCCTGAACCGCACTCTGAAGCTTCACGTCTTGAAGCATTATATCGCCAGTAATAAAGGCTATATTGCCTATATCATAAAGCAATTCACTTCTTTTTAATCTTACAGTTATTTCCATTTTATACTAAGTTGTTGGGACCGTTCTTGTAGGACGTACTCTTTTGTTCAGGGCCTCCCTCAAATCATTCAAATCATTCACAGATAAATCACTATATACTTTTGCTTCATCCGGCTTTGCGATAACAAACCAATCAAACAAACAGGTATTCACAATATATTTGTGTAGTGCTGCCTTAACGGTATCACCCATGGCAAAATTAAAGTTATCTGGCATTTCAAGCTCTAAAGCAAGCGTAGGACCTGTCATATCTATTTGGATATTATTAGCTGTAACACCGGTACCAGATAGATAGTTACTAGCCTTTGCTTTCAAAGCATCGAAAGCATTACCCATACTTCTTAATATTTGGTTTTTATGCTCTTCTTCTTCACTTGCCTGCATATTGGCAACCTGCTCAAAGTTTGCACCTGTATCACGACCTTTCCCAGTTAGATACGTTTTGTTCTCAATCTCATACATTAACTCTGATTTATACAGAGTGACAGTCAGTTTTTTACTCATATTCTATAGAAATTTATGTGGGGATTACCCTCACTGGTTTTTTACGATAATAAATCTTTCTTTTAACCTCATTCCCGTTATTTACTGCTTCAGCTTTATAATATTCTGTCTGAGCCTTATCGGAAATGGCAAACCATTTACTAGCAATTGTATTCACAAAATACGAAAACAAAGAGCTTTCAATAGAAGGAGATAGGTTTTCATCAAATGATGAAGGCATATTCATAACAATGTTATAAACTTCTGCTTCATCCACCGTCTGACTATTAGATGGATTTGAAACTGATGATATAAATTGCTTAAATTCATCAGTAGAAGAATTACAAGCCTCTCTCCAAAATCTTTCTAATAATAACTTATCATCATCTGTCGTAAATACACGATCATAAGTCTTTCCTACTATTTCCTCATCTGTTTTTGATCCTACATATCCGGTTAATTTAGCTATTTCGTCATATACGGATGCTTTTTTTACATTCAGGGTTATTTGCATATTTCAATAATTTTGTGCCAAATTAATATGATTAATATATTAGAATAGTCTATCTATTAATCTTTAATAGATATAAATTCAGCGGATACAATTTTAGTATAAGGATTCTTGCTAATAATATTTTGCCTACGTTCTTTACAACCGTACTTCCATAAAAAACCAAGAAATCTCTTTGGGATAATATGTTCTTCATAAATCAAGCTATCTCGGCTTTGAATAATTCCTTCAAATTCTTTCTTCTGATTATAGCAACCTATAAAATCAAACCATTTGTTCGAAAACATAGCGCACTGCAAAGAGTCTATTACTAATTTATTGTGAAATATTGTACTATCCTTTATTTCAGCCTTAAACTTGTAATTAGTTTCAGTGTTAATAGTTCCTACTTGCTGCAATCGTTTTACGTCTTTAGTAAGTAACTTGATAGTTTTCAAATCTCCGGATCTGTATTTTCTATATTCTTCAAAGGAAAGGTTCAACTTCTTAACCTTAATAGCATTTAAACTATCTGCAACTTTAAAAGTTTCTACAGCAGAAAGAAGAGTATTCTGATTAGTATTCAATCTATCCCGGTCAGACGAAATAGATTTAATCCTGGAACATTGCACTCCTACAACAGTAGAAAGCGCAACAAAAACAGCAATAACAACTAAGATAATATACTTTTTCATAAGATTGAATATTTTTTAAATGCTTTATCTAAGGAAATATTGTAAGGCTCGCGCGGGATTCTCTTTGCAAGTTCCTTATAACCTGATCCGTTATAAATACAAGCTATCTTATCGGAGTTGCGTTCTTCAAGAGCTTTTTGAAGACTCTTATTAGACTTTATAAATTGGATAATTTGGTAAATCTGCCGATCAAGTCCTTTTTTTGCATCGTCCCACATATCGCCAACAGAAGTATATCCAAGGCTAGTATAATTGAATCCCATAATCTGTCCTAAACCGATTGAAGTGCACTCCATGGCAGCCTCTTTGTTTTTTGCAAATGCGTTGTTAAACGCTTCCCACTCTTTACACTGAATATCCACCTTGTTTACGCTCCACAATCCGGAAGGCGCATAAGGAGCCTTCTTTCTAAACCATGCCGGCTCAAACTGAATAAGTATCTTTCCTGTAGCTTCATCAAATCCTTTGCCTCCTGTCTCTACTTCAATGAAGGCAAGCAAAGCAGCTACATCTTTGTAACCGCTCTGCTTTACTAATTGTATTACTTTGCTATCCATTCTTTTCTGAAAATCCTTCAATTCTGAGAAACTCCTTTAAATATGGGACCTTATCAACAAACTCTACACTAATCACATAATATATGAATGCGATAAGCCTACTCTTAGGAAATAAACCCTTTAAATTCCTAAATACATTGACGCCATAACAGTACATAAGCGCATACGTAAGCCCACTAATACACTGCAATGCCCCACTTTTATTCCCTATCTTATCACCAATAAAAAATATAATTGCAATAAGAGAAAAGAATACAAGGGCTTCGATAAAACAGTAGAATGCCTTTCTAAAACTAAACGGTTCTTTATTTACCAGGATTCCGGCAAATAAACCTACAACAAAATTAACTACCAGTATACATAATACAGCAGACAAAATGTCTTGAATTGGATTAAAATAAGCTGCTATAGCAGCAATACTAAATCCGATAAAATTTCTAATACTTTCCATTTTTATTTCTCCTTTCTTTTTTATAGGGGAGCGTTAAACTCCCCATTGATTAATTATTCTATTTTAGATATTTCAGCGATTGCGATTGGTGTAAGTAAATAACCAGAAGTTATTACTGTTTCTGGATATTGACTTATAAGAAGGTATCCATTAGAAGCCACTTCAACATTATCAAATACAATCCAATTCGTGTTATTATTAATTACGTAATTTCCATCCGTTATTGTTTGAATTGAGTTATTAACTCTTAGGGTATTTGGAACACGTGTAGCATTACTACTTGTAATCAATAATCTAACTTTATATTTACCAGCTGGCACATTATATAATAACTTGTAGATACATTGATAAGTAGGATCTTGTCCAGAGCTAATATAAACGTTTGTTTTAGGAGGCCATATTGTATTAATCATTGTACTAGGATATTCTCCTTCTTCTGTAAAAACAGGATATTTCCAATATGCCGGGTTGCCAGATACATTTCCTACTATCCCCCAATATGATTTAAGGGCCATTGCTTCGGCACTAGTGTCAGAAGCAGCATAATAACTACACATCTGTGCCCCACTTAGATCATATCCTTTATGGTAACCATCTGTTCCACTGTTAACAAAACCAATCCCAGATATTACTGCGTTGTCAGTAATATTCGCGAATATCATTACTCTTGGAATACCTGTAAATTTAATAGTATAAGTCTTCTCTACAATTTCATCAAGATTATTTTTACCTTGTACAACTAGTGTATATGTAGTACCTTTAGACATTGGAATTGTAATGGAATTAGATACACTCATCCATTCAGTAAAAGTATCAGTTAGTTTATAACGCATTGCTGAAATATAAGAGTGAGTAATAGAGAATATTACCTCTGTATCACTTGAAAATTTAGCAGGCAACACATACTCAATATTTGGATCATTTACTCCTGAAGTTCGAGTTAACGTTAATGAAATTTGCTTCGTATTAGATGCGCCATATACATTTCTTAATCTAGCATAAAACTGCTGAACTACTCCAAAATTAGGTCCTATAGAAACGTTGAAATTATTCTGTTTACATGTTGCATCAAGTGAATTATAAAATTTGTGGCTATCAAATGGAATTTGATAAGATGCTTTGTCAGAGAAGTCAGGGCTTTTAGCTATATCAAGAAATTCAGCCTCACCAAATTCTTTATTTGAATTAACTGTTGAAACATCTATAGTATACCCAGTTGGAGCATTATTATAAGTAACACTATCAAGAATTGGAACTTCGTTAAAAGACGGCAACTGAGCAGCTAATGTGAGTCCAATTTCTCCCATTTGCCTAACAAAATACCAAGCTCTATCTAAATTTTCATTTGTAGGGTTGGCAATATAAGCAGCAATGTATCTATTTGCCCTCTCAGAAATATCAAGAGATATGCCCCAGTTAATTAGCCCTGTACTCATATTCTTAGAATAGTAAGTAAGAGTTTCATTTGTGTTCATTGTTACAGTTGCAGCGACAGGAAGTCCTTTAATCTTCAATGAATAAGTCTTATATGATAGATAATCTGGTATATTAAAAGAAACATTAAATCTGCATCCAGTAGGTGTTATTGTTTTAGTTACAGTTGCACATCTTTGATAATACATATATTCTATCATTTCATCACCAGAACAAATCCAGATATAATCGTTTCCATTAGCACCTACAACATCGTGAATTTCAGAAAAATAATTCTGAGTATTTTTAAGATTTCCGTCTGTTTCGCTATAATAACCGGCATTATGCGTGATTATACACTTAAAAGTATATTTGTTGTTAACATTGAAATTTTGTAATTGTGATATCCATGTGTTTCGCTCCATCCAGTTATTATATATCTCATAATTTACCAGTAAGGTATTTCTGATTTCAAACAATGGGACAGAGGACAAATCATCCACATATATCTGTCTATTTGATGGTTTTCCATACATTCCATCAGGATCAGTATTATAAGCAGTCCCGCCCCCAGACATTAGTAACGTCTTTGGATCTTTTATAACAGGTCTTGTATACCACCATGCGCCGTCCGGATTTGCAAAATGCAACGATGTATATCCAAACTTATCATATATAGCTTGTCTATCTCGCTGTAACGCATACGTATAATCATAAGGATACTTCGGAGTATAATGAGCTGCATCAGAATCTAATAATGGCATATTATGTACTAGATAGTGTCCACCATAATCTTTAGCTCTCCAGAAATCCTCTTCAGTCACTCTATCGCCATACTCTGTCTGATTCCAGAAAAGAATACTGCTTTTGCCATCATTATTAGGATCTACTGTAACATTACCAGCCGTATCAAATACAAATACCTTTAATATTCCTGTACCATCTGTGTATCCCAGCCTTCTAGGAGCTCTTTGTTTATCCACTTCGGACATTGCAGAAAACTCAGATTCGGCTGTACCTGAATATCCAGGTTGCTTTCTATCATACCTTCTGTCGCAATATCGAAATATTGTTCTCCACATAGACGGCCTACCATCATCATTTCTTATGTTTTGGCAGAATTTCTTATCATATTTATAGAATGGTATTTCTGCCGTCATTATAGCTGCTTCTTCTGGCGTACAAGTAACATCTATATCGAATGAGTGATGCACCAATTCAGCCTCCTTATATAATATATTTATAGATATCACTTTTTCATTTTCGGCATCATCAGAGAATGTCCATTCTAATATTTTATTACCAAATTCAGCATATAAGTCAACTACTATCTGATTGTTTTCTGGAATTGAAATATAATCAGATTGTTGATAAATATATGGAGTCTCACCATTCATATAATACTCTTTGTACTTATACTTAGAAATTCCCCCTGACCTAGTAATATTCCACGTTGTAAATATTGAAGTGACTGAATTATCCGTTTTATTAATATTAGATGAATCGATAGTCAACACATAAGGTTTTAAACTAAAAGAAATCTTAGCAGATTTACCTTTAATATCAGTAGCCGTTACGTCTATTATGTTAACATCATTTGATACAAAATTGGCAGTCACACCTGTTAATCCATCTCCCCTTGTAGGCCGTCTCCATATACCAACAATTCCAGTACCATCTGTATCTATAAGCGTTGGGTAAGATCTTCTTCCTGTCGTTGTGCTAGTAAATGTTACTAGCTTATTCAATGAAGATACTGTCCACCCAGAAAAAGATGTTGAAGCTATCTTTGTTGCCGTAGCTGTTCTTGAAGTTTGCACTGTACTATCAATAGATACTACAAAATCTACTCCATCTAAATTGATAGTTATATTACCTGACTTATCAGGTATTGTAGTAATTTCTAAAGTATCTACTTCTGCAGCTGTAATCGCATCATTAAGAGCTGGCAAATAACATAGCCCAGTTCCAACTTTTGAAAAACTAACTAAATTTGTTCCAATGGTACCTCCGATAGTCCATCCTTCTATAACCATCAACCTTATTTGATCTGCTATTTGAATTGCAGTTTGACCCGCTGTAACAGGAACTTCAATAATCTTATCAAGCTTTAAAAATAGAAATCCGGAAGTTGTAGATCCTGTTAAAACAGTAAGCAACCCACTTCCTGTAACACCAGCATTTATTGTTGCTTTTTTACTATTACTTTGAGACTTTTCAACACCAACAAGAAGAGGATGAGAAGAATTCCATGATAAGTCTATATCTGCATCTACTGGTTCTGTTACAGCAGTTACTTCAAGAACTTCAGATGGAGTTAATTCCGTTTTGCTTGCTTCTAAAGACAGCGCAGTCAATGTTACTATTACATTTACATTTATAGTATCATTCACTCCGCTTTTAGCTTTTACAGTTATGACAGCCGTTCCTTTATTAACCCCTGTAATAGTTCCTGCATTTACAGTTGCCACGAGCGTATTACTTGAAATCCAACTTAGTGTAGTGCTTGTAGCATTCTCGGGCTGCCAACTTGCAGTAACAAGTTTAGTTGCTCCTTTCTCTAATGTAATCTCAAAATCAGAAAGAGTTAATTGCTCAATAGGAATACCACTATCGGTGCCACCTCCACCAGTTGCAAATTTAAGGTTTCCCAAATAAGCTGAAGTTATTTCAATTTCTCCAGTTGTTTCATTTGCTCCTGTAATAACATATAATGTTTTTGCATCCGTAGAAGTTAATGCAAAATACTCTTCCTCTGTAAGTATAACGCACTTCATAGCATTAGTCGGTGTTGTGGACTCAATTAATGGCGCAAGAAACGCACTTTTAAATTGAGCCACAGTCATTGAAGCTGCGTAATGATTGTTTGCTGCTCTTGTTATCAGCAATCTATCATCATCTGCAAGTTCTGTAACTTGACTAAAATCTTTTACGTCTAAATTTCCCATATATTTTTTATTTTCAAAATTGTTTTATTAAGAAAGCCCACATTCAATAGGATTTTCTATCCACCAATGTACACACTCATCCGTAAGTGATAAAGCTTTTAATCTAACTAGTATAATCCTTTGCGACCATCCAATAGTAACAGATGAACAAGTTTTCATAATACCTCCAACATTGTAGTAAAAGATATAATCCGTACTATCACCTCCACCGCCAGCATCCGGGTATATATTCACGGTAGTGCCGTTATTGTTGATAATACAAAGCAAATTACATTCAGTACCATTTAATTCTTTATTATTTGGTAAATGAACGTCTAACATTCCTTCAGTCTCAGGATTAAGTCTATAATTAAATTTATCTTTTAGAGACAGTGTAGCCCTGTATCTAGTTCCTTCTACTAATGTAGTCGTGTAATCTGTTGAAAAAGGAGTTGAAAGAGAGCCTTTAAAAATCCCACCAGTCGAATTAACGGTACCGTTAAAAATATATCTTTTAGTTATCGGATCAAGTTCGAATACTACAGCACCATCAACAATAGCAAATATACCTGTACGCTTTACTCCATCTATTGTAATGCAATCCTTACCCTGAATAATGCCAGTCAACAATCCTGTAGTTGGATCTTTTGAACCGAAGAAGGATTTTATAGAAACTATATTTTCATCGCCAATCAATGTTTTATTATTATTCCATTCATCTAACCAGGGGAATAATGTAGACGCATCTAAACCATCACTCACTCGAGTAATAGTAAAGATCTTGTTAAATGAAACAGCACCCTCGCAATTCACTGTTATATCAAGAACTCCTTTAGCCTCACTGATTTCAGTAATTGTAATTACACCATCAGCAATAACACATTTGCATCCTGTAGCCGTTATTGCAACCGTGTACTTACCGGCACCCACCTCTGTAGAGTAATTCAACACAGTAGTACCACGCGAAGCACTAATTTTTGTCTGCACTTTGTATTTTGTAGTAACTACCTGATTTACCCCGGTATATACAGCCTCTAAACCTGATACGATATTCACTATATCATACACTGAAGAATCAATGCGTCCTTTGCTATCCACCGCAACAGTAGCTTCGTAACTACTTAATCCAACAGAGTAAGAATCTTTTCCGTCTAAACTATAAACGGACCATAATGAAGGTTTTGAAAAATCACCCCAAGCGCCATTTATCTTCGTTCTTTTTGATATAAATTCATATCGGAGCGTTTCAGTAACACTTTTAGAATCGTCCATCCATCCTTCAGGAACATAATCATTAACTTGAGATGTTACGGGAGTATCTGGTATAGTATATGTTTCAGACAATAGGAATATATATTCATAATTATCTCCGTCCTTTCCATCTACACCATCTATAACAACAGGGATACGTTCAGAATCAAGAAGCGTCCCACCTGCAATGTTGTACAATGAAACCTCAATACTCGTAGTCCCTTCAACAATATTTATAGGTGAAGAATATTCAATCCAATCATTATCGCCGGATCTTTTATAACAAATATAAAGCGTGTTATCAATAACTGGTAATTCATTGCCAATAATACAATATGCAGTAGCTGTAAGAGTTGAAACATCAAAAGCTCCTTTTTTGTCTTTTTTAATAACGGCAGAAGATAGATCAAGCTTGTATACTTTTGAAGGTGAACCATCTGAACCTGCAAGAGCTTTAGAAATGCTGTATATAATTGTACCTACTAGAACGTTAGATATATATGCACCAATCTTTATTATTCCAGAATTAATAGCATCTGGCATACTTGTAACTCTTAGTGAGTTATTTTCGAGTATGGCACTTATACCAGAAGTAAAATCATCTATAGAAAAATCGGCATTTTCAACTAGATTTAAACCATGGTAAAGCTGGACTGTTGATACAGAATTATCATAATTTGTAACTTCCCCATATTTATCAGCCGGAAGTGTTACAGAATCATTCGTTAGATTTAAAAAATAAGGAGAAATTCCATCTTTACCATCAGAAGCCCATTTTGAAAACAAAGAAGGTTCACTAAAAGCACCCCACACTCCTGAAACTTTCAATCTCTTCGTTACAAACTCATAACGATATGCTTCATTTGTTCCAGTAGGATTTATTGTCCATCCTTCAGGGGTATAATCATCTAAATCTTTAGAAATAGGAGCTTCTACATTTGCAACTGTAGATAATTTAAAGCGCATCTGAATATCTGTACCATCTAAACCTTTTTCGCCATAAATACGAGTCAAAGTAAATGTTTTGGTAAATGTAGAAACGTTTTCACAATTTATAGAAATAGCTAGAGTTGCTTTATCTTGTGAAACTTCTGTTATAGTGATAATGCCGTCATATATTGAATATTTGCATCCGTTAGCTGTGATTGATACAATATACTTTCCTGGACCAATAACAGTATCATAGACTAATTTAGTACTACCTTTATAAGCTTGTATTACTGTTTGAATTTTATATTTAGTAGCAACGATCTGATTGCTTACTGAAACAACAGCTTCATTCTCGGCTATAATATTTATTATGTCATAAATAGAACTATCTACACGTCCGTATGAATCAACAGCTACTACAGAGTCATAAGAAGAAAGAGCAACCGAATAAGAGTCCTTACCTTTAAATAAATCAATGTTACTTACTTTTAGATTGCCAACCTCTATTTCATCAAAAACGGCCTTTTTACCGGATAATTCACCATCTACTTTAAAATTTTCCGTTATCTCAACGCTTCCTTCTATCTTTTCATACTTTATATTTTGCTGAAATGTTTTTGGATCTCCCCATAACCTTTGACCTTCATTCCAACGAACCACGATACCAGAAACGGTAACATAATCGCCAGGACAACCGCCAGAAGGGTATAAATCCCATACCTCTTCAAATGAATTAAAAGTACCTAAATTATGAGGATCAATCATTTTATGTAATCTTTAGCTATTGTAAATAATTTGCTTGCCTGATCGTTATCCTTGTAAGTAGTCAATACTAACCCAGCTGTGTAATAGATTACCGGTATGTATAATTTAGGACAAATATCTATTGAATCACTATCTATTGAAGGATAAGGGATATACTTTGCGACCTTAACGGTTACTGTGCTACCACCAATACAAGAGTAAAATTCAAGAACCTTTCCACTTGAATATGTTGTTATAGCACAGACCGGCTTGTCTACACCGCCTCTAATACCTGAGAATTTTGATTTTTGAAGAAAATACGCTAGATCACTATCCTGAATAGGTTCAATTACCGGCCTACGCCAATCACTCATTTGGAAAATCACTAATCTCATAAAATCATCAGGAAGAGAAGTATATCCCATACCTTTACCTATCGTGCCTGTTTCCCATTGAATAGTTGAAGCGAAAGTTTTCCCACCATCAAGCAATTTAGAAGGAGCGTCATTTGTAACGCTCCGTACTGCATGTACTAATTTTTGCGTAATAATAGCATCCAGAGAAAGAGTATCGTTATCTACAATAGCGATAAATGGCAAACTAACCTCATTTTCTTCGAGAGCTATACGCACATCTTTAATTATGTTCTGAACACTATATATCATACTACTTTAGATTAGGGAATTTGAAACCAATTGATTTTGCAGCCTTCTTAATGGCTGGCTTTGTTTTTAGCAAATCTTCAGATATACCCTTTTCAATAAGAAATGATTTAGCATCAGCAGCGTTTGTAACATCTTCAACATCTACTAATACAGTATCATCTTCACCGCCTTCATTCTTTTCTTCATTTTCTACCACCTCTTCAGATAGAGTATAATCCTTTCCAAACAATGGGCTACCCTCCAAGGCTTCTTGCAATTTTGCATCGTTAGTTTTAAATTCTGAACCTCCTTTTGTTAAAGGATTAAAGCTCACATGCCTTCTTTTACCGTCTATTAAGACGTTAAAAGCTATTTCTGATTTACTTATGTACTTTTTCATATTGCATTTATTAAAAAATCCCTTCCCTGTTATGGTAGGAAGGGATTTTATTATTTCTATTAAAAACTTGTTGTCACAATCTGAATACCTCCTGAGACGATTGTTTTGTCACTTGATACTATATTTTGAACTCAAGCTTTAGCATGCAGTTTTAATCTAGCATGAGCTTTCTTGTATCGTAGGTACAAACAACAAACTTCCTGAAGTACTACAGCATCAGAGTTTCTGACACCAGCTGCTTTAAGATCTAACACGTTACGAGCCCATGATAAATGAGTTCTCTTAGTCAAGAAAGTAGGATCAAGAGCAAAACCGCAATCAGCCATACCATTCTGATCGAACAATTCATGGTGCATCATCAGAATTTCACCGAAGTCTGTGTCGAATGATTTGAATTTCAAATTCCAGTTTTCTACAGAATCTTTTAGTCTGAATTTCTCTGATTTAATCTTTGAAAAAGCAGCCAGCATTTCACTTCCGGCAAATACAATCTTGCGTTTATTACCTACTCCTGTACCAGTGAATAAATCTTTAGAAATATCTACCAATTCATCGTCAGTAATTTCAATATCTCCTGTGGTTGCATTGTATGTACCTACGGTTAAATCCTTACCGGCCATCCACCAAATACCTCCGGTAAACCAAGTGCTTTGCTTCTTTTTAGGATGTGTAATGTGAGCTTTTACACCGAATAAGAAAGAGTTTTCTTGACCTAATCGCATGTCATACACTCCATCTTCCTCTAAATCATTAAAAGTCCATTCAACTTCTTTTGCCGCAATTTTATCAAATGTAGATTGCTCTACTTGCATCATGAAATTCTGGCAATATTGAACTTCAGGAGTAGGAATATTACTGAATGCAGATGTTTGAACATCAAGCTCAGCACAAGCCTTACCCATACGAATAAGAACTGTATTAGCAGCAATAGCAGGAAGCCAAATCGGCTGTCCATTTGAATCTTTTAAACCATTAACAGCATATACAGTTGGATTACCAGTTGTATCATCTGCTCCAGAGACGTGCAACATCAAATCTTCTACAGAAGGTTTAGACTCTTCACCATCAATATAGCCTTTAACTCCGACTACTCGGATAGTATCAGCTTCATCAAACATAGATGCATCATCAACAACGATTGCCGCAGTTGTACCGGCTGTTTGTTTAACAACGGCTGTTTTTAATGATGTTTTGATAGGTTTTGTACCAACTGAGTAGTATTTCACATCCATGCTCGAGCAATCTTCTGACTTCGCGTATCTTGAAATCTGATCAATAGGAGTAGCCATCGGTCGAATTTTGGTAATTCGTTTGTCTACATCAGTTAAATATAGTTCACCAACTGCATTTCGACCAATATCCTCAGATAATCCACTCTGTACTGTTTTACCGGCATCTGGTAAATCTGATGCAGTTGCATCCGTCACAATACCTTCAGCCATCAAAACATTTCCTGAAACTCCGCAAATAAATGCTAGAGCTAACAGAATCATGCTACCTAAAAAGTAGCCCCATTTTCTTTTTTTCATTGTTTTCATTGTTTAAAAATTAAATAATTATTTTTTTCTACCTCTTTTCCAGATATCGTTATCGTCTTTTACGCTATCCAAAAATCCAAGACTTTTCTTTTTAGGAGCAGGAGCTTCACCTCCTTGGCCGCCTATCATTGGTGGAAGATCGGCCGGAACAGTCGTTTTTTTCTTTTCCTTATCAATCTTTGCATTTTTGCCTTTAATCTCACCTTCTCGAGCAGCACTTTCCACGTCCAAATCATGATTAAGAGCTTTAAATGCCATTATCCAGGTATCCTTAGTCACAAGATCTTTGTTACCATTATCAATAATGTCAAAAATAAGCTTAAAGGCATCATCAGCTTGCTTTTCATCAAATCCACCTTCAGCTTGCGCATCATCGAGATTCTTTAATGTAATTGGTAGATTTGCTTCCGCTTCAGCTTGAATTTTTTTGTTATTTAGCTGTCTGTCTAGGTATTCGTTATGAGCAGCCGCAAACTTTTCTTGCATGTCTGGATCAGTCAACGCTTCTTGAAAATCATCACCAAACATTCTGATAAGCTGTACTACTGGATTTTCACCATTCTTCCAACTCATTAAAAAATGCGCAGCACGAGGATCACTTGAAAAGAGGTTAGATAAAGCTTCTTCATTTTTTGAAGATTCTCCAATTCTTTTTTCATTTTCATCGTAATCATCGTTAATTCTGCCATAAAAAGAATCTTCATCATCCGTGTTTAAGTCGGGATATTTAGATCTGAACTTTTCTAAAAAAAGATCTTTCTTACTCTTAATAGGCTCTTTATCAATATCTTCCATAATCAAATGTGTTACAAGATTAATTTTGTAATTATAACAGTGACAAATGTAAACCCTAACCAAATAGATATTTCTTTATCTATTAACTGTGATTCGTAACTTTGTTACAGTCATGGGAAAACAAGGAAGCGAATTTGAGTTCAAACAAGAGCGGGATAACGATCTAATGAATGTTTACAGATTGGCAATGAAAAATGCTAAATATCCCGTAAATCTTACAGAGATATTAACTCGTGTTGTTAATTCTCCGTCAAAGCGATTTTGGGTATCATCAGAAAGAGCAAGCAATGTTATTTCTGAAATGTATGCCGGAAAAGATTTAGCCGGAATGAAACAGAATAAACGATTAATGTTTCGTGAGATATTTAGAAGAGTGAAACAGCTACAACAGCTTTCACAATATAAAAATTATAGATTATCAGAACTTGTTTCAATCGTTATAGAACAACCGGCCCCAAGATTCTACATTACAGCTGATAGTGCAAAAATTATTATTCATCACATAAAAAAGAGAGAATGCTACAAACAAAGATTACAGCGATTGCCATTCTTGCATTAGTTTATTTCATTCCTTGCAATGCTGCTGTTTCTACCGATTCTATTTGGTGGACTCACTTTATATACATGTTCTTTCACGCGAATATATTCCACCTTATAGGGAACTGTTACGCACTGTTTTTTCTTATAAACAAACGAAATGTAATCCCGGCATACATTATAGCTATAATAGTCTCATTTGTTCCTATGCAGCCCACCGTTGGCGTATCATCAATGATATTTGCAATAATTGGAATGTGTCGAGTCAATGAAAGATGGCAAAAAATATACTTGTATGCCTACCTTATTTTAGGATTAATAATGCCTGGGGTAAACGGGATTATCCATATTTCTTCATTTATATTAGGTCTATTGTACAAATGGTATCTCACAGATTATAACCTATTCAACAATGTATACAAGCGAGTTAATAAAGGAAAATGATACTCGGAATAGGAGAATAAATAAAACGTTCAATCCTCTTACCGGTGAAGGATCAATTCTTGAAAGAGTAGAGTTGGTCTTATCCGATTTTTCTATAAAAACTCAATATATACCAAAGGATATGATGAAAGTGCCTTTGGTTAAACAATTAAAGAAATACAAATCAATTAGAGCATTCATAGAAAAATATCTAAAATGCGAATATAATGAAGAAGAGAAGGCTAAAGTTGTACTTCAGTTTACAAAAGTAAGAGTTGAATATGATTTTTGTTTTTGGGCCTATTCGTTTGGTAGAATAAAGAATAAATTCGGAGGAAAGAACATACCTTTTAAACTTAATAGACCTCAACGAAAATTACTGACCGCTCTTGAAAAAATGAGGCTTGAAGGTAAACCTATTCGAATTATCCTTTTAAAAGCCCGACAATGGGGAGGATCAACATTGATTCAGATATATATGGCTTGGATTCAACTTGTACACAAAGAGGGATTCTATTCTGCTATTGTTGCGCAGGATTCAGGTACATCAAGAAAGATCAGGGCTATGTATTCTAAATTATTAAAAGAATATTCCCCAGAACTACTAGGACTTCCAAAAAATATACCGTTAGAACTCACGCCTTATGAAGGATCACACAACGATACTATTATTACTCAAAAAGGTAAAGTGGTAAGAGATTCAGTTATCTGTATTGGTACCGCAGAACGGCCAGATTCTATTCGTGGTGGAGATATTTCCTTAGTTCACATGTCAGAAGTTGGTCTTTGGAAAGCAACCGCAGGAAAAACTCCTGAAGATATAATTAGATCTGTTTCCTCTTCCGTATTATTAGAACCGCTTACCATGGACGTAATCGAAAGTACTGCAAACGGTACCGGAAATTTCTTTCATACAGAATGGTTAGCCGCAAAAGATGGTACATCAGAGCGCATTCCTGTATTTGTTGCATGGTATGAAATTGATATGTATTCAAAACCATTCAAGAACGAGAAGGAAAAAGAAGATTTCGTTAATTGGATCATAGATAATAGAGAAAATAAGAATGAGGATTCAAGAAGCGAAAGCGGACAATACTACTGGTGGTTATGGAATAAGGGGGCAACATTAGAAGCTATTAACTGGTATAAGCAGAAACGAAGAGGGTATACTTCTCACGCAGATATGGCTGCCGAGTTCCCTTCAGACGATATAGAAGCTTTCAAACACTCAGGTGCAAAGGTATTCAACCAATACAAAGTAGAAGAGTTAAGAAAGAGTTGTAAAGATCCTAAATTCATAGGTGATGTTTACGGAGATGCTATAAGTGGCAAAAAAGCTCTTAGCAATATTCGATTTGCTGAAGATAAACAAGGAGTCTTGTGCATCTGGGATTTACCAGGAAAAGAAAAGGTATCAAACCGATATCTAACTATTGTCGATGTTGGTGGACGTTCAGATAAAGCCGACTTTTCAGATATATGGGTGCTAGATAGATATTGGATGATGGAAGGTGATAAGCCTGTCGTTGTCGCAGAATGGCACGGACACATAGATCATGACCTTTTAGCATGGAAAGCGGCCCAAATAGCATCTTTCTATAATAATTCTCTTCTGGTAATTGAATCTAATACGCTCGAAACAAAAGACAAGGAAAGAGACGTAGACGGAGATCATACACAATACATTCTTAACCAGATATCAAACGTATATAAAAACCTATACGCACGAAAACAATCTGAAGAAGAGATTATGGAAGGTGCACCTAAAAAGTGGGGATTCCATACAAATACATCTACCAAACCTATGATTATAGATAACCTTGTTAAGTGTGTTCGTGAAAAATCATGGGTTGAAAGATGTAGTGAAGCAATAGACGAACTTCTATGCTATGAGAAGAAACAAAACGGTTCTTTTGGTGCCATAGTCGGGAAACATGATGATAGGCTTATGGTGAGAGCTATCGGACTATTTATATGTTTCTGTGATATGGAATTACCAAAACTATTAACTGAGACTAAGGGTGTTAAATCACATAAAAAGAAATCATTATCAGAAGCAACAATTTAATATTCAAAATTATGAAAAAGATTATTTATTTTTTCCGTTTCAATATTGCAAGATTACAGTACTGGTATGCAGCTAGATTGGCTGATAAATTACACAAAAAATTTGGAGAACGATTTTATGTTATGCCGGATGAAAAAGACAAACTAATTGTGTTTAACAGAAAGTCGTTTAGAAAATACAAGTGGAGTGGGAGAATCACCCGGGAAGCATTCCTTAAAGACGTAATTAAAGAGTGCTTCTATTTTACCCCTAATCGTAAAGAGCTGGATGGCATTACTACCGAAATTAAGGAAGCAAAGAAACAAATGTGGTTCGATTATAAATTGAGATAATATGGGAAAGAAATTTATTTTAGTATTTGAAGAGGTCGATGAATTACCACCAAATACAGGTAATCCTGGACTTTATATTTTAAGACAAGGTGATTTTAGTTTTTTAAAGTTCATTCCAAAAGATATAAGACAGCGACCTTCATGCATGGAAATTAATTCTGAAGAACTTGATTTTTGCATAAGACAAGGATTAAAAGAAGGAGATAGGATTGAAACTACTTTTTCTGGAGATTCAGATCCAAAGGAAAAACCTACAAAAATTGAAATTCCAAAAGGCGAGTGGGTGAGTGCTGATACCCTTATTAAAGTAGTAGAACTGATAACTAAATAATAAAAGAAAGGGAGCTTTAACGGCTCCCTTTTCTATTACTGTGGCTGCTGAGTCGGTCTTATCATCCCGGCAGCTCTAGGATCTGCACCTTGACTTATCTGTTGTTTCAGATTATCTGGCAATCCTTGTGGTACTTGCCCTTGTTCCATCTGCTCTTTTTGAGATTGTAAGCTTTGCAACAGCTCGTCCGCGAATGGGAAATCACCACATTGAAGAAGTTGTTCAATTCCAATCTGTCCGGCCTTCCAAATTTCCATTAAGAAATCATTTGCCATTGAACGATAAACAGGGGTATTTGTACTTTCTGTAATGCTTAAATCAAATTCAACATCGCTTATCTTGTCTGGATCGTACTCGATTAAAGCACCTGAATTTTTTCCTACGATATTAAGTATTCTCTTACTATCATAGAATTGCTGCATATTCTTCACCTTCTTGATTGCACCATCAATAACAAATCCACTGAAGCTCTCTAGTAGGTCTAGCAGAGAAGAGCTTGCGTTTTGCATCTGTTGGCTGTAAAGGGCTGCACTGGTTCCACTATATCCTGGCTTACCTTGCAAAGCCCCAGTAACTCCTGTAACATCTTCCATGAGGTTCATTTGAAGCTGAAGCATTTCATGTGTACCTATATTTGTAGAGTTTGAAGCAATCTGTTGAGGTGCAACAGTACCAGGCTTTGGTTTATATGCTATAACACCGTCAAATCTGGCCCATTCTTCAGCTACGTCTTCCATTGTCATATCTTCAGGAAGCATTTCTTCCGGGAAGAGCAGAACACCCTTTGCGCTTGATTTAATAATCCAGTCATTCAGCATGATTAGCCGGTTTACGTATCTTTGCTGATCTATTACGTCCGCAACAAACGAATGTACTTCACCATCAATAAATGGATATAGTTTCAGTACATAAGGATGGGATTTGTGTTTAAAAGGTGTTTCTCCTTCAGATAATACTTGTCCAAAAGGAGTTAAGAAGCGGAAGTACCAATAATCATCCATAAACCACTCGTATTCAATGAGAGGTATTTCGTCTTTATCCATTCCGGCCTCTAAGCCTTCTCTAATGCGACTATTATTTTCAGCAATTATATTCTTCTCATTTGATATTTCATCCTTGTAATAATCTCCATTTAAGTAGTCATGACATCTAAAACGTGGCTTCTGTTCCTTTCGCCACACTTCTATTACGCGACACATAGTAATATCATAAGGATTAAGAAAATCTATATTTTCAAGCCTTCCTTTACCGAATTTCTCTGCAAAACTCTGAAGATATTCCCTATTTGAAGCTCTTGTATAGATATCCTTTAGTTTTTGGTAATCATTAGGGCCTTTGGCGAATTGAGCGCATAACTCTTCGAATGTTATATCGTGAATCTCACCAATAAAGCTGCAATCCCAATGGCGCACATCTTTCATAGCAGAATCAAAAAAGATATGATTAGAACTAACTATATCGGTCCAGCAATCCATTTTGTTATTTCTCCATCCGTAACTCTCTTTCTGAAACGCTGCCCCGGATATAAGAAACTCTTCAAAAGTTCGTCCATTGACTTCTTGCATACGGTTTAACTGATAATTACACTGAAGTGCAATACTCATAGTCTCACCTAAACGCTGCTCGTCACGATCACGAGCCGTACAAGTTGGTTCTTTTGACTGTCCTCGATAAACTCCCATTACTGTACGCACTAGCCTACGAATAAGATTGTTCTTTAGAGGAACGCTTCCCTGGCTTTTAATGTAGTCGCTTTCTTTTATCTGCTTTCCATCATCACCGGTAATGTAATCGCTCCACTGATCGCCATAAGTGTACTTCTTATTTCTATCACGCTCTTTTCTGAAGGAATCTAGGTTATTCCAACAGTATTGAGCTTGCAGAAGAATGTCAAAATACGTTCTGTCATTGTTAGCCCGATCCCTTTTTACAGAATCAAGCTCGGTCTGCTCTGTTAATCTTGATTTTGGAATTAATTTTCTTCTCATACGAATAATTTTTCCCAAAAGTCACTATCATTGAGCAGACCGTTGCTTTATCTATTAATTTACTCTGTCTCTGCCATTTGCTCAACTAATTGAGTCTTTTCGATATTTAGCATTTTTTCGAGTTGCTTCTTTTCCTCTCCACTAGCTATTTTTATATCATCCTGCAAAGACTTAATCGTTTTTTCATGATCTTTAAAAATATCGAAACGTTGATATTCTTTGGAGTTATGAATAAAGTCTACTTCTTTAGCATAATCAAAGACTCCCTTTTTTTCTTCCTTATTGAATCCGTTTACTTGCTGTTTTGTTAGTTCGTATTCATTCTTGTATTTGTAATACTCTTCATTTATACGAGAATAAGCATTTCTTTCATCAGAAGAACTACTAACAAAACGGTTTACAATAGGAACGTTTCTAACCACTCGTTCATCATCATTCCAGATCATTCCAATTGTCTTAGCTGTCTGATTAACAGTTTTAGCCATGCCGCCAAAATAACCTTCAAATAAATGCTCCGCAATTGCCGGATTAAGATTTATTGTTCCTGGTTTATATTTATTTCCTCCAGTTTCATTATTCAATAATTCTGCAGATCTGATAAGCCAATTAGACGTGCCGGCATAAGCTTTTGTATATTCAGGCATAAATTCGTTATAATCGAACTTTTTATATATTGGTTTATCGTAGAAGTCTTTATTCTTTAATACCTGGGCTATAGGTTTAACAGCATCAGGAATTAATGAATTACTTCCACCGGTAGGATCAAGAGGAATTAAACCTGATATCTGGTTTAGCATTTCAAGTCCCATATTCCTATGCTTCATATTTCCTGCTGAATATTGATAAGCCATTTCTCCAATTCCATAGAATGCTCTTAATTCAATAGGAAGAGGAATTGTGATAAATTTCTTATTTCCTACAAACAGGCAAAGATTATTTCTTCTTACCCATTCAGGCAGATTGTTGTAGGCATCCTTATCATCATCACCTCCAATAGCGGCCATAAGAAGGTTATTCATAAGAGGAACAAGTAACCCCGCTGCCGTAAATGATCCTATTGCTCCTGAGAACTTAATAGGGCTTTTCTTTGCAAGCTTACAAAGGTTGTTTAAAGACTGTACGGCTGCATTGAAGAATAAGAATAAACTCTTTATCGTTGTTGCTCCCATATAGCCACCTGCGCCCTTTTTATTGAAGTTTACAGTAACTTCTTTAGCATCATTGATTGACTGCTGAACAGACCTTCCCATTTGTCGTGAAGTCATATATGTAGAGAAACGGCTTATATCTTCAGCGCATCTATTACCGAACTCAGTCCATTTAGCCAAAGCTCTGAAGGCCGGAACTATACCCAATGTAGTAGGAGTAGTTATTTTGCCTACTTCTAAACCGATAATGCTTCCTAAGTCCGTTTTTCCTTTAGCTTTTAATAATTCATTTGATACGATCTTTTTGTAATCATCTACAGATTTTAAAGCTGTATATCCAGTTTCTCCACCATTCTGAATAAACTCACTAAATAGTCTTTCAGTCTCTTTATTCGTATCAAGAGTACCATTGTGTCGTTTAGCCATTAATATAGCTATCTGAGAAAGATTTTTAGCTACATTCTTCTTAAACTTCCTTGAATATTTTCCATTCTCCTTTACATCAATAGCAGTAGTAGAAAATATTAAGTCTCTCGACATATTGGTAAGAACGAAAGCCGGGTTCCTGGTAGTGAAATTGGCCGCCATTTGTCTATTAATCCACTGAATTGTCTTCATTAGCTTGTGATCCGTTGAATCTGGATTGGTTAAACCATTTATAGCCTGTGCGGCACGCGGATTTCCATTTATATAAATAGCTTGCTCTTTGCCACCTCTTTTCACTACGATAATGTGCTCATTACGCTCTTTTGCGTTTGTTCTATAGCCTACCTGAAGTCCGTTTCGCGCTTTAGTAGCCATCCCTTTGTTTATAAGTTCGCTCATACGTTCTTCATGCGCCTCGATTGCTTCATTTATTTCTTCTGGTGTAGCATCCGGTTTTATATCAGGGAATGATTCAGCCCAAACAGGATTTTCTTCTGTTCCTTTATTTTCGTACCACATATCGCGAACCATAGCCAGATCATTAGGATGATTAAGGACCATGTTTAAGAACTTTTGCTTCATAAGGTTTCTATTTCCCTGAAGAATCGCGCTATCTGCCATGTTTGCAATAACAGCGATAGGATCATCCGCTAGAGAAGAACGTCCTTGTGCAGATTTAACAGGAGCATTGAAAGTTGATCTTTCAGATAGAATATAATCATATACATCTGAAGCTATCTTATCATCCCATCCACGTAAAGGAACATAGTACTTAAACATATCTCGAACTTTCTCATAAGTACTCTTTGACATCAAACCACTTGTATAGCTCTTTAATAAAGTTTGTTTTGTTGCAGCATTAATTTTATCCCATAATTCTGATACTTCATTTTCGTTGTCTGTTTCAAATTCATCAACAATATTTTGAGCAACACTTTCGTACTGATCTTCACTCCCGGTAAGTTGCGTTAATCCAGAGTAATCTTTTTGCCTAAACTCATTGTACTTATCTTCGGCTTGTACAGAGATAGCATTCATCATTTCGTGAAGTTGATCTGAATCAATCTCGCCATTAAGAGCCATCTTGTTTACTGTCTCTATTGCATCTTCAGCCCATTTATCAGCATCTCTTTTAGCCATAATCTCATTACGCTCTAAACCATGTTTAGCCACCATATAATCAATGATATCTTTGTAAGCCTTACCTTTCTTTGTAAGAGCATTAATAGCTTTTATCATTGGCTTAAAATAGTTGTCTTTATAAAATTCAGACTCAGCAGCACCTTTTGAGCTCAATTGGTTTTCTGCAATATAAGCGTTTTCATGATCCTTTATTTCCTTGCCAGTTGATTTTGAAATTAAATCCTGCAGATCCTTTAGAGCTAACATTGAATCCTGATAAGCTTCCTTAAATTTGTGAACATTTACACCAAGTATCTTCTTTTTAAACTTATCATCATAAGTTTGAATTAAGTTTTCTGGTGTCACAGGTTCATTGCTTCTAAATAGAATGTCGTTATTTTCTGAATTGAAATCACCATTATTATTTGTTGCTGACTTTATCTGATTTGAATTGAAAGGCCTTATTTCATGCAAAAAATCTTCATTTAGGTTTTCACCATCAGAAAAGAATCCTTTGTATTGAACAGAATCATAACCTTTACTTTTGGCCCAATCAATAAAATCTTTATTGTCTGCTATATAAAAAGATTCTGTATATGCACCTTTTGGAGCTTCGTCATAATTAAAAAAATCACCATCATACACCCAATTCCCGGAAGAAGCAACTGTCTCAAACACATCTTTAGGAAGCAACTGCTTTAATTCGTCTAGTGTAATAGCTCCACCTTCATCGCCTATATTAAGTGGTTTTTTTGAATTAATAAAAGCTTCGGTAATCATTCCATTTTCATAATCTTCACTGTATATTTTTGCGGCATTTCTGCTTGTTGTAAATGTAGGAGTGTTTAAATTGGTACTCCAAGCATTCTGACTTGATTCATGTCCTCTATAAACAACTATCGGTTCCCCGTTTTTGTCTACTACTTTTGAGGCATTTTTATTATCATTCTCCCAATCTCCGAACCATTTTTTAAATTCAGGTGTACGTACAGCCTTGTATTGCTTTGGTAATAGATTAGATAATTTCCCATTTGGAGCCAAATTTGAATCTTTTTCAGTATTTCTAAACAATTTATCTTTCATTGCTATATCTGCAGCGTTTTTTAATATTGGGCTATCATTGTTCAACTTCTGATATGATTTCCAAAGAATATACCTCAAATCTTCATCAGAAATGTTATATCCAAGATTAACCTTCGCTTTATGAATCATATCCATGAAAGCCTGTTTAATCTTTCCCCAAAGAGTCTGTTCCTGTTTATCTTCGAATCCTTTCTCCGATAAAGAAGCCAAATATTCTTCAGTTGCAACATTTATATTCCAACCATGCTTTGCGGCCATGGAATTTATCTTTTTCCTGATTTCAGGTGTAGCATTATCGTAAACTTGTCCAAGGAACGAATCAAACTCCTTTCCGAACATATTTCTTAGACCTTTATGCGCTACTACTTCATGTAGTATAGTTCTTTTAGCATCTTCTACACTCTTAGCATTAGGCAATAGAATAACTACTTCACCAGTTTTAGGATCAAACCAGCCTTTAGAGTTTCTTTTGAGATTTTCTTTCGTCTTGTTTTCATCGGTTATTTCATCCAAACTTCTAACGATCTTAACTTTAGTATTTAATTGATCTGTTAAATCTTCAATACTTGAAACAATCTCACCATCTCTAAGTGTTGGATTTTCAAAGTTTTGTATTATCTTTGTTGCTGAAGAAAGGCTGTTAGATGCTTGAGTATCGTCCTCGGAATTAGACTGGGGTATGTTCAAGAATTTATCAGCCTTTTCTTTATCCACCCAGTTTAACAAATTATCCTGAGAAATCCATTTAATAACCTGTTTTGTGTCTTTCGGATATAAACTTTTAATCTCATTAACTTCTAATCTTCTTTCTCCTGAAACCAATTTATTAACGGCCTTGATAGCTACAATGTAATTCTTATTTCCATTTGACAACTCTGTCAGAATGACTTTACTTCCAATCTGTGTTTTGCTATTAAATATGGCTATAGGATTTTGAATTGCATAAGGAAGATTGATAATATCTTTCAAATCAAAAGTATGATTATCTTGATTAGATTTTCTTTCTAGCCTTTTTGATGCAAGCTCAATCGGTAAATCTGGAATACCTGCACTTATCAAAATATCGCTAGGCTTCCCAAGTTGATAGATATGTGATTTAGGAAGGGTATTATCAATTTGCTGCTGAAGTTCATTGTTAAATCTTTCGTTTACACTATCAATATAAGATTCTTGACCTCTGAATCTTAAATCCTGCTCATCATCATCTGGAAAATTAATGCTATCTCTAAATTTAATAGCATCTTCTTTGTTTTTAAATTGAAATCCCTTGCTGAATGTACTCCAAAAACCTTTATTTTCTTTTGCTGTATTCAACATATCTCTGTACTCTTCAGTACTTACTCTCTTTGAAGTAGGTACAACAAAAACAGGTTCACCAGTTTTTGTGTGCTTTCTTTCTTCGACATCAGAAACAAGTCCTTTGCTATTACGAATATCCTCTATTGATTTATCAACAGATTCTTCAACTTTTGGAGAGATTATACCTTCTGCATTATCAGCTTGCCTGTTTTTTTCGGGAACCTGAAGATTCTCCATTCTATCAAATAGCTCATTTATTGTCTTAGCTCCTGATAGGTCTATATTCTCTGAATGCCTAACATTATCATCACTACGCTTGTCAATAACAACAATTCTAGTATTAACACCTGTTCCAGCTCTCTCAAAAGCAATACCAGGAAGTTTTATACTAGCCACGAGTGCAGCATCCGGATAATTAAATTCTCCCTTTTGATTTTTACCATACAGGAACTTTTCAAGTTTCTTATCTGTAGATTCTCCATCAGGAATAATAGCAACTATACGACCATTCTGTTTCAAGTGGTTGAATGCTTTTTCAACATGCTCAATAGCTGTTTTACCTGCTGATCCGAAAGGTGGATTCATCGCAATGCCATCATATTTGTTTCCAATATAATGATTTTCAAAAGTATCATTTATTGTTGTTGCGCTTGTATTCATTGATAACCTAGAATGCAACTCGCGTGATGGTTCAATAGCTTTAGCTTTAACATCGTCCGGGAAGAAACGAGCAATAGCACCATGACCGGCCGAAGGTTCAAGAGCTGAATCACCCTCATTTAATTCAAGAAACTCAACCATTTTATAACCAATTGGCTCAGGTGTTGCATAATAGTCTTTTCCTTCCCTTTGATCTCTACTCTTTTGATTCTTTAGATTAGTAGTATAAAGAGCTTGTGCCTCTTTATATGGAGTCAATAACTCATTGTTTAAATCCTGTTCTTTTGTTCCTTTTCCTAACTCATTCAAATCTACATCATCCACATTTTGAGAATCTTGATAACCTGTTATAAACGAGTTTTCTAGACCTCTTGCCTTGCTACCCATTGCAAGATTTTCAGCAGTTTTAGAACGTGAAGCAATAGTATTAGCGAATGCAGAACGTTCATAAGATGTTGATATAATAGGATATTCGAAAGCTGCATTACTTTGCAATCCAATACGGTAAATACGGCCTTCAATCTGTATCGCATCAGTAGGAGCTGTAGGAAGCCCTAAGTTTACTAAAATACGTGGATGTTTCCCGGTTCTATCATGGAAAGAAATGCCTTCTTTACCTGCTTGTCTCTGAACTACAATAATATTAGTTTTTGAATCATCATTATTAAATGAATCAACATTAATCATTCTTTGTTTTTTCGGAACCTTTCCATTGAAGAAAGCTACTTTATTGCCATACTTGCCGGTAAACATGTTTATAGGTGATTGTATTTCTGAAAAGTCCATGTTTGCATACTGAGGATATTCTTTGTTCCAAATATCTACAGCCTTGTTATACTCTTCTTCTCTACCTTCGATTGCGCTTAATACAGACACATTTGATTTAAGTCCATCAAGATACTCGTATTCGTCTATTTCATCATCTGTCATTTCAGAAGATTCAGACTGGAATTTCTTCTCCAACATTTCTAGTCTGGCATATTGGGCCTCATTCATATATGAGTTAGAATCAATCTTTTCAAAATGAAGAGGATTTTCTTTGTTCTCCTTCATGAAATTATGGAAAACAACAATCTTTTTGCCGTCTTTAAGTAGTACATCTATATGATTAATTATTCCTTCAGCCTTAACAGCTTCTAAGAACTGGCACTTCTTTACGTAAGACCACTTTTTATCAACTACATTTGACAGGATTCTAACACGCTCGTCTTTAAAAATAGCATCTATCCCTTCGTCAATTTTTTGTCCTATTCCAGACTTAACGGTTAGGAAATTACGAGAGTAGTCAAATGAAACATTTATACTTCTTCCGGATACAGAGCCTTCTTTCACGAATTTTTCATGGAACATTCTTTCAAGACGTGAAGCCTGTGCCGCATTGTCGGGTGTGGTCAGTTTGTTATACCTCATTCGGTACCCGAAATTATCAATCATAAAACGATCCCATCTATCAGGCTCGTTATAACCTCTTGAAGAATTATCTTCCTCAAAAGTCTGATTTATGGTAAATAATGATCCATCAGCGTAAGTTAGTGATTTATGATAAGCAAAAGGAGTTGCAGACAGAAACAAGATGTTTGGCCGCTCTGCATATATTTCTTTTGCCCTTTCTTTTATTTCTGAGCGAACCTCTCTAACTTTTGAATCATACTCATTTCTTAGCTGTAGCATTTCTTTTGCTACATCATCAGGCGTTTCTTTTTCAGGATATGGTGGACGTGGGCCAAATTTCTCTTCTTCAGCAAGCTGTATTGCACGATTTACACTTATTCCAAGTTCTTCGTTTCTAGCCTGTGCAGATGTTGGTTTCCCTGAAGCATTCTGGTTAAGATAATGTGATTCATCATAAACAAGTAAATCGAACTTACGATCCTTTAGTTTCTCGTTCGCTCTAAAATTGGAGTAAGTGGTTACATTTACGCCTTCACCTTTATCATTTGTATCTTTCAATAAAGAAAAGTCCTCTCCGAAGAACATGCTTGCTGTATCAATCCAGTCTTTACATATCTTTTGGTTAGGTGTGACAATAAGAATATTCTTTTTACCTTGAAGAATAAAACGTTTAATAATACCTATGCCGGTGAATGTCTTTCCGGTACCTGTTCCATTAGTGAAAAGCATACCTTTACCAGTTTCTTTTTTTTCTCCGGCACCTGTAAAGAATCTATTTTCAGCTTTAAGAACATCTGATCTTTGTTCTTTCTGAAGAATAGGCAAAGTTTCAGCGATAGACTTAGGATCAGATAGCTTTATATCAGCCTTTCTAATCGCTTTTTGTTTTGTGGTTAGTTCATCAATTGATAAATCTCTTCTGCTTTCTTCAGCAACTCCGGCTTGTTCCTGTCTGGCACTATTGTGTCGTTCATTAGAATCATCATTGCCTCTTCCATCGTTTCCGTTATAGGTATCACTTCCAAATAGCGAGGGTTCTCCATCACGTAGTTTCTTATCGACTTGTGGGCTATTGCTAGAATCATCGAGTCCAGTATTATTCCCGCGTATATCTTCAGATTCTCCGGCAAAGAGTCCTCTATCTTCCTCCAAAGGTTGTCGTACAGCTTGTTGCTCTTCGCTGCTGTCGCTGATATTATTTCCTGTATTTCGTTGTTCTGAACCGGATAACTCTTCGCTATTCCGTTCCAAACTCTCTGTGTTACGTTGAGCATATTCTTGTGGATTAAAGTTTTTAATATCAAAGTTATTTATAAATTCGTCAGAATCCATACTTGAAGCTAAATCTTCCATTCCTGGCATTTCCTTTGCTCCTTTGTATGCTCCTTTTAGATATGGTCGTATCTTATCACCAAGATCATTAATCATATTTGAAGCGAAGTCTGCAAACTTTCTTGCACCACCTTCAATGTGATAAGCCGCCATTTCAATTCCTATAGAAAGAATCTCAGGATCAAATCCCGCATTAAGGCTATTAAGCTTCTCTTTCATTCGTTTTTGAAGCTCTGAATATCTTTCTTCAGAAACGATTTTACGCTCAACCTTAGAGGTTCTTTCTTGATTTAAAGGTACACTTTTTTCTTGACTTTCAAGCTCTTTTTTATTACTTTCTTCCTGATTCCCTGTAATAAAAGAAATAGCATCCTTTTGCTCTTGTGAAAGAGTAGGAGTAGAGGATTCTTTGACTTCTTTGTAATCGGCAAAAGGTTTAATCTTTCGCGTGTCTGTGTCAGTCCATTTGCGGAAGTTATCAACTGATGTTTCAGTAATACCACCTAATCCTTGCCATCCTTCCTCATAGTTGCTTAGATAAGCTGCTTTTGCTTCTTCTATTGTGTTGAAGCCTAGCATTACTTTATGCTCGTCGAAAGAGCTGTCTTTATTTACCTGGTCTACGACATATACTTTATCACTATCAAGATTATCGCCAATGAAAGTATCTATGTGATCTCCATCCTTTCCTTTGGTACCTTTAAAATATCCGTAGTGGTTATTCATGGTAATAGACCATTCGTTGCCATCTGCATCGGTACCAGATCTTTCAGAACCTTGCGGATTTTCAATGGTAATATCAAAGCCTTGTACTTTGATATGGCCCATCTTGTAATTACCTGCTTCTTTCTGTGCCTCAGAAGGATTAGTATTTACTTTCTCAGCTTCTTTTTCTATTGCTGCATGTTCTTCGCTCTTTGTTAGTGCTTGAACCTCTGCAATAGCTTCTTTCTCATGCTGATTTAATTCTTCTGTTCCGGTTCCTTGTTCTTCGGTTGAATCTGTTGTTCCGGCTCCTTCATTGATTTGAGTAACATTTCCAGTTTCATTTTCTGAACGTCCTCGTTCTGGTTGCTTTGTTGATTCTGTTGTTCTTGTTCCTTGTTCATATCCTAAAATATTAAGTACATCGTTAATAATTTCGTCCTTAGAGCGAACATCACCTTTAAATAGATCTGTTTGTCCTGAAGCTGCCTGTTCTGCTTGATTATTATATGCTGACAATGTACGTTTAAAGAATAATTGTCCTTTATTCAAAGCATTAGCCAACATTTGAACAGTTGCACCGTACAAATCTAATGCATTTTCGCCAAATAAATTACCTTGGCGCATATAATCATCAATAGTTTGTCCGGTTTTAACGCCCGCCTTTCTTGCATCATATAACAAGTTAATAGCATCAGTTATCTCGTTTTCAAATGAAAATTCACCAAATTTCTTATTCTGAGCTATCTGAGTGAGTGATTTTACAACAACCTGTCTCAAATCTTTCATCTGCATAGCTTTTCTTACTGCCGATTCATCTAGTACACTTCCAATAAGAGCATTTTCAATGAAATCTTTTCCAATAGAGCTGAAACTTTCTCCATCCATCATTTCAGCAACTTCGTTTTGACCGATAATTCCATCATTTAACAGAAGGTGAAGCATTTCTTTGCTTGCTTGTGTATCTGAATAGAACTCTGGTAGGCTTTCAAATCCATCTAATATAGTTGCAGCCTTGCTAACTGTTTGCTCATTGATAATCTTCCCTGCCTTAACAGCCTGTTCAGTCTTATTCTGAGTTTTCTTATCATCCGCATTGAACTTAGCAAACGTTTCAGCGTTATAAGGAAGCTGTTCATCAGGAACAAATAAAATACGTGGATTCTTTAATCCGTCTACCTGTTCAGGAGTAAAGCCATATTTATTGCTGTAGGTACGAGCATACTCTTTATAAGATTGATCTGTACCGTTATTGGCAGCTATCTGTCCGGCCATGGTTCTATCATTACCAGATAGTACAATACCGTCATTGCTAACTATAACAGGGTTTTGAATAGCTCTACTATCATATTTCTGTGCTTTCTGCTCTACTTGTAATTGAGCTTGCTTATCATTCTCATAATCTCTGTCGTTTACGGTTCTTCCGTTTTCGTCTACCGGGAAACCTTCTGATTTTGCATATCCTGCAACCGGATTATGTGAAGGAGTTACCGCTTCAGCTTCAGTAAGGATATATCGGCCTTTCATCTTTTCGCCATTTGCAAGTATTATTTCATCTTGCAGACCTTCCACCTTTGGAGCACTATCAAATTTCTGTTTGATTGTTCCTGTTTTGCTATTGTTCTCTTCAACTGCTTTTGCTGTCTCTTCCTTACGAGCCTCTAAACCGCCCTTGCTTATCTCCATGGCTGGATTAACAGGAGCTACAGGCTTAGTGATAACTTCTTTAAGGTTGTTCCAGTAGTCGAGCTTTTGTTGAGCTTCAGCTAAACGGCCTTTAATCTCTTCACGCTCTGCTTTGATCTTATTGAAAGAAGTGCTTTTAGGCTTCGTTTTAGAAAGTTTATCAACTTCTTTAGAAAGAGCATTGATATTATTGTCTATGATAAGGAAGCTATCTTCAGGATCAAGCTCAGAAAGAAGGGAAGCGGATTGTTCAACCGGCATCTGGTGAAAGATTGGTTCTCCATCCTCGTCAAGCGGTACAGGCTGCTCTTCATTTGACAAATTGTTCTGTTCTACTGGTGGAGTACTCTCATTTTCGCTTTGAACTTCTGACACATTGCTACCTGTTTCAATAGGAGTATTACTAATCTGTTCGGCTGCTGTACCTTCTAAATTAGTATCTGCCACTAATGGAGTGACCGCTTCCTCGGATTGATCTGCAGTTTGAACCTTTTTAGCTTCATTCTCCATTTGAGAAAGTTGTTTCTTATCCAGTACGGTTGCAACTTCTCCGTTAATGATTGGCAAATTATCAATACTAACAACTTCATAATTACCTTCTGGAGTAAGACCGCTTACAACAACTTCTTTAAGCCCTTCTGGTGTATTGATAGTAATTACTTCATCCTGTGCAAAATCGCGTACACCTTCAATCTCATTTGCAGCCTTTTCAGATTCTTGCTCCCGGATTGTTTGAGCTGTTGTAACTCTTAATTGTTCTGCGCTGTCCTGATTATATAGTTTCTCAATATCACGTATAGGACGCATTTCGAGTTGTCCTTCAGCATTTCGAAGAATAACCTTATCATCAGAGCTGTTTGCATCTATAAGCTGTGTATCAGGATCAATTGAGATATTACCTTTTACAATGTAATAAGGTGTATTGTCGTCTGTTTTAAGTCTTATCTCGTAGATATTACCATCTTCGTGTGTTCGGTCTGAAATGGCTTGATCTGATTCTTTGACTTGACTTTCAATATTATCACGTACACTGTCAATCATTCCATCATACTTAGCTTTCGCATTGAAATAATTAAATGCAGTATCGGACGTTACAAAGGGTGTTTCTTCTTCTTCGGATATAAGGCTATCTAAATAATAATCTTCTGCTGAATTATAGCTATTAAGAAGCGAAACTTCTTCTTCGCTTAGATTTGAAACAACTGAATCTAATTCATCCTTTGCAGCCTTTCTTTCTGCCGGATCAATAAGATTAGTTCCCTGGTCGTAGCTATTTTCAAGCTGAAGCTGATCTTCTGGAACTTCGCCTTCAATCTTTCTTTTAGCATCAGCAATATTGGTACCATGATACGCTTGTAGTCGTGCAACATATTCAGTGAATGCGTTCTTCTTTTCAGGGCTAAGGTCCTTATCAGAAAGAATGTTATTCATAACAGACACTTTGCCTTCATCATCCGCATTCTCTACCTGTAATCGTAATTGATTCCATTCTTCACCAAATTTACTGTAAGCGTTCTGATCTGCAGTTTTTAGATTCTGTTTAGCTAAATACTTAGGTGTGCGATATCCTGCTATATTTGCACCTCCCATAACACCAGACATAAGAGCTACAGAAAGGAATGTTTCTTTTTGCTGTTGAGGATCTATAAGGTCCGAGAACTTTTGATCTCCAATGAATGCCGCGTTCATGGCTGTGCCGACTAATTCTTCACCATATTCACCTGTAAAGCCATTCCAGTGCGTTTGCTCAGTAAAATGATTGTATGCTTTTCCCCAGTCACTAGACGGAATAGAAGCAATTGCTTCATGTACCTTTTTAAGTCCTATCTTATCAGCTACTTTCCCGGCTGTTTTACCCATGAGCTTATTGATTGGTGAGAAATACTCTCCAAACATTTCTGAATAGTCTTCAATAACAGTGTTACCGAAAGCCTTTGCTAATGCTTTGCCACCGCTTTCGGCTCTTTCTGTCTTATCGAATTGAGCATTGCCTTCTTTATCAAATGTAGGAATAACATCTCCTGTCATACGGTCTAATGCATCTGCGGCTGTCTGTCCGGCATGTACAGTTGCGGCCATACCTGCAGCTCCTACGAGATCACCACCTGCACGAAGAGCTGCATTCTTAGCAATCTGTGCAATGGTTTTCTTTGCAGCGTCTACACCAAACCTTTCTACAGCTGCCCGGCCTAATCCCTGAAGTCCTCCTGTTATAAGGAAGTCTTTCATATAACTGGCTGCTTGTGCTAGACCTTCACCAGCATTATAAGCAAAACTTGTGTCTTTGTCAAAATCTCCATGCACGGCTGCTGTAAGTGCTGCTGATTCTAGTAGATTATCCTCTGAAGGTGTTGTTTGTTCTCCGCGTTGTTTTTTTTGAGCTGCAAAGAGAAGAGCTTTATTATCGCTTACGTCTGTGGCTCCAAAATCCCATGTACTTAATTTCTTTGCCGCAGCTACAAGCCCTCTTCCTAATTCCTTAGAAGTAGAAGTGTTGTCCTTACGGTCAGATGTAGCAATTACTTCTCTCGCTTCCTGTACTTTGTTTAACGCTGCGGAGGAAGCCGCTATGACAGGATCGGCTACAGCTTGATAAGGAGTAGCAAAACCAGCCATTTCACCGGCACCATTTGACAATGCAGTAAGAATAGGGTTTTCTTCCCTAGAAGATTCTTGTCTACTCTCTAAACGATTATAAGCATCCTCGCTTTCTTTCGTTGCTCTTCCTTCAATATCTTTAGCCTGTGCAAGCTTCTCGGCTTTAACGGCCTTATTGTAGTAGTATTGCTTATGTTCAGGCTTCAATCTCTTAAATGTACCATAAGGAACACCGAAGATAGTTGTTTTATCTCCGGTACCAGAAACAAACCGATCCATATCAGTAGGTGTTGTTTGCTCTTCCTGTGGTTGTGGAGCACGATTACTATGTGCAACTGGTTCGGTTTTATCTTCACCGACAAACTGAACATTATTGAAGTTTAATTTCTTTTTATCCATTATTTTAGCATGTTTTTAATTATTGCGGATGTTTCAGCTTTTGAATGACCTTCTTTATAGAGTAGCTTTGCTACGTTTTTCAATCCTTCTGCGTGATTAGCGCCAGATCCGTAAGCTTGTTGAAGTGCTGCCGGGCTTGTTCTTACAGTTGTATTAACAGGTGCCGAAGAAGTTTTTGCTTTTGCTGGTTGTGCTGCCTTTGGTGCCGGTGCAGTAGGAGCTGCCGCTTTTGGTGCAGAGGATTGTTGGAAGATCTTCATTCCTACTTTTTCGTGCAACTCATGAAGTTTAGGACTCTTATTGTATGAAGAAGGATTTTTCAGGAATTTTTGGGCATCTGATACTTTAGAATACTTAGGTAATAAGCCGTCCTGAATGAGTGCATTTTTAGCATAATCCCAGTAGTCCGCTTTGCTTATCATATCAGCATCCACATTAACAAGCTTGCCGGCTGCATTAACTACACGTACTTTATTAGCTCGAGAACCACCAGATCCATATTGATTCTCCAATCTTTGCTCATTTCTATCAGCAATAGCTACTCTTTTGCCTTCAAGATTTAGCCTTCCGACCTCAATACCTAGTTTGCTCTTTCCTATATTCTCAGTAGTTTGGTTATGTCGTTGAGTTTCTTCATGCTGCTTCTCGAATTTATCAGAGTTAAATTTAAGATTGTCATTCTTATATTTAAGATCTGCTATATATTGAGCGTATGCCAATCTCTGTTGATTGTTTCTGTAATCAACATTATCATCATAATGCTGATCTTCTACCTTGTCTCTTCCTTCTCTGTAGTCTTGCTGTTTATCCATGAACATAGAGTTGGTCAAAGCCTGTTTGCGATCATCAGCCTTTTTAAGTCTGCGGTTTACAATCTCGTTATAACGAGCTGCGTTGCGTTCTGATAGAGTAGGAGTAGTAGGAACAGGAACAGCACCCTTTGTTGTTGAATACAGGTTAGAGATAGCACTTATACCATCTCCCAGGGCTGATATAAGCGCTCGTGTTTTTTCTCTCTTATGTTCTTTTTTTAAATCTTCTTCGTTAGGTATAGGATCAGGATTAAGTTCTCGGAATATCTCTCCGTATGTTAGAGGCTTCTTAACCTGAGATTGTGAGTTATCCGGGATAGTCGAAGGAATTGTAACTTCTGGCACATTTAGAACTGGTTTAGCCGTTTCTACTGGCATTTCCTTAGGCTGAACAGTTTCTTCCGACGTATTGGCCGGAATATTTAAGCCAGGAGAGCTTTGTTGAGCTATCCCTGGCTTATTTGTTCCATTTATAATATCATCTAGTACACTCATGCTTCTTCTTGCTTTTTTTTGTTATCATTTACAGAGTCGAGAGAAGTAGCAATTGAACCACCAACCTGTGCAACTCCGGCAATAGCTTGTGCAATACCTGCAGATTTAGCAGCACTCGCTTGTTGTTGCTGACCTGTTAATTCCTCGTCTCTCGCCATATAACGCTCTTCAACGCTATCTTTACGTGCTTCTCCGGCTGCATCTATATTACTAATAGTTTGTGCCATTGCATTGTTCTGCGCTTCTTTCTCTGCCGCCACTGATGATTCACTACCACCCATTACGGCTGCTGTTCCTGCCGCATTCTTACTACGCTGATTCAGCGTTTCACGTAAACGAGTAATAGATGCTTGTGCGTCTGCTCGCTGAGTAGAATCCTCATTGTAACGCCTGTTATACCACGCCTCATTCTTTGCCTTTTCTTTCTTTAGCAGCTCTGCTTGTTTCTTAGCTTCAGCTCTAGCAGCAATACCGCCCGCAATACTGCCCGCTACACTTAAACCTGCACCGATTATAGTTCCTAACATAATTGATATAAATTAATAGATACATTTGAAAGGCGAAAGTAAGAGCATACATTTGTGCGATAACTTTATGTATTAACTCACTAACATTGTTTTTTAAATGAAAAACAATGTTGTTTACATTCAATGAAGATATGGCACAGCAAAAAGGTCAAACAGGTAATCCAAACGGAAGACCAAAAGGAAGCAAAAATAAAGCAACAAAAGAGATTAAGAACTTTGCAGTCTCATTCATAGAAGGGAGACAAGAGCAATTCTTAAAAGACTTCGACTCATTAACACCATTAGATAGGGTGAAGATCTACGAAAAGATTATGCAGTACGTAATACCAAAGGCTGTCAAGCTTGAAACTGACGAGCAAAGGACAATCACAATAGAAGATAAGCTCAGTGAGCTTTCTAAGATAGACTAATAGTTTTTTAAAGTGTTTCCATGTTATAAGGCACCGGCTTGTGAAAGTTGGTGCTTTTCTATTTATATCTAGCACATGTTATTTAGCATATTTGAATAGGGAAATCCCTAAATATTTAATTTCATCTCAACAATCTTGATAAACCACTTGTTTTTCAAGATCATTTTCATACCTTTGCAAGCATAAGACAGAAATATAGTATTAACAACTAATATAAATATTATGGAAACAAAAAATTTCGCAATCTTCGGTTTATTCGTGAAAGGTAGTTTGGTTGAATCTGGCGATATGGCTTTTTTAATGGATAGGGCACAAGTCTACTCACAGAAATCGCCTAATAAAAGATTCTCAATAAGCAATATTTCTTTCGGTGATGATGAATGCCCAGAAATAAAAGAAGGCACGAAGGTAATGAGCTATTTTACATTAAATGATGATATGATAATTATCAATGAATTGATTTAATATGAAAGCAATAGATTTTTTAAAGAAAGTGCTTCAAGAAGAAAAAGCACGCGCATGTATGGATATTGCATTAAACAGCAGGGAATTTGCACAAAAACGCACCTTCAATCATTTTGAGAAGCTATTCTCTGATTATGATACCGCAAAAGCACTAACATCTAAAGTTTACGACTCTATTACAGATAACGATATAGAAGAAGCAAAAAAAGTTATTAAAGACATAACCTTATGAAAGAATATAAATCAAATCTCCCGGAAATAGTTCTTAAATATAAGAAAGGAACTTCTAACAAAGTAAAGATCCAAACTTCCCAAGATGCTTATAAGCTATTTAAAGAGTTCTACGACCAGGATACGTTTCAAATATGTGAATCAACTATAGTTCTCTTCCTTAATGCCTCAAACAATACAATTGGGTGGACGAAGCATACACAAGGTGGGCTGGACTCTTGCATTATAGATGTTAGACTAATATTGGCTACTGCTCTACAATGCGGTGCAAGGTCTATTATGTTATCTCACAATCATCCTTCCGGGAATACTACTCCGTCCGGGAATGACAATAGTATGACTGGCAAACTTAAAAGAGCATGTGAAGCTGTTGAAATAACTCTACTGGATCATATAATAGCTACAGAAGAGAGTTATTACAGCTACGTTGATAACGGATTAATTTAATTAACTAGGGAGCTGTAAAAGGCTCCCATAATTCATAAATATATGAAAACTACGATTGAACTTACAGAAGAAAAATTTCAAGAGATCTACAGTAATGAAGAGTTTAGAAATCAAGTTGCATTCGCATCTAATTGCATGGACAAATACGAGAAACATGTTAATTATAAAACTAACAGTTATCCGGTTGAGTACATTGTTTCTGAGGATCAGATAAAAAAAGCTTCAGAAGAGAGAGAAAGAGCCAAAAAAGAAAAAATATCAAATATGAAAGCCGGTGAACTTGTATTTGTCGGCATGGGAATTACTTATAAAGAGTGTTTCCCTGGTGATGTTTGTAACCACAGAATACGAACTGAATTTAAAAATAAAACAGGACATCATTATTTTGTTGAAATCCTTAGTAGCGAACGTAAATACTTCTGTTTTGATTATTCTATTGACCGTGATTTAGAAAAAGAATATTATATTAAGATAAGAGAAGCATATAATAAAAGAGCAGAATGCGAACGAGGAACAGAAGCATATATAGAATGCGATAATGACATTATGAAATACTCTGAAGAACCTTATAACTATGCATTCAATTTAGGTCATAATAGAATTAACCTGGACTATACTCTTGATAATATTCTAAAAATAATCAACGAAACATTTGATTGCGATTATAAAACCGCCAGTGTAGATCAATACACTTTAAGATGTGACGATTTTATTTGTTACTGTTAAATTAACCAGGGAGCTGTAAAAGGCTCCCACAATACATAAATCTATGGAAAATCTATTATTGAAAAAAGCACAGAAGATTAACGGTGCATTTGTTTATTTTGTGATGTTTGGAAAGAAAGTAATTGAAGAGCGCATTAGTTATAATAACTATATTGCTGCAACTGTTTTCCTAAACAGAGACGGAGAGTATGAAACTATTTTTCATTCAAAATCTAAGAAAGTGAGTAAAAGCAAAGAACTAGGTCAAAAACTCGGCCTTGTTTGTTGCGAATAATTCTAAAACATTTATATTTGTACAGAACTATGAAATATATTCTATCGATAATACTAGCACTTTTTAGAAAAAGATCTAAAGGCTATATAAAGAAAGAATTTATGCTATTAGAGAAGCGGGGGAACACAACATATAACATCCTTATAGATTCTATTGATAGATGTGAAAGTTATAAAAACTTCTTGGAGCAAAAGCACGTCAACTATATCTATTCTATAGAAGATATGCATACCTCTAAAATAATAGGATATGTAGATGAAAAAGAAATAGAAGCCTTCATAAAATCAAATAGACGCATTACAAGTGAAACTATAGCATACGCTGAAAAGAGAAAAAGGAAAAGAAGAAATAATCTGAAAAATAAAAATAGACATTAATAATAAATATGGCAGAAGAAAAAGAAAAGTACAAGCCAAGTCCCGGGTTCGGAGGTAGGAGAGAAGGATCTGGGAGGAAACACGAAAGGAACCAATTCACGACTCAAATAGACCTAGATCTATGGGATAGAATCAAAGATATGAAAAAGAGAAACGACTTTATAAACATGTGCATAAGAGAACATTTTGAAAGAATAGAAAATAATGAATAAAACAAACCCCTGTGACCTTTTTATATCACAGGGGTTTATCTTTATAATTTAAACAGCTCATTATCTACATACACTCTGTTTGTTTTAGCAAGTTCCTTAACAGCTTCTATAGAGTATACCAATCCGGGAGTAAAGTCTAATACATTATTCTCTTTCATGTATTCATCATTAAATTCTAAACTATACTCTTGTATTTGATTAAATAGCTTCTCATTAATTTGATGTTCAAGAGTGAAAACGCCCCCTTTATTACATATAATATTACTCAATCTATCTCCGCTAATATCTATTTCTCTACGGAAATAAACCTGCCCATATTTAATATTTTGCATCTTCACAGTTCTTTTTAATTCACCGTACTCAATTATTTTATCTATACCCCAAGTAGGTACTTCAAAAATGGACCAATGATTAAACTCGTCTTTGCCTTCCTCTATTAGATATTCGCCAATCCAAGTATAATTAATATATTCTAATGCGTTTTTAATTCGATTAAGCTTTTCATTATACGCATCATAACAGGGACCTGATTCTATGTTCCATGAAAAATTGCAGTATTTCATTACTGAGTGATACACGAACCTCATCTTCAACGGTGCAACTTCATCAGTTTTAAGAGTTTCATCTAATTTATCGAAAGCCTTATCTACTTCAGACTGTAGAACTTTCGCATATATCTCTGTTGTTCTTAGATGCTTGTGGCCTAACATTTTGCTCACAGCCTCCAATCTTACACCGTTAGCGAGCGTTACTGTAGTAGCAAATGTATGCCGGGCAACATGAGAAGTAAGCTCTTTACGTATTTTAGCAATAGCACCAACCGATTTTAAATAGATGTTATAATTCTGAGAAGACATAACAGGAAGATCAAAATTATACTTCTCTAATATTTTATAAGCTTTGCTCATTATTGTTATATTAAATGTTGTATCACTCTTTTGTCGTTCATCTCTTATGCGATATTTACCATTAGATATCTCAACATCATTCCAATTAAACTTAGCTAGATCAACATAAGCAAGTCCGGTATAACAACAGAACACAAAGACATCTCTTGTTTGCGATACATGTTCTTCAACTATTTCACATGACTCAAGCCTCTCCAGTTCTTCAGGAGTGAGGTATTTACGTATATCCTTTTCTCCCTTCTTTAATTTAATTCCTTCATACGGATTCTTTTGAATATGATCGAAAACATAAGCATCCCGAACAAATATTTTTAAGTTCTTATGATAATTATACACTGCTGATTGTTCATTGCACTTTTTCCAAGCGTATTCATCCCATAGTTTTATATTTCCAGGAGTAAGATCCGCGAAGCTTTTTATTTTTCCAAACTCTTTTAAAGAACCAAATACACTCCTTGCTCTTCTTTTTGTAGATTCTTTAACTGGGCGTTCTTCTATTCTTTTTTTCATGTAGTCCAGGAAAGAGCCAGATTCTTCAACCTTTAGATATTCTTCTAACTTTTTAAAATCCAAAACATCATCAGACTTCTCAACTATAGTTACATAATCCTGAATCTTATTAACTGTGACTCTTATTCTTTCATTTAATTGCGTAGCATCAGTCCGGCCCTTTACCATGTTTTTTTCACTCCATTGGTCGGAATATAATTTAATACCAGTAGAGAAGTATTTTCTATCTCTATTATAAGTAACTCTAATCTGAACTAAACCTTGTTTAGTTTTACTTGCTATTTTTTTAATATCGAAAACTACAGAAACAATTGCACTTTTCATATAATATATTTATTAAAACAGGTAACACATTTTTTTAGAAAACACACATAACTAATTGACATACTTACATTTAATTGGTAACACAAAACGTTTTTTATCAAATAGTTTGGTAACACAAAATATTAATTTTAGTATACAATTATAATTGTATAAGAACATTTATACCAATTTTCAATAAGCTATAAAGCATAAAATAAAGTTTTGGTAACACAAAATAGGCAGTTGGTAACACAAGAGTAACACAAACATGCTTATTTATGTATTTATCTGATATGTTTTATAACATATTTTGGATTGTTTACTATATTGTAACTTGTTGATTATCAATATAACTGCTTGATTTAGAGCAAAAAAAAAGGAAGATTGTTACTCTTCCTTGTACACCCTCAGGGACTCGAACCCTGGACCCATTGATTAAGAGTCAATTGCTCTACCAGCTGAGCTAAGAGTGCAAATGCATAATAAGAAGAAAAAAGTACACCCTCAGGGACTCGAACCCTGGACCCATTGATTAAGAGTCAATTGCTCTACCAGCTGAGCTAAGAGTGCTTATTTTATTTCTTTTTTGCGGTTGCAAAGGTAGACGTTTTTTTTCATTTTCCCAAATAAATCGGGCTTTTTTCTCGCATAAAGTTTTACGTCTTACTCAAATTCATAGAAGTCAGATGGGCTACTTCGCTTTAAAGCAATGAGTTGCACATCTTTTCCAACAATAACTCCTTTGCTTTTTAATTTCCATTCAACCGTTTTATATGCCAATTCCGGATGATTGTTATCTTTACTTAGGTGGCAAAGCCATATATATTTTAAGTGTTCATTGATATTATCTGCAAGAAAATCGGCTGTATCAGTATTACTCATGTGACCATTAGGGCCAGCGATACGTTCTTTTAGATATTTAGGATAAGGTCCCATACGAAGCATTTCTAAATCATAGTTAGCTTCCAATATCAGATAATTGGCTTTACAGATATAATGAGCTGCCGTTTCAGTAATATGACCAAGGTCTGTAAGAAACGAGAATATTTTATCTCCAATTTCTACACAATAGCCTACATTATCAGTACCATCATGAGGAACTTCGAATGCTGAGATCTTAAACTCCTCCATTTTCATTGGTTCTCCCTTATTAATGTAGTGCACAGAAGTAGAGAGCTTTTCTGTCATGCAATAGCTCTTATTTATACCTTCATGAATTTCTCTAGTAGAATAGACTGGTATATTATATTTTTCGCCTAAATGTCCAACGGCCTTAATGTGGTCGGCATGATCATGCGTAATGAAAACAGCACAAACATTACTCAATGATACATTTATTTCCTTGAGTTCCTTTTTTATAGTGCGAATTCCAATACCTGCGTCAATTAAAATGCCGTGTTTATCTGTACCTAAATAATAGCAGTTACCACTGCTACCACTGGCTAAACTTATAAATTTTATTTTCATTTTATATTAATCAAGACGTATATTTTACCCAAATTAGTAGTAAAATGTCTGCAAATGTACAAAAAAGGATGAAGAATTATTCTTTGTTTGCTCTCTTTTTGTCTATTCGACCGGTATATTTAATAAATAAGAAATTCAAATAATACCTTAATGCCAATTACACAGAAATAAATACAAGATTATAAAGCCAAACCTTTTAAAAAACAAAAAGGCTGCAGATGTTTTATCTGCAGCCTCCTGAAAACCTCAAAACGAATCTATTCTATCCTTTTACCTACTGTTTCCCAATCTATAATATTCCAAAGAGCAGCAATATGATCCGCACGTCTGTTCTGGAAATCCAGATAGTAGGAGTGTTCCCATACATCAAACGTAAGAATTGGCTTTAATCCATGTCTTAGTGGATTACTTCCATTTGCTTCTTTGGTAATATGCAATATCCCCTCTTTATCAACTGATAACCAAGCCCAGCCTGAACCAAAAAGTCCTACAGCTGCTGCAGTAAATTCTTTTTTAAAATTCTCAAAAGATCCCCATTCTTTATTTATTGCTTCTGCTAGTTTGCCGCATGGCTCACTTTTTTGAGGTTTTCCTGTAAATTGCAAGAAGTAATAAGTATGATTAAGAACCTGTCCGGCATTATTAAAAATAGGGCCATCTGGAGCCGTTGCAACAATTTCTTCTACACTTTTTCCTTCAAATTCAGTTCCCGGAACTAAATTATTAAGATTGGTAACATAAGTCTGAAGATGTTTACCATAGTGAAACTCAATTGTTTGTTTACTGATAACAGGTTCCAATCCATCATTTGCATATGGAAGTTTCGGCATTTCGTATGTCATAGTAGTAAGTATTAATGATAATAATAATGTTTTCATTCTCTTGGTATTTTACCAGTTACAAAAATAAAAAAATAAATTAGACTTCCAACAAAAAATGCATATTTTTGACTATCATATAGTTGGAATTTATTATAGGGCGTAATGTACGGAGCTTAAAAAATAAACTTCATGTTTAAATAACACATGCTTATGCTATTTTGTTCTATATCATTCAAACTTTATTTATCTTTGCACGCTAAGTTTTGAACGAGAAATCAAGAAATGACAAATTATATAGATGAACTAAATGAGAGTCAGCGCGCCGCAGTGCTTTATAACGAAGGCCCGTCGCTAGTAATAGCCGGTGCCGGATCTGGTAAAACACGTGTGCTGACGTATAAAATAGCCTATTTGCTTGAAAAGGGATACGAGCCTTGGTCAATTCTTGCCTTAACATTTACCAATAAGGCGGCAAAAGAAATGAAAGCGCGTATTGCCAAGCATGTAGGAGAACAAAGCGCCCGCTATCTTTGGATGGGGACTTTCCACTCTGTTTTTTCACGTATTCTTAGAGTAGAGGCAGAGTTAATTGGCTTCACATCCAACTTTACCATTTACGATACCAGCGACTCGAAGAGTCTTATCCGTTCTATCATCAAAGAGATGCAGCTGGACGAAAAGACTTATAAGCCGGGCTCGGTACAAGCGCAGATATCCAATGCAAAGAATCATTTGGTTTCGCCTGATGCCTATGCAGTTAATCGTGAACTAACAGAACATGATAATGCTTGTAAGATGCCTGCTATCAGAGATATCTATCGCAGATATTGGGACAGATGTCGTCAGGCCGGAGCTATGGATTTTGATGATTTACTCTTCTATACTTTTTTGCTGTTCAGAGATCATCCGGAGATATTAAGTAAATATCAGAATCAATTCAAATATATTTTGGTTGACGAGTATCAGGACACTAACTTTGCTCAACACAGCATTGTTTTGCAGCTATCAAAATTGCATCAAAAAGTTTGCGTAGTTGGAGATGATGCACAAAGCATCTATTCTTTTCGTGGAGCAAACATTGATAACATTCTGAAGTTCACAAAATTATACCAGAATACTCAAGTATTTAAGTTAGAGCAGAACTATCGTTCAACCCAAACTATTGTACGTGCGGCTAATAGTTTAATAGAGAAAAACCGCGAACAGATTCGGAAAGAGGTGTTTTCGGAGAAATCTCAGGGAGAACCGATTGGCGTTTACCAGGCATATTCAGATACAGAAGAAGGAGATATTGTTTCCAACAAAATTATGGAACTGCGAATGTCTCAGCATTACAGTTATGACGATTTTGCCATTCTATACCGCACCAATGCGCAATCCAGAATCTTTGAAGAAGCCTTGCGCAAACGTAATCTTCCGTATAAAATTTATGGAGGATTATCTTTCTATCAACGAAAAGAGATAAAGGATGTAATTGCTTATTTCCGTTTAGTGACAAATCCTAATGACGAAGAAGCATTTAAGCGAATTATTAATTACCCGGCCCGAGGAATAGGAGACACTACCGTAGGCAAGATAATTGAAGCTGCTAATAATAATTCTGTCAGTCTGTGGGATGTAATATGCAGTCCGCTGCAATTTGCTTTAAATATAAATAAGGGCACACATACCAAATTACAAGGATTCCGTGAGCTAATTGAGAACTTTTCACGTGCTGTTTCCGAAAAGAATGCCTACGAAATGGCAACATCTATCATAAAAGAAGCTGGTATTGTGAATGAGATTTATCAGGATAGAACACCGGAAAACCTTAGCAGACAAGAAAATATAGAGGAATTGGTTAACGGTATCCATGATTTCTGTGCGATGCGCGAGGAAGAAGGCAATACAAACATCGCCCTTCCCGATTTTCTGTCAGAAGTATCTCTGTTGTCCGATCAGGATACAGATAAATCCGGTGACGAGGCAAAGATTACCCTTATGACCATTCACTCTGCAAAAGGGCTTGAATTCCGCAACGTTTTTGTTGTTGGACTAGAAGAAAATCTGTTCCCAAGTAGCATGGCCGGAGATTCTCCAAGAGCTATGGAAGAGGAGAGAAGGCTTTTCTACGTTGCCATTACCCGGGCAGAAGATCATTGCTTTCTTTCTTTTGCCAAAAGCCGTTTCCGCTATGGTAAAATGGAATTTGCCAATCCAAGCCGCTTTTTGAGAGACATTGATCCGTCATTCCTGAAGCTGCCAACCGACTCTGTTTCGAGCAGACATATAGATGAATCTCCGTCGAGATTCAGAAGGGAACAAAACGATCGTCCGGCACGTTCTTTGTTTAATACTGAGCGCGAAGCACCAAAACCAGCATTTACCAAGGTTACTATACCACGAAATCTTACTAAAATGGAGAATGCTCAACCAAAACCTGCATCTAGCGGACCAATAACCGATTTACAATCCGGACAACATATTGAACATGAACGTTTTGGTATAGGAGAAGTGCTGAAAGTTGAAGGAAGTGGAGAAAACTTAAAGGCAACAGTGAAATTCCGAAATGCCGGAGAAAAGCAATTGTTATTGAAATTTGCACGATTCAAAGTGATTTCCTGAAGCTGTGAATGAATAAAATAGATAATTATTAGAACCATATTATAGATGATAGACTTTAATAAAGTGCCATCACCATGTTATGTGATGGAAGAGGATTTACTGAGAAAGAACCTTAGTACAATAAAAAACGTTGGCGAAAGAGCAGGAGTAGAGATTATTCTGGCTTTTAAATCTTTTGCTATGTGGAAGTCTTTTCCAATATTTCGTGAATACATAAACTGCTCTACTGCAAGTTCCCTCTACGAAGCCAGATTGGCATACGAGGAGATGGGAAGTAGAGCTCATACATATTCTCCTGCATATACAGAAGAGGATTTTCCGACCATAATGAAATGCAGCAGCCATATTACTTTCAACTCATTCAGTCAGTTTGACAGATTTTACCCAATGGTTGAGAAAGACGGAGAAAATATTTCTTGCGGCATCCGTATCAATCCTGAATACTCGGAAGTTGAGACAGAATTATATAATCCATGTGCACCAGGCACAAGATTTGGCATTACATCCGATTTACTTCCGGAAGCATTGCCAGAGGGTATTGAAGGTTTTCACTGTCATACCCATTGCGAATCTGATTCTTTTGATTTAGAAAAGACATTAGTGCACATAGAAGCCCGCTTCAGCAAGTGGTTTCCACAAATTAAATGGATTAATTTTGGCGGTGGACACCTAATGACGCGTAAAGACTATGACACAGAGCATTTGATTCAGTTATTAAAAGACTTTAAGGCTCGCTATCCTCATTTGCATGTAATCCTTGAACCAGGATCAGCCTTTACCTGGCAAACGGGTGTGTTGGTCTCTTCTGTGGTAGATGTGGTAGAAAACAAAGGAATTAAAACAGCTATTCTTAATGTAAGTTTCACTTGCCACATGCCAGATTGTCTTGAAATGCCTTATCAGCCGGCAGTTCGCGGAGCAATATCAGAAGCCATTCCGGGCAAGTTTGTCTATCGTTTGGGAGGCAATAGCTGTCTGAGCGGAGATTACATGGGCAACTGGAGTTTTGATCACGAACTACAGATTGGAGAGAAAATTATCTTTGAAGATATGATTCATTACACGATGGTGAAAACAAATATGTTCAATGGAATTCAACATCCAGACATTGCTCTCTGGACTTCAAAAAAAGAGTTAAATCTTTATAAGTCTTTCTGTTACGAGGATTATCGTGACAGGATGTGCTAAATAGCCAAATACAAATGCATATTTTTCCGTTAAAAAAGTGAGCAAAATATTTGGAGTTTTAGAAAAAAGAGCTACTTTTGCAACCGCAATCGCGAAAGTAGCTCAGTTGGTAGAGCATAACCTTGCCAAGGTTAGGGTCGCGGGTTCGAGTCCCGTCTTTCGCTCTAAAATTTGAGTGCGTCGGGCGGCTAATAGTCGTTATAATGCCCAGGTGGCGGAATGGTAGACGCGCTAGTTTCAGGTACTAGTGTTAGCAATGACGTGCAAGTTCGAGTCTTGTTCTGGGCACTGCGAGACGCATCAGATTTTATTATGTTGGAGAGGTGGCGGAATTGGTAGACGCGCTACTTTGAGGGGGTAGTGACAATTATGTCGTGGGAGTTCGAGTCTCCTTCTCTTCACATAAAGCGGACATTAAAATATTTGCGAAAGTAGCTCAGTTGGTAGAGCATAACCTTGCCAAGGTTAGGGTCGCGGGTTCGAGTCCCGTCTTTCGCTCTAAAATACTAATCTAGACCTTTCCTTTATCGGGTTAAGGTCTTTATTGTTTTGAATAAAGTTATAATCGCGAAAGTAGCTCAGTTGGTAGAGCACAACCTTCCCAAGGTTGGGGTCGCGGGTTCGAGCCCCGTTTTTCGCTCATAGATTAACAAAGCCTGCAGGTCAATCCGCAGGCTTTTTCTCTTAATATACAATTTTAAAAAGGAGGTTCTATGTTTATCTTACTATTGACTTACCAAAAACCGCTCGAAGAAGTTGATCGTCACTTAGCTGCTCACAGAGTTTATCTCGATAAAAACTACGCAAATGGCACATTTATAGCTTCCGGCAGAAGAAATCCCAGAATAGGTGGCGTTATTTTATGCAAAGCTTCCCGAAAAGAAGAGGTAGAGGAGTTGATTAAAGAAGATCCGTTCTACGCTTACGAAGTAGCTAAATACGAGATTCTGGAATTTGAACCGACCAAATTTGCAGAAGGTTTCGAGAAATTTATTTGATTTTAGCATAAACCGGCTATTGGAATACCCCAGGAAACTGTAAACTCATTCCAGGAAAAATCAAAACCAGGCGAGCTATTTGCAAAGAGCAACCGGATGTTTTAAAAAAGCTGGCGAGACATTATTAAATCCTTGTACAGAAGAATGTTTTCTTTTGTACAAAACAATACAATCTTCTGTACAAAAGAATTAATTGTTTTGTACAGGAGAATATAAAAACATAACGGGAGTTTCAGCAACATCCCGCGGCTAATTATTTTTTCCTCACCGGAAGTACCGCTTAATCACAGCAATTTTATTAGACGAAAATTTAACTTCTTCATCTAAAATGATTACTTTTGCGTCTCAAAATGGAGAAAAATAAAATTTAAAAATAGATTATAATGGCAAAGGAACTAAAAGGACTTACCAAACGTAGCGAAAACTATTCGCAGTGGTACAATGATTTGGTAGTTAAAGCTGATTTGGCAGAAGCATCTGCCGTACGTGGTTGTATGGTAATTAAGCCTTATGGTTATGCAATATGGGAAAAAATTCAACGCCAATTGGACGATATGTTCAAGGAAACAGGTCACGTTAATGCTTATTTCCCTCTGTTAATCCCAAAATCATTCTTAAGCCGTGAAGCAGAGCACGTTGAAGGTTTTGCTAAGGAATGTGCCGTGGTAACTCACTACCGTTTAAAAAATGCAGAAGATGGTTCGGGTGTAGTTGTTGACCCAGCAGCTAAACTTGAAGAGGAACTTATTATTCGTCCTACTTCAGAAACCATTATCTGGAACACATATAAAAACTGGATTCAGTCATACCGTGACCTTCCAATCTTGTGTAACCAATGGGCAAACGTTTTCCGTTGGGAAATGCGTACCCGTTTATTCCTTCGTACTGCAGAGTTCTTGTGGCAGGAAGGACACACAGCTCACGCAACTCGCGAAGAAGCTGAAGAAGAAGCTAAGAAGATGCTTAATGTATATGCTGATTTTGCTGAAAACTTCATGGCTGTTCCTGTTGTAAAGGGAGTTAAATCTGCCAACGAACGTTTTGCTGGTGCGCTTGATACATATACAATCGAAGCAATGATGCAGGATGGAAAGGCTCTTCAATCGGGTACTTCTCACTTCCTTGGCCAGAACTTTGCTAAAGCATTCGATGTTCAGTTCGTAAACAAGAACAACGAAATGGAATACGTATGGGCTACTTCATGGGGTGTTTCCACTCGTTTGATGGGTGCCTTGATTATGACTCACTCTGATGACAATGGTTTGGTACTTCCTCCTAAATTGGCTCCATTCCAGGTAGTTATCGTTCCTATTTATAAGAACGAAGAACAACTAAATGCTATCAATGAAAAAGTTGCCGGCATTACTGCTAAACTGAAAGCATTAGGAATTTCATTCAAATATGATAATTCAGACAACAAGCGTCCTGGATTCAAATTCGCTGATTACGAATTAAGAGGTGTTCCAGTTCGTTTGGTTATGGGTGCTCGCGACCTTGAAAACAACACAGTAGAGGTTATGCGTCGTGATACTCTTCAGAAAGAGACTGTAACATGCGATGATATTGAAACTTACGTAAAGAATCTGCTTGATGATATTCAGGCTAATATCTTTAAGAAAGCATACGATTATCGTGAAGCTCATACAATCACTGTTGATTCTTACGAAGAATTCAAAGAAAAGATCGAAGAAGGCGGATTTATTCTTGCTCACTGGGACGGAACTACTGAAACAGAAGAGAAGATTAAAGAAGATACAAAGGCAACTATCCGCTGTATTCCATTAAATGGCGATAAAACTCCTGGAAAATGTATGGTTACTGGTAAACCATCTGCTTGCAGAGTTGTATTTGCGCGTTCTTACTAATTAGAAAAATGAAAAAGGTCCGCTTTGCTGTTATTGGGATGGGGCACATCGGCAAACGACATGCCGAAATGATCCGCCGGAATGAACAAGCGGAATTAGTAGCAATATGCGATATTCTTTCTCCGAAAGAGCTGGGTATTTCAGCTCTTTCGGAGAATTTTTATAATTTCCTGAGCGAACTACTTGCAAATGAGAAGGATGTTGATGTAGTAAACATCTGCGTTCCCAACGGACTTCATGCTGAGTTAGCCTTAAAAGCGCTGGATTCAGGTAAACATGTTGTTATTGAAAAACCGATGGCACTCTCAAGACTGGATGCAGAACAGGTATTAGCAAGGAGCAAGGAAAGAGGGTGTGATGTGTTTTGTGTAATGCAAAACCGCTACTCGCCACCTTCTGTATGGCTGAAAGAAATTGTTGATAGTGGGATATTAGGAAACCTGTATTCCGTTCAGCTAAACTGCCTTTGGAATCGTGACGAGCGATATTATAAGTCGGGAAACTGGCACGGATCCACTGAAATGGATGGTGGAACTTTATTTACTCAATTCTCTCATTTTGTGGATATTATGTATTGGTTATTCGGTGACATAACCAACATAAAAGGTTCATTCTACGACTTTAACCACCAATCGCTGACAGACTTTGAAGACAGCGGAAATGTTTTTTTTGATTTCGTAAAAGGAGGGTCGGGGAGTCTGAATTACTCCACTGCTGTTTGGGACAAGAATCTGGAAAGCAGTCTGACTATCATTGCCGAAAATGGTTCTATAAAAGTAGCCGGACAGTATATGAATGAGGTTAAATACTGCCATATCAAGGATTATACGATGCCCAATTTAGCTCCATCTAATCCACCAAATGATTATGGCCCGTATAAAGGCTCGGCACAAAACCACCATTACGTAATACAAAACGTAATAGACAAGCTCAATGGCAATGCATCAATTACCACAAACGCCATGGATGGCTTAAAAGTAGTCGATATTATCGAAAGAATATATAAAGAAAGGGATGCCCGATAGAGCATCCCTTTTCATTTGGTTGTCCAAAAGGACTGTATTAATGGTTTTATCTCTTAAAATTGGAAGAAGTTCTTAGCATTGTTGTAGCTGATATCTTCAATCATCTGACCGATGAATTTCATTTCAGATGCAGGAAGTTCGCCATTTTCTACATCACGACCTACAAGGTTACACAATGTACGACGGAAGTATTCGTGACGAGGGTATGACATAAAGCTACGAGAGTCTGTCAACATACCAACGAAACGGCTTAATAAACCAAGAACAGAAAGAGCGTTCATTTGTTTTTCCATACCATCTTTCTGATCAAGGAACCACCAACCAGAACCAAACTGAATCTTACCAGCAATCTTACCATCCTGGAAGTTACCAAGCATAGTTGCGATTACTTCGTTTGCACAAGGATTCAAGTTGTAAAGGATTGTTTTAGTAAGCTTGTCATTGTAGTCAAGACGATTCAGGAACTTAGACATTGCTTTCGCAGTGTTGAATTCGCCGATAGAATCGAAACCTGTATCTGGACCTAGTTTCTCGAACATACGAGTGTTATTGTTACGAATAGCTCCGTAGTGGAATTGTTGAGTCCATCCTTTTTCGTGATCCATTTCAGCAAATACAACAAGCATTGCAGATTTGAATTTAAGGATTTCCTCTTTTGTAAGTTCAGCGCCACCGTATACTTTGTTAAAGATAGCTTTGATCTCAGCATCAGTATAATCTTCAGCATAGAACTCTTCAATACCGTGGTCAGACAGTTTACAACCAAGGCTTGCGAAGAAGTCATGACGAACTTTCAATGCAGCAACTACATCGTCGAAAGTATTGATAGTAACACCACTAACTTCAGCTAATTTTTCAATGTAAGCACGGAAATCAGCAGGAACTTCTACAGCCATAGCTTTATCAGGACGCCATGTTGGCAACATCTTAGTTGCGAATCCGCTATTCTTTGTAGCAATGTGATATTCCATAGAATCAATAGGATCATCAGTAGTACAAACAGCTTCTACCTTATAACGAGTCATCATTCCACGAGCTGAGTATTCAGGCATAGCTAATTTCTCATTACATTCGTCGAATATTTCACGAGCTGTATCTTTATTAAGAATCTTATTGATGCCAAATGCAGTCTTAAGTTCCAGATGAGTCCAGTGGTAAAGAGGGTTTCTCATTGTATAAGGAACTGTTTCAGCCCATTTCTCAAACTTTTCCCAGTCAGAAGTATCAGTACCGGTACAAAAACGTTCGTCAACACCATTTGTACGCATTGCACGCCATTTGTAGTGGTCTCCACCTAACCATATTTCAGTTAATGAACGAAACTTGTGGTCGTCAGCAACCATTTTAGGAACTAAATGACAGTGATAGTCAATAATAGGCATTTTAGCCGCATGTTCGTGATACAATTCTTGCGCAGTTTTAGTTTGCAACAAGAAATTTTCATCCATAAAATTCTTCATTTTAATATAACGTTTTAAGTATTTAAAATTGTTACTACTATATTAAAGACAGATATAATGCTAATTATTAGCCTTATATCATTATTTTCTATTTTAGATTTATTAACCGTTATCGCACACGAAAGTAGAAATTTAATTTGGAATAACAAAATTATTCGTATATTTGCGCATATTATTTATGATATTTAAACTGTTATCGAACACGAATGAGATTTTGTAACCTAACAACAACAAAATTCGAAAATAGTGGGTACAGTTTCCTTGATAATAAGTCATTGAAATCATAGTATTAAGAACTTTATAAAATAAAAGAAATGAAACCATTAAACAGACAAAATGTTCAGGCAAACAAATATCCTGAACGTATTATTCAGTTTGGAGAAGGAAACTTTTTACGTGCATTCGTAGACTGGATCGTTTATAACATGAATCAGAAAGCTGATTTCAATAGCAGCGTTGTTGTTGTTCAACCTATTGAAAAAGGTATGATTGATATGCTAAATGAACAAGATTGCCTTTATCACCTTAATCTTCAGGGATTAGACAAAGGTAAAGAGGTAAACAGCATTGAAATGATCGACGTAATCAGCCGCGCTTTGAATCCATATACTCAGAACGACGAATTCATGAAGCTTGCTGAAAACCCTGAAATGCGTTTCGTTATTTCTAACACAACTGAAGCTGGTATCGCATTCGATCCTTCATGCAAATTAACTGATGCTCCTGCATCTTCTTATCCAGGAAAACTAACTCAGTTATTATATCACCGTTTCAAAACATTCAACGGAGCTGCAGACAAAGGTTTGATTATCTTCCCATGCGAATTGATCTTCTTGAATGGTAAAGAATTAAAGAAATGTATTGAACAATATATTGAACTTTGGAACCTTGGTGAAGAATTCAAGACTTGGTTTGAAACTGCTTGCGGTGTTTACTGTACATTGGTTGACCGTATTGTTCCTGGATATCCTCGTGCTACTATCAACGAAATTCTTGATAAAATTCAGATTGAAGATAAAATGGTTGTTCAGGCTGAAATCTTCCACTTGTGGGTTATCGAAGCTCCTGAATCTATCGCTAAAGAATTCCCTGCTGACAAAGCTGGTTTGAACGTATTGTTCGTTCCTTCTGAAGCTCCTTACCACGAAAGAAAGGTTACTTTATTGAATGGCCCTCACACTGTACTTTCTCCAGTAGGTTATCTTTCTGGTTTGAATACAGTTAGAGAATGTTGCGAAGATGCAGTTATCGGTAAATTCGTTAAGAAAGTAATGTTCGAAGAATTACTTGAAACTCTTAACTTACCAAAAGCAGAACTTGAGAAATTTGGTCACGACGTAATGGAACGCTTCTGCAACCCATTCGTTAAGCACTTTGTTACTTCAATCATGCTTAACTCATTCCCTAAATTCAAAACTCGCGACCTTCCAGGTTTGAAGACTTACTTGGAACGTAAAGGTGAACTTCCTGCAGGTATCGTTCTTGGTTTAGCAGCTATCATCACTTACTACAAAGGTGGTAAACGTGGCGAAGACACTATCGTTCCTAACGATGACCAAGCTATCATCGATCTTCTTGCTAATCTTTGGGCAACAGGTTGCACTAAGACAGTTGCAGAAGGAGTTTTAGCTTCTGAAATGATCTGGGGTGAAGATTTAAACAAAGTTTCAGGATTAACTGAAAAAGTAATCGCTTACTTGAATTCTATTCAAGAAAAGGGTATGCTTGAAACAGTTAAAGCTATTATCTAAAACGGTTAATAATAAATAAGTAGGAGCGACTTACACTGTTATTTTATGCAGTAGTAAGTCGCTTTTCTATTTTTATAGGTTCTTCGTCACTTTAGGTGCAAGATATTATATTGAGCCTCTTATTTCTGGTGCTTTGCAGACTTTTTATCAGAGTCAATAAATGGCTTACAAAAAAACATGTAGAATATTGATTGGATAAGCATTTGAGACAGTTTACTTGCACCTAAAGTGACGAAGAACCTTTTTATATATTATTTTTCTTTTTCAATTAGATGAATCAGTAAATAAAATATTTAAACTTATTAATATTATTATTTGGCTGATAAATCATTTCCAATTCTATAATATATTGATTTATTACACTGTAAATCAATGCCATACATTAAGAATTAGCAAATTGCAAGATTCGTCCCGGAAAATGCAAATCATTCAAGAAGTTTTTGAGGGGGTAACAGGAGGTCTTGCTCTCAAACCCTTTGGCAGTGGGGGTGCTAAATTTTAAACCAAGACATATAAAAGATCTTTTCTACAAAGTTTGTCACACACCGTAAAATTAGTATACATTCTTCGTTACATTTGTTAGAAACAAATAATCTCAATAGCTTATCCAATCAAGATTCTTCATACTTTTGATAAACCATTAATTGACTCTGATAAAAAGCCTACATAACACAACAATAAAGATTCAATATAATATCTTCCACCAAAAAACTGACGAAGCGCCTTAATACACATTATCCAGTGCAAGATGTTTGCTCAACTTTATCAAGAAAATGTACTTTATGCTACACAAGTCCGAATTAAGCTGGATAATTCGGTAAACATCTCATTAAGGAAATAGACTTTATGTCTTTAAGGTGAAAATAACTTTCCTACAATTCTGTATCTCTATCTAAATAAGCTCGCAATTTTCTTCAACAACCATTCTTAACTGATTAATGAGCGCAAAAAAGAGAATAAGAATTTATAAAAAAACAAGAAAGATGGTTGTATAATCGCAATTTTAGCATATCTTTGTAGCCAGATTTTCTCACACTTAATGAAAATAAAGGAAATAGTAAGCGCCCTTGAAAGGTTCGCGCCTCTGCCATTGCAAGACGGTTTTGATAATGCCGGCTTACAAATCGGGCTGACAGAAGCGGAAGCAACAGGGGCTTTGTTGTGTCTTGACGTTACTGAATCTGTTATTGATGAAGCTATTGCGTTGGGATACAATCTTGTTATATCACATCATCCGCTCATTTTTAAGGGATATAAGTCTATTACAGGCAAAGATTATGTAGAGCGTTGTATCCTGAAAGCTATTAAAAATGATATAGTAGTTTATTCTGCACATACCAATCTGGACAATGCTTCTGGAGGAGTTAATTTTAAAATTGCAGAAAAAATAGGGCTGAAGAATGTGAAGATCCTTTCTTGTAAAGAGGAATCTTTACTTAAATTGATAACTTTTGTACCAGCTGAGCAAGCTGAAAAAGTGCGCCGTGCTTTGTTTGATGCTGGTTGTGGCAACATAGGAAACTATGATTCATGCAGTTACAATTTAGAGGGAGAGGGGACTTTCCGGGCTCAGGAGGGTACGCATCCTTTTTGCGGTAAAGTAGGAGAATTACATAAAGAAAAAGAGATTCGTATAGAAACAATTCTTCCTTCTTTTAAAAAGAATGCGGTAATAAGGGCATTAATAGCTGCTCATCCTTATGAGGAACCTGCATTTGATCTTTATTCGTTAAAAAACTCATGGTCTCAAACAGGATCTGGAGTGATAGGAGATTTAGAATTTCCGGAAACGGAGTTGGATTTCTTGAAACGTATAAAAAAAACGTTTGAAGTTGGATGTTTAAAACATAATAAACTCACAGGTAAGCTTATAAGTAAAATTGCATTATGTGGAGGGGCAGGGGCTTTTCTTCTTTCAGATGCCATAAACCAAAAAGCTGATGCATTTATTACAGGAGAAATTCGTTATCACGACTATTTTGGTCATGAAAACGACATTCTGATGGCCGAAATTGGCCATTATGAAAGTGAGCAGTATACAAAAGAAATTTTTTATTCCTTATTAAAGGATATATTTCCCAATATTGAGATTCAAATTAGTAAAATAAATACCAATCCCATAAAATATTTATAAAAATATGGCTAAAGAAGCAAAAAATGAACCGAAAGAATTTACGGTTGAACAGAAACTAAAAGCGTTGTACCAGTTACAGACAATGCTTTCAGAAATTGATAAGATCAAAACATTAAGAGGTGAGCTTCCTCTTGAAGTACAAGATCTTGAAGATGAAGTTGCCGGTCTGAATACTCGTATTGAAAAGATTAAAGTTGAAATTAGCGAACTTAAATCTTCTATTGCTGCTAAAAAAATTGAGATCGAAGCAGCTAAGGCTTCTGTAGAAAAATACAAATCTCAGCAAGAAAACGTACGCAATAACCGTGAGTTTGACTTCTTATCTAAAGAAATAGAGTTCCAAACTTTGGAAATTGAACTTTGCGAAAAGAGAATAAAAGAATTCACTGCCGACGAAAAAGCAAAAAGCGAAGAAGTTGCAAATAGCATCGTAATTTTGGAAGAAAGAGAAAAAGATTTATCCGTTAAGAAAAATGAGCTGGATGAAATTATCTCTGAAACAAAACAAGAAGAAGAAAAACTGAGAGAGAAAGCTAAAGTTCTTGAAACTACTATCGAACCTCGTTTACTTCAGGCTTTTAAACGTATTCGTAAGAACTCACGCAACGGTTTAGGTATTGTGTATGTACAGCGTGATGCTTGTGGTGGTTGTTTTAACAAGATTCCACCTCAGAGACAAATGGATATCCGTATGCGCAAGAAAATCATTGTTTGCGAATACTGTGGTAGAGTAATGATTGACCCTGAATTAGCAGGAGTTGAATTATAACATTCAACTAAATAATAAAAGAGCAGTTTCTATATCGAAAATCATATAGATTGAAACCTCTTTAAGATCCGAGTAGGAGGAAAATGAAATAGTTTTCCTCCTATTTTATTTTCCGACTTCTCATACCACTGAGCGTGCCGTTCGGCACTCAGCGGTTCTTTAACTGCGATGCAATAGGCTATACAATTATAAGATTGAAGGATAACAGCTCTAGCAAGATTATCTTATTCAAACTAAAAGTCGGCATTTAAAGAAGATTAGATTGAAGAAAGACCATCTCTATCAAGATTATCTGATTTAAACTGATAGCCGGCATTTATAAAAGATTATAATCTGGTATATCTTCTAAAAAGGTATATGTATGATTTGCATAATCCATCTTGCAGCAGTAATGATTAATCCCGTTACTAACAATTAAATAATCGACTTTCAGCACAAAATTATAATTTGTTATCTGATTAAATACAGCTTGCGTAATTTCTATTTGTGGAGCTTTATATTCAATAATCATACGGGCCGTGAGATCACGTTTATAAAGCACGGTATCACAGCGCTTTTTTGTTCCGTTCAGATTTAATAATACCTCGTTAGCCATTAATGAAACAGGGTAGCCTTTATGATCAATTAGAAAGTGAACAAAGTGCTGACGTACCCATTCTTCAGGGGTAAGTGCAACATATCGTCGCCTAATTACATCAAAAATTACTTTTTTTCCATCACGTATGACTATTTTAGTCTCATACTTTGGTAGGTTTAACAATAACATTTATTAAATTTGTAAATTAAAAAATATATTCTTGAATCAGAAACACAAAATTAGCAGATAAATATGAAAACGAAGCAAGAAATTGTTGCAAATTGGCTTCCCCGTTATACAAAACGTTCGTTGGAAGATTTTGGTGAATACATTCTATTGACAAATTTCAATAAATATGTAGAGATATTTGCAGAACAATGTAACGTTCCAGTTCTTGGAAGAGATGCAAATATGACTTCTGCAACCGCAGATGGAATTACGATTATTAACTTTGGAATGGGAAGTCCAAACGCTGCCATTATTATGGATTTGCTAGGTGCCATACATCCTAAAGCATGCCTTTTCCTTGGTAAATGTGGCGGTATTGGTAAGAAAAATCAGTTAGGAGACCTAATACTTCCTATAGCTGCAATTAGAGGGGAAGGAACTTCTAATGATTATTTTCCTCCTGAAGTTCCTGCTTTACCGGCATTTATGCTGCAACGTGCTGTTTCTTCAGCAATCCGTGATTATGCACGAGATTATTGGACAGGAACTGTATATACAACCAATAGAAGAATTTGGGAACATGACGAGGAATTTAAAGAATATCTTCTTAAGACTCGCGCAATGGCTGTTGATATGGAAACTGCAACTCTTTTCACTACAGGATTTGCCAATCATATCCCAACAGGTGCGCTGCTGCTGGTTTCGGATCAACCAATGACTCCCGAAGGAATTAAAACTGATAAAAGCGATACTATGGTAACCCAAAACTTTGTTCATGAGCATGTAGAAATTGGGATTGCGTCGCTAAAAATGATTATAGATGAGAAGAAGACTGTTAAGCATCTAAAGTTCGATAAATAAGGTAATTAAAGCACATAAATGGCAAAAAAGGAATATACATACGAAGATATTATTAGCGATATTAAGGCAAAGCAATACAAACCCATATATTATTTAATGGGAGAAGAGCCTTATTATATTGACCTGATATCCGACTATCTTACTCAAAATGTTCTTACTGATACTGAAAAAGAGTTTAATTTAACCGTAGTATATGGTGCTGATACTGATATAGCTACTATAATTAATGCAGCTAAACGATATCCAATGATGTCTGAATATCAAGTTGTTGTAGTTAAGGAGGCACAGAGTGTAAGAAACATAGAGGAACTATCATACTACCTTCAAAAGCCTTTAAACTCTACTATTCTAGTTATTTGTCACAAACATGGTGTGCTTGACAGACGAAAAAAGCTTGCAGCTGAAATTGAGAAAACAGGTGTCCTCTTTGAATCTAAAAAATTAAAGGATACAATGCTTCCTGGCTTTATAACATCGTACCTTAAACGCAAAGGGGTAGATATTGAGCAAAAGTCATCCGAGATGATTGCTGATTTTGTAGGGTCTGATCTAAGCCGTCTTACTGGCGAACTTGAGAAATTAACTATCACTCTACCACTAGGACAAAAGCGTATTACACCTGAGCTAATTGAAAGAAATATAGGAATAAGCAAAGACTATAATAACTTCGAATTAAAGAATGCATTGATAGAAAAGGATGTTTTCAAAGCTAATCAGATAATAAAATATTTTGCAGAAAATCCGAAAACAAATCCAATACAAGCTACTTTATCTCTTCTTTTCAATTTCTACTCTAATTTAATGTTAGCCTATTATGCTCCTGAAAAATCGGAACAAGGAATAGCTCAACAATTAGGATTGAAAACTCCGTGGCAATCTAAGGATTATATAAGAGCTATGCACAAATATAATGGAGTTAAGGTAATGCAGATTATAGGTGAGATAAGAAATTATGACGCTAAATCAAAAGGAGTGGGTAATACTAATATGAATGATGGAGAGCTACTTCGAGAATTAGTGTATAAAATTCTGCATTAATCTACAACTTATATTTTTCTAATTCTATAGCCTTCAATATTTTGAAGGCTTTTTTATGCCTGAAAAAATTAATGTTATGTAAAACTATAAAATAACTTTTCTTTTAAGCCGCAAATCAGAGTTCAATTCCCTCAAAATGATAATAATTCAGCTTAAAATCTAGAACTAGCAAAATTCTAAGCAGGAATAATAGGGTTAAATCATTGTATTACAATAATTTATATACAATTAAAGCTTCTGAGAATCTATTATTTTAATCCTAATGACCATAAGTTCGAAAATTCATCAAATATTCTTCATTTAATAGGTACAATTGTCTTTTAACCTCAATTTCTATATAGAGCAAATATATACCACTGCAAACACAATTTACATAAGTGAAATAGTATAAGGAAATATTCAACTTATACAAATGTAACAAGTTTACAGCCCTATAAATTTAGAGATATTTGTCTCAAATATCAGTGACTAAACATTTGTACCGTAATATTTTACGAATATAAATTATAGGCAATAAAATCGTTATAAATTGTGTTTATAGGCATAATTATAGGTTTTAAACATCTGTATATCAGATAAATAACTAAACTACATGAACTATAAATAGAATATGTAGGAAAAATCATGAAACACATTTGTATTATACATAAAAATCATTTTTAGAGCCTTAAATAAGTCATTAATAATAAGATTTTTATCTCTAAAACACTAAGTTTTACTTACGTATACATTTTATAGGATTTATAGACTATACAATTGTATTAATAACAAATGTAATCTAGCATACGACTTTTGTAAACTTGAAAAATAAACAAATGTAATTTGCTTATGTGAATTATTATGTTTACATTTGTCGAATCATAGTTTACAATTAGATATTCACATTTATAATTAATAAAGGCTCAAAGATGAAAGATAGAATTGAAGCTATAATGAAAAGAGAGCATATGACTCCTTCTTCATTTGCTGAAAGTATAGAAATTCAGCGCTCTACATTAACTCACATTTTACGAGGCAGAAATAATCCGAGTTTAGATGTAGTTATGAAAATTCATCAACGATTTAAATATGTTAATTTGGATTGGCTACTTTATGGAAATGGAAATATGATAAACCAAGAGAAAACATCTGATGATTTACAACGCTCTTTATTTGATGAGAATGAAGAAATCAAGCCCATTCCTCAGGCTGATTTAGAATATCGCAAGGAAATGCCATTAAAAACAACCGGAAACATATATAAAGAGCCTGTAAAAGAAGAGATTAGGTATATAGAAAAGCCACCAAGAAAAATCACTGAAATAAGAATTTTCTTTGATGATAACACATTTGAGATCTTTAAAGGTGAAAAAATGCCCTTCTAATAATTTAATGAAGACAGGTAAAGGATAATTTGGACAAAATGGCGTATCTTTGTTGCCTGAACGAGAATTATCCTATTCATGAAAAAAAAGATTTTAGATTTAACGGTCACAGCAAACATAAAGTTACATGCTAACTATGTGTTGATCAAAATGACCTCTCAGGAAATTTTGCCAGAAATGCTTCCTGGGCAATTTGCAGAAATTAGAGTAGATGGTTCGCCTACTACTTTTCTTCGCCGACCTATTTCAATCAACTATGTAGACAAAGTCAACAATGAGGTATGGTTTCTTGTACAGATAGTTGGAGATGGTACACGTACCTTAGCTAAAGTTTCTACAGGAGATGTAGTAAATGTAGTTTTACCCCTAGGCAATGGCTTCACTATACCAGAAAAACCTTCGGATAAACTTCTTCTTATAGGAGGAGGTGTTGGAACAGCACCACTGCTCTATTTAGGCGAAGTTTTATTGGCTAATAACTGCAAACCAACCTTCCTGTTAGGTGCACGTTCTGAAGGCGATTTGCTTCAGTTAGAGGACTTTAAAAAGTTTGGAGAGGTATATACCACTACGGAAGACGGAAGTGCGGGAGAAAAAGGCTATGTAACTCAACACTCTATACTTAAAGACAAGCAATTCGACATGATTTATACTTGTGGCCCAAAACCAATGATGGTTTCTGTAGCTAAATATGCCAAAGCTAATAATATAGAATGTGAAGTATCTCTTGAGAATAAAATGGCTTGTGGTGTAGGCGCTTGCTTATGCTGCGTAGAAAATACTGTAGATGAAGGACATATCTGTGTATGCACAGAAGGACCTGTTTTAAATATAAAGAAGTTGCTATGGCAGATTTAAGTGTAAACATTGGTGAACTAAAAATGAAGAATCCGGTGATGACAGCATCGGGTACATTTGGATACGGAGAAGAGTTTGAAGATTTTATAGATATTGCACGAATAGGTGGTATAATTGTAAAAGGTACTACTCTTCACAGACGTGAAGGAAACCCTTATCCTCGTATGGCAGAGACTCCATCTGGCATGTTAAACGCTGTGGGACTGCAAAATAAGGGTGTTAATTACTTCGTAGAACACATTTATCCCAAGATAAAAGACACAGATACAAACATTATTGTTAATGTTTCCGGATCTACAATAGAAGATTACGTAAAAACAGCCGAAATCATCAACGAGCTTGTAAATATTCCTGCTATAGAACTAAATATATCTTGCCCAAATGTAAAACAAGGTGGAATGGCTTTTGGAGTCTCTTCTGCCGGAGCTTGCGATGTAATTAGTGCCGTTCGTTCTGTTTACAAGAAAACACTCATCGTAAAATTGTCGCCAAATGTTACAGACATTACTGAAATTGCACGTGCAGCAGAAGCTTCTGGTGCTGATAGTGTTTCTTTAATTAATACATTATTAGGTATGGCAATAGATGCTGAAAAACGTAGTCCACTATTGTCAACTGTTACAGGTGGATTGAGCGGACCTGCAGTAAAACCTATCGCTCTTCGCATGGTATGGCAAGTAGCTAAAGCTGTGAAAATTCCAATAATCGGTCTGGGTGGTATTATGGACTGGAAAGATGCTGTAGAATTTATGCTTGCCGGTGCCACTGCTGTACAAATTGGAACAGCTAATTTTATTGATCCTGCTGTAACTGTTAAAGTTATAGATGGTATAAATAATTACTTAGACAGACACGGATACTCTTCTGTAAAGGATATTATCGGAGCTTTGGAAGTTTAATCTGATTATTAAACAAATCTAAAACGAAATCTTAGATTCTTATTCAGCTTACATTTATTAAAAGATGTAGGTCTAAAACTAAAAAGGTGTACACTAAATCATGTTTCAGTGTACACCTTTTTATATTTAACCCTATTCGTATTTCTAAATCAAATCTCAATAAACACCTTAGTCTACTATATCTTTTTGCTTGATCAATGAAATATTTTGAATTGCTATCTACTTTAACAAATCAGGTCTCAGGCGTTTTGTTCTTTCGAGTGATTGGTTAAGTTCCCATTCTGCAATCTTAGCTTCATGACCAGAAAGTAAAATATCAGGAACTTTCCACCCTTTATAATCTGCCGGTCTTGTATAAACCGGAGCGGCTAAAAGATTATCCTGAAAAGAATCTGAAAGAGCAGATTGCTCATCAGAAATAACTCCCGGAATAATACGAATGATGGCATCTGCCATTACAGCCGCCGCTAATTCGCCACCAGTCAAAACATAATCTCCTATGCTAATTTCCTTTGTAATCAGGTGTTCTCGGATTCTATAATCGATGCCTTTGAAATGTCCGCAAAGAATTATCAGGTTATTATATAATGAAAGAGAATTTGCCATTTTTTGATTGAACTGTTCCCCGTCAGGAGTAGTAAAGATCACCTCATCATACTCTCTTTCAGCCTTTAAGGAATTTATACATCGTTCAATTGGTTCTATTTTCATTACCATGCCGGCACAACCACCAAATGGGTAATCGTCTACTTTGCGATGCTTGTCCGTTGTATAATCACGAAGATTATGAATATGAATCTCAGCAAGTCCTTTATTCTGAGCTCTTTTAAGAATTGAACAATTGAAGAAACCTTCAATCATTTCGGGTAAAACTGTAATTATATCAATGCGCATAGCTCTATTTTTTTTGCAAAAATACAAATAAATATGCTTGCTCATGGCAGATATTCATGAAGAAAATACGTATTTTTGTCTAAAACAATCTGAAATTATGACCGCAAAGGAAAGAATAGAGCAATTACGCACTGAATTACACCGCCATAACCACAATTATTACGTATCGAACTCTCCGGTAGTATCCGATTTGGAGTTTGATAAAATGTTGAAGGAGCTTCAGGAACTGGAAGATCAGCACCCTGAATATTATGATGAAAATTCGCCAACAATGCGCGTGGGAAGTGACATTAATAAGAACTTTACGCAAGTTGCTCACAAATATCCGATGCTTTCATTAGGAAATACCTATTCAGAATCTGAGGTTACCGACTTTTATGAACGTGTAAGGAAATCTTTAAATGAGGATTTTGAAATATGTTGCGAGATTAAGTATGACGGAACTTCCATCTCACTAACTTACATTGACGGAAAACTTGTAAGAGCTGTAACCAGAGGTGACGGTGAAAAGGGCGATGATGTAACAGATAATGTTAAGACTATTAAAACCATACCATTAGTACTTCATGGGAACGACTATCCTCAGGAATTTGAAATACGTGGAGAGATCTTAATGCCATGGTCTGTTTTCGAAGAACTCAATCAGGAAAAAGAAGCCCGTGAAGAACCGCTCTTTGCCAATCCCAGAAATGCAGCATCGGGAACACTGAAACTACAAAATTCGTCAGTTGTTGCTTCTCGGAAATTGGATGCATATCTTTATTATTTATTAGGTGATAAGTTACCCTGCGATGGACATTTTGAGAACCTTCAAGTTGCACAAAATTGGGGATTTAAGATTTCGGATGCAGTACGGAAATGTAAAACGCTTCAAGAAGTGTTCGATTTCATAAATTACTGGGATGTTGAACGAAAAAATCTGCCAGTTGCCTGCGATGGTATTGTATTGAAAGTAAACTCTTTACGTCATCAAAACACATTGGGTTACACAGCAAAATCGCCTCGTTGGGCTATTGCTTATAAATTCCAGGCAGAACAGGCATTAACCCGTCTTAATCAGGTTACTTATCAAGTAGGTAGAACCGGAGCTGTTACTCCGGTTGCTAATCTTGACCCGGTTCAACTTTCAGGAACCATTGTAAAACGTGCTTCACTTCATAATGCCGATATTATTGAAGGCCTCGATCTTCATATTGGCGATATGGTCTACGTGGAAAAAGGAGGAGAAATTATTCCGAAAATAACTGGAGTTGATATTAAATCTCGCTTTATGATTGGCGATAAAGTTGAATTTATCTCAAACTGTCCGGAATGTGGTTCAAAATTAATTCGTTACGAGGGCGAAGCTGCTCACTATTGTCCCAACGAAAATGCTTGTCCACCACAAATAAAAGGAAAAATAGAGCATTTTATCAGTCGGAAAGCCATGAACATTGACGGATTAGGACCAGAAACTGTTGATTTATTCTACAATCAAGGACTAATAAGCAATCCGCAGACTTGTACGATCTTACTGCAGATCAGATAAAAGGTCTGGATAGAATGGGCGAAAAATCTGCAGAGAATATTATAGCTAGTCTGCAATCCTCCAAAGAAGTACCGTTCGAACGAGTTATTTTTGCTTTGGGAATCCGTTTTGTCGGAGCAACCGTTGCAAAAAAAATAGCTAAAGCATTCGCTTCAATAGAAGAACTGGAGCAAGCCACGCTAGAAACTCTTGTTCAGGTTGATGAAATTGGAGAAAAAATAGGCCAAAGCATCGTGAATTACTTTGCCGACGAAAAAAATATCCTCCTGGTAAACAGACTAAAAGAGGTGGGATTGCAATTTACACGTTCAGAGAAACATGAGCAGATTAGTGAAAAACTAAACGGACTCTCTATTGTGATAAGTGGCGTATTTGTTCATCATTCGCGCGATGAATACAAAAATATGATTGAACAAAATGGAGGTAAGAACGTTGGTTCTATATCATCTAAAACAAGTTTTATTCTTGCCGGCGATAATATGGGGCCTAGTAAACTGGAAAAAGCCACTAAACTAGGAATACGTATTATAAGCGAAGAGGAGTTTTTAAAGCTAATATTGTAACCATTTAACACGAAATAAATTATTTTCATCACCTACGTATAGTAAAAATAGAAAATATTAGTACTTTTGCAGCATAAATACCTTTAGATTACAATTACACTTATGATACAGTCAAAATTAAGAGGTATGGGCGTAGCATTTATTACCCCATTCAAAGAAGACGAAAGCGTTGATTACGAAGCAATCATCAGATTAGTTGACTATCAACTTCAGAACGGAACAGACTTTCTTGTTATTCTGGCAACTACTGCCGAGACACCAACCCTGTCTTCTGAAGAAAAGATAAAAATCCAGAAACTAATTGTAGAACGAGTAAATGGCCAGATTCCAATTGTATTGGGTTGTGGAGGCAATAATACCAGAGCAGTTATCGAAACTCTTAAGAATGATGACTTTACAGGTATAGATGCTATTCTGTCTGTTGTACCTTACTATAACAAGCCATCACAGGAAGGTATTTATCAACATTATAAAGCAATTGCAAATTCAACTGATCTTCCAATTATTTTATATAATGTTCCCGGACGTACAGGTGTTAACATGACAGCAGAAACAACTCTTCGTTTAGCACGCGACTTCAAAAACATTGTCGGCGTTAAGGAAGCATCTGGAAATATCACTCAAATGGATGATATTATTAAAAATAAGCCAGTCGATTTCAACGTGCTTTCCGGCGATGACGGAATTACATTCCCACTAATTACCCTCGGAGCCGTAGGTGTTATTTCAGTAATTGGTAATGCCTTTCCACGAGAATTTAGTAGAATGACTCGTTTGGCTTTGGCGGGAGATTATGCAAATGCTCTTTCTATTCACCATAAATTCACCGAACTATTCGATTTATTGTTTGTGGATGGCAATCCTGCAGGAGTTAAATCAATGCTGAACGCAATGGGTATGATTGAAAATAAACTTCGCTTGCCTCTTGTTCCTACCAGAATCACTACATTCGAAAAAATACGTGCAGTACTGAATGAATTAAATATTAAATGCTAAAAGATATGTCCAAATAGTGACGGATCTTACATAAAAGTTAGGGATAAAGTGATAGATAAGTGATGGATAATTTCTACCGTCATTTATCTATCACTTTTATTATGAGGGCATTAAAAAACAATAGTGAGGGAGTTAGGAATAATTTTAAAAAATGAAATTATTGCCGATTTCATCGAATAAAAAAAGAATCTCCTGCAAATAATTAGTTTGCAGGAGATTCTTTTTTAGTGACCCCGACAGGATTCAAACCTGTAACCTTCTGATCCGTAGTCAGATGCTCTATTCAGTTGAGCCACGGGGCCAGCGAAATATTATTGAACTTAAAACTTGTGACCCCGACAGGATTCAAACCTGTAACCTTCTGATCCGTAGTCAGATGCTCTATTCAGTTGAGCCACGGGGCCAGCAATAATATTATTAAACTTAAAACTTGTGACCCCGACAGGATTCAAACCTGTAACCTTCTGATCCGTAGTCAGATGCTCTATTCAGTTGAGCCACGGGGCCATTTGTTTAACGGGTGCAAAGATACCGCTTTTTCCCGAAAACACAAGGAATTTCTACACTTTTTTTATAAAAATTATTCGATGAATCGAGAATTAAATAATAACCACCCCAAACTTACACCCACATTCCAGTTCTTAGACGGTGAGCTATAATGATTTACATACGCGCTAATAGCTCCAAAGGGCAATCGGCAAACTAAAGAAATTTCTCCAAGATATTGAAAGTTTGAGAACGATTTCCCATATACTGCTTTATTTATTGAGCTTCTTTCAATAGGTTTTATAGGTAGAAAGCCATAAAATTCTCCTCGCAAATGAAACACCGAACTAATATTATATATTGGTTTTACTCCCAAAGCCAAATATTGATTAGCACGGAAAGCTTCATTATATGAAATCTGACTGTGCGGTGTAGGTGCAAATTCTCCGGCTTCCAAAATTGTTGCCGTATAATTTTCCGAGAAGTTCTTTGATGAATAAAGAGCTTCAATATACGATCCTAATGTAAACTTTGGATTTATCTTATAATAAGTTTCGTTTTTATACGAAAGCTGCATCCAGGAGTTGTCGTTTTTATAATCAGTTGTTTCAGAAGTCGTGGTTCCGGGAATATATGTTTCATTCCCGGAAAAAACCTGAGCAAGAAGCAAATCCTTGCTTCCTGCTGTGGCAAACTGCTTTGCATTCAATGTACTACCCCCGAATCCAATTGAGCCTCCTACGAGCTTATAATTACTTCTATCGTGCTTTGAAGACCCAAAATCAATAATATTCGTCTGAAAGTACTGATCGTTTATGTGCGCATAGCCAAGACCAAATTCAGCTTTCTTTTTCGACAAAAATGGCAGAGCTGCCTTTATTTTAATAAATCGTTCATCCTTTTTATTGAAAGCAGGATTATCATTGCCCGAAAATAATTTATCATTTTTATAATAATCAAAAGTAGATATAGAAGCTATCAGTCTATACGAAGTAGGAATCTGAGTAGGAAAATCAACTTTAGCCGTAAATTGAAAGTTATTATATACTTTGCCCAATTGGCCATCTAAAATAAATTCTTTAGAATAATAGTTTAAGTCTTTATAAGAAAGCCCAAAATAAACCTGATTGGAATTTGTAGAAGAAATATTTCCTCCCATTCGGATAGAAAAGTTATCTTCCATTTTCACCTTCAGATTCAAATTATAAGTATCATCCATCGGATTAAAAATTGCATGAGGAATAATTTCAGAAATAGTATTGTCTGACAATAAACGGAAATATCCTCGTTTTAAATCTTCATAAGTAAATACTTTATTATCTGAATAATGAAATTCTTTCTTTATATAAGTCTTTTGCAAAGCATTAGCTCCTTGAATTTCAATATTCTTAAATATCAATTCCGGAAGATTGCTCTTGAATACCAATCTGCGCAAACGGATATTATCCGCATTCACCCGTCTATGAATACGACTTTTGATAGAATCCATCATACTTATTGTCCGATTATAGCCAATATCCTGAATTTCCTTAATTCTATCAAAATCAAGCAGCCCCACATTGTCATACTTAAACTTCATAACAATACCAACCGAGTCAGGAAGAGAATAATCAGTTTTTTGCATAACCATGTTATCAATCTGACTCATAAGATCGTTTTCATCGGGTTTAGTAGGATTGGAAGCTACGACACTGCCTATTATAATATCCGGATGAAAATCATCACGCATCACATCAGTAGGGAAATTATTATAAATTCCGCCATCATAAGCTAATACACCATCTATTTGAATAGGTTTAAATACAAAAGGAAAACTCATTGATGCACGAACAGCATCACCTAAATCTCCTTTTTTCATTACTAATTGCTTTTTATTATATACATCGGAAGCCACACAGCGAAAAGGAACAAAAAGATTATCGAAATTTCCTCCACAAAGAGCTGTTGAACGAGCAAACAAATCTACAAAAACAAGATTCATCTGAATAGGATTCACCATACTTGATGGCAGAAACTGAGGTTTCACTGCACTCAACGAATCTTTCAAAGACATTTTAATATTAAAAAATTCAGGAGTTGGTGCATTCTTTTTAAAATAATACACATATTCCTCTTCAACAGCACCATTATACCATCTTTTGAAATCTTCTGAAGAAATTAATCGCTCCATATCATCCGGTGAATATCCCATAGCATAAAGCGCTCCGATAATAGCTCCCATAGAGGTGCCTGTTATGTAATCTATCGGGATATTGTTTTCTTCCAGCGCCCGGATAATACCTATATGCGTCAACCCCTTTGCTCCACCGCCACTCAGCACCAATCCAACTTTCTGTGCGTTTGAATATGGAACAATTAAAGCTGCTATTATTAAGATTATTAGAATTTTTCTCATATTTATTGAATGAAGTATCCTGTATCAAGTAATAAAAACTCAAATATAAAGAATTGTTTGCATATTATTTGTTTGCTTACCGCTCTTTTTATACGCAAAAAGAGCATTACAGCAAAAAAGACTGTAATGCTCTTTAAATATATAATCCCTAAAGAGGTTATATTAAATTAAATCAATTCAATACTTCTTTTTACAAAATTGTTCAAAGCTTCACCCTTTAGCATATTATTCTGAAGAAGAGCTAAGTCGATTAATTGGCGAATAATCTTATTTTTTTCGGCATAATCGCTTAATAATGAATCCTTTTTAGCTTTCAAATCAGCTGTTTTTTTATCAAGATCAGCTAATTCATCTTTTTCTGCTACAGAAATCTCTTCATCCTTTTTACCTTCGTGTTGTTTCTTTAACTCTGCTTGACGAGCGTTTAATGCATCAATTTCACTCTGAACAGGTTGAATTGCAGCAGAACATTCTTTATCTTCTTCATCCATAACCTGTTTTACAAGTTTATGATCAGCATTTACAACCAAATTAAACATATCAGGCATTTCACCGTAGAAACTCATACCTGGTTGCAAATTTGCCATCTCTTTCATACGACGCATATACTCGCTTTGAGTAACCATAATAGGAGAGCCATTTTCACCCAAAGATTGAGATACGATATTAAATTCTACCTTTTCCATTGATGGTAGCTGACTCTTGAATAAAGTTGAAAGAATTTCGTGTTTGCCTTCTTCTAATGCTGATTCTTTCTTATCTTCTTTAACAATTAGGTGATCAACTATATCACTATCTACACGAGTAAAGCGGCTTTTTTCGAACTTCTGCTCAAACATATTAATTACAGCAGTATCTAATTGTCCATCCAGTAGTAATACATTGTATCCTTTGTTTACAGCTGCTTCGATATAACTAAATTGCTCATCTTTATTGTTTGCATACAAATAAACAAGATTGCCATCTTTGTCAGTCTGGTTATCTTTAATCAACGTTTTATACTCTTCGAACGTATAGAATTTAGAATCAGTATCCTTCAACAATGCAAATTTGGCAGCTTTGTCATAGAAATCTTCCTGAGTAAGCATTCCGTAATTAATAAAGAGCTTCAAATCATCCCATTTTTCTTCGAACTCTTTTCGATCATTTTTGAAGATAGATTGCAGACGATCAGACACTTTCTTAGTAATGTGAGAAGAGATCTTCTTGACATTTGAATCGCTCTGCAAGTAAGAACGAGATACGTTCAACGGAATATCAGGAGAATCGATTACGCCATGAAGCAATGTCAAAAAGTCAGGTACAATTCCTTCAACAGAATCGGTTACATAAACTTGATTGCAATACAACTGAATTTTATTCTTATTCAGATCTAAGTTGCTTTTTATTTTAGGGAAATAAAGTACACCAGTCAGATTGAAAGGATAATCAACATTCAAATGAATCCAGAATAAAGGATCATCAGACATTGGATAAAGATCTCTATAGAACTTTTTGTAATCCTCTTCTTTTAAATCAGCAGGTTTAAGTGTCCACAAAGGATTTGAGTTATTAATTACATTATCCTCATCCGTTTCAACCTGCTTACCGTCTTTCCATTCTTTCTTCTTTCCAAAAGCAACAGGAATAGGCAAGAAACTACAATATTTCTTCAAAAGAGAAGATACACGAGCCTCTTCGAGGAATTCTTTGCAATCATCGTCAATATAAAGAACAATATCAGTTCCACGATCTTCTTTTTCTACTTCTTCTAAAGTAAACTCAGGGCTTCCGTCACAACTCCATTTTACAGCTTTAGCATCTTCCCTGAAAGACTTTGTGATAATTTCCACTTTCTTGGATACCATAAAAGAAGAGTAAAAACCAAGACCAAAGTGTCCGATAATGGCATTTGCATCATTCTTATATTTTTCCAAGAAATCATTGGCACCAGAAAAAGCTATCTGATTTATATATTTTTCAATTTCTTCGGCTGTAAGTCCGATACCACGGTCGGAAATAGTAATTGTATCTTTTTCTAATGATACTTTAACTGTAAGATCTCCTAATTCACCTTTAAATTCTCCAACCGAAGCAAAGGTTTTAAGTTTTTGTGTAGCATCTACAGCATTAGAAACGATTTCACGAAGAAAAATCTCATGATCACTATACAAGAACTTTTTAATGACGGGGAAAATATTCTCAGTAGTTACCCCAATGTTTCCTTTTTGCATAATCTCAAAATTATATTTAAGTTGTTATTTAAAAATTTATTTCTTTTTCATTAATAGGACAAAAAAAATGCCAGATTATGTACAATCTGACATTTTGACTTATTTTTTATTGTTTGACTATTCTTTATTTTCTGCTGACTTAATTACTGTCATGCTTAAATCTGCATTTCCTTCGATGAAATCAACAGAAATTGTATCTCCGTCCTTTATACCTGAAGTAATGATTATTTCGGACAGCCCATCTTCCAGATAGTTTTGTATTGCACGCTTCAAAGGACGAGCTCCAAATTGAACATCGTAACCTTTTGTTGCCAGGAATGTTTTAGCACTATCAGAGATAACCAACTTATAACCAATATTTTCTATACGATTATAAAGGCCGGACAATTCTATATCTACAATATTCTTAATAGCATCTAAAGAAAGCTGATCGAAAGTAATAATCTCATCAACACGATTAATAAATTCTGGAGCAAAGGATTTATTCAATGCCTTTTTTATTACATCGCGAGCAAATTCCGTATCATCCATTCGGCTTTGAGTTGCAAAACCCACACCATGACCAAACTCTTTTAACTGACGTGTGCCAATATTTGATGTCATAATCAACACAGTATTCTTAAAATCGACCGTTTTGCCATAACTGTCAGTTAGTCGGCCTTCATCCATAATTTGCAGTAACAAATTAAATACATCTGGATGCGCTTTTTCTATTTCATCTAAAAGTACGATAGAATAAGGTTTTCTTCTAACTTTCTCGGTTAACTGGCCACCTTCTTCGTATCCAACGTATCCCGGAGGAGCTCCAACAAGACGAGATACTGTGAATTTTTCCATATACTCACTCATATCAATTCTTATCAGGGCATCTGAAGAACCGAACATATATTTTGCTAATTCTTTAGCCAACAGAGTTTTACCAACGCCCGTTGGACCTAAGAACATAAATGTACCAATTGGTTTGTTAGGATCTTTAAGACCCACACGGCTTCTGCGAATAGCCTTAACAAGTTTATCTACAGCAGAATCCTGAGCAACTACTTTAGTAAGAAGATCGTCCTTCATTTTAGCTAATTTCATGCCTTCAGCCTGTGCCATACGTTGAACAGGTATGCCTGAAATCATTGAAACAACTTCTGCAATTTCCTCTTCATCAACGGTTTGCCTGTTTTGCTTAATATTAGCTTCCCAATCGCGCTTTAAATCTTCCAACTGATTGGTATATTCTTTTTCTTTATCTCTGAAACTAGCAGCAAGTTCGTAATTCTGCAACTTAACAGCCTCATTCTTTTTACTTTTAGTCTCATCAATCAACTTTTCCTGATCCTCAATTTCCTTCGGAACATTAATGTTAGCAAGGTGTACACGAGAACCTGCTTCATCAAGTGCATCAATAGCTTTATCAGGGAAATTCCGATCAGTAACATAACGTTCTGTCAGTTTTACGCAAGCCAGCAAAGCTTCATCCGTATATGTTACATTATGATGATCTTCATATTTCTCTTTTATATTTTGAAGAATCTGAAGGGTTTCAGCAGGAGTGGTCGGTTCTACCATAACTTTCTGAAAACGACGTTCTAACGCACCATCTTTCTCGATATTTTTTCTGTATTCATCGGTTGTTGTAGCTCCAATACATTGTATCTCACCTCGAGCCAAAGCAGGCTTAAGCATATTTGCCGCATCCATCGATCCTGTAGCAGAACCCGCACCAACAATAGTATGAATCTCATCGATGAAAAGGATTATATTAGGATTCTTCTGTAACTCATTGAGAATGGAGCGAATACGTTCTTCAAACTGTCCACGGTATTTGGTTCCGGCCACAACAGAAGTCATGTCGAGCGAGATAACACGTTTATCAAACAAAATACGAGAAACCTTTTTTTGCGTGATTCTTAGTGCCAAACCCTCTACAATAGCCGATTTTCCAACGCCAGGTTCACCTATAAGTATAGGATTATTTTTCTTTCTACGACTAAGAATCTGTGCTACACGTTCTATTTCTTTTTCACGTCCAACGATAGGATCTAGCTTTCCTTCCTCAGCAGCACGTGTCATATCTGTCCCAAAATTATCAAGAACAGGGGTATCATTTGCTGTTTTACGAGGAGGAGCCTGAGTTTGCTGTTTCTTAGAAGAATTATCTTCCGAGCCTTGTTGCATATCATCTTCTTCATCCTCGTCATCCTCGCTAAAACCTAGTCCAGAATTAATATCGGGCTGAAGTGAAAGTTGTTCATATACATTCTTATATTGAACATTATTTTCACCAAGAACTTCGGATACTAAATTATTATTTTCCTTCAAAATAGCTAAAAGCATATGCTCTGTATCTGCTACCGGGCTTTTTAGAAGTCTGGCTTCTAAAATACACATTTTCAAAATCTTAGAAGCTTCAGCAGTTAATACGATATCATCAAACATATAATCTTTTGGCTCAGCTATTTCGCGAAGTTTATTTTCTATTCTAGCCTTAATCTCTGAAAAGTTTATATTGAATTTTGATAGTATGTCAATAGCTTTCCCTTCACCATTACGAAGCAGTCCCAAAAACAAATGCTCGGGACCAATAAAGCCACTATTCAGTCTGTTAGCTTCTTCCTTACTATAAATAATGACTTCTGATACTTTCTGTGAGAATTGATTATCCATATATTTATTTCTCCTTATTCTAATATTATACAATGCAAAGATACGCATTTACCAAATTAAACGTACCTTTTTGTTCTCTTAATATTATTAATAACAAAAGTTATGCCATTATATCTTTAATAACGAAAAAAAAACATTTTAGTTGCAACATTTACCAACTTATTGGTAACAGGTAAAACAGTGATTGATATCTTATTTACAAAAAGGACTACACCTTTATAAAATATAGTCTAGATAATTCTCTAATAAACTGTAGACCTATTTTAAAATTAGCGTAGGTCTTAAAAAAAAGAGAATATCAAAAACAGTAAAACCTTCCATTAATAATATTACTATACTATGAGAACGTTAAATTAACATGGAAAGTTTTTACCTGAAAGCTTTTATATCTCGGGGAAAAGCATTACTTTAGCGTGGTTTTTTGTAAGCCATAAATGTATAATTAATAATATTTTTAAATGCTTGAACAAGACAGAATTATAAAAATCAACATCGAAGATGAGATGAAATCATCCTATATTGATTATTCAATGTCGGTAATTGTATCTCGTGCTCTTCCAGATGTTAGAGATGGATTTAAACCCGTTCACCGAAGAATCCTCTTTGGTATGAACGAATTAGGTAATACTTCTGATAAACCTTATAAGAAATCAGCCAGAATTGTCGGTGAAGTTTTGGGTAAATATCACCCACATGGTGACTCCTCGGTTTATGGTGCAATGGTAAGACTAGCTCAGGAATGGGCAATGCGTTACACATTGATCGATGGACAAGGAAACTTTGGTTCTGTAGATGGTGATAGCCCTGCTGCTATGCGTTATACAGAAGCTCGTCTGAATAAAGTTGGCGAGGAAATGATGAGGGATATCGAAAAAGAAACGGTAGATTTTCAAAACAACTTTGACGATACATTACAAGAGCCTAAAGTATTGCCAACCCGCATACCAAACCTTTTAGTAAACGGTGCTTCTGGTATTGCTGTAGGTATGGCAACTAATATGCCACCTCATAATCTTTCTGAAGTTATTGATGCATGTGATGCATACCTGGATAACAAGGAAATTACAATTGAAGAGCTGATGCAATATGTTAAGGCTCCAGATTTCCCTACCGGTGGTTATATTTATGGTATGAGTGGCGTTCGCGAAGCTTTCCTCACAGGTAGAGGTAGAGTTGTAATGCGTGCTAAAGCAAATATTGAAGCAGAAACTAGTCACGATAAAATTATTGTTTCAGAAATTCCATATAACGTTAACAAGGCTGACCTTATTAAGTCAATAGCCGACTTAGTTTCTGATAAGAGAATTGAAGGTATTTCTAACATTAATGACGAATCCGACCGCGAAGGTATGCGTATCGTTATTGATATTAAGAGAGATGCAAATTCAAGCGTTGTTCTGAATAAACTATTCAAGATGACATCTTTACAGTCATCCTTTAGTGTTAATAACATTGCTTTAGTAAACGGACGTCCTAAAACACTCAATTTAAAAGACTTAATATCTAATTTCGTTGAGCATAGACATGATGTAGTAGTTCGTCGTACACAATATGAATTAAGAAAAGCTAAAGAACGTGCTCACATTTTAGAAGGTTTAATAATTGCATCCGATAATATTGATGAAGTTATCAGGATTATCCGTGCTGCTAAAACTCCTAATGAAGCTATAGCAGGACTTATTGAACGTTTTAATCTTACAGAAATACAGTCGCGTGCTATCGTAGAAATGCGTCTGCGACAGTTAACAGGACTAATGCAAGATCAACTTCATGCAGAATATGAAGAACTGATGAAGCAAATTGCTTATTTCGAAGAGATCCTTGCAAATGACGAAGTTTGTCGTAAAGTTATCAAAGATGAACTTCTTGAAGTTAAAGCTAAATTCGGTGATGAACGTCGCTCTGAAATAGTTTATTCATCAGAAGAATTTAACCCAGAAGACTTCTACGCTGATGATCAGATGGTTATCACCATTTCACACTTAGGATACATTAAGCGTACACCATTGGCAGAATTCCATTCTCAGAATAGAGGAGGAGTAGGATCTAAGGGAACTGAAACTCGTGATGCAGACTTCGTTGAAAACATCTATCCTGCAACAATGCATAATACAATGATGTTCTTTACTCAGAAAGGTAAGTGTTACTGGTTAAAGGTTTATGAAATTCCTGAAGGAACAAAGAATTCAAAAGGTAGAGCAATTCAAAATCTATTAAATATTGATTCAGACGATAAAGTAAATGCATTTGTTCGCGTACCAAGTCTCACTGATCAAGACTTTATCAACAATCATTACCTTTTGTTCTGTACAAAACAGGGTGTTATTAAGAAAACAAGCCTGGAACAATATTCTCGTCCACGTCAAAATGGCGTAATTGCAATCAACCTTCGTGAAGATGATCAAGTAATTGAGGTTCGTATGACCAAAGGCGATAATGAAATAATCATTGCTAACCGTAACGGACGCGCCATTCGTTTCAACGAAGTAGCTGTTCGCGAAATGGGTAGAACTGCTACCGGAGTTCGTGGTATGACACTCGACAATGATAATGACGAAGTAATCGGAATGATCTGTATCAAGGATAAAGAAACAGAATCAGTAATGGTAGTATCTGAACAAGGTTATGGAAAACGTTCTGATATAGACGATTATCGTATCACAAATAGAGGCGGTAAGGGTGTTAAGACTTTGAATATAACAGATAAAACTGGAAAATTAGTTGCTATAAAATCTGTAACAGATGAAAATGACTTGATGATTATTAATAAATCAGGTATCACTATTCGTCTAAAAGTTGCAGATGTTCGAATTATGGGACGTGCTACACAAGGTGTAAGACTAATTAATCTGGAGAAACGTAATGATGAAATAGGTTCAGTTTGTAAAGTTGTGTCTGAAAGCCCAGAAGAAGCAGACCTATCTGAAGAAGATGAAACTATTATTAATTCAGAAAATCTTAGTTCAGAAGAACAAACTAATGATGAAGAATAAAAGTTTAATATTTAATCCACAAAAAGTATGAAAAGAGTATTATTATCAATTGTCCTGCTATTAGCTGTTGGATTCTCTTTCGCCCAAGAAAAGAATGTTAAAGAGGCAAAAAGCTTAGCAGATGCAGTAAAACCTAATTTTACTGAAGCTGAAAAACTAATCGGTGAAGCTTTAGAAAATGCAGAAACAAAAAATCAGGCAAATACATGGAATGTTGCTGGTCTTATTCAAAAAAGCATTAATGCTAACGAGATGAAGAATGCATATTTAAGACAACCATATGACACTTTAAAGGCATACAATAGCCTATATAAAATGTTTGGTTATTTTCTTAAATGTGATGAATTAGAACAAGTTCCAAACGAAAAAGGAAAAGTTAAGTTTAAATTCAGAAAAGGTAATGCTTCAACTATTAAAACAGAGAGAGTGAACTTAATTAACGGAGGTAGCCAGTATTACAACATGGGGAAAAATAAGGAAGCTCTTAACTTCTTTGGCATGTATGTAGATCTTGCAAGTGCTCCAATGTTACAAGAAGAACAACTTGCTGCTAAAGATACATTATTATCAACTATAGCATTCTATGCTTCTCTGTCTGCAACAAGAATGAATGACTATCCAAACGCTATCAAATATGGTCTTCTAGCTAAAAATGACAAAGGAAATGGTAGCAGCGCTATGCAATTAGTTGCAGAAGGTTACAAAGCTTTAAAAGACACTGCAAATTGGGTTAATACATTAAAAGAAGGTATTCAATCTTATACTGATAACAATTATTTCTTTGGACACCTTATAGATTTCTATAGTAATACAAATAAATTTGACGATGCAAATGCCTTTGCTGATCAGATGATTGCTAAAGATCAAAAAAATCCATTTTTCCTTTATGTAAAAGGTTATATTAGCCAAAGCATGAAGAACTATGAAAAAGCAATTGAATATTATAAAAAGACAATTGAAGTTGATCCTAAGTACACAGAAGCATACTCAAACATGGGACTAGCATATTTATCTCAAGCAATTGATTATGAATCAAATCTTAAAATTGAATTTAATGATCCTAAGTATAAATCAGAACAAGCTAAGATCAAGAAATTCTATGAAGATGCTAAACCGTACTATGAAAAAACTAGAGAACTTAAACCTGATAGCAAAGACTTATGGTTAAGTGGACTTTATACTATTTACTACAAGTTAGGAATTGGTGGTCCAGAATTTGAAGCTCTAGCTAAAGAAGTTGAAGCTCAAGGTAAGTAAGAAACTTATTTCCTAATAAAAAAATCACTTAAGAATATTTTTCTTAAGTGATTTTTTTATCCCAATATCATTATGTTTTTATTGATCTATTTTCTATTACTGATAATTTATCGAATAATCTTAAATTTGGATGAGGTGGAGGCCTTAATTAATAAAACAAATAAATTGTATTAAACATAATATTAATTATTGAACTAATTAGAATCTGCTAAATTTTATCACTTATAACTAATAATGGCGTATCTGTATGAAATATCATTTTCATTGCAATACTAGGATTAAATAAGCGAGCAAACATGTTTCTTTTATACGACGTAATAGTAATAACATCAATATTATTAGCCTGAATAAATGAATCCAAATTTTGACCTAAATTATCGTCCATAACAATATCATAATAAATCTGCAAATCAGGATATTGCTTATGAAAATATTCTTTGATGCCAGCTAACTTAATTTCATTCCAGGTATCCTTTAATGCTGCTAAGTGAATAAGTGTAACAGAAAACTTAAATGCACTCATTTTCTTAATTAATGCATCAAAAGCAATTAGATCTTTTTGATCGAAGTTTGTTATAAATGCAAGCTTTGTAACATCATTAAAGATTTTAAATGGTGTATTTTCCGGGACAACAAAAACAATAGCCCTGCTTCTATCAATTACTTCAGCTGTAACACTTCCAATGATATCTGCATCTTTCTTATTCTTGCCACGAGTTCCCATAACAATTATGCCAGGAGAAGTACTTTTAGCATATCTTAAGATTTCTTCCTCAGGTATTCCTTCTTTTAGCACACAACTAAATTTAACATTAGGAAATTCACCAGAATCAATTTTACTTTTAATCTTGTCAGATAAATTATTTAAATCATCATTCACCTTCTTGATGATATTTTTAATTGACTCTTCATCTGGTCCTTGATAGCTAAAAACATCATTATATGGGATTGACGGCATGTATCTGGGAGTAAAATAAACATGAAGCAAGACAACTTCTGTATCAAATGTCTTTGCAAATCCAAAACCAAATTCACATGCACGCATAGAATAATCAGAGAAATCCACAGGAATTAAAACTTTATTGCTTTTTTCCTTTTCAATCGGCTTCTCTCCTATTATTTCCTCAGAAAGCCAAAGGTTACTTTCTGTTATTTTCAAAGCATGAGGTAGATCGCTTTCTTTTATCCTTAAACGAACACCAGAAGACACAACCGGTTTTATAAGATCTACATTTTGTATGTAAGATTTTATTCCTTCTTTTTCTAATACGCTCTTTAAAATTTGAGCCTTTGCATACGTTAGTATGGCTAGTGTAACTAATTTTTCCTCCATATAAGTTTCATTTAATTGTAAATAATAGCAACTTAATATATAGAAAAAAATCCTAATTGAAGAAGGATCAATCAGGACTTTTATTTTTATTGATTAAACTTGTATTAGTTCCTCACTTACTTCTTCCCGATGGTTAATATTATGTTCATCTAATATTTTTAAAGCGAGATCAAGAACAGTTGTATCATCAAGCATTACCAATCCACCATCAGGACCTGGTTCTGTATGAAGTCCAACACTTTTGCCTTCCTTGAAGTTACTGCCACCGAAGAAATTACGGACTGTGTCTACATCTAAATTTAGTTCATCTGCAATTCTGTGCATGCTTCCGCTGGGCAATGAATCTTTTATTTTCCTAAGTTCATTGAAAGTTATTGTTCTGTTCATAATATAGAAATTTGGGTTAATACTATATCAATTATTTATCGCTATAAACTTAACAAAAAAAATATAGAAATCAAATCTTTAACCCATAATTTTATATAAAAAACAAATCAGGAGATTATAAAGTTCTGAGAATTTACAAATAATAATAGTTATAAATAATCATACCAGCTATCATTACAACAAATATTGTAGAAAATAAAGCTATTAATAAGATATTTATATCAGAGATCAAATAGCCACTTGGAGTATATTTCATTGAGTAATTAAGCCTTTTATCATAAAAATACTTTGAGCGAATATATTTATATATGTAATAGACTAATAAACCTGAAATAAAGCCTAAAATTGCTCCACAAATGATATCACCTAAATAATGTACTCCGAGATATATCCGAGAGTAACATGTGATAATGGCCCAAAAGAGGAAAGCAAAAGTATATTCTTTTCTTCTGAATAAAAATGAGGTGAAAGTTACAAGACCAAAAGTGTTAGCAGCATGACTGGAAATAAAGCCGTATCGCCCTCCCCTATACCCATGTATAATATCTACAAGATACATAAATTCAGGATCCTGAGCTGGTCGAAAACGTTTAAATATAGGCTTAAAGACACCCGATGAAACCCGATCACAGATTGTAATCGTTATAGCAATTAAAAGAATTATTAATAAAGCCTCTTTCAATTTGTTATTTCGAATGATGACATACAGCAATACAAGCGCTAGTGGAATCCATACAACTGTACTTGTATATACCCACATAAATCCATCCCAAAAGGTAGAATCACTGCCGTTTAAAGCTAGAAAAGCGCTTTTATCATATTGAATTAATTGCTGTATGTCAGTCATTGTATTTAGAATATCATTAAAATTTAAATCACTTCAAGATCAATAGTTTTAATCCAGCCCACATTGCCATCTTCTAATTTTATTTCTTTCCATTCCTTCATGGAATTATCTTTAATGCTTACTTTACGTCCTTCGTGAATAATAAACAAGTCTGTACCACTCTCATTTGGGGTACTCTTAATTGTCACACTAGGCGTCATAATAATAGCATCAGAACGATTTATAAGACGATCTTTCTGATGAGCAGCAAACACATTTGAAAGAACAAGAATTACCAACAAAGATATTGAAGCGATAAAACCAATTTTTTTCAGAATAATCTTCTTTGAGAAAATAAAGAAATAGAGCGCTACAATTAAAAGAATAAAAGAAATAACTCCGCATTTAGCCCATGCATCTGCACCCATACAATTAATCAGCGAGTTTGTCCAGGTTACAAAAAATAATTCAGGAGTAGGTTCCACCTTATCAACTGTTTTGCTGCGAGCTATTTCAAGATTTGAACGTATGTCACTGTCTCCAGGATTAAGCAATAAAGCTCGTTCATAATTTAAAATAGCTCTAGCCATATTACCTATTTTATAGTAGCTATTGCCTAAGTTATAATAAACTTCAGCAGCTACCCCTTTAGTTTCAAGTAATGATTCGTATATCTGGATAGCTGAAGCAAAGTCGTTACGAATATATGCACTGTCACCCTGTGCTTTTGTAGCATTTTCAATCTTAGCCGCTGAAAACTCTCTTCGGGCAGTTCTGGATGGTTGTACAGAATCTGTAGCCAAAGAATCCTGAGCAGAAAGATTAAAAGAACACAGAATGCTTAATACTAAAAATATAATTTTCTTCATATCACTATTTCTTAATAAGTTAGTGTTTGATTATGTTTTCCATTTTACTCACTACCTCGATGGCAGAAGAATAAACTTTGTCCATAGCTTCATTAGGATCACCCGGAGCATAACGAGCAAACTCACATTGATCAAGGACTGATAAGAACTCCTTAGTAAGTTCTGCGCTCACTCCATAGTTTGTCAATTCAGTATCAACATTGTCTTTAGTCAGCTTAGAAACCGGAATATTGAGTTTATCACTAATGTATCCCCACAACGCTTTTAGTACTTCGTCGTAGAACTCTTCATTTTTGTTCTCACTCAAAAGCTTACCTGCATTCTTCATACGTTTTGTAGCAACTTTATTTGCTTTTTTGGTACGTACCTTAGCAACATTTGCATTCTCTACAGCTTGTTTTCTGTAAATGATTACAAAGGCAATAAATAAAGACGCAGGAATAATATAAAGTAAATAATATAACAATGAACCAAACAAGAAATCATCCTTATCAGAAAGTGTAACATCATTAGTCTTTATATATCGAATGTCAGAACCTAACACTTTAAGATCCTCTTTATTAGTAAAGTTAGCGATTACCTGATCTGCATTACCAGCACCTTTTACTACATTCAGATCATATTCCTGAGATCTGAGAGTTTTATAAGTATTTGAGTTCGTATCAAAATAAGTCAGATTTGCAGCTGGAATCTTGTAATTTCCTGCATAGCGAGGGATTACCAGATATTCAATCACTTTACTTCCTGACAATCCACTTTTGGTAAGAGTAAACTTATTAGTAACCTTCGGATCATAAACCTCAAAGTCTTTAGGGAATTCAATCTTTGGAGTCTCAATTAATTTAAGATTACCTACACCCGAAATTGTTAATTTGATAGTTACAGCATCGTTCGTTTTAACGCTTTTAGAATTGATTGAAGATGAAAGGGTAAATCCTCCTACTCCACCACAGAAATTAGCAGGTTTACCACCAGGTAGAGATTTCACATTTACAGTAATCTGAGGAGTTACAACTGTTTTCTTCACTTCCATAACATTTGATCCTCCATTAAAGAAAGCATCAAGTGGATCATCTGTTCGCATAACTTTTGCTATTGACGCATCAAATCTTGCCGGATTGATAGTCAATTTGCCTGTCTGCTGTGGGAAAAGAACAAACTGTCTGTATACTACCGAATTGTAATTTCTTCCTTTATAGCGTTCCAAAGTAAACTGTTTTGTCTGAGGAAGTTCAACTTCCTGTGATTGGAAACCTTTAAAGTCGGGTAACTTAACATTATCAAAACCTCTTAAATCGACAAGAGTATATACTTTATAAGTAAGCACAAGCGCTTCCTGTTCGTACACATTTGTTTTATTTACAGAACCTACAATAATCAAATCGTTTGCAGAAATCTTTGCTCCTGAAGAGGAACGGGAAGCTTTGCCAGAAGAAGAACCAGAGTTAGCGTTACTTTGATCTGCAGGAAGCACCCTGATTCTTAAAGCATTTGAAGTTATTGGCTTACCAGCAGCAACAACACTTGCCGGAGCAATTGCAAAAGTTCCTTTTGTACTAGCCATAACCGTAAAAGTATAGGTAATGGAGCTTACAGTGGAGCCTTTTCCATTTATATACTGTGAGCTTGTCATTCTCGACTCATAGGGACCGGCCAAAACCTCGAATCCTTTCATTGCAGAAGCTCTAAAGCTCTTTACATCTTGTGTATTTACCGTGTAAGTAATTCTAAATTGATCACCAACAGCTACTGCCTCCGGAGCTTCTGCCACCAACCTTACGTTATCAGCAAAACTTTTAATTCCGGGAACCAGTAAAATAACGAATAAGAAAATCAGTTTCCTCATTGCTTATATTTTATTATTATCCTTTATTTATTATACTACCAGTCTTTATCCAGGTTTCTGCCTTGATTTCTTAATTGTTTCTTAGCTTTTTCCTGAAGTTGTTTCTCATCTTGCATTGCAGCGTTCAGCAGTTGCTCAGCATTCTCTTTTGACATCTGATTCTTATTCTGCTGAGGTTTAGGCTGCTGCTTTTGTTTATCGTCTTTATTCTTCTGATCTTGTTTATTCTTCTCGTCTTGCTTCTTTTGCTTGTCTTTATCCTTATTCTTATCTTTATTTTTGTCTTTATTCTTATCCTGATTCTGTTGATCCTTCAGCATTTTCATAGCCAAAGCCAGATTATATCTGGTTTCATCATCCTTAGGATTGTTTCTCAAAGATTGCTTATAAGCCTGCACAGCTTCTTTATAATGCTTTGCAGAATGATACAACACACCAGCATTATGATAGATTTTGGCAAGCTTAGTCTTGTTTTTTTCAGATTTAGAAGCTGCGGTATATTGTTCCATTGCATTTTTCAATTTACCTTGCTGAGAGAGTGTATTTCCCAGGTTATATAAAGCTTCTGTAGAATTAGGATTAAGCTCTAAAGCCTTCCGATAATTAACCTCAGCCTGCAGAAAGAGACTATCATTAAACAATCGGTTTCCTTTCCGGATGTAATCCCTCTCGGTCTTCTGGGCAAAAGATTCACAATTTGCCAAAAGAAGGAAAGCTATAAAAATAATATATTTAATCTGTGACATCTCTCTACTATATCTTAAACAGTTTAATATTCTTGAATAATGGATTCTTACGTTCCAGCAATAACAAATCAGCAATCAACAGAAGTAAAACGATCCATGCAACTCCCTGAAATTGTTCATCAAAATCAGAATATGCATTACTTTCAATATCTGATTTTGCCATTTTATCAATCTCACTGATTAATGCCTTCTGAGCTGAATTTGAATTATCAACCCTTGCATAAATTCCTTTACCAGCATTAGCCAACTCTTTACACATAGATTCATTCAAACGAGTCACAATAACATTTCCCTGTCTGTCTTTACGGAAATTATTTGTTCCCGGAATAGGAATAGGTGCTCCATCAGGAGAACCAACTCCCAGCACATGAACAATAATCCCTGCCTTTTTTGCAGCTTTTACAGCTTCCATAGCTCCATCTTCGTGATTTTCACCATCGGTAATAAGCACAATAGCTCTGCCCACTCCTTCCTGAGGAGTAAAGCTATGCGTAGCCAAATCAACGGCAGTACCAATTGCTGTTCCTTGTCTGGAAATTAAATCGGGAGTTATTGTCTCCAGAAACATTTTAGCTGAAATGTAATCGCTGGTAATAGGTAATTGTGTATAGGCATCTCCTGCAAATACAATCATACCCACTTTGTCCTGATCGAATCCGTCTACCAGCTTAGAAACCAACATTTTGGATTTCTCTAAACGACTTGGAGTTACATCTTCAGCAAGCATTGAATTTGAAATATCTAATGCAATAATTACTTCAACTCCACTCCTTTTTACTTTATTTAGTTTTGTGCCAAACTGAGGACGAGCAATAAGAACAATAGTCAGTGCCAAAGCACTTAATACTAGCCAGAATTTTACGTCGGGACGATATTTTGAGACATCAGGCATTAGCTGAGCCATCAATTCCGGATCACCAAACTTTTTAATCGCTTTCCTCCTCTTAAAGTTGGAATACAAGTAAAAAGCCACAATAAACGGCAATATTATAAGTAGATATAAATATGTCGGGTCTGCAAATCGAAACATAGTTTATCTTGTTTTTATTATGGTATTTTCTTTAATACAGAGTTACGCAAAAGTATTTCACTAAGAATACACAGAAGCAATATCAATGCAAATGGCTGATAATATTCTTGTCTCTTACTATATGCCTTAACGTTTAACTTGGTTTTCTCCAGCTTATCAATTTCCTGATAAACCTCTTTCAACTTAGAAGTACTTGTAGCACGGAAATATTTACCATCAGTAGTTGATGCAATCTGTGACAATGTTGATTCATCAAATTCTACAGGTACATTAATGTACTGTACACCAGCAGCGGTTGGATACGGATATGGAGCCATTCCATTTGTTCCTACACCAACAGTATAAACCCTGATACCAAAGCTTTTAGCAATTTCGGCTGCTGTCAATGGAGATATTTCACCTTTATTGTTTGATCCATCAGTTAGCAAAATAATAACTTTAGATTTTGCTTTGCTATCCTTCAAACGAGTTACAGCATTAGCAATACCCATACCAATAGCAGTACCATCTTCAATCAATCCACATTTAATATTTTGGAAAAGATTAAGTAAAACGGCATGATCTACTGTCAGCGGACACTGAGTAAAGCTTTCGGCTGCAAAGAGCGTCAGACCGATATTATCATTCGGGCGACCGTTGATAAATTCTGTTGCAACTTCTTTTGCAGCTTCCAAACGGTTTGGTTTAAGATCTTCTGCCAGCATGGTAGAAGAAATATCAATATCAAGCATGATATCAATACCTTCAGTTTCCGTATTCTTCCAGCTATTTGTGGTTTGCGGACGTGCAAGAATCAGTACCAACATTACAAAAGCAATAACCCTAAGAATGAAAGGTGCGTGAAGCAGATAAATCTTATAACTTTTAGGCGCATGAGCATATACCCTTGTATCGGAAACTTGAAGTGATGCTTCATTCTTCCGTTGCTTCAGGATATACCACATGATATATGGTATAAGAAGTATCAGCAGAAATAAATAATGTATATTAGCAAATATCATTTTTCTATTGTTTTATATCACATTTATAAGAACATATCGGTCAGCCTCATACCAACATATGCCAAAATGGCCAGTACAGAAGCACTCAATATGACAATTCCAAAGATCAATAGAGTCTTTGCTCTGCGTGAACGTTTTTCTTCAACAGTAATTTCAGTTGGAACAGGCTTCTTATCAAGAGATTCTTCATCCTTTGTATCATTGATAAAAGATATAGCACTCAACAAGTTAGAATCATTTTCATTCATCATTGGGTCGTGCTTAGCAAACTTAACAAGGTCTGCCGTTAAAAACAGCTCTTTCAAATCTCTGATATCCTTAGCTTCTACTTCCATCAGCTTATCAATAATCTCGGAAGAGGTCATTTCCATCGCATTGAAACCGAAACGATCCTGAATGTATGTACGCAAAGTATCGGTCAATTCGGTATAATACTCTTTCGAGCGACCTTTCTGCCAAACTTTTTCAGTCTTGATACGTTCTATTTCCTTCATTGCCAGCTGGTGAGGCGGAAGTTTTGGTTCAATCTTAATATGCTTGATAATAGGCTTATTATCTCTGTAGCGGACAATAAAGTATATAATCAGGAACATTAATGGGATTGCCAGTATTGAAAGGAATATCACTCCGGCCCAATCGCTCCACATAAACGGCGGATTCATCACACCTTTCTGAGGAAAGAACTGGTCAGGGTGAGTCAAATCAACTTTTGGAGAGTATACTTTTAATGCAAGAGATTTTGATTTATAGACTTGCTTTCCTACCATAATGCTGAAAGGCGGAATATAATAAAGCGCAGAGTCAAAAGAAGTTATAATGTATTTCTGAGTAATCAGTAAACGCTGATTGTTGTTCAAATACTGAGTATCGCGCTTTGCAACTTCAAGAACTTCTATTCCTTTTATCAGACTATCGGTGAAATGGGGGAAAACAGCTTTCTGTTTAGCATCAAGACTTACCTGCAGCTGAATTGTGGCTTGCTCTCCAATCATAATCTGCAATGAGTCAATTGTAGCATCGACAGTAACAGATTGAGCTGCAATCTTTTGTGGCGCAAAAGAGAACAACATTGAGCAGCCCAGCGCAATTAAGAATTTTCTGCTTTTCAATAATGTGTAATTGCTCATTTCGTATTAATTTCTTTTAGCAAACAAGTTCAACAACGCTTTCACATAATCCTCGTCTGTACGAACAGAAACCGAGTCTACATTACTCTTTGTAAATGTTTCACTAAGAATATTCTGTTTCTTGATCCACCACTCCCGATGTGCTTTACGTAACGCAACAGATGAAGTGTCAATCCATTGTTCATGACCGGTTTCGGCATCCTTCACTTTCATCAGACCAACCGATGGAAGTTCTGCCACTCGTCTGTCAAAAACCTGAATAGCAACCAAATCGTGTTTACGATTAGCAATCGTTAGAGCATTTTTAAAATCAGAGTTATCGATAAAATCGGATATAACAAACGCCGTACATCTTTTCTTGATGGCATTTGTAAGATATTCCAGCCCCATTTTAATGTTTGTTCTACGACTGGTGGCCTGAAAATCTATCAGCTCGCGAATGATAAACAGAATATGTTTCCTACCCTTCTTTGGAGGAATAAACTTTTCTATCTTGTCCGAGAAAAAGATTACACCAATTTTATCATTATTCTGAATAGCAGAAAAAGCAAGAGTGGCAGCTATTTCAGTTACCATATCTTTCTTCATCTGCTTTACAGTTCCAAATTCAAGACTACCCGACACATCGATCAAGAGCATAACAGTAAGCTCACGTTCTTCCTCAAACACTTTTACGTAAGGTTTGTGGAAACGTGCTGTTACGTTCCAGTCAATATCACGGATATCATCGCCATACTGGTATTCACGAACCTCAGAGAATGCCATTCCTCGGCCTTTAAAAGCAGAATGATACTGCCCGGCAAAGATGTTATTCGACAATCCCCGAGTTTTTATTTCAATATGACGAACTTTTTTTATAAGTTCATTAGCTTCCATACGACTAAGGCACCTCTACCTTATTAAGAATCTTGCTTACTATTTCGTCTGATGTGATATTACTTGCTTCTGCTTCATAAGTCAGTCCGATACGGTGACGAAGAACATCGTGAGCAATTGCACGAACGTCTTCAGGAATTACGTATCCACGTCTCTTAATGAAAGCATAAGTACGAGCTGCAAGTGCCAGATTTATTGAAGCACGTGGAGATCCACCAAAGCTGATCATCTCTTTAAGTTCGTTCAAGCCGTACTTTTCTGGATAACGTGTAGCAAACACGATATCAACAATATATCTTTCAATCTTTTCATCCAGATAAACGTCGCGAACAACCTTTCTTGCTTCCAGGATTTCGTCTGCGCTAAGTATTGGCTTAACATCAAATTTAGCTCCGCTGATATTCTGACGAATAATTAATTTTTCTTCTTCCTGCTTTGGATAGTCAATAACAACCTTCAGCATAAAACGGTCAACTTGTGCTTCAGGAAGCATATAAGTACCTTCCTGTTCAATTGGGTTCTGAGTTGCAAGTACCAGGAATGGTTCCGGAAGTTTAAAAGTAGTTTTGCCCAGAGTAACTTGTCTTTCCTGCATAGCTTCAAGTAGCGCACTCTGAACTTTTGCCGGAGCACGGTTAATTTCATCTGCTAATATAAAATTAGCAAAGATAGGTCCCTTCTTTACAACGAAACTTTCGTCTTTCTGACTATAAATCATGGTACCAACTACGTCGGCCGGCAATAAGTCGGGCGTAAATTGAACACGGCTATATTTTGCATCAATCAAAGAAGCCAGTGTTTTAATTGCCAATGTTTTTGCAAGTCCCGGTACACCTTCAAGAAGAACGTGTCCATCAGACAATAATCCAATCAACAAAGACTCTACTAAATGTTTTTGTCCTACAATTACCTGATCCATCCCCATCATGAGGTTGGTCACAAATGCGCTTTGTTTTTCAATCCGTGCATTCAACTCACGAATATCAATTGATTCGGCCATAATTTTTTATAATACTTATTGTTTTTACTTTTATAAATAAAGAAAAAGACTTTTAGAAAAGGTCTTTTCTTTTCGAGTTCCAAAAATACTCTTTATAATTTAGTACAGCAACTAAATTTTATTAAAAAAAGATGCATAGTGTTTAGATTTTGGATGATTGGGCAACAAAGTGATAAAACATAAGGTTTAAAAGAGATTCCCTTGTACAAAAGAATGAAATCTTTTGTACAAGGGAATTAATTGTTTTGTACAGAACATTGCATTCTTTTGTACAAGCATGCAATAACTTAATCTGTAGAAATTATTTCTTTGAACGTAAGTTCGGAATTTTCAGAACAGTTCCTGCAGGAACATTATCCTCATCCTTTATCACTTTCTGGTTATGCTTCAAAATTAGCGTCCATAAATCCTTGGAATTATAGAATTGTTGTGATATTCTCACTAACGATTCACCCTTTTTCACGGTATATGTACTCTTAGTTCCAGTGATTGTATAATCATTCGGATTAAGTTTCTCGAGTGCTTTCTTTTCTTTCGAATCCGCTTTTTCAACTTTTTCAGTTTCTTTGACCGACTCTTTAGATTCAGCAAGTTCCTTTTGTCTCTTCTTTGCTTCGGCTACAACTTGTTCTGCAGAAGCAATAGCTCTTTTTGCTTCAGCTTCTGCATTCTTCGTCTCCGTATCAGTTATTCGGTCCATATCCTTTTTATCTACAGAAGGAATAGTATCAGGCACTGGCATAGCAACCTCTTTTTTCACGGGAACAGAATCTACTTTAGTTGAATCTATAGCAGTTTTTTCAGCAGAAGCCGGAACCATACTCATTACAAAATCAGGATTGTATATATAAGTAAATACTGCTACCGCAAAAACCGAAAGAAAAGCAATCATAGCAACAAAGTAGTAAATAGTCATTTTAGAATTCTGACTACTAGCTATAGCTTCTTGTTGCACTTTCTCAGCCTTAGCTTTTAGAATCAATTCTTCGATCAATGCGCCACTTTGTTTAGGAGCACTTTCTTCCTCAGCTTTCTCTGCTGGCATTTCTTTTGGAGTAGACACCTCTTTCGGAACAAACGTCTCTGTTGAAGCAGGCACTTCTCTTGGTGCAATAACTTCTTTAGGAACAGGCACTTCTTTTGGTTCAGAAACCTCTTTTGGAGTCGATTCTTCTTTAGGAATAACAGCCAACGATTCCTTTGATTTTACTATCAAATCCTCTTTAATTGCTTCAGCATTATGAGATACGGCCGTCTTCTTCTCTTTAGATTTTATCTCCAAAGCTTGAGAAATAAACTCCGCCAATGTAGCTGGAGCCTGAGGTTTTTCTACAACTTCAGCATTATCTGCCTTCATGGAAACATCCTCTTGCTTACCTTTTAAAGGTACAATTTTCTCTAATGCTGCAGCTATTTTAGGCTCATCTCCTTCTATCTTTTCTTCTGCTGCATCTAAGACTGCTTCTGCCACTTGAATAGAAGATTCTTCCTCATTAACTTCTTTGCTCAAGCCAGAAATATTCTTCGATTCAATAATCTCTTCCTGTTGTTTTTCAGTAGCAATTATTTCTACCTCCTCAGGAGATGTGGCAATTTCTTTATCTTTTTCTGCAGAAGGCTCTTGAATTTTTTTTTCTGTTCCAGCAATTTCTTGTTGATTATCAGCATTTACAGATGAGGTACTCTCTAAAGATGAAGTATTCCCATCTATTACATTAGTCGCAGTAGCCTGGACTTTTTCCGATTCTTCTGATTGAATAGAAGAAGTAAGATCTTCACTTTCTTCTATATTAGAAGAAAGTTCATTCTCTTCATCAAAAGAAACACCAGTTTCATCTTCATTTTCAGAGATTTCATCGGTAACACTCATACCTTCAAAATCAACCCCTTCATTTAAAATAACCGTTTCAAAATGGGAAAAAGGCTTATTTATCTGATCACGAAGGCTAGCTTCGGGAGTAAACGAAATCTTTGTATGTCCTTGTATTTGGAATCTTTCTCCTGTGTTTACATTTACACTTTCGCGACTATCAACATCTATCAGTTTGAAAGTACCAAAACCTTTAATCTTTACATATTTATCAGTTTCAAGTGCTTTTTCAATAAGAGCAAAAAACTCCTTTAGAAAGTTCTCAGCATCCTTCTTACTTAACCCTTTCTTCTCGGCAAATAAATCTATCAAATTCTGTATGTTTATTCTCTCACCCATAATCTAAAGACTTATTTAAACTTATCTTTAATCACATTGCTAGGCTTGAAATTTATCACAAGCTTTGGCGGTACGAGCATACGCTGTTTAGTAGCAGGATTTACAGATATTCGTTCTAATTTCTTTTTCACGTCGAACGTTCCAAATCCTTGAACAACAACAGTATTTCCTTCCTGCAATTGTTCAGACACAACAGACACGGCAGAAGAAACCATATCTGATATCTCTTTTGCCGAATACCCCAATCTACCGGATAACTCTGTGATAAATTCTTTATTGTTCAATGTTTTTCAGTTTTTTTAAAGCGACTGCTATATTAGTAAATATCTATTAATAAAGCAATTAAAATTCAATAAAAATGCAATTATTTAATTACTTCTGCATAAAGATCAAAATCATCAGCATCGGTTATCTTAACCTGATATAAATCTCCAATTTCAAGCTGTTCATCGCCTGCCAATATCAGAACTTCAGGATCTACTTCCGGAGAATCAAATTCTGTTCGTCCGATATAATATTCGCCTTCCTTTCGATCAATAATTACTTTAAAGCATTTTCCAATCTTTGCGGCACTCAGTTCAGCAGAAATTCCTTGTTGAATTTCCATCAATTCATCGAGTCTTTGTTGCTTAACTTCCTGAGGAATAGAATCTTCATAATTGTTAGCAGAATAGGTTCCCTCCTCTTCAGAATATGTAAAAGCACCCATTCTATCGAATCTTACATGCTTAACAAACTCTTTCAGTTCTTCAAAGTCTGCTTCCGTTTCTCCCGGATGTCCAACCATTAAAGTTGTACGCAGATGTATTCCTGGTACCTCTTTACGGAACTGTTCCATTAAAGTATAGGTCTCAGCTTTAGTAACATGCCTTTTCATCATAGATAACACGTTATCGCTAATATGCTGCAAGGCAATATCCATATACTTACATACATTATCGCGCTCACGCATTACACGGAATAAATCTGTAGGAAAATGAGCCGGATAAGCATAATGAAGACGAATCCATTCTACACCCGGAATATCAGAGATCTTCTCGATTAATTCGGGAAGCATTTGTTTCTTGTAAATATCAACACCGTAATATGTAAGTTCCTGAGCTATCACCTGGAATTCTTTAACTCCATTCTCAACAAGGTATCTAACCTCGTCAAGTATATCTTCCATGGTCCTTGATACATGACAACCTGTAATAATAGGAATAGCACAATAAGAACATTTTCTATCACAGCCTTCGGATATCTTTAAATAGGCATAATGTTGAGGAGTAGTAAGTGAACGTTCTATATGAATGCGCTCATCATACACCTTTCCAAGGTCTTGAAGCAGATTCTTCCAGTCGAACTTGCCATAAAACTTATCTACAGCAGGAATTTCAACTGCTAATTCTTTTAAATACCGCTCAGAAAGACATCCCATAACATATAGCTTCTTCAATCGTCCTTCTTCTTTCGCCTGAGCGAATTCCAATATCATGTTTATGGATTCCTCCTTGGCATCGCCAATAAACCCACATGTATTGATTACAGCAATCTCTCCTTCCGGCGATTCTGAATCATGAGTTACGCTATAACCATTCTTTTCCAGCTGACGAATCAACTGTTCTGAATCTACTAAATTTTTAGAACATCCAAGTGTAACTAAATCAATCGTATTTTTTCTCATTAATTATCTCCAAATAACGAATCAACAAATTCTTTTTTGCGGAAAACCTGCAAATCTTCCATTCCTTCACCTAATCCGATGTACTTAACCGGAATCTTAAACTGATCTGAAATACCAATTACAACACCACCTTTAGCAGTACCATCAAGTTTAGTAATTGCCAGCGATGTTACTTCAGTTGCCAAAGTAAACTGTTTAGCTTGTTCAAAAGCATTTTGTCCGGTTGAGCCATCCAACACAAGCAATACTTCATGAGGAGCATCAGGAACAACTTTCTTCATTACGTTCTTTATCTTTGTTAGCTCATTCATTAAGTTTACTTTATTGTGTAAACGTCCTGCAGTATCAATAATAACCACATCAGCATTGTTTGATACAGCAGAGTTTAAAGTATCATAAGCAACAGAAGCAGGATCTGCGCCCATTTTTTGTTTAATTACCGGTACTCCAACTCTATCTCCCCAAATAACTAGCTGTTCTACAGCTGCTGCACGGAAAGTATCTGCGGCTCCAAGGTAAACAGACTTGCCAGCCTTTTTAAATTGATAAGCCATTTTACCAATAGTAGTTGTTTTACCAACTCCATTAACACCAACCACCATGATAACGTATGGCTTTTTATCTGTTGGCGTAATAAAATCCTCAAGATCTTCCGAATTATTTTCCATCAATAATGCGGCAATCTCTTCCTTCAGAATCTTATTTAGTTCCTGTGCATTTACATATTTGTCGGAAGCAGCTCTTGCTTCAATTCTTTTGATAATATTCAAGGTAGTTTCTACCCCAACATCTGAGGTTATTAAAACTTCTTCCAAATTATCCAGAACTTCATCATCTACTTTTGATTTCCCAGCTATTGCTCTGGCAATCTTACTAAAGACATTTTCTTTGGTTTTAGACAATCCCTTATCTAAAGTCTCTTTCTTTTCTTTGGAGAAAAAACTTAAAAATCCCATGTTGATTATAATTTATAATATACAATGCCACAAAGATATAACAAATACAAATGGCAGCAAAAAAAAACTTCCCCTCATTTTTACGAATGAGAGGAAGTTTTTGTCTATGTCACAAAGACAACGACTATTATTTCTTAAAAAAGTCCTGAACTTTTTCGTTAGGTACCATTTGTTCATCAAATGTGTAAGCTCCAGTTTTAGGAGATTTTACCATTTTGATAACCTTAGTATAAGAACGACCTTCTTTGGTTCCTTCGTGCAAACTTGCTACTGTTTTCTTTGCCATGGTTTATCTCTTATTTAATTTCTTTGTGAACTGTTACTTTCTTTAAAATTGGATTGTATTTCTTCAATTCAATTCTTTCTGTAGTATTTTTTCTATTCTTTGTAGTAATATAACGTGAAGTACCTGGCATACCACTGTCCTTGTGTTCTGTACACTCAAGAATAACCTGTACTCTATTACCTTTTGCTTTCTTTGCCATAAGTCAATCTCTCCTAAAAATTAAGCAATTATTTTAATGCTTTTCCAATCACAATACCCTTTAGAAACTGCATCATTCAATGCTGCATCTAAACCTTTCTTATTAATAGTGCGTAAACCAGCAGCACTAATGCTTAAGCTAATCCAGCAATCTTGTTCTACATAGTAGAACTTCTTACTAAACAAGTTCACATCAAATGTTCTTTTAGTTCTTCTTTTTGAGTGTGAAACATTGTTGCCAATCATGGCCTTCTTTCCGGTAATTTGACAAATCTTCGACATTTCTATCTTATTTTTATAGTTTTCTTACTAGTACTTTCCAAACAGGGCACAAAGTAAGTGAATTTATCAATATAAAACAAGTATTTTACGATTTAATTCACAATTAAGCTGCAATTATTCTTCATTTTAAAACTTTTTGAAGCAATAGAAGTGCATTGTTTGTTGCACGTTCTACATTCAGATCTCTCCCAAAATCAACAACTTGCTTCGAAGTCAGAATTGTTTTCCCATGGGCGGCAGCAATCCAAACAGTTCCAACCGGTTTTTCTTCTGTACCTCCATCAGGTCCAGCAATTCCAGAAACAGCAACTGCACAGTCTGTTTTTAGCGCATTCATCGCACCAATTACCATTTCTTTTACAACTTCTTCACTAACCGCTCCAAACTTTTCTAAAGTCTCATTAGAGACCTGAAGCAACTCATGCTTAACTTCGTTAGAGTATGCTACAACACTTCCTTTAAAATAAGCAGAACACCCCGCCACAGAGGTAATTTTCGCAGCAATATTCCCACCGGTACAACTTTCTGCTGTAGCGAAAGTCAGATTCTTATCCTTAAGCATCTCTCCAATAATTTCTTCTAATGGAGAATCATTTTCATCGAGTATATTCTCTCCCAGGATACCATAGAGTTTTGCTCCCTCTGCAAGAACCACAGCTCTTATTTCCTCTTCATTATCTCCTCTTCCGGTCAGCCGTAAACGAACAATACCCGATTTTGGCAAATAAGCAAGCTTAATACACTCCGGCAAATTATTTTCCCAATCAGTCAGAGTAATAGCTAACGCAGATTCAGGATAGTTTTTTACTGAATAAGTTTTATGCACAATGGCCTTCATTTCAAAACGAGCACAGAGCCTTGGAATAATCTCCTCAGTCATATTAAATTTCATTTCCTGAGGTACACCAGGCATAGAAACCAAAATCTTTCCATCCTTTTCAAACCAACTGACAGAAGCTGTTCCTACTTTGTTATTTATAACCGTACAATCTTTAGGAACCAATGCCTGAGCCTGATTTAATGGATTCAGAGTTATTCTGTTTGCCAGAATTCTTTTTATATTTTCAAATACATCTTCACTAAAAACAAGTTCCGTACCAAAGTACTTACATAAAGTATGCTTGGTTATATCATCTTTAGTTGGGCCTAATCCACCAGTCATTAAAACAACATCGGCCCTTTTCATCGCAGAGTCTACAGCACCCGTAATTTCATCCTCTCTATCCCTTACTGAAGTAACGCGAATCACTTCAAATCCAACATTATTGAGCGCTTTCCCCATCCAGGCAGAATTCGTATCAACAACCTGTCCGATAAGTAGTTCGTCACCTACTGTGATAATTTCTACAAACATAGTTTTCGTATTTTACATTGTTACCCTTGAAAAGGCTGGCAATTCCATTGGGCAAAAATCTTTATCCAAATATTTATAATAGCCAGTTATAGCAATCATTGCCGCATTATCAGTAGTGTAGCTAAATTTAGGAATATAAATCTTCCAGCCATATTTTTCGGCATGTTCACGGAAAGCATTACGGAGTCCGTTATTCGCAGACACTCCACCAGCTATTGCCACTTCTTTAATTTTATAATCCTTTGCAACCTTACGAAGCTTACTCATCAAAATATCTACAACAGTTGCTTCTAGTGAAGCTGCCAAATCATTTTTGTGATGCTCTATAAAGTCTGGATCTTCTTTCAAATAATCACGTAAAGAGTACAAGAAAGAAGTCTTTAATCCACTAAAACTATAATCATAGCCCGGGATCTGAGGTTTATTAAAAGCAAAAGCTTTTGGATTTCCCTGACGTGCCAATCTGTCAATAATTGGTCCGCCCGGATAACCAAGTCCCATTACTTTAGAACATTTATCAATAGCTTCACCGGCAGCATCATCGATTGTCTGACCAAGAACTGTCATATCGTTATACGCTTTTACCAGTATAATCTGAGAGTTACCTCCTGAAACTAACAAGCAAAGAAATGGAAATTTAGGATGTTCCGTAGCTTCATCTTTTTCTTTAATAAAATGAGCTAAAACATGTCCATTCAGATGATTAACATCTACCATTGGAATATTTAAAGAGCGAGCGAATCCTTTTGCAAAAGAAACTCCAACCAACAATGATCCCATCAAACCCGGACCACGCGTAAAGGCCACAGCACTAAGCTCTTCTTTGGCTACATTCGCTTTTTTCAAAGCTTCATTAACTACAGGAACTATATTTTGTTGATGTGCTCTTGAAGCCAATTCGGGCACTACCCCGCCATACGATTCATGTACAGCCTGACTGGCTACAACATTCGACAACAACACTCCATCTTTGATAACTGCAGCAGAAGTATCATCACAAGATGATTCTATTCCTAATATAATTGTACTCATATTTTCATAATCTTTTTGCACTGCAAAAGTACAGTTTTAATTGCTATATTCAACACACCATTTATAAAAAAATTCAATACCCTTGAGAAATCCTAATTTACGCAAATAAAACCTGTCAATTTTACATAAACGATATTTTTACATTACTCTGATTAATGAAAGATATAGTAAGAGGGCTAATTTGTAAAAAGGAAGACCATTCAAAATATTCTGAGAGAACTCTTTACTCAAAATAATATTGGATTTAAAGCTTGAATACTTTAATATTGTATCTAAAATTACTCAAGAAATATCCTTTATTAATACATCTGGGTGAATATCTTCTTTAGAACAGAAAACGACTCGAAATTGTGAGGGTAGCCCCAAAAAGTGAGAGTAAAGTTAAGGATAAAAACGCTACCATCACTTATTTATATATCAGATAATCAAATTATTGCTTTAAAAAAGTGATGGAGTGAGGGTCGCTTTTTATTCTTCTGTAGAACTGCAGAAATCAGAGCTCAGCAAACTCCGGTCGGAGTTCTATTGAAGTCCGGTCGGAGTTTGTACAATATCCGGCCGGAGTTTGTTTAACTTCAGGCGGGAGATTTTCAGCCATTCAGGAATAATTTCCATTCATTGACCAATGGATCGTTATCCAATGCTCTTACATATTCTCAAAGTAGTCATTCCTTAGTGAAACAATTAACCCCACAAGTTTATGGACAGATTCTTTAGTTTCTTATTCAGGCAAGATTAGACAAAAGAATTAATAAGTCAGAATTTCAGAGCCCGTTTCAGTAATAACCAATGTATGTTCCCATTGAGCTGAAGGAAGACCATCTTCGGTACAAACAGTCCACCCATCTGCTTCATCAATAAAGATATCATAAGTCCCCATGTTAATCATAGGCTCAATAGTAAAGACCATCCCTGGTACTAACAGCATACCTTTTCCTTTTTTGCCATAATGCTCCACATCAGGTTCTTCATGAAATTTCAGTCCTACACCGTGTCCACAGAAATCTCTGACAACTGAATAACCATTCTTCTCTGCATGTCGTTGTATAGCAGAACCTATATCACCCAAGAATCCCCAAGGTTTTGCTTTTTCTACCCCTATTTCCAAACATTCTTTAGTGATTTGTACTAGCTTCTTTACCTCGGGCTTTACTTCGCCAATCATAAACATTCTGGAAGCATCCGAGAAATAACCGTTATAAATAGTAGAAACATCTACATTAATAATATCTCCATCCTTAAGAATCTCCTCTTCACTAGGGATTCCATGACACACAACATCGTTGATTGATGTACATACGCTCTTTGGATATCCTTCATAATTTAAATCGGCAGGTATGGCTCCATGTGCAATAGTATAATCATACACCAGCTTGTCTATTTCAGCTGTTGACATTCCCACATGAATCTTTTCTGCTACTAAATCAAGAACACCAGTATTGATTATACCACTTTTACGTATTCCTTCAATCTGTTCGGGAGTTTTAATTAATTTGCGTTTTGGCACCAGATTACCTCTACTTTGATGATATAGAACCTTTTTATCCAATTCAGTAAGTGGTTCACCTTTTATGAGGTGCCAATTATTTTTTATTCTTTTAAGTGACATGTTTACCTAAGTTTATTATCTATTCTATAATTAATCAGAAATGCATGATTTCTCTAAATCATATTCGCATAATGATTATAACAGGCAAAAATAATAAAAAAAGATAAGAATATTCATTCATTGAATACTTTAGTCATAAGAAATTATTAGGAATCATCAAACTCTAAAATATTGGTATGATATTACATCAGGAATTATTATTGGTTGGTTTACCATTAATTTATACCCTTCTCTATGCAGTGTAACAATCTGAACCGAAGGATCATCTTTTAATATTTGTCTTAGTTTAAAAATATAAATAGAAAGGATGCGGGAATGCGGAGTAATCACATCTCCATCACTCCAGACCGTTTTCAAAGCATCATCCTTTGATACAGTTTTATTCATATTTCTACATAAAAGAAGCAGCAAATCGGCTTCACGAGAAGTAAGATGAATCTTAGAGTCATTAAGACATAACACTCCTTTTTGGGAATCGAAGATATATCCTCCTAAGGTAAATTGCAACAAAGGTTTATGATTCTTCTCAATCTGTCTTCTGACCATAGCCTTAAGCCTAAGTTTTAGTTCATCGATATCATATGGAATCATTAAACAATAATCGGCTCCTAGCTGATATCCAAGTCTGAAATTAATCATTTTATCTTGTTTGAAAATAAAAATAAGATAAGTTTTTCTGGATAAATCCAATATTCTTTTAGCCAAAGGAAAACAGCTTTCCTGTGAAGAAAACTCATGTAAAATACAAATAATAGGATTCTCATCGTGATAATAACTATATGCACTTTCTATTTCTGAACAAAGTTTTACTTCAACAGCTTCTTGCTCTAAAGACTTTTTCAATAGTTGCGTTGAGTCACAATCAGGACCATAAATAAGTATTGCAGGTTTTGTTTTCATAATTAATAATTTGTACCGCAAAGATAAGCAGAGCAAAAAAAATCTTATTGTTCCATTTCACATGCAAGTTGTCCAAAAAGAAACTAAATTTCAGAAATAATCTAAATAGATAGTTTTAGAATGAACAATAATCCTTATTTTTGCTCATAAAATAAAGATTTGCTATATCAGAACAATTAGAAAAATAGTATTAATATTCCTAACGGTGGTAATTGGAATCTACCTAGGGATTATTGTATTGTTGAATATTCCTTATATTCAACACAAAATGGCAGCTATAGCCACTGAGGAGCTAGAGAAAGTTCTCCACACAGAACTTTCAATAGGACGAATAGATATCGGACTAATGAACAGAATTATTATAGATGATGTTTTGCTGAAAGATCAATCGAAAAAAGAGATGCTAAAAGTAGCCCGTCTTTCTGCAAAATTCGAAATCATGCCGTTATTTAAAGGAAAAATCACTATTAGAAGTGTACAACTTTTCGGATTCAACATTCATCTTAACAAAAAGACTCCCAAGGACAATCTTAACTGCAAATTTGTTATTGATGCTTTTGCAAGTAAAGACACAACAAAAAAAGAGAGTAAGCTTGATTTACGTATTAATTCAATACTGATACGTCGTGGTACATTCAATTACGACATATTCTCAGAACCGCAAAATCCAGGGAAATTTAATGCGAAACATATCAAATTAACCAATATACTAGCCAATATATCCTTAAAAGCTTTGAGTAAAGACTCTGTTAATGCTTCTATAAAGAGATTAAGCCTAAACGAACAGTCGGGCTTTGAGCTAAAGAAATTATCACTTAAAATCGCAGGAAATACTAAAGCTGCCAAAATTGATAATTTTGTTATTGCACTACCTCAGTCAAATATAAAGCTGGCTCCTATCAATATTTCATTTGAAGATCCTAAAGCATTTAAGAACTTTACAGATGAAGTTTCTATATCTACAAGAATTCTTCCTTCGGCAATTACACTTCATGATATTTCCCCATTTGTTCCGGCGCTCAAAAACTTCAGAGACGAAATAAGCCTTGAAATGAAAATTGACGGAACGGTGAATCAGTTTGCTGTGTCTAATTTAAAAATCAGAGCAAATGATGACCTACAAATCTTAGCCGGAGCTACATTTCAGGATCTTACGCATCCAAGTGATACATACTTCCTGGGAGATATTAAGAAACTAGTTATAAATCGTGCCGGAATGGACTTCCTGGTACGTAACCTGGTTAAGAACTTTTCGGGAACTCCTGATGTATTAAAACGATTAGGTAACATGTCGTTCAGAGGTGAAGTATCAGGGTATTTTAACGACCTGGTTACTTACGGTACTTTTAACACCGGATTAGGAACTGTGAAGACCGACATAAAATTCAGTTCGGATAAATCTAAAGGAAGCTATAATTACTCGGGAGCTATAAAAACTAATGAGTTTAATCTTGGCAGACTTCTAAACAATGAAGATAAATTTGGAAAGACTTCTTTAAACGTAGATGTTAAAGGAAACTATATCAAAGGTTTAAAACCTACTGTTTCAATAAAAGGATTAATTGCTCTATTGGAGTATAATAGTTATGAATATAAGAATATAGAGCTCGACGGTTTGTATAAAAATGGAGGATTTGATGGAAAAGCAGCGATGAACGATGAAAATGGAAACGTCTTTGTGAATGGTCGTTTTAATCTGTCTCAGAAGGTTCCTACATTTAATCTTCATGCAGACATCCAGAATGTACGTCCAAACAATCTTCACCTGACAAACAAATATAAGGATGCTAAATTCTCTTTGAGTGTTGATGCAAACTTCACTGGACATTCAATCGATGATATGATAGGCGAAATTAACGTGGATAGTTTTGCTTTTGTCAGCCCTGAAAAGAATTACTTTATGAGTAATCTTAATATAGCGGCCAAAAGACTTAACGGAAAGAAAAGTCTGGAACTGAATTCAGAATTCATCAAAGCAAAGGTTGAAGGTAACTATTCATACCAAACTATTCCTGTGAGCATAATGAAGACTGTGGAAAGATATATCCCATCCCTGCTCACCGTAAACAAGAAGTATAAAGAGCCTCATAACGATTTTAATTTTGATATTCAGATTTACAATACAGATATTCTGCAAACTGTTTTTGATATTCCTTTAAATGTGTACAAGCACAGTTCAATTAAAGGTTATTTTAATGACAATGATAGAAAATTGAAAATAGATGGATATTTCCCGGGTATACAATATAAGAACAACTACATTGAATCTGGAATTATCCTTTGTGAAAATGCAGAAGATCAGTTTAAGTGTCAGGTTAGAGCCAGCAAAAGAATGAAGAACTCTACGGTCAACTTTGCACTGGTTGCTTTGGCTCAGAATGATAAAGTTCACACAGCTATTAACTGGGGAAATAACGCCGCACAAACCTATAGCGGTAATTTCTCTGCCGTTACCAACTTCTTCAAAACTGCCGGAGAAAAGCCTATCCTACAAGCTAAGATTGATATACAGCCAACAGAAGTTATCCTGAATGATACAGTCTGGAACATTTATCCTTCACATGTAGAAGTTGATTCGGGACGAGTGTATGTAGATAATTTCCTATTCAAGCATAAAGATCAATACCTGCGTATCAATGGTAAAGCTACCAAGAATGCCAATGACACAGTAAAAGTGGAACTGAAAGATATCGGTATTGGCTATATTTTTCAGCTTGTGAATTTAAAATCGGTTGACCTCAACGGAAAAGCTACTGGTATGGCATACGCCAGTGGAGTAATGAAAAATCCGGAGCTGAATACAGATCTTTTCGTAAAGGACTTCTCTTTTAATAAGGGGGTAATTGGTGATATGAATATCCACGGAGAATGGGATAATAAATCCGATAACGGAGTTCTTGTTGAAGCTAAAATTCAAGAGCCAAACCTGTCCGAGACTAATGTGAAAGGATATATTTCACCCCAAAAGAAAGGGCTCGATTTGCATTTCGATGCTCACAACACTAATGTGGCATTCCTGCAAGAATACCTCAAAAGCATTGCCTCTAATGTGAAAGGTCGTGCTTCGGGAAATGTGAGATTATTCGGACTGTTTAGTGCACTGAATCTGGAAGGTAATGTCTTTGCCGATGCATCTTTCAAGGTTAATATTCTGAATGCCAACTATGCATTTAAAGATTCAGTTAAGATTACTCCTACCGAGTTTTCCGGTAAGAACATCAAGGTTCACGATTTGGAAGGACATAACGGAATCGCTACTGTATCTGTACGCCACGAACATTTTAAAAACATGAATTACCGCCTACAGGTGGATGCAAATAATATGTTGGTATACAACACCAAAGAAACTCCCGATTTATCTTTCTATGGTACAGTATACGGCACTGGTAATGCTTCTCTAGTTGGAGATAGTAACGGAATTAACATTGACGTTGCTATGAAGACAAACAAAAATTCGAACTTCGTTTATATGTTGACTACTACAACTTCGGCGGTTAATAATCAGTTTGTTACGTTCGTAGATAAGACTCCAAAACGTAAGATTGAAGAAGATTCCACAGTAGTTGCTGATTATTTTCTTCAAAACATGGTGAAAGAGGCTTCAGCGTCTACATCTGATGTTCACTTGAATATGTCAATAGACGCTACACCAGATGCAACTATGAAGATTATTGTTGATCCTATTGCAAACGACTATATTATTGGTAAAGGATCGGGAAATATACGGATGGAGTACTACAACAAGGGAGATATAAAAATGTTTGGTAACTACACGATAGATCACGGAACATATAAATTCAGTCTGCAGGAAGTTATCCGTAAAGACTTTACTCTCAACTCGGGTAGTACAATTACCTTTAATGGAGATCCGTTGAATGCCAATCTTGATTTAAAGGCCAAATACACTGTAAACTCAGTATCTTTAAATGATCTAGGCTCAGAAGTACCTGAAGATCTTAAAAAATCGAATGTAAAGGTGAACTGTTTAATGGATATCAGTGGCAATATGCTGCATCCTGCTGTGAAACTTGGCATTGAATTACCAAATGAGAGTGAAGAGAAGCAACGTATTGTGCAGAATGTTATCAGTACTGAAGACCAGATAAATATGCAAACGCTCTACTTGTTGGGTATTGGTAAATTCTATACTCCGGATTATGCAACTGTTTCTCAGAATTCAAATGCAATGACTTCGGTATTATCTTCTACCCTTTCCGGACAGCTTAATAATATGTTGTCTCAGGTAATCAATAGTAGTAACTGGAACATTGGTGTCAATGGTAGTACAGGAACCAATGGATGGACTGATATGGAATTTGAGGGTATGCTCTCAGGACAACTACTGAATAACCGTCTGTTGATTAACGGTAACTTCGGATATCGTGATAATCCTACTGTTACAACCAATTTTGTAGGTAACTTCGATCTGGAATATCTGCTTACCAATGAAATTCGTATGAAAGCTTACAACCAGTCGAACGACCGTTATTATACACGTACCACATTAAATACTCAGGGACTTGGTATCATGTATAAAAAAGATTTTGATACATGGAACGATTTATTGCCATGGAACCGTAAAAAGAAAAAAAGTACTGTTCTGCTTAATGATTCCATTCCTCCTGAACCACAACCAAAGACTGCTCCTAAGTCGAAAGAAAAACGAAATCGACAATAGATAGAAACAAAAAACAGAATCCAGGTACAATACTAAGTTTGCCTAGATTCTGTTTTTTTAATTTGCCTTATATAGCGTCAACAGAGAAAACGGTTTTAAACCAATAATAGAGATGAACCTATTGAAAGTGATCTAATATTGAAAAAGATGGCCTATTGAAAAAACTTCACCTGGCTTAACAACTTTAGAGGTATCTGCCAAAACGATGACCTTGCATTTAATAAATCCTACCATAAGACTGAGCTTTCTATATTGAAGTCTCTGCTAAAACTATCAATTTGCATTTACTTACATTCATATTTTTAAAGCATTTACAAGGAAAGCTTTGCCAAAGCGATGACCTGCATTTAATAAATCCTGCCATAAGAATGAGCTTTCTTTATTGAAAACTCTGCCAAAACGATGAACAAGCATCCTATTCAACAGTAGAAATGGTTAAGCTGACAAACATCTTCCCCTTCTCTGAAAAAATATTCAATCTAACATTCCATCAGCTGCATTTAACAATAGAATTCTGGATTAAAGAACCGTTTTAATCATTGAAAGCATTCAATGCAGCTGTAGGTTTTCCAGTATTATCGAAAGCTCCTAGACTATAACTTTTCCAACTTCCATAGGCTTCAGGTTCCCAATAGAAGACCCCTATCCCTTTATTATTGCTTACCGATTTTGTTTTAGCTATAATATCCTTAAGAAAAGAATTACAAGCCGATGAAGAGTCCCAGCTCATACCAACCTCGCATACCATAACCTCCGAGCCATATCTGGTAACCATATCATTCATGTTAGTAAGGCACTGAGCATTCAGCGTAGACCAGTTTGTTGCCGAAGGATAAAGAGACATACCAATCACATCCCATTTTCCTCCGTTATTCTTCAATCCATCAAACAACCAGCGATACAAAGAGTTATCATTTCCATTCTGAAGATGAATAATAACCTTTGCATTCGGGAAAACAGATTTCACAGCATCATATCCAGCATTTGATAACTCTGCATAATTCTTCATGTTCACAGAAGCTTTACCATCTTCCCACAACATACCATTCCCGGTTTCATTACCTACTTGCACCCATTCAGGAGTAATGCTGTTAGACTTCAGTTCGTTAAGTACATCTTTTGTATGATCGGCAACAGCTGTTTTCAATTCGCTAAGATTATAACTTGTCCAGGCAGCAGGTTTGGTTTGTTTTCCCGGATCTGCCCAGGAATCACTATAATGGAAATCAATCATTATACGCATATTCAGACTCTTTGCTCTCTTAGCCTTAACCAATAAATCTGCCTTATTACACCATCCGTCGGATGGATTTACCCACACGCGTAATCTCACAGCATTCATACCAAGACTCTTGAGCAAGGCCATACCTTCCATAGCAGTGCCCGAAGCATTATAAAATTTCTTCCCCGAAGCTTCCATCTCGGTAATCCAGCTCACATCGGCTCCTTTGGCAAAAGTGCCGGTTTCGGGAGTAACAATTACCTCCTCGTTATCTTCCTTTGATCCGCAAGAACTGAAGCTGAAAAATAAAAGAAATAATACAATGATTGATTTAATGTTTTTCATAAGTAATATATAGTTTTATAAATAGAACGTAGGTACAAAAATAAAGCATTATATCAAACTTGGTTCAATAAAGAAACAGAACTTGTAACATAAAAAGTAAATATTTAAATATAAAAAAGACAAAGCAATATAAAACAATAGCTTTTGAGGCATAATATTCATAAAAAAAGGCAGAGGAATTGTCTCCCTCTGCCCCTCGTTTTATTCAGCTATTTAGAACTAATCAAGTGCTTATATCAGTATTTAAAAGCTCCGGCTTTAACGTAAACTTTATAATCCTTAATCATTCCAGGACAACCTTTTTCAGCTCGTGGCAGGTATCTGAAGCCGGTAACTACGGCATCTTTTCCAAGATCTATCACAACCTGATGAGGATAAGCTGCATTGTCTACCGCACTCCAGAAAGTAGATTCCTGAAGGTCGAATATCTTATCGGCTGTACGGTTACCACTTCTGGTCTCTTCGCTGTCTGCATAAAGTATCTTCCAGTTTTCGCGTGATAGTGGCTGACCATCGGCTCCCAATACATGCAGCTCTGCAACGGAAGCTATATTGCTGCCGTCGAAAGAAGATAACCCTTCCAGACAGAAATAGCGTCCTTGTACTTGCTTGCCGAACTTCACTTCCTGCCAGCCGTTACGAAGTGCAAATGTACCTTGTGCTACTGCTGTTTCGTTCTGAAGTTCGAGCTTCTGACCATTCTTACGGTGTGTTTCAGGAGCTTTTTCACGAAGCATATCCAGAATAGGCTTTTTCAAACCTTTTACTATAGCTTGTTGAGGACCTTTCAGATCGAGAACAATAATCTCGTTCTCACCCTTCTTCAACCAGCAACCGGGCATGTATAGTGTTTGCTGTGGACCGATTTCCCAGATTCTTCCCATGGCATGTCCGTTTACCCAAACCATACCTTTACCCCAGGTCTGCATATCCAGGAAAGTATCTCCCGTTTCCTTCAGATTGAAGGTTGCACGATAGTAAGCAGGCATAGTCTGTTTGCCTTTTGCAGTATATTTCTTGTTCTGAACAAATTTGTAATCAACAGGGAAGTTGTAGACTGTCCAGTTCTTCAGATTAACGGCATTGCCATTTAAAAGCAATTCCACCTTTTCTGTAATACCTTTACGGTCGTGGATAGACTTATCAAAGTTTACACGTCCCATGGCTTCCACTAAGATATCCAATCTTGCACCAGCTTTCAAGGCAGGAAGTGTTACGCTGTTTTCTCCGTGACGACGATCCAGGCGACCAATCAGTTTGCCATTGACAAAAATCTGAGCCCAGTCGTGCATTTCAGTAATCAGCAAGGTTGTTCCTGCTTTTACCTGAGGCAAAGTTGTGCGATACAGAATGGTTCCCCAGCCCTGATTGAACTGTTCCATTGGTTTAATGTCTACACTCTTTTTAGGAGCAGGAAGGTTTGCAAACAAAGGAGCAGCGGCTTCGAATTTGATTGCCGGAATTTCAATAACCGGATAGGCTGCTGGAACATCGGCCAGCTTTTCTCCCGGAGCTACATATTTGGAAAGAAGCTCACGCAGCTGCCAGAATTTCGGTGTTGTCCATCCGGCTTCACTGATCGGAGCATCGTAATCATAAGAACTACACATGGCAGAGTATGCCGGATTGTTGGCACCTCCCCAATGACCGAAGGTGGTTCCTCCGTGAGTCATGTACAGACTGAAAGAGATGTTTTGGTCAAGCATATCCTTCAAACCAGCAACCATAGTAGCACCATCACGAGTTTCGTGCTTGCGTCCCCAGTGGTCGAACCAACCCGACCAGAATTCACTGCACATAAGCGGAGATTCCGGACGAAGGCTTTTCAGTTTTTTGAACTGACTCTCAATGTTGGCACCGGTACCAAAGTTTACAGTCCACAATAAGTCATCCAATGCATTATTGGTAAAGTTAGAACTCCAGTCGCACTGGAACAAAGGAACTTCCGTAAAACCAGATTCACGAACAATGTCTCTGATTGCACTTACATAAGGTTTGTCTGTTCCATAAGAACCGTATTCGTTTTCTACCTGAACCATGATGATGTTACCACCGCGAGTTATCTGAAGATCGGCCAGTTGCTTGCCAATTTCCTTCATAAATTTACGTACGCGTTCCATGTAATAAGTATCGAGAGTACGGAGTTTTACGTCCTTTTTTAGCAACCACCAAGGCAGACCGCCCATTTCCCACTCAGCACATACATACGGACCGGGACGAACAATAACATACATACCATGTTTCTGAGCTAAACGACAGAAACGAGCGATATCTTTGTTGCCTGTAAAGTCGAATTCATCTGGATTCTGTTCGTGCAGATTCCAGAACACATACAGACAAAGGGTGTTCATACCAAGCGATTTACACATTTCAATGCGTTGTTCCCAATAAGCATCGGGAATACGCGGATAGTGTATCTCAGCAGCTTTAATAACAAAAGGCTTGTCGTTCAGCAGAAATGTGTTTTTACCTGCCTTGAAAGTTCCTCCAGACGACTGTGTCTGCGCGATAGAGCAGGCAGCCATACTGAAAATTAACGTAAATAATAAGGATCTAAATAAATAATTCATACTATTAAATTAAATGTTCGTTTTATTATAGTGGGTATTACCCTACAACTTCAATTTTACTTCTGCCATTCACCGTTTTTTCTACCCTAACCTGCGTGGCAATATGTTCGTTCATCTCACTAACATGAGAAATTACACCAATCTTCCGACCTTGCGTCTGAAGTCGTTCAAGCGCATCCATGGCAACACCCAGTGTTTCTGCATCCAGAGAACCAAAGCCTTCATCTATAAAGAGAGATTCCACCTTCATTCTGTTCGATGACAGAGACGATAACCCCAAAGCCAATGCCAGAGAAACCAAAAACGATTCTCCACCCGACAGTGTATGCACACTCCTTACCTCACCAAGCATATCCAGGTCGATAACTTCCAGTCCCAACGTCTCCGGGATTCGTTTCAGTTCGTAGCGTTTGGAAAGTTCCTGCAGATGCTTATTGGCATAAGTAAGCAGCACATCGAGCGTATAACCCTGGGCTATCTCCTTAAATTTAGTGCCGGAGGCCGATCCAAAGAGCTGATTAAGCTTCTTCCAGTTCTCGGCCAAAGCCTCTTTTACAGGAAGTTCTTTCTCAATCTTCTTTACCTTTTCCTTGCCTTGTTTATGATTGGCAAAGGTTGCATCAATCGCAGCATCTCGCTTCAATATAGAATCTAGTTGGGTATTTGCATCCTGTAAATGAGTCTGCAGGTTATCCATCGATTCTTCTTCACCCTGCGGACGAACTTCGGCCGACTGATGTTGTTCCAGCTTCTTCTTACGTTCAATCAATGTAGCACTGATGGAAATTTCATTCTTTTTCAGCTGATCGAGAGCCCTCTTCTCATTCGTCAGCCAGGCGCTATCTTTTTGAAGGAGTTCAGCCAATAGTTCCAATGTAATTGTCCCATTCTTTCGTGCAATCCACTCTCCTACGCTGTTTTGCAATATTTTATTGCGCTCATCCAAGCGCTCAAGCATAGCTGTAACCTCCTTAATTCCACCTTTCAGACTCTCACTGTTTGCATTCAGCTTATTCAGTTCTTCACTCAATTTCCTGAATTCCTCTTCAACGCCCTTTCTTTCTTTTTGGAAAGCACCGGCCACCTCATCAGCCTTTTTACCGTCCAGCAACTTTTTCCTTTCAGCTGCCAGATCGTTATATTCAGTGCGATAATCAGCCAGCTTCTTCGTCTTTTCTTCCTCTCCCTTAACAGCCTCTTCCAGGTTCTTTTTCTCTCCTGTAAGAGCCGTCTGCAGGTTTATACTCTTCTCTTTTATTTGATTCAGTTCTATTTGATTACCAGACCATTCAGTAGCTAACTTCTGAAGTTTTACTTGAAGTCCACCTTGTTCAAATTCAGCTTTCCATGCAGACAGAGCAGTAAGATAAGAATCGGCATCGGCAAAGGCATCCTTGTATTGCTGATTGTAGCTCTCAACCATCGTTGCAAGGCGAGTAATCTCCTTATTTGATTCCTCAACACCTGCGTTCAGCTCTTCCAATTGCTTTTTTACACTCTCTTTGGCACGGTTCAATTCTTCCTCTTCCAGATTAGCTTCGCTGCTTACACCCTCTACACGCAGCGGATGATGCAGACTCCCACACACTGGACAAGGCACTCCGTCCGACAGCTTTTCGCGTAATGCAAGAATCTCTGCCGGTAACAGTTTATCCAGCCTTTCGGCCTCCTTTTGAAGGAGTTCCAGCTTCTTTTTATCACCCTCGAGCACTTCCTTACGGCTTTTGAGCGTCTTTTCACTATTGGCCGACTGCTTCATTGATGTCTGAGCCGTATTCAATAAGCTTACAATCAGTTCCGTACGAGGTATTAGTTCCTTATAGATACTTTGTGCTTCAAACCAGTTATCTAGTTCTTTTGACCGTTTTAGCTCATTATCCAACAATTTTTGAGTGGCAGCAATATTGGCCTCTGTTCGTTCTTTAAGAGCCTTTGCAGCATCGAATTCCTTCTTTGCCTGAACGCCATTGCGCGTAACCACCTCCAACTTAGCATCCAATTCACGAGCACGAAGAATCTCCGGTTCAGCCTTTTCAAACTCCTCATTTACCTTTTGCTGACGAACTTCACAAACTTTCAGATTCTCCCTGGCAATAGCAAGCAACTCAGCATTCTTCTTCTCGTCCTGAAGCTTTGTCTGCAGACTATTTCGGTAAGCGGTGCATTGCTTCTGAGAAGTCTGCAATTCATTATACACATCGCGAATCTCCTGCACTTCATCTACCCTTGACACATATTCGTATCTAGGTTTCGCTGCTTCAATAGCCGTTTTAGCCTCCCCAAGAAGAATCTGCGCCTGCGATACTTCCTTAATAAGCTCCTGCTCCTGCTTAATCCAGCCAATCTTTTGATTCAGGATTTCAGCACTCTTCTTTATCACTCCAGAACTTTCGGTAATCTGTTTTCGCTCCAGTTCCAAAGCCTCTATTTGCTCTTCCGTGAGCAATTCAATTCCTTTTATTTTATCTTTGAGTGCATTGAGTTCAGCATCCGCTTCCTGAGTTTTTCGATAGATAGACTGCGAGATACGAGAATAAACATTGGTACCCGTCAGCTTCTCAAGCAGCTCAGCCTTTTCTGTTGATTTAGCTTTCAGAAACGTGGCGAAATCGCCCTGAGCCAGTAATACGGCGCGGGTAAACTGATCGAACGTAAGGCCGATAAGATCTACTATCTGTTTCAGCAGCTCCGTCTTTGTACCCTGTTCCTCCACTGTTGTTGTGAGATTGACAAGCTTGATGGAGACATTCCTCAGTCGCCCCGAGAACTTGCTTCCGGCCCTTCCTACCGTCCATGTAGAGCGATAATGTTCTCCGCCGAGTGCCACAAAATCGACTTCTGCCATTCCATCCACAGCCCCTCTGCGAAGTATATTCCGACTATCTTTCAGGGTAATGGAATCGTTCTTATTATCCTGAATATTGGCGTTGCTGGTAACACTGCTTAACCTTGGTGTAGTATCAAAAAGAGCCAGACACAAAGCATCCAGCAAGGTTGATTTCCCCGCTCCGGTGCTTCCTGTAATGGCAAAAATACCTGCCGACTTCAACGGTTCTGCCGTAAAGTCCAATTCAAAGTCTCCTTCCAGAGAAGCCAGATTTCTTCCTCTAATTGCTAATATCTTCATGCTCTATTTCCTGGATAACGCTTTGCAGCAGGTTCTTCATCGTATCAGGCATTTCTTCGCCCCCAAATTGTTTCTCAAACTCCATCCGTGCAATCTCCATTGGAGTAATTGCCTGCAGTTCCTCGTACGTAAAAGTCTTCGATTCTGCATCTCTACCAACTTGTACAGCACCTAGTCTTGCCAATCGTACTGATTTGGTTTTCAAGGCTTCTTCTATCCTATTCCGAAGTGATGGTTCAGGTTCTGTAATCAGTACTTTCACCTCCAGATAAGGAGAGGTTTCTGTTATTTCTCCTTCCGGCAGCCTGTCTATTTCCTCCAATACTTCCTCCAAAGGCTTTGCTTCGTTGGGAATGCTAAGCACCTTAACAGGGGCATCATATAGCAGTTTTTCAATCTTTGTAACTGCTGCTCCTTCAATCTCTACCAACGCTACGCTTTGCTTGTAATTCTTCTCAGCAAACGACATTGGAAGAGGAGCTCCGGCATAACGCACCTCCTCACGGCCGCATACTTGCTGACCGCGATGTAAATGTCCTAGAGCGGCATAAACAATTTCATTTGAGAAGGCATCGGGCGAAACACACTCTTCACCGCCAACAATGGTACGTTCAGAGCGGTCGTTTTCAGAAACAATTCCTCCGGCTACATGTAAATGTCCCATTGCCACAATGGCCTGGTTGGGTTGCCGTACTTTCAACACTTCTTGCAACAATGCCTCGTACATCGCCTTTACACCCAGCGGATAGCTCTCTGCCTCGGGATAATCTCCCTGACGAAGATAAGGAACAGCCATACACCATGCCGCCACTTCACCATCCTTGGTAAGTGGTACAATCAATCGCTGATAGTCTATCGAGCCATCAGCTGTGCGCTTTACAATGCCTTTAATGGTAATATTCATCTCCTCGAGAAGAGGATTAGGAGCTTCCAGTCGCGCTGCCGAATCGTGATTACCGGCAATCACCACTACCTGCAATACAGGATTATCCGTAGTTATCTCCCTTAAGAACTTATAGAACATCTTCTGTGAATCGGCAGAAGGATTCGGAGTGTCGAACACATCTCCCGCAATGAGCAACGCATCCACACCTTGTTCCCGGATCTGGTCTCTCAACCACCCCAGAAAGTGTAAATGCTCCGCTTTACGGTTATAATCAAAAAAAGTTTGACCGATATGCCAATCGGCTGTATGGAGTAGTTTTATCATCTTCCAGATTAAAGTATTTTCATACAAAAATAGCTTTTTTTATCAGAGTTACACTACTTCAGATAAGCATAAAATATATTTGAATATTTACAAGACAAGATTGAACTATAATTCCACTACAAAAAGAGTGAAATATCCATTTATCGACTACTCTAGCAGACTTTAACAGCTGCTATTTCATCGGAGTCGTATAATTAATGTAAAACAGCTGGCGTGCCATTGCAGACTTCAAACCCTGACCGCCCATCTATACTAGCGCGAATTACACCTAACAGCTGGCGTATCCTTGCAGACTTTAAACCCTGCTATTTCATCTCTTTCAGAAACTTCAGGGCATTTGTGGCGTGCTTGTAAGTTCTTATTTGTGAGCTATGAACATACACAACCTTGCCTGTTTTATCTACAATATAAGTAACTCTACCGGGCAAATATCCCAATAAATTGGATGGTACCCTGAATATCTTGCGCACTTTATTTCCTTCATCACTTAGTAGTGTATAGAGAAGAGCATTTTCTGTAGCAAACTCCTTATGGCTATCTACTGACTGGCTACCTATGCCAATAACCATAGCATCGGCCTCTTTGAATGCATCGAGGTTTTCCTGGAATGCCCAGACCTCGCGCAAGCAACCGGGACCACCATCTGCGAGGTAGAAGAAGATTACCAGATTATGCTTTCCTATCACAGAATCGATTGCAAAAGTATTACCATTCTGATCTTTCAAAGAAAACGAAGGAACTCTGCTTCCTACACCTATTTTAGTTTTTTCTACTTTTGTTTCTGTTGTATCTGTGAAACCCCGGAAATCAAAATAGAACACTAATGTTATTAGAAAGAGAACCAGGAAAGTTCTATAATAGTTTCTAAACTTTTTATACTTAGGATGATCAACACTATGGCTTCCAATAAGCCCTCGTAGCTCGTCAGTAAACAGCGGTTTGATATTTATAACCCAACTGTCAGTCTGGTACACAATTTTCCTGAACTTACTTCGGTAAGTGAGTAATGGCAATCCCAATGCTATGAAAAGAATCAGCCAGAAATTATCTAAAAGTAGCATTATCATATTATCAGAATTTATAGGTTATCAAATTATGAAATATTCACTCCGTTGGCCTACTATTATAACAGATTAAATATTAAAATGTTGATAGTACAAAATTATTCTCCACTGATTTTTATTTCATGCAGAATAGATTTCATTCATTGGAGAATGAATTCTGCTTATTGCCGAATAATTAAATATGTAAATAAGTACAATTGCATGGAATATCCTTTCATCCTATGGTATTCAGAATTATTAGTTTTACTTTTGAGTGACAAATAACATAATTACATAAAATGAAACCATTAATAAAAACAGTTCCGGCCCTTTTGGGAGGCCTGTCTTTTTTCACTGCTGCACATGCACAGCAAGAGAGTAAACGTCCTAATATCATTTTTATTCTGGCAGACGATATGGGTTATGGCGACCTGGCTTGCTACGGAAACAAGGTAGTAAAGACACCCAATATCGACAAACTAGCCAGTGATGGCATTCGATTTACAAACTGCTATGCAGGATCGGCCATCAGCTCTCCTTCCAGATGCTCGCTTCTAACTGGTAAGCATACGGGGCATACCACTATCAGAGATAACTTCTGTAAGGCTGGCGGACTTCCCGGAATGAAAGGCACCACTCCTATCCGCAGAATGCATCTGCTTCCCAACGACACTACTATTGCCACTGTATTAGGCTCTGCAGGCTACAGAACTTGTTTGGTAAACAAATGGCATCAGGATGGATTTAATCCCGGAGCTGGACCGTTGGATCGTGGTTTCGATGAATTCTATGGCTGGTTAATCAGTACAGAGAACTCGAATACGCCTTATTATTATCCTGCTCTGCGTTTCTACAACCGCGATTTGAAAGTTATTCCGGAGAACGAGAACAACAAACGAGGCATACACGACAGCGATCTATCCGTAAATGAATCAATAGACTTTATAGATCGTAACAAGAACAATCCATTCTTCCTCTATCTGGCTTTCGACGTTCCTCATGAACCTTATTTCATCAATAGTCTGGAGCCTTATTCAAATTCATCTTTATCAGATACCGGAAAATTATATGCCAGTCTGATTACCCACACAGACGAAGCGATTGGCCGGTTAATTGATCATTTGGACAAAACAGGCTTGCGTGACAACACAATTATCATTTTTGCATCAGATAACGGAGGTGCGGTGATGGCTCCTCTTGAAGAACTGAATTGCAATGCCGGATATCGTGGACGAAAAGGAATCTTGTACGAAGGAGGTATTAAAGTGCCATTCATTGTTAATTGTCCAAAGCACATAAAAGGTGGACAAACAATGAAGAATCTTATCTACTTCCCTGATGTAATGCCTACCCTTGCAGATTATGCTCATGCAAAGCTTCCTCAGCATATAGACGGAATAAGCATAAAAGCTTTACTTGATGGCAAGAAACAAGATACTGACAACCGAGTATTCTATTGGGAATTCCCTGGAAATCAGGTTGCTGTGCGAAAAGGTGATTGGAAGATTATTTCTGTAAAAAAAGGCACTAAGCTTGAGCTGTATAACATCACAAAAGATCCTTACGAGAAAACAAACTTGGCTGAAAAGTATCCTGAGGTACTAAAAGATCTTGAGAAAGAGATTAAGAAATCGCATGTAGCTTCTTCCAACTGGCCTATCGAAGGAGAATAAAATAAGTCTTAAGTAATTAGAAAATTGACCTTTAGAGACTGAAGGTATACTTGAAATAAACGTAAAAGGCTGTCTGATCCAACCAGACAGCCTTTTACATTATATAAAACTAAATAAACTAGAATCCACTCAAATTTAATCGTCCACCGGTTACACATTTACCTGAAAGAGATGCTGTAGGTATTGCACTGCTCAGAATAGCATTGATAGTTTCTGATACATTAGCTCCCGGATGCGAAGCTAGATATAACACAACAGCACCGGTTACGTGTGGTGCAGCCATGGATGTACCACTCTCAAAAGCATAACTTGAATAAACATTACCCTTTGATTTAAGAGGTACACAAGACATGATATCAGATCCTGGGGCAGCAAGATCGACCGATTTTGGTCCGTAATTTGAGAAACTGGATAAAGCACCTGTACTTGTAATGGATGCTACAGAGATTATATTGCTATTACTATATGCTGCTGGATAGCTAGCCAATAATCCATCATCATTGAAACCATCATTACCTGCTGCTGCAACAAATATAATTCCGGCTGCGTTAGCTCTCTCTATCGCATCATATAAAGCCTGAGAATATCCGCTTCCGCTCCACGAGTTATTGGTTGCTACAATATTCACACCTGCTTTTTTAAGTTCAGTAAAATAATCGATTGCTTTGATTGCATCGGCAGTAGTACCTCCTTTTCTGCCCATGAACTTACCGCTCAGCAGTTTTACGTTCCAACAAACACCGGCCACGCCTACTCCATTATTACCTGAAGCGCCGATTATACCTGCCACATGAGTACCGTGATCATCTAATGCAGCATCAAAGACTTTATTGTTATTTCCTGCGAAATTCCAGCCATACACATCGTCTACATAACCATTTCCATCATCATCTATTCTGTTACCTGCTATTTCTCCCGGATTTGTTCCAGCATTTGCTGCCAAATCTTCGTGTGTGTACATGTATCCTTCATCAATAATACCTACATATATATCACCGGAACCAGTATGACCAGCGGCCCATGCACTTGCAGCGTCACAACCAAACTGATTAGCTGGTGAAGTAGACGATCCATACATGCCCCAAAGAGTACCATCCGTAAAGTAAGTATCATTAGCTGCCTCGTCAATTGTATAGATGTAATTAGGTTCTGCATATTCAACGGCACTCAGCTTCTTCAAGAGTCCAACAGCTTCCTGCACATTCTTTGAAGTTTTAACCAAAGTAACACCATCTTTGTCACCATTACGTTTCATAGCACGAGTCAGAATCTTCTCAGCCACAACTCCGCTTACATTACTTAGCGCGCTATCCCTTGCAGCAGATGATGAATTACTTTTAAATTTCACAATAACCTCGTTAGCCACAAAAAGTGAATCGGACGAGCTAGTAGATACAGAACGTGTTTGAACTCCAGTTCCCGTTTGAGAATTGATCACAGTCAATGATTCTTCATCCGAACAACCTGGAGTAAGAATAACCGTTGATCCCAGTAGAATGATAGCTGAAAAGATAGGATTAGCAAGGCACTTTTTCATAATTTTTTTTTAATTACTTTATGCATCAATATATTACAAATCACAAAAAAATGGCAGAACATTCTGATTTTGAAGAACAACTGTCAATTAGATTACGAAGATAGAATTTTATTTTAATAAAATTGATTGCATTTTAATTAAAATAGTGTTCTATTTTAACTGTATGTTGAATTAATTTTAATAAAAAATATACGATAGAAGTACAGAGAAAGAAATTATCATGGAAAAAGTAGATTAGGTCTTTGAAAATTAAATCTCAGAGAAAAAAGACTATACTTAGATTTTCTAAAAAATACAAATTGATTCGAATTCTTAGATCTACTCTAAAATAAAGTTCTAATAAATAAAATGTTCTTTATACCTTATTTACAAAGCATAAAACGGAGTTACTCTACTTTTTAGGACAACCATTATAAGCTTATTCTAAAATGAGGCTATCATATAAGCCAAATAACATAATTTCAATCTTTTAATTTGTAAGTAACAACTTTATAATAAAATAAAACGCTCTTTGAGACATTAATTACAAAGAATAAAACGAAGTTACTCTATTTTTTAGGACAACCCCTATAAGTTATTCTAAAATGAGGCTATCATAAAAGCCAAATAGCATAATTTCAATCTTTTAATTTGTAAGCTACAACTTCAATTATAAATAAAACATTCTTTTATATCTAATTACAAAGGATAAAACGGAGTTGCTCTATTTTTTAGGACACCATTATAAGCTTATTTTAAAATGAGGCTATTCCAAAAGTCAAATAGCATAATTTCAATCTTTTAATTTGTAAGTAACAACTTTATAATAAATAAATGCTCTTTGAGACCTTATTAACAAAGGGTGAAAAGGGCTTTTCTATTTATTGAGGTACAAATTATAACTTTGATTGATTCTATTTTTTACTTTTCGAATAGCCTCATTTCTCAAAATCTACAAATTGCTTATATATAACTAATAAATCCAGTTATGGCATTACAGATACCTTATCTAATACATACACTGTTGCTTATATATAACTCACAAATACACAAATTATATAGCAACTATTTATTTATCAATTCATTAACTACAAGCTATCACCAAAATCTTCTTTAAACTTAGCCATCAGTTTCTGTGGCCAATCAGACGTTGGTTCTAGTTTACCCATAAAGAAACGTAGCACTGGTGGTTCCTCAATAAATCTAAGTCCACCAATAAGATGACGATTCTCATAGAGCCATGCCATACGATCTTCTACATATTTTAATTGAGACAATGTAAACACACGACGTGGTACAGCCAGGCGAAGCAACTCCATATTAGCTAAAGGCTCAACACCATTTTCATCGCGCTGATTGGATAACGTACCACGTTCCATACCTCTGACTCCTGATATTAAGAAAAAGGCTGCAGCCAATGCTCCTGCTGGATACTCGTTTTGTGGTACATGAGAACATATTTGCATGGCATCTACATGGGCTCCAAGAACTCCGGCAGGTTTAACCATCGGCACACCCTTTGCATCCAGTGAATCTACAAGATACTTAATAAATATCGGACTCTGACTTACAATAGTTTCATCCCAAACTTCGTATAAACCTACTGCCATAGCTTCAACTTCGCGAATAGACATACCACCGTAAGTCAGGAAGCCTTCATACAGAGGTACAAAAACCTGAAGTTTCTTATAAACATCTGTATTATTGGTACATATACCTCCACCTCGTGAACAACTAAGCTTGCGTGCAGAGAAATAACAAATATCAGACAAACCGGTCATTAGTTTAATAACGGTTGCCATATCAGCGTTTTTAAACTCTTCTTCACGCTGAATTATCAAGTAGGCATTTTCCCCCATCAAACTAGCATCAAGGACAAGTAGCAGACCATACTTATCAGCAATAGCACGTACATCTCGAAGATTCTGCATAGAAAAAGGCTGTCCACCAATTAAATTAGTTGAAGCTTCCATACGGATAAAAGGAACATTCTCTGGACCATATGACTGTATAACTTCCTCCAGCTTTTCAATATTCATATTCCCCTTGAACGGATGATCAGAGTTTATTACGTAAGCTTCATCATAGAGCAATTCAGCTATTTGTCCGCCTCTGAGAGTTATGTGAGCCATTGCTGTTGTGAAGTGATAATTCATCGGAATTATGTCTCCTTTCTTAATATAAGCCTCTGACAGAATATTTTCGGCAGCACGTCCCTGATGAACAGGCAAGAGATATTTTTTATCCAGAACATCCTCGACTGCTTTTTGTAATCGTTCAAAACTTTGAGAACCCGCATAAGCATCATCAGCACGTAGCATAGCCGATATCTGGTTATCACTCATAGCATTTGTCCCTGAGTCAGTCAACATATCAAGAAAGACGTCTCTTGTACTAAGTTTAAAAGTATTGAATCCACCCTCATAAAGAGCTTCCATGCGGCGTTCCACTGGAACAAGATTGAGTTTTTGAACAATGCGCACTTTGTGCAATTCCAATGGAATATTTTCTCCGCTGTAGAATTTAATTTCCTGCATAATAATAAAAATGTGTTTACTGTATAGATATTTATTTAAAGCCAAGCATAAAAAAAATTGCGTACTCTCCGGTCAATAAAGCACGCAATTCAAAAAATAAGAAGTGTCGTTTCGCTACACTTTTAAAGTGCTACGTTCACAAATATATGTATTATCTACTAAAAACAAAATAAAATGCAAGTAAATTCATCAAAAATAAGCTTTTTATCTATTATTTGGAATAATTATAATAATAATATCCATAATTGTAACAAAATGGAGCTTATATCATATTCTATATATGCAAGAATCTCAGATATTTAGAAAGAGAGTTCTCAATCTTCTTCAAATATCTATAGACTTAAAAATGTACTCAATATACAGGTATCGGAATTTATCTTTCACTAATTCCTGATATTTATACCAGGAACCTATTTTTTAACTAAAAATTTAATGCAAAATCAAAATAATATTGTTTATTTAGAGTAAACTAAACTAAAAACCTCCCAAAGTGATAGAATTTCTATTTTTATAAACTAAATGCACTTCAATTATGAAAAAGGAACTTTTACTTCTATCAATATTAGTTATCGGAGCTCCTCTAAAGGGACAGGTGCATCTTCCTATTACTGCTGACGATAACACTGTAGTGCTAGATCATTTTGATTCATCCTCTACAGGCGAAACTGTTGGAACCACTAACTACACAGATGGCTTAAGTGGACTAAACAAAGCTATCGATTTTTTAAATGCAGGAAATTTCGTTATCTATTCCAACAATGCAGACCTAACGTATAAAGGAACTGTAGAAATGTGGGTTAATATTAGTAGTTATAACAAAGGGCTATTAAACATTAACTGGTCTAAATCGTACTCATCTCCCCCATCTGGTCATGTATTTCACTTAGGAATAGATTCGGAAGGAAAAATAGGGCTAAGTGGATGGAGTGGAATTGTTGAAAATAGTTTTAAAAGTAATGACACTATTCCTCTTAATACTTGGACTCATGTTGCAGTAAGCTGGGGAGATTCTACTAAAATTTATATTAACGGAAAAAAAGATTTGTCCTCACCACTATTATTTCGTCCTGCTGTTAGTCCTGGAAACTATATTTATGCGCCCTACTGGGGTAACAAAATTGGCTACATGGATGAATTACACATTTCAAAGACGCAACGAACTGATGAAGAAATTGAAACAAGAGTTTTAACCAAAATAACATCTGCCAACCCTACTATAAGCGATGGTAATACCTTAATTTTAGATCATTTCAATTCATCTTCTAATGGCGAAACAGTAGGAACAACAAACTATATTGATGGGCTAACCGGACTTGATAAAGTTATCGATTTCTCTTCTGCAGGGAATTACAACATCTATCCCGTAAATGCAAATATAACTGATGTAGGGACCGTAGAAATGTGGGCATATCTTGATAGTTATAACAAAGGATTGCTTACTATTAACTGGGGTAAATACTATTCAAGTCCTTCAGGCGGATATGTATTTCATTTAGGAGTTGATTCTAATGGTTATATAAAACTTAGCGGATGGAGCAGTATTGTCAACAATGATTTTATAAGCAAATCTGCAGTTCCATTAAAAAGTTGGACACATATTGCTGTAAGTTGGGGAGATTCAACTAAAATCTATATAAATGGAAAAACAGATACTGTTTCAGTTCTTCCTTTTAGACCATCTGTATATTCGGGAAATTATTTGTACCTTCCTTATTGGGGTAACAAAATTGGTTATGTAGATGAATTACATGTATCAAAGATACAACGAACAAATAGCGAGATTGCATCCAGAGTTGCTCCCTACAAAAACAGTACAAATATAAATAAGTTTACTAGCAATATTTTCATTAAAATATATCCTAACCCTGTTACAGAAAATCTAATAATAGAATCTGATGAAGAAATACATTCTATTGAATTAATCAACCTGTCAGGTCAAATTGTGAAAAGGTATGGCAATAAAAACATTATTTCTCTCTTGAATATACAATCTGGAACATACATAATTAAAATAAATTTCAGCAATAATAGAAGTTTCACAAAGAATATAATCAAGAACTAGACGTAGCTATTTATATAAACTAACTATCTGTTTTAAGCACAAAACAAAAGGATCGCCAAGGTAATACTTTCAGAGGATTGAAGTTGCTCGGAAATGGTATTACTTTAATCAGAAAATGGGTTGTTCAGAGATTTAGAACAACCCATTTTTATGCTTATGTCACAGAAATCAAATTAAGAGAAGAGACTATTGCAATTATACCTTTCTACTCTTTAAGTAATTAAATAATCTTTGAGTCATCTCATCATTTTCATGCAAAGAGATGCCGGTATAGTCGCAAACCTGATTCATTGAAGGCAGCCATCTGGTAATAAAGCAGTCTCTTAGCTTTGGTTGATTAAGTTCCTTATCAGCCTCGGGTGAGAGGAAGGGAATCAGCTGACTTTTAAAAAGAAGGAACAGGCCATCTCCATTCGTTGATAAAAAATAGAACCAGAAAGGAAATTGCTCATCAAGTTTGCAGATATAATTTCTAACGTCGGGTACTTCCCACAATTTATTCTCATTTTCATTAAATCCTTCAAAAGAAAGATCAACTTTTTCCTTAAAATAGAGTGCAGTTTTCTTATCATCCAATAGCTGAGAAAGCGTATTTAAAGCATTAGTGATATCCATTTCTAATACTTCATTCTTTGTAATAACAATATTCAGTGATTCAGCCCCGGCATCCACCATTTCAGGCAAGTTGATTGTCTTTTTTTCCATTGAGATTAATTAATAAAGATATAATAAATTTGAAGTACGAAGATAAATATATTATTTTAACTTAACACCTTCTGTTATGATATTTTTTATTTTCTATACAATTATATAACTAATCCTATTTCTAATAAAAAATGGCAAGATAGAATCGTCCATCTTGCCATTTCCTGTTATTTTCAGAAGTACTATTTATCATCAAATAAATATTTACCTCCTTTTTTCATCCAATTTCTTCCTTTGGTAAACATCTCACTGTCATGATGCGATGTTTTATCCTTATGAGTATTTGCATTCTCTGATTTGTCCTTCTCAATCTTCTTCATTTCACGAATAACCCAGAGCAAGTCAGTATACGATTCCTTATTATCATACAGATAATCGTTCAGCGCTTCACATTTCACAATAGACGCTACTCTGCATCCAAAATATTTATAGAACTGATCCATATCTACTATTTCCTTTCTAACCATAGTACTTGCCGACTCCATCACACCTAAATAATGGAAAAGCTCCATCTGTTTTGTTTCCTCCTCTTTCGTAGAAGGACTCTCTACAAAATCATATTCTCCGAAGTGTAAATCGCGATAAATCTCAAAGTACTTATCTTCATCCAGCATGTTTCTAAGCTCAAGAATAGTCTTCATACCCTCCAAACCATTCTTTTTGCGATACGCTCCCAGAAATTGAGACAGACTATAACTTACTATAAACAAAGCAGATGTAGAAAACAGCATAACAGATAACTTGCTATACACAGCTCCTGCTCCAAACCAAAAATAGATTGTTTTTAGCAAAGCATGATTAGCCCCGCTACTTCCTAATAACTTGAATGCCACAATTGCACCTAGCAGAAATATGATAAAGACAAACAGTACCACATTAATGAACCATATCAAATCTCTGGACAGATCTGTGCTTTTTATTTTTTCCCGAAGGCCCTTTGGAAAAACATAATAGTTTCTGATAAAGAAATCGTGTTGTTTCTTATAGATATGTTTTGAAAAACCTATTATAGCAATAATAACTATCGTCCCCAATAATACACTAAACATAATTAAGCATTCTGTTTTTCTCTGCTGTCCTCACCGCAGAGAGTTATCAATAAAAACGTAAGGACAATTAATTAAGCATTTATTTAGCTGATATACAGTAAAATAATCACAAATTTACGTTTTCAGTTCTTATATCTAATTTATAACTAAAATATAGAGCACAAATATAAAGAATTTAGTTTGTTTTAGGGCTATTCCAATTGAGAAAGAAACACCCAAACACTACTCAGAGCCATTGGGTATTCTCCATACTTGCCGGAGACACAGTTTCCAGTTCTCTTTAATGGATTCCATTATTTCTTTGGCGCTCCCCATACTTGCCCGATACACTCTCGTGCTTATTCAGCTTTCTCCACATTCTTAGCATTCTTTTTACGCCTTCTATAAGATTTAAAGCCCATAACAAGGAATACCGACACAAGAATGATAACCCACAGATTAGCTATAAATGTGAGACCCTGAAGAAATACCTGCCATCCATTCTTTAGTGCATCCCAAAAGTCTCCAAAGAAAGTATTCGATTTAACCGCGTTTTTATAGAAAGAAACTGTTAGCGTGCTATAATTAACCTGATCATTGAGATATTTCATACGTCCTTCAATAGACTCAATATCAGCTTGTAAGTCGGTCAGTTGTTTTTGTACAGCAAGAAGATCCTTTAAGTCTTTGGCTTTATTCAGCAATACAATCAGCTTAGCTTCAGAAGCTTTTTTAATTTTCAGGCGAGTCTGAGAATCAACATAGTCTTCAGTAACATCTTCAATATTTGTCGATTTATTATCCAGACTGTTAATATCAGCATTATCAATGATATAAGTCATCAAGCTATCGTATTTAGCAGACGGTACACGGATTGTTAAGTCACACCCTTTATTTGACTCGTTACTATATTTTTCGTCATTCGAGATATACGCATCAAACTTCTTAACGGCACTTTTAATAAACGCATCAGTCTTGTCTATATCATTAGTTTGGAATTTAAGACTCCCGTTCTTAATTAATTTCCTATCAAAATAATCTTTCCTCACACTCGATTTTAGAGGTGGCACATCATAATCACTAACAGATGCTTCATCAAGTTTACTAAGAGCAGTAACTTCGGTCATGGTTTCACTTTCTTTAGCACCACATCCGGTTAAGAGAAACATAGATAATAATATAAAACAGAGTGTTTTCTTCATAGTTAGAAGTTTAAATGGTCATTATTTTATTAACAAAGCATATTCAACTATGTAAATATAATGACAAAATATTTATTAACAAAACATTTACTAATATAAATTCCATATCAGATAAGTGAAACACAAAGAATATACATCACACTTTGATTAAGAGCATAAAAAAGCTGTGTCGGCAAACTAATGAATCACTTCGCCAACACAGCCCAATTTTAAATTACAAGCCCCTACTTATCCGAATACAAGCTGATGGTATTTCCTTCACTATCTGTAAAAGTTGAGAAGAAACCCCTTCCCTCCGCCTCTATTTTAGTTTTAGGGATAACAATCTTTCCTCCATTAGCCACAATGAGAGCGTGAGTAGCCTCCATATCCTCACAATTAAGGCTTACCAGCACTCCATTTGCAGAAGGAAGGAAATCAGGTGCATAAGAAATAGCGCCGGGACATACCCCCTCTTCCTCGGGGAAGCAAGCCATCTTCTCATTCTCACAATCGTAAACAGAAGTCTTCACATTCAGGATAGTTTCATAAAATTTCACGGCTCTACCAAAGTCTGCTGCAGGAATCTCGAAAAATACAAGTAACTTTTTCATAATCTCTAATTTTGTTTGTTATTAATTTACTCTGCAAAAATAGAGCGGATAAGTTTCGTAAAATTGTAAATAAAAGACATTATAAGGGATCAGAGAAATAATCTGAATAAGGATCACAAACCAGCAGATATTCCTTTGGCGTATATCCCGAGAAAGCCTTAAACTCCTTAATGAGATGAGCCTGATCGTAGAATCCACATTCATACGCCAATTGGGTAAAATTCTCATTAGCAGAGTTTTGAAGTAAGTACAAAGCCCGCTGCAGACGAATAATGCGAATAAACTCTTTTGGCATCGAACCAACATATTCAGCAAAGACCCTGTTTAATTGTTTGTCGCTCAAACAAGCAATCTCCGACAGATCCGTAACGTTTATCATAGGTTGCTGGTTGATACCTTTTATAACAGCATCAATCCTCTTCATGTTATATTCATCAAAAGAATGCAGACGATTAAGGAGATAGTTCTCAATCATTCCGATGCATTGATTATCATCCACCGTGTCCAGTACACGCTTTTTCAAATCATTCAGCGCCGGGTCTCCAATGTCGTCTACAGCTATATTCTTTTCATGAAACTTGTACATAGACATTGGGAAAAAGGCTTTTACAGCATAAGGTTGAAAAACAACCACTATCATATTTATCTTTCCGGTAGAAGTAACATCGGTGTAGAATTTAGTCTGTCCGCTGATAAACGACTGAGGTTGCAAATCATTCCAGAACGATGAAAACAGTCGGTTTCCCCTGTGAAACACCATACTCATGCACCCGGTAGAAATTGTACGCTCCGTCACCACCGAATCGCCCTCCGTTTCCAGTACCCAATAATACTTCACAAAGGGTGCCAAGAGAGGAGACGGATATATAACCTTGAATTTTTCCATTTTTTGCAGAAATACATTTCAGCGCAAAGATACAGTTGAGCCTTCTACCAAAATAGTAAAAAAGAGACATCCTGACAGATGCATCAAAAAGAACAAAAAGAATTATTCTTCCCCGAGAGCCAATAAACCATCGAGTTAATCATACCTTCCTAAAAAGAACAGAGTGAATTATTCTTTCCCGAGAAGCCTTTTGATATAAGCGATTTTATCCTTCCTCTCTACAGAGTAAGTATCACTCAGCTCGTCGAGATAACTTAAAAAGAACAACGCTTTCTCAAGCAGATTAGCTTTCAGCGCATCATCCGTTTTCAGAAGAGCATCCTGATAGAACAGTTCCGAAATCATTTCTATCATCATAGGCAAGTCTTGCTCTTCACATCTTTCCCGCAAGAAGCCCAATATCGTCATCACATCATATCCATAGAAGAAAGCAGAATCCGCTTGAAAATAAGAACCATACAAATCACTGACACTATTTTCCTGGTCTGATGGATTATCCAGATTCTTTTTCCCATGAATAGCTTTATCCAATGCCTGAAAAAACTCCTGAATTAATTTCATAAAGTAATCTTCCTCGTACATATAATTACATGTTAAATATTAGTATGATAAACAGAGCTACAATAAAAGCACCAATTATCGATGGAATCAGAACAGATTCAGTTCTATATTTCGTAGTTTTACCCACATATTTACCCCAAAAGATACTGTAAAAAGGTATAGCGCCCAGAATATTGGCAAGATTCAGCACAGATAATCTCATATCAAATTGCATTAAAACAGGATATACTATTGCTCCATAAAGAACAGTGTAAATAGCAACAACAACCTGTCCATGCTTGTTCTTCAGCTTTCTAAGATTGAGGAACATCAGCACTCCACCAAAAAAGACAGAGCAAAGAATCGTAAAAAGATTTATAGCTAACCTGGAATAAAGTAAAGGAGCTTCTTTATCAGTCGTTATATTATAATCCCACTCACTAAAAAAGCCAAATGGATTTCTGGTGTTAGCCTTTGCCTCCTTTGGTTGCAGATTATCTTCTCCCCTCAATTCTTGTGATTCCATTTTTTATTCGTTTTATAGGCCTTATCTAATGATTCTGATTTCTGGTAATAAAAGAGTAATATAGCTCTTTTATTAGATAATGGCATTTATATAGAGATTCATTTTGTAAATATAATGACATTATTTTTATTGACAAAACAAAGCCTATATTTCTTTCCAGTCATGAAATCTATTAGAGAAAAAGAAAGCATCTATCTTATGTGGATTGCAAGTTATTAGCTATCTAAACATATTAAACTTATTTGATAATACTATCTTGTTTATAAACATGATAGCCATCGTGAGCACAATCAAGATCGTCAACACAAAACGTTTTGATATCCGCTTTAATTATCTGCTTATTATTATAATAAACCCTATTATTATCTTTACCGTAGTCAAATTTAAGCGCTATAAAACTTTTTGCATCGGCACCTTCTACAACTAAAGAATCATAATAAACCGTTTTCTTATCAGCCATGTATGACGATTCAAGTACTGAGTATTTCTCTTTTAATACATGAAATGTTTTATAATCGGAAAGTGGACACTTCTTTATAGTTGTACCATCAAGTACCGTTATAGGAATTAGATAATAATATTTTTTATCTTTATATACATAACCCAATTCATCTACCTTTACAAAAGTTTTAATATCATAAACATGCATAGGATAATTTGCATGATACATATCTTTTCGATCCGTATATTTGCCATCCTTCGTTTTATGAAAAGTAATTGGATCAGCCCCTGATACTATGCCCGAAGTCTGTTTATCACTGCGTGCATAAGGTTCATAATAAAAAACATGTTTACTGTCTTTTCCATATAATTCGTCAATAGATTCAAAAGTTTTAGGGTCTGCATCGAAAATAATATTGTCCTTATAATAAGCATGATTCTTATCCTTTGCCCAGTCTGAATTACTACATACTTGAAATGTTTTTGGATCAGCGCCTTTGATAAGCCATTCATGTGGTTCACTGCTAACCTCAATAGGATTCCAATAATAGCGGTAAACTCCATCCTTTTTAATACGATATCCTTCACCAAGATCTCTACATCCAATCAACTGAAGGATTATACAGACTAAAGACAGATATTTTAATAATGACTTACCTTTTAGCATAACAAACCATTTTTAATTATGAGCAAAATATTTGCTACAACAATCTCTTCTCACACTCTTTCAATCACAAGTACTCTCAACTGCCTTTCAACTTAGGGGGTAACTACGGGGGTGACTTAGGGGGTAACCTTATCTTTTAAACGTTAGTTTTCTCCTTAGCAAGATAGTTTGCGATAAAAGTTGAATAAACTACGGCAATCAGTCCAACAACAATTCTTATTCCTGCGGAGATCAAAGAGCTATTATTTTGTGTGCTCATCTGTAAAGTTTGAACATAGTTCCATATTTTGTAGATAAAATCCGGAAAGGCCCATACAATGATAATCAATCCCATCAGCACCAAGGCAATTTCATAAACCGACTTCCTGCTTACCGCAAATGGAACGTCTTGCTCAAAGTCGGACGATTTGCATATTAGTCTTACAATCATATCCGTCTTGAAAATAAAACAGAGATCGAGTAGAATCATAACTATAAATACAAAGAAAGAAACTCCCGCATACATCATTTCCTCCGAGGCTAAGTTCTTTTGGAAAATCATAGCAGAGAGGTAGGCAAAGCTTCCTACCATGAGCTGGATAATAGTTACTAGAAAGTAAATTCCTAAAATCTTAATGGCAATTTCATAGATATCAGACTTTTTCATAATAAGGTTTTGTTTTTAGTTCTTATTGAGTTATGTGTTTATTCTCTAATCATTATCAATAAAACTGTTGAAGTTTGTAATTGGGCAACAGCTTGTTGCACAATTGTATTTTACTCATTATCATCAGTATATACTATATTTTCCAACATTTATTGGGCTGTATTTTCATTTCATCAAAGGTATAAAAACGACGAAACCTTCCGACAAAGGGAAGGTTTCATTATCCGTTTTAGAGTGCAGTATATCAGGACAAAGCTGATACGGGCACTTTTATGGTACGAAATTAGTTATTTTTTATTAGAAACAACTTTTTTATACCTTTTTTATTCTGGAAATTGGAACCCCAAGTACTATATACTTCCACTCTCTAAGGTCGCAAATTGCGAGCTTAGAGAGTTATGCATTTATATTACATATCTGTATTATATTTTACCGACTAATTTCTCTTAAACAATTTAAGTTCTAATTCAGCTATGCTATTTATTTCAGAATGTTCCGGCAAAGCCTTTCGTGCTATTTCTATTACTTTTAGGTATTCCTTTTTATCATCCATCGCTGTCCAGGAACAAGGATTTGTTATACCCAAGTCTATTTGAATTTTTCTATCAACGGGGAAATGAGGTGGTGGAAACTTTAATAAGCCAAGACACCATAAATACTTCAAATAGAGATTTAATAGCTTTTGACATATTCCAAAATTCAATCTTCCTCCTCTCAGTACATTCGGATAATCAGCTGAAAACGTAATTATATCTTCTATATTTTTAAGATGATCTTCTTCACTGATTACTCCATTATTATATTCTTCCGATTTCTGAATAATGAGTTCTTTGAGTTTTTCTTTAAAAACCTTCTTTTCTTTTTTATCATAATCCGATTTATAAATATTTGCCCTTTGAAATGCAGCACTAACAGTCAGCAACCAAACTTCGCCAAAAATGAATTCTTTTTTCATCGATCTTATTTTTTATACAAACATTTACTGTAACAATCCCTTTTTCCACTCTTCCAATCGCTAGTACTCTCAGTAGCCTTTCAACTTAGGGGGTAAGATAGGGGGTGACTTCGGGGGTGATTGCAAAAGATATGAACATCATTGATTAAAAACGTCCTATTTCTCCTACAAATTATCTGTCCACATTTCACATTGTCCAATTACCGTAGTTACAGCATCTTCCATGCCTTCAGGAGGATAACCGTATTTCTTTAATAAGCGTTTTACTATTCTTCTCATGCCTGCCCTAGCTGTTTCCTTCTTTTGCCAGTCAATAGTTTTATTTTTACGTAGTGCCTCTGTTAGCTCCTTTGTTAGTCCAACAAGTTGATCATTGCTATAGAAATCCTTTACAGCTTCAGGTTTTGTTAAAGCATCATAAAAAGCCTTTTCCTCAACATTCAAGCCCAGCTTCTCACCTTCCTGGTACCCATCCTTTATTTCGTGAGCCATCTTGAGCAACAGTTCTATTACTTCTTCATTAGTAAGCATACCCTTCAGATAGTTATTCATAGAACGGGCTAGCATTTCAGAGAACTTCTCCGACTTCACCAAATTAGTATGCTTGTAAATAGAAATCTGTTCTGCTATTAATTTCCTTAATAACTCAACAGCCAGATTTCGCTCCTTCATCTTTGCTATATCTTCCAAAAATGCAGGATCAAACAAAGAAAATTCCTCATTTACATCCGAGAAAAGATTGATTACTCCTTCACTCTTAATACTCTGTTTCAATAACTCATTAATCTGAGCATTAATTTCTTTCAGTGAGATATTTCCTTTTCCTACCACACGAGTTACCATGGTACGTACAGCTTCAAAGTAAGCAGCTTCGAAACGCTGATTTGCATCCAGTGAGCTGCGACAAAGAGTTAATGCCTGATGCAGCAAAAGAGCTTCTTTGATAAATTGCTGTCTTACTTCCTCTTTTTCAGATGAAGAGATAAAGTTCACTCCTCCTCTTATTAGTTTTGCACGTTGTAAATCAGTGCCATCCATGAATTGAGAATAATCGTAACCATGAAACATGTCCTGACAAATACTTAGCTTCTCAAGGAATTTAGGCAAAGCTGTTTTCAGGATATCCTGATCGCCATAGTTATTCTGGTCGCGCTTGGTATAATCCTTCATTGCCTGTTTCAATGCACTGGCAATACCCACATAATCTACCACCAAACCACCTTCTTTGTCTTTAAATACACGATTTACCCTTGCAATAGCCTGCATCAGGTTATGCCCCATCATAGGCTTGTAAATATACATAGTAGAAAGAGACGGAACATCAAAACCAGTAAGCCACATATCTACTACAATGGCTATTTTCAGTGGGTCTTCATTGTCTTTAAATCTCTTGCCGAGTTCCTTTCTTTTCGTTTTATTGCCAACAATATCATGCCATTCTTCCGGGTCTTTATTACCACCCGTCATTACCACAGCCACCTTTTCCTGCCATTGCGGACGCAGTTCCAGAATCTTTTCGTAGATGCTCATAGCAATAGGGCGCGAATAAGCTACAATCATAGCCTTACCGGTAAGCAGATATTCACGGTTATCCTCGTAATGCTTAATAATATCTTCACATAAAGTCTGAATAGTTTCCGGAGCACCAAGAATACTTTCCATTTTTCCTAACTCCTGCTTTGATTTCTGCACAGCATACGGTGAAGCAGTTTCGGCTACACGGTCATACTCATCATCAAGAAGCTTCAACATTTCCTGATTCAGCTTTACATTTATTACCCTACTTTCGTAATATACCGGACGAGTAGCTCCATCCTTCACCGCCTGCGTCATATCGTAAATGTCGATATAATCGCCAAACACCTCACGAGTGCTTCGGTCTTTCAGAGAAATAGGCGTTCCCGTAAAGCCCACAAATGTAGCATTGGGTAAGTTATCACGGATAATGCGAGCCGTACCAATAGAGACCTTTCCCGTTTGCGGATCAACCTTTTCCTCAAAACCGTATTGCCCGCGGTGCGCTTCATCTGCCATCACAATAATATTGCGGCGTTCGGAAAGCGGTTCCGACATCTCTTCAAACTTCTGCATAGTGGTAAAGAAGATACCGTTTACCTGAATACCCGAGAGCATTTTTATCAAATCAGCTCTGCTATCAGCCTGCACCGGGGTTTGACGAAGAAAGTCCTTGCATGAGGCAAACTGATCAAACAGCTGGTCGTCAAGATCATTACGGTCGGTAATCACTACTATTGTAGGACTATTTAATTTCTGTTTTAGCAGATGTGCAAAGAAAACCATTGAAAGAGACTTTCCACTTCCCTGAGTATGCCAAAACACGCCACCCTTTCCATCCGTAAGCGTAGCCTCAGAGGTAGAAGCAACAGCCTTATTTACTGCATAATACTGATGATATCCGGCAAGTATCTTTATCTTCTCCGTGCTATCTTTATCATCCGAGAAACAAATAAAGTTGCGTATAATATCCAAAAGACGAGCCTTATCAAGCATTCCTTCAAACAACACGTCGAACATGGCAAATTGCGTATTCTCATAAGAGCCGTCCGTAGTCTTCCACTCCATATAGCGATCTTCACCAGAAGTGATAGTACCAGCCTTAGTAACCATTAGGTCACTTATCACACAAAATGCATTATATACAAAAAGCGAAGGAATTTCCTTCATGTAGTTACGCAGTTGGTTGTACGCCTCTGTAACATTCGTTTCTTCCCTTGATGGTGATTTCAGCTCAACCACAATAAGTGGAAGTCCATTTACAAAGACAACCAAGTCAGCTCGTTTTTCTGAGTTTTCAATAAACGTCCACTGATTCGCCACACAGAAACTATTATTCTTTATTTGGTCATAGTCAACCAGCTTCACCAAAGCATTCCGTTGCTCATGCCCGTTATAGTAAGACACCTCAACTCCATTCTGAAGATAATCCATGAACACAGCATTTCGCTGCACCAGGCTACCCGTTTCAATGTTCTTTATCTTATGAATAGCTTCATCAATAGCCGCTTGCGGTGTATTGGGGTTCACATCAGGCAATGCATCAACCAGTAGTTCTTCAAAAAGTGGATTGTGATAATCGCGTTCCACATCTGGACCATAGCAATAAGTATAATGCAATTGGTCTCGCATTAACTCTATTATCGCATTTTCAAAATCTGTTTCTGTGTATGACATAGTATTATAAAACTTAAAGAAAATCAGAAATACGTATTGTGAAGTTCTTTCTCCTCCATTACCAAAGCCGAAACTTTCTTCCCACCAAATAATCGTCTAAAATGAGATCGGGCCTCGTTCACCTTTTTAGGAGAAAACACAAATACATAATCCTTATTAATAGTCACTCCACCAAGTAAAAGCAGTTTAGAGTGATTTATTTTATCTTCTATTTCTTTTTTTCCAATATTAGAAGGCTTATCATACCGGAAACGAAACTCCACTAACAGCATTTGCCTGTTTCTTTTCTCCTCCGATAATCCTATTGCCACATCCATTGTAGCTTCTCTGTTTCCTCCTTTTGATACATTCTTTTCAACCTCATCAAGATTAAGACAAATATCATCATCAGAAAACGATTCACCACTTCCCCCTTCCTTTTTTATGCAACCCTTCAGTTGCTCCAAACAAGCAGGATATTTTATACTAAGCGGATGCTGCTCAGTGGTTTCTTTACAATACTTCATCATCCACCGTTCCGTATAAATCTATTTTATCAAAAGCGATATTAAATGAAGCATAGATATCGTCTATATTAGTACCCAGAGCTCTATAAGAGTAAGTAAAGTCGTCGGGATTCTTTTTCTCAGCCAAATAAAAGTTCAGATTTGGAGTCACTCCTTCTTTCTCAGAAATGTACTTAAGAGCACTAATCATATCAGGGCTGTGACTGGCAATAAAGAACTTCACTCCAAGCTCTTTATTGAGTAAAACAATCATCCGTGCAAATTCCACAATCCATTGCGGATGCAAATGTGCTTCCGGCTCATCAATCATCATTAGCGTTTTATCATTGAAGAAACCATTTTTCAATAGTACCTGAAGGGCAGCAAAAGACTTTGCCCCGGTAGCACATTCTAAAAGATTAATTTCTAAACCATCAGCACGTTTGTAAATGAACCGATCAAGGATACTCTCATCATATGAAACATTTCCATTTAATATTTCATCACTTAAAATCTTCTCAATAGACGTTTCTTTAGTGGAAGAATAATCAAGCATTTTTAGTGTTTTATCCAGATTCTTCCAATATGCGAGTTCTGGATTTGATAATCCTACTGCCATTGGAGTATCAATATACAATACTTGTTCAACAGTTCTCACATTCATCAATCGATCTATCTCTCTATTGATGATACTAGCTCCGCGTTCATACAAATTAAATTTCTGTCCTATTGCACGATCGTTAAAAACACGAATTAAAATAGAATCAAATAATTTTAATTCTCTTTTCTGAACTTTATTTTTTGCAATATCAATATCAGAATGTACTTTAGCAAGTAATTCATCTAAAAGATCTTTCCAAGATTTTTTTTGTAACTCTTCTATTTTATCACCTTTATCATCCAGCAGAGAAACAATAAAATATTGCATTGAGTTAATATACGCTTTGGCCTGATCTGATACCAAATGGGGATATATAATTTTTAGATAATCGATATAAGTTGCTATAAATTCTTCTGTAGAATAACAATCTTCTATAGAATTAAGCTGTTGAGGCCTAATAGGTAACATCATTCTTATTTTAGTATCCAAATTTGCATAAAGATCTTGCAATGCACCATCAAGCCTTGATGCAATTTTGTCTAACGAAGTAAATAAATCCCAATAAACCAATTTATCATACTCAATTGCTGACTTGAATGTATAATATAAGAGTTTAGAAAGAGTACTCTTTCCACAACCATTTTCGCCCGAGACAACGGTAATGCCATCTAGTTCAATTTCGGCACTTTCTATTGCACGGAAATTATTTACAGTTAGCTTTATTTGGCTTTCTCCCATTTTTTCTATTTTGAGACAAATTTATATAATAAAACTGACTAGTACTTAACAAAATACCAGAAATTTATAAAAATATTGATGAAAAACCGGTATTTATTGTCTAAAATCTATTGTTATCAAATAAATGATAATTTAGCGGCCTAAATATCTCCAACAGATAGTTCGCCAGACATTAATTTTGGTAAGAGAGAATCGCGCAATTGAGTGAGAGCCCAAATTTGTTGTTTATTCTCTAATATTTTCATAAAAAATGGTTTAACTAAAGAATGATAGTCATTCATTAGTTTTTGAGAAAAAACTATAGGATAATTCTTTAATACATTCAATTGTACCCTTTGTCTACCAGAACTCCCTATCATCGATTTTATAGCGACATTCCTAAAATCAGCATTTCTGGCGAGACAATAAATCCAATAAGGGCTAACACTTCCTTTAGTACGCATAACTATAAACTCAGTTGAACCTTTTGCTAGCTCCCCATTTTTTAATCCCATTACAAATCCTGTCTTTCCATTCTCAAGACAAGGGGTGATTTTTGCCAATAATGTATCTCCATTCCTAAAGCAACTCGCAGAAGAAATAACCCGTCTAACTCCTTCATTAATTAACATTCCATCTGTTGATAAAGATTTCATATCAAAAAAACGAAATTCTTTATTCTTTTCGTTTTTTTCTCTTGGATCAAATTCTATACATTTATCTAACGAACTAATATTCCATCCTTTAGGAATCATCCCTAGTTCACTATCTACAAACTCCCCATCCTGAAAAGGTTCAAAATCAACAAACCATGATTTAAAGATAGCTTGTGCCTGTTTCTCTAAATTATCATTTATCATATAAAAAGTTAACTTTGTACTATTTTTCATAAGTCTGCATTATCTTTCATTATAAATATAACTAATAATATATAAGACAATGAAATACAGGCTAATAAATGAAATTAAAAGTGCTATGGCAGATGTTCTAAACATAGAGCAAATGGCTAAATTGAATATTACGTTAATACAATGTTTACACTCAATGGAGGTTTTAGAGACAGAAATAAATACAGAAAAACAAAATAGAGCAAACACAAAGATGCTTTCAATGTTCATTTCTTCTAAACATGTAGAAGGATGTTCTGCAAATACATTAAAATATTACGAATCAACCATTGAATGTTTGTTTATTGATCTACAAAAAGACATAAAGGATATTACAACTAACGATTTACGGTTATATTTAGCTACCTATCAGAACAAGAAAAATTCTAGTAAAGTTACAATCGACAATATTCGCCGTATTTTTTCTAGTTTTTTCTCTTGGCTCGAGGATGAAGATTATATATTAAAAAGCCCTGTTCGCCGCATTCATAAGGTAAGAACAAATACATTGGTTAAAGAAGTTTTATCTGACGAAAATCTCGAAATGCTTCGAGATAGCTGTTCCGAAATTCGTGATTTAGCAATGATCGATTTATTAGCTTCTACCGGGATGCGTGTTGGCGAACTTGTAAAAATTAACCGTTTGGATATTGATTTCCACGAACGAGAATGTGTTGTTTTTGGTAAAGGAAATAAAGAACGTGAAGTCTATTTTAATGCAAGAACAAAAATACATCTCAAGCGATATTTAGATAGCAGAGCAGACAATAATCCTGCACTATTCGTTTCATTATCCAAGCCATATAACAGACTAAGTATTAGCGGAGTAGAAATCAGACTTCGTAAATTAGGAAAAGAAATTAATATAGGAAAAGTACATCCACACAAGTTTAGAAGAACACTTGCTACAATGGCCATTGACAAGGGTATGCCAATAGAGCAATTACAGAAAATACTAGGCCATGTAAAGATAGATACTACCATGCACTATGCAATGGTTAATCAGAGCAATGTAAAGATTGCGCATCGAAAATTTATAAGTTAGAAACTATGAAAAACTGGAAAGAAATAAAATTAGGAGATATTTGTATCTTGAATTATGGTAAATCATTAACTTCTATAAAAAGAAAAAAAGGAAACATACCGGTTTACAGTTCAGCTGGTATTACCGGATGGCATAACACTAGTTTAGTTAATACTAATGGAATAATTATTGGAAGAAAAGGAACTATTGGTAGTGTTTATTATTCAAAAGTACCATTTTATTGTATTGACACCGCTTACTACGTGCTTCCTAACAAAGAATACGATATAATGTATTTATACTATAGACTTAAAGCATTGCACCTAGAAAAACTAAATGAAGATAGTGCTGTTCCTGGATTAAATAGAGAAACGGCATATTCACAAAGTTTTGGTTTGCCATCTATAGAAGAGCAAAAAAGAATAGCCTCTATTCTCTCATCTTTAGATGAAAAAATAGAGACTAATAAACTTATAAATGATAATTTAGCAGCCTAAATATCTTCTACAGATAGTTCGCCGGACATTAATTTTGGTAAGAGAGAGTCTCTTGTTTTCATTAAGACTATATTTTGATTTGCGTTTATAAGCATCATATTGAATATTGGCGATAATATTTTATTAAATTCTCTAGCAATATTAGTTGGTGGTATAACCACATATTCACTATCAAAATCTCTTGTAACTAATGCGCTAAAAACAGCACCATTTGCTTTATTAATAAGATTATTTATAGCTTTGATTGTAAAACAATAAACAAAAAATTGTTCATAACCCCCTTTTCCAATAAGAGCATAGCAAGATTGATTCATAGCCATATCCTTTCCAGCAATAGCTACTTTCCCAACCGTTCCTCTTGCTGTAACAAATACTGTAAATTTAGGATACAATTTACTATTACAGTTATTCAAACCGTCATTTGTTATATACTTTTCTGTTGAAAGTGTAAAAGAAGAATTAGTTGTATCCTTAGGAGTAAAAAAAGGAATAGTACCATTCCAAAACAATTCATTTTGGGTATTAGGAGTCCCTCCTCCTAGCACATCAATAACTTCTGTAAACTTGCCTACTCTCCATCCTTTAGGAATCAACCCCAATTCACTATCTTCAAATTCCCCATCCTGAAAAGGTTCAAAATCAACAAACCATGATTTAAAGATAGCTTGTGCCTGCTTCTCTAAATTATCATTTATCTTATTGTTTAGTTCTATTTTATCATCTAGACTCAAAAGAATATTGGCAATTTTCTTTTGTTCATCAAGTGGTGGAACTGGAATACCCATTTTACGAAATGATGTTTTATTAAATTTAGGTTGTGCACTTCCAGTGATTAAACTATCAAGCGAATATTTCCCAAAAGGACTTTTTAACCAATAATAAAAAAATTCATTACCATTTTTAAAGTTCAACATTATTGAATTAGGCCCTAAAGTCATTGGAATATTTAGTTTTGGCGCAAAAAATACAGTTCCTGCGTATGCACCAACATTAGATATTATAATTTCTCGACCTAAGAGTTTAGACTTACCTAAAAAGTCATATGCATGCTTATCGACATAAACAAAATTTCCATTAAAATTATTATTGTAATCCGTAAGACGAATTAAAACAGCATAATCTGGTTCAGTTTTATAATTGACATTTTTAGCCAGAGAGGCAAAGCTACCATTAGCAACATAATCTGTTACAAATTCTGTTTCTTTTTCAATTGTTGATATTTCCCAATGATTTGGGATTTTTCCAAAATTCGTTTCCATCAAATCCACCATAACATTAATATCTTTTTACAACTCATACCCAATCCCTTTCAACTGCTTCTTAATTTCCTCTTCCAACTCATGCGATTTCTTAAACAACCCAGAAAGTTCTCCGGTCAATCGCTCCATCTTTTCCTCGAAAGGTTCACTATCTTCTTCCTGCTCGGCAATACCTACATAGCGCCCTGGAGTGAGGATATAATCTTGCTTGGCAATATCTTCTGTTGTTACTACTGCACAGAAGCCTTTCTCGTCTTCGCAGGTACCTGCATCGAAAGCAGAGAAGGTATCGGCAATCTTTGTAATATCCTCATCTGTTAGGTCACGAAGCTTACGGGTAACCATTGTACCCATGTTTCGTGCATCAATAAACAGAGTCTTGTTTTTCTGCGTTTTCTCTTTAGAGACAAACCAAATGGAAACAGGTATTTGTGTGGTGTAGAACAACTGCGGAGGCATAGCAATAATGCCTTCTACTAAATCGGCTTCCACTATCTTACGACGAATATCTCCTTCACCACCACTCTGAGAAGAGAGGGAACCGTTGGCTAACACCATACCAATCTTTCCATGTGGTGACAGGTGGTGAATCATGTGTTGCAACCAGGCAAAGTTGGCATTGCCGGCAGGAGGAATACCGAATTTCCAACGTACATCATCCTGCAACTTATCTGCACCCCAATCTGAAAGATTGAAAGGCGGATTTGCCATGATATAGTCCGCCTTGAGTGTGGGGTGACAATCGTTAAAGAAAGTATCGGCATTGTAACTACCCAGATTAGCTTCTATACCTCGAATGGCAAGATTCATCATTGCAAGCTTCCAGGTTGTAGGATTGGAATCTTGTCCATAAACAGAGATATTATTGATATTACCGCTATGATTTTCTATAAATTTTGCCGACTGCACAAACATACCACCCGAACCACAACAAGGGTCGTACACACGTCCTTTAAAAGGTTTCAGCACTTCAACCAAAGTTTTTACCACACAGGCAGGTGTATAAAACTCTCCCGCCAGCTTTCCTTCCTGCTCGGCAAATTTTGCCAGACAGTATTCATAGGCACGTCCAAGAATATCTTTACTGCTGCCATGCTCAATCATCTGAATATTTGTGAAGAGATCTACTACATCACCCAGTCTGCGTTTGTCTAATTCGGGGCGAGCAAAGTTCTTAGGCAGAATACCTTTTAACCGCTTATTTTCTTTCTCAATGGCACGCATGGCATCGTCAACGATTGCACCAATTTCAGGTTCGTGTGCATAACTGGCTATTGAACTCCAACGAGCATTTTGTGGAACAAAAAATACGTTTGCCGCCGTATACTCGTCAATATCTTCTTCAAAACCTTCACCTTCGGCTAGCAGTTCATTATATTTATCTTCAAACTTATCGGATATGTATTTCAGAAATATCAATCCCAACACTACAGATTTATATTCGGAAGCATCCAGATTACCTCTCAACAAGTCTGCAGCTTTCCACATTTCCTTTTCAAAACCAATTTCGGCGTTATTCGTTTCAGCCATGTTTTATATCTTTCTTTTATTTTGTGAGTTTACGTTAAATGTTACAATTTGAGTATAAAAGTAATACTTTTTACTCTAGTAACAAAGGAAAAGAAACATTAATTAGTTATAGAAATCCATTCCCCACCCCCTCCCCAACCAAACCCCAATAAAAAAAAATCTTTCGCCAATGAAAAAAAATTATTGGCGAATAAAAAAACTTCAATGAAGAAAATTTTCTTCACGTAACTTCCTGAAATTTAAAATAGTCACGAAATAATGACAAAAATATGCAGCATACAGTGAAGAAAATTTTCTTCACTAAAAAGTGAATTTATAGCAGATTTACCGTTTCATTGTTTATACATAATTTTTATATTTAGTTTATTTATTTATCTTTGCGCGCCGTTTAAAAATTAACTTAAATTAATCAACTATTATAATTACTAATTAACAAATAAAATAAAAAAAAGAATGAATAACACAAATGAAGATTTTCTGAAGAATCGCTCCGGTTTTATTAAATTGTCAGAACTTGCAGTCCTTTACTTCCCGGGTTCCAGACCAGATGTTGCATCCCGAAAACTGAGAAAGAGAATTAAAGAAACAAAGAGTTTGTATAATGAATTGCAGGAAGCAGATTATGAGGAAAAAAACATTGAATTAGCCCCTGAACAAACCAGAATAATTATTAAGTACTTAGGTTCTCCTGAAGCTTTTAAACGAAAACACTCACAAGATCTTTAAAATCGCTCTTATTGTTTGCTTTTATTAATCTGCCTAAACCGGTTATTTTATTCGAAAAAAGAATAATTAACCGGTTTATAATTTATTATAAACTAATATTTCATATTATTTATTCTGTAACACTTCCTTGGCCCTGATAAATTTTACTTACACTATAATTTATTCAAAACCAAACAGTTACAAAGAAAAAAACTTGGCCCATTTTTGTCCCGTTTTTTAGTTGCATAAATTCAATTATATTCTTTGTTTTATTGGGCTTCACCACCAAAACACATCATTTCACACAATTACCCATATTTAGACACATTTACACACCGTTTTACACATTTTTTTGGAGCGTATATGCCTATAACGTACTTTGCCATCGTTAAAAACAAGTGATATTATTTACCAACTTAATAACCAGTTTAATGATGGACAAAAACGAGAATTTACCATTTGATGCATTGATCAAGGGATATATTTTAATCCCTAAAGCCTTACTTACCGAATCGCTAAATCAGAAAGAAAGTGAACTGAGTTACCTGGAAGCCTTTTTAATGATACTGGCTAAAGTTAATTACATGGATAATTCTCTAACAATTCGCGGTTGTAAGATTAATTGCAGCAGAGGTGAATCGCTTATGAGTTTCAAAAAATGGGGCGAACTATTCCATTGGAAAAGACACAAGGCCCGACGTTTTTTCACCAAAATGGAGAAGTATAATTTAATACAAGTCACTCCTACCGATATAAGCGGAATTATCCGCATAAAGGTGGTCAATTATGATATGTGGACCAACAAACCTACTGACGACTGGGAGAAGCGCAAAACCAAAACAGACGAGAGTTTCGATGAGTTTTGGAACACCTATCACGAGGTTACCGGCACACCTAAAAGGGAGGTTGGCCCAGCGCGCAGGGAGTGGTCGAAACTTACCCTCAGGGAGCGGAGACTTGCCCTGGAGCAGATTAACTATTACTACCATAGTCTTGAAAATACAAAGTACATTAAGCGGGGTTTCACGTACTTAAGAGACAAATCTTTTCTTAATGAATAATTTTATAAATAATTATATAGCTAAAATATCACCATGAACAAAAATATAAACATGCCTTTTGCGCTGGATTACGAGGAAGCTATTCTGGGTGCTTTACTGCTGGAAACCAAAGCAATGCCTATTGCCTGTCAGTACCTTCGCCCGGAAATGTTTTACGAGGAAAAACATCAACTTATTTACAGCGCTATTGAGGGCATGTTTAATGACGGGCGCAGCATTGATATTATCACTGTGACCGAGGAGCTGAAGCGGCGCGGCAAACTGGAGGAAGTGGGCGGACCGTTTGCCATTGTGCAGCTGAGCAGCAGAGTGGCCAGCTCGGCTCACCTGGAAACGCACGCGCAAACGCTGAAGGATTACTTTATTCGCAGGGAACTAATCAAAGGGCTGAGCAGTTCGCTGAGCAAGGCGGTGGATTTGACTTTCTACACCGAGGATGTGATTTGCAATACGCAGGAGATGCTGGACGAGATTGGAAAGGATTCCAGCTGGACGAGGACTCTCCGCGAAATGGATGTGCTGATGAAGGATACCGTTAAGCTGGCTGCCATCCGCAGAGATAAGTCGAAAGACGGGGTTACGGGGATTCCTACGGGTATAAAGGCGCTGGATGAGCTGACGGCCGGTTGGCAGAATGGCGATCTCAACATTATAGCGGCTCGCCCATCGGTGGGTAAAACTATGGTGGCGCTTTTTTTTGCTAAGGTGGCGGCGCAGGCGGGATTCAATGCGCTATTTTGCAGCATTGAGATGCAGGGCGAAAAGCTGGGCGACCGTCTTATTCTGCTGGAGAGCAATATCAATCCGCAGGACTGGCGCACGGGGATGACCGGCACGGAGGAGTGGATCTCAGCGCAACACACGGCGAAGGAACTGGCAAGCCTGCCAATGCGGATTGATGATAATCCTGCTATGAGTATGGATTACATCCGCGCAGAGGCTCGTTTACTAAAGAGCAAGGGCAAGTGCGACATTGTGTTTATCGACTACCTGCAGCTTAGTGATATGCGAACGGGCGACAAGGGGTTTCGTAACCGTGAGCAGGATGTGGCCATTGCTACCCGTAAGGCGAAGATGATTGCCAAGGAGCTCAACTGTCCGGTGATTCTGCTCAGTCAGCTGAACCGTGATTCGGAAACAAGACCGGGCAAGCGTCCGCAGTTGGCCGATCTGCGCGAGAGTGGCGCCATTGAGCAGGATGCCGATTTGGTTCTGCTACTCTACCGCCCTGCCATGGGTGGCATGGCAACCGACAAGGAAAGCGGATATCCTACGGATGGCCTGGGTATATTGATTGCCGCCAAGCACCGTAACGGACAAACGGGCAACGTTTACTTCTCGCACAACAAGAGTATGACTAAGATTGAGGATTATGTTCCGGTAATGGAGCAGCTTGTGCGCAACAGTAACAAGAAGAACGCAGCGCAACCTCAGGAAGCAGAGAAGCAATCTCTGCCGGAGATCGGGAATTTGTTTACTAAATAAAGGGTTATAGCTGATTGAAATCTTTACTCCTATCACCAAAATAAAAAGCATTCCAAATCTGGTATTGCCACTCAATAATTATACCTAACCAGTACAAAGACGTTAGATCAAACAGTATCTAACGCACAAAAGCAGGGAACAATCCCTGCTTTTATATTAACCTAAGTTCTATATAAGAAATTAAGAAAATAGAGCAATGAAAATAGGAAGACAGCAGTAAATAGGTATTATTAGATTTACTTAAAAAAAATAAGTAGATTCTATATAATACAAATTAACTTTCTAATGGCTTTAAGTATAAATTGTGATTTATAAAATCAAAAACAACTGAGAAATTTTCCAAAAATCCATTACCTAGTAAATTAGTATAAGTCCAATTTCCCAATTTTAATTCTCCCATTTTTGTAATACATATCATTAGGCTGTCAACAGAAACATTTCCAGCCTTTATTTTATTTGCAAACAATATATTTCCGCTAATTGTATCCTTATCTGGACCCAAGAAGCCCTGAAATGGGAGTGATTTTTTTGTATTTAAACCATGTAACACTCTGTTATCTGAGATAAAGGTATTATCAAAGCCTGTATCAATAATAGCATCTTTTATCTGAAATACTTTACCTTGAATTGTTACAGATAAACTTATCTCCAATTTATTATTTTTAATTTTAAATGGGATGCAATCGTAAGACATTAAACCATTTGTATTTTCCAGCATTCGTATATACCGGTCTTTATAAGAAACTTCCACTATCTTATTTTTAAAAAGGTTCCAGCCTGTAAATAATATATTCTTGCGAGTTTTTCTTGCAACAAGTCTCGAATTAAAGACATCGGAAAAACGAACTACATCTTTATAATTCATTTCATTAGACCCTATTTTTAGCTTAATAGTATCTTCTTTGTTTAATCTATTTTTATATAGATTAGGTATAGTCATCCTGCTTGCGCCTGTATCCCAGATAACCACAACAGTATCCGATTTATTCAAAACCGCTTTAAAACAAATAAATATAATGCTGTCTGTCTTATAATAAATAGGAATAGCTCCGGGAGGTAGAGAAATAGAATCTTTTTTGATGCTAGATCTGTTTACTTCCTTCTTTTGTCCTCCACAAGAACTAATTGCAACCAACATTATTAGTAAATAAAGACAAGTTGTCTTACACCGCATTAATTTTATTGCTTTCATACTTTGTTATTAAGAATTATGATAATAATTAAGGTGATAATTTACAATCTTACAGCATCTAATCATAACATTTACATAGGATTACGCGTAGACAACCAAATTCAAAGATATATATATTTTTTATTCAACAAAACAATTATCAAAAGTATTTAATCCATCGTACAGATATTTCTTTTGTGGATAGTACAAAGACATAAGTTCAAACAGTATCAAACGAAGAAAAGCAGGGAACAATCCCTGCTTTTCTATAACTATCAAACAATATTATATTGGAGAATATTACTTTGCTGCAATGTATCCTACCTCGTCTACCAGCTTCTGACCTTTAGCAGATAATCCAAAGTTAAGGAATGGAGTAACTTTGGCTTCGTCTTTCTTGATGTAGTACATAAATAGCGGACGAACTACCGGGTATGATTTATTCTTTGCATTAGCTACAGTTGGCGCAACAAACTTCTTTCCATCATAAGATACCTTCAGCGCTTTTACGTTTTTGGAAACATAAGCTAAGCCCACATAACCAATAGCACCTTTTGTCTGACTTACCGACTGAATGATTGCTCCGGTTGCTGGCATTGAAAGGATATCTTTCTTGTAGTTTTTGTTTGCTAAGATGTGTTCCTTGAAGAACTCGTAAGTACCCGAGCTGGTTTCTCTTGAGTATGCAATAATAGGCATATTGGCACCTCCTACTTGTTTCCAGTTGGTAATTTTACCTGTAAAGATACCTTCTAACTGTTGGCGAGTAAGCTGACTTACTTTATTGCTTGGATTTACAACTACTGCCAGAGCATCATAAGCAATAACCTTCTCTACAAGTACCTTACCGGTGTTTTTGAATTTAAGTTTCTCGTCGAACTTAACCTTACGTGAAGCAGAAGCTAGATCGGTACTTCCTGCAAGCAATGCTGAAATTCCTACCCCACTACCACCACCGGTTACTGTTACTTTTGCGCCTTTAGTAGCATTGTAGTTTTCTGCCCATTTCTGAGCTACCGGTAACACTGTATCACTTCCCTTAACTCGTTGTGCAAATGCTCCCTGAGCCATTACACTGAATAATGCTATTGCTAAAAAAATCTTTTTCATCTTCAATTGTTTTGTTATTTTTTTGATATTGCAAATTAAGTTCAAACAGATTTCATAGTTATTTCGTATCAATTACACTTTAAATACATTTATATTACTATTGTGTTACAAAATACTTGTTAAGAGGCTGCATCCGCCTCCCGAAACAAACAGGGAAGGAAAGAACCGCCGCTCTTGCCTTCCCCTCTTCATAGTCTAAAAAACAAAGAAAACGTTCGTTAAATACATTTTATCTTTTTACGAATTTACGTGTTACAGTGCCTTTATCTGTTACAATCTTAGCCATATATACACCTCCCGACAAGAAGCTTACATCAACAGGATCACTGCCGGATATCTGTTTTGAAAGAAGCAGACTGCCGCTTAAATCGAAAACAAATATCTGTACGTTGGCCTCGGATGTATTCAAGTTGAACGCGTTGGTAACAGGATTTGGGTAGATTGTTATTGCTGATGCATCATCGGCTTTCTGCTCAACTACTCCCGTACCGGTTCCGGGTGAATAGTAGTAAATGGTTTTGGATTTATTGCTCCAGTCGGAAGCTCCGGTTTTCCAGTCGTACTCTATATCCTGAAGAGGCTTGTTTAACCCACTGGATGCTGTAGCTAAAGTATATGGACTAAAAAATACGGAATATCCGGAAGGTAAAATTAAATCGGCGTAGGTATAATTCAAATCAAAAGTGGTGATCTCTTTTGTCTGTTTTACCCACTGATCATTCTCCCGTTTATAAGTATAGTATTCTGTGTTATTTCCATTGCCATCATACTTCAGTTCATACATTGCAACATACGCCCAATTAGTTAAGAAACTCCAGTCGGAACGTATTTCTGTTGCAATCCGGTTATTGGCATCATACGTATATTCATATTTCATCATAAACATCCAGTCGGTACCGGCCCAAATAGAATATGTGTTTTTTGTTACTTTACCACCGGCATCGTATTCATAATCATATTTCATAGCATTTTCCCACTGACTTACATCGGTATCCCAACTGGAAGCAAGCACTAATGTAAGTTTGCTGTTGGTATAAGTATATTCGTATTTTATACTATTTACCCAGTCATTGGCAGTTGTACTCCAACTGGAAACAGTGAACTCTTTGGCGGTGTTGTCGGCATTATAAGTAAGAACGAATTTTGTATCTTTAACCCAATCGTTACCACTGACGCTCCAATCATAAAAAATTATCTGTGTAGCATATCCGCCGGCATTGTAAGTAAATTCCTGCTTAGCATCCTTATCCCACGTGGTATTCCATTTATAACTGATAGCTACATCCCATTTACCATTGGCATTGTAGGTATAATCGTCTTTGGTAGCATTTACCCACCCATTGGAAGCTTTATTCCAGTTATAATAAATACCTGTTATCCATCTGCCGCTGGAATCATAAATGTATTGGTCTTTTGACGATTTATCCCATCCCAGGAGATCGCTGCTAGCCGCAAACAGAACGGTGCTATCAAGCTTTTGCTTAGTTGTTGCATCTCTCAGGGTAAAACTTTGAGGAGAAACGCTTTTTTCCAGAAGTTTAAGATCTTGTTTCAGCTGAAGCTCTTGCTTATCAAGCCCTTTTAACTGCTGCCGGGCTTTTAGTAAACTTAATATTCCACTGTCGTTAATTTGTCCGAGAACGAACAATGCGGGCAGAGTGAAAAGTAATGCGAGTAGAATTCTTTTCATAGTCAAATTATTTAAAGTGTTTATAGTATACAGTTATATAAAAACACTTTAGTAGTCCGTTTAGTTCTCCACAGCTTGCAATCTTTGTTTGCTTAATTCAGCATGAGCATCATTTTTTTCTATTTATCTATTGAAATTAATCATAATTTGTATATAAATAATTTGTATTTGGAATTATATGAATAAATTTGCACCCGGAAAAAATATGCAACTATTATAATTTAAAACGCGATAAAATATGGCTTTAATTAAATGTCCAGAATGCGGCGAGTCGGTATCTGACAAAGCCCCTAATTGTCCTCATTGCGGATTGGCTATTGCCGGAAACATCATCCCTTGTCCGGAGTGTGGTGCAGTAGTTCCTAAAGGAACCGAGACATGCCCTAAGTGTGCTTTCCCATTGCAAGAAGTTAAAGAGCAAGTTAAGAACGTTGAAGCAAGCCCTGCTCCTCAGAAACCGGCCATAAAAGCCAGCGAAGAGGTATTGGAGAAAATTGGCCCCGTATTCCTTGAAGCAAAAGAACTATACGAGAAAAAGAAGTTTGTTTCTGCTTACGACAAGATTAACATTGCACTCTCTGCTGCTCCAAACAATACAGAATGTTTAAAGTTGGAAGCTGCAATTGTATCGGGCATCTGCGATCATTCGCAAAAAGTGGCCGAAGATCTTTTCCAGGCAAAGGAATATGCAAAAGCATTGGCCGAAATTGATGCAGCCTTGAAGTTTGCTCCAAACAGTCAGGCTCTGCTCAACCTTTCTAACGATATTAAGAGAGCAAAAGCACGCCGTAAGACTCGTATCACAGTTATCTCGGTGCTGGTAGTTATCGCTATTGCTATTGTTGCAGCAATGAGTATACGCAAATCGTTTACTGCCGAAGAAGAAAACGAAGCATGGACAGCCGCACAAGATTCAAATACCGTATCTTGCTATGAACAGTTCCTGGAAGATTATCCGGATGGTGCTCACTCTATGGATGCTCAGGAGATGCTTTTGAAGCTTCAGAAAGATGAAAACGATTTCTGGGGCAGAGTTCGTATGTCGAGCGATGTTTACAGCTACGAGCAATATCTGAAGAAATTCCCTCAGGGTCAGTATGTGGATCAGGCTAAAACAAGTATCGACTCTCTGGATTGGGTGAAAGCTTCTAAAAAGAACACTCCCGAAGCATTTGCAGAATATCTTGCTGCTCACCCGGAAGGTGCACACGTTGGCGAAGCTCAGTCGGCCAATGATAAAATTGCTGCTACGGTTCCTACACCAGAAGAAATTGCAGGTATGAAGAGTTTCTTCTCTACTTACTACGCTGCCGTAGAAAATAAAGACGAAAGCTCTGTTCTTGATTTCTTTGAATCTGTTACTCCAAAATATTATGGTATTTCCAATGCCAGCAAGAGTGATATTCAGACAAACATTAAGAAGATGTATGCCAAGGATATTAAACAGGTGCACATTGCAATTAACGATGCAAGCTTTAAAGTAACTAAGGATGAGAGTGGTAATTTCCACGTAACATTCCCTATTGATGTAACTTACGATCGTGAAGATGCTGCCAAGACAAACACTTCTAGCATGACAGTTACTGCTGTGGTAAACAGTAATCAGAAGATTACATCTATTATATCGAATAAAAATAGTAATACTCTATAAGATTTTTTTTCCTTTTTATGTATTTATGATTTTTTTTAAGTTCGAAGAGAGAGAAGTAGCCGGCCAGCGCTTCTCTCTCTTTTTTTATTGTCTTTTTTGAAAAAGGAATTTGTTGGGGTATCCTCCCCAAAAGGACTCTCTAAAAGGGATATACTCTAAAAAGAGAAGCTAGACCAAAGCTTTAGTTTTTTTCTTCAATTCTATACCTGAAACGATTTCTTTAGGCCTAGCTGAAAACGTTCTTAAATATTCAATCCTCGGAGATTCGGCACTCGCTGATCGCCGAATTATAAGCATCTGAAACGAAGGATGATAACATCAATATTTCAGCGAATAAAATTTTCAACAGACTGTTGAACTGCAACCTGCAGATATAATAAATACTGTTGTTCTCCCCTTCTAAGCCTCAATAAATATCTCCAAGACTATCTTTCTAAGGCTCTCCCAGATAATCCACTATCGCTTTAACCTGGCGTGGCGTATAAATCCTGTTACGATGATTGTATTCTAAAGCGGAAAGCTCGGCAGTTAGCCCACTATTGCCGGCTATCCAGCGGGCAAGTATGCGCAAGGCTCCGGGAATAGTCATATACGGATTGTAAAGACAGGCAAGTTCTACCTTGGTATAAGCCCGGATTTTAAATTCTTCTTCTGTTTTTATCATTGTCTTTCTTGTTTTTATTATAGAAATTCTTGTTTTTCTTCCTGTAAATTTACCAATTATCGCCCGTTTATACAAGTTTTAAAGGCAATAAAACGCTCATTAATTGTAATTAATTCACACCAATTACACCTAATACACTCTACAGTTTACACTCCCCCGCCATGCCCTATCTTTGTAGTGTTAACAAGAAAGGACAAGAGCTCTTCACCGCAGTATTAATCAACTAAAAATGTAAAGAAAATGAGTGTAAAGTATTCAGTAGTTATGAGAAAGAACCCGTCTAAATCTTCGGAACCGGGTAAGTATTATGCACATGCACAGGCGTATGGTGAAATGGATTTTGATTCGCTTTGCGAGGAAGTAAACGGACGATGCACCGTAACCCGTGCCGACGTGGCAGCAGCAGTGGAAGCCATTCTGGAATCGATGAAAAAGGCATTGGCCGAGGGTAAAATTGTTCGCCTGGGCAACTTCGGTAGTTTCCAGATTGGTGTGAGAAGTAAAGGTGCCGAAAAAGAAGATGAGTTTGCATCTTCATTGATTCGCGGAACCAGAATCAGTTTCCGTCCCGGTAAGTTGCTAACCAACATGCAGAAAACGCTTGCTTATACGCAGGTGGCTAAGCTTCCGGTGAAGGTTACCAATGGCGGTAACGAGGTGGGCTAGTAAGTGCACTGGTGCTCGTTAAGTCCGCACTGATAAAGAACATCCGGTAAATTCCGGGACTCTTCTAAAAAGCGGAACTTACGGCAAGTGAAGTGAATCAGTAAACCGGAGAGGCGTTCATTAAAGGAACAGCCTCTCCTACTTCAAATTATTAATCAGTAAAAACAGAAACATGAAAATTTTAGATGGCATTATAAACATCCTGCAAATGGTACTTCCTTTTCTGAAAAAGAAGGATGCCAAGCAGGTGCAGGATTTCACCGAACTGGTAAAGAGTCAGTTCGACTACCTGATGGAGCAGGTAACCCGCTTTGAGAAGGATTACTTCGAGCTTTCCGAAAAGGTTAGGCAGATGTATCAGGAGATGATTACGCTGAACGCGCAGCTAAACACCGCCCTGAAAGGGCAGTGCATAGTGGCAGGTTGCAAAGACAGGCAATAATTACGGCACAGAAAACAGAATTACGGCATTTATAGATTTAGAAAACCCTGTTAATAGGGATTCCAGAATCAAGATTACGGCAGTCGTAAATAAATTACGGGAACAAAATACAAATTACGGCATTTAGGGATTCAGAATGCCTTTGTTTATAGGGTTCCCGGAATGGAATTACGGCATTAGTATTTTAATAACGGAAACGGAATACAAATTACGGCAATTAGAGATTCAGAAAGCCCTATTAATGGGGAATTAAAACGAAGATTACGGCATTTTAAATAAAATAACGACAAAACAAAATGAGAGAAATAAACCTAATAGTAATTCATTGCTCGGCAACGAGAGTGGATAGAGATATCACTGCACAAGATATAAACGCTGCTCACAAAGTAAGAGGATTCAGTTCCTGGGGTTATCACTACTATATCCGTAAAAACGGCAAAGTAGAACCAATGCGAAGTCACGATGAAGTTGGAGCGCACGCTCGCGGATACAACGCAAAGTCTCTGGGCATCTGCTACGAAGGCGGACTGGACACCAACGGTAAACCGGCAGATACGCGCACACTGTCTCAGCAAATAGCAATGCACTCCCTGGTAAGCAAGCTACTCAAAGAGTTTCCCGGCAGTAAGGTTGTAGGTCATCGAGATTTGAGTCCGGACAAAAACTATAACGGCATTATCGATCCATTTGAGAGAGTTAAAGAATGTCCCTGTTTTAACACAGCCGACGAAACGTGGGAATAATGAAAGAAAGGTGAAAATAAGCTTTTAGGCTTACACATAATTGGGAAATTCTGCACTACAATCAACCAATAATGAAATAGTACTCTTCATTGTTGGTTGATTGCTTATTTATAAAATATTTTTCATCTGCTATAATTCTTCTTTTCAGACAAAAGGTGCTTTATTTATATATTAATAAATCTATACAAAGGAATATAAAATGAAAGAAGCGATAATCTTGAGTTATAGAATTGGTAATCCTACCCCCTTTCACTCACAAATCTGTTTCTGATTCTGCAGAAAGTTTTTCCAAACATCATTCTGCTATCGGGATAACTACAAATTCAAAAAAATAGGTTAAGTTTGCAATAACGATAAAACAAAACTGATTTGCTAAAAGCGAACTTCTCTTCCTTGTATACAAGGTTAAGTTTGCAGTAACGATAAAACAAGGCTGATTTGCTAAAGGCGAACTTCTCTTCCTATATGCAGGTTAGTTTTCAGTAACGATAAAACAACAAGAGCATGGATCTTTTTGATGAAATTACGGAATTCAAGACTTCAATGGCCATTCGTAAGAAGCTGGTGGAATATAGTGTAGTAAAGACTTTCAAGGAGGGTGAAAACATTCTTCGCGAAGGAGCTTATATTAAAGGTGTTCCTATTGTGGCAACAGGTAGCGTGAGGGTAATGCGCACCAATGACGATGGCAGGGAGATTTTGCTTTACTACATTAAAACCGGTGAGAGCTGTGTGATGTCTATTCTTGGTGGATTGCACAACGACACCAGCAAGGTAAAAGCGGTAGCGGAAGAGGATACGGAGGTTTTCTTTATCCCGAACGATAAGCTGGCTATGCTGATAAAGGAGTTTCCGCAGTTTCTGGATTACATTTTCAGACTCTATCACAAGCGGTTTGAGGAGTCTCTGGATATTATTAACGAGATTGCTTTCAAGAAGATGGATGAGCGTTTACTGACTCTACTGGAAAAGAAAGCGGAACTCTATCACGACCGGACTATCAATATTACGCACGAGCAGCTGGCTAATGAACTGGGCACGGCACGGGTGGTGATCTCTCGCTTACTGAAACAACTGGAAGAGTATGGCGCAGTGAGCTTGGGACGCAACAAGCTGACTCTACTAAAATCTTTGGAAGGGTTTACTCCGGGAAAATAGTTGAACTATTCTCTTTTTTCATTGTTTTTTCATAAAAACATCCTTATGTAACAAAAGTAGCTGACCAGCGTTTTGGGATGCTCTACATTTGTTCCATAATTAAAAATGAGGGACAATGAAAGAAAAAAAGAGAACTATCAGATTACTAACGGCCGCACTTGTTTGTTTAGCGGCTCTGGTACCTGTAAAAGCACAAAACGGCACACGTTTTCTGAGTCTGAATGAGGCTATGGAGAGTGCTTTGAAGGGAAACAAGCAACTACTTACCACTTCGCTGGATGAAAAGATTGCCACGTCCGATTACCGGAAAAGTGATGCTATCTTTATGCCTCAGGTAAATGTTTCCTACTCGGTAATGTCTACCAATGATCCGCTTAATGTGTTTGGATTCAAACTGCAGCAACAGTCGGTAAAAGCGGAAGATTTTAATCCTACCTTACTTAATAGCCCCGATGCATTGACAGATTTCAATGCAAACATCGAGGTACAAATGCCTTTATTTAATCTGGACCATATATATATGCGAAAGGCTGCAGCGGCTCAGAAGGATGCTGCCCGTTATGGTACCATTCGCATGAAAGAATATATATCTTTTGAGGTGAAGAAGGCTTATCTTCAACTACAACTGGCTTACCGCGAAAAGGGTGTGCTGGAGGAAGCTCTGGGAACTTCGAAGGAGGTTTATGCTTCTGTAGAACGTTTCTTTGCTCAGGGATTGATTCGTAAATCGGACGTACTGAATGCTAAAGTGCACGTAAGCGGTGTGGAAACGAATCTAGAGAAAGCAAAGAGTGCAATTGCTAATGCATCTGATTACCTGAGTCTGCTGATGGGACAACCTACCGGTGTAGTTTATCAGGTGGAGGAACCAGCCTCAGCAATGATAGGTTCCAGTGGTTCTGTATCTGATCTCCGATCTGACTTCATGGCAATGGAAAAGGCTGTAACGGCTACGGAGATGATGAGAAAATCTTCAGGATTCTCTTTGGTACCTCGGTTGAATGCTTTTGGTACTTACCAGTGGAACGATAAGAAGTTTGCTTCCTTTGGTTCTGACAGTTATCTGGTTGGTGTACGTCTATCATGGACATTGTTCAATGGTAACCAGAGCAAATATAACGCTCGCTCTAGCAAGCTGATGGGAATGAAACTTCAGGAACAACTAAGCAATGAGAAAATGAAAGCGCAGCTGGAATACAACAAAACCAGCCGGGATCTGGACGACATTGCTTTTGAACTCCGCAAACAGAACGATATGGTGGAACAGGCTACGGAAGCTCTCCGCATTACAAAGGATCGTTACGATCAGGGATTGGAAAAGACAGCGGATGTGCTGATTGCTCAGACACAATTATCCGGTCAGCAACTTAACTACGCTCGTACCATTTACAAACAAAATCTCACGGCTGCTTACATGGAGTTCATCACAGCCAACGAATCAAACAATAAATAATCAACATATAAAAGATAAATTCTATGAAATCAGTAAGATATGTATCCGTAATGTTTTTCTCTCTGGTATTGGCCGGAGGTATGTTTCAGGCTTGTTCTTCTTCGGATAAGGAAGCAAAAGTGCAGGAAGAGGCTGTAGCTGTAGTAACTGCTCTACCATCGTCTACCGAGGAATCGGGTGTATTGGCAAGCGGACAGATTGAAGCCGGACAAACAGCTGTTATCAGTACCCGGGTAATGGGAAGCATCAGTCGCATTTATGTAAAAGCGGGCGACAAGGTAGCTAAGGGACAGTTGCTAGTAAGTATCTCTAACGCAGACATCATGGCTCAAAGAGCTCAGGCTGATGCAGCTATCGCAGAAGCTAAAGCGGCAGCAGCGGTTTCGGCAAAGGACTTGGAACGTTTCAAACAGCTTTATCAGAACCAGAGTGCTTCGGCAAAGGAACTGGAGAATGTTACTTTGCAGCATCAGTCAATCAGCTCTAAACTGGAAACTGCCCTACAGATGAGGAATCAGGTAAATGCTATGCTGGCTTATACACGCATCACTGCTCCTTTCTCCGGAGTGATCACTAAGAAGTTTATGGATGAGGGTAGTATGGCCAATCCGGGTATGCCGTTACTGGCTCTGGAACAAAGCGGAAACTTCCAGGCTGTAGTCTCAGTACCGGAATCGGACATAGCCAGAATTAAGCAGGGAGCAACGGTTAATCTTACAGTAAAATCATTGAGTATTACGTTCCCGGGTACCATTTCGGAAATAAGTCCCTCCTCTCAGTTTACCGGTGGACAATATGGAGTAAAGGTTGCAATAAACGATAGTAAGTCGTTAGGAATCAAGGCAGGTATGTATGTAAATGTTTTAATTCCGGGCGAACAGGTAAAGAGCTCTCAACCTGCAAGAATGACAATTCCGGTGAAAGCAGTTGTCAATAAAGAACAGCTTACCGGGGTGTATGTGGTGAACAAGGAAAACAAGGCTTTGCTTCGCTGGATTAGATTAGGCAAGCAAATGGGCGACCGTGTAGAAGTATTGTCGGGCCTGGCTCCTGACGAACGTTTTGTGGTAAGCACAGAAGGACGTATCTACAACGGCAGTAAGGTGATTGAATCAAAATGAAATAACGACCGATAAAGAACTAAAGATATGAAAGAAGGTTTTGCAGGAAGATTGGCGAATGTGTTTATTCGCTCTAAGCTATCCGTACTATTGATGATTGCTTTCTTGCTTCTGGGAGCATTCAGTATAACCCTTATTCCACGGGAAGAGGATCCGCAGATTGAAGCACCGATGGCCGATATCATGGTGGCTTATCCGGGAGCTAACCCTACGGAAGTGGAAAGCAGGGTGTCTATCCCTCTGGAGAAGGTGGTATCTAACGTAAAGGGCGTGGAGTATGTATACTCTACTTCCATGAACGGAATGACAATGGTTTCCGTACAGTTCTTCGTGGGACAGGATATGGAACGTTCACTGGTAAAGCTCTACACTGAGATAATGAAGCACATGGATGAAATGCCGCAGGGTGTTTCCATGCCGCTGATTAAGACTCGTGCCATTGATGATGTGCCTGTGTTGGCTCTTACTTTGTGGAGCAATAAATACGGTGATTACTCTCTTCGCCAGTTGGCTGAGGTAATGACTACCGAACTAAAGAAAGTACCCGACGTAGCTGCAGTAAATATTCTGGGCGGACGTAGCAAGGAAATTAAGGTGGTACTGGATAAAGATAAAATGACAGGAAATCATCTGGATATGACAGGTATATCAAAATACATTCAGGGAAGCAATATGCAATTGTCATCCGGTAATATTCTGAGTGGTGATTCTGCATTCTCTGTACAAACAGGCAGTTTCCTGAAAACAGCTGATGATGTGGCTAATCTGGTGGTTGGTGTAAACGAAGGTATGCCTGTTTATCTGCGTCAGGTTGCTCAGGTGGAAGAAGGTCCGGGTACTCCCAGTCAGTATGTATCTTACGGGGAAAAGGGTAACTATCCGGCTGTGACTATTGCCATAGCAAAGAAAAGCGGCGTGGATGCCAAGAAGCTTGCCGGAGAGATTCTAGATAAAGTGGATCATTTGAAGAAGGAGTTAATTCCTAGTGATGTAAACGTTACTACTACAAGAGATTACGGTCAGACAGCTTCGGATAAAGTTTCGGAACTTTTGCTTCACTTATTTGTAGCTATCATCGCAGTAACATTGTTTGTAATGCTGGCTATGGGATGGAGAGGCGGATTGGTTATATTCCTTTCTGTACCGGTTACCTTTGCTCTAACACTGTTCTCCTACTACTTCCTGGACTATACGCTTAACCGTATCACGCTGTTTGCATTGGTATTCGTTACAGGTATTGTGGTAGACGACTCAATTATCATTGCAGAGAATATGCACCGTCATTTCAGGATGAAGAATTTACCTTTCATTCAGGCAGCTATCTATGCTATCAATGAGGTAGGTAATCCAACCATTCTTGCAACCTTTACGGTAATAGCAGCTGTATTGCCTATGGCTTTCGTATCAGGAATGATGGGACCTTATATGAGTCCGATGCCTATTGGAGCATCTATCGCTATGATCTTCTCGTTACTGGTAGCCTTAACGCTGACTCCTTATCTGGGATACATCTTCCTTCGCTCTAAAGAGGATAAAGAAAGCAGTGAGACTGCTGAAGAAGGTGAAACAAATCTGGAAGATAGCAAGGTGTACAGAATGTATAAGAACATCGTGTCTCCTATGCTGGAATCTCGCAAGATGAGATGGACATTTATGCTTGCAACGGTAGCTCTGCTACTGATATCTGTTTCTCTGTTCTTTACCAAGTCGGTACCGGTAAAGATGCTTCCATTTGATAACAAGAACGAGTTTCAGGTGGTAATTGATATGCCCGAAGGAACTACACTGGAACGCACAGATGCCGTGGCTAAGGAAATTGCTGCCTATGTAGCAACCAATAAGGATGTAGTAAACTATCAGACGTATGTGGGTACTTCAGGTCCTATCAACTTTAATGGTTTGGCTCGTCATTACGATTTGCGTAGAGGTGAAAACGTGGCAGATATTCAGGTGAATCTGAAAGATAAAGGAGACCGTAAGTTACAAAGTCATGATATAGCCAAGGCTGTTCGCCCGGGTATTCAGCAAATTGCCAAGAAGTATAATGCCAATGCCAAAGTGGTAGAGGTCCCTCCCGGTCCGCCGGTACTCTCCACTTTGGTGGCAGAAATCTATGGTCCTAATTATCAGGATCAGATTAAAGTAGCCAATCAGGTAAAAGACCGGTTGAACAAGACTTCGGGAGTTGTGGATGTAGACTGGATGGTAGAAGCCGATCAGAAGGAACTTGTTTTTGATGTGGATAAAGAGAAAGCTATGTTACGCGGAGTAGCTCCGGCACAGGTAGTTGGAGCAATACAATCGGCTATTGGTGGAGAAGTAGCTGGTGTGGTTCATCAGGAGTCCTCTTCTGTATCAGTACCGGTGAAACTTCAGTTGGCCGATGCAGATAAGAACGACATCAATAACCTGAAGAACCTGACTGTAGTTAACCAACGCGGTGAGAGTGTTCCTGTGGGAGACCTGGTTCAGATTAGCGAAAAAGTAAAGGATAAGAGTATTTTCCGCAAGAATCAGAAGAGAGTGGTATATGTGGTTGGTGATATGGCCGGTAAGCTGGAAAGTCCGGTATATGCCATGAACGATATGTCCGATCATCTGAAGGAAATAAAGCTTCCAAAGGGATATGAGTTGCATGAGAACTATACCAGTCAGCCTAAATTTGAAGATGAATTTACCTTGAAATGGGATGGTGAATGGCAAATAACCTACGAGGTGTTCCGTGATTTGGGTATTGCATTCCTGATAGCAATCATCATTATCTATATGCTGATTATTGGGTTGTTCCAGAACTTTACAGTACCAATCATCATGCTATCGGTAATACCGTTATCGCTCATCGGCATAATACTTGGTCACTGGATAATGGGAGCCTTCTTTAGTGCCACTTCCATGATTGGATTCATAGCTCTGGCAGGTGTGATGGTACGTAATTCCATCCTCTTGATAGACTTCATTGACATCCGATTGAAAGAAGGAATACCGTTGAAGCAGGCTATACTGGAATCAGGAGCAGTAAGAAGTATCCCTATCCTACTCACAGCGGGAACAGTGGTATTAGGAGCTATTGTAATCCTTTTCGACCCATTGTTCCAAGGATTGGCAATCTCCCTGATGGGAGGAACTGTTACGGCTACGTTACTTACCCTGGTGGTAGTTCCATTGCTATATTTCAAATTAATGCGTAACAAATATAAATAAAGATATAATGAAAATGGTAGTGGAGACTAACTTTAGTGGAAGCTCCATTACTATATTTCAAATTAATGCGTAACAAATATAAATATAGATATGATGAAACTGTTAGTGGAAACTAACCTTAGTGGCAGCTCCATTACTATATTTCAAATAAATGCGTAACATATATAAATAAAGATATTATGAAACTATTAGTTGTAACCAGTCTGGTAGAATGTGCCGAGAGTGTAGCCGAGATGCTAACCCGTGCAGGCGTGAAAGTATTCAGTAGAACAGAGACCACCGGCTTTAAAGAGGGCCATCGACCCAACATGCTCGATAATTGGTATGGTAGTTCCAATGGGAAATTCAATGCAATGTTCTTCTTTGCCTTTACATCCGAAGAGAGTGCCAACAAGATGCTTCAGGCAATCAGAGATTGTAACGTAGAAAAGAAGAACCGCTTCCCGGTAAGAGGGTTTATACTCCCAGTAGAAAGTTCTACTTATATGGATGGGGAAGCTTTGCCGTATTAAAACATAATTTTGTAGTAGTTCTATATCATAGGGGTTGTTCAGGAATCTGGGCAATCCCTCTTTTTATACAACCTGAATAACTTATATATTCTTTGTACAGAAGAATGCATTGTTTTGTACAGGATTACAAAAGTATTATTCCAGATGAATAAAAAACACCTCGGTATAGAAAGAAACCTCAGCGCAACTTTATGATTTATTCAGTTCAGCAATCAGTCTGTATCTGAATTCATTAGCATTCAGCATTGCATTATAACCATCAAAATAGAAATAAGTACTGTATATTTGTTCTCCATCTCTCCACTCAATCGATACAAAGCAAGAATCTCTTTTAATTTGCTTTTTGAAAGCCAGAGCAAACGGACCTAAAAGCAATATTCTATGAGCCGTAACTTTCTCTTCAACAGTTGAAGTATCTTCTAGTTCAATGCTTGCAACTGAGCCTACAGGTATGGAAAACTTTTCAGCGGGTATGTATACATTAGCCGGTCTGACATAAAACACAAACTCGTTCGGCGTTCTTCTAAAGACAAGCGAAGGTATTATCTCTGTTACAGAAGGATGACCGCCTATATAAGTTCCACTTTCAACAAAATCTCTTGCAGACAAACCTTGCCTGTTCAATATATGTTCTGCCACATCTTCCCGTCTCTTTTTATTGTTATATACTACAAACAAGACGACAAAAGCTAAGATTGCAGCACCCAGAAGAAGGATATGCAAAGTAAAATTGTTATCGCTATGAACTATCAACCGATAAGCATTACAGGATGGTAGTGTTAAAAGACTTATAGCCATGAACGCATAGATGATATATTTTCTCATAACAGATTGGATTTAAGGATTAATCGCAATACTCTATCTATCAGTTCATTTTATAACAATTTTAAGATTCTTTTATATCAATTAATTATAGTAAATTAACATTAATTACACAATCAACTTATTCATCCTCATCAAAGGCTTATGTTTTATATTTGCCTGATAGCATTAACCTTATGCTCCATTTGTTCTTTCTGGCCGAGTTTATTATCAAATGTAGCAGTACAATAAATACGATTAGTACTTTCTTCCAGAATAGCATTTGCTTTGGAGATAACCGACAAACATTCATCCATCGTATCACATTCTACAATAGTGCCCATTGAAGTCAGCTGACTTTTATAAGGCAAAGCATCAATCATTTCAATTACCTTCTTTACGTAAAGGCTCACATGTTCTCCCTTATCCATAGGAAAAATAGCAAAATTCATAACTACAGACATAGCACTTCATTTTAATTGTTAATTAATAGACAAATATCGCAATAATATTCTTACCTTGTCATTATCTAACATACTAAAAAGGTGTGATATGAATAAATCAATTCCCTCAGTAGAAGACCTCGAGAAAAAGGTACTTAGAATTGCACAAGATTCAATTATTACAGATAAAATCGTTAACGACCTTATCAATAACAATTATGGTAATCTTGATCCTTTCGAAACATTGGTGGTTTATTACCGATCTACTATTGTAGACGACACTACTTTTCTGGAGAACTATATTGAAGGGGTAATTGAACTGGCTTTCGATAAGCTAAGCGATAAAGAGAAATATAGATTCTATAACAGCTCCTACGGGATTATTGATGAATTTGATTGTATTGACACAGGAGATAACAATGTAATCTGCTCCAGCGAATGGCAGATTACCGAAAAACTTATCTCTAATTTTAAAGAATACGTAGGGTTCTACGAAAGTGAACGCATCAGGTTCTATCAATTTAACGGCTATGTATAGAACTTATAAGGGCTTAGACGAACAAAGTAAGATATGTAGGGTTCTATGAAAGCGAACACATCAGGTTCTATAAGTTTAATGGTTATGTATAGAACTTATAAAGGCTTAGACGAACAAAGTAAGGAGACCCCGAAAAGTTAGACGATTAATAAATCAATTTATATTTGCGTGAGCTCGGTATTGTACTGGGCTCACGCCTTTTAATTTATGATCTTATTGGACAACAGTTATTCCGGTTCGTTACATTCTCCTTGTATGCTGTACCTGCAGAATTGGCTAAAGCTGTTAACGCCTATTCTGATCCGCTACGTTCTATTTGTTAGGGCAATAGTTATTCTGATTAGTTATTCTATTTCTTGATCTAGTTTATCTCAATCATTTTATTTTTCTTGAATACCAATCCCATATTTTATCAAGTGCTTTGGTAGAGAAAGTTTCTTCTATCACTCCATACTCGGCAGGCATTCCCGTTTTACATTCCTGAAAAAGATGATTCAATGGATACATGCTGACTGTTTCTACATTTCTATTTCCACCTTTATACAATACTTTCATTATTCCATCCAGATTCTCTTCTGCACGAACTTGTCGGTCTTTCGTTCCATTCAAAGCTAATACAGGACATTTCACCTTAACTAAATAATCGGCCGGATTAGTAAACAAGAAAGAACGGAACCAGGGATCCATAAAACGACTAATCATGCTATTGATGAAGATATCTCCCTGTTTTGTGTCAAATTTCAGAATAGAACAAATATCTTGTTCCTTTTCTTTATAGAACTTCTGTAACTGAGAGCGGGCACTTTCTCCTGGATATTGACGCAATATATCGGCAGTTCCTTTATGGATATTTGCTAAAGCTTGCTTAGTTTCTACCGAATAAGAGTCTCCAAGTAAATCTCCGCCTTGTTGAATCAGAATATTTTCACCAGGTATGCCTGGTCCGGCCAATAAAACAATAAAGGCAATCTTCTTATCGGTAGAAGCAACCATTGGAGCAATAATACCTCCTTCGCTATGCCCTATCAATCCAATCTTCCTTTTATTGATATCATTTCGTGTTCTGAGATAAGCAACCGCAGCCTCAACATCCTTAGCAAAATCGGCAGACGTAGCTCCTTTATACACACCACCCGACTTCCCAAAACCACGATCATCAAATCGTAGCACGGCTATACCTTTACGAGTAAGGTAATCGGCTATCACCCAAAAAGGTTTATGATCAAATATCTCTTCATCACGATTCTCGGCTCCGCTTCCTGTAATCATCACTACAGCTGGATATTTACTATTCCCCTTTGGAATGGTCAACGTTCCTGCCAGCGAAATACCATCTTTTACATTTGAGAATGTAACTTCCTCTACATTATACGGAAACGGCGCCTTTGGTTCCTGTGGACGATTTCTTTTTAGCGCACCTTTTTCAAGATCTAAAGGAAAAGACATGCCCATCTGCTTAAACGTTCCTTTTAAGGAGTTGCCATCCCATTTACCCGAATATTCGGCCTGTAGAGGAGTTAAGGTAACGTTCAGCAATGAATCTTTAAACGTAACACTCGTTATTGGAATTCCTTTTGCCGACTGATCCGGACTATCCATAGTCCCGGTATACAGACCATTATTACAATTAAAATGAAAAACTAAAGTCAGTTTGGTTCCCCTAGCTTCAAGTATGCCATTCCAGTCTCCTGCTATTTCCTGTGCACAAACACTGAGAGAATTCCATACTAACAAAAAAAAGAAATAAGGTTCTTGTCTTCATAATATTACGTTTTTTTCTGAAATATAAAATTACAAAATCTTTCTGGAAATATAATCATTTAAACTTTAAATAGTTATCATAAAAAAAGTAGTTATTCTCTTTTTAGGGAAATTCCTATTAAAGATTGGGGAATATCTTTAGCCGATAGAATTTTCTCATCTTATTTTTGTGACATAACAAAACAAACTAAGTATTAAACTAAAAAAATTAAGCGTTATGAAAAAGATAATCTTATCATTAGTTGCCATTATAATGGTATCAGTGAGTTCAGCTTGCATGGCTTCCAATAAGGGAGGACATCATCACAAGGGTAATCGCACAGAAATTATCGTAATACACGAAAACAATAGAGGTAGAGACTACAGAGGCAGAGATCATTATATCCGCCATGACAACAGAAGATATGACGGTTACAGAAATGAAAGGTTTTGCCAAGAAAGAGATCATAGAGTTAAATGCAGAAAGCACAGATGTTATGACAGATGCTATGATTGCAGACACCATAGTCACAACAAAGACGCTGTAGTAGCAGGTGCAGTTCTTGGAACAGCAGCTCTCGTTCTATTGAATTCCGGTCATTAAGGATCACCAGTAAAATAGAGATTCACCAGTAAAAGTTTAAAAGTTTAGAGGTTATGCATATATAGTGGCAAGCCAAAACAAAAAGAACTTGATATACTATAACTCAAATTTTAATATAAATCTGCGGTAACGATGTAGAGAAGATCGTTAACCGCAGATTTTTTTATAGCTGATTGGAACACATTAATTCTCACAAAGATAAAACTGTAACTCTATGTTTCCAAAGATAACTGAGACTGATGTATTCTTAAGCACATTGAATAAAAGTAATGCAAGATCTTTGTTTCTAAAGAAGCTTTGTGCATTTACCTGATAGCAATGAGCTATAATGAATAAAAAACATCATAAAAGAATAACTTTCCCACGTTAAGCATCCATTCATCGACGATTATTTCTTTATCCTGTAGCAGATAAGAGTATCAATAGGAATGTTATTCAGGGTGGTTATCTGAACAAACATATCGGGCCTTTTAAACTCGAATCGGGTTTTCAGCTTTGCATGCTCCGGATCAGAGGAATCTTTATATGGCACTGCCTCACATATTTTGCTTGAAGTAAATCGCGATACAAATACCATGGGGTGAGATCTTTTATAAATCTCGGTCTCAATAAATGAATCGGTGCTTTTATCATAGACATTAAGAACTTTAGCTTCCACTACAGTTTTCTTCTTCACCAGAACCTTGAAGTTACCTTCAATTTTACTATTGGAATACTTCCCTGTCCACACAAACGTGCTGTCTTTACTTATCTTACCTTTCCACGTTCCCGCAAACTGTTTAAACAGTTTTATCTGATTAAGATCTCTCTTTTTGTTATCATTTACAGTCTTTTCTACTGTTGATTCTACTCCGTATAGAATCTGCCATCTTACATCAATTCGTTTAAAGACGAAAAACAGAACTCCTTGATCAACCAAGATGTAATGTCCGTCCTTATAGTCAGTACGGCTATTTATCTTTGCCGTATACAGAACTGTTGAATTATCAAGAATCTCATATTTCTCGTCCAATATATTAATTTTCTGTCCTTCCTGAGTTTTAAAGAGAGGCTTAAATATTGAGATACAATCTTCGTAGGTTAAAACATTGCCATTATAAATGTACCTGAATTCAGGAGAATAGTTCATTGTTTTCATTACCAGACTAAAATCGGTTTGCTCACAACCAACAAAGAATATATTCACGATCTTCTTTACCTCTTTCTTTATTATTCCTTTCTCGGCTTCAGAAACAGTTTTATCCTTACTTGTGCAGGAGAATAAAGTGGTAACAAATAATATCCAAAATAGAAGTTTTGTTTTCATAGTTTCCTGATTTATTAAGTGTTATGCTAACAAAGATATCATTTTCATGGAATAATAATGCATTAATATAAAAATCTTTCCAGTTTAACAAACAGAAAGGCTGGTTGGTTTTATCTGCCGTCTTAATAATGCATACCGTAAAAGTATAAAACGTAAAAAGGCTCCTTTTACAGAGCCTTTTTACGTTTTATATAAGTGTCTAACCTAAGTCTTGGTATTGTTATCCATTTTAGCGGTTTAACTTTTCACGTTTTATATACGCGTGCTAACTAGACAGAAGCTTATTTAGTTACATCTGAAATAAACTTTCCAATTAGTTCAAGAGCTTGTGGAGAGAAAGTTTGCTCAATACTAGCATACTCGGTAGTCATTCCTGTTTTACACTCCTGGAACATGTGATTCAAGCCTTCAACACTCATTGTTTGGAAATTCTTATTTCCTGCTTTTTTCAGTGCTTTGTTTATTTCAGCCAGATTGATATCTACATTAACCTGTCTGTCTTTTGTGCCATTCAAAGCAAGAACCGGACAATGCACTTTAGTTAGATACTTAACAGGATCTAAGCTAAGGAAACAGCGAGACCAAGGATCCATAAATTGTTTAATCATTCCATTTATATAGTCCTGATGATGTTCTACCGGAATTTTCTGATAAGCAAACACACTGTCATTATTGTCTTTGAAATACTTCTCTAACTCTGCACGAGCTGATTCACCGGGATATTGAGACAAAATCTTAAAGCAATCAGCCGGAACTTTAACAAGTTTCTCCTTTTCAGCTTCGGGCATAGAATCGCCAGCCAAGTCTTTAGTCTGTTGTATTATGATCTTATCTCCTGTAACACCCGGTCCGGCTAGCAACACAATGAAAGAGATATTCTTATCGGTAGAAGCAACTATCGGAGCTATTATTCCTCCCTCGCTATGGCCTACCAATCCAATCTTCTTTTTATTGATTTCTGTTCTGCTCTGAAGGTAATTAACGGCAGCCTGCGCATCGGTAGCAAAATCGGTTGTTGTAGCTCCTTTAAAAGCACCTCCGGATTTTCCTGTACCTCTGTCGTCGAAGCGTAAAACTGCTATACCGTGGCGAGTAAGATAGTCGGCAATAACAAGAAAAGATTTATGCCCGAAGAGCTCTTCATCACGATTCTGTGGACCACTACCTGTAATTAATACCACAGCAGGATATATGCCCTTTTCTTTCGGATAAGTAAGGGTTCCTGCAAAGGTAATACCAGCTTTTTCATTCTTGAAAGTCACCTCTTCAGCTTGGTAAGGAAAAGGAGCTTTCGGTTCCTGTGGACGGTTTACCACAATTTCTCCGGTTTCAAGATCGAGCGGGAAAGTCATCCCCGACTGCTTAAACGTGCCTTTTATGGTTTTCCCATCCCATTTACCGGAATAATCAATCATCATGGAGTTTATCTGCGCATTAACCAGAGAGTCCTTGAAAGAAACACTAGTCAAGGGAATTCCTTTTACTGATTGATCCGGACTATCCAAAGTACCTTTATACGCTCCATTATCGTTTTTAAAATGGAAAACCAGGTGCAACTTTGTTCCCTGAACGTTAAGTGCTCCATTCCAGTCGCCTACTATGTCCTGAGCAAACATGCCTAAAGAACAGAATATAAATAAAAACGAAATAATTCCTTTTCTCATATAAGTAGATTTATAATTTAATTGAATACGAAGATAAAACAAAGAATAAAGATATGAATCATATTTACAATAAAAATATACTAATCATTGATAATTTCCATATTAGGGAAATTCCTATAAAACATTGGGGATTATCTCTGCACAGGATATTCTCCTCGCTATATATTTGCTGCATAACAAAAAACTAGATTACTAATTCACTAAAACGAGTATTTATGAAGAAGATTTTTTTATCATTAGTTGCCATTATAATGGTATCAATGAGCTCAGTTGCTATGGCAGGACACGGATATGGACACCGCCACAAAGGTGCAAGAACAGAAGTTATTATTAGTTACGAAAACGGAAGAGATTGTGATCGCCACGATTACTACAGAGACGACAGAGACTGTGACCGCTATGCATATAGAGATAATAGAAGATATGATGATTACAGAGATTTGCGCGAAGAAAGAGAACGCGAAATGAGATACAGAGAAGATCAATGCAGGAGAGAGAGATACGAACGCAGACACCATCATCATAACGATGGTGCTAAGGTAGCCGGAACAATCTTAGGAGCTGCTGGTCTTATCTTACTTGCTACTCACTAATATTTTTCCAGACTAAACTATAACTAAACCTGGTGCGGCAAACAATATATGGTCCTCATATAGTTTGCCGCACTTATTTATGCGGCATTTGTTAACAACAGAGTAATACTCAAAAGGCTACATGTAACAGAATGCTTGAATCAATAAATAAGATTTGTTAGCAACAGGGCAATTATCTAAAGGAAGGAAGCTGGAATTTATTTGGTTCTTCGTCACTTTAGGTGCAAGTAAACTGTCTCAAATGCTTATCCAATCAATATTCTACATATTTTTTGATAAGCCATTTATTGATTCTGATAAAAAGCCGGCAAAATACCATAAATAAAAGATTCAATGTAATAGCTTGCACCAAAAGTGACGAAGAAGCATTTATTTCCAGAAAGAGAAGAAATGATGAACCGGACCATGCCCCTTTCCTATCTCATAATCAGCACCATGCAATATTGCCTGAGTCATATATTCTTTAGCCTTTCTTACGGAATCATCCAAAGAGAAACCATGAGCCAGAAAAGAAGCTACGGCCGAAGACAATGTACATCCCGTTCCGTGTGTATTTCGCGATGCTATTCTTGAAGCTTTTAGTTCAAGAATCTCTCCCGTTTCTGCATTGTAGAAGATATCAGTAAGCTCGTTATCGGATAGATGTCCTGCTTTTAGTAGAACCGAAACCTTATTGTTGCACGAAAGACTCTTTATAACCGCCAGCATATCTTCCTTGCTTTCTATTTTCTGTCCGGATAAAACCTCAGCTTCAGGGATATTCGGAGTGATGATTCTTATTAGCGGAATTAATTCATTCTGTAAAGTGCGGACAGCTTCCTGCTTTAGCAAATCATTACCAGCCGTTGCAACCATCACCGGATCGAGTACTATGTTACGGATATCATAAGGAGCTAACGCTTCCTTTACCGCTAATATCAATTCTGAAGAGTGAAGCATACCTATCTTCACAGCATCGGCACCAATGTCACTAAGAACAGATTCTATTTGTCCTCTGACGAAAGAGGCAGGTACGGGATGTACTCCTTTTACCTCAAAAGTATTCTCATCTACTATAGCCGTTATGGCAGACATGACATAGCATCCGCACGCCGATATTGTTTTTATATCTGCCTGAATACCTGCGCCTCCACTAGGATCACTTCCAGCAATAGTTAATACTATTTTATATTGTTTCGACATACTTTTAAGGTTCAAATTTCTTTCATAATCTATATTTCACGATATAACTCACTACGATTTTGACGAAGTTATTCTTCAGATTTCTTTCATCATCCATATTCTACAGTAGCAATGTCCACTGTTTCCCATGGGAGCTTCGAGGTACGAAAATCCCATTCTCTCATACAGGCCAACGGCTCCGCTTAGCTCGTCCATACTTTCCAGATAGACTTTAGAGTAACCGGCTTCTTTAGCATAATTCAGACAATTAACTATTAGCTGTTTACCCATTCCTTTTCCTCTTGCCTCGGGAAGCAGATAAAGCTTTACCAACTCTGCAGTATCGACCGGTAAACCCTTTGTGGGATATATACCTCCACCACCAAGCACTTTATTGTTTTCCTCATCCCAAACCACAAAGTATGTACTTTTTTCGGTTTTGAAGATTTCACTTAAATAGTTTATCTCATCATCATAATAAACTGTACCCGGATGATTGGCACCAAACTCTTCCAATGTTCTGCGGATAATATTTGCCAAAGCTTTATTATCTTCTTCCTTAATATTTCTGATTACCATAAAACTACACCATTTGATTGATAATAAATAAGAAACAGCCGATAGAAATAGCTATTAATTTACCGCAAAAGTAGTCGATTTATTTTTAGATTATCACAATCCCGAGCAATTCTTAAAATAAAAATAACAGAAAACTGTAGGATTATTCGTTCTTTTTTTAGTTACTTTGCAGCCGTAAAGACAAAGGGGTGCCCCATGGAGGGCTGAGATTATACCCGTAGAACCTGATGCAGTTAGTACTGCCGTAGGAATTGTTGCAAAGCTTATTTATTATTTCTTTCCTCACCGCACGCTTTTGTATTTACGCATTTACATATCCTAAAAAAACGTAAGTATGAAAGTTCAAGTAAACAACAAGGAGACAGAGCTTCAGCCGCAGTCTTCAATCAAGCAAATGGCTTTATCAATGGAACTTCCCTCGGCGGGTGTGGCAATTGCCGTGAACAACAAGATGGTTCCACGCACGGAATGGGATCAGTTCATCCTGAACGAGAATGATCAGATTGTGATAATTAAAGCTGCTTGTGGAGGATGAATGCAATAAAATTTCAATTCATCACTCATTTCACCAACCACTATTCTTATTTTGACTCTGCCAGACTGGCTCTTGAAGGCGGTTGCCGATGGATTCAGCTACGCATGAAGGATGTACCTGTCGAGGTTGTTGAGGCTGAGGCTCTTCTCATAATGAAATTATGCAAGGAATATGGGGCTACTTTCATTATTGACGACCATGTGGAGCTAGTGAAAAAACTGGGAGCCGACGGAGTGCATTTGGGTAAGAATGATATGCCCATTGCCGATGCCAGAAAGATTTTGGGAAAGGACTTCATTATTGGCGGAACAGCCAATACGTTTGATGATGTATGTATGCACGTGAATTCGGGAGCCGATTACATTGGGATGGGACCTTTCAGGTATACAACCACCAAGAAGAACCTTAGTCCGGTACTGGGATTGCAGGGATACAAAGGCATACTCGGCCAGATGGCAGCAAAGGGAATATCAATACCTGTTGTAGCTATCGGCGGTATTACGGCTAATGACATAGAAGATGTGATGCAGACCGGCGTTTCGGGTATTGCACTCTCGGGTACTATCCTGAGGGCAACAGATCCGGTAAGTGAAACCATGCAGATTCTTCAAAAAATAGACAACAATAACACTTATTAGAGACTGATAGAAAGCTTGTATCTACTTTTTTACTCGGGTGATTCCCATCCAAAGGCCACGGACTGGAAAGCATTCACCGTAGATTATAGCAGCACTTTCTATCAGACAACAACGAATAAACAAGAATAAAAATGGAAAAATTAATAATTGCAGGAAGAGAATTCAGTTCCCGCCTGTTTCTGGGAACAGGAAAATTCAATTCTAACCAGGTAATGGAAGAGGCTATTTTGGCTTCTGAAAGTGAAATGGTAACAGTAGCCATGAAGCGAATTGACCTGGATAATCAGGAAGATGATATGCTGAACCACATCAAACACCCTAACATTCAGCTATTGCCAAACACCTCGGGCGTTAGAAATGCAGAGGAAGCTGTATTTGCTGCTCAGATGGCTCGTGAGGCATTCGGTACAAACTGGCTGAAGCTGGAGATACATCCCGATCCACGTTATTTATTGCCCGATTCAGTAGAAACACTCAAGGCTACCGAAGAGCTTGTGAAGCTTGGTTTTGTGGTGTTACCTTATTGTCAGGCAGACCCTGTGCTTTGCAAGCAACTTGAAGAAGCTGGCGCTGCAACTGTTATGCCGCTGGGTGCTCCTATCGGAACCAATAAAGGGCTGCAGACCAAGGACTTTATCCGCATTATTATAGAACAAGCCGGAATTCCTGTAGTAGTAGATGCAGGTATAGGTGCACCAAGTCATGCCGCTGAGGCTATGGAGATGGGTGCTTCGGCAGTGCTTGTAAATACTGCAGTAGCGGTTGCCGGTAATCCGGTGGAGATGGCTAAAGCATTCAAGTTGGCAGTGGAAGCCGGACGAATGGCTTACGAAGCCCAACTGGCTGCAACAGGCATTATAGCACAGGCAAGCAGTCCGCTAACCAGCTTTCTAAATGTATAATAACGCAAGATTCCCAATTATGAAAAGTGAAATAACAAGAACTCCTTTCCCTAATTCCGAAAAAATATACGTGGATGGTGTAATTCATCCTATCAAGGTTGCCATGCGCAAAGTAAAGCTCACCGATACTGTGAAAATAGTAAACGGCGAGAGGGTTTTCCATAAGAATGACGACGTGGTTATTTACGATACCAGCGGCCCATTTACTGATCCTTCCGTGCATATAGATCTGCAGAAAGGCTTACCAAGACTTCGCGAATCGTGGATTAAAGAGCGCGGTGACGCTGAATTATTGTCAGATATCAGTTCGGAATACGGACGTATGCGCCGTGCAGACAAAAGTCTAAATAGTCTGCGGTTCGAACATATTGCTTTGCCTTACAGAGCAAAGGCCGGAAAGCAGATTTCTCAGATGTATTATGCCAAGCAAGGCATCATTACTCCCGAAATGGAGTACGTAGCTATCCGTGAAAACCAGAACAACGAGGCCTTGGGTATAGAATCGCACATCACGCCTGAGTTTGTTCGCCGTGAAGTTGCCGAAGGACGTGCTGTGATTCCGGCAAACATCAATCATCCAGAAGCTGAGCCTATGATTATAGGGAAGAATTTCCTTGTGAAGATAAACACAAACATAGGAAACTCTGCCACATCTTCGGGTATTGAAGAGGAAGTGGAAAAGGCTGTATGGTCTTGTCGCTGGGGTGGAGATACGTTGATGGATCTCTCTACCGGGGCAAACATTCACGAGACTCGCGAATGGATTATCCGCAACTGTCCGGTTCCGGTAGGTACGGTACCTATTTATCAAGCTTTGGAGAAGGTGGATGGCAAGGTGGAAGACCTTACCTGGGAAATCTACAAGGATACGCTGATAGAGCAATGCGAGCAAGGAGTTGACTACTTTACAATCCATGCCGGAATCAGGCTGCATAACGTACATCTGTCACAAAAACGCCTCACAGGAATCGTTTCTCGTGGTGGTTCCATCATGTCAAAATGGTGCCTCGTTCACAATCAGGAGAGCTTTCTTTACGATCATTTCGATGATATCTGCGAGATTCTGGCACAGTATGATGTAGCAGTTTCTCTGGGCGACGGACTCCGTCCGGGAAGCATTCACGATGCCAATGATGAGGCTCAGTTTGCTGAGCTGGATACTCTGGGAGAGCTTGTACAACGTGCGTGGAAGTACAATGTACAAGCCTTTATTGAAGGTCCGGGACACGTGCCTATGCACAAGATTAAAGAGAATATGGACAGACAGGTTTCTGCTTGTCACGATGCACCATTCTACACACTCGGCCCATTGACAACCGACATCGCTCCCGGTTACGACCACATAACCAGTGCCATTGGCGGAGCTCAGATAGCCTGGCTGGGAACAGCGATGCTTTGCTACGTTACACCGAAAGAACATCTGGGATTGCCCGACAAAGAAGACGTGCGCGTTGGGGTAATTACCTACAAGATTGCAGCACATGCCGCCGATCTTGCCAAAGGTCATCCCGGAGCGGAAGTACGCGATAATGCACTGAGCAAGGCTCGTTACGATTTCCGCTGGAAAGACCAGTTCAATCTTTCGCTTGATCCCGAGCGCGCATTGGAATATTTCAAGCAAGGAGCTCACGAAGATGGCGAATACTGCACCATGTGCGGCCCTAACTTCTGCGCCATGCGCCTATCTCACGACCTGAATGCTTGTGCAAAATAATCCACTCAGGAATGGTTAAAAATATCTTGTACAAAAGATTGTTTTCTTCTGTACAAAACAATTAATTCTTCTGTACAAAAGATTGCATTCTTTTGTACAGGCTACAAAAAATATAAAAGGAAATGTTTTCAGATGAATTAGCTAAAATTTCATGGGAAGACTCTACAAGAGCCATTTATTCCAAGACATCCGCCGATGTGGAACGTGCGCTTGGCAAAGAACACTTAGATGTGAACGATTTCATGGCGTTGATTTCCCCGGCTGCCGAACCATACCTGGAGGTGATGGCTCAGCTGAGTCGCCAATATACCTTACAGCGTTTTGGTAAAACCATATCCATGTTTGTGCCGCTCTACATAACCAACTCGTGCACAAACCATTGCATCTATTGTGGATTCCAGCACAATAACCCCATTGCCCGTGTCATTCTTACGGAAGAGGAAATTGTGAACGAATATAAAGCAATCAAGAAGCTGGCTCCGTTTGAGAATCTGCTGCTTGTTACGGGAGAAAATCCAGCAGCTGCAGGAGTAGCTTATATAGAAAGGGCTCTTCAGCTTGCCAAACCTTACTTTTCCAATCTTCAGATAGAAGTAATGCCACTCAAAGCCGAAGAGTATAAACGCCTCACGCACTCGGGCCTCAACGGTGTGATCTGTTTTCAGGAGACTTATAACAAGGCGAACTACAACATTTACCATCCGAAAGGGATGAAATCGAAATTCGACTGGAGGGTGAACGGATTCGATCGTATGGGGCAAGCTGGAGTTCATAAAATTGGTATGGGCGTGTTGATTGGTCTTGAGGATTGGCGTACGGATGTTACCATGATGGCACATCATTTACGGTACCTGCAAAAGAATTACTGGAAAACAAAATACAGTGTAAACTTCCCAAGAATGCGTCCTTCGGAAGGCCATTTTCAACCCAATGTAGTTATGAGCGACCGTCAACTGGCACAGCTTACTTTTGCTTTCCGAATCTTCGATCATGATGTGGATATCTCCTACTCAACCCGTGAGAGTGCTGAAATGCGCAATAATATGGCAACACTTGGCGTAACGACAATGAGTGCAGAAAGTAAGACTGAGCCGGGAGGTTACTACACCTATCCGCAGGCATTGGAGCAGTTTGCCATCAACGACAGTCGCGCAGCCGTGCAGGTTGAAAAGGACTTGAAGCAGATAGGTCGGGAACCGGTTTGGAAGGACTGGGATCAGGCATTCGACAGATAATTATGGTTCTGTATATGTAACTTGAAGAAGTAACCGTTGTAACGTTTATAAGCAGCAAACGAGAAATTCTATATATGTAACCCTATGAACTCTCCCCTAATTGTCCTTAAAATAAGGAGGATTAGGGAGAGCTCATTATTTATACAAATAATTAATCGGGCAATGAGTTAGACCGGAAAAGCTAAGCTTTCTGAACTATTTTAGAATATAGATGACTATAGGTTGATAGATAACAAAGTACTTAAAGATAAGGTGCAACAAATTAGTCTGCAGTTCTTTAAATGCCTGAAAAGACTGATTATCTGCCAAATAACAAATAGTCCTATTTATATGAACAATGGATAACGGACAGAACTGAGATTCCCGAAATATTGAGGGGATAGAAATTTTGTTGCTTTACGATTGCCCAAGATATTAAGAACAAGAGATAACAGACAAAGCTGAGCTTCACGAAATATCGAGGAGATAAAGATTTTGCTGTTTTACAAATAGCTCAATATATTAGGAACAAGAGATAATAGACAAAGCTGAGCTTCACGAAATATTGAGGAGATAGAGATTTTTCTACTTTAATAAATATCTAATTATATGAATATGAGATACGACAGACAAACCATGCTTCCCGAAATGGGCAAAGAAGGTCAAGAAAAGCTTAGAAAAGCATCAGTATTATTAGTGGGTGTAGGTGGCCTGGGCTCTCCCATCGCCCTTTATCTTACAGCAGCCGGAATAGGTACATTGGGGATAATGGATAGTGATATTGTGAGCCTTACCAATCTACAGAGACAAGTGCTCTATACAGAGAGCGAGCTTGATGAAGTGAAAACTGAGTGCGCCCGTAAAAGACTAAGTGCTTTAAACAGTGAAGTAAATATCCTGACCTATCCGTATAAGCTCACAAAAGAAAATGCAGAAGAGATTATCAGCAAATACGATCTGGTAGTAGACGGATGCGATAACTTTCCTACCCGATACCTAATCAACGACACTTGTGTAAAGCTCGGCAAGCCGTATGTGTACGGAGCAATATTCGGCCTGCAAGGACAAGTCTCGGTCTTCAATTACAAAAGCGGAAAGACATACCGTGATCTTTTCCCCGATGAAGAAGAGATGCTGGCCATGCCTCCCCTTTCCAAAGGCGTTATTGGCGTAACCCCAGCCGTAACTGGAAGCGTAGAAGCATCGGAAGTCATAAAGCTAATCTGCGGATATGGCGAACTCCTCGATGGTAAGCTGTGGACAATCGATTTACGCACAATGGAGAGCAATATTATCCTATTGTAAGACTCCTTATTTAAGATCGACTACAGCTATCATTTGGAGGTGTGAGATGCCACAACATCTAAGTATTTTTTCGCAGCCTCTAATTGAGAATCTGTATTCATATCTTTATTTTCAACGTAAATATCTGGTTTTATGCCTATCCCGTGATGTTGAGATCCATCTCTGTTTAAAAATTTAGCAAATGTCATTGAAAAAGAAGCAAAAGGTAATTTAAAATAAGGTGTATCTCCATTGCAACCTGCAGTATTTTCTCCTATAAGGATACCTAGTTTATAATTCTTGATTATATCTATCACTGTTTCCATAAAACTCATAGATACTGAATTAACTAAGAATACACAAGGTACGGTTATTTTCTCGTTGACTGGCAATGGATATTGAAACTTCTTTGAATAGTCTTTATTCATTGCAGACATAGAAGGAGCAATAAACCATTTTTCCGTGGGTTTAGGAACAGGATTAATGTGATTGGGAAAATAGTTATGTATTTCATAAAGATTCCCTAAAGAAAGAATTGAATCTGTGATATTAGCTAAAATACTTAATACATCTGTATTAGGATAACCTCGCATGTCAAAAATAACCCCTTTGCTTTTATTTATTTCTGGAATAAGGACTTTGAACTTGTCGTAACTGATTAATTGAGGATCTTTCAGATTTATATAATATTCATTCCCATCAAAACATTTAACAAATTCTTTATCGGCAACAAATGCAGGTCGAAACATATTTATTTTTATAGCTACATCTGATTCTTTTCCTTCAGAGTTCTTTATTGTAAGATTTAGAACTGAATCTCTTGCATAGCTACTAAATATCTCATTGGAAGAAGTAAGCTTTGTTAGTCCATTTTCCAAAGTTGAGTAGGATAAGTTATTCAATTTCCCTTTTATAAAAGCTTCGGCTTCTCTATTATTAATCTTTATAATCCTATCTCCTCTGTGAATAACAGAGTCGTAGGGTGCAAGTACATTCTTTATTAGCAATTTATTGTCCAAAATCACAGTCTCAATTCCAAGAAATCTTTTTGTTGATAATGCTCTTAGCACGTTAAAATTCAAATTAACATGGCTATCTTTTACTAAATTCATTATGTTGCATACTAAATAGTAATAACTAGTAGAATTATTACTATTTGCTATTTTATTAAAATAGTCTTTATATGACTTCCTCCAGGTAACATCAAGTTTATCTTCAAAATAATACGGATAAAAATGCTGAACGATATTGCAACGCATAATTTCATTTGCAATTCGTGCAAAAGGTTCTGATGCGAGTAAATTATACATAGATTTCTCATCCCATCTATTTTTACAAGAATCTATTAGTATGGTAAGTTGTTCATTTTTCTTAGGCAATTCTGATAATGCGATAGGAAAAGAAACCGCTAATTGGGGATTAATTATGAATGTATATAATGAATCCGGTTTGGGATACTCCGCAGAATATGCGCTTATTTTTTTTATTTCGCAATTAAATTCTCTATTCTCTAGCATACCACGTTCCTGTATATAAAAAGAACCGGAAGAATAACGCTTCAGCTTTGAGGAATTATTATTTATGCTAATATCAGGACATAAAGGAGAAAACAGTTGATCTAGTTTCTGATTAAAATCTTTTTCTGACTTGCAATCCTCAATTTCTTTTATGGAATAAATAAGGAAGTTAAACCAGTCGAAATCTTTCAAATTCTCATTAGGATAAAAATAGCGTACATAGCCATAAACATCAGACAAGGAACACAAGTGATTTTTGAAATCTTCCGTTAGCTCTTTTTTCTTCCACTCTTTTATTATAGGATTATCACTATAACAGTTAGAAACATTCAAAAATAAGAAGATAGAAAAAAGAATGAAAGATCTGTTTATTGCCCTATTTACTATTCTCATAATTATAGAATTTACAAGATTATATTTTTATTCTTTTTAAACATATAGCATCCTCTAATGCTGATATTTGATAAATATAAAATCAATCAAATCAGCATCAAATGTATAAATAAAAAATACGCAAACAAAAAATTAGTGTATTTTTATTTATATTAATCTATCTGTCTAATTAGCACAGGCATTACATATATATAATTAAGGAATCTACAAATATCCTTTTGATTTAGTCCTTAAATGACTACCTTTGCGCACATTTTTTTAAAATTATGAAACTAATTGCCGTTACTACTCCGTATTTTTTTATTGAAGAAGATAAAATTATCACTGCTCTATTTGAGGAAGGACTGGATATACTCCATTTAAGAAAACCCGAAACTTGTGCAATATATTCAGAACGCCTGCTAACGCTTATCCCTGAAAAATATCACAAGAAGATTGTTACTCACGAACATTTCTATATGAAAAAGGAATTAGGACTGATGGGTATTCACCTCAATTCCAGAAACTCCAAGGAACCGGAAGATTACGAAGGCCATGTAAGCTGTTCATGCCACTCTATTGAGGAAGTAAAACAAAAGAAAGAGCTTTATGATTATGTGTTCATGAGTCCGGTTTTCGATAGTATCTCAAAAGAGGGATATAATTCACAATATACTCCCGAGGAATTAAGAAAAGCAGCAAAAGATGGTATTATAGATAATAATGTAGTAGCATTAGGAGGCATTACTGCCGATAATATTCTGCAAATTAAGGATTTTGGATTTGGCGGTGCCGCCTTGCTTGGAGATATCTGGGGTAAATTTGATTTCTGTAATGATGAGAATTATTTAGCAATAATAAAACATTTCAGAAAATTGAAAGAAATTGCAGATTAAAACCAATCTGCTTAAAACAAAAAAAGAAGGGGAATTATTTAAATAATCTCCTTCTTTCCAATTTCACAGTGTGATACACAACAGATGTATATCCTACTTTTCTGCAAATAACTCTCTTTCTTTTTCATTATAAATAGTCAGATTAACGATGCTTACGAATTTTTTGTACTGAGCTTCAGATAAAACAGCTCTTGCATTTCCCAAATTAAAGAATATTGCTTTTGTAGAAGCCTCCTCTTCTGTAGCTCCTTTTGCAGTAGCACGCTCCATTCTTCTTTCTCCTTCACTAAACACATACTTCAGAGTTTCTTTTTGCTCTGCATCTGTTTTTAGGAAATTTGCGATTCCATTAAGGGTACTTTCGTCATTTAATGTGTAAACACATTTACTTGAACTAACAGGATTACCTGCAAACGTTGCTGTTCCAAAACCTAATACAGCTAACAAAAAAACTGATAAACTTTTCATAATTTAAAATTTTAATTAAACATATACCTAAAAAAACAGAGAATACCTGAACTTATGTATTCATGGTATTCTCTGTCTTATAAGGTTTTTATCTTTTGATGATGCAAATATACGGATATGTTTTATAACATGCAAATATTTTAAAAGAAATGTTTTATAACATACTTTTTTCCTTGTTTTATTTATCTATTAATTATAAACAATCGGTTTCTTTTTGAAAGAATAATATATCATTTTTAATACATAAATATCAATATTTAAATCTTTATGAAATACATTTCTTACATTTTTATATCATAAAGATATTTTTATACGAATTAATATTTCATATAGATTATTTCATTCATATTACATTTTATATCAAAATTCAAATATTACTCCAGCAGATCGCAATATTATTGAAGTAAATGGAAGAGACTCGATATTTATCACTATTCAGATATCAGAGAAAGAAAGAATAGTAGTACCAGGATTACAAGTAAATAAAAACCAGAATTGCAAACTATAGATATTATGAGGATAATATTCAACCGCAGATTATCGGTGGGGAATCAGAAATATTAGTAAAGGCAGATTATAAGCAAAAAAAAGAAGGAGATACTATTTTATAGACTCCTTCTCTGAACTATTGCATATATATTTAATAACATACCATGATAAGCTATTAATTCATCTTATTATTAATCATAGTAAGATTAATAAGTCCTACGAATTTAACATACTGATCTCTTGTTAAAATCTGCTTAGCATTACCTAAGTTAAAATACACAGCTTTTTCTGTTGCTTCATCTACAGATGCACCATTTTTTGCAGCTTTGTCCATAACTTTTGTTGCTTCACCAAATACATATTCCAATGCATCTTTTTGTTCAAAACCTACTTGCAAGAAAGAAGCTATTTTATCGAATGTTTTTGCCTCATTCATTTTATAAATAAAACTGCTTGAGAAAGCATCACTATTGTTGTTTCCTGCAAATGTTGTTGCTCCAAAACCTAAAACGGCAACTAATAAAACTACTAATCTTTTCATACCTTAAAAAATTAATTATTAAACAATCTTTCTAAAAAAAAGCAGAGAACACCCTGTTTTTCGTGTATTCTCTGCTTAAAGTCTTCTTTTTCCTATTGATGATGCAAAGTTATAAATATGTTTTATAACATACAAATCAATTAACATTTTATGTTATAAAACATACAATAACAACTTTTCGAAACCTTATTTAACAATAAGAGGATTCCCCGAGCAAGGGAATCCTCTTTAAAGTACTGCAAAATTAAAATGCTAAAACAACTAACTAACTTCCATAAACCAACTATTTTATTCTTCAATAGCTGCCTGAGCCGCTGCTAATCGAGCAATTGGCACGCGGAATGGTGAACAGCTAACGTAATTTAAACCAACTCTGTGACAGAACTTAACTGAAGAAGGTTCTCCTCCATGCTCTCCACAGATACCACATTTCAAATCCGGACGAACCGAGCGACCTTTTTCTACTGCCATTTGAACTAACTGACCTACTCCATTCTGATCAAGAATCTGGAATGGATCGACTTGCAGAATCTTCTTTTCTAAATATATAGGTAAGAATGAAGCAATATCATCACGAGAATATCCAAAAGTCATCTGGGTAAGGTCATTTGTTCCGAATGAGAAGAACTCTGCACCTTGAGCAATACGCTCTGCTGTTAATGCAGCACGAGGTATCTCAATCATTGTGCCAACTTTAAAGTCAATGCTATCTCCCATTTCTGCAAACAAGGCTGCAGCTTCTTCACGAATAACATTTTCCTGTTCTTTGAATTCAGGCAATAAACCTGTAAGCGGAACCATGATTTCAGGGAATGTTTCAATTCCTTCTTTCTTTAGTTCGAGTGCAGCGCCAAGAATAGCCCGGGTCTGCATACGTGTAATTTCTGGATATGTATTTCCTAAACGACAACCACGGTGTCCCAACATAGGGTTCTGTTCGTGAAGAGCTTCCACACGTTGTTGTATATGCTTAAATGAAACACCCATAGCATCTGCCATTTCTTGCTGACCTTTATCATCGTGAGGAACAAATTCATGCAAAGGAGGATCAAGTAGACGAACTGTAACAGGACAGCCCTCCATTGCTTTAAAGATTCCTTTGAAATCGGCTTTTTGATAAGGAAGAATCTTAGCCAATGCAACTTTTCTTCCCTCTTCAGTTTCTGAAAGAATCATTTCACGCATAGCTTTAATCTTCTCACCTTCGAAGAACATGTGCTCTGTACGGCAAAGTCCAATACCAATTGCACCAAACTTACGTGCAACTCCGGCATCGTGAGGAGTATCAGCATTTGTTCTAACTTTCATTCTGGTATATTTGTCGGCCAAAGCCATCAAATCGGCAAAGTCTCCTGAAAGTTCAGCAGCCTGGGTTGCAACCTTGCCTTCATAAACTTCTCCTGTTGAACCATTTATTGATATATAATCGCCTTCTTTTAAAGTAATACCGCCAACTTCAAGAGTTCTAGATTTATAATCAATACTCAATGCGCCAGCGCCAGAAACACAACACTTACCCATACCGCGAGCTACAACTGCTGCATGAGATGTCATACCTCCGCGAGCAGTAAGAATACCTTCGGCAACAGCCATACCTGCAAGATCTTCTGGTGAAGTTTCAATACGAACCATCACAACTTTATGACCATCGGCATGCCATTTTGCAGCATCATCTGCAAAGAACACAATCTGTCCTGTAGCAGCACCTGGTGAAGCAGGCAAACCTTTAGCTATAACTTTAACACTCTTAAGTGCAGTTTTATCAAACACTGGATGAAGAAGTTCATCAAGTTTATTTGGCTCTACACGTTTCAATGCTGTTTTTTCATCAATCATACCTTGACGGAGCAAATCCATAGCAATCTTAACCATAGCAGCACCGGTACGTTTACCGTTTCTAGTCTGAAGGAACCAAAGTTTACCTTCCTGAACAGTAAATTCCATATCCTGCATATCACGATAGTGATTCTCTAGTCTAGTCTGAATTTCATCAAGTTCTTTATATATTGCCGGCATAGCCTCTTCCATAGAAGGATATTTTGCTAAACGAACATCTTCAGGAATTCCTGCAAGTTCGGCCCAGCGTTGAGAACCAATCTTGGTAATTTGTTGTGGTGTACGTATACCGGCTACAACATCTTCGCCCTGAGCGTTAATCAAATATTCACCATTGAAAAGATCTTCACCTGTACCGGCATCTCTTGAGAAACAAACACCCGTTGCAGAAGTTTCGCCCATATTACCGAATACCATAGCCTGAACACTTACAGCAGTTCCCCATTCGGCAGGAATGCCTTCCATCTTTCTATATAAGATAGCACGTTCATTCATCCATGAATCGAATACAGCACAAATTGCTCCCCATAATTGTTCGTATGCACAAGTCGGGAAATCATGACCTGTTTGTTTCTTAACGGCTTCTTTAAATTTCTTAACCAGAACTTTCAAGTCTTCCACTTCAAGTTCATTATCAAGTTTTACTCCTTTTGACTCTTTTACTTCTTCAATAATAGCTTCGAAAGGATCAATATCTTCTTTATTAGTAGGCTTCATACCAAGAACCACGTCTCCATACATTTGTACGAAACGACGGTATGAATCCCATGCAAAACGAGCGTTGCCTGTCTTACGGATAAGACCTTCAACGACTTCATCATTTAAACCTAAATTTAAAATGGTATCCATCATACCCGGCATTGAAGCACGAGCACCTGAACGTACAGAAACCAACAATGGATTTTCAACGTCTCCAAACTTTGATTTCATCAAGACCTCAACTTTAGCTACTGATTTTTCAACATCTTCCTTTAATAAGTCAACAACTTTATCGCGTCCTAATTCGTAGTATTCTGAACAAACTTCTGTAGTAATAGTAAAACCTGGAGGAACGGGTACGCCAATAAGGTTCATCTCTGCCAGGTTGGCGCCTTTGCCACCTAATAAGTTTTTCATCTCGGCCTTACCTTCTGCTTGACCGTTACCAAAGGTATAAACTCTTTTCTTATCCATAAACGTATTAAATTAAAGTACAAGTGTGTGTTTTTTTCTGACTACAAAACTAATTATATTTTAGAGAAATGAAAACTTTTTATGAAAAATATACAAAATGACAGCGATTTTTGTTTGCTATTACACCTTTTAATGAAATGTATGACTAATTAATCAGTCAAAAAGTGTATTTTTGTGCCATTATTTTAAACTCATACAAAAGTGTCGCGTAAAACTAAAGATCTTCCTATCTTAGAAAAGGTAACAATAACAGATGTGGCTGCTGAGGGCAAAGCCATTGCAAAAGTAAACGACTGGGTAGTATTTGTACCATATGTGGTACCAGGTGATGTAGTAGATCTGAAAATCAGAAAGAGAAAACATCATTATGCTGAAGCAGAAGCTGTACATTTCCATGAATATTCGCCTGTAAGAGCAACTCCATTTTGTGAACATTATGGTATATGCGGTGGCTGCAAATGGCAATGTCTGCCATACGAAGAGCAAATTAAATATAAAGAGAAACAAGTTGTAGACAATCTTACCCGCATTGGAAAAATCGAAATGCCTCAGGTGTCTCCTATTCTTGGCTCTGAAAAGACAACTTTTTATCGTAATAAACTGGAATATACTTTTTCAAATAAAAGATGGCTTACAAGAGAAGAGGTTGAGAAAGAAGTTACATACGAACACATGGATGCTGTAGGATTTCATATTCCAGGAGCCTTTGATAAAGTTCTTGCAATTGAAAAATGCTGGTTACAGGATGACATTTCTAATAAGATAAGAAATGCAGTAAGAGATTATGCGTATGAGCATAATTACACTTTCTTTAATCTAAGAAGTCAGGATGGTATGTTGCGTAACTTAATAATACGCACCTCCTCCACCGGAGAATTAATGGTTATCCTAGTTTGCAAGATTGTTGAAGATAATGAAATGAGCTTATTTAAGGAACTATTGGCATTCATTGCTGATAAATTCCCTGAAATATCATCGCTGCTATATGTTATAAACAATAAATGCAATGATACCATTACAGATCAGGAAGTTCTTGTATTTAAAGGCAACGATCATATCTTTGAAGAAATGGAAGGACTTAAATTCAAAATTGGACCAAAGTCTTTCTACCAGACAAATTCTGAGCAAGCATACAACTTATATAAGATAGCACGCAACTTTGCTGGTCTTACAGGCAATGAACTTGTATACGACTTATATACCGGAACCGGAACAATTGCAAACTTTGTTTCAAAACAAGCAAAGCAGGTTATTGGTATCGAATACGTTCCCGAAGCCATTGAAGATGCAAAAGTTAATTCCGACATTAACGGAATAGAAAACACATTATTCTTTGCCGGAGATATGAAGGATATGCTTACGCAAGACTTCATTAATCAATATGGACGTCCGGATGTGATTATCACTGACCCTCCACGCGCAGGTATGCATCAGGATGTTATTGATGTTATTCTTTTTGCCGAACCTCAACGCATTGTTTACGTAAGCTGCAATCCGGCTACACAGGCACGCGACCTTTCATTGTTAGATGCAAAATACAAACTAACAGCCGTTCAGCCAGTGGATATGTTCCCACATACTCACCATGTTGAGAATGTTGTTTTACTGGAAAAGAGATAAATAAATCCCGAAATGAGAAATAAGAAAAAAGGTACACCGGCAGAACGCGCAAAGGCTAAGTTGACAGTTTTTAATGTAACAGAACCTTGTGAGTTGATGACGTTTCTAATGAATAAAATAAATGGTATAAGTCGCACTACAGCAAAATCTTTACTCTCTAAGCGTCAAGTAATGGTAGAGAATAAGATTACCACTCAATATAACTGTGAGCTTCGTCCCGGAATGAAGGTAACAGTTAGCAAGGACAAGGGTAGAAAGGAATTTACCAGCAGTTTACTTAAACTGGTATACGAAGATGCTTTCCTCATTGTTATTGACAAAAGAGAAGGATTGCTCTCCATGGGAACAGACAAGCAGAAAGAGCGGACAGCTCATTCTATTCTGAACGAATATGTGCAACGCTCAGGAAAGCAGCATCGAGTTTATATTGTTCACCGACTAGACAAGGATACTTCCGGGCTGATGGTATTTGCCAAAGATGAAAAAACAAAATTCACTTTGCAGGACTATTGGGATGAAATTGTAAAAGACAGACGCTATGTGGCTGTTGTTTCAGGAGAAATGGAAAAAGACTTCGGAACAATTACCTCATGGCTAAAAGATAACAAGGTTTTTGTTACTTATTCAAGCATGAGTAACAACGGAGGCGACAAGGCTATTACACATTATAAAACCATTAAACGTGCTAATGGTTATTCTCTGGTAGAGTTGGAATTAGAAACCGGACGCAAGAATCAGATTCGTGTTCATATGCAGGATTTGCATCATCCGGTGATTGGTGATATTAAATATGGTGATGGAGTTAACCCTCTTGGCAGACTTGCTCTGCACGCCTTTAAACTGTGCTTCTATCACCCTGTAACTGGCGATTTACTAGAGTTTGAAACTCCTTACCCTAGTTCCTTCAAGAAGCTTTTCATCAAACAAGCTCCTGTCCAGAAAGAAGAAAGCTCTAAAGAATAAATATTTAGTTCTTAGATTGAACTTTTTATCCAAAGCATTGTTTAACTTATTAAACAATGCTTTTTATTTATATTTAGATTCTTCAAACTCATATTTACGCTTAACTAGACTTTACAAAGACCTAACCAGTTAAACAAAGAGGACTTTCTGTAAAAAGAAAGTCCTCTTATTATTATCATAACAAGAATCGTTCTATTACATGAGCTACCCCATCTTCTTCATTAGAAAGAGTAATAAAATCAGCTTGTTCTTTTACTGCCAGCTGAGCATTTGCCATAGCTACTCCTAGTCCGGCAAACCGTATCATCGACAAATCATTAAAGCCATCTCCGCAAGCAATCATCTCATCCGGAGTCATGCCCAGTTTATCCAACAAGATACTTAGCGACTGCGCTTTATCTATTCCGTTTGGTACTAATTCAAGGAAGTAAGGTTCAGAACGATAAACACCCATCGAGCCTTTCAGATGCTCATTCATCTCCTTTTCCAATATTACTAATTGCTCAGGATCTCCGGTAATTAAACATTTTGCTACCGGAAAATCAACAAACGACAGAAAATCATCCACCTTCTTAATCTTCATCTTATTAAGAAAAGCTTCCTTATGCACATATATATCATCAGGTTTCTCAGTTATAATATACTCATCCTGATACGTAATAATTGCCAGATCATTTTTTTTAGCACAATCGTACAAATAAGGAATAACCTGAGGATCAAGCAATCTTGCATGAAGAAGATCTTTTGTTTTCCAATCGATAATTTCTCCTCCGTTATAAGAAAGAATATAACCTCCCCGTGCATCCAGGTTCAATTCGTCCGCTAAAGGAACAATTCCATAAGTCGGTCTGCCTGAAGCAAGTACAATTTTCACTCCATTCTCCTGAGCTTTTAACAAAGCCTCTTTTGTCTTTCGTGTTATTTTCTTTTGTGAATTAGTCAGAGTTCCGTCAAGATCGAGTACTAAGAGTTTATACATGCCTAATTAAATATTACTGTTCATAAAAGTTACATAACTTCCATCGAGTTTGCCCGATAAATAATCGTTTCTTACCCAAACGTTATCGAAGTAGAGAACAACATTTTTTCCATAATTCAAGACCAAACATTCATGGTTTTCATTATACCAGCTCCAGCTTAAATTATAAGATTGGGTTTTAGCAACCGTACTCAATGGATTTCCGTTTATATCAATATTATTATAGATATAAACTTCCTGCGCATCCCCATCATAATCAAAAATTATTTTATGGGTGCAATAGTAATGATCGGTTGTAGTATATGTCTCTACCCAGGTTTTAGAACATAAATCCTCTGTAGTGTTATACCCCACTTCATCATCATCATTTATGGTACAAGCTGTAAAGCTAAATGTTACTACCATCAGAAGTAAAAGCTTAAAATAAGTTTCTCTTTTCATACATCATTAAATTTTGTGGCTAGTTAATATTTCATTGTTATCATTAATTCAATATAGTGTAACAAAAGTGAATAAAGAAAATTCTTTTTAACAAGGATAATCCCCATTAATATATAGGGAAAGTCCTAATTTGGAAATCGGGTGCAAAGGTACATCTTTTAAACTGTTCTTAAAAGGTGAAATCTTTAAAAAGTGTATCTTTGCAAGATAACTTAATATTAGATATATGGAATTGACTTTATTAATTGTTTGTACTGTTTTATTGCTCCTCATCCTTTTAATACTGTTGAGCAAAGGTAAAAGCAAAGAAGATACCGACCGGATAGAGACTTCTATCAAAGAACAAAACAACCGTTTGGAAAGTATAATCAGAGAACAAAACACTCGCCTGGAGACGGTCTTAAGAGAGCAATCTCATGAAAACCGGGACGAACTGGGCAAATCTATACGCGAATTTCGTACAGAAATAACCACTACCCTAAACACGTCAATTCAACAGATGCAGGATGCTCTCCATAAGAACATGTTGACCGGTAACGAACTTCAAAAAGAGAAGTTTGAAGCAATGGGTAAAACTCAGGAAGCGCTTATACAATCTACGGAAAAAAGATTGGACGAGATGCGCCTGGTTGTAGAAGAAAAACTGCAAAAGACATTAAACGAACGAATTGGCCAGTCATTCGAGATTGTTCGCAACCAGCTTGAGAACGTTCAGAAAGGTCTGGGCGAAATGAAATCTCTGGCTCAGGATGTAGGCGGATTGAAGAAGGTGCTGACCAACGTCAAGATGCGCGGAACATTTGGCGAGGTACAATTAGGAGCGCTACTGGAACAGATGATGAGTCCGGAGCAATACGATGCTAATGTAAAGACCAAAAAGAGCGGTACTGAATTCGTTGAATATGCTATTAAGCTTCCTGGAAAAGATGATGCAAATTCAACAGTCTATCTGCCTATTGATGCTAAGTTCCCTAAAGATGTGTACGAGCAATATTACGATGCTTTTGAAGCCGGCAATGCTGCTTTAATTGAAACATCATCCAAGCAACTTGAAATTACCATTAAAAAGATGGCAAAAGATATTCATGATAAGTATATTGACCCTCCGTTTACTACAGACTTTGCCATTATGTTTCTTCCTTTTGAAAGTATCTACGCAGAAGTTATCCGCAGAACATCTTTGGTAGAAACCTTACAAAAGGATTTCAAGATTGTAGTTACCGGACCAACAACGCTTGGGGCTATACTTAACAGCTTACAAATGGGATTCCGTACGCTGGCTATTCAAAAGAGAACAGGCGAAGTATGGAGCGTTCTTGGTGCTGTAAAGACAGAGTTCAGCAAGTTTGGTGGGTTACTTGAAAAGGTTCAGAAGAATATTCAGACGGCAGGAGATCAACTTGAAGAAGTAATGGGCAAACGTACGCGTGCCATTGAAAGGCGCTTAAAGCAGGTTGAAGCTTTACCTGCCGAAGAATCACAAAAGATTCTTCCTCTTGTGGATATGGATGATGATGAATAATAAACCTAAGCAACTGGTTTTAAGTACAAAGTATCTATATGTGGATATAAACGATAATGAAAAATAGAATCTTTGGTTCTTCGTAATTTTTAATGGAAGATATTGCATTGAACCCTTTATTTATGGTGCTTTACAGATCTTTATCAGAATCAATAAATGGCTTATCAAAAAGCATATAGAACCTTTATTGGATAAGCATTTGAGAAAACTAGTTTCCACCAAAAGTGACGAAGAACCGAATCTTTTATATGTATCAATCAGAATAAGTATAATCTCAATAACAGAAAAAAGGTCATTAAGCTCGAAAAAACTTAATGACCTTTTTCTTTTATTGAATATAAAGGTAGTAGCGCTGCTACCTGCGTTCATTGCTTCTTAAATAAGCTTTTTCTATTATTGAATGTAAAGCTTATAAATACTTCTTATTCGTTATTATCTGAATATTCTTTTTTAGGGAGAACCTTATACAGATATAAATAGCCTAATAATCCGGCAATTACAGTTCCGCCAATGATACCAAGCTTTGCCTGATTCAACAAAACCACCTCTGCATTTCCAAAAGAAAGAGTGGCTATAAACAGTGCAACAGTAAAACCAACTCCTCCCAGCATAGATACACCGGCCAGATTCTTCCAATTCATACCTTCCGGCATCTTAGATATCTTCAGTTTAATGGTCATCCATGTAAATGAGAATATCCCTATGAATTTGCCCAAAACAAGTCCTGAAGCAACAGCAAAAGTTACACTTCCAAGAACATCTCCTTCTCCACCAGCGAGCGCAACTCCGGCATTAGCAAAAGCAAAAACAGGCATAATAAAGTAGTTTACAACTCCCTGCAGAGAATCTTCCATTGATTGTAAAGGTGATATTACGTGATCGGAAGAAGACTCTATACTTTTAAGTCTTTCCAGCTGATCCTGTTCCAGAATTATAGAATCATTATTGGATACAGGAAACGACTGGATATTCTCGCGAATTCGTTCAATATACTTTCCTATTTTAATGCGTGGCCTGGAAGGAATTGTAAATGCAACCAACACCCCTGCTATCGTGCTATGAATACCCGATTGAAGGAATAAGTACCAAACCACAATACCCAGAAAAATATAGAATCCTTTATTTACAACTTCAAGCTTAATGTTCGCCCAAAGCATAAATGCAAGAATTGCAGCTGCTATAAGTAAATATCCAAATTGAAGATGTGTAGCATAAAATAGTGCTATAACGATAATACCACCAATATCATCGGCTACAGCAAAGGTAGTAAGGAATATCTTCAGACTCAAAGGTACACGTTTACCCAGCAATCCTAATACACCCAAAGAGAAAGCAATATCAGTTGCCATTGGTATGGCTATACCATTACTTTCGGGAGCTTGTGGGGCTATAGTGAAATAGACAATAACAGGAATAATCATTCCCCCGCATGCAGCAATAATAGGCAATAATGCCTGACGCATGTTTGAGAGTTCGCCAACCAATGTTTCGCGCTTAATTTCCAATCCCACAGAGAAGAAAAAGATTGCCATCAACGCATCATTGATGAATGTAGATATAGACATTGGCTCTCCATGGTGACTGAAGAGATTAAAACTGCCAATCTGCAAAGATACGGGATAATCAAGAATGGAAAGATAAGCATCACTCCATGGTGAGTTGGCTACAATCATAGCCAGTACAGCTACAACCATAAGCACTATTCCGCCGTTTACATGATGCTTTATAAAACTATTAAAAGAGTATGCAAGCGGTTTAATCATGGGATTACAATTTTTATAAAGTTATTAGAGCTTTTGTTTCATCTTTTAAAAGGTAAAACAAAAGCTCCAAATTTAATCTAATTTCAATACTGCAAGGAAAGCTTTCTGAGGGACTTCCACATTTCCAATCTGCTTCATTCTCTTCTTTCCTTTCTTCTGCTTTTCAAGCAATTTACGCTTTCGGCTGATATCACCACCGTAACACTTGGCAGTTACATCTTTTCGAACCGCCTTTATCGTTTCACGAGAGATAATCTTAGCTCCGATTGCAGCCTGAATAGCTATATCAAATTGCTGTCTTGGTATCAGTTCTTTTAGTTTCTCGCACATTCGTTTACCCAAATCGTAAGCATTGTCCACATGCGTAAGAGTAGAAAGAGCATCTACTGGTTCACCGTTGAGCAGGATATCGAGCTTTATCAGTTTGGAAGGACGGAAACCCGATTGATGATAGTCGAACGATGCATAACCTTTTGAAATACTTTTCAGCTTATCATAGAAGTCGATCACAATCTCGCCCAGCGGCATATCATAATGAATCTCCATACGATTACCGGAAATATATTCCTGTTTAGTCAGCTCACCACGTTTACCCAGACAAAGAGTCATGATAGGGCCAATATAATCGGTCTTAGTAATAACCGAAGCTTTGATATATGGTTCGTCAATGTGATCAATCAATGTAGGATCGGGCATTCCACCAGGATTATGAACCTCGGTCATAATGCCTTGTTTATCATAAATTTGGTAAGATACGTTCGGAACTGTTGTGATAACATTCATATCAAACTCACGATCCAGACGTTCCTGAACAATCTCCATGTGAAGCAATCCAAGAAATCCGCAACGGAAACCGAAGCCTAATGCCAAAGAACTTTCCGGCTGGAATGTAAGTGATGCATCATTCAACTGCAATTTCTCAAGAGAAGCGCGAAGATCTTCAAAGTCTTCAGCTTCAATAGGATAAACTCCCGCAAAGACCATTGGTTTAACTTCTTCAAAACCAGAGATAGCCTTAGCACATGGACGGGCTATGTGAGTGATAGTATCTCCTACCTTCACCTCTTTTGAAGTTTTGATACCGGAAATAATATACCCCACGTCTCCTGTACGAAGCTCTTTTCTTGGAATCATATCCATCTTCAACACACCAATTTCATCTGCCGCATATTCTTTTCCTGTATTAAAGAACTTCACTTTGTCGCCTGTACGGATTACTCCATTGGTAATCTTAAAGTAAGCGATGATACCACGGAAAGAATTAAATACTGAGTCGAAAATCAGTGCTTGCAACGGTGCTTCTTCATCACCTACCGGACAAGGAACGCGTTCAATAATAGCTTCCAGAATCTCTTCCACACCCATACCAGTCTTCCCTGACGCACGAATAATGCTAGATCTGTCCACTCCCAGTAATTCAACGATTTCATCTTCTACTTCCTCGGGCATGGCACTTGCCATATCACATTTATTGATTACAGGGATAATCTCCAGACTATGATCAATAGCCATATAAAGATTGGAAATAGTCTGCGCCTGCACTCCCTGAGAAGCATCTACAATAAGCAACGCTCCTTCACAAGCCGCAATTGAGCGGGAAACTTCGTAAGAAAAATCCACGTGTCCCGGAGTATCAATCAGGTTAAGAATATATTTTTCGCCTTTATACAAATATTCCATCTGTATGGCGTGACTTTTAATGGTAATTCCTCTTTCCCTTTCAAGATCCATATCATCAAGCATCTGGCCGCCTGTAACCTGAATGGTTTTAGTATATTCAAGCAGTCTGTCAGCCAAAGTGGATTTACCATGGTCAATATGTGCAATAATGCAAAAGTTACGTATATTCTTCATCAGTTTGTTTTATCATTATAATAATGGGCAAAGATACATAAAGGAGACAAAATAAAAAAATGCGCTGGCAACATAATAGAACGTGCCAGCGCATTTTTTATAATTCAGTTATTAGCTTTCCTACTTCAGAGCAACGAATAGATCGTTTTCAATTTCTTGAATAGAAACTTTATCTTCTCTTAGTAACCATCCGAAGCCTAAATAAAGATCTTTGTCAACTAACTTAGTTGCTTTCTTAATTTGTTTTACTGTTAAACCTTCAGTGCCGTTCAATGCATTCCAAATTTGTCCTGCAACAATTCCTGCTTTTTCTTTCAACATTTTGAAAATACTTTTAGTTAAACATATATTTACTCAAACAAATCAACCTTTAGTATGATTTATTTAGTGCACAAATATATACATTTTTATGTTATATAGCATTTTAAATAGAATATTTTTAATAAAAATGTAACATTTTTAGCCAATAATCTTACTCTTTTTGAGTTTCAAGATATTCTGCCCATATTCTTGCTGCTTCCTCAACTATTTTTACGCATGGTCGTTTAGCATAATATTGAGTTGTTCTTTCTTCAGGAGTTGACTCGATTGGATCACATTTCTTCAGCCCCAATAGCTCACCACAGTTTATAGAACCCATACGTTCCTTGAATATAACTGCCAAATCCTGCACCAATTTATAATTAGCAGCTTTCCCTTCTTTATCCTTAGGATCAGTAGATCCGGTTTGAAGTCCGGCTAACAGAAATATTCCGCAAGCTGCGCCGCAGGTTTCTCTCATTCTTCCTATTCCTCCACCAAAAGATGAAGCCATTTTCAGAGCCTGTTCTTCGGTAAACCCATATAAATCGGCAAAGGCTGCTACTACAGATTGAGAGCAATTATATCCGCTTTTAAAGAGTTCTACAGCTCTATTTATTCTATCTTCCATCATGTTTTTTAAAAATTACTATATGTTTTAATATTCTCTTGTACAAAAGATTGTTTTCTTCTGTACAAAAGAATTAATTGTTCTGTACAAGATATTATAGACTAATAACCAATTATTGTAGAAATAAGGAGCCATACATTTAAAGCAGACACCGTTGCCGCAATAAAATAGAGCACAAATGTATTCCACTTTCCGTTGGCATATTTACCCATCACCCTTTTTGATGAAGTAAGACTCACCTGCAGAAAAACCGTTAAAGGAAGTTGAAGACTCAAAACCATCTGCGATATAATCAATCCTTTGAATGGGTTTGAAATAAAGAAGATCAATAACAATGCCACCCCTAACGAAATAATTACGCCCAAACGAGAGTGACTATCTTTTATGTGGTAAGACTCTCCGAAAATTCCTGCAAAAATAGAGCCGGCAGCCATTCCGCTTGTAATAGTTGAGGAAACACCTGCCATAAGCAGTGCCAACGCAAAAATAATTGCGGCATTACTTCCTAATAGTGGTTCTAATAAAGATTTTGCCTGCTGAAGCTCCGTTACTTCTGTTTTGGTTTTAAAAAATGTTGCAGCAGCAAGAAGTATCATAGCACTGTTTATGGCCCATCCTGCAATCATGGAGAAAAGAGTATCATACAACTCGTATTTCAAAACTTTCCTGATAGAGGCATCGTCTTGCTTATTGTACTCATGACTCTGAATTACTTCCGAATGCAAATAAAGGTTATGAGGCATCACTACAGCTCCCAACACACTCATTACAATCAGAACACTACCCTGAGGAAAGCTCGGCACCACCCATCCTTGCACGGCTGTTGGCCAATCTATATCCACAAGTAGAAGTTCATAGATAAAAGAAAGTCCGATAACCGAAACAAAAGCAATAATGGAACGCTCAATCTTCTTGTATGAATTAGTTAGCAACATTATAAACACAAACGCAGTAACCAAAATTGAGCCCCATATTATAGGAATGTTCAAAAGCATTTGCAATGCAATTGCTCCACCCAGAATCTCTGCTAAGGAAGTAGACACAGAAGCCATAACGGCAGTTCCCAGAATAGGACGCGAAATCCATTTGGGTGTATACTGAGTAGCCGCTTCCGAAAGACAAAGGCCGGTAACAATTCCCAAGTGAGCTACATTATGCTGAAGCACAATGAGCATAATCGTTGAAAGAGTTACTACCCACAATAAGGAATATCCAAACCCTGATCCGGCTGCAAAATTAGAAGCCCAGTTTCCCGGGTCTATAAATCCGACTGTTACCAATAATCCGGGACCGATATATTTAAAAACATCAAGACCGCCTAAATAACGTTTATGGTCTTTACGTTTCAGATCTTTAAAGAAATTAATCATAAGCATGTATCATTTTATGTTATGACAAAGATAATGATTAAAAATATGTGTTGTTCTTGTTCTGTTCATAATTATGGCTTATCTTAGTAGATCAAAATTCAAATAAAGATGAAAAAACTAGCATTAATAACAGCCGGCCTTCTACTCCTTATTTTTAATTCATGCCAGGAACCAAGAGAAAAGACCTTTGAAAAGCTTGCCAAAGAATATTCAGCCAAATGCCCTGTAACAATTGGTGAAGGAATTAGAATTGACAGTATGATTTATAATCCAAAAACGAATACTAACAGCAACTATTATACTTTATCCGGTAGAATAGATTCACCCGATTCTATTCAAAAAAAGAAGCAATACATGAAAGATTCTATGATTGATGCTGTAAGAAACTCCTTGGATTTAAAGGAATACAAAGACTTTAAGACTACAATAGAATATATTTATTTCTCGGAAAGTACAAAAAAGGAGCTTTTCCGGGTTTCTATTGATGCAAATATGTATAAATAATATCGCCTGATTTTAAGTTAGGCAATATTATTATGCCCCCAATTAGGGCTATATATCAAAGTAGAATTATAATGAAAGGAATATCAAAAGCCATTCTGTAATATAGCAAAAGAGCCATTCTAAACCTACTACAGGTAAAGAATGGCTCTTTCTTATTATTGAATAGAGTTAGCCTGGTTATAATCCGCAATTTTCAGTAATCAAATTCGGAATACTGCCGCACTCTTATTTTCATTAATTAAATAAATGCCTCAGACAGACGGAACCTGACGTAAAGCTTTGCAAAGTTGATCCGGACAAGAGGTAGGTCTACCTCCACAGGATATACCTTCTAATTTAGAGATAACCTCATTCACAGTCAAACCCTTTACCAGTTGACTGATACCTTTTAAGTTTCCGTTGCAGCCTCCTTGAAAAGTAACATCCTTAACAATGCCGTCTTCAACATCTACTGATATATAAGTACTACAAGTTCCGGATGTTTTATATACAAACTTCATTTACTCAGCCTCTTCTTCTGGTTTCATATTTGTATAGACGCTCTGAACATCTTCATCGTCTTCCATTTTATCAACCAGTTTATCAATAGAAGCTCTTTGCTCTGGAGTAACGTCTTTCAAATCTGTAGGGATACGAGTAAACTCTGAACTGATAATTTCAAAACCATTCTCTTCAAGATACTTCTGAATAGCGTTGAATGACTGGAATTCTCCGTATAAAGTGATACCTTCTTCATCAGCATCAAGCTCGTCTACACCATAATCGATCAATTCAAGTTCAAGATCTTCCATAGAAACGCCTTCTTTTGGAGCTACTGTAAACATAGACTTACGAGTAAACATAAAATCCAAGCTTCCTGATGTACCTAAAGAACCGCCATTCTTATTAAATATACTACGAACATTAGCCACTGTACGGGTTGTGTTATCTGTAGCTGTTTCTACTAAAACAGCAATACCATGTGGACCATATCCTTCGTATACCATTTCCTTGTAGTCCTCAGTATCTTTAGAGATAGCTCTCTTTATTGCTCTTTCAACATTTTCTTTTGGCATGTTGGCTGCCTTCGCGTTAGCTACACAAGAACGTAAATGTGGGTTATTCTCAGCATCAGGACCGCCAGCCTTTACTGCAATAGCGATTTGTTTGCCAATTCTCGTAAATGTACGAGCCATATTACCCCATCTCTTCATTTTGGTGGCTTTTCTGTATTCGAACGCTCTTCCCATCTTTATTTTATATTTTTTAGTTTATATAATTATCTGAGTTTTGCTCCCAGCTTGCTTTCAAGATTAGCAATAAGTTTGCTCATAATCTTATCAATCTGCTTATCATTCAATGTTTGATTTTCATCCTGAAGCATAAAGCTTACTGCATAAGACTTCTTACCTGCTTCAAGGTTCTTTCCTTCGTAAACATCAAACAAAGAAACTTCTTTGAGCAATTTACGTTCAGACTCAAAAGCAATCTTTTCTATCTCGGCGAACTGAACTTGTTTATCAAGAAGCAATGCAAGATCTCTCTTCACTGCCGGGAATTTACAAATTTCCTTGTATGATACCTTAACAGACTTAATAGCTTTCATTAGTTCATTCCAGTTCAAGTCTGCATAATAAACTTCATTGTCAATATCGAACGCCTTTAACTGTTTTTTTGTAATCACACCAAACACAGCCAAACGTTTGCCACCTTTGGTATTTACAGACAACGCTGCAGAGAAAAGATCGTCTGTAAGATTACCGATAACCAGATTACGTAAATCAATGCCTAAACGTAGGAATACATTCTCTACATAAGCTTTAAGCCCATAAACAGAACTTTGTTCATCAGCATGAGCCCAGGAGTTTGCAACATTCTTACCGGTTACCCATAAACCTAAATGATAATCTTCATTGTATGCCGCAAGAACTTTCTCTGGATTCTTCTTTTCTTCATTAAAGTAGTAGCAGTTACCAAATTCGAAGAATTTAAGATCGGCATTTTTGCGATTTGCATTATGAGTAATACTTTCTAAACCACCAAACAATAATGTCTGACGCATACAGTTAAGATCGTTACTCAATGGATTCATCAACATCACCAGGTTTTTAGCAGGGAATGATTCCAATTCTTCGTAATAAGCAGCTTTTGTTAATGAGTTGTTTAATATTTCATTGAATCCGCAGCCAACCAATTGTTCTGAAATAAGGCTCTGAAGCTTATATGATTTATCTGCTTCGCCTTTAGTGGTTAAGCTTGATTTCAGTGTAGAAGGTATTTCTACGTTATTATATCCGTAAATGCGAAGAATATCTTCAATAACATCTACGTCGCGAATTACATCTACACGATATGGAGGAACAGCAAGAGACAAGCCTTCAGCTGTTTCATTTGTAATTTCCATTTCAAGACTTCCAACGATACTTTTTACTGTTTCAACCGGAATATCTTTACCAATGAGGGTATTAATCTTTTTATATGTAATATCTACATTGAATTTGCTGAAAGGAACTGGATATACATCCTTTATTTCAGAAGAAACAGTACCACCAGCCAATTCCTGAACTAACAGAGCTGCATGTTTCAATACATAATCAGTATACAATGGGTCAATACCTCTCTCAAAACGGAAAGAAGCATCAGTATTCAAGCCATGACGGCGAGCTGATTTACGTATCCATGTAGGATGGAAATATGCACTTTCAATGAATACATTTACAGTTTTCTCGGTTACACCTGAATCTAAGCCACCAAATACACCGGCAATACACATCGGACCGTTTTCATTGCAGATCATAAGATCGCGTTCGCTAAGTTTTCTTTCTACGCCATCAAGTGTTGTGAAAGGAGTTCCTTCGGGCAATGTTTTAACAATAACCTTTTTGCCTACAACATCAGCATCAAAGCAGTGAAGTGGTTGACCTAATTCGTGAACAATATAATTTGTTATATCTACAATATTATTGATTGGGCGTACACCTATAGTTCTTAATATATTCTGCATCCATTCCGGACTTTCCTTTACAGTAATACCTTTAATAGAAACTCCGGCATAACGAGGACATGCTTCACTATTATCAACAACTACATCAATATCAAGATCGTGATTGTCTACTTTAAACGCATCTACGGATGGCTTCTTAAGTTCAGCCTTGAATCCATTCTGGATTAAGTAAGCATATATGTCACGTGCTACTCCGAAATGAGAACAAGCATCAGCACGGTTTGGAGTAATATCTACCTCAAGTACATAATCGCTCTTAACGTTATAATAATCCTTTGCTAATGTTCCTGGAACTGCATCTGCCGAAAGAACAATAATACCAGCATGATCAGTACCAATCCCAATCTCATCTTCTGCACAAATCATGCCAGTAGATTCAACACCGCGGATTTTTGATTTCTTTATAGTAAAACACTCATCACCATCGTAAAGCTTTGCTCCTAATGTAGCAACAACCACTTTCTGGCCGGCTGCAACGTTGGGTGCTCCACAAACAATCTGAGTTGGTTCTCCATTTCCTAAATTAACAGTGGTAATATGTAAATGGTCAGAATTAGGATGTTCTTCGCATGTAAGTACTTCACCGATTACCAAACCTTCCAAACCACCTTTAATGGTTTGTACTTCTTCTACCCCACCAGTTTCCAGACCAATTGAAGTAAGCGCTGCAGCAACTTCATCGGGCGTTAAATCAAAATTGACATACTCTTTCAGCCAATTATAAGAGATATTCATATCATTAATTATTTATTATTTGCAGAATTGACTCGCAAAGGTAATAAGTTTTTTTATTTTGTATGTTATATATCAGAAAAAAGAGTTAGAACGGCAACGGACCGTCATTACCATAATTTCCGAAAGGACTAGATACCTGAGAAGGATATTCTTCGGGAGGAGGAGGAACAGAACCTTGAGGTTGTTTATTCATCTTTGATCCCAGGACTCCACTTTCACCTGGCAAAGGAATGATTGTATCATCATCCGGATTTTGGAATTTAGCAAATTCACCTTTAAATCGAAGAAGTACGTCGCCCGTAGCACCGTTACGATGTTTTGCAATAATAATCTCGGCCATACCACGCAAGTCGTTTCCTTTTTCGTCTGTATAGATTTTATAATATTCCGGACGGTGAATAAAACACACCATATCGGCATCCTGCTCAATGGCACCAGATTCACGAAGGTCGGCCAACTGTGGACGCTTTCCGTCAATACCTTCACGGTTCTCAACACCACGATTCAACTGTGACAGAGCTATAATAGGAATATTCAGTTCCTTAGCCAATCCTTTCAAGGATCGGGAAATTGTACTTACCTCTTCCTGACGGCTACCGAAAGACATTCCGCTGGCATTCATCAACTGAAGGTAGTCAATGATTAGGATCTTAACTCCATGTTCACGTACCAACCGACGGGCTTTTGTTCTTAATTCAAAAACAGAAAGTGAAGGTGTATCATCTACAAACAAAGGAGCATCAATCAAATCTTTCAGTTTATAGTCTAACTGCTGCCATTCATAAGGAGCAAGCTGACCACTTTTAATTTTCTCACCTGGAATCTCGCATACGTTCACAATCAAACGATTTACTAACTGAACGTTACTCATTTCAAGAGAGAACACTGCAACCGCATTTTTAAAGTTCACAGCTATATTTCTAGCCATTGACAATACAAATGCAGTTTTACCCATCGCCGGACGAGCTGCAATAATTACCAAGTCGGAATTTTGCCAACCAGAAGTCATCTTATCCAATCCGCGGAAGCCACTTTCCAAACCACTTAAACCATCGGTTCTTGCAGCTGCTTTCTGCAATAATTCATAAGCTTCAGAAATTACAGGATTAATCTGTGTATAATCCTTTTTAAGGTTTCGTTGAGAGATTTCAAACAATTTACCTTCAGCTTCCTGCATCAAATCGTCGACATCAAGTGTTTCGTCGAAAGATTTTGTTTGAATTTCACTTGTAAAAGAGATCAATTCACGAGCTAGATACTTCTGAGCAATAATTCGCGCATGATACTCAATGTGAGCAGAAGAGGCAACCTGACTACTTAGTTTTGTTATATAGAATGGCCCTCCAACTTCGTCAAGCTCTCCCCGCTTTTTAAGTTGTTCGGTAACAGTTAAAATATCGATAGGTTCCTGACGGACGGCTAAATCTGTAATTGCAGCATAAATCATTTGATGATGCCGGTCATAAAATGATTCGGGACGAAGAATTTCACTAACCTGAGGATAAGCGTCTTTTTCAAGCATCAACGCTCCTAATACAGCTTCTTCAAATTCACGAGCCTGTGGTTGCAAGCGGCCGTAATCAGCTATTGGCTGTACCTTAGATTTAGTACTTCGCGTATTTCTTTTTTGTTCCATTTCTATTTTGACATATTTGGGATGACAAAGATATAGTTTTTAGCGAAGAGCAGAAAATATATAAAGCTTTTTATACAGTATTTTATATCTTAATATAATAGGTTAAGAAATAGCAAAAAGAGCTGCATATAATCTCATCTTTTCTACAAAATGTATAGGAATCTTATTATTTTCATATACTTTTGCATATCAAAAAATAAAAGAATGATTGTATTTCCAAATGCCAAAATAAACCTGGGACTTAACATCACAGAAAAACGCCCTGATGGTTACCACAATTTAGAAACCGTTTTTTATCCTGTTCACATAGAAGATGCATTAGAAGTCGTGCCTCTTAATAAACCCGATAAAGAGTTTAAATTACAGGTATTTGGTACTTCAATAGCTGGTAATCCTGAAGATAATTTAGTGGTGAAAGCCTACTATTTACTAAAAGAACGGTTTAACCTTCCGGCAATTTCAATTTTTCTTCAAAAGAATATTCCATCCGGAGCAGGTATGGGTGGAGGATCATCAGATGGAGCATTCATGCTAAAGCTTCTGAATAACAAATTCTCTTTAAATTTATCAGATGATGAGTTGGAAGCATTTGCAGCAAAACTGGGAGCCGATTGTCCCTTCTTTATTAAAAACAAGCCCACTTTCGCAACTGGCACCGGAAATATTTTCTCTGAAATAAACGTCTCATTAAAAGGATTATATATATTAATTATTAAACCTGAAATTTTTGTTTCTACCCGCGATGCTTTTTCACTAATCAAGCCTGCCTTTCCTGAAAAAAATATTAAAGAGATTATCCAATCTCCTGTTGAAGAGTGGAAAGACAACTTAATAAACGATTTCGAGAAAAGTGTATTTGCTCAATATCCGGAAATAGGAGAAGCCAAAGAGAAACTATACAAAGCTGGAGCAATATATGCTTCTATGTCTGGTTCAGGATCTTCATTATACGGTATATTCAAATCCCCGGTTGAGAATCCGGAACTTATTTTCCAGGATTATTTTATCTGGCAGGGAGAATTATAAAGCTTAGTTTTCAGATTCTTCAATCTTTGATGCGATACGAGACAGATTTTTGTTAATATTTTCTTCGGGGAGGATAACATTAAAATCTCCCCAGAAATTATTATCATAACTAAAGTTTTCCTCTGAAAAAATCTTCTTAACAGGCAATCTTTCTTCACGCGGGAATGGAATTACACTATTCGTATCAACCTTACACGTTACCATTTCAAAGAATATATGCAGCGGATTGAAAAAAAGTTGTCCTTTGCCTTTCATCTTAAAATACAAATCACCCCTTACGTGATTCATGTAATATTTGCCATTTAATTCTTTATAAGAAACGGAATAAACTATTTGTTGAGGGTGGATCTTTACATTCTTACCACGTTTTTCAACAAACAATTCTTCTGCTTTTTCAATATAAGACGGATGGACTTCTAATTCTGCACTAAGTAAGGCTGAATTTTCTGCATCAATATATAATTTCCCTCTCAGATATGGCTCGGTGATACCTTTTCTTTGCTCAAAAGAAATAACATGTGCCATACGTGAATCTATTTCCGTCATATCAATCTTGGTATAATCATAGATATTCTTATCATTAATTTCAAGATAATCGGGAATGTTCTTCATTAAATCAAGCATCAAAGAGGCTTCAACTCCTGCTTTCATTTTCAATACAAGCGAGTCTTTCACTGCATTATTTGTAATTTTACGCATCTTTAATAGCTTTACCTGATCGGCTGTTGAATGGGTATAACTTTGCTTATACACTTTAAAAACCGCCTCCGTAAGCTTTAACAGATCTTTTTTACGTTCAATCCCCTCTCTGTAGAATGACGTAAAATAAGATGGTTTATCCAGATAAAGATGATCGCGGGCATCTAAGGCTTCTTTTACAATTTTACGCGGATTTACTAAACGAAAGATTACCTCCTGAAGAGGAATAATGCGCTGAGATAAATATATGTTCGAAGAACCATTTTCTAAAAAAGTTAATGGTATTCTCTGTGATTCATATCCAATATGAGAGACATGTAGCTTTTCTACATTTAAAGAATCGGGCACTCTCAATAAAAACTTTCCGTTGCTGTTTGTTATTGTGCCAATTGCTGTCCCTTCCAGACTTACAGAACAATAAGCTATAGGATCTAATGATAATTTTTCGAGTACAACACCGGATATATTCTTGTAAGATATACTATCTTTTGTCTTTGATACAGCCACACGATGTAAAGGCTGAGGTGCCGGAGAGTTTTTATCATTAATTAATATGTATCTATCGACAGCTCTTAAAGTATAGTTTTCACTTTTAAGCACCTGATAAATAGCTTCACGAATTGAATATGCACCAGCTTTTGTCTGGGATTTTTTTTCGTTATCAATAATCTTACTATCATAAATAAAATAGTAACCGGAAACATCTCCTATGTAATTCAACAACTCATAAATTGTGTTCTTTTTCTTTTCAATCTGTATACGTACACTTAAAGGATCGCCTCCATTCTCTGACCACAGAGTATGAAGGACGACACATGCAAATATAAAAAAAAAGCACAAGCGTTTCATTGAATTGCTTTAAGGTTGAGAAATAAAAATTGTATCTTGACGAATCTCACGCTTTAGGTTAAGAGCCAGACTAATAATCTGTGTCATTTCATTTACATTATTTTTATAGAATTGCACATTTAGTCTGGAAGCCTTTAACAAATCTCCTTTAAGAACAACAAAGGAATCATTATTTTGATTGATTACATGCACTATATTTTGCAGCGTTTCATCTTTAAACCGCATCTTTGAGGTATATCGATTGAAAACATTGCTATCCTTATTTGAGTATTTAAATAGATGATTATCTATAAAAGAAACAGACTGTCCGGCGGTTACTACAATAGAATTACCATTTACCTTTTCTGTAACTCTGACTCTTCCTCTTTGTACAACCAGTTCAAAGTTTCCATCAGCTGAAGAGTTTACTTTAAATGCGGTTCCCAAAACTTTCACTGTAACCTTTTCCGTTTCAATCAAAAATGGTTTTGAAGGATTTTTAGCAACATCAAAAAGAGCCTCTCCTTTTAAAGAGATCTCTCTCTTATTTCCAGAAAAGGATTTAGGATAACTCACCGAAGCATTTGAGGTTAAATAAACCGTAGAGCCGTCTTCCAATGTCTTGACCAGGATATTCTCATTTTCAGTATTCTGAAGCGTAAGTAAATCTGCACTCTTTTTATCAGAATTATAAAGGAAGAATATCGTTGTGCCAAGAAGGGCTATTATACAAGCAGCAGCCCAATAAACAGGAATTATTCTCTTTCTCTGCTTCATTTGCACTGGTTCTTCATTCAATAAGTTTTCATTTTGCAACCTTGAATAAAGCGCACACCATGCAACATCTGTATTTGGTTCTTTTCTGAACATAGTTTCACTGATTATAATGTTTCAATTCTTTGCGCAGAATAACTAGTACTTTACTAATATCTGCTTCCACTGTCTTAACTGAAACAGAAAGTTCCCTGGCTATTTCACTATACTTTTTCCCACCAAAACGATTCATACAGAATATTCTTCTCTGCCGCTCAGGCAATCGTTGAAGTAAAGATGTAAATTTGCTCTCCAATTCTTTGTACTCCAGATCATCAGCCGGTGAAAAGTTACTTATTTCAGGTTCTTCCAAAGTTACTTTCTCACGATACACATCCATCACCTGGAGATGTTTAAGGTAACTAAAAGATTTATTCTGAACTGCCTGAAATAAGTAAGATTTCACAGAAAGCTTTATTTGTAAATCTGCCCTATCCTTCCAAAACATATAGAATATGTTCTGAACAATCTCTTCAGCACTATCCATATCATTCAAGAAAGAATCTGCATAATAGCAAAGAGGCTTATAATAAGAACGGAATAATTTCTCAAAAGCCTGGACATCGCCATTTTTTATCTTATTAAGAAGGAGCAAATCATTCAGCATATCTAATTCGCTTTGAATTAATCATTTTTCTTTAGATGAAAATTCAAATATATACAATTCTTTTTTCTTTATCAATAATTATTTATATTGTTTTTTCAGTTTCTTCACGCCGTCCATCAAAGATTCTGTAGGAGCTATGATGTTGTAACCACCCCAGAAGTCTTCATCTGTAAAGCTAGATACTTTGTCAGAGAAAGTCTGATCATATTTAAAGGATTCTTTGTAAGGAATAGATTCTGTAGGTGCATCATCACGTTCTGTAGCTACCACTTCTGAAAGGACAGTATATTTACTCTTGAACAATCTTCTTTTCCAGTCACAATTAAACTGAGATTCTGTACGTATATAATTTATATAACTAACTCCATTTTGTACTTTGTATGTAATCAAGAAGTTAACATCCAGCGGTTTGAAGCGTAAGCCTGTAGGTTTTTTGATAAGAATCTGACTGATTGCTTTCTCACGATCACGCAAATCTAAACTAAATTCAATACGTGTAAAGGCTAGAGATTGTTTATCAATATAGTATTTACCGAAATAAAGCGCATAAGGTAAAACTACAGCAGGACGAAAACTGATAACATATTGTTGACGATTATCTAAATTTACAGGTTCCTCCATTGTATATTCATAAGAGGATAGCATTTCTTTATCAAGCAATATATCTTTATTTTTGGCAACATCGAGTAGAACAGACATATACGGGCCACCCATTAATTTAACTGCCAATGTATCTTTTTGATTAGGGCTAACCAATTTACGACCTTTAAAGATACGTACACGGTCACGTTCTATACCCTTTGAGTAAGGCTCTTTATAAAGATTAAGAATAGCTTCAGATATTTGGATATAGCGTTTTCCTTTTTGAACAGTTTCACGATAGAAACAGTTAAACATATTAGATTTTGGGCTATAATTAGCTTCAACCTTACTTACCGCTTCCTCAACTATTGAACGAGCTAACGCCGGTTGAACTATAACTTCCTTTAAAACATAGTCATTAGGACTAAGATAATAGGTTTTTGCTTCTTGTTCACCTTTTGAAATATATATATGTGAACTTAAATAACCAACATGAGAGATCACCAATTCCCTGGCTTCAACAGATGACTTAACTTTCAGAGAAAATTCTCCATCTACATTACTAATCGTACTTGTTGTAGTTCCAGGAATAGAAATTGTAGCATACTCTACTTTCTTTTTTGTCTGTGAATCTTTTACAATTCCGTTTACTGTGATATAATCTTCTACAACAGAAGCAAAGGCGTCACTTTGAATACTTGCTCCAAGTATCAAAATAAGCGTGCAAATTAAGCTTTTAAAAAGTGTTTTCATAATGTTGTTTTTTTAATTTGATTACTAATGGATCACCGGTTTCTATATATATGACCATTCAGTAATAAAATACCCTAAAGAAAAACACATAAAAAAACAACATAATAAAAAAAAGACGGTGCGACGACTCACGTCATGCACCGCCACAACACAAACACAAAATAAAACACGACAAAACTACTATGCAAGTACACCTGTTTATGCCGGGGAGGCATATGTTAATCACACAAGCTTAAATTCACATTTATGCCGGGATTTCGGGCATACTCACAAAGTATAAACATTAATATTATAGTATTGTTTAATTTCCATTGTTAAATAGAATTAAACAACCATTATTGCATTATTGAATACCTCTTTCTCTTAATTTCAATTGCCATTTCCAGGCAGATAAAAGAGTATCTTCAGTACTTGTTTCGGCTTTCCAACCCAATTCGTTATTTGCAAACTCAGGGTTTGCCCATACCTTTTCAATATCACCAACACGACGATCAGTAAGCTTATAGTTTAATTTCACACCGGTAGATTTTTCAAATGCATTGATTAAATCCAATACAGAAAGTCCTGTTCCGGTACCAATATTAAATGTTTCAACTTTAGCTTTTTGTTTTCCATTCAAAATACGATCAATAGCGATAACATGAGCCTTAGCCAAATCAACAACATTGATAAAGTCACGAATACAAGTTCCGTCAGGAGTATTATAATCATGACCAAATACGCTTAATTGCTCGCGGATTCCAATAGCTGTTTGAGTAATATATGGAACCAGATTCTGTGGAACACCATTAGGAAGTTCGCCCAATAAAGCCGTTGGATGAGCACCAATCGGATTAAAGTAACGAAGAAGAATAGCATTGATTGGAGATCCTGAAGTTACAGTATCTTTTACAATTTCTTCATTAATCTGTTTTGTATTTCCGTAAGGAGAAGTTGCAGGCTTAATCGGAGCTTGTTCTGTTACAGGAAGCTGATCTGGTTCACCATAAACAGTACAAGATGAAGAGAAAACAATGCCATTAACTCCATGTTTAGGCATCAGCTCTAATAAGTTTATTAATGAAACAAGATTGTTGCGGTAGTAAAGTAATGGTTTTTGAACAGATTCACCAACAGCTTTACTTGCTGCAAAATGAATAATAGCTTCGATACCTTTATATTTAGTAAACAAAGCATCAAGACCAGCAAAATCAAGACAATCTAATTCTTGGAAAACAGGACGAATGCCAGATACTTTTTCAATATTGTCAACAACATCAGCACTTGAATTGGATAAGTTATCGATAATGATTACTTCATAGCCACTATTTTGAAGTTCTACAACTGTATGAGAACCGATATAACCGGTGCCACCAGTTACTAAAATTCTTTTTTTCATTATAATTGTTTTATAGGTTGGTTAGATCAAATAATTTTTGTGGATAAACACCTTTACGAATGAGATCATTAATACGTAGTATTACCTGAATTCTATCATCAGGCGAAACTAATGCCATCCATTTTGCCGGTGTACTTATAGTATTAACTTTCAGTCCTTTCTGGACCATAGTATTCATAAACTGAGGAATTGTAAAGGTTGAATTCAAATCCATACCGCTTTTAGCTAAAAAAGAATCGAACTCATGAGCTAAAGATTTAAATATATCGGGAGTAAATCCCCACATATTCATAGAAATAGGAGAAGCTACATCAAGTCCTACCCATTTATTAAACTCATTCAGGTACATAGGATCCCCTCCTATTCTTTCCACTCCTTTACGGTCAACAATAGAAATCAGACTACCTTCTTCACTGACTTCACATATACCACGCGTCAGTCCACCACTTTCGGCCAATACATTAGCCAAGCGAAAACTAACAAGGAAATGTTTATCATGGGTATTACGAATATTCTGTAATTCATTGTAGAGCAGCTCAAAACTTTCACGCTGATAAAAGTTTGCAGCATTAATTATACCAAAAGGTTCTTTAATAACATCCTTAGCCATAAGCAAAGCATGCGCCGATCCCCACAATAAGTTTCTTTTGCTATTTCTTAGTTCCTCAGGAACAGATTCTATTTCTTGAAAAGCATATTCAATTTCAATCTTACCTTCGTATTTTGAAGAAACAACTTTCTTGAACTCCTCTTCAAAATATTTGCTAATAACGAATACAACTTTATTGAATCCTGTTTTTATAGCATCATACATTGAATAGTCGAGAATGGTCTCTCCGTTAGGCCCAATTCCTTCTAATTGTTTTAGGCCTCCATATTTATTACCCATTTTTGCGGCAAGTACCACTAAAGTCGTAGTCATTCTGATTCTATATTTTATTTGCAGTGCAAATGTAACTAAATAATGCGAGTTATAGTTAATGTTTAGAGATAAAGTAATTCCTAAAAAGGCAGAAAATTAAAAAAAATATTTATGATTTTCGCCCGGATATTATTTAAACATAAAGAAACATTCTAATTTCCTTGTACAAAACAATTAATTCTTCTGTACAAAACATTTAATTCTTTTGTACAGAAGAAAACAATCTTTTGTACAAGATATTTTTTATCATCCTAAATATCTTTTAGAAATTCAAAGACTCGTTTGTTTATTTACGACTTAATGTTATCAATATTAGAATGTAATAACAAATGCTCATCTAATAATGTTTCGGCAAAATAGGATAGAGAAAAAAAACTGCTATATTTGCATATTGTATTCAATAATAAAAACAAATACATCAATTTATGAAAAGAATTAGTTATTTATTTGCAATGGCTTCCCTTTCAGCATTATCATGCACCGGAGGGAATACCTATAAAATAACAGGATCAGTAACAGGAGCTGCTGATGGCGACTCTGTGTATATTCAGAACAGAGTAAACCGTGAATTTGTAAAAGTTGCAGCTGCTGTAATTAAAGACGGCAAATTTGTTTTCGAAGGAAAGCAGGATTCAACTGTGAATCGATATATAACTTATACAAAAGGAGATACAAAGTTATATGCAGATTTCTTTCTGGAAAACGGTAATATCAGCCTTTCGCTTGGAGAAAGAGAAAATATTGTAGGTACTCCTTCCAACGATACTTATAATGCTTTCAAAGCAAAAATGAATGAAGTGAATGATAAGATGGAAGCTGTATATAATTTAATGCAGGCTCCTAACTTAAGTAATGAAGAAAGAGAAACAAAAAAGAATGAATTAAGCGCTCTTGAAAATAGTCAAACCAATATTATTGTTGCAACAATCGATGAGAACATAACCAATCCGGTTGGCATTCATCTATTGAAAGCTTACAATTATTATATTGAGTATGATAATTTGGAAAAGATTCTTGCCAAGGTTCCAGCTAAATTCCAAAACAATGAAGATATTCTTCGTTTAAAAGCTTTAGTAAAAACTGCCAAAGCAACTTCTGTTGGTCAAAAATTTGCAGACCTGTCAATGCTTACTCCAGAAGGCAAATCTATTAAATTATCTGATTATGCGGGAAAAGGAAAATATTTACTGATTGACTTCTGGGCTAGCTGGTGTGGTCCTTGTCGTCAGGAAATGCCTAATCTTGTTAAAGCCTACTCTCAGTATAAAGATAAAGGTTTTGAGATCGTAGGTGTTTCGTTTGACAAAAACGGAAAATCATGGAAAGACGGTATTACAAAATTAAATATTACTTGGCCTCAGATGTCCGATTTGAAATACTGGGATTGCGAAGGTGCTAAGACTTACGCTATACGCAGCATCCCTCATACTATATTACTTGATAAAGACGGAAAAATCATTGCTCGTGGACTACATGGTGCAGAGTTGCAAAATAAATTAGCAGAATTAATCAAATAATTCTATTTATTAGTAACAGCAAGTAATATTGAGATATAAAAAAATGAGCCGTTCTTATTAAGCTAGAACGGCTCATTTTTTTATTAGTTTAAGTTTACTCAACAGTGACTATCTTATATAAAGAAAGCGAGAATGCTAAAATAAAACTTAGCACCTCGCTTTTTATATTATTACTTAGGAAGTTAAACTCCTAAATTAAACCAACGAATATAACAGAAGTCCTGACGATGAGGAAGATCTATATTCTTAGGATACATACGGAATGCAACCTTAAAGCTACCTGCATTAGACAAACTATATTTAGTTTTAAATGTAAACAAGTCACCATCCTTCTTTACTAACTCAAATTCGTCAGTTGAATAGATACGCTGTTTGCCATCTTTATCCACAATAATAGTTACCAGTTCAACGCCAATAGCATTATCCAATCCCTTTTCATCAATTACAACTTCAACATCATAATCTTGTCCGCTTTCAATAATTAGTTTGCCTGATTCACCATTTACTGAAACAGATTTCACTTCTATTGTATCCCATTTATCTACTACAGTTTCTTTCCATGCAGCCAATTCTTTAGCTTTTGCATTGTTATGATCAGCTAAAACATGAAAACGCTTAGCCTGCTTATTGTAGAACTTAATATAGTAGTCATCAAGCTGTCTCTTCATTGTGTAATGAGGAGCAATCTGAGCAATAGAGTTCTTTACGAACTGAACCCATTTTGGAGAATAGCCATCATCGTTCTTGTCATAGTACAAAGGAATGATTTCATTTTCAAGCATTGCATAGATAGTAGCAGCATCTAACTGATCCTGATGTTCCTGATTCTGATAAGTAACTTTCTCAGTCAGCGCCCATCCTGCGTTTTCACGATAGCCTTCAAGCCACCATCCATCAAGTACAGAGAAATTAAGAACACCGTTCATCAAAGCTTTTTCTCCAGATGTACCGGAAGCTTCCAAAGGACGAGTTGGAGTATTCAGCCAGATATCAACTCCGGACACCAATCTACGAGCCAAAGTCATATCATAATTTTCAAGGAAAATAATTTTGCCAAGAAACTCAGGACGACGAGAGATCTCTATAATTCTTCTGATCAAACCTTGTCCTGCTCCATCATGTGGATGGGCTTTACCAGTAAATATAAACTGAACAGGATAATTAGGGTTGTTTACAATTTTAGAAAGACGATCTAAATCTGTAAACAATAAATGTGCACGTTTATAAGTAGCAAAACGACGACCGAAACCAATTAAAAGAGCATTCGGGTTTATCTTGTTCAACAGAGCAACAATACGTGAAGGATCTCCTTGATTATTCAACCATGTATCACGGAATTGCTTGCGGATATAGTCAACCAACTTATTTTTCAAGATCACACGTGTATCCCAGATTTCCTGATCGGGCACATTATATATTGCTTCCCAAATCTTCTGATTAGAAAGGTCGTACATAAAGTTGGCATCGAAATACTTGGCATAAAGCTTCTTCCATTCAGTTGCAGTCCATGTAGAGAAGTGAACACCGTTAGTAACATATCCTACGTGACTTTCTTCCGGGAAATAACCTTTCCAGATTGAAGCAAACATTTCCTGAGAAACTTTTCCATGTAACCAGCTCACACCATTTACTTCCTGAGATGTATTGCATGCAAATACAGACATACAGAAACGTTCGCCCGAATCACCAGGATTATTACGTCCCATATCCATAAGGTCATTCCATGTAATACCCATTTTCTTAGGATATCCTCCCATGTATTTACCAAATAAGCCTTCATCGAAATAATCGTGTCCTGCAGGAACCGGAGTGTGTACTGTATAAAGTGACGAAGCACGAACCAGTTCTATTGCTTCATTGAATGAAAGTCCAGTTGCTACATAATCACTGATGCGTTCAACATTAATTAAAGCAGCATGTCCTTCATTACAATGATAGATATCTTTCTTTATTCCTAAAGCCTTCAATGTAAGCATACCACCAATACCAAGAAGTATTTCCTGCTTCAAACGGTTTTCCCAGTCACCACCATAAAGCTGATGAGTAATAGAACGGTCAAACTCGCTATTCATTTCATTGTCTGTATCCATCAGATAAAGTGAAACTCTTCCCACATTTACTCTCCAGATATAAGCATGAACAAAGTAGTCAAGATATGGAACAGACACAACAAGAGGTTGACCATCGGCACCTATAACACGCTCCAACGGAAGACTTCCGAAGTTTTGTGCTTCATAATTAGCAATCTGCTGGCCATCCATTGACAGAGTCTGATTAAAATAACCATATCTATATAAGAATCCTATAGCACAAAGATCGACATTACTATCCGAAGCTTCTTTCAAATAGTCGCCGGCCAAAACGCCTAAACCACCCGAATAAATCTTTAATACGCTTGATAAACCATATTCCATACTGAAATATGCCACAGAAGGACGATTAGTATCTGGTTTAACATCTACATATTCTTTAAATCTAGCGTAAAGATCATTCATTCTTTTAATGATAACCTTATCATTTGATAGTGCTTCAAGCTTTTCAAAGCTCATACGTTCCAAAAGAGTAACAGGATTTAATCCTACCTCTTTCCATAGTACAGGGTCCAGATCACGGAATAAAATTACCGCTTCGGAATCCCAGGACCACCAAATGTTATGAGCTATTTCTGATAATTTCTTTAATTCCTCAGGAATACGTGACTTTACTGTTATCTCATTCCAAACAGGAACATTCACGTTACTAACTTTAACCTTCATAATTTTATAAATTACTTATTTGATTAATATTTCCTATTTCAATTGGCGCTTCTTTGCATTACGAAGAGCAATATCATACGCCTTATAATAGTATTTAATAAAATGTTTCCATAAAGCATGTTCTGCTGTTACAGCAGCACGATGACGAATATGTTCTATTTCTTCCTCCGATTTAGTTGAAAAAGAAATAATAGATTCCTTTATAGCATCAGCTACTTCAATGTAGTTATTATCCGAGCGATGAATTACTTTAACTCCATCCTCCAAACCATGCTGAGTTCTGATGCTCTGAATCCAAAGTCCAAATCCTGTTAAATCCGTTGTAACAGTAGGAACATGGAAAGCAATACTCTCCAAGGGAGTATATCCCCATGGTTCATAATATGAAGGATACACACTCAAATCATATCCCAGAAGCAAATCATAATAGTTAAGGTCGAAAACTCCATCATTCTCATCAAGATAACAAGGAACAAATATAATCTTGACTTTATCTTCTTTACTATTTCTTATTCCGAGAGATGTCATCATATTAAGCACTCTATCGTCAGACATATAATCTAACCAGTGCGTAATATAAGGAAATTCTAAAGAATCTGTTATACCATTGCCATTATTTAATCTTTCAACTAAATCTTTTCTGGGTATAGGAGTACCTGCCGGTACATTAATGAAGGCAACAACATTCTTCTTTAGATTAATATCATGATTCAATCGGTTTAATGATTCTATAAAGACATCAATACCTTTATTTTTAAATTCATACCTGCCACTTGTACATACAAGTAAGGTATCATCATCCAGATTAGTGCCTAATAATTTATTTGCAACATTGAGCATTTTTGCTCTTGCCTTTTTACGTTTGGCTAAAAAACTCTTTCCTTTAGGCACAAAATCATCTTCAAATCCGTTTTTCAAAACAACGTCAGCCTCTTTATCCAGTAATTCCTTACATTCTTTATTAGTAATATCACTAACAGTAGTAAAGCAATCAACATGGTGAGCCGTTTGTTTTTCTATAGAATGCTTTGATTCCATATTTAATTCCTGAGCCATCTGGTCGCCGTTATATGCAAACAAATAGTCATACAATGGTTTCAGATTACCAGCAATAGAGCGTCCTATCGAAGTTGCATGTGTCGTAAATATGGTAGCAATTTCAGGTGCAGCAGTCTGAAGATATAGAGCACCTAGCCCGGTCATCCACTCATGTGCCTGATAAACCACCCTATCTTTACGATTCAAGTTATATTTATAAAAGCTTTCAACTACTTTTCCTGAAGCATAAGAAAACATAGATGCTTCATCATAATCTCCATAAGCATGCAAAGAATCAACTTGAAAATGTTTCCAAGCTTCTGTATATATCTCATTCTTCATTGAGAAAAATGAAGTGAAATCAACTAAAATAACAATTGGTTCGCCAATAATGTTCCATCGGCCAATACGCACAGGAAGGTTTTCATTGGTTTCTGCATGCAATTTCCATGGTTTATAAAGATAATCCAATTCAATAAATAATGGGTTATCTTTACCAATCCAGAAATCAGGACCAATAAATATCACTTTATCTTTATGACTATCTTGAAGAGTCTTTGCTCTAGTAGACAATACAGTATATATGCCACCAACTTTGTTACAGACTTCCCAACTAGTTTCAAAAATATAATCAGGACTTATAAGGGAATCTACCATAATATAATTTAAAACAATCTTTTACAGTGGCAAAAGTAGTAATTTAATATTGAATAAATTATTAATAATCATAAATTATATTAGAAAGATATAGCAAACGTTTGTGTTTTACATATTATTATCTTATATAATATTAATTATTTAGTTTACAACCACTTAATTAAATTAATTTCATATCAAAGATTGTTACAAAAGAAATAAAAAAATGAATCACCCCTCAAAATATAATCTTTATTTTCTTATTGGCACAAAAAACTAATCAATAGCATGTTGTTTGAAATGTTTATGTGATATTCTAAGACATAACACGACTATTATAGAAAAAGAGATACGGCATTCAAAGTGAGCGTGGCAGAGCGTATACTTTTCCAGAATTACTAAAAGGAGATAAATTCTTCGTTGAAATATAGGATATAGTATACATAAAGATTTCTAAAGCACAATAATCAGCGTAATAAGAAAGGGTAGCGTTATCAAAGGAGATGAAACAGATATTACCGCCCAAGAACCCACACCATAAACTTAGACACCATACACGGTGCGGTGTGGACAAAAAAAGAGTCCCGTTCATTATTCAATGAACAGGACTCTTTGATAAAACGGCAGCTACCTACTCTCCCACTGTTACGCAGTACCATCGGCGTGATCAGGCTTAACTTCTCTGTTCGGAATGGGAAGAGGTGGAACCCTGATGCTATAGCTACCTTAATATTTTTAATTTCTTAATTTCTCTATTAAGATAAACACAATGTAAAAGCAATAAATTAAAGCTCATTCTAGTATAAAGAGCCAAATTATCTAGCCAACCATATATGGCATAGAAGAAAGTGTACGGGCAATTAGTACTGCTCGGCTTTGACATTACTGTCTTTACACCTGCAGCCTATCAACGTTGTCGTCTTCAACGACCCTAAGAAATCTAATCTTGTGGCTGGCTTCGTACTTAGATGCTTTCAGCACTTATCCAATCCCGACTTAGATACCCGGCAATGCACCTGGCGGCACAACCGGTAAACCAGCGGTCAGTCCAACACGGTCCTCTCGTACTAGTGTCAGAGCCACGCAAATTTCATACGCCCACGATAGATAGAGACCGAACTGTCTCACGACGTTCTGAACCCAGCTCGCGTGCCACTTTAATGGGCGAACAGCCCAACCCTTGGGACCTTCTCCAGCCCCAGGATGTGACGAGCCGACATCGAGGTGCCAAACCGCTCCGTCGATATGAGCTCTTGGGAGCGATCAGCCTGTTATCCCCGGAGTACCTTTTATCCTTTGAGCGATGTCCCTTCCATACGGAAACACCGGATCACTATGCTCTAGTTTCCTACCTGATCGACTTGTCGGTCTCTCAGTCAAGCACCCTTATGCCATTACACTCTGCGGACGGTTACCAATCGTCCTGAGGGTACCTTTAGAAGCCTCCGTTACACTTTTGGAGGCGACCACCCCAGTCAAACTACCCACCAAACAGTGTCCTCACAAACGCGAGTTAGAACTCAAATAATCAAAGGGCCGTATTTCAACAGCGGCTCCACAAATACTGGCGTACCTGCTTCAAAGCCTCCGGCCTATCCTACACATCAATTACCCAAATTCAATGTTAAGCTATAGTAAAGGTTCACGGGGTCTTTTCGTCCCATCGCGGGTAATCGGCATCTTCACCGATACTACAATTTCACTGAGCTCACGGTTGAGACAGTGTCCAGATCATTACACCATTCGTGCAGGTCGGAACTTACCCGACAAGGAATTTCGCTACCTTAGGACCGTTATAGTTACGGCCGCCGTTTACTGGGGCTTCAATTCAATGCTTCTCTTGCGATGACATCTCCTCTTAACCTTCCAGCACCGGGCAGGTGTCAGGCTATATACTTGATCTTTCAATTTTGCATAGCCCTGTGTTTTTGTTAAACAGTTGCCTGGACCTATTCTCTGCGCCCTCATTACTGAGGGACCCTTTATCCCGAAGTTACAGGGTCAATTTGCCTAGTTCCTTAACCGTGATTCACTCAAGCGCCTTAGTATATTCTACCCGACTACGTGTGTCCGTTTACGGTACGGGTACCTTAAAGATTAAGTTTAGCGGATTTTCTTGGGAGTCTGTTTACATACGCTATCCAATCACCACAAGGGCTCTCGGTACTATCAGGTTCGACTAATCTTCCGGATTTGCCTGGAAAACTAATATCTACACCCTTCAACCAGCTATTCCGTCAGCCGGCGGTATTATCACTACTCCGTCTCCACATCACTCTTTAAGGTAGTAAGGGAATATTAACCCTTTCTGCCATCGGCCTCGCCGTTCGGCTGAGCCTTAGGACCCGACTAACCCTGATCCGATTAGCGTTGATCAGGAAACCTTAGTCTTTCGGCGAGGGGGTTTCTCACCCCCTTTATCGTTACTTATACCTACATTTGCTTTTCCACACGCTCCAGCAGAGCTCACGCTCCACATTCAACGCTGAGTGGAATGCTCCCCTACCAACCATTACTGGTTCCATAGCTTCGGTAAATTGCTTATGCCCGATTATTATCCACGCCAAACTCCTCGACTAGTGAGCTGTTACGCACTCTTTAAATGAATGGCTGCTTCCAAGCCAACATCCTAGCTGTCTTAGCAATCTGACTTCGTTAGTTCAACTTAGCAATTATTTCGGGACCTTAGCTGATGGTCTGGATTCTTCTCCTCTCGGGCACGGACCTTAGCACCCATGCCCTCACTCCTGATATCAAACTAATGCGCATTCGGAGTTTATCAAGACTTGATAGGCGGTGAAGCCCTCGCATCTTATCAGTCGCTCTACCTCACATTAGTAATTATCAAGGCTGCACCTAAATGCATTTCGGGGAGTACGAGCTATCTCCAAGTTTGATTAGCCTTTCACCCCCACCCACAGTTCATCCGGAAGCTTTTCAACGCTTATCGGTTCGGTCCTCCAGTTAGTGTTACCTAACCTTCAACCTGACCATGGGTAGATCACTTGGTTTCGCGTCTACTACCACTGACTAAATCGCCCTATTCAGACTCGCTTTCGCTTCGGCTGCAAAACTTAATTTCTTAACCTTGCCAGTGACAGTAACTCGTAGGTTCATTATGCAAAAGGCACGCCGTCACAGCACGAAGCTGCTCCGACCGCTTGTAAGCGCATGGTTTCAGGGACTATTTCACTCTTCTATTCGAAGTTCTTTTCACCTTTCCTTCACAGTACTGGTTCACTATCGGTCTCTCGGGAGTATTTAGCCTTACCGGATGGTCCCGGCAGATTCATGCAGAATTCCTCGTGCTCCGCACTACTCAGGATACCACTACAGTATATATTGGATTCATGTACGCAACTATCATGCTCTATGGTGACACTTTCCAGAGTCTTCCATTCTCCAATATAAGTCCGATATCGTGGTCCTACAACCCCAATTATGCCGTAACATAAGTGGTTTGGGCTAATCCGCGTTCGCTCGCCACTACTTACGGAATCATTCAATTATTTTCTTCTCCTACAGGTACTAAGATGTTTCAGTTCCCTGCGTTCGCCTCCATCTAAGATGGATAATATCCCTTCAGGATATTGGGTTGTCCCATTCGGAAATCTTCGGATCAATGGTCATTTGCACCTACCCGAAGCTTATCGCAGCTTATCACGTCCTTCATCGCCTCCGAGAGCCAAGGCATCCGCCATGCGCCCTTGCTTACTTTCTTCAAACACTGTAAACTATGCGTAAATATACGTTTTCGTTTACCATATGGTTCGATATATACTTTAGCTCTTTTTATCTCTAAAAATTACTTTGCTTTATTGCTTTTGTACATCATGTCAAAGATCATTTCAAGCGTTAGCTTGATCGTGGAGAATAACGGATTCGAACCGTTGACCCCCTGCGTGCAAGGCAGGTGCTCTAGCCAGCTGAGCTAATCCCCCGAAATTATAAGAAGCGTTTGTTTGGATGGTTAATCCGTTTTGCTCCTCTTTTCGCGTAGTCCCAGGCAGAGTTGAACTGCCGACCTCTACATTATCAGTGTAGCGCTCTAACCAACTGAGCTATAGGACTGTCGTTCAAAACCTCTTACCTTTCGGCTCGGCTTCTTTCTAATCTCTTATTTCATATATAGAATAAACAAAAACCAGTAGTACAATAAAAAGCGAACCAGATAAAAGGAATCACTCCAGAAAGGAGGTGTTCCAGCCGCACCTTCCGGTACGGCTACCTTGTTACGACTTAGCCCCAGTCACCAGTTTTACCCTAGGGCGCTCCTTACGGTTACGCACTTCAGGTACCCCCGGCTCCCATGGCTTGACGGGCGGTGTGTACAAGGCCCGGGAACGTATTCACCGCGCCGTGGCTGATGCGCGATTACTAGCGAATCCAGCTTCATGGAGTCGGGTTGCAGACTCCAATCCGAACTGAGAGAGGCTTTTGGGATTAGCATCCTGTTGCCAGGTAGCGACCTTCTGTACCCCCCATTGTAACACGTGTGTAGCCCCAGACGTAAGGGCCGTGCTGATTTGACGTCATCCCCACCTTCCTCGCATCTTACGACGGCAGTCTCGATAGAGTCCTCAGCATAACCTGTTAGTAACTATCAATAAGGGTTGCGCTCGTTATGGCACTTAAGCCGACACCTCACGGCACGAGCTGACGACAACCATGCAGCACCTTCACAGATGTCCGAAGACTATCTAGTTTCCTAAATATTCATCTGCAATTTAAGCCTGGGTAAGGTTCCTCGCGTATCATCGAATTAAACCACATGTTCCTCCGCTTGTGCGGGCCCCCGTCAATTCCTTTGAGTTTCACCGTTGCCGGCGTACTCCCCAGGTGGAATACTTAATGCTTTCGCTTGGCCGCTTGCTGTATATCGCAAACAGCGAGTATTCATCGTTTACTGTGTGGACTACCAGGGTATCTAATCCTGTTTGATACCCACACTTTCGTGCCTCAGCGTCAGTTGTACCCCGGTAAGCTGCCTTCGCAATTGGAGTTCTTCGTGATATCTAAGCATTTCACCGCTACACCACGAATTCCGCCTACCTTATGTACACTCAAGAATAACAGTATCAACTGCAATTTTACGGTTGAGCCGCAAACTTTCACAACTGACTTATTATTCCGCCTACGCACCCTTTAAACCCAATAAATCCGGATAACGCTCGGATCCTCCGTATTACCGCGGCTGCTGGCACGGAGTTAGCCGATCCTTATTCATAGTATACATACAAAAATCCACACGTGGATCACTTTATTCTACTATAAAAGAAGTTTACAATCCATAGGACCTTCATCCTTCACGCTACTTGGCTGGTTCAGGCTCTCGCCCATTGACCAATATTCCTCACTGCTGCCTCCCGTAGGAGTTTGGTCCGTGTCTCAGTACCAATGTGGGGGACCTTCCTCTCAGAACCCCTATCCATCGAAGACTTGGTGAGCCGTTACCTCACCAACTATCTAATGGAACGCATCCCCATCCATAACCAATAAATCTTTAACTTAAAAAAGATGCCTTTCTTAAGTACTATCGGGTATTAATCTTTCTTTCGAAAGGCTATCCCTGAGTTATGGGAAGGTTGGATACGTGTTACTCACCCGTGCGCCGGTCGTCAGCGGTATTGCTACCCTGCTACCCCTCGACTTGCATGTGTTAAGCCTGTAGCTAGCGTTCATCCTGAGCCAGGATCAAACTCTTCATTGTAAAAGTTTCATTTAAATTCTGTTCAGGATTCCGTTTATCTTAATTGACGGTTCGCATTTTTATTTACCAAGTACATGTATCAATACACGCACTTAATGCTCTTGTACTACTTGTTTCGTTTATTTATAATTTCTTCAAAGAACGATTCTTTTTGTTTGCTCTAAGCGCTTCTTTCGAAGCGAAAGCGGATGCAAAGATAAGTCTTTTAAGTGATACGCTCCAAATTTTAGAGCAACTTTTTAAAAGTTTTTTTCTTCAAACATCCCGAAGAACCAGCATTTCAATCAACACTCTGTCTCTCTTGCAAAGCGGGTGCAAAAGTAGAGCTTTATTCCTGCCAATCCAAATATATCTGACTCTTTTTTATAACTTTTTTAGCAATGAATAGTTAACTCACTGAACATCAAGTATATTGTAGAGCATATTTTTTCAGACTTAGCAAGGAGCTTTGGGAAAATTATTCCTATCAATACATTATATATACACGTGCGCGAATAAAGCATTCTCTATAATCACAATTAAATGCTTTCAGAGATACACTAATACAGTTGAAAATGAAAAGAATCTCTGATTAGGGATTGTATTAGTACCGTATTTGATTGGGTATTTAATCTTGAAAAATTAAAATTCATCTACCACATCTTCCACTAAAAAGCACAAAAAACCTTTCAGTAAGTACTTTCAGCTAGTGGCAGATAAAAAAGTTTAACCGTTTATCTGATACAAAATCGTGCTCATCTGCTACAAAACAGCTTTATCCACCAAATCAAATCATCTGCTACCAAAATAGTTTCCGAAAGCAACATAGAAGTATTACTTACCCTCATTCAGAGTTGGTTCTTTATCATTAAAACTGAGACTTCTAATAAACCACTCCAGAGTTATGCAAAACTCCGGTCTGCTTTTTATAAAACTACTAGACTAGTTTGTACATCCTTGTACAAAAGAATGCATTCTTCTGTACAAAACAATTAATTCTTTTGTACAGAAGAAAACAATGTTTTGTACAAGAATACATCAACTACTCGCCTGAGATATAAAAAGTCACTCAGGAGATTGAGCAACCTCACGCCGCATCTTTCCGAAGAGCCGAAGTGACATTTGATAACCTGCAAAAACACTACATAAATTTTAATTTTTAGAAATTGATCTAGCGATCTAGCAGTAGACCTTAAGTTATTGTATATAAGTGTTGTATAGGTGCTAGATCTAATTAATTTGATCTAGCGTTGATCTAGCAATCTAGCACAGCTGTAACCGAAAGTGCTAATATTAATAACAACCAAAACTTAAATCACTAATTTTAAGCAATATACATATCTAAGCAAAGTAAAAAGATGTATTCATATTGATCAAAAGCGCTAGACTGCTAGACTACCGCTAGACTTTATCAGACAAGTTACTATGTTTGTATTTGGGGTCTAGCTACATCTCGTCGGGACGGGTGGTCCCGCCCCTTGCCGTATGGCGCTCCCCGACCAATGAGTTTTAGATAAAATGAATAGGCGTAATAATTGAATTACTAAATTTGTATAGAGTTAATAAACAAAATATTAGTAATTAAAACTATTACACCTATGACACAAAGTAACGGAATTAATTTTGAAGGTCAAAATATCTACATAGGTATTGACGTTCATTTGAAGACCTGGAATATAACTATAATAACTCAATCCGGTTATAAGCGTAAACATAGCCAAAAGTCTTCAGCCAAAGAGCTCTTTGAATCTTTGAAAAAACATTATCCTAATGGTAATTATCAAGCCGTCTACGAATCTGGCTTCAGTGGTTTTTCCACTTACTACGCATTGCAGGAATATGGCATTAACTGTATGGTTATCCATGCTGCAGATGTTCCCACTACTCAATATGAGAATTTGATGAAATCAGATTCTATTGATTCAGAAAAGTTGGCGAAAGCATTGAAAGCAGGGATATTGAAAGGAATTTATATCCGTCGTAAAGACAACCTGGATGACTGTAGTGTTGTCCGTTTGCGCAAAACCTTGCAGAAACAACTTGGAGGGTATAAATCCCGTGTGAAGCATCTGCTCTATACTAATGGAATAACTCTTCCAGAGTGTTTTGAAAAGCCGGGAACACATTGGTCGAAACGTTTCATGCGTTGGTTGTGTGATGATGTCGTTCTACTGTCTTCCACCCGCAATAGTTTAAACTTGTTATTAAAACAAGTCGAACTATTCCGTCAGAATCTGTTAGAATCCACTCGTCAAGTACGCATGTTATCAATGACAGAGCGTTATGCGGAAGTATATAATAACTTACTTTCCATACCTGGCATTGGAATGAATACCGGTATGTGTTTACTGACTGAAATAGATAACATAAACCGTTTCCATAACGAAAAACAGTTTGCTTCCTATCTTGGGTTAATTCCAGTATCTCATAGTAGTGGTGAAAAGATCAATAATGGTGAAAAGACTTTCAGAGGAAACAAATTGCTTGGCTCGGTGTTAATAGAGAGTGCCTGGATCACGATACAATACGACAGCGTAATGGCTGCTTCTTACGGAGAGTATTGCAAACGCATGAAACCTCAGGAAGCCATTATACGTATCGCCCACAAATTAGCCAACAGAATATTAAGCATATTAAAGAATGGAAAGAAGTATGAATATGATAAATGTCGTTAGCGTTTTTTATAAAAGCCCGTTAGGCAAATTTCATATTGGACGACTCCTAATGCTAGAATGATGAGCCAAGAGCTGCATCTCAGATAAGTTTGTTGCGTCCATCCTGTTATTCTGAAGAAGTAAATTGTTGCCTGCCTTAAGTTGCAGTTCAACTCATAGAAGTTTGTTTAGCAGGGCTTTTATTTAAACAAAAAAGCACAAAGAAAAAAGTTTTATGCTGTCTGGAGAGTGAGATAATTATCTTATTCGTGAGGTGAATTGTCCTTTTTTTGCATGAATAATTGCTAAGTAATTGATTTTAAGGTTAAATTCAAATAAAAAGTATTCAATTATTAGGAATACAACATAGAGGTCTAGCGGCTATATAGCACTAAATATCAACCAATTAGAAGCACGCTGCTAGACTGCAAGATACTTTTGTAAAAAACAAATTTAATTCTGCACCCTATATTTCATTTAGTGAAACACCAACACGTTTCTTAAACAGACTGCTGAAGTGCTGGGAATACTTAAAACTTGCAAGTTAAACTTGCGAAACTTGAATATCATGACTTTAGATAGCTAGGCATAATATTCAATATGGAAAAACAACTGAAATGCTTATGAATAAAGACTTTTAGATGAATCGCTTGCACCTAAAGTGACGAAGAACTGAAAAAAAACATTTCTATGTATTAAGATCTTGCTAAAAAAAAGACTGCGTTAGCAAAAAAATAATTTTGCTAACGCAGCTGTTTTACTAAACTTTAAACCTTTAAGATATAAAGCTTACTTATATTCTTCCCAACTCTTAATTTGCAAGTCATCCAGATTTATACTACAGAATGCAGTAATAAATGCACTTGCTAATCTAGGATTGGTTATCAGCGGAATATTTAAATCGATAGCTGCACGACGGATTTTATATCCATTAGTAAGCTCACCAGGAGTCAGATTCTTTGGTATATTTACCACCATATCAATTTCTTTACTATGAAGTAAATCCAAAGCCTGAGGTGTTCCTTCTTCGCTTGGCCAATATACTAATGTATTTGGTATTCCATTCTCTTCAAGGAACTTATGTGTACCTCCTGTTGCGAACAAGTTATATCCTTTTTCAACAAGAAGACTTGCTGAAGACAACATATCTGTTTTATCCTTTGCTGTACCTGTAGATAAAAGAATATTCTTTTTAGGTATCTTGTAACCTACAGAAAGCATTGATTTTAATACCGCACAAGAAGTATCAGATCCGATACAGCCTACTTCACCCGTACTAGCCATATCAACTCCTAATACAGGGTCAGCCTTTTGTAGACGAGAGAATGAGAACTGAGATGCCTTAATACCTACGTAATCCAGATCAAACAAGCTCTTTTCTGGCTTTTCTACTGGTAATCCCAACATAATTTTTGTAGCCAGTTCAATAAAGTTAATCTTTAAGACTTTGCTCACAAATGGGAAACTACGAGAAGCACGAAGATTACATTCGATTACTTTAATATCATTATCCTTAGCTAGATACTGAATATTAAATGGACCGGAAATGTTCAACTCTTTAGCAATTTGCTTAGAGATACGTTTAATACGACGTACTGTTTCTACATACAGTTTCTGTGGAGGGAACTGAATAGTAGCGTCACCAGAGTGCACACCGGCAAACTCAATATGTTCGCTGATAGCATAAGCGATGATCTCACCATTCTCTGCAACAGCATCCATTTCAACCTCTTTAGCATGCTCGATAAACTGGCTTACAACAACCGGATGCTTTTTAGAAACATTTGCTGCCAATTGCAAGAATCTAACCAATTCTTCCTGATTTGAGCAAACATTCATTGCAGCACCACTTAGCACGTATGAAGGTCTAACCAATACTGGGAACCCAACCTCTTCAACAAATTCGTTAATATCTTCCATGCTGGTTAATTCTCTCCATGCTGGCTGATCTACACCAATGCGATCTAACATTGCAGAGAATTTATTTCTGTCTTCGGCATTATCAATACTTTTTGCTGAAGTTCCAAGAATATTGATATTCTGTTCATCCAGTTTCATTGCCAGATTATTAGGAATCTGACCGCCGGTAGATACAATTACACCGTGAGGGTTTTCCAGTTCGATTATATCCAGTACACGTTCAAATGTAAGTTCATCGAAATAAAGACGATCACACATATCATAATCTGTAGATACAGTTTCAGGATTATAGTTGATCATTACACTGCGCCATCCTTCCTTACGGATTGTATTCAGAGCGTTAACTCCGCACCAGTCGAACTCTACAGAACTACCAATACGGTAAGCACCAGACCCTAGAACTACAATTGATCGGTGGTCGCCTAGATAATGAACATCATTTGTTATTCCGCTGTATGTAAGATACAGATAGTTAGTTTGAGCTGGATATTCAGCAGCCAGTGTATCGATTTGTTTTACAACCGGAAGGATGTTAAATGACTTACGATAAGCACGTACCTTCAACATAGCCTTTTCCATATCTTTTCCGTCCTTCAGAACAGCACGTGCTATCTGGAAATCAGAAAATCCCTGAACTTTAGCTTTACGAAGTAAATCGGGTGAAAGGGCTTCTAATGTATCAGTTGAATCAAGCTCCTTAGCTGTATTTACTATATTCATCAATTTCTGAAGGAACCATTTATCAATCTTTGTCAAATCATGTATCTGGTCAATAGTATATCCTGCTCTAAAAGCTTCGCTGATAACAAAGACACGTTTATCTGTTGGTTCTTGAAGAGCCTTATCAATATCCTCGATAACAAGTTCTTTGTTTTCCACAAAACCGTGCATTCCCTGACCAATCATACGAAGGCCTTTCTGAATAGCTTCTTCGAAGGTACGACCAATAGCCATAACCTCTCCTACCGATTTCATACTACTACCTAGTTCACGATCTACTCCGCGGAACTTACCTAAATCCCAACGTGGAATCTTACAAACTACATAATCAAGAGCTGGTTCGAAGAATGCAGAAGTAGTTTTAGTTACTGAGTTGTTCAGATCAAACAATCCATATCCTAATCCAAGCTTAGCTGCAACGAATGCCAATGGATATCCGGTTGCTTTTGAAGCTAATGCTGAAGAACGGCTCAAACGGGCATTTACCTCAATAACGCGGTAGTCTTCACTTTCAGGGTCGAAAGCATATTGCACATTACACTCACCTACGATACCGATATGACGGATAATACGTATAGCTAGTTCACGCAGTTTATGATATTCGCTGTTGGTAAGAGTTTGTGAAGGAGCAATTACGATACTTTCACCGGTATGAATTCCCAGCGGGTCGAAGTTCTCCATGTTACAAACCGTGATACAGTTATCGAAACGATCACGAACAACTTCATATTCTATTTCCTTCCAGCCTTTCAATGATTTTTCAACCAATACCTGAGGCGAGAAAGAGAATGCTTTTTCAGCTAATTTATTAAGTTCTTCTTCATTATCGCAGAAACCAGATCCAAGACCACCCAATGCATAAGCTGCACGAATAATTACAGGATAGCCAAGTTCCTTTGCGGCGCGTCTTGCATCCACAATGTTTTCTACAGCTTCACTCTTAATTGTCTTAACATCGATCTCATTAAGTTTATTAACGAAAAGCTCACGGTCTTCAGTATCTATGATAGCCTGTACCGGAGTACCTAATACCTCTACATTATATTTTTCAAGAAGACCTGCTCTATATAATTCAACACCGCAATTCAATGCAGTCTGTCCACCAAAAGCAAGCAAAATACCCTGAGGTTTTTCCTTCTGAATTACCTTTTCTACAAAAAAAGGAGTGACCGGCAAAAAATAAATAGTATCGGCAACCCCTTCAGATGTTTGAACAGTAGCAATATTCGGATTAATCAACACCGTTTGAATTCCTTCTTCACGTAAAGCTTTCAAAGCCTGCGAACCGGAATAGTCAAATTCTCCGGCCTCTCCAATTTTCAAAGCACCGGAACCAAGAATTAATACTTTCTCTATTTTATCTTTCATTGATTATTCTTTTTAATATTAGAGCATCTCTACAAATTTATCGAACAAGAATTCTGTGTCCGTTGGACCACTCGCTGCTTCAGGATGGAATTGCACTGAAAAGAATGGTTTCGTTTTATGTTTTATACCTTCATTGGTATTATCATTCATATTAATGAAGAACGGTTCCCAATCACTAGTCAATGTAGCATTATCTACTGCATATCCATGATTCTGACTGGTAATAAAACATCTGTTTGTACCTACCATACGTACTGGTTGGTTATGACTACGGTGACCATACTTCAATTTATAAATATTAGCTCCTCCTGCTTTAGAAAGCAATTGGTTACCCATACATATACCGAAGATTGGTTTATCTCCATTCAATGCTTTACGAATATTCTGAACTGTAACATCGCACATATTAGGGTCGCCTGGTCCGTTTGAAATGAATAATCCATCATATTCAATTGTATTAAAGTCATAATCCCATGGAACTCTGATTACAGTAACGCCTCTCTTAAGCAAGCAACGAATGATATTGTGTTTTACTCCACAATCCACTAACAATACTTTCTTCTTTCCATTTCCATAAGTTATAACCTCTTTGCAACTAACACGTGCAACCTGATTAATAAGATTTGGATCTACAAAAGGGACATCATTTTCAGGTTTTAATTCCCCGTTTTCTTCAGGGAATACAATTTTACCCTTCATTGAACCTTTTTCGCGAAGCAGTTTTGTTAATTCACGAGTATCAATACCGTAAATACCTACAACTTTTTCGCTTTTCAACCAGCTTTCAAGGCTTTCTACTGCATTCCAGTGGCTATATTCCCATGAATAGTCACAAACGATAATACCTTCAGCGTGGATTTTTTCCGATTCCATAAAAGTAGAAAGTCCGTCTTTCTCACTTCTTGGAGGAACACCATAGTTACCTACTAAAGGAAAAGTTAGCGTCATTATCTGACCGGAATAAGATGGATCGGTCAAACTCTCGGGATATCCCATCATGGCAGTATTAAACACTACCTCTCCCGCAATAGCTTTCTCGTAACCGAAGGATTTTCCTTTGAAAATGCTTCCATCATCGAGAATCAATAAAACATTCTTTTCTTTTTGCATTCTTTTGTTATATCTCTTGTTCTTAAATATAATGTTCTTCTACATTTAGCAAAACTACTAATTTATTTTGCTCTTTACTAAAACTGCACAACTTTTAAATTAAAGTTGCATAGGGTATATTGAATAAATTGCATTGCTCATATTAAGAGCAATGCAATTTAAATAAAGTTTAATCACTGTAAACTTTTTCCATATATGTAATAAAAGCTTCATTAACGAGCTTGTTACCACCAGGGGTCGGATAATTTCCCGTGAAATACCAATCACCGGGGTTCTTCGGACATGCAGCGTGGAGTCCCTCCAAATGCTGATATACGATTTCAACTTTAGCCTTAGTACCTTCAGGCGTTAGAAGCTCAACCATTTTTTCCGCGATCTCTTCATCGGTAAACGGAGCATAGAGTTCCTTGACATAATTAACAATCTGTTCTTTCGGAAGGTTCTGTTGCTCTTTCGATTTTTTATATGCTTCTTTAATTATATGTTGCTTATTACGTTCTTTAAGTAATGCTATAGTTGCACGGAAAGCAATAAATTCATTCATCCGTGCCATGTCAATACCATAATAATCCGGATAACGAACCTGAGGAGAAGATGATACTATCACTATTTTCTTAGGAGAAAGCCTGTCCAAAATACCAATAATACTCTGCTTCAATGTTGTTCCCCGAACTATACTGTCATCTATAACTACAAGATTATCCACATGCGGAACAATACTACCATAAGTTATATCATAAACGTGGGCAGCAAGGTCATTTCTAGTATTACCTTCAGCAATAAATGTACGTAACTTAATATCTTTAATCGCTACTTTCTCCGAACGGATACGCATTGAAAGGATTTTATCCAATTCCTCATATTTCAACTGATGACCAGCGGAAGCAATCTTACTAATTTTCAGATGATTCAGATAATTATCAAAACCTTCAAGCATTCCATAAAAAGCAACCTCGGCTGTATTAGGAATGAAAGAGAAAACAGTATGCTCAAGATCATTATCTATGGCTTTAAGAATTGGTTGAACCAGGTTACTTCCCAAAGCTTTACGTTCATTATATATATCTTTATCGCTACCGCGTGAAAAATATATTCTTTCGAAAGAACAAGCATTATATTTTTTTGGTTCATTAATCTGAGCCATACGAATATTTCCTGCTTTGTCAACAAGGATCGCTTCACCAGGATTGAGTTCTTTCACTTCCTCTCCCGAAACGTTCATTGCTGTTTGGATAACTGGTCTTTCTGAAGCCAGAACTACAATTTCATCATCATGATAGTAAAAAGCAGGACGAATACCCCATGGATCTCTGAAAGAGAATGATTCGCCACTACCTGTAATACCACAAATCACATATCCCCCATCCCATACATCGCTTGAAGTCTTTAGAACATTCACCAAGTCGACCTGATCTTCAATGGCATGAGTTATATCCATCCCTTTCAACCCTTTAGCTTCTGCTTGTTGAAAAAGACGTTCTACTTCACGGTCCAGGCGATGACCAACCTGTTCCAACATTATATATGTATCTGAATATCGGCGTGGATGTTGACCTGTTTCAGTTATACGCTGAAAGATTTCATCAACATTCGTCATATTGAAGTTTCCGCAAAGAGCTAAATTTTTTGCTCTCCAGTTATTTCGACGAAGGAACGGATGAACATAAGAGATACCACTCTTTCCAGTGGTACTGTAGCGAAGGTGACCCATGTAGAGTTCTCCTGCAAAAGGAAGGCAACGTTTGGCATAATCGGCATCATGTAGTTTTTCAGGACTAAGATCCTTAAAATTAGATTGCACTGCACCAAATATTTCAGTAATAGCTCCGGTACCTAATGCTCTTTCACGGAACATATATTCCTCTCCCGGGTTTGCCTCCAGTTTTACACAAGCTAATCCAGCTCCTTCTTGCCCACGGTTGTGCTGTTTCTCCATCAAAAGATAGAGTTTATTCAGCCCATACATCCATGTACCATACTTCTGCTCATAATATTCCAAAGGCTTCAGTAAGCGGATCATTGCTACGCCACATTCATGTTTTAATGGTTCCATATAAAAATATATTCCTATTCTACTGTTACAGATTTCGCAAGATTTCGTGGTTGGTCAACATCCATGCCTTTGCAGACAGCAATGTGATAAGCCAACAACTGAAGTGGAACTGTTGCAACCAATGGATCAAGACATTCAATTGTTGCAGGTAATTCAATGCAGTAATCTGCAATGTTTTTAACCACTTCATCACCCTCAGTTACTATAGCAATAACTTTTCCTTTACGTGCTTTTATTTCCTGAATATTACTAATCAGTTTCTCATACATACCATTTTGGGTGGCAACAACTACAACCGGCATTTCTGCATCAATTAATGCAATTGGTCCATGTTTCATTTCAGCAGCCGGATAACCTTCTGCATGAATATATGAGATTTCTTTTAATTTTAAAGCACCTTCCAAAGCTACTGGATAACTGTATCCGCGACCTAAATATATAAAATTATGCGCGTAGGTGAAAATCTTAGAAAGCTGAGCTATTTTATCATTATTTTCTAATATCTTTTTCATTTTATCCGGAATCTGATTCAATTCATGAACCACATTCAGAAATTCTTCTTGGCTAATTGAGCTTTTCTCTTTTGCCAAAGTCAAAGCCAACATAGTTAGCACTGTAACCTGCCCGGTGAATGCTTTTGTTGAAGCTACCCCGATTTCAGGTCCAACATGGATATACGATCCAGTATGTGTTGCTCTCGGAATTGAAGACCCGATAGCATTACATATACCATATATAAATGCACCTTTACTTCTAGCTAGTTCAACCGCAGCTAATGTATCGGCAGTTTCTCCTGATTGTGAAATTGAAATCACTACATCATTTTCTGAAATCACGGGATCGCGATAACGAAACTCTGATGCATACTCTACTTCTACAGGGATACGGCAGAAACTTTCAATCAGATGTTTTCCAATTAAAGCTGCATGCCAGGAAGTTCCACAAGCTACAATTATAAATCTGTTTGCCTTAAGTAACCTCTCTTTATAATCAATAACAGCAGAAAGTACAACATTCGTTCCTTCTACGTTTATACGTCCACGCATACAATCGTGAATACAATCTGGCTGCTCAAAGATCTCCTTCAACATAAAATGAGGATAACCACCCTTTTCAAGCTGACCTAGATTTAGAGCAACAGTAGAGATCTCGGGATTCATAACCACATTATTCAAATCTACTACTTTCAGATCTTCATTGCGCTTGATTACTGCAATTTCTTCATCTTCAAGATATACAACCTTATCTGTATACTCTACAATAGGTGTAGCATCTGATGCAAGAAAAAATTCATCTTCTCCAATACCTACAACTAACGGGCTACTTTTACGAGCCGCAATAATCTCATCTGGATTATTTTTCTCTAGCACAGCAATAGCATAAGCTCCAATAACTTCACCTAATGCCAACTGTACAGCAGTTAGTAGGTCAAGATTTTTAGTTTCCTTAATATATTCAATAAGCTGAACCAAGACCTCAGTATCAGTGCTACTTCTGAAAGTATATCCTTTAGCTTGAAGTTTTTCTTTTAATACTGCATAATTTTCAATAATACCATTATGGATAAGTGCAAGACTTTCGGAGGAAGAGAAATGAGGGTGGGCATTTGCCTGACAAGGTTCGCCATGAGTAGCCCAACGAGTATGAGCAATACCTATATTGCCAGAAATATCTTTTTGCGCAACAAATTCTTCTAATTCAGAGACTTTGCCTTTTGCTTTGTATACATTTAATTGTTGATCTTTGCTAATCAATGCAACTCCTGCACTATCATAGCCTCTGTATTCCAATCGTTTTAATCCCTTTATTAGAATTGGATAAGCATCTTTTTTACCTATATAACCTACTATACCACACATTTTCTATATAAGATTTAAATTTCGTGCAAAGATAATCATTATTATCTATATATTTAGCATTTTAATTTGAAAAAACATTCTTTCATAACTTTATGCTTATTAGTACACAAATCCAAAGCACACTTTGACAAACTTTCAAATTGAAATAAAATCATTATATAATTAATGATATCATAACTATAATACACGTAATTCTTACAGATTAACCTTTTTACAGAAGAAAAACTAAATTATTAACAAATTATAATAGAAATAAATGTGTCAAAATGAAATTTATTCGTAGTTTTGCAAATCATTTTGATAACGCAAATGAATGATATCGTATAATAAAGTCAATTAGAATGAAGAATCGAGAACTTTTTAACAACAAACAAACAGTAATTCCTTATCAGCAGCAACCAGATCATGCAGGTTTATACAGCGCTGCTAACGAGCATGACGCATGTGGAGTTGGTATGCTAGTAAACATCCACGGTGGTAAATCACATGAAATTGTAGAATCTGCTCTGAAAGTATTAGAAAACATGCAGCACCGCGGCGCAGAAGGCGCAGATAATAAAACCGGTGATGGAGCAGGAATTATGCTGCAGATTCCTCATGAGTTCATTTTGCTACAAGGTATTCCTGTACCTGAAAAGGGCAAATATGGAACTGGCCTTTTATTCCTTCCTAAAAACTTAGATGACCAAGCATTACTTTTAGACATTGTCACTAAAGAAATTGAAAAAGAAGGACTTAGTTTAATGCATCTTCGCGATGTTCCTACCAATCCTAGTATACTTGGTAAGGATGCACTTGCTTCTGAACCAGATGTAAAACAAGTATTTATCTCAGGATTTGCAGACTCTGTAACTGCAGAACGAAAACTATATATTATAAGGAAGAGAATTGAGAATCTTGTAAATTCATCTTCTATTGATTCTAAAAAAGAATTTTATATTGTATCTTTATCAAGTAAGAGCATTATTTATAAGGGAATGTTGTCTTCTTCACAACTGAGACATTATTTCCCTGATTTAACTAACAGCTATTTCACTAGTGGATTAGCTTTAGTGCACTCTCGTTTTAGTACAAATACTTTCCCAACATGGTCTTTAGCTCAACCTTTCCGTTTGTTAGCACATAATGGAGAGATTAACACTATTCGTGGTAACCGCGGTTGGATGGAAGCAAGAGAAAGTGTTCTTAACTCTCCTCTTTTAGGTGATTTGAAAGACATTCGTCCTATAGTTCAAAAAGGAATGAGCGATAGTGCTTCACTTGATAATGTTCTTGAGTTCCTTGTGATGTCAGGACTAAGCTTGCCTCATGCAATGGCAATGTTGGTTCCAGAAAGTTTCAACGAAAAGAATCCTATTTCTGAAGATTTGAAAGCTTTCTATGAATATCACTCTATTTTAATGGAACCATGGGATGGTCCTGCTGCATTGCTATTCTCTGACGGAAGATACGCCGGAGGTATGCTTGACAGAAATGGTCTTCGTCCTGCACGTTATCTAATTACAAAAAATGATATGATGGTTGTTGCTTCAGAAGTTGGTGTTATGAACTTTGAAGCAAACGAAATAAAAGAAAAAGGTCGTTTACAACCTGGTAAGATTTTATTAATTGACACTGAGAAAGGTGAAGTTTACTACGACGGCGAAATTAAAAAACAATTAGCAGAAGCTAAGCCTTATCGTACTTGGTTGGCAAGCAATCGTATTGATTTGGATAAGATTCAAACCGGAAGAAAAGTATCTCAGAAGGTTGATAAATACGACCGTATGCTTCACACATTTGGATATTCTAAGGAAGATATTGAGAAATTAATCATTCCGATGGGATCTAATGGAGCAGAGCCTTTGGCTTCTATGGGTAACGATACTCCACTGGCTGTTCTTTCTACAAAACCTCAGTTGTTATACAACTATTTCCGTCAACAATTCGCTCAGGTAACCAATCCACCGATTGACCCATTACGTGAGCAGTTAGTTATGTCGTTGACTGAATACATCGGTGCTGTAGGTATGAACATACTTACTCCAAATGAAGAACATTGCAAGATGGTAAAACTAAATCACCCTATCTTAAGCAATGCTCAATTAGATATTTTGTGTAACATCAGATACAAAGGATTTAACACAGTAAAACTTCCTATATTATTTGATGTAAACAAAGGAAAAGCCGGATTGGAAGAATCATTGGCAAACCTTTGTAAGCAAGCAGAAAAGTCAGTTACTGATGGCGTTAACTATATTGTTCTTTCTGATAAAGACGTAGATGCAACTCATGCAGCTATCCCTGCATTGCTTGCAGTTAGTGCTGTGCATCATCATTTAATATCAGTTCAGAAACGTGTGCAGACAGCATTGATTGTTGAAAGTGGAGAAATCCGCGAAGTAATGCATGCAGCTTTATTGTTAGGCTTTGGTGCCAGTGCTATCAATCCTTACATGGCATTCGCTGTTCTGGATAATCTTATTGCAAAACAAGAAATTCAGCTTGATTATGCAACTGCAGAAAAGAATTATATTAAATCTATCTGCAAAGGTCTCTTCAAGGTTATGTCTAAAATGGGTATTAGTACTATCCGTAGTTACCGTGGCGCGAAAATATTCGAAGCTGTAGGTTTGAGCCAAGAACTTAGCAACGCATACTTTGGTGGTATTAACTCAACCATTGGCGGTATTCGTCTTGATGAGATTGCAGCCGATGCAGTACAGATGCATGCTGAAGGATTTGGTGCTGAAGGTTTTGAAGATCTTAAAAATAAAGGAATTTACAGTTTCCGTAAGGGTGGAGAACAACACGCGTGGAATCCTGAAACTATTTCTACTTTGCAACTTGCTACCCGATTGGGAAGTTATAAAAAGTTCAAAGAGTTCTCTCACTTGGTAGATGGTAAAGAAGCTCCGATTTTCCTTCGCGACTTCTTAGGCTTCAAAAAGAATCCTATTTCAATTGACCAGGTAGAGCCAGCTTCAGAAATTATGAAGCGATTCGTTACAGGAGCCATGTCTTTTGGTTCTATCAGCCGCGAAGCACACGAAACAATGGCACTTGCCATGAACAAGATTGGCGGAAAGAGCAACACCGGAGAAGGTGGAGAAGATGCTGCCCGTTTCAAAACTTTGGAAAACGGCATGTCAATGCGCTCTGCTATCAAACAGGTAGCTTCTGGACGTTTCGGTGTAACTGCTGAATATCTTGTAAATGCAGACGAAATACAAATTAAGGTAGCTCAGGGAGCAAAACCAGGAGAAGGTGGTCAGTTGCCAGGATTTAAAGTTGACGAAGTTATTGCTAAGACTCGTCACTCTATCAAGGGAATTTCACTTATCTCTCCCCCACCTCACCACGATATTTATTCTATTGAGGATTTGGCACAGCTGATCTTCGACTTGAAAAATATTAATCCACAGGCTCGCATAAGTGTGAAACTTGTTGCAGAAAGCGGTGTAGGAACAATTGCTGCCGGTGTAGCTAAAGCAAAAGCCGATCATATTGTAATCTCTGGTGCCGAAGGTGGTACAGGAGCTAGTCCTGCAAGTTCAATCCGCTACGCTGGTATATCTCCGGAAATTGGATTGTCTGAGACTCAACAGACTTTAGTTCTGAATGGATTACGCGGACATGTTGTTCTACAGGTTGACGGTCAGTTAAAAACAGGACGCGACATCGTTCTTATGGCTATGCTTGGTGCTGAAGAATACGGATTTGCAACATCAGCTCTTATTGTTTTAGGCTGTGTTATGATGCGTAAATGCCACTTGAATACTTGTCCGGTAGGTGTTGCGACTCAGGATCCTGAACTTCGTAAGAGATTCCATGGTCGTCATGAATACCTGGTTAACTTCTTCAATTACCTTGCAGAAGAAGTTCGTGAGTATCTTGCTGAAATGGGATTCACAAAACTGGAAGATATTGTTGGACGTACAGACTTAATTGAACGTAAGCATATTACCAGCAATGTAAAATATGAATTATTAGATCTTTCTAAGTTAACTTATATGCCTTCACAGGGAACTGATGCTGCAATACATCACGTTGGTGAAAAAATTCACTCTATCGGTGAAGTGAAGGATATGACAATCATTGCTCAGGCATCTGAAGCAATTGAACACGAAAAAGAAGTTTCTTTGGAATACACTATTGAAAATACAGATCGTAGTGTTGGTACTATGCTTAGTGGAGTTATTGCCAAGAAACATGGCGGAGCCGGACTTCCGGATGATACTTTAAATATTAAGTTCAAAGGATCTGCAGGACAAAGTTTTGGTGCCTTCCTTACAAAGGGAGTAAACTTCAAACTAGAAGGTGAAGCTAACGACTATTTAGGAAAAGGTCTTTCAGGTGGCCGTATAAGTTTACTTCCTTCCAAACGTGCTACATTTGTTGCAGAAGATAATACTATTGCCGGTAATACACTTCTTTACGGAGCTACAAGCGGTGAAGTATATATTAACGGACGAGTTGGCGAACGTTTTGCAGTACGTAACTCTGGAGCTACAGCTGTAGTTGAAGGCGTTGGAGACCACTGCTGTGAATACATGACCGGTGGACGTATAGTTGTTTTAGGAAGTACCGGACGTAACTTCGCAGCCGGAATGAGTGGTGGAGTTGCTTATGTATGGAATAAAGACGGAAACTTTGATTATTTCTGTAACATGGAAATGGTTGAATTATCATTAATCGAAGAATCAAGTTACCGAAAAGAATTGCACGAACTAATTCGCAATCACTACTTCTATACCGGAAGTAAGCTTGCAAAAACAATGCTCGACTCTTGGGAAAAGTATGTTGATCAGTTTATTCAGATTGTACCTATTGAATACAAAAAAGTACTTCAGGAAGAACAAATGGAGAAACTGCAACAAAAGATTGCAAACGTGCAGAGAGATTATTAATTATATATAGAATCCTAAAGAAACTGATCGGAAATAAATATTAAAAAGGTGTACACCTAATTTAAACAAAGTGTACTCTCTATGAAATTAATGTGTACACCTTTATTAAACAAACTCTAGAGTAATCAGAGAAGTATTCAGATCATTCTTACTTAATCAACAAATAGAAATGGGAAATCCAAAAGCATTCTTAACAATACATAGACAAGAGGCCGGATACAGACCTCTTCACGAACGTGTTTCTGACTTCGGTGAAGTAGAACAGACACTTAACAGCCACGACCGTAGATTACAAGCATCTCGTTGCATGGATTGCGGTACTCCATTCTGCCATTGGGCATGTCCTATCGGAAACCTACAGCCAGAATGGCAAGATCTTCTTTTCAAAGGAAAATGGAAAGAAGCTTATGAAGTATTGGAAAACACTTGTGACTTTCCTGAATTCACAGGACGCGTTTGTCCTGCCTTATGCGAAAAGAGTTGCGTATTGAAACTTTCTACAGACGAACCCGTAACCATCCGCGAAAACGAAGCTGCAATTGTTGAAGCTGCTTTTCGCGAAGGTTATATTATACCAAAGCACCCTGTTAGAAATGGAAAGAAAGTAGCAGTAATAGGTTCAGGTCCTGCCGGATTGGTTGTTGCAAACCAGCTAAACCGTAAAGGATACGAAGTTACTGTTTACGAAAAGCACGAAGATGTAGGTGGTTTACTTCGTTATGGTATTCCAAACTTCAAGCTAAATAAAAATATTATTGAACGTCGCGTTAATTTGCTTAAACAAGAAGGAGTTAAATTTGTTACTTCTACAGAAATTGGCAAAGATATTTCAGCTAAAGATTTGGTTGATTCAAATGATGCAGTATGCGTTTGTATCGGTGCGGAAGTTCCAAGAGACCTTCCAATCGAAGGACGTAACCTGAAAGGTGTGCACTTTGCATTGGAATTACTGAGTCAGCAAAACAGAATTTTAGCTGGACAGACTTTTGATAAAGATGAATTAATAAATGCCAAAGGTAAAAAGGTATTGATTATTGGTGGTGGTGATACAGGATCTGACTGTATTGGTACATCAAATCGTCATGGAGCAGTAAGCATTAATCAGATTGAAATTCTGCCTAAACCTCCTGTTCATGATAATCCTGATACTCCATGGCCTATGTATCCTCAGGTTTTGAAAACAACAAGCTCTCACGAAGAAGGTTGTACACGCCGTTGGAACATTAATTCATGTCGTTTCATTGGAGAAAACGGACAGTTGAAAGCAGTTGAAATAGAAGAAGTATCCTGGGAAAAAGGAGAAAACGGACGTATGGCTATGATTCCTTCTGGTAAGAAAGAAATTATTGAAGCCGATCTTGTATTCTTAGCAATGGGATTTGTACATCCTACTCAGGAAGGCATTATTGAACAATTAGGTCTTGCAGTAGATAATCGCAAGAATATTGCAATTGATTCACATGCCGCTGCATCAGCAGCTAAAGTATTTGCTGCCGGAGATGCTGCTACAGGAGCTAGTCTTGTTGTAAGAGCAATGGCAGGTGGACGAAAAGCTGCTTCAGAGATTGATACTTTTTTAAGTAACAAATAAATAAATTAATTTTATGTGTGGAATTGTAGGAATATTCAATATACAAACGCAGAGCGAGATATTACGTGCTAAAGCCTTAAAAATGGCTCAGAAAATTCGCCATCGAGGTCCCGACTGGAGTGGCATTTATTGCGGTGGCTCAGCTATTCTGGCTCATGAACGCCTTTCTATTGTTGACCCCCAATCCGGAGGTCAGCCATTATATTCTTCAGATGGCAAGGTAGTACTTGCTGTAAATGGAGAAATATATAATCATCGTGATATTCGCAAAGAGTTTGAAGGAGAATACCAATTCCAGACAGGTTCCGACTGCGAAGTAATTTTAGCTCTCTATCGCAAAAAAGGAATTAATTTCCTTGAAGACCTTAGCGGTATATTTGCTTTTGCATTATATGATTCTGAAAAAGACGAATATCTTATTGCACGTGATCCCATTGGAGTAATTCCATTGTATATTGGTCACGACAAAGATGGAAAACTGTATATTGCAAGTGAGCTTAAAGCTCTAGAAGGTTTCTGCGATAGTTACGAGCCTTTCCTTCCAGGACACTATTTTTACAGCAAGGAAGGTGAAATGAAACGTTGGTACACTCGCGACTGGATGGAATATGATGCAGTTAAGAACAACAACGCATATAGCTCTGATGTACATGACTCTCTTGAAGATGCAGTACAACGTCAGCTAATGAGTGATGTACCTTACGGTGTTTTACTTTCCGGCGGTTTGGACTCGTCAGTAATTTCTGCTGTTGCAAAGAAATATGCAGCTAAGAGAGTGGAAACTGATGGTAAATCAGAAGCATGGTGGCCACAACTACACTCCTTTGCTGTAGGTTTGAAAGATGCTCCGGATTTAAGTAAAGCAAAAGAAGTTGCAGACCATATCGGAACCATTCACCATGAAATTAATTATACCGTACAAGAAGGGCTGGATGCAATCAGAGATGTAATCTACTTCATCGAAACCTACGATGTAACAACAGTAAGAGCCTCTACTCCGATGTACTTACTTGCCCGCGTTATTAAATCAATGGGTATAAAGATGGTTCTTTCGGGTGAAGGAGCCGACGAAATATTTGGTGGTTATCTTTATTTCCATAAAGCACCAAATGCAAAAGCATTCCATGAAGAAACAGTGCGAAAAATAAGCAAGTTGCATTTGTACGATTGTCTTCGTGCAAACAAATCACTATCAGCATGGGGTGTTGAAGGAAGAGTTCCTTTCCTTGACAAAGAATTCCTGGATATTGCCATGAGACTTAATCCAGAAGCTAAGATGGCACCGGGAAAAACTATTGAGAAAAAGATTTTGCGCGAAGCTTTCGCCGACATGCTCCCACCAAGTGTAGCATGGAGACAAAAAGAGCAATTTAGTGATGGTGTGGGATATAACTGGATTGATTCACTAAAAGCTTTAACTTCAGAACGTGTAAGTGATGAAGATATGACTCATGCAGCAGAACGTTTTCCTATAAATCCTCCAATGAATAAGGAAGAATATTATTATAGAAGTATTTTTGAAGAATACTTCCCAAGCGAAAGCGCAGCAAAATGCGTTCCTTCTGTTCCATCTGTTGCATGTAGCACAGCTGAAGCATTAGCATGGGATGAATCATTCAAAAATATGAATGACCCAAGTGGACGTGCTGTAAAGGGCGTACACGACGAAAGTTATTAATCGTCCTGTAATATTATAAACAAAGAAGGCACTTTTAAAATAATTAAAAGTGCCTTCTTTTATTTTTTTCAACTGATATTTTTATCTTTACGAGCTAAAAATCTAATCAAAACATTATGAAGATTAAAAAACTTATCTTATTGGGAATTCTCCTCTCTACAGTCGGGATAACCAGTGCTAAAACAAAGACAAAAGTGATAGCTCACCGGGGATTTTGGAACACAGAAGGTTCTGCACAAAATTCAATTGCAGCATTAACCAAAGCAAATGAAATCAAAATTTATGGATCAGAATTTGACGTTTGGTTATCTTCCGATGGAGTTCCAGTTATAAATCATAACCCGACAACTGACGACCACCATCTTTTAATTGAAAAAACTCCGATTGCAGAGCTTAAAAAAGAAAAATTGGCAAATGGCGAATATTTGCCAACTCTTGAAGAATATCTTTTGAAAGGAAAACAATGCAAAAACATAAAATTGATTGTTGAATTAAAACCGCATAGCAGTAAAGAAAGAGAAGATTCACTCACTTCAATAGTTTTAGATATGGTCAAAAAACTGAAGTTAAAAAAGAAAGTTGAATATATCTCTTTCAGTTTAAATACAGTAAAAGAAATAGTTCGCTTAGATCCTAAAGCAAAGGTTTCATATTTAACAGCAGATCTTCCACCAAAAGAACTTAAAAAAATTGGATGTATAGGTTTAGATTATAACTTGAATGCAATGATTAAAAACGAAAACTGGTTTTCTGAAGCAAAAAAAGTAGGGATAAAAATCAATGTCTGGACAGTAAACAAAGAAGAAGATATGCATTATCTTATAAAAAAAGGTGCTGATTTCATTACAACCAACGAACCTCAGTTAGCTAAAGAGCTAACAAACAACAAATAGCATAATATCATTATTATCAATATGGTTATATCAAAATTAAACCAAAATCACATAATTAAATAACAAAATGATTTATATAGATAGTTATATTTTATATCCTTTTGTTCCATTATTGGCTTATAAAACTGCATATTTAAATAAAAAGGATTCATAACAAAATAACAATTCTAACAATATTATAAAATAGCACTAACAATAATAATAAATTCATTATTTTTTCACCAATATTGGTATCAATTGTTATTTAATCAAAATTAATTAGATATTCGACATTCTTTAATAGTATAATCAAACAATATGTCGTATATTTGCATTTATAAAAGACAAAAGGAAATAATGAAGCAAAATTTTAATGCAAAATGACAAACCTAATTAAATTTACCAAGATGCACGGTGCGGGTAATGACTATATATATGTCAATACATTAAAATACCCCATTGAACATCCTGAAGATTTAGCAATAAAATGGAGTAAATATCATACAGGCATTGGATCTGACGGATTGGTTCTTATCGGAAAATCTCCAATTGCAGACTTTAGTATGCGCATCTTTAACGCAGACGGTTCTGAAGCAATGATGTGTGGAAATGCATCCCGCTGTATTGGTAAATATCTATATGATAATAAAATAACAGATAAAGAAGATATTACTCTGGATACTCTTTCAGGGATTAAGCATTTACATCTTACTATATCCGGAGATAAAGTATCAAAAGTTACTGTTGACATGGGTTCTCCTAAATTAGAAGAAGTTTTAGTTAATGGTAAACCTAAAAATTTGGTTTCAGCTGAAATTACGGTAAATAACCAAACATATAAAGCAACTGCTATTTCAATGGGAAATCCTCATTTGGTAATCTACATTGATGATATAGAAAAAATAGATCTTCCTGTTATTGGACCAATTTTAGAGCGTCACCCATTTTTCCCAAATAGAGTAAATGTGGAATTTGCACAGAAAATAGATAATAAAACTGTAAGAATGAGAGTTTGGGAACGTGGTTCCGGAATTACCATGGCATGCGGAACTGGTGCATGCGCAACAGCTGTTGCCGGTTCTATTATAGGACAGACTGAACGTGATGTTGAAATCATTATGGACGGAGGTAGCCTGAATATAAAATGGGACGAACAAACCGACAGAGTTTATATGACAGGTGAAGCTGTCACAGTTTTCGAAGGAGAAATAGCTCTTTAATCGCATAAACTTAAAGCAACAAATAGATATGGCGTTAGTAAATGAAAATTTTTTAAAACTACCGGGTAGTTATCTTTTCTCGGATATTGCTAAGAAAGTAAATACATTTAAAGTAACTCACCCTAAACAAGATGTAATCCGTCTTGGAATTGGAGATGTAACTCAACCATTGCCTCCAGCAGTAATAAAGGCAATGCATAATGCTGTTGATGAAATGGCTTCAAAAAGCACATTTCGTGGATACGGACCTGAGCAAGGCTATAATTTTTTAATCGAGACAATCATTAAAAATGATTATGCAAGCAGAGGTATAAGTCTTGATCCAAGTGAAGTTTTCATCAATGATGGAGCTAAAAGTGACACTGGAAACATTGGAGATATTCTTCGCCACGATAATAGTGTTGGTATAACCGACCCTGTTTATCCAGTATACATTGATTCAAATGTTATGGCTGGTCGCGCAGGAGACTTAATTGATGGCAAATGGAGTAATCTGGTTTATATTCCTTGCCTGAGCGAGAATAATTTTATTCCGCAAATTCCTGACAGAAGAATTGATATGTTATATCTATGCTATCCTAATAACCCAACAGGAACGACTCTTACTAAAGAGGAACTTAAAAAGTGGGTTAATTATGCACTAGAAAATGACACATTGATTTTGTATGATGCTGCTTACGAAGCATATATTCAGGAACCAGATGTTCCACATTCAATTTACGAAATTAAAGGTGCAAAGAAGGTTGCAATAGAATTCAGAAGCTTTTCTAAAACAGCTGGATTTACAGGTGTTAGATGTGGATATACTGTTGTACCAAAAGAGCTGAACGCTATAACACTAGATGGTGAGCAGGTTTCTTTGAACAAATTATGGAACAGACGTCAGTGTACTAAGTTCAACGGAACATCCTATATAACTCAAAGAGCTGCCGAAGCTATATATACTCCAGAAGGTAAAGAACAAATTAAGGAAATAATCAGTTATTATATGAACAATGCCAAAATTATGAAAGAAGGCATTGAATCAACTGGATTAAAAGTATTTGGAGGTGTAAATGCTCCTTATCTCTGGGTTAAAACTCCAAATGGAATGCCTTCATGGAAGTTCTTCGAACAGTTGTTATATGAAGCAAATATCGTTGGAACTCCAGGAGTTGGATTTGGTCCAAGTGGAGAAGGTTATATTCGTTTAACAGCTTTTGGTGCACGCGAAGATTGCGTAGAAGCAATGAGAAGATTAAAGAATTGGATAAAATAATTTTGAACTCAAATATCATTAAATAAAATTTAGGTAGTATGTCAGATCTAAGATTCAGAGTAGTAGAGACAGCTTTTAAAAAGAAAGCTATAGAAGTTCCAGCTCCAGAGGAGAGACCTTCTGAATATTTTGGTAAGTATGTGTTTAACAAAGCAAAAATGTTTAAGTATCTTCCAACCAAGGTATACCAGTCATTGATGGATGCAATGGATAATGGAACTCCACTAAACCGGGATATTGCTAATGCTGTTGCTGCAGGAATGCAAAAATGGGCAGTAGAAATGGGAGCTACACACTATACTCACTGGTTCCATCCATTAACAGAAGGTACTGCTGAAAAACACGATGCTTTCGTTGAGCACGATGGAAAAGGTGGTATGATTGAAGAATTTAGCGGCAAACTACTTATTCAACAAGAACCAGATGCTTCCAGCTTCCCAAGCGGTGGTATCCGTAACACATTCGAAGCTCGTGGTTATTCAGCATGGGATCCTTCATCTCCTGCATTTATCGTTGGTGACACATTGTGTATCCCTACTATCTTCATCGCATACACAGGTGAATCATTAGACTACAAAGCTCCTCTTTTAAAAGCTTTGCAAGCAGTAAACAAAGCTGCTGTTGACGTAGTTAACTACTTTAACCCAGAAGTTAAAAAAGTTATTTGTAACTTAGGCTGGGAACAAGAATATTTCCTTGTAGACGAAGGTCTTTATGCAGCTCGTCCAGACCTACTTTTAACAGGTCGTACTTTAATGGGGCACGAAAGTTCTAAGAACCAACAGTTGGAAGATCACTACTTCGGCGCAATTCCTACTCGTGTTGCAGCTTTCATGACAGATTTGGAAATTGAAAGTTTAAAACTTGGTATTCCTGTTAAGACTCGCCACAACGAAGTTGCACCAAACCAGTTTGAGCTTGCTCCTATCTTCGAAGAATGTAACCTGGCAAATGACCACAACCTTTTAGTTATGGCTTTGATGCGTAAATTGGCTCGTCGCCACGGATTCCGTGTTTTATTACATGAAAAACCATTCAAAGGTATTAACGGATCAGGTAAACACAACAACTGGTCACTAGGTACTGATACTGGTATCTTATTATTAGGACCAGGTAAAACATCTGAAGAAAATCTTCGTTTTGTTACTTTCGTAGCAAACGTTTTGATGGCAGTATACCGCCACAACGGATTATTGAAAGCAAGCATTTCTTCAGCAACTAACGCTCACCGTTTAGGAGCTAATGAAGCACCTCCTGCTATTATATCTTCTTTCTTAGGAAAACAGTTATCACAAGTTTTGAAACATTTAGCTGAAAGTACTAAAGACGATTTAGTAAGTCTTAGTGGCAAACAAGGTATGAAGCTGGATATTCCACAGATTCCTGAATTGCTGATTGACAATACAGACCGTAACCGTACTTCTCCTTTCGCCTTCACAGGTAACCGTTTTGAGTTCCGTGCTGTTGGTTCTGAAGCAAACTGTGCATCTGCAATGATTGCACTTAATGCTGCTGTTGCTGAACAATTAGTTATTTTCAAGAAAGAAGTTGATGCTCTTATTGAAAAAGGTGAGCCTAAGATTTCTGCTATTCTTGAAGTAGTTCGTAAATATGTTATTGAAAGTAAAGCAATCCACTTCGATGGAAATGGTTACAGCGACGAATGGAAAGAAGAAGCCTTGAAACGTGGTTTAGACTGCGAAACAAGCGTTCCAGTTATCTTTGACAATTACCTGAATGAAAGTAGCATTAAAATGTTCGAAACGACAGGTGTAATGACTAAAGTTGAATTGGAAGCACGTAATGAAGTTAAATGGGAAACTTACACTAAGAAGATTCAGATTGAAGCTCGTGTGTTAGGTGACTTAGCCATGAACCACATTATTCCAATGGCAACAAAATATCAGTCACAACTGATTGACAATGTATATAAAATGAAAGACTTGTTCCCTGGAGAAAAAGCTAATACACTTTCTACTAAGAACCTTGAGATCATTGAAGACATTGCTAAGAGAACAATTTTCATCAAAGAAAAAGTTGATGAAATGATTGAAACTCGCAAGGTGGCTAATATTATTGAAGAAGAACGTGAAAAAGCTATTGCATACCACGATAAAATCGTTCCTATGCTAGAAGAAATCCGTTACCATATTGACAAATTAGAATTAATAGTCGATGACCAATTATGGACATTGCCTAAATATAGAGAATTGTTATTCATTAGATAATTCTCAATAGAGTTATCTATTTCTTTTGTTGGTTGTTTTAAGTTTGTAAAAGGGGACGCTGTGAAGCATCCCCTTTTTCTCTTTATATCAACTAAAATTATTGCTGTCAGGTAAAATTCATACTTTTGCCCATGTCTATAAAGGATTTTTTAGCAGAAACTGATATAGACAATTAGAGCTGAATTCAGAAATTGAACTCAGCCCTTCATTTTTATTGATCTAAAAAGTTTTACCGGACAGCAATCAACTAAAATATCTACTTTCCTAAAAAATTCTTTCCCATATATTGGTTAAAAGCATCTTTATATTGTTCGCCAATAGGTATGTAAACCTGCCCTTCCATTATAATCCTTCCTTTGGATATTTCTATAATTTTCTGCAAATTAATAATGTATGAGCGATGCACTCTCATAAACTTACCTGCAGGTAATCGTTCTTCCATAATTTTCATGCTTAAAAGAGACATTATGGGTTTCTCCTGAACAAGATGAATACGTACATATTCACTCATACTTTCAATATAGATGATAGAATCTACATCCAACCTTACTATTCTATATTCCGTTTTAACAAACAGATGTTTATCATCATCCATTTGTTTATGCGATAACATAAGCAATTCGTGCTGCTGCTTTACTTTATTGACCGATTTAAGGAAATCGTTATAGCTGAATGGTTTCAATAAATAATCCAGAGCATCGACTTTAAACCCTTCAATAGCATACTCAGAATAAGCTGTAGTAAAAACAATCAGAGGTTTGTTTACCAAAGAACGTACAAAATCTAGTCCGTTTAAATCGGGCATATTAATATCAACAAACATTAAGTCGATATCGTCATTTGAGATTGCCTCCATTGCTTCATAAGCACTACTACAAGATTTTATGAGTTCAAGAAACGGCACCTTATTTATATAATTAGCAATTTGTGTAAGCGCCAGAGGTTCATCATCAACAGCAATACATCTTATCATAATAATGGTATAATTAATAATACACTAAATTCGTCAACAGTAGAATCAATCTTCAATGTATAATTGTCAGGATACAGCAGATTCAAACGTTTTCTCACGTTTTCCAGACCTATACCTTGTTCATGTTCATGAGATACTTGATCGCAGTTACTGTTTGTGACCAGACATTCAATATCTCTCTCGTTAACCTGCAGACTAAAGCTAATATATGAATCCTTCCGATAACTGATGCCATGCTTAAATGCATTTTCAAGAAATGAAATAAACAGTAACGGAGGAATCTGAACTGACGGAATTACTTCCGGAAGATAAAGTTTAATGTTCACCTTATCTATATACCTAAGCTTCATCAGTTCAATATAATTCTGAATAAAAAAGACTTCTTTCTCAAGACTAATAGTTGGCTGACTGGAATCATACAAAACATATCTCATCATTTTGGAGAGCCCTATCACTGTTTCCTTAGCCTTTTCTGTATCAATATCTATCAATGCATGAATATTATTAAGTGTATTCATGAAAAAATGAGGATTTATCTGATGCTTTAGATAAGCAAGTTCTGTTTCCAGATTATGCTTTTCAAGTTCCTTTAATCTATGCGCATCTCTGATTGACTGAAAAAGTAATTTAATAGCAATATTAAATCCAACAATAAGAATTGCTATTATAAAATTATTCATAAAAAAACCCACAAAAGGCATACGCAAAAATCCTTTCTGATGAGGGCCAAAAGGTTCTCTTTTATCTTTATTTCCTGGAACATTCTGAGGAACAGACTGTACAGCTTTATCACCCATAGAGTCCATTGGCTTAAATTTATCATCACGAGGAAGCGGAGGTCCCGATTTCCATTCGTTTCTAGTCCACGGTTCCGGACCTTTATGCGGATTAAATAAGCCATTAGGTGAAAAAGATGTTGCCAGACAAATAGTAACAACTACCGAAGCAAGATAAAGCCACCATCTCTTTTTAAAAAACAGTAGTGGCATGAGCAAATAGTTGTTCACAAGAAATATTAGAAGGAAAGGAATCATCCCCTCCCACGAATGAAAAACATCAAGCCAGTTAAATGATGAATTTTGCTTATAAACATCATCAATGAATGGTACTATAAGCAAAATCAACCAAATAACTACATAGATAAAATTCTCTAAAATCTGCTGTTTCTTTTCTGTATTAATCATGTTATAACATGTTACTATAACAAATATACAACTTTAATATTACTCCTGATCACAATCGTTAGATTAACTAAAACTTATGTGAGTAACCAATACCAATAATATGGCTATTAGTTTCATCCTCATCTTCATCAAAGTTTACGTATTTATAATACAAATCCAATGAATTCTTATTGTTGATTTTATATTTAGTGCCCAAAATAAATCCAATTTTATCTAATCCATTCCCAGTTTTATTATTGAGTGAGTTATAAAACTCACAAGACGTATATGGCTCAAAGTTAGAGTTCTTTATATTATAACTAAGGCCTACTTTACTACGAATATATTGTTTCGGATTAGCTCTTGTTGACGTTTCAGACACACCCTGCCGGTACGTGCTTTGAAACCTTTCACGCAAAGAAATGGTAAAACGATTAAATTCATAACTTCCCTGAACAAAGAAATAATAACGATGTCTTATTTCCCAATCCTTAGTGGGGTGATTATAATTAATTAAATTATATGACGCACCAGCTTTTAAATAAGGGCTGAACTTATAAGAGAGTTGTAAAGCTGTAGAAAAGCGATCTATTTCATTAAGATTATCCCGAAGACGAAACTCTTCCTCCAATGAAACTTCCAGTTTAGATACAATTTTCTTAGAAACCTCTACGCTGGTATACATACCCAAATCATCACTTTGTGCAAAAGAAAGTGTGCTACCAAGTAAAGCAACAGACAAACATGCTATTTTTACTATTTTCATACAATTGCTAATTTATGTTATTCGTCGTCTTTGGGAAGTCTCGTCATAGTGTCAATAGTATTAATTTCATCGTGCAATGGCTCATAATAAATCTTTAGATACGCTGTATCACGAAGAAAATCAAGATGCCCAACTTCTACCTTCAAAATATCAATTCCGGTTCGTTTCTTTAAATCATCCATTAATTCGTTATATTTATCAGGAGTTATAAGACTTATTTTATCATACAATATGAGTTTGCATGATGTATGTTTCAGCCAGCGACTACTTTCCAAAGCCCAGGTTATCAGGACAAACAAAATATTAGTTGCAAATAATTCTGCATAGCTTATCTGAACTGCAACTGCATTGATAACAGACACAGCAATAATTAAAAACAGATAAGTCATTTCTCTGATAGGCACCGATTCGGTTCTGTACCTTATTATTCCAAAAATAGCAAATACCCCTAAAGCAAAACCAATTTTTATTTTAACACTGTTAAGCAAGAATATAAGTAAAAACACGCTGACATTGATAAGCGAAAACGTAAAATAGTAATCCCGTCTTCTACTTTTGGGATAATAGAAAAAATGAATAATCGAAGTTACTACAATAAAGTTAATAAGGAAGCGAATTATCAGCTGTCCAAAGCCATTAGCATCAAGTAATGGCGTTCCAAGAAGATCAATATTACTCATCCATTCAGAAAGTGTATCCATAAGATTTATTTGTTAATTTATTTATTTGTATTAATTTACTTTTGAATCGATTATATTTCAAAGACGGATTGGTAAGAACAGCTCCAAGGCAATATTTACTAATACTAACCTGCCTTATTCTTTCTCTATTCATTATTTCTCTTACCGGAGAATAAGATTCTCCTTCTTGCTTAACTTCAACAATTATAAATTCAGAAATAATTTCTTTCTTTTGAGTTTCTAAATTCAGAAAGTTGATATCACAATCTAACGTCAAACGTTCTGTTTTACAGCGATTGACTAATGTTATCCGATAAAAGTTATTTTCGAGTACAGGAAAGAGGTTGTTCAACTCATATCTGGAATGAGAATGTAGAAACTCTGCATTCTTTTCAATTCTGAAATGCTCTTTACTCTTAATGCCAGTCCTGACCTTCCGTGTTTGCCCTTTATTGTTTTTATGTTTCACCTCCAGAAAAGTCAGATCAGAATCTACATATTCTCTTATTCTTATTTTTTCTCTGTCGGTCTTCCCGTTTTGATGAGCAATAAACATATCATCAGCAAGAGTATCAAGGTATGTTGTATGATAATTATTAATCCTTAAGCCATTAATATCCTGCACATAATATTCATCCTTTACCTTTCTAAGTAAAGGTTCAAAACGTTCTGTAGGAATAATAAACTTCGTATCAATCCTATTCATTAATCGAACAGCATCCATTTCTTCCAGAGAAATGGGAGGCATTTCGTTTAATAACTGTATAACTTCTGAACGCATCTTTTCAAGGTATTTTTTGATAGAATTAGTCTTATTCATAATACTTTCTCGTTACGAATGTATTACAATAAGATAAATCATCAAAAAGCAATCAATGAACGGATGCTTTTTATCAGTAAAAGTGGAATATATTAAAATTAGTAGGCTCTGAAGATAATAGCCTTACCTGTGGTATGGATAATAAAGCGGTCGGATAAGGAAGCATTGAGAGTTCCTTGCCACCACTGTTTTAATGAAGGAAGAGTATATTGAAGTCCTTCCTGAGATATGGAAGCATCAGAAAGATTAAAAATAGAAATTTGCTGGCCCGGATAGCTTTCAAATTCACTGTCTTCTGATATAGGAGTAAATACACCATAATCGGTAACCATTTCTACATTTGCCTGATCCATATAACCAGCCAGCAGACTTATGTTTCCTAATGTATGGTCTTCTCTTTTACCTGTTGCACCAAGAATAAGCAAGTCCTTTTTATTTTGTTGCAAGCAGTAATTAAATGCTTTGGTCAGATCGTTTGTTTCCTGATCGGGAATAGAGTGAAGAATATGCGCAAACTGCTTTTTATTTAATTTAGAAAGAGAATCTCCGTCGCCAACTATAGCAACGGGAATTCTTCCTTTACTAACAAACTCATCGGTAGCTCCATCGCAGCAAACCACGTATTCTGTTTTAGTCAAAAGAGCTAAAGGAAGTGGATGAGACGGAAAATCTCCATTAGCCAGAATAATGGCAGAAGGATTCTTAGCGATTGTCAGTAACGGATATTTTTTCATCATTCAAAGCATTATATAACATCATCTTTTTCCATTTGAAATAGCCAAATACAGCTATCACGGAATACAAACCATAGAGAATAGTTGTAGGATACAGACCTTTGTAAAGATACAAAGCACAACAAGCAACATCCACAACAATCCAAACCAGCCATTGCTCAATATACTTATATGCCAGCAACCACATTCCAATAATACTTAAAGCAGTAACAAATGAGTCTGCATAAGGAACTGTACTGTCAGTATAACGAGTCAGAATAAAAGCTATTCCTACAAAAAGTATGGCAAAGATAATAATTATCGGCAAGAAGTATTTAACCGGAGTATAAGAAATAGGTCGCTCCTCTCCTTCTTTTTGGTCGGACTTTTTCATCCACATAACTAACCCGTACATACCGGCCAGTAAATAATAGATATTAATACCCATATCTGCATAAAGTCCCGCAGCATAAAACACATATATGTATACAAGCGGCATAACAACTCCGGCAAACCACAAATAGATACTTGCTTTATACTCTAAATAGAGATAAAGCAAGCCTATCAGTGTGCCTATAATTTCAAGATAATCCATTATAGTATATTTTCTTTTATCAGAATTTCAACGTAATTCCGGCCAAAATGTTTGTTCCTGCCTGAGCAAAATAACCGGCACCGTTATAACGTGTTTTGCTTCCGTCTGCATCAATCACATAAGAGCTATATCCATATCCGTTGCTTTCATATTTCTCGTTAAACAGATTATTGATTGAAAGAGCTAAATGAATTGATTTAAATGCAGGTAAGCTGAATGTATATCCTAAGCGGAGGTTATTTACAAAGTAAGCATCAAGAACACAATCTTCTTGGTGCGAGTTAGATAGGAATTGTTTACCTACATAACTTGATTGAAGTGCCGCATCCCAGTTCTTATAAGTCAGTGTAAACATACTATTAGCAATTACATCAGGAGAATAAGCAATAGTTGTTTTTCCTACATAGTTCGATGTTTGAGTGTACAATGGATTCCAGTCGGCATCATAATTATCAAGATATTCAGTATAGTCATTAATCTTATTCTGACTTATAGTTGCGTTTCCATCCCATCTCAACCAGGAAGTAATCTTTGCACCAAGCATATATTCCATACCTACACGGTAACTATCAGGAACATTATCAGCCAGTGGTTCACCAATATCATTTGTCTGACCGGTTAGAATAAGCTGATCTTTATATTTCATGTAGTAGAAGTTCACACCTACAAGGAAGCGAGAATCATTATATGTATATCCGGCTTCATAATCGAACAATCTTTCTGAAGAAGGAGTCTTACCAAACTTAGCATCCGTAAAGTTATTACGTGTTGGTTCCTTATGAGCCACAGAGAACGAAGCATAAGCAGAATTATTTTTATTCATCTGCCAAAACAAACCAGCCTTTGGATTAAAGAAATTATAATTATTGTCTACAGCCAAAGTCTGCATTCCGCCCGGAGTCTTAGTCCAGTCCCACTTATCATTCAATCCATCAATCGTATAATGAATATATCGATATTGCAAATCACCATAAGCGCTTAATCCTTTAACCAACTCATAGCTTGCTTTCAAATAAATGTTAGCATCTGTTTTATCAGAGTTATTACGATAATATTCGTGATCGGGATCAAGCACAGTATTAAAATAATTCTTCACCCAGATTACTCTACCATAATTATTACCTTTGTACTCGTTGGCTGCCCCACCTAAAGAAGCTTGCAAACGGCCAGAAGAATAATTAAAGGAGAACACTCCTCCGCCAAAACCATTATCCATTCTTTTCTGACGAACCAAGTCACTCTTTTCTATCAGCTTACCATAATATACAAAAGGCTGAAGTCCGTATTCTTCAAAAGATCTTTTGTTCTTGTATTCCTGATAATAACCTTCCCCATCGGTATAATGCAATGTAAGGTTCATATTCCACTTTGGTGAGAATATATGAGTATAAAGCATCTGATAATTAGTCTGAATATAGTTATCAGTCTGGTCTTTATAAAAACCAATCACATTTCCGTCAGCATCCTCAATCTCACCGCAAGGATTATATCGGCGACCTTTTCCAGCCAGGTCTTCATTACCATTCCAGGCATGATAAGTTTTTTCCTTTCCGCCGAAAACGATAAACTTAAAGATGTCATTATCACCATAATATCCAGCCTGAGCAAAGAAAGATTTCAAATCTGTAGAAGCCCGATCAATGTATCCGTCGGATGCAAGATTTGATAATCTGGCATCAAAAGCCCAGCGGCTTTTCAGTAATCCGGTTCCTACTTTAAATGTTTCTTTGTGCGTATTAAATGATCCATAAGAACCATTAATTTCGGCATAAGGAAGTGCTGAAATGGATTCCGTTTTCATATTAATACTTGCACCAAACGCACCTGCACCATTTGTAGAAGTTCCGGCCCCACGCTGAATCTGAAGATCTTCAATAGACGAAGCAAAATCGGGCATATCTACCCAATAAAGCGTGTGAGACTCGGCATCGTTCATCGGTACGCCATTAGCAGTAACATTGATACGTGAAGCATCCGTTCCACGAACTCGTATACCTGTATACCCCACTCCTGCTCCGGCATCTGATGTTGCTACCACCGAAGGAGTCATTGTAAGCAAGAACGGGATATCCTGCCCGAAATTCTGCTTCTTGATTTGATCCTTACTAACATTTGAGAATGCAACCGGAGTCTTAGCCGTTGCGCGTGTTCCTACTACCTGCACTTCCTGCAGTCTTACCAAACGCAGGCTATCCTTTACCTGCGCAAAAGACGATGAGCCAATCAGTGTTAAGCCGACAAGCATCTGTACTTTCTTTTTCATACCTATTTTTAGTTAAATAAAACAGAAAAGGGGTCTTTTCTATCTTTCGTTCCCTCCGCCGGCATTACCCGGATCAGGTTATGGGTATAATCTCAGCCCGTTATATTGAGGCACCCCTTATATGAGAATATGGCACAAAGTTAGTGCTTTTTTGGAATATGTAACAAAATGAAATGTTATTTTTGAAATAAAGGTCTTTTTAAACCTGTTTGTCTTCAATATAATTAGTCAGCTCGCATATAGAATACAGAGGAAAATTAGTCAACCAGTCTTCTTCACGGAAATCAGGCATGGAAGTACGAGCTACTTCTTTTCTCATAATTTCTCCCTGCTTTTACAAAAAATCGAAGGAGTTTTTGCAAGAGAATACATTTTTTCGAAGGAGTTTTTGTATGTTCAGCACACTTTTTCGAAGGAGTTTATAAAAATGAGCTATTATTCAATAGCTCATTTAGGCTAGATGCTCTTTCTATTCCATGGTAAAACACTTGAATAATATTTCTTTTCCAACTCATCATACCAATTAGGATTACAATCATTCCCTTTAACGTAGTAACAATAATTTTTCTTAAGACATATTTCTTGTTGGTTAGACATTTTCCACACCAATGGCTTTGTTGTATCCATATTGGGAATTTGTCTTTGAACTGGTAATTCTGGACTAACATTAACCTTTTGATTATACACTAACTTAGGAAAAGATTCTGATTGTGGATTAAAAACATCAATGCCATTAAATAATTCATAGAGACACCGGAGTGGTCCGCCTATTACACGTGATGAATGATTTGTTATTCTCTTACATACACTACGAATAAGAATTCCTCCAAAAAAGCTATTATCATAATCTATTTTACCTTTTTCGTCTTTTTCTATTTTACTTTGAAATGCAATATCTATGCCGCTAGGATGCAAAAACCATGATCCCCCCTCAATAGTTCGAGGATAAGTAACAATATCAGGATGCTGTTTACTATAATAATAAAACTCTATTTCCAAAAAATCATATATATCCGTTCCTTTTTCAATATGATAGTTCTGAAATAATACATTAGCAATCTGTTTGAACTTAGCTTCTACATCTTCATAACTTTTAATAATAAGCATTTCTTTTAATTCTTCTACGCTATTCATGATAATCTTGTTTTAAAATTAGTATGACAAATGTAATCAAATATCAGATAGCTATACTAGCTATTTTAATCTTTATCTAATAACAAATCAAAATAAACCATCACTACCATCACTAATTCCCTAAAACCATTTATAGATACACCTTTCAGGAGTGAGGGATGCAAGATCAACCCTCACAAAACACTGATTATCCATCACTAAACACAGTCATCCATCACTATTTCAGAGGAAAAACACAAAAATCAAGTGTAATTCCCGGAAATTAAAAACCCGAACAAAACAATATTAAACAGTTTTGTCCGGGCTTCTTTTATGTTATACCTAATGCAAACCTTTATTGCAACGGAATATAAATCTCAGTCTTCAGTTTGGCTTCTTCCGTGCGTGAAGGATCATTGATATACTTTTCATACAACGGAGCGTTACGAAGTTCGTATCCACTATCGGGAAGCCACTGAGCAAAGATTGTATCGTACACAATCCCAAGGTTTGTATAAGGACCTTGATACAAGAATACTGCATACCTACCTCCGGCAATCTCCTTCACTCCTATTTCTCCTTTTGGTTCTGCAGGTTTTGGAAGTACAAGACAAACATCTGTGCGAAGTTTCTCAGACGTGGTTACCTTAGGATCATCATGATAAATGCTGATGTGCTCAATGCCTGCCGAGAAAAGTTTATTCTCTTTTACATAAGCCCAAAGTTTGCCCCATGCTCCACAAAAGTCGAGTTCGGAATATGCTCCGGTTGAGCGGATATAAATTGCTTTCTTAGTTTCAATATCAATCACTTTAGGTGATTTCAACTTCAAGTCGGGATTTAATTGTACAGGTTTCATAATTACAAAGTTTTTATTGTTACGGTATTCTAAAGGAGTTATATCATAAAATTGTTTGAATGATTTCGATAAAGAAGAAGGCATCTCATAACCCACGCTATAGGCTATTTGCTCCACAGGAAGGTCGGTATACCGAAGCAGACGCACGGCGGTTTCCAACCTTACTCTTATTATGTATGCTCCGAGTGTTTCGCCCAGAAAAGCTTTCATGATGCGATGAAAATGATAAGTTGACAGGTTTGACATCTCTGCCAGCTTTTGTAAATCGAGTTCCTCGTCAAGGTGATTATTGATGTAATCTACTACAATATTCACTCTTTTCAAATATTCTTCCCGTGTTGACGATTTAATTTCCATACTTCTTTGTTTTAATTGATAGTGCAAAGATAACGTGAGTTTGCCGGTTATTCTTGTCCAATATTGCTAAATATTTTATCAATTATGTTTGCGGATTTCATTAAATATCCGTAATATTGTATTTAGTTTGATGTATATCAAAGCAGTATTATGATATACATCTAAGCACACGTTTGATGTACATCAAAGATAGTGTTTGATATACATCAAACGAGAAATATTCCTAGTTATAAATAAAAACTCACTAATAATAATGGCATTTAGATATAGAGTAAAAACAAAACGTTCCGCACTGAAAGATAAAACAACAAAATACTACGCAGTTCCCATTCGCAATGAAAAAGTACATATTGCCAATCTGGCCGAAGAACTATCACATCGTTGTTCTTTATCAAAAGGAGACATCCTGTCAACCTTGTCGGGATTAGTTGATTTAATGGAAGAACATCTTCACAATGGCGACAGTGTTTATCTCGACAATCTGGGCATCTTCACTCTTTCTGCCACCAGTGATGGTTTTGATACTCCCCAAGAATGTACTCCATCAAAGGTTAGAGCGCAGAAAATTTGTTTCAGGGCAGATAATAAGCTTAAGAAAAATCTACAGTTTGTGCAATTTGAAAAAGACAAGTACAGCGCAGAATAATTTTTGCTAAACTATCAAACATTTTTGCTCCTTAATATGTTATTAATAGGATTAACTATTAAAGGAGTAATAATATGAAAAAATTAGTTCTATTGGCTGCATTTATCTTTGCAGCAAGTTTCTGCGCATCAAACGCTCAAACAGTTAATAAAAAAATTGAGAAAACAGAGAAAGCTGCTTCTGTTCAGAAAGAAAAAGCAACAAAAGCACAAGCTACTGTTAAGGACATGAAGTCAAAAACGACTACTAAGTTTGAGAAAATTGATACTGAAGCTAAATATAAAGCTGCTCTCGCCAAATATGATAAAGATTTGAAAGAGGGAAAGATTACTAAAGCTCAATATAAGAAAGCTGTAGCAAAATGCAAAAATGATTATAAATGCACTAAAGAAGGTGTAAAGGCTAAAACAAAAGAGTGTAAGAAAGAAACTATGGATGCAAAAAAGGAAATGAAGAAAGATATGAAGAAATAATCTATATTTAAAATAGTTTCAATCAACGGGTAGAAAAGAACAAGCTTTTCTGCCCGTTGTTGTTTTATCCATATCTATACTAGAATTGCATTTACGCTTCTATTATAATAACAATTGTTTCAATTAACAAATATTCAAAATTAGAAGAATATAATTCAACAAATTATAATTTGCAGAAAAACTCTGCGTTTTTTTGGATATTACTATTTATTATTTCATTTTATTTTGTACTTTCACGCTCTGAAGTCTGCATTAAGCACAACTTTTAGATAGAGTGTGAGATCAGGCTGATAACTAAATAAAAACAACGAATATGAAAAAAATCATTTTATTTGCTGCATTCATTGCAGCTGTTAGTTTCACTACAAACGCACAAACAGTATCAAAAAAAGTAGAAAAAGCTGAGAAGACTGCTACAGTACAAAAAGACAAAGCTAAAGCATGTTGTAAAGAAGCTAAAGCTGAATGTAAGGATGCTAAGGCATGTTGTAAAGATGCAAAAGCTGAATCAAAAGACGCAAAAGCATGTTGCAAAGATGCTGCTAAAATGGCAAAAGCTGGAAAAAAAGAATGTAAGGCTGCATGTAAAGAAGCTTGCAAAGAAGCTAAAACAGCTGGCAAAGACGCAAAAGCTTGTTCAAAAGAATGCCAGAAAGATTGCAAAAAAGCATGCAAAGATGCTAAAGGCGAAGTTAAAAAAGAAGTAAAAGGATAATTCTTTAAAAATAATTTTATTACAAAAAAGATAGAAAGTTTATACTTTCTATCTTTTTTTATAGTATAAAACATAAGTTCGTTTATACAAATTATACAATACTGCCTGAGATGTAATTAATAAACGGCTAGTTAAACCTTGATTTTAATTAAATACCACATCGTTAACCTCTTTTCTTGGCGAGTAAGGCATAGAAACAGCATGTCCAAGGCGAACAAGCAACATAGGAAATTCTCCATTTATATCTAACCTGGTTCTCATTTCATCGGCAAGCGAATTCACCTCACATGGCTGATTTAGATAAGCATTGGTTACTCCCAATAATGTAGATTCGAGCAGGAATCTTTCAAGCGAACGTCCTAAAGCAATCCAATCCAAAGGCGTACTATTTTGAACAGTAAAAAGAGCCAGCAGAGATGAAGACTCTATTTTCTTCTTATCCGATTTATTTTGTGCTTCAGGAGTTAACATAAAATTCATGATTGGTTTGCCTATCCATGAAGGAACAGATGGCGAACCCATAACGGCATACGTTAGCCCATCTTTATATTTAAGTACCTGCTTCTTATTCAATCGTATCCAGCTGGTAAGTTCTTTTTTAAAGGCACTATCTGTCATCTGAATTTTATTACCTCTGTAAACAAACTCTTTCAGCAGATTAAATTCTGAGTCTTCTTTCTCATACAAATAAACATGAACACTATCTTCCAAGTGAACTCCTCTTAAAACCTTCAAAGTATCTTCTACTAAAGGTCTGTTGGTATAAACATGTCTGTTTGTCTGTCTTTTATTTATCTGCTCGAAAAGAGAATCCGAATATGTTTTATCAGCTTTCTCTAATTCTACATGAACATAATATTCACCAGTAGTATCTGCAAGAATGCTTACACTATCCTGATATCCAAAATGACGTGCAGCAATACAAAGATTCTCTGTTGCAGTTCCTAAACTAATATACAACTCTCTGTTATTACCATCCACCACAGACAATGAACGGCTAAAATCAGGATAAATATCAAGACCTTTACTTGTTAACTTAAATCTCCAAGGCTGCGTATTATGTCCGGACGGGGCCTTCAACGCATACTCAACCAGTTCTGTAAATTGTTTCATCACTTTCTATTCTTCAATAATAACGTACAAATATATACTATTTATTGAAAAAATCACACCAAAAACATAAATATTTATATTTTACTTTTTAAACTCTATTTTATTGATATAGTGAGACGAACAAATTGAGAATTGAAATGTTATTTAAGAAGCATCAGTATATTCATTACCAAGAACTAAATATAACGGAAATATGAGGAGCATTTGTTTTTTTCTTTTCCTGCTAATTTCCGTACTAAGCAACGTGGCTCAAACGCCTCAAAGAAGAACTGATCAACTGACAGGATATACGGTTAAAGGAACTGTTATTGATTCTATATCCGGTCAGGGGGTACAATATGCCACGCTTAGTATAGCCGCAGCACGCTCGCCACAAAATCCGCTAAAGGTGGTGGTAAGTGATAATAAGGGAAATTTTACGGCTTCTTTTAATGCTTCGCCCGGCAATTATGCAATTGCTATACAGTTTGTTGGCATGAAGCCAGCAGTAAAAAGGTTCTCTCTTGCTGCAAATCAAAAGCAGGTTTCTTTAGGGTCTATATTTATGAGTGAAACTTCAGCTTTATTAAATGAAGTTGTGGTTGTGGCACAAAAGCCTTTAGTTAAGGTTGAAATAGATAAGCTGACTTACAGTATTGAAAACGACCCGGAGGCTAAAACCAGCAACACCTTGGAAATGTTTCGTAAAATACCAATGATTACAGTGGACAATGAAGATAATATTCAACTGAAAGGTTCGTCCGACTTTAAAATATACCTGAATGGCAAGCCTTCCAACATGATTAGCAATAATCCGAGCGATGTTCTGAAAAGCATGCCCGCCAACTCCATTAAGAGTGTTGAAGTAATTACCGATCCCGGAGCTAAATATGATGCAGAAGGTGTTGGGGGAATTATTAATATCATTACCGTAAAAAGCGGAATTGAAGGTTACACAGCTACCATTCGGAGTAATGCCAGTACACAAGGACGCATGGGCGGAGGAGCTTATTTATCTCTAAAAATGGGAAAGTTTGGTATTACTGCAAACTACAATTACAATCACATCAACACGCCTTACAATGATTCTTATCTAGAACGTACAAATCTCGTAAACAACATAGAGAAATACATGACTCAGAACGGACGTTCAAAGAATAAAGGACCGTTTCAGTTTGGTACCGTAGAGGCCAGTTACGAGATTGACACACTTAATCTTGTAAGCTTGTCAGTAGAAAGATTCAACGGAAAAATAACCGGTATTTCAGACTATATGGTTGAAATGAGAGATGCCGCATATAATCCATATTACAGCTATGACCGATACAGTAAATCAACCAGAACGTTTGGTTCAACGGACATAAATGTAGACTATCAACGTTCTACTCATCGGAAAGATGAACTTCTTACTGTTTCTTATAAATTCGATAACAACCCAAACGATAGTAAAAGCAATACTTTATTAAAAAACTTATCGGGTGCTGTTCCCCTATTTCTGGCACGTACTCAGAACAACGTAAATAAAGCCTCAACAAATGAACATACAATGCAGCTTGATTATACTCGCCCAACCTGGCAGGGGCAAAAGCTTGAAGCTGGATTAAAGTTTATTCTCCGTAAAAGCAACAGTGAAACAGAACGCTGGCAAAATGATACTTTGGTAATTGATCCGTCTTACGACTTTAAGCATACACAGGAAATTTATTCTGCTTATATAAGTTACGACATCAAAATAAAGAAGTTTGGAATTAAAGCAGGAGTGCGCGAAGAAAGCACTACTCAAAAGGTTAAATACATTCTCTCCCCCGAGATGAACTTCAAAGTCAGCTATTCTAATATAGTTCCTTCGGCAACTGTTTCGTATATGAAAAGTCCTGCAGAACAAATCCGCTTTGGATATTCCATGCGTATTCGTCGTCCAGGCATCAGAAACCTGAATCCGTATATAAATGATACAGACCCTGAAAACATAAGCTATGGTAATCCAAAACTTAATCCGGAAAAGAGTCATAACCTGAATCTGAATTACAGTAGATTCTCTCCCAAGCTTAATATTAATATTGGACTTAGTTATCGCTTCCAGAACAATGGAATAGAAAGTTACACATTTATTGACCCCAAGAAGCCTAATGTAAGCCAGACTACCTACGACAATATTGGCCATAGTCAACGAACCAGTTTTAATTTATATGGTAACTGGAATGCATTTAAGAACTTCAATCTTATAATAAACGGAGGCGTTTTTTATGTAAATATGAAAAGTGATGCAACATCGTCAACAGATGTGCTAAGTACAGATGGATTCTTTTACAATTGCTATACCGGGCTTCAATATACGCTTCCCAAGAACTTCCGTTTAAATCTGAATGGAGGTTACTTTGCCCCAAGAGTCAGTTTGCAAGGAAAAACATCGGCATTCTATTTTACCAGTTTTTCAGTTAGCAAAGATTTCCTGGACAAGAAATTATCGGTATCTCTCTCCTGCAATGATCCATTCTGGAAAACGAAAGAATATACAAGCAGAACAAACGACAGGAGTTTTACTATGAAAAATGTAAATTATATCAATGCACGCGATTTCAGAATAAGCCTGTCATACAGATTTGGAACCCTCAAAACATCTGCCGCAAAGAAAGCAAAGAAAGGAATTACGAATGATGATTTAAACAATAATAATGAAGAAAATCAAGTGGAAGGGGTAAATACAAACAATAGATAATCCTCTGATCTGAGTTAGATAATCCTCTGGTACAAGTCAAAAGAAAGGGCGCTCAACAAACATTGAGCGCCCTTACCTTTTCTATTTTTCTGAAATATTATTCAACGCATACTTCATCTACAAAGACAATTGCAGCTTTGCCTTTTCCACCATGCCATTGAGGCATAGAAGTAACGTTATTAACGATTACTTTAACAAACTTGGCTTGTGTTGGAGCAAAACCAAGCGTATAATCATTCATTCCATCCTTATCTCCTTTTTGAGCCTCTGGAAGAACCAGTTTTGCGGCTTCTTTGAAATTCTGACCATCAGCAGAAAGATAAACAGTGATATCTTTTGGAGGGAACACCCAGTCGCCTTTCGCAGAGTTGGTACCTAAACGAACAGACTTAACTTTTGTATTTTCTCCTAAATCGATAACTAAATTCATTGGTTCAGCCTGGAAACCTACCCAACTATCATTATAGCTTTTACCACCACGGATACCATCTACCAAAGTAGCAGCACCATTACATTCAAATTTCTTACTTGGTGTAGTATTCAGTGTTGCCTTCTTTGCTGTTGATTTAGTGAAAGAGAATGTTTTTTCTACATTGCGAAGTTTCATATTCTTTCTGTCCACCATAGCTTTTAATGTACAAGAATAAGGAATTTCAACCGGAGCTGTGTATTTGTTACTGTTTACAGTAGGCTCTGTTCCGTCTATTGTATAATAAATTGGAGCATCACCAATTGTTTTTAAAGTAGCTTCCACACATTCTTTTTCAGTATTTACAGCATAAGAAGGAGTTGCTTCAAAAATATGCTTAGCATAATTCAATCCCATTACATCATAGATATCTGCAATGTGACCAATGCGTGAAGTAAAACTTGCATAGTCTTTCTTATCAGCATTTGTCCATTGTACTTCGCTTAATGCAGCTAAACGAGGAAGCAGCATATATTCAAGATAAGCTTCAGATTCAATATATTCAGTCCATAAATTAGCCTGAGGACCAAGAATATGTTTTGCTTCTTCTTTAGTTAATTCTGCAGGAACCGGCTCAAATGAGTAAACTCTTTCTACAGTAGTGAATCCTCCAATAGCAAGTGGTTCTCTAGGATCAAGAGATTGAAAATGGTCAAAATACAAGTGAGAACCTGGAGTCATAATTACATCATGTCCCTGACGAGCTGCTTCTATACCGCCTTCCATTCCTCTCCATGACATAACTGTTGCATTAGGAGCAAGACCGCCTTCGAGTATTTCATCCCATCCAATAATCATACGACCTTTGTCGTTCAGGAATTTCTCGATACGAGTCATTGTGTAACTCTGTAATTTAGCCTCAGCAGTATGCTTTTCATCTGCTTTCAAACCAAGTTCCTTAATCTTTGCCTGGCAAACCGGACATTTTTCCCAGCGTACTTTTGGACATTCATCACCTCCAATATGAATATACTTGGAAGGGAATAGTTCCATAACTTCAGACAGTACATTTTCAAGGAAAGTAAATGTTTCTTCTTTTCCTACACATAATACATCATCAAGTACTCCCCATTCTGTAGAAACCTTGTAAGGACCGCCTGTACAACCAAGGCTAGGATAACTAGCCAAAGCTGCTACCATGTGTCCGGGAAGGTCAATTTCAGGAATAATTGTGATAAAACGATCTTGTGCATACTTCACAATCTCTTTAATTTGTTCCTGAGTGTAAAATCCTCCATGAGGTTTACCATCAGAACTTCCCCAGTTTTTACCTACCATTGTGTAAGCGCGCTGACTTCCAATAGTTGTAAGTTCTGGATATTTTTTAATTTCGATTCTCCATCCCTGGTCATCAGTAAGATGGAAGTGAAATTTATTCAATTTATGCAAAGCCAGTACATCAATATACTTTTTCACTTCATCAACACTAAAAAAATGACGTGATACATCAAGATGCATACCTCTGTAACCAAAACGAGGAGCATCGCTGATTTTAGCACAAGCAAGTTCCCATTTCTGATCCTTCACCAATGTTTTACCGAAAACAGTAGCAGGAAGTAATTGTTTTACTGTTTGAATAGCGTGAAAGAAACCTTCGGGTGCAGATGCTTCAATAAGAACCTTATCTTTTTCTACATCTAATTTATAACCTTCTGCCGGAACTTTTTTGTTCAGAACAACAGTGATAGTATTACTAGCAGCTTTTTTAGCCGCTTTAGTACTTACCTTAACATTGATACCAGAAGTAAGATTCAATTGTTTTGCAAAATCTTCTGCCACCTTAGTAAACTTACTGTCCAGTCCCTTCTGAACAATAAATTCACATTTATCATTCAATACAAAACGTCCTTCACTCTGTACCAAAGAATTTGGAAGAGGAATTAGATCGTAATTGCCCGCTTTCATCGTACTACCGCACGTTAAACACGAACAAATCAGGAAAATCGAAAAGAGTTTTTTCATGTTGTTTTTCTTTGTTTAAAAGTATATAATTTATTATATGTGGCAAATATACTAAAAAAATATTCTCAACTAAACAAACAAACAAGAAAATAAATACTCTAATTTCGACTTATTAATAAAGAAATTTAATTTAATTAGTTATTCGATATTGCGATATAAAAGTCATCTTATTTGTTTTCTTCAAGACAGGATATAGCTTAATATTGAATAAATAATAAATGCTATATCCAACAGAATATTATTTAGTCTTTACTTCGTTGGGTATAAACTGTATGTAGCAACTCATGCGATTTATGTCCGAGAGGTGCACCAAGGAACTCACGATACAACATTTTTATATCCTGGTTTTCATGTGATTTTCTTAAGGTCTTCCCTTCGTCCTCTCTGTAAATAGCATCGAGTCTCTTCATCCTGTATGCATCATTAACAGGTCGTGGTTGACCGCCTCCACTGATACATCCACCCGGGCACCCCATTACTTCAATGAAATGATATGTACTTGTGCCGTTCTTTATTTCTTCCATTAATTCAGCTGCACCTATCAACCCGCTTGTTACGGCAACTCTTAAGGTTACTCCTGCCAGGAAATTAAACTCCGGTAATGGTTTTTCTATCTTTAGTTCAGCAGTCTTAATTCTTTTTAATCCCATAAGAGGTTTTAAATGAAGCTTTTCTGTAGGAAGTTCACGGCCCGTAACTAACTCATATACTGTACGTAAAGCTGCTTCCATTACACCACCAGTTGTACCAAATATATCGGCAGCACCAGAAGATAATCCCAACGGACTGTCGAACGTTCCATCCGGTAGATTTTTGAAATCAATTCCTGCGTCTTTAATCATTCTTCCCAACTCACGGGTAGTAATCACAGCATCTACGTTAGCCAATCCGTTATTATACATTTCCGGACGAATAATCTCAAATTTTTTAGCCGTGCAAGGCATAACTGAAACCATGAAAATTGATTTCGGATCAATACCAACCTTATCTGCAAAATAAGATTTAGTTAATGCTCCCAGCATCATGTGAGGGGATTTGCAGCTAGACAGATGAGCCAACTGATCTGGATAATGATGTTCTACATACTTTATCCAGCCCGGACTGCAACTGGTAATCATTGGAAGAACAGCCTCATTTTTCTTAGAAGAGAACATATCTTTCAATCGTTCCAGAAATTCAGATCCTTCCTCCATGATAGTAAGGTCGGCACCAAAATTGGTATCAAAAACATATTTAAAACCTATATTGTGCAAGGCCGAAGCCATCTTGCCCGTAACCAATGTACCGGGTTCATAACCAAATAATTCTCCAAGCGCAGCGCGCACTGCCGGAGCTGTCTGTACAATAACAGTTTTGGATTTATCATACAAGGCTTCCCATACTTGTTGGGTTGAATCTTTCTCTTTCAAAGCCCCAACAGGACATACCAAAACACACTGGCCACAGTTGGTGCAAATTGATTCTCCCAAAAGTTCATCTTCCGATGGCCCTATAAATGTAGAAAAGCCACGATGATGCGGATTCATGAGACCAACTCCCTGAACCTGATTACACACGGTTACACACCGGCGACAAAGTACACACTTTGAACTATCACGAACAATTGACGGGCTGGAACTATCTACAAATTCTTTTGATTTGGCACCCTCATACCTATATTCATCGACCTGAATCAAATTGCCCAGTTCCTGCAGCTCACAATTCTGGTTTCTCCAGCAAGTCAGGCAATTCTTAGGATGATCAGAAAGCATCAACTCATAAATTACTTTCCTGACATTGCGCACTCTTTCTGAATTGGTATGGATTACCATTCCTTCTTTAGCTTCGGTTACACACGATGCCATCAGATTTTTAGCGCCTTCCACTTCAACAACACAGATACGGCACGATCCAATCTGATGAATATTCTCCAGATAACAAAAGTGAGGGATTAAGATATGATTCTGTTTTGCAGCTTCAAAAATGGTAGTTCCCTCTTTTACCTGAACTGCTTTATCATTTATGACCAGGTTTATCATAGTACTTAATTTTAGCTTTTTATTCTTCCAAGCTACGATCTGTATTACGATCAGAGCATCTTAAACATCTCATTGATTCGGCTATTGCGTTAAGTTTGTGATAACCTAACCGAACCTCATCAAAGTTACCTTCACGTTCCTTTGGATCAAGAGACTGCATTTTAAATCGTTCATGTTCAACAGTAATTCCTTCATCCACCCCTCTTGTAGGAATTTCAATAGGTTCACCAATATTCAATTTTCCAGTTCCACCTAAATATTTATCAATAGATCTTGCTGCATTTTTACCATCGGCAATAGCTGTAATCACCACATCAGAGCCACGGGCAATATCCCCTCCTGCAAAAATACCCGGTTGAGTAGTCATCTGTGTTTCCGAATCAACGATAAATGTTCCCCAATCAGTTACTCCAACCTCACCCTTAGGAATAAAAGGTAAATCGGAATACTGACTCACTGCCGGTATAGCCATATCAATATCGATCATGAATGTTGAGTTAATTACCTCAACCGGTATCCGCCTGCCATCTTTTCCAAACTTTCCGGGTATCATTTTTACGCATTCAATACCTGTAACCTTTCCATCACCCAAGAATCGAACCGGAGCAACTAATTCGTGTAAAATTACTCCTTCCTCTATTGCATCTTCTATTTCCCTTCTGTCGGCAGGCATCTCTTCCATTTTCCTTCTATAGAGTATATGTACCTCTTTAGCTCCAAGACGAAGAGCCGATCTTGCCGCATCAATGGCTGTATTTCCACCTCCAATAACGGCAACGATTCCCTTCACTTTCACTTTTTTATTCAGACTAATATCTCTAAGGAAATCAAGTCCGTGATACACTCCGCCTTTTTCCTCTCCTTCTATACCAATCTTTCGGGAAAGTTGTGTTCCTATTGAAATATATATTGCATTATACTTTTCTTTCAATTCACTGAATGTAATATCCTTTCCAACCTTTGTGTTATAGATGATATTAATTCCCGACTGAACAATTGCATCGATTTCCTTTTTCAACTCTTCTTTTGGTAATCTGTATTCAGGAATGCCGTAAGCCAGAATTCCACCTGCAACATCTTTCTCTTCGTATATATCAACTGTATAACCAAGCCGTGACAAATAATATCCACAGGTTAATCCGGACGGACCGGCACCAATTATACCAACCGAACTTCCATTCTTAGGGAAACTGAGAGTTACCAACGGTTCTCCTGAATTATAAACAAAATCGGCAGCATAGCGCTTCAAGTCGGCTATTGCAATAGGATCATCAATCTGGGAACGACGGCATTTGCTCTCGCATGGATGAGTACAAACCCTACCGCAAATAGATGGGAATGGATTTTCCTGACGGATAAGGTTATAGGCATCGCGCACTCTTCCCGCAGCTATCAAAGCAACATAACCCGGAACATTAACCTTTGCAGGACAAGCATTCTGACAAGGAGCAAGGAAAAGACTGCCACATACTCCAGCCCTACAATAATCCATCTTTATATGTTCGTCATACTCATGCCTGAAATACTTAATTGTGCTAAGCACTGGATTGGGAGCTGTTTGACCTAAACCGCAAATAGCTGAGTCCTTGATTGATTCTCCCAATTCAATTAAAAGTTCAACATCACCTTCTTTCCCCTCGCCACGAGTAATCCTTTCCAGAATTTCCAGCATGCGTTTTGTCCCGATACGGCATGGAACACACTTCCCGCACGATTCATCCTGAACAAAATCCATAAAGAACCGTGCCATATCAACCATACAAGTGTCTTCATCGGTACAGATCAAACCACCAGAACCCATTATTGCTCCAAGTTTTGTCAGAGATTCGTAATCAATAGGAGTATTAAGATGCTCTGCAGTAAGGCAACCACCCGATGGGCCTCCGGTTTGTGCCATCTTGAATAACTTTCCTCTTGGAATTCCTCCACCTACATCAAAAAGAATCTCACCGAGCGTAGTACCCATAGGAACCTCTATCAATCCTTTGTGCACAATAGCTCCGGCAAGGGCAAACACCTTTGTACCCTTACTTTTCTCTGTACCAATAGAAGAAAACCATTTTGAACCATTTAATATAATTTGAGAAACATTGCCCAATGTTTCTACATTATTGATAACTGTAGGCTTTCCAAACAAACCACTCTGCACCGGATAAGGAGGTTTTTGTCTGGGTTCTCCCCTCTTTCCTTCCACAGATTCCATCAATGCAGTCTCTTCTCCGCAAACAAAAGCTCCAGCCCCGATTCTGATTACAATATCAAAACAGAACTTACTTCCTAAGATGTTATCTCCAAGAATTCCTAGTTCCTGCGATGCTTTGATAGCCATTGTCAATCTTTCAATTGCAATAGGATACTCAGCTCTTATATAGACTACGCCTTTTGAAGCACCAATAGCATAACCGGCAATTAGCATACCTTCTATCACAGAATGAGGATCTCCTTCTAGCAGACTTCTATCCATAAACGCACCCGGATCGCCTTCATCAGCATTACAAATAAGATATTTCAGATCGCTACTTACCTTATTCGCCATTTCCCATTTAGTACCTGTTGGGAAGCCACCACCGCCACGACCTCTTAATCCTGAACTTTTAATTTCATCAACAACTTCTATTGGGTTCATGGAAAGTGCTTTATCCAATGCAAAATATCCATCATGAGCAATATATTCATCAACAGATGCATAATCAATAACTCCACATTTCTGAAGTACAATCTTTTTCTGATGTTTAAAGAATGGGATTTCATTTAAATCAGGAATTACTTCGCCAGTCTCAGGGTCCTTATAGCAGAATTTCTCGGCAATTCTCCCTTCTTTAATATGTTCATTCACTATAAATGAAGCACTGGCAGGATTAAGATTGCAATATAATGTGTTTCCGGGATTGATAATTAAAGTCGGCCCTAAGGTACACGCTCCCATGCATCCGGTAAGCTTTATCCTCACTTTGGATTGTAGGTGTTCATGTTCCAGAGCCTGCTCAAACGCCTCCTTGAATTTCTTGCAATCAGAAGATATACAACCCGCACCATAACAAATATGAGCGGTAAACTGAAATGCTTTCTCTTTATTCAGAAAATCATTCTTTATCGATTCAAGATCTTTGATTGTATTGATTTTCATAGATTTATAGATTAGATTTTTCTTTGGCCTATTTCAACGTTCCCAATATTCGTTTTATTCTATTGGGATTCACTTGTTTATACACCTTTCCATTGATCATCATAGCCGGAGCAAGTCCACAAGAACCAATGCAACGCATCACTGTAAGTGAATATCTCTTGTCTGAAGTCGTTTCACCCACATCTATGCCCAATTCATCTTTCAGTCTGTTCAGCACCTCTTTACCTCCACGAACATAGCAAGCAGTTCCCAGACAGACAGAAATAGTATATTTCCCTTTTGGCTTTGTCGAAAAGAAAGAATAAAACGTAAGAACGCTATTTACTTTCGAAACAGACAAGTCCATCTGACTGGCAATAAAATGCTGTACCTCAGTAGGAAGATAACCAAATATAGCCTGTGCCATATGCAAAATCTGAATCAGATTATCCTCTTTCTGATCATAATCAATAATAACATTCTTAAGAAGATTATATTTTTCTTCTTCAGTCATCATGTGAACATTGCAAATGTCGTCTTCTGTTATCATAGAGATTATACTATTAGTTTTCTATTAATATAATGTTTAGAATCACCATAATCATTGTATGCAACCTCTTCACCAATCATCTTTATCCTTTCAACAAGACAATTCAGACAATCATCCGCTTCTTCATCAATACATGGTTTGTTTTCGTAAAGAAGATAACTGCGCCTGTACTTCAATGGTGTAAGATTTGGCATAACTACATTTGCACCAGCTTTCAAACCAACTTCCCTTCCCTGAGGAATAATCGACTGAAGAGCTGTAGTCGATGCAATATTAATATCCGGCATCAATATCCTTAAAACAGCAATCATGCGAATGGATAAATTGAACCGCTCATTAACAGGCATCAGCAAATCCTTATAATTGTATAAGGGCGTATCCGCATGTTCAAGATATGGCCCCATTCCTACCATATCAACATCCCTTTCTTTTATAAACAATAAATCGTCTGCAAGGTTCTCAATCGTTTGAAAAGGCAAACCAATCATCACTCCCGTTCCCGTCATATAACCAGTCTCCCGAAGATAATCCAAACATTTCAGGCGAGTTGTAAAACTATGCAAATCATCTGAAGGATGTATCTTATTATACAGTTCTTCGCTTGATGTTTCAATCCTTAATAAGTATCTCTGAGCACCCGCTTCAAACCATTTCTGATATGTTTCCAAAGACTGCTCTCCAAGAGAAAGAGTAATACGAAAATCCGGATTTGTAGCTTTCTTTATTTTAGTTATTAATGTCGTTATTCTATTTATAAAATCTTCGTTACTTAGTTCTCCCGATTGAAGAACAATGCTTTTCAAGTGATTTTTCTGTGCAAATTCAACAATCTTTAAAATCTCATCATCAGAAAGAGAATATCTGGAAACTTTATGATTTCCGCTTCTTATACCGCAATAATAGCAGTTCTTTTTGCAGTAGTTGGAAAACTCAATCAATCCGCGCAAGTATACTTTTCTACCAATAATTCTCTCTTTTATTGAATAAGCCATTTTTGTCAACTCATAGTGTTCTTCTTTATCTGTAATAGATAGTAAGCGGATAATATCTTCTCTTGACAACTCCTGCCTATTTAATATTTCGCTTACCGTCTTCATACATCAACTCATAAAAGGAGCTATTGCCCTTTCGAAGATTCCATTTATCCAGGCAATTGTCAATCCATAATTTGTAACCGGAACGCCAGCTTCAATAGCCTCAGCCAGACGACTAAAGACTTGTTTCCTAGTAATCATACAACTACCACACTGAATGACCAATGCATAATCCGTTATAGGGTTCTTTATTTCGTCCAAGCCTGCAACAACGTCAAAACTCAATTGCTTTTTCGTGTATTCTCTCAGCCAATTAGGAATCTTAAACCTCCCTATATCATCACAACTAACCTGATGCGTGCACGATTCCAGAATTAAAATCCGATCACCATCTTTCAGATCCGAGATTTTACCGGCACCCTTCACGTAATCGGCAAAAGGGCCTCGCATGTGAGCATAAGCCACACTGAATCCCGTTAACGGAATATCAGGAGGCACAATCTTATTTACATTTTTAAAAGCCTGACTATCTGTTATAACCAGTTTAGGTTTTATATCGGTGTTATGCAGAAACAACTCCAGCTCAGTCTCGTTTACAACAATATTAATAGCTCCGTTATCCAAGACATCACGAATGGCCATTACCTGAGGTAAAATCAATCTACCTTCCGGAGCTTCAGAATCATTTGAAGTAATGAGCAAAACAATATCCCCACGACTAATCAATCCCTTCAATAACGAAGGCTTTTGATAAGCAGTTTCCGGAATGATGCTTTTAAGCGTTTCAATAACACATTTAATATTGAAATTTGTTTTTGCACTAAACTCTACAATGGGTGAATTGGTATATTGCTGTATTTCCTTGATTGTACTATTCAGCAAGGGTTCCATATCGACTTTATTATATACAATAAGGCAGTCCACATCGGCTTTATAAAATTTCCGTATCAGTGTTTCTTCAAATTCGCCAAACGTATTATCCGTAATAAGTAATATTGCGCAATCAATTTGCTTAATTACATCCAGCGTCTTTGCAATTCTTTTTTCGCCAAGTTCCCCACTGTCATCAATACCCGCCGTATCAATAATAATGGCAGGTCCAACTCCCAAAATCTCCATTGATTTCTTCACAGGATCAGTAGTAGTACCCGGTACCTCAGACACAATAGCAACATCAAGTCCCGTCAGTGCATTGATGAATGAGCTCTTGCCCACATTCCTCCGACCAAAAATTCCAATGTGCGGTTTTAAATCACGTGCCATAATCTGTTATAATTATCAGTATGAATTAGTAATACAAATCTCTCTTTCCCAACTTTAACAGTTTTATTTTCTCAAGGATAGATGCTTTCATCTTCTCATCCTCCATATTATCAATCGTTGAATAAATAACGCCCCACCCCTTTTCTGCAGTATGTTGTGGTGCATAGTCGATAAGATATTCAGCCAAGGTAAGTATAGCATTAGGAGTACAATAACGCTTGATGAATCCCGGAACAGAGAACTCCATGAAATGCTCTCCTGTCCTACCAAGCCTGTAACAAGCCGTACAAAAAGAAGGAATCATACCCTGATCAAGCAATTCATCTATTATATCATTCAGAGGCCTGTCATCATTTATTTGAAACTGTCCTCTGTTCAAGTTCTTTTTCTGAGTAATACTCTCGGCATAACTACCAATCTCAATGCTAGTTCCACCATCTATTTGCGAAACCCCATACTGTATTATTTCATCTCTCAAGGCTGCAGGCTCCCTTGCCGTCAAAATCATTCCAGTATAAGGTACAGCTAATCTCAAGATAGCAATCAGTTTAGTAAAATCCTCATCACTTACAAAATAGTCAGTCTTCAGATTTTGCCCGGACGCATCTTTCACTCTGGGAAAAGAGATGGTATGTGGCCCCACATTATAACAAGCTTCAAAATGATTTGCATGCCTTACTAAAGCAAGCACTTCGAAACGCCAATCGTATAAGCCAAACAGAGCACCTATACCCACATCATCAATACCTGCTTCCTGTGCCCTGTCCAAAGCAGTCAACCTGTAATTATAGTCAGCCTTTTTACCTCGTTGATGATAAATTTTATAAGCCTCTGGATGATAAGTCTCCTGAAAAATCTGATAAGTTCCTATTCCGGCTGCTTTTACAACCTTAAAACCTTCAATATCTAGCGGAGCTGCATTGATATTCACTCTCCTAATTTCTCCATTTCCTTTTTTAACGGAATAAGCAATCCTAACTGTTTGAGCAATATATTCGGGACTATATTCCGGGTGTTCACCATAAACAAGAATCAGCCTTTTCTGCCCATTGTCTTCCAGAGCCTCTATCTCTTTCACAATCTCCTGATCAGAAAGAGTTTTCCTCACAGCATCCTTGTTTGATATTCTAAAACCACAATAAAGACAATCATTTGTACATTTATTGCCAATATAAAGCGGAGCAAACAGAACAATTCTATTCCCGTAAATAGTGCGTTTAAGCGTTTTTGCACCTTCCTTTATTTCTTCAATAAGTTCTGGAGTATCGGCCTTAACAAGACAAGCCACTTCTTCAAGATTCAACCTTTGCTTAGCAAGCGACTTGACTATAATTTCACGTACTTTTTGCTTTGAAGGAACAGCATTATTAAGATAATCCCATATTTCTGCAGGATCGATAAACGGTTTCATTCGTTCATCTGCAATGGAGTATTTTTCAGGAGTAAATTTCATGATTCCAATCTTTTTAGCTTTGCTCGTGAATATTATAATATATAGAACAATATATAACAAAAATAGATTGAATAATAAGTAAATATATTCAATCTATTTTAATAAATGAAATCGGAATCGATAATATTTTATAGCTTAGCTATTTTTTTTATAAAATCATGGTTCAGAGATAAATGGCCGGATAGCATCTGCCCATATCTGATACCCTTTTTCTGTTGGATGACAGAAGTCGGGAGCTATTTCTTTAGGCAATGTACCATCAGCTTCTAGCATCTTAGGGCCAATATTCAGTAGTGTGATATTATTCTCCTTAGCAAAGGTTTCAAGATTACGGTTTATCTCGTTAATAAGAATTCTGCGAGGATGAGTTGCTTCATGTTCACGAGGGAAGACAGACATCAATACAATCTTTGCTCCCGGTACTTTAGAGCGAAGACGCATACAGATAGCACGGATGCCTTCTACTATTTCGGGAGCAGTATTCATGCGGGCATTCTTAGTTTCACTGGTATTATTGGTACCAATATGAAGAATAATAGTACGAGGATGAAGTCCGTCAATTTCTCCATGGTCAAGTCTCCAGAGTGCATTTTGTGTACGATCCCATCCAAAGCCAAGATTCAGTACACGGTAATCCTTGAACAAAGCATTCCAGGTTTCTGGCCCATTAGGAACCCTTAGCCTTCCGTCAGCATATTTAAGTTGTGGCAATCCACCCCAGAAATGAGTAATAGAGTTACCGATCAAAACCACTTCCGGATTGATGGAATCCTTGATTGCTAACACATCAGCATGACGTGCCCACCAGTCATAACTATCATTTTCCAACTTTGAAGCAGGAACTATTGCTGTGTTCGGAGATATCTCTGTATCCAAAGACTTATCCCCCATCAGTTCAGACAACAAAGGTTCCATAGCCTGTGCCCATGCTTTTGCTCCTGCAGGAGAAGGATGAAGCCAGTCGCTCATCATATCGTGATTGATTGATCCATCCATATTGAGAAACACATGATTCACATCACAATAAAAAACATGCTTTCCATCAGCAATCCTGGATACTAAATCAGAAGCACGTTCAAGAATCAAACGATGCGAAGTTGGATTTGGTCCGCCATAGCATCCGGGAAAGCATCGCATCATAATAATCTTTGCATCAGGCAACTTCTCACGCAAGAGTTTAACCACAGCTTCAATACCGCCAGCAAGTTGTCCGGCTGTATGACGTGTAGGATAATGTACTTCATCTATATTATTGGTACCTATTTCCAGTACAACCACTTTAGGCGATTGGCCTTCCAGTTCTCCATTCTGAATATTCCAGATAAGATTCTCGGTACGGTAACCACTAAAGCCTAAGTTCAGGGCTTTTCTTGGAGCAAAGAACTGATTCCATACAGGCTGATACTGAGGTTTCTCAAAATTATGAGTGATAGAATTTCCAATCATAATCAAGTCATACTTATCCTTTGCTACAAGAGCCAATTTATCTGCATGACGCTTAGGATTATATCCTTTAACAGGAACAGTAGCAGGGTTTTGTGCTATCTTTTCAGCCTCCGGTTTTGTTTCCAGAAACTTTTTGAGAACACCAGAAAGTTTAAACTTTCTGTCCATAGCTATGGTATCCTTGCCACACACATAAATATTCTCCTTCTGAGAGTAGCAAGAAGCCTTTCCATCATACCCTATCCATGTTTTAGTGTATTCCACACAACTCTTCACCCATGCTTTCTCTCCATTATCTGGAACTATAGTCAGTAATCGGCCAGCTGGTTCCAAAGGAGGCAGCACTGCAGCACAAACTGTTCCGGCAAGAGTTTCATTCATATAAGAAGGAGATACAAGAATCAATTCATTGGGTTGTTCCTTCTTATTAAGCCTTTGAACTGCTCTTGCAGCAAGATGACCTCCCGAAGCAAATCCCATTGCAATCAAGCGATCTGTATTCAAACCCTGAAGATTTTTATTACCCTTTAGTAACCTGAAAGCTTTAAGAGCATCCGTCAAGGCCATGTTGCGTGTTTGTATATCACTACCCACACGATATTCAAGAACAGCTACGTCAAAATTCTGTGCATTAAGAACTTTAGCAGTAGATTCACATTCACTCTTCAACTTTAATGTTTCATAATCTCCACCAGGAATTAACAACACTGTACCCTTATGCAATCCGGATTTGGTTCTTATTAAATGAAGCAAAGAGACATCCACTTTATGAATTTCGCCATCCTTACCAACAGTATTCCCCTTTGACAGAGATTGCCCATCAAGTGATACATAATTAGTGCGAGCTGTTCTCTTTACATTAACAGAGCTTTCTGCACCTTTAGAAAAAACGGAAACTGTAACAAATAAAATAACAGCCAGAGATAGCCGATTAAATGATTTCATTTTTAAATCAATTTTATGAGAATATATTTTTCGATAGTATTTACAGAGCAAGAGTACTCATTATTCTGCAAAAATAAGATTTTCTTTTTTATGATGATTACATGTGAAGTCGTTTCTTATATTCTCCAGGAGTTAATCCTGTTAGCTTTTTAAACAGTTTATTGAAATAAGATATATTATCGAAAGCCAGATTATACGCAATTTCTTTTATTGGTATATCTTCAATAATAAGCATTACCTGAGCTTTCTCAATCTTTTTCTGATTAATATATTGTGTTGGCGTACATTTCATTTCATTTTTGAAAAGCCTGATAAAATGATCGTCCGTGAGAAAACACAGCTCAGAAAGCTGACTAACACTGATTGGTTTATCTATATTCTTTCTGATATAGCGTAAAGCTTTCAATATTCTATTGTCAGTAACTTCAACCTTTTGTTCTGCATCTTTCAGAAATTTGGAAAATAGTTGCTGCAAAATTCCTTTCGTTTCAATCAGTAAGTAATAAGGTAGTTGTGCATTTTCTGAGATATTCTTTACTAAAGTCTGAGAATTATCATAAGATGACGGATCATAAAGTTTCAATTCCCTGTTCGGATTAATCTCCAATAAACGCTTTACAAGCAAAGTATCCATTTCGGTAGCTTCAACTTCAACAGACGGATTCATTTGCTCAATAATACTCAGGTTATCAGTTTGTTCCTCATAAATATGAATGTAATATAATGAAAAATATCCGTCACACTCGTAGCTATGCAAGGTGAAAGAAGGAATTAAATATAAATGTCCAGGCATAAGATTATATGTACCATCAGGTAATACAATTTTCGCATTTCCTCCATCCACCCAGTACAATCTAGAAAATGGACTGTTCACATTGGTCCAGTTCCAGTCGGCATTGTGAATGGCATGCCCAATATTCAACAATGTAAAATTCAGACTATCCTTTTTTTCTCTTACCATGTACATTTCATTTTTAGTTAAGCGAATATATATCTTTATTTCTTATTAAGCCACTAATAAATAGAAATTATATTATTAATTATCGAAATAATGTTATTAACAGGAAATTTCAAATATGCTAACTTATAGATAATCAGTATAGGAAAGAATACAAATATCGAATTTGTATTATAATATATCGAGATAGTATAATTTTAATAGTTACCGAATAACTACTTTTGAAAAAACAAAAAACACACTTATGAAAAACGCTTTGTTTATATCATTATTTATTGCCATGTTCGGTACAACCGGCTTTGCTCAGGAGAATTTTCACCACATACAGAGTACAAAAGAGCCGATGCAAACCGGAAAGTTTCAACCTACATGGGAATCACTGAAACAATATGAAGTACCCGAATGGTATCGCAATGCCAAATTTGGTATCTGGGCACACTGGGGACCTCAATGCCAGCCGGAAGATGGTGACTGGTATGGCCGTGGTATGTACGAAGAAGGATCTGGTCAATACAAATCTCACCTTCAAAAGTATGGTCATCCTTCAAAGTTCGGCTTCAAAGATGTTATCCATGAATGGAAAGCTGAGAACTGGGATCCGGAAAAGCTAGTGAAACTATATAAGCGTGCTGGTGCTCAATACTTCTTTGCTATGGGTAATCATCACGATAATTTCGACTTATGGGATAGCAAATACCATAACTGGAACTCAACCCAGATAGGTCCTAAGAAAAACATTCTCGACGGATGGGCCAAAGCTGCAAAGCACAACGGTTTACCTTTCGGAGTTAGTATTCACGCCTCTCATGCATGGACATGGTACGAAACATCTCAGGGAGCAGATAAGAAAGGGCCACTTGCCGGAGTTTCTTACGATGGAAAACTTACTAAAGAAGATGGAAAAGGACAATGGTGGGATGGTTTAGATCCGCAGGAACTATATGCACAGAATCATGAGCTAAGTAGTAAAAACCAGAATCCGGGTGCTATCCATTCTCAATGGGATTGGGCAGATGGTGCCTCCGTTCCCAGCAAGGAATATTGCGAAAACTTTTACGACAGAACTGTTGATATGATTAATAAGTATCATCCAGATTTGCTCTATTTTGATGATACAGCACTGCCCCTATGGCCTATCAGCGATGCCGGATTAAACATAGCTGCTCATTACTATAATAGCAACATGAAAAGAAACAAAGGCAAACTGAATGCTGTTATCTTTGGTAAAATTCTCACTGACGAGCAAAAAGAATGCATGGTATGGGATGTAGAAAGAGGCGCTCCGGATAAGATGCAGGAAAAAGCATGGCAAACCTGTACTTGCATCGGAAGCTGGCACTATAATCGTTCCATTTACGATAACAACAGATATAAATCAGCTAAGACCGTTATAGAGATGCTTGCAGATATTGTGAGTAAGAATGGAAACCTGTTGCTTAACATTCCTGTTCGTGGTGATGGAAGTATTGACGATAAAGAAGTTGCAGTACTCGAAGGCATTGCAAAATGGATGAATGTAAACAAAGAGTCAATCTTTGATACTCGCCCATGGAAGATATTTGGAGAAGGTCCTGATGCTGAGAAAAAGAACCCGATGAATGCACAAGGATTCAATGAAGGCAAGAACAAGTATACAGCCGAAGATATCCGATTTACAGAGAAAAATGGAACTTTATATGCTATCGTGATGGAATGGCCGGAAAATGGTAAAGTTGTTATTAAATCACTTGCTACAGACTCTCCTAATTATAATAAAGAGATCAAAAAGGTACAATTATTAGGCAGCGGAAAAGTCACTTTCACTCGTGACAATACAGGATTGGTAGTTAACCTTCCGAAGCAAGCTGCAAATAACATGGCTCTGGTTCTTAAGATAAATAACTAGATTATAATGGAAACAAAAGATACAGGTTATCAAGTAAAAGACTACTTTGGCCCGGTAAAAAGATATTGCCAAACACTTGATTTAAAGAACTCTCCCGAACTGATTGCCGAGTACGTAAAAAGGCACAGCGAATCAGAATCATGGCCGGAAATAAGAAACGGAATAAGAGAAGTAGGTATTCTTGAAATGGAAATATACATTCTGGGTACGCGACTTTTCATGATTGTGGAGACTCCTCTCGATTTCGACTGGACTTCGGCAATGAACAAACTAGCAGCCTTACCTTTACAGGCAGAATGGGAAGAATATATGTCTATCTTTCAAGAAGCAGAACCAGGAGCTACATCGGCCCAGAAATGGAAACTGATGGACAGAATGTTTCATTTATATGATGCTTAATAAAGCTTCGAGTTCTCAATATTTATAAATTAATTGATTTTTAATCTCGCAATAAAAAGTAGATTACTATGCTACTTTTATTGCGGGATTTTTATTTTATATAAACCATAAAAAGAGCATTATACCCTCCGAAAGTCGCAGTCATGTAAATATAGATATAACAGGTATAAAAACAATTAATTCAATATACATTCTACAAACTCCATCTGAAATATATTGTTTTATATAATGGGATATTTTGTCCGTTTTCTAAGTTCCAATTAACTTATAACTTTAACCTTTTATACCATGAAGCCAAAAGAAATTATTCGAAACTTATTTCTAATCTGGGCATTAATCACATCAACTTCTTTTTGCTATGCAAGTACTAATGGTTCAGTCTCAGGCAAAGAAATTGATAAAATTAAAACTGAAGTAAAGGACGTGGTTAATACTCTGATTACAGGATGCGAGCAAGTAAACTTTGACATAGCTACCGCTGTGTTTGACAATTCACCGGATTTCAGATATATCTATAATGGAAACATCTTTGGATATGATGATATGCTGAAGGGTGTAAACTCTATGTTTAAGACCATGATTGATCAGAAATATACTATTCTTGATGAGAAGTATACTATTCTGGACAAATGGACTGCCCTATACACTGCAAAAGCTCAATGTACTATGAATTTTAAAGATGGACATTCAACGGTGTCTGATCCAGAAGCAATGTTCATGCTTTTAAAAAAGACAGGAGATAAATGGAAAATTATCTATGCTGTAGAATCAACAGTAGATAAGACTATTGAAAAGAAAAATGCAGAAAATCTGGATCAGATAGAACTATTTAAAAAGGGAATTACAGGAGTATGGAAGTGTAAAATAGGCAAAGATACTATCTTTACATGGAATTGCAAGGCTAATGGAAATGCCTTTGAAGCTGATTCATGGTACGAGTCGAATGGAAAAAGATATGAGGAATCCAAATCGGCAATTGTATATGATAAGAATAGCGACAAGTATATTTGGACAAGAGTCTATAATAAAGGATATTCCGATGCTTATGCCTGGTGGTTTACTTCCCCTAATGTATTAGAATCTGTACCAATAAGCAATATTGCTAATCCTTCGAGTGCCAATTTTAGTATGAGGTTTGAATATCTCTCACCAAATTCACTGAAACAGATTGTTACGGTAAACAATAAAGTAGTAGATATTTTTAATATTCAGCGCACTGATATTGAAGAACAAAATGATCCGCCATTTAAGTGAAGATTCAGCACCAATTTATAACAGATTATAATCGTACAAATGTGAAATAATATAAGCTATATATAACACTTTAGAAATATAATAATTCTATCACAAGAGTATAAGTACTATCAAATTAGTCCTTATACTCTATTTTTATCAAAATCATACAACTTAATCAATATATTCATTTATAACCTGATTTTTTAATCAGCATCTTACCAAGAATAGTATCTTTAGGAAGATATTTACCTTCCATATATAATTCCCCAAGACACTTATTAGCTAACATATCACCTAAAGCAGAACTTTTTTTCAGATTATCAATCATAAATCGTCTAGTTACTTTATCAAAAGAAAACGGGGCCTTTTCATGTACCAGACGATTATTTACAATCTTACAATTACAATAATATTCAGCAGAATTTAATAGACTATAAACATTATAATAAGCAGAAGAATAATCACATTTATTTGCCATTAATAACGAATAAAACAAAGACTTTTTCTCATCTGAATCATATATATAGTCCGTTGTATGATCTGAATACAGTAATTGATCATATGCTTTTCTATCATTATCTTTTATCATGCGTTTTTCCAGTTCTTTTATAGTGAGATCTGTATGGTTCAATGTATTTACATTCATATAAACATACGAATCATTCACTTCATATTTCTTGTAAAAGTAACCCCACAGACCAATTATGGCAAAGGTGCAAAATAGCGTAATTAAAACATTTCTTTTCATTACATCATAAATTGTTATATTTGCAATTGTTTCAAATCATATTTTGCTTTCGAATACCCAAGCCTTTCTGCTGCCTTTAAATATTCATACATGAGAGTCTTTGTCTCTTTATTGCAACTCTTATCAGGCATTAATTTCTCAAGAAATCTTATTTCAAGATAAACATCATAATAAGCTAAAGGATAATGATATTTGTTTGCTACAATAATTGAATAAAAAATGAATTCACCTTCATGGGGAGTGTTCATATAAACTGCACGTAACCGATTGTAAGCTATCGTATCACCATTTAACACCCTTCTTCTTAATGATTTTATTAATATATCTGTCCTTTTATACAAGTTAAATAAATGTTCTCTATTTGCATTTTCAGTAGTTAACACATCCAGCTGTTTCTGCCTTTCTACATAATAGAAGCCAAAGATTGTAAGTAGAATGAGATTTATCAGAGCAATTTTTAAGTTTCTCTTAAACATTAGCTTCTTATCATTTTTATTCATGTAACACAACATTTACTACAAATTACGACATATACGTTTTCTTCATACTTTTCATCACCCATTTATCTTTTACTTTCTTAAAAGTAACTTCACCTCCTTGAAAATCCCCATAATAATGTGCAATAGCTTGCGTCAATTCTTTATTAAAAGAAATTCTTGAAAGGACTGGAGATGATTCTAATGTCCATGAAAAGCCAAAACCAGGCCCGGAAACATCAATATAATGGATTAGTCTTTGTGCTCTAATACTAGATTCATTATATAGATCGATACTAGCAACATGTTCTCCTTTCTCTTTATAGATCTTTTCCAAAGAAAAATTGATTAAGGCTTCTCTATATTCTTTTGTGAGATAAACTACTTTATATTTTTCAATTGGTGGTCTAAAGTTCATAATTGTGTCAGGTTCAGAGTCAGCTACCATATAATCGATCTGATTCTGTACAACAAAATACATCGGTTTCCCCTTTAACTTACAAAACACTTTGTAAATATCATATATGGCTGTATAAACCTTATTCTGATGAATAAACTCATCGGTATTCGGTTTTACAGACTTATGCCATTCTTCAAAGAAAGCATTCAGGCGAACTGAATCATTTTCGTTATAAGCAGTTTCAAGCTGTTTTGATAAATATTCAGCTGTATATTTAGGATGATAATTGTCCTGCACCTTTTTCTTGCATGAAGAAAAAAGAAACACCATTATCAAACTTATAAAAGTCCATTTTACTAATGCCTTATTCATCTCAAGTTTTGACTACATAAACAGCTATTAGTTTTTTCTGTTTACATATTGGTCTATAAAAGTATAATAAGGTAAACAATCACAATGAAAACCATTATTTATGTAAAACACTTTGTTTTTAGCAAATAAAAAGAACTCACCTGTCATTGTACTCCATTGCTTAATATTATTCTTTATTTCTTTTCTGATACATTGCCTAGATTTTATTTGAAGGCGGTTCAAACTATTAATTATCGAAGATGAAACTCTTTTATTTACTATTACTAAAGTACCATTATCTTTATAAGATCCTGAAAGATAATAAGCATGATGTTCTTTTTTTAGCATATAATTTTCAAGATAATAATAACATCCGGTTGCACGATACGCAAAAGCGATAGTTTCAGCATCTAAGAGGTCATTTTCAGATATAAAATCAACAAACTGATACCTGATTTTACTTTTTAAATTTATAATAGTATCATTTTTCAATATCAGTTTTGCATTCTGATTAAAATCAAAAACCGACTTAATGTGGTATGTATACTCTCCTATTTTCAAACTATCCCAAGATAAAGTCGTTTCCTTTTTAGCGGAATCATAATCAACCTTTTCAACTATTAAAGTATCATGATCATTAGTAAGAAAAGCATTTGATAAAAGCTTGAACTTAAGACTACTATCACAGACAATAGTTAAATTACACTTACCAGCATTCGACGTTTTATTCCTACAACTACAAATAAAGAGCGTTGATAATAAAACTACTGATACAACTATTTTAAAAGTAATTTTCATTTTAATTATAAAGGCAAACTAAAACCAATCGGAACAATATAATAAACAGAAACATTTATTCCATTTTGTTTACCTGGAATCCAGTCAGGCATACTCCTAATCACCCTAAGAGCTTCTTTATCACAATAAGCATCTAAAGAACGTATTATTTGAGCATCACACAATTTTCCTTCTTTAGAAACAACAAACCGAAGATAAACCTTCCCGGAAATTTTATCTTTCTTTGATAACTCGGGATATTTTAAATTATCAGCGATAAACTTATTCATGGCAACTTCTCCTTCGGGAAATTGAGGCATCTGTTCCACCGCAGTAAAAATTATTTCTGATTTCTGATTTTCTATCCCACCGCATGTAGTAATTGATCGTAAATCTGAAGTTGCAACGCCCTTTTTATTAGAGTTCTTTATAAAGTCTACAGCAATTACACGATGCATATCGGAAGGCACACCATTTATATTTCCGGGAATCCATTTGGGCATATTTTTTATCAAACGAATAGCTTCTGCATCACAATATTTATCAAGAGAAGTCATAACAATAACTTTCTCTATTGCTCCTGCTTTAGTTACAACAAAATTTATTTCTACTTTTCCCTGCACATTATTTTTTGCAGACTCTTCAGGGAATACCAGATTATCTTTTATATATTTTTGTAATGCATCAGCTCTTCCCGGAAATTGGGGAAAAACTTCTGTTATAGAATGCCTTTTAGCCATTCTATTTCGTTGATGTATAGTATCATCAACCTGAATAAATCTATTTGGAACATTTGAGAAGGACTTTATATTTGCAAAGGATGAAGTGCTCATTATAAAGAATGTAAGCACTAGAAAGGTTGTCTTTTTCATACTATTTAAAGTGTCTATTTTGTATTGCATTGCTCCTATTTATGCCTATAGAATATTTATATCTGATATCCAGGAAAGGAATCTACGCTTTACAAATATAAGTAATTTTTTTAACATAAAAAAGAATGTCTTCGAAGAATATTATTAAAAATATCTTCGAAGACATATAAAAAACACCTAACCAATAAATTCTTATATTAAAGCTTGATTGATTTTTGCAGCACTGAATTATTTCTGCCATTATGGAAGTTTAATAGCTCCACATCAATCATTGATTTATTATTATGTTGCGGTTCAATCACAATGAAATCCATATTTCTCTTATTCTGATTAACAGCAGGCTGACCGGCTTTTACTTTTTCATCTACCCATGTACCTGAATTAGCATAAATACATTCTTCATTTTTTGTATTAGTATATGATTTCACCATTGGTAAATGCGTGTGACCAAAGATAACGATACGTACATTCGAGTTACTATTTTTAAAATATTGCGTTTCTGATTGCCCATCAAGAAATGATGTTACTAAACTGCCTTTAATTGCATCTTTTGCATAGGTCATCTTAGGAACATTATTGTATGCCAAACGCTTCTCCCATGCTTGCTGACTGCAACTTCCGCTAAAGAGGTTCATGTCTATCTTGCCATCTGATGTATTAAAAGGCACTACATCATTTATTGAATATGTACCTTTGTATTTTTCTATGTTAGTTACAATAATCTTATCATCATGATTATCTTTTACAGGAATAAGGGTTGTAAGAACTGATTTCCAGCAGTTATAATAAACAAAGCTGTTTACCAGCACACTATCCGAAGGATAATTCAGCTTTACTTCTCTAGGTAAAACTTTTTCTGCATCAGTCGGATAATTTGTTACTGAATTAACAGCAATACGGGTAAAGAAATATCCCGGAGGAAGAATAGACCCAAGTTCTGCATTTGGCTTGCTATACGGATCTGGAGCACAGAAGAAATCGTAACGATGACTATGTTCAATAGCGATCTGAGGATAATCTTCTGGATGATACGTACCAATTCCTTGCTTTCCTGCATCACGAGCTTGATTGATGCCCGGGAATACTTCATTTACATTCTCTGCCGTGAGAAGCAAATCATGATTACCGGGTACATAAGTAACTTTTATTTTTTTATCCTGAATAATATTATTCAGTTCGTCTACAACAATTTTGTTGGTTTGAGCTATTTTTTTCACAAAATCCTTTTGTGTACCACCATTGTAAGTATCTAAACGTGAAGGAACATACCATTCATCGAGCAAATCACCGGCAATAACTAATTCCTTGATAGTTTTTGATTCACGCACCTGAGTAAGGAATTTCTTCAATAAAGGCAAATGCTTTACACATTCAGAATAAGTACTATCGTTGCCGAGATGAACATCACTAATCACAACGATTTTATCTCGTGTCAGGACCTCTCCACTTTTGGTAGTTTCATCGAATGGATTCGCAGTAGATGCAATCTCATCATTGTCACATGACGTTAAAATCAGCATAGACATTAACATCGTCGTAAATAGATACGACAGAATTAATTGTTTCTTTTTCATTTTTTCAACTTAATGTTTTTATTAGTATTATTAACAATAACAAAAGCAAAGGAATTATTACCGTTCTTAATTAAACTGAGATAATCAGATATTCGATGTTGCAAAGATAAAGCTCAACAGATTTAACAATGTCTCAAATTAACAATATCTGATGTTTCATATCTACAATTGAATACAAAAATCTATGTTTTAGTATAAAAATAGTCATAATAGCGGGTGATGATACCTAATTGTAACTACTACTGCTAGATTGCTAGATTACCGCTAGAACAAAATAATTTGATCTAGCACCTATACAATATTAGCATACAAACATTTAAGGGTATTCTGCTAGATTGCTAGATCAATTTTGCATTTTCAATTTTTATGAGAGATTTTTCTAGTGAGGTAATGCGGATATAAACTAAACCTCAATAACCAAAATCCATTCACCAATAATTCTCAGCCATTGCTCAATAAATAAAATTCATTGGCGAATAAATATCAAGCTTATTATTTGTGAATTTAATTTCTGCATTTACACTCCATTTTTCAAGCTAAAACACAGGTTTTGTTTTTATGAAATAAAAATAAAACTATTTAATATATTTCTTCGCTGCTGTTATGTCTGCTGTTAGTTTCAATAATTATTTTGCAACTCAATATATATCAGCATTTTAAACGAACGTGAGCGCGGCTGTAAGCGCGGCTGTTAAATATGTAGTTTTTATTTTGTAAAATGTCACTCGAAAACCCAAATATCATCATTCTATAAAATCTACATTTTCAAACATTTGTGATTTTTTCTGCAAAATATGATTTTTTTGTCGATTCTTACATTTTCTTTTTGGAGCGCATTACTTACGCCCATATCTTTGCATAGTAAACACAATCTGGGCACACAAAGAATTACAAACAACAAAACTTAAAGCAATATGATACTAGCACTTCTTTTTCTTTTTCTGATTATGGTTTTTACAATAATCATCGGGCAAGCAAAATACGAAACTTATATTTCAAAACTGTCTGCAAGTAAGGTTACTTCGGAGAAGATATTCGAGTATCAAGTGTTCAACTTTAACAAACAAATTAAAAATTTAGCCTTAGATGTGGGGCTTTTCAGGAAATGCATAGTATTTCAACCTTTCCGTACACTGAGTTGTTATAATGTCAGGAATATGTAGTAAACCTTAAGATATAAACCACTTAAAAAAACAACAGTATGGGAGCAAGGGAAATAAAAAAAGTATTGATAGCCATTGATTACGACAAAAGCGCCGAGGTAGTGGCCGAAGCTGGCTATAACATGGCTAAGGCAATGAATGCCGAAATTACGTTACTGCACGTATTATACGAACATCCTAATTACTATGTAGGAAGTCCTGCTGTTTTCGAATTCAGAATTCAATATGTTGAAAACTTTAAAGTTACCTTGCAGAAATTTCTGGATGAAACAAAAAAGCGTCTTGGCGACGAATCAATTAATACGATAATTAAGGAAGGTCAGATAGCCCAAACCGTACTGGAAACTGCAATAGAAATTAATGCCGACATTATTGTTTTAGGAACTCACGGCAGAAACTGGCTGGATAGTATTATTATGGGAAATGATGCGAAAGCTATTCTAAAAAGAACTTCGGTACCTCTTTTCGTTGTTCCAATTAAAATGAAGGAAGAAGAACTTTAAGAATAAAAAAAAATCCAGTGTTGCTTTACGCTGCACTGGATTTTTTCTGACCGGACTTCTATTTCACACGCATGAATGTACGCACGGAAACTGTTTTATTATTTATCATGTGACTTTGTATAAACATATCGCGCGATTTGAAGTCTTCTTTCCATTGGGAGTTAGTCTTTTCAAGCTTTCCATCATTACGAGCCACATACTCTATAGTTTCATTTACATTTTTAGATGTAAACCAGGATACATAAAAAAATGTAGCTGAAGATGCTCTTACAAACTGAATACCTAACATTTTATCACTCTCTTTATCATATCCCCATACTTGTTTGCACTGATAGACAACCTTTCCTTTAGTGGTAGCCTTAAAGCTAACTTGCATACCTTTTCCATAAGGTGTCATTACAAAAACTTCAGTAGTATCTTTGTAATCGGATTTCCAGGTTCCAAAATACTGTTTTAACAACTCAACCTGATTAAGCTGAGCTTCTGTGGTTTGCGCACGCATTTCACTGGCACCAAGTACCATGGATACAATAATCATTGTGGTTAAAAATAAGTTCTTCATATAGCTTCGTTTTTAGTTTTACCTTCGTTTCATATCTACACCTAGTAATAAACAATTGAATATCAATAAGGTTTATAATATATTATTAATAAACCTATCCTTCTTTCCTGTTGTTTTATATAAAAGGAAATTTTAAATCTTAATGTCATGAAAAAGAAAGCTGTTATTATTCTATTATTGATTTTTATGTTCCCGGTTTTTGTCCAGGGGCAGACTGGCATACAACTTACCGGTGAACAAAAAATGTGGCTATCAAAAGCAAATAGACACGAAAAGAATGGATGGACATATCTTCATATCGAAGGAACTCCCAAAGAACGCGGTTTCCAACATGGATATCTAATGGCTAAAGACATAAAGGAATCTCTAAGGGTACTAAGTGAAGTATGGTATTATCAAAGTGCTATTGAATGGAAATGGCTGGTTGAGGAAGCCGGGAAAATATTTACACCAAAAGTAGATCCTGAAAATTTAGAAGAAATAGATGGAATAGTGGAAGGAATGAAAGCTGCAGGAGTTATAACCAACCGGGATGAAATTGTTACTTACAATGGTAATGCTGAAATTCTAGGATATTGGTGGCCTACAGTAAAAGATTCTATAGCTCCCAATTCGCCCACTCTCATTAAAGAATCATGCAGCTCGTTTATTGCAACAGGCAGTATGACTGTCGACGGAGAGATTGTTCTTGGGCATAACACAATGTGCCCGTATTTTATTCCTCAGCTCAATATAATTTTAGATATTCTGCCTCAGAAAGGTAATAGGATATTAATGCAGTCAATGGCAGGATGTATTCATAGCGGAACTGATTTTTTTGTTACTGGTGCAGGACTTGTTGGTTCGGAAACAACTATTGCAGCTTTCTTTCCTTTCGACAAAAATGGTATTCCTGAATTCTCACGAATGAGACACGCCACACAATATGCATCTTCCATTGATGAGTGGTGTGAAATAATGAAAAAAGGAAATAATGGAGGCTATGCAAATGCCTGGCTTATAGGAGATACCAAAACCAATGAAATTGCAAGGCTGGAACTTGGTTTAAAGTATATTGGATTTGAAAAGAAGAAAGATGGATATTTTGTAGGTTCCAATGTTCCTGAAGATTTAAGAATTTTGCGATTTGAGACTAAATTTGGTAGCGAAACAAACATTAAGAACAATTGTATTTCTCGCCGTGTTCGATGGAAGCAGTTAATGAAGGAATATATGGGAAGAATAGATTTGGAACGTGCTAAAATGTTCGAATCAGATCACTTTGACACTTACTTAAACAAAGTAAATTCTGGTGAAAGAGCTTTGTGTCCACACTTTGACCTTGAATCTGAAGGTCAGACACCTTATATAGGTGAACCTTTTTTCCCAGGTGGCGCTGTCGATGGAAAAGTCGTTAATTCAAAAATGGCCAAAGAAATGTCGTTTATTGCTCGATGGGGCAGTGCATGCGGAACACCGTTCAATGCAAAAGCCTTTTTAGAGAAACATCCGCAATACGAATGGATGACTGGGGTATTGAAAGATCGCCCCACTCAACCCTGGACTATTTTCAAGGCTGGAGAGAGCAAATAATAGGAAAAGAATATCAGAAAGTTAAGACTAATCGGGCTGTTGTACCACTTACCGATAATTTGAGTTCCTTTTTTGCTTTTGAATTGTAATCAATAGATATAACTGTACAAGCTATTGCTGGTATAAGAAATAAAACGCTTGCAACAACAAAGCCTTTATCAGGACCTTTGCTGGTATTATCAAGATCGATAAGCTCAACGTCTTTAAGGCTATAAAGATAAGAGCCAAGACTTGCTATAGTAAAAGTAATAGCTCCTATTCCAAAGTACTTAGCACGTTTCTTGTACTTTTGAGCTAAAAAGGAATGATTATTATTCATGCTATACATAGAAACCGTTGCACTATCTTTTTTATTGATAATAGTACTATCTTTCAAGGTAATCAGTCCATTATCAGAAACAACTGTTTGCTGAGATAAAACGTTCAACGGTATAATAAACAAGAATACCAATAATAGTGTTTTCATACTCTTATATGTTTATTTTGTTATCCTAAGAATAAACATAATAAGAGTATAAATAGTTTCTTAATACGATCAATAATGGAATGTTTGCAGATTTTAATCATTAAGTAAACTAGAAAATAAATAAAAGAAGGGTTAACCCCATAAAAGATTAACCCTCAACTATAAAATAAGATTTTGGAAATACTTGTTACAATTCCTGAAAGCGGCTGTCGCGTTGTTGCTCAATAAACTTTTTCAGGATATTCGTCTGCTCAACGTTGTTGGCTGGTTTCTTGCAATAATCAATGAAAGATGTCAGCGTGCGTTTCATCAATTCTTCGTCGTCTGTTTTACCTTTATTTTCAATAGCATACTTGGAATAATATGCCAGATAAACACCAAGCAGATGTGAGTTGTTGCTTACAATCTGTGCAAGAGAATAGTCTATATTAAATGTATAATCCGGAGTACCCGACATCCATTTATTGATAAATTTCTCTGCGGCATTTCTTTTAGAATCATTGCTGTTTAAAGGTGTGCCTGTTAAATACTTATCGCATTCCAATACCACTTTCTCTGCTTTTTTATAATCAGCATTTTCATTAAGTGGAATCTCATCTAGTTTGGAGAATTTCTGTGCAAAACTTTGGCTTGCTATTATGGTAAGCAGAAGCGATAAGAAGAATATTCTTAATTTCATAACTTTATTATATTAGCGAATTGTTTTTGATAATAATTTCGTGCGCAAATATAATCTATATTTTATATTCAAAGAATGTTTCCCAACAAGAATTAAAGAAAATTCATTGCTCCATAAAAAAAGCTCCCGACAGATTTTATTGGAATCTTGACGGGAGCTTGACTGAGATATAGTTTATATTAACCCAAATTCTGCGGCTTTTACTTTCATAAATTTCAAACTACCTGTTGCCAGTTCAGCAGCATTGTATCTGGATGGCCGCCACAAGGATACGGCGCTAGCCATGCCTTCCACCTGCGAAGTAAAGTTTTCCAGTACCAGATTTCCTTTAAAATCGATGGATGCCAATCCACGGAATAAATTATCCCAGTGTACGTTTCCTTCACCCAGCATGCCACGATTGCTTTCGGTCATGTGAATATGTTTTAATCTATCGCCTGCAGCAATTACTGGCTCGCAGAAGTTATCTTCTTCTATATTCATGTGGAAGGTATCTAGATGTAAAGCCAGATTAGGAGCTTTGGTACGCTCGATCATGCGCAAGGTTTCGGCCGCACTGGTACATACATAACTTTCGTAACGGTTAATGGGTTCTATACCAATAGTAATACCTAGATTCTGTGCATATTCGGCTACCTCGGACCATACTTCACAAACAGTCTCTTCTTCTTGAGGAGTACGAGGATTTCCACTGAAGACCCCTATCCCACTATGAAGAACACCTCCCAGGAAAGCTATATCAAGATCTGCTGTTTTATTTAATGCAGCTTTCATTAAAGAAGTTGCTTCTTTAGGATAAAACGGTATGTGACAATCGGCCGGCAGATTAAGTGTGCATACAGCATCAAGATTGTGATCCTTTAATTGCTTCTTCACTGTCTGGGTATCTATATCCATCGAAGGAGGTAATAAGATTTCAAGAAGATCAAAGCCTGCTTCTGAGGTTTTCTGTATTGCGTATAATCCGCCTTCTGCTGTCCACTTTGGGGGAATCCATGACAGGATTGATGCCCCGAATTTTACTTTCATATTTAATTTGTTTTTAAGTTTAGAATATCCACCATTCTGCTTTTACGCCTATATATGTTCCCCAACGCTTTTGGTTGACTTGCAAAAACGGTGAGTAATTATGATCGCGGGCATAATCGTTGTAACGAGCCAGCGAACAAACAAAACGGATGTGTGGGCGACACCATGCACTGCGTTGCCCTACCGGAGCAATAGTTGGTGCAAAGGAGAATTTCCACATTGCAGCATTAGGGTTATCACCATCTTTACGCACTGCATAATGCACTTCTCCAATAAGGTGCAACCAGTCTGTTGCATAATACAAAGTTCTGAGGCCTGCAACAATATCTCTCTTTCGGTTATAAATCTGCGATCCGTTGAAATAAGTATCTTTATTTGTACTGGACGAACCTCCCTTACTTTGGGTAAATACACCATATCCATTTATACTAAACTTTTTTGAAGGAGTAAGCAAGAAATGTTCTACCATGGTTAAGGAGTATGCTCCGGTGTATCGTCCTTCATCGTTGGGTGCTCCGTAAGTAGCCCATGTAAAGGTATTCCCATTATCACCACCATTGGCAATGCCTGTTCCGTAACGCACGGAAATATCATTAAAAGATTCGGGCACAACTGTCTTTATGGGAGTTGTAAATTTGGCACCCAACACCCATCCTTTATCGGATGGATATTTTATGGAAGCATTATCTGAAGTAGCTGCTACATAATGATACTCTCCCAACAACTTAAGCTTATTTCCATTCTTCATCTCGAAGGTATGCTCCCCAATCCATACCATACGTTGTCTGATTGCCGAATTGGTAGCTCCGGCAACAGTCACTTTATAATTATAGGGATAAACACCTGCAGAGTCTGTGGAAGCCGGCATCAACATGGTTAACTCTGTTGTTTTATAGCTCGCACCAAATCCCTGAGCTGAATGGTCGTCAAAGTAGAAATAGTCGCAAATGTGTATGTCGTCGTAGCGGCGGAAGCGTGCACCTGCCCATGCCGACCAACGGCTACCCATAATATTCCGGGCTTCAACGAAAGCCTCGGGAAGAATAAAGGTTAGTCCGTCTGCCGAACGAGTGCTTACGTTGCCTATAAACTGTCCGTTGGCAGAATACATCCCCAGTCGGGCCTGAAAGGTTACGTTTGTACTGTCCTTCCCTATAAGTTTTGGCGTGAAGTGCAGCGCAGGCAACAGATCAAAGTAATCTGTCTGCTCCATACGTCCGGCCAATGAACCCTGACCGGAAAGGTTTAACGGCTTCCACATGTTGCCTTCGCCCGTTGGTGATGCACCAACTCCGATTCGTCCTGTGGTTCCCATTGAAAAGCTTGTATTGGTAATTACCACCTGAGCTTTAGCACAAAATGGCATTGCTATTATTATAAATAGTTGAAGCAATTTTTTCATAATGGATAATGTTTAATCGTTTAAACATTTAGATAAAAATAAAATGGAAAGGCACAGAATAGTCTTATAATTAATAAGAAGTTCATTCGCATTAGTCGGTACAACAGACAGAAATCTGGCATAACACGATCTGCAACAATATCTGTTTCGGAGATTTGCAGTATACATAACCGGGGATATTAAATGGTTATAATCAGCTGGTTACTAAGCCTTATCTTTATATCCTTTAATGCCATAGTAGGCAACAAAGCCGAAGCAAATCATAGGAATAAGCAAAGAATTGGCAATTCCTGCCAAATCAGACAAACGTCCCATTGCAAGGGTAAGTACAGCTCCACCAATAATTGCCATTACAAGTATGGATGCTCCCAACTTTGTGTGTTCGCCAAGATCCTTAATACCCAATGAGAAGATTGTAGGATACATGATTGACATAAAGAAACTTGTGCCCACTAATGCCCAAAGACCTATTGTTCCTGGAAATAAGATTCCAACTGCTGTAAGAACTACATTAATAAAAGAATAAATCCAAAGTAATTTATTGTCTTTGATTTTCTTGAGCAAGCCTGTCCCTATAAATCGGCCAAGGGTAAAGACTACAAGGGAAATAGTCAGGAAGTTAGCAGCGCCTTTCTCTGGTGTTCCGGGAATTGTATCCTGAATATAACGAATTAAAAAGCTCCATATACATACCTGAGCTCCTACATAGAAGAACTGTGCAAAAACTGATTGCTTGAATGATTTCTTGCTAAGCAGAAGTTTCAACGTTTTTCTTGTAGAGGACGTATTAACTGTCTCTTCATCCTTGATAGTAGGGAATTTTGTGAATGCGATAATTATGGCAAACAACAGAATAACAGCGCCGATAATAAGATATGGTGTCTGCACGGAATGTGCCTCTGTTAGATAGTAAGTTTGTAAAGCTTCGGGCGACATTTTAGCCAGCTCTGCTTTGGTATACTCAACTCCGGTAAGGATAAAATGCTGACCAACCAACACGCCGGTAACGCATCCGATAGGATTAAATGATTGTGCCAGGTTCAGACGAAAAGTTGCCGTTTCGGGCTTTCCTAATGCCAGAACATAAGGACCGGCAGCAGTTTCAAGGAATGCTAGTCCGGAAGCAATGACAAACAAGGCAAACAAAAAGAATGGGTAAGAGCTATTTTCTGCTGCCGGGAAAAATAGGAATGCTCCGGCTGCATACAATATCAAACCAATTATGATACCTGTAATGTAATTGTATTTGCGCATCACGATGGATGCCGGAATAGCAAGAAGGAAATATCCCATGTAAAAGGCCGATTGTACAAAACCTGATTGCAAATCGGTAAGCTCAAATGATTTCTTGAACTGTTTAATCAGAATATCATTCAGGTTACCGGCCATGCCCCACATAAAGAACATACTGATAATAAGAACAAGAGGTAACACGTAACTGACTTTCTTTTCCATTGACATATCGGCTGCAATGGTTAATGTTTTCGCTGGTTTTAAATTAGGTAGTTGCATAATATAAAGGAATTAAGGTGTGTTATAAAATAGATTGACGCTGTAGCTGGAAGTCCATCAACTGATCCATATTGTAAGAAGGACAAGCTCCTTCGTGAGAAGCAACAAAAGCACCTAGTGCAGTAGCATAGATCATACCCATCTCTGGTGTTTCGTTCTGAACTTTCTTTGCAAGGAAAGCAGCAAGGAAAGAATCTCCGCTTCCTACAGTATCTTTTACTGTAACCTTGAATGCCGGATAAGTATATGATTCAGATAATGTATAATAGGTAGCACCTTCGCTTCCTTTGGTTACTATCACTTCATCAATCTTGAATTCTTTCTGAATGAATCTCACAGATTCTTCTTCTGTGCCTGTCTGATCCCAGAACCAAGTGATAATGAGTTCTAGCTCGGCCTTGTTTAGTTTCAGCAGATTGCACTTTTCCAATAAATATTCTATTGTTTCAACCGAATAGAATGGTGCACGCATGTTTATGTCAAACACTTTATAAGAAGCCTTTTCCAGAAGTCGGTACAAAGTATCTCGTGAAGCTTCATTACGGTTTACCAAGCTTCCAAACACAAAAGCGTCGGCATCGGCAACCAATTCGTCATAAGCTGGATCGGTTGCAATGTAATCCCATGCAGCAGCTTCATGTATAACATAAGTCATCTCATCATTTGCTCCTGCAATAGCTTCTACTTTCCCGGTTTCGTGAACTTCATCGATCTGGCAACTTGTAGTTGGTATATTCCAATCATTGAGCAGATTCAATAGCTTTTTTCCGGCTTGGTCATTACCTACACGACTGATCATGTGGCTTTCAACACCGAATTTCTGAAGGTGATAAGCTACATTCATAGGCGCTCCACCGGGTTTAGTCTTTGTTGGGAAAATATCCCAAAGGACTTCTCCATAACACACTACTTTTTGTTTTTTAAGGTCTTTTGTTTTCATGATAAATTTAATTTGTGATTTTAATATATGCTTTTTTGTTTTTTATTTCATCTTGTTTAAACGTTTAAACAAAGAGGAAAAAAAAATTATCGGGGGATAACGGAAGATTTACGAATGATGAGTTCTGTATCAAAAATGGCCGACTCAATTGAACCATTGCTTTCTATAGCATCGAGCAGAATTTTCACTGATTTCTGCCCCAGCGCCGTCATAGGTTGCTTTACATAAGTAACAGGAGCATAAAAAAGATCGAATGCATCAGTCTCATCAAAGCCTACAACAGCAATCTGATCGGGAATTTTAAGTCCCAGACTATTAATATATTTAAGCCCGTCAATCGTGAGTAAGTTGGTTGTGGCAAAGATGGCATCAACAGGATTATCACCAGCCAGAAACTTATCAATGGCTTTAATAACATCTTCATGTGCATGATCGATACGCACTTCACCTACCATGGCTTCTTCTTTTAAAAGATCAACTGCTCCTCTTACACGTTCATTCAGGTGATGCAAGGAGGTTTTATAAGATATAATACCTATCCTTCTATGTCCGTTAGCCAATAAATGACGAATTGCTTTGCCTGCAGCATTATAATTGTCAATAGCAACATAGTTTGCCGCAATAGTAGGGAAATATCTGTCAATGAGCACAAACGGAATTCCAGTCTGCTTCAGATACAGAATCTGATCCTCACTATGTTCGGGCATAGCAACGATTAATCCATCTACCTGACGATTGACAAACAATGTAATTAAATCGTGGGTTTTCTTTTCACTTTCATCAGAACTGCCAAAGATTACTGAATATCCGTTTTTCTTGGCCTCATCTTCAATAATGCGAGCTATCTGAGATGAAAAAGGATTGGCAATATCGGCTACAATCAAACCTATGGTTTGTGTTTTCTGTGATTTCAGACTTCTTGCAATCTGATTAGGCTGATAGTTGAGTTCTTTAGCCGTCTTTCTGATTTTTGCTGCAACATCTTTGTTTATCCTGTTTTCGTTCTTATTGTTAAGTACATACGAAACCAAGGCAGTGGAAACTCCAACTTGCTCAGCAATGGTTTTGATTGATACTTTACTTTTCATTTGGATAAACTTATGGTTTTTAGCTTTTAGTTAATTGAACGTGCCAAATATAGAAGTTTAAACGATTAAACCAAAATAAATCCGCTAATAATTATAATCATTTAACACATATATTTACTTCGAGGTTCATTTATCCCATAAAAGGGCTAAAACTCTAAGGGTTATATGATTAAGATTACAAGATTCAACCAGATAAAACCTGCGAAACAAACAAACCATCATCTTTGTTTCATATATAATGAAGTATATATACTTTAGCATCTCGTACTTTTACGAGTTGTTTTTATCCAAATTTTATCTTATCATATTAAAAAACAGACTTGAGGTTTTGAGTAAAGTCTCAAGTCTGTTTAACAGAAATGACCAGACATTTTAGAGCTAATTTTTATACCGAACTATTGTACCTAATTCTCGCTATTATATTACAACTATAAAGTAAAGGAGTAAAAGCTATGTTTGCCGAGGATGATGAAAAGTTATTCGAGAAAGAGCGACGCATGATGGTTGAAGACCAGATTGAGTCGAGGGGAGTAAAAGGCAAAGCACTTCTGACTGCTCTGAAAAAGATTCCCCGACATCTTTTTGTTCCTGCTGATTTTCATGAATATGCATATTCAGACCAGGCTCTCCCCTCCTATTGTGGCCAGACTATTTCTCAGCCTTACATTGTAGCTGTAATGACGGAAATGTTATCTCTTGAGAAAAGCAATAAAGTACTAGAGATTGGTACAGGTACTGGATACCAGACAACCATACTTGCTGAGCTTGCCAATGAAGTTTATACAATGGAAATAATTCCCGATCTTCATGAAATGGCAAAGAACAATCCGGTTGTTCTAAAATATAAGAATATCAAGTTTATTCTTGGCGATGGATATAAAGGATACGAAGCGGCAGCACCTTATGATGCAATAATAGTAACAGCAGCACCACCTTACGTTCCGGAAGCATTGACAAATCAGCTTGCACCCGGAGGAAGAATGGTTATTCCTGTTGGCGTATACGAACAAACACTTTATCTTGTTACCAAAGACTTAGATGGCAACACAAATATGAAACCTCTGTTATGGGTTCAGTTCGTACCAATGATTAAGAAGAAAGATCTATAATACAAATCTTATTTAGATCCTCTTACTTAATATTTCAGCAGAACATCAATAATTAGGCTTATTAATTATCCCTTTTTAATTGAATACTGATCAAAAGTCAGAGAACTTGAATAAGTCATTTTGTTGTAAAGCTGATAAAATGAATCAAAGAGAAAACATTTTTTCTTCAGAAGCTTATCTGCAAATACATTTTCTTCTTTCATTAGTTTTAATAATGCATTATTAATCACCACATTATTCGCTTTATTCATGCAATAATTCAATAGCATTGATATTGCATTATTACTAATGTCCTTATCATCCGCTAACTTATTTTTATTTTCTAAAACTAGTTTTGCAATACATGCAATATATAAGCTAAACAAGGAAAGATTTGATTTAATAACTTTACCAACCGTTTTCCCAATGTCGAACTTTGTATCTGTACTGCTAGTCATCCATAAAAATAAGATGTGTTCAGCATACTCTCTAAACAAGCTTTTTCTATCCAATGGAACGGATAATATAAAATTAGCACATTCCAAGACTCTTTCTTCGCCAGCTGCATCGTCAATCTTTTCATTCATAAGAAAAGTGCTCAACTGCGAAAAATCCTGCGAACAACTTCTTGCTATGAAGTCTACAGGAAGTGTTTGTGATTTTCTTGGTTTCATAAACTGCTAAGATTTGTTTCTAGATTGTGTTTATCTCTCAATTCTATACTCTCTCTTTTTAGATTGCCGTTTTATTACTTGATTCAATTATGAACATTACAAAAATAAATCATAATATAGAAATATTCAAAAAAGTGGTTGGACAAATGATATATAGCATAACATTATGAATTTCAACAATTTAAGCTATAAAATAGGCGTATTTTAAACTAGCAAAATTGGACAAATTAAAACGGGCCTGGTCTAAAATTTAAGAAAACAATAAAAAAACGTGTTTTACTTATTGCATAACAAATACATGCATTTGAGTTTGCAGATTAAATTTCATCCCATTTACAGATTATTATAAATCAAACTAAATAGATTAAAAGAATAACTCAGAAAGAAGAAATTATATCAAATTCAAAAAAAATATCGCAAAATGTTTGCAGATTAAAACAAAGTATATAAATTTGCACCCATCAAAACAAAATGAGAATGAAAACAATTTTAGTAAATGCATGTTGGTGGCGCTTCTTACAACCTCGAAAGTCGTAAGGAAGCAGTACTCGTGTATATATACTAAATAAATTCAAAGGATATTTTCAGAGGCCTGTCGCACTGCGACGGGCCTCTTTTTTTTACGCAAATTTAAAAACTAAAAAATATAAAGTGATGAAAACGTATTTAGTCAACGAAGAAGGTTATTATGGTGAATTTGGTGGAGCATACGTTCCTGAAATCCTTCACAAGTGTGTAGAAGAATTAAGAAACAACTACCTTGATATTTTGCAAAGTGAAGAGTTTAAAAAAGAATTCAATGCTTTACTCAAAGATTATGTAGGACGCCCTTCCCCACTCTATTTGGCTAATCGCCTTTCGGCAAAGTATGGTTGCAAAATCTATCTTAAAAGAGAAGACCTGAACCACACCGGAGCACACAAGATTAATAATGCTATCGGTCAGGTTCTGCTTGCAAAACGTTTAGGCAAGAAGAGAATTATAGCAGAAACCGGAGCCGGTCAGCATGGTGTGGCAACAGCTACCGTATGTGCACTGATGAACATGGAATGCATTGTTTACATGGGCAAGACAGACGTGGAACGTCAGCAGCCGAATGTTCAGAGAATGAGGATGCTGGGTGCTACAGTTTGTCCGGTAACTTCAGGGAATATGACTTTAAAAGATGCTACCAATGAGGCTATACGCGACTGGTGTTGTCATCCTTCAGATACCTATTACGTTATTGGTTCTACCGTAGGACCTCATCCTTATCCTGATATGGTTGCCCGTCTGCAATCTGTTATCAGCGAAGAGATCAAGAAACAATTACTGGAACAGGAAGGACGTGATTATCCCGATTACTTGATTGCCTGCGTTGGTGGCGGAAGCAATGCTGCAGGAACCATTTATCATTATGTTGACGACAACCGTGTAAAGATTGTCCTTGCCGAAGCTGGTGGTAAAGGTGTAGATTCCGGAATGTCGGCTGCTACTATCCAATTGGGAAAGATGGGTATTATTCACGGAGCACAAACGTTGGTTATGCAAACAGAAGACGGACAGATTGAAGAACCTTATTCTATCTCTGCCGGATTGGATTATCCGGGAATCGGACCATTCCACGCTAACCTTGCTACCGAGAATCGTGCTACAATCCTTGCTATTAACGATGACGAAGCTGTAAAAGCAGCATTCGAGCTTACACAAATTGAAGGAATTATTCCGGCATTGGAATCTGCTCATGCACTAGGTGCTCTTAGCAAACTGAAGTTTAAACCGGAAGATGTGGTGGTACTAACCGTTTCTGGCCGTGGAGATAAGGATATGGATACTTACATTGGATTTTTGAACGACTAAATATTAAGATAAGATGAAAACATATAATTTTAAAACTATAAGCAAAACAGTACTGAGCGACTTGCATACTCCGGTAAGTGTTTACCTGAAAGTGCGGGATATTTATCCTGAATCGGCATTACTCGAGAGTTCTGATTTCCATGGAAATGTAAACAGTCACTCTTACATTGCACTGAAGCCGTTGGCGAGCATCGGAGTAAACAGCAATGTCTGCACTACCCGCTTCCCAGATAATACAGAACTAAAAGAAAACATTTCGGATGAGTTTACGGTATCTGACGCTATGAATAGTTTCATTGGCAAACTAAGTGTAACAGGTGAAGATAAAAACTACTGCGGTCTGTTTGGTTATACATCTTTCGATGCAGTACGTTACTTTGAACACATTCCGGTTCCGGAATCTCATGATGCAAAGAACGATGCACCCGACTTACTCTATATACTATATAAATATGTGCTGATCTTTAATCACTTTAAAAATGAACTAACCCTGGTGGAACTTTTGCAGGATGGTGAAAGCAGCAATATTGAAGAACTGGAAACAATTCTTGAAAATCGTAACTTCGCTTCCTACAACTTCTCAACCAGAGGCCCGGAAAGAAGTCCCATTACAGACGAGGAGTACAAATCGTATGTACGCCAGGGGGTAGCTCACTGCCTTCGTGGAGATGTTTTCCAGATTGTACTTTCCCGCAGATTTGTTCAGCCGTTTACAGGAGACGACTTTAAAGTATACCGCGCTCTTCGTTCCATTAACCCTTCTCCTTATTTGTTCTACTTCGATTTCGGCGGTTTCCGCATCTTTGGTTCCTCTCCCGAAACGCACTGTAAGGTAACAGATAATATTGCAAGCATTGATCCAATAGCCGGAACAAGCCGTCGCACCGGAGATGTAGCAAAAGACAAAGAATTGGTAGAAGCTCTGTTGGCCGATCCGAAGGAAAATGCAGAACACGTAATGCTGGTAGACCTTGCCCGTAACGACTTGAGCCGCAATGCTCACAACGTAAAGGTAGATTTCTATAAGGAAGTACAATACTACAGTCACGTTATTCACTTGGTATCTCGCGTAAGTGGCGAACTCAACAAAGGTGCCGATGCAGTTAAAACATTTATCGATACTTTCCCGGCCGGAACTCTTTCCGGTGCTCCTAAAGTAAGAGCTATGCAGCTTATCTCGGAAATTGAAAAACAAAGCCGTGGAGCTTACGGTGGTTGCATCGGATTTATCGGACTGAACGGCGATTTAAATCAAGCTATTACTATTCGCTCTTTTGTAAGCCGGAATAACGAATTGTGGTATCAGGCCGGAGCCGGAATTGTTGCCAAGAGCAACGATGAGTACGAACTTCAGGAAGTAAACAACAAACTAGGTGCATTGAAAAAAGCAATAGATCTGGCTTGTTCATTAAAAAACTAAACACACACAAGACAATGAAAAAGATACTTATATTAGATAATTACGACTCTTTTACCTACAACCTTCTTCACCTGGTAAAAGAACTGGGATTCACTGACATAGAAGTTCATCGTAACGATAAAATAACGCTCGACGAGGTGGACAGATTCGATACTATTATCCTTTCACCGGGACCGGGTATTCCCGAAGAAGCAGGTATTCTGCTACCACTCATTAAGCGTTATGCACCTACAAAGAAAATTCTAGGTGTTTGCTTGGGACATCAGGCTATCGGTGAGGCTTTCGGAGCCAAACTAGAGAACTTGAAAGAGGTATTCCACGGAGTAGAAACTCCTATCGATGTATTAAAGGAAGATTCACTCTTCAGCGGATTATCAAAGGAGATTACCGTGGGGCGTTATCACTCATGGATTATCAGCAAGGAAAATTTCCCGGACGAACTGGAAATAACAGCAGAAGATAAACAAGGAGAAATCATGGCAATCCGTCATAAGAAGTACAACGTGAAAGGAATTCAGTTTCATCCGGAATCGGTACTTACTCCCAAAGGACACCAAATTATCAGTAACTTTTTAAATAAGGAATAACAGAAAACATTGCCCGGCATATCCTTTAAAATCATTGGGCAATAGTCATCCGATTATTCACCTATAATTTTTATTTATTGGCGAATGGATTTTATTTATTGGCGATAAAATTCAGAAGCTTTGAAACAAAGATTTTAATAAATAACGAAATGAAAAATATACTATATAAGCTCTTTGAGCATCAATACCTTAGCCGTGAAGAAGCTAAAGAAGTTCTTCAGAATATATCTCTGGGAAAATACAACGATTCGCAGGTAGCATCACTCATGACTGTCTTTATGATGCGCAATATTTCTGTAGACGAAATGCTGGGCTTTAAAGAAGCAATACTTGATATGCGCGTTGAAGTTGACCTTTCAGAATACAAACCTGTTGATATTGTAGGCACTGGAGGTGATGGTAAAAACACATTCAACATATCAACTACCGCCTGTTTTATATTGGCCGGCGCAGGTTACAATGTAGTAAAACACGGTAACTATGGTGCTACTTCGGTAAGTGGAGCCAGCAACGTAATGGAGCAACACGGAGTAAAGTTCACCTCCGATGTAAACAAACTGCGCGAAAGTATGGATAAGTGCAATATAGCTTATTTGCATGCACCGTTGTTCAGTCCGGCAATGAAAGCTGTTGCTCCTATCCGTAAGAATCTGGGTGTACGTACCTTCTTTAATATGCTTGGTCCACTAGTTAATCCGGTTATGCCTACTTATCAGTTACTGGGAGTGTATAACTTACCTTTGATGAGACTTTACAGCTATGCTTATCAAGAAAGCGGAAGTAAGTTTGCAGTAGTACACAGTTTGGACGGATACGACGAGATCTCTTTAACCAGCGATTTTAAAGTAGTAGACTCAACCAGCGAAAAGATTTATTCTCCTGAATCATTAGGATTCAAACGTTGCACTGAAGCCGATCTTTACGGAGGCGATACTCCTGAAGAAGCTGCACTAATATTCGACAATGTACTGAATAACAAAGCTACTGATGCACAAAAGAATTGTGTAATTGTCAATGCAGCTTTTGCTATTCAGGTTATTTGTCCGGAGAAAAGTATAGAAGAATGTATTGCCATTGCACGCGAATCACTAGAGAGTGGAAAAGCTATGGCTAAGCTTAAACAATTTGTTCAACTAAACAGTTAATATCAATGAAAGATATATTGATGGAAATCATTGAAGCCAAGAGAAATACTATTTGCGAACAAAAGAAAGCCGTTTCTCTTGCCGCACTTCAGGATGGAGCTGCCGAGGAGAGAAATATCCTCTCCATGCGTCAGGCTTTGGCTAATTCTTCTAGTGGCATTATTGCTGAGTTCAAACGCAAATCGCCTTCAAAAGGTTGGATAAATAAAGATGCCTCTCCGGAAGAAGTCACTGCTGCTTATGCAGCAAACGGAGCTTCCGCACTCTCTATCCTGACAGATACTCCATTCTTCGGAGGAAGTCTGAAGGATTTGCGCGATGCTCGTCCGGGAGTAAACATTCCTATCCTGAGAAAAGATTTCATCATCGATGAATATCAGCTTTATCAGGCTAAGATTGTTGGAGCAGATGCAATTCTTCTTATTGCAGCCGCATTGGAAAAAGAAGAATGCGCTTTTCTGGCAGGAAAGGCTCACGAACTAGGGCTCGAAGTTTTGCTTGAAATTCATAGTGAGAAGGAATTGGAATATGTAAACAGCACCATCGATATGGTTGGAGTCAATAACCGGAACCTAGGAACATTCGTTACCGATATAGAGAATTCTTTCCGCCTTGCTAATGCACTGCCAAAGGATACTTTGCTTGTTTCCGAAAGCGGAATCTCATCTCCTGAAACGGTAAAGAGATTACGCCAAGCCGGCTTCCGCGGATTCCTTATCGGCGAGAACTTTATGAAGACAGACAATCCGGGAAAAGCACTCGGAGAATTTATCAAACAGCTTAACTAATAGAAAGAGATGCTAATCAAAGTATGTGGCATGAGGGATGCCGATAATATATATAAGGCAGAAAGTCTGGGAGTCGATATGATCGGACTCATTTTCTATCCGGGCTCTTCTCGGTATGTGGCCTACCCTCCATCCTATCTTCCTGAAAAAGCAAAAAGAGTGGGAGTTTTCGTGAATGAAACAGAAGAGGTAGTATTAGCTTTGGCCGACAAATTTTCTTTGAATTTTATACAACTTCACGGAACAGAATCACCTGATTATTGTTTATCTTTGCGGAACAAAGGATTGAATCTGATAAAAGTCTTTTCTGTTGCCACTCCGGACGATCTGAAAGCAACGGAGAAATATGAAGGACTTTGCAGTTACTTTCTCTTCGACACGAAATGTGAGGAACACGGTGGTTCCGGTAAACAATTCGACTGGTCGGTACTCTCCCATTATCACGGACGGACACCTTTTCTATTAAGCGGAGGCATCTCAGCCCAGAGTGTAGAAGACGTGAAGACTTTTAAGCATGAACGTTTTGCCGGAATAGACCTAAACAGTCGTTTCGAAATTTCTCCCGCATTGAAAGATATAGAGATGCTTAGCAGGTTTATCAAAGAATTAAGAAAATAAAACGAGCATAAAAAACTAAAAACTATGAATAGAATTAATCAGTTACTGTACAGCAGTACAAAAGGTATCCTTTCTGTTTATTTCACTGCCGGTTATCCTAACCTGGACGACACAGTCACTATTATCCGCGAACTGGAGAAAAAGGGAGTTCAGATGATTGAAATTGGAATCCCTTTCAGCGACCCGATGGCCGATGGTCCGGTAATTCAGAATGCATCAACACAGGCTTTAAGTAATGGTATGACTCTGAAGCTCCTTTTCGAGCAGATAAGAGACATTCGTCACCATGTAAAAATTCCACTTATCTTGATGGGCTACCTAAACCCAATCATGCAATATGGTTTCGAAAGCTTTTGCCGCAAATGTGTGGAATGTGGTGTTGATGGAATGATTATCCCCGATCTGCCTTTCAAGGACTATCAGGAAAAATATCAGATCATAGCCGAACGCTACAACCTGAAAATAATTATGCTGATTACTCCCGAAACCAGTGAAGAGCGAATTCGCCTGATTGATGAGCATACCAATGGGTTTATCTACATGGTATCTTCTGCAGCCACAACCGGTGCTCAGAACGAATTCGATGCAGAAAAGAAAAACTACTTTAAGCGAATAGAAGCAATGAAGCTGAACAATCCTCGCCTCATTGGATTTGGTATTTCAAACAAAGCAACCTTCAAGGCGGCCTGCGAGCATGCTTCGGGAGCTATCATCGGAAGTAAATTTGTAACCCTGCTGGGCGAAGAAGAAACTATTTCTGCAGCAGTCGACAAACTTATTGCTCAACTGAGAGATTAACAACTCATATTGTTAATCTATAAAAAGAGCAAAATTAACGCAGATTACCCTGTTTTTAGAACAAACTAAACAAGTTAGATTCAAAGAACAGTGTAATCTGCATTTTTTAATTAATTATGTTGAAAGAATCACTATCTTTGCGCCGTAATTAACAACACAACTTTATGATCACTAAATATCCTTCAGTATTGTTAATCTACACCGGTGGAACCATTGGTATGATTCAGAACTCGGAAACCGGTGCGTTAGAGAATTTCAACTTCAACCACCTGATGAAGCATGTTCCCGAACTTAAAAGATTCAACTACCGTATATCTTCCTATCAGTTCGATCCACCAATTGATTCATCCGACATGGAACCGCAAGCCTGGGCTAAGCTGGTAAAGATCATTAATTATAATTATGATAATTTCGATGGTTTTGTTATTCTCCATGGTACAGATACCATGGCTTATACAGCCTCTGCTCTCAGTTTTATGCTCGAGAATCTAAGCAAGCCGGTTATTCTTACAGGATCACAGCTCCCTATCGGAGTGCTTCGTACCGATGGAAAAGAAAATCTGATAACTGCCATAGAAATTGCAGCTGCAAAGATAGACGGAAAAGCGATTGTACCCGAAGTGTGTATCTTCTTCGAGAATCACCTGATGCGAGGAAACCGCACCACAAAAATAAACGCCGAAAACTTCAACGCTTTCCGTTCATTCAACTATCCGCCTCTGGCACGTGTAGGTATTCACATCAAATATGAGCCATCACGAATACTCAGACCCGATGACAGCAAACCATTAAAACCACATTTCCTGTTTGATGCAAATGTAGTTATTCTCACATTATTTCCGGGAATACAGGAAAGCATCGTATCGTCTATTCTACATGCTCCTGGACTAAAAGCTGTTGTGCTGAAAACCTTCGGATCGGGTAATGCACCTCAGAAAGAGTGGCTTATCCGAGAACTGTCAGAAGCAACAAGTCGTGGCATTATTATCGTAAATATCACCCAATGTTCTTCCGGAGCAGTGGAAATGGAACGTTATGGAACAGGACTTCAGCTATTGCAAACAGGAGTAATCAGTGGATACGACAGTACAGTAGAAAGTGCAGTAACTAAATTAATGTTCCTGGTTGGGCACGGATATAGCAGCAAACAAATCCGCTATTTCATGACCACCTCTATTGCAGGTGAAATAACCAGAGATTAATAAATAGACTATTCGTCCAAATCCCTGTACTTCACTTCATCTCTCAGCCAGTAAGAAAGACAGCTTCCCAACCATAGGCCAAAAAGGAAAAAGAATACTGTAAAGCAAACGCTGCTCACCTTTATATCTATCAGATACAAAGCAAGTATCAGTGCAACATAACCCCAGAAAAGCCAGGTAATAATTGCACGCCAATTGTGGTATAGAGTATATAAAATCTTGTTTATCATAAAACTTTTCAGAAAATCAATATTGTTTGGTTCAATCGTGAATGATGCAAATTTAAATAAATAAATTGAAATCCGGCAATCCTCAGCAATATTATACCATACACCTCTTCTGCCACCTTCTTGTTAAATATACGATTCAAGTATTTTTGCTCTTTTATGAAAAATAAAGCAATTCTGCTATCTATATATTACAAATATAGTATATATTTGCACAGTTTTTGCAAAGTATAGTTTGCAAAACAATATAAAATCAGCAAACTAAGACAATATACTAAGGTAAAAAGATTAAGGTACAACAAAAGCCTATGGAATCAAAAGATTTAAAATTCGAGGAAGTCAACGAAGGTTTCAGCATTAAAGAAGCTGTTGACGAGGCAAAAAGATGCTTAAACTGCAAAAATCCTCTTTGCGTACAAGGATGCCCCATTGAGCACAACATCCCCGGGTGGATTCACCAGTTGTCAATGGGGAACATGGGCGGCGCAATGAGCATTATCAATGAAAAAAGTAACCTACCGGCTGTCTGCGGACGTGTTTGTCCTCACGAAAGACAGTGCGAAGGACATTGCATATTAAATAAGAAACAGAATCCTATACGAGTAGGTAAACTGGAACGGTTTATCGCCGACTTTGATAGCGACATGAAACTTATTCGTGAAAAGCTGCCTCAGAAAAACCGTGGTAAAGTAGCCATTATCGGTTCAGGTCCTGCTGGGCTAACCGTAGCCGGCGATTTAGCTCGTGACGGATTTAATGTAGTAATCTACGAAAGCGAACCGGAACTGGGCGGCGTATTAATGTACGGCATTCCAGAATATCGTTTACCCAAAGAAGTTGTACGAAGAGAAATCCGAAAAATAGAGGGACTTGGAGTTACTTATATACCCAACTTTATAGTTGGCCAAAACACTACAGTCGATGAAATGTTCGATCAAAAGAATTTTGATGCCATATTCATTGGTACAGGAACTGCAAAACCAAAGACTATGAATATCCCGGGCTGTAATCTGAAAGGAGTTATTCAGTCTTCATACTTCCTTAGAATTGTCAGCTTATGCAACAGCGACAGCATTGACAAAAGTGAGGTACCTGTAAAAGAAGGAGATATTGTAGGTATTATTGGTTGCGGAAACGTAGCAATGGACGCAGCCAGAACAGCACTTCGCATGGGCGCTAAGGAAGTCTTTGTTATCTATTACAAAGACTTGGAACACATGACTGCACTGAAGGCAGAATACAACGAAGCAGTGGAAGAAGGAGTACAATTCTTATGGAATACAGATACTCAGGAATTCCTGGGTGAGCGAGGTCGCTTAAAGGCTATCAAAGCCATAACCAGCGAAGGAGAAAAAATAATCCCAATGGATAAAATCCTATTGGCCATCGGTTCACAACCGGCAAACCGTATTGTATCAACCACATCAGGAATCAATGTTGACGAAAGAGGATATGTAATTACTAAAGACCGTCCTTATGGTATGACCACCCGTAAAGGTGTTTTTGCCGGCGGAGATGTAGTCAATACTCCTCAGACAGTAGTACTTGCCATGCGAGATGCCAAAAAAGTAGCAGCGGGCATAGCTCAGTTTGTTGATGCTAAAAAATTACTCGAAGAATAATACCTATCTTTAATCATGAATAAAAAATAAAGAGGTAGTTACACAACGTGAACTACCTCTTTATACTTTTAAGTCACAAAACAATCAAACGATTATTTTGAATTTATCTCAGATACTAATTAATTTACTCCCTTTGGCCTTTTTACTCTTTTAGCAGCCATAATCAAACGGATAGACTTATCATAAGTAAGATAACCCCATACCCAGTTAACCAAAACCATCACTTTATTCCTGATTCCCAGAATAGAACGCAAGTGAATAACCAGCCATATAATCCAGGCAAACCAACCATGCATTTTCAGTTGATTAAAATCGGCCACAGCTTTATTTCTACCCACAGTAGCCAGTGAACCAAGATTACGATAATGGAAAGGTTTTAGTTTCTTACCCTTTTCCATATTCTTCAAATTAGAAGCAAGTAAGTCGCCTTGCTGTATAGCTACCTGAGCCAACTGAGGATGTCCGTTAGGATAATCTTTTTCAGCTGTCATTATACTAACATCACCAATAGCAAAAACATTATCCAGACCAATAACCTTATTATGCTCATCCACCTTAATTCGTCTTCCTCTACCAAGGAACTCCGAACCAATATTATCAAAAGAAGTACCTGTTACACCACTCACCCAGATAAAATTACGAGTAGGTATATCCATTCCATTATCAAGAATAACCTTGCCCTCTCTGTAATCCTGCACCAAAGTATTCAGCATCACATTCACTCCCATTCCTCTTAAGAATTTTTCTGCATTAGCCGAAGCCTGAGGAGACATAGCACTAAGCAATTTAGGAGAAGCTTCAATCAGGTAAATATTCACCTTATGCACTTCCATTTCAGGATAATCTTTAGGAATCACAAATCGTTTCATCTCCGATAGAGCACCAGAAACTTCAACACCAGTAGCACCACCACCCACAATTACAATATTCTGCAAAGCCTGTCTTTCTTTAAGATCTGCAGTAGTAAGAGATCTCTCCAGATTGGCCAGTAAGATGTTACGCATGCTCATAGCCTCTTCTACCGTTTTCATCGGCAACGCCACATCCTCAATATTCTGATTTCCAAAGTAATTAGTTTCTGTTCCCGAAGCAATTACCAGATAGTCATATTTAAGCTTACCAATAGATGTCTCTATCAGATTCTCTTTGGCATTAACACCAGTTACATCTGCCCAACGGAAATAAAAATCTTTTCTTTTCTGGAAAATTTTACGGAAAGGGAAAGCAATGGAACTTGGTTCCAATCCGGCCGAAGCCACTTCGTAGATCATAGGAAGAAACTGGTGATAATTGTTTCTATCTACCAACACAACCTGAAATCCACTATCACATAACTTATTTGCAAGTTTCAGACCACCAAATCCACCACCTACAATTACAACACGTTTTTTACCTACACTCGGTACATTAAAATCCATAACTGTTACCTATTATTATGTTAATCCTATTAAAAACAAATTATCCCCCAATATAGTTTTTAACCGATCTCTGTAACGTATCGGGTGCAAAATTAGTTGAAAAATATATGAAAAGCAAATAAATCAAAAAAATGTTAATGCTATTTATTCATTTATTTCATAAAGTAACAGAAATAAGGCTACAATCTGTAACCAGACAATCTTCAAAAAAAACAAAACCGATATTTTCCGCTCAAAAAACTTTCATAGCAATATTTATTAATAAGCAAACATTCACAAACCATCCATTTACAGCTAATTAAAAAAAGAGTATAGCTATTTTAAATATTTAATTAATGTTAATTGTATATTTAATAATTTAGACAAATTAGTAAAAATAGATTTAAAATACATACATTTGCATGATATTAGAATAAATATAATTATATCATTTTTACTAGAGAGTAATAAAAGAGTGTTCAATAGATTATTGGAATAAGTATAATATGAAAACGACGACAAAAAAAATGATGGCATTAGCAGCCATCACATCAGCCATTTTACTGACGGGCTGTCAAAAAGATCTCTATGATCCAAATTATGATGGAAATGCAATTATCTCAGGAATCCCTGACAGTTTCAACTGGTCTACAATTTCTTCTGTTAATCTTACGGTTAACGTGAATGACCAATACAATGGAGAATATTATTATACAGTTGAAGTATATGATAACAACCCTTTGTATAATACAAATGCAAAATTATTAACTAAAGGAGTAGCAAAGAAGGGAGAAGCCTATGCTTCAACATTCTCAATCCCTCAAAATCTTACTACTTTATATATTCAACAAACAAGTCCGACAGGAAACAGAGAAGTTAAAATGCTCACAATCACATCCGGCTCTTTAGCATGTGATTTCAGTAGTGCGACATCTGTTAAAAGTTTATCTGCAACTACCCGTTCAATAACAACTAAAGCAGAAACTTTCATATACCCTACTTATACAGAACCTGCAAACGCTACAGCGATTAACAGTTCTAATCATATCATTGCGACAGGAAGAACTTACATTGTCGACCAAGACTACATTGGCGATATTACTTTTCCTGGAGAAGGAAATGCAACATTATATATAAAAGGAAAATGGACAAATACGGCTAACTCTTTCACTTTACAGGGAGGCATGAACATAATAGTACTAAACGGAGGAGAAATAGCTACAAATAATGATCTATCAATAACAGGAAGTAGTAATCCTTCTATTATTGTTATGCCTGGTGGTAAAGTTAATGACCCAAACAATAAAAATATTTATATAGATTTTAACACAAATGGAACAATTATAAATGAGGGAACATTTAATATTCAAAAACTAACTTTACCTAGCTCTGCATCATTGCACAACAATGGTACAATATCAATAGGAGAGTTAGTCATAAATAGCGCTAATACGATCGTAAATGATAATATTTTTACTGCTAGCAAAATGACTTTAACCAACGGAACTATAACCAATAATAGTGAAATGATTATTAATGGAGATGTGACTACTAATGGAACTAACATTTACAATAGCGGAAGTTTTACTGCTACAAATGCATCTTTAGGTGGAGGTACTATTACAAACAATTGTAAAATTGTTATAAGCAATAAGCTTTCCACTTCTACACAAAAGCCTACTCTGAATATGGGTTCAAGTTCCTGGTTACAAGCTAAAGAACTTAATGTTGGATCCTTAGATGCAAACATGAATAGTGCTTCTATTATCTATATCTCAGACGTAGCAACTTTTTCAAATAACACATCTTTTAACGGAACAGGAGATGATTATGCCTTACTTAAAATGAAGTCAGTAACAATATCTGGAAATTGGGATCTATTAGCTTATAATGGAAAACTTAAAGTCGAAGCAGATAACCATGATTCTCATTACACTTTAAATAATGGAGCTACAATTTCTAAATTAAATGAAGCAGGAATAACAATACCTTCTACAACTTGTACTAATGGAAATACACCTGGTGGTAATATTCCTGTCAATCCAACTTTCCCTATTGTAATAAACACCAATAGCTATTACACTTATACAATGGAAGATCAATGGCCAAATTATGGAGACTATGATATGAATGACATCGTTGTTACTATTAAGCCCGAATATAAAACAGACAAGAATGGCTACGTAGAAGAAATGACTATTATAGCTAAATTGAAAGCTATCGGTGCTACAAAGTCTTTAGGTGCAGCATTCCAATTAGATAAAGTTGCAGCTAATGATATAGACAAAGTCAACTATTCAATACCCTCCACAGATAAGTCTGTGTTTGAAGTTACAGGAACAAATGTAGAAAAAGATCAAACATTAGCTGTAATACCGTTATTTGATAATGCACACAGCTTCCTTGGATCTTCAGGTATTACTAATACTTCTACAACAGAAGGTCAGAATACCCCTTCTAAAACCGTTGAAATTACTATTACTTTTAACAAGAAAAAAGTATTAAAAGATAATTTAGATGTTAAGTATTTAAATTTCTTTATTGTTACTGACAAACAAAAAACAAATAGGACAGAAATACACCTTGCAGGATACAATCCTACAGATAAAGTAAACGCAAGTTTATTTGGTACAGGAAACGATTCATCTAGTAGCACGACTAAGTACATTAGCAAATCAAATTTGGTTTGGGGAATGGTAATACCTGATGACTTCAGCTATCCTGTAGAAAACACCAGCATATTAACTGCATATCCAGACTTTAAGCCGTGGGCCATTTCTGGAGGAACAACTAACACAGATTGGTACAATTCTTCCAAAGCTAATAATCAATATATATATAAATAAAGAAATCATTTACTAAAAAATAAAACAAGAACGAGTGAGATTTATTTCTCGCTCGTTCTTATTTTATAAATAGCGATAATTAAATTTATACTATTTAATAATTGTATAATCAAACAAAAATTATATTTTTGTAACAGAGGTAGCTTTATAATATAGCTACAACATGATAATTAATGCTTATGAGAATAAACACAAATAAAATAGCAACATTTCTACTCTTATTTATTCCAACGATTATTTTATTAGGATGTAAAGAAGATTATTACGATCCTTATTACAAAGCCCCCTCTCCTTTTACGGGAGTTCCTGACGATTTTGATTGGTCAACGATCAGTTCTATAAAGCTAACAGTAAACGTAAATGATGAATACAATGGTCAATATTACTATGTCATTGAAGTTTTCGATGATAACCCAGTTTTCAATCCCGATGCAACTTTATTAGCCAAAGGAATAGCCAAACAAAGTGAAGCATACACTTCCGAAATTAATTTTCCGCAAGCGTTACAAACTATTTATATTCGCCAGACTGCACCCAACGGGCTAAAAATAGTACAAGAAAAGACAATCGATGCTACAGAATTATCTGTAAATTTTGCAGGGAAATCTTCCAGTTCTGTTGTTAACGCTAAGGCTTTCACTCCACGTGCCGCTGCACCAACTTACTATGGTAACAGAAATGAAGCCAACGTCATTGATTTAAAATTAACATCACAGACCCTAAATTCCGGAAAATCGTATGTAATTACAGGAGGTACTTATTCCGGAAATATTGTTTTCTGGGGAGGACAAACAACCACCCTCTTTGTAGAAGGAGAATGGAACGTTCCTTTAACTCAGGAAGCTTTTCAAAATGGTTTGGAAATTGTAGTTTTAAACGGAGGTAAAATTACATATAATAATAATCAGACTATTTACGGCTATGGTAATGTAAATCTTTTCATCATGGATGGAGGTACCTTTAATCCTGAAAAGAAAAGTATTAATATCAATTTCTCTAATTCCGGTGGAAATATATATAATGCAGGAGCTTTTTACCTCAACCAAATGAAATTGAACGGAGGTAGATTCTATAATAACAGCTCTACCGTCAATATTTCACAATTTACGCAAACCGGAACCATTGAAAACCATGGAGTGCTGACCATGGGATCCATTAATGCTTCCAGCGGATTTATTATTGATAATTATTGCAATATGTCCGTAACCGGAGATATTACAACTTCAGGCGCTACTTTTACTCTACACAACAGTACAATTCTATCATGTGTAAACTTCAACCCTTCAGGCACAGAGCTGAACATGGAAGCGTATTCACTTTTTAATGTAACAGGCACTGCCACCTTTAACTCATGGTCAAGTATTATTAATGGCCCTGGAAGCTATAATTACGGTACCTATTATTCATCAGACTATGCATTAACTCGCATAAAGAGAATTGTCTGCAGCGGCAGCGCAAATATCGCATTTGCCGGAAATATAGAGCTTGAATGTTCATCTTACAAAACGAATGGCAAAGGAATTTACCTTTACTCACCTGCACACATGGTGAGTTACGGAGATCCTTCAGTTCTAATTCCCGCAAGTGAATGTACCGGCTCAGGAAGCTACCCGCAAGGAACAACACCTTCTGACCCAACTTTTCCAATAGAAGTGCCAACAAACAGTACATATACTTATGCTATAGAAGATCTTTGGCCGGCATACGGAGATTATGACATGAACGACCTTGTTGTAGAATGTCAAACATCTTATACTCTAAATAGATGGCTTTGGGTTACAAGCGTATCAAGTCTAACTATCACAGCAAAGGTTATGGCTGTAGGCGCATTTAAAAAGCTGGGGGCAGCCTTTCAGTTAGACCAGATTCCGGCAAGCAATGTAAACAGCGTTTCTGTAGAATCAGATTCACCAAACAATAGATTAAATGGGACTGTATTTACGGTTGGTTCCACCGGAGTTGAAACTGGTCAAAACAAAGCTATTATACCTCTTTTTGACGAAGCACATCATTTTTTGAACAACAGCGCCACAGAAAGATATTTTACACTTAACACAGAAACAGGAGATTACATAACACCAAAACAGGTGAAAATTACGATATATTTCAAGAGCGGTACTGTAAGTTCATCTGATATAGCCACTAAATATCTGAACTTTTTTGTTGTAACAGATACTAAAACCGAAAACAGGAAAGAGGTTCACTTGGTAGGATATAATCCAACCGACAAAGCAATTACAACTTATTTCGGTGGAGGCCCTAACAATATACCTTCCAATAATGACCTATCACTAAATGGAGTATATTACCGGGGAACCGATAATTTAATCTGGGGATTGATGATACCGGGAACATTTAATTATCCATTGGAATGTAGTAGTATATTAAAAGCATATCCAAAATTTAAGTCTTGGGCTACATCGGGCGGCACTAGCAGCCAAGATTGGTATAATAGTTCAAACGCCGATCAAACATATATTTACGCAAAATAATTAGAATAAAAATAGTGCTAAAATCTTTATTTTAAATAACTTTGTACTTTAAATAGGACAACTCTTTCAAAAATAAAAACACGATGAGAAAAAAGATATTATTAATTGACGACAAAGAATCTATTGCAAAAGTCATTTCAATCTATTTGTCGGGAGAATTCGATCTTGTATACTTTGAAAATCCGGTCAAAGCCATCGCGTGGTTGCAGGAAGGAAACATCCCCGATCTTATTATTTCAGACATAAGAATGCCCGAAATGCGTGGAGATGAATTTTTACATTACATAAAGGCAAATGCTTTATTCAGCTCTATTCCTGTAATTATGCTTTCCAGCGAAGAGAGTACTTCCGAAAGAATAAGATTATTGGAAGAGGGTGCGGATGATTATATTTTAAAACCTTTCAACCCTATGGAATTAAAAATCCGTATCAAAAAAATAATTAAAGAATAGATGCAACAACTCGTTTTTATAGGAACACAAACGCAAACTATCACACATTTTAGCCAGTTATCTGAAGGCAGAATAGTGATCACGGCAAATTGTATTGAAGCATCCAAATGGCTGTCTGAATATAATAATGAAAAGCCTGTGATCATTCTTTTTGAAAAAGGACTTTTCAAAAAAGACCTAGCTGATATTTCTTACCTTCACAACAAGTTTTATCACACCTATATCATCCTTATTACAGATTCTTTAACTAGAGAAGAAAGTTTCAGATATCTGAAAAGCGGTATTTGCAATACTCTGTCTCTTAATGAAACTAAAGAGAATTTTGAGCAGACACTTAACTTCATTTATACCAGGCAACATCAATTCCGGAATGCACTTCGAAATCAGAAATCAATTAAACACTTCCACATGCCTGTAATGAAGCGTCTTTTCGATATTGTATTTTCAAGTCTGGCAATGCTATGTTTATCTCCTCTCCTTATTCTTACGGCTATTGCCATTCGTTTGGAAAGCAAAGGTCCTGTTATTTATAAATCAAAACGAGTTGGAAGCGACTATCGTATATTTGATTTTCTGAAATTCCGCTCCATGTACACTAATGCAGATAAACGTCTGAAGGAATTCAAGAATTTGAACCAATATAATGATGAACACATAGCTGATGAAGAAGAAGTAATCCAGACGAATGAATTAAACGATATAAATGAAATCATTCTGGTATCAGATGATTATGTAATCCCAGAGCAAGAGTATATTGCACAAAAAATCGTTGAAAAGAAAAATTCATTTGTGAAATTCGAACACGACCCTCGAATAACCAAAGTTGGGCGTTTTATTCGCAAATACAGCATTGACGAGCTTCCGCAATTAATTAATATTTTAAAAGGAGACATGTCCATTGTAGGCAACCGCCCTCTCCCACTCTACGAAGCAGAGCTGTTAACCAGCGACGAATATATTGACCGCTTCATGGCCCCAGCAGGACTTACCGGACTATGGCAGGTAGAGAAACGAGGCGATTCAGGAAAAATGTCCGCAGAAGAAAGAAAGCAATTAGATATTCAATATGCTAAAAATTACTCTTTCTCTTTGGATATGAAAATCATTTTTAAAACACTGACAGCTTTTATTCAAAAAGAAAACGTATAACTTTGATTAAAAAGTATATAATATGATAAGAAAAATATTTTCCCTTCTTGTTTTTAGTACATTTTTTCTAGTTCCGATTCTGGCTCAGGAAAGAATCGCAGATATGGCCCCGGAGGATTACATCAAACTTAAGTTACCTCCTTTAGATTCATTGTTTGAAAATGCGAAGAAAAATCCGCTAATAAAAATTCATGATACTAAGAAAGAAGAAGAACTAGGATTACTTAGTAAAGAAAAGAAAAGCTGGCTAAAATATTTTTCAATTGGTTCATCATATCACTACGGTATTCAAGCATACACATCCGGTTACTCAGATTCTGCAACTCCCATTTACTATCAATACAATAATAATGCAACGAGTTATTACAATGTAGGAGGAAGCATATCTATACCATTGGATGATTTATTTGATCGTAAGAGAAAAATAAAAAACCAAAGACTTCTGGTTAAAGAGAGCGAATATACAAAAGAGCAAAAAATGGATGAATTGAAACAACAAATAATAGAAATTTACACTGATATTTTATCAAATCTTTCTATACTGAAACTTAAATCCGAATATATGGCATTTGCTAAAGCACAATATATGGTAGTTGAAAATGAATTTATAAATGGTAAAGTTGATGCAAGCTTATTGAGTGATAGAAAAAGAATACAAATAGAAGCGGCAAGTGAATATGAAATTATCAGAGCAATGGTTAACAAATCACTTTTAAAACTTGAAGTACTTGCCAAGACTTCAATTATAACTAAAAAATAAACTTAAATCTATGGAATATTTACTTTATTTATCCAGATTTATATATAGAGTACGATGGTGGTTAATAATTGTACCTGTGACACTTACATTATTTGCTATATATGCTACTAAACACTTAGGTAGAACATATGACGCAACAACAACAATCTATACAGGACTTATTTCGGGTTACACAATTGAAACCACTACAGGGGCAAACGTAAACCTTACTCAGCAAAGTACTACTTTAGATAATATTTTAGCCCTAATTACATCTCAAAGTACACTTAAAAAAGCTTCTCTGCGACTTTATGCACAAAATATGATGTATGGTGATCCCAATCGGGATAATACACACATTCAAGCTTCTACATATAAAGAACTTCTAAGAATTACCCCCAAAGAAGTACTTAAGCTTATCGATAAAAATGATGAAAAAAAAACTATAGCTAATTTAGAAGCTTATGAAAAACCAGATCCCAAAAATTTTATTTTTGGCTTATTCTATTGGAATCATCCAGATTATTGTTATTCAGCTTTATCAGAAAAAATTAAGGTAGATAGAATAGCTGGCAGTGATATGATTGAAATTGGATATTCAAATGGAGATCCTGGAATAGCTTACAATACTTTAAAAATATTAAATGAAGAATTTATTGAACAATATCAGCAACTTAGATTTGGAGAGACAAATAATGTTATCAAATTTTTCGAAGAAGAATTAGCTAAATTAAAAAAAGAGTTAGAAACATCTGAAGATTCTCTTACAGCTTACAGCTTAAGTAAACGAATCATTAATTACGGAGAACAGTCAAAACAAGTTGCTATTCAAAATACAACTTACGAAGGTAAGTATGAAGACTTTTTACTCGAATACAATACAGCAAAAGCTTTGATTAAAGACCTGGAACAAAGGATGGACAGCCATATAAAATCTCTGCGTAACAATTCTGAATTCATCAACAGAATGCAAAAAATTACAGCTTTAACATCTAAAATAACCGATATAGAAACATTTAATAATGAAAGTTCTTTGGGAGATCAAAGTATAAACTCCTATAAAAAACAACTTAAAAAAGCAGAAAGCGATTTTAATGAATTTGCAGAAAAATACAGTAATCAAAAATATTCGAAAGAAAAAATAGCTTCAGAAGAAATCTTACAGCAATGGTTTGAGCAAATGCTAAATATGGAAAAAGCAGAAACTAAACTTAAATTAATGGAGGATAGAAAAAATCTTATTGACGATAAATATATATTCTACTCACCTATCGGCAATACACTAAAGCGCATGGATCGTAGTATTGGCTTTACTGAAAGTAATTACACGTCAATGCTTAACAGTTTGAATGCAGCTAGATTACGACAGAAAAACCTACAGATGACTTCTGCTACATTACGAGTTATTAACCCGCCAGTATATCCATTAGCAGCCGAAGCAACAAATAGGAAATCAATTGTAATGACAGTTTTCTTTGGAAGTATTATTGCAATCCTGGGATTTTCATTAATCATAGAAGTGCTAGACAGAACGCTTAGGGATAAAATCAGAGCTGAAAGATTAACATCTTGTAAAGTGATTGGAGCTTTTCCTGGCAACAATATTATTCAACTTAGAAATTTCAGCAAAGCAAGAAACAAGATTGCATCAAAGTTTATATGCAACACACTTTTAAGTTATCTGCCAACTGATGGAAAAAGAATTATTAATTTAATAAGTACTGAAAGTGGAGATGGTAAGTCTTTTATTGGTAATCAGCTGGAAGAATATTGGACATCTATAGGACTAAATGTAAAATTTGTATCCTGGAATAAGGATTATTTAAAAGATTCCAGAGAATTTTTACTTGCAAACTCTATAAGCGATTTATATAAATCAATAGATGATACAGATATTCTTATTGTTGAATATCCACCACTTAAGGAATGTTTAACTCCTGGGAAATTAATCAATGAAGCTGCCATTAATCTGGTTATAGCAAAAGCTAACAAAACATGGAAACTAACAGATAAGATATTACTTAACGAACTGAGGAGATTAGTAAAACCAACTTCTTCTGTTTTAGTTTGTTTAAACAATGCAGAGAAAAATGTGGTAGAGAATTTCACAGGTCTTCTCCCTCCATATAATAGACTTAGAAAATTTGTATATAGATTTTCTCAATTTGGATTAACAGCATCAGAATAAAAAATGCGATTATTATTGGAATATATAACAAAAGTTACAATGTCAAAAATCTTTATACACCTAGGATTATTGGCATTCATTGTTATCTTTTACAAAGCAACAATGCAAAGAGGATGCAATTTTGGTTATATAGTAGCCGCTTCCCCACTCATTTCAATCGGATTGTTTTTCTTATTAAAAAATCCGTTATGGAGTTATACGTTCTTTTTTGTAAATAATTACATAATAATGGGGATAACCAGATACATTTCACTCCCAGTACCTATAAGTGTATTTATGGACTCAATCATGCTATTTATATTCGTAGGTCTCTTATTAAAGACAAACTTAACAGCAGTCGATTGGAAAAGGACTTTAAACCCTTTAACATACATAATTCTTATCTGGTTAATTTATTGTTTGCTAGAATTATTAAATCCGAAACTATCATCTTTCACAGATTGGTATACAAAGGTTCGTAGCATCGTATTTTACCCAACAGCTATAATAATTTTAACATCTACTTTACTAACTAAATATAAACATATTAAAAATCTGCTATTATTATGGTCTATTTTAATTTTACTTGCAGCTTTCAAAGGGTACTGGCAAAAAAACCATGGATTTGACACAGCAGAATTAACATGGCTATATGTAGGTGGAGGAGCCAGAACTCATTTAATTAGTACAGGTATACGCTATTTTTCTTTTTTTTCTGATGCAGGAAACTACGGTTCAAATATGGGATTTTCTCTCGTAATATTTTCAATAGCTGCCTTTTATATTAAAAACAAATGGCTTAAATTTTATTTCATTATTGTTGCTATAGCTGGTGGCTATAGCATGATCATATCAGGAACTCGTGGGGCATTAGCTGTTCCATTTGTAGGATATGCTTTTTTTGTATTGTTATCAAAAAATAAAAAATTTGCATTATCTTCTATATTACTACTTATAACTGCTTTTTGTTTTCTCAATTTCACTACAATTGGGAATAATAATAGTCTGATAAGAAGGATGCGTAGTGCTTTTGATACAAATGATCCATCTTTAAATGTTAGATTAGAAAACCAAAAGGTACTAAAAGAATACTTAAAGGATCTTCCATTTGGAGCAGGTATTGGCTTTGGAAACATTCCTGACCTCAAAAATCCTGATTACAAATTTTCGGTTACGCCCAGAGATTCATGGTTTGTAAACATTTGGGTACAAACAGGAATAATAGGTTTACTCTTATACATAATGCTTCTTTTTATGGGAATAATATTGGGAGCATATATAATTCTTTTTAAAATAAAAAACAAAGAATTAAGCGGAATATTATCAGCTTTGCTGGCTGGTACGTTTGGTATGACTGCTTCCGCCTACGGAAACGAAATTTTAGGACAATACCCAAATTGCTATCTATATTTTATATGTTTCACAATTGTATTCCTAGGTAAATATTACGACAAAGAATTAGAAGAGCATGAACAACTTACCTGAATTATCAATTATAACCATAAACTACAATGGAATAAAAGATACGGGTGAGTTAATTGAATCACTTCGAGAGCATCTATCTATTCCATATGAAATAATCGTGATAGACAATGCATCAAAAGTCAATGAAGCTACACTTTTACAACAGAAATATCCTCATATTATTTCTATCAGAAGTGAAAAGAATTTAGGCTTTTCAGGTGGAAACAATCTAGGCATAAGTAAAGCTAAAGGAAAATACATTTTTTTATTGAATAACGATACGTTTATTGAAGAAGATACTTTTCATTATTTAATTAAGAAACTGGAAAGCAGTCCTCAGATTGGAGCTGTTTCACCAAAGATTAAATTTGCTTTTCCTCCACGTAACATACAGTTTGCCGGTTACATTTCATTAAGCCTAATTACTTTGCGCAACGATCTTATAGGATTTGGAGAAGCAGACAAGGGACAATATGACACTCCAATTTGCACTCCTTATTGCCATGGTGCAGCTATGATGATAAAAAAAGAAGTGATAGATAAAATAGGATATATGCCCGAAATTTATTTCCTTTACTATGAAGAGCTAGACTGGAGTACCCGAATAGGAAAAGCAGGATATGAATTGTGGTACGAACCCCATTGCACTGTATTTCACAAAGAGAGTCAAAGTACCGGTCAACAAAGTTACCTGCGTACTTTCTATCTTACACGTAACCGACTATTGTATGCCTGGCGTAACAGATACGGTATAATTCGATGGATATCCATTTTGTATCAACTACTAGTTGCGGCTCCCAAAAATATTTTAGTTTTTCTTTTGAATGGCAGAACGGATTTATCCAAAGCTATATTAAAAGGAATATGCGCATTTTTTAAGTTAGAACACAAACTAGATTAACAGATGGATGGACTGATAATTTTGGACATTATAGATTCTATACTCTTTTTCCTCTTAGCACTCTCCGTAGGATATCTTTTTATATTTGCAGCAGCAAGTATACCTAAGAGAAAGTACTCCTATTCTATAGCTAAAATGAAATACCATTTTGCTATTTTATTTCCGGCTTACAGGGAAGATAAAGTTATAGAACAAACTGTAAACTCTTTCTTGAAACAAGAATATCCAAAAGAAAACTACGACTTAGTTGTGATCTCCGATAAGATGGAAGATAGCACCAACCAACGACTCGGACAATTACCCATAGATTTAATGATTGTTGACTTTGAAAACAGTTCGAAAGCAAAAGCACTAAACTTTGCAATCGATAAATTGGCAGATCGAGAATATGACATGGTTGTAATTCTGGATGCAGATAATACTGTTGAGCCTGACTTCTTGCAACAAATTAGTAATGCATATGAATGTGGTGCAAATGTTATTCAAGCACATCGTATGGCAAAAAATCTAAATACAAGTACAGCCATACTAGATGCCGTGAGTGAAGAGATTAATAATTCAATATTTAGAACAGGTCATGTAAAATTAGGACTTTCATCCGCTTTAATTGGTTCCGGAATGGCTTTTGAATATAAGTGGTTTAAAGAAAATATTAAAAAAGTATCATCTGCAGGTGAAGATAAAGAGCTGGAAATGCTATTATTAAAACAAAGAATCTATATTGATTATATGGACGATCTGCCTGTTTATGATGAGAAAACACAAAAAGAAAATGCATTCAATAATCAGCGTCGCAGATGGTTGTCTGCCCAGTTTGCTTCTTTGTGGCAAGCTTTACCCGACTTACCTAGTGCTATTTTTACCAAAAACATAGACTATTGTGACAAAATAGCTCAATGGATCATGCTTCCCCGGGTGTTACTAATTGGATTTATCGGGTTATTATCTATTATAACCACATTAATAAATTGGGAATGGGCCATAAAATGGTGGATATTGCTATTTACACTTTTGGGGGCATTATGTATGGCCATACCAGATTACCTAGTAAATAAACAACTTAAAAAAGCTATTTGGAAAGTTCCTTTACTTGCTATCAATATGTTTTTCAATTTGTTCAGAATGAAAGGAGTCAATAAAGAGTTTATTCACACAGAACATGGTGAACATTAATACAATAATAAATGAATCTTCAACAATTAAAAACAAAAGTTAAGCAACACCCGAGATTTAAGCGTCTATTACTTAACTTTATTATACACCCTGTAAAGACACGTCCACAATGGTGGATCCGACTCTTTCAATTTGCCTATTTAAAGAGAGGAAAAGGATCTGTTATTTATCGTAGTGTACGAAAAGATCTTGTCCCTTTTAATCGATTTGCATTGGGTAATTATTCTGTTATAGAAGACTTTTCTTGTTTAAATAATGCTGTGGGAGATTTAATTATTGGTAGTAATTCACGGGTTGGGTTAGGTAATACAATTATTGGTCCTGTTCAAATTGGGAATGATGTTAATATAGCCCAAAATGTAACGATATCGGGACTCAACCACAACTATCAGGATGTTAATAAATCAATAGCTCTGCAAGGTGTATCAACATCTCAGGTTATTATTGAAGATGATGTTTGGATAGGTGCAAATTCAGTGATTTTGGCTGGAAGCAACATAGGAAAACATAGCATTGTTGCTGCAGGTAGTATTGTAACTAGGCCCGTTCCTTCATTTTGTATTGTTGCAGGAAATCCTGCAACAATTATTAAGAAATACGACTTTGATAAAAAAGAATGGATTCGAATTACAAACTAAAAAGAGATACTTATAAGAATTTTATGATTATTGAAGAAACTATTCTATGAGTTCCAAATGCTAATAAAATAGAGACTAATGATAAAAAAACAAAAATTAGAATCATTGGAAAAGAAACATAAATTAAACTTCTTAACATAAGTGCATATTTGAATGTCATATGTTCATGAATTAAATACAATTCTAAACTTATGCTACCTAAAAAGCTCAAAGATCTATTCAACTTTCTATTTGATTGAGTTAAAAATGTAAGTACATATAAAAAACCTGGGATTATTAAAACAAAAAGTGTCCAATTTAAAGTACTTCCATTAAACTGATTATATGTGAGTAAAGTCTTTAAAAAAAACCACATAATAAAGCCAATTATAGAAACTGACACTGATATAATAATATTTCTTTTCTTTTCGAATAAATTAGAATTAGAATAATTGTAATATGCAAACAATACTCCTAGTAAGAAAATAGGAACCCTACATAAAAAATACATCATATTTATATTATAATCATTATTCAATGCATACAGCAAAGACAAGACAATAAAAACAAGAACAAATAAGACTGTTACTTTGAAAGGAGAAAGAATAAAAACCTTGTAATATAAAGGAAAAAAAAGATAAATAATAATTAATGAAGGTACAAACCAATCGAAAAAACTTAAAAAAGAAGGAATCCAGAAACCTATAGTCGATATTTGAATTAAAATATCTGCTATATTAGTATTTCCTCTAATTATATTAGAAAAAAAAACAATTACAAAGTACGAAGGAATTATTCTTATAAATCTTTTTTTATAAAAAGATAGAGTACAATTATCCATTGTAAAAGAATAAAATAGACCCAGAGCTGACAAAAAAAGGAAGCCATCAACTCCTCCAAATCCCCATCCGGCGAATATTTGAGTAAAATGAGAATTATAATGTAATCTGGTATGAAATATCATAATCATAATTATCATTACTCCCATAAGTGCGGCTCTGTTATCTAAGATTTTTTTTATCATATATCCACGTATTTATAAAATTAAGACAAATATAATAAACTTAAAGAATTTGAAGCAAATTTTTTATCAATAATAGATACATAATAATTAATTCCATATTCTCAAATGGGCATTAATAAACTAAAAATCTCCCACCAACAAGCAATATAGCCTATCAACGGGAGATCTATTAAGTAACAACATCCCTAATTTAATCAAACACCTTTAGAAAGAATTTCCTTAACATCAAAGCAAGGACAAAATTTCACCCACTCACAATATTCAACAACTCCATCGCCATCAAGATCAGGACTAAGGTCCCGGTGACCTACTACCCTACTTCCAGGAAAGTCTTTCAGCAATGTGAGTACCAACACTCGCAATGAGTGCTTTTGCTCGGAAGTTCGGGTGTCTGCGGGAGTACCATTCTTATCAAGTCCACCTTCGTAGCAGATGCCTATGCTATGGGCGTTATAGCCCAGAACGTGCGCGCCTTGTTCTTGAAGCGGACGCATGGATTTGATGGATCCGTCTTTACGAACGTAGAAATGATAACCGGCACAGCAAAAACCTCTTGCCCTGTGGGCGGTGTCCACGTCCCGCTCCGTAAAGGTTTTATCCTCACGGGTGGCGGAACAGTGAATCACTATCAGATTAATTTTTCTCATCTTTCCTTATGCCCGTTTTCTATTGCCGTTCCTTACAACTGGGCACTGCGCATTGAGTTTTCAGTGATTCGCTAAGCTGAGCATTCAGGGTGATAATCTCCTGGTACATCTGGCGCACTTTTTCCGAGAGTTCAAAATAGTCGGTTTCGAACCGGGTTATCTGCTCCATCAGATAGTCGAACTGGCCCTTTACCAGTTCGGTGAATTCCTGCATCTCCTTAGCGTCTTTCTTCCTGAGGAAGGGAAGCACCAGGGTGAATACTTTCAATAACTCGTTAATTACTTTCATTTGCTGTTGTACTTAACTTATTTGTGACTATCCGGCTACTGTTCCAACTTCGTTACCGCCGTTGGTTACTTTTACCGGGAGTTTTGCCACCTGACTATATTCAAGGGTTTTCAGCATATTGGTAAGCAGTTTCCCGGGACGGAAAGTTATTCGAGCTCCCTTGATAAAGCCGACGTTAAATTCTTTCTGCGTATCAGCTCCCCTACTGCGAAGACCAACCTGGAAACTTCCAAAATCTCCAAAGCGAACTACTTCTCCTTTGCGGAGACTTTGCTGAATGGTTATCAATGCTCCCGAAATTGAGGCAGAGATATCTGCTTTGGTTGCCGTACAACGGTTGGAAATATCTTCGCACATTGTGTCAAAATCCATCTCGCCACTACCTTGTGCCTGGGCATAGAACTTTTTAGGATCTGAACTTCTTCTTGGATTTCCTCTCTCAACTACTGAATACTTTACGCTCATGTTTTTTTGTTTTTAATGGTTTAATAACTTTATCAGGAGGGCCCTTTCCTTTCGATTTTACAAAGATACAACACGGCAAAGTGGACGAGTGCGAAATGTTACTCAGCCTGTATTAGAGTGTATAAAGTGGTATAAACCTGTATGTTTCTGCATAACTTTGCATTCTGATGAACACATTGTTTTATTTTGTCAAAATTTGTTTTTATAAAGTATTTTTTGTACCTTTATAAGGTAAATAATGAAAGAATAAAACATTAATCATGGAAGAAAAATTTAAACCTAAGAGCTATTCAAAAACCGAATTATCAAGAAAATACAATCCACATCTGTGCGATCGTTCAGCACAGCGCACATTGATGAAGTGGATTGAGCACAACAAAGGATTAAGCGAGCAGCTAATCTGTACCGGATTCAGTAAAATGGACCGTTTGTTTACGCCCCGCCAAGTGGAACTGATTGTCTCTTTCCTGGGAGAACCTTAAAAAAATAACTCTCAAAAAATAACTAGTCATTTTTGTGAAAGAGACTTGAGACTTTACCCAAAGTTTCAAGTCTCTTTTTTTAATATGATTTGATAAAAAAGAAATTAGTGATAGGAGTGATAGCAAATATCGCAATTTTAAACTTTGTAAGGGGAACAGAGACATTCCTATAGAGTGTTCCTTTTTTAGCATAATAAGTTTAAAATATGTATTTTCCCTATCACTCCTATCACTAAACCAGTTAAAACGGAAGCTCCGGTTCGGTTATTAAAGGTTCATTTACAACCACTTGAGACTCATTTACTATAACTTTTCTATTTAGCTCTACTTCATTCAATTCGAGCTCATGAATGTAATAAACAGACCCTTGACTAAGTCTTTTCGACTCAAATCCATGCCTATTTAGCACTTTTCCAAGAAGATTTACTCCCGAATCACTCATTTTTAAGCCTGTTTTGAGCGAAATTCTCGTTAAAATTTCACCTGCCGCAAGAAAAAGAGCGCTATCTCCGGGCAATGGTTTACGAAAATAGGTAAGTAAAAATTCCTCTTCCAGAGAACGAGACCGAAATTTATCGTTGTGATTATCCAGCTCTTCAATCTCTTCTATGTTGAACCAAAAGCGAAAACCGGAATCGATTAAATGCTTAATCTGAGCATACAGCTGCAAATAATCAATTGTAAACGCATCATTTAGATCATTCACCAAAAAAGTGATAAAACGACGCGACCCGGTGGGGTCATTCAATACTTTCTGGTTATTGCTGGAGGCTAGCAGAGACGCATGGCGAGTGTAGCTCTCCTCGTTACGTCCGTAAGCCTTACGCTCGTCTATACTGATTTGCGTGATGATTTTCTTCAGCTTAGCCATGTCTCGCGGCTTGAGAACCTCGAGCTCATCAATATTGACCAATGCACGGTGAGAGAGTTTTAACAGCAAATCTTTCTCTTGCTCCGTAATAGATGCAGTGGCATAGTAAACCTGCAACTCGGGTGGAAGAAGTTTCACCGTCCAACGGGTTTTACCCCTACCCTGATTTCCACAGAACACCGGAACGACATGATTCACAGTTTCTTTTTCTATCAAGGAAGCTGCCATGGCCACCAACCATTTACGAAAGCAAAAAAGCCAGTATACATCATCATCCGTTTTCACGGTGGCAGACAGTTGAGCAATGTAATCGTGCCCATCCCATTTGGGAAGTTTCTGAAAATACGCAATAAAAGGATTAAATGAAGGATACAAATCGGACAGTAAGAGATAACGAATATCGCTCATCTTACACCTAATACCCGATTTGTTTACCGCCCTCCACACAGAGTTTTCCGTCCTGTCCCCCAAGTTCTCAAAATCATCTTTTGAATCTTTTTCACGAATCTCCATCCGCGTACTCACCACATTGTAGCGAAGTTCGTAATTGCCAGTCAGGAAATTTTCCACGTCATCAAAAACGCCCTGTGTGTTGCGAGTATTCTTTATTACAGCATGCTCGGAAGCATGAGTATAAGCACTGCGGATGGTAGAAAGAAGCTCCTCTGTTTCCATATCAACGTACTTTGCCAGACAGAAACGCTCCGTATCCTCCTTAGCCAACCCTCTCCTATTGCAATTATTAGCCAACAAATTAATGAACACATTGCGGTTTCCTTTCTCGTAAATCTGTCTCTTCATGGTATAACGCACACTCTTGCCAAAAATGATTTCTGGACTCATTTCTTCAGTGCACACATCCTTTTTATCATTCTTTAGGGGAATTTCTTTCACATCCCTAATTCCTGATATAAAAGTATCTGCCTGTTCATTAAGGAAAAGAAGCGGATCATAGCTCACGTAACAAAGACGGCCCACATCTTTACCCGACACATCAATAGTAGCCGAGGTTAAAATCTTGTAATAACGCATCACCCTGTTATACGCCTCACGGTGAAATTTCTTAATTTCTTCTATATCGACAGGCAGTGAACCATCCTCACGACCAACGGGAACCAGTACCTTCAGCCCCAGTCCGCCGGGACTTACAAAGCAAGCATACGTATGTTTATCCGCTTCAATCACTGCTCGCAGACGAACCACCTCTTCGGGTGAAAGATCGTCCAAATCAAGAATCACCATGCCACAGTATTTTGTAAGATTTGCATCCCTCCTACCGCCGATATACAGCGCGCAAATAGTGACAGCGGTAAGCAACTTCTTCAGTTGCTGAGCTTCTTCTTCATGTCCTTCCCTAATTAACAAACGGATCTTTTCAACTTCAGTCTTAAAACGACCATTCTTCACCTCCCGCAAAAACTCCCTCAAATCCTTATTCCCCAATGGTTTGTTAAAACCAGAAAAAACTGTAATGTTCTTCATTTATTATTCATTAAAATTAATGATGCAAAGTTCTACATTTACAAGAAAAATATTTATAACTATTTGTCTGTATTTTTGAAGTAAATTCATCATATGTAACTAATTCATTACCAGATATGTAAAACTTTGTATCATTATTAAATTCCTGAAATATAAATTATTCATCAAAAAACAGAAGTTAGTAGTCCTCGTTTAGATGTTCTTTTTTCATATACTGGGCCACTGTGTTTTCCGAAAGATATTGATCTTTTCCTCCTTTAGAAGAGCGGAATCTAATAAACTGACAAAGTACATGTGCAGTATGTAAGCGATTAACGCCACCATTTGTCAGCAGCCAACCATCGTCAATCCATTGTTCAAGGCTATGAAAAAAAAAGATGTGGAGAAACTGTCCACTCAAGCGGAATCGATTTCTTGTTCCGCCCTAACTTTTTTGATAACTCTTTTTGCTTTGTCAGCTTTTTATGCAGTTCTTTTGTATGAAAATCAATTTCACTCTGCACTTCTCTCATTTCTTTCTCTAAATCTTCTTTCATGACTGTTGTTTTAAGTTCTTTATTCATATTATTTCTGTTTCTTAAAAAAATGCGCAAAATTAGTTCCTTTTTATTAAATGATTATGCTATATTTGTTTTATAGTTTAAGAAAGTTATCAACAGGCAGCACAAACAAGGAGATTGCTTTATATGAAAATATGCTTTTACTGCAATACAATATTTACCTTTGGAGGAGTTCAGCGAGTATTAGCTGTAATAGCAAAAGAGCTATCTAAAGAGCACGATATTACTATTTTAACATTAGATAACCCATCATTAGAAAATACTACTATGTATGGATTAAGCTCCGCAAATATAAAATATATTTATTTACAATATCCAGAAGTACCCTTTTACGAAAACATTCCATGCAAAGCATACAGTCTGCTATATAAAACCGCATTGCCACAAAACAAGTTTTTCTCTAAATGGTACGGATATAGTTCATTTCCTCACACTCAACGTTCCTTACTTATTAAAACATTGAATCAAGGAAACTACGATGTAGTTGTCGGCGTGCATGTTTTCCTATCATTTCATCTGGCAAGCATTCAAAAGCAGATTAAGGCAAGAACTATTGGCTGGATGCACAATTCCTATGATGCATTCTTTTCGATAAAGACATCTTATGTAGGAAAACAGAAAAATCAGTTTAAGCACTTAATGCCCAAACTCGATAAGGTTATTGTTCTTTCCAAATACGACCAGGAACAGTTTCAGAAGAAGCTAAATGTAAAGACGGAAGTTATATACAACCCTTTAACAATAGAACCAAAAGGAAAAGGCTCTCCCGAGCATAAAAAATTTCTGGCCATTGGACGTTTTTCTCCATTACATAAAGGCTTTGATATATTAATTAATGCCTTTGCCCTTTTTGCAAAGCAGAATAAAGACTGGACATTAGACATCGTTGGTGAAGGTCCGGAAGAGAATATGCTTCGTTCGCTTATTAGTAAGCATCGCTTAGAAAATAGAATTTCAATACACCCTTTCACAAATGAAGTGGAAAAGCATTATGAATCGGCCAGTGTATATGTGCTTAGTTCTCGGTGGGAAGGATTCGGACTGGTTTTATTAGAAGCCATGTCTTATGGACTTCCCATAATATCATCTTATCTTCCGGTAACCAAAGAACTACTTGAAGGCAAGAATGTTGGAGTTTTCTTTGAAAATGAGAATGTTGCAGATTTGGCAGAAAAAATGTTGTCTATGACTCAAAATAAAAACTTAGAAACGATGAACAACAATGCTATTGGGTATTCTAAACAATTCTATATAGCTAATATTTATAAACAATGGGAGCATTTACTCCAATAATCTATAAATGAAAGAATCCAGATTACATAAAAGCATTTTAAACGCTAGAGTCAACCTTATATTCTATTTTATAACTCTGGCACTATCTTTTTTTTCACGTAAAATATTTCTAGGCTGCCTAGGTGCTGATTTTGTAGGACTAACAAGTACTATAGGCAACCTTCTAGGTTTCTTAAATTTAGCAGAATTAGGTGTTGGGAGTGCAATAGGATATGTACTCTACAAGCCTATTTATGAGAATAATCACAATGAAATAAATGAAATAATATCTGTCTTTGGGTATATTTATAAAAAGATAGGGTTAATTATTCTTGCAGCAGGATTGATTCTAGCATGTTTTATCCCCTTAATATTTGCTAAGACCAGTTTTAATTTTGGTCTTATATATTTTGCATACTTTTCTTTTCTTGCCTCTTCCTTGATTAGCTACTTTATAAACTATAGAGAAACATTACTAGGAGCCGATCAGAAAAACTATGTTATAGTAGGGTATCTTCAAACATCTCTTGTAATAAAGTCATTAATCCAGATGGTTCTTGCCTATTACACCAAAAACTATTATTATTGGGTTATAATAGAATTAGCTTTTGGATTTTTATTTAGTATAGTACTTAACAAGAAGATAGACCAAACATATCCCTGGCTTTCAACTAATATAAAAAAAGGGAAACTATTATTTAAGCAATATCCGGAAGTAATGAAATTCACAAAGCAGCTTTTTGTACATAAGATTGCAGGTTTTGTACTTACACAAACTTCACCATTTTTAGTTTTTGCTTTTTCTTCGTTGAAATTGGTTGCGTTTTATTCAAATTACACCTTAATAACAGATAAAATAAGTGGATTAATAAATAACATTCTCGGTAGTACAGGAGCAGGAGTTGGTAACCTTGTAGCAGAAGGTGATGAAAAAAAAATAAAAAAAATATTCTGGGAACTTACATCAATTCGATATTTTATTGCAGGAATTTTCATTTTTTCTTTATATCATTTAATAGAACCTTTCATTTCTTTATGGTTAGGAAATAATTATATTATGAACAAGCAAATACTGATCCTAATTCTTGCAAACTCGTTTATAATGCAAACCCGAGGCACTATTGATCAATATCTTTATGGGTATGGATTATTTAACGATGTATGGGCACCTTTAGCTGAAGCAGCACTAAATTTAGGTATAGCTATATTATGTGGAAGTTTCTGGGGAATAGAAGGCGTTTTAATGGGTCCTTGGGTTAGTATGACACTTATAGTATGTATATGGAAACCTTACTTTTTATATAACAAAGGATTTAAAACATCAATATGGAGCTATTGGCTCACACTTTTTAAATACTTCCTAATATTAACATCTGCATGGATTTTATCAAACATCATCCTTAAATCAATAATAACTATTAATCCGGCTAACTCTTATAAATCATGGATATTGTATGCACTGATAACAACATCTATATATTCTATTATTAGTTTCATATTAATGTATATATTTACTCAGGGAATTAGAGACTTTATTTATCGCATGATTAATAAAATAAGAAGATGAATCCAACATTAAGCATAATAGTACCTGTATATAAAGTAGAAGAATATATACACAAATGCATTTCAAGTATTTTAAGTCAGACATTTACCGATTTTGAACTAATCCTAATTGACGATGGTTCACCGGATAATTGCGGAGCTATTTGTGATGATTATGCAAAAAAAGAAGAGAAAATTATCGTTATTCATCAAAAAAACCAAGGTCTAAGTGCTGCAAGGAATGCCGGGCTTGATATTGCAAAAGGAGATTATATAACATTTGTTGACTCTGATGATAGTATATCCCAGAATACATATTCAGATAATATGGAGATTTTATTAAAAGATAAAACCATTGACATATTAGAATATCCTTATCAAAAAGTATATAATCACAAACGAGAATTAATAACAGATCCCACATGGCATATTTATGGAGAAAAAGAAATATTTTTATATTGGACTTTATATTCAAATAAAACGCATGTTGTTTGGAATAAGATTTACAAAAAAAATATCTTCGAAAAAATTCGCTTTCCTCAAGGTAAGATTTATGAAGACTTTTTTGTTTTAACAGATATCTCTAGCATTACATCTCATATATATGTATCAGATAAAGGTCTTTATTCTTATTTTATAAGAAATAATTCTTTAAGTAACGAAAATCTACTAGATAAAGAACAAGCTCTAAAAAAACAATTAGACCATTACGATTCCTGGTTAAAGACAAATGAAAAAATAAGAAGATATAATGCATTCAATAATAAACTAATTTTAGGCTACTACAGCTGCATTTCAACATTTATTGCAACTTCAATAAATAATCCTAATCAAGATTTAAGTGAATATAAACATCGATTTGAAAAACTAAATTTTAAAACAGCTCAAATACTACATTCTAAATTAAATAGTATAGAAAAGCTTAAATTAATTCTTGTCAAGATAATCGGGTTAAACCTTTTCATAAAAATTAAAAGCTCTACATATAAAAATAAGTTTTAAATACAGATTGAACATCTAAAGTAATTTCAAATTCTCAAAGAAATTTTAATCCAAAAATCTAACAAATGATAGATACGCCTAAAATAAGTGTTATTATACCGGTCTATAACGTAGAACAATACATAAATAAGTGTATTAAAAGTATTTTAGATCAAACTTTCTCCGATTTCGAAATACTACTTATAGATGACGGAAGCGATGATTTATCAGGAAAAATATGTGATGAATATATATTAGTTGACAAACGCATTAAAACATTTCATAAAAAAAACGAAGGAGTAAGCTCCGCAAGAAATTTAGGACTAAAGAATGCCATTGGGGAATGGATTACATTTATTGATCCTGATGATTGGATTGAAAAGGATTGTTTTAAAACAATTTTAGCACAAGCTGAGAAAAAGGACTTAGACTGTATTCAATTTTCATATAAAAGAATAGATAGTAAAGGAACTGTATTCGAAACTAATACCAATCAAACAGCAGTCTCAAATTTGGATGAATATATAAAGACAAATGCATTTACAATATGCGCCTGGGGATCCTTATTTAAGAAAAAAATAGCTATTGAAAATAACATTCAATTTATAAAAGGTCTAAAATTAGCAGAAGATCAGATATTTATGCTAACAATAATAGCCTCATGTAAAAGACTACAGCGTATCCCTGACATGTTTTATTGTTACTATTTAAATGAAAATTCGGCAACTCAAAAATCACAATTTGTAGATATTTGCGAATCTATAACAGCTTTAGATACGTTTAGCTATAGAGAGAAATTCCAATCATATATTGACACGATGATTCTTAAACTGGTGTTTGTATCATTAAAGCAAGACGATTGTAAAATAAGGACTCTTTATAGAACATTAAAAAAAACAAAAGTTAATCCTCAAGAAATTAAAACTGAATATAAGAGATATTGGTTATTAAAAAAAATGTGGAAGCATTGCTTATTTGTTGCACTTTTATTAATAAGGCTTCATGATGCAACAAAATCAAAAAATCATCTATAAATTAGATAGTAATTTTTTAGCATATATATCTTTATCAAAAAGCCTGGAACACTCTTTAGCATGCACAGACATTAATGTCCTTTTATCTTTATTCAGATACAATTCAACAATTGAATTAGCTAAATTAGTAACTAAATTGTCGTTTCTATCAAGAACAATAGCATTATTTTCATTTACAGCCTCAGGAATTCCTCCAGAACGAGTAACAATCAGAGGCAATCCGGCTGCCAAACTTTCTAAAACAGTAGTTGGAAAAGGATCTTCCCATATTGAAGGAACAACTGCAATATCACAAAGACTCAAAATTAATGGAATTTTATCATAAGACTGAAAACCTGTAAAGAATACTTGCTCAGGTATTGAAGAAGCTAATTCAGCCATTTCTAAGAAAAACTCTCCCTCATTAACATTACCGTTACCTCCTCCAATAATCAGTAATTTTATTTTTTTATAATCAAACAATAAAGAAAAAGCTTTAAGCAATTCTTTCACACCTTTTACAGCCTCAATCCGCCCAGTATAGACAACAACAAAATCATCTTCTAATAAATGAAAGTTTTTTCGATTAATTTCTATATTAAAAGGATTCTTAAATTTTTCCAAATCAATGCCATTATATACCACTTGAACTTTATTTGTTGGCATAATAGTGTCCACTCTCTCTTTAATGTACCTAGAGACTGTAAGAACCTTTGTATACAAACTAAATATTTCAGATGCATCTTTTGAGTCTATATTTAGCATATCATTATGTAAATGAAGTATCAATTTAGCATCTGTGCTTTTAGATAATCGAAGTGCAAAACCAGGTCTATTCTCAACAATAATAACATCAAATTTCTCTTTTTTCACTTTATGAGCTATTTCTGATATAAAAAACTCCCAGGAATGATGATAATACAAATTTCGACTGGTAAATCGAAATAGCAACTTCCTTAATTTAGAAATAAAGATTGAAGTATTTATGAAAACATATTTTGTTTTTTTGTATTTCAATAAATCAGTATTAGGAACTAATTTATCATAGACACTATACACTGTAAATTGAATATCTACATTTTGTACTTCATTATAATCCAGATAAAATTTCACTAAGTTTTCAACTGCTCCTCCTTTAACAGGAGGTACAGGCAAAATCCCAGATGTAACAATTGCAACGTTCATTCTACAAGTATTTTAAACAAAAATAATACAAAGAATTGGCAAAATTAGTATCTAATAATAAAAATACAAAAAAAAGTATATCTTTGTGTAACACAAAAAACATTATAGTTAATGAAAATCGCATATATATACACAGCTTTAACAACAGTTGGAGGAGCAGATAGAGTAATTACTGAAAAAGCAAACTACTTTGCTGATAAGTTAAAATATGATGTATATATAATTACTGATTCACAGGGTAAAGAAATACCCAAATTCCCGTTATCACCGAAAGTTCATCTTGTAAATCTGAACATTATGTTTGGGCAACAGTATAATCATTCTTTTTTTATTAGAGGCTTTATTTATTTTAAATTGATGAGAAAATATAAAAGGGAGTTAATAAAACAATTAATGACTATACGTCCTGACTTCACGATTTCAACTTTGGGCAGGGATGTAGATTTTATAACTTCAGTTAAAGATGGAAGCAAAAAGATAGCAGAAGCACATACAACTAGAAAAAATATTCGCAACTTTGAATTATTAAAGAAAAAAAATTTTATATATAATGTTATTGGAAAAATCTGGGAATCAAAATTAGAAAAAGCGATTAATAAGTTTAACAAACTAGTTGTTCTGACTGAAGATGATGCTTCAGAGTGGGCAGAAATAAAAGATTCTATTGTTATACCGAATTCACTCCCCTTTTACCCTAAAAAAATAAGCTATAATTCAAATAAGAAAGCAATCAGTGTAGGACGCTTTGAGATAGAGAAAGGGCACGACCGACTAATCGATGTATGGAGCGAAGTTATAAAAAAACATCCAGACTGGATATTGGAAATTTATGGAGAAGGCACCTTAAAAAATGGACTTATTGATATAGCTAAAGAAAAAGGACTATCAGATTCTATTTTATTCAAACCTTCGTCTATGAATATTTCGAAAGAATATATTGATAGTTCCTTTTGTATAATGACATCTCGTTATGAAGGCTTTGGAATGGTACTAATAGAAGCAATGGCATGTGGACTTCCTTGCATAGCTTATGACTGCCCCAGCGGCCCCCGTAATATAATTAAAGACGGAATTAATGGATTTTTAATAAAGGATGGAGATGTACAAAAAATGGCAGAGAAAATCTGTTTTCTTATAGAACATGAAGATATAAGAAAAAAAATGGGACAAGCAGGATATCTTAATGTAGAAAAATACAACATTGATAAAATTATGAATAAGTGGAAGCAACTTTTTGAATCTATAAAATAAGAACAGATGAATGCTATCAAATACATATATCGTTATTTCAGAAATAGTATTCTAAGGATATTCGCCTTGATATGGGGACAACAACAAGAACTATCAAGAAATGTTATTGTTATATCTCCACATCCCGATGATGAAGCCTTAGGATGTGGAGGATTAATCTCCCATCTTACTAAAAGTGGACATACTGTATCACTGATTATGTTAACAGGCGGAGAAAATTGCAATAGTGCTAAATCTATAGAAAAAGAAACATTAAAAGAAATCAGACGTGATTTAACAAATAAATCTGCAACTATTTTAGGAATAGAAAAAGATAATATTTATTTTCTAGATTTCACAGATGGTTCAATAAATGAAAAAGATCCAGAAAATAAGAGACTTAGAGAAATAATAAATAGGACAAATGTTGATGCTATTTATGTTCCTCATTTAAAGGATGGTTGGAATGATCATGTGCAAGCCCATTTAATTATAAAAGATATAATAAAAGGGACATCTATAAAACTATATGCTTATTGTATTTGGTTCTGGTATACAATGCCATTCAAAGAGACATTTAACCTTCCATGGAAAGATGTACGCTATTTTTCAATGAACAAAGAAGAACATCAAGCAAAAGTTCAATCTGTTAGTATTTATATGAAAGCAATTTCTCCTGATGGTATTTACTACTCAGGCAAATTACCTAAAATACTTATTACAAGTTGTTTATGGAAACAAGAAATTTATTTTCGCATTTCACATTAGATAATTAACTGATAAAAAATGAAAATCCTCTTCCTTGTATTCCATGGTTTTTCTGAAGTTAGTGGAATAAGTAAAAAAATATTCAATCAGGTGAAAGGTTTAAGTGATGCGGGGCATCATGTAGACTTATGTCACTATGATGTGCTACCTAATGGACACCGTTGCAGAATGATTAATAATGAAATATTGGAGGATTATGGCAGTGGAAAACTAGCTTCATTTAAAAAAAGGATCTGTTACAATGCTATCTACGATTATATTATAAAACAAGATATAAAATTGGTATATATGCGTTCCGATCACAACGCAAATCCATTTACTATTCATTTTTTGAGAAAATTAAAAAGGCAAGGGATAAAAGTTATAATGGAAATCCCGACTTATCCGTATGATCAGGAATATAAAGGTTTTTCATACAAGGAACAAATGGAATTGAAAATGGATCAGCTTTTTCGCTATTTATTAGCAAAACAAATCTTCCGGATAAGCACATTTTCTGATTACGATTACATATTTGGAGCGCAAACAATAAAAATATCAAATGGAATTAATTTCAGTACAATACCATTAAAACAGACTTTGCGTAAACAACCATCTCCTTTCAACCTTATTGGAGTAGCAGAAGTGCATTACTGGCACGGATTTGATCGTGTGATGGCTGGTATAGGGGAATATTATAAACAGAATAATATAAGAGATGTTTTTTTTCACATAGTAGGTGGAGTTGGAGAAGATTCTGAAATGCCTGTTTTTAAAGAAATAATAAAGAAATACGGAATAGAAAAACAGATTATATTTCACGGTCAATTATTTGGCAAAGCCCTTGATGATGTTTTTGAAAATGCTGACTTTGGTATTGCTAGTTTAGGGCGCCACAGAAGTGGTATCACTAATATAAAAACTTTAAAGAATAGAGAATATGCGGCCAGAGGAATTCCCTTTATCTATTCTGAAATTGACACTGATTTTGAAAACATGCCCTACGTATTAAAAGCACCAGCCGATGAATCGCCAATAGATATAAACCGGATTTTGAATTTTTATGATAATTGCACATTATCTCCGGTAGAAATAAGAGATTCTGTTAAAGACCTATCATGGGAGATTCAAATGAAAAAAACAACTGATTTATGCGGGGATGTATGATTAAAAAAGATTCAACCATAAGAAAAATAGCTTATTGTATTCCTTCTCTTTATATTTCGGGAGGTATGGAGAGAGTACTGACTATAAAGGCTAATTACTTTGCAGAAGTCTTAGGATACGATATTACGATCATCTTAACAGATGGGGGTTCAAAACCACCATACTATGACTTATCTCCTAAAATTAAAGTTATTCAACTTGATATAGATTTTGAAGAGTTGTGGCATCTTTCTTTTGCAAGAAAAGCACTCGTATATCTAAAAAAGCAATATGAATATAAGAGAAAACTAACACGTTGCTTAATGGAGTTAAAACCGGATATTACTGTTTCAATGCTGCGAAGAGAAATAAATTTCATCAACCAAATAGAAGATGGAAGTATCAAAATTGGAGAGATACACATAAACAGAGATAATTTCAGGGATTTACAAGGAAGAGAAAATAGCAAAATAAAAAAGTTTGTTTCAGATATTTGGATGAAACAATTGATCAGAAACCTAAATAAATTAAAATTATTTATTTGTTTGACTAATGAAGATAAGACTAAATGGAATGAATTAAAAAATGTCATTGTTATGCCCAATCCTCTTGCATTCAATACAGATATTCTATCCGATTGCTCTTCCAAAAAGGTTATAGCCGTAGGTAGATATGTCCCTCAAAAGGGTTTTGATTTACTTATAAAAGCCTGGAGTATTGTCTCTAAAAAGCATTCAAATTGGGAACTCAACATTTATGGAGATGGCAATAGAGAACCATATATGAATTTGGTAAAAGAATACCAGATAGAAAAGAACTGTATTTTAAACGGCCCGGACTCTAACATTAAAGAACGATATACCGAAAGTTCAATATTTGTTCTTAGCTCCCGTTTTGAAGGATTTGGAATGGTCATAGTCGAAGCAATGACATGTGGTGTTCCGGCTGTATCTTTTGCATGTCCTTGTGGTCCAAGAGATATTATCAGAGACAAAGAAGATGGGCTACTTGTAGAAAATGGCAACATTGAAGAACTGGCAGAAAAAGTCATCTATCTAATAGAAAATGAAGAACTTAGAAAAGCGATGGGTAAAAAATCCAGTGAAAATGTAAAACGATTTAAAATAGAGAGTCTCGGACAACAATGGAATAAGATATTTGATAAATTAATAATGTATGGCAACTAAGATTGTTTACATAATAGGAGGAATATGGAATGGTTCCGGAATGGAACGAGCCCTAACAATGAAAGCCAATTACATGGCTGATGTAGCGGGGTATGATGTTCATGTTCTTTTAACAGAAGATGGAGAAGGACCATCATATTTCCCATTATCAGAAAAGATACATTTACACAACGTACATGTAAATTTTGATATACTTTACACGCTACCTATTTACAAAAGAGTATTTGCTTATTTGCAGAAACAACGATTATACAAACAACGCCTGACTGATTTTTTAGTTAAACTAAAGCCAGATATAACAGTCACAGCTATGCGCCGTGAAATTAATTTCATTAATGATATTCAGGATGGAAGCAAGAAAATTGGTGAAATACATTTTACACGAATTGGATACAGAGAAGTTAACTTCAAATTCTTGCCAGACTTCGTAAATAAAGCAATCAGTCGCTTATGGATAAACAAATTACTGAAAGAGGTAAAACGTTTATCTGCTTTTGTAGTATTGAGTGAAGAAGATAAACTTAATTGGCCTGAATTGAATAATGTTCAGGTTATATATAACCCTGTTTCAATCAACACAAATACATATTCAGATTGCCATTCCAAAAAAGTTATTGCAGTGGGACGCTACACTTATCAGAAAGGATTTGATATATTAGCAGATGCATGGAAAACAGTAACAACACAACACCCTGATTGGGAATTAAACATTTATGGAAGTGGAGATGCAGATAAGTATAAACAATTGGGCATTCAAAAAGGAATAAGTAAAACATTTATCTGCAATGGTCCGGTACATAACATTACAGATAAGTATCTGGAAAGTTCTATTTTTGTTTTGAGTTCTCGATACGAGGGCTTTGGGCTTGTTATAGCTGAAGCAATGGCTTGCGGCGTACCTATTGTCTCATTTGCATGTCCATGTGGACCACGAGATATAATTAATGAAGCAGAAGATGGCTTTCTCGTGGAAAATGGTGATGCTAGTTTATTGGCAAAAAAAATCATTTATCTAATAGAAAATGAGAATAAAAGAGTTCAAATGGGACAGAAAGCTATAGAATCTGTTAATCGCTTTAAAATGGAAAATATTGGCATGCAATGGATGAAATTATTTGAATTAGTTACAAATAAACAAGATGTCTGAAATAAAAGTACTAGATTTTAATTATGGAAAGGAATTTGAATATGAACAATATAAATCAGGTTCTTTCCCTAGTCATTCATTCTATGGAATGATTGAGTTAGAGAAAAAAGGTTATGAAGTAAAATATGTCTCCACGTCTCGTAAATCAGGCATTAAAGGTATTATTAATAATACTCGTTTAATACTTAACAGTAAATGCAATATTCTTTTTTGCTCTTACATTTATATTATGCCTTTATTAGGTATAGCATTATTAAAAAATATTGGACTGTGTAGAACTATAAAGATTATAGGAATAAGCCATACTAGTTTTCACGATGACTATAGTTTTATAAACAGACTAATTTGTAAATTCGTATACCGAGCTTTTGATCGAATTTTTTTTCACTCATTAAAAAACATGGAAGAAGGCGCTGCAACTGGCATTTTAAAGCCTGATAAACTAAAACTATTACATTGGGGAGTTGATCTTAATTATTTAGATGAAACAATATCCTCAAATGAAAACAAAACTGATTATTTTATCTCAACAGGAAGAGAATATAGAGATTTTCCTGTTCTAATATCTTCTTTCTCGCAGACCAATCTAGATCTTAAGATATATACTAATAAGACCAATTATGAAAACAATTATGAATTTCTTTCAGAATTTGAGAACAAATATCCGAATATAGAAATAAAATTTGTTACAAGAAATAAAGAGACTGCAATCCACCTTGTAAACCTCACAGCTGAATCTTTTTGTGTAGTAATACCATTGCAAAAAGAAGCGTCATATTATTGTGTAGGTCATACATCTATCGTAGAAGCTCTTGCATTAGGAAAACCAATAATTGCTTCAGCAAACGATTATCATCCTATTGATGTAGAAAAAGAACACGTAGGAATAAAAATCAAGTCTTTAGATCCTTCAGAATGGATAAAAGCTATAATTTATCTATCTGAACACAAAGAAGAAGCTAAGATAATGGGCGAAAATGGAAAGAAACTTGCACGTGAAAAATATAACATTGAAGTTTGTGCAAATGAAATATTAGATAGTATAAAATATCTTTCAAAATAAAGAAATCGAATTAATGAACCGTAAAAATAATAATCTTTAAATGACCTGGTATTCAAAATATCTATCCATCTTTGAAAAGCCTCTGGAAGAAATTCCAGAGAATACTATAAAAGAGATTCAGTACAAATTAAAGCTGCAAAAGCAAGACAACCCTCTTGTTTCTGTTGTTGCAATAGCTCATAACGAAGAAAAAAGGATTTTAAGTTGCTTATGGTCTTTGAGCGAAAATATATGTGATTTCCCAATAGAAATTATAGTGATAAATAACAATTCTGCAGATAGAACTACCGAAATATTAGACTTATGCGGTGTAAAATGGTTTGATGAGTCAAAAAAAGGACCTGGACATGCTCGCCAATGTGGTTTAAACAATGCAAAGGGAAAATACTATATTTGTATAGATGCAGATACACTTTATCCTCCATACTATATTCAAACCATGGTAGATAAGCTAAGAAAACCAAGAGTATCTTGCGCATTCTCTCTTTGGAGCTTTATGCCTGACAAAAATCATTCAAAATTAGGTCTTTTTTTCTACGAACTTCTTCGTGATATATACTTACTATTACAATCAATTAAGCGACCAGAATTGTGTGTTCGAGGTATGGTTTTCGGATTTAATACTGAAATGGGACACAAAATTGGATTCAGAACAGATATCATCCGAGGTGAAGATGGATCTTTGGCACTGGCTCTAAAGCAATATGGAAAATTAGTATTCATAACTAATAGAAAGGCTAGAGTTCTAACAGGTAATAGCACACTAAATACCGATGGCTCTTTCTTTAAAAGCTTTTTGAATAGATTGGTTAAAGCATTCAATAATGCAATAAATTTATTCTCAGCAAAGAACAATTACAAAGACGAAGACTCTAATCTGATAAAATAGAAAAATTAATGCAAACAATAAATGTATTAGAAGTTATAAGACAAGGTCAGGTTGGCGGAGGAGAATCTCATTTACTTGATTTAGTTGCCGGTCTTGATAACACTATAAATCCAATTATTTTAGCGTTTACTCCGGGACAGATGATTGATACTTTCAGGGCTAACGGAGTAAAATGTTATGTGATAGAAACCTCCTACCCTTTCGATTTTAGAATTGTCAAACAAATTGGTGAAATAATAAAAAAGGAAAAAATCCAGATTATTCATGCACACGGAAGCAGGGCAGCTTCAAATGTAGGCTTAATTGCAAAAATAAAAAATATTCCTTTAGTATATACTGTTCACGGATGGAGTTTTCATCAGGATCAATCTGCCATAATTAGCTTCTTGAGAGCAAAAAGTGAAAAAGCGATCTGTGCTCTCAGTAATCAGGTTATTTGCGTTTCTAAGAGCAACCAGCAAACTGGTATTCAAACTTTTAGACTAAAAAAATCTGTTGTTATTGAAAATGGGATCAATTTATCACGGTTTAGTCCAAACAATTCTTTCAAAGATATTAGAAAGGAATTTGGCTTTAGCGATGATGATTTTGTTGTGGGCTTTATAGGACGAATTACTTTACAAAAGGATCCAATAAATTTCATTAAAAGTATTGCTATTGCTCATAAACAAAAAACGAAAATAAAAGCTCTTTTTGTTGGTGAAGGTGATTTAAAGAATGAAGCAATGAATTATATTAAAGAGAATTCTCTGGAAGATATAATCAAAACTTCTGATTTCAGAAATGATATTCCGGATTTATTGAATGCAATAGACGTATTCTGCCTGCCTAGTTTATGGGAAGGGCTTTCCATTGCGCTGCTTGAAGCTATGGCAATGAGAAAAGCATTGGTTGTTACTCCAACCGACGGAACAAAAGAAGTTATTACTGATAAAGAGAATGGATTAATTGCAAAATATAGCGATCCTGAAAATCTTGCTGAACAATATATTACTTATATTAAAGACTCTATTTTAAAAGAAAAATGTAAAAAAGAAGCAAAAAGACTTATCGAAGAACGTTTCGATAGTAGAAAAGTTTCTGAAAGAGTATCTGAAATATATAAATCATTCGTCAAATGCTAATGAAATCTCTAGAAATAATATTCTGGTCAAGCTTGATAATAGTATTTTATACTTATCTGGGATATGGCATAGTTCTTTACTTACTGGTAAAAATGAAAGAACTATTCACTAAACAAAAAATTAAGGCTTCACTTTCAAAAGAAGAATTACCGGAAGTGACTCTATTTATAACAGCTTTCAACGAAGAAGCTGTGGTGAAGGATAAAATGGATAATTGCCTGAATCTGGATTATCCCAACGATAAGCTAAAGATTGTATGGGTAACGGATGGAAGCAATGACAAAACGAATGAGCTACTTAAAGCTTATCCGGAGGTTACCGTCTTGTTTCAACCGGAACGCCAGGGAAAGACTGCTGCACTAAATCGGGGAATGAGGTTTATATCCTCTCCTATTGTGATATTTACAGATGCAAATACAATGATTAACCGGGAGGCTATCATGGAAATTGCCGGTGAATTTTCAAATTCAAAAGTGGGATGCGTAGCTGGTGAGAAACGGATTGCAGCAAAAGAAAAGGATGGTGCCGCCGGCGGTGGTGAAGGCATCTATTGGAAATATGAATCGGCACTTAAAGCATTGGATTCCAGATTATATTCGGCAGTAGGTGCAGCCGGTGAGTTATTTGCCATTCGCCGGGAATTGTTTGAAGAGATGGAAAGGGATACTTTACTGGATGATTTTATTCTTTCGCTCCGGATTGCTCAAAAGGGATATAAGATTGCTTATTGCGACAAGGCGTATGCTATTGAATCGGCTTCTGCCAGTATGAATGAGGAGGAAAAGAGAAAGGTACGAATTGCTGCAGGAGGTTTACAATCAATATGGAGGTTACGCTCTTTACTTAATATTTTTCGTAATGGGGTATTGAGCTTTCAATATATCTCTCACCGGGTATTGAGATGGTCGTTAACTCCTGTATTACTTTTTTTGATGCTACCGCTTAATATAATACTGGTTTCACAGATGAGTATTGATATCTATACTATATTATTATTCTTACAAGTACTATTCTATGTGTTAGGATTATGGGGATATTATCTTTCCACCCGACAAATAAAAAACAAAATCTTATTTATTCCTTATTACTTCCTATTTATGAATATCAATGTTTTCAAAGGATTTATCTATCTGAAAAACAAGAATATAAATGGAATCTGGGAAAAGGCTAACAGATCTATTTAAATTTCACATAAAAAATCAGGTTCTCTAAATTATTTTTCATATATTTGTTGAATATTTCTTACTTTACAACATCTTAAATCTAAGAAAATAATAATGACAAGAATATTGCACGATCCACAAAACTCTGATAAGATTCTACAGATGACTGCAGATACAATGTTTTTAGTTGACTATGAAGGCATCTGTGTTGATTTGGTGGTACATGCAAACCGGGGATTCTTTAGGAGAAGAAAGAATTTAATCGGTGAAAATTTCTTTAATTTATTACCGGAAAAGACCTATTCTGCTATTAAAAAGGAATTTGAGAAAGTTAAAGAGAGTAAGGTTATATCTACAAAAAATTACGAGCTTCCTCTTAATGAAGGCACTTTTTATTTTAAGTGCATCATGCAGCCTTTCGACGAAAATTTGATATTGTGTCAATACAGAGACATTACTAACAGAGCCCGCACAAAATTACAACTGGAGAAAACAAATAACGAACTTCGGGAGGTTGAAAAAGCTGCAAAAATTAGTCAATGGAAGTACAATTATAAAAGTCAGACTTTTAGTTATAAAGGATATTCAGGTGGATTGGCCAATAGTGATCATTTTAAAGATATTTCTCTGGAGGCTTATCTTGAAATAATACACATTGATGATCGTGCGGGATTCCTTATATGGATAAATAATATTATTCATCATACGAGTGCCGATACTTATGAATACCGTATTTTAATAAAAAAGGAATATCTATTTCTCAGACTTAAAGTGCTAAACATAAATGCTTCGGAGGATAATAAAGAGATTGAAGGTTTCTGCCAGAATATCACAGATATTATTAAGTTGGACGAAAATCTGGGAAGTATTACCAAAGCTGTAAATTATGCTTCGGAAGATATTTTTGCTTTTAAATCGGATGGAACACTGGCATTTGCCAATGAACAGTTCCGCAAGCACTATCTTTTGCCTGATGATACTGATCTCTCTGCAATCAAAATAAATAAGTTGCCGATAAAAAAGGAACTGAAGGAACGATGGATGAATATTCGTAATGAATTCTCACATCTGACTGACATTGTGCGGTTTGTTGAAGAAAAACCTTTTCCGCATCTGAAAGAAATTCTGGCTTTTGATTTTTTCTCCTATATCATTAAAGGCGCTGAAGGAGAAGAGATTATCTGGACGTTTGGACGTGATATTTCTGAACAAATAAGATACGACGAACAAACAAAAGAGGTAAATCAGATAATGAATACTGTTCTGGAGAACATACCTCTCGCTATTTCTGTAAAAGACACAGGAAATGACTTACGATATATCTATCGGAATAAAGTTACCTATGTGAGTATGAAAGATACAAATGTTATTGGTAAAACCGATTTTGACATTTATCCGGACGAAATAGCCATAACATACAGAAATGAAGATTTATCTGTTATTAAAAACAGAGAACCAATTATATACAGTAAAGAGGTTAGCAATGATAAAAAAGGAAAATTTATTATTCACAAACAGAAATTACTTGTAGAAAATGGGAACAGAGCTCCGCTTATTATTGTTTTAGAATCTGATATAACAAACATAAAGGAGATGGAGAGTGAGCTGATAAGTGCTAAAGAGAAAGCTGAAAAATCTGATATGCTGAAATCGGCCTTTCTTGCTAATATGAGCCATGAGATACGTACTCCATTGAACGCTATAGTTGGATTCTCGAGAGTTATTGCTGATACGCAAAATGCGCAAGAGAGAATGGACTATTACAAAATAGTTGAATCAAACAACAGCAGGTTATTGCAACTGATCAATGAGATTCTTGATCTTTCGAGAATTGAATCGGGCATAATGGAATTTGTGGAAGAACCAATAAACTTAAGCGTGATATGCCAGGAGGTTTTTGACGCACACCGATTCCGTACTCCGGAAAATGTTCAGCTTATCTTTGAAGAATCTGACACTGATTTATGGATATACAGTGACAAGAACAGATTGATTCAGGTTTTCTCTAACCTGATAGGCAATGCTTTTAAATTCACGAATGAAGGAAGTATCCGGTTTGGGTATAAGATTAAGAACGAAGAAATAGAGTGTTATGTAAAGGATACTGGCATAGGTTTTCCTAAAGAGAAAGCAAAGAATGTTTTTGAACGTTTTGCAAAGCTAAATACTACTGTACAAGGAACCGGGCTTGGTCTTTCTATCTGCAAATCGATAGTGGAAAAGCTAGGAGGAACAATCTGGGCAAAATCTGATGTGGGACAAGGGGCCGAGTTTATGTTTACACTTCCTTATATAGCGCCTCAAAAAAAGCCTGTTAATGAAATAACAGCAGAAGAAGATAATGATTCAAAGGATATTGAGCTCTCTGAAAAGAAGGATACGCTGATATTGGTTGCAGAGGATAACGATAGCAATTTTAAGTTGCTAAATGTGATGATAGGCAAAAAGGTTACTTTGGTGCATGCTCATGATGGTATTGAAGCTATAACGATGTTTGAGGAGTACAAACCTGATTTAATCCTTATGGATATAAAGATGCCAAATATGGATGGACTGGATGCAACACGTGTTATCAGACAGGTATCTCCCAAAATTCCAATCATTGCTTTAAGTGCTTTTGTATATGATGATGATGTGAAAGCGGCTCTTTTATGTGGATGCAACGAATTTATTCCAAAACCTGTCTCCCAGGACAAACTAACTGATATTCTGAGAAAATATTTATAACGAATGGGGAAAAAAGCCACTCTTATATACTTCCGTTTTTTAGGGGTTCTTATAACTACTGCTCTGGCAATATTTACCATTGTTTTAGGGAGATACTCGTACCAGAATCCCAGCAACGGTTTTCTGTTTCCTATAATTGGATTGGGAATGATTCCCGTTTTACTGGCCAATCTTGCATTAGCCATTTATTGGGGAATACGCTGGAAAAAATGGATATGGATACCAGTGATTGCTATTGCTGCTAACTATGAATATATTTCTGCTACGTATCAGATTCCGCATAAGTTGCTACCTAATTATGCAGATAAAGGGAACTCGATAAGGATTGCAAGCCTTAATGTACAAAGCTTCCACGGAGATCCATCGGTTTATTCTGTTGGGGAGATTACCGGACTGATGAAAGAACAGCGAATTGATGTAGTATGTCTACAGGAATTTGCGGAAAGTCCTTTTTTTAGTTTTGACAGTATCAGTGCTCAATTTAAGGAATATCCGTATGTCGCTATGCATAAAAAGAATACTCCGGGATTTGGATTGGTTATTTACAGTAAGTTTCCAATAGAAAATAGAGATGATCTCTTTTTTGGTAACTCTGACAACAGCGCTATGTGGGTAGATATAAAAGTTGGACAAACACCTTTGCGGGTTTTTAATTGTCATTTACAAACTACTAATTTTAACCAGACTAAAGGCTTATTGAAGAAAATAACACTCGGGGAGTTTTATGAAACAGAGAAAGAGGCTGCAAAAAAAATAACAGACAAACTATTTGAAAATGCTCTTAAAAGGTCTAATCAGGTTGATTTACTCTGCCACATAATTGATACAACAAAACATTCAATAGTAGCATGTGGCGACTTTAATGCTCCTCCTTCATCTTATTCATACCACCGTATGAAGGAGAAATTGCAGGATGGGTTTCAAAGCGCAGGATCCGGATTTGGATATACTTATCGTTATCTTCATAAAACCCTGCGCATTGACTACATATTTCATTCAAAGGAGCTAACTGGAAGAGAATACAATTCTCCTTCTTTTGATTTCAGTGACCATAATCCTGTAATTATGGAATTATCTATAAAGAAGGAGAAATAAACTTTCAGGATAACTTTGGCAAGTAGAAACTAAAGACGGAGCCTTCTCCTTCTTCTGAACTAAACCAAAGTTCTCCACCATTCTTTCTTACGAAATCCTGGCATAGCAAAAGCCCCAGACCGGAACCTTCTTCATTCTTTGTTCCAAAAGTTGAGAAGTGTGTATCTACATTAAGGAGCTTAATTTGATCTTCTTTCTTAATACCACGTCCATGATCGGTCACACTAACGATAACCTGTTCTTCCTTTTCCTCTATTACAACCTGCACATCACTACCCGGGTTACTAAACTTTAAGGCATTGCTGATAAGGTTACGGATAACGGTTTTTATCATGTCAATATCTGCACGAACTTCCAATTGATCAGGGGCCTGCAAATTAATCTTTATTTGCTTGAGTTCTGCTACCATCGAGAATATCTCAATAACTCCGGCCGAAACTCCAACAATATCAATATCTTGTGGTACCACATTTAACCGGCCAATCTGACTCTTCGTCCACTTTAAGAGATTATCCAATAATGAGAACAGTTCCTCCGTAGTTTGGTTTGCCATATTCAGCAATTCATGCATCTCCTCTCCTATCTTCTCACCCGGTAAGTTGATCATCAACATATTAAGCACCATCTTAATTGATGCCATAGGTGAACGAAGGTCATGAGCAATAACGGAATAAAGCTTGTCACGCCCTTTAATAGTGCGCTTCAGCTCTTCATTCTGGTTAAAAATGATTCGTTTAGCTGCGATTAAAGATATCTGATGCTTTACACGAATAATCAGTTCCTCTTTATTAAATGGTTTAGATATAAAATCATTAGCTCCCATCTGGAATCCTTTTACAATGTCGGCAGTAGAATTCAGGGCTGTTAGAAATATAATAGGAATCTGAGCAAACGCAGGTTTTTCTTTCAGTTGTTTAGCAACTTCAAAACCACTTATATCAGGCATCATTACATCCAGTAAAATCAAATCGGGCAATTCCGATTCGACCATCTTTAACGCTTGTGTGCCATTCATGGCAGTAACAACATTGTATTTTTCGTTTGTCAACAACACTTTGAGCAATAGTACATTGGACAAAACATCATCAACAATAAGGATCTTATATTCAGAGTAGTTTATCTCCATTATCATTCTTTTTATAGGCATTATTAAATATATTGGAGGAAATTCTTATAGTACTGATTTAAAATAATCAATTGTTTTTATCAATCCTTCTTCCAAATGAACAGAGGGTTGCCAGTTTAACTTTTCTTTTGCCAAAGCAATATCCGGCTGGCGCTGTTTGGGATCATCTCCGGGCAAAGGCTTATAAATAAATTTGGATTTAGACCCGGTTAGCTCAATTACTTTTTCCGCAAGTTCTTTAATTGTGAATTCATTGGGATTACCAATATTTATTGGACCAATAAACTTATCATCAGTATCCATCATACGAACCATACCCTCAACCAGGTCATCAACATACTGAAAGCTACGAGTCTGGCTACCATCTCCATAAAGAGTGATATTTTCGTTCTTTAACGCCTGAACGATAAAATTGGATACGACCCTACCGTCGTTTTTACTCATTAAAGGACCATAAGTATTAAAGATACGAATAATCTTTATACGAAGTTTTTTTTGTCTGTGATAATCCATAAAAAGCGTTTCGGCACAACGTTTACCTTCATCATAACAGGAACGAATACCAACTGGATTTACATTGCCCCAGTATTCTTCCTTTTGAGGATGAACAATAGGATCTCCATAAACTTCGCTAGTGGAAGCCTGCAACACTTTAGCTCCCACTTGCCTGCCAAGAGCCAGCATATTAATAGCACCCATTACAGAGGTTTTTACTGTTTTAACAGGATCATGCTGATAATGAACGGGAGAAGCAGGGCATGCAAGGTTATAGATTTCGTCAACCTCTGCATTATATGGAACAGTTACATCATGGCGAACAAGTTCAAATTGAGGATTATTCATAAGGTGCCATACATTAGTTCTGGAGCCTGTAAAAAAGTTATCTAAACAAATAACACTATGTCCGTCATTTATCAATTTAGTACATAAGTGTGAACCTATAAAGCCGGCTCCTCCTGTAACCAATATTCTTTTCATTATAATGTAATTCTTAGCAGATTTATCGTATTTTATGTGTTGTATATGCAAAAAGCGATTATTCATTTAGCAATGCGTAACAAATATATTACTTTTTTTAATACCACAACTATGTTAGCATTACTATTTTAACAATCTAAAAACTAAAAAAAGATTAAAGAAATAAAATCAATACATTAAACTATTGATTTTTGTTAAACAATAAACAGATATTAGATATCTATTAATCAACAACAAATAACACCTGAAAACAATTATAAAATTATGCAATGGTCAACTCTTAAAATCGTAGGAATTATACAATCATCTGGCAAGGATAAATCCATATTAAAAAACAATATTCAGTTATTCATTGTTTTTTATAATATTTTATTTGCTATATTAATGCCTGAAATATAAAACCATTGTCGATGAATACTAAAGAACAATATTGCAAATATTCACTAATAGCCATTATTCTGGTTTTGGGAACAATTTTACTTACTAAATTAAGCCCATTCCTGAGTGGAATCCTTGGTGCATCTACTATTTATATTCTGGTAAGAAATCAAATGTTTTATCTCACAGAGAAAAAAAACATAAAGCGTTGTATAGCTGCATCATTGATGCTTTGCGAAGCTGCACTGTGCTTTCTTATCCCTATTTCTCTTGTTGTATGGCTATTGGTTGGAAAACTTCAGCATTTAAATATTGATCCTCAATCGTACATTTCAGCTATTAAAAACATCGCCAATCTTATTGATGAAAAGACTGGCTATAATGTGCTCAATGAAGATAACTTATCAGCTATAACAGCTTTTATACCCAAAGTTGGCCAATATATAGTAGGTAATATAAGCAATTTTACCATAAACATTTTTGTTATGCTTCTAATTCTCTTTTTCATGTTATTAGCAGGAAGAAAGATGGAACTGTATTTATATGATTTATTGCCTTTTACCAGCTCTGACAAGACCAATGTACTTAATAGGATAAAAACAATAATAAGATCTAATGCAATAGGTATTCCTTTAGTTGCCATCTCACAGGGAGGAATAGCATTCATTGGGTATCTGATTTTTGCAGTCCCTAACCCTATCCTTTTTGGTTTTTTAAGTTGTTTTGCTTCTATTATCCCTATAGTAGGAATTGGATTAATCTGGGCACCGTTAGTTGCATATATGTTTCTGACCGGCGACTGGCAAAATGGGATTGGCCTTGCAGCTTACTCATTCATTGTAACTACCAATATAGACAATTTATTGCGCTTCATGTTGCAAAAGAAACTAGCTAACACGCATCCATTGATTACCATTTTTGGAGTTATTCTGGGACTAAAATTATTTGGTTTTCTGGGAATTATATTCGGTCCTCTGTTACTATCTATATTTATTCTTTGCATTAATATTTTCAAAAAGGAATACCTAGAAGGGAATTGTAAAGAATAGATTATAATAGATTAGAGCTTCGAGAATAATAAATTCCCCAATATAATTAATTAAAAAGAGATTGCTCAAATTGAACAATCTCTTTTTAAAATGTCTTTTCTTCGAATCTCTATCTGATACTATTGCTAAATATCAATTCTCAAAGACCTAATCTTATATTTCAGCTTTAACCTCTTTTGAGTTAAAGCTCTATTGATATCAAAATCACTTCTCCAATGTCATTTGGAATGGAGAAGCCGGAAGGCCTGCACTATTCTTCAGATTTGCTCCCTGAGGATTATCATCCCATGCATAGCGCACTTTTAGCGGTCGTAAAATATCATTATTCCAAACTATAACTTTATTGTTTTCGATAACGGCTTCAGCCCATTTATAACGTCCATCTTCACCAGCCACTGCAAAACCTTTTAAATGATCAACCGGCATCAGGTTATTTGTACCATCTTCGAAAGAAAGGATTAGTTTTCCATTTTCTACTGTCATTGATTTACAGATAGGTCCATTGCAAATTACATCTTTACGGCCATAAACCACTTTTTTCGTCAATAAAGATATGCGTCTTGCCAGTTCCTTCTTATTTAATGGATGAATATCGTTCCACTCACCCAAGTCAATAGCTACAGCCAATGCTGTATTGGGCACTTTTAATGAAACTTGTCGCTGGGCTTCACGCAGGCCAGCCCAACCACTTTCTACAGGTTGAGGATGTGTTTGCATAAAATTAGCAAGCTGCACGATAAAAAATGGTAAATCCTTATTGCCTAATTTGGTTCGCCAATCATTTATCATAGCAGTCAACAAAGCTTCATATTCGTCAGGTTTACCTGTATTCGTTTCACCCTGGTACCACAAAGCTCCTTTAAAAGTAAGGTTTCTCAAAGGAGATATCATTGAATTGTACATTCCGGTTGGTATATTCTGAAAAGAAACATCTCCATTTTTAGAAGGTAATTCACAACCTAACTTATATTTCCATTGGTTGGAAAGATTTATTGTATCTCCATCAATAGCCATACAGTAAAGTTTGTCTTTAACGAATCCCGGGAATCCACCATAACTAATTAAGCGCACCGCGATCGTGTTATTACCGACCTGCAATAATGATGCCGGAACTTTATAAATACGAGGTGGATATTGATAAGCTGTTGTACCTACAAATGTGCCATTTACAAAGACTGAGTCTGCATCTCGTATACATCCTAGGCGTAACACGACATCCTTACTTGCTTGTTCTTTGGTAAGAGTTACATGCTGACGGAACCAATGTACCCCATTTAAAAGATTACCACCATTCATTGCCCAATCTGAAGAAAAAATATCTACCGTTTTCCAATCTGAATCGTCCAACTCGGATTTGTACCAACAAACAGGTGCATGTAGTCCTTTATCATTTTTATATAAAGTGGTATTCCAAAGATCAGACATCATTCCATTACATTTATTCGCTAATGCCCTATATTCATCTGAATTGAAAATATCTCTTTCACGCATTTTTTTCGGGAAAGCCTGCAATGCATCTTCACTCATCCATGCTTCAACAGAGCTTCCTCCCCAACTGGAATTTACAATACCAACAGGAACTTTTGTTTCATTATACATCTCCTTTGCAAAGAAATAGGCCAATGCTGAAAAAGACGGAGCATTTTCTGTTGTCAGAGCTTTCCAGTCCATTTTTGAAATATCATCTTTAGGCCCATGCAAATCATTGCCGTAGGGTGTTTTTACATAACGGATCATTGGATTTGAATAACTCTCTATCTCTTTGCGGAACATATCTGTAACTCTGGCAGCTGTCAATTCCATATTCGATTGTCCTGAACACAACCATACATCACCAATCAATATATCCTTTATGGAAAGATCATTCACATTCATTTCATAAGGTCCACCGGCTTTTATTGATGGAAAAACAACCTGCCATTTACCGTTTTCATCTGCTTTTGCACTATACTTCTTTTTCTTGAATGTTATATCCACATTCTCTCCGGCATCGGCTGTTCCCCATATCTTAATGGGCTGCTCACGTTGAAGCACCATTCCATCTGAAAAAATAGCCGACAATTTCACTTTTGCTTCAGTCCATATTGAAGAGCTACAAGTCAATAATGCCAATAAAATTAATCTAAATTTACTATTAATCATTTTCCTCCTCCTAATCTTTTTTGTTGAATAACTAAATGCGCATTTACATCTTTATTCATATTCTATAAAATGTTACTCTATTTAATTGAACTCTCCGGTGCCCCAAGAAATGAAGGTTTCAGACCTCCAAAATCGATCATTACTTTTTGCAATACTAAAGCAGGATCTAACGGACGAATTCTCAATGTATGCTTTTCTTTTTTATCTACGTGATGAAGGGTGTTTGTAACAATAACATGTTCTGCCTGCCATTTACCAAGTTCACCTTTGTAATGTCCATTGACGTTTACTATTTGCTCTTCACTTCCATCCAGACTGACTGCATACCTCAAACCCTTATTATCATTAAAATTCAAAGTAGCAGAAAAGCGTAGATAAACTGTTGCATCACCACTTTTATCCGTTTTAAAGTCATATTCCAGATACATATCTTTATCAGGATTCACTGTGCAAGGAGATGTCGTAACTCCAGACAAAGTACGTCCCAGATTAGGGATGATAATCCATTTAGCAGTTGTACCATTAGCTAAACGAGTATAATGCTCTGCTTCCATAGAAACATAACCATCATTCTCATTAAAGATATTAGGAATGGCAATGCGTGGTTCCAGTACCATAGTTACCTGAGGCATAATATTATATCTTGGATCATTCCATGATTTATAACCAATGTGTGTTTGATCCATAAAATGATTCCATTTACCATTGCTCATCACCTTATTATAATGATAAGTCAAAACCGAATCGCGTTCAAAGCAATCACGTACTTTGAAGGCCCACTTGTTAGCTTCAACATCATTCTTTGCTGCCAAATCCCGATTCTTAGCCAAAGCATAGTACATATTATAAAGATTGGCACATGCCTGAATTGGGAAAAGCACTAACTGATCAAAAGCATCCCGATAATTCTCCGGCATCAGATAATATAGTTTCAATGCATCCAGACTAAGAGCTTCATAATCATCTTTTACACGCTTCCATTCGTCATAATTTTCTAAACTATAGGTCTTTTCATTCAATGATTCCGGAGTTACCCTACGGTTATACTTGGTATAAGTATCAATAAGGCGTGCTGCTTCTTTTGCATACTTCGGTCCAAACTGCTTTTCACAGAATCTTTCCGTATGAGACAATAAATTGTTTTCATTAAACTGTGCCGGATTCCAAGCCATATCTAAAAAGAAAGTAATAGGATACTCCATTGGTTTCAAATCGCCAACATTTACTATCCACAAGTTCCTGACTCCATATTCATAAGTCAGATTCATTTGCTCCCACATACGTTGTATCTGAGTAATATTCAACCATTTTGAATTTCTTGGTGCACCAACATAATCAACGTGATAATACATTCCATAACCACCTTTCCTAGGTTTAGCTTTTAAGTTTGGAAGCTTTCGCACATTACCCCAATTATCATCGCAGAGCAACAAGGTTACATCATCCGGAACTCTCATTCCCTTATCATAATAATCCTGAACTTCTTTATAAAGCGCCCAAACCTGAGGAGTTTCTGAAGCTTTTCTACCCGTAACAGATTCAATAATATTGCGTTGATCTTTAACTATACTCTGTAATAATGAAATATTAGCACCTTCACTCATGGGTTCATCACCATCACCACGCATACCAACGGTAATCACTGATTCCCAATTTTTGCAACGTTCTATTCCTTTTTTCCAGAAATCACGCAGCACAGTGCCATTTGTATTATAATTCCATGCACCTGTTCCTCTACGTTTCCAATCCTGTTGTGCTAACCCCATCGGTTCATGATGAGAAGTACCCATTACAATACCCATCTCATCGGCTAATGGCCCATTTAGCTTATCATCATCATAAAATGCATTTCCCCACATGGCAGGCCACATAAAATTTCCTTTCAAACGCAAAAGCAACTCAAAGACCTTTTCATAAAACTTACTATTGAATCCGCCAAAAGTATCGCGCGACCAGCCACTTAATGACGGCGCTTCATCGTTTAAGAATATTCCACGGAATTTCACGGCAGGTTCACCATCTGTATATTGCCCTTCTTTTATGCAAATTTTATCATGCTTTTCAACTGGGATATCTGCCCAATAATACCATGGAGAAACTCCCATTTGATTGGATAACTCATAAATACCATAAATAGTACCACGTTTATCACTTCCTGCAATAACAACAGCTTCATCAACGCCTTCAAATGGTTGTTTCACAGTTTGAATAATATATTTCTCACGCTTTCCTTGCAAATCAGCAGAACTTATCTTTCCAGACTTTAACAACTTCTTTATCCAACCACTATTTTCAACTGAACCGATAATCAGCATTTTACTTCCAGATACGGAATTAGATATCTCAGGCATCACCCCTGTTACTTTATTTGCATCTGATTGTAAATTAGAAACAGCACGCAAAACTCCTTTATATTCCTGTTGATCGACTAATATCGGATATGATTTCCCGTTTTGGATCCAGGCAAATCCATTATCATTATAAGTTATAAAACTATCGGCGGCTAATAATTGCTGCAAGAAGAACAAGTTTATCAAACAATAAGCAGTCCAAATCTTTCTTATTTTCATAGTATAATTATTTAATTTCAACAGAAACAAAGATACTTCATTATATCAGGACTTTCAATAATTATATGTTTCCAATTATAGAATAAGGGTTACATTATCTTTGTTTGCGCTACATAAATTATCGCTTATGTAACATTGTATGCTCCATAACATAAATACGGTTAAAAAATAAACAATTGGATATGTATAGAAAACATAAGCAAACGGAGAAAAGGATCTTCTTCGTTATAGTGTTATATGGAATAATATCGCATGCATCGAATAAGCAAGATCTCCTGCTTTCAAGATGAGTATAAAGTAACTAAATTGATGAGAATATTCCCGAAGCTGCCACATTCAAAATTCCCGAATGGAGCAATCTTAATATTTTAGGATTGATTCGATATTTGCATAAAATAAGAACCACCCGGTTTTTAGGATTGATCCAATATTTTCCATCTGGTAAAAAAACAATAGAAAAAGCCTGTAATAAATTCATTATTACAGGCTTTACTAAATATTACTTTTAATATTGCGGTGCGTACGAGACTCGAACTCGTGACCCCATGCGTGACAGGCATGTATTCTAACCAACTGAACTAACGCACCATTATTTTTTTTATCGTTGCTTTCTCTCTCGATTGCGTTGCAAAGGTAGATGATTTTTCCGAATCTGCAAGCGTTTTAAGGAATTATTTTTAAACTTTTTTATACTTATACTGATTATGAATAAGTTAAGCTGAATCTTTTTTTTGCAGACAGAAAGTCTTTCGACAGAGAATTATTGAGTATATTTGCAATTCAATTAAAATAACGGACAAAAAATATAATTACCAGATGAAAAAGACTCCTATCGATTGTAAATTCGTTGATGAAGCAATCAATGAAATGCATATCGCCGATTTATCAAAAGCTACAATTCGTGAAGTAAAAGCTATTGCCGCAAAAGCCGAAGCGCTTTCGGGCGTAGAATATATAAAAATGGAGATGGGAGTTCCCGGCCTTCCTCCTTCTGCTGTAGGAGTAAAAGCAGAAATTGAAGCTCTACAGAATGGTATTGCTAGTCTGTATCCCGACATAAACGGATTACCGGAATTAAAAGAAGAAGCTTCCAAATTTGTGAAGGCCTTTATTGATGTAGATATTAACCCGGAAGGTTGTGTTCCTGTTACAGGATCCATGCAGGGAACTTATGCATCATTTATGGTATGCAGTCAATGTGACGAGAAAAAAAATACTATCCTGTTTATTGATCCGGGATTTCCTGTACAGAAGCAACAACTGTCTGTTATGGGAGAGAAATATGAAACATTTGACGTTTATAACTATCGTGGAGAAAAACTACGTTCAAAGTTAGAAAGCTACCTTAGTCAAGGTCATATCTCGGCTATTATTTATTCTAATCCTAATAACCCTAGCTGGGTATGCCTTAAAGAGGAAGAACTAAAAGTTATTGGAGAGCTGGCTACCCAATATGATATCATTGTTCTGGAAGACTTAGCATACTTTGCAATGGATTTCCGCACCAATCTGAGCGTTCCTTATCAGGCACCATACCAGCCAACAGTTGCACATTACACTGACAATTATATCTTATTGATTTCAGGATCTAAAGCATTTAGCTATGCCGGCCAACGAATTGGGGTGAGCTGTATTTCTAATTCATTATACAACAGGGTTTACCCGGGATTTGCAAAACGATTTGGAAATGTTTCCTTTGGTAGTGCATTTATACACCGTGTTCTGTATGCGCTTTCTTCAGGAGTTAGTCACTCCGCCCAATATGCAATGGCTGCAATGCTGAAGGCTGCCAATGAAGGGAAATATAACTTCCTGAAAGATGTTAGTATTTACGGAGAACGTGCCCGCAAGCTGAAAGATATATTCCTTCGCCATGGTTTTCATATTGTATATGACAAAGATCTTGACGAACCGGTTGCTGACGGATTCTATTTTACAATAGGCTATCCGGGAATGACAGGAGGACAATTAATGAAAGAGTTGATGTACTACGGCGTCAGTGCAATATCACTTGATACTACCGGAAGTAATCAGGAAGGACTTAGAGCCTGCACTTCTTTTATAAAAGATCACCAGTACGATCAGTTGGAAGAAAGAATGCAATTATTTGAAACAAATAATCCGATTATTTAAGAAAAAAATAACAGATAAAATCTTTGAAATGATAAAATTGTTATTATATTAGACGCCAGATGCACTAGCTCTTAATATAATAACAATTCTATTATGATGGGAAAAAACCAGGATTATTTCAAAATTGAGTCGAACAACGCAATTCCTTCGAGAGGTAAGATTCTAATCTCTGAACCTTTCTTGCGTGATTCAGTTTTTGGACGTTCGGTTATCCTTCTTATAGACCATACAAAAGAAGGAACCATGGGACTTATCATGAATAAATTAATGCCCATGAAACTGAATGAAGTTGTAAAGGAGTTTAAATACTTAGAAGACATTCCTCTTTATAACGGGGGACCGATGGGAACGGATACACTATTTTATTTACACACATTAAAAGACATAGAAGGAGCTTTGGCTATTGGAAACGGATTATATCTTAATGGTAATTTTAATGATATAAAACGTTACATTCTTCAGGGAAATCCCATAGAAGGGAATATCCGTTTCTTTCTTGGCTATTCAGGTTGGCAAGACGGTCAGTTAAATCAGGAAATAGAAGAAAATACCTGGATGATTGGAAAAGGTGATGCTCCGAGCCTGATGCTTGATGAAATAAAAAGTATGTGGAAAAAAGCTTTAGGTAAGCTAGGCGGGAAATATGAAACCTGGTCACACTTCCCTATAAATCCATCACTAAACTAGATTGATTAGCTGCATAAAATAGACATCTTCGTACCCATCTTTTACACGAAGCCAGTCTTTCATAATTCCTATTTGAGTAAAGCCACAAGAGCTGAATAGTTTCTGGCTAGCTTCATTCTTAACTGACACATACACATAAAGTTGTCTTAACTGTAAAAAATCAAAAGAATATCTGATAAGCTGTTCTAATGCCTGGTGGGCAAAACCTTGTCGGCGAAACTCTGCTTTCACCGCAACACCAACCCCCGCCCGTCCATGCATTGGAGCAAAGTCAGTCAAGTCGATTGTACCAATAATCTGATGATTTTCGCGTTTAACAATCATCAGGCGCAATTGTTTATCAGCAAAAATATCACTTTGAGAATCCTCTATATATTGTCTGAGCACGTAACGTGAATAAGGTACTGTGAAACTACTCACATCCCATGATTCCGGATCGTTTTCCATCTCATACATTACATCAAGATCTTCGGGCTCGGGTGCACGAAGGTATATTTGTTCGTTACTTAAATACGATTGTTTCATTGATAACTTTTTTTAGGGGTAACCAATACTCCGGTTTGCACTGAGTATATACCCAATTCTACTCTTTTACCCTGAGTAGCTGACATTAATTGAATTATTTTTTTAAAAGAATAAGCTTCTCTATCATAAACAATATGGGTAAATTCATTACCTGCATGCTGAATATCTAAATGCCCATCAGGGTACAATCCCTCATTAGCCACTTCATAGCGATGCTTTCCTTTCAAGCCGTTCCTCAAACAAAGCTCTTTGACTTCAGAAATCATCTCTTCGCTGCCTAACACCAAAAAGCATGGTTCCGTAGAAGTAGCACTTTTCCCGGTATAGCTAAACAGCTTTAAATAGATTCTATTAAGAACCGCAAGCAGAGCGCGAAGATATATTCCAATCTTCACCACACAAGCAAAAAAGATACTATAATGAGGATAATGTTTCCGAAAGAATATCATCATAGCCTCATAAAAGACACGAACATATTTTATAGAATTCTTCTTAGTACTCTCTCCTTTATAATGGATAACAGGAAAAGGAAGATAACAGTTCTTATATCCAGCCTTAGTTATGCGGTAAGACAAATCAATGTCTTCTCCATACATAAAAAAATCTTCATCCAGCAGTCCGCACTTGTCGAGTGCTGATTTCCGAAGAAACATAAAAGCACCAGCCAATACATCTACCGAATGAAATTCGTTCTCGTCAAGGTAACGGAGATGATACTTTCCAAAACGATGTGAGTTTGGAAAGAGTTTACTGATTCCGGTTAATTTATATAAAGAAACCATCGGAGTAGGAAAGCCTCGTTTACTTTCGGGAAGAAAAGAACCATCTCCGGTAATCATCTTCACTCCCGCTCCACCAACTTCCGGATTATTCTTCATATACTGAAGACAATCCGTTATTGTATTCTCTCCAAGCACCGTATCCGGGTTGAGTAATAAGATATATTCGCCTTTAGCAACGGCTATTGCCTGATTGTTTGCGCAGGCAAATCCCACGTTTTCCTTATTTGCTATAAAGTTCACCTTCGGGAAGCGAGGAATAAGATACTCCAGCGATCCGTCCGAAGAAGCATTATCTACAACAAAAACCTCTACCGGCAGCTGATCAATAGCGCGATATAACGAGCACAAACACAATTCCAGAAAGTGCTTTACGTTATAATTCACTATTACTACCGATAGTTTCATTTCCTTATTTAATAGTCTCCATTATGGTTTTCCAAAGCTTCCCCAATACGTATAAATATATTCTTCTTTTTATTGCTGGCACGTTTTCTTTTAGGTTTATCATCTACATTTTCAAACCCTCCGGTTTTGTAAGTGCCATCTTTTATCATCTGATAAATTACTCCCCAATCGGGCAGACCACCTAAATTACGATCATCAATAAAGAGGTCAGCTTTCAGTTTACGTGAATATCCTTTGCCTTTTCCATGTTCTTCGGGATAATCTTTATTTGCAGCATAGAACTCCAATCCGCGCTCACGACAAAACTCTACTGCTTCCTCCAGCAAATGTCCTTCACGAACACTCCACAGAATAAGTCTGTGCTGATCGGCCTGAAGTTTCTTCAATGTATCAATGGCGAAAGGAATTTCTTTACCAATCTTAGGATATTCATGTTCTACGATAGTTCCGTCAAAATCTACAGCTATAATCATATTTATTCTTCGTTTTCTTTATTTTCCTGGTTTTCTGTAACTAAATTCAATTCTTCACGCATTTTTTTCTCTCCCGGCAAGCAAAATATTGAAGCGGTAATAGCAATCAATGCGCAAAGTCCCCCGATGCTATTCAGGGTCATATAATAAATAAAAATATTCATGTAAGTAAGAATTGCAAGGATAACAAGGCGAATATTGCTCCATTGCTGATAAAGTTTCAAGGAATTTTCAAAGCTGGCTCCTTTAATTACCTTATTCAGTTTTACACTAAATAATTTCAGTGACAGAGGCACAAAAGCAATAGTGGCAAGTATCCCAACTGTTTCCAGAATGTATTGCATCATAAAATCATCGGCATACATTCCCTCGAGAAAGACATCCGACTGATATAAAACTACTAAAACAACTGCAATACCAATATAAATACCAAATTGTGTTTGCATGATGCGGTTCACCGCCTTAATTTTTTTATCCATTTATGTTTTTATTATTAGACTGTTCCTGTAAATGTTGTCCGGTTTACAATAGAGCGACCCAACGTTACTTCATCAGTGTATTCAAGTTCATCGCCAATGGAGATACCTCTTGCAATAACACTCAGTTTAACGTTTGCCTTTGCCAGCTTCCGGAATATATAGAAGTTCGTTGTATCTCCTTCCATTGTAGAGCTCAGTGCAAGAATTATCTCTTTCACGTTTCCCTCTTCAACTCGTTTCACAAGGCTTTCTATCTGTAAATCGCTGGGGCCTACGCCATCCATGGGCGAGATTACCCCACCCAACACATGATATAATCCTTTAAATTGCTGAGTAGCCTCAACAGCCATCACATCGCGAATGTTCTCCACTACACAAACAGTGGAAGCATCTCTGAGCGGGTTCGAACAAATCTGACAGGTATCTGTATCCGAAATATTGTGACACACGTTACAATACTTCACCTCTCTTTTCAGCGTAACAATAGCATTGCCAAAAGCCTCTACTACCGATGACTCCTGACGTAAAAGGTGAAGAACCAGCCTCATAGCTGTTTTCTTGCCTATTCCCGGTAATTTAGCAAACTCCCCTACTGCTTTTTCAAGCAAAGCCGATGGATATTGTTGATTCATAAATACATTTCTCAATTGTCAGCGCAAAGATAAAAAATTAATTCCTACCTTTGCACATTCAAAATGTAATTTATGAATAGTTACTATATATTACTAACCATAGCTCTTTATTTCGGAATTCTCTTGATTATTGCCCGCATCACGGGACGAAAAGGAGGAAGCAACGCGGCTTTCTTTAAAGGAGAAAACAAATCGCCCTGGTATATAGTATCGTTTGGAATGATTGGAGCTTCCATTTCGGGGGTTACTTTTGTTTCTGTTCCCGGGATGGTTCGGGGTATCGATATGACTTACATGCAGACGGTTTTCGGGTTCTTCTTTGGTTATCTTATCGTTGCGCATGTACTCCTTCCCCTTTACTATAAACTGAATCTTACCAGCATATACACTTATTTGGGCACACGCATAGGCAACAGAGCTTATAAAACCGGAGCTTCATTCTTTTTGCTTTCCCGTTTAATTGGCGCTGCAGCAAAACTGTACTTAGTTTGTCTGATACTTTATACCTATGTATTTCAGCACTGGAACGTTCCTTTCTGGAGCATTGCCGCGGTAACTGTATTCCTTATCTGGCTTTACACGAAGAAAAGCGGGATTAAGACTATTATCTGGACCGATACCGTGCTTACTTTTTGCCTGCTGGCCGCACTGATTCTTATTATAGTTGAGACTGCACAAATATTGCATCTCGATTTTGGTGGTGTGGTATCTACCATTCAGCACAATGAACATTTCAGAATATTCGAGTTTAGCGACTGGCAATCACGACAGAACTTCTTTAAACAGTTCTTTAGCGGAATATTCATTGTTATTGTAATGACAGGGCTCGACCAGGATATGATGCAGAAGAACTTAAGTTGTAAGAATCTGAAAGAGGCTCAGAAGAATATGTATTGCTACGGATTTTCATTTATCCCGGTAAACTTTCTATTTCTCTGCCTGGGCATCCTGTTGCTGGTGCTGGGACAAAGCATGAATCTTACTCTTCCTACATTGGCCGATGATATTCTTCCCATGTTTGCCGCGCAAGGCTACCTGGGACCATCGGTACTGATTCTTTTTTCTATTGGAATTATTGCCGCTTCCTTCAGCAGTTCGGATTCGGCACTAACCTCACTTACCACTAGTTTCTGCGTAGATATTTTAGGAATTGGCAAAGAGAGCGAAGAGGTAGCTACAAAAAAACGCCGACGCGTGCACTTTGGAATGTCTGTTGCGCTGGTATTGGTTATCATCATATTCCAGATAGTTAATAATAAAAGCGTAATTGATGCTATTTATACTATAGCATCTTACACATACGGTCCGTTACTTGGTTTGTTTGCCTTCGGATTATTTACCCGCCTGCAACCGCGTGATAAATATGTGCCTTATGTGGCAGTGGCATCGCCCGTGATTTGTTACACAATCAGTTCTTTAGTAGAACAACAAACAGGATATAAGTTCGGTTACGAAATGCTGATGTTCAATGGAGCACTGACTTTTGCCGGACTACTTTTAATTTCACAGAAAAATAAATAAAACAAGAAATATGGAAATCTTAAGCGCAGAGTTCGTAATCAGTAATGCAGAGGCATCAAAATGCCCTGATAGTAATTTACCCGAATATGCATTTATCGGACGCTCCAACGTGGGAAAATCCAGTTTGATAAATATGCTTACCAAGCGTAAAGGGTTAGCTATGACCTCGGCTACTCCGGGAAAAACAATGCTAATCAATCATTTTATTGTAAATGATAACTGGTATCTGGTAGACTTACCGGGATATGGGTACGCCCGCCGTGGAAAAGCCGGACAAGAAGGTATTCGTACACTTATTGAAGATTATATTCTGGAACGTGAACAGATGACGAATCTTTTTCTATTGATTGACAGTCGACTGGAACCTCAGAAGATTGACCTTGAATTTATGGAATGGCTGGGCGAGAACGGCGTTCCGTTTGCCATTATATTTACCAAGGCAGACAAGTTGACTTCGGGTAAGCTGAAAGATAACATTAACCGTTACATAAGAAAACTTCGCGATCAGTGGGAAGAATTACCACCTTATTTTATTTCTTCCTCTGAAAACAAACTAGGACGTATGGATATTCTGGATTATATAGAAAACATAAACAACAGTATTAATCGAAAATAAAAAAATGAAACGTAACAGTATTTTGGCAGCCATATTATTTGGCATGCTATTATTCTCGGGCTCAATGAGCGCTCAGTCATTAGGTGACATCCTAAACAGTTCAAGTGTAAACGAAGCGGTTAACAAAGTTAGCGGTACAGCCGTAACCAAACCTGCAAGCATTGTAGGTGTATGGAAATACAAAGGTGCTGCATGTTCTTACGACAGTGACAATGCCATTGCAAAAGCGGGCGCTAAGGTTATAACAGAAAAGGTTGAAAAGCAACTGGACGCATATTGTTCACAAGCCGGATTCTCCACTGCAGGAAGTAACTTTATCTTCACAGCGAAAGGCACTTTTGTAAATACGGTAGGTACTCAGAAATTTACAGGTAGCTATACATATAACAAAGCTACAGGCGCACTGGCACTGAATTATTCTCAGCTTACAGTTAGCATAAACGGAAGCGTTGCCACTGAAAGCGGTTCAACAGCTCTTCTTTTCGACGCAAACAAAATGATGAACCTGGTTTCTGCCATGAGCAAATCTACTTCTGCCGAAGAAACAATGAAGACTGTTTCTGCCATGCTTAACGATTGCAAAGGTGTTAAAGTAGGATTCAAAATTGGTAAATAAGGATGTTTTTTCCGGAAATAATATTTTATTTGCAAAGGAATAAACTAGAATCTTAATTTTTGAAAGCATGAAACGTAACAGTTTTCTTATAACACTCTTATTAGGAATGTTATTTTTGCCAGGAGCATTGAAGGCTCAGTCATCATTTTCATTGGGTGACATCTTAAACAACAAAACACTTAACGGCATTGCAGAAGCGGTAACCGGAACTTCATCGGCATCTGCCATTGATATTACCGGCACATGGAAATATAAAGGATCGGCATGCGCTTTGGAAAGTGATAACATTGTTAAGAAAGCAGGAGCTTCTATTGCAACCTCTACTCTTGAAAAGAAACTCGATACAAAGTTTGCGAGTGTAGGTATAAAGAGCGGCGCATGTAGTTTTACATTTAGCAACGACAGCTCATTCGTTACTAAAGTTGGGAAAAAGAGCTATTCGGGTACTTACTCTTATAATAAGAGCAACGGCACATTAGTTCTGACTTACCTTCAACTGATGAATCTTAATGCGGCTGTAAAGACTAGTGGCAATAATGTTTCTCTTCTTTTTGATGCAAATAAGTTTGTAAAGCTCGTTACTTATTTAAGTAAAACCAGCTCGAAAACCAGTATCAAAACACTTGCAACTTTACTTAACTCATACGACGGAGCAAAAGTTGGATTTAAACTAGAGAAATAAGCAAAGATCCGGTGAAAGATTTTTTGTTTGATGTACATCAAAGCACCCTTTTGATGTACATCTAAAGAATCGTTTGATATACATCAAAAATAGGCTTAGATGTACATCAAACGATTATTTTATTTAGTAGTATTTAAAAAGACTCCTAGTACTTATTAAAAGAGATAACTTTAGATTTCTCTTTACGTAGTTTTGGTCTTTTGGGTTTAGCAGAATACCCGATGGTAATAACCAGTAGCAAGCGCTTTGCGGCCGGAATACCTGTCAGCGATTTGATTTTCTTTTCGTTGAACCAGCCCAATATACACGATCCCAACCCTTCACTTTCGGCAGCCAGCGTAATATGCGCAGCAGCTATTCCCACATCAATGAGCGGGAAATGCTTGCTTTTCACCTTTCCACCTAGTAAAGAGCTTATATTAGCCGACTCTTCCACTACAAGAATCTGCACCGGAGCTTCTTTAGCAAACTTATTCATACCCAGTCCGGCGGTAGCTTTCCCCACTTCTTTAGAGAGTTCCTTATCAGTAATAACCACGAACTTCCAAGGCTGTGCATTGCAAGCCGAAGGAGCCAAGCGGGCAGCTTCGAGTACGCGCTCCAGTTTTTCAGGCTCAACTTCGCGTGTCATATCATAAGCCCTGTCACTCTGACGCGCTTTGACTAATTCCAGAAAGTCTTTCATTACAACCTGAGTCAGAAAATTACTTGTATTGAATCATCCGACTGATATACTTGCCAATAATATCAAATTCCAGATTAACGATTGTGCCAACCTCGAAAGTATGGAAGTTAGTATATTCGTAAGTATAAGGAATAATGTTTACCTGGAAAGTATCTTCTGTAGGGTTACAAACCGTGAGGCTCACACCGTTCACCGTAACCGAACCTTTATCTACTGTGATGTAGCCACGCTTTGCCATCTCCTTATCGAAAGCATACTTAAAAGTATAAGTCCAGCTTCCGCCGACTTCCTCAACAGCCACGCAAGTTGCAGTCTGATCCACGTGTCCCTGAACAATGTGTCCGTCAAGACGTCCGTTCATCATCATACTTCTTTCCACATTAACCTTATCACCCGTTTTAAACAGTCCGATGTTTGAACGGTCAATGGTTTCCTTCATGGCAGTTACAGTATATGTGTCATCCGTTTTGCTTACTACAGTAAGGCAAACCCCGTTGTGAGACACGCTCTGGTCTATTTTAAGTTCGTTAACGAACGAGCACTTCATTGTAATGTGTAGGTTCTCGCGGTCTTTAACCACAGCAACTACTTCTGCATATTCTTCAATGATTCCTGAAAACATAATCTTAAGTTATTAATGTTACGGCGGTAAAAATACAAAGAAATAACGAAAAGCAAATGAAGAGATAATCCAATTATTTAAGTTTTTCTTGGTTTAAAGCAAAGTTTTTCTTGGGATAATTAAAGTTTTTGCTGACTGAATTAAATATTTTATTGATTAAAAGCAAAGCTTATCTTGGGAAATTAAAGGTTTTATTGACAGATTTAAAGTTTTTGTTGATTAAAAGCAAACCATATCTTTAAAAAAATCAAAGCTTTTCTTGATAAAAGCAAAGCATTTCTAGGCTTAATTAAAGTTTTACCTGGGTTAAAACAAAGTTTATCCTTGTTTGAATTAAAGTATCCTTTGCTTAAATAGCAAGTTTCCCTTGCGCTAATTAAATTTTCTCCTTGCCAAAAGCAAAGTTTATTTGTTTGAAGCGACTCTATTTGCTTAGAACATAGATTTTATTTGGACTAATAATGACAGCTATTTTGCAGCCTTAATAGAAGATAATTAGCCGAAAAGGCGAAAGCATAAACTTCTAAAATAAAAACCTTGAGGTACGGGCAAAAAAAAAGGAGTCACGCCTGACTCCAACCTTTGTTAACCTTAAATCTAATACTATGAAAAACACATTGCAAATGTACGACATTTCGTTGTATCTCCAAAGATTTCCCAAAGAAAAACGTGTTCAATAACATAGTTTAATATTTGGATATCATAAATGTTTATTTTCTCTAATTGTTAATAATCAAACTTATAAAAAACCATTTCTTTCAAAACACTTATTTCACCCGTTTGTACCTAAAGTTATTAAACTCAGCCAGAACATTGGTAATCAGCAAATCCATTTTATCTTCATGAAAACTGTATTTGTACGCAATAGAACCTACATGCAACAGGGAATCCATATAATACGTAGACTTTATGGAATCGTACTTTTGTGTTTCATAAGAAAAATGCCTGATGGTATTATCGGACAGATATTCATAATATCCTCCCGGTTTTTGCACAACAATCATATTATTCCAGGAATTTCCAAACGCAACAAGCTCCCATTTGCCTAAGAGCTGCCTTTGGGGACTGTAATATGGATCGTCTTCATCAGTACAACTTACAGCAAAGCATAAAGCAAACACTGTAAATAATAGGAATGATAAAACTGTTTTTCTCTTCATGATGCTCATTTTTAAAATCTAGTTTACTCAATTAACTCTCACACATGAATTCATTACTGATCCATATATAAAACAAATAAGAATATGCTTTAGTTATCGGCTAGAAAAACAGCTTCAGTATATTAATCAATATTATACATTTAAATCTATATTAGGAGTGCAGCTAAATCTATATTAATAAAGCAGCGCTACCTCCCACTCCTTTTGCTTGGCTTCAAAATTCTTCATTGCATTAGCCGGACTGGTTGAAGGCATTACCCGGTATTCAATACCTAGCAGTTGTCCGTAAGCTTTCATGAAGTATTTATAACTATTCTGTCCGTTAAAAATAAGCATCTTCACATTAGGATGTTCTTTTAGCAGCGCCGGAAAATCGTTGAGCGATTCTTCTTTAATATTACTATCCAAGCTCCCCTCCCGCTTACAGGAAGCCAGAATATCCCACAAACCTATACCATGACGATGAGCTGTTGCAACTTTATCTTCGTAATCTGCCGGAACACGTCCGCCTTCAAAAACAGCAAAAAGTATTTTCCAGAACTGATTTCGGGAGTTTCCGTAATATTCACCGAAGCGAAGTGAATCTACACTTGGCATTGTACCCACAACAATGCGGGTAGTATTCTTATCTATTATAGGAGAAAAGCAGGTAATCATCTATTTAAAAGTCAAATTTTACTTGTACTCATCATTTTGCATAATTAAACAATTTGGAATACAAAATATTAATTCATGTTATAAAACACATATTTCTCATGGAAACATTTGGAGATACAGCAAAAACCTGTACATTTGCAATGTGTTTTTCATAGTATTAGATTTAAGGTTAACAAAGGTTGGAGTCAGGCGTGACTCCTTTTTTTTTGCACATAAGTAAGGCAGACAATAATTTAGCCTGCCCATATTTACAATAGAACCTTTATTTAGCAATCTAACTTCTTATCTACTGTTACTTTCTGGTACTTATATCCTAAACGTTTTAGCGCAATGGATACTCCTACTTTAAACAACACTTTCACCGAACGGGCAAACACATAAAAAGCATCCGAGCTTTGAGGTTCTATACCTTCCTTCCTAATCATACCAACAGCCGTTTTACCACAACTGCGCATCACGCCTTCAATTTCTGCATATTCATTTGATTCCAGACCAATGCCTAGTAGCTCTTCCATTATATATTCATCCATACAATCAAAACCACGTGGCTCAGCAAACACTTTGTATAAAGCTGAGTTATCTTTATACTTCTCCCAGTCTTTATCCCAAAGAGTAGCAATTCCCAAACCAATATAACCAGCCCACGCAACAGACACGGTAGGATATTCCTGTATTTGAGAAACCGCATCCACCATATACTCAGGCGCCATCTCTTTCCACTTATCATCTAATTCCTCTGCAGCAAGAAGTTGTCCGTCCATCATTCCCAAAGCAGTACATTGCTGTACAAGTAACTCGGTCAGCCTTTCTTCATACTTATCAAAATACTCTATATTCTCCATTACTTCAATTAATCATATAAATAAAGTATTAGCCCCAACAATCTGGGCAATACAATTCCAAATAAAGTTCCGCAAAGGTATTACATTTTTAAGTTGAATAACGAATCTTTGCTGCACAAAAAATAAAGGATGCACCTCTACATGTTTTAAAGATGAGAGGAATATAGTTACTTGGTGAAGTTATAAAACCGAACGATAGCTCGCAGGATATAATTGCAAACCTCACAAAAGAGAAGTTGGTGCAACTGTAAAACCTAAAGATACACCTCCCACATTTTAAAGAAGAAAAGAATAAAGTTAGCTGATGCAGCGGTAAAACCGAACGATACCTCGCAAGATATAATTGCAAACCTCACAAAAGAAAAGTTGGTGTAGATGCAAAACCTAAAGATACACCTCTCACATTTTATTGATGAGAAGAATAGAGTTAGCTGATGCAGATGTAAAACCGAACGATACCTCGCAAGATATAATTGCAACTTCTCACAAAAGAAAAGTTGATGCAGTTGTAAAACCTAAAGATACATCTCTCACATTTTATAGATAAGAAGAATAGAGCTGGTTAATGCAGTTGAAAAGCTAACGATACCTCGCAGGATATAGTTGCAAACCTCACAAAAGAGAAGTTAGTGCAGATGTAAAACCTAAAGATACACCTCTCACATTTTAAAGAAGAAAAGAATAAAGTTAGCTGATGCAGATGTAAAACCGAACGATAAACCTCTCACGTTTTATAGATCAGAAGAATAGAGACGGTTGTTGCAGTTGAAAAGCTAACTATACGCCTTTGCTCGTTTTAAAAGAGAGTATACGATGTTCTTCTTCATCAAGATTCTATAAGCTAAAAAACTTAGTACTCACTTTACTCAACTCTTTTGCATAATTAAACATTTAGAATGACAAAATATTAATTCATGTTATAGAACATACATTTCTTGTGAAAACATTTGGAGATATAGCAAAAAGCCGTACCTTTGCAATGTGTTTTTCATAGTATTAGATTTAAGGTTAACAAAGGTTGGAGTCAGGCGTGACTCCTTTTTTTTTGCCCATAACTCAAGTATCCTGTTTTTATCTCTTTTACATCCATAAAAAAGAGGCTACAAACTTTATTCATAGCCTCTGTATATAATATAAACAACAAAAATTACGTAAAAACAAACTTCTCCATCAATAAGAATGCTCTTCTTCGTTTAATTCTTTAGTATCGATCTTCTTTTTATCAATAGCACGCCAAGCATAAAATATATATGCTACGACGAATGGCACTAAAATTGTGACGAAAGCCATAGTTTTCAATGTGAAAAGGCTCGAAGAACTATTTGCTATAGTCAGAGAACTCTGCAAATCGGCATTCGAAGGATAGTAAGCAGTGTTATTTAGTCCGGCACAAAGAAACAAAGCCAAAACGGTCAACACAGTACCAATACCTGTAAACCATATCCCACTCTTAAATTTACTATCAAAAAAGGACTTAATAATTCCAAAGAGAACCAAGACAACCCCTGCAAGGAAAGAGATCAGCACAGCCGGCAACTCAATAAAATTGGTCAGGTATTTATGCGGTTCCATCACAATCATTCTTGTTTGCGGATTAACAGCAAAGCCATCCTTCAGCAAAACATAAATAGCAAAAGCAAGGAAGAATACTAAAAACAAAAGAGCATTTGGAAGTAACGCCTTATGAAACCTTGAATTTAATTCCTTATCATCTATATTATTGATAAAATATAGCAAACCCAAAACACGGGCAAGGAAGAATACAGCCAAGCCAAGGCATACATTCCAAAGATTAAGTAATGCATCCAGTCCGTGAGAGCCATTTGCCCAGGAAGATATAACCGGCATCAGCTGATCGGCCATATTATCTTTATTGATATAGAAGTTTGATCCGGTGAAGAATGTAGCAACAGCTCCGCCTAAAAGAACAGGACCTACTACTCCATTTATCACCAGAAATATCTGATAAGTCTTTTTTCCAAGTAAGTTTCCTGCTTTAGATTGAAACTCATAAGAGACAGCCTGCAATATAAAGCTGAAAAGAATAATCATCCATAACCAATAGGCTCCGCCAAAGCTGGTACTATAGAATAAAGGAAACGAAGCAAAGAAGGCTCCACCAAAAGTAACCAGTGTGGTAAAAGTAAACTCCCATTTGCGTCCGGTTGAATTTACCAGTAGCTTTCGTTGTTCATCTGTTTGAGCAACCTGAAAGAGTAACGAATTTCCTCCCTGAACAAAAAGCAGAAAGACCAGCAATGCCCCCAAAAGAGAGATGATAAACCACCAATATTGCTGTAAAAATATATAAGTTGTATTCATAATATTCTTCTATTATTTATCTGTTTTAATAAAACTTCATCAAGCCTCGGGGCCTTTTTTAATCTCCTTAAGCATAATACCTATCTCTGCAATCAGCATCACAGTAAACAGGAACAGGAATATAAAGAAGGTTGTCTGCACCGAACCAACATCCAGTTTGGATATTGAAGCCGAAGTAGGAAGCATATCCTGAATAGCCCATGGCTGACGACCAACTTCTGCAACTACCCATCCCGCTTGTCCGGCAATATACCCAAGAGGTATTGTCAGTATAGCAATCCAATGCATCCATTTCATTTCAGCCAGATTTTTTCTATAAGCAAAGAAAAGAACCAATGCAAAGAATAATATAAAATAACCACCCAGTATCACCATAATACGAAACGCATAGAATGTAAGTGTTACATTAGGAATTAACTCATTTACATCTTTAATATATCCATATCCGAAGTACTGTATATTATCTTTTAGCACCTTACGGCAAAACATTGCGTCTTCCTTATTACCAGCTTTCATGGCTGCCCGATATGCACCTAAGGCAGAAATTGCCGTTTTACCCATAGCAATCTTATCCGCTGCTGGTATAGCAGTTGTTCCATCACTTAATTTATATCCTCCCTCGATAATATTCTTTATACCGGGAACATAAGCATTCAAATCTCTAGTAGCGAGAAAAGAGAGCACCTTGGGCATTTTTATATCAACAATGAAAGGTCGTATACCATCATTATATCTTTCCTTATCAGGATTTAGCACTCCTGCTGCTACTAGAGGAGCTCCATTTTGTCCTTCATAGAATCCTTCCATAGCAGCCAGCTTCATTGGCTGAGTTTGTGCCACCAGATAAGCAGAACTATCACCTGTCCAAGCAACAAGTAAAGAAGCAACCAGCCCTACTATTGCACCAATCTTCATACTGGCAATAGCAAATTCATGATGACGCTTTTTCAGTAGAAACCATGCGCTGATGCCAACCACAAATATTGCTCCCAATATCCAGCCAGAAAGTACACTGTGAAGGAATTTACTGAGAGCTACCGGAGAAAAGGCTACAACAAGGAAATCCATCATTTCATTACGAACCGTATCCGGATTAAATGTCATACCTACAGGATTCTGCATCCATGCATTTGCTACTAGAATCCACCAGGCAGAAAGAGTTGCTCCAATTCCAGTGAGCCAAGTAGAAGCTAAGTGAAAACCTTTGCTCACCTTATTCCATCCAAAGAACATCACAGCAATAAAAGTAGATTCCATAAAGAAGGCTAATATTCCCTCAATAGCCAGCGGAGCCCCAAAAATATCTCCCACAAACCAGGAATAGTTACTCCAATTGGTACCAAACTCAAATTCAAGGATTATGCCGGTTGCCACACCAATCGCAAAATTGATACCAAACAACTTCATCCAAAACTTAGCTGTTTTTTGCCAGGACTCCTTCCCTGTTTTATAATACAAGGTTTCCATAATGGCCATAATTACCGCTAATCCAAGTGTAAGCGGAACAAAAAGCCAATGATACATAGCGGTAAGAGCAAACTGCGCTCTCGACCAATCAATTAAAGAGACGTCTATACTTTCTATCATATTACATTATTTTTTAAGGTCGTGCCCTATTTATTAATTCATTTCCTACATAATTTTGTTTCTGCTCTTCTGTTTTTTGCTTCCCTAGAAAGTTTGGAAAGAAAAACAATTTTAAAATAAAAAACAAAATGAAAAGCTTGATTATAATAATTGCCCACAAAGTTTTTCCTAAAGTCATAGAGCGAAAGCCCTCTAAATAAAAGTAAAAAATGCGAACTATAAAATCTCTTTTAACCATACCACAGCTAATTTAACACAACAAACAAAGGTAAATAATCGATAAAAACATAGTCTCCATCAAGATAATCGCCTCATTTGTAGATATTTATTTCATTTTCCAAAACCCACCCATACATTTGCTCATCACTAATGAGTTTAATTATGAATAAATGTAAATTTATAATGTTTTTTCTTTTTTTGTTCGTTTCTCAGATAATATTTTCGCAAGAACAACAAAAAAAATGGGATTTGGCTACTTGCATTAAATATGCAATGGAGCAAAACATTCAAATCAAGAAAAGCAAGATAGCTTTTGATGAAAGCAAGGAAGATACAAAAACTGCCCGTGCAGCGATGTTTCCTTCCTTATCCTTTTCAAGCAGTCACAGCTTTGTAACTACTCCGCTAAATAATTCTGGTACTGCAAATAGAAGCAGTTACAACGGGAATTATGGACTTAACTCATCATTAACTGTTTACGATGGAGGTAAGCGTACAAAGACAATCACTCAATCGGGCATTCAGGAACGTATTCAGGAACTAGCTATTGATCAAGCAGAAAATAACATTCAGATAGCTATTACACAAAACTATATCCAGATACTGTATGCTTATGAATCTGTGAAAACGAACCAAAGTACTATTGAAGTATCTCTTGCTCAGTTAAACCGTGCCAAAGAGATGCTTAAAGCAGGATCAATATCAAAAGCTGATTTAGCACAGCTGGAATCTCAATACAGCACAGACAAATATCAGTTAGTACTATCAGAAACTACTTTAAATGATTACAAGCTACAATTAAAGCAATTGTTGGAACTAGATGGAAGCGAAGAAATGGATCTTGTTCTTCCCGAATTAGAAGATAATTCAGCTCTACTTCCATTACCAAATAAAATGCAAGTTTATAGTACAGCATTATCTATTATGCCGGAAATTGAAAGCAGTAAGTTAAGCACTAAGACTGCCAATTTAAATGTTGATATAGCAAAAGCTGGATATATGCCAACTCTCAGTTTAAGTGCAGGTATAGGCACAAGCCATACAACGGGAACAGACTTCACATTTGGTGAACAGGTTAAAAACGGATGGAATAATTCAATAGGACTTTCAATCAGTGTACCTATTTTTAATAACCGTCAAACAAAAAGTGCTGTTCAAAAGGCTAAATTAAAAGTCTTAACCAGCGAATTGAGTGAACTCGACGAACAAAAAACTCTTTTCAAAACAATTGAGACTATTTACCTTGATGCTGTTTCTTCTCAGACTAAATTCAAGGCTGCAAAGGAAAAATTACAATCCACCCAAACCAGCTATGAATTAGTTAGCGAACAATTTAATCTAGGTATGAAAAATACTGTAGAACTGCTGACTGAGAAGAATAACTTACTTAGTGCGCAACAAGAAGTTTTGCAAGCTAAATATATGACCATACTCAACACGAAACTATTAAACTTCTATCAGGGAGAAGAATTATCATTGAATAATTAAAAAATCAGCATATGAACAAGAAAAAGAAAATAATCATCGCATCTTTTACAGGAATTCTTGTTATTGGAATTGCCGTATGGATGTTCTGCGGATCAGCTCAGGTGAATAAAGTGGACTACGAAGCTGCTAAAGTCTCGAAAGAAAACATTAGCAATATGGTTACAGCAACCGGAACTGTTGAGCCTGTTACTCAGGTAGAAGTCGGAACTCAGGTATCAGGTATTGTAGATAAACTATTTGTGGACTATAATTCAGTAGTAAAAAAGGGACAGGTTCTTGCTGAGTTAGACAAAAAGACTTTGCAATCGGAACTTGCATCCAAAAGAAGCAATATGGCTTCTTGCAAAACTGAATATGAATATCAACTAAAGAATTACACACGTGCCAAAACTTTGCACGAAAAGAATCTGGTAAGTGACACCGATTATGAAACAGCTTATTACAATTATCAGAAGGCTAAGAATTCATACGATATCAGTAAGAACGATTACCAGAAGGCACAAACAAATATAGGATATGCAACGATCTACTCTCCCATTGACGGAGTTATTCTTTCGCGTTCCGTTGAAGCCGGACAGACTGTAGCTGCAAGTTTTAGTACTCCAACTCTTTTCATTATTGCCAATGATCTGAAAAAGATGAGAGTAATTGCTAATGTTGATGAAGCTGACATAGGTAATGTAAAAGTTGGACAACGCGTGAGCTTTACAGTAGATGCCTACCCTGATGACACTTTCGAAGGAGAAGTTACAGAGGTTCGTCAGGAAGCTACAACAACTAACAATGTAGTAACTTATGAAGTTGTAATCAATGCGCCTAATCCTGATTTGAAACTAAAACCAGGATTGACTGCTAACATAACAATCTATACATTAGAGAAAAATGGTGTACTAAGTGTTCCTTCGAAAGCATTACGCTTTACTCCAGATCCTACAGTTATAGGCAAAGAAGATAAAATTGTAAAAGCTGCAGGTATCAAGGAAGATGACACTCACAAAATATTATGGAAACGTGAGGGGAAAACCTTTACTGCTATTCCTGTAGAAATTGGAATCACTAACGGCACACTAACAGAAATCATATCAGGTATTCAGTCTGGACAAGAAATTGTTATAGGAGCTACCGCAGGACAAATGCCGGGACAAACACAGGCTACTGCTAAAGGTGAAGAACAAAAAAGTGAAAGTTCGCCGTTTATGCCACAACGCCCCGGAGGTAACAAAAACAAATAGCAAAGATGAATAAAGAGCCCATAATTGAACTAAATAACATTAAGCGGAAATTTATTGTTGGAGAGGAAACTGTACATGCCCTAAGAGGAGTATCATTCTCTATCTACGAAGGTGAATTTGTTACCATCATGGGAACCAGTGGTTCAGGGAAATCAACCCTTCTTAATTTGCTGGGTTGCCTGGACACTCCTACTTCCGGAGAATATCTGCTTGATGGGGTAAAGGTAAGGGAGATGGAAAAGGCAGAACGGGCTGTGCTGCGTAACCGTAAAATAGGTTTTGTATTCCAAAGTTATAACCTGTTACCCAAAACAACAGCCATTGAGAATGTTGAATTGCCCTTGATGTACAATCCAGGAATATCAGCTGCTAAACGAAAAGAAAAGGCAATACAGTCACTTATTAAAGTAGGACTAGGTGATCGTCTACAGCATAAAAGCAATCAAATGTCTGGTGGACAGATGCAAAGAGTAGCCATTGCCCGTGCACTGGTAAACGATCCGGTAATTATCCTTGCCGATGAAGCAACCGGTAATCTGGACACTCGTACTTCATTCGAGATATTGGTGCTCTTCCAGGAACTTCACAAAGCTGGAAGAACTATTATTTTCGTTACTCACAATCCTGAAATTGCACAATTCTGCAGTCGGAATATTACTTTAAGAGACGGCCATATCGTAGAGGACAAGGTTAATGATAAAATATTATCTGCCAAAGAAGCACTAGATGCTTTGCCCATTGAAAAAGAATAAAAAATGAACGGAACCAATTTATTTAAAATAGCACTAAAGGCTCTGAACAATAATAAGTTCAGAACATTTCTAACGATGCTGGGAATCATCATTGGTGTGGCATCTGTTATCACCATGCTTGCCATCGGACAAGGCTCCAAAAAAAGCATTCAGAGCCAGATTTCGGAAATGGGAAGTAATATGATTATGATTATGCCCGGAAACATGGAACGTGGAGGTGTTCGTCAAGGAGCCAGCGACATGCAAACGCTGAAACTCGAAGATTACAAATCATTGGTCAACGAGTGTAAGTACCTGGCAGGCGTATCTCCCAATGTAAGCAGTAGCGGACAGTTTATTTACGGTGCAAATAACTACCCAAGTTCTATCACCGGCGTAGGAGAAGATTATCTTAAAATTCGCCAGCTAACAGTAGAAAACGGTGAAACATTTACTCAGCATGACATTCAGGCATCGGCTAAAGTATGTTTAATAGGTAAAACAATTGCCGACAATCTTTTTACCGGTGGAGAAGATCCGGTTGGTAAAGTGATTCGTTTCAATAAAATTCCATTTAAAGTAATCGGAGTTTTGAAAAGCAAAGGATACAATAGCATGGGGCAAGACCAGGATGCCGTAGTTTTATCACCGTATACAACTATACAAAAAAGAGTACTGGCTATTACCCATATACAAGGATTATTTTGCTCAGCACTTACTGAAGATATGACAGACAATGCAACAAAAGAAATTACATCAATTCTCCGCCACAACCACAAGCTCAAAGATGCAGACGAAGATGATTTTGACGTCCACAGTCAGAAGGAACTCAGCACCATGCTGAGTTCCACCACTGACCTTATGACTATTTTATTGGCATGCATTGCCGGTATTTCATTAATTGTTGGTGGTATTGGCATCATGAATATCATGTACGTTAGCGTAACAGAGCGTACTCGTGAAATTGGTTTAAGGATGAGTGTTGGTGCAAGAGGTATTGATATTCTGAGTCAGTTCCTGATAGAAGCTGTCCTTATCAGTATTACCGGAGGTATTATAGGAGTAATACTAGGTATTGGAACATCTTATGGAGTGAAGTTTCTTGCAAGTTGGCCAATCTTCATACAACCATGGAGTGTTTTCTTATCCTTTGGTGTATGTACTATTACAGGTATATTCTTTGGATGGTACCCTGCAAAGAAAGCTGCAGATCTAGATCCGATTGAAGCAATCCGGTATGAATAATTTAGCTAAAAAAGCAAAGAAAAGAGCTTCATTTTATTATATTTGCAACAATTATGAAGCAGCAAATCAATAATCAGCGTCCCCTTGAATTATTTATCCATATAATTGGATGGGGTATATTATTTGGGTTTCCTTTCTTTTTTACTAACAAGTTAGGAAGCAACAATATTAACTGGCAAGAGTACCTTAGACATACAATGGTACCCTTGTCATTGCTGGTTGTATTTTATATAAACTATCTCTATTTAATTCCTAAGTTTTTCTTCAAGAACCTCACAAAGCGATATATCATAATAAATATATTTCTGGTAATTATTATGAGTATAGGACTTCATTTCTGGCAAGAACTTAATTTCCCGGCAGACACAGTTGTTCCTCCTCCACCAGTAAGCAAGGTAGTGGAAGAATTTCATCCCGACAGATTCCCGAGATCCAACTGGATTTTCTTTGCCCGTGATATGTTCTCGCTTATGCTAACCGTTGTATTAAGCTTATCCATAAAGATGAGTTCGCGCTGGACAGAATCGGAAACAGCTTTGCGCGAAGCAGAAAAAAGTAAGGCGGAAGCTGAGAAGAGTAAAGCCGAAGCAGAAAAGAGTATGACAGAGGCGGAACTTAAGAATCTTAAGGACCAGCTAAACCCACATTTCCTGCTTAATACACTGAACAACATCTATGCCCTGATTGCTTTTTCTCCGGAGAAAGCTCAGCAAGCCGTGCAAGATTTAAGTAAGTTGCTAAGATATGTGCTCTATGATAACAATCAGACTTATGTATCTCTGAGAAAAGAAGTAGAATTTATGCAAAACTATATTGAGCTGATGAAAATCCGTTTGTCGGATAATATTAAAATTGACGTAAAGATGCATACGCTAAACGGCACAGATACCAAAGTAGCTCCCTTACTTTTTATATCTCTTATTGAGAATGCTTTTAAGCACGGCGTAAGCTACAGTGTTCCTTCATTTATAAATATAAGGCTGGAAGAACAATTAGACGGCTCTATAGTATGCCACATTGAAAATAGTTTTTTCCCTAAAAGCGAGCATGATAAAAGCGGTTCGGGCATAGGACTGGAATCTTTGCAGAAACGTCTCGAATTACTCTATCCCGGACATTACAAATGGGAAAAAGGCGTAAAAGGCAACGTGTACATATCTGATTTAGTAATAAGTAATAGTGACAATATAACGACTAAATAAACTAAACTATGATTCTGAATTGTTGTATTATTGACGATGAGCCCTTAGCTTTGGATCTTTTGGAAAGCTATGTGCTAAAGACTCCATTTTTAAAGCTTACAGGTAAGTATCTAGGAGCGTTGCAAGCGATGCACGAACTACAAAGCAATGATGTTGATCTTCTGTTCCTGGATATTCAAATGCCCGGACTTAACGGACTCGACTTCTCTAAAATGGTTCCTGAAAAAACTCGCATCATATTTACTACTGCTTTTAATCAATATGCTTTAGATAGTTATAAAGTAAATGCACTGGACTATCTGCTAAAGCCTATCAGCTATCTTGATTTCCTGCAAGCAGCCAATAAAGCGCTGCGCTGGTTCGAGATTGTTCGTCGCCCCTCTTCTCTTGTTGCAGAACCTGTTGCCAATGTTGCACCAGCAACACCACCTGTAGCTCCTGAAAAAGAAGAAATAGATAGTATCTTTGTAAAAAGCGATTATAAACTGATTCAGATTAAGCTGGCACATATACTTTATATAGAAGGATTAAAAGATTACATAAAGATCTATACAGAAGATGAACCGAAGCCCATACTCTCTTTGATGAGTATGAAATCTATGGAAGAACTTCTTCCATCGGGACGTTTTATGCGGGTACATCGTTCGTATATTGTACAGATAGAAAAAATTAAAGTGATTGATCGTAACCGTATCGTTTTTGGCAAAACATACATACCAATCAGTGACACTTACAAAAAAGATTTTGCCGCATTTCTTTGTGGAAGATCGCTCAATCATCCTATGTAAATACAGGATATACAATTATACTTATTCATACCCTGAGTAATTACACAAATAAAGAACAATCCAGATCCTATTTTAACAAATAAATAGTATCTGGATTGTTCTTTATCTTTTTACACCCCACTATTCTATTTCATAAGCTTCTTCTTTCAACACTTCGTAGCATAAATAATAATTATTATAGATTTATATTGAATTTATCTACTAATCAAACAATTTTTCCATGCATTTGTACAAAATAATATCCTTATTTTCAATGTAAAGCACAACCTTTGTATACCTAATAAATAGAAACTCAATCTATACATTGTATACTACTATGAAAAAGAACATTTTTACACATTTATTATTATTCACTTTATTTGGAATTCCCTTCCAATCGATAGCTCAAACAAATTACAATCTCAGTCAGATGAAAAGGGAAAAATTAGGTCGCGGAGTGGTGGCAGTACGTAAAAACAGTGAAAACGTATTTGTTTGTTGGCGTTACCTTTCCTCCGACCCTATTGGCTCTACCTTCAATATTTACCGGGACGGAGCTAAAATCAATAAGGCACCAATAGCTAATAAGACTTGTTATGTGGATACAATAGCCTCAACCAACAGTTGCACTTATACCGTAACTCCTTTAATTGATGGTGTTGAAACAGCAAATTCAAGTGCTACTTATACTTTACCCGAAAATGCACCTACCGGATATATAAATATACCTGTAGATCTGCCAATAGGCGGAACCACTCCGGATAATGTGAGTTACGACTATTCTCCTAATGATGCAAGCGTTGGCGATGTAGACGGAGATGGAGAATATGAAATTATCCTTAAATGGGATCCATCTAATTCAAAAGATAATTCTCAGGCCGGGTGCACAGGAAATGTATTTGTTGATTGTTGCAAGCTGAACGGAACTAAACTGTGGCGAATTGATTTAGGTAAAAATATCCGTGCCGGTGCTCACTATACCCAGTTTATGGTGTATGATCTTGATTCGGACGGAAAAGCTGAGGTTGTAATGAAAACAGCCGATGGCACCATTGATGGTAAAGGAACTGTTATTGGCGATGCTAGTGCTGATTATCGCACATTAACTCCGGCAAATGGATATACCAGAGTAGGAATGATACTTGCCGGACCGGAATATCTGACTGTTTTTAACGGGCAAACCGGTGCAGCAATGAAGACCATAGACTACAAGCCTGCAAGAGGTGCAACCAATGCTACAGAAATGAAATCTATGTGGGGCGATGATTACGGTAACCGGGTGGACCGTTTTCTGGCCTGCATTGCATATCTTGACGGCATTCATCCTAGTGTAGTTATGTGTCGCGGATATTACACTCGTTCTGTTCTTGTAGCCTACGACTGCCAAAATGGCGAACTAACAGAGAAATGGACTTTCGATTCGAAGGATTATGGAAACAGTGGGTATGCGGGACAAGGTTATCATAGCTTGCGGGTAGGCGATGTTGACGGAGACGGAAAAGATGAAATAGTATACGGTGCGTGTACCATTGACGACAATGGTAAAGGACTTTACACAACAGGACTGGGACATGGTGATGCTTTGCACATGACAGTATTCGACCCTGCCGATGGAGGATTACAGTTATGGTCGTGCCACGAAAATAAAGTTGACGGTTCAACCTTCAGAGACACAAAAACCGGAAATATTATTTTTCAGGTAAAGAGTACTGATGATGTGGGACGTTGTATGGCGGCAGATATTGATCCCAATCATAAAGGAGTTGAAATGTGGTCGTCAAGATCTGGCGGTATAAGAAATATCAAGGGAGAAGTGGTTAACAGTTCTACCGGAAGTGTATCAACAAACATGGCTGCCTGGTGGGATGGCGATTTATTACGTGAACTGGAAGATGGCGTTGGGGTTACCAAATATAACTATTCCACTGGTGGAAAATCTACTTTGCTAAATGCCAGCGAATGTTCATCGAACAACAGTACAAAAGCCACCCCTTGTCTGGCAGCCGACATATTAGGTGACTGGAGAGAAGAGGTTTTGTTAAGAACGCTGGACAATAAAGCCTTAAGGTTATATGTATCTACCGAAGAAACGAATTACCGCTTTCATACCTTCCTCGAAGATCCGGTATATCGCATTAGTGTTGCCACACAAAACGTAGCATATAACCAGCCAACTCAACCCGGGTTTTATTTTGGAGCCGATTTAGGTAAATGTTTCTCCGAAAAAACAATCGTGGGCAAAGAGAACGCTGTGACTCTGGATGCCGGAATGAATTATGACAGTTATCAATGGATGGCCAACGGCAAAGTTATAGGCAGCAGCAGAACCATTAATCTTACGGCCAATGAGCTTCCACTTAACACCCAAACAACCGTCACTCTGGATGCAACTTTCAGAGGTTATAAATTTGAGGATTCTGCCAATGTAACTTTAACCTCAAGTTCCACTGCCATTCAAACAAACGAACTAAATAATCAGGTTAAGGCTTTCTACTGTTCACAAGATAGGACTATTCAGATTGAACTTTCCGATAATTATTCAGATATAGAAGTGTCGTTAATCAGCATTGAAGGGAAAGTTATTTGTATACAGCGTGCGTCAAACGGAAGCAAAGCAATAAAGATTCCAGCCTCATCAATAGCTAAAGGTGTTTATATGGTGCATATTAATTTCGGAACTCAAGATGTGATTAAGAAAATAGTATTGATGTAAAAAAGACGTCGGCAAATGCAATTGTTCCTATTTTTTAATTAAATTTATTGCAAATTTAAAAAAGACAAAAGAGCCGAGAAAACTGAACTTTTCTTCCCAACTCTTGTTTGTTTATTAATCTCAAAAAAAGACAGAATATGAAGAAATACAGAATTGCTTTTTTCGATACCAAGTCTTATGACGAAGAATCTTTTAATAAGATAAATGAGAAGTACAATTTCGAGATTAAATACTTCAAAGGTCATCTAAACAGAGACAATGTAATCCTTACTAAGGAAGCTGATGCTGTGTGTATCTTTGTTAATGATATTGCTGATGCTGAAATTATTGATGCCTTGACCGAGAATGGAGTAAAGTTAATAGCTTTACGATGCGCTGGATTTAACAACGTAGATATTTCGGCCGCATTGGGAAAAATAGTGGTAGTTCGTGTTCCGGCTTACTCTCCTTATGCTGTGGCAGAGCATGCCGTTGCACTAATGATGGCACTGAACAGAAAAACTCACCGGGCTTACTTGCGCACTCGCGACGGTAATTTTGCATTGAATGGCCTGATGGGGTTTGATATGCACGGAAAAACGGCTGGTATTATAGGAACCGGAAAGATTGCCAAGATTCTGATTCACATTTTAAAGGGATTTGGCATGAACATTCTTGCCTACGACCTTTATCCTGATTATAATTTTGCACGCGAAAACGATGTTGTATATACTACAATGGATGAGCTTTATCACAGTTCGGATATTATTTCTTTGCACTGCCCGCTCACGGATCAGACTAAATACCTGATTAACGATTACTCTATCAGTAAGATGAAAGATGGTGTGATGATTATAAATACCGGACGCGGTCAGCTGATTCATACCAATGCGCTGATTGAAGGATTAAAAAATAAAAAGATTGGTGCAGCCGGACTTGATGTATACGAGGAAGAAAGTGAATACTTCTACGAAGATAAATCGGATAAGATTATTGATGATGATGTATTGGCTCGCTTACTCTCCTTCAATAATGTTATTGTTACTTCGCATCAGGCATTCTTTACTCAGGAAGCATTAGCAAATATTGCCAGTACAACACTTCAGAACATTCAGGATTATATTGACGGGAAACCACTGGAAAATGAAGTAAAGTCCAAATAAAATTTCTTTTTCTCTACTCTTTACTGAAAAGTAATAATGGAGAAAGGAATGTCTTGATTTTAATGTTTTAGAATAACCTGCTGCACTTAAAAATGTAACAGGTTATTTTTTTATTTATTGGTGAATAAATAAAATTTATTGGCCGTAGAATTTTATTTATTCACCAATAATTTAGCAGGCATTGCCTATTGCTTTTTCTTAATAGAATTGTAACATCTCAGCAAAACTAATTTATATATAAACTTATTCCATTTTCAATTTTAAGCACTGAAAACAAACCATTTAGAAAACAACAAGATAACTAAAACACAAAAAGCAAAAAAATAAAAGAAGTTAAGAGAAAAATCAATTCAATGGAAGCACTACTATATTTGTATCACATTAAACAGTGTAATGAGACATATTAAAAATACATTCATCTATTTTCTGGTTCTTGCTTTTGTCTATATAGGCGCAGGCGTACCGTTGATTAACTGTTGTTGCAAACAGCAGAAAGAGATGAAAATGTCTTGTTGCAATAATAAAGACAGTAATCATAGCTGTAGCAAAACCACAATTCTAAAGGTAGATAACTTTGAAAAGGCAACTTCTCTCACTGTTAATCCCATACTGAATCTTGTTGCAGAAGTTCTTTCTCCATACTCCTATCAACAAACTCTGCCGAAGATTGCGCTGAATGACGACTATAGCCGTCCACCTGGTCCTGATTCTTCGCGGCATTATCTCAGTCTGTATTGTGTCTTAGTGATTTAGTATAACGTTTCGTGCTGTCATGGTTTACTGTGGCAGTTGAGAACTTATACAATTAATAATCATTTAGTACACAAAAATTAATGAAAAAATATATTGCGTTACTCTTGGCTTTAGTAGCCACGAGCAGTTATGCACAACAATTGGTCACCGGCATAGTATCCGATACTGACGGAGAACATGTAATTGGAGCCAGTGTTGTATGGAAAAACTCTACCATTGGAACAACTACGGATATTGATGGTAAATTTGAAATAAAGCCCCATAAGGGAAGTAAAGAACTAACTGTGAGTTTTATCGGCTATGAGCCGGTAACCCTTGCCATAAATTCGCAAACAAAACTCCCATTAGATATAAAGCTTAAACCGGGAATTGAGCTGAAAGAGGTGCAGGTTACCGGCAGAAAAATGGGACTGGTACAAAACAGAGCCGGTGTTTTGAATTCACAAACCATTAGCTCTACAGAATTGCTTAGGGCAGCTTGTTGTAACCTTGGGGAAAGTTTTGAAACAAACCCCTCGGTCGATGTATCTTACAGCGATGCTGCTACCGGGGCAAAGCAGATAAAACTATTGGGACTGTCGGGTACTTATGTACAGATGCTGACAGAAAATATTCCCAACTTCCGTGGGGCTGCATCTCCTTACGGACTGGGATACATTCCGGGCCCTTGGATGCAGAGTATTCAGGTATCAAAAGGTACCTCTTCCGTAAAGAACGGGTACGAAGCCATTACTGGACAAATTAATGTGGAATACAAAAAGCCACAGACTGCTGATATAGTTTCTGCAAACCTCTACGGAAATTCAATGGGACGCTTTGAAGCTAATACTGATGCCTCAGTGTTACTGAACAAGAATCTCAGCACAATGGTCTTTGCTCATTATGAAAACGAGACCGATGAGCAGGACGATAATCACGATGGGTTTAGTGACTCTCCTACCATGAAGCAATATAATTTGCAGAATCGCTGGGAATATCATAAGGGTAACTATATGCTTCATGCAGGTATTAAAGGGCTTAACGAAAAAAGAGCCAGCGGACAGATGCATGATATGGACAACCCGTATCGCATTGGAATCAACACAGACAGAGTGGAACTATTTGCCAAAAATGCTTTTATTCTTAATCCAGAAAAAAATAGCAGTGTTGCATTAATTCTCTCCGGAAGTGTGCACAATCAGGATTCTTATTTTGGCAGGAAACTGTATGATGTGAATCAGAATAACGGATATGCTTCTTTGTTATTTGAGACTGATTTTACTTCAAAGCACAATCTATCAACCGGACTGAGCTTTAATTATGATTCTTACGATCAAAGTTACCGACTCACTCATAATATAAATCAAGGTAAAACAGATGATTTTATAAAAGAAGCAGTATCGGGGGCTTATGCGCAATATACCTATAAGCCATCGGAAAAGTGGACTTTCATGGCTGGCTTAAGAGGTGATTACAGCAGTCAATATGGATTCTTTGTAACTCCGCGTGCTCATATAAAGTATAATATGAATGAGTATGTAAACTTCCGCGCATCAGCTGGAAAAGGATATCGCACTCCTCATGTGCTGGCCGAAAATAATTTCTTGCTGGCCAGTAGTCGTAGTGTGAACATTGCAGATAATCTGAATCAGGAAGAGGCATGGAACTATGGAGCAAGCGCTTCTTTCTATCTGCCAATAGCCGGAAAGACTCTGAACATTAACACAGAATATTATTATACTGATTTTACTAAGCAGGTAGTAACGGATATGGATAGCGACCCTCATGCAGTGAGCTTCTATAACCTTAACGGAGAATCGTATGCGAAAAACTTCCAGATAGAAGCCTCCTACCCTTTCTTTAAAGGATTTACGCTTACTGCAGCTTATAGAATGACTGATGCGAAAACCACTTATAATGGTATTCTGAGAGAAAAGCCGCTGACAGGAAAGTATAAGGGTTTGATAACAGCCTCTTATCAAACGCCATTAAAAATCTGGCAGTTCGACACCACCCTTCAGCTGAATGGCGGTGGTCGTATGCCTGCACCTTACACAAACGAGGATGGTTCACTTTCATGGGACAAACGTTATAAGGGTTTTCCTCAACTAAGTGCTCAAATAACTCGTTTCTTCCGTTTTGGTTCCATTTACCTGGGAGCAGAGAATCTGACTAACTATACCCAGAAGCGCCCAATTATTGATGCTTCAAACCCTTACGGAAACAATTTCGACTCAACAATGATATGGGGACCCGTGCAACATGGAGCCAAATACTATTTAGGGGTTCGATTTAATTTACCAAAAGATATTTAACTAAAAAACCATTGATTATGAAAACAAAATTAATTCTTTCAGTATTTGCAATCTTTTTTGCGATAAACACTGTTTCAGCAAAAGATATAAGAAGTTTAACTCTCAAAGTAGAGGACATGATGTGTGAGATTCACGAAGCGAAGATTACCAATATGCTTCGGTTTGAAAAAGGTGTTAAGGAGATAAAGACGGATGTACCCAGCCGCATTGTTATAATAAAATATGATGCCGAAAAGAACACTCCTGAAAAGCTCATAAAGTCTTTTGAAAAAGTAAAATGTACAGCAGTACTGGTACCGGATACAACAGAAAAGAAAACCAATAAATAAATACCGCTATTATTAAATACAGAAACAAAATGAAAACATTGAAATTTAAAACAAGTGCCATGTGCAGCGGATGTGTTGCCACTATTGGCAAAAGTCTGAATGAAATAGTGAAACCTGAACAATGGTCTTTTGATCTTTCTTCAAAAGATAAAGTTCTCACAGTGGAAACAGATAAAGAGGCCGGCGAAATTATCCATCAGATAGAAAAGGCTGGTTACAAAGCAGAACTATTATAATCATTGTTCAGAAATGTATTTATGAGCAAGTAGTCTATACTTGCTTATAAATACAGAAATTTCCTCTATAAATAAAAGCCATATTTTTATTTAACACGCTTATAAATCGAGATTATTATGTAAGTTTGTATCAATAATAATTTAGGAAAAACACCTCTTTAGATGATTATTATTTTAAGAATATACAGTTTTTATAAAATCAAATAAAGTGATTGGCAAATGAAAGTATTATTAGTAAACGGCAGTCCTCACAAGCATGGCTGCACTTACACAGCACTGGAAGAAGTTGCTGCGGCTTTAGAGAAAAATGGTATAAAGACCGAAATTATGCACATCGGCACAAAACCAATTTCGGGATGCTTAGCTTGCAATACCTGTAAAGAGACAGGAAGATGCTGTATTGACGATATAGTTAATTACTTCCTTGAAAAAGCTGAGAATTTTGACGGATATGTATTTGGTTCTCCGGTACATTTTGCATCTGCCTCAGGAATGATTACATCGTTTATGGACAGAGTGTTTTACGGCAAAACGCCCCACTTTGCCAACAAACCTGCAGCAGCTGTGGTTAGTTGCCGCCGAGGTGGAGCCACAGCTTCATTCGATCAGTTGAACAAATACTTTTCTATCAGCAATATGCCAATTGTTTCTTCACAGTATTGGAATATGGTGCATGGAAATACTCCCGAAGAGGTAAAACAAGATCTCGAGGGATTGCAAACCATGCGCACTCTTGGCAAAAATATGGCCTGGCTACTTAAATGTATAGAAGCAGGGAAAAAAGCTGGAATTGCATTACCTGAAAGGGAACCGGCAATAAAAACTAATTTTATAAGATAATAAACCATAAAAAATTAAATAGTATGTACAATTTCACATTTCAGAATCCTACCAAATTAGTATTTGGTAAAGGAGAAATTGCTCAGCTTTCAACTCTTATTCCCGCAGAAAAGAAGGTTATGATAACCTTTGGTGGAGGAAGCGTAAAGCACAACGGAGTTTACGAACAAGTTATTGCTGCACTAAAGAATCATCATTATATTGAATTTTGGGGCATTGAACCTAATCCCGAAGTTGAAACAGTACGTAAAGCTGTAGCTTTGGGCAAAGAAAATGAGATTGATTTCTTACTTGCAGTGGGCGGTGGTTCTGTACTCGACGGAACAAAACTTATCGCATCTGCCCTTGCAAATCCTAATATTGACCCATGGGAGATTGTGTTACAGGGAAGAATAGAAACTGCTATTCCTTATGCTTCGGTAATGACGCTTCCGGCTACAGGATCTGAAATGAATTGTGGTTCTGTAATTTCGTGCAGAGAGAAAAAAGAGAAATATGCATTTTCAACTACTTTCCCTGAATTTTCTATTCTCGATCCGGAAGTAACTTATTCTTTGCCAGCCAATCAGATTGCTTGCGGACTCGCTGATATTTTTGTTCATGTAGCCGAACAATACATGACTACAGCAGGACAATCACGCATAATGGACAGATGGGCCGAAGGAGTTATGCAGACTGTAATTGAAATAGCCCCAAAGATTAAAGAGAATCAGAATGATTATGATGTTATGGCAGATTATATGCTTTCTGCTACATTGGCTTTAAACAGTATGATAAGCATGGGGGTATCTCAGGATTGGGCAACACACATGATTGGTCATGAACTGACAGCACTTCACGGTCTTACTCACGGCGCATCACTGGCCATTGTTTATCCAGGCACTTTGATTACTTTGAAGGAACAAAAACAAAGTAAGATTCTGCAATACGGAGAACGTGTTCTTGGCATTACATTTGGTACTGAAAGCGAGCGTATAAGTGAAGCTATAAGTAAAACAGAAGCTTTTTTCCGTTCATTGGGATTAGCTACACGACTCTCGGAAGTTGGCATCGGTGACGAAACTATTAATCTGATAGCCGAACGCTTTAATAAAATAGGTGTTGCATATGGTGAAGGCCAGAACGTAACAGGAGACGTTGCCAAACAAATATTACTGAATTGCAAGTAGTCCCAATCTTACTATAAAAAGATTGATGATTCTTTATAGTACAAATTCAGGATCAAATGTCTTTCAGATGGAAACTTCTTTGAAAATAGTCTCTGTTTTTGCTTTGTTCTACTAGAAAAAGAAGACAGAGGTAAGACTATTCTTTCAATAGCTGTTACAAATAAAAAATAAGGCTATCTCAATTTTGCATTTGCATTTTTTGAGATAGCCTTATTCCTATATTTCTATTCAGGAAAACCTTGGAATAATTGACCAGGAAGCTAACTTTTCCAAACTTATTCCTATATTTCTGTTCTTAAAACCTTGATGAGCTTAAAGGTTTTAAGGAATATCATTTCTATTTATTTTGCCAACTGGTTTTCAATTTCCTTCACCAGGCCGGCAAACTCTTCTTCATTATACAAGCGAGTTAACTTCACAATTTTACCACTTCTGTCTATAAGAACATTACGGGTAATTCCGGCTTTACGATCTGCATACTTAGCAAAGATGTCAGCTCCGGGATCCAAACCCAGCGGATAAGTTATTTTTGTTTGAGCAGCAAAATCAAGAACTGTTTTCAATGGTTCATCTCTATCGATACCCATCAAAACAAAACTTCCATTTGCTTTATTTTTCTGCCATATATCACTTTCTATAAAAGGCATCTCTTTGCGGCATACACCACACCAACTGGCAGTAAACTGTAACATTACTACTTTGCCTCTTAATTGAGACAGTTTAACTTTCTTTCCATCGGTAAGAGTTAGTTCAAAATCGGGAGCAATATCGCCAACTTTAACAATGTAACCTCTATCGTCAGCGGCAACATTAGTTTCTGCAGATTTCTTTTCTTGCTGAGCACTAACCTGAGTGCCTAAACCAATCAAAAACAAGCAGAACAGATACTTAAAGACTTTATTCATAAATACGTGTTCAACAAATTACACATTAAAAACTAGTTGATATTAACATCAATAATCCAGCTATAAAAAGCGGAATAATGATATATAAAATCTTATTTTCCATAAGCTCTCTTACATATTTCAATTTAATCTCTTTGATAAAAACGACTGCGAAGTTAGACAAAATACCAAATAGCATCAAGCACATTAACTAAAACACTTGTAATGTTCAGCTTTATTAAATATAAGTGCCCCATTTACACCATTTTATCTTTAATTTTTGTAAAGCCTCTATTGTTTGTTTATCAATTAGAAACAAAACTTTTTCATTTAAAAAGCCATTAGCTTTAGGTTAACTTCATTCCATTAGCAAATGTACAAATTTTGCTTGAAAGTAATATGTATTCCTGCAATTTAAATTTATAAAATATATTTATATAATAATTCTGATTCCATTATCTTTTTTCATAGTTTTGTTGTTATTCATAAAGCACTGATCTCTATCACCTTACTAAATCCAAGAGTATACTTATGAAAATATTAAAGAAAAAAACGGCATTGTTAATATCCATCTTTTTTGTTTTTAGTGCAACTATTTTAGCAAAGCCAAGAACAAGTAATGAGGCACTAAACATTGCTAATTCATTTAAACAAAAGACTCAGAGTACAATTAAGAGGATGTATTCAACCAGCTCATTTTTAAAGTTGGCATATACATGTACAGATAATATTGCCACTCGTTCGTCTGAGCCCAATGCATACTATTATGTTTTTAATATTGGAGAGAATGGTGGCTTTATCATCGTTTCGGGTGACGATCGGGCTAAAGAGATTCTTGGATATTCAGACAATGGTAGCTTTGATATTAATACTATACCGTCCAATTGTGCTGCATGGCTTAGTTTCTATCAGAAAGAATTAAAAGCATTAATGAATCAGCCGGAAACGAGTGCAATCTCATCACAATCTCTAAACGCCCGGGGAACAACAAATTACGCATCAACAATAAATCCACTATTGGGAGGAATAAAATGGGATCAGGGAACACCATATAATAATATGTGTCCGATAATTACTGATTCTACATCTGAAAGAGCTGTAACCGGATGTATTGCTACAGCAATGGTTCAGGTGATGAAATATCATAGATGGCCCGTACATGGAACGGGATCAAACAGTTATACTCCCAAAGATTTTTCTTCGCCATTAAGTGTAGATTTCTCACAAGCGACCTACGATTGGGATAATATGACCGACACTTATAACAGTTTAAGTACGCAGATTCAAAAAGATGCAGTGGCTACTATTATGTATCATGCCGGGGTAGCATCTTTTATGAATTATGGAAAATCGAGCGGTTCAAGTTACTATAAAATGGCCAGTGCCTTAAAGACTAATTTCGGTTATGATACCAATATGCAATGTTATCTAAGGGATTTTTATTCTGAATCTGATTGGGTAAATCTAATTAAAGCAGAATTAAATTCTCAACGCCCTGTATTATACAGAGGAGCAACAGAAGATGTCGGACACGAATTTGTGTGCGACGGGTATGATAGCAATAATTTATTTCATATAAACTGGGGATGGAGCGGTAGTTACGATGGTTATTTTGAATTATCGGCATTAACACCTTCTTCAATGGGTATCTATGGATTTAATTATGGACAGGCCATTACCATTGGAGTGCAAAAACCGACCACGACATCTACAACACCTCCTTTCCAGCTATATTTATATACAAAGATTAAAAGCTCGGCAACCACTGTAAACCGTTCTGATTCTTTAGATATTACAATGGAAATGTATAATATGGGACTTAATAAATACAGTGGTAATCTTGGACTGGCATTATACAATGCCAACGGGCTTGCCGGAGTTATAATGAAAGATACTGTGGCAGACCTTAATACCAACTGGGGATGGTCTGATCTTGTTTTATCTTCTAATATTCCGTCTTCAATAGAAAATGGTAACTACAAACTTTACCCTGTATCTAAAGGTTCAGAAGAAACAGAATGGCATACTATTAGAGGCAAAATAGGAACACCCAATTATTTCAATGTTTCTCTAACATCTTCTAATGTTACTATCTCCACTCCGGATGTTCTTCCAAAACTTGTACTCAACTCAATTACAACTACCGGTAATCTTTATGAGAAAAAACCCGGAAGATTTAATGTAAACATTACAAATACCGGAGGTGAATACAATTCAACTTTGTTACTGATGCTAAAATCAGCAACCAATGATACTATTACTCAGAAGATCTGCACTGTACCTATAAATATTCCTACAGGAGAAACTAAAAGTTTTTATCTAACCGGTGATATTACAAAATCTGCCGGACAATATTATTTGTATACCATGTTCGATCCTGAAAATAATAACACGAATATCGTAAATTACACTTCTTTTGAGAATCCTTTAAATATTGAAATCCTGGCTGCACCTACAGAATCACCAATAATGACACTTGATTCTAAAATTTCTTTAGCAGACACTACCATTATTAGAAATAGTAATGTAGAACTAACGGCTCACATAAAAAACACCGGAGGATATTTCAATAACTATCTGGGAGCATTTGTATTTCCAAGAGCTGGTGGTAACTCAATTATCAGCTATGGATTTCAGGAAGTTATTCTGGACAAGAACGAAGAAGCAACATTTACCTTCCCTGGTAATTTCAACTTCAATCCCGGTCAATATCAAACACAAGTCAGATATTGGACAGGTTCTACATGGGCAAAATTAAATCCTAATAACAATGGGGTGATTACATTCACCGTTGTTGATGAAGCTACAAGTATTGAACTGACTGCTCTTGAAAAGCCACTTCTCTACCCCAACCCAGCTATCGACAAGCTTTATTTGCAATCGGACGAGATGGTTAAGTCAATACGTATCACCAACCTTTCAGGAAATCAAGTTTTGTTGATACAACCTAATACTAGAGGTAACATTGCCATTCCTGTATCTGAGCTTAGCGCTGGTACTTATATTCTGCAATTAACAACCAATTCAGGAATAAAGGTTAGTAAATTCATCAAGAAATAGAAAACAGAAGATATAGTTGCCTCAAATAAACAGCCCCGTTAACACAAAAAACGAAGTGACCCTAATAAATATTAAGTCAAACTTTTAGTGGGGCACTTCAAAGTACAGAATGGGAAACTGGGCTGTTTATTATTCAATATCCAAGCTACTGTTCTAAGGATGAAAATACTGATGCTTCTTTAATGTAGCTTTTCCGTAATGAATAGCATGACGAGGGCAAATGTGGTAACAAGCCAGACATGAAGTGCAGTTATCTCCCCAAACAGGTTTGCCTTCTACTTTTACATTATGCATTGGACAATGCTTTTCACACAATTCACAAGAGATACAATCATCAGTTGCATGGAAAGGTTTAGCTGTAACCTGGTATTTGTTAAACAACGGATTTATTATCCTGCTCTTTAAAAAAGCAAAGCTGCCCTTTTTGCACTCAAAACAGTTTTCTGTACGATTGGCCAAAATTTCGTTTATCCGTTTTATTTCTACAACCGAATCATCCAGTTTTTTCTGTTCCAGTTCTTTTGGATCGGTATCAAAACCTGGTAAAGAGACATAATTATTGGGCATAATCATGGAGAAGCCTGCTTTCCAACCCCACTCCTTCTTACAGACAATCTCATTCATAATCTTTTGTGTAAGTCCGGCATCATCGCCACAAGAGCAGATAAAAAAGATATATTGATTGTTGTAGTTTGTAAAGCTTATCTTTTTAATAAACTCCATAACTATAGCCGGTGGCGCCCATGAATAAATAGGAAAAACAAAACCCACCATTTCAGAATCTTTTAAAGAATATTGGAATGAATTAGTTAGATCAATCATCTCCTCTGCTATGGAAATCAGCTTTTCATTCTGAGAAGTAGCCACTTTACTGGCTATCCATTTTGAATTTCCAGTTCCCGAAAAATAGAATATCATAAATTATATTGTTTGCTTAAATTATATAGACGCAAAAGTATAATATAAATTGTTACAACCTTTCAGCAGAGGACTTTATTTTTATTAGAAAAGAGTACCCCGACATTCATACAAGACAAATATCTTATAAGGATGTCGGGGTAAATTTATTCAAGTTTATTTGTTTACTTTTACCAGTTATCTCATTTAATGGAAAAACTATTGTCTAAATTTAGGCTGAGTTTTTGCCTTCTCAACATTACATTTATTATCTTCACAGATCCAATCCAGACAATCATATCAAAAGCAAAAACAAAATTAATATTAATAAATGATTGAAGAATAACGTTAGCAAGGACTAACAAACCTGCACAAGCCACAAGACTAATCATTACTTTACGATGTGAAAAGCCCAAATCAAGCAATTTATGATGAATATGTCTTCTGTCTGGCATGAACATTGACTTACCTGCAAAAGCTCGTCCCAACATAACTCTTAAGGCATCGAACAACGGAATAAATAATGCTGAAAGAGAAATGATAACCGGAGAATTGAACATCTCGTAATGACCGGGCATATTCATTGAGAATCTTACTCCCAGAAAAGCCAGGAAATAGCCAAGCGTTAGCGAACCGGTATCGCCCATAAATACTTTACGAGAGGTATTAAATACATTATAATAGAAGAACGGAATTAAAATTCCAATAAGAATAACACATATCAGTGAAAAGAAAAACAGCTCTCTCATAAAAGATAATAACCCAAATGAAATTAATGCAACCCCAGATATACCAGATGCCAAACCGTCTGCTCCGTCAATAAGATTAAAAGCATTCGTAATAAATACTGTGAGCAATACAGTGAAAGGCATTCCTATCCAAAAAGGTATTTCCCAGATGCCAAATAAACCATTGAAGTTATTGATATACAGTCCTCCGGATACCATAAGTACGGCTGCCATAAGCTGAACCGCCATTTTATGAGAATAACGTGAACCTACAAGATCATCTTTTAAACCTATTCCCCAAAGAATTAAGCATCCGGCTATAGTTCCAAACATCTTTCTTAAAACAGGAAAAAGCGTAACGGTTGATTCGTCAGGCATCAACCTCATTATAATCATTGTACATAATGAGAATACAAATAGTAATATTGGAAAAAATGTCGCTCCGGCAAGTCTGGGCACAAGTTGCTTATGTGATTTACGTGCATCAGGGATATCATAAAGACTTTTCTTTTTTGCTATAAAAATTACACGTGGAAGGGCCATCATTTCAAGCACTACAGATGAAATCAAAGAAAAAACCAACATCCCCATTAACGACACAAAGTAATCTTTTACCATATTTATGTTAAAATTACATTCCAATATTTACTAAACCATAAAATCACGCTCAAAGATAAGAAATGTTCTTTAAATCAGTATAATAAAATTAATATCTATTTTCATACATTAAAATAAATAACCTTTTTTTGTTAAAATGTATAATCATAAATATAATTTTATTATGCACTTCATATATAAGAATAAATATAAAAAGTCTGCAGTAATATAGCACACTGTGAGCTATTTAGGTTATTCACAAACATTATTAAAGAGCATCAAAACCAAGAATTTCTTATTAATAGAAAAAAACTTTAAACTGATAGCATAACAGAGATAAAATTAACAGAATTGCAATATGCCAATTGTTTAAATTATAATTCATAGATTTATTCAATATTTCCAAATACAAAATATTTTCTCGATTTTCTTTTAATTTTCAAATAAATAACATACATTTACAAAACAAAAACCTTATTAATTGCAAAACTATGAACTCACCGCAAAAGGAAGCTGCTAAAATTATTAAATTGGCCTATAAAAATGGAGGAAGTATCAACTTATCTGTGCTAAAGTTTACAAATAATAAAGATAAGATTGCTTCTGAAGTAACTCACATTTTATCTGCGTATGGCTCCATGACCTCAAATGCTGTGGATAGCAATTTTGGTTGGGAGATATACCAACTTAGTGAAAAAGGAATGGAACTTGCTAAAAAAGGTATATTCAATGAAAATCCTGAAAATATTCTTTCAACAAGATGCATAGCTTTATTTGCATTAGTGGCATTCATTATTACCTTTATCATTATTTCAGCTATTAGCTAACAAAGCTTCAATAAGGTACAACTTATTCTCATAGAAATATATTCTAAGAATTAAATAAAAAAAAGAGGCTATGTCAAAGTAACATAACCTCTTTTTCTATATTTCAAAAAATGTCTAGTTCTCTATACTAATTATTGTCACTAACCAGTAATTTGATGTAATTTTCGAATTTTGCACCGTCTATTACTTCCCATTTTCCAGTTTTATCATTCCATTTAAAAGAGAAATAATCTGTGAAGTCTTTTCCTGCAACTTGATAATAAATCGCTTTTTGCTTATTCAGTGAAAAATCTTTTTTTCTATTATTCCACTGTGCATATTCCTGAATCTGATTTCCATCTACAGTTGTTGCAGTGAACTGATAGTATGGAGTCCATGTTCTATTAGTCTCATTCCAGCGATAAGCCAATTTAGTCTTTGACAATCCATTTTCACTAGTCGAAAATTCATATTTCAAATAAGGAGTTATTAATCCTGAAATTGAGTCATACAAAGAAACAATTTCCATTTCATCGCTTTTGTTATAGACAAAAGATTTAGAGTTACGAGCTTCTGCTGCCATAGAGCAAACAAACAATAGACAAATAGCTAAGCTACTTACTAATGAACGACCACTAAACATTATCTTTTTCATAATTACAAAATTTAAAAGTTATTCTTATTGGTTTTTATTTAATTCAACTATTATGTCAAAAGCGTAAACCAGCGAACTTATTAAACTGGCATTAAATATCTTTTTGATATTAAAATACACTATATAATAACCAATTATCAAACTTAAACATTAATATAATTGATATAAAAGCATACTTTGCTATCATTTTGTCCGAAAGATAAAAACTTAATCTGATAAAAAAAAGAAATCACAAAGAAAATTGCATATTTTTAAAATAAATATTCGAATTGATAAAAAAACAATGGAATTACTTCTATAAAGAAACTATAAATGCCCCTTTATAGAAGTAATTATTAAGAATAAGATGAGTAAAAAAGAAAAGATTATCAGCCCTTCATTATGTTACCAATAACGTGGCAAGTGCATACAAATTATAAAAACAGAGGACTATATAAAATAACAGTTTAGAATATACGAAAATATTAAGCAATCTCACAAATTAGCTTAGTCTACCTTTAGTAAATCAGCTATTTTATTCTTTAACAAGGAAGCATAAATAGGTTTAGCAACGAAGTCGTTAAAACCCTTGTTGCGTATTATAGACTGATCCTCTTCCGAAGCATAAGCAGTCACAGCTATTACGGGTACATTTTCTGATATCTCCCTAATTTTCTGAAATGATTCATACCCATTTAATACCGGCATTTTAATATCCATTAAAACTAAATCGGGCAGATTCTCTCTGAATAATTGAACAGCTTCTTCTCCATTCCAGGCATGTATCAGGTTATATTCTTTGCCAAGTATGGCCTCTGCCAGTTTGTAATTGCTAACATCATCTTCAGCAACAAGTAATGTAGCTTTCTTGTCTTTACTTTCAGATTGAACAACTTTCTCAACAGGGCGTTTTTCTTCAGCTGGGATTACCGGATTATATGGCAAAGTAATCCAGAAAGTAGATCCGACTCCCACTTCAGAGTGAACATTTATTTCTCCGCCCAATTTATGAACAATCGAAGCACTTATCGCCAATCCAAGTCCGGTTCCCTGGGCAAAAGCATCTAACTTTATAAAGCGGTCGAATATTGTATCTAACTTATCCTCAGGAATACCACAACCCGTATCTGTTACGTAGAAATATAACTGATCCTTTTTAAGTTCATAGCCAAACTTGATACGACCTTGTTTAGTAAACTTAATAGCATTTGATATAAAATTATTAATAACCTGAGCCAATCGATTTCTGTCTGTATTTATAATACACTCGGGAAGTCTGTTTTCAAATGATATTCTAACAGTATTCTGATCAACTTTCAACTTTGTGGATTGTTCTATCTCGCTTAACAAGCCATTAATATCTACGTCTGAGTAGATAAATTCCAGAGTTCCTGCTTCGATTTTAGACAAATCGAGAATATCATTTATCAGTTGCAGCAACATTCTGTTATTATTTTCAATAATATCTGCAAACTTAGCATGTTCTTCATTGTCCTGGTTTACCATTGCCAATATTCTTGAGAATCCAACTATAGCATTCAAAGGAGTACGTATTTCATGACTCATATTTGCAAGGAAAGCAGACTTCAATCTATTCGATTCTTCGGCTTTTTCTTTAGCCTCCAATAGCGCCTGCTCTATCTCTTTTCTCTTTGTAATATCTATAGAAGATCCTATTACAATGAGAGGATTGCCATTATCATTCCACTCACTGACAACACCATGCATTGCACACCATTTATAATCCTTACCGTAATTATCAATCCGAAAATCAATATCAAATCTATCCGTTTTACCATTCAACACTTTTTCAAACTCAGCCTTCAATCGCTCCTTATCGTCAGGGTGAACTCTCGCAAAGGTTTCATCAATAGTCGTAACAGAGCTCTTTCTTTCGATATCGCTATTCGCATTATTCAAGAAATCATAGTCAACAGAAATTATATTCCTTTTTATATCGCACGTCCATGGTAGGATATCTCCAGCTTCCATTACTAAATGAAGATGACGATTGTTTAATTCAAGTTTATTTTGAATAGCTTTTAATTCTGTAATATCCCATCTTGTAGCCAATATATAAGAAGTATGATCTTTCCTTTCAATAATGGATTTAATAACACTTGTTGAACGAACAGTATTGCGGAAAAACACTTCTTCATCATAGTTAAGAATACCTCCGTTTTTTATCAGATCCAGATCTTTTTCATTATTCTTTTTCCCAATTTCTTCACCAAAGACTTCTATGTCTGTTTTTCCTATAACATCTTCACATCTAATTCCGGTTAATTCTTCTGCTTTCTTGTTCCAATATTTATAACGAATATCTTCTCCAACCTCTTTTACAAAGAGTGGAATTGGAATATTATCAAAAATTGAATCTAATAATAATTTCAAATCCTGATTATTATGATACAATTCTTTGTATTGAGAAAGCAAAGAAATTTCTCTCTCCCTGATCTTTTTAATTTTCATCAGATATCCTATTCTTAATAAGAAGCCAAGAATTACAAGCAGAGACAAAAAAGAAATAAGATAAAAAGTGCTTTTATATTTCTGATATACACTTAGTGGCTTTTTATAATAGACGGCATCCTTAGGCAGTAGCTTACTATCAATTCCCGATTGAAGCAAATATTCATAATTCAAATGTGCTTTTTCTTCATTCATGTATTGGAATGGGATTTTTCTTGCATCTTTTCCATCTAATATCTGCAATAGTAACTCAACTGTTTTTTGCCCAAAGTCATTGCACGTAGAAAACACTCCACCTGCATAAGTTCCGTTATCAATGCCAATATCCACCAAGCCAAAAACAGGTGTATTTGTGAAGCTGCCAATTATTCTCTGTACTTCATTAATTGAATAATCTTTTTTAAGTTTGCTGGATTGGTCAACATACCATCCATAACTCAACACTCCTGTTTGTTTATCCATATATGATAAGGAATCCAGTAAATCGTGTGGGTCAATATCTTTCAGACTTAAAGAGATTCCCTTTAACTCTGGATAGTATTTTGCCATTATGTGTTTAAAAGAAGCCAATCCAGAAGCACTAACAAACCGCTTGTCAGAGATGAAAGCTATCTTTTTCATTCCAGGCATCAGCGTTTTCATTAGCTGTATTGTTTCCTTTATATGAAGTGAATGGAATACTCCCGTAACATTAAACCCTTTGGCAGCTTCCATATAAGGAATCATTTTTATAGAATTAATATCTTTACCGGAAATAAGATCTTCAAGAGAAATGGTGTAATTTCTCACAGAAGTAAGAACAACTGGAATATCACGCCACGATTGGGGCAAAGTACTGCGATAGGCAATCCATCCTGCATCTCCAATGATGACTACAGCTCTTGGTTTTGAAGGATAATTTTTATATAATTCTCCCATTGTTTCATAAGCATCCTCCAGTGAAGTGAATCTGCAATTATCAAGATATTCAAGATTTATTGCCATATTCTTTTTTACATACAAATCATTGGTTATCACGTTTTGTATTCTTTCCGGCCATTTATTACCTTCACTATACGAATTAATGATTAATACAAAACTATTGTGTACCGCTTCAGCCTTTACACTGAAAAGCAAGAAGACAAAAAGTAGCTGGATGAACCTACACCGTTTCATTTTATGTTTGAGTTTTATTTCCCCGGTTAACTGGGTATTTAATTATCTACAATAATAGTTAAATATAATCTGAAAAGCAAAAAAAATAGACAATATTTGAATATCTATATACAAAAAAGTTCCAAAGAAGAATTGAACTTCTTTGGAACTATTAATCACTATTCTGAGAATAATTTAAGTTTACTTGAATACTTTAACCCGCTCATCAATTGGTTGGAAACTCTTTTCTCCGGGACCTTGTGTAGGTACCCCAAACGGCATTTCGGCAACCAGTTTCCAGGTAGATGGAAGATTCCATGTTTTAGCCACTTCTTCATCAATCAATGGATTATAATGTTGGAGAGATGCACCGAATCCGGCTTCTTCAAGCATAGTCCATATAGCCAATTGATGCATGGCCGAAGTGTGGTTTGACCAAACAGGAAAATTATCTGAATAAGCAGGAAAAGCATCCTGCAATCCTTTTACAACAGACTGGTCTTCAAAGTAAAGCACAGTTCCATATCCGGCAGCAAATGAGCCATCAATCTTAGCTTCTGTACCTTTAAAAGCCTCAGCCGGAACAATCTTACGAAGTGTCTCTTTAGTAATTTCCCATATTCTTTTATGATTTTCTCCTAATAAAAGAACTACTCTTGTTGATTGTGAATTGAATGACGAAGGTACATGAGTAACTGCATATTTAACTATATCTTCAATTTCCTTATCTGAGATAAGCGATTTATTACTAATTGTATAATACGTTCTGCGATTTTGCAAAGCTTCTTTAAAATTTAGTGCCATAATATTATCTCCTAATTTTTATTTGTAGAACAATATTTAAACGTTGAATATTTGTTTTCACTTACCGATGAATTTTGATATTCTGATTTCCCCAAATATATAAAAAATTTGGTTTAATATTTAATCTCAACTAATTTATTTATCATAAAATTACATTATATATACTGGACATCAGATTATTGCAATAGCAAAATGCCTTCTCAGTTATAAATAAAATATAAATATGTTACTAAAGGAATTGTAGAACCAAATAAAAGTATATATTTGTGTATAAGTAAAACTACAGTTTTTAAGGTAGTTACAAGAGGTCTTTAAAAAGAGAATCTTTAATCTAATTATAAACATTAATAAATTTACTGTTATGAAACTAAAAGAAAAAGTTGAGAGTATTCTTAATAAACAAATCAATGCTGAGTTTTGGTCAGCATATCTGTATCTCTCCATGTCTGCATGGTTTCAGGAAAAAGGTCTGAAAGGCTTTGCCAGCTGGATGTTTGTGCAATATCAGGAAGAAAACACCCATGCCATTAAGCTTTATAACTTTGTGATTGAACGTCAGGGTTCTGTTAAACTTCAACCTATTGGTGCCGTTCCTTCTGATTGGGAAGATATACGTACGCTGATGGAAGATGTCTACAAACATGAATGTTTAGTAACGGAAATGATTTACGATTGCATTGAAGTGGCCGAAGCTGAAAAGGACCGCGCAACAATGAGTATGCTTCAATGGTTCGTAGACGAACAGATTGAAGAGGAAGCCAATACTGACGACATCATTAATCAACTTAAGCTTATTGGTAACGATGGTCAGGCTATTTATCATCTCGATAAAGAACTAGGATCTCGTATTTTTGTTGATTCTACTCAATCCGCAGGAGCGTAGTTACATAAACAAAATCAGTTATAACAAATATACACCAGTATATAAATAAAAAGAATCCCAAAAAAGAATAATGCTTCTTTGGGATTCTTCATTTTCTGATTAAATTAGATATCAGTTTTTTCAATGTTATCTACTCTTTATCAACTTTCCCTTCATAATTAAAATTGATATGTTTTATCACATTATCTTTTGTAATTGTTAAGCGGATAAATTGTTTTACTCGTTTCTTTTTATTAAAAAATTGAATTACCTCTTTATTTCCAACAACTGTCCAGTCTTTGTATTTGCTATTAGATAATGATTCAAAAACATAAGGTGGTAACTTTGCATTAGTAGTCTCTTCTTTGGTAGCTATAAGATCTCCTTTTGCAGAATAAACAGCATATATTTTCTTATCTTTACCAGCTTTCATAGAAACATGATAATAATCAGCTTTAACGCCAGATTCATCATATACCCACCCATAATCCTTTAAGGTATATGGAAATTTGGTCCATGTAATGGGTTCATCAACTTTAAAGTCAATGTTACGTGCTTTCTGAACTGAAAGAGGAACCTGGTTCTTTTTAAGAACAAATCCTTTATCTGGTACTACTACCTCATATGGTACATTAGTATTACCTGCTACCTGAGCAAATGATGGAAGCACAAACGATGTTAACGCAAGCCACACAAATAACAACTTTTTCATGATCAATAATATTTAATTAATACTCCCTTACACATAGATATAACAAATAAGAGATATATTGTCCTCACACAGCTGTTATCCTTTAATGTAAATTACGGCCAGTCAACCTTTTAATTAAAAATATAAGAAAATAGTTATAGAATAAGAAAATCTATTTAATTATAAGAATGCTAACATTATTTATTGTTTTCAGAGTTGCCTTATCAGCATAAATTGGACGAATATAAGCAATTGATCATTGTTATCTTCTTTTTTATTGTAACAAAGATTAGGTTTTCAAATAATGCATTATCTTTGTTTTAAACAACTCTGATAAGATTATGAAAATTAAAATGATTTTGTTGGTTGCACTATTTGCAATCGGTTCTGTTTCTTTTGGACAACAAAAATCGTCCAACGACAATTGGAGTTGGATAATGGGAAAATGGATTGGTGAAGGAAGTGGGCAACCCGGACAAGGTGGCGGAACATTTTCGTTTTCATATGATCTGGATAAGAATATAATTGTTCGGAAAAGCCATTCTGAATATCCTGCTACAGCAAATAAACCTGCTATAATTCACGAAGACCTTATGATTATTGATTTAGATCCAAATAGAAATGCATCTAAAGCTATTTACTTTGATAATGAAAACCACACTATTCATTACCAGATATCTTATTCAGATAAAACAATAACGCTTACAAGTGAGAAAATTGAGAATGCTCCGGTTTTCCGACTAGTTTATACTTTGCTGGATAACGAAACGGTTAATACAAAATTCGAAATGTCACGTGATGGCATTAACTTTTCTACTTATATTGAAGGAAAAAGCAAAAAGATGAAATAATTTAATTTATCTCGTTTGTACTACTAGCACTTTAAATATACCACCGGAGTATAACAGATCTTCGGTTTTATCTCAAAAAAGTTATTAGATTTCTTTTTGCATCCTTGTACAAAAGATTGCATTCTTCTGTACAAAACAATTAATTATTCTGTACAAAAGAAAGATTTGTTTTGTACAAGAATAGAAAAAGATTATTCCTGTAAAATTTCAAATTACCCGAGAGAAAAAAAAGATCTCCTCGTTACTCTAATAAAAGTTTTAGGGATGAATTTGAAGGTGCTAGATTGCTAGATCACTGCTAGATCAAATTAGTTTGATCTAGCGCCATTTACTTATTCATTTCCAGAGAGTTATAGACCTACTGCTAGATTGCTAGATCAATTTTGCAAAAAAACATTTCTGGAGAGTATAATATTCTGGTCACAAACACACCCGCATCCTTTAAGACTAAAAACTTTGCTTTAACCGAACATATACAAAGTTTAGATTCTGCCTGAATATGTCCTGTTCTGTATACCTCAGCAACTGACCAATGAAAGATAATTCCAGGTTATTGCTAAGCGAAAATTTCACCGTTGGAATTATAAAAACCAGCTTACCCTGAGGATTTCCGATAGCAGCCAGTGAGCAATTTATTAATGGTGTAACGGGGTATGAAGCTGAACAAAACAAGGAAAAATCGGGTAAAAAGAGATTTTTAGCACTTAAGTTAGTAGACGTAAGCTGATCTATTGAGAATATATCTTTTGAATTCTTATTTCCGTTATAAAGCACTTCCGTCTGTAAAAACAGAGAATTCCTGAATGTATAATTGTAACCTGTAGAAACAAGGAAAACTCCTTTATGATCCATGAAATGACTCAATGGTTTGAAATAGCTCGCTTCACCCGTAAACCCTCCATCAGCAATTTGTCCGGACCATCCGGTGCCAACCATGAAGTCGGCATCATCTACCATTCCTGCTATAAACTGAACATCATAATTCCAGCGGTTAAAACGATAGAGAGCAGCCAGAGTAGTCTCTTTATGTTTGTTTAATTTCGCTGCAAATTCAACCACCGACGTTGGATTGAGAAAATATTGCATCCTTACAGCATCACTTCCGGGTTTCTCTTCGTAATCGAAATCGAAATAAGAATAGTTATTGAAAATATCGTTGGGATTCCACACCAGATTCTGCCCCCAGTTTATGCGTTGCCGCCCTCCGGTAATCTGTAGTTTACTGTTGGAATATTGCAACCAGAAACGATCTACCGAAGTATTGAACAGATACTTCTTGCCCTTAAACGAGTTTTCAGATAAACGAACCACTCCGTTATCGTACTCAAATGTTTCGCTATAACCGGGAAAACGGCTCAACATCGTTCCATACAAGAAACGATTTGCCAGTTCTAGCGAAGCGGTAAACTTTGGAGAGATAAACCACTTAAAGTTCAGCCGGTTATTAATCATATTGGAGTTTATCCAGGCCGAATTAAAATCTTTGAAGATAAAAGATTGCATATCCTTTACATATCCGTTAACCGTGACTTTATTCACTTTAACGGAATCCTGGGCAGTAAGAATAAAAGGAATAAAAAACAGCAATAAAAGCAATCCTTTAGGTTTCATATTTCCAAAGCTCATTTCAGATATACATCGTTATCATATAACCTTTTCCCTTAACACATCCTCAATCACCTTGCCATCTTCAATCGTAATAATCCTTCGGGCCTTTTTCATTACCCTTGCATCATGCGTTGAGAAAATAAAGGTGATATTCTCTTCCCTATTCAGTTTTTCCATAATATCCAGCAAATTCTCTGCCGATTTTGAATCCAGATTGGCTGTTGGTTCATCGGCCAGTATAAACTTTGGCTTGGAAGCCAGCGCTCTTGCCACTGCCACACGTTGCTGTTCCCCACCCGACAATTTATTGGGGCGACTATTCGTTTTATTCATGAGTCCCACTGCCTCGATAAGTTCTAAAGCTCTTTTCTCAATATCAGCTTTATCTCTTCCCTGAAGCTGCAAGATAAACTCAATATTTTCTTTCGTAGTAAGCACCGGAATCAAGTTGTACGACTGAAAAACAAAACCGATATTATGCATCCTGAAATCAGTCTTCTTCCAGTTGCTTAGTCCGGTAATATTTACCCCGTCTATTATAACAGTTCCATCGGTTGGATTATCAATCCCGCCAATAATATTGAGCAAGGTTGTTTTACCCGAACCCGAAGGTCCCACAATAGCAACAAACTCTCCTTGCTGAAAAGACAAGTCGATACCATTCAATGCCTGAAACGGCATTGTTTTAATGTCGTAAATCTTGGTAATTCCTTTTATCTCAATAATGTTCATAAGAATATTCATTTCAGATAATTATTTTGTTCGTGTAGCATCCGCCGGATTCAGCTTCAAAGCTTTGTATGCAGGATATAAAGTGGAAAATATCCCAGTAAGTACAACCATCAAGACTGTATAGACAATCATATTCAATTCAATTTTCGGATAAATCATTGATGAATAGCCTATACTTTTGTAAGCCTCTTCCCAGAAATACAGGTTTAATCCAACCCTCTCAAGATAACGGCAAAGAAGATAGCCACAGATAATTCCAATAAATCCACCCGTTATAGAAAGATATAACGTTTCGAGCATAAGCATCAAAAAGATCCGTACTTTACTCATGCCAATAGCCATCAGCATACCCAATTCCTTAACTCGTTCGAGCACAGCCATCAGCATTGTATTAATTATACCAAAGCACAGAGCCAGCATAATAACCAGTACGAAAATATACAGATATTGATTCATTGCACTAATCAAATAGCCAGCTTCAGGACTCAACTGTGTCCAGTCCTGAATATCAAGTTCGGGATAATGGAATTTCAAAACATCTGTAACAATACCTGGGTTACTATCTTTATCCACCAAAACAGCAATCTCGTGAGCTTCCGTTGTTTTCAGTCCCGTGAGTGTACAAAGATCATTGTATCGGGTAAACACCGTCATCTCGTCGAACATGGAATTATCTGTCTCAAAGATACCTACTACTCTGAAAGCACCGCCTGTAATATTCATCTGCGCATCCTGCAACGTGATAACTACTTTCTTATTCAGTCCAACCTTCAATTTCTCTGCAAGTTTCTTGCCAATAACTATTGCATTCTTTCTATTACTTTTCAGAAAAGTACCTTCAATCATTTTATCGCCAATATTGGTTACTGTTCGTTCTATATCAGGTATCACTCCCAGAATCTTCACTCCGGTATTTGCTTCGGCAGAAGCTATCATGGAAGTGATAACCAAACGTTTACTCACCCCTTTTATATGATCTACCTTACTTACCCACTGCACAACATTATCCGCATCGGGTATTCGACTCGAGAAATCACTGTTGGCCAGGAATTCCGGATTGTGCATCTGCACAGAAGATATTTCTGTATGAATAATCGCTTGCAAACGAGCATCGACCATCCCATTCATGAAAGCAATCATAAACACTCCGGCAAAAACTCCCAAAGCTACAGCAGCAATCACTGTAGAGCTCCGGAGTTTATTTCTCCATACATTTTTCCATGATAAGACTCCAAGCATGATTCCTTATTTTAATTATGCAAAGCATTTGTAATCTTCAAATTCCAGATATTCAATATAGGATAGATCCCTATAGCCAGTGTAAACAGAAAAACAATCAGCGCCTGTTTTAAGAAAATCAACGGATCAAGCGAAAAGAACATTACCGGATCAAAGCCCATTTCCAGCATCATCTCGGCAGCTTGTCCAGTAAACGGAATGGGATGGTAATAATAGTAACCAAGAACAGGAATACTTGCAATAATACCCGTTATAGCCCCTACCATACCAATAAAAATAGTCTCGAGCAATACCACCAGTATTAACTTATGTTTCTGCATTCCCACAGCCATTACAACACCAAACTCCTTTTGCCGTTCGGCCATCATCATCACGATCGTTCCAAAAATTCCAAACGCGATAATCAGGTAGAGCAGATCTACAATAATCACCGCACTGCCCCGATCGCTTTCAATCTGCTTCATTAGCAATTCATTCATTTCTTTCCAGTCCATCACTTCAAGGTCGGTTGGCAAGTTACGCAAAAGCACTTCCTTTGTTTCGGCCACTTCATCATTATCGTGCACCATAATTGCCATTGAAGTAAGTAGCCCGGGAGCAGAAAACAGTTCCTGACATTTACCGATATCCATCACAACCAACGTTCTGTCCAATTCCGGAGAGGGATGCTTAATAATACCACGAACCGGAAACTTCCCCGCAGCACTTGCACCATGATACCCCTGACCAATAAGAACCAGCGTATCATTTATGCTTAGTTTCAGAAACTTGGCCAATACACTACCTAAAACCACTCCCTCATCTCTACTCTTAAGATAGCTGCCCAGCCTCATCTTTACCGAAATATTAGTTATCTTATCTTCTTTTTCCGGATTCACTCCCATTATCATCACTCCTTTTGTATAATCTTCGGACGAAGCCAGACAGAATGTTTCAAAGCGAGGAGTGTAAAGAGTAATATTGCTATTCCTATCAAGAACCGATTCTATCGATTTATTAAGTTCAAACGAGTTATTGATAATCTTATCATTCCAATAACCTTTCTTGTGAATCTGAATGTAACTTGTGTAAGAATTGACAATGGCCCTGATGTACTGATCATAAGATCCCTCCTGCATGGAACGCATAAACGAAGAGAGGACGACTCCAAAAAATACCGAAGCCGAAGTTATAATTGTTCTGCGCTTGTTTCGCCACAAGTTCCGCCATGCCAATTTTATAAGCTGTGTCATCTCCACTTATTTTATACGTTGACTTGCATTCTTCATATTCTGTTGCGAAAAGAAACTATCATCTATCGGCTTATCGTACACCAGACTCTTTATCTCCAGGACAGTTTTATTATTCTTCTTGTCAACCGGAACAATTTCCATTCTTGTAGGAATCTCTCTGTCTCCCATTTTCTTTATCTCCGAAGCATTCAAAATGTTTATCAGCGTCATATCTTCATCGTAATATTCGGCCTTCCATTGATTGAACCCATCTTCGGTAATCCATAGAATTACTTTTCCCCAGGTTACTGCAGCTTCCGGAAGAGGCATCATTTCTATTTTATAGCAAGATATTCCTCTTACCATTTCCTTGCCCAACAACTTATGTGTGTAATCCTGAATAATAGACGATTCCTTAATCAGATCGTCATTCGTAAAATCAGATCCCATCCACGATTGCAGCATCATGGAAGGTGGAATCTTAATCATCCTTTCAATGGAGGGAAGCCAGTTCCACATCTCTGTTTTTATTTTCAGGAACACTTGTCCTTTCTCCTTTGCCGGAGCCGTAATAACAATCATCGACAGTTTACGTCCCTTTTCCCAGCTCTTCATGGTAATCGAGCGGCTCCAGGTAGGCCTGACTATAATCATTGTACTTTCACCCTGACTGGTTTTACCTCGAGCCTTCTCATCCGATTTTGTTACTATCTCTTTAGCTGTCAGCGTTTGTGCACGGAGATGCAATCCTGCAACTAACAGACTAAATGCCAAAAATAGAATAAGCCTTTTTAGCATATATACAGATTTTAATTGGATTAGATTTATAAAAAAACAGTATAGATTATGGTTAAATCTATACTGTTAAAACAATCTGTCGGTAAAAACGTTCAAAAGAAAGCTCGAACCAACAAATTTTGAATCAGCAAAATAGCTGAATATGATGTTAAACTAGAGAGAGAGAATCAGAAAAACGAATAAGTCAGCGTTAATGAATAGTTTCCCATCCACTTATTTGAATAATCTATTCCCGTTGAATTAGTCTTGTCATAAGTTAGACTTGCATTACCCGACAAACGGAATTGGGGAGATATGTAATAGTGAGCAGATAAAGCCAAGTTAGTTAGCGATCGGTAACGAATTTTATCTTCATCACTCAATATTACTGACTCATTAATACCCACATTCAGATTAGTACGTGAATTTGGATAATAACCAATTGAATATCCACCAGCTAAATTAGCCAAACGAGAATCACTGGCACCATCAAACCCGTTGTATAATTTATAGTGGCTATAAGATAAAATAGCCGAAGCATAAGCCGAACGTTGCCAGTAAAGATTCACAGGTTTCTCATACTGGTATGATATTTTTGCACTAACACCTTTGGTATCACCCCATGAATTATAAGCATATACTTTATTGTAATTATACTGAGGAATTATCTCTGCACTTATTTCACTTCCGGCATCTCTGCTAAACGAACTGCCATACATCCAATAATCATACAAAGTAGTAAAGTACTTCGCTCCCGATTCCTGCACATAACCATTGTATACAAGGAAAGAATCGACCTTGGAAATTTCATCGATCAAATGTAGCCGGCTATCCAAAAAACGTTTATTCTTCACAGTCGATATCACCTGAGCAAAGCGGTTAACTTCATCATCAGAAAGATGAGTTGTTATAACTCCTTTTTTAGATAACTCATCCAGAATATAAACAGCTTGTCGTGCATCCTGAACAGGTTCTATCCTGCCCCATCCAATACCTAACTGAGGAGCGATATTAAACTGCAACGTTTTATATGCCCCAGCATCGGAATGCTTATAATTGCTAAACATAAATGAAGCATTTCCTCCTATCTTCCAGAAGCTGTTATCAGAATTATAAAACTTCGATGAATTTGAATACGATGTATTGAGCGAAAAAGATCTTGATTTATTGCTATCTATGCCACCCGAAGAACCACTGTTACCTTGAATCCCAAAATCGACAACCTGTTCACCTATGAATCTGCGATTATTTACATATTTCTTAAACTCAGTATCAGCAATTCCATTCAGCAGATATGCATCCTTACTTAACTGGTTAGTAGCAAATTCTCCATGAGAATAAAACTGAAAATCAAGTGAGCTTCGTTTAATATCTGGCGTTTTATAGCTTCCCAGGTTATAACTGTCATAGTTTTGTGCCAGAATATTGACGCTCTGCCCTAACATCAACATCGATAAGATTGTGCAAATGTGTTTATTCATAATTCTTGTTATTTAAATATTAGCACAATTGTAAGCATTAAATATTTACAAACAAAACAATAACAAGTATAATTATAAAGATAAACAAAGATTTAGGATAACTCCTATTGCCTAATAGGGAATACCCCAAATTAAAAGGAATTTTATGAGAAATAAGTCTTCACAATATTCTTTTTCATCATCACTAATTTACTACAAATACAACTAAATTATTTTTTATTTGCAGCATTCAAGTTCTCCTATCACATTAGAACAACAAAAAGCAGAAACATTTAATTAACTCATTTGTTTCAATATAGATGGAATAAATAGAATTATAAGGGAATATATAGAGCTAAACTCACAATTTATATTTACCTAAAAGCAATGAAAAAGATATTTATAATTTTTCTTTTATTTCCTTTATGCTTATTTGCTCAAAAAAACTACTTTGATAGTTTGAAGGCTGAACTAAGGAAAAGCACCAATGATTCATTGAAGCTTCAAGCATATATTACTTTAGGTCTTGAATATGGTTCAAGCAGCCCTGACTCAGCCATTCATTATGCATTAGAAAATATTAGATTTGTAACAAGTAAAAGAGACAAGCTGCCTATCTGGGCTGACTGGAACAGCAGTTATGTACTTGGTATAGCTTTGCTAAAAGCATGCAATTACCCTGATGCTCAAAAATATTTTTTAAAGCAACTAAAACAGTGTGAAGCTCTTAAGGATACTTTTGGAATATTTCAGGCATACAGATGCCTGGGAGAACTCAATCTAAGAGAAGGGAATTACAAAGATGCCATAAAATATTCAAAAATAGGTCTGCTGTATTTTCAGAACAAAAAAGATTCTTGGTGGCAAGGAAATTATTCAAATATGACATCATGCTTAGCTAAATCTTATGAGGAACTGAATATCCTGGATTCAGCCCTTTATTATGCTCAGATTGGACGCCAGGTAGACTTAACATACTTTGGTAGAAATTCAAATGTTTTTTGGGGAAACATTTTCGGAGCTATTTATTCAAAATTAGGTCAACCGGCACTAGCCCTCGAATATTTCAGACTATACTACAACTATATTAAAAATTACCCTGAAGCCATTGAAGCCAAAATCAGTAGTTTTTACGAAACAGGCAAGCTTTTTGAACTATATCATCGACCTGATTCAGCTATTTTCTATGCTCGTAAGGCATTTTTAATCAGTCAAAAGAACTCATACAAAATCCATATTTTTAATTCAAGCAGACTACTCACCAGGTTATTCAAGTCTACCAATCAAATAGACAGCGCGTTCAAATACCAGAGTATAATGATTGAAACTGAAGAATACATGTTCAGCAGAGAAAAGATAAGTCGCATGAATATACTCGAATTCAACGAGCAACTTCGTCAAAAAGAGATGGAGATTACCACAAAGAAAATGGAAGAGATGCGCAACCACCGATTACAGCTAACCATTTTGGCAATATCAATAATCATCGTTATCATTTCGTTCCTGCTATTAAGCAGAAGCATTATAGTAAACCAAAAAATAATTGAATATCTGGGCATCGTTGTTTTATTAATAACCTTTGAGTTTATAGATCAGGTGTTGCATCCCATAATACAGCACACCACCCACGATTCTCCAATTTTAATGCTTCTTATTTTAGTCAGCATTGCTGCACTGCTCGTCCCCCTGCATTACAAGTTAGAGAACTGGGCAATAAGCAAACTTGTAGAAAAGAACAATAACATACGCTTAACATCTGCAAAGAGAACAATTGAGGAATTAGAAAGGAAAAACGCATAAACAAGGAACTTAAAAAACTTATCTATTAAGAATTACAAAAGCCTTAAACATTTAAGGCTACCATTTTGTTCAACTATACAAATTGTGTGCTTGTGTATTCCCAAGAGGTCTAATTATAAAACAGAATTATTCTTAACCCTATTACAAATAAATTCATCAAAACTATGAAAGCACTCTTTTTATTTACAGTGATGTTCTTCGTCGGAATGATATCCCGAAGCGAGGAAATATTCTTTCCATCAAAGGAAGGTACAGTATTGATTTACAAAACATACGATAAGAAAGACAAAGAGGTAAATACGGTGAAGTACACCATCACACATTTAAAAACATCCGGCAACAAAACAGACATAACCTACTTATGCGAATCAATGGATCCTAAAGGCAAGCTTGTTTTCAAGGATGAAATTACCATTCAGAAGGTTGGCGATAAGCTTTACTGTGATATGAGCAAATTTATCAATAAAGCAGCATTTCAAAAAGATGGTCAGATTCCTGCAGAAGTAGAGATTACCGGAAATAACATGGAGATACCTTCAAACCCAAGCCTGGGCGACATGCTTCCCGATGCCAATATTGTGATGTCCATGAGTATGGGAATAATAAAAATGAAAATGTCTGCCGATGTTGTAAACCGGAAAGTAGAATCCATTGAAGATATTACCGTAAAAGGCGGAACATTTAAATGCTGGAAATTTACAAGCGATGTAAACTCATCTGCTATGGGATTCAAGATGAATACTAAAAACGTAGAATGGTATGCCAAAGGAATAGGAATGGTAAAAACCGAATCTTATGATAAGAAAGGCAATCTGCAATCGCACACAGACTTAATAGAAGTACAAAGATAAAACTCATAATTACAAACTAACTTTCTCACTTTACGATTAATTCTTATTATGCATTTAGTTGATCCCCGCCATCTTTACAAGATACGATTCTTGTGGGTGGCGGGGATTAAAGCTTTACGGCATATAATCAGGTATCAAACTAATTATCGTTTAGGCGCTCCTCCTTCAGCCATTCACCAATAATTAAAAACCATTGGTCAATGAATAAAATCCATTCGCCAATAAATAAAAATAATTCACCAATAAATTTCGCTTTAAAAGGTATGAAGTAAACCGCCTGTATCCTTCGTTCATCGGGTTAAATCATTATTTTATCGATTTATCCTTGCAAATACCTGATAAACAACCTTACTTTGTCACGAATTAAAAAAAATGTTATTATGGAAAAAACAAGAAAAACGAATCGTTACAGACACGTAACTCATTCTATTACCTTTTCCCTTCTGTTGATTGTCGCAGGATTGGCCTTCCTGGGTTTTAATCTCGGTTATATATCTACTTCTTATAAAGATATTATATTCTCGTGGCCAATGCTTATTATTGTATGGGGAATATTTGCTTTTTGCAATAGTAATTTTCGACAAGGAGTTCTACTACTTATTGTAGGCGGATTCTTTATTGTGCCAAGAATTGCTAATGTCTGTCCGGGATTGTGCCTGTTGACAGTGGTAATTTTGTTCATCTTTACTGGCCAATGTTACTTATTGCTGCTGGTGTGCTTTTCATTATTCATAGGCTGATGCCTTCATCACATGGATATTGCTGTGTAAGCCACAGTGATAATTCCGATTTCCGCAATTCAGAAGGATTTGCTGTGTTCGAGAAACATAAAGGAGAAAGAGGTAAAGGATATTTTAACGAACAAAGTGTCTTCTCCAGCGGCAAACACATAGTTCTTGATCCTGAATTCAAGGGTGGAGAGATTAGTACTGTTCTTGGGGATATTTCGTTAGATTTGAGAAAAACGAACTTACCCGAAGGTGATACTTTTCTGGAAGTAAACGTAGTGTTGGGAGGTGTCAAAATATTAGTGCCTTCTAACTGGAATGTTCAGATAAGAATGGAATCTGTTTTATTTAACTTTGAAGATAAACGATTTGAAGTAACTGAAAATGATAATACCAGACGATTGATTATTATCGGTAAGGGAGTTTTGTCAAGCGGAGAATTAAGAGACTAAAGAATGAACGTTACATATTCTTCTTATAAGATTAGTAAGACGGTAAGCTATGCCTTTTTGTGGTGTAGCCTTGCTGTTGTTCATGCACTGGTAATGCAGCCACTTATTCCTATCTCTTTAGAATGGTTACTTCTCGACGGTTTTCTTTTTTCAACCTTGCTTATACTTCTTGGGGTGGTATATAAAATCTATGTGCAGAGCAAATTGCTTTCTTTGACTATTTTCCCTCAAACAATTTTCAACTATGTCAGTCTGGGAATATGTACCATGACTTTATGGTTGGGAAGCGGATTGCTGCTTCTTTACCTGTTTGTTCCCAAAAATGTATTTGATTCTTTGCTTCCCACTATTCCGGTAAGGGGACTCATTGGAGCTTTGATTTATACTAGTGCAGCAATCTACGATTATTTAACTCCTGATAAAGAGATAGAGGATGATGAAAACAGTGTTAAGGAGGAGATTTCTAAGAAAGTCACTACATCTAAGGAGCACATAGCGACTGAAGAATCCTCACCGATGAGTGAAGCACTCCCGGCAGATGTACATACAGAAGATGATATTCTGGAACGTATCGCTATCAGATCTGGTCAGAAGATCCAGGTAGTTATGACAGGTGAAATCTATTATTTTCAGTCCGATGGAGATTACGTTTTGATCTTTACCGAGAAAGGCAAATATATGAAGGAACAGACCATGAAATACTTCGAAGAGCATTTACCCAAAAACAAGTTCGTACGTATTCATCGCTCATGTATAGTAAATGTGGAGATGATATCGCGCATTGAATCGTACAATAAGCAACAGCAAATGCTTATATTAAAGAATGGTAATCAGATAAAGGCAAGCGTTGCAGGATACCGCACATTGAAAGCAGCCTTGCAGTTGTGATGTTGCTTTCAATACTTGGCAAACAAACGAGTGTCTAGAAACAAATAAAGCCTGCACTATTCATGCAAGCTTTATTATTTTAATAAGGTTTATCTATTCAGTACTATTCTTCTTCAGCAAACATAGGGTCCCAAGCTGGTAGACGAATTGGTTTCTGTTTCAGAAGTTCCATAATCTTTGCAGGAACATATTTCTTTTCAACCACAAGGCGGAACATATATTCATTGAACCATTCATCAGTCATAATCAAATGTCCCTGATAACCGCTGGTTGCTCCCCAACTATTCTCAACCATCCATTTATCTGGTTTACCATCCTTATCAAGATTTACAGCCATCAAAGTCATTGCATGAGACGAACCGCTGGCAAAGCTTTGCACACGATGTTTCTTATCCATTCCGAATGAAGTGCCCATTAAAGAAGCATAATCGTAATTATTGATATCGAGCAATCCTCTGTCAGAGTTAAGGAACTTACCTACGTCGCAAGAGAAGTACATCATGGTACTGTCTTTAATAGAGCTGATAGCCATCTCTTTGATATCATTAATAGGAAGATTTACATAAGTCCAGTTCTTACCATCGTAACGGTGACGGTCGAAATCAATCTCGTATGTTTTGTAATAATCACGAGTAGGATCGTTCATGAACATCACATAGTTATTAGTGAAATCACTGTTTACGTATTCCTTAAAGAAAGACATAGGAGTATACTGTTTTGTATTTACAGGATTCCCTTTTGCATCTTTCAAAGTCCAGGTAAATTCTGTAGGAGGAACACCTAAGTTAAGAACCAACATACGATAAATAGTACCCAGCATTTCTATCTTGTTCTTTGCCAAAGACTCTTTCTTTGCACCATTTGCAGCTTGTTCGCGAAGCTGTAATCCATACTCACGAAGTTTCAGTGAAAGAAGGTTGGCCATCTGAGCTGTGTTATCGCTGCTGTTTGTCTCAGGCATCACTTCTTTTGGGACCAATCCGTATTTGCCTACAATGTCGGATATACCGGTAAACTGTCCGCCGTCACTCAATGGATTCTTGAACAGCCATTCCACCATCTTGTCGTCCATTGGTTTCTTATACGTATCAATTACCCCTTGCAAGAACAGGTTCGATTTCTCCAGCTGATCCCAGAAAAAGCAATAGTTCTGCGAGAACTCAAAAGAACCAAGTTTATACTTTGCAATCATTTTAGCTCTCATCACGTTTAGTCCGGTAAACAACCAGCAACGTCCCGATTTCTTCTGATCGGCAATTCCTTTTGATTCAACTTTGTTGGAAAAATAAGTATCCATACCAGTCAGGTTGTCCTGATTCAAGGCAAGTTTCTTAATATCGTTACTCCCTATCGCATTGCGGATAGCCTTGTCGGAAGCCGTTGCCTTATAACTTTGTTTGATACTTTGTAGCATGTCGCCCGAAATGCCCCCGTCACCTTGCTGAGCATTGGCGTAGATAGCCGCAGCCAAAGCAAAGGCCGTTATAAATCTTTTATTCATACTAAATTATTCTCTTGTTTTATAATTCAAGAACAAAAGTAATTATTCTGAGGAGTTGAGACAAATAATTTTAGTATAAATATTTATCGGAAAAGCGTTGATAGATAGAATTATGTAATTTAAAAAAGGAAAGTTACATTTTTAGTCTGGCACGATGTAAAGCTGGATAGATTCGTTTTCCATCCACCTGCTTACTCTCGAATATAATCACTTCAGAGATGGTAAACTGTCCCGGTCGTTTTAATGAGAAAGAAGAAAGATCGACCAAATCTTTAGGGCGAGAGAGTAGAGATATATGAGGTTTGAATGGTGACTTCTGCAAAACAAATCCATTCTTTTCCAGTTCTTCATGAATGCAGCTCCATAGCTGATATAGTTTATTCACACTTCCTCCTACCCCAGCCCATAATGTGTGAGCTCTAGGGAAAGAAGGAAAAGCACCAAGCTGTTCAATGTGCAGTGTGAATGCTTTATTCTCCAAGGCTATTTCATCAATAATCTTGGCCAACACAGGAATCGATTCATCTGCCGTTTCTCCTAGAAATTCAAGCGTAATGTGAAGGTATTCCATTGGTTTCCATGAACCTTTAAGTCCCAATTTCTTCATTTGTAACTGAGACTCAAAAAGAGATTGCTTCACATAAGCAGGCAGATCAACTCCAATATATATTCTCATAATTGTTTAACCTTTACTGCTAAAACAAAAATAAGAATAAAATAGTTTAAAGAGTTACTGATATTGAATGTAAATAGGTCGTGGCTTCAGCTTCATCAGTTCCGGAGGTGTAAGCATACGATGAGGTGGACGCTTCAAATCGTTCTTGTAGAATAGCTTGAATCCGGAAAATTGCACAGGCTCTCTATAGATATAATCATGATAGGAATCGTATTTTAACACCGGAGCACCCCAACCATCCATGTTTATTACAACCTGCACTTCGGGATGCAGAGCTATCTTCTTGTAATTGGTAACCATTCGCTGAGTAAAACGGTGCACAATAAAAACTTTCGGTGGTAGATTGTTTTCTTTTACCAATCTGGCCAAATAGTCCGAGCAGTAATTAATATCGCTTGCATCGTATGTTCCTATTCGCGTTCCTGGACGGCTGCCATCTTTCATTGAGAATTCAGGATCAATAGCCAGATGTACATGTGGCATTTTCAGGTATTTTTCCAGCAAAGGAACTTCCTCTCTTAAATTACTAAGAGCTACTTGAACATCTAAAAAGACAATAGCATTTCCCATTCTGGCAATGGATAAAGCAGAATCTATCTGAACATCAGGCATGCGTGTGCGGTACTTACCACCTTTTAAAGGAGCACCCTGGGCAACCACGGCTATGTAATGTATGGCCGGCTGCACAGGAGTAGACGGATCGGCCTTTTCCCAGGCTTTCAGTTCTGCATTTAATCTTCTCCATACTTCTTTGGGAGGATATTCACCCAAAATTCCCATCCTTTTTGAATAGAGGTTACCATAATAAGCTACAATTCTTTTAAAGGGCAGAATAGCTCCTTTAATAGGATAAGGCTGGCGCTTTACAGGCCATCGTCCGGTAGTATCACCGTTTGCCAAAGCTTTCAGTCTTTTATTGTAGGCAATGGTATCTATTCCTGCAAGCTTCTTTTCGCTTATTTCTGCTATTGGGGTTTTATCTGGTTTATAATCTGTTGTGTTCGATTTTGTTTTTAAAGTACATCCGGTAAAGATGCAAACAATTGCAAGACTTAAGGGAATTAAGAGTTTTCTCATATAAAGGTGCGGACTTATGTATTATTACTAATAACAAATATAACTATTTTGAGGTGTAAAGACAAATTAAACAGATGATTTTTGATATTGTTTTTCATTCCGAAGAAATTATAATAACTTTGTGTCAAGTTATTGATAGGAATAATGTACGAATACTATTCAATATAAAGAGAGACTAAAGCTTTTATTTCAGAAGAATAGAATATTAATTAATAAATATTGAAATGAATATAGAACTATCAGAGAAACGAAATATCAATAAAGAAAAGATATTGGAGTTGTACAGAAAGAATGAATGGTCATCGGCAGAAAAACCGGATGAGTTAATGAAAGCGCTGGAAAATTCTCATGCTTTGGTAACAGCCTGGGATGGAGATAAACTGGTAGGATTGGCAAATTCTCTTTCGGATGGATATTTAGTGGTATATTATCCTCATTTATTAGTCTTGCCGGAATATCAAGGTAAAGGGATAGGACGAATGATTATGGATAAGTTTCAAGAGAAATACGCTTCATATCACCAACAGATATTGGTAGCTGATGGTGATGCTATTGAATTTTACAATAAATGTGGGTTCGAAAAAGCAAGAAGCTGCATGCCAATGTGGAAATATAAAGGACACGATCATGATTGAATTCAATCATGATCGGTTATACATATTGCACTTATCAGTTATTTACAGAAGAGTATTGCAATTATACCTTCTTAACTTCCTTATGAATAAACTCCTTGTCGATCCAAAAAGTAGCATAAGTAGCTTTAAATTTCAGTAAGCAATAGTTTGTATCTTCAAATCCATTTGGGAAAAATTCAATAAACCAATCGATCCAAAATTGTTTTTTCGTTTCTAAATCGGTTATCACTTCCACATCACCGGTTAGTACTACACTATTTCCGTTTTCATAATAAGACAGTCCGGCTTTAGGGTTTTCCAGAAAATGCTTCACTTTCAGCGAATCCTTACCTGTGGTGAGCCACACTGTTGAATAACCTTTCGAACTGATTCTGGCCATTGGCACTGGTCTGGGATATCCTTCCGTGCTAACTGATGCCAGATTTACTGTTTCGCACCTTTGTAACATAGATGCTGCTTTTTCTTCAATTGATTCCATGTGCTGATAGATTATAGTTGCATAAGTATAAAACAATTATCTTTTATGATGGTTCTTTTATTAATAATGCTATATTCGTAAAACAAAAACGAATACTATGAATAGAAAGATAATTATTTTTGAGCTTATTATCGGATTAATACTAACCGGCTGTAATTATTACTCTCATGGCAAAGATAATGATAATAAACATATTACAGCAAAACCTGTTTCTAAAAAAAGTGAAGTAACCGATAACCAAAATAAGAATACAACAGCCCGGATCTATGCGAAGCCGGAGATTCCCATTCTATGCTATCACCGTATAGAAAATGGTAGAAAGAGTTACTATTCAGTTACTCCGGCAACCTTTACTGCGCACATGAAAGTTCTTGCCGATAGTGGATATCATTCTGTTTCACCAAACCAATTATATGATTATCTGGTTTATAATAAGTCATTACCAGCTAAACCGGTAATGATTACTTTTGATGATTCCAGAGAAGCTCATTTTAACATTGCCGCTCCGGTAATGGAGAAGTATGGACTCAGGGGAGTATTCTTTATCATGACTGTTACGTACAACAAAAAGAATTATATGACAAAGGAGCAGATAGCCAAATTAGAAAAGGCTGGACATACCATTGGATTGCATAGCTGGGATCATGTAATGGTAACCAAATACAAGGATGCCGACTGGATAAAGCAGGTGGTAAATCCTAAAAAAGAACTGGAAAAGATTATTGGCGGTCCGGTAGAATACTGGGCTTATCCCAATGGTGTTTATGATCATAAAGGTGCTGTCGAGTTAAGCAAATATTTCAAAATATCGTTTACACTGATATCTAAACGTGATTCCGTTCAGCCATTACAAACCATCCGACGAATGATTATTCCAGAATGTTCGCCTCAAGGACTATTAAAATCTATGCATCGTACTTTTACAAAGCAGAGATAAGATCTCTTTTTCAGAATGAAGAAGATAATAAATAGCAAGGGAGTTGAAACTTTAATATTTGCCGAGACCATAGAACAGGAAGCTCTTGAGCAAATAAAAAGAATGTGCAACTTTGAACCATATCTGGATGCTAAGATCCGAATAATGCCTGATGTGCATGTAGGAAAAGGCTGCACGGTAGGAATGACAATGGTAATCACTGATTCAGACTGGGGTGCTTCTCCAAAAATTGATCTAAAGGTTGGATATACATTTTAGTAATATCTATAATTAGAGTTATTTGGTCTTATAATTAATGCTGAATAGCTTTTTTTTTCTTTTCTTTGTTAACGAATAAATCACAAAAACATATATTATAAAAACATGAAAAAATCTCTCATTACATGTGGGTTGCTTTGTTTTTCAATGGCCTTATGTGCACAGAAGAACGAATGGAAAGATCCGAATGTTAATCAAGTGAACCGTGCCCCGATGCACACTAATTTCTTTGCCTTCGAATCAACAGATGCCGCATTGAAAGGTTGCAGAAATGCTTCATCCAATTACCTCACGTTAAATGGAACCTGGAATTTTAACTGGGTAAAAAACGCAAACGAACGTCCTTTGGACTTCTGGAAAGTTGGCTTTAATGACAAAGGTTGGGACAAGATGCCTGTACCAGGTATCTGGGAAATGAACGGCTTTGGTAAGCCTATTTACGTTAATACCGGATATGCATGGCGCAATCAGTTCGAAAATAATCCTCCGGCTTTTCCAGAAGCTAACAATCACGTTGGCTCTTATCGTCGTGAAATCACAGTTCCTGCTTCCTGGAATGGAAAAGAAATATATGCTCACTTCGGTTCTGTAACTTCTAACATGTACCTTTGGGTAAATGGCAAATATGTTGGTTACAGCGAAGATAGCAAGCTAGAGGCTGAATTTGATCTTACCAAATATCTTAAACCCGGTAAAAACCTGATTGCTTTCCAGTCATTCCGCTGGTGCGATGGCAGTTACCTGGAAGATCAGGACTTTGCACGTCTTTGTGGTGTAGCCAGAGATTGTTATCTGTATACTCGTAATACGACACATTTGGCAGATATTCGTGTTACTCCCGATTTGGATGCACAATATAAGGATGCTACATTGAATGTAGAACTTCAGCTGACCAAGTCTGCACAAGTAGAACTTAATTTACTTGATAAAGCAGGAAAACAAGTAGCTTCAACTACAGTAAATGCTTCCGGAAAGAAAACCGTAACACTTAATATTTCCAATCCTTTAAAATGGACCGCAGAAACTCCTAATCTTTATACTCTTCAGGCAATTGTTAAGAGCGGAGATAAAGTACAGGAAGTAGTGCCAGTCAAAGTTGGTTTCCGTAAAATTGAAATCAAGAATGCACAATTGCTAGTCAACGGACAGCCTGTTTTATTTAAAGGTGCCAACCGTCACGAAATGGATCCTGATAAAGGATACTTCGTTTCTCGCGAACGTATGATTCAGGATGTTCAAATCATGAAGCAAATGAACATCAACGCAGTTCGTACATGCCACTACCCTGACGATAATTTCTTCTATGAATTGTGCGATAAATACGGTATTTACGTAGTTGCCGAAGCTAATGTGGAATCTCACGGAATGGGTTATGGTGAAAAGACACTTGCAAAGAATCCGTTGTATGCAAAAGCACACCTGGAACGTAACCAACGTAACGTTCAACGCGGTTTCAATCACCCTTCAATTATTTTCTGGTCTTTAGGAAACGAAGCTGGTTTCGGCCCTAACTTTGAAGCATGCTATCGTTGGATTAAGGCTGAAGATAAATCTCGTCCGGTACAGTACGAGCAAGCTCGTCAGAATGAGTTCACGGATATTTTCTGCCCAATGTATTACACTTACGAGAGTTGTCAGAAATATTGTGAAAACAATCCTAAGAAACCTCTTATTCAATGTGAATATGCTCACGCTATGGGTAACTCACAAGGAGGTTTCAAAGAATACTGGGATCTTGTTCGCAAGTATCCAAATTATCAGGGAGGTTTCATCTGGGACTTTGTAGACCAATCTTTGCATTGGAAAGACAAGAATGGAAAAGATATCTACGGATACGGCGGTGACTTTGACCGTTATGATGCTTCCGACAATAATTTCTTCGATAATGGTTTGATTAATCCAGATAGAGTATGGCATCCACATGCTTATGAAGTGGCTCACATCTATCAGTCAATATGGGTTAAACCTGTTGATCTTCAAAGCGGAAAAGTATCTGTTTACAACGAAAACTTCTTCCATGATCTTTCAGCCTACCGTATGGAATGGCAATTACTTGCTAATGGCGAAGCAGTTCAGTCTGGTGTAGTTAATGATCTATCCGTAAAACCACAGGAAACCAAAGAGGTTCAGCTGGGTTATGATTTGAAAAACCTTTGCCCAAAGAAAGAACTTCTTCTTAATGTTTCATTTGTTTTGAAACAAGGAGAAAACCTTCTTCCTGCAGGTTATGCAGTAGCTAAGAATCAACTAAGCATTCGTCCGTATGAATTCCCTGCAGCAGAGTTAAAAAACCAAGATCTGAGCAACGTGGAAACTCAAAACCCAATAATCCGTGATAACGACTGGAACTACCTTATTATAGAAGGTGCCGATTATTCTATTGAGTTCAATAAATTCACCGGATACCTTACTAAATATACAGTTAAGGGAACAGAGCTTCTACAGGATGGTAGTGAGTTGAAACCAAACTTCTGGCGTGCTCCAACTGATAATGACTTTGGTGCAGATCTTCAGAAGAAATATATTGTATGGAAGGATCCTCAAATTACTCTTATTAAGCTTAACAAAGAAATAGAAAATAAACAAGCAGTAGTTCGTGCAGAATACGATATGAAAGCCGTAAATGCTAAATTGTATCTTACCTACGTAATCAATAACGAAGGAGCTATTAAGGTTACTCAAAAAATGGTAGTTGATAAAACAGAAGTTGTTTCGAATATGTTCCGTTTTGGTATGCAGATGCAAATGCCTTATCAGTTCGAGATTTCTGAATTTTATGGCCGTGGACCACAGGAAAACTATTCTGACCGTAATAACTTCTCTAATCTGGGTGTTTATAGGCTTACAGCCGACGAGCAGTTCCATGCTTATATCCGTCCTCAGGAAACAGGTAACAAGACCGACATTCGTTGGTGGAATCAAGTAAATGTTAGTGATAAGGGACTTTCAATCCATTCAGATGCACCGCTATCTATGTCGGCTTTGCATTACACAATCGAAGGTTTGGATGACGGATTAGAAAAAGATCAGCGACACGTAACAGATGTTCCGAAAGTGAACTTCACCAATGTTTGCATTGATAAAGTGCAGATGGGTATGGGATGTGTAACTAGTTGGGGAGCACTACCACGAGAAGAATATCGTTTGCCATTCAAGAACTATGAATTTAGTTTTATATTGTCTCCTAAGGTAAATTAAGAAAAAACTAATTAGTATATTTAGTATATGGGGTTGCTCCGATTTGGAACGACCCCATTTTTATTAGTAATATCAGCAAATTTATGCGTCTTTCAGTGCTTTCAATATTGCCTCTTTAGTGAAGCTCATAGCACTTTTTACGCCACATCCCACAATCTCTTCAGGTGATTCAAACTTCTTATCCAGTTTTATTCCTGCAAGCTTCTTATTATTAGCTTTACTAACAGCAATCTCAAAATTCTGCCAGTTCCTATAACCAATATCCTCATGTAATTTGTTCTCTTTATTAGCATCTCTTCCTGATATAACAAACGTATAATCCGCTTCTTTTATTTTACTCGTTATAACCTCTTTTGCATGCATTATATCCTCCTTTTTCACTTCATTTGGAGACAAGTTACTAAAGCAAAATTCAAAATCAGGATTAGTATTCCATTCCTCTAACAGATGCCTGTATTGCCGGTCATTCTCATGATCGTAACTAACGAAAACTTTTTTCCTTACCATTACAATAAAATTTAAGTGATTGATAGTTGAAATGCCAGATATACTTTAAACTACAGTTATTTGTTTTCACTCTTTATTGGTACGATAAAAAGAGGCACCTTAGTCTTCTTCAATACCGCTTTTGCATCATCCCCCATAATAATATTTTCGAACCAGTTACGGCTATGCGCACCCAGAACAATAACATCCGCGTTAATTTCTTCTGCAGCTTCCAGAATTGACTGAGAAATTACTCCCTCTTTAATCATTGTGTGAATCCATTCGTCGCCGAGATGCTTCTTTATCTCATCGAGGAAATAGTGCATAGACATTCTCAGATCTTTAATATGATCAAGCTGAATTTCGTAAGCAGAATAATATTCTACGTAGTATGTGAGATGCTCGTATATCACGTGCAATAAAGTAACTTCAGCATTCATGGCTTTTGCCAATGAATAACCAGCTTCAGCAACAGTTTCAGCAGATTTGTCATAATCCAGTGCTATCAATACTTTTTTTATTTTGTTTGTCTCCATCTTGTTTAGATCTTAAATTGTTATTTTGAATCTATTATATAACTCCTATTAACTAAACAATTTATTGTTTATAAAGATTAATAGATATGATAATATTAACATATAAAAGCAAGAACATTTTTACAAAGCTACTTTGAATGACTTATTTACTATTTTAATCAGATAAATATGATTGGCCGGAAGATTAAATCTGATAATATCATCCGTAGCCTTTACTTTATGCAGTAAAACTCCTGCCTCCGAATAGACAGAAATAGCATCTCCATATTCGGCACCTGTTATCACTATTGCATCCTGTTCTGTATAAACTTTAATATTACTTGCTTTAATCTGAGTTACTACCGTTGGTTCTTCCTTGATAATATTTGTAAATTCGCTCCATACAGTTGCATTCCTATATGCTATTAAAGCTTCCATGGGAACATACAATTTACAGCTAATTTTATCTACGCCATTGAAAGCTGTTGAATATGCACTTGGCGGAGTCAATGCCTTGCTATGTATTTCAGTTAAACCTGTGCAAAAAGTGAATGCTTCGTCATCAATAGAATTCACACTAGCCGGAATGGTTATAGAAGTCAGCCCCGTACAATAAGAAAAGGCATTATTACCTATAAAAGTAACACTATCATGCATTTTAACTGAAGTCAGACCTTTGCAACCAGAAAAGACTCTCTCATAAATATTAGTCACTCCATTAGGAATAGTCACGGAAATCAAACTATCACACGAATAAAAAGCCCAGTTTCCAATAGAGGTTACATTATCAGGAATAGTAACAGACTTTAGTCTGTTGCAAAAAGAAAAAGCATTTTCACCAATGGAAGTTACACTATTAGGAATAACTATTGCAGATAGTCCGGTACAAGAAGAAAAGGCATAATTACCAATAGAAGCTACATTAGCCGGAATTGTAACAGAAGTCAGTCCGGTGCAATTATAAAAAGCATAATAACTGATAGAAGTCAGGTTGCCGGGAATTGTTACCGAAGTAAGCCCTCTGCAATTATAGAATGCATTATTGCCAATAAACGATACATTATCAGGAATATTGATAGATGTAAGGCCAACACAACCATTAAAAGCATTGTTACCAATGGAATTCACGCTATTGGGAACCGAAATTGAAGTCAACCCCGTACAATAAGAAAAGGCACCATCACCAATTGAGTTCACATTATCAGGAATTGTATATACACTTGATTTTGCAAATGGATAACCTATGAGCTGAGTTTTGTTTTTATTGAATAAAACGCCGTCCAGCGAACTAAAAACAGTATTATCTTCTGAAACAATAAACCCCGTTAATCCTTTACAATCAGAAAAAACATTATTGCCTATAGATATTACACTACCTGGAATAGTTATTGAAGTGAGCCCTGAGCAGTAAGAAAACGTATTATTACCTATTGAGGTTACACTATTAGGTATGAGGACAGATGTTAAGCCTGTGCAACTAGCAAATGCATTATTGCCTATCGATAAAACACCGTTAGGTATAGTAACTAAAGTTAACCCTGAACAGCGAGAAAATGAATTATTACCAATATTAATTACACTATTGGGGATAGTAACAGATGTTAGCTTGAACAACTGATAAAAAGCATAATCGGGTATTATGTTTGCCGAAGCAACCTGAAAAACTCCAATTCGGTCGATATAGTAACTTCCACCTGCCTCAATATTAACATCAGCCATATTAATAACAGACAGTTTAGCCATGCTGCGTATCGTACCAATATCAATTCCGTTAATGCTTCCTTTGAGTGTGAGGTCTGTAATTACATCCTTCTGAGATCCTAGTTGGGTACTCAAATTGCCGACAGTAACATTTACTGTATCAGAAACAACCTGAGCATGCGAACCAAGACTTAGCAATATACATGCTATTCCTAATATGTATCGATATAGAGTAGTTGTGCTCATAACAAAATCCATTCTATCTATATCAACAAATATGGAATGATAGTAGTTGTTTAATAATTATGTATTTAATTCATTTTAAATCAATTATTTACCAATAAGTATTTATTATATTTTATTCATCTTATAAATTATTGACGAGACATTTTTCGTTTGATATATATCAAAATAGGGCTTAGATATATATCAAAAAACATTTAAAAGAAGTCTCTTCAACGAGAAGACACTAATGTAAATGCTTATTAGTATAAAAAAACATCCAATCTTTCCCAATTACTATGTATTCATAAAGTAATTTCACAAATAAAATGTAATTTATATTTTTATAAAAAAAATTCCTAAAACATATATTCCGTTGTAATATTTCCATACATTTGCATTCATTAACTAATAAATAAAAGAATGCGGCATATCTACCTGATTATTATTGAATTTATTTTTCTTTTCTCATTCAATTCATGTGCAATCACCGAAGCTGACGATCCGGTTATCGTTTCAGGAACTATTACAGATTCTTACGGTGCAGGTTTGGGAGATGTAACTGTTCAACTGGAAACAACATCAGGTACAGAGAAAGTTATCACTGATTCGAACGGAAAGTATATATTCAATCTCCCATCCGGTGGCACCGGAAGTATCATATTTTCAAAAGATAGGTTCACCACTCAAAAAAAAACAATTGCTTTTGCAGGCGGATCCAATAAAGTTATCAATCTTCAGATAAAAACTATTGTTGAGGACTCGTATTTTGATATAAATGCAAAAGATCTATCATTTTCAAAAATTGGAGGAGAAGTTTTTGCGACAGTACATACTAATATGGATTATGAAATAGAATATAAATCGGATTGGATTATATGTTCAAAGTCTGCATCCAGTATCATAATTAAATACGATACAAATTATACATCAGAAGAGCGTAAGGCAACAGTTTTAATAACAACTCAATATGGAAAAACAATAACTATTAATGTAACTCAGGAAGCAGGACCTCCTTTGGCAATAACAGATTATTTAGGAAAAGATAATAGAACTAATTTCTTCGCAAATATTCCGTTTATAGCATTTAGTAATTTTGCAACAATTTCATCTGCGAATTCTTCTATTACCGGCTTAGACCTTACTGTGAAGTACTCTGACGATAAAAAAACAGCTTATTTTCCGAATATAATATTACCTGCATTTACCCCTGCAAAAATTACATATTCTGCCGAGTCTCCCACTGGTGAAGAAAAAGTTACCGGCCAGTTTGATATTAAAGCATACACAAATTGTGTAAATACAGGCAGCAGTATATCTCAAAAAGTTCTGTTTACAAAAGACAGTCAGTATTTCTGGGTACAAACTAACACTATTGGAGGCACTTCTTTAATTCAGTATTCGTCTAATGACATGTCCGTTACTGGAAACATTTCAATGCCATTAAACAGATATTCAACGGTTTCTTACAACAGATATAATAATTGCTTGTACATCTCCAGAAAGAATGAAAGTAAAATAGATATATACGATGCAACCAACGGGCAATATATAAAAGAGCTTGATTTATCTTCTTACCTAAATGGAAGTTCTGTTTATGAAATTGAATTTTCGGAAAATGGGTACGGACTTATGCTTGTCAATAATTTACTATATTACATTAATTCGGCTGATAATAATAAATGCGGCCTATTTCCAAATGATGCCTCATTGGTTGATCCTAACAACCCGGCTAAGCTTATAGTAAAAACCATAGCAACCTGCAATAAGGGAAAGACTTTTGTTTTAACGGATAAATATGGAGAAATAAACAAAGTGTTTGTTATTGATTCTTATAGCAAAAGCATGACAAGCTACTATAACCTGAGAGATTATTACTTTGCAACAAGTGATGAGTACTTCGGAGTAATACTAGGCTCTTCAAATAACATAACATACATTGATTTCTCTACAGGATTAAAATATGATATTGCTTCAAATTATGTAGGAAACAGAGCTTCCATACTTATTACAGGAGAGAAACTACCAACAATTTTGACCTCGGTTTTCTCCAAAATATCTATTAAAGACGGAAAGCAAAATAAATTCGAATCGAACGCTCCCCTTTCTAATATTTATCCGTCAAATGACGGAAAAACAGTTGTTATAACATATAATAATACAATTTATCTATTTAACCAGGATCTGTTTACTATAAACAGTAACAAAATAAAATAGTCTGAAATGAAATATATATCTACCTTTATCCTTCTGTTCATTCTTGCAATAACAGCAAACGCACAAAGTAACTATACAAAGGGGTACATTATTACAAACAAAAATGATACCATTAACGGACTTATAGATTTCCGGACAGATAAAATAAATTGTAGTTTCTGCAAATTTAAACTTTCTAAAAATGCAGAAGAACAAATATTCTATCCACAAGACCTTATTGCCTATCGACTTATAAAAGAAGGCAAATATTACGTATCTCGCACCATTAAAATAGACAATGAGCAACAAAAGGTTTTTCTAGAATATCTGGTTCAGGGAATAAAAGATCTCTTCTATTATCCACAAAAGAATGACTGTTACTATATTGAAGATGAAAATGGTAAAATGATTGCCATTACAAAAGAACCCGATAAAATTGTAGACAATAAATATATCACAGACAATAAATATAAAGGTATATTAGGCTACATATTCAGAAACAGTAAGTCCGTGAGTAAAAAGATTAATAAAGCCTATTTCGATAGAAGAGACATGATTAACCTTACAAAAAAATATCACACTGAAATGTGCGCTCCAGGCGAAGAATGCATAGTCTTTGCTAATGATTACAAGAAATCTTTCCTAGAATATGATTTCTCTGTATACAGTGGCATTCAACTAACAGAAATTACTTTTGAGGATAATGTTTTAGCAGATCATTTTAAATCAGCTAAATCTATGCAGCCTGTAATTGGAGGGCAGTTAAACATTTCAAGTCCACGTATCTTAAAGACTCTGAGTGTGCAAATAGATATTTCATTATCAAAAATGGAGGGGTGTGTAGATTACATTAGTAATAATATGGATGAAATAGCAATATACGAAAAATACAAATTCAATTCCTTGATGCCCAACGGATCTGTCGGACTGAAATACACATTCTCATGTATAAAAAAGATCCGTCCTACAATTGAAGCAGCTACAAGCTATACTCATCTTTTTAAATCCTCTAATTCCTTATATAAGGAAAACAGAGAAACGAGCAATGCAAACAAAAGCAAAATAGACAACTACTATTCTATTCCGGAATCTTATTATGGCTTTAACGGCGGAGTAGGATTTGACTACCAGCTAAGCAATAATCATTCTGCATTTTGCAGAGTTCTTTTCAGCCATATGTATTCATATGAAGCCAGCGTTAATAGCGTTCAATTAAAACTAGGATTTACTTTTTAATAAGGTTATGAAAAAGAAGCTTTTATATACACTAATAACAATTGCAATAATAAGCAGTTTACCGCTTAGTGCACAGATTAGTAAAACAATAACAGTTGAGCAAGCTGGAACTCTCAAAGCTCTGCTCACTTCCGAAGAATTAAAATCTGTAACAAACCTTACCCTTAGCGGAAAAATAGATCAAAGAGACTTTGTGATAATGAGAGATAGCATGCCAGCCCTGACAAATATCAATTTAAAATACACCACCATTCAGGCTTATAGCAGCAATATGGCAAACAAAGTGCCTCAATATGCCTTTAAAGAGAAAGAGTATTTAAGTTCTATTATTCTTCCAGACTCTACAATAGAAGTTGAAGGCTGTGCATTCCAATATTGTACCGGTTTAACTAACATTGAATTACCTTCAACTATAACCAGACTAGGGAAGGCAGTCTTTGGCAACTGCAACAATTTAGCAAATATCAATTTACCAACCCAACTCAAAATCATAGATTACAGCGCATTTAGTGGTTGTTATAACCTAGTAAACATCGATCTGCCAGAAACAGTTACTACAATTGGAGATAATGCATTTGCCGTTTGTACGAAACTAACAAATATTAATTTATCCGATTCGTTAATTAAAATTGGAGGATTTGCTTTCTATGGATGTAAAAGCCTACAAAAAATTGATCTGCCAGCAAAACTTACTTCTATCGGAAACAACGCATTTTGGGCTTCAGGCATCACTACCTGTAGCATTAAAGCAATAATTCCTCCAACCGTAGAAATATATACTTTTAGTATAAAAAGCATCAGCAGCGTCTACGTTCCTTTGGGAGCAGGAGATAATTACAGAACAGCCCGATATTGGAATGATGCAGCTATTATTGAAGGTGATGGAATAGCCCTTCATTTGAATCTCTACACAGCTGGAACATTATCATCAGAAATAACTGCTGCTGGTTATAGTAGAGAACAAATTAATTCTCTAATATTAGAAGGTCCTCTAAATAATACAGATTTCTCATTTATACAAATGAATTTGCCCAACTTAATATCTATTGATCTAAGTAAAACAACAACAGAAACTTTTCCATCAGTATTATTCCACGATAATCATAAAATAGTTAGTGTAACTTTACCGGATATACTGACTTCAATACCAACAGGTACATTTCTTAGCTGTAGAAACCTAACAAATATCAAACTCCCAGAATCTATTACTCATATATATTCAAATGCATTCCAAGGCTGTATAAGTCTAACAAACATTAACTTCCCATATAAATTAAAATCAATAGGTAGAGACGCTTTTCAAGGATGCACAAAATTAAAAAGTATTGATTTGCCAGACAATGTTACATCCTTAGAAATGGGTGCTTTTGAGAATTGTTCTGGAATAACAAGCGTTAAATTTCCAAAGAGCTTAACTCACGTGGGATCATGTGCTTTTGGAAATTGCAAAAGTATAACAAGTATTGATTTACCTGAGAATTTGACAGATATCGGAGATAACGCATTCGAATATTGCACACATCTTACAAATGTCCAAACATCCAAACAAATTACAAAAGGAGAGTTCAGATATTGTGAAAGACTAACAAGTGTAAATTTCCCAATAACGCTGACTTCAATAGGAGAAGGGGCTTTTGCCTATTGTAGCAGCCTATCTAACATAAACATCCCCGAAGGAATAACAACTATAGGATATAATACTTTCGAAAGTTGTACTAGCTTAACTAGTATTCATCTTCCTGCTGGATTAAAAACAATAGGAAAAGTAGCTTTTTACAATTGCAGTAGTTTGACGAATATTATCTTCCCGGATGATTTATCATTCATAGGAGACGGAGCGTTTACTTACACTAATCTAACTAACGTCAACCTTCCAATAGGATTAAAGACTTTAGGTACCAACTGTTTTTGCTATTGTCCAAATCTAGCAAGTATTACATTTCCTACCGGACTTGTAACCTTTGGAGATAATTTATTCTATAATTCCAATTTAACTGAAATTAGAACATTAAGCCAGGTTCCACAACAAATTACTGACAGTCCGTTTAGTTTTGTGTATACAACCTGTAAATTAATAGTTCCAAAAGGTTCACTCAATGCATATAAATCAGCTTATGGATGGAGTTCATTTTTAAATATTATTGAATCAGAAGATACTGGAATCTCCCCCCTTTCATCTTCTCGCACTAAAATATGGAGTGCAGACGGGCAAATTTATATATCCAGTGAAGAACCAATTAATACCGTTGAAGCATTTTCTTTATCGGGGAAAGCTATTTCAAAGCAAATAGCTGTTGGATATAACTGCCAGATGGAAGTAAACAACGAAAAGATTATTATTATAAAAATAGCATACAATAATGGCATTTCGGAAACAAAGAAAGTGTTCACAAATAATCTTTGATTAATTTTATATATAAACTAAAAAGGCAATACCAGAAGCTGACCAACTTCTTTTGAGTTGCAAAAAGTCCGAACTTTCACGAGCTCGGACTTTTTCAATTTTTCTCTAATAAAAACGGAGTCAATAAATTAAAAACAATAAAATTACTGCCACCTGCCACTAAAAAGCCTAAAAGTGCTTACCAATAAGCTTTGTGGAGGTAGTAGATAAAATATTTTCACATTTTATCTGCTACTAAATGCCATCATCTGCCACTAAAAATAGAATTTCAAGATTCTATCACGACGTAAAATTGCAATTACAAGGCAACGTTAACAATTTGTTTACCACATAAGTTGAATTATAAAAAGGCTAATATATAATTATTATCCTTATTCAAGTATGTACATTTAACACCTTTCTTACTTCTCTTCATTTAAAACAATAAGTAAGCCCGCATTCAAGGGCTTATGGGTTCACGATAAAAGGCCCATAGGTTCTCGAATGAAGGCTTGTAATTTAACATTTATAGGTAGTACTAATAAGATATATAAAGATAAAAGCCTGTAAATATGATAATTATAGGATATGTAAGATTTTGAAAATTTGAAATTTTACCTTTCGTGGAAAGTTGAGAGGGCTGAGGTTTAAGCCATATCTACTGTAAAATTTCACCCCATACCCCATATAAACAAAAAGAGCCTGCTACATTTAAGTAACAAGCTCTTTTTGTAGTAAACTACAAATAATTTTAATTTACATTTCTTATTCAAAGAGAAATTTATTTAGTTCTGTAAATCCACTCTTATATAATTGTGCTTCTGCACTAGTTCCAGTTTCTGCGGTAAAGTACTGTTCCCACGATTTCTTATCAATCTTATTTATCAATCTACATAAGTCTGAGATAGATATTTTTGATTCCTTTACAAATTGCTTTAATCCCTTGCTAAATCTAGTATTGTTATATAAATCTTTAGTTAAGAAACTACTCTCCTTTAAAGCATTCAAGACTTCGTGACCATCAGATATAGATGTTTCATCTAGTTTAATAGACTTTGGTAGTGTTCCTGTCTTAGCACGCAAACTTTTTACTGTGCTTGCTTTTAATGCGCCTGTATTCAAAGTATAAATATCATATGCAAATTGTGGTTGCAATCCTTCATCTTTACCAATTGTATTTATTTGGTCAATAAACGGATTACCAGAAGGAATATCTGTTTTATCAAAATCTGATATAGTCCAAGGCTTACCAATATTCTTCATTGCAACAAACTCAGAGATAGATAACTTTTTAGGTAAATTTACTTCTCTATAAATAGAACTATCATCAAATACTAAATCATCTGTCAATTTTAATAATTCCATAGCAATTGATTTATGTTGTCCATCTACAACACCTTTAAGATCTTCTGAGTAATCAACAGATTCAAACTTAATATCAAAATTACTTATTGATATAGGGTTTTTCTCATTTTTAGGAACAATTTCAAAACAAACTAATTTTTGATCTTTAATAACTTCACCTGTTAAATACTCAACTTTGCTGACATCTGGAAGATAACCATTAAGTTTAATACTTGTGTAAATACTTTTTACATTAGAAATACTAATCTCTCTGTTAATGTCGTTTCCAAAAAATACTAGTTTATCCATTTCACTATTACTACCTCCTTAAGGCAGGACTATTAGTTAATTGTTGAGTTCGTCACTTTCAACACTACAAAGGTGAAGGTTTTGAATGAAACTAAGATAGAATAAAAAAGCCCTGCTTTCAATTCCCCCCTTAATTAGGAAATGAAAACAGGAACTTTATTATGTAGTTGTGAGATTATTACAGATATATAAGGCTGCTAACAAATACTTTATAATCCTTATATTGTTTTATACATCCTTTTAATGTCTCATCAGCATCCTTAAATTTATCATTCTTTGATAATTTAGTAAAGTAAACAAGCCTAGAAATTAGTAATAGTTTGCTATATGAAACCTGTGAGCCTTTTTTGGCTCTGACCTTTACTTTAACATTCTGATTTAAGAATTCAAGAAATGTTTCTGCAAAAAGTCCAATAAGGAAAGTATCTGATTTTTCAGTAGTTTTAGAAGTATCAGATAATAAGATATGATTGTACATAAAATTATCTCTATCTAGCCCTTTATCCAATATAGAAGATATATATTTAAGAACGTGTGGTTCATCAATTACAATCTTCTTATCTTCAATACTCAAAGTAAGCTTTGCAGATTTATTTTCATTAATTGCTTTTATAAGTTTCTCTATTTGCTTATTTGCAGGTTCTCTATGAGAAAGGGTTTGAAAACAAGCACAGCAAGCATAATCAAAAATAAAAAGTAATAGATACCAAAACTTTTCAGGATCTAGTTTTAATCCTTTCAATGTATCTTGTATCTCTTTATAATTAATATATTCTTCATATTTAAAGTTTATATTAAGTGCATTTCTTTTATATCTATTAATAAAAGTAATTGCTTTATAAAAGTCACAAGATGTATAGACTTCATTTGTTTCTTCATTAATTTCTTCTATACAATAATTTCTAGCTACATAATCACACACATAATTAAACTTATCATCTATTGTTTCATCCATAATTTATTTTCTTTTTATTGCAAATAAACAAAAAAGCCTGCAATCTATAAAGACTACAGGCTTCATTTAATTAAGTTAATATCCATAGAAAATATTCATCTAATAATAACATCAAGAATACAAGTTATTATTGAATAATACTAAATAAGATAAAGACCTCATTTTGAGGTTTCTATTATTACATTTCAATTAGTGGCTCAAAAACTGATTCAAATACTTGAATGTTAGGACTAATTGAGGTAAACCAAACATTAAAACCTGAAGGTGAATCATCATAGTACGCTGTTGCACTTCCGCTAATTGTATAAGTTGAATTGGCTGGAACAGTTATATTTCCTCTTGAAGTCTGCGTTTCTCCCATTACATAGTTATCAATTGCACTTTTTTCCGCAAATCTTACAGAACTATAACAGTTGGTTAATGTAACAGATCCACCCCCACTATTAATTATATCTATCGTGTAAACAATTGTATTAGTAGTAATATCATCATTTAACCACTGTGCACTAATTGCAATTGCAATGTTTGAACTAGTACTTGCTGAATTCAAGTTATAAATGCGACAATTCTTGATACATCCATGTTAGTTCTCTTTCATATTTTTTATTTATGCTCTTTCTTACCATTTCGAACGGGTTTAGATATCCATATCTTTTTCTTGGTCTTAGATTAATAAGATTCGTTATTTCTTTCAATTCTTTTCCATTGATATATTTGAACTCTTTCCATTTAGGTAAATACTGCCTGATAAGTCCATTAAGATTCTCATTAGCTCCTCTTTCCCATGAGTGATATGGTCTTGCAAAGTAATATTTTATTCCCAGTTGTTTTGCAATTTCTTTATGTCCTGCGAATTCAGTTCCGTTATCAGAGGTAATTGTGTGTAATAGTTCTTTATATGGTTCTAATAGGTAAACGGTTGCCGCAGTGACATATTTGGCTTCTTTATTTGGTAGCTTCATTGTCCATAGTTTCCCTGTGGCTCTATCATTAATGGTTAATATAACTCCCGATCTGTTTTTACCTATAACAGTGTCTATTTCCAAATCTCCAAATCTTTTTTTCTTTTCCACAATCTTAGGCCTGTTTGATATATCTACCCTATCTTTGATCCATCCTCGATCTTGGTTTTTATTCTTTCTTTTTCTATATTTTCTTCCTTGCCTTCTTAAATAAGCGTGTAATCCGCCTCCTTTCTTTTTGTCCTCCCATATCCAACCGTAGAGAAATTCATGGGAAACCATTGAAATATGGTTTAGGTTACACCATCCAGCAATTTGCTCTGGACTATAATGTCTTTTCGTGAGTAAAAAATGAGCGTGACTTTCCATTTCCTTTGTAAATTTTTGAGGTCTGGCACGTTGTTTTTTTCGAAGTTCATATCGGTAGTGGGCATAGTCAGGGTCATAACCATCAGAGGATTTAAATTTATTACGACGAATTTCACGATAAATAGTACTCCGATGAAAGCCTAATAAACCTGCAATTTCATCTTTATTCTTGCCTGCTTGTAGATATGCATTTAATTCATATCTTTGTTTCTCGGTAAATTGTTTCATATACGACTGATTTTGTAGGAGATTGAGGGAGTAATATCGGAACTATTTTCCAATAGAGACAGGAGATGAAGAACTTTTTTCATCTTCTGCTCTATAAAATATTATCAAAACTCAATCTAACAAAGAAAGTCGCATTTATAACTTGAATTTAGGCTTTTAATTAATAAATCTGATCTACTAATTGAATCCAAAGGATAATAAATAATACCGCTAGGAATTGATAAAGTACTAGTATTAGTAGTGTCACTCAATAACGGATAAACATAATAACTACCCGCACTTATGTCACTAATTGGGATGTCTACGTAAGTAACACCGTTCACGATTGGACTTGTTGCGGTAATCATTCGTGCTCCTGTAGTACCATTTGTGCTCACCAAATACGCACCAAAGTAGCAATTTTTAATACTATCAATATCGGATATATTAACTGAATAATCATCTTCTGTGAAAAACATTGATACTTGTGCACTTCCGTTACTTATATACGCAATTGTTTGTACATCAACGATAATAGGACTAATTGCTTCGTGATTATAATTGCGAAAGTCTCCTAATCTATAAGGGCTTGTTGCTCCCCCTGTTGGTTTATCATAATTTCAGGTTACACCAGTATTAACTAGATTAGTTAATGTAGCTATACTATTAGCTGTTGGAATACTTAAGCCACAATTTCCATCTGCTGCTTTCCAATAATTACTATTAATACCAGCATATTTTACTGGTTTATACTTACTTCATTTATTAATTTTTGAACTAGAACATAGAGTTCCTATATCATTACTAGCAAGCCCCAATGTTTGACCTACTAAAGTTGTTGTTATTCCTGTTGTTTGTAACATATTGTTCTATTTTTATTATTTAATTAATACCCAATGGCTAGCATCCAACCTGTGCTAGCATCTAAAACAGCGTAAAAAGATGAATTAGTTACATTTCCAGCGTGATTTGTTCCATTACTACCTGCACTAGTTCTATTAGTAGTAATGTGAATTGATAAACATTTATTAGGGAAAGTGTATGGGAAACCATAAGTTCCATCATCATTTCTCATCTCACCCCATTGAATAATTAAGCCACCAGGTAAAATTGAATATCCTGCATTATATAAGTAACGTCCTGAGCTGGAATAATAATAAGTTGAATTGAAACTTGTTGTTCCTCCAGTTAAAGATGCAACCGTACTAGATAAAGAACTTACATTACCATTCAGTGTTGAGACTGTACTAGACAATGAATTAACCGTACTATTCAATGTTGATATACTGTTAGTATTAGATGTTGTACTATTATAGAGACTATTTATAGCATAAGCATTAAATGTATTGGTGTAGTCAGTATTTGAATAAGTACCTCCAAAACCAGCAGTTCCATATACTGAGCTTATTAATCCACTAGTTCCACCTGTACCACCAGTTCCAGAATTATAAGCAGAAATTTCACCTGTTGAATACAAATCATTATCTATCTTTAATTTTCCATCACTATCAACTGATAGATTAACTGATTTTGTACCATTTGATAAAGTTATACCTGATACATTTTGAAAGGTTTTTGCTCCTGTTATTGTTTGACTTCCTGATATATTAACAGAATCTGTAATACCATAACCACTTAATGTAGTAGGTTTACTTGTTAAGTTAGGAAATGGTATAGCTATATCAGTAGTTCCATTAAAACTAACTCCTGCAATATTTCTAGCTGTTTGTAATTGGGTTGCAGTACTTGCATTACCAATAAAACTATTACTATAGATATTATTTCATTTAAGGCTACTTGTACCTATGTCATAAGTGGCAGTTGTTGCTGGAGATAGTGTACCTGATAGTGTACCACCAGTTAAAGCCAAATAATTATGTGTATGGGTTGAACTTGCAGCACCAACTTCACTATATGTATAAGCTGGTTTTGCACTTGCCTTTGCCCAAGAATAAACATCACTTGCAGGAAAGCTTGCAGGTTTATTTATAATCTTTGTTCAATCATTAATAGTAATAATATTACCTGCACTGTTCTTAAAGAAAATCTTCTCTGAACCGTTTAAAGTTCCCAAAGCTAGTTCTCCAGCTTCTAAACTAGTAGGAGCTGAAGAACTTGAACTGTTTTTTATTTTTATAGTAGACATCTATTTATCATTTACCAAGTTCCACCATCAATTATATCTATACTCATTGCAATTGCAATATTACCAGAACCATCAAATGTTCCACCAGTAGAACTAATTCCTGTACCACTTACAGTTAATGTTCTTGCTGTAGCTAACTTAGATGCAGTACTAGCATTACCACTTAAAGCAGCAGTAATAGTTCCAGCACTAAAGTTTCCACTTGCATCTCTGGCTACTATTGTTGAAGCAGTATTAGCATTTGTTGCATTACTTGTAATTGTATAAGCAGTTCCTTCACCAGCAGCACCAGTTAAAGATAGTCCTGTTCCACTTACTGCTATTGAAGCAGCATAATTACCAGTAGTATCTGTTCCTAAAGCTACAGAGTTTGCAGCTATAGTAGTTGCTATACTAAATCCACCACTTAAATCAGAAGATATAGTTCCTGTAACATCACCTGTTAAAGCAAATGTTCTAGAAGAACTTAATGCTGTTGCTGTACTAGCATTACCAACTAAAGCACCTCTAAAATTAGTAGCTGCAATATCTCCTAATGTTCCACTAAAGACCTCAGAAGTATTTGTTGCACCTGTATACATAGAGAAATAACCAGTACTTACATCATATCCAAAGAATCCAACTTTAGCAGCAGTATCATAATATCTAAATTCTATACCTCTATCTTTTCCATCATTAACTGTTGGTGCTGTATCTCCACCTAATGTTAGAATAGGATCATCTATAGTTATTGTTGTACTATTAACTGTAGTTGTTGTACCATTCAGAACAAAATTACCTGTAACAGTTAAATTACCAGATATTGTACCACCAGAACTAGATAAAGCGTCTGTAATGCCATAACCACTTAAAGTAGTTGGATTAGTTCCAGCAGTTACTCTACCTTTTGCATCAACGGTAACACTTCTATAAGTTCCAGCAGTTACCCCACTATTTGCCAAAGTTAAAGCAATAGCAGTAGTTCCTGATCCTGTAGCATCACCAGTAACAGAAATAGTTTGATTACCTGTTAAATATTGGCTGTGGGTATGTGAAGTAATATTTCCTGTAAGAACTGCTTCTACCTGTGCTTTAGTTATTGCAGTTAAGAAAGAGCTGTCATTGGTTAATTGTGAAACTTTTGTAGGAATGGGAACTGAGATTGCAGCACTACCATCATAAGTAGCTGTAGAATATCCTGTAAAAGTCAAAGTATTAGGGTTCTTTCTAGCATCTGTAAGCCTACTATCTCCTTCAGCAATAAAAGTAGTTCCTTTATTGAATGTTAATGCAGTTCCAGATTTGGTAACTGAAGTAACAGCATTACCTGTCCCAGTTGTTGAAATTGAAGTTGCAGAACCACCTTCTAAAGTAGAAATTCTTGAAATAGCACTAGTAAGACTATCATTTATTGAATTAATAGTATATGCATTAAAGGTATTAGTCAGGTCTGCATTAGAATAAGTTCCACCTAAACCAGAAGAACCATAGACAGACTGAATTAATCCAGCTCCACCACCGCCACCAGTTCCAACTCCATAAGCTGATAGTTCACCAGTTGAATAAGTATCTGCATCTATTTTTAGTTTTCCATCTACTACAGATAACAGTGAAAGTACACTTCTTTGTGAATCTGTAAGATGTAAATTTGAAGCTACGTGTGTATTAAAAGTGCTGCTACCTACTGCATCAGTTATACCAAATCCACTTAATGTAGTTGGTTTACTTAATAATCTACTTCAATCATTTAAAGTAATAATTTCACCGTTGGAATTTTTAAAGTATAACTTTTCTGAACCTTTAAGATAACCTAAAGCAACTTCACCATATTCTAAACTAGTTGGTGCAGAAGTGCTACTTGAATTTTTTAATTTTATTATTTGTGACATATATTCTTTTATTAGTATTCTATTTAATTATATCTTTCTTTGTAATACATTCATCATTGCAAGCAATACGATCTTTGCAATCTAGCTTAGAACAGCATAAAGAGCTTAGTCTATTATTCTTCATTTGATAGTCATACAACTGTTTTTGCATCTCTACTATCTTATTTCTTAATTCAGATAATTGATTAATATAATCATTCAATTCAGACTGTTTTTCTGTTAGTCTGTTTTGTAACTCACCAATTTGTTTCATACAAAACTCTAATTGATTCTCATAGACATTATTTGTTTTATCTCTAATTTCTAGGAGTTCTTTACTTGAATCAATATTCTCTCTATCCTTTTCCCTTTTCTGCCCAATAATCCATTCATAAGCCTTAACAATATAAGGAAATAGATATTTCTTACTAAGTATTCAAGTGGTTACAGAAGTTCCTGCTGTTATTAATGTTGCTATAGTTATTGGCATAATTTTGTTTTTATATAATTAAAAAGTTCCACCATCTATTACTGACAGATTAATTGAACCAAAGCTGTTAGATGAGTTGGTTACATACCCAGTCATACTATCTAATAAGTTTCCTGTGCGTGCCTTTTTTGTTCTAAGTGTTTCTGTACTTTTAACTGTTTTAATCAGCTTGCCATCTTCATCATACAGCTCAATAGAAGATAAGTCTATATTATCTATTGATAATTGATTTAAAGTTATCCTTTGCGTGTCATTCGCAAAGTCTATGATAGCACCAGATAAATAGAAAGTATTATTGGGTAATATAGAAGTGTATGTAATGGGGGTTAAATAAATATTATCACTCGTTTGTATATCCACTTCCAGCTTATGTGTTTTGCTTGCATAGTTAGAATGAATAGTTCTAATAAGTAATAGCTCTAAATTATTAACTTGTCCTGACCGATTGAATGAAGTTGCCAGTTTATATAGATTATTATCCATATAAAGCAGATTAGCTTTGCCAATTTTCACTTTGTTCTTATTAGCCGTACAAACTTTTATATCTACATTATCATAATCTGATTTTACATTCTTATTAATGTAGCTATTATAAACAATATCTGAAGTTTCTAATACATCACCATATTTATCAAATAGCTCAAAATTAACTGATTGTAATAGAATCTCTTGAAGGATATTATCTTTATCAATCCAATATGCAGCCTGCCCCGCTTTGGGATTAGATATTAAACAGCTATATATAATCAGTTTAAGATAGCAACCACCAGTAATATTTATATCTGCGCCCTTTTGATAATTATCGTTAGTATATGAAGATCCAGTAAAGGTATTCCACTCATACTTACTTATAATATTGCTATTGGTTAATTCAGTATCTAAACAAGTTGAATCAGCACTGGATAATGGAGTAGATGAAGCAGCAAAATTTAATCTGAAGGTATGTTTGGTTTTATTAGCAATATCAGTTTTTCAAACTAAACTCTGGTTACTTGTGTTATCCAGATAAGATATAATATTTCCTGCTGCATCCAACATAAACAAATCACAGCTTAATTCTGCACATTGTGAATTATCTTTGTCGTATTTTACACCATTTGCTTCATTTATTTCATCTATATAAATATCTAAGGGATTGGGTTTAGTATTTATATATATCTGTGCCTTAATGTTGAGTTTACTAATTCCTTCAGTATTAATAACATATTCAGCAGGTTTAAATTCTATTCCTGTTGTTGGTTCATTATATGTAACACCTGACTTATCATAAGCATAAGGCAATTTAGCACCTACTAATGTATCATTACTTCCCTTTGTTGTATATAAATAGTATTCCCCTGTATAATCAGTAAAATCACTGCATTTATTATATATGTATTTTGTTCCATCATATCCGTTAAGACCACTGACAAAAGTTGTTGATATTAGATTTTCTAAATTATCTTTTTCTACTTCTTTTTCAAATAATGAACTTCCAGCATATAATGAAGATGTTAATTCTACATTGTTGTATAATGTATCAAATTCCAAAGTACTATCTTCTGAACTAAACTTTCCTTGAAGATCAACACTACTTAATGATAATGCATAAGATTGTATGTATGCTCCATCTTTGTACTTCTTGAATAGTGAATTATTAATCAGACTATTAACGTCATATACATAAAATTCATTATTCCTTTGTACTAATATTAGTCCAAAAGGTTTTAGAATACTTTCTATAACATCTTTAAGGCTCATTGCTTCATCTTTTTCATCATAGAAGTTAGCTGACTGAATGAATAATTTATGCAGTATTGTTTCATTATCTGGTATTTCAAATTCTGTAGAAGTTGTAGAACAGGCTATATTTAATGTTGTTGATAATCCAAGCTTCTTAATACATCTGTTGAGTACTGTAAATAAGCTAACAATATCAGTATATTTATCTTCTCCGTCAATGTATTTAAGACGTTCAAGAATATTAAAATCTGAAGCAGTAAATGATACAGGATATCTATCATATTCACTTAGTTTCTCGCTATACAATTCACTATCTAATCAGCCAGACCAGTATTCTGAATCATTCTTATAAATAATAACCTTATACTTTTGCATATCGTCAGTATTAAGATCAAAGTACTGAAACATTGTCTCACTTATTAAATTAAGTGTTGCCCCTGCTGACCTTATTACATATAACTTATTTGCTACAGGATATTCTAATTCTAATGGTGGTGAAGCACCTAATATCTCTACAGGTATACCAGTATCAGTAGTTAATATTTCAACTTTATAATTATCATTTGATACTGACTTAAATGTATAGTAGTATTTTATATTCCAACTCATTATTTAATCCTATTTTGTTGTTTGTTATAATTGCTAAGCACACCCACCAATTTACGGCCTTCTATTTCAAATGTTACATTCCCAGCTAAAGCAGCATTACCTTCTTCTGGTTTTATCAACTTCTTCAATTTATTTAATGGTGCTATAACCTCTGGATTACTTGAAGCACCTGCATATTCTCCTACATTCACTATTGAATTACCATACACCAGACCACCATTAGCAAACTTTGGAATATTGGATAATGCAGCTATAACAGATGCCATAGCAGAGATAGCTAGAAGAGGACCAACTAAAGGCACAGCAGCCATAGAACTTCCAGCACCAGTAACTAAAGCTTCTGTATTTGCATTAGCTTCTGCTTTCTTAGCTACTGTTAAACTTGCAATCAAAGGAATAGCTGTTGCAATAGAACTTAGTAAGGTTGCACCCCAATTTAATCAAGCACTAGCACCTTCATTAGTCATATTGGTTATTGCACCCAGTGTATTACTGATTGCATTTAATGAATCTGCATAGTCATTATTAAGGGCAATATCTTCTTTAGTTATAGAATTACTGAAGTTTGTTGGTAACGTGTTAAATTTAGAAAGATCAGTATCTTTTGCAGCATTACCCAGACCAGCCATTTCTGGCTTAACCTTTTTAATATCACCATATTCAGCTTTAAAGTTCAAAGCTATTTTTCTATCTTCCAGATCCTTTATAACCTCAAACAATTCAGTTCTTAAAGCATCAGTTGCAGCAGCATCATATTTCTTTCTAGCCTCAGCCAATTGTTTGTTAATCTCATCCAAAGAACCAGCAGCAATAACTTCTTTTGGTTTATTACCTTTTCCAGAACTTCCTTTATGCTGTGATTTATAGCTACCATTAATTTTAGCTGCTGTATTGTTTAATTCTAATTGAGAATCAGAAATATCTAATAATTGCTGGTCAGCAGTTTGTTTATATTGATATATCTTTCTTATTTCATCTTCATTAGTATCTTCAATAACCTTATTAAGTTTAGCGTATGATTTCTTTTTATATTCATTTTCTTGTGCCTGCATTTTATAATACTCAGCATCATATTTAACTGTTTGTGTGCCGTTCCTACCTTCAGTAACAGTTGTGTGCTTGTTTTTTTCTCTTTGATAATATTTGATTGTATTATCATATTTTTCTGCTTGTTTTACTCTTTCAGGTCTAGAAGTTTCCTTCATTAGATAATCTATCATCTCATTTGAGACTTTACCTGTATAACCACCTTTAGCAAGCAAAGCACGTACCCCAGCATAATAAGCTTCATTATTTGCACTTGAGACATCTTGTTTACGAATATTGATTTTATTTTGTGTCTGCTTTGCCAGATTATTGTATTTATTCCTTTCCTCATCTGACAAAGTTTTATCTTTAGCTTTATTCTGATATATCTGTTTTTTAGTACTGAGGTTGTTGATCTCTATATCATTAAACAATGATTTACTTTGAAGCTCATCTAAAGCATCTGCCAGTATTCCAGCTTTATCTATAGCATTCTGTAAACCACTTAAGAAACTGCTAAAGTCACCTCTGGATAAAGCATTAAAGAAAGTATCTACTGCTGCACTGCCTTGTGTGGTTACTCTTTCAAAAGCATCACCAGTACTTTGTGTAGCTTCCATAGTCCTGTTAAATGCTTCCATTGCACCCATACCTAAACCGAGTATGCCAGCAAATTTACCAATAGTAGATGTAATAGATTGCCCAACATTTTGAAACTGCTGTACTTGTCGTGTACTGTTTCTTATGTTATCATCAAACTGAGTAGTATTTAATAAAAGTCTCGTTACTAAATCCATATTATAATATTTTTAAATAGTTATTAGCTTTTTCTTTTAATCTGGTTATATCATCTTTAGTAATGGACGTTTCTTTGTCTGGCTCTCCATTCTCTCAGCTAAACCTTATAATGTCAGTTGGTTTAAGTTGCTTTGTGCTGTTACTCTGAGCTATTATATAAGCTACTAATCTGGACTGTTCCCAACTTTCCTTATTCTTCTTAAAAATGTTATTCAGTAATTGTGGTAACTCATATATCTGCATTTTATCCAGAAAGTACTCTGGATTTATACCACCTTCAATAACCAGTAAAGAATATACCTCACTAATGGTTAATTCTTTTTTTTTGAATCTTCACTAGTTGCATCCTTAATAAATGCTGCTTGCTTTTCCATCTCTTTAGCTATAAACCGCTGCATACTAATAACCGTTTCTGGATTAGTATCACATTCATTAATAAAGTCCTCAAAGCTCATTTCAATATCTGGTACATTAGCTAAGATCAGACAGTAGATAAAAATGTATTCATCTGTTATTGTCTGCATTTTAAAGCTCTTACCTGTAATCTGCTCATAGATAAAGAGTGCCCTTAGTGTATATCTGATTGTGTATTGTTTATCCTTAATTGTAATTTCCATAATATCATTAATTAAAAAGGGAAAGCTACCAGCAATAGCTTAAGCCTTCCCTCTATCTGTTTATATTATACAGTCACTTTAGATAAAGAACCAGTTCCTTCCAATGTAATGGAATAAGTTGCATTTTCATTATCTGAAGCATTGGCTTCTATCTGAGTAATTACTACTTTTCCTTTAAACCCAGATGCTGCTTTAGGAGTCCAGCCACCTTCAGGAATAGTAGTTGCTGCTTGATCTTTCACTGAGAAAATTACATCTATTGGTTGTCTTGCCATCCACAATTCAACCATAGAAGTGTAGTCTGTTTCTGTAAACAGGTTCTCAGAAGTAATACTTCAGCTCAATTTGCCAATTATCTTATCAGTCCATTCTGCACTATCTTTACTGGATACTTCTATAGCGTTTCCTGATAAGGAAAGCTTATGACTTGTTGCATAAGCTAAAGACTTACCGTTATAAAAAAGCATAAGGTCTGAACCTCTAACTATTGTATTTGTCATTTGTTGTTATATTAAATGTTATTGTTTGAATAAATGTATCTTCTAGAAAATCTTCATCTGCTGAAACTATTCTTATATCTTCTATTCAAATATTAGAATATATTCCCTTTTTCCCTTCTAAAGCCAAACGTACCAGATCAGCTATTTCTACACTCTCATTGTACTTTTCAGAAGCTACTATAATTTCTACTGTAACAGAATCATTTACTGAATATCTGTCTTTGGTATAAGCTGGTATAATGCCTGTTCTTCTGTAAACAATAAAAGGGAATGTAGTATTCTGTTCTGATATTAAAGGGAATATTTTATCCTGTAATTTGGCTACTATATCTGCATTACTATGTAATATGTCATAAATAGCTTTTCCTATTTGTAAACTCATATTCCTACTTTTTAGCTACTCTATTAATTGATTCTGAAATAAGCATATCTAATGAATCAAATATCTCTTTCTCTTTATTAGCCTTAGCAGTTTTAAAAAAGTAGTGTGCTGTCATTGCACCTCTATTAGCTCCATTTTTTCTAAGAGTTCTGGTTACAGTTCCTTTCTCAAAGAACTTTAACCTAAAATCTCCCATAATATGTACTTTGGCTTCTGTGGCTTCTCTATCAGCTCTTAATTTAATGCCACTACCTAAAGTTTTAGCGTTCCATTTGTTCCTGCTATTTATTTTACTGCCAACAATATTTCTTAATTGTGTCTTAGTTTCCTTTACTAATATTCTGGCTGCTGCTCTTAAAGCATTTCTATAAGCTTTCTTTTGTTCTTTACCTGTAAGATCAGCAAACTTCTTTAGTACATCTCCAGCATTTACTTCTAAACCTTCATTATTCATTTATAAGCTCTCCTATAATTGTTATAGCCTGTTTATACACTTCTTTATTAATAGAGATTATTTTGTACTTCTTACCATTGTAAATAATCCTATCTGCTTCTTCCACGTTGTGATAAAGCCTAATGGTAAAAGTTAAATTATAGGTATGGATAATTTCGTAATTCTGGTTTAGCCTGTTTCCTGAATTTGTAGTTACTTGTGCTCTGGTAGTGAACTTATCCACTCATAAAGAAGAATTAGCCCCATAAGAATCTTTAGTAGCTGTCAGCTTTTGAATAGTTATTATTTCTCTCATTAAACCAGCTCTCATACTTACTTTATGCTATAGTTTTTATATAGTCCTAACAGATATTCATAAGACAAAGGAATTTTAGCTACTGTAGTAAATGCAACTGGTTCTCTATTTGCATAGAAGTTACCAATCATTAGTAGCATTGCGTGAATTATAGCAGGTGGCAATTCACCACCCACTTCTAACTCACTTAATGATACTACATCTAAATGCTGCTTCACAGCATCTTCTGCCACAGTAATTAAATCCAGAATATACAAATCATCTGCTTTAAAATCTATATCCACCAGTAAGTGCTGTTTAGCCTGTTCTAGTGTAATATAATTCATTGCTTAGATTACTTTAAAATTGCTTTTTGGAAAGATTCAGTTCTGCGTGGTTTTGCATCAAAATAAGCATTGATAACAAGTCTTACTTTACCATTAGCAGCCTGTGTATAAGGATCTACTGTTAAATCAATTCCACCCCATTGACCAATTACATAATCTTCAAAGCATCCAAATACTACACCCTTAGAAGGTACAGCAGAAGTACAAAGTGTATTGTAACCGTTTACTTCGTTACCGTCCATAAGATAACCAGCTACACCAGCATCTTTAAGAGTAGTCTTTAATGTACCTTTAGCAGATGGAGAAACAATAAATACTTTGTTTCCTTTTACGTTTGCAGATTCTAAGGCTGTTTCCATTGCTACAATATCTTTATAAGTTACATCTGTAGCAGAAGCTGTAACACCGTTTAAAAGACCTGCAGGTTGTGTTGTTGATCCAGCTTCTGAGCCTAATACTGTTGCTTCTAATTTATTAGAGATTGCATTGACAATATCTCTTTTTAGCATTTCTTCTGCACTTAAAGAATCCTGAATCAAAAATTGTTTTGATACATCAATATAAGCAGTAAGTCTTTTAGGTTCTAAGGTTACTTCACTGAAAGCACCAGCACCATCTGAAGCTCCAGCAGTTTCACCTGCTCACGCTACATTACTGCCAGAGTAAGCAGGAATAGATACATTACCAGTTAATCCAGAAAGATATGAAGCACCAGCTTGCACCATTACCAAGTTAGCTCTTAATGGCTCTAAGATTCCCAGTTTATCTTCTGCTACAATTTCTTCTCCAGCAGTTGCTACAGTTGCAGAAACAGTAGCTCTTTCTTCTATAGGTAATACAATCTGACCTGCAAAATTTTGACCAGACTTTCTAAATTCTGCAATACCTGCATTAATTACTTCCTGTGCTCTTTCGTCTAATTGTCTGTTATTAGCTACATCATTAATAGCTCTAAGTAATGAAAAATTTTCTTTCATAGTTTTAGTTTGTTTAGTTACGTTGTTAAGGTTACGTTTGTTTTCTTCTTCAATTTTTCTAATCTCTTTATCTGTCTCTGCCAACTGATTAGTAATGCTATCAAATTCATTACTCTCTGCTTCATTAAGTTTTCTTGTCTCTTTCTCAGCAGCAGCCAGTATTTCTTGCGCTCTTTTCTTTAGTTGTTCTTTCTTGTCTAAAAGTTCCAGTGTGTTCATTAGTTAATCCTGTTTTTAAGGCTTTTAAAATATTCGTCTAAGTTATCTTTATCTAAATCCTGTATCTTCCTAAGAGCAACAGAAGTATCTGGATAAGCTTCTTTGTATACTGGTGAAACATCAAACAGCTCTTTAAACTTCGTGATCTTTCTTAAATAGCTTCCATCATTTCTCTTTTCCCATTTATCATTCTCAATAGTGAAAGCAAATGAAGAAGTACTAATATCACCTCTCTTTAATCCTTCTAATAGTTCATCACCTAAAGCTGTTGCAGGTGCTTCAAATCTGTACTTTAAACCAGTATTATCTACTTCCAACTGCAAAGAACCGTTTCCAAACTTTGACCTGGCTAATACTCCTCTTTCTTCGTTATGATTCAGTAAGCATAGTATATCTGATTTTTCTAATATACCTTCTATGGCTTCTGGCTGTATCACTTCAGTAAATCCTCCTAAATCTCTGGATTCCTTATTAAAAACTAAAGCATAACCTTCTACAGTTCTACTATCTTCTTTAGCTCTTACTTCTCAGCTACTGTTTCTAATTTCCTTCATTTTTTTCTTTAATTGCATTCTTTAATGTGATTACATTTACCTGTACAAAGCTTTCATTACCATCTGGTAAAGCTGGTAAATCAAGTGCTTTTCTAATCTCGTTAGGAGTAATTACACCTATCTGGAATAACTTGTTATAGTATTCAGCCAAACTAGCTTTATCAGCTCTTAATAAAGCAGAAGTATCAAACTTTACATCTATGCTATTTCTTTCAGATGGCTTATAAAGTTTGCGTTCAAATTCCAGCTCTATCTTTTCTAACAGTGGTGAAAGAGTATCTGTAAGGAATGCCAGTTGAGTAGCTTCTACAGTTGAATAGCTGGATTTAGTAAGATCAAATGCTTTAACTGGTGAAACACCAAAGAACCTACATACATCAATAACATTAAATTCCCTTGTTTCTAATAGTTGTGCATCTGCTGGACTTACTGTTATTGGCTGAAATTCCATATTACCTTCTAAAACAGCAACTCCATTAGGTGTTCCAGTAGAAGGAGAAAAGGCTGTTTGCCAACTTGTCTTTAATCCTGTTTTTTGTTTATCAGTAAGTGTATATTGTGTTTTTAAGATACCAGCTAAATTAGCTCCACCTTTAAAGAATCCAGCAGCGTGTGCTTCAGAATCTGTAGATAAACCTAATGTTTGTCTGGCGTGTTCCAGTGTACTGATCCCATTAATTCCATCATAAGTAAAGTTTAGTATATGAATCATATTAATAGGTTCTACCAGATAATTAAAACCTGTAATGGAATACATCAGTTTATTGGTTTTATCTGTAGTTACCACTGTAACATAAGTGCTGTCTATGAATTGCAAAGCAGTAGCATTGCCTTGTTTATCTCTTTCTATATAAGCATAACCATTACCCTTTAAAAGAACACTTGCTATTAATGCCTGAATAAAAGTAAACCTGCTCATTTTGTTGTTAGGTTCTTTGTTAAGCAAGTAGTAAGTGGGGTGTGCTACATATTTTGTTTTGTAACCAGAAGCATCTATTAAGTATGGTTCTAATGGTAACTGTGCAACTGAATCACTGATTACATTTACGCACCTGTAAACAGCAGATAGTAACATAGCTTTATTAGTAGTATAACCACCATTAGAATTATACATAAGAGAATCAAAAATGTAACTTCTTTCTTCTTTATGTTCTGGTTCTGTCTTTGTTCTTTTAAATCAATTTCTCATTAAATTATATTGTAAATATGTCATTAGAATAGTGTGGCACTTCTAAATACATTCCCAAAGCCTGTATGATTGCTATAGTACCATCAATCTTCTTTTTGTTCACGCTTTTATCTGGTTTACAGTTCCCGTTGTGATCTGATTTTAATACTACGTTTCTAAAGCAGAATCTGTTAATCTCATTGTTATCTATTACAGCTTTACCTGATAAAATAAGCCTCTCCAGCTCTCTGGTAGGTTTATTAAAATTGGCTAGTGATTGGCTGTATTCTTCCAGTGGCAAACCTTCTGAAGTTGCATTAATAGCTCATTGTGTTGCATTGTATTTGTCATAACCTACAGATCTAATATTTACTATCTCAGAGTATTTAAGCATATCAGTAGTTATATAGTCATAGTCTGTAACATTACCGCTGGTAACTGTAAGTAGTCCTTGCTGTTTCCATAACTTGTAAAGCTCTTTATCTACTTTTTCCCTTAATGCAGATTCTGGAAGATAATAATGAACTTTGAAGTAATACTTATCATCTTTTACAATCAGATAAGCTACTGCTGTTAAGTCAGATGTAGCACCTAAATCTACTCCTATGTAACAAGTTTCATCTTTAAAGTCAGATAGATTAACCTGTTTACTGGATCTTACTATATACTCATCTGGTAGCCATACATTAGAGGAATCACACCATAAGTTTAGTGTTTTGGTTTTTACTCCAACTTCATCAGAAGGGTTATTAATGGCTTGCTGTACCTGTCCTTTAATGTATTTGGTAGTAACGGTAACATCTAAGTTAGGAGCACATTTTATTCAGTTCTTTTCATCTCTCCAGTCATCTTCAGTATCTAATGAATAAATGGCTATAAACATTTCGTCATCTGTTTTTAGCTCATTTAAAACCTCTATAGCTACAGTTCTTAATTGATAACAAGGAAGTGTTTTATCAAAACCAGCAGTAGTAATAGTACAAAGGTGGGGATTCTCCCGCATTCCCATACTGGATTTTATAACATCTCTTACTTTGCTGTTTGGTGCAGCGTGGTATTCATCCAGTAAACCAAATGAAGCATTAAATCCATCCAGTTTACTATCATCAGCAGCCAGTACTTTCAGTTTACTGTTTGTACTTCTGAATAAAATATCAGCTCTGTAAGGAGTTAAGTATTTGGCTTTAGAATCCAGTCCTTTTACAAAGTTACTGCACATATCAAAGGCTATTTTAGCCTGTTCTTTACTGTTTGCTGCTAAAAGGACTTCTGCACCATCTTCACCGTCAGCTATTAAGTAGTAAAGACATAAAGCAGCAGCTAAAGCTGTTTTACCTTGTTTCCTGCTAACTTCAATGTAAGAGCTGGTAAAACGTCTAGTACCAGTAGATTTTCAGTAAAAGCCTATAATATTAGCTATTATAAACTGCTGTCAGCCTTCCAAAATAAAAGGTTTGCCTGAATGCTTACCTGTGAAGTGTTTGAGTGTGCCTATAAATTTAATAGCTCTGTCTACTTTCTCTTCCCTGAATACCAGATCATCCCGTTTAAGATCATTCTGGAATCTATTACAAGCAAGCTTTATAGTTTCACCTACTGTTATTTCGTCATTAAGAACTTTAGCTACATATTCATAGTAAAGTTTCATATTATCTAACTTCTTTTCCTTCTTTTATAAATTGCTCAAAAGGTGAAGGTTCAGCATCTTCATTATCTTTCTTTGGTAGTTTGGTTCTGGATTTAGCAGTTAAACCAAATTCCAGCATTACTTTCATTGCCTGAGTTTGTGCATCTTTAGCTATCTTTATAAGTGGGTGTGGTGCTATATTACCTCTGTCACTTGTAACAGTCAAGCCATCAATTTCTAACTGTTTGGATGCCTTTATAAACATTGAATAATTACGTGCTAACATAGTTAATGCTGCACTATCTACTTCTTCTAATATACCCCTGTTTTCTAACTCAGATAGAACATCTGTCATATATTCAGCAGCATCATTTTCTATATCCTCTGGTATTACATATTTTGCCATATTAAAAACTTTTTCATTTCTAATATGAAACCTTATTTATGACTGCCAGATAATGATTTTGTGAATAAGGATTAGTTAACAATCTAAAAGTCTATCAATAAAAGCAGATACATTATTCTCTCCTTTCATATTCCAGTTCACATAACCTAAAACGTCATCAGCATTTATATTGTTAAACAGATCACATTCTTTATACAAAAGCTTTACTTCATCTGTTGATTGACTACTCACTGCATTGTAAAGAAGCAATAACAATTCATACCTTGACAATTGAGACCTAAATATTTTATAGTATTCAGTCTTTTGCTTAAAACCTGAGGTTAAATGGAGTAAATAGAATATAGTTCTATAATATTGCCCCAAAAGATGTTCAAATTCATTATAAATTATGTCTGCAACACATTTCATTTTTTGACTTATTTCTTCAATATTAATTGTTTTCATAATATCTATGCCATACGTTTCAGCATAAAAATAGTAGCTTAATATATCACTAATATCCCCATTCTTCAAACAAAAGTCTGCGTTCCTATGAGGAGCATCCACAGAAGAAACACTAAAATAAGTTACCATTTGATTGAAAAACTGATTATAGCCCTTAAAGTTTTTTTTATTGTCTCTATATCCTTCTAGTGCAACATATGATATCATATATTGATTTACTTTTACAGTTAATTCTTTAAAGGAGATTGTACCTTTATCGTTTCCTACACTAATTGAATCAACTTGTCTTTGATACAAGTCTAGTAGTTTAAAAAACAAATCTCTTTCTTCCCTTCTTGCCAACTCTTCTTCAGCCTTATTAGCTCTTTGTTCTGATTGCCAAGCTGTATATAATACCCCAGCAAAAGCTAACAATCCAGTTATTGAGCCAAAATAGCTTCCAAAGCTTCCCCAATCTCCTGAATCATCAGAAGGCTTACCCCAAAACCAACCACAATAAAAAATTAGCATCAGTGAGCTAAAAATTAATATAGCATACATTGCTATTTTAAGTTTAGAATTTCCTTTCTCTGTCTTTTCTTGACTCATAAAATCTAAATTTTGAATTATATACAAAGATATAAATCTCAATCCAACATTTTAACTTTTTACCCAATTCATTAATTTTACTGGTGAAATTTTTGTATCTTTACAAGTAACCTAAAGCACATAAACTATGAAATTAACTTCAATGCAAACACGTATCACAGTAAGATTAGATAATGACTTAAGCCAAAGTTTGGAGATAATGCACCAAGCAACCAAAGTAGATAAAGCTAAACTAGTTAGATTGATAATGAATGACTTTTTTAATAAGAATAATGAACTAATAGACAAATACTATGAAGAGACAAAAACCAACTAAAGAAACACTGTTACAATATATCTATGATAATGGAATAGAAAACACTTGTAAACAGTGAAATATCACAGAAGCAGAATTACTTAATATTCTGTACCCAGACAAAGAACGAGCTCCTAAAATCAGAAAAGTAAGCAGCAATAAAGCTGCTATCAATAAAGAAGTATCTGCTATAATTGAAAAGAACTATACTAAGCTATGATCTAAGTACATAAAAGACAAATCTAAGCTGTCTATGTGCCAGACCTCAGAAGATATATTTCATAATACACTTATAAAAGTAATGGAAGAACTATCTGAAATAGATGAAAAGCAAGTGCTGGACTATATAGATTACAGGCTTAAAATGGTCAATTTCCAGATAAAACAAGATCAGAAGGAACTTTATAAACATCAAATCTACTTAGAAGATGCCAACACTGAAGAAAGCAAAGAAACAGAAGAATAATTCGAATAAAAGGAAAGAAAGACAGGAAGTTTATAATACCTCTAAATGAAGAAAATTAAGAGATGCCAAACTACTAGAACAGCCGCTTTGTGAAGTGTGTTTAGCTAAAGGAATTATTCAGCCTGCAATAGATATACATCATAAAATATCCTTTCTTTCTACAGATAATCCGCTTAAAAGATTAGAACTAGCTTATGATTATAATAATTTAATGTCAATATGTAAAATCTGTCATCAAAACATTCATAATGGAAATAACCATTAAATATATAAAAGTTATTTATTTATTAAAGCAGCGATGTAAATAATAAAAAGAATAATGAAAAAGAAAACTAAACCAATCGTTACAAATGAAGTATTATCATCTGTATCATCTATTATTTGTGGTTTATGAACGTTTACTTTTGGTTCTGGAGCTATATATTTATTCACTAAATAGTTTTCAACTTGGCTTATTGAATCTAAATATAATTTTCGATTAGTCGCAGATTCAATTAGCACCATAAATTCATTATCTCCATCTAATTGTAATGCTATAAAGTTATCATCAGCAAAAGCTGTATTAAAGAGATACGAATTGTTTTCTATATCAATTAGCATATTATTAATTGAAAGTAATTCCCATTTCCCTTTTTGAACTAAGCCATTTCTAGAAATAAGTAATTCGCTGTTTGGTCTAAAAATAAAGACTTCTTTCTCTCCTGTATCATTAAAAACTTCCCAGTTTTTTCCATATAATATAGATTGTGCATCTAATTGCTTACTATATCTTCTTAATCTTAGAATTGTATTTGAAATGTATGTTTTCATAGAGTTAAGATTATTAATATAAAGCAAAAATAAAAATTAATTTATTACAACCATACTATTTAAACAATTAATTTACAGGTATATCTTAATCAAGCAAATCTAGTAGTGCTAAAAATCAAACTCCAGAATATTGACTTCAGAAGCCCCTGAGTATCATAAATAAAGAAAAATGTAAATTATACAATTTTATTTTTACAAATATATTATCTTTGTACTATAAGAAAAAGACAAATTTTCTAAAGTCTATTAATACATTATACAGGAATTTTATATTTACTAATTTACTCAGATACACAATTTTGTGAGATAATCATTTTTTAAGTTAAGCAGAATAAGACCAGATATTAATCTGGTTTTATTTTGAAAAAAGTGTAACCAAAAATAATTTAGATATATAAGATAAACATTATCAATTTTTTAAAATCAACTTAAACATTATAAATTTATGGTACAAAGATGAAAAACAGAAGAATTAGACAGTAAGCTCTATCTAGGTGAACAAATAAAAAAAGTTACACTTCCAAAAGATAGTATATTTGATAAAGGTAGAGTTGGTTGTGGTGGAACTACATTAGCATTAAATTCTGAATTTCCTTATGTTATTTGTGTTCCTTTCGTGTCTCTTATTGAGAACAAAGTGGAACAAGTAAAAGAAGCTATAAAAGCTGGAGAAAGTAAAGATGAAGTATATGGATTCTATGGAGATAACAATAAAAAGAAAGATTTAGTAGAATACCTTAAAAGAGTGTCCTGTCCTAAAATAATGGTAACTTATGATTCTCTAGGAAAACTTACAAATTGATTAGATCCCACGGAATATAAGATTTTAATAGATGAATTACACCTTCTCTTTACAGAGTACTCTTACAGGAATGAAGCAGTAAAAACAGTGCTTAATAACTATAAAAAATATCGTGAATTTTGCTTTATGACAGCTACCCCATTAGAAGATGAGTTTTTACTAGAAGAATTAAAAGACATACCTATAACTGAAGCAGTTTGAGATAATACAACTACTGTAAAAGTTCAGTCTGTTAGATGTATCAACAAAGTAAAAGATACGGTTGCACAACTGGTAATGAAGTTCAAAAATGGTGAATACAAAGAGAATGCTTACTTCTTTGTTAATTCAGTAAGCTATATAGCTGATCTGGTTAAATTATGTGGCTTAGATAATACAAATACCAGAGCTATCTACTCAAAGAACAACAAAACAGATGTAGGACTTAAAAGAGGTTCTACTTTAGATGAACCAAAGAAAATAAACTTTATAACTTCTACAGCTTTTGAAGGTTGTGATATTTATGATGAAGATGGCTTAACTTTTATTATTTCAGATAGTTCAGAAACTCAGACATTGGTAGATATTTCTACTAAATTTCAACAAATAGCTGGAAGAATCAGAAACAGCAAATACAGTAATGTAATCTATCACATTTACAAAGAAACCAGATACAGTTCTCTCTCTTATGAAGAATTTAAGCAGTTTACAGATAAGACAATAAGCGAAACTAAGGAAATGATTAATGATATTTCTGGTAAATCTTATGCTAGTAAGATAAGCACTAATGAGCTTTATGTGAGAAAAGAAGGAAATGTATTTCAGTTTGATCCAAATAAAGTAAAGATAGACCTGTATAATTTCAAAATCTGTAGGAACATTTACAGTTTAAGAGTAAACCTAAATGCTGAATATAAAAAGTACAATTTTGAAGTAGATAGTTTTGATTATTTAGCTGAAGAACTTAGAGATATAAACATTATGGCACAATCATTTAAAGATATAGTAGAGGCACTACAGGAAGAAAACACAGTAATTTATAAATTAGATAGGCCAGTAAGAGATTTAGCATATAAAAAGTACCCATTTTTAGAAGATGCAATTAATAAGATTGGATTTAAAGGTATAGAAGATGCAAAGTATAACATTACCAATATTAAAAATAAATTAATTGGAATGCTTGATAAATCAGAAGATAACAAGGTAGTTCTTGCACTTAAAAATGTAAAAGCTATTAAAACTGGAGATTTTATTGAGACAGCCAAAGTAAAAGACATATTAGATAAAGTATACAAGGAATTAGGAATAAATAAAACAGCAAAAGGTACTGATATTCTTAATTATTATGATGTTGAAAAAGGAAAAGAGATAAGTAAAAGAATAGATGGAGCAGTAAAGAAAGGGTACTTAATATACAGAATGAAAGTATTATTTTAAACAACTTAAAAACAAATAAAAATGATCTGAACAGTAGTAATTTTAGTAGTAGTATTAGCAAGTGTAGTTTTTGTAGCTTACAAAGTGATTAAGTTCTTATTAGACCTAATTATTGAAGCTAAAAATAAGTGCAGTATATTAGAAGATGAGAATAAAGAATTAAAAGATAAATTGGAAGCTACATCTAAAGCAGCCAAAGAAAGTAAATAATAACCAATCTAGCCTATAAATATATGGTAATGGCTATGATAATGTAATATGTAAATGATAATGATATTTATAGGCTGATTTTAAAATCAGTCATATAAATGGATAAATTTCAAGAATCAGAAAATAAAGGAAGAACTTTATTAAAATCATTCCTAGACCAAATAGGAGCAACAGATCAACAACCAACAACAGATAAATTTGATCCTGTAGATTACTTTTTCACTTATAAAGGTAAAAAGATAGTAGCTGAAATTAAATGCAGGGATATTAAATACAAAGATTATGATACTCACCTTATAGAAGATAGTAAGTTAAGAGCTTTGTTAAAAGCAAAAGAAGATAATGGCTGTGATATAGCTTACTATATAAATTTCTTTGGTGAAGATACTGTTTATTGATACAGTACAGGTAATATTATTAATACAGCTTCACTGAATTATGTACATTGCAACAGAACAACTGCAGTAGATACAGGCAAAATTGACAAACTCACTTGAATGATACCAACGACTGTTGCTAAAAAGTTTATTAAGAACAACGGTATATGATATATACAATAAAATTATAAAATCTGATTATAAAGGCATTCTAAGCAAGCTGCAATTGTTAAAACAGTAAATTGTAAATTATTATACTACATAATACAATATATTGTTTAATAGATATTTATATAACTATTATAATTAGTTGTTACTTGTTTTTATATTTAATTATTACTAAATTTGTATTAAACTATTCACATTCTATATTGAATAGTAAATTTGCCAACAAAAGAATATGTAATAACAAAAATTATGAAGCGTAATAAGACATACCAATCTTTATTAATTAAATCAGTACATTGTATGCTTTCAGCAATTGAAATATATAATAAACCAAATATTTATTATAGAGAAGAATCTTTTGCCATCTTAGCTATTAATTCTTGGGAGTTATTAACTAAAGCCCAACTGCTTAAGATAAATAGCTATAATATGGGAAGCATCTATGCAAAACAAAAAAAAAGGAAAAAAGATGGTGAACAAGGAAAACGGTTAGAGGTAAAATTAAATAGAAGTGGAAATCCTCAAACAATTTCTATAATAGAAGCTATAAATAGGTTAAAGTCTAAAAGAATGTTAACAGATAACATTGTATCAAATATAGAGTCTTTAATCGAATTTAGAGATTCCTCAATTCATTTTACATCTAATAAAAAGTTTCAAATAGAACTGCAAGAACTTAGTTATGCTTGTGTTCTAAATTTTATTGCTATAATAAAAAAATGGGAAATAAAAGTTGATTTATCAAAATTCAATATTCAACTTCTTTCTTTAGCTTTTGTTACTCCTAATACATCAGTAAAAGCAGCTCTCACTTCAGAAGAAAAGAATTATCGTGATTTCTTTTTATCTTGCGTGAATTCTCAGAAAACTGGAGATAGTGAATTTTCTGTCGCAATCAATATTGGTGTTAATTTTGAAAAAAGAAAGCCTGATTCAATACCTGTAGTACAAGGGAAAGAAGGTATTTCTATTAGTTTAACTGAGGAAGAATTTAAAGGTCGTTATCCATTGACATATAATAAACTACGCAATAAAGCTAAAACACTATATTCGGACTTACTTTTTGATAGAAAATTTCTTAACATCATTAAAGATGTTAAGAAAAATCCAAAGTTATACTATGAAAGGCGATTAGATCCTCAAAATCCAAAATCTCTAAAACAATTGTATTATAGTGAAGGTGTATGGAGTATATTTGATCAGCATTATGCTAGAATATGAGAATAAGAAAGTCAGAAACAGTAGTTCAAGCAAGTACTAATTTTGAAAATGTTACATAGATATTTTAATATAAAGAAAAAAGAAAGCCTACTTAGTCCATTCTAGGTAGGCTTTTTATTTTAGAAATAATATCTATTTTCTGGTGTGTCAAACTGTTTTATAAAATCTGTAATAGAATATTCTGCAATTTTCACAGATAAACTATAACCAGATATAATATTCCCTTTGATATACCCTTTTTTCTTTTCAGTATCAAAAAACACATCATTAGATTTATAAAAGATAGTGTAGTAATTATACTTTTTAGATGAATAGTAACCAATATAAATTACCTGTCCAGTTTGGAATGTTACAATTATTATAGAAGATATACGATCTTCATTGTATATAACTATATTATCAATTACTTTATGGATTAGATCATATTTTTCAGTATCATCTGTTATTGTATTAACTATAGCATTAACATCTTCAATAGATTCAATAGCTGTTATTTGATTTTCTTTTGAGCTTATCTGTTTTAATATATTCTCTTTTTCTTGCAAATATTTACCAGCATCTTTATTTATTGAGTCAACTTCTTTTAATTTTGAAGCATAAAGTTCTGGTAGATTTGGGTACTGCATTTTAATATCAATAGCTGCATTAACGATTAGATTAGCTTTATCTGTTAATTCTGCCTGCTTCTTTTCCAGACCTGCTATCTTATTTTTTAATTCTTCAACTTCAGTTCTTAAAGGTTTAAGGTTTTCTTGTGTTTTGTTTTCAGCCAATTCTTTATAATATAATACCTTTACTGTTTCCCATATAATATATTCAATTTTATGACTCTTAATAGACTTAGATTTGCATTCAATAGGTTTATTTGAAGCTTTTACATATCTATCGTGACAGCAATAAACACTCTTAAAAGGAGAATAAGTATAAGAGACTTTACAATATGGGCATTTTATTAATCCTCTTAATAATTGAAAATGCTTTGTCCCACTGCTATTACTCCTTATAGTTCTTTCTTTCATTTTAGTAATCGCCAAATCATATACTTCAGCATTAATAATAGCTGGTGCTTCCACTGTTGCAAATTCTAATATTTTTCTATATTTCTTTCCTTTTTTTGGCTCCGCACTTTTTAATCTAAGTTTAGCTTCTCCTTTATAGACTGTATTAATAAGTAACGAAGATATAGTGGACACTGTCCAGTTCTTACCACCTTTTGTTTTAATACCTTCACTATTTAATATTACAGGGATTCTATATGTAGAATATCCGTCTATACAAAGTTGAAAGATTCTCTTTACTACTTCAGCTTCTTCTTCATTTATTGATAGTTTCTTTGTTTCTTTATTGTAATCATAGCCATAGGGTGCTGCATAAGTATAACTATATCCTTGCCTTAAAATCTTATTCCTTTTAGATGAAATAGTTCTGGCTTTAAATGTTGAAACTTCCTGTTCTGCTATCATTGAAGTAATACCAATAGCAAACATTCCAAGCTGGTTTTCAGAGCCATCTTCATTTAGAGTACGTAAACCTTCTTTTTTTGAAAAGATACATATACCTTTATCTGCAAATTCTCTTACTTGTTGCTGTAAGAAAATAGATCTTCTACTTAATCTAGAGAGTTCCCATATTAGAATAATATCTATATCATCTTTAGTAAGCTGTTTTAGCTTCTCAAATTCTGCTCTATCATTTTTAAAGCCACTAATCTTTTCTTCAAATGTATAAACTATCTTTATACCATTAGCTTTAGCATAGTCTATTAGCTCATTCGTCTGTTTGCTATAGTCTTGATCTTCAGTGGATACTCTTGAATAAATTGCACCTTTCATAACTTTGATTTTTAATTGTTGCAAAGCTATATATAATTAGTGATACGTGCAAGTGTTTAACTGTGGGTTCACGGCTGTGAACTTACTAAGGATAAAAAATAAAATCCACTAAATACCTAATTTTTAAAGCTTTATACACAATTAATAAAATCAAGGTATTATAAGAAAAATGCTTTTAAAACAAACAAAGCGTGTAAGAGCTCAGACAGAGGGATATAAAGAGGAAAGTGATAAGGTTTAAGAATGAGAATAAAGCAAGTAGCAGATAGATGAATTTAGTGGTAGATAAATTGTAAAACAAAAATATCTGCTACCAAACTATACAATTATATATCAAGTAATTACATCTATTTTAGTAGCAGGTAGCAGATCAATCTGCATTTTTTAGTAACCGTGCAAGATTAAAACGATAATGTAATCTATTGCTTACCTGATTAATGACATTACCCTATGTTTCGTAGCTGTCAGATAGCCACACAGTTCTGTATTACCAATAATAAACAAGCAGATTGATTATTAAGCATCGCGATATGAAATGTTTATTTTTCCTCTAAAAATTGATCGTGGTCGGGATTTTTATACCAATCTTTCCATTCCTGCAACCAATCTGGCACAGGATCCCAATATTCTTCATGAGTTAGCTCAGAGGTTATCCGCTCTAACTTATCTTGATACTTTTCCCAATCCTTTAAATCTTTGTACCAATCATCCCATTCTTCAATATCATATTCATCCATATTATCTGATTTCATGAGGCAAAGATAATAATATATCAAGATAATAAAAACAACCGAAAATATCCGCTGATCCGTTAGAATACATCCGTGCTGGGCGAACACATAAAAAAAGGCCCTGAACTTTCATTCAAGACCTTTTGCATTTTGGGGTGGAGGATGGGTTTCGAACCCACGACCTTCGGAACCACAATCCGACGCTCTAACCAGCTGAGCTACATCCACCATGTTGTTTATTTCCTAATGCGTTGCAAAGGTACGCTTTTTATTTAATTCTGCAAGTGTTTACGGCAAAAAATTATCAAAAAAAATACTCTTTTATTTCTTTATTGTACGTGGTGAAAAGGTTTCTAGAGTCTTTCACAAAGATATTCAGACGGTTAGCTACATTTACAGGTAGCTTATCTCGTGGACTTGCAGCTGGAATTATTTTATAATTTTTTTCGCCACTAAACTTCGGACGATAGGTCCACACCAAACTATAACCACATTTTTCTATTTTAACCGTATCTTTTTTGCTCAATTCCATTTTAAACATTACTCCCCCATCGGTTTTTAATGCCGACATATCCGATATATAATTTCCTAAAGAATAAACCAGAATATGCTGTTGCTTCTTAACGGGATCATAGCGCAGTTCCATAGGTTGCACTACGTGCGGATGAGATCCAATCACATGATCTACTCCGTGAGCAAAAAGCCAATTGGCTAATTCTATCTGATTACTATCCGGAGTTGACTGGTATTCCGTTCCCCAATGCATACAAGCTATAATAACATCGGGATTCTTTGCACGTGCCTTTTTAATATCACGCAATATCAGTTTCTTACCTATATAATTAACCACATTGGGCTTTTTAGTCTTCAGACCATTGGTAGCATAAGTGTAGCTTAATAAGGCAATAGAAAAACCATTCTTTTCAATAAATAAGGGATATCTGTTTTCCCGATCGTCTATATTGAGATATGTTCCAAGATGAGGAACTTTAAGTGAATCGAGTATATGGATGGTTCGTTCTAGACCTTTTCGACCTTTGTCGAGGCAGTGATTATTGGCAGTAGTCATCACATCGAAACCTGCACTCTGAATGGCATACATATATTCATCGGGAGCACTGAATCCGGGATAACCTCCATAAGGTTCTCCGCCCAGCGTTACTTCCAGATTACCAATAGCAATATCAGCCTTGCTTACTTCCTCTTTTATCTGACTAAAGCAATCGTCGTAATTGTAGCCTTTATCAAATGCAGCTGCATCTATCTGTCGCTGATGCTGCATGAAATCACCTGCAAATAAAAGAGTGATCCTTTTAGTGGCAGCCATCTCACCCCCATCATGAGCCTCCTTCTTCTGAGAAGGGGAAGTACATGAGAAAGATAAAACAGCAGTCACCAAAAGGATCAGATGTTTCATTACAGAAAGTTTATTTATATATTTCTTTCTTTCCTGCCAAAAGAGTATTTTTCATCAGAGAAACAATAGTCATTGGTCCTACTCCACCCGGAACAGGAGTTATGAATGAGCATTTAGGAGCCACTTCTTCAAAAAGAACATCTCCTGTAAGCTTGAATCCCGATTTTGTTTTATCAGAAGGAACACGTGTAGTACCTACGTCAATAACTACCGCACCGTCTTTTACCATTGAACCTTTTAAGAAGTTTGGTTGACCCAATGCTGCGATAATAATATCTGCTTCCTGACATTCCTTAACCAAGTCTTTAGAACGGCTGTGGCAAACAGTTACTGTAGCATCGCCCGGATAAGCTTTCTGCATCATCAAAGAAGCCATTGGCTTACCTACAATATTACTACGTCCCAATACTACGCATTTCTTTCCGCTAGTCTCGATATTGTAACGTTTCAGCAACTCAAGAATTCCGTTAGGAGTAGCCGATACATAGCAAGGCAGACCAATAGACATACGTCCTACGTTAATTGGATGGAAACCATCCACATCCTTGCGGTAATCAATTGTTTCAATAACTTTTTGTTCTGAGATGTGTTTAGGCAAAGGCAACTGAACAATAAATCCGTCTACATCGGCATCTTCATTCAGCTCTTTTACTTTATTCAATAGTACTTCTTCTGTAACATCAGATTCGAAACGAATCAAAGAAGACTTAAAGCCACAAACTTCACAAGCTTTTACTTTTGCAGCAACATAGGTTTCACTTCCTCCGTCATGTCCTACAAGGATAGCTGCCAGATGAGGTCTTTTACCACCTTTTGCAACTAGTTCGGCAACTTCAACAGCAATTTCCTGCTTTACTTGTTCCGATATCGCTTTTCCATCAATTAATTGCATAGTACTGTATCTTTTTTATTCTTATTTTCTCATTTTAGGCATCATCTTACCCATCTTGCTGCTGGTAACCATCTTCATCATCTTACGAGTCTGATCGAATTGCTTCATCAGGCGGTTTACTTCCTGAATGTTTGTACCACTACCTTTAGCAATACGTGTACGGCGAGATCCGTTAATAATTTCCGGATTACTTCTTTCTTTCGGAGTCATTGAATGGATAATAGCTTCAATACTCTTGAATGCATTATCGTCAATATCAATATCTTTAATCGCTTTACCAACTCCAGGAATCATAGATGCAAGATCTTTCAGGTTACCCATCTTCTTGATCTGAGCTATCTGAGAAAGGAAGTCGTTAAAATCGAACTGATTCTTTGAGATTTTCTTCTGAAGACGTTTAGCTTCTTCTTCGTCATATTGTTCCTGAGCACGTTCTACCAACGAAACGATATCGCCCATTCCCAGGATACGGTCGGCCATACGTGAAGGGTGGAACTGATCAATAGCTTCCATCTTTTCACCTGTTCCCACAAACTTGATTGGTTTGTTAACCACAGAACGGATAGAAAGAGCAGCACCACCACGGGTATCACCATCCAGCTTAGTAAGAACAACACCATTGAAGTCGAGACGGTCATTGAATTCCTTAGCAGTATTTACAGCATCCTGACCAGTCATTGAGTCAACAACGAACAAGATTTCGTCAGGGTTGATAGCATTCTTGATTGCAGCAATTTCGTTCATCATCTGCTCGTCAATAGCCAAACGTCCGGCTGTATCGACAATTACCAGATCATAACCTTTCGCCTTAGCTTCCTTGATTGCATTCTGAGCAATCTGAACAGGACTTTTGCTATCTATTTCACTGTAAACAGGAACTTCTATTTGTTGTCCCAGCACATGTAACTGCTCGATAGCCGCAGGACGATAAACGTCACAGGCAACCAAAAGAGGTTTCTTGTTACGTTTAGTCTTCAACATTTTTGCAAGCTTACCAGAGAATGTAGTTTTACCGGAACCTTGTAAACCAGACATCAGGATAACAGCGGGAGCTCCTTTCAGGTTAACATCCACGGTCTCGCCACCCATCAATTCAGTAAGCTCATCGTGAACAATCTTAACCATCAACTGGCTTGGTTTAACTGCAGTAAGCACATTCTGTCCCAAAGCTTTTTCCTTGACTGTATCTGTAAAAGTCTTAGCAACTTTATAGTTTACGTCGGCATCCAAGAGGGCTTTACGCACATCTTTCAGTGTTTCCGCTACATTGATTTCGGTGATCTTTCCTTCACCCTTTAAAATCTTAAAAGACCTATCCAGTCTCTCGCTTAAATTATCGAACATATCTTATTATTGTTATTATTACTAATTTAGGTCCGCAAAAATACGAAATAATTGGATATTTCAGAGCTTTTTACTCTGCCAATTTGCTTTTTTCAGATAAATAAAGCTTCCGGTCAATAACAACAGATAATAAAGTGCCTCAATAAAAAAGCAAATAGCTACCGGAGCTTTCAGATAAACTCCAACTAAAAAGATATATCCGGTATAGAAAACAAGGGTTATAGTCTCCAGCATTAGTGCAGAACTTGTATTACCGGTTCCCGATATCCCATTAAAATAGACATTTGATACTGAAGCTATAAGCATTGCAAAGGAGATTACATATACAGAGTTTACAGATTCGGCAATCAGTGCTGATTCGTTGGTATAGATTGATAAAACAGCTTCCGGAAAAAGAACGACTAATGCTACAACTGAAAAGACAATAAGAAAAGAGAATCGGGCTATTTTATTCATTATCTGTATCACCTGATTCACCCCTCCCGCTCCTATGGCACTGCTGACTAATGTATTGGATGTAGTAGAAAGTGCATTCACCGGAATAAGCATTACTACATAAATGCTTCTTACAATATTGGCAACTGCCAGTTGTCTTTGTCCCAATCGTTCCACTGCCACAAAAAATACAAACCAGGTGGCCATGGAAAGAAAATACTGCATCATGGTAAAGCTGGATATTCTTAACACACGTACCAACAACTGAATTTCAAAAGACCTGAATTGATTAAGTCCGTACTTTTTAAAGTCAACCGTGATATACGTATAAATAATAAAGAACAAAACAGAAGAAGCCTCAGCTATGACCGATGCTATAGCTGCTCCTTTGATTCCCATTTTTGGAAAACCAAAATGTCCAAAGATTAAAGTATAAGCAAGTACAACATTCACCAAAGCCATCACGACAGCACTAATGGTAAGTACCCTGGTGCGGGTTATACCAATATACAACGCACGAAACATTACATTGACAAATGCAAAAAAGAAGCCTATGATACGCCAGTCAAGGAATATCATGGTTGAATCGAATATCTTGTCGGAAGAAACCAGGAATCGCATAATTCCGGGTGCCATAAGTTTAGATAGACAGAAAAGCATAAAAGCCATTCCCAGCAGAAAAAATGTTCCCTGAATCATTACGGGCCCAACATCTTTATAATTTCCTTCGCCATTTCTTCGTGCAATAATAATCTGAGAGCCCGTGCTAAAACCGAAAGCAATTGTAAATACGCAGATATAAAACAAGCTCCCCATTGCCGATGCACCAAGCTCCACTTCCCCCACTCTACCAAGGAAAGCAGTATCGGTTACACCAATAATGGTCTGAGCCAGCAGACTTAAAAAAATAGGCGAACTTATATTCCAAATCTGTTTGTTAGTATACATCTATTATAACTAAGTTTAGTTTCTATAAATAAAAAAGAGTGAGGAATTACCAGTTGCATCCCCCACTCTCCATTTGTATTTTATATTCCAAATTTATGAGTTCATACTCATCAGGAATTCATCGTTATCTCTGGTCTTTTCTAAGCGATCTTTCACAAAGTCCATAGCTTCAATAGGATTCATATCCGACAGATATTTGCGTAATATCCACATACGGTCGAGTGTTTGCTTATCAAGTAACAAGTCGTCACGGCGAGTGCTGGATGCCACAATATTAACAGCCGGGAAGATACGTTTGTTGGATAGATTACGATCTAATTGCAATTCCATGTTACCTGTACCCTTGAATTCCTCAAAGATAACTTCGTCCATCTTAGAACCGGTATCAATCAAAGCAGTTGCAAGAATAGTAAGTGAACCACCGTTTTCAATGTTACGAGCAGCACCAAAGAAACGTTTTGGCTTGTGAAGCGCATTAGCATCCACACCACCCGATAACACTTTACCTGAAGCAGGAGAAACTGTATTGTAAGCACGAGCCAAACGAGTAATAGAGTCTAGCAGAATCACTACATCGTGACCGCATTCTACCATACGTTTTGCTTTTTCTAGTACAATGCTTGCAACCTTTACGTGACGCTCTGCAGGTTCATCGAAAGTAGAAGCAATAACCTCAGCATTTACGCTGCGGGCCATGTCTGTTACTTCTTCCGGACGCTCATCAATAAGCAGAACAATCATGTAAACTTCAGGATGATTGGCTGCAATTGAATTTGCTATATCTTTTAAAAGGATAGTCTTACCTGTCTTTGGCTGAGCAACGATCAAACCACGTTGTCCTTTACCGATTGGTGAGAATAAATCTACTACACGAGCAGAAAGACTATCGCTGTATCCACCTTTGCAAAGTTTAAACTTCTGATCAGGGAAAAGCGGAGTAAGATGTTCAAAAGGAACACGATCACGAACAAATGCCGGATCACGACCATTAATCTTTTCAACCTTTACAAGTGGGAAATATTTTTCACCTTCCTTTGGAGGACGGATAGCACCATCAACCACATCACCGGTTTTCAGTCCGAATAACTTAATCTGTGATTGAGAAACATAAATATCATCTGGTGAAGAAAGGTAGTTATAATCTGATGAACGAAGGAATCCATAACCATCCTGCATAATTTCCAATACACCTGTACCGGTTAAAATTCCATCAAATTCATAAGGTTTTTCACGTTCAATCACCTTACGTTCAGGAGCTTTAGGAGCTTCAGCTTCTCCTTCTGCAGGACGATTAGGGCGATTTACTTTAGGAGCATTTGCCTGTTGTGGCTTATTTGGAGTTCTTTGTTCATTTTCATGAAGACGAACGCGTGGTTTTTGTTGCTGAGGAGCTGGAGGAACAACCTTAGTAGACTCAAACTTACCTAAAAGTTCAGAAGGAAGTTCTATCTTTTCAGAAGGCATATCCTCTATTGGAATAAAATCGTCATCATTTTCAAATGGAAGTTCCACTTCAGGTAATATAACCTCTTCATGAGCACGTGGCGCTTCTTCTTTTCTTTCAACCTTTTCTACTGGAGCCTCTTCTTTCTTTTGAGAAGCAGGGATAGGCTTTTTAATTATCTTTTTAGGAGCAGGAGTATTTGCTTCTCCTTTCGGTGCAACAGAAGATGCTTGTTCTTTAGGAGCTTCAACTTTTTGAGCCACTGTTGGAGCAGGTGTTACTTCAGGAGCAGTAGCTGGAGCTGGAGCCTGGATTGTATCAACAATTGCAGCTGCAGTTTCAATATTCTTTGCAACAGGTTGTTTTACTTTCGGAGCCTTTTTCTTAGCAGGTCTTTCTGCCGGAGCTTTTTTCTCCTGAGCCGGTTGTGCAGTCACAGCAGGAGCTTCATTCTTTACTGTAGCAGGTTTAGGTGCAGATGCTGTAACCGGAGCAGAATCAACTCTTTCAGCTTTATCTTTGTTTGCAGTATACACTTTATCAGGAGAATCCTTTTTAACGATACGCGAGCGTTTCTTTTTATCATCTCGGCGATCTTCTTTCTCCTTGTCTGCTGCCACTTTCTTTGTAGCACTTGCTATAGCTTGTTCATCAAGTATTTTGTACACAAGTTCCTCTTTTTTAAAAGATTCCGGTTTTTTGATGCCTAATTCTTGTGCAATGGTTTGTAGTTCCGACAGGTTTTTGTCGTTCAATTGAATAATGTTATACATACGTATAAAATAAGTTATTTAATCTATTATTAGCCCGACACACAAATAAATGCACACGATAAACGAGCTTATTCATCTTAAAGTTGGGACGTAAATAAAATGAGTATTTGGGATATTATTGATTTTGGAGTACATTCTAGCTCACCGTAGGAGTGTCATTGAATGTTTCAACAGATGCAAAGATACTACTTTATTTTAAATATGCACTAATATGATTATATTTTTTGTATAAAAAACACATCCCGTAATCTTTATAAAGACAACGGGATGTATAACGCGGTAAAACAACTTTTTATATAAGATTCTTTTTCACTTCACCTATTTCAATTAAATTGTTTACGATGGCATAAATAGTTAGTCCGGCCGGACTATGTATCTGCAGTTTTTTTGCGATATTTCTTCGATGCGTTATAACCGTATGTACGGAAATAAATAAATTATCGGCAATCTCCTTATTGGTCATTCCTTTCACTACACATACTACTATTTCTTTTTCACGACCACTCAGCATTTCATCATCTTCTTCACTCTTCTTTTTAGGTAGATTCTGCAAAGAATTGATTTTACCGTATAAAGTTTCCTGGTCATCGTAAATAGATATTGTCTCGTCATATTTACTCAATGTAATCTTATCAACAAAAGAGCTGACCAATGCAACAACCTTAAATGCAACTGAAGTTTCGGCTTTGAACTTTGCTACATCAAAGTAGCCTCCAAATGCCGGATTGACAATTATTATATTAATATTATCCATCCTGATGCACTCTTTAAGAGATTCAATGGAATGAACCTCTATTGGTTGTATCCTTAAATCGGGAAGACGCTTCAATGTGGCTGTAATCCCATTCCGGATAATTACAGAATTTTCTGCTACTACTATCTTTAATGTTATGTTACTCATTACTATTCGATAACTTCTTAGCAAGTTTCAAAACTTCGGGAACAAACAAGTAATCTTCCACCCTACTGTGAGATTCAAGATCCTGTTCACATGAAAAAATATCAAACAAAGCGGCATTAAGTAAATTATTGTTCGACTTTGCCGGATAATACTTAATGATAATATTCTTCAGCTCCGTCAGTTTCGTTTCTACCTGAGTATGTTTCTTTGCATAAACACTAATAGAATAGTTAGCAGGCAATTCTCCTCTCAACAATGCTTCAACATACTTAAATACGACCTTGTCTTCATACTCCATATGTTTACGAACTTCATCCACATAATCATCATAAAACTTCATAATCAAAGAAGTAACATTATCTTCAGAGTACCCAATTGCTTCCATTAGCTTTATGCGAATAGACGGAAAATTAAAATCAAGAAAATAGGAATGAGCCTGCTTCAGATAATTCATAATAGAGGCAACGGATAACTCTTTAAATGTATCATCCTTCCGCAGATAACCTTCATCTATAAAATTAACCACAGCTAAAAAGGTGCGATAATCTACCTGGTTAAGCAAACAAATCTCCTTCACTGTCTTATCACCAAAACCCAACGACAGGCCAAACCTGCTCATTACCTGTAATAGTGTATAATTTTCACAGATGAGATCACTCATCTTATCCGTTTCTTTATATTTTAATTGCTTATCCATATTTATCCTATTTTTATATGCCGCAAATTTACGACTTTATCTATAATGTAATCAATCACTAAATATAGGTATTTTTAATGACAACCACTCATTTTGCTGCTACTTTTATTTTTTATCATACTCTTTAGTTCACAACCGGAACAGCCCGAACAGCTATCACATCCTGACTGATTCCCTGTTTCACGTTTTCTAAAAATAGAGAAAACCACATAGCCCAATGCTACGAAAACAATTGTTAAAACTATAATGTTTTGTATCATAATTTATTAGATTAAATAATTAGACTTCCAATCTGATAAGTCAGAAAAGCTACAATCCAGGCTATCCCCGTTGTATATACAATGGTAAATGCCGCCCACTTCCAGTCCGACTCCTTTTTTATTGCCGCAACAACCGCCATACAAGGAAAATAGATTAGGACAAAGAGCATAAATCCAAAGGCCACTAAAGGAGTGAATACTTTCTGACCTACCAATGCACCACTGGTGTATTCCTGCTGTTGAAGCTTTTCAATCAGAGTGCCCGAATTTTCATCAGCTTCCAAATCGGCATGATAAAGAATTCCCATAGAACCGACCACAATTTCTTTAGCAGCAAGTCCGGTAATAATACTAACTCCTATTTTCCAGTCAAACCCTAGAGGTTTGATTACCGGTTCAATAAAATGTCCCAGGCGACCAATATACGATAGTTCCTGATGTTCCGAAACTTTAAGCAGTTCCAACTCTGCTGTCTTTGATTGTTTTACCGAATCGGGCAAAACTGTATTTGCATTTACAGATTCAATCTGCGCATCATAATCACTTGAATATTTCACCTCACGAGGATAATAACTCAAAGCCCAGATAAATATTGAAGCAAGCAAAATCACGGTTCCCATTTTACGCAGATACTGAGACCCTTTATGCCACATGTGAATAGTTGTATTTTTAAGAGTCGGAATTCTGTAAGGAGGCAGTTCCATAACAAACGGTACATCTTGCTTGGAGAATATGGTATTCTTAAATACTAAAGCAACCAATATGGCAATTATAATCCCGATAATATAAACCGAGAACAGCACTAATCCCTGATTTTTAGGAAAGAAGGCTGAAATCAATAAGATATATACCGGCAACCTGGCACTACACGACATAAACGGAGTAATAAGCATTGTAAGCATTCTATCCTTGCGATTCTCCAGCGTGCGAGTTGCCATAATAGCAGGTACATTACATCCAAAGCCCATTAATAATGGAATAAAAGATTTTCCATGCAGCCCTATTTTATGCATCAGTTTATCCATAATAAAAGATACTCTTGCCATATAACCTGTATCTTCCATTAATGAAATGAAGAAGAATAGAATTAGGATGTTGGGAAGGAAAACAATTACACCACCCACGCCGGCAATAACTCCATCTACCAATAAATCTCTTAAAGCACCTTCGGGCATTACGCTACTTACAAACTCACCTATATACCCCACTCCGACATCTATCCAATCCATAGGATAACTGCCTAAGGTAAAGGTTGTCTGAAACATAAGCCACATAAAGAAAAAGAAGATAGGGAAACCAAGTATTTTATGCGTCAGCAAATTATCTATTTCCCGACTTTTTTTGCGCTTATCAACTTTGCCCTCTACCATTGTTTCCCCCAAAGCTCCTGCAATAAATCCGTATTTAGCATCAGTGATTATTGTTTCCGAGTTTTCTCCATATTCCTTTTCCAGCTTTTGAATCTCGGCATTAGCTTTTGCAGATATCACATTAAAATTAGTACTCTTGCTCAAAGCCGACAAAGTTGTTTTATCATTTTCAAGTAGTTTAATAGCTACATATCTGGAAGAAAACACATCAGCTACAGCTTCATCCTGCTGAATAAGTGACTGTATTTTAGAAATGGAACTCTCAATGGTAGTTCCATAATTGATATTTACATTTCTTACCGTTGAGTCTTTATCTTCGTACACAGCTATAATCTTACTCATCAGTTCGGTTATACCAAAGCCTTTTACGGCAACAGTTGGAACAATGGGAATCCCCATCATCTTACCCAATGTCTGAATATCAAGCTTTACTCCTTTTGCTTCAAGTTCATCATACATATTCAAAGCAATCACTACTTTAATATTCATGTCGATAAGCTGAGTAGTCAGGAATAGATTACGTTCCAGATTGGAAGCATCAATTACATTAACCACAACATCTGGTTTGTTTTCAATAATGTGAGAACGGACATATAATTCCTCCGGAGTATATTCGGTAATAGAATAGGTTCCGGGTAGATCGACAATCTTTAGCTGGTAACCATCCTGTTTTACATAAGCTTCTTTAGAATCGACCGTAACCCCGCCATAGTTCCCCACTCTTTCGTGTGAGCCTGAAGCATAGTTAAATAAGGTTGTTTTACCACAATTAGGATTACCAACCAAAGCTATATTTATTAAACGACCTTTCTCTTTTTCTACCGATTTCTGTATATCGTCCATAAAGGTACCTTCAAATGCTGGCTGTTCCACTTGTTCTGCATTATTCGCTGAGATAACTTCAATCAACGCAGCTTCACTACGCCTCAACGAAACGTTATAGCCCATAATTTCATACTCTACAGGATCTTGCAAAGGAGCATTCTTAATAACCTTTACCGTTTTACCTTTCACGAATCCCATTTCTGTGATTCTTTTCCGGAAGGCTCCGCGACCTTTTACATTGACTATTACCCCAGTCTCGTCGTTCTGCAATTCCGATAGCTGCATACTTTTATCTTTTTCCATATCTATTTCTGTTTAAAAGCTAATACCAAACCGCATATTACAAGTAAAGCAATTATCTAGCGTCTCACCTGTTCCTGCCGGGTTAATTACATATTGAATATCAGGCTGAATAAATATATTCTTTGTTAATTGATACTGATAAGTAAGTTCTATAGTTGTTTCACTACTTAGACCATCAGTAAAGTGTTGATGAGCTAAGGCTAATCCCAGAACATCTGTTCCCTGATTGGTGAACAACCCAGTATAATTAGTTCCTAATCCTATATAGTAATTATTGGTACTTGCATCCGACGGACTGTACCCCAATTGCGTAAACAATCCAAGAGATTTATTATTCTGCTTCCACACTTCCTGATCGGCATAAGCATAAAAACCTACCAAATTATAATTGGGAGAACTAACTGCCCAATTCTTATTAAATCTATGTCTGTGCGAATAAGCACCCAGTTTGTAAGTACCAGGAAGTGAATTTATAATTGTATTATATTGAATTTCTGTGATAGCTAAAACGCCATCACCCGAAGATAAACGCCATTTAACGTTATAGGGATTAAAATTAAAATCGGTAGGGTTACCATCATATACTGCACCTAATAGGGATATTTTTTCTGATGGATTCCATTTAGCAGTTACCCCCAATGTAGTAAGCGGAAAGATTGGTGCTGAAAAATTAGTTGAAATAACCGGTAAAATGCCAAACGAACTATTCATAAAGAGAGCTCCGTACTGGGAATTGGCAAACTCTACATTCAAATCCTGCAAACCAACAGTAAGTTCAACTTTATTCAATACTTGTTTGTACCAAAATTCCTGAAGGTAAGTATGATCTCCGGCTTCTATATTCGATATAACCTGCATATCGCCAAGCATATCGGCAGAAGGAGTTGCTCCATGAGTGTTTGCTGCATTTACATAAAACTGTCCCCCATTCCATAATTCAGCCTTTTCTGTATCAAAACCTAAACGAATATTAGCCATTCCCAGGTAAGACGATCCGGTTTTTATTCCTCCCGAAAGATTGTTTATAAGATCGCCAACATAGGATGCTTCGAAACTAAACGCCTCTTCTTTTTCTTTTGCAGCCTCCTGAGCAAAAAGAGAAGAAGTGCAAGATGAAAGAATTGCTAATGACAGAACAAAAAACGATTTATTTCTTTTCATTTTTACAGTGTTTAAATTTACACTGCAAAATTAAGGCTACTCCAAGCCTCATGAAATACCTAGAAATCGTTATAAATAAGCTACTAATAACAATAAGTGAGTATTAAATAGCTATTTTATTAAGAAAACCTCTAAATAATGATCGATAAAAATAAGTTATTAAGCAAAGAAGAAAGATGTTCCAAATGTTGTTTATCTTCCTCATCGAAAGTATTTAGTTCGGCACTATCTATATCGAGCACTCCCCATATTACTCCATCTTTAGCCAACGGAACCACAATCTCGGAACGAGAAAGAGAACTGCATGCTATATGCCCCGGAAATGCATCAACATCAGGAACTACCAATGTACGAGCTTCTTTCCATGCGGTACCACAAACCCCTTTTCCGTATCTTATACGAGTACACGCTATCGGTCCCTGGAAAGGGCCTAACACCAAATCATCACCTTTTACAAAATACACACCAACCCAAAGAAACTCAAAAGCATGCTTTAATGCTGCAACTGTATTCGACAGATTAGCAATCAAATCTTCTTCATCTTCAATCAGCGCCTTAATCTGGGATATCAGCGATTTATATTTTTCGTCCTTAGTTCCTTCTACTATTTTTAGTGATTCGGCCATTTTAATCTTCTTTATTAAATAATAATTCCCTGTCTCGTTTTGCTGCAGCTTTTGCCCATTTAGCTGGAATAAATTTCCATTGATTCATTGGTTTGGGAGATACAACACCTTTCGATTCAATATACTTCATGAGATAGAAACGTAAATCGTTTGGGTATGCAACAAGTATTCTGCTTTTCAAAGAATCCAGCGGAATACCAGCCCCTTTAGTCAACAGTTCCCCTCCTCCATTTGCACGGTATGAGTTAATAGCAACCTTATATTTTTTATTCAAATTAAAAGGTTTACCATCACTCATTCGCAGAATACGCACCTTCTCTCCAGCCGGTTTTGTTACGTCAACAGTATAAACAAGACCTGCTGCTGTATCAAAATTATAGCTGTAATTTACCAGGTCATACTTCCCTCCATCATCTTGTTTAAGCAACAGTAAATGATCATCGGCACTTTTCATCTGATTAGTCCACATTGCATACGATTGTTCCATGTAACCTTTAACCTCTTTGCCTGTAAGTTCCATGGTATAAATCATATTTTCATAGGCATACAATTTAAAAAGATCACGCACATACACCTCCCCTTTATAGATATAAGTAGCTCCGGTTAATGGCGCCGTAAAGGAAATATCTGCCTGAGTTACTCCCAACTGAATTGAATGTATTATATCTAAAAATTCCGACGATTTAAAAAGAGCATCCCGACTACTTATTGTTTTATCAAATTTACCAATAGGTCGACTCACAAAGCTTTTCACTGCGTCGAGCTGAGAAGAAAAGTTACTAATAAATGCTTCATCGGCTGTATAATTAGACATCTTTTTCAATTTACCCGAACATCTTTTACTTATCACTTTACCGTTTTCCATTTTAATCTTTAGCATAACATCAGAAACACGTTCTGCATCGTTTGCCGGATCTAAAACCAAAACCGAATCTCCTGCAACATTAGCCACTTTATGATTATAGTAAGTATGATCATGCCCGGCAAATACCACATCAAATCCCGGAACATTCTTAGCCACTTCAAGTGATGCATTCTCATTATACAGCCCATTAAGTTTATAAGGCTCTATACCCGAATGAAAGAGTCCCACTACAATATCGGGGGTTTCCTTTTCACGGATTATTTTCATCCACTTTTTAGCAGATACTTCCATATCTTCAAACCACAGACCGCTCCACATTCTTTCGTTTACCCATGCAGGAATTGAAGGAGTTATTAACCCTAGAACAGTAATTTTTACTCCATCGACGACAAATGTTTTATATGGCGGCAGATAGTTGCCGCCGTCTTTACGCAATGTGTTTGCCGAGAGAACCGGAGCATTACATTGCTTAATCCAACGATCATAAATTGGATGACCAGTTTCCACATCATGATTTCCAAATGCCAAAGCATCGTATTTCATGTAATTCAGCACTTCTGATGCTATATGAGGGGAAATTGTATCTATGTAATTGTAATAATATACACTGGGCTGACCTTGAAGAACATCTCCTCCATCAAACAATAACACACGACCGGGGAATTTTTGCCGTTGTTCGTTAACAAAAGCACTTACCCGGGCAAGACTACCGCACCGCATTTTATCATTAGTAAAATCATAAGGAGTTATATTTCCATGAACGTCTGATGTGTGAATTAGCTTTATAACTACTTCACGAGACTGTGCAAAGATTATTCCGATAAAAAATATAGTTAGTAAAAAACAGACGATAAGTCTTTTCATTATTAGCTTTTTAAATTCAACGCAAATTTAATAAATATAAATACAATTTTTGTATAATTATTCTAAAAAAGCATTAATCAACAAAAGAAATTTATTGCCCAATAAACAAGCAACCATTGGTTAATAAATTATAATTATTGGCCAATAAATTCGATTCATTCTACAATCAACAATTGTTATACCATTTCTCCATTCTATTTTAGCTTTTATTATTTAAAAAATAGCGAATTGAACAGTTTATAATTTATTATAAACTATATTTTATATTATTTATTCTGTGTACACACCATGTAAATTTACATTTTTTAAGGACACCATATACAACTAATATACAGATATTTAGATAGCAAAAAAGTGTGGCCCTTTTTGGTCCCGTTTATTTATGTTAACGAGTCACTATTTTTCCACTAAAAATTAGTATCTTTGTTATTCGAAAACTATAGCAAAACGCGATAAAATGGAGTTATTTCACAAAATGATTTCTTCGGCACTTAACATTGCCGTGAAACAAATAAGTAGCACACTGTCACTTCTTAACGATGGGGCTACAATTCCTTTCATCAGCCGGTATCGTAAGGAAGCCACCGGCGGTTTGGACGAAGTCCAGATAGGAAACATCAAAGAACAATACGATAAACTTTGGGAGCTCAACAAACGCAAGGAAACCATACTAAGCACAATCGAAGAACAAGGCAAACTAACGCCCGAACTTAAAAACCGAATTGATGCCTGCTGGAACAGTACGGAGTTGGAAGATATTTACCTGCCTTACAAGCCTAAACGGAAAACCCGTGCAGAAGTGGCCCGCCAAAAGGGACTTGAACCATTGGCCACGTTGCTGATGCTGCAACGGGAAAGCAATCTCTCGGCAAGAGCTGAAGCTTTTGTGAAAGGAGATGTGAAGGATGCGGAAGATGCTTTGAAGGGCGCACGAGATATTATTGCCGAGCAGGTTAATGAAGATGAGCGTGCACGTAATCAAGTTCGTAATCTTTTTGGTAGACAGGCTGTTATTTCGGCTAAGGTTGTAAAGGGCAAGGAAGAGGAAGCGGCTAAATACCAGGACTATTTTGATTTTTCGGAGCCGCTTAAAAAATGTACCTCTCACCGCCTGTTGGCTATCCGCCGAGGCGAAGCAGAGGGATTACTAAAAGTGAGCATTTCTCCCGATGATGAGGAATGTACAGAACGTCTGGAACGCTTATACGTTCGCAGTAATAACGAGTGCGGAGCACAGGTGGCCGAAGCTGTAAAAGATGGATATAAACGATTATTGAAGCCGTCTATAGAAACTGAATTCTCTGCATCTTCTAAAGAGGCTGCCGATCAGGAAGCTATCCGTGTTTTTGCCGAGAATCTGCGCCAATTACTCCTTGCTGCTCCGTTGGGACAGAAAAGGGTATTGGGATTAGATCCTGGATATAGAACCGGTTGTAAACTGGTGTGTCTGGATGCACAAGGTAACTTAGTTCACAACGAAGCTATCTACCCTCACCCACCTCAGAATGAAAAACTGATGGCTGCAAAGAAGGTTACAAAGCTGGTTGAAGCTTACGATATACAAGCTATTGCTATCGGTAATGGAACGGCAAGCCGTGAAACGGAAGCATTTATCACTTCCCTGCGTTTCGACCGTGAAGTGCAGGTATTTGTGGTAAGCGAAAACGGTGCGTCTATCTATTCGGCTTCTAAAATTGCCCGCGATGAGTTTCCGGAATACGATGTAACGGTTCGTGGTGCGGTTTCTATCGGCCGACGATTAATGGACCCTCTTGCCGAATTGGTAAAGATTGACCCAAAATCGATTGGTGTGGGGCAATATCAGCATGATGTAGATCAGGGAAAACTGAAAAAATCACTGGATCAGACGGTAGAGAACTGCGTAAACTCGGTAGGTGTAAACCTCAACACAGCCAGCACTCACCTGCTGACTTACATATCCGGTCTGGGACCTCAACTGGCTCAGAATATAGTTAATTATCGGACTGAGAATGGAGCTTTCAGTTCTCGAAAACAGTTATTAAAAGTTCCTCGTATGGGAGCCAAAGCTTTTGAGCAATGTGCCGGATTCCTACGCATCCCTAAAGCGGACAATCCACTTGATAATTCTGCCGTTCACCCGGAGAGCTATCACATTGTGGAACAAATGGCAAAGGATTTGCAATGTACCGTAGAGGAGCTTATCAAAAGCAAAGAACTTAGAGCTAAAATAAAGCTGGACAAATATGTAACGCCAACCGTAGGTATGCCTACACTGAACGATATAATGCAGGAACTTGAGAAACCGGGAAGAGACCCACGCTCTACAATTCAGGTATTTGAGTTCGACAAAAACGTGAAGAGCATAGCCGATTTGCAGGAAGGCATGGTTCTTCCGGGAATTGTGACCAACATCACCAACTTTGGTTGTTTTGTCGATGTGGGTATCAAGGAAAACGGACTGGTACACATTTCACAACTGGCGGACAAATTTATTAGCGACCCAACCGAGATTGTATCTATCCATCAACAAGTGATGGTACGCGTAGACAGCGTGGACATGAGCAGAAAACGGGTACAGCTTAGTATGAAAGGAATTGATCAAAAACTTAATTAATAGAATCATGAAAATAAAACAATTAGGAATACTTTTTCTATTATGCCTTATTGTTGGTGGCCTGTCGGCACAAACAGTAAGCAAAACGCTTTTCGTTCCTAAAGGTGGAACACTGAAAGAACAAATAACTGAAGCAGAAGCTAAAAGTATAACTCATCTAACAATAACCGGAAAGATTAACGCCATAGATTTTAAGCTTCTGCGCGACAGTATGACTAAGCTGGAAGTGCTCGACATATCTAATGCATCTGTAACCGTATACATGGGAAAAGAGGGTACTTATCCATTAAAGAGATTCACCTATCTGCCCTACTTCATTCCGGCTTATGCTTTTTGTAATGCAGAAGATGGTACGCTTCGTGGTAAGAGTACATTAAAGAGAGTTATTCTCCCTCCTTCTATTCTGAATATTGACAAGTTTGCTTTTAAGAACTGCAATAACCTGACAATTCTGCAGGTGAACAAAAAGACGCCTCCAAATCTTCAGGAAGGAGCTCTTAACGACAGCCTGACAGCCGTATTCATTCCTCTTGGATGCAAGGACGATTATAAAAGAAAAAAGGGATGGGATGGATTTGCTATTCTGGAAGGAACTCCCGAATCTCTTACTATCAACATCACTAAACCAGGCGAACTAGGAAACGAAATCATGAAGGCCGGTCATCAGCCTAGCGAGGTGAATTATCTCACCATCAAAGGTAATATTAACGAAGACGATTTTAAGATGATACGCGACTTTATGCCCGATCTTGTTTCAATTGACTTGTCGGAAACTACAGCAACAGAGATACCCGACTTCACCTTTACTCAAAAGAAGTATCTGATGACTGTTCATCTACCAAGCAAGCTTGTTAACATTGGCGAACGCGCATTTAGCGGATGTATTCACCTGGCTGGCGAGCTATTACTACCTCCCTCTGTTAAAGCCATTAAAGATGGTGCATTTCTTGATTGCGACAAATTATCAAGGGTTATAGTACAAGGAAACATTTCTGTTTTGGGAAAAGAAATTTTCAGAGATACCAATAAACAAAAGCTTGTTTTTACTAAATAACAAAGTGAATTCAGATTTTCTGAATCAATAAATAATCTACTTAATAAAGGAACGGATGCGAAGAAAAGTCTTCACGTCCGTTCCTTTTGCATTATCTCTCTTTATAAAAACACAAAATAGCATTATACATATAGATATTTCCTCTTACAATATGGAAAAATATTATTTACATATTTTTATTTCAGGATAATAAAGTTATATTTGCATTCTGTAAAAATAAAATCTGCCTATATGTATCTATCTAAAAGTCTCTTTAGGAATAAGCTATTACTCTATTCCATATCCGCATTATTGTCTTTTCCTTTCCACAGTTGCGCATACGACAGTATTGATGATAATTATCATGAAATTGAAAGACCGGACGAGAATGTAAACATTGGTATTGACTTGACTGGAGTAAATCCAGGTCAAACAATTTATCTGTATCAGAATGCATATTTTTACTACACAATAAATGCTGGCGGTAAAAAGATAATAGCACAAAAATTTTATCTGGATGGAAAAGAATTAAATACAAATCCTCAGGAAGGCGGTACATTCCTAAATGCGGGAATTGCCGACAATCAGATTCATAATCTGAAATTAATTATGGGATTGCAAACAGGAACAGGTAGCCTTGCTGAATATGCCGGCTACGAAATGTATGTGAGCGAATTAAATTTTAAGGTTAAATTTGTTTCCCAACCGGACGTAAACCTAAATATAAGAGAATCTGTAGACGAGAACAATTATTATAAAGTAGAATGGGACAAACCAAAAGATTATGATGTGGAATGCTACAAAGTGTACAAAGGTGATTATATGTCGGACAACCTTGTAGCAACCATTAATAATCCGGATCAGAGTTATTATGTAGACAAAGATTATGTATATGGTTACAAGTTCTACACCATTAGTGCCATACTGAAAAATGGTCAGCAGGTATCGCTTACTGACAGATTCACTGCACGCCACTTTGATATTACAGAAAACAGTTTCAAGACCGAACGCATTTCTACAAGCGAAATGAAAATAAAATGGACAAACCCTAACCCATACCCATGCAAATATGTTCTGAAATATGGGTACAACGATGAGATCAAGGTTATTGATGGAGCCAACGAGGTTACTATTCCTGTTGATAAATTTCCAGCCTGGAGCGTTTCCTACTCGCTTTATATTTTACCGGCAAACGCAGATATTACCCAGTATCAAACCTATCCTTATACATACGGAGCCTTCTCCGACGGTAAGTTAAATTATGAAATGACTTATGGAGCAGACTTAGCAAACAATCTATTACTTGGTCTCAGCTTTAATAATCTGTTTAAATACAATGCATCCGATTTTAGCTTACAGAGTTCTATTAAACACAACCTCAACTTGCATTCCGGATGTGAAGTAAAAGCCTCAAACAAAGGACAAGTTGCTATCAGCGATTTAAGTAATTATGTTCACATTTACAGCGACAATACACTCAGTAAAGAGATATTCTTCACAAATACTCAGGGAAATGACTTTTATCTAGATAATGCAAATCATCTCCTTATTGAACAAAATACCGGATTCGATCTCTATAACATAACTTCAGGAAATAGAATCTGCACTAAACGATGGACTCCGGAAAATCCAACTAAAAATATTAGTGTTAAGACAAGAATCTCGGCCAATGGAAAATACATCTATGCACTATGCGGAGAGTATCTTCCGGAAAAACACTGGGCAGAACTATATGAGTTACAAAGCGACAACACATTACGTCTCATCCAGACTCAAAACGAAGTAAATATTAAAAGCATAGAGTTTAATCCGATCAAAGATTCTGAAGCTATAATACAATATATAGATAACAAATTTGCCATAGTGGACTTGGCTACCGGAAGTACTATCACAATAGACGGAACTTTTCAGAACATTGATCCTTTTACAGGAAATCTGCTATATAAAGGTCCGGAGTATGCAAATAGTCAATATAACGTATATGTATTAGCAAGCGACTACAAGACCCTGATTATCAAAGTACCATTGGCAAATATTAATCCTTATTCCGATGCAAGGCTTTATAACAACAATCTGATTTTTAATGGATATTATCTAAATCTCGCAAAACTGACAAAATAATGAAAAAGAATATAATCACGGCACTGCTTTTACTATTTGCTATGGGGGTAAACGCACAATATAAAATAAGTTACTCCGTTGGATATGGATCTTACAAGATGAACGACATGAAACAATTGCTTGATTATGCATTTCAGTCAATGCGTTCGTCATTGCCCAAAGGGTTAGCTATTGTAGATAACTTTCCTCCGTACATAACACATACAATTGATGCTTCCATAAAAAGGAATCGCAATGAATTTGGCTTAAGAGCTTCATTTCTAACTACAGGAGGCAAGATTGCATATTCTGATTATTCAGGTAAGTACATTGAAAAGCTTACATTCACAGGTTACAGATTAGGAACCTTGTATCGTATATACACAGACGAAAGTAAACTAGGGAAATGTACATTGTCTTTCTTTGGAGAAGTTTCGCCTGCCATCATGTTTACTCATTTAGGCTATAAAGCAACGTTGGATATTTACGAGCAGAACGTACATCAGGAAGGCGCTGATAACATTAGCACCAATGCAACAGGATTAAGCATTCAGCCCATGTTTGGTGGCAAGCTTGATGTAGCCCGCAATATTTCAGTCAGTGCTAGCTTAGGTTATGATTTTGAATTAGGATCAAAGCTATCGACCACAGATAATAGGTACCGGGCAGACTGGTCGGGCTTTCGCTTGAACGGAGGTGTAATTTATTCGTTCTAATCTAAAACACGGGAATTGATAAGAAACAATTTAAACATCTATGAGAATTACAGCATGGAACTGTAATATGCAATTCCGCAATAAACACAAATACATTAAACATCTAAATTATGACATTGGAGTAATTTCTGAATGCGAAAGTTTGGATAAAATTCTAAAAATATTAATAAGAAATACCACATCGACTATTGTTTTATGTCAGATAATCTAAATAGTGGATTATCGGATATGCAAATAGGTAATTCAAAATTTTATCTACAATACAGTGATCATATGCCAATTACTGTAGACTTTAAGGTATAAAAAAACGCTTAGATCGTCAATAATCTAAGCGTTTTTTATATTTGAATTTCTTTTAGTCTTTATCTCCGTACATTTTCTTACGAAGTTCTTTGATATGATCAGAAGTGATGTATTCATCATAATTCATCATCTTATCAATGATTCCGTTTGGAGTAAGCTCAATTACACGATTAGCTACAGTTTCAATGAACTCGTGGTCATGTGAAGAGAACAATACATTTCCTTTATAAGTCTTCAGGTTATTATTGAATGACTGAATAGATTCCAGGTCAAGGTGATTGGTTGGAGTATCAAGAATCAAGCAGTTTGCATTTCTAAGCTGCATACGAGCAATCATACAACGCATCTTCTCACCTCCGGAAAGTACACTAACTTTCTTAAGCACTTCTTCGCCAGAGAAAAGCATACGTCCAAGGAAACCCTTCATATAAACTTCATTTCCTTCACCATACTGACCCAACCAGTCAACCAGATTCAGGTCTGTATTAAAGAAATCGGTATTATCCAAAGGAAGATAAGCTGTTGTAATAGTTACACCCCAGTCATAATGTCCGGCATCAGCTTTCAGGTTACCATTGATAATCTCAAAGAGAGCAGTCATAGCACGTGGGTTACGTGATATAAATACGATCTTATCTTCTTTCTCTACATTAAAATTAATATCGTTGAACAGAACTACTCCTTCTTCTGTCTTTTTACTCAATCCAGAAACTTCAAGAATACGGTTACCCGATTCACGTTCAGGAGTAAAGATGATTCCCGGATATTTACGTGAAGACGGTTTAATTTCTTCCACGTTAAGTTTCTCCAACATCTTCTTACGACTGGTAGTCTGCTTACTTTTTGCCACATTGGCACTAAATCGGCGAATAAATTCTTCCAGTTCTTTCTTCTTCTCATCGGCCTTAGCCTTTTGATTTTGTTGCTGACGAAGAGCCAACTGGCTTGATTCGTACCAGAAACTATAGTTACCGGCAAAGAGATTAATCTTGCCATAGTCAATATCAACAGTGTGAGTACATACCGAGTCAAGGAAGTGACGGTCGTGACTTACCACCAATACTGTATGTTCAAAGTTAGAAAGATATTCTTCCAACCATGTTACAGTCTCCATGTCAAGGTCATTGGTAGGCTCATCGAGCAGCAAGTTATCAGGATTACCGTAAAGAGCTTGTGCCAGTAACACACGCACCTTTTCCTTACCACTAAGCTCACTCATTAAAGTATAATGTTTGTCTTCCTTTACACCAAGTCCGCTTAACAGCATAGCTGCATCACTCTCAGCATTCCATCCGTCTAGTTCGGCAAATTTTTCTTCCAATTCAGCTACCTTCAATCCATCTTCATCAGAGAAATCGGTTTTTGAATAAAGAACATCGCGTTGCTTCATAATATCCCAAAGAACGGTATGTCCCATCATAACAGTATCCATAACTGTATAGGCATCCCACTTAAAGTGATCCTGACTTAACACGGAAAGACGTTCTCCCGGACCTAAAGCAATAGAACCTGTAGTTGGATCTAAATCACCATAAATTGTGCGAAGGAAAGTAGATTTACCTGCACCGTTAGCACCAATAATCCCGTAGCAATTACCATTCGTAAACTTGAGATTCACATCATTGAACAAAATTCTCTTACCAAACTGAACTGAAACGTTCGAAACTGTAATCATTATATTTAATCTTTATACCTTGTATTTAAAATCGGCCACAAAGGTAGTCTTTTTTTGTGAATATAATCGCCATTCTGGCAGATAGTTCATACATAGTTATTTATTATTCACTAAAAAACAGTACTTTTGCATGTTCTTTCGCTAAAAATATGATTTTGGCAAAGAATTTGTAGCATGGATTATAAACCAAATCTACCCAATTGTATGGTGCAATCATTTTGGAAGAAGAATAAAAAGAATATATATATGGATCCAAAGAAAAAAGAAACAGTTAAAGAAGAAGAATTAGTAGATAACACTCAGCAAGTTGATCAGGAAACAGAGGCATCTGCAGCTGAACAAGAAGCTCCTGCTCAGGAAGAAGAAGCTCTTACTCCTGAACAAGAATTAGCAAAGAAACTGGAAGAAGCTAATGCCAAAATAGAAGATCAGAACGATAAATATCTGCGTCTGTCGGCTGAGTTTGACAATTATCGTAAACGCACAATGAAAGAAAAAGCCGAACTGATTAAGAATGGCGGTGAAAAGTGCATCAGCAGTATTCTTCCTGTTATTGATGACTTTGAGAGAGCTCTAAAAACAACAGAAACAGCTACTGATGTTGTTGCTATTCGCGAAGGTCTTGAGCTGGTTTACACTAAATTTATGAGTGTAATGGGACAAAATGGCGTTGAAGCAATTGATGCCTCAAGCGAATTCAACACAGACTTCCACGAAGCAATCACTACATTTGCAGCTCCAAGTGAAGATCTTAAAGGCAAAATCATAGATTGCGTACAAACTGGCTATACACTTAATGGAAAAGTAATTCGTCATGCCAAAGTTGTAGTTGGCGAATAATTAATAAAGGATAACGAACAATGGCAAAAAGAGATTACTATGAGGTGCTGGGCGTTGAGAAATCTGCAACAGCCGATCAGATAAAGAAAGCATATCGTAAAAAAGCTATTCAGTTTCACCCTGATAAGAACCCAGGAGATAAAACTGCAGAAGAGAATTTTAAAGAAGCTGCCGAAGCTTATGATGTTTTAAGCAATCCTGATAAGCGTGCTCGTTACGACCAGTTCGGACATGCTGGCATGAGTGGTGCAGCCGGTAACGGTGGTCCGTTTGGCGGAGGATTCGGCGGAGGTGCCGGAATGTCAATGGACGACATATTCTCTATGTTTGGTGATATCTTCGGTGGTCACGGTGGCGGAGGCTTTGGTGGCTTCGGAGGTTTTGGCGGCGGAGGCGGCCAACAACAAAGACGTTTCCGCGGATCGGATCTTCGTGTAAAGGTAAAACTAAATCTGAAAGAGATATCTACCGGTGTAGAAAAGAAATTCAAACTAAAGAAATATGTTTCTTGTTCGCACTGTCACGGCACAGGAGCTGAAGGAAGCAGTGGTTCTGAAACTTGTTCTACTTGTAAAGGTAGCGGTTCGGTAATCCGCAACCAACAGACTATTTTGGGAACCATGCAGACTCGCGTTAGTTGTCCTACTTGTGGTGGCGAAGGTAAAATCATCAAAGAGAAGTGTAAAGAATGTGCCGGAGAAGGTATCGTATATGGTGAAGAAGTTGTAAGCGTAAACATCCCTGCCGGTGTAGCTGAAGGAATGCAACTATCCATGAGCGGAAAAGGAAATGCAGGAAAACACAACGGAGTTCCGGGCGATTTACTTATCCAAGTGGAAGAAGAAGCACATCCAGACTTAGTTCGTGACGAAAACGATTTGATCTATAACTTATTGCTTAGCTTCCCAACCGCAGCTTTAGGTGGAGCCGTAGAAATACCAACTATCGACAATAAAGTAAAGGTTAAGATTGAAGCGGGAACACAACCAGGCAAAGTTCTTCGTCTGCGTGGCAAAGGATTACCAAGCGTAAACGGATACGGAACAGGAGATTTACTTGTAAACGTAAGCATCTACGTTCCTGAAACGTTGACTAGAGACGAAAAAGAGACTTTGGAAAAGCTGGAATCATCAGACAGTTTCAAGCCAAACAGTTCTGTTAAGGAAAAGATTTTCAGGAAATTCAAAAGTTTCTTCGATTAATTAATATAGTTTTCACTTATATAGAATGGGGTTGTTCTAACATTGAACAACCCCATTTTTATATTTCATTATTTAGATCTTTTATCTAAGATAGTCTTCAAATATTAAAGCTTAAGAGGCTTAATTTAATTTCCAGAACAGCCTCTTAGGATTTCACCCACCCTACATTAAATTACTAGCCAGTTCACTAAGCATACTACGTTCACCTTTTACCAGATTAACATGAGCAAAGATATTCTGGCCCTTCATACGGTCAATCATATAGACTAAGCCATTGGACTCGCTATCCAGATAAGGTTGGTCAATCTGTTGAATATCTCCGGTAAAGACCATCTTCGTTCCTTCTCCGGCACGGGTGATAATTGTTTTAATCTCGTGAGGAGTCAGGTTCTGAGCCTCATCGATAATGCAATATGTTTCCGACAAGCTTCGTCCACGAATGAAGGCCAGAGCCTCAATTACCAATTGACCACTCTTCTGCATATCATCCAGACGCCTCAGCTCTGTTGATGTTGGAGAGAACTGGTGTTTGATAACGTTCAGGTTATCGAAAAGAGGTTGCATGTAAGGTGCAACTTTGGCAGCTGCATCTCCGGGAAGGAATCCGAGGTCTTTATTGGAAAGAGCCACAATAGGACGAGCCAATAATATCTGCTTGTAATCGTTCATATTGCTTAATGCAGCCGCCAGTGCAAGCAAGGTTTTACCTGTTCCAGCCTTTCCTGTTAAAGCAACGAGCTTAATATCGGGATCATTCAGAATCTCGAAAGCAAAGCTCTGTTCGGCGTTACGTGGTTCAATGCCATAATTTTTGGCTTTTGTTACCCTATGTACCGTATGCGTAAACGGATTATAGCGGGCAAGCACGCTATTGCGTTCGCTCTTCATTACAAAGCATTCGTTTGGTTGCAGAACATTTCTGAACTCTATCTCACTGATATCTACCCCTTCCTTGGAAGAATAAACTTTATCAATCAGAGCTGAAGATACTCCGTCGTAAACTTCATTGGCTTTCTCGAACACATCCACATTGGTAACCTTGTCGGTAATGTAGTCTTCGGACATCAAACCGATAGAGCGTGCTTTCATGCGCAGATTCACATCCTTTGTTACGAGGATAGTTTTAACTTTGGGATATTTCTTTGCAAGGACATCTGCCGTGGAGAGAATTTCATGGTCGGCCTGTCGCTCCGGAAAAGATTTACGTACTGTTTCGGACTCCATTCCCCCGGTTAGTACAAAGAGTTTGCCCATACCTTCGCCCAACGATGCTCCCTTAGTGAAAAGGTTATCGTCAGTAATCAAATCAAGTTCGCGAACAAATTCTCTTGCATTATAATTTATTTCACCACTTCCCTTTTTAAATTTATCTAATTCCTCTAAGACAATAATAGGAAGGTAGATGTCATTTTCCTGAAAATTCCTCAAACAATCATGGTCGTGAAGAATAACATTGGTATCTAACACGAAATTTTTCTTAGTTCCCATAATTTTTAGATTTAAAATGTTGATATTTGCATCTAATATAGTAATTAAAAGATTACGATATATCACTAAAAGACTAAAATTTTTGAATAAATGAATTATAAAGAGACCCTAAACTATTTATACGAAAGCGCTCCTCTATTCCAGCAGATTGGGAAATCGGCATATAAAGAGGGCCTTAGTAACACTTATGAGCTGGATAACCATTTCAAACATCCACACAAAAACTTCAAGACTATTCATGTAGCAGGAACAAATGGCAAGGGATCCTGTTCTCATACACTTGCAGCTATTCTGCAATCGGCCGGATATAAAGTAGGACTATACACCTCTCCTCACCTTATTGACTTCAGAGAAAGAATCCGTGTTAACGGAAAACCTATCACTGAAGAATTTGTGATTAACTTTGTTGAGAAGGAACGTAAGTTCTTCGAACCGCTTCAACCGTCTTTCTTTGAATTAACCACAGCAATGGCCTTTAAATATTTTGCCGATGAGAAAGTAGATGTGGCTATAATTGAAGTTGGATTGGGCGGGCGACTGGATTGCACCAATATTATTCATCCGGATTTATGTATTATAACTAATATCAGTTTCGATCATACTCAGTTTCTCGGAAAGACTAAGGCGCTTATTGCAGGTGAGAAGGCCGGTATTATAAAGAAAAATACACCTGTAATTATTGGCGAAACAAACGAAGAGACCAAACCTGTGTTTATTCAGAAAGCAGACGAAGAGAAAGCTCCTATTTTCTTTGCTGAAGAAGAACAGTTGTTGTGGAGATGGGAAATGAACAAAAGAGGTCGTTGGAACTACTTCACAGCCGATTATCCTCATCTGAAAGGTGAACTTGGCGGATTCTGCCAGATTAAAAATACCAATACCATTCTTTTAGCTTTAAGATTATTGAAAAAAGGAGGTTATAACATTCCTGATGCAGCTGTAGAAAAAGGATTCGAGAAGGTTTGCGAACTTACCGGATTAATGGGGCGCTGGCAAAAACTGGGACTCAATCCGTCGATAGTTTGTGACACCGGACATAATGTTGGTGGTATTACTTATATCTCCGAACAACTAAGAAAGCAAAAATACAAGAAACTGCACGTTGTAATAGGAATGGTAAACGATAAAGATATTAGTGGTGTATTGACTTTATTGCCGAAAGACGCTCAATATTACTTTACCAAAGCAAGTGTAAAGCGTGCACTGCACGAAGCCGATCTGAAGTTCCTGGCAAGTAAAGCCGGACTGTATGGAAAAACCTACGCTGATGTGCCCAAAGCATTTGAAGCTGCAAAGGCAAATGCCTCTCCTAAAGATTTTATATTTGTAGGAGGAAGCAGTTTCGTTGTAGCCGATCTCCTCACTTATCTTGAGAAGAACAAGAAAATAGAAGAAGGTACAGTATAAAAGAAAAAGCAAGACTCTATTATATAATGAAGAGAGATAACTTAAATGCTATCTCTCTTCTTTATTTCTGTCAACGGAAAGTTTACTTTAACAAACTTACTTTACAGCAATACATTCAATCTCCACCATCGCATTTTTAGGCAAAGCCTTTACTGCTACAGCAGAACGAGCCGGGAATGCGCCATCAAAATAGGTAGCATAAACAGCATTCATCTCTGCAAACAAAGACATATCCGAAAGAAAAACGGTAGTCTTTACAATATTGTCAGTAGTAAGTCCGGCTTCTGCCAGAATATGTTTGATGTTCTCAAAAGATTGCTTAGTCTGTTCAGCCACTCCGCCCGGAGCAAATTCACCGGTAGCCGCATCCACAGGTAACTGTCCTGAAACAAACACCATGCCTCCGGCTTCTATAGCTTGACTGTAAGGTCCGATAGCACCAGGTGCCTTTTCACTAGAAATTACTTTTTTCATTATTTCAGCTATTTATTAGTTAATACAATTTTGTTTGCAAGTTAAACATAATTGCAAATAACTGCAACTTTTTTCTAATTCTCGTTCCACATTTTTAGCGAGCTGCGCAACTCGTTAAAACAGCCTGCGCAACTCATTTAATCGACCTGCGCAAGTCGCAGAAACGAGCTGCGCAGGTCGCGGTAGTAATGTCTCCAGCTTTCTAAAGAAGTTCGCCGGAAAGAGAAAGGAAATCTTCCGGGAAATGAAATCTCTGATACAATAAAAAGCGAAAGGAAATAAGAATTATATGAGCCGGAAACGTTCTTCAAACCCTCTTAGCCTCTTCCGTGTGCAAATAAAAATAAGAATTATACGAGCACAATCTCTCTAATAAAAATATTTTTTAGAAAAAAGAGTCATGCTTTAAGCAGTATATTATATATTCGTGCATTTATTAGTAAACACGTGTCAGATTTAATGAGTGAAACCGAATTGACAGAACGTTGCCGGGTTGGAGATAATACAGCTCGCAAAGAGCTTTATGAGCAATATGCAGGACAAATGTTCGGTATATGCTATCGGTATGCCGGTGATCGGGAGATTGCTCAGGACCTTCTTCACGACGGTTTTTTGAAAGCTTACTGTTCTTTTGATAAGTTTACTTATCGTGGAGAAGGCTCACTGAAAGCATGGCTCAGTAGAGTAATGGTAAACATATCGCTCGACTATCTGCGGAAAAATGATTCTGCCCGGCAAATGCTCCCGCTTGATCAGATTCCGGAGAACATTGAAGAGCCTCGTGAGGAAGATCTTACTCAGGTTCCACACAAGGTTTTAATGAAATTTATAGCAGAATTACCGTCCGGATATCGAACCGTATTCAATTTATATGTCATGGAACAACTTTCGCATAAAGAAATAGCTGAGAAATTGGGCATCAATGAAAAGTCCTCGTCTTCACAATTATTTCGGGCAAAAAAAGTTTTGGCAAAAGAGATAAATAACTATTTAAAGGAAAATAATCAATGAAACAGGAAGACAAAGAAAAATGGATCACTGCCTTTCGGGAAAGTTTAGAAGATTATTCCGAACCACCGTTATTCAATGACTGGGAAAGGCTGGAAAAGGAACTCTCTGTTGTTCCTGTTGCCAAACCTAAGCGTTCATATATTATGTACTATTCGGCTGCGGCTGCAATTATATTGCTGTTAATCGCTTCGGCTACAGCAATCTATTTGTTTGATAATTCATCGGATAAGTACTTTGAAACATCTCAGCTTCCTGCCGAAATTGAGACGATAACTGATAAAAAGCCGCTGAAAGATGTAATTGAGCCATTGATTAACGACGTAAACAAGAACGACAGATCTGCATTGAACAAATCGGCCGGGAAGAACAGTGTGCTTTCTGGTGATAAGCTTGCTTTAGCCAATGGCGCTTCGGCTAACCAGCCTTCAGCCCATTCCGGTAATAAGAAGGATATTGCAAATACAAAAGCAGGTAAAGATGCTGAAAGCAACAATGAAGACGAGTCTTTAAGCAAGAATAATGCATCGGACTTGCAGCGCTCTGATGAAAGAAAAGCTATTGAAGAGCAAAAGTTGAATGATAATGGTGGTGAGAAAAAGAACGTTCCTCAACAAGGAGAAAATAACAAATCGAAGAAACAGGCCCTTAAAACATCTCCAAGAAAAGCAGAACATGTAACCGAACTTTGGGAGCTTCCAAGAAAGAAAAAACAGAAGAATCTTTCAATCGGGGTTTCTGCAGGAAACACTCTTTCATATAATTCAGAAGGTGGTGGTATGGATTATGCAATGAGTCCAAGTAATGACTATTTAAGCTATATAAATGTTGAGGAAACAATTGCATCTAGTCTATTAAAATCAACACCGCTTAAATGGAATCATAAACAACCTGTTTCGTTTGGACTTTCTGTCCGTAAATATCTGACACAAAGACTTGCTATAGAAAGCGGATTGATTTATACCCGGTTGGAATCAGAATCATCCGGTAGCAAAAGTCACAAACAGACGCTCGATTATATTGGTATTCCTGTAAAGCTAAACTATATGCTAGTAGATAAGCGTTATTTTACGCTCTATCTGTCAGGCGGCGGAATGGCTGAAAAATCCATATCAGGGAAATTAAACACCATAGAGCTTTCAGGAAAGGATGTATCAGAAGATGTAAGTGTAAAACCATTGCAATGGTCGCTCAACGGAGCTTTAGGAGCACAATATAACATTACCCCTAAAATGGGAATATTTGCAGAACCCGGAGTTGTTTACTTTTTCAATGATGGTTCTAAAGTAGAAACTATTCGCAAGGAAACGCCTTTCAACTTTAACCTGCAACTGGGATTACGAATTAGTTATTAGATGGATCTGAAATAAAAAACGAGTCATAAATTAATAGACACACTTAGCTATTTACAAAGTAGTTAACTCAAAAAAAAAGGATTACCGTGAGGCAATCCTTTTTTATGTTATATGTAGACTGTTTACTTACAGTTCTTTTCAATCATTGGAATCACAGCTTCATCGCCCAATTCTTTGGCTTTATTAAAGTTTTCACAAGCTTCGTTTTTCTTTCCTTGCTGCATCTGGCAAAAACCAATCAAACGATAGCAAGCAGCGAATTTAGGATCAATAACCAAAGCATCTTTCAGATTCTTTATAGCCTCATCATAACGAGCAATACGAAGATTAACCGCTCCATATTCTGCCAGATAATCTTTATTGGAAGGATCAAGCGTTACCGCCTTTTGAATATCTTCCAATGCACGTTTAAAGTTCTTTGCTTTATAATTAGCCTGTTCGCGAAGATAGAAGAATGTAGAACTTACATTACCACCCATGGCTTGTTCAAAGTAGTCATAATCAGCAATTGCCTCTTTATACATTTCTTTCTGAGTCTTAACCAAAGCACGTTCTGAAAGATAATTTGCAGCCTCTCTCGGATATGGAGCAGCGTATTTATTTACTGCACTATCAAGTAAAGCAAGAATTTCTCCTGAATCACCATTCATCATTTGCTTTGTCTTTGCAGCACTATAATAAGTTTCAGCAGAAGCCTGTGGAGAATGGTTTATCTTATCGTAGCATTCAAAAGCTTTATCATATTTAGTCGATGCAAAATAGATATCGCCTTGGTGCTGAATATAAATAGGAAGCGGATCTATATCGATAGCTTTCTGAATTTCCTCGAGAGATTTTTCGAATGTCCAGTCTTTATAAGCACCATCCTTGCCACGAAGAGCAACATAATATATCACTCGCGAACGATTAAAGAAGGCATTGTCTTTTTTATCTGCAGCTTTCAATGCTTTATCAAGATCAGCCTCGCCTAAAGCCAGATGCTCTGCATCAGTATAGTTGGTTACATAGAAGTTAGCTCTGCGAATATATCCTTCAGAACTATTAGGATACTGTTCTACAAAAGTGTTCAGTAAAGTGAGATATTTTTCCTTGCCAACAGTAGAAGCCATATAAAGAGCAACTAATGCTTGATCTTCTGTATTAGGAAGAGCTTTTTTAATACCAATACTATTTAGGTCGGGATTATTAAAATCGAGAGCATTAATAGTCAATGCATTTACATAAGGAGCACTAATGGCATAACAATGCGTTGTGTCATTCGATGCTGCTTTCTGTACTAACCCAAAAACCTCACCTTCTGCATTCATAACCGGGCAGCTCACCATTTTGTCTTTCACAGAAATAATCAGCTTAAAGTATTTATGAGGGCCAGAAAGATTTGATACTTCTTCAACTTTTCCAAAGGTACATGAACGATCTTTCTTTGTAGAATAAGGAAGCATTACTGCTTCGGCATCTTTTGCAGGAATAGCGGTTGCCAAAGTCAGTGCGGCAGTGCTCTTCTTGCCCAAATCCACACTAAACTTAATAACATCGTACATAGAATTCATGCCAAGAATAACTTTAACCGGCATCTGTTTACCTTCCGAGTTGATAACATCTGCACGTGCTGCACCTTTAAACAAAGAATAGTCGGACAGTGCTACTCCATCTTCCGAAACAAAGAAACCGTTCCCTGTATTCAGCAATTTGCCGTTAGTGTCATAAGTCACCACAGAAAAGACAGCCTTTTTGGCTTTATCAACCCATTTGGGTGCCTCCTTCTGCGCCATCGTCCACTGAGAAAGCAGACAAAGGACTATAAATAGTATTTTCTTTTTCATGATTATAGGTTATATTAAATATTATTCTTTTTCAAAGCCACGTTGTTTCACTGCTTCGTAAATCAATACTCCGGCTGCAACGGAAACATTCAATGACTCAATCTTACCAAACAAAGGAATCTTTATCCACTCATCACACAATGCGAGGTGATCATAAGACACACCGGTATCTTCAGCTCCCATTATAATACAGAGAGGATCTTTATAATTAGCCTTTGTGTAATCGTAATCTCCCTTTTCAGTAGCAGCTACAATCTTGAATCCGCTATCTTTTAAATATTTAATTGCAGTAGTCAAGCTTTGTTCCTTACATACAGGCAGCGTATGAAGTGCTCCGGCTGAAGTTTTCATGGCATCCGCATTTACACTCACACTATTTCTGGAAGGAATAATAATTGCATCCACACCAGCGCAATCGCAAGTACGGGCAATAGCTCCGAAGTTACGTACATCTGTTACCCCATCAAGCATTACAAAGAAAGGAACTTTTCCTTCTTCGAAAAGAGTAGGAACAATATCCTCTACCTTATAGTAAGTAACAGCAGAAACAAAAGCAATAACTCCCTGATGGTTTTTAGTTGTTATTCTGTTGATGCGTTCTACCGGTACACGCTGAACAAATATATTTGTGCCCTTTACTGCAGCAAAAAGTTCTTTTGAAAGATCACTTTGAATATCTTTCTTTACCAGGATTTTATCAATTTCCTTACCCGCCTCAATGGCTTCAATCACGGCGCGTACGCCAAATATCATTTCATTTTTTTCCATGCTGTTTTAATAATTCTTTTGCGTTATTCATCGCAGCTTCCGTCAAAGTAGCCCCACTCAGCATGTGAGCTATCTCATCAATCCTCTCCTCTTCTTCCAATCGGCGGATATTACTACTGGTCGATGTTTCGTTATCTTGTTTATATACTTTATAGTGTACTTTTCCTTTGGCCGCAATCTGAGGCAAGTGAGTAATGCTGATAACCTGCATGCATTGTCCCATTTCCTTCATAATCTCTGCCATCTTATCGGCTATCTCACCGGAAACCCCGGTATCTATTTCATCAAAAATAATAGTTGGCAGCTGAGTTGCTCCTGCAATCATTGCTTTTATGGAAAGCATAACACGAGCAATTTCACCACCCGATGCTACCGAAGATATACTTTGCAACGTAGCATTCTTATTGGCTGAGAAAAGGAAGTTCACATTGTCTCCACCGCTTGCGTCGAAGTTTGCCTTCGGCGTAATCTGCACCTGAAAGCGCACATTCGGCATCCCAAGCGGAATAAGTTTGCTCTGCATCTCATGCTCTGCTTTTTTGGCAGCTTTCGTACGTTTATCGGTAAGCAGCAACATTGCTTTTTTAACTTTATCAAGCAACTCATTTTTTTGTTTCTGAAGCATTTCAATCTGCTCTTCAAAAGAACTAATGGCATTGAGGCGTGCACGGAAATCTTCCTGAACCCGAATCAGTTCCTCGAGCGTACTAACGTGATGCTTTTTCTCAAGTGAATAAATTAAGTTGAGCCGCTCATTCACAAATTCCAGTCGGGCCGGATCAACAGTTATATTATCTTCCTCTCTTGTCAAATCCCGGGCAACCTCTTTCAGTTCGATAGACAAGCCTTCAATTCTGTCATATAATTCTCCGGCTGTATTATAACGTTCTTTCAGCGAACGCAATATTCCGGAAACTCTTTTCATGTTGCTCAGCAATCCACCTTCATCTTCATAAAAAAGCTGGTCGGCACTGAACAGTGCTTCCTTTATCTCTTCAGCATGACTAAGAAGTTCTTCTTCCTTTTCCAGTTCAGCATCTTCTCCTTCCACAAGTTTTGCTTCATCAAACTGATCGAGCTGAAAACGAACATAATCTTCATCCGCCTTGCTTTGTTCTTCGAGTGCTATAAGTTTATCCAGCTCTTCAACAACCTTCCGGTAATTGTTATAAGCTTCTTTATAATTGGATAGTTCTTTCTCGTCATTAGCCAATGCATCAAGAACATTCAATTGGAAATCTTCTTTGCTCAATAATAAGTTCTGATGCTGAGAGTGCACATCAATCAACTGTTCGCCCAACTCCTTCATCAAGGCAAGCGGAGCCGGTGAATCATTTATAAATGCACGCGATTTACCGGAAGACTGCAGTTCTCTTCTCAGAATACATTCATTGGGATCGTACTCCAACTCATTTTCCTCAAAGAAAGCCTTCATCTGATAAGATGATATATTAAAATGAGCTTCGATTACACATTTCGAAGCACCATTCTTTATAGCTTTTACATCTGCTCTTTGCCCCAATAGCAAACCTATAGCACCCAGAATAATAGATTTTCCCGCCCCCGTTTCACCGGTAATAACAGAAAAACCTTTATCGAAAGTGATATCAAGAGTGTCAATCAGCGCATAGTTTTGAATTGATATAGATTGCAACATAATTTTATTTCGAAGACTTTATTTTATCCCATTCGGTACTAAGAGCGGGATTGATATCAACTAACATTGTATATACTTGTTCTTTCTCGGCCTGTATACCTTTTGAGTAAACATTGACCAATTCATCTTTCTTTATTTCAGTAAACAACTGTGGAAGAATAGACATTGGCTTATTTTCCTTTGCTTTTTTCAGTTCTTCCAGAGCCACAGTAATCTTAGCCCTTCCTCTATCTGCATTCTGAGCCATTTCATCCAACCCCATGCGATGATAATCATAAATCATCTGGCGATAAGGTTTCATTTGCTCATCCAGATAATCGGTTATAATTCCGTGACGGTTACGACTATCATCAAACGCTTTCCAGCCGGCTTCAGGCATAGTTTGAGCAGCCGTCACAAGACTTTCGGCCGTGCGTAAAACATCTGTTCCTCCCAGTGGAGCCATGGAATCCATATCCATACCAATTATCAGATAAGCATAATATGCAATAACAGCAGTAAGATTACTGTCTATCTGATTTTCACGAAGCTCCAAAGGATCAAATTCCAGGTAAGTGAAATTAAAATTCACATCCTTGAAATTAAAAAGCGTAGTGTTATAGCTCGAATTGTAAACCGGACGATTAGCCTGAACCAGAAGCTCACATTTAAAAGCTCCATCATCAGTGTGTTCTTTCACCGTGATATTCATGCTACAGGATATCTTCTCGGCAGCAGTATATTGTGCGGAAGTCCATTTACGATCATTGATAAATTCCGTTAAAGCAGTCTCTAAAGTTTTAAAGACCTGAGTATTTGTTCCCTGAATCTTTGAATAATTGACATTCACCTTGCAATTCAGTTCCTGCGCTTTACCTGCTAACGAAAATGCCAGCAACAGAAAAGTAAAACAAGTAAAACGGAATATATTATGAATGATCCTTTTATTCATTTTCCTTCCTGGTTATTTTATCAGTTGCACCAATCGGTCAATGATGTCTGTCGCTACTTCACGTTTACTCTTCAACGGATAATCCGTTTTCCCGTTCTTATCTATGATTGAAATTTTATTTGTATCGTGGCGGAAACCGGCACCTTCGTCATTCAATGAATTAAGAACAATGAAATCAAAGTTCTTTCGTTCTAATTTGCTTTGAGCATTCTGTAGTTCATCATTTGTTTCCAAAGCAAAACCTGCTAACAACTGATCATCACGCTTCATTTTTCCTAGCGAAGCAGCAATATCATGAGTTGGTTTTAAAACAACAGTAAGCTCATCACCTTTGCGTTTTATTTTCTTATCAGCCACCAATTCAGGAGTAAAGTCTGCCACTGCCGCGCATAAAATCCCGGCATCAGAAGATGGATAATTGGCAACAGATGCCTCATACATCTCCTTCGCAGATTCAACATCAATACGGTGAATATTGGGATGAATTGTTTTAATCTGAACTGGTCCGGCAATCAAAGTAACTTCAGCACCTCTGGCAGCACATTCTTCAGCTAAAGCAAAACCCATTTTTCCTGAAGAATAATTACCTATAAACCTTACCGGATCAATCTTTTCATAAGTTGGTCCCGCAGTTATCAGTATTTTTTTTTTTGAAAGGTCTTGTTGATTGGCAAAGAACTCCTCAATTACACGAATAATAGCATCTGGTTCTTCCATCCTTCCCTTACCAACCAAATGGCTGGCAAGCTCACCTTCACCTGGTTCAATAATATGATTCCCGTATGAACGAAGTGTCTCCAGATTCTTTTGAGTAGAGGGATGAGCAAACATATCCAAATCCATTGCAGGAGCAACGAAAACCGGAGCCTTTGCAGAAAGATAAGTTGTAATAAGCATATTATCTGCTATTCCATTTGCCATCTTCCCTATTGTAGAAGCGGTAGCCGGAGCTATCACCATTGCATCAGCCCAAAGTCCTAAGTCTACATGGCTATTCCATGTACCATCTCTTCCAGAAAAGAACTCGCTGATTACAGGCTTACTTGTTAGTGCAGATAAAGTAATGGGAGTAATAAATTCTTTTCCTGCAGGGGTAATCACCACCTGAACTTCAGCTCCCTTCTTTATAAGACCACGAATAAGATAAGCAGCTTTATAGGCTGCAATACTTCCGGTAATTCCTAATACTATTTTTTTTCCTTTCAACATATACCTATACTAAGTAAACTACTTACCGTTAAATTCACGTAACTTGATTTTAGTAAGAACAGCTTTTGTGTTCAGAGTAAAATCACTGTTTAGCATCCATGAATAGTATCCCGGATCTTTCTTAAAGACATCAGATACAGGTATACCTTTATATTTTCCGAAATTGAATACTTCTACATCATTATCGTCATAAACCAACCTTCCGGCAAAATCTACGTTCTTACTATAAGAAGAAAAATCTGCTAGGAAAGCCATGTCATTCTGCAGTTCCGGATAGCGATCGAGCTGCGCTTTAAGCACCTCGTATGTTGCACGAGTATCAGCCTCAGCAGTATGAGCATCATCCAGATTCCTATCACAATAAAATTTATAAGCAGCAGAAAGAGTTCTTTGTTCCATTTTATGGAAAATAACCTGAACATCTATAAATTTACGCTTACTCATATCAATATCCACTCCGGCACGGAGAAACTCTTCAGCAAGCACTGGTATATCAAAACGGTTGGAGTTAAATCCGGCAAGATCTGCACCTTCGATATCACGAGCTATATTCTTTGCAACTTCTTTAAAAGTAGGACAATTAGCCACATCTTGATCATAAATACCATGTATATTAGAAGATTCTTCAGGAATATGCATTTCCGGATTTATGCGAAGAGTTTTAGATTCTTCATTTCCGTTTGGATATACTTTTAAATAGCAAATTTCGACAATTCTATCAGAGTTTATATTTGTACCGGTCGTTTCCAAATCAAAGAAAACAACCGGATTTTTTAAATTCAAGTTCATTTTATATTATTAGTCATTTAACATCATAGGCATCAACAGCATCAGCAAGTCATCATCTTCTTCCTGTTCCAACGGAACAATAACACCTGCACGAGAAGGATCAGCCAGTTCTATAATTACATCAGTAGATGCAATATTATTTAAAATATCAATCAGGAAAGTTGATTTAAAACCAATACTCATTGGAGCACCCTGATATTGACAAACTAAAGATTCCTCAGCCGAAGTTGAGAAGTCAATATCCTGTGCTGAAATAACAACCAGATTTTCCTGCATACGAAGTTTAATTAAACTGCTTGCCTGTGAAGAGAATATTGAAACACGTTTTAGTGCACTGATCAACTGTAAGCGATCTATAGTAACTTTATGAGGATTATTCTGAGGAATTACTGAATTATAATTAGGAAAACGTCCTTCTATTAAACGACAAACCATGCGATAGTTTTCTAGAGTGAAGACTGCATTTCTGTCATCAAATTCGATTATTACAGCACCTGATTCTTTTGGCAAAAGATTCTTTAATAAGCTGGCCGGCTTTTTCGGTAAAATAAAAGCAGCTCTTTCGCTACCTTTAGCAGCAAACGTCTTACTACGGGCTAGTTTGTGTCCATCAGAAGCTACGAATGTAATATCTTCTGTGGTAATATCAAAGTAAATACCGTTCATCACTGGACGAAGTTCATCATCAGCAGTAGCAAAAAGTGCACGATTGATACCTCTTAGCACTAAATCTGCATTCATTTCAAGGCGAACAGCGTTATCTCCAAGTGATGGAGATTGAGGATATTCATCAGCATTCTGACCTACCAAACTATATTTACCATTTTGGTACTGAACAGAAATCTCATAAGTCTCAACATTAACTTCAAAGCTTAGAGGTTGTTCCGGAATTTCCTTTAATGCATCTAAAATTGTTTTTGCACCAACAGCAAACGAACCGTTTGCATCACTTTCATTCACTTCTAATGAAGTTACCATTGTCGTTTCACTGTCTGACACAGTTACAGAAAGCTTTCCATCTTCCAGTTCAAAAAGAAAACAATCTAAAATAGGTAATGCATTTTTAGAGTTAATTACACGGCTAATAGCTTGAAGATGACTAGACAGAGCCGTACTCGAAACGACGAATTTCATACTTATATCAGTTTAAATTATTATACTTATAATGAAAGACAAAGATAAATAAAAAGATTCTCTAACCAAATAAAAGAATAAAGAAAAAAAGTAAAACATTAGCTTTGTAAAACTTAAAATGTTATTTTCGCAGCCCGAATTATAAAACAAGATTATGGAAATTAGTGGAAAAATAATTGCTATTCTACCTCTGCAAAGCGGTACAGGTAGAAATGGATCTGAATGGAAAAAACAAGATTATGTTGTAGAAACTCACGATCAATACCCAAAGAAAATGTGTTTCAACTTATGGGGAGACAGAATTGATCAGTTCACTATTCAAATGGGCGAAGAAGTGACTGTTTCGTTTGATATAGATTGCCGCGAATGGAATGGAAAATGGTTTAATGATATTCGCGCATGGAAAATCGATCGTAATTCAGGTGCTAGTGTGGATGCTCAACCTTTCCAGCAAGCAGCTCCGGTAGAATTTACTTCAACAGACGCAAAAGACGATCTTCCATTTTAATGAGAGATTACATACATAATCAGAGCCGATTTTCTTAAACTTTAAGAGAATCGGCTCTGATTGCAATCTTAATTGTTATTATTGAAATTAATTCAAAAAAAGACAAAGAAGATTGTTCTATTTGGAATAAAAGATATACCTTTGCACGTTTTTAAATTGAGACGTTTTATTATTAGGTTCGCAAGTATTGCAGAATAAATGAAAAAGATAATTTTAGGTGCTATCACACTGTTTTTACTTACCTCTTGTAATGGTAAGAAACCAAAGATAGATCCTTTTGAATCACTTACAAATTTAGTTGATTCTGCTTCAGCAGAAACAGACTCAACAGCTATCGATTCAGTAGAAGAAACTCCCAAAGCCACGAAAGCTGACGAAACCTTCGACGACTTTATTTACAGCTTTGCATCTAATAAAAAGATGCAACAACAAAGAATTCATTTCCCGCTTACTTTTATCAATGGAAACGCAACAAGCAAAATAGAAAAACGTTTCTGGAAAACAGATCACTTGTTTACAAGACAAGAATATTACACTATGCTCTTTGACAATGAAGGTGACATGGACTTAATGACTACAACCTCTCTCAAGTCGGCGCAGTTTGAGTGGTACTACATGAAAACAAAAAAAATAAAAAAGTACAATTTTAACCGTGAAAAAGGTGCATGGATACTAAATTCTATTGTTATAAGCGACATTAAGAACGATGAAAATGAGAACTTTATTGAGTTCTTTCATAAATTTGCAACTGATAGCATTTTTCAGCGTTCACGCACTCGTGAGCCTCTTACTTTCGTAACAACAGATCCGGATGATGATTTCTCTATTCTGGAAACCACAATGGAAGTTAATCAATGGTTTGCTTTTGCTCCCAGATTACCGAAAGAGAAATTTTCAAATATAAACTACGGGCAAAGTAATTCAGAATCTTCAAATACAAAAATCCTTTCAATGAAAGGGCTTGGTAATGGTTTTTCAAACACCTTGTATTTCAAACGACAGGGTAAACTATGGGAATTCTACAAGTTCGAAGATTTAAGTAACTAATTCAAGCTACATTCAGCAATATCTATTTGACTAGTAGTTCTGACTAATCTTTATCACTGTTTTAAAGATTTTAGGAATGTCACATAGTGTGTTATCGAAATTTTGTATATTTGCCAGCAAATAGACAACAAGATGATTACAGTAAAAAAACAATATTCGCTACTTCCTCACAATACTTTCAGACTTGATATAAAAGCAGATACATTCGTTGAGTATTCATGTACTGATGATTTAAAGCAAATCATAAATAACAAAGAGCTTATAAACGGTCCTTGCCTTCACATAGGAAGTGGAAGTAATTTGTTATTCACATCTGATTACAAAGGAACAATTCTTCATTCCCAAATACAGGATATTACAATAATAGAAAATACCAACGATTATGTCTTAGTAAAAGTTGGAGCTGGCATGGACTGGGATAGCTTTGTTGCTTACTGTGTCTCTCAGGGATGGGCTGGAGCAGAGAATCTATCACTTATACCTGGAGAAGTTGGTGCCAGTGCTGTACAAAACATCGGAGCATACGGAGTAGAAGCTAAAGATCTTATTTATCAGGTAGAGGCTGTAGAAATTGCAACAGGAAATGATCGGACATTCACAAATGAAGAGTGCAACTATTCATACCGTCAGAGTATTTTTAAATCTGATTTAAAAAATAAATATATTGTCACTTATGTTACTTACAAGCTAAGTAAACATCCAGTATACAATCTCGAATATGGTAATATAAAGGCTGAATTAGAAAAATACCCCGAAGTATCCTTGGCTACAATCCGTCAGGCAATTATTGATATTCGCAACACCAAATTACCAGATCCTAAAGTGGAAGGCAACGCTGGTAGTTTCTTTATGAACCCAATTATTCCTCGTTCACAATTTTTGGAGTTGCAGGCTCAATATCCTGAAATACCTCATTATGAAGTAAGCCAGGATCTTGTAAAAGTACCTGCTGCATGGATGATCGACAAATGCGGATGGAAAGGAAAAACATTAGGGCATGCCGGAGTTCACAGTCAGCAAGCATTAGTGCTTGTTAATAGGGGAAATGCCACAGGAGAGGAAATTATCAACCTTTCACGTGAAATTCAAAAATCAGTAAAGGATTTATTCAATATAGAAATTCATCCGGAAGTGAATTTTATCTCATAACATAATGGAAATTACAATTTTAGGAAGCGGCACATCTACAGGAATACCAGAAGTTGGCTGCACTTGTCCTGTATGTACATCTTCTGATCCACACGACAATCGTCTTAGGGCTTCTGCCTTAGTTAAAACAAAAGGAACAAACATTCTGATAGATTGTGGTCCTGATTTTCGGGAACAGATGCTGGTACATTCTAAGTATGGACGTTTAGACGGTGTACTTATCACCCATGAGCATTACGATCACGTAGGCGGAATAGACGATCTGCGACCTTTTTGCCGCTTTGGAGAGGTTCCTCTTTATACAGAGGAAAATACCGCTCAACGATTGCGTACACGCATGCCTTATTGCTTTTCAGAACATAAATATCCTGGAATTCCTCAGATTTCAATAACTAATGTTAGTACTGAATCTCCTTTTCATATTGGAGATGTTGAGATATTACCTCTAAGAATTTACCATGGAAAGGCTCCAATTTTAGGATATAAAATTGAAAATATGGCATACATTACAGATATGTTAACAATGCCACAGGAAGAATACAGCAAGCTTAAAGGTCTTGATTGCCTTATTATGAATGCCTTAAGAGTTGAGCCTCACCTTGCACATCAAACTTTAGATCAGGCTATCGAGAATGCCAAACGCATTGGCGCAAAACAAACCTGGTTTATCCACATGAGCCACCACTTAGGATTGCATGCTGAAGTCGAAAAAAAACTTCCACCTAATATGCATCTTGCATATGATAGACTTGTGATTAAACCTTAGCATTCTTTTTGCGTCTAAAAAAATAGAAGTTCCGGCCGAACTTATATTTAGTTTAATTTAAATAGACGTGATATGAAAACAAAATTATTTATGACACTAGCTATAGTGTTAATGAGTGTCTGTTCTTCACTACAAGCTCAAGAAGTAAAAAAAGAACGTGTATTTCCTAATGAAAAGATGATTAAAGAGTTAAACCTGACAGACAAACAGGTTGCCAAGCTTAAAGAGGGAGATGCAGATCTCAAATCTCAAATGAAAGCTCTTCGGGATAAAGAAAAGCAATCCAAAATTGAGTTAAAAGATTCAATGAAGAAATTAAAGGATGCTCGTAAAGATATGATAAGAAAGAGCATGACTACTGAACAGTATATTTCTTATCTTGAAATGCAGATTGACAGACTTCAGAAAATGAATATGAAGAAGAATCAAAAGCAATTTGGATTTAAAGGGCCACGAGGATCAAAACACAGGTTTATGCACAGAAACCAAGCTCCACAAGGTGCTCCTAATTTTGATAAAGCACCGGAGTCTGATAATAAATAAAGTATTTATTTATCAGAAAAAGGGATTGTTCTATTTTGAACATTCCCTTTTTTTAGCTCTCTCTGGGACTGAATTTAATATTCAATTTAAGAGACCTAAATTTACTTTTCTACAGTTTTATTTCTAGTCTATAGAACTATTCTTCATCCTTACATCATTAAATAGCGTTATAGTATAAAAAGATTAATGCTATACAGCATGTTACTTAAAAAACATCTCTCATAAATTAAACCTTATTTGTCCATTTCAGTCAAACTTTAAAATTCGACCGGAATTATAAAACTTACGTAATTGTTTTATTTATAAAATGTATGTAATATGAAAACAAAATTATTTATGACATTAGTCTTGGTTTTAATGGGTATGTGCTCTTTGCAAGCTCAACCAGGACAAGGAAGAAGAGGTCCTGAATTTCCAAGTGAGCAAATGATTAAAGAGTTAAAACTTACCGACGAGCAAGTTGCAAACATTAAAAAAGAAAATGCTGAACTTAGAGCTCAAATGAGAGCTTCCCGAGAGAATAAAGAGTACTCGAGAGAAGATATGAAAGCAATGATGGATAAAATGAGAGCTGCTCGTGATGAAATGATGAAGAAGAATCTGACTGCCGATCAATACAAAGCTTACGTTGAGTTTGAAAAAAATAATGCTAAAAACAGACCAGAAGGAACAAGGCCTGAAGGTAGAGGACCACAAGGAGGTGCACCAACGGAGTAATAATAAAAACTAAAATAGAAAAGCTTCTGATATTTTGCAATAATGCAGAAAATCAGAAGCTTTTTATGTAAATAGTAAAATAATATCTTTTATCAGGAATATCCCAAATGATGTATAAATGATAAATATCCTGATTCTATAATAAAGACATTCAGATATTTCTAGCTCTCAGCTTCTCTATCATATCTACTGTCATACTTTGTAAATTAAACAAAGGTTTCCAATCCCATTCCTGACGGGCACAAGTATCATCCAAACTATCTGGCCAACTATCAGCGATAGCTTGCTTCAATGGATCAACATCATAAACCATTTCGAAAGTTGGGATATTCTTCTTAATTTCAGCATATATATTTTCAGGTGCAAAACTCATTGAAGCAATATTGAAGGCATTCCTATGAACCAATTTTGAAGGATCTGCTTCCAATAGCGAAATTGCAGCATTCAAAGCATCAGGCATATACATCATATCCATAAAAGTACCTTCCTTTATAGGACAAATAAACTTCTCACCTTTTACTGCAGAATAATAGATATCAACTGCATAATCAGTTGTTCCGCCTCCAGGAGGAGTTACATTCGATATTATTCCAGGAAAACGAACAGCACGGGTATCAACTCCATACTTATTAAAATAGTAATCACTAAGTAGTTCTGTGGTTACCTTTGTTACGCCGTACATGGTACACGGACGTTGAATAGTATCTTGAGGAGTTTTAATGTGTGGAGTTGTTGGACCAAAAGAACCGATTGAACTAGGAGTAAAAACAGAACAGTTATATTGACGAGCCACTTCAAGAATGTTCAATAATCCATTAATACCAACATTCCACGCCAACATTGGCTTACTTTCTGCGACAACAGAAAGAAGTGCTGCCAGGTTGTAAATAGTATCAATCTTATATTTTTTCACAATCTCCAAAATCATATTCGGATCTGTAACATCAGCCACCTCAGATGGTCCCGAATCACGTAATTCTCCTTGAGGTGCTGCAGTTGGAATATATCCGGCAACCACATGATCGTTGCCATAACGTTTTCGCAATTCCATCGTTAATTCCGAACCAATCTGCCCGGTAGCTCCAACTACCAAAATATTTTTCATTGTATTAATTATTTAAATATGTTAGAATTGAGCTGCAAAGTAAGCACATTTTTTTTTAATAAATACTTATAAGACGTTGTTTATTCAAAAAATAATAATGACTTTTGTAAAGCAAACAAGTATAAAAACAAGAGACATTCAACACTAATATATAAAACTAACTAATAATAAACGAATTATGTACAGCAAAATGAAAGAATACCTCAGTAATACAATTGCTGAAATTAAAGAAGCAGGTCTTTACAAAGAAGAACGATTAATTGAAAGTGCACAACAAGCTGCCATCTCCGTAAAAGGAAAAGAAGTACTAAATTTCTGCGCTAATAATTATCTTGGATTATCAAACAATCCTCGTTTAATAGCTGCCGGAAAAGAAATGATGGACAAGCGTGGTTATGGAATGTCTTCAGTTCGTTTTATTTGTGGTACGCAAGATATTCATAAAGAATTGGAAGCTGCAATCTCCGATTATTTCAAAACAGAAGACACCATTCTTTATGCTGCATGTTTTGATGCTAATGGTGGTGTATTTGAACCTCTTTTTGGACAAGAGGATGCTATTATTTCGGATTCATTAAATCATGCTTCTATCATTGATGGAGTTAGACTGTGTAAAGCAAAACGTTATCGCTATGACAATGCAGACATGGAAGATCTGGAGAGATGCTTAATTGAAGCTCAGGAACAAAGATTCCGTGTTATTGTCACCGACGGTGTTTTCTCAATGGATGGTAATGTAGCCCCAATGGATAAAATCTGTGTTCTGGCTGAAAAATATGATGCACTTGTTATGGTTGATGAATGCCACTCTGCTGGTGTTGTTGGTAAAACCGGACACGGTGTGAATGAACAGTTCGACACATACGGTAAAATCGATATTATGACCGGAACACTAGGAAAAGCATTTGGAGGTGCAATCGGTGGATTTACAACCGGTCGTAAAGAAATCATCGAATTGCTTCGTCAACGTTCTCGCCCATATTTATTCTCCAACTCAATACCTCCTGCAGTTATCGGTGCTAGTCTGGAAGTATTCAAAATGTTGAAAGAGAGTAATGAGTTGCACGATAAATTAGCAGACAATGTAGCTTACTTCCGTACAAAAATGATTGAAGCCGGATTTGACATTAAGCCTACTCAAAGTGCTATTTGCGCAGTAATGCTTTACGATGCAAAACTATCACAGGAATATGCAGCCAAGTTATTGGAAGAAGGTATTTATGTAACAGGTTTCTATTATCCTGTAGTACCAAAAGATCAGGCACGTATCCGCGTTCAGATCTCAGCCGGACACGAAAGAGCTCATCTGGACAGATGTATCAACGCCTTTGTTAAAGTAGGAAAAGAATTAGGTGTATTGAAATAATTCTCATGAAGATATTATATTATATCTACCAAATTTGTATAGCACTTCCTTTACTACTAGTATTAACCATACTTACCGCATTAGTAACAACTGTGGGGTGTATGTTAGGAAGTGCACATTTTTGGGGATATCATCCGGGTAAAATATGGTCCAGACTGATATGCTTCTTTTTATTAATACGCGTAAAAGTCAAAGGACGGGAAAATCTTAAAGGTAAAACATCTTATGTATTTGTAGCAAACCATCAGGGATCATTTGATATTTTCCTTATATATGGCTATCTGGGACGAAACTTTAAGTGGATGATGAAAAAAGGAATACGAAAAATCCCTTTTGTCGGAAGAGCTTGCGAAGAAGCTGGTCATATATTCGTTGACCGAAGTGGTCCGAAGAAAGTTTTGGAAACAATCAGAAAGACAAAAGAAAGCCTTACTGAAGGTACATCCGTAGTTGTATTTCCTGAAGGAGCTAGAAGCTTCACTGGACATATGGGCTATTTTAAGAAAGGAGCTTTTCAGCTGGCTGATGATTTACAGCTTGCAGTAGTACCTTTAACAATTGAAGGATCATTCGATATTTTACCTCGTACCGGAAAGTGGATTCATCGCCACGATATGACATTAACTATCCACAAACCAATTTTTCCAAAGGGAAAAGGATTAAAGAATATTCAGGAAACGTTAGATGAATCTTATAAAATTGTAGAAAGTGCACTTCCCGAAGAACTAAAAGGAATGGTCTACAATCCAGATCAAAATTAATGACTTAAACTTGCAGCAGGCTGTTTTTGAGAAATCATTGCAGCTTGCTGTTCTTTTTGTTGCATCATTTGATTTTCTTGTATTGACTGCATATTATCATGCGCCTTACTCACATACTCTTTAATCAAGGGGTTATTTTTAAAAGAATCAGGAGCATTCTTCACTATATCTTCCATAGCAGGAGTCATCAATGGATAAGGGAAATTGCTACACATCATCAAAAAGACTCCAGGACCCAAAACATTCTCATAATTTTCTGCAATAAATGATTTTACATAGCTATTCATTTCATTAGATAGCTGATCACTTTCTTTTGTAAGAATCACATTAATCTCTGCAGGATCAACTCCATCAATAATCATTTTTGCCTCCTTGTGTCCCAGTTCTTCACTGCGCGCATCCATAGATGCTTTCTTTTCTACAAATGCATATAATTTATCATTTAAAGGAGTACCTTTTACCGTCAACTTTGTATTTGATATATTAATATCTATACTTCCACCTTCCAATACCATAGGCATGATATTTTCATCATCCATAAAAAGAGATACCATCTGAACAGAGTCTACACTTCCTTTCATTGTGAACTCTCCATGTACAACCTCAGCAGAATCAACATTTACCCATTTTCCATCTTTAGCGACTTTAAGAAATAACATTTTCCCATCTAAGCTGGATACAGAAGATACACCTTTAATTTTATAGCTTTTGCTGCAAGAAGTCAACGCGAACAAAATTAGGATTAAGGAAGAGTAAAATTTGATCATATTTTGTCTGAATGTATAATTCGTTATTAATAATTCAAGGCAAATGTAACACCAATAATTTAGTCAGAGAAACATTTTATTAATATTTAAAACTTTTACGGACAAATTTCCGGAAATCAAACCAAATATTAACTGAAAAATGGATTCGTTTACTCCATTTAGACGAAGTTTTCGAACAAAATGAATAAGCTAAACCCTATTTCATAATATTATATAATTGAAATCATTTTGATTCATTATTATGAAATTAAATTTGTAGATCCATTAAGCAAGCAATATATAACCGTAATCCGAAAAAGCATAAAGAATTATAAAATATTCATTATATCAATGATGTTATAAAAATGTTTAAAGAATGAATAAACATTTAATTATATCTTTGTATTTCAAAATAAATACTAAATATAAATTGCATGAATAAACTAAAAAGTTCATTGTTCGTACTATTAGTACTTACATTTGTATCTGCAAAAGCCGACGAAGGCATGTGGTTACTTCAGTTAATGAAGGAACAGCATTCTATTGAAATGATGAAAAAACAAGGCTTATTACTTGAAGCCGACGAGGTGTACAATCCAAATGGCATTTCGCTTAAAGATGCTGTAGGTATTTTTGGCGGTGGATGTACCGGAGAGATTATTTCCTCTGAAGGATTGATTCTTACCAATCACCATTGTGGTTATGGCGCTATCCAACAACACAGTTCTGTTGAGCACGACTATCTGACTAACGGTTTCTGGGCTAAAAATCGCAAAGAAGAAATTCCAACTCCAGGATTAGCTTTCACATTCATAGAAAGAATTGAAGACATTACAGATATAGTAAATAAACAGGTTAAGGAAGGAAAAGTCTCTGAAATATATTCGTATACAACTCCTTATCTGACAAAATTAGCAGATGAACTTTTAGCAAAGAGTGACCTGAAAGGTAAACCAGGTATAAGTGCTCAGGCTCTTCCTTTTTATGCAGGAAATAAGTTCTATCTATTATATAAGAAAAGATATAGCGATGTGCGTATGGTTGCTGCACCCCCTTCATCCATTGGCAAATTTGGTGGAGAAACTGACAACTGGATGTGGCCTCGCCATACCGGAGACTTTTCCATGTTCCGTATTTATGCTGATGCCAACGGCGAACCGGCTGAATACAGCGAAAAGAATATTCCTTTAAAATGCAAGAAACACTTAAGCATTTCTTTAAAAGGAATTGAAGAGGGAGACTATGCAATGGTTATGGGTTTCCCGGGAAGTACTTCACGTTACCTTACTGCATCTGAGGTAAAAGAACGTATGGAAGCTATGAATGCACCAAGAATACGTGTACGCGAAGCTCGCCAGAATGTTTTAAGAGCAGAAATGGCTAAAAGCGACAAAGTCCGTATCCAATATGCAAGCAAATTTGCCAGTTCAAGTAACTACTGGAAGAACTCTATTGGAATGAACAAAGCTATTGTTGACAATAAAGTTATTGAAACAAAATTAGCTCAAGAAAAAAGATTCCAGGAATTTGCCAAATCAAAAGGCAATCAGGATTACATGAATGTAGTTAAAGAGATTGATGATGCAGTTGCTAAAACATCAGCAATTAATTATCAATGGACTTGCTTCAGAGAAGTATTCATTGGAGGAATTGAATTCGGAACTCCATATTTATTATGCGACAAACTAAAAGATGCATTAAAAGATAAGGATAAAGCAAAAGCTGATTCTGTTATTACAGATATGAAGAAAGTATTCGCTGAAATCCACAACAAAGATTATGACCACGAAGTTGACAGAAAAGTGGCAAAAGCACTTCTTCCATTATATGCAGAAATGGTTACTGCCGAACAACGTCCTTCAATCTATTCTGTAATTGAGAAAGAATTCAAAGGCGACTATAATAAATTTGTTGATGCTTGCTACGACAATTCTATTTTTGCCAACCAGACAAACTTCGACAATTTTATTAAGAACCCTTCTGTTAAAGCTATGGATAAGGACTTAATGATAAAGTTCGTGCGTTCTAAATATGAAATGAATAAAAAATTGAATGATGAACGCAATACGGTAACTGAACCACTTACATTACTTCACAAGACTTATGTACGTGGATTGGGTGAAATGAAAGAACCTACCCCATCCTACCCTGATGCAAACTTTACCCTCCGTTTGACTTATGGAAATGTAAAATCATACAATCCGAAAGATGGAGTACACTATAACTACTTCACTACTATGAAAGGTATCATGGAGAAAGAAGATCCAAACAATCCTGAATTTGTAGTTCCTGCAAAACTTAAAGAATTGTATAACAATAAAGATTTCGGACGCTATGCATTGAAGAATGGTGAAATGCCAGTTTGCTTCCTTTCTACAAATGACATCACCGGAGGTAATTCTGGAAGTCCGGTTATCAATGGCAAAGGTCAGTTAATTGGTGCAGCATTTGATGGCAACTGGGAATCATTAAGCGGAGATATCAACTTCGACAACGATCTTCAAAGATGCATCTGTGTAGACATCCGTTACATTCTGTTTATTGTAGATAAACTAGGTAACAGCAAACATTTGATTGACGAAATGACCATTGTAGAATAATAAAGATATATGAAGAAATATTTATTAGCTATTACAGCATTTACATACTTCATGGGCAGTTATGCTCATGAAGGCATGTGGATGCTTCCCGATTTGAAAGAACAAAATGCTGTAGCAATGTATGAACTGGGACTACAGGTTCCTATTGATTCCATTTACAGCCCCAACGGCATAAGTATAAAAGATGCAGTAGTCCACTTTGGTGGAGGATGTACAGGTGAAATCATTTCACCCGAAGGCCTTATCTTAACCAACCATCACTGCGGATATAGTTACATACAGCAACACAGCTCTGTGAAACATGATTATCTTACTGATGGATTCTGGGCTATGAGTCGTGAACAGGAACTTCCCTGCAAAGACCTGACAGTAACATTCATTGATCAGATTCTGGATGTAACATCTTACGTACAGGATCGTTTAAAGAAAGATGAAGATCCTGAAGGGCTAAACTATCTTTCACCTAAATACCTGAAAACAGTAGCCGATAAGTTTGCTAAAGAAAACAAAGTTGAGCTTACCCCTGCTACTGTCCTCGAACTAAAAGCATTTTACGGTGGAAACAAGTATTATCTCTTTATAAAGACTGTTTATAAAGACATCCGTATGGTTGGTGCTCCTCCTTCATCCATTGGTAAATTTGGTGCCGATACCGATAACTGGATGTGGCCTCGTCAAACCGGAGACTTCTCTATGTTCCGTATTTATGCCGACAAGAATGGAAAATCTGCCGAATACTCTAAAGATAACGTTCCATTGAAAGTTAAGAAATACTTTACGCTTAACATCAGCGGTGTGAAAGAGAAAGATTATGTTATGACTATGGGATTTCCAGGAAGTAACTGGCGCTACATGATTTCCGACGAAGTGGAAGAACGTATGCAGACAACCAACTTTGCACGAGATACCATACGTGGTGTTCGTCAGACTGCCATGATGGAAGAGATGCAAAAAGATCCGGCTGTACGCATTCAGTATGCCAGCAAATATGCTTCTTCTGCCAACTACTGGAAAAATGCCATCGGTATGAACGAAGGACTTGTTCGCTTAAAGGTTCTCGATACAAAGAAAGAACAACAAGAAAAACTTCTTGCATACGGCAAGGCTCAAAACGATGATTCTTACCAGAAAGCGTTCAACCAGATTCGTGAAATTGTTGCTCAACGCAGAAATGCCATGTATCACCAACAAATTATCACCGAAGCATTGTCCCGAGGTACTGAATTTGCAAAAGTTCCTTCTACTTCGGCACTTCTTAGTGCACTGAAGAGCAAGGATAAAGAAAAGATCAATGCAGAAAAAGAAGCCTTGATAAAAGCTGCTGATAAATATTTCGATAAGGATTATAATCCGGTAGTAGATAGAAAAGTATCAAAAGAGATGCTTAAGGTATACGCTGCCTTAATTCCTGATGGAAAAAGAATCTCTATTTTCAGCATTATAAAAGATCGCTTTAAAGGAAACTCTTCTGCATTTGTAGATGCTTGTTTCGATAATTCTATCTTTGGATCAAAAGAGAACTTCAACAAGTTCATCGAAAAGCCAAGTATCTACAAAATAGAGAAAGACTGGATGGTACTTTATGGCATTTCGGTAGTTAATGGCCTGGAACAGACAGCATCAGAAATGAAGGAAATAAATAAAGCTTATGCTGCAGCTCACAAAACATGGGTAAAGGGAATGATGGATATGAAGAAATCTGAAGGTAAAGCAATTTATCCGGATGCCAATTCAACTTTGCGCCTTACTTATGGACAAGTGCTCCCTTACGAACCTGCAGATGGTGCTGTATACAATTACTATACAACTCTGAAAGGTGTTATGCAGAAAGAAGATCCAAACAACTTCGAGTTTGTTGTTCCGGCTAAACTGAAAGAGTTATATAACAATAAGGACTTCGGACGCTATGCCATGAAGAATGGTGAAATGCCAGTCTGCTTTATTGTAAATACAGACAATACCGGAGGAAATTCCGGCAGTCCGGTGTTTAATGGTAAAGGCGAACTCATTGGTACAGCATTCGACCGCAACTACGAAGGATTGACAGGCGACATTGCTTTCCGCCCTTCATCTCAACGTGCAGCAGTTGTTGATATCCGCTATACTCTTTTCATCATAGATAAGTTTGCCGGAGCTTCACACTTAATCAAAGAAATGACGATTAAGGAATAGTTTTTTGCTTTATAAGCTCAACATTGAGTTATCTGGCAAAAATGCCAAGAATATAAAAGGGGAAGAGTTGATCTTCTCCTTTTTTTGTTACTTCTAAATCAAATGTTCTTATTAAACTTTTTGTTCCTTCAAATTCTTCCATAAGCAGAATCTAGCTCATACTATTAACCGAAAGCTTTTAAAACATTGCCCGCCGGAATACAACAAAACTCTGGTTTGCTTTTTCAAAAGTTATTCCGGATATTTGTGAATTCTTGTACAAAAGAATGTATTCTTCTGTACAGAACAATTAATTCTTTTGTACAGAAGAAAACAATGTTTTGTACAAGAATACATCAACTTCTCGCCTGAGATATAAAAAGTCACTCGGGAGATTGAGCAACCTCACGCCGCATCTTTCCGAAGAGCCGAAGTGACATTTGATAACCTGCAAAAACACTACATAAATTTTAATTTTTAGAAATTGATCTAGCGATCTAGCAGTAGACCTTAAGTTATTGTATATAAGTGTTGTATAGGTGCTAGATCAAATTAATTTGATCTAGCGTTGATCTAGCAGTCTGGCGCTAGACTGTGTCTCGTCCTAAATTAGGTTGACTTCTAAATAAAACGATTATGAAAAAAGAAGTTTACAAGCCACATCCCGGAAAAGCTTATCCTTTAGAGCTTCGTTTAGCAGTAGTAAAGGATTACCTTAGCGGTCATGGTAGTCAAAAAGAGTTGGGACGAAAATATAAATTGCCTTATCCTCGTATAATAGCGAATTGGGTTCGTACCTTTGGTGCTGATAATATAAATCTTCGTCCTGTTATGAAAGATAAATCAAAAGCCAGGATTGTTACTGACAAAGAAAAGGTCTTGCGTAAGGAGAATCTCCTGCTAAGGCAAGAATTGGAACAAAAGAAAAAAGAGCTTAGAGATTCTCAGATAAAGGCCAGCGCTTTAGATATGATGATTGATATAGCTGAATCCTCTTTAAATATCCAGATTAGAAAAAAATCTGGCACCAAACAGTGAATCGGCTTCACCAGGCAGACAGCAGAATTTCTGTATTGTCGCTTTGTGCATTGTTTGGCCACAGTAAACAAGCCTATTATAAAGCATGGAACTACCATTGTCATGAAAGACTAAAGTCTTCTGTCATACTGAAAATCGTAGAAGAAATTCGGAGTGATATGCATCATTTGGGAGGTCGTAAGCTACATCAGATAGTTGTTGAAAGACTTCCTGAAGATCTATTTATAGGAAGAGATGCATTCTTTAATCTCTTACGTGATAACGGTTACCTGCTTCGTAGCAGGAGATCTCATCCGGTTACCACAAACTCTTATCACCATTTTCATATCTATGAAAATCTTATTCAGGATTTCTCTCCTACAGCTCCTCATCAGCTTTATGTAAGTGACATTACTTATGTAGATGGTCCTGATGGTTGTTTCTATTATCTAAGTTTGATAACAGATGCATATTCCCATAAGATTGTAGGCTGGTATTTGTCTGAAACATTAGAAATGAAAGGACCTATAGAAGCTTTAAAAATGGCTTTGTCTAAGCTCCCTGAGGGCGCAAAACTTATTCATCATTCTGATCGCGGAGTACAATACTGCAGCGGCCCTTATATTAATCTTCTCAAAAGTATAGCTAATGCCGATATCAGGATTAGCATGACTCAGAATGGTGACCCTAGAGAAAATGCAATAGCAGAGAGAGTTAATGGAATATTAAAAACAGAATGGATTAATGATATGTCTTTTAAGTCATTAGAGGATGCCCGTGTGAGAATAAAGAAGGTGGTTTATTTATATAATAATGAAAGGCCTCACAGCAGTATTCAAATGATGACACCTGAACAGGCAAGCCATATGCAAGGTCCATTGGAAAGGAAATGGAAAAGCTACTATAAAAAAGGAGAGAATAAAGAATGGAATGATGGAAAATATCTTTAATTTCGTGGACAAGGTTGTCTTCCTTGCGGCTAGCCGCAAGGAAGACAACCTCTGACAGGATTAGGGTTGGCATACATAATTATAGACAACCAATACCAGGATTATTAATAAACACAGTCAACCAAAACGGTTCTTTTGCAATTTAGTTGAAAGGACGTATCGTTATAGTTCCTAAAGAACTCTGATAAAACAAAACTTCTTCAAGTTTTTTGTATAATATAACACATTAATAGTGTTATATTAATCTATTTATAATTAGGATATTAAGTATACATTTTGTAATTTTAAGATACCAAACAAAACACTACAAAACAATGCTTAAATATCCTAATTGCAACAAAAATAATACAATAGACGCACATTGCCATCATATTTCAGCTATAAATGAAGCTAATAGCAGCCTTAATCTATCATCCTTTTATCTTCCATCAGATATGATTGTTGAATCAGCCGTTATTGGCAATAATAAAATCGAGTTATATATAAAATCCGTATTGGATTATGGCATCTGTCCTTATTGTGGTCATATAAGCGAAAAGATTCATAGCCAGTATCAGCGAGTCATAACTGATCTTCCCGTTTTAGGTAAAAGGGTTGTCATTCATTTCAGAGCAAGAAAATTCTTTTGTCAATATGATTTCTGTTCTAAAAAAACATTTGCAGAACAACCAGGTAATGAGGTGTTCAGATATAGAAGAAGGACACGACGTTGTGAACAGGTAGTTACACATCATGGATTGATGAGTTCGTCCAATGATGCCAGCAGTCTTCTTAACGGAATGGGTATTCCACTTTGCAATACTACAGTACTTCGAGACGTACACAGAATAGAAATTCCGGAAAACAAAGACATAACCAATATCGGAATTGACGATTGGGCCTTCAGAAAAGGTATCAATTATGGAAGTATTATCGTAAATCTGGAAACTGGGCACGTTATTGATCTGTTGGGAGATAGAGAACGTGATAGTTTTGGTAAATGGCTGGAATGCCATCAGCAGGTATCCCTTGTAAGCAGGGATAGATCCACTGAATATTCGGCAGCTATAAGTTTATCAGGAAAACGTATTATAGAGGTGGCGGATAGGTTTCATCTAATAAAAAACATGTCGGACTGTTTAACAAAGACTATTAGTGAAAACTATTCGGACTATAGGAATGCAGTACGTTCTGGAAACGAAATTACTCCCGAAGAAAAGTGTATTCAACCTGATATTCAGGAGATTTACAATGATAAACTGTTTGGAGATGAAAAACAGGAGATAAACAATAAGACAGATTCAAGAATCATAATGTTTAATGAAGTTAAGGAACTTCAAGATAAAGGTTTCTCTATAGGTGCAATTGCCAAAAAATTGAAGATAGCCAGACAGACCGTCAGAAAATATAGAAACTATACATCCTTACCCCCAAGAAAAAGCAGTCCACGTAATGAATACTTTAAATTTGATTCATATGTAGAATCAGAATATTCAAATGGTAAAAGTCTGGTCAATATCTTTCATAAAATAAAGAACTTGGGATTTAAAGGCAGTCTAACTCCATTTCATGATCATTATAGATATTTGTCAAAAGGACGTAAAGGAAGACGTAGTGACAGACCGAAATCGATAAAGAAAATAAAGCCACAAGATAATCGTGAACCACTGATACCTGTAAAAACAATCTCATCAATTGTAGATAAAGGAATCAGAATGAAAGAACTGGATGAAAAAGAAGATATACTGATACAGACATTGATATCTATTCCATGGTTTAAGGAAATTTACAATGCTGCTACATCATTTTATAAAATATTCAAAGAGCCCAATGGTGGACAATTAGATGAATGGATAAATGAATATAGAGATACTGAACTTGCAAAATTAAAAACCTTTATCACAGGCATCATACTGGACATGAAAGCTGTTGAAAATGGAATAAAATACCCTTTTTCTAATGGAATTGTAGAAGGCTTTGTTAATAAATTGAAGACTATAAAACGAATGATGTACGGAAAGGCAAAGCTCATGCTACTGAAAAGAAAACTAGTTCTGGGAACTCTTCTTTTCAACTAAATTGCAAAAGAACCACCAAAACCAGGACGAGACACTGCTAGACTACCGCTAGACTATTTCCGGGAAGTCTAGCGGTAGTAACATACTCATATTTATCCAATTAAAGGCAAAGTGCTAGACTGCTAGATACTTCTAAATATACCTATATATAAAGGCAAAAAAATAGAGAACCAAATATTAGTTTTTGGTTCTCTATTTTTTTCTGACTTTTAAAAGATTAATTAAAAGGCAAAGCAATCATATTATTCATCATATACCGTCCATTGGTCATCGCAAGTAACGGTAAAGGTAGATGATGTAAGTGAAGTGTAGTGTCCTTTGACATTGGTATTATAATTGGTTTGCAAAGGTACATTAGTTACACTGAATGAAGGCTCGGAAGTACCGTTCATACTCATTGTAAAGGTTAAATCGGTTACATTTCCAGCTACACTAGACAACACGAAGATATCAGAATTATTGAGTTTTGCAGGAGCATCTTTTGTTCCTGTAGCGCCCAATCCAAGAGAAATGGTCTCGGTACGAGCAATTGTACCCGATGCAGCAGTAGTAGCTACATTGAATACGTTCGGCTGATTAAATGCTACTGCAAGTGATGAATTAGGCAGGATTGTTCCGGTCTCCAATAAAGAAAGTTTAGAAACAGCACGCTTCAATTTTGTAGTAAGTGTAGCAGTTGTCCCTTTTTCAATTTTTAGAGTACCGTGCCATGCCTCAACTGGCTTCTTTCCCTCTTGCAAGGTAACAGCTTTCAGATTGTCTACTTTATAGACATCTAAAGCATTTCCGTCTGCCCACAGCAGGCAGTAGTACTCCTTGGTGCGATCTAGAACCATCTGGAATTCACCTGTGTAATTAACGGCTCTGTTAGTTCCATTGGTGAAAACATTGGCAGCAGTTGCATAAGTATCGTCTGTGTAAACCTCAATCACGTAGCGTTCATCGGCTATACGGGTTTGTATACCCTCATCGGCGGTTACTTTCAGAACAACAGTTCCGGTAGGGTCGGCATCATTGCCTCCAATTTCGCTCTTGCTACATGAGGAAAATATTCCCATGAGCATCGCACATACTATATAAAGGTATCGTTTCATTGTTTTATAATTTTAGATGTTTATTTTGCGGTTGTACCCGCTATTCTAAATAGTTAAATTGGTAAATATTAAAAAGCTGCCACTGCACGAACATTATTAAGATTACTCTTAACACCATTTAAGAACATGCCATTAGATAAGCTTACAATATAAATATATGGATTAGTTGAAGTATAATCAAGTGACTGTGTAGACGAAAAATAGTAACTATTGCTGAGCATTGCTGCACTGCTAATATTGCCCAATGCTGCATTTACTTTGTCTTTTATAGCTCCATTGGTTCCATACAAATCTGCCAATTCATTGCATGCCGGTACATACCAATGGATTCCTGTTATCGCCGGATCATTCTTAGCTACACACCATGCCACGCAAGGGAATTTTGTTGAAAAGTCGCTAGAAGATGTAAAGGTTGCTGTATTGGCCGCACCATCAGTTTTGCTATCCGTTCCTGGAATCGTAATATTATCCTTGTTCCAAACCAAATTACTTTCATCCAGTGAAATTATTTTGCCTTTGGTAGGATCTGTTGGGTCTACCCAGAAAACGATACCAATTACTGTCTTGTTTGTTTTAAGATCTGTAGAATATGTTTTGTCGCTGTAGAAAAAATTGCCCACCTGAGGAGTTACCGGAAATACAACTTCTTTGTTGGTTGTTTCCCACTGGGTGTCACAAGTTACAGAAAGCGTGGAGTTGTACAAGTTAGAATAAGCCCCGTAAATATTGGTGCGATAGTTGCGCTCAAAAGGTATAGCAGTAACAGCTTTACTATTCGTTGAACCGCCCGAAGTCATCGTGGCTGTGATGTCCATCACAGTTTTAGTTGTACCTGTAGCTGCAATTATGTAGCTAGTACCAAGCGTTCCTATATCCTTACTACCATAAGTAAACGAGTTACTAACTGCACCTGCAATCTTTGTTACGCTCATATCATCTACATTGAGTGAGTAGCTTTCGGGATAAGTTACTACAAGCGTATTCACATCAGAGGTTAAAGCCTCATTCTGTTTAAAATTAACCTGTGCAACGGCGTGTGTAAGTTTAACAGCAGTGTAAACATCTTCATTGTCTGTACCCACGGTAAACTTGCTTGCTCCGGCAAAAGCTACTTTAGTTGCCTGTTTACCCTCAGCAACCCGTGCTGTTTTAAGATCGGAAGCATTGTATTCGTTGGCGGCAGGATGAGTGCCGTCAGTAGATGGTGTGCCATAGTCTGCCCAGAAAAGCACTGTGTATTTCTGTCCATCCTTGAGAATCACATTATCGAACACCCCTGTTGCCTGTTCCTTGTGCACTTCAGGCGTACCCGATGCCGTAGTACCCTCGTAGACCTCCATTACATAACGAGTCAGGTCGGTAACATCTGCACGAGTCTGTACTCCGTTATCCACGTTTAGCGTGAAACTCTTTTTTGTTGTAGTGTTGCTGTCTGCACTACCCACCTCTTCTTTGCTACAACTTGACAAGATAACTGCGATTCCTGCCAGTGCAAGTAAAAATTTTCTTTTCATTGTTCTGAGATTTATTTGGTGATATTTTATATGATTCATTTTATTAATTATCTTTTTGTTGTTTAATTTGTGGCAAATAAAGCCGATAATTTCTAATATCTAATTTATTGATTTAAAAGCGGATATTGCACGTACATTATCTTTAGCAGTCTTTTCCATAGCGTATTCATAGTTACTTTCAATGTTAAAAAATGACGCACTTCTATAATCGTACTGCGTAGACGTCCATAAGAAAATGCCAAGTATTGCTCCACCAACTGTAATCAATGACTGTTCTACAGTTTTTTTTACAGTACCATCGGTTCCATACAAAGCTACCAATTCATCTCTTGCCGGAAGATACCAATTAATTCCCGCTATTTCCGGCGTATTCTTGGCTACACACCATGCCACGGCAGGATATTTTTCCGCTGAATAACTACTATATGAAGTAATTGCTGCCGTATTGGACGCACCATCAGTTGTACTTTCAGCTCCTGGAATCAAAACTGTCTCCGAGCTCCAAGCAATATATATCCCACTATCCAGCGACACAATTTTGCCGCTCTTGCCATCCGCATTGACAACAAAAACAATACCGATAATCGGATTATCAGCGGTAGCTTTATTGGTACTGGACCATGTACCGTTCTTGTAATAGAAGTCGCCAACTTTGGCTATAGGCACAACTGTTGTGAAATGTCCCTTTATGTTCGTATTGTAATTTGCCTGCACAGGAGCAGTAACCGTAAACTCTATTTCGGCAGAAGCCTCGGTAGCATCCTTATACTGGAGTGTAAAATCTACATTGGCCGAAGTGGTTGATGCAAGTACATAGATAGGCTGATCAGTATTAAGCGTTACGGGAGCTTCTTTAGTACCTGTAATATAAGTAGTACTTGTAACTGTTGCGGTGAGACTTGTTGCTGTTCCGGATGTTGTACCGTCAACAACACTGAATACGGGTTTCTGGTTATACTTCAATGATACCGAACCTTTGGGTAGATCGCCGGTTTCGTTCAGGTTTAGCTTTGCCACTGCACGCTTAAGCGATACATCATATTTTACCTGATTACCCGCTATAGTGAGTTTGCCATAAAAAGCTTCCTTGGGGGATTGACCAGCTTTCAACGTAACAGCTTTCAGACTTGTCACATCATAAATTGCCGAAGCATTATTATCAGCCCAAAGCAGAGCGTAATATGTTTTCGTACGATCCAAAGCCAGTGTAAAATTACCATCAGTTGTGCTCTGCTGTGTACCTACCATGGTATTATAATCTGCATCGGCATATAGTTCAATAACATATCGGTTACAGGTAACAGCACTGCGTGTCTGAACACTTTTCACTTCCGGTTCATTAGCCATTGACAGATTTGGTACAGCAGAAATTGTTACTTCATACTCACCAATAAGCTGTTCGTTACTAACTTCTTCTTTACTGCAGCCTACAAGCATAGCTGCTACAGTACACATTATATATATAATCTTCTTCATCACTATATCCTATTAAAATTCCACATTGTGATCGCCACTCCATTCAGTTTCTATGGTAACACCGTTACCCAAACCAGCTGTAAGGAAATCACCACTTACGGTTGTAAGTTGCCCCGAACGATAGGCAATTTTAACACCTCGCACACCACTAATGGTATTACCCGCAGCATCCTTAAACAGGATTGTTACCACAACAGAAGATTCTGCACCGTTCACTAATACATAATCCTTGGCAAAAGTTGCATCAGTAGCGGTAATATCGGACAATGAGGAGTAATAGAAATATCCCTCCTTAGCATCGGCAAGTTTCGATTCTGTGATGTTATATGCACTCGGTAGAAAGCCTTCATAACCAACAAACACTCGCAAATCTGCCAATGCCGGAAGTCCTTTTTGCAATCGTTGAGTCTCATATTTCGCCACATCAGTAGCCACAAGGCGGTATTTGGCCAATGGTCGATTCATTTCCACACTTTGCGGTTTATTGTTTTCCTCTGCAACTATAAGCGCAATACGTTTAGAAAAACCATCGCTAGTGTCTGTATTTGCTGTATATTTATCTTTCGATAAAATCGTAATTACATCCGGACCGGTAGTAATGTAGTGATTATCAGTCGCTACGTCAAATGTGTAGTCGCACCACAGGTTTACATCATACTCTCCTTTGAAAAGCGATAAATCCATAGAATAAACTCCGTCTGTTCCTGTCGGTGTAAGCATTGCCTGCTTCATGGCAAATAACTGTTTGCTTCCTTTCTTGAAAATAAACGCTGTGCCCCTTAAAGCAGTGGTGGTACTTGCTTTAGTTGCAAAGTCGGGCAAGTGTGGAGAAGGAATTGTAAGCAGCAGTTGTACAGTTGCAGACTCGATACCTTCCGATTTAGGTTCGAGGTCGACATAAAATAGCTGAGTTCCATTCTTCACAACATTACGCAGTGTTCCGGTAAGCATATTTACATAGTTTGTTTCTTGATCCTTTATATATTTTGAAAACGTGCTCAGATCAATATCGGGCAGCGTTGCACGCGATGAAGGAACTGTAAAGTCCTCTCCCACATTCAACACCGCGAATACAGTATAACTCCCTTCTGGCAAAATAATACGTGCCCGTGCCAGATCCTCCATCGAAGAATAATAGTCTTGTTTGTAGAGTTTGTCGGTTTCGTCGAACCAATAGAGGTGCACATCGTTCAGTGGTGCATTTTGCGTGTGATCCTTATTGAGGCTCACTGTTACCACCGCCTCATCTGTGGGTTTATCTGTAGGTATTTCATGCAGTTCCTTATCACAGCTTGTAAGAGTAACAGCAATCATAGCAAAAAAGTAGATTATCTTGTTTTTCATCGAATTCAAAGTTTATAGATTAGTTTCATACCACTATTCCACACATAACTTGTTTTGTGTTCTTCGCGGGGAAGAGCGTCGATGGCTCCCGTCAAATAATTGATGCCCGTTATAAGGCGCAGACTTATCTTCGGAGTAATCGTATAGCCTACACCAAGATCGAGCCCTGCACCAAAATGAAACGTTGAAGCTGTATGAACTTTGATGCCCGATTGCTTAACACTCGCGTTACTATAAACTCCGTAAATTGCCGGGAAAACGAATGCCAACCATTTAGAGTCCTCATTCCAGATACTCAACAAGTCAATGTTAAGGTGCGTACCCAACCCCACGAGATTAGTTGTCGAAGTCAGGTCGCTATACTTATAACTTTCTACGCCGGTGAGTGGAGCAAAGTAGCGATTACCATCCTTTCCCAACCAAAGGTTCTGACAGCAGTCATAGGTACCGAGCTTCATGCGGGTATAATCAAGTGACACTTCTGTTGAAAGCAGTCTGTTGATTTTATATCCACCAAGAACGCCCACGTTAAAACCAAGATGAGTCTTGTCCATTGCAAACGAAGCAAACGTAGTACGTCCAAATGACAAACCTCCACCAAAACCCATATACCAACGGGAAGGCTGCTTTTGGGGTGTTGCAACAAAAGCAGATTCTTCGGCAGCAATTGCCCGAGGCGGTTGCATCTCTTTTTCAGGTTGTTCAGTGGTCTGCAATTGATTTTCAACCATCGGATTGGTGGTGACAGAGTTCGTGTCATTATCATTTCCGGGAAGGATAAATTCATTGCTTTTGGCGGAGAAACAAAATACAGTCTCTTTTTCCGTTGAACCGTTCGTTGTCTGCTGTGCCTGCACAAAACCAGTAGCTGCAGCAAGTAAAGCAAACAAGGTAAGCATTTTCTTTTCCATTTATACTTATTTTATTTTGTGATTATATTATTCTTGAAATGTATCAGATTCTGTTTGTAAAATTAATTAATGAAAAAAAAGCAGGAGGCTCATTATTACACAATTTAATGTTTCACATCAACAATTTTGCCTATTTTTCACTGACGATGATGTTTCATTTTTACAATTTTGTTTCAAAAAAACAATTTTGCGCAATTGCAACTTAATTTCTGGATCTGCTTGCTTAAATCGTGAATTTAATTCAAAACGATACCTTGATGATAACAGAAAGTTGTACTGAAGAAAATAGGTTATGATTAAAGTCGTTGCCGATATTATCAATAAAAACAACTAAAATCTATAAATCTGGTAGCAGATAACAAATTTTAGTGGGAGATAAAATGTATATAAAGTTTATCTCCCACTAAAATATTTAATTAAAACTCAAAACATTAACATAGATCTAGTAGCAGGTGGGAGATAATTTTATGTTTTTATTATTAATGGATTATTTCATCCTTATATCTGATATCAGAAAACAAACTTAATCCTCAGTTCTCATTTTCATGAAATATTCTGTAGGTGTCATACATGTTATTTGGCGGAAGTTGCGCAAAGCAGTTGCGCGAGATCGGAAACCGACATCGTAAAAAGCCTGCTGAAAATTACCTGAACAGTTAGATGTTACACAATATACAAAATCGTCAATACGTAATTTATTAATATATGTAGTGTAATTCCGGTATTCACTTTTTTGGATAGCCAGTGAAAGAGAGGTTCGGTTAGTATTCATCATTGAAGAAAGCTTGTTTAAAGTAAGTTCCGGATCCCGCCATGCTGCATTTTTTTTCATATATTCATCCAGCCTGCTAAAAAGCTCGGAATTATTCTTTTCAAGTTCATCACAAGGAGTGGCAACTTCGCTCGATTCATATCGTAATTCCTCAAAAACTTTACTTGGCATTTCAGGAAAAGGACTTTCGGACATTGGATTTCGGATAAAGCGAGTGGATAATTCTCTATAGGCTATTAGTAAACTGCATCCTACACTGATATAATAATATAATGTACTTGCAAATAAACTCCTATCCCATAATATCCATAAAAAGGCTACTGTATTTATTGAAAAAATAATCATGTATATCCATTTCCATCGATTGTCTACATTACAATATTTTTTAGTGTAAGGCACAAAAAAGATAAAGAATACAGGACACAGTATCAATAAGCATAATATAAACCGAAACCACACATCAAAATGCGATATATCTGGCAGCATACTTTGCAAAGAATTATATTCAGCGTATTCAACCCCACACCACAATGTAATTAGCCATATTCCGTAGAGTACTCCAACTGGAGTATATAGCAAAACAATATGCTTAAAATTAAGCCAGCCCGGCGAAACAACCTCAATGGGATATATTATATAAGATGTGATCATGAATAAGGCTAATAAAAGCACTGGGACTGATACCACCAACATTGGAACCTGCCCATGAGTAGCAGCCCAATAACGGGGAACGTAATTCAATACGGAAAAAAAAATAATCACTGATAAAAAGATTCGTGAACGCTCACCTTCATCACGACGTGCGAAAAGATAAATAGATGTCAAGAAGCAAACTATTATTGCAGCGAAAATTGTATCTGAATAAAAATCCCACATAAGTAGTTAGAGTGCCTTATTTTATGATTTCAGTTTGTGTTCATTATATTAATCTTAAAACAAAGATAAAAAAATAAAAATAGGATATATGCGTTTTGATTAAAATTATTAAAATGTTTGATTGAAAGAATTGTGTTTTTATAGATACATAATTGTGAAGTCACACATAGTCTTCAACCAAATACATATCACTGACATATTCACTTAAACCTTCCTGGAGATATTCCAATGCTTCTTCAGGAGTATCTCCATAAGCGCTACATTGCATATTGTAAGCAAGATAAGCGTAATAACCACCATCGGTGGTACGCTCTAGAACATAATCTTCTTTTCTAAGTTTCATAGCTAAAAATAATTAGATAATGCCGGAATGGCAAAAATTGTATGTTTGTCTATTTTCTCTTCTAGTTCCTCTAGTAGAACTCTTTCGCAACTATTCACCCAATAAACAAAAGAACGGTTGGGAGTATAATTCTTTGAAAATTCTATAAGCTCATCCAGATCGAAAGAATCGGAAGTAATACCGGCACCTGCTCTTACAGCATCGTAGGCATTACAATCCTGTTCAATATGTGCGGGAACCATCATTACCGGTTTACCTATGTACATTGCTTCACAAATAGATTCAAACCCGGCAGTACTGGCATACGCTCGGCAGCCACTCATAGATTTCAGAAAATCCACATCGTTTAGTGTATGAAAAGAAAGAGTTTCTGTTGCTTTCGTCTCCTCCGGAGCATCAGGCTTATCCCAGAAAAAATGCAACTGTAGTTCCGGGTGCCTGGAGTTAAACTCGATAATATTATCTGCATAACCGGAATTTACCATATATCCGTGAATATAATTCCCGTGCTCAGGCTGAAGAGAGAAAACTTCACTGCGCAACAAAGGAGGTACTACTGCTACATTTTCTCTTTTATCATCGCACATTCTATAAAATGAGAGAGCCAGTCTCTTTGAGCTTCCTATACTTGTAAGACGGGTAAAGAAACGTAACATAGAAAGACTAAAGGCGTTTTTCTGCGGAAATTCAAAATCACGGTGTAGAAAAAGATACTGGTGACCAATGCATACATAAGGAATCCGGGGACGCAGAAAGGTGTAGGTGAGTCCCGTAAGTAGTTCGTAGAAGTTTATAACCACGTCGGCGCCGGATTCTTCTATGCGCTGTTTTATATAAATCATACTTTTAATATATGCAGGTGTCTGAAGCAAGTTATAAACTACACTTCTTCCAATATCTACTCTTTTATTTTGTGCAGACGGCAGGAAATTAGGACTTAAAAATCGTTTAACCGGGGCTTTTATACTTCTGTTAAAGAATCCCGGAAGCGAGCGCGAAGTACTTCTTCCAACTAAAACTTCCACCACTTCATGCCCGTTTTTAAGTAACATTTCTTCTAATGTAATTGCCTGGGTAAAGTGACCTCTCCCCTCTCCTTGAACAATAAATAAGAATTTCATGAGGCTATATATATTTCTTCTGTTATATCATTCAAACTCTCTTGTACCAGCGCTCCTTCATAGTAGCGCACACTCCAGTCTCCTTTTTCATCCTCAACCAAAGCAGACAATGTTTCCACCCAGTCACCGGAATTAAGATAATGTATCTCTTCATAATAGGTATTTTCCGGATGATGAATGTGTCCGCAAATAATGCCATTACATCTTTTAATCCGGGCAAGATCAACCAGCTCTTTTTCAAAATCGGAGATATAAGATACTGCAGATTTTACTCTTTGCTTAATTGTTTGTGAAAGTGAGTAATATGGCTTTCCTTGCTTTACTCTACGGGCATTATAGATTTTATTCAGCCACAGAAGCATGGAATAACCAATATCTCCCAGTTTAGCCAGCCATTTCATCTGAGTGGTTACCGAATCGAAAACATCACCGTGAGTAACATAATAGCGTTTACCGTGACTTTCATAAATGTAATCTTTTACTATACTAATATTATAGAGTGTCAGTGGAGCCAGATTATCCAGAAAATCATCATGATTTCCTCTTACATAAATAACTTCCGTGCCAAAGTTCTCCATCATTTTCATGATTACTTTAAAGAACTCGGTATGTTTAGGTTTCCATTTATTCGGCCCGCCTTTTTGTAAATGCCAACCGTCAATAATGTCTCCGTTAAGAATCAGTTTATCACAATTAATTGATTTCAGGAATTTAGTTACTTCCTCTGTTTTGGAGTGAGGAGTTCCCAAGTGAATGTCCGATAGGACTACTGTTGGGTAATAGTTTCGTAATTGCATAAGTTTTTATTTTTTGCTCTACAAATATCATCTTATTACATTACAAAAGAATGAACACAATATTACTATTCTATTAAGTTTAAGCAGTTAAAAAAGCTCCAAAAGAAATGAACGCAGGCAACTGATTATTCAATAACCTGCGTTCAAATATAATTCTGCTATTTTCTGATTCAACTATTCCGGCTTATCTATACTCCTGCGTCTTCGTAATAATGATGCACTCTCCAGTTTCCGTGTTCGTCTTCAACCAAGGCTGATAACGATTCTATCCAATCGCCGGAGTTCAGATAATGAATATCTTCGTAGTACCTGTTTTCAGGATGATGGATGTGACCACAAATAACACCATTACATTGCTTAACCCGAGCCAGAGATACTAGTTTATTTTCAAAATTAGACATAAAAGAAACTGCTTTCTTAAATTTCTGCTTTATAACCTTTGAAAAAGAATGATAAGGTTTGCCATGCTTAACTCTGCGGGCATTGTATTTTTCGTTTAACCAAAGAAGGATCGAATAACCCAGATCGCCAAGCTTTGCCAACCATTTCATACGGGAAGTTACAGAGTCGAATACATCTCCGTGAGTAACATAGTAACGTTTACCATGACTTTCGTAAACGTAATCCTTTACTATCTTGATATTATCGAGAGTTTTCGAAACAAAATTGTCCAGAAAATCATCATGATTTCCACGGATATATATTACTTCAGTACTAAAGCTATCCATCATATTCATGACGTCTTTAAAGAACTGAATATGTTTTAGCTTCAATTTACTGAGTCCCTCTTTACTAAAGTGCCAGCCATCAATAATGTCTCCGTTAAGAATTAGCTTATCGCATTTAATGGATTTAAGGAATTTACTTACCTCCTCTTTCTTAGAATGAGGCGTTCCTAAATGAATGTCAGAGAGAACCACAGTGGGGTAATAAGTACGTAATAGCATAAGCTTTAGTTTAGCGACACAAAGGTAATGCAATTACGTATAATATTGAATGTCAGATCACTATTGTTATAGAACTTTCTGTTTTTTTAATTACATCCAGTGCTTCTTCTTAAAAAACAAAAGAAATCCAGCACAAACAACAAGCGAGAATCCAACTACAAAAATAAATCCCCAGTTAGAGTTCTCAATACCATTTTTAATATTCATACCAAACATACTTGATATAAGCGTTGGGAACATTAAAATAATAGAGATAGATGTCAATATACGCATGATGCTGTTCACATTATTGCTGATAATTGAAGAGTAAGCATCCATCATTCCACTAAGTATATTGCTGTATATATTGGCCGATTCGTGAGCCTGTTTCAATTCAATTTCAACATCTTCAATAAGTTCCACGTCAAGTTCATCGACCGGAAGTTTAAATTTCAGTTTGGCTAGTAATATTTCATTCCCTTTCAAAGATGTGATAAAATAGGTAAGACAGTTTTCCAAGTGAAAAAGCGCCAGCAATTCTTTATTTTCAATAGAACGTTCCAGTTCTCTTTTTACAACATCAATCCGTTGATTAATAATCTTAAGTGATTTCAGATACCACACTGATGAAGATAGGAATAGTTTAAAAATAAGATCTACAGTGTCTGTAAAACCTAGGTTCTTACGTTCATAATACGTTATGAAATCCTTAAGCATTACAGTCTGGTAATGGCATATGGAAATGCAGATGTTATCTTTAAATATTATACCTAATGGAACTGTAATAAAAGGCATTTTAGAATCATCCTGCCTATGGGGTATTCGTAAGATAATAAACGTCCACTCATCTTCTGTTTCTACACGCGGACGTTCGTCAATATCGGCAATATCCGAAAGGAAATACTCTGGAACGTTAAGTGTTTTTTGTAAGTAATTATAATCCTCTGTATCGGGACATTCTATTTTAATCCAACAATTTGGCTCCCACTTAGAAATAGTCTCTAGTCCAAAGGCACCCCTTAGAAAAGTTTTCATATTTTACCCTCCATTCATTTAGAACAAAGGGATTCAGTCACGAAATGCCTCTGTTCAGATTTTAGTCCTTACTATGATAATCGTCCATTTTGAATTTAAAATGATTACAGCAACAAAAATAGATAAAAATAAAGAAATTCTGGCCTTTTCAAAGAAAAAATAAAAATTTAAATTCTTTTATTATTCTAATATTAAGCCTTGTTTTTTAAATTAAAAGAATTACTTTTGCGGCGCAAACCAAAATCATTAAAAAATGGACGAAGGCCCTGCGGATATATTTAGTTTAATATTAACCTGGTGTAGTTAGGTTAGCATCCGCTTGTGCATGCTTCTAATCTATATCATAAAAAGAAAAGAAGCATATGAACTCTTTAATGACGTTCTATCTGAGTCGTGTGATCGGGAGAAAGATCTTTGATACAAACGGCCAGTTTATTGGTATCGTAAAGGATCTGCTGGTTAATGCAGACAATACGAATCAGACAGAAAGACCCCTTGTTACAGGTATTAAAATAAAAAGCCCTGATAAAACCGAATTTTACTCCTTTGAACATTTTAAAGTTCGGAAAATCAATGGTAAAATTAAGGTCAGCTGTTCTCAACTCATTGAATTATCACAAGAAAACATTGATAACGACCTTTATTTGGCTAGCGTGGTTCTAGACAAACAGATCGTTGATTTGAACGGAAGAAAGTTGGTTCGTGTAAACGACATCCGACTTGTTTCCGTAGCCAATGGCACTTTTGCCGTTGCGGTTGATATAGGTATCGAAGGTCTGTTAAGAAGAATCGGGATTGCCAAACCGCTTAAAATTTTCCTTTCATATTTTAAAGTAAACATCCCTGCTAAATTTATTTTATGGGAAGATGTTGAAGCTATCGACTTTTCAAATCTGAATATCAAGCTATCGAAAAGTCATTCCAAACTACAAACGCTTCACCCATCAGACTTAGCCGATATTATTGAGGACTTAGGCAAGAAAGCCAGTGCCGATGTATTCTTATCACTGGATGAAGAAAGGGCGGCTGACGTACTTGAAGAGATGGAAGCCGATGCTCAGATACATATCATTGAAAGTCTTTCTATTGAAAAGGCAGCCGACGTGCTCGACAAGATGCCGGCCGATGAAGTTGCCGATATCCTTAATGCTCTTGAGGAAGAAAAAGCCGAACTTCTTCTTAACGAAATGGAGAAGAAAACCTCCGAAGAAGTACGTGAATTGCTTGATTATCCCGAAGATTCAGTGGGTAGTCTTATGGCAACCGAGATTATATCTTTCAGCAAGGAAAAGACGGTTAATGATGTACTCAACGAATTGAGGGAGAAAAAGCCTGAAGCTGCCACATTATATAATTTATTTGTAACTGACGAAAAAGAAGAATTGATTGCAACCGTGTCGTTAAGAGACATCGTCGTTTCCTCGCCCGAGGCTACAATCAATGAGATAATGAAGCCTTCGCCTGTTTGTCTGCGAGATGATCAGGATGTTGACGAGATTGCGGAAATTGTATCAAAGTACAATATGCTTGCAATTCCTGTTGTTGATAATGCCAATGTACTGCAAGGTATGGTTGTTATCGATGACGTAATAGAAGACTTAATTAACAAACGCAGAACAAACAAATAAGAAATACAGCTTTTCTCATGTTTAAAAATAAAAAGAATTTCTTCAGCCAGATTGCAATGTTTCTGGCTATTCTAGGACCAGGTATTATTACAGGGAGTGTAGATAACGACGCCGGTGGTATCACCACCTATTCGGTAGCCGGTGCTGTTTACGGGTATAATCTTCTCTGGACTCTTATACCATCATTCATTGTATTGATCGTTATCCAGGAAATGAATGCCCGCATGGGTATTGTTACCGGTAAAGGATTGGCCGACCTCATTCGTGAGAATGCCGGTGTAAAGGTTACTTTCTTTATCTTCATTGGTCTTCTTGTAGCTGATATTGGTAATACAACAACTGAGTTTGCCGGTGTGGCAGGAAGTATGGAAGTATTTGGTGTGAGCAAATATATATCTGTGCCCATAGTGGGTATAATGGTGTGGGTACTTGTTGTAAAAGGCACGTATCAGATTGCAGAAAGGATATTTCTTATTTTCAGTCTTTCGCTATTGATGTACGTGGTTGCCGCCATTATGGGTAAACCGCATTGGGGAGAAATAGGACATGCAATGGTTCATCCCGATTTAAAGGTTAACTCTCAGAGCCTAGCTATGGTTATCGGTATTATCGGTACTACAATTGCTCCGTGGATGCAGTTCTACATGCAGTCGTCTGTTATTGAAAAAGGACTGACCATGAAGAATTACAAATATTCTCTCATCGATATTGTTGTAGGATGTATTGCTACCGTAGTTGTTGCATTCTTTATCATTATAGCCTGTGCCTCTACCCTTCACACAAACGGAGTACAGATTAACGAAGCTAAAGACGCTGCATTGGCATTGAAACCTCTTGCCGGAGAATTGTCTTCTCAGTTATTTGCATTTGGTTTATTTGTAGCATCTATTTTCTCGGCTACTATTCTGCCACTGGCAACCGCATTCTATGTGTGCGAGGCTTTCGGCTTTGAAGCTGGTATAGATAAGAAATGGGATGAAGCCAAAGAGTTTTATATACTTTACACAGGTATTCTTATTTTTTCAGTTATAATTATCTTGATTCCTAATGCACCGCTTATTGCTATTTCATTATGGTCGCAGGTTATTAACGGTATGCTTCTTCCGGTAGTACTTATCTGCATGATTCTGTTGGTAAACAACAAGAAGATAATGGGTAAATACGTAAATAAACCTCTTAATAATGTTATCGGATGGGGTACAATAACCATTCTGATTATTCTGTCTGTAGTGCTCCTTGTGTTACCGTTATTCAACAAATAAAAATATTTTCCATATAATTGAAAATAAACTGCTTTAGGTTTATAAATATTAAAGGGGAGAACAAATGAATTATTTCAGATGTTCTCCCCTTAATAATTTATAAATTATATATCTTTATAAAATAAAACAGCTATTTTTATTCAACAAAATAAAGTGATTATGGAAAAATTCAACGATGTAATAAAAAGCAATAATCCGGTTTTAGTTGATTTCTTCGCAGAATGGTGCGGACCATGCAAAACAATGAAACCGATTCTCGAAAACTTGAAAAGAGAAATTGGTGATTCTGCCAGAATCATTAAAATAGATGTGGATCAAAACGAAGATCTCGCTGCAAAATACCGCATTCAGTCAATCCCGACATTAATGATATTCAAAAACGGCGAACCATTGTGGAGGCAATCGGGGGTAATGCAGGCTGAAGATCTAAAAGAAATAATAGAAAAATATAAATAAGATTACATGAAAAAAATACTTATAATGGCGGCTATAGTTGTTGTTGCTATAGCGACCTATTCGTTTGCCGTTCCTCATGACGAAAAGAAAGACAAACCGGAAAAAGGGGTAGTTATTCAGATGAACAATGACTTATATCTGAAAAACGTAGCCGATTACAATAATTCTAAAGAATGGAAATTCAAAGGAGATAAACCGGTAATTATTGATTTCTATGCAGACTGGTGCGGTCCTTGCAGAATGGTAGCTCCACTTATGAAAGAATTGGCAAAAGAATACGAAGACCAGATTGTAATTTACAAGGTAAACGTTGATAATGAAAGTGAATTAGCAACAGCTCTTGGTATCAAGAATCTGCCCACCATATTGTTTATTCCAAAGAAAGGTGATCCGCAATTAATTGTAGGATCGGCAGACAAGGCTACCTTTAAAAGAGCTATTGATCAGGTTCTTCTTGGAAAACCAGCAAAATAAATAGTGCCGAAAATTTATAAAGGAGTTTATTTATTCAATAAATGACGAAAAGCATCGAGAGGGTGATGAAGAAGCATTCGGGGACCGGAGAACTTCATCACTCTCTTTATTTTTTCCCGCATCACTGGCTTATAACAATGGGTTGTACATTTACCGCAAGCACCTTTTTTGTCTCCATACTTACATTTATCTAACCGCAACAAAGCATAGTCAAGCAACTCTCTGCATTCATCGCAAAGCTCTTCCTGATCATGCTTCGACCTGCAATAGAGTCGGATCATCTTTTCTACAATCCTCTTTTCATAAACAATTTTACCCATTAAACCTTTATCTGATTAAGAATTTATAAAATACAAAAATAAAGTATCCTGCTAAGAATTACAAGAAAATAGATTTTTAGTGCAATGATTGAGAAAAGCTAAACTTAAATATCAGGATACAAAAAACAAAGACTGTAGAGATAATAACAAAAAAGTGTACATCTTAAAATAAAAAAGTCTACCCCTTTTTTAAATAAGAAGTAGACCTTATAACAAATCTAATATAATGCAACCTATTAGCTCTGGTTATTATTTGAAGTATCTGTTATATAAACCTTCAAATCCTTTACCGTGACGAGCTTCGTCTTTACACATTTCATGAACAGTATCGTGAATAGCATCTAAGTTCAGTTGTTTTGCACGTGTAGCAATACGCTTTTTATCTTCGCAAGCGCCTTGTTCTGCATCTTTACGTTTCTGTAAGTTTGTTTTAGTATCCCAAACAACATCACCTAGCAGTTCAGCAAATTTTGAAGCATGTTCAGCTTCTTCCCATGCATATCTTTTGAAAGCTTCGGCAATTTCAGGATATCCTTCACGATCAGCCTGGCGACTCATAGCCAAGTACATACCAACTTCTGTACATTCTCCCATGAAATGATTATTAAGATCTTTAATCATTTCCTCGTCGCAACCTTTTGCAACACCAATAACGTGCTCATCAGCAAAAGTTAATGCACCAACAGTTTCTTCTACTTCTACAAACTTACTGGCTGGAGCCTTGCATAATGGACATTTTTCTGGAGCTGAATCACCTTCATGAACGTAACCGCAAACTGTACATCTAAATTTTTTCATTTTCGTTGTGTTTTAATTAGTTAATCAATATTTTTATCGTTTAGGCAATTCTTACAAATGCCTTTAAAATAGTAATGTATTTCTGTTATAATGTGTCCGTCTGTGTTTAGGCCATTAACCTCTTTCTCTGATGAAGATAGTGGTAAATCATAAATCTTCATACATTTTTTACACAGAAAATGAGAATGAGGTGAAGTATCACCGTCGAAACAAACATTATTTTCATCAATAGTGAGCATCAACGCAGCTCCTTGTTCTGCCAGAAGTTTAAGTGTATTGTACACTGTTGTTTTTGACAAAGTTGGTATTGATTTACTTAAAGCTGAATAAACAACATCAGCACTTGGGTGCGTACGATGTTTCAACAAATAATCCATTATGGCAATTCTTTGCACTGATGGTTTAATGTTATATGTAATTAGTTTATCGTATGCATTCATTCCTTTTAAGTTTTATTTCCAAACTTGTAATCATTACAATCTTATAACGATTGCAAAGGTAGAAACATTTCTGAATCTAACAAACATTTTTGAATTATTTTTTTATTTAGCCTTGCTTTTGATAAATAGAAGGCGCCACACCAAACTGCGATTTAAAGCATTTACTAAAGTAGAAAGGATCGTTAATCCCCACTTTATAAGACACTTCGGCCACAGTCAGATTTGTAGAGATAAGCAACTCCGCAGCTTTCTTCATACGAATAATACGAAGATATTCATTTGGAGAATGTCCTGTGATACCTTTTACTTTTTTATAGAATACAGTTCTACCTAATTGCATTTTAGCAGCAAAATCATCCACTGAGAACTCGGCATTTGCAATTTCTCTCTCAAGAATCTCGTGTAATTTGTCAATAAATTCCTTATCTCTATCTGTAGAACAGATAGCAGGACGCTTTACTCCAGGTTCACTCGAGAACTTGTCTCTAAGTTTTTCACGCTGCTCAATCAACTTAGTGATACGAGTTAATAGTAATTTTACGCTAAAAGGTTTAGATATGTATGCGTCAGCACCACTTTCAATTCCCTCCAAATGATTTTCGGGAGTACCTAATGCTGTAAGCAAAATAATAGGTATGTGACTGGTCTGGAAATCTTCTTTCAGTTTCTTTGTCACTTCATACCCATTCATTCGTGGCATTAACACGTCACACACAATTAAATCTGCATCATACTCCTGAAGCTTTTCAATTCCGGCAAGACCATCTTCGGCTGTTTCAACTTCAAAATAAACGCCTATCTCTTCTTTTAAGAATTGACGAACATCATTATCATCCTCAATAATAAGTATTTTGTAATTATTCAAAGGAGCTGCAGTTTCAAACTCCAGAGATTCCTGAGCAGTGAGTTTCACATTATTCATGATATGCTCTTCTTTCAATAACACATTATTAGGAATCAGGAAGTCAGTTTCATTATAAAGTTTTTCATTCAAAGGCAGAGTTACATTAAAAACAGACCCGCCACCTACATTTTCTTCATACCAAATTGTGCCTTTATGCACTCCTACCAGCTCGTGAACCAGATGTAGTCCAATACCTATACTATTACCGGAGAAATTACTTTGCATAAAACGGTTGAACAGTTCTGCGCGTTTCTCCTTAGGAATACCTACACCTGTATCTTTAACCTGTATAAGAAGAATATTCTTCTCGTTATCTACAGAAACAATCAAATTCACTTTCCCCTTGGAAGGTGTATATTTAAAGGCATTTGAAAGCAAATTGTAGACTATCTTATCAAGTTTTTCCTTATCAATAAACATCTTACAGGAATCAACTGATGAATTGAACTGGAAATCCATATTCTTTGATTCGGAGGTGTCGTTAAAACTCAAGAAGATTTCATATATAAATGCAATAACATCTGTATTTTCCAATGATAGTGCCAATTTATTATTTTGCATCTTTCTGAATTCGAGTAACTGATCTATTAATCGAACCATACGGTTTGTACTTTTCTCCATAGTTTGCAATGGATGTTCTAATTCTCCAGGAACATGTTCCATCCGCTGAATTCTTTCCAAGGCTCCTTTTATAAGAGTTAGCGGTGTACGGAATTCATGAGAGATATTGGTAAAGAATACCAGTTTATAATCTGTAAGTTGTTTCTCAACCTGAATCTTATTATGAAGTCGCGTAAAGTCGCGTGCTATTTTATAAGCAAAATATAAAACGGTTCCCAAAACAATAATATAAATAAGGAAAGCCCATGTAGTGCGCCAGAAAGGAGGAGCAATTTCAATCTCGAGCGTTGTTATCCGGGAATCCCACACACCAGAGCCATTACATACTTTTACCTTTAAAAGGTATTCACCCGGAGGCAGATTTTTGTATGCAGCAAAGTTCAAGGATGTAGGCACACTCCAATCTTTATCATAGTTTTCAAGTTTATATGAATATCTTGTTAGCTCTGATTCATAGAAATTAAATGAAGAGAAATCGAGCACAAAAGAGTTCTGAGAGTAGTTCAGCTTTATCTTGTCTGAGTAAGATATTGATTGTTTCAATGGAGAATCCTGATCTTCCGGACTAACATTAATACCATTAATCTTAAGACTGGTAAATACTACCGGAGAAGAAGTGAAAGGTCTTTTTATCTTTCTGGAATCGAATACTAATAAGCCATAATTTGTTCCAAAAATAAGTTTTCCATCAGCACATGTACTGGTACTGTTTTCACCATAAACATTGCCTAACGCATAACTTGAGAAGAAATAATTCTCAAAAATATTTGTTTTCGGATAAAACTTAGACATTCCATATTCTGTTGCAATCCATAAGTTACCACTTTTATCTTCGTTTATTGACTGAACAACATCATTCACCAATCCATTCTGGGTTGTATAATGGTCAAAAACAATCGATTGATAATTTTTGCTTAACTGACAAGTACTAAATCCGGCACCAGACGTTCCAATCCATATACGTCCATTCTTATCTTCCATTATGGAACGAATTTCGTTGCTCTTCAATTTGCCATTATTATAATTAAATGTATAATAAGCTCTTGGGTTCTTTATCAGTAAATCGGGATTAAAAACATAAACACCAGCACTGGTTCCCATCCAAATCATTTCATTTCGGTCCTGTAAAAGAACTCTAACCTGCTTCTGACCATAAAACTGATTTAAGAAATGCTTAAAAATATACTTTCCATTCTGTGGTACAGCCAAATCAAGTCCACCACCAAATGTAGCTATCCACATTCTGTTTTTGCTATCCTTCAATATAGAAAATATATTATTCTCGGAAATTGAATTAGGATTATTTGAATCATGTTTATACCAAACGTTATCAATACATAATCCGTCACCTCGGCTTCCAATCCATTTTTTACCCGATGCATCTTCTTTTACAGCATAAATATTAGTGTGAAAGTTATGCATAACCTGCTTCATGTTTAAATGAGAGTCGTAAACATAAACAGATCCTTTTCTGGTACCTATCCATATATCTCCGTTATTCATCTTCGAAATCATACGAATAGTATTTGAGCGGTCGGATAAAGATTTATCTTCCGGATAAATACGGTTGGTGCTTTCATTCAGAACTGTAATTTTAGAAAGTCCTGCGAATTCAGAACTCACCCAGATTTCACCAGATTTATCTTCCATAACGTACTGAAGAAAATCAGAACTTATGTGGCTAAAGCCATTAATATTAGAAGTAAAATGATCTAATTCATCCTTTGCTATATTATATGCAAACAAGCCATTACCATAAGTAGATATCCATATTATATTTCTGGAGTCGTGTACAAAATGGTACCGTTCATTATCAATATAGTTAATCTTGTTTTGTGGAATAAGCTGAAAGCTTTTTACTTTTTTTGTGCGAACATTAACATACCACACTTTGCCTGTATGGTTATATATCCAGCAGTTTCCTTTATTATCGATAAGAGAAGACCCAGAAAGAATTGTTTCATTAAATAAACTATTATTCTTATATAATTTTTTGGTATCGAAATTAAATACGTAGATACCATTGCTGGTAAAGATTATCCATTCGTTATTTAATTCGAGACAGCCAGTAGGAGTTGCAATTCCTTCTACAAGAGAAGATGAAGCAATTGCTTGTAATTTATTACTAACCGGATTATACCAAAGTATTTCATTTCTGTCGGTTACAAAATAAGTTTGTCCTTTGTAAGTAGTAGATTTGAAAAAAGATCTGCTGTTATCAACTACAGTACTACTCCCTCCAGTTACTTTTGTAAGCCCACGTTGTGTTCCAATCCATATATTACCTCTTGAATCTTCAGAAACAAATACGACCAAGTCACTTGTCAGGTTTCCATTTTTTTTCTTATAAGTAACAGACGTGAAAGCGCCATTTTCATATTTCACCTGCCTGCAACCGTTTCCGGAATGCCATAACCAGACATCTCCGTTTTTAGCAAAAAACTTTTTAGAATAGCTTTGTTTTAGTTCTCCTTTTCCTGTGAAATCTACAAAGCAATCGTGCTTTAAATCATAGCAACTATAAAGTTCTGCTGAAGTATTTATCCATAAGAAACCATTTTTATCTTCTTCCAGATCATAAATCCGATGGTCTACCAAAGAGAGATTATTTCCATACTGAGGCTTAAAAGTAAGAAATGAGTTCCCATCATAACGACATAAGCCATTAAGAGTACCCATCCAAATAAAGCCTTTACTATCCTGAAAAATATATCGAACAGAATTGTTAGCTAAGCCATTACTTGTAGTAATCTGTTTGGAGCGTATTTCAATTGACGCAAAAGAATGCAGTATAAAGAATAAAAAAAGAAGTAAAAAAAGGAATTGCTTTTTCATGTTAGAAACATTAAGATTATATTGCTAAGCAAAAGTATAAAAAATAATCATTCGCTTTTGCCTAACAATATAAATCTTTTCAGAAAGTAAAAGTCTAAATCGTATTATTAACAAACTTCATCTAAAATACAATATCAATCCATGTGAAAGACTTCTTTCAGAGGTATTGAAACCGGAGAATTATCCGGATTTGTTTCCATTATATCGGCCATGTAATCCCACCATTTCTGAACTATCGGATTATCTCCCTGATCTTGAGAACTACCACCTTCTGTTTTTTGACATGCAAAAAGAATATTTGTATCCTTATCCCAATAGATGGAATAATCTGAAACGCCACCTTCCTGAAGCATTTTTTTTAATTCAGGCCAGATAGCCGCATGTCTTTTTTCATACTCTTCTTCAAAACCAGGCTTCAGATACATTTTAAAAGCTTCTCTTTTCATTGTGTTTTTCTTTTTAATTTGTTTTTATCTTAGGTTAATGTAAACAGGTTTATCTCTGTCACACTTTATTTCTCCATTTTCATATTCCAGTTTTCCTACCTGAACGGAACTGCGTCTGGTTTCGTAATTATCCAATTTCCCGGATGGTGTAGCAACTCTTCCCGGATGAGTGAAATAGAAAATATATGCATTGCCATTATTCACAACCACATCTGCATGCAAACCATTTGTTCCATCATCAACTCCTTTTCCTGGTTCTTTAAGAATATTACGTTCCTGGCGTCTCCAGTTTTCCATATCATCTGATGAGTAAACAGCTTGTCCGTTCCAGTTATCTACAATCATAAAATACTTTCCTTTCCATGCAAAAATCTTAGGCCCCTCACCTGCACGGTCGCCAACAGCTTTGCCTTTATCTTCCCATGTATTAAGGTCTTTACTTTGTGCGTAATAAATTGACTTATGATCTTTTTCATTGTTATAATACATGCGCCACATTCCATCGGGAGCTTTAACAATGCAAGCATCAATCACTTTATCCGAAGCAAGAGATAATTTAGATGCAAACTTCCAGTCTATCAGGTTTGAACTGGTTAGATGAACAATTTCTCTTTCATGCTTCCAATCAGTAAAGATACCGGGAACAACAGTCAGAAACATATGATAAATTCCATTGTTCTCAACAATATCCGGAGCCCAGTAAGTTACATCTTTTGATCCATAATTAATATTGGCTGTACCACGATATTTCCAGGAAGAGCCATCTGTTGATTCAGCAATGCCGATCGGAGTACCATGCACCCAGTCAACACCCTTGCTATTAGTCATATTTGCCCGTCGGTTTGTATAGAACATAAACCATTTTTGTTCTTGTTTATTCCATACAACAATAGGATCTGCAGCTCCATCGTAAACCGGATCTCTGAATAGCGGTTTATCAGCAGCTCTAAAATCTTTAGACAAAGCTGTTTTATTAATGTATTGATTCAACGGACAGTTTGGCAAGTCGAGTAAACCTTCAACAACCGACTTTGCATTTAAAATAGCTCCATCAAAAGTAGTATGCACATTATCCTTATAAAAAGCTTTTGTTTTTTCTATTCCAAGAGATTCGAACTTACGGGCACTACGATCATTCACATCAATATAGAATACACCTTCTTGCTCTGCAACTTCTTTTGACCATTTAGCATAAGTTTCGTCGCAACGATTCATTTTACTTTCAGTCCATCTATTACCTGGAGTATGAGAAAGAACAATAGGTATAGCTCCATGTGCTTTTGCCTGACGAATATACAAACGCAGATAATGTCCAAAAGTAAACACATCTTCGGGTCCACCGTTACGTTCCATAATAACAGTCTGTGATTCTTCACCGGTACCATTTAATGAAGCACGGGCACGACCGGTATTCAGCGGGCCACCATCATTATGTCCAAATTGAATGATAAGATAATCTCCTTTTTTAATACCAGAAAGAACCTTTTCCCATAAACCAGCTGTCAGAAAAGTACGACTGCTCATTCCACCAAGGGCATGATTCTCTACTGTAATTTTATTAGTATCGAAAAAATTATCCAAAAAAGCAGCCCATCCCCACATGTCGCCATCACCTTTTCCCTGACCATTTTTCGCTGTAGAATCTCCAATTACAAATACAACAGGAGCCTTTTCAGTTTTTCTGCTACTGCCGGCAATAATTGTTTCAGGACGTCCTACATTTGCATCTGCACTAAAAATTGGAGAAGTTGTATTCTGCGGAGTAGTATAATATTGAACCGCACTATCATTCATCCTTGGATACTGACTATTCAATAGCTTAATCATTTCTGCTCCGGCCCATATAACAGGTCCATAACCATGAGCTGCAAATGTATTTACCGGACGATAACAGTAATACGCTGGATCAAAACCCATACCAGTTCCTACACAAGTACCTTCAACTTCACCTTGTGCATTAATCTTTGTAGAAATAGCATGCCATCCAAGCTGAGCAACCGGGCCATAAGCCACAGCGTCTACCCATCCCCTATTTATTGCATGAGCAATACAATAAACATATATTGCAGTAGCAGAAGTTTCCAGATAAGAATCATTCCTATCCAGAAGCTGATGCCAGAAACCTTCGCCTGATTGGCATGCAGCCAAACCAGCTATATGAGCTTGCAATTGTTCCATTATTACATCATACTGAGGATGAGACTGAGGCAATACATCAAGAGTCTCTACTAATGTGAGTAAAGCCCATCCGTTGGCCCTTGCCCAATGAAAAGAAGGATGCTGCTTCATGCCCTCTACCCATCCATGACGATAAAGTCCTTTCTCTTTGACAAACATTCGTGATGAAAATTGCAGAATCTGTTTTACTGCTTCATTATAGTATTTATCTTCTCCTGTAAGTTTACCCATTTGAGCAATAGCAGGCACAGACATAAACATATCGTCTAGCCAAAGCGTATTTTTCTGAGGACGATTACGTGCAAAGGTTCCATCAGAAAGACGATATTCATGATACATTATGTAATTCATGTAATTGTTGACCAATGAATTAAGCTGCAATGAAGGATTCAGTCTACTAGCTTTTATCATTGCCGCACACATAGCTCCTGCGTCATCAAGAGCATGAGGAGCAAGAATTTGTCTCATCTGAGGATCTGTTGATCCGGTATTTTCCAAAACCTTTTTAAACGATGGAGCTACTTCCGATAAAAAGCGGAATCGGTTATAGACATAGTCGGTAAAGCGACTATCGCCTGTTGCCAGACCAGCATCAAGCATTGCTGCATAAGTTACTCCCCATTCATAGCTGGCAAGTCTGAAAGCTCCTTTATCTAACTGAGCATTCTCATCAATTTTACTATAATCAGTTATCGTTTTTTGCGTGTTTTTATCAATAACCCGCGCTGGAGTTTCAGTCTCTAGATAAGAAAGAATACGGGAAAGATCTTTTTTTATAGCCCCAGTTGAAAGTTCGCCGTATGGAACTTTGTAAGCAGGCTGCAATAAATGAAGCGGTGAATTGGAATCGTTTATTTTTTCTTTTTTCTGAGCATACAATGAAAATCCCGAAGTAATTTGCATTGCAGCTATCAGTAGTATTACTTTTTTCATATACATGTATAAGGTTTTATTTGGATAAAATTAGTACTATTTATTCAAATTAAAATCATATCCTCTAAATACTCCTTTTAAATCAGGACCGAAATAGAATCCTGGTTGAGTAGGCTGATTATATGCCACATTCTGTGTAGCAATGCTGATACGATAAACCGGATCTTCAAGGAATGTGTGGAAACGATATTCTGTAGGAATAGTAGATACATATACCCTCAAAGCAGTATTATCTGAAGTTCTGAATAAAACTTCTTCTCTCCAGTCGCCAACAATATCTCCCTGCAAACAAGGAGTTGACTTTGTTCCATTATTCCAGGAACAACCATCGGCAACAAAAATAGGTCGGCATTCACCTTCATTCCAGTAATATTTACTAATGGTTATCTTATCAAGAAGCTCACGCAATAAGTCACCATCCCACCACACGGCAGAATTTACAGGAAGTGTTTTTTTATCAGCATTAACTATTCCACCTTTTATATTGCGTATACCACCACTTTCCAAAGACCACATTTCTACTCCCGGATTCCAGGGATCTATATCAGCAGCCATTGCACGCCCCACATCGACAGAGCTCTTTACCTGAAAAATAACTTTTCCGGTGCGCGCATCTCTGAAAGAAGAGCCATCGCGGTGATTCTCATGACAATCCCATACCTGAAGCTCTTTACTGGAAGGATCAAAAGCAGTCATATGCAATGCATCACCATGTCCCATTCCTGTAGTGTAAAGTCCCTTACCATTATTATCTATAGCACAAGATCCATAAATAATCTCATCGCAGCCATCACCATCAACATCACCCACGCGAAGATTATGATTTCCTTGTCCGGCATAACCTTCATTGCCAGGAGTATTTGAATCAAATGTCCAACGATTTTTTAATTCTTTTCCGTTCCAGTCAAAAGCAGCCAGAACTGTACGGGTATAATATCCACGACACATTACCACACTTGGATGTATTCCATCAAGGTATGCAACACAAGCCAGGTAACGATCAGATCTGTTTGCATGATCATCTCCCCAACCCATTAGATCTCCACGCTGCGGAACATAGTCAATTGTAGACATAGCGGCTCCGGTCTTTCCATTAAATACTGTCAGATATTCAGATCCGGTAAGAATACGACCGCTTTCAGCACGATAATCGGCAGCAGGATTACCTATCACTTTCCCTACACCATCAACAGTTCCATCAGAAGTTTTCATCACAACTTCAGCACTATTGTCTCCATCCAAATCAAAAACCATGAATTGAGTATAATGAGCTCCTGCACGGATATTGCGTCCCATATCTATACGCCAGAGTTTTTCTCCGCTCAAACGATAACAGTCAAAGTAAACATTACCTGTATATCCGTTGTGCGCATTATCATGCGCGTTAGAAGGATCCCACTTCAAAATAATTTCATATTGGCCATCTCCGTCAACATCGCCTATACTAGCATCATTCGGAGAATAAGTATACTTTTGACCATCCGGTGTAGTTCCATCTGCAGGTTTATCAAGAGGAATATTTAAATAGCCAACAGGAGCATTAGCAGGAAGCGTATATGAACCTGATAATTCTTCACTCTCTTTACCCTTTATTACTGATTTTACAGTATAAACCCTTTTCTCAGAATTAGGATCAGAATCTCTGAAAAATGTACCTTTTACTATGGGTTCTTTAGTTAATTTAATTCCATCGCGATAAACATTAAAACCAACATTCATCGGATCAGAAGAAAGATACCTCCATGAAACAAATACATCCTTTGAATTTTCACGAACAGCTACTATTCCACGTCCAAGTTTTTCACGTTTCATCGTAGAAAAGTTATAGTTAGGCTGAGCTAATATTCCCAGCGAGGATAAAAAGAATAATGCTGCTATTAGATGTTTCATCATATTATTATTTTTAAGTATTAAATTATTCTATCACATTTTCATTGCTATAAATGAATAAGAAAAAAGCATATCTATACTAAAGCATTTTTATTACTCTAGAATTTATTACACCTTTAAAAAAACAAGATTTTCAAAAATTAATTTATCTATTTCAAAAATAGTTCATTTTACTTTATTAGGAAATGTAATTACGTACAAATACATGTAAAAACAAGCAAAAACGCCCTGCATACAAATATTATGTATACAAGGCGTTTTTTATGATTAAATTTTTCTATTAATATCCAGGGTTCTGCATTGCTTGTTTTTGTTCAGGAGTTAATGCTTTACCATTTTGATCGGTAATGTTATCTAAGAAAGACTGAGGTATAGGACGATAATAATGAGTTGAAGCATTGAATACCGTATTACCTCTTACAAAACCATCATTGAATGCTTTCCATCGAGCTTCAAGAGTTTTTGTACGAGCTAAGTCTTCCCACCTTAATGTTTCACCGCAAAGTTCGCGGGTACGTTCATTCAATAGGAAGCACATCATCTTTTGCGCATTGGTTGTGCAACCTAATTTTTGATATATTGGAGAATCAACTGTAGAATTATATACATCAGATACAGAATTAATGTGCAATGCAGTTGTAGTAGCATCTGTTGTTACAGCCATATCATTATTTGATTCGTAATATGTATTCTTATCCCAATAAATTGCACCATCAGCAGAGAAACCTCCACCTAAACCAGAACAATATGGATTATTCTTATAAGCCTGTCCGCCATCTACATGTTTAGAGCGATCTTCACCTGCCTTGTAAGCTGCACGATCTCTTAGTTTATTAATCCAGGTAATTGCATTATTGTATTGAGCTTCACCCTGACGGATATAAGCTTCAGCCACCATTAAAGCATCTTCAGCAGAGCGAGCTAAAATAGCATCACGTGTACCGAACTGAGATGCAACAGCATTACGATAACCATCACGATATTTAGACAAAGCGACAGAACGTTTCTGTATACCATAATAACCTTCGTTTCCATGTTGTCCAACCCATGCCTGAGATTCACCGTTAAAGTATCGAACAAAAGTGTGAGTATTCTGCATGACACCAGTTTTTAACACACCAGTTGGATCACCAGAAACAGCTGCATAACGAGAATCACCTGCATAATTAACGATATATTTAATAGCCAGTTCACCACCTTTAAAACGTTTTGCTCCGGCAACAGTTCCTGTTGGACCCAGTGGAGCATTTGCAGCAGTCCATGCAGGAGCTCCAGAATTGGTATTACAACCATAAGTCGTAATGAAAGACTTCCAGAAACGTGAATCGTTTACACGGTCAAATACATCCATCGAATAATTAGTAGCACATGCATAAGAGAATTCTCTATCACCTGAAATATCACGTTTAGTTCCAGCAATATCCTGATAAACAGAAGGATAATACAAGTGCATTTGGTTACCATAACGTCCCCAAGTAGTTTGGTCATCTGAGAACTGAGCAGCCAGGACTACTTCTGATACTTTTTCGTTAGCACTATTTGCCTTTGTGTAATCCCATAGATTAACATAATCATTACATAATGGATGAGCAGCAACAACTTCTGTTCCATATTTGATTACTTTTGTTAAATCGTCAGAAATATATGAAGTGTTCCAAGATGAATACAACTCACTAGAGCGTGTTAAGTGTGCTTTCGCCAAATAATGAGCTGCCGCCCATTTGGTTATACGACCAGTCTGAGCTGGAGTAGTAGGTAATAAATTGTATGCTTGTTCCAAATCTAAAATGATCTGAGCAAAACATTCTTCTTCAGTAGCACGTGTAAAGTAAGTTTCAATACTTGTAGAAGGTTGTAATTTCAAAGGTACACCACCATATTGAGAAACTAACTGAAGATAGAAGAAAGCGCGCAAAAAATAACCTTCACCTAAACGAGTGTTATAATTTGCATTATTCTTATCATAATAGAGAGGTATATTCTGAATCAAAGTATTGGCCGATTCAATACCTCCATACATATTATCCCAAAGAGGAGCATTGGCTCCAGTTTCAGCAGAATTCAAATCAGCACTGTAGCAGTTGAAACTTGGTATAGAGTTATTGGCATCGGTAAATTCATCAACACCAAGATTAAACATCTCGATACCCCAGATATAGTTAAATTTGAATTTTAATTTTTGATAAGTACCTATAACTAATTCATCAAGACCATCCTGAGTTGTGAAACGTTGAGTACTATATTGTGTAGTTAAATTTTCATCAAGAAAATCTTTGCTACAAGATGTGATAGACGCACCTACTGTACCTGCCATCACTGCTGCTAATAATAATTTATTTATTTTCATCTTAATTTTCTGTTTTAAAGTTAGAATCCAACATTAACACCAAATACAAGACCTCTTGTAGTCGTTGCAGAACCTGTAGTTACAGTGTTGTTATCATAGCTGGATAGATCTGTATCCAAGAAGTCGCATTTTTTATAAATCATGAATGGATTCATACATTGAGCATAAACTTTCAAAGAGCTAAAACCTATACCCTTCAACTGTTTTGGACTAAAATTATATCCAAGATTGATATTACGTACTTTGATGAATGAGCCATCCTGGTAATTCATAGAAGAATTGTAAGTATCTGCAGTTTCACTTTTAGTTGAACCTGGAGAATAATATTTAGCATTTTCGTTAGTTCCAGCTACCCAATAATCAACTTTACGTTGCATATATCTTCCATCCAATGTTACTGCACCGCCTTTGAATGTTGATCCCCAACGGGTGTAGATAAAGAATGAAAGTTCCAGATTCTTATAATTGAATGTATTGGTCATACCACCAGACCATGCTGGACGTATAGAACCTACAATTTTTTTATCGTTATTGGCATCAATCTTTCCATCTTTGTTCAAATCCTTCACTTTAATTTGTCCTGGTAGACGACCATACTTGGCAGCTTCAGTAGCTTCGGAAGTCTTCCAGATTCCATCATATACCCAGTCATAAAAGACACCTATTTCTTTGCCAACAAACCATGCACTACCTATATTTTCTTTATTTCCATTTGCCAGTTCTGTAATCTTACTCTTATCTTTTGACCAGGTTAAACCCGTTGTCCATGTAAAATCCTTTGTTTTAACGTTTACAGAATTGATCTGCAAATCGATACCCCAACCTTCAGTTTTACCAACATTAGCAAAAGTAGATGTATAACCAGTCAATGAAGGAATAGACATTGCCATTAGCAAATCGTTTGTTTTGGTTTTATAAACATCAATATTACCATTAATACGTCCATTTAAGAATCCGTAATCCAAACCTAAGTTATACTGTGTAGTTCTTTCCCAGCCTAATTTAGGATTTGCCATTTTTGCCGGAGATGCCTGTGAAGGGTCAGATGCAACATAACCTATTGTAGATGCAGTAGCACCCCAATTGTAATATAAGGTAGAGACACCACCCTTAGTTCCATAAACTGGTACTGCAGAGTTACCTGTTGTACCAACACCTAAACGAAGTTTTAATGCATTTACCCATTTGATGTCTTTCATAAAACTTTCCTGATCAATACGCCAGCCTAAAGCCAAAGATGGAAAACTAGACCATTTGTTACCATCAGCTAGTCGAGAAGCACCGTCCCAACGAATTGAAGCAGTTAATAAATACTTGTCTTTAAAGCTATAGTTAGCACGCATCATATATGATTCCATCTGAGATTCAGTTAACCCTGTACCAAATGAATTTAAAGAACTAACAGAGCTCATATTATACCATAACTCAGAAGCTGTAGCAACACCAAGAGCTTTCATTGTACCATATTCATAATGACTCGCAGATGATGACTGCATCAAAGTTAGACCAATTTTGTGATCATTAGCAATAGTACGATCGTAATATACCAAATTATCTAATGTCCAGGCAAGTGTCTGATAATTATTGTAAGTAGCAGTATTGTTTCCATCACCATTAATACCTCTTTTATCATAAAAAGTACCAGTACGATAATATTTAAATTCTGGTCCAAACTGAGTACGAACTTTTAAACCTTTCAAAGAAGCCCATATTTCTCCAAGATCCATCTGTGCATAGAAGCTACCTGCAGCACGAAGTGTCTTACGATTATTTACTGTGTATTTAAGTTCATTGATAGGGTTGATAATATTAACATCACCAGCTGCCGGATTACGAATATAGTCTCCATTTTCATCATATGGAACTGTCCATGGTAGCATACCTTTCAAAGCTGAATACAAATCGCCAGCACCGGTCACTGATTTAGCAAAGTTATAACCATAATCCTGATCACCCCATGAAAGATTCATTGATGTTCCCATTTTGAACCATTTTAATGGAGAAGCATCAAAGGTTGTCTTTGCAGTATAACGTTGGAACAACTCACCCGGTTGTGTTCCTTCCTGGCGTAAATAGCCGAATGATCCATAACCCTGAAATTTCTCAGAACCACCAGATGCGCTCAACGTATGTTCTGTTGAAACACCAGTCTGTTTACCATATTTACTCCAGTCGAAATTACCAACTTTGCTTCTATCATATACTGTATTATTATCAGTCCAAGCTTTTGCTATATTAGCAAAGGACGCAGCTACCGACCCCCATGCAGCATAGTCTGCAGCATAAGAAGGTGTTGCAGATTTGTAAGTCCCAATATTATATTTTGCCAAACGAGCATAATCCAACCATTCAGCTGCATTCATATATTCAGTAACATCATACATTTTTTCCATCGTTACTGAACCAGAATAATTTAAAGTGATTTTACCTTCTTTACCATGCTTGGTTGTTACCAGAATAACACCATTGGCACCACGAGAACCATAAATAGCAGTTGCAGAAGCATCTTTCAGAATATCGATTGACTCTATATCGCTCGGATTAATATTATCAATACCACCACTCTGGATTACCATTCCATCAACAACACACAACGGATCGTTGTCTGCACTCAAAGAACGAACACCACGAATTTTAATGCTTCCAGTTTCACCTGGACGCTGATTACTTGTTATATCAACACCAGCAACTTTACCTTGCATTGCCTGGAAAGCATCCTTAACCGGCATTGCTTTCAGTTCTTTGTCGCCAACACGTGCCATAGCACCGGTTACATCACTTTTCTTTGCTGTACCGTAACCTACTACTACAACTTCCTCCAAAACCTGAGAGTTTTCTTGTAATACTACTTTAATAGTATTCTTTCCAGCTACTGATATTGTTTGAGCTACATAACCAATGAAGCTAACTTGTAAAGTTGCATTGTTGGGAACATTTTTAAGAGAGAAGTTACCCTCCATATCAGAAATAGTACCATTTGAAGTACCTTTTACCAATACACTGGCACCAATAATTGCTTCGCCTTTTGCATCGACAACAGAACCCGACACGGATTTGTTCTGAGCAAACGCAAATGAAGCAACCATAGAAAATAGGACAACGAGCAAAAGCCTTGGACAAGATCCTAGAAGACTCAGCTGTTTTACTTGCTTTTTGTTTTCCATAAAATTATAAGTTTAACTGGTTTTCAAAAAAAGTTCACTATTATTAATTGTAGGAACCTTAATTATTAAATTATGTTGCAAACATAGCCGAAATGCAAATAAAGCACAATAGACAATTGTACATTTGCATGGATATTTTATAGAATGGAGAATTTTAACTTACTTAATATACTTATTTAATCCCTTCAATTTCAAATCTTTAATGCCTTCCGCCACAAATTTTGCTATTTGCATGGCTCCAGCTTCTAAAGAATGAGTATCATCCTTGCAGCCATCTGGCTTTGACGGATCAACTCCAGGTTCAAGCCACATATAAAGGGCTTTAGATTTTTCGTCTCCTAGCTTTAATATAAGGTCTCTTGTTTTTTGGTTAACATCAATCAGAGGGACACTATATTCTTTTGCTACTTCACGAGTGATCCCAGGATATGATTTTAAACGATTATCTACTAATGCCCCATTTTCAAATGTTCGCATCACAACTGAAGTAAGTAATACCGGATTTGCTTTTTTGCTTCTAACATCTGAAACAAATTTTATCAGGTTTTTCTTATAATCTTCAGGGGATGCATGACGTTCAGGCTTTTCAGATGTATCATTATGTCCAAACTGAATAAAAACCCAATCACCTTTTTGCACGTTAGACACAATTTCACCCCAACGACCTTCATCCTGAAAAGACTTTGTACTCCTCCCAGCCTTAGCTTTATTAATTATCATAACTTTCTTTTCATCAAAAAAAGAAGAAAGACATTGCCCCCACCCTCTTTGAAGAGTTTTTGTAGTATCATAGGTCTGGGCTGTTGAATCACCTGCAATATATATATGTATCTTATCAGGATTTGCCTGAAAAGAAAACAAAAAAGGGATAAAAAACAATAATAAGATTTTTTTCATAGAACAAACATTTAAAAATAACAGTTGAACAAAAGTATGTTGATAGCTAATTTCAAACAATAGACTTTTGTACATCCGTATAATAATAAATCAATATGTATAATATTCTATTCTAATTATTAATCATATTTCATACTTTTGCTACATATCATAGAATATAGAACAATTCATCAATTCTAATTGATTAATTAATAATGTTAATAATAATACAGTAAATTCATTTTTATGAAAAAGAAAAAAATAGTAGCTCTATTTCTACTCTTAACTTTGAATCTTGGTAATGCATCAGCTCAGATAATTCCAGACCAGAAAGAAACTCTGAAAACAACAATGCTGGTGAATGACTATTTCATGAAGAAGTATGCAGACTGCACTACTCCTACTTATGTTGGAAAATTAAGATCCAGTAACCTTTGGACACGTGCTGTATATTATGAAGGACTAATGGAACTGCATAAAATATACCCTCGCGAGGATTATTATGATTATGCATACACATGGGCATCTTTCCACAAATGGAGTCCAAGATATGGAAATACAACCAGAAATGCGGATGATCAGTGCTGCGGACAAACTTATATTGACTTATATAATATTTGTCCTACTCCTGAGAAAATTAAAAATATAAAGATAACAATGGACATGCTGGTTAATACTCCACAGAATGATGACTGGTCGTGGATTGATGCCATTCAGATGGGCATGCCTATTTTAGCTAAACTTGGCAATACGTATAAAGAACAGAAGTATTTCAATAAAATGTGGGACATGTATTCGTTTAGCCGCAACAAACATGGAGTAAACGGATTATTTAATGCTAAAGAAGGCTTATGGTGGAGAGATAAAGATTTTGTTCCTCCTTACAAAGAGCCAAACGGAGCTAATTGTTACTGGTCAAGAGGTAATGGATGGGTATATGCTGCGTTAGTACGCGTAATGAATGAAATTCCGGCTAACGAAACTCATCGCCAGGATTATATGAACGACTTTTTAGCAATGAGTAAGGCTCTAAAAAAATGTCAGCGCGAAGATGGGTTCTGGAATGCAAGTCTGCTCGATCCATCAAACTTTGGAGGAAAAGAAACTTCTGGAACATCACTCTTTGTCTATGGTATGGCATGGGGTATTAATAATGGTTACCTGAATAGAGCCGAATATCTTCCTATCGTAGTAAAAGCTTGGAACGCAATGGTTAAAGATGCTGTTCATCCTAATGGTTTCCTTGGCTATGTTCAGGGAACAGGTAAAGAACCTAAAGACGGACAACCGGTGACTTACGATCATGCTCCCGATTTTGAAGATTACGGTATAGGTTGCTTTATTTTAGCTGGAACTGAAGTGTACAAACTTAAATAATAGATTCATTAGTGTTAAAGTTATAATAATCAGTGATTGATTATTATATTATTAGATTATTTAGATTAGATAACAGAGAGGAACAATCGTGAGATTATTCCTCTTTTTTTTTGTATTATGAATGTATATGTGAGCGGAACTTTTCAGATCACTGCAAAATTTACCGCCTATAAATAAATATATGTAACCGGAGTTTGAGCAAAATAACCTTTCAGATTTCTAATTGAAGGAATTATAACTATAGTAGTAAAACGACTCTTCAGACACGATTCCAGCTACTTTAAATAACTGATAAAGAAGGATGAAACACTTTTTAACTCACATTTTCCATTTTGAGGAGCAACTTATAAGGTTGTTTTCTGACAATACGTTTTACTTTTCGAGCTTACTATCTGATTATAAGCTGCGGAAAAATTATTTCCACCCCCTATAATAACAAAAATAGAGAATATTTTTCCGCACATAAAAAAGGGGAATCATCACGCTAGCGAATCATCCCCCTGATATTGCATAAAGTATATTATTCCTTTACTCTTTTTACTTAAATACCAAAACTCCGGCAGTAGGAATTGTTGTTTCGCCAATCAGGACTTTACTTCCCTTTGGTAACTGAAATTCATAAGGTTTATCAGAATAGTTAAGCACTATACCCAAACCGTTTCTATACTCCATGGTCACTCCATGAGGAAGATCCATTACCGGAATATTCAGCGTAGCATAAAGTTTTGTAAGCACATCTTTCTCCAGTGAACCGTCTTTCGAATCAACACCTACGTAAGTTACAGTTCCTTTGCCTAAACGACGCATAGTAACAGCAGGTTTGCTCCCATAGAATTCTCCTGTATAATTAGCCCAAACTTCAGTACCTTTATCAGGAATCAGCATCTCTCCCCAGGTGTTCCATGGATAGTTTTTACCATCCATCGCAACAGTTCCCGGATCTTGTGGTAAAAGCAGGTCGTAAAAATCTACTTTATTACCAGCTAAATTATCAATTTTAGAACGGAATGGTGCTTCAAACAATCTTCCGAAACGATCTTTATGTCCGGTGCGACAAGTAAGTATCAAGTTACCACCATTCTTTACATATTCAGTCCAACGAGCAATCAAAGCATCGTCCACCAACTGATATGCAGGAGCTATCATAACTGGATATGCACTGAAATCCTTATCTTCCGTAATAAAATCAACCGGTGCACCAAAGGCTTTCAACGGGCGATAGTATTTCTCTACATGCTCCATGGTGTTCCATGTTTTATTCTGTTTCTGACGTTCAATGCTCCATGAATTATCATAATTGTAAAGAATAGCAGTCTTACGTGCGGTATATTCTTTCGGCTTGTTTTCTCGTGGAGCATACTCTTTGCGCAATTGCTTTACTTCCTGCATAAACTGCTGGTATTCTTTTCCACCGGGAGTTACAGTTACTCCGTCGGTGCCTACAATTCCGTAATGATATTGTTCTGTTCCATACAAAGGTTGGCGATAACGGTAAGTGCAAACAAAATCACTACCGCCGGCAAATACGCTCCATAACCAAAGTCGGACTGCACCGAGAAGTGGTTGAGGATTAATACCTCCCCAGTTTACCTGACCAGGCTGAAGTTCCATCACACCATAAGTTCCGTTTACCGGACGGAAAAAATCATTTGCATAAGCAATACGCAGCGGATTACCTACACGGTATCCTCTTCTTCCAATACCTTCATTGTCACCATAAACCATATAGCGGGTATAGGATACAAAATCGAGATTCTTACTACCTCCAATATGCCCCTCTTCATAATTAGGAATGTAATTGGTAGTTACCCATTGATTCTTTGCGTATTTCTTAATCAGCAAACATTGTTCATTCAGGAATGAGTTTGTTTGTTCTGCAGCAAAACGGCGATAATCAAGAATCTGATGATGATTCATAAACATCTGACGCATTTTTGGAAGCGTAATTTCATCAAATGAACTATATTGTTCACTCCAGAACGCCGTTCCCCAGGCATCATTCATTGCTTTGATATCATTATTATACTTTTTACGCAAAAAATCGCGGTATTGCAGTTCTGCCTTTGGATTAAAGTCGAATTGAACAGCAGGTTCATTATCCAACTGCCAACCAACAATGCGCGAATCATTACCATAATGCTGAGCCAGTTTCTCTATCATTTTAAAAGAGAGTTCCCTGTAAAGCGGAGATGCAAAAGATGCGTGCTGACGGGAACCATGATCAAGAACCGTACCATCTTCTTGTTTGATAAGGATTTCCGGATATTTTCTACTGAGCCATACCGGAGGAGTTGCAGTAGAAGTACACATTACCACTTTCAGCTTATACTTAGCAGCCAAAGCTACAGCTCTGTCGAGCCATGCAAAATCGTATTTTCCTTCTTCGGGCTCCAATTGTGCCCAAGCAAATTCGGCAAAATGAGTAAACTCAAAGCCCAGATCGTGCATTTGCTTAAAATCTCTCTCCCACTGACTTTCGTTCCAGTGTTCAGGATAATAATAAACTCCTGTCTGAATCAGATCTTTGTCCGAAAACCATGACTTTTTATTCTGTGAAAACGAGAAAAGAATGCTCGCAAACAAACAGAATGAGAGTAAACAAAATCTTTTCATAGTACTATTATTTTAATCAATTTTCTTTCAAAAGCTTCTTCAGAACCGATTTCTTCACCGGAAATGCAGTTCCGTGACGGGTTCCTTTCGGGAATGTAACTTCATCCGACACATCTTCCCAATTAATACGGTCTATTGTACGTACCGCGCCATATTTATGATTGCGATATTTATCAAAGTAAACATATAAATAATCGCCTACCAATAGTGGAGAAGGTCCTTCTGCCCAATAATCACCGGTGATTGGTGCCGATACTTCTACAGGAAATCCTTCCTGAATATTTTTTGTTTTAGTTATACGCAGGTTCTTTTCAGGAGGATTGGAATTTTCGTTCTTCACAACCATTATCAGTTCTTTATTCTTATCTTTAACAATAGCAGCATCAATCACGCTAAAATCAGGATCAAAGAACATCTTTGTTTCCGAAAAGGTTTCAAAATCTTTGGTTGTAACATAGTAAATGCGGTGATTCAATCCTTTTTCACTTGCGCTTGTCTGCACTTCTTTATGTCTGCCCGGAATGGTAGTAGCCCAGAAAAGATAGTAGGTCTTAGAAGGCTTATCATAAAACAATTCAGGCGCCCAGCAATTATGAGCTGTAGGTTCGTGCATCATTACCGGAATAGCTTTTTGCTCCGACCAATTTATTAAATCTTTTGAAGATGCATAACCAATAATACGGTCGGTCCAACTGGAAGTCCACACCATGTGAAAGGTTCCATCGGGTGCCTGACAAATACTTGGATCTCTCATTAATTTATCTTTGCCAACTGTAGCCGATAAAAATGACTTTCCATTTTTTAGAGTATTCCATGTCAGTCCGTCATAACTATAAGCCAGATGAAGACCATCTTCACTATTACCTGTGAAGTATGAAAACAGATATGTTTTCCCCTTTGCATGAAGAAATGCTACGGCAAATAAAAACAGAAAAGAAAAAGCGAATAATTTTTTCATAAAACAATAAAATTAGACGTAAGAATTAATAAGTGTACAAATATACACTTATTAAAATGAAAGGAAAAAGGAGAAATATAATAATATCATAGAAAGAAGAGTAAATCAGATGTAATATTGTACAAATGGCTTTAAATAAAAGCATAATTATACGAAATTCTATGTTTATGTACTACTTTCTATTTATACAAATTTAGAATGCCCGTATCTTAGCAACATGTAAACTATACAATTTAATTATGAAAAAAATAATTTCATCAATCATTTTATCTTTAATATTCACACATGTTCTTTTTGCTCAAAACAGCATTGATCTTTCTGGAAAATGGAATTTCCAGATAGACAGAAAAGATGCAGGTGTAGTTGAACAGTGGTTCAAAAAACATCTGAATGACGAAATAAACTTACCAGGTTCAATGCCTGAAAAATTAAAGGGAGATGATGTAACCGTAAGAACCAAATGGACAGGTAGTCTTTACGACAGTTCTTATTATTATAATCCGTACATGGAAAAATACAGAGTGGATGGAAAAGTTAAACTTCCTTTTTTCCTCACTCCGGACAAACATTATATAGGTGTGGCATGGTATCAAAAAGAGGTTATTATTCCATCTTCTTGGAAAGGAAAACGAGTAGTTCTTTTTCTTGAACGTCCTCACATAGAAACAACTGTTTGGGTAAATGACAAGCAGGTGGGTATGCAAAACAGTCTGTGTGTACCTCACGAATACGATCTTACCAGCTATATCCGCCCGGGAAAATGTAAAATATCCATCCGCGTAGACAATCGTTTGAAAGAAATTAATGTTGGACCAGATTCACACAGCGTAACCGACCAAACTCAAGGTAACTGGAATGGTATCGTTGGCAAAATGAATCTTACAGCCGGCTCAACCATTCATTTTGATGATATTCAGGTATATCCTGATGTAGCTAATAAGAAAGCATTGGTTAAGATTCTGCTTAAATCAGAAAAGCTTAAGAATGTTTCGGCTAAAGTAACGCTATCTGCCCAAAGCTTTAATACAGAAAAGAAACATACCCTTCTACCTATTTCAAAAGATGTTGTGATTAAAAACAATACTCTTTCTATAGAAATGGAACTTCCAATGGGCGACAACATGCTTACCTGGGATGAATTTGATCCTGCTTTATACAAATTAAAAGCAAAAATTGAATGCGGCAAAAGCAGTGATGAGAAAGAAGTTCAGTTTGGTATGCGTGATTTTACAATAAAAGGAAAATATTTCTATGTAAACGGCAACAAAACAATGCTTCGCGGAACAGTTGAAAACTGTGATTTCCCTTTAACTGGTTATGCTCCTATGCAACTAGAAGACTGGGAAAGAGTATTCCGCATTTGCAAGAATTATGGATTAAACCACATGCGTTTCCACTCTTTTTGTCCTCCAAAAGCAGCATTTGAAGCAGCCGACTTAGTTGGATTCTACCTTCAACCGGAAGGACCAAGCTGGCCTAACCATGGTCCGAAACTTGGAATGGGTCAACCTATTGATAATTATTTGATGGATGAAACAATTCGCATGGCTAAGGAATATGGCAATTATGCTTCATTCTGCATGCTAGCCTGTGGTAATGAACCTGCCGGACGTTGGGTAGCGTGGGTAAGCAAATTTGTTGATTACTGGAAAGAAAACGATCCACGAAGAGTATACACTGGAGCTTCTGTTGGTGGAGGCTGGCAATGGCAACCAAAGAACCAATATCATGTAAAAGCTGGTGCACGTGGTTTGGATTGGGCTGGTTCAATGCCGGAATCAATGTCCGACTATCGTGCAAAGATTGACACTGTTTCTCAACCTTATGTATCTCATGAAACCGGACAATGGTGTGCTTTCCCCGATTTTAATGAAATAAAGAAATACACCGGAGTAAATAAAGCTAAGAACTTTGAAATATTCAAAGACTTGCTTGAAGATGGTAAAATGGGTGATCTGGGACATGAGTTTATGATGGCTTCAGGAAAGCTACAGGCATTGTGCTACAAAAACGAAATAGAAAAGACTCTTCGCACACCTAATTATGCCGGATTCCAATTATTAGCTTTAAACGATTATTCTGGTCAGGGTACAGCCTTAGTTGGTCTATTGAATGTATTCTTTGAAGAAAAAGGTTATATCGATGCTCCTGAATTCCGTCGTTTCTGCAACTCAACTGTACCTCTTGCAAGAATTGGAAAGTTTGTATATAAGAATAATGAAACATTCCAGGCAAATATAGAAGTAGCTCACTTTGGAAAGACAGCTATAAAAAATGCCAATACAACTTATAAGATTACAGATGAATGGGGTAAAGTCCTTGCTAAAGGCATTCTTAGCACCCAAGATATTCCGGTAGGCAACTGCTTCAGTCTTGGTTCTGTGAAGTTTCCTCTAGGATCTATTGAAAAAGCTCAGAAACTCAATCTGGAAGTAGCTATTGAAGGAACCGAAGCTGTGAACGACTGGAACTTCTGGGTATATCCAGAAACTGTTACTATTGACAAAGGATCGGTTTATGTTACTGATTCTGTTGATGCAAAAGCTATCGAAACATTAAAGAATGGTGGAAATGTATTGCTAACAGCTGCCAGAAAAATATCATACGGAAAAGATGTACAGCAATATTTCACTCCTGTATTCTGGAACACATCGTGGTTTAAAATGCGTCCTCCACATACAACAGGTATATTTGTGAACAATTATCACCCTCTTTTCAAAAACTTCCCTACCGATTATCACAGTAATCTGCAATGGTGGGAACTTCTAAACAGAGCACAAGTAATGCAGTTTACAGATTTCCCTGCAGATTTCCAACCATTGGTACAAAGCATAGATACTTGGTTTATCAGCCGCAAAATTGGTATGCTTTTCGAAGCCAAAGTATTGAACGGAAAACTTATGATGACAAGTATGGATATTACTTCCAACCTGGACAAGAGAATTGTTGCCCGTCAGATGAATAAAGCTATTCTGGATTATATGAATTCCGACAACTTCCGCCCACAGACAGAAGTTTCACTTGAAACCATTAAAGATCTGTATACTAAAGCAGCAAAGAAGGTCGATACATACACCAAGGATTCACCGGATGAATTGAAACCGAAAAAAGGAGATAAAGGATTATAATTATAATAGATAAAGAAAATAACATGAAACTTAAGTTACTAGCTACCACTTTGCTAATAAGCACTTTTTGTGCAGCTCAAAAGGTAGAATATAAGTTCGACTTTACACAAGGAAAAACCTCAAAGGGGTATACCGCTATCACGTCTCAGGAAAGATTTTCTGCAGAAAAAGGTTATGGATATGATTTGCAGTCCTCTTCTGCTGGAGAAAACAAACCGTTTTATTTTTCAGTTCAGGTACCAGACGGAAACTATAAAGTAACCGTTAAAATTGGTTCTGAGAATAAAGCCGGAGTAACAACTGTAAGAGGTGAATCACGCCGTCTTTTTATAGAGAATCTTCCCACAAAGAAAGGCGAAATTATTGAGGAAACCTTTATTATCAATAAGCGCAATACTAAAATCAGCGAAAACGAATTTGTAAAGATCAAAGCGCGGGAGAAGAAGAAACTAAATTGGGATGATAAACTAACTTTGGAATTTAATGGTGACACACCTCTTTTAGAGACACTTACTATTGAAAAAGTAAATAACGTTCCAACAATATTCCTTTGTGGTAACTCTACCGTTGTAGATCAGGACAATGAACCTTGGGCTAGCTGGGGACAAATGATTCCACGTTTCTTTGACAAACATGTATGCTTTGCTAATTATGCAGAATCAGGGGAATCTGCAAACACATTTATTGCTGCAGGAAGATTAGCTAAAGCACTTACACAAATGAAAGCGGGCGACTATATATTTATGGAATTTGGTCACAACGATCAGAAGCAGAAAGGTCCTGGAAAAGGTCCATACCTTTCATTCACATCAAGTCTTCGCACATTTATACAGGAAGCAAAAGCAAGAGGAGCACATCCTGTACTTGTTACTCCTACTCAACGAAGAAGCTTTAATGAAGAAGGTAAAATCATGGATACTCACGGAGAATATCCAAATGCAATGAAGAAATTAGCTATTGAAGAAAATATACCATTAATCGACCTCAACGCCACAACACGAACACTTTATGAAACATGGGGAATAGAACCATCTAAGAATGCATTTGTACATTATCCGGCAAACACTTACCCAGGACAATCACAACCTTTAGCAGACAACACTCACTTTAATCCTTACGGAGCATACGAAATATCCAAATGCATTATTGAAGGGATGAAAGCAAACAAACTGGATATCGTAAAATATCTAAGAAAAGATTACAAACCATTCAATCCAAAACAGCCGGATAGTCTTGCTTCTTTTCACTGGAACCAAAGTCCTTTTACTGAAGTTGAGAAACCAGACGGAAACTAAAATATAACAACGAAATAAAATATGAAAAAAAGCTTACTTATATATCTGTTCACAATTTTAACAACGGGATGTGTAGCTCAGAATAAAACAATTCCTTCTATAAACTGGACTGGGGAGAAAGTAAAACATAATCTTTCCTGGGCTTCTGATGTAGGAGCAAAAATATTCCCAAAAGGTAAAACTTTTAATGTTAAAGATTACCTGGCCATAAACGATGGAAAGACTATGTGTACAAAGCAAATACAAGATGCTATTGATGCATGTAGTTTGGCTGGCGGAGGAACTGTAACCTTTGAACCGGGGAACTATCTGACGGGGGCACTATTTATAAAAAAAGGAGTTAACTTCTGCATCGGAAAAGGTGTAACTTTACTCGCTAGTACCAACATTAATGATTATCCTGAGTTCAAAACACGCGTTGCCGGCATAGAAATGGTATGGCCATCCGCTGTTATAATATAACCGATCAAAAAAACGCTGCGATTTCAGGGGAGGGAACTCTGGATTGTCAAGGAAAAGTTTTCTGGGATAAATACTGGGAGATGCGTAAGGAATACGAAAAAGAAGGGCTCCGTTGGATTGTAGATTACGACTGCAAAAGAGTAAGAGGTATCTTGATTTCAAATAGTTCGGATATCACTCTGCAGGGCATACATATAATGAGAACCGGATTCTGGGCTGTTCAGGTATTGTATTCCTCATACTGCACCATCAATGGCGTAAATGTAAACAATAACATTGGTGGCCACGGGCCAAGTACCGATGGCCTTGATATTGATTCTTCGAAAAGGATTCTGATTGAGAATTGTGATATTGACTGTAATGATGATAATATTTGTCTCAAATCGGGAAGAGATGCTGATGGATTACGCGTAAACCGTCCTACTGAATATATAGTAGTTCGTAACTGTACAACCCGGAAAGGAGCTGGATTAATTACTTGTGGTAGCGAAACTTCAGGTTCTATAAGAAATATTCTGGCTTATAACATGAAAGCATGCGGAACTTCATCTGCCCTTCGTATTAAATCTGCAATGAACAGAGGAGGTACTGTAGAGAATATTTATATGACAGACGTTAAAGCTGATAGTGTAGGCAGTGTCTTAGCTGTCGATTTAAACTGGAATCCAAGCTACAGCTATTCTACCTTGCCTGAAAAATATGTAGGAAAAGAGATTCCAGAGCATTGGAAAACAATGCTTACTCAAGTAATTCCTGTAGAAAAAGGTTATCCACATTTTAAAAATGTCTATTTTTGGAATGTAAAAGCTAATAACTCAAAACAATTTATCACAGCAATTGGTTGGAATAAAAAATTAAGATTGGAAAACTTTTATCTAAACAACATCAAAGCTGATGTTGGCAATGCTGGAAAAATAACTTTTACTAATAATTTCAATCTGCGTAATATACGTTTAAAAGTTGCAGATAAAAGTAAAATAGAACTTAAAGAGAATATAAACCTTAAGAGTAATATTCAATATGAGTAAACTAAAAAAAGTATTTTTTGTATTACTTACTCTCTTTACCGGCATTCACGCTTATGCCGGTGGAGAGAGTAAGTTTTCTTATGTATTGAGCGGTACACAAACTACACCCCGGATACTGGCATGTAAAACTCCTGAATTTTCTTTTCATTTTCCGCATATGGCGGGAAACTTCAAACTAGGACTTATTGCTGGTCAGAAAAGTCTTTGGAGTAACGAACTAAAAAATGTGAAGTTCAAAAAAGAAGACAACAAACTGATTTACACTTTGGAAGATAATCTGCTGAAAGATGGAAAAGTAATCGTCCGTGTTGTTAAACTAACAGATAGCGATGGATTTGTTATGGAAGTTGAAGGAATCAATTTACCAGGTGGCATCGATTTATTCTGGAGTTTCGGAGGTTGTTATGCAAAGGTACTTCCAAATAAAGCAGACAGTGATCTTAAACCTGAATATTGTAAAGACAATGTATTCAGTGTTGAAGGTAGCGCATTTACAGTTTATTACGACGAAAGTCTGAACCTGAAAGTTGTTCAAGCTGTTGTTCCTGAAAACTCTGACATTAGACTTTCAGATGCACATAAGCAGACTTCTCCGCTTATATTTCATGAATCTGGTAAGAAAACAGACGCTCCTGCCCTGACCGGTACTAGCAAACTGATAAATGGTAAACTCTATTTCTGTTTTTATCTTCAGAATGCAAAGGCCGACTACAACAGCTTTATGATACCCGAACTATTTAAAAAAGAATTTAAGCTATGAAACAGATAAAATTATATTTCCTGTTCGCACTCTTTATGTTGACGGGATCCTTCCAGCTTCAGGCTAAGATTTACAATGTAAAAGATTTCGGTGCTAAAGGAGACGGAAAAACTATAGACTCTCCTTCCATTAACCAAGCTATTGAAAATGCTTCTAATGAAGGAGGAGGAACCGTTTATATACCTTCGGGTGAATATGCCTGCTATTCCATTCGTCTGAAAAGTCATATCACTATCTTTCTGGAATCAGGAGCTCGTATTGTTGCAGCCTTTCCAACTAAAGATCTAGGATATGATGTTGCAGAGCCAAATGAATTCAACAAATATCAAGATTTCGGCCACAGTCATTGGAAAAATTCTCTTATGTGGGGCATCGGACTGGAAGATATTACCATTTGCGGTTCGGGACTTATTTACGGTAAAGGACTGTCTCGTGAAGAAAGTCATCTGCCCGGAGCCGGGAATAAAGCCATCAGTCTGAAAAACTGCAAGAATGTAATTATCAAAGATATTTCCATGTTGCATTGCGGACACTTCGCCCTACTTGCAACCGGTGTGGATAATCTTAGTGTACTGAACCTGAAAGTTGATACAAACCGCGACGGATTTGATATTGATTGTTGCAAAAACGTACGTATTACAGACTGTACTGTAAATTCTCCATGGGATGATGCAATTGTACTGAAAGCGTCTTACGCTTTAGGATACTTCAGAGACACTGAAAACGTAACCATTACCGGTTGCCTGGTCTCCGGTTTTGATCAAGGAACAGCAATGAACGCTACCTACGAAAGATATGAACCACAAGCTCCCGATCATGCTTATGTTTGTGGCAGAATTAAACTTGGTACAGAATCGAGTGGCGGATTTAAGAACATTGCAATAGCCAACTGCGTATTCGACCGCTGCAGAGGCTTGGCTATAGAAACTGTTGATGGTGGTCATCTGGAAGATATTGTTGTTAGTAATATCACTATGCGGGATATTGTCAATTCTCCAATATTCCTCCGACTAGGCGGACGAATGAGAAGTCCGGAAGGAACACCTAAAGGAAGCATGAAAAGAGTACGTATCAGCAATATCAATGTATATAATGCCGATTCTCAATATTCATCCATCATTAGTGGAATACCCGGAAGCATTATTGAAGATGTAACGCTGAGTGATATACATATCTACCATAAGGGTGGATATACAGCAGAAGATGGAAAGATTGTTCCTCCCGAACAGATAAAGGTTTATCCAGATCCGTTAATGTTTGGAACTATACCAGCCAAGGGATTCTACATCCGTCATGCAAAGAATGTAACATTCAACAATATTGATTTCCACTACGAGAAACCAGACGGACGTCCATTGTTTGTTACCGATGATGCAGAGATGATAGAGTATAATCGAATTACTGTTGATGGAGCAAAATACTAATCACAAGTTTTACTGTTCCTTAAAACAGGATTGAATAATCCGGTTAAATAAATTAAGTTGTTTATTTAACCGGATTATCTTTTTATTCACTACTTTTGTACTATCAATTCAGATTAATAAAGGAAAAAATGAACTACGGATTTGTAAAAGTGGCCGCAGCAGTGCCACCGGTAAAAGTAGCCGATTGCCAGTATAATGCTGAACAAATTGAGAAAATGATAAATGAAGCCGAAGAAAAAGGTGTTCAGATTATCGCTTTCCCGGAACTATGTATCACCGGATATACGTGTGCCGACCTGTTTGCTCAGCAACTTCTGTTAGAAAAAGCAGAAATGGGATTGGTGCAAGTAATGAATAATACTCGCCAACTTGATATTATTTGTATAGTAGGAATGCCGGTAATAACCAATACAATCCTTATAAATGCTGCAGTTGTATTTCAAGGAGGAAAAATTCTTGGTGTGGTTCCAAAGACCTACCTACCTAACTATAAAGAATTCTACGAGCAACGCTGGTTCACTTCGGCCAGAGATGTGATTGACAAAACAGTGCGCCTCTGTGGTCAGTTGGTACCTGTTAGTTCAAACTTACTTTTCGATACTCCTGATTGCTGTTTTGGGGTAGAGATATGTGAAGACCTGTGGTCTGTAATTCCTCCCAGTTCTAAACTGGCATTAAAGGGTGCAGAGATTCTTATTAACCTTTCGGCCGATAATGAAGGAATTGCCAAACATAATTACGTTCGGTCACTTATCAGTCAGCAGTCTGCACGCTGCATTGCCGCATATATATTTTCTTCCTGCGGATTCGGAGAATCAACAACTGATGTAGTATTTGCCGGCAACGGATTAATATATGAAAATGGAACTCTGCTTGCAGAATCCAAACGATTCAGTCTGGAAGAACAAATGGTTATTTCAGAAATAGATGTGGAACGTCTACGCACAGAAAGACGTATCAACACAACCTTCTCAGCTAATAGTGGTGATTACAAGGATGCAGAAGCTATTCATGTTACTACCGAGCTAACAAACAGCAAGCCTTTAAGTCTTAGCCGTAAAATAGATTCTCTTCCATTTGTACCAACAGGCAGAACTTTGAATGAAAGATGTGAAGAAATCTTTGAAATACAGGTTTCCGGTCTGGCTAAACGCATTGTTCACACACATTCAAAAACAGCAGTTCTAGGTATTTCCGGAGGATTGGATTCCACGCTTGCCTTATTGGTATGTGTAAAAACCTTCGACAAACTAGGACTTTCACGTAAAGGTATTCTGGGTATTACCATGCCTGGGTTCGGAACAACCGATCGCACTTACAACAATGCCATCAACCTGATGAAAGAACTTGGGGTAAGTATCCGTGAAATAGATATAAAGGCTGCGTGTATTCAACATTTCAAAGACATCGACCATGATATAAACGTGCACGATGTTACTTATGAAAACTCTCAGGCCAGAGAACGTACGCAAATATTGATGGATGTAGCAAACCAAACAGGTGGTATGGTTATCGGAACCGGCGACCTTTCGGAACTTGCTTTGGGATGGGCTACCTATAACGGAGATCATATGTCTATGTATGGTGTTAATGTTAGCATACCCAAAACGCTGGTTAAACATTTGGTTGACTGGGTAAGTCAGAATGAAGTTGAAGAAGACGCTGCCATAATCCTGACAGACATTGTAGCCACTCCTATCAGCCCGGAACTTATACCAGCTGACGAGGATGGAAATATTCTGCAAAAAACAGAAGATTTGGTAGGTCCATACGAGCTTCACGACTTCTTCCTTTATTACACGATGCGTTTTGGTTTCCGTCCGGCTAAAATATACTATCTGGCAAACATAGCTTTTGCAGGATCGTATGATAAAGAAATCATAAAGAAATGGCTACACACTTTCTTCCGCCGCTTCTTTAACCAGCAGTTCAAACGTTCTTGCTTGCCCGATGGTCCTAAAGTAGGAAGCATATCTATCAGTCCACGTGGCGACTGGCGTATGCCAAGTGACGCAAGTTCGGCTTTATGGCTGAAAGAAATCGAGGAATTGTAATCTGACATTACCTTTATAAAAATTATCCCAGTGCTCTTAGCAGGGTTAAATATTAGTTCCGGAATTGTGAATACAAAACTCACAATTCCGGAACTTTTTATATTTCCCTGGTTTTTGCAATCGTTCTATCTTCTATTTTTCAGGTATAAAAAAATATTCTTGTATTTATCATTTATAATAGTTAATATTGCGAATAATTGACCTAAGAATAACAAATCAAATGCATATATACAATTCAGAAAGTGATATCTGGAAATCTTTTTTATCTGGAAACGAGAAAGCATTTTCTACTTTGTACTATATGTATGCGGATGTTTTATTTTCATACGGCTATAAAATAGTAAATGACAGGGAAATTGTAAAAGATGCTATTCAAGAGTTATTTATAAAGCTATACAATAATAGAGAAAATCTTAGTGAAACAGAGCATGTTAAGTTTTACCTTTTCAAGGCTTTAAGAAACAGACTAATTTCAAAATTAGAATCTCGAACACTTATTTCTTTAGATGACAATAACGATGATTTACTTTTCGAAATAGAAATAGCCTCAACAGAAGAAGATGATGATCCTGAAGATATCTTTTCGGAAGATCAGAAAAAAGAGCTTTCCCGCGCCATGAAGACCTTGACATCACGACAACGGGAAGCCATTTATCTTAGATATATCCGGGATATATCTATTGAAGACATCGCTGCTATGTTAAATATGAATTATCAGTCAGCACGTAATCTTATTCATCGCTCTATCCAAAAATTAAGAAAAGAACTTCTAACTGCAATCTTTATACTACTACATAGTTATTTAAATAGCTGATTCAAGCGCCAATCTTACCTAAACGTTTTGTCTTCATATTTATTGGTGAATGAATTTTATTTATTGAGCAATAGTTCTCTGTCCATTGAGGAATAAATAAAATTCATTGGCGAATAAAATTAGCTATATAATCAGTCATTATATCATTTTACAATAAAAGTCTTTTTCTCCAATCCAACACCTTTAATTGTCAATGATTTCCAATGGCTGGGCAATAAACCTTTCTTCTGAACAATACCTGCTGGCGTAATTTCCAGTCCACCAAATCCCATCATAACAGTTTGCAGAATTCCCCCTGCTCCAGTAATGAAATAAGGATTAGTTCCTCCTTTTGTTTCAGCAATTACACGGAAAGGAGGATTCAGATTTGGAACATAAGCATCCTTAAAAAAATGATAAGCTTTTTCTTTATTGCCTAATCTTGCATAAAGAAGAGAGAAAATAGCCTGCGTCATTGCCGGAGTATCTCTCTCCGGAACCCGTACTTCATAGTATTCCAAATCCTTTTTAATTTGTGAAGGTGCTTGAATGACTCCTAACGGATAAGCAAGTAAGTTCACATCAGCCTGCTTAATACCTTCTCCATTATAGGTTTTATGCTCTTTTGTCACCCCGTTTTCAAACGTATGGATCACCAAGTTTTGAGCAATTTCTGTCCAACGTTTATCAGCTTTCATCTGAAGAACTTCAGATGCCATATTTGCAATCTCTAAATTTCTACGGGCAACACCATTCGTGAAAGCATCATTATCCACATTTTCGGCCCATTCATCTGCTGCTACAACATTACGGATTTCATATTTCCCCTCTTCATTCTTCTCAACACGGTCCAACCAAAAATCGGCTGTAGCTTTGATAATGGGAAATCCCTTTTCTTTCAGCCACTCTTTATCTTTTGTCACCAGATAGTAATTCCATGCAGCCAATACCACACATCCCGAAATATGATGTTCAAATGTTCCCGAGAGAGCCCAGACCGGAGTCTCTTCAAATCCGGAATCGGAACTTTCCCAAGGATACATGGCTCCACGAAATCCATGTTCGAATGCATTCTTCTTAGCAGCCTCCAGCCTATCAAAACGATAATCAACAAAAGAACGGGCCATTTCCGGATGAAGTAACAACAAAGCAGGAAACATCCATGTATCTGCATCCCAGAAAATATGTCCATTATATCCTAAACCTGACAATCCCATTGGAGATATTGACAACGCAGATCCTTCTCTTACAAAAGAATAAAGGTGATACATCATATTATGAATATCCTGTTGAGCTACCGGATCTCCTTCAATTATAATATCACTTTCCCAAAGTTTATTCCATGCTTCCCGATGCTTGTTCAACAATCGGTCACTACCTTCCAGGCGAGCAAAAATTGTAAGTCGCTCAACTTCATTCAATGGATCCGGATGATAAGCCGAAGTAATAGTTGAACCCACTATTGAAAAATGATATTTTACACCAGCCTTAAGTTCTTTGGTAAACTTCATGGAATGATTGTTACAATTAGGAGTAGAATGAATTATTTGTGGCTCTTCTCCCCTTTTCTCTGGAAAAATAAAAGACGATGAAGCACATATATTCAACTTTCCGGTAGGACTATAAGCTGAAGAAGTAAGCAATGCTATACTTACATGTTTGCGATTAATCTGGTTATAGAAATTCTTCGAATCCCTGAAAGCCTCCGGTGTTTCTAGTATATTAGCTGCAGTAATAGTAATATCTTTCAATGGAGTAATCGTAACATCCAGCATAGCCGAAAAAGGAAGTTGTCTTATAGCTAGATATGAATATTCAACTGTTGCTTCATCTTTGAATATAAAAGAAGAAGTCTGAATACCCTGCTTCATATCCAGTACTTGTTTAAACTGAGTTATATTATTGCTATTTACGCTATTTCCATTTATAGACAATTGCATATTAAGCATATTGAATCCATTCAGAAAGTTACTGACTCTTCCACGTCCATATATATCATAACTACCTGCTAGTATAACACTTGAAACTTTTAAAGGCTGTGGAGAAGATACTAATCCAAGCATACCATTGGCCACAGTTACTCCGTAATAATTATCCGGCTGTATATTATCAGCTTCAACTATCCATGGATCTTGAGCACGTGCATGCGATACACATAACAAAATAGCAACTACTAAAACACTAATTTTATTCATATTCAATTTAATATATCTGATAAATTCCATAAGAAAGGGGTTCTGCCGAAATTGTCAGTTGTTTGTTTTTAGAACCAATCATTTTATGCTTTGAGCAGTTCAATACCGGAATAACTTTCTTCACAACTTTATCATAATCCAAAGATACAGATACGTCTTTTCCCGACGGATTAATTACAATTATAAAAGCTTCCTTACCTAATCTGCGTTCATAAATTAACGGATATTGATTCTCTTTAGACTGCAAAAATCTTATTTCACCACGATTCCCTAGTGCTGCATATTTACCACGCAATGCTATTAACTCTTTGGTAAATAAAAGAAGTGATGAAGGATTTTTTTTTTCCTGTTCAACAGTAGGCCTATTTGCAGAAGAATCAAGAGGTAGATAAAGAGAACTACTACTTCCTGATGAAAATCCAGCATTATCGGAACTATCCCATTGCATAGGTGTACGAGAACCGGCACGATTTCCTTTCGTTAGCAAACTTCCTTCCTTATTTGGTAATCCATCAACAAAACGCATTCCAATTTCATCACCATAATAAACCAAAGGAATGCCAGGCAAAGTCATCAAAAAAGTCATCACAGTTTTTAATTGAGGAAGAGTATTCCTGTCTCCACAACAAGGACGTTGAAAATCATGGTTAGCAGTAGGTACACAGATATATCCATCATTACCTGCAGCACTAAGCTGAGTGGTGAGATTCTTAATAAAGAAATCTGGAGAACCATTTCCTTTAATATCAAAATAGCAAGTATCCCGTCTGTAGGTTCCTGTTTTATTAAAAAACATCGTATCGTATCCGCTGTTTCTCAGATGAATTATGAAATCCATCATAAATCCAACCTTTATGGCCTGCTGCGGCTTCCCCCATTCAGCAAGTAGTATTCCTTCAGGGAATTTATTCTGGAAATGAGTTCTTATCTCAGCCCACAGATTTGTTGTTTCTTTTAAATCAGGATCCTTTTTAACCAATGAACCAGCCATATCAACTCTGAATCCATCACAACCCATTTCCATCCAGTAATCCATAATATTCATCAGTTCCCTTCGGGTACTTTGAGGTCCTTCTGCCGTAACAGGCTCTTCCCATGGATATTTAGGATCTGGTTGTCCGTATCCATAATTCAACGCTGGCTGACAATCAAAAAAGTTCTTCATATAAGTTCCGTTTCTTTCAAACTTTCCCGATACAAACTTTTCAGGTTTAATAGTAGAATCATTTGTCCATATATAACGATCAGAATAAGGATTCTTTTCATTCTTCTGAGAAGCCTTAAACCAAGCTGACTCAATAGAAGTATGACCTGCCACTAAGTCAAGGCAAACCTTCATATTACGTTTATGAGCTTCATCAAACAGACGTTTCAAATCATCGTTCGTTCCATATCTGGACGCCACTTTGTAGAAATCAATCACATCATATCCTGCATCTTGAAAAGCGGATTCAAAGCATGGATTAAGCCAAACTACGTTGCAACCAAGCCACTTTAAATAATCAAGTTTTTCAATAATCCCTTGAATATCCCCTATTCCGTCTCCATTGGTATCTTTGAAGCTCTGAGGATAAATCTGATAAAACACGGCCGTTTTCATCCATTGCGGAAGAGGTTTAAAATCTGCAGCCCTGGCAGCTGCAAAACTGCTCAACAAAAGAAATATGCTTATTATAGATTTTGTTCTTCTTATCATTAGTATACAATTTATAAATTAGTTTAGTAAAAAAGACCTCATCCTTTTTTACCGAATGAGGCCTTTTTATAAATGGTTAGGTTATTAAAGAGCTTCGCTATACCCTGGATTCTGAGTCAGTTCCGGATTAGCTTCAAGAGCCGACAGTGGAATTGGCAACAGAATTTTATAAGTAGGTGTTTCAAGTTTCTGATAGCGACTATTGCAATATTTGCCAAAACGAACAAGATCATTACGACGTGAAGGACCATCCCAGTAAAACTCATAAGCTCTTTCATTCATAATCTTATCGAGAGAAAGTTCAGAAGCTGAATAAGTCTTCACATTTCGTTTGCTTCTTACAGCATTGATATCATTTACCGCCGTAGCATCACCCTTACGAAATTTAGCTTCTGCTCTCATCAGATAAACATCTGCAAGACGATAATATTGAAAATCATTCTCACTACTGCTGGCATAGGTTGAAGTTGGGTCGGGTGCATATTTAATAACTCGTGCTCCCTGAGCCTCTGATGAATTCTGAACGCTAAACTCTGGTGTAAAAATCAAAGGCAAACCAGTACGGGTTTTCAAAGCAGTACCATCAGGTCCATATTGCTGTCCCACAAGTATACCCAAATTAAATCCTACCTGACTCTTTAATCTTGAGTCCTGGTAACGAGGGTCAGTTACATCCCATATACTCAAGAAATCAGGAGTTGTGCAACAGCCATTCCACATATTCTTAAAGCTACCAAAAGTCTGATTATAATGCAATGTAATATTCAGCCATGGAATACCTCCTAGTCCCACAGAGCTGTTAAAAGGAATAGGCAATATTGACTCTGTCTGATCTGAATAAGTTTCGTTCTTTGCAAGATAAAGTTTCCAGAAATCATCAGCCAAAGTATACTTACCAGAACCAATAATATCATCACACAAAGAAATTACTTCATCCCATTTTGCAGTACCATCACTAAACGTTGGTGCAGTACCGGTATATACCTGGTAATTGAGATAAACCTTAGCCAGCAACATTTGGGCAGCAGCTTTGGTTACTCGTCCGTAAGGCACATCTCCTTTCTGTTTCAAAACCGGAATAACATCATTCAATTCAGCAATCAATCTTTCCAACGCTTTCGGACGATCTAATATTTGTGGAGATTTTGAATAATCCAGTTCATCATATTCTCTGAATGGGAAATGACCAAAGCAATCCATCAGATGATACATGCAAAGAGCTCTTACAAATTTAGCCTCAGCCATATATCCTTTAATCTCATCAGTCTGTTCCAGTTTTGATAAATACTGCATGGCTATATTACACTTGGTAATTCCCAGCATAAAGCTATTCCATGTATTTTTAATATAACCATTTTTACTGTCATAATCATGTGTAAAAAGGGTACGATAATCAGCATTATTCCAGTCGGTACCACGAGTAGGGAAAACCATTTCATCGGTTACACTTTCCATAACCAACCACACTCCTGAGCGACTTTGTAAATCTCGCAGGTATGCGTAAGCCGGTGCAATAAGCATCTGTGCATTTTCGCTGTCAGATACAATTGTAGAACCATCCTGTTCATTCAAAATTTCCTCTTTTAAGTCTGTACAAGAGGTTGCCATCAACATCAAAGCCGAGGCGAATATTATACTAATTCGTTTCATAATTATTCAATTGATAAAGGTTAGAAATCCATTGTAACACCCAGACTAAAGCTTCTTGCCATTGGATAAGTAGTCCATCCAATACCTAAAGAAGGAACACCATTAGATGCATGAGCAGCATTCACTTCAGGATCATATCCCGAATAACCGGTAAGTACAAACAGATTATTGGCAGTAGCATATACTCTTAAATTAGAAATCCATTTACTCTTTTTCATATTAAAGGTATATCCAAGATTTGCACTGGCCAATCGTAAATAAGAACCATCCTCAATGTATCGGCTAGAGTAGTCTAATACATTATCTAAAGATTCGGGCAAAGTAGTTGCATGAACCGTTGTATTGAAACCTTTAGAAAAAAGACTTAGCTGATCAATCACATTAGCCAGGTTATTATAAATGTCATTACCAACAACACCATTAAAGAATAGGCTCAAATCAAAACGTTTCCAAGAAAAACTTGTATTAAAGTTGAATGTAAAATCTGGTTGTGCATTTCCAATACATTTTTCTACCTTATTACCATTCTCATCAAGTTCATATAAACTCTTTCCATTTTCATCGAACCCTAGGAAATTATATCCCCAGAAAGTTCCGATAGGATAACCGCTTTTGATAATCTGAGAAGAAAATCCAGTGATACCAGGTCCACTTGGACTACCTGTAGTGATATAAGACATTGGAAGATCTTTCACTTTGTTTTTAATGGTTGAAAAGTTACCACCTAAAGTCCAGTTAAAATCTTTATTAGCAAGAAGAACTCCATTAAGTCCTATTTCAAGACCTTTATTTTCAATCTTCATATTCGGAACATTCGACCATACCTTTGTTGTTGGAGCTGGCGAAACAGAATAAACTTCAAGCAACACATCTTTTGTTGTTTTAGAGAACACATCAATTGTTCCGCTCAAGCGCCCTTTCAAAACAGAGAAATCAACTCCCAAGTCAACTTGTTCAGTCTTCTCCCATTTAAGATTCGGATTAGGTGTACGAGTCAATGTGATACCAGGAACAACTGTTGATCCACCATTCAGGATGGCACCACTGGTACTACCCAAAAGCATTTGAGATATCTTATTCGGAATTTCCTGATTACCGGTAATACCCCAGCTTAATCTTAGTTTCAGATTCTCGAAAACGTTCAGTTTTTTAATAAAATTCTCTTCACTCATTCTCCATGCAAGAGCAGCAGATGGGAAATAGCCATATTTGTTATTATCACCAAATTTAGTTGAACCATCAGCACGGAAGTTTACTGTAAGCAAATACTTGTCCAGTAATCCATAATTCACACGGCCAAAGAACGACTGAAGTTCATTAACTGTAATTCCAGAAGTGCTGGTAACCTGCTTGTTCTTACCATAAGAAAGATCGTACAAATAATCAATATTATCGACAGTGAATCCAGTTTCAGACATACCATAATAATAGTTGCGGAATCTCTGATAAGAATGTCCTCCTAATAAATTGAAAGAATGCTTCTTTGCCAGATTAAAATTATAGGTCAAATAATTTTCAATCAGGAAATTTCCAGCTTCAACATTATTGATATCGGCAGTACCGTTATCAGTGAGATAAATCAAGGATTTATCCTGAGTCACTTTACGGGTAGCCTTTGTCTGATCTAATGCAACATTCATCTTGTATTTAAGATCTTTCAGAATAGTCAGAGTTCCGGTTACATTAGCCAGAATACGATCTGTCTGCGTTTTGTCATTAGTAAGATTAAGCATAGCCACCGGGTTACGTACATCTTTACTCTTCTGATAATAAGTGCCATCACTATTATATACGGGGAAAGTAGGGTTTAGCTTTAATGCAGAAAGCAAAAGGTCACCTTCATAGCCACCAGTTTCTCCAATAGGTGCACGTTGATCGATGTTTCTACTAGCCATCAGACTTGCTTCAATCAACAAACGATCATTAAATGTTTTCTGACTTGCAGAAAAACGGCCAGTGTACTTTTCCATTCCGGTTCTTTTGATAATACCTTCCTGATCCTGATAACCTAACGAAGCGCGGTAGTTACCATTTTTACCTCCACCACTTATGGAGAGATTGTGGTTTGAAGAAACTGCAGTACGGAAAATCTCATCCTGCCAATTAGTATCAGCTTTGCCATCTTCAATTGAAGTCAGTCCCTTTTCTGCTGCAAATGCACGAAATTGTGCTGCAGAAAGAACAGGATATTGTTCTGGCAAACTAGATACACTTACGTATCCCGAATATGAAACTTTAGCAGCACCTTCTTTTCCTTTTTTAGTTGTTACGATGATAACACCATTGGCACCACGAGCACCATAGATAGCAGTAGCCGAAGCATCTTTCAATACATCAATAGATTCAATATCATCCGGGTTCAGGAAATTCAAAGGATTTTTCTTACTGGTATCACCAACACCAGAAATACTAGCTCCGCTTGGTTGTTGATCATCAGATACATTCAAAGGAACACCATCCACTACATAAAGAGGATCTTGTCCTGAACGGATTGAATTCGATCCACGAACACGAACAGTTGCACCACCACCAGGCTCACCACCATTGTTGGTAATATTAACGCCGGCTACCCTTCCCTGAATTAGTTGAGAAGGTGCAGTAACCAGTCCCACATTGAAATCTTTCGATTTTAGGGTAGACACAGATCCGGTAAGATCATTCTTCTTCACCGTACCGTAACCCACCACAACTACTTCATTCAGATTTTCAGCCTCACTCATCATCTTTACATTAAGCATCTTCTGAGCCTGAAGTTCCATTTTTGTAAATCCGATATAACTAAAAACCAGCTTTGTGTTCTGTCCTGGTACACTCAAAGAGTATTTACCGTCAATGTCGGTAATTGTACCCTGTGATGTACCTTTAACAAGAATACTTACACCAATCAATGGTTCTCCTGTTTCATCGGTTATTTTACCATTTACGGTAAAAGCGCCGCTTTGTTTTTGGCTGTTTTTATTATTCTTATTGAAAACAACAATCTGATGATCAGAAATTTCATAATCAACAGTAGTACCTTTCAATAAACGATCTAATACAGTACGGATAGGTTCATCTTTAGCTTCAACAGAAACTTTCTGATTCAGATTAACTGTTTCACTGTTATAAATAAAAACGAACTTACTTTTCTTCTCAATTTCAAGAAAAGCCTCTTTAATAGTTTTGTTCTTTATTGAAATGGTTATGTTATCACCAAGCGTGACATTAACAGACTCCCTTGCCTGCACTTCGGCAGTATTTAGTACAAGGGAACAGGCAATTAAGCTTATTAAAAGTAGATTATTAAAAATAATATGCTTATAATTGCATAAATAATTAAGATGTTTCATTCTTAAAAGATTTTGGTTAGTTCAATAATTCCATTATTACAATCAAAGTCCGGGCTGAGAGATACCGCGAATATCTCTCAGCTTTTTTGTGCTTTTACTCTTTCCTCATATTAGTTTTATTTAGGGTTAACATTCATTTTTATTGTTTTCTTCTGTGTGTCTATCGTAATTTGGTTAGGTGCAATTTTTTCCAGCATTTTAAGAAGATCATCCAACGGTACGCTTATATCTAATTTTCCAGACACTTTTATCTTACTCATATCCTGTGCATTATAGAATAGATTCGTATCATAATGCTTACACAATTTTTCAAGAACTACAGATAAAGGCTCTTTGTCCAAGATCAACAGATCTTCTTTCCAGCAAATATCATCGTAAGGATCAATATTATTAAGCGTATTTTTCTTTTCTGATTTATCGAAAGTATATTTCTGATTAGGCAGCATAGTTACGGTTTCACCCGATGAAGCTGAAACTTTCACTCGTCCGCGAACCAATACTACCGACTGAATATTTCTTTCAGGAAAGGCTGAAACGTTGAACGATGTACCCAACACACTGATATCCATATCCTGAGTTTTTACATTAAACTGTTTTTGCGGATTCTTCGTAACATCAAGAAAAGCCTCTCCTTCCATATAAACTTCTCTCGTTTTTTCATTATAAGCAATAGGAAATACCATTTTGGTATGTTCTCTCACTGTTATGGTAGTTTTATCCGCTAATATTATCCTGGCTTTATTACCCTGTGGAACAGCTATCTGCAAGAACGGATTTTCCTTAGAATCAGGAACTGATATATTAAACGAATTACCATCTCTGTTTACAATTCTTAGTTGCCCTTTCTCACTATTGCAATAAACTTCGGCTTGCCTGTCCAGTTCAATCACCTGTTTGCCAATATAAAGACAAGATGTATGTAATGTATCGATATTAATATTTGCAGTAATTTCCTTGTATAGATCCGCTTTCCCAACTGTAAGACGGTATATTCCCCAACCACCAACAACTAGAATCAGAATAGAGGCAGCAATACTTAGAGTGCGAACAACGAAACGCTGCTTTTTATTTATGGTTTTTCCTGAAATATTTCTCCAAATATGATCTTTCTCCTCAGCCGACAATACACTATCATTCTTTTTAATAAACTGAATGATATCATTCGAAGAAGTTTGCTCAAAACCTCTTTTTGTTGTACTCCTATTATTTTCTTCTTTTTTATGCATTTTATCCACCTTTAGCATGGTTGTTTACTAGTTATACACCCCATTTTTTCGCTTGTACTCAATTTTAATAGAAAAAAATGCAAAAAAAATATTTAGAGCAGATATTAGCAGATAAAAGATGTTAAAAACAAATCAATATACACATTAATATTTTTTCAATAGGACTTCTCGTTTTTAAGTTTTAGGAATATTCCCAGTAAACAAAGGCAAGCAATTCATTGTTAAATATTTATTGAGTAAGGTAAATAAATGTTTAATATTCAATAATCGATTTAATTTGCAAGAATATTTATCAATAAAGTTTATTGATGTTTCAAAAATAAAGTATAATTTTGTTAGCTCTTAAAATTTAAAAAATAGTAATAATATTTAGAGCGTTATTTATGTTATTATTCTAATTATCAGATTTTACAAGAAACAGAATATTATTTCTCCATGAATCACTTTGTTAACGAATCGAGAACATTTATGTAAGTAAATAAGTTTAAGATATGAAATTCATAACAAAACTCTTATTTATACTGAACATCGCCATTTGGATTGGAGCAGGTGCGGCTTGTTGGGTACTTACAGGAAGTACTCTTGGAAGTGTTATATTCATAGGATTTGTTGCTTTTCTTATTGCCTGGGCTATTAGTGACGAAGCCATCATTGTTTCGTGCGATGATTTCATGAATCCCGAATGGTATATTTTCACCAGAAGATTTTTCTGGGCTACCAGTGCTTCACTTATATGTATGGGAATCTTTATATTTGTATGCGTTGCTATGGATATATTTAACATGAGAGAATTTCTGAATATGAAATCATCTTAGAGACAAACCACTTCCCCACTAAGAATCACACTATCTATCAAATCAGAGGTATATGCATACGGTAAATAGTAGATCGATGGGATTTCTTTCGTGATAAGTACATTTGCCCTTTTCCCAACACAGATAGAACCATGTGTATCACTGATGCCCATTGCATAAGCACCATTAATAGTTGCAGCATTGATTGCCTCTTCGGGAGTAAGTTTCATTTTGATAGTTGTCAATGAAAGAATAAACTTCATGTTACCCGACGGTGACGAACCCGGATTATAATCGGAAGCAAGAGCAATGGGTAGTCCGCTATCTATCATTCTTCGAGCAGGTGCATAGTCCATCTCCAGAAAAAAAGCAGCTCCGGGTAGTAAAGTTGGCATAGTGCTGCTGCCTTTCAATGCTTCAATCTCAGCATCACCGGTAAATTCCAGATGATCGACCGACAGCGCATTATGCTTCACTCCTATCTGTATGCCACCAGAAAGAGCCAGTTCATTGGCATGTATCTTTGAACGCAAACCATATTTGGCACCAGCTTCCATAATTCGTTCAGCCTCTTCACAAGTAAAGAAACCTTTATCGCAAAAACAGTCTACAAAATCAGCCAAACCCTCACTTGCCACAGCAGGAATCATTTCGTTCACTATTAAATCCACGTAAGCAGATTGCCGACCTTTATAAGCTACAGGTACGGCATGAGCACCCAGAAAAGTGGCACGAATGGTTATAGGTGTAGTTTCACGAAGTCGCTTTATAACACGCAGCATCTTGAGTTCATCTTCGATGTTTAGTCCATATCCGCTCTTTATCTCCGCAGCACCGGTTCCCATTCGGATCATCTCATGAACCCGCACAAGAGTCTCAGCATAAAGTTGATCTTCAGTTGCCTCGTGCAACTGTTGGGCTGAATTAAGTATGCCGCCTCCGCGCCGGGCAATCTCTTCGTATGATAGTCCATTTATCTTGTCAATAAACTCCTGCTCCCTGCTACCTGCATAAACTATATGAGTATGAGAATCACAAAATGCAGGCAGCACAATCTTCCCGGTTGCATCTATAATCTTATCAGCCACGAGATTTGGTGAAAGAGACGACATCTCTCCAAAAGCAGAGATGTATTCATCTTCCATCAACAAATAAGCATCTCTGATACTAGGCAGAGAAGCCATATCTTTACCGCAAACCATCATTCGTGGCTTGTCTTCCACCTGATACAGCTCTCTGATATTTTTTATTAATAACTTCATTCTTCTAGAATTTCCATTTTCTCAGAAAATCAACACTATTATGAATGTGCGGATACATCACACAATCGTCCTCAATGAATGGCACTACCTCCCGATACGCTGCGCATATTTTTTGCAACACAGGAGAAGTCATTAGCGGGTGACGGAAATCTATTGCCTGCACAGCATTAAACAGTTCTATTGCCAGTAAACGTTCAGTATTTTCCACCACTTTATAGCATTTTGTGGCCGCATTAGCTCCCATACTCACATGATCCTCCTGCCCTTGCGATGATTCAATAGAATCTACCGATGCAGGAGTACATAATTGTTTGCTTTGACTAACAATAGAAGCTGCAGAATATTGAGGAATCATAAATCCACTATTCAAGCCCGGATTACCTGCCAGGAATATAGGTAGTTCACGTTCGCCGGCAATAAGCTGATAAGTTCGCTGAGAAGAGATACTACCAAGCTCGGCCACACCAATAGCCAGGAAGTCGAGCGCCACAGCCAATGGCTGTCCGTGAAAGTTTCCGGCCGAGATGACAAGATCTTCGTCGGGCACAATCGTAGGATTGTCCGTGGTAGAGTTAATTTCTGTAGTAAACACACTCTCCACATAAGCAATGGTATCCTTGGATGCACCATGAACCTGTGGCACACAACGGAATGAATAAGGATCCTGCACATGCACTTTCTTACGGGCTATTATTTCACTACCAGCTAGCAGCTCGCGTATGCGACGAGCAGTTTCAATCTGTCCTTTGTGCGGACGAATAGCATGAACAGCCGGATGAAAAGGTTCAATGCGACCATCGAAAGCATCAATTGAAATAGCAGCCGTTACATCTGCTATAGATGATAACCGCTTTGCATTTATGATACACCAGCAGCCATAAGCACCCATAAACTGTGTGCCATTAAGCAAAGCCAGTCCTTCTTTAGATTGTAATGTAATAGGCTCCCAACCAAACTTCTCATTCACTACCCGAACAGCCACATCCTTACCTTTGTAATTCACCTCTCCCAAACCTAAAATGGGTAATGAAAGATGTGCAAGCGGTACTAAATCGCCCGATGCTCCCAATGATCCTTGCTGATAAACAACTGGATACACACCATTATTAAAGAAATCAATCAACCGCTGTACCGTTTCCAGCTGAGCACCCGAAAAGCCGTAAGAGAGTGATTGAACCTTAAGGATAAGCATCAGTTTCACTATTTCATTAGGCACCCGTTCGCCAAGACCGCAAGCATGAGACATCACCAAGTTACGCTGAAGAATAGAAAGCTGCTCACCGCTCACACTGATGTCACAAAGACAACCAAAACCTGTTGACACACCATAAATTGGTTCCTTCTGAGTCTTCATTTTATTATCCAGATACTGGCGCCCTTTTATTATCAGTGCTTTCGATTCGTCAGATAATTCTAACTTATATCCCTTCACAATAATCTGTTGTAATCTATCTACTGACAGATGTTCTGTGCATATTTTATGTATTTTTGCCATAGTTATTTATGTTTTAATGCTGCTTTGATAATATTCTCATCAGCTATATTAGGTAAAGTAACCACCAATTGCGGAGTACGTTCCATTTCTCTGCGAATTGCATCCATTGCTCCCTGATTACGAGCCCAGCTACGACGAGCCAGCCCGTTATTTACATCCCATAAAAGCATGGATTTCAAACGACGGTCTGCATCAGCCGTGCCATCGATCATCATTCCAAAGCCGCCATTAATAACCTCTCCCCAGCCTACACCACCACCGTTGTGGATAGAAACCCAGGTAGCACCGCGGAATGAATCGCCGATTACATTCTGCACTGCCATATCTGCAGTAAATGAAGAGCCATCGTATATATTGGACGTTTCACGGAAAGGCGAATCGGTACCCGACACATCGTGATGATCACGTCCCAGTACTACCGGGGCAGAAATCTCACCATGACTGATTGCCTCATTGAATGCCTTGGCCACTTCAATACGCCCCATGGAATCAAGATAAAGAATACGTGCCTGAGAACCAACTACCAGATTATTTTTTCCGGCCTCTTTTATCCAGTGCAAGTTATCTTCCAGTTGAGACCTGATATCAGTAGATGCAGTCTGCAGAATATTCTCGAGCACTTCGGCAGCAATCCTGTCAGTTACCGCAAGGTCTTCCGGATTACCCGAAGTACACACCCAACGGAAAGGTCCGAAACCGTAATCAAAGAAAAGCGGCCCCATAATATCCTGCACATACGAAGGATAACGGAAAGTACCATCGGCCTTCATCACATCGGCTCCGGCGCGGGATGCTTCCAGCAGAAAGGCATTGCCGTAATCAAAGAAGTACATCCCTATAGCAGTAAGTTTATTGATAGCTGCAGCATGACGCCGCAATGTACTGCGAACCTTCGCCTGAAACTTATCAGGCTCTTCGGCCATCATACGGTTAGCCTCATTAAAATCAACATCTACCGGATAATAACCACCCGCCCAGGGATTATGCAAGGAAGTCTGATCTGAGCCAAGATCTATATACATTTGCTCTGCAGCCAACCGTTCCCATAAATCCACAATATTTCCCTGATAAGCAATAGACACTACTTCGTTTTTATAGACCGCTTTGCGAATACGCGGCATCAATATATCTAAATCAGTAAACACCTCGTCTACCCATCCTTGCGAACGTCGAACAGCCACAGCTTTGGGGTTAATCTCCGCAATAACAGAAACCACTCCGGCAATATTTCCGGCCTTCGGTTGTGCACCCGACATTCCTCCTAAACCCGAAGAAACGAATAATACACCTTTTTCGGATGGATGTTTGGCCCGCTGCATTCGTTTGGCATTCAGCACCGTGATGGTTGTACCGTGCACGATACCTTGCGGACCAATGTACATATACGACCCAGCAGTCATTTGTCCGTATTGAGATACACCCAAAGCATTGAACTTCTCCCAATGATCTTTGGATGAGTAATTAGGTATCACCATACCATTGGTCACCACTACTCGCGGGGCATCCTTATGAGAAGGAAACAATCCCATCGGATGACCGGAATACATCACCAAAGTCTGCTCGTCTGTCATGGTAGCCAGATACTTCATAGTAAGCAAGTACTGTGCCCAGTTCAGAAAAACTGCACCATTACCACCATACGTAATCAGTTCACGCGGATGTTGAGCTACCGCATCATCCAAGTTATTACTCAACATCAGCATAATAGCTGCTGCCTGCTTTGACTTATATGGATAATTTTCTATGGGACGAGCATATATTTTATAATCGGGACGAAAGCGATACATGTAAATACGACCATACTTAGCCAACTCTTCTGCAAGCTCAGGAGCCAGTATAGCATGATGTTTAGCAGGAAAATAACGAAGCGCATTCTTCAGAGCCAGCTCCTTTTCACTGTCAGTCAGAATATCCTTTCTTTTGGGAGCATGATTAACAGCCGGTTCGTAAGGCTTCGCATCGGGTAGACTATCAGGAATACCAGCCAGAATCAATCGGCGAAACTCTTCTTTACTAATTTCTTCCATAGCCGGTTATATTTTACTATTAACAATATCAAGAATAGCTTCTTCTCTCTCCTGGGCAAGTTTGGCCATTGCAGCAGACTCTATTAATATAGGTTCAACCAAATCCCTGTTTTTAATTCCGGCAGCATTAATGCGTACATTCAGCCAGGCACCAAGCACAGCAGACCGAGCAGCCAATGCACCTACTCCGGCATCCGATACAGAATTGGGATTACCCTCTTTAGCCATCTGTTCCACAATATCAAACACTGCCAAAGAAGCTTTCATAACCCTGAAAGGTATCTGAGTAGCATAGAATGTAGCTTCCTGTATAGCTTTGCTTCGTGCTGATTTCTCTTCTTCTGTATTCTTCGGCAAGCCAAAAGCATCCATCACTTTATTAAAGGAACGGGTATCTTCGTCTACCAGAAAAAGAAGCTCATTAAGCAAAGTCTGACCGCGTTCGGCATAATTGGAAAACTCTTCCCAACGACTATCCCACCCTGCTTTGTGAGATGAGAGATTAGCAACCATCGTTCCCAAAGCAGCACCCAACGCTCCCATGTAAGCAGAGATAGAGCCACCGCCAGGAGCGGCCGATTCACTGGCTGTTTCGTAAGCAAAATCAGAAACGGACATATCTACCAGTTTATCTTCAGAATCATCTTCCATCATGTATTCTATCACCTTATCCTTTGCATTAAAAGGTTTCAGATCATCAAGCCCCATAGACTTTATGGCAATTTTCATAATCTCCTTTTCAGATATACCCACAGAGCGTTGTTGCTTGCGCAGAAAGTATTTACCCGCATCAATCAGTGTGGACTTTGGTACCAGACCAACAATCTCGGTGCCGGTTACCCGAACCCCACGAGCTGCAGCTTTTGCAACAACCTCTTCAAAAGCAACATGCAAAGAAGTGACAGATATATTAGTTATATTCATAGATACTTGAGCAATACCATATTCTTCAATAAACCACCCAATAGCAGCCGTACTTTTCAGCGTACCCGGAATAAATATATCTTCTCCATATTCATCTTTTATAATTTTTCCTACAGGAGAATCCCCTTCACGCTTCACGCGTCCACGTTCGCGAACATCGAAAGCAATGGCATTGGCACGACGCGTAGAAGTTGTATTGAGATTGAAATTCACAGCAATAAGAAAATCTCTGGCTCCCACAGCGGTACATCCTGTCTGGGCAGCACGCTTAGTCCACACCTCACCGCCAAAATCGGGCATTTTATCAGGATTACCAAAACGTGGTTTCAAGCCTTCGTATTCGCCTTCACGGCAAGCAGCAAGTTTTTTACGTTCAGGACGAATCGCAGCATACTCATAACAATAGGTTGGTACGCCTCCCTCGACTGCAATTCTTTTTGCCAGCTGTCGGGCATATTCAGCGGTCTCTTCCATCGTTATGCCAGAGATAGGAATTAGTGGCAGTACATCGGTAGCTCCCATACGGGGGTGTTCACCGTGATGCTTTCTCATATCTATCACTTCTGCAGCTTTCATTACACAACGAAAAGCTGCTTCCACCACAGCATCAATCTCTCCCACAAAAGTTACAACAGTACGATTGGTAGCTTTACCCGGGTCAACATCAAGAAGTTTGACGCCCTCTACACCCTCTATCACATCGGTAATTTGTTTAATGACAGACATATCACGCCCCTCACTGAAGTTGGGTACGCATTCTACGATTCGTTTTTCCATCTATGTACAAAGAATAAGGTTTATATCTTTTTTTGATCTGTAAGATCTATGCCTCTAAAATAGTGTTTCGCTTTGACTTAAGCAATATTTTTCGCATAAATATTTAAAGAATAGTTTATTTCATAGATAGAAATATGATAGAAAAATACATCATAACATATCAACATACCTTTTAATATAGGATAAACACTACAAATAAGAGATTCTATACAATCAAAATGATAAAATAGAATTATTTTGGCATTACGTATAAAACAAAGTAAGAATACAATTGTTGTGGAATAAATATCAGTAGGAGAAAATAGAATAACAATGGCTTTTGCAAAAGCCATTGTTTAATTCAACATTTTATATATAAAGCTTTATTTTCATGATCACGTTGTTACAATAATCAGTTCTGGGTTGTTACAGCTACTTTTATTTTTATAGGTAAATAACTAATTTACCACTGAAACATTAATCTTAATAAATTATTATTCCATATATTAGGCATATAGGATCTGCCACCTACTAAAATTTATATTATTAATAACCAGGCAATTACAAAACAGAGCAGTACTATAATCAACAAAAAGTGGTGTACATGGTGTACTAAAAAAGAGTTTTTTCGGTTTCCAGAAAATGAATTTCAATAATTCTGCAAATTGCGGAATTATTAAAATTAGATTTCTCTGAACGAAAAAAGAACAATTTATCTACACCATGTGCACCACTGCAGAATAGATATTATTGATATTCAACACTTTGAAGTAAAAAGAGTAATAAAGTCCCGCCAGTTCTTTTTAAAACCTGGCGGGACTTTGTTCAACATCCGGTTACGTTTTTAAAAAAGCTGGCGGGAGATTTTAGATTATTCACCAATGGATTTTATTTATTGGGGGCTGGATTTTATTTCATGCCCTGCTTTTTATAACCTTCAAAGACTTTGTTAACGTTAAAATAGTAAGTTTTGCTGCTGCCATCTTCTGTTTTAACTACCATTTTATCGTAATATCCATTATTATTTGTAAGAATACTCTGAGTAATTAAATCAACATCTAGCATATTTAGAATAAAATACTCTTCATTTACTTGAGTTACATGCCAGGCTGATTCACAAGTATTTCCATCTCCACTATCTATTATAGAATGCAGAAGCCCAAATTGAATTGTTTTATATTTCTTTGCATTCAAAGTATCACCTATAATATTGTATGTTTGACGTAATATTTTATGCTCAATCATGCTAGTATAATCAATACTTAACATTGCTTTTGTTATTCTAATTATTTCCTGAGAATTTGATTTATCCATTTGAGCATACATTTCTTTCTCTAAACGTTCAAACTCTTCTGACTTTTTTGAAGCAACTTTAAATTGTTCACTTTCAACAAAGCTTTCTCTAAATTCCCGATAATTAATATCGGTTTTTCCAGATTCTAATTGTTTTACGAGCAAACAATATTTATCATTAAAAGTTGGAATTATAACTTCAGAAACAGTCTGTCCGAATGAATAAGAAGTCATGAATAGAAATGTCAAAAGGATTAATGTTGTCTTAGTCATAGTGTGTTTTTTTAAGAAGAAATACCAGAAGTACTTCTATAGTTTTACAAATTCGAAGGAAGTTTATCAAGCAGAATATTAAACTCGGCAGGATTCTCTACCATCGGATAATGGCAGGTGCCGCTCATCATAAATAGTCCTTATCTATAAATGTTTCGATTATAAGAGTTATTGCTCTTCTGCTATTATGTTTTATGTTGTTCTACTTTTATTACTTTTCCGTTTTTAAATTCAATGTAGAGCACATCAGGGTCTATATTGGCAAATCCAGGTCTGTAACCAAGATAATAATACCAACCGTCACTTTGATCAGAGTTATCACCATCACCTAAAATTTGTTGAATTTCAGTTTTAGTCTTACCGATAAGCATATTGCTTTCAATAATATTGTCGGACATTTCATAGCGTTTTTCCTCATCCGTAAACCATTTTTCTTTATCAAAATCATGCGTTGGATAATAACTCATGATAAAAAAACAAAAGCACAATGATTCCTATATAAATTAATGGCGTCGCTATAAGAGTTGCCACCCAAGATGAAATCTTCCTTATGCGGTCAACTTTAATAAACTTTTTTAGCAACCATCTCCAAAGAAAAAAAGTAGGAAAACAAAGCACAAATAAAATGAAATAAACTTCAATGCTTACTCCTAAAATTGTCGGTATATAAAGTAATGTCGTCATTTTAAATATAAATCATAGATTATTAATTATTAAAGTCTATATAAGGGGTATTTCATTTATTATTCAGTTGAGAAATTATACAAATCACCATTCTCTCCTTCACATCTCAGGAAAATATGTTTTGGCAATCCTTTTGTCAAATCAACTTTTGTTACAAGACTTTTATTGCAGTCCTTTTTATCTGTGTTTGTGAACATTAATATTCCATTTTCTAACTTTTCAGGTAAATCATTTGTCATTCCTAAACAATAGTTGCCTACATATTGATTTTTTTCATTGAAAATTAAAATTCGACTTGTAGCTCTGTGCGATAGTCCCCAAAACCAACAAAAATCCATTATTTTAAAAATTCGCCCGTCCGAAGTCGTTACTTGTCCCAAATATTTTAAATGTGTTTCGGTTCCTCCAATTATCGTCCATTTACCAAAAACGAATAAACTGTCAACAATATTTTCTTTTAAGACCTGTTGTCTTATGAAATTATCACTAACCTGTCCCATAGCTTTTATAGTAAATGACACTATTGATATTAAAATGATCAGTCTTATTTTCATCTAAACTTGATATTTAAAAACTCTGTGTCCACTATCTTTCAAATCGTGTCCATTAAGATTGTTATTCCAGACTTATAAAACTCTACCTTTTCAATCCATGCTGGCCCGTCATCAGCATATCCAGTCTTCAGTTCAATATATTTAATTTGTGATTCCATATAAATTATTTTGTCTCTTATTCTATTATAATCTGATTATCAAAAAGAGTCTTGAAAACAGCTAGCGATTGTTCATTGATATCTTCGCAACTATCTAACATGATGGCATAGAATATTCGTCCTTCAAATCGGCCTTTACTATCTGTTGCCCTATAATATAAAGCCTTACTTTTATTACCATCTGGAATAGTCGCTGGATTTTCCAAAAGCAGTCCAGGATACATTGGGCTATTTCTTTCAACACCAATCATATATATATGACCTCCACCCATTTCTTTATATATTTCTTTATCTTTTATTTCGTAAGCAACCATCTTTTCATATTTATCAGAAAAGGCTATCTTACTTTTATTTGAATATTTAGGATTCAGAGAGTTTATGTAATTATCTAATTCGTCAGTTAAATTCGCCGCTTTCATGATTATTGCAACACTGTAACTTATTTTTTTACCTTTTTTACCCTTAATGGCCGGTGGATATAAGATAAATGCGTTTTCATTATTCTTATAATCGTATATAGATAGATTCCATGTAGAGTCAACCAAAACTTTAATACCTAACGGCCGGGAAGTAAATGCCATTTTTTCTCCTTCTGACGATGACCATATATCTTCTTTTTTATAAGAGATATTTTTATCAACATCAATGATTCTTTTATGTATTTCCGGTCCAAGCTGTGATTCGAAATATCCCGGAGTTCCCAAAATATTTCTCGCTTTATCCATAGCATAAATGCAATGTGATGGCATATTTGTAGCAGCTGTTGCCCATGCATATTCTTCCCAAAAGTCAGCAGGTTGTTTTGCAGGCAATAATTGTTGTGCTTTTATAAAATTATCAATGCCTAATGTAGGAACACTGGAAAGCACATAATGAAAACCCAGAAACCAGTAAGTTCTATAATCATTGGGATTAATCGCAATGGCCGAATTGTAATTATTTACAGCTAACTGGTAATAATCAGATTCATTAAGATTATACAGGTAATGTGCAATGTCACCCAGCAATATGAAAAGTTCCTCATTCTTTGTTGCAACAGAAGAAAACATTGTATAACTTTCACGAAGGTTCTTTATTAATTCTTTTTGGGATTTGTCATATTTCCACTCATTTGTCCAATAAGCAAAGTATTGATGATTGTCTTTAATATAGTTGAAAGCATTTACTAATCTATCCTCATTACTAATTTTAGAGATTTCAATGTAGTTCACATTCGAAAATGCGTTCACTGCAATTAGCATTCCAATTAAAAGAAATATTGCCTTTCTCATATTCATTTATTGTTTATCTTTCTATCTTTCTTAAACACCTATTCGTTTGATGCCTTACCACTTTTAATATTGCTATATGAAACAACCGGTTCCCTAATTAGCCCAATCTCAACAGAAGTAAGTTCTTCGTTACTCATGCGAGTTATTCTTTTCCAGTTGACAAAGCTCTCAATTAGCACCAAACAAACCAGAATAACTAATATGCCGGAAATAGCAGAAAGTGCATACAAACCTTTTGGCAGGTAATTATCAAAAATATTCATCAATGCCGACGATAAGGTAGTAACCGTAACAAAGCACAAAGGAATGGCAGTAACCCAAACATACTTATTTTGCTGAGAGCGAAGTAAATATGTTGTTCCAATGGCAAAAGCAATGATTGCCAACATCTGATTGGCCGTTCCAAAGAGAGGCCAGATTGTTGAAATATCGCCGGTGTATAATAGATATCCCCAGAAGAAAGTTATGAGTCCGGAAAAGAATATGGCATTAAACCATGCACGCCCTTTTGATATATCTCTTGAGTTTTGACGGAATAAATCCTGAAGCAGATATCGGCCGATTCTTGTACCGGAATCAATTGTAGTAAGGATAAACAATGCTTCGAACATTATACAGAAATGATACCAGTACCCCATCATTGATCTTAACCAGGGAATACTCTCAAATACATAAGTCATTCCCACTGCCAAAGATACCGAACCTCCGGGTCTGCCTGCCAGATCCTCTCCTACTAAAGACGAAAGCTCAGGCAAATCAACAGGAACCATATGCAGTTTAGAAAATACTTCAGGTAGAGAATTAATTGCAAAATAATCGGAAGTTGGCAAAACGGTTGCAGCCAGTAAAGCCATGATAGCAACAAAGGCTTCTAATAGCATTGCACCAAAGCCGATTGGCAATATATCTTTTTCGTTTTTAATAAGTTTAGGTGTTGTTCCGGAACTTATCAGTGAATGGAAACCAGACAAAGCTCCACAGGCAATAGTTATAAAAAGAAAAGGAAATACTTTACCTGGAACAATCGGACCACCTCCATTTACAAATTGTGTAATAGCAGGCATTTTAATATCTGGCTGAATAATAATGATGCCTATTGCCAACGCTCCGATAACACCAAGTTTCATGTAAGTACTCAGATAGTCTCTTGGCAAGAGTAATAACCAAACAGGCAATGCAGCAGCAAAGAATCCATAAATTGCCAGAATTAAAGACATCTGCTTCTGGTCAAAATCCAAATAAGCACCTAAAGCCGAATTTTGAATCACCGGACCAAGAGCTACTCCCAGCAGAACCAGAAGTACTCCTAATATGGTTCCTTCCCAGATTTTATCGGGACGGATATATTTTAAATAGATACCAATAAAAAGTGCTACAGGAATTGTAAAGCCAACCGTGAATGTTCCCCAAGGTGAGTTTTTCAAGGCATTAACAACGGGAATACCTAAACCGGCCATTGATACGATTAAAATAGCAATTACAGCAATGGAGGTTATAAAGCCTAATCTGTCGCCAACTAAATCTCTTGCAATTTCAGCTATTGATTTCCCTCTATAACGAACAGAAGCTGTAAGAATTACCATATCGTGAACAGCTCCGGCAAATAAAGAGCCGATCAATATCCATAAAACACCGGGAAGAAATCCATACTGGGCTGCAAGTACCGGACCAATTAAAGGGCCTGCTCCGGCAATAGCCGCAAAATGATGCCCCATTAATACAACTTTGTTTGTTGGCACATAATCGTGTCCATCATTAAGAGTTTCCGAAGGTACAAGATTGCTTTTATTCAGCATTAAAACTTTATACGCCATGAATCTGCCGTAGACACCATAACCTATAACAAGGAATAATGCGGCAATAATTACAATTACAATAGAATTCATAATAATTAGATAACGGTTATAATATTAATAATCTGTAAGGTATAACACTTTTACTTGAGACACCAAAAGTAAATTTTCTTTTTCAGAATGCAAAGAAAATTGGACTATTAAACCGATACTTGTAAGTTCAATACTTCGTTAAATTATTCATCAAGCCCTTGTAAGACAATAAACTACCTTTGAATTATTTCATAAAAAAAATGGTTAAGTCACTGATTTTTAGTGTTTCTACAGTATCTTATGCCGTAAAGAATAAAAAAATCAAGCATACTTAACCAATATATGGATATCTGTAAGGATGTTCTTGCTGAAGTGAAATGACAAATTTCAGAAAGAGTTCATTGAGTTTGCTACTATTGCAACATAGTTATATACTATTTTAGTAACAAACTATTTTTTATAAATTTCCTTGAGAAATATATTTTTTCAGGTTAGGAAAATAATCTCCTAATTCTTTGTCACCAAAAGTAAAGCTATTATTACCAACACCTGTAATAGCTATGTAATCCAGAGGATACTTATTCGCCAGATCTTTTAGCTTCAACTTATAAATATATTTTCCGTCAACAACTTCACTGATTCCCAATGTTATATAGTTACAATCAGTATACTTCACCACGCTTTTATTATGCTCCTTTTTAATTTTATAATGCACTTCCATTTGAGGATTTTTTTCTAATTGCACAGAAGAAATAACATTAAAAGTCTCTTTATCATAATAAAATTCAAGATTCTGCCCTCTCTTCTTATTCCAGTCCTTAAATATCACTCCGTTTTTTGTCGGTAAAAAAGTTGCTTTACTATTTAAAGCTGCAACTTTATCTCTCACAATCACAACATTTTTGTTCTTATTATTGCAATTAGTAAGAAGTAACCCAAGTAATAAAACGACAAGATTTAATCTGTTTTTCATATAAGTATTTTTTATTTGTCCACAAATGTAAGATATATTATTTTTTAAACAAATAAAAAAATAATTATTTTACAATAAGCATTATATAAAACAAAAAAAACATTGAATTTTATGATATTAGTTTTGCCCTCCATTGATTCAATGACAACAACATTCCTTTCCTTCTGCTTTCTCAAAAGCCTCTTTCCCCTCTGATAAAGAGAAATATATTAATCCAGCAGTACCAATAACATCGGCATAGGCAAAGCCGGTTAATTCATAGATTAAACTTGATAGAAGTAAAACAACCGACATATATACACACACCTTTGTACAATTACTATCAGCAATAATTGGGTCAGAGCCTAGTTTTTGCCCAATCTTCTTTTTGGCATACATTAGCCATATCATTGTCAATATAGATATGGAAGACACTATTACTCCCCAAAGTGTAGTTTCAGGTTTATGCCCATTTATCAGGTTCATAATAATACCAACCAATAGACCGACTGATAAGATATAAAAAGCAAATCCTGTAATTTTTAAAGCTGTTTTTTCGAAAACACTCTTATCACTTCCCGGATTTTGTTTTATGCGCAATATCATAACAGCAATACCAATGCCTGACATTACTTCTATAAAACTATCCACACCAAAGCCAAATAACGCTAATGTTTCATCCTCGTATCCAAAAAACATAGAAACCAGACCTTCAATAACGTTATAGAAAATTGTAAATAAACTTAGTAACCAAGCTTTTTGATAGAGTTTTTGTTCAGAGTTTGTCATCTTACTTCTATTTAGAATTTATACTTATTTTGTTATGTATACAAATTAATTATTTGTACTGAGCAAAGATAAGTTATATAAACGTGCAACAGTGTTGCATTATTTATGGCAATGAGGACAAACTCCTTTAATTACAAAATTAGCAGTTTCAAAGACAAAATTATCGGGAAGCTGAAAAGAAGGGATAGGTATATCTTTCAGGCAGAAAGTCCGTCCACATTTTGTGCATAAAAAATGAAGATGCAAATCTTTCAGTCCGCAGGTACAATCTTTGTCGCATAAAGCATACTTTACAGCACCTGTACCATCATCTATTTTATGTATTAAGCTATTTTCAACAAAAGTATTTAATGTGCGAAACAATGTTGTTCTTTCTACTTTATCAAACTTTTGTTCAAGATCGTATAAACTAACAGCATCTGATTGTAATAGTAACTCTTTCAAGACCAAAATACGCATCGCTGTAGGCTTAATATTCTTATCAGCTAATATTTTTTCTGCTTCACTATCCATAATCAAAATTATTAGTTCTGTGGAACAAATATACTTATTATAACAAATCCAAATACCTAAAAAATATTAGATATTTGGATTTTAAATATTATTTAGCAACTATATAGTGTGCTATTTCAGATACTTTTTATAGTACTCCCTTTGTTGAAGGCAAAACATAATTATAAATATCCCTCTTCACTGCCATTTTCAGCGCACGTGCCAAAGCTTTGAAGATTCCTTCAATTTTATGATGTTCGTTCTGCCCTTCAGCTTTGATGTTCAGATTTATTTTAGCGGCATCGCTCAATGATTTAAAGAAATGCAGGAACATCTCGGTAGGCATCTCTCCTATTTTTTCACGATTAAATTCTGCATCCCAAACCAACCACGGACGGCCTCCAAAATCAAGTGCTACCTGACACAGGCAATCGTCCATAGGAAGACAGTAACCGTATCTTTCAATACCTCGTTTGTTTCCCAATGCCTGATAGATGCAATCGCCCAAAGCAATAGCTGTATCTTCGATTGTATGATGTTCATCTACTTCAAGATCACCTTTTACTTTGATAGTTAAATCCATTCCGGAATGCTTTCCAATCTGTTCGAGCATGTGGTCAAAGAACCCTAAACCGGTAGAGATATCACACGCGCCTGTTCCGTCGAGGTTTAGCTTTACAAAGATATCTGTCTCTTTGGTGGTGCGTTGTACCTGCGCAGTACGTTCGCCGGCAAAAAGGAACTCGGTTACACGGTCCCAATCGGCAGTTACCAATGCGCATACATCTTCCAGTCCTTTACGTTTCAACTCATCTGTTGAATCCTGCATAAAGATAGCTTTGCATCCAAGGTTCTTTGCCAACAGTACATCGGTAATGCGATCTCCAATCACAAAACTTCCTGCAATATCATAAGCTCCTTCTTTCAGGTATTTGCCCATCATTCCAATTCCAGGTTTACGATTGGGACTGTTTTCTTCAGGCATGCTTGGATCTATCAAGATATCATCGAAAGTGATGCCTTCATTTTCAAAGGCTTTCAGCATTTTATTGTGAGCAGGCCAGAATGTCTCTTCAGGAAAAGAATCAGTTCCCAGTCCGTCCTGATTAGTCACCATTACAAACTCAAAATCAAGTTTGCTGCGTATAAAACCAAGATTCTTAAATACCTTTGGATAGAACTCTAATTTCTCGAGAGAATCAAGTTGAAAATCAATTGGTGGTTCAATAACCAATGTACCGTCTCTATCTATAAATAATACTTTCTTCATGCCAACTTCTATTTATATTGCTTCAATGATTCCAGCAACTGATTATTTTCCTCGCGGGTTCCTACCGTTACACGCAAGCAATCTTTGCAAAGTGTTATTGAAGTACGGTTACGAACAATAATACCTTTTGCTACAAGATAGTTATAAATTGCTTTGGCATCTGATACTTTAGCCAAAAAAAAATTTGCATCCGAAGGATATATCTTTTCCGTACAAGCCAATGCAGCAAATTCATTTTCAAGGTGAGCACGCTCTTCAATCAATGTTTTTACCCAAGCCTCTACCTGAGAATAATCTTTCAGCATATTCATAGCTTGCTGCTGAGTCAGCAGATTCACATTATATGGGTATTTTATCTTATTCAGAATATCAATAATCTCTGCAGAAGCAAATGCCATACCTAAACGAATGGCTGCACAACCGTATGCTTTTGAGAATGTTTGAAGAATAATCAGATTAGGATATTTATCCAGCTGTGAAAGATATGACGGTCTATCAGAGAAATCATTGTAAGCCTCATCAAGAATAACCAAACCTTCAAATTCGTTGATTACTTTTTCTATTTCACTTTGCAACAAATCATTGCCAGTTGGGTTGTTTGGTGAGCAAAGGAATATAAGTTTGGTTCTTTCATCTGTAGCTGCCAGCAACTTATCTGCCGAGAGCTGATAGTTCTCATCCAGTAACACATTGCGGTAATCTACATTGTTCACATCTGCACAAACCTTATACATTCCGTATGTAGGATCGATGGCAACTACATTGTCTTTTTCTGGTTCACAAAAAGCTCTGTAAACAAGATCTATAGCCTCATCACTACCATTTCCCAGAAATATATTTTCAGATTTTACTCCTTTTATCGGAGCAAGTAAATCTTTCAAATCTCTTTGCAATGGGTCCGGATAACGGTTAAACGGATTGTTATATGGATTTTCGTTTGCATCTAGAAAGACAGTTGCTTCTGCTCCTTTATATTCATCACGTGCCGAAGAATAGGGTTTCAAATCCCATATATTCGGACGGGTTAATTCTTTTAATGCTTTCATTGTTTCTTTATTTTAAACTGTTAAGCCTGACTGTCACCGCATTCTTGTGAGCATCGAGTTGCTCATTGGCTGCCATTGTTTCAATAGCCGGACCAATAGTTTGAATACCCTGACTGGTAATTTCCTGGAAAGTAATTTTGCGGATAAAGCTATCAAGACTTACTCCACTGTATGCTTTTGCATATCCGTTAGTTGGAAGAGTGTGGTTAGTACCCGAAGCATAATCGCCAGCACTTTCAGGAGTTAGTGATCCAAGGAACACCGAACCGGCATTTATTATCTGTTCGGCAACTTCCATATAGTTAGCTGTTTCAATAATCAGATGCTCAGGAGCATATTCATTAGTCATTGATATAGCTTCATCCATATCTTTAACCAGAATCAGCTTGCTGTTATCTAATGATTTTGCAGCAATCTCTTTTCGTGGCAATTGTGCAAGTTGAGATTCCACTTCGGCACAAACTTTCTCAATAAGTTCTTCGGAAGTAGTAATTAACACAGCCTGACTGTCTATTCCATGCTCTGCCTGAGATAACAAATCGGCTGCTACAAAAGCAGGATTAGCTGATTGGTCGGCTAGCACTTCTACTTCAGAAGGACCTGCAGGCATATCAATAGCTACATCACGCAAAGAAACAAGTTGTTTGGCTGCTGTTACGTATTGATTACCCGGACCGAATATTTTATAAACCTTTGGTACAGATTCTGTGCCATAAGCCATTGCTCCTATTGCCTGTACTCCACCGGCCTTGAATATTTTATTTACTCCGGCCAGATTTGCAGCAAACAAAATAGCAGGATGCACTTTGCCTTCACGGTTTGGAGGGGTACAAAGCACTATTTCCTTGCATCCGGCAATGCGTGCAGGAGTTGCAAGCATCAGCACGGTTGAGAACAAAGGAGCTGTTCCGCCTGGAACATATAATCCCACTTTCTCAATACCCACTGCTTTCTGCCAGCAAACAACACCCGGACGTGTTTCAATTTTCTTACCGGTAAAACGTTGTGCCGAGTGAAAGGTTTCTATGTTTTCTTTTGCAAGTATGATAGCCGCTTTCAGATCGTCACTTATCAGACTTTCAGCTTCTTTTATCTCATCAGCACTTATTGTCAGACTAGCAAGCTGTACTTTATCGAAGGTGGCTTCGAATTCAAGCACTGCTTTATCCCCTTCAGCCTTTACACGATAAAGAATACCTTTAACCGTATCGTTCAGACTTTCAGTATTGAGTGCAGGGCGCTTCAGAATTTCTTTCCAGTCTTCTTTTCCCGGATATTTAATTATTTTCATAGACTTATTAAATAATCATCTTTTCAATAGGTAATACAAGAATACCTTCAGCTCCAAGAGCCTTTAGCTTACCAATAATTTCCCAGAAGCGTTTTTCTTCGAGAACTGTGTGAACAGAACACCAGTCTTCCTGAGCAAGTGGCATAACAGTTGGACTTTTCATACCCGGAAGAACTTCAATAATATCTTTCAACTTATCTTTTGGTGCGTTCATCAATACATATTTCTTATCTTCGGCAGTTTTAACAGCATCCATGCGGAACAAAAGTTCATCAAGAACTTCTTTTTTTTCTGCCGACATATCTTTATTACCAATCAGTAAAGCTTCCGATTTCATCACCACTTCTACTTCCTTCAGACGATTACTGATTAAAGTAGAACCAGAACTTACTATATCAAAAATAGCATCTGCCAATCCAATACCAGGAGCAATCTCCACAGATCCGTTAATTACATGGATTTCGGTTTTAATGCCATTGGCTTTCATAAAATTCTTCAAAATAACCGGATAAGAAGTAGCGATCTTCTTTCCTTCAAACCAGGATAGTCCCGGGTATTCAATATCTTTAGGCATAGCTAAGGAAAGACGACATTTGCTAAAACCTAATCTTTTAACGATTTCTGCATCTTCATCCTTCTCTACGAATTCATTTTCGCCAACAATACCTAAGTCGGCTACTCCGGTAGCAACTGCCTGAGGAATATCATCATCGCGAAGGTACAATACCTCAACAGGGAAATTAGTAGACTGAACAAGAAGTGATCTCTTGTGAGAACTTAATTTAATGTCTGATTCTTCGAAAAGAGCCATTGTTTCTTCGAACAAACGCCCTTTGGATTGTACGGCAATTCTTAGCATAAGTTTATTTTGTTTAAAATGATTCAATTAGGAACAAAAAAAGGCTCACCAAAACGGTAAGCCTTTCCTATTTCATATATACATAATCTATACGCCCACCGACTTATTCGTTAGGAAAATGATGATGATGACGTATAACTGTTTTGATCATATTGTTTTTTGTTTTATGCGACAAATGTAAAGCTATCTATTTAAATTTCCAAATAATTATCACAAAAAGATGTTTAAGACTAACAATTTAATGGATTTACATCCTCTTCCTCTACTTCACAGCCCAGAAATTGCATCTCTTCACGCAGCTTTTCTTTAGAAAAAGTAAAGTAGGTACATACTGACTTTGTGCAAAGTTCGCCTGCTTCATTGTATAAACGTCCTTCTACCACAACAATATTGCGCTTAACTTCCTGAATATTTGCCCGTAAGGTTAAACAAGAGTCGTTTGTGCTTACCGACTTCATATACCGTGTTTGCATATTTGTAGTAACTCCGGTAGTCTGAAGTTTACGAAGAACAGCCCATGCACAAATCTCGTCCATCAAAACTGCCTGAATGCCACCATGAAGAGTATTAGTCCATCCCTGAAACTGAGGTTGTGGTTTCCAGAAGCTGACAACTTCATCACCATCTTCATAGAAGTCCATCTTCACACCACTTTCATTGCTCTTGCAACACCCAAAACAATTATATCCTTCTTTTTTATTCCAGGGGTTAATTATCTTTTTCATCTTAAATAGAATACATTTTTATTTTTTGTAATTGTCGAGACCTTTCTGCAAGAATTCTACATACTTGTCGATATCTTCATCGTAAGCATACGATTTATTGAGCGGTTTACCTTCATTATCCAGTAATACATAGAAAGGTTGTGCATTGGAACCGAACTTTGTTCTTTGCAGATAACTCCACTTATCACCAATTGTTCTCAACGTTCTTTCTGTTCCATTCTCTGTTACAGTAATTGGAGAAGGAAGAGGTTTCTTATCATCTACATACAAAGATATCAATACATAATCATTCTCAATAATACTGCTTACTTTTGGATCAATCCATACAGCAAGTTCCATCTTACGACAGTTTACACATCCATATCCGGTAAAGTCAATCATAACAGGTTTACCTTGTTGTCGGGCATATTCCATACCTGCATCAAAATCATCAAACTTGGCATGTACTTCTTTTGTATACAGATTAAAATCCTGAGTTTTCATTGGAGGAGCAAAAGCACTGACAGCTTTTAATGGTGCACCCCACAATCCAGGAATCATATATATCGAAAAAGCCAAAGAAACCAAAGCTATAAAAAATGCTGGTACTGAAGTTTTTGTATCTTCATCATCATGCGGAAAGCGAATCTTACCCAATAAATATAATCCCAGTAATGCAAAGATTACAATCCACAAAGCAAGGAAGGTTTCGCGATCAAGCAATCTCCATCCATAAGCAAGATCGGCAACAGAGAAGAATTTTAACGCAAAAGCAAGTTCAAGAAATCCAAGAACAACTTTAACCTGATTCATCCAGCCGCCTGAACGAGGCATTGACTTCAACCATGATGGGAACAGCGCAAAGAGAGTGAAAGGTAATGCCAATGCTATAGCAAAACCAAGCATTCCAATTGCAGGAGCAACAATGCTACCGGATGTAGAAACTTGTACCAATAAGAATCCAATGATTGGACCTGTACAAGAGAACGATACAAGTGTCAGCGTAAATGCCATTAAGAAGATGCTAAGCAGTCCACTTGTACTCTCGGCTTTACTATCTACTTTCGTACTCCAGGATGAAGGAAGTGTAATCTCGAACGCTCCGAAAAAAGAAGCTGCAAAGACAACCAGCATCAGGAAGAACAGGATATTAAATACGGCATTTGTAGACAAGGCATTCAATGCACTTGCTCCAAAAATCAGAGTAACTGCAAGTCCCAAGGTCAGATAAATTACCACGATGGAAACTCCATATAAAATGGCGTCTCTTATTCCTTTCTTCTTGTCTTTAGCACGTTTAAGGAAAAAGCTTACTGTCATAGGAATAATTGGCCACACACACGGCGTGAACAGAGCAAGCAAGCCACCCAGAAATCCGGTCACAAAAATATAAATCCAGGAAAGATTCTTGTGATCTGTAGCTCCTCCGAAACTTTGCAGTTCACTAATAACCGGTTTCCAGTAATCAGATTTAGCAACAGTGTCAGTAGAAGCAACAGAATCAGTCTTTGCAATAGCCAACGTATCAGCAGTCAAGGCCGCAACAGGTTCTTCTTTTACATCCTTTGAAGATGTTTCTGCATCTTTGGCAGCATCAGCTACTGCTTTTGAACTACCCTTTCCCTGAAAATTAAAAGGAACTTCGGTTGGCGGTAAGCAACTCTCATCATCACATGCACCATATTCCAGATAGCCTTTTATTTTATAACTACTACCAGTTATTTTTATTTTCTGTGAGAAAACAGCACTATGCTCAAAATAGCGTAGCTTCATCTCAAAAACCTTATCAAACTTCTCTATTTCCTTACTGATTGGAGTAAGTTTTCCGATAAGCTTTGCTCCTTCTATTTTCTCAACATTAAAGGTTGCCGATATAGGCCCTCCAGAAGGAAGATTTACTGAGTAAACATGCCATCCTTTGTCAATGGATGCTGTAAACCGAATTTCAGCTTCAGTCTCACTGACCGTTTTTAGCTCTGTTTTAAAGCTAACCGGATCTTGAATCTGAGCAGAAATATTGCTCGCAAATAATAAAAGCGAGCAGAATATAAATAATATTTTCTTCATTCTTATAATTTAAGTTCGTGACTAGAATTCATAGTCTACACATGCACGGCTTTCTTTAACCTCAGCCAAAATCTTTCCAGCTGCAACGTGTAAAGGATGTTTTGCATAGTAACTTACATCCTCCAATGAATCAAATTCGCTATTCAATGCAATATCATAAATTTCAGCTGGATTCATATTAAATTTCACTTCAATTTTACGGATTACATCAATATCTTTAGGCAATGCTTCTATTGCGTTTTTAAATGCATTCATTACTTCTAGTTTTGCACTCTCTGATTCCATTTTTTTTAATTGGAATAATACAATGTGTCGTACCATACTTTGTTTTATTAATTAATTTATTCTATTTTTGTATATAAATTCAATTATAATGAATTCATAGCAAAAGTAAGTTATTTGTTTTAAAAATCAATATTAAACCATGTTAATAATAGGTATAGCTGGTGGAACAGGTTCCGGCAAAACAACCGTTGTTCGTAAGATTTTTGATAGTCTTCCTAAAGATGAAGTAGTATTACTACCTCAGGACTCTTACTACAAAGACAGTAGCAATGTCCCTGTAGAAAAAAGACAGTTCATCAACTTCGATCACCCGGATTCTTTTGAATGGGATTTACTTTCAAAGCACATTCAGTTACTAAAAAAAGGAGAAAGTATAGAACAACCAACTTACTCTTATCTAACATGTACCCGTCAGCCGGAAACAATTCACATAGAACCTCGGGATGTTATTATTGTAGAAGGGATTCTGGCATTAAGCGATAAAAAGTTACGAGATTTAATGGACCTAAAAGTGTTTGTAGATGCCGACCCCGACGAACGACTGATACGTGTAATTAACCGCGATATTGTAGAACGTGGACGTACAGCTGAAATGGTAATGGAAAGATATACTCGTGTATTAAAACCTATGCATCAGCAGTTTATTGAACCAACAAAAAGATATGCCGACTTGATTATTCCTCAAGGTGGAAACAATCAGGTGGCTATTGATATATTGACCATGTTTATTGAGAAAAATCTCGATCTGGAAAAATAGAAAACAAAAATATGCGTAAACTACTACTTTTCTTCCTGATAACTATGTCGTTACTTGCCTGTAAGAATACACAAACAGGCGAGAAAGAAAAGAGTGTTTACGATCTTCCTCAAATAAAAGACAGTGGTGAACTTGTAGTTCTGACTCTTTACAGTTCTACCTCTTACTTTATTTATCGAGGACAAGAGATGGGATATCAATACGAACTAAGTCAACAATTTGCCCGCTCATTAGGATTAAAGTTACGAGTTGAGGTAGCAAAAAATATTCCCGAACTGGTTCATAAATTGAAAAAAGGCGAGGGAGACATGATTGCCTACAATTTACCAGTAACTAAAACGATGAAAGACAGTCTGACTTATTGCGGACTAGAAGTTATTACTCATCAAGTAGTTGTTCAGCAAAATAAATCTAAATCTGAGCTTCTGACAGATGTTACTCAATTGATTGGAAAAGATGTATATGTTAAGCCCGGAAAATACTATGATCGCTTAGTCAATCTAGACAAGGAGCTAGGTGGTGGAATCAAAATTCATAAGGTTGAAAGCGACAGTGTTTCTGTAGAAGATTTGATAACCGAGGTTGCTGAAGGTAAGATTAAATATACGGTGTGTGATGATGATCTTGCCAAATTAAATGCAACTTACTATCCCAATATCAATATTAAACTATCTGTTAGTTTTGACCAACGGGCATCATGGGCTGTTAGACAAGAATGCACACAACTTACTAAAGCTGCAAACGAGTGGTATAAAAACAATGTTACTTCTCCAGATTACACTGCCAGTACAAAACGATATTTCGAATTACTGAAAACAACAGTACACTCTCCTATTCTATCTATCAAACACGGTAAAATTTCTCTTTATGACAAATTTTTCAAGAAGTACTCAAAAAAGATAAACTGGGACTGGCGGCTTCTTGCTTCACTTGCTTATAATGAATCGAACTTTGACTCCAAAGCTGTGTCCTGGGCAGGAGCAAAAGGATTAATGCAACTTATGCCTGCCACCGCAAGAGCCATGGGATTGTCATCCGGAGAAGAAGAAAATCCTGAATTAAGTATAAAGGCTGCGGTTAAATATATTGCTTCTATCAACAAAAGCTTTAGCATGATACCTGATAAAAAAGAACGGCGAAACTTTATTTTAGCTGCTTATAATGCAGGATTAGGACATATTTACGATGCTATGGCGCTGGCTGACAAATACGGAAAAGACAAATTGGTATGGTATAACAATGTGGAGCACTTTATTCTTTTAAAAAGTAACGAAGAGTATTTTACTGATCCTGTATGTAAGAATGGTTATTTTCGTGGAAGAGAAACATTCAATTTTGTTCGTGATATAAACTCCCGCTATCAGGTATATAAGAAAAAAATAAAAAATTAATCTCATAAAAAAAGGATAATCTATCTCAGACTATCCTTTTTCATTTGTTTAAATTTGTTAGATCTGTTAGAATTGTTTATGTAAGAGAGTTTAGTTTTTCATTTTTATAAGCATTCAGAAATAAATTTCTGCATTTCCGGGAACTGGCTCTCAATACTTTGAAGTAATTTAAACTGCGCTTTTGAGCGCACTAAATTATGTTCTGGATATTGAATTTTATAATATGTATCTCCATTAATATAATCTGCAAGAAAACGGACTAATTGCATATAAGGAAATAAAGCTGCTGCGTATGGAAGATTCTCTATTTCTACAGGAAGAAGGAATGAACTGGCAGATTCCAAATATCCTTTTGTGAATGCTTTAAAAATTTCCATATTAAAGTTCACATTATCAAGATTCTTATCATCTTCATCACCTGTATTTGCAGCTGAACGAAGAAAATCGCCATAATCAGAGAAGATAAAGCTCGGCATAACCGTATCCAGATCAATCACGCAAAGTACTTTTCCATTCTGATCAAACATCATGTTGTTTACTTTGGTATCGCAATGGCAAACCCGTTTAGGCAGTTTGCCATTGCGATACCAAAGTTCAGCTTTACACATTTCATTGGCACGTTTTTCTATTTCGTCAATCAAGTATTGAACTTCCAACAAGCGACCAACCGCATTCTTTTCAACAGCCTCACGAAGTTGCTTCAAACGAAATTCCATATTATGAAAGTCTGGAATCGTTTCACCAAGTTTATCTGGAATATCCGCAAGCATTGACTGAAAATTTCCGAAAGCAATACCCGCTGTATACGAATTTTCAGCATCAACAGTTTCACGAGTTATAGCATTGGCAATAAAAAACATTACTCTCCAATAACTACTACCATCAAAGTAATAAAGCTTATCATCATTGGCAGGAACTAGCGTAATAACCTTACGATCTAAATCTGTCTCATTTGCCTCTTCCAGTTTCTTTCGGATATATGATGTTACTATAAAAATATTCTTCTGCAACATTTCTACATCCTGAAATATTGCATGATTGATTCTTTGAAGAACATAGTCTGGATGCCTTTCTCCAATTGTTTCTATTTTATATGAATCATTTATCAGGCCGTTTCCTAGCGGAAGTATCCGATCTATGTCTCCATCAATTTTAAAATGAGTGGCTATTTCAAGCAGATTATTCATAGTATTATTAAATATATTATATAAACTCACCGCAAATATATATATTATTTTATTAATATAAATATCTTAAGCAATATTTCTAATTATATTTAATAAATAAAGAAGGATATTATTCTACTTATAAAAATAAAATAGAATAATATCCTTCTAAATAATATTATAAAGATAAGATTTACTTTAAAATCAATAATTTATATAACAAAAGCAATCCTTACAATCAAACTTACCATAAAAATCTTGATTTATAAGCATGCTTAATAAAAACAGCTCCTTTATTTATAGAGGAAATATATAAATAACTATCTAAAACCGGTCAATACCTTCGAGTTTAAGCAATATAGTTTTTATATCTAATCCACCTGCATAACCTCCCAAAGTACCATTGGCCGCAATCACTCTATGACATGGAATAATTATCGCAATTGGATTTCGTCCATTCGCAGTCCCCACAGCCCGACAAGCCTTAGGATTTTCAACTCGTTCTGCAAGCTGTTTATAGCTGATCGTTTGTCCATAAGGAATAGTTTGCAAAGCTTTCCATACAGAGCATTGAAAATTTGTGCCTTCAGGAGCTAAAGGCAAAGTAAAATCTTTCCGGTTACCGGAGAAATACTCATCAAGCTGACGAATACACTCCTTCATTACTGCTGGAATATTCTCAGAAGAAGTTTTGGCACATTCTTTAAACAACAACTGAGTAATGTGGCTTTCTGTAGATTTAATCTCAAGAATACCTACCGGAGACGAATAATAAACAATGCTCATAATAATACTTTGTTCTATTAATTAAAACAAATTCAGTTTATTCTTTTGTGCATCTTCAATAGAAACAGTATCAACCTTCTTATCTGCATTTTTCAGACGAAGAGATTCATATTCTTTATTGAGTTCTGCTGCATATTTTTCTTTTGCTTCTGGATTAAGCAAACGGGAAGCTACTGTTGCATTTTGGGCTGCATCTTTCATATGAGCTACAATACCACTGTAAACAGGAGCTATTTTAATTGCAGTATGTAACTTAGAGGTAGTTGCCCCACCAATCATCAAAGGAATATCCAAACCAGCTTTCTGCAGCTCAGAAGCCACATGAACCATTTCTTCCAATGAAGGCGTTATCAATCCACTCAATCCAATAAAATCTGGTTTTTCTTCTATCGCACGCTGTACTATCGTTTCAGTAGGAACCATTACACCCAGGTCAATAACCTCATAGTTATTACAAGCCATAACCACAGATACAATATTTTTCCCTATATCATGAACATCACCTTTTACTGTAGCAATAAGCATCTTTCCGGCAGAAGTCGATCCATCTGTCTTTTCAGCTTCAATCAATGGTTGAAGAATAGCAACTGCCTTTTTCATGGTACGTGCAGTTTTCACCACCTGAGGCAAGAACATTTTACCAGCACCAAAAAGATCACCTACTATATTCATACCCTCCATTAACGGCCCCTCAATAATATCAACAGCTTTATTGTAAAGTGGAATAACCTCGGCAAGATCTTCTTCCAGATAATCGCCAATTCCTTTTACTAAAGCATATTTTAATCTTTCGGTTACATTCTCATCTCTCCATGCATCATGTTTTACAGCTGTTTGAGTATCATCCTTTGAAGCTTTTAAACTTTCTGCTGTTTCAATTAGAATTTCTGCTGCATCAGGACGTCGATTAAGAACCACATCTTCAATCTTCACAAGTAAATCAGGTTCAATATCAGTGTACATCACCGCTGTTGCAGGGTTAACAATACCCATATCCATACCTTGCTGAATAGCATGATAAAGAAATACGGCATGCATAGCTTCACGTATAAAGTTATTTCCTCTGAAAGAGAAAGAAAGATTACTTACCCCTCCACTAATATGTGCACCCGGAAGGTTTTTCTTTATCCATGCAGTAGCATTAATAAAATCAACAGCATAATTGTTATGCTCTTCCATACCGGTAGCAATAGCCAAAACATTGGGGTCGAAAATTATATCATTAGGATTAAACTTAACTTTGTCCACCAACAGTCTATATGCACGTTCGCAAACTTCAATTTTACGGGCACAAGTATCAGCCTGTCCTTTCTCATCAAAAGCCATTACTACAACCGCCGCACCATATTTCTTTATAGTCCGTGCATGTTCAATAAAGACTTCTTCGCCTTCTTTCAGTGAAATAGAGTTTACAACAGATTTTCCTTGCAAACATTTAAGTCCGGCAATAATAACTTCCCATTTTGAAGAGTCTATCATTACTGGCACACGAGATATTTCCGGTTCAGAAGCTATCAGGTTAAGGAAGGTAGTCATTTCCTCTTTTGCCTCCAGCAACCCTTCATCCATGTTAACGTCGATAATTAAAGCACCATCTTCCACTTGCCCGCGAGCAATAGTAAGAGCTTCATCATATTTTTTTTCCTGAATGAGTCGAAGGAATTTACGCGAACCTGCCACATTACATCTTTCACCTACATTCACAAAATTAATTTCCGGTTTCACTTCCAGCAATTCCAATCCGGAAAGCCACATACAATCAGGGGTTGATTGTGGTTTATGAGGAGTTTGACCTTGAACTAAAGCAACGTATTCAGCAATATATTCATTGGTTGTTCCACAACATCCACCAATAATATTGATTAGTTTCTCATCAATGTATTCTTTAACCTGAGCAGCCATTTCAGCAGGAGTCTGGTCATATTTACCCAAGCTGTTAGGAAGACCGGCATTAGGATATGCACTTATATAATAAGGAGCACGGGATGCTAAGCCTTCAAGAAAAGGTTTTAGCTGTTTAGCTCCAAAAGAGCAGTTTAAACCAACAGAGAAAATAGGTGCATGTTGAATAGAAGCCAGAAAAGCATCCAAAGTCTGTCCGGAAAGAGTTCGTCCACTAATATCAGCTACTGTAACAGAAAGCATGATTGGTAGTTGCACTCCTTTCATTTCCATAGCAGTCTCAGCAGCAAAAATAGCAGCTTTAGCATTCAATGTATCAAAGATTGTCTCTATCAAGATAGCATCTACTCCCCCATCAATCAGTGCTTCCATCTGTTCTTGATATGCAGCAGCCAGTTCATCATACGACAAAGCACGGAATGCCGGGTTATTTACATCCGGAGACATTGAACAAGTCTTGTTAGTAGGACCAACAGATCCGGCTACAAATCTAGGCTTATCAGGATTCATCCGGGTATATTCATCTGCAACTTCACGGGCAATTTTAACAGCAGCAAGATTTATCTCACGCACATAATCCTGCACATGATAGTCGGCCATAGAAACAGTTGTAGAACTAAACGTATTTGTTTCAATGATGTCGGCACCAGCTTCCAGGTACTTACGATGTATATCACGAATAACATCCGGACGGGTAAGGCATAACAAATCATTATTACCTTTCATCTGACCAGGGATATTCGCAAATCGTTCATTACGAAAATCCTCTTCTCTCAAATTATACTGCTGAATCATTGTACCCATAGCTCCATCCAATATAAGGATGCGCTCGGAAACTAACTGTTGAATGGTTGGTTTCATTATATATAATTTATTTATAAGCTGTTAAGGTTTAATTTAAACAGCATTAGAATGCAACTTGTTTATAAACACGTAATTTTTTAATCGAAAACACCACACTACTACAAATGCAAATCCCATACGTGTAAGTACTATCCACCAGAAACTGATGCCTAATGCTACAAATAATAGTGTATCCTCCAACAAAGAGTGAGATATGGCCAAGTGGTGATTAAGCACATTTACGTCATTTCTGGAAAGCATACCATTTTCTATTTGCTCTATCATTATTGCACCACCATAAGCCAGACCTACCACATTGCCCACAATCCATAAAAAAGAAGCATTCTCCGGCATTCCGAAGAATTTCATAAACGGACGTAACGGACGAGATATGGCATCAAATAACTTATACTCCTCTAATAACTTTTGCAATATCATTAATGCAGAAACAATAAGCAAAATAGTAATAATCAACGTAACAGATGTATTAAACCAGGCATTGAACACTTCACCTACAGAAGAAAACACTTCTGGCTGAGTAACAACCTCAAAACGAACAGCTGAAGCAGGCATTATCTTATTCAAAACAAAAGCCACCACAATAGACATCAAAATACGAAGAGTTGTCATCCACCAAAAAGAAGAACCGGTTTTCTTTTGAACCGCACTTTCCACTAGCAGATTATGTGAAAGAAGACACATTAGCGTAAGGATTGTAGCCTCTCTTAATGTAATAGTCAGAGATGTCATTACAGCTATGGAAGCATACAACGGCAAGAAAATGCTAGTCAGGAAAACAATTGCAGTTTCACCCGGAAGCCCAATCAGATTGAATAATGGGTTAAGGAACTCTGCAAAATAGCTTAGAGCTCCGGAATATTGCAAAAAGCGGACAAACAGCGATACCGGGAGTATTATCTTCAATAACCACAGACTTATCTTTCCAGCTTTTGGCAATGCATCTTTAACGCATTTCAGCAAACGTTTAGGGAAGTCTCTCATTCTTACTTTTTAAACATTCTGTCCATATCGCGCTTATCATCTTTTTCTCTTAATGACTGACGCTTATCATATTGTTTCTTTCCTTTTGCCAAAGCTATCACAACTTTAGCCAATCCTTTTTCATTTATAAACATCCGAAGAGGAACAATCGTAAAACCAGTTTCTTTTGTTGCTCTCTCCAGTTTTTTTAATTCTTTTCTATTTAGTAATAGCTTACGATCACGTCGGGCAACATGATTATTATAGGAACCATAAAAATATTCAGCAATATGCATATTCTTTACCCAAAGTTCCTCGCGGGCAAAAAAGCAAAAAGTATCTACCAAACTGGCTTTACCCAAACGGATAGATTTAATTTCTGTACCAGTAAGTACTATACCGGCAGTAAATGTATCCGTTATCTCATAATCGAAAGTGGCACGCTTATTTTTTATATTTACGGGAGCTTGTTTCATATAATCAGTTTAGTACAACAGTTAGTTTATTAAAAATGAGTTCTATAATAATAGGACAAAATATGATCACTAAAGAAGAAAAAATAGAAAACCAAGTACTCTTATTTTCATTCATCTTTAGCAGTACCCTTGCGCCTTCCCAAATTATATAGATGATATAAAACTGAAAAATCAATTTTAGAATTAAAAAAGCAGGAATAATCTCTACTAAAATTTTCAAGATAAAAGGAACAACCATTGCATATCCCACAATTTGTTCTGCTTTTGCTAAATCACAATCTACACGAAACATGCTGCGCGCCATTTTACTAACAGTCTTAGCTGCAAGAAAATATCCAGCAAAGAAAGCAACAAAAACTCCACAACATCTGGTCATGGCTAATTGAAAAAGTTGATTTCTGGTAAGGTCTTCACTTCCTATGTTATACAAAAACACACTAGCGAAAACAGCCATACCACATAAACTAATCATAGGATAAACAAAGGTAGCCAAGCCCTTTCGTTTATCCTTTTCTAAACTAATTTCCTCCCATGCCTTGGCAGGAGAGGAAATTAACAACATAACTTTTTTAAACAAATTATTATAATTCAAATCTTAATACATATATTTACATCTCGCTTTACCCACGAGTGTTCCGTTAATCCCTTTAGCTGAGACTTTAACCCAAATTGAATCATTTTTAGGTTGAATCTCTATATTTGATGGCAGTTTAAAACTAAAAGGAACCTGACTTACCAGACTACCAGAATTATCATCAGAACCACCATTTGTATAATTTAGTGCAACATAAAGCGTATCATTTCCAACTCTCTGAGTATACATATCAAAACTTACGTTATTTGCAGTTTTATATGGGAAAGAAAGAAATACTGTGGCATAACTATTAGCTATATAATAACCATCAATACTAGTTATGCTGTAGCTTTTCTTTATAGTATCCGGTTTCTGGTTAAAATTTTTGGTAATAATCAGATTCCCAGTAACAAAAGATACAGTATAGTTCGTTTTACCAGTCTGCAAAGTTTCACCTGCTGCCAATTTATAATATCCTGCAATTCTTGTAGGATAAGTACCATCCGTATATTTAATTGCAGAAGAATTACTCAATGTTAATGTCAAACCATCATCTGTATACACAGCAACGGTCCCAAAAGCAGACTGCACAACAGTTCCATATTTAAAAAAGTCCCATGATGATGAATCTTCACCACCATCTATACAAGATGTTAAAAATACACTTACCAATAAAATTAAGGTAACAAAAAACGTTTTCATTTCTTTCATAATCAAAGCTCTTAATATATGTGTTTTTATTAATGATGTGCTAGAAACCTTAGACTAAAGAGAAATGCACATCTTATTCCTCTTCATTTTTGAAATAAACGAACTAAAAGCTTTATTACTGCATATATCACACAATATTCGCAAATTCTTCTAAATGCTCATCTATATACCCTGCTATAATAGCAGTTGTTTCTTCCTCATTTTCAAGAAACTCCTCTTCAAGATCATCAAATGCTTCATATTGCTCATACATAGCCATAAAATCATCTTCACTTCTCTCCTTTTCAAGATCTTCCTTATGAGCATCGTATATTTTCTTTGCTTTATAAATCAACTTAGAAAATTCTTCAGCACCAAACAGTCTCATAGATTTGGCAAAAGGATTATCAAATATATATCCTCCGTATCCATTTTGAATAAGTTGCACAAATCCTCCTTCCATCACTTCTTCTCTAAAAAAATGATAAGCTAATACCGAGTGTTGAGCTCCGTTAAGTAGCCCCATTTTCTCTGCATTTAGATTTCCACCTAGAATTTCTAAATACTTATCGGTAAATACGTTGATAAATTCATCCATTCCAAGTGATGCAGCTTCTTTTAGAGCAGAATCTGAAATTTCTATTGTTGTAGGCATATATTTTAGTTTATAAAAGCTGTCAAAGATACATATTATTAAGAAAATAATCCAAAGAAATAGATTAAAATATATTTTTTGTCGACATCTGCTTCACTGGATTATTCTTTCATAATTTATAAAATTCGTACTATAAAATATAGTCTGATTCATCATTAAGCTCTCCATTGATACAAATGTAACCTCCACATTACAAAAGCTTAAAGAATCTAATCTATTTATTCTAAATTCACAAAAAAGTAATTATTGAGACCTTGCTAAAAAGAATAAAAAAACTAACTTTGCGATCGATTTGAAAAAATCGAGGTTACGAGTTTTTTATTTAATACGTAAAAAAGAGCTAATATGACTTATTCACACGAAGTAGAACACATGTGTGTTGTACAGAAAGGTCCTAATCACGGACCAGCTCCCATACCAGAAGAAGGCAAATGGGTAAAATCAAAAGAAATTGTAGACATCTCAGGTTTAACACATGGTGTTGGTTGGTGTGCTCCACAACAAGGTGCTTGTAAGTTAACCCTTAACGTTAAGCAAGGTATTATTCAGGAAGCATTAGTTGAAACTATTGGTTGTTCTGGTATGACTCACTCTGCAGCAATGGCAGCAGAAATTCTTCCAGGAAAAACAATCCTTGAAGCTTTGAACACTGACCTTGTATGTGATGCTATCAACACTGCAATGCGTGAGCTTTTCCTTCAAATTGTTTACGGACGTACACAATCAGCTTTCTCAGAAGGTGGTTTGATTATCGGTGCAGGTCTTGAAGATTTAGGTAAAGGTCTTCGCAGTCAGGTAGGTACTCTTTACGGAACTTTAGCTAAAGGTCCTCGTTACCTCGAAATGGCAGAAGGTTACATCAAGACTATCGCTCTTGATAAGAACGATGAGATTTGCGGATACGAATTCGTTCACATGGGTAAATTCATGGACGAAATCAAAAAGGGAACTGATGCTAACGAAGCTTTGAAGAAAGTAACCGGAACTTACGGACGCTTCACTGAAGAACAGGGAGCTGTTAAACACATTGATCCACGTCACGAATAATATAAGGAGGAAAAGAAACTATGATTAGAGAAGTAAAATTTGAAAGTCAAGACCGTCGTATCAAAGGCATCATTGAAGCCTTGAACGCTAACGGCATCAAAGACATTGAAGAAGCTAACGCAATTTGCGATGCTGCGGGGATTGATCCTTATATGACTTGTGAAGAAACTCAACCTATCTGTTTTGAAAATGCAAAATGGGCTTACGTTGTAGGTGCTGCTATTGCTATCAAAAAAGGTTGTACAAATGCTGCTGAAGCTGCTGAAGCTATCGGTATCGGTTTGCAGGCTTTCTGTATCCCAGGTTCTGTAGCTGACGACCGTTTGGTTGGTATCGGTCACGGTAACCTTGCTGCTATGTTGCTTCGTGAAGAAACTAAATGTTTCGCATTCCTTGCAGGTCACGAATCATTTGCAGCTGCTGAAGGTGCTATCAAAATTGCTGCTAAAGCAGACAAAGTACGTAAAGAACCATTACGTTGTATCTTGAACGGTCTTGGAAAAGATGCTGCTCAGATCATCTCTCGTATCAATGGCTTTACTTATGTTCAGACACAATTCGATTACTATACTTCGGAACTTAAAGTAGTTCGCGAAATCGCTTATTCTGACGGTCCTCGTGCAAAAGTAAAATGCTACGGTGCTGATGATGTTCGCGAAGGTGTAGCTATCATGTGGAAAGAAGGCGTAGATGTATCAATCACTGGTAACTCTACTAACCCAACTCGTTTCCAACACCCAGTTGCAGGTACATACAAGAAAGAACGTGTATTAGCTGGTAAACCATATTTCTCAGTAGCTTCTGGTGGTGGTACAGGTCGTACACTTCACCCAGATAACATGGCAGCAGGTCCTGCTTCTTATGGTATGACAGATACTATGGGTCGTATGCACTCTGATGCTCAGTTCGCTGGTTCTTCTTCAGTTCCTGCTCACGTAGAAATGATGGGATTCTTAGGAATTGGTAACAACCCAATGGTAGGTTGTACAGTTGCTGTAGCTGTTGATATCGCTACTGCTTTGGCTAAGTAATTTAAGCTATCAAACTATATTAAAATCCCCGTAGTCTGATGGCTACGGGGATTTCTGCTTTTACGCAGACTCTCATTAACCAATTACATATAACAATGAAAAAAATTATTCTATTCTTTGCACTGGCTGTAATAAGCCTCACCTCTTATGCTCAAAAGTTTGAAATTGCCGGAACAACAAGTTTCTGGCGTAATACAGACAAAAACACTACATCATTTGAAGTTGCTCCTGAACTAACATATGAGCTAACAGAGAAATGGGGAATTGGAGCATCAGTAAGTTATGGTCAAGAAAGAGCAAACAATGGAGTTATAGCAACAGAAAAATTATTCACTATTGCTCCTTATGCACGTTATACTTATTTCGATAAAGAAATTATTAGTCTGTTTATTGATGGCGGAGTGGGTTTAGCTAAAGTAAAATCAGAAATGGACAATGAATCAGAAACAAGAACCGGATTTGAAGCTGGTTTAAAGCCAGGAGTAGCCATTAAGGTTGCAGAAAGATTTAAATTCATTTCTAAAATAGGCTTTTTGGGTTATAGAAAAAACTATCCTCAGTCAGGAAAAGCTTTTGGTTTTAACTTAAGTGGCGAAAATATTGCAGTTGGTTTTGCATATATGTTTTAAATATTAGAATTAAACATACAACAAGACTATAAATATCCCTGTAAATCAATAATTTACAGGGATATTTACATCCGTACAATTCGTCAAACGACAGCCTATTTTAGCCTGCAATAACTCAAAAAATCAAGGCTATTATTCAACTATATTTTTTCTGCTTTAGTGATAGCATTGCTTCAAAAACCAAGCCAAAACTCTTAACTCTAGAATGATATAAAACAGCTAAAAAAGCTCTTTTTCGAATAATTTTTGCAGCCATAATGCAGCCTTTTGTTGAAATTTATAAAAATGCTGCAAAAAGCACTATAACTCACTAATATCCAACAACATCTATTACTCTAAAAATCATTCTAGGCTCTCAAATTTTAAACTTTTGAAGCATGGAAAAGCATTGTACAATGGTTCTTTTACAATTAGAGGAACTAAAATCACAAAAGATGGAAAAACTCCTATTGAAATATCAATTTCAGCAAATGGAGAACGTGTCTATTTTAACTAAGGCAAGAAAATCAATCCTAATGATTGGAATAAACAGAAACAAGCCGTAAAAGGTAAAAGTGACGAAGTAATTCTAATAAACGACTACCTTACACAAGCAAGGAACAGGATTTTTCAAAAGGAGATTGAGCTCCTAAAGAAAGGTTTTATTATAACCGCCAACCTTTTAAAGGATGCCTATCTTGATAAGATAGAAAGCCTCAACGAAAAAACCCTGTTTAATGTGTTCAGTCAGCATAACGAAGAACAATAAGTTATGTTTGGCAAAGGGGTTTCTAAGGCTACTTATTGGATTTCTGAATACACAGTCAGATTACTAAAAGAGTTTATCTAAAAAAGATACAAGCGGGATGATTTATACTTTCGCGAGCTTAATTTGAGCTTCATTCAATCCTTTCATGTCTTTTTAAGGAATGATAAGAAAATGGCTCAAAACTCATCTACTAAGCACTTAAAGTTATTAAATAAAATAGCTAATAATGCTGTTTCAAAATCTTATATGAGTTATAACCCTTTTAGTCCTTATAAAGTAGAACGAGAACCTGTAGAAATCGATTTTCTGGATGAAGAAGAACTGAGAAAAGTTATCAATTTTGTTAGTCCGCTACCCCGACTAGAAAAAGCCAGAGATTTATTCTTATTTGGGTGCTTCACTGGACTTGCATACATTGACATCAAGACGCTTACAAAAGAAAATTTTGAGAAAGATAAGCACGGTAGAATCTGGATTAAAAAGCACAGAATCAAAACCGGAGTTCTTTTAAGAATACCTCTCCTAACAATACAAATAAGAGTAACTATCAAATGACTTTACATATTTCTCAGATTTCAAATTATCCACATCATTTATCTAAAAAGAATATATTGATTTAGCAATAAAAAACAATAGGTCTGAACTTTTACAAATTCAGCCTATTGTAATATTTTTAAAATCAAAGTATATTAGACACTACTAATTAATAAAATCCAAATTAAATTTTAAACGAATCATTTTCTGGTTAGCTGTTCCTGAAATCGGCGCAAAATATATTTCTCCGGGCACAGGTCCTGCATGCCCCATCTCTTCATATTCCAGAAATGCATGTGAACGCAAAAAAGTAAATGTAATAGACCTTGAATAAGGGGAGGCATTAGAATTTGCTATTGGGCATAAGCAAGATGATATGTAATAATTATTAGGAAAAAGAGTGCTAATATTAACTGTTACACTCACTTCTAATACATCTTTTGGAAATATTACTGATTTTTCAATACTATCAATAACATTTACTGGGTCTAAATTATCAGGATAATCGGAAAAATTAAAGTTTTGTGCTTGAATACTAGAAACACAAAGCGCTAAAAACAATGTGAATAATAATTTTTTCATATACTTAAAATTTAAAGTTAATATTACAAATATATATACTATATATGCAAAATTAAATTAAATTAATATTATACAATTATAACATATTATATCTAGCATAATATTCATTTATAAATAAGATTATCACCTATTTATCTACCTTTAAAAGTCTCAATATAATTAATTTTTAAATAAAATAGCATTAAAATATTTGTAATCATTTATAAACAACTAATATATAAAAGCTAATATTCGGGAAGAATGTAATTTATAATAATAACACAAAACTTCAGATGACAATTATAGGGAATTGTTCTAAGTTTATCAACTAAAACTTATATCCTATAAAATAAAAAGGTTTACTCATATCCCATTCAATAAATTAATTGATCATCAACTAGTTTTTTTGCAATTTAGTTAAATCCATTGGCGAATTATTGAAAAACATCCCGCCATGTTTTTGAAAAAGCTGGCGGGACTTTGATCAACATCCGGTTACGTTTTTAAAAAGACAGGCGGGAGTTGACCTTTACTGGATTGAGTTTACAGTTTCTATGGTTATTACTAGAACTGATTTACAATATTTTTTTATTCTGAAATTGGCATTACAATAAATACGCCTTCTTATAGAAAAACAAAATTCATCTCTAACTCCATCACTTTTTCAAGCTATTTTTATCAAAATAGAATCAATTTTGGCCCGAAATATTATTCAAAACAAATAAGCTAGAAATTTGCAGATTATGCAAAAAAGAGTGAGGGTAAACATCTTTTTGTGATAGTTTTGTTATGAAAAAAATCAATCCACAACTTTATAATCAGTTGTTATTTAGATTATTAGATAAAAAAGTAAGGAAGTAAGGGTTAAAACTGTTTTTGTATATTACGGAATAAAAATAATCTTCTATTCAAAGAATTAGTGATAGGAGTGATAGGGAAAATACATATTTTGAACTTTATAAGGGGGGCAGGGGCACTCTATAGGATGCCCCTGCCCCCCTATAGAGTGTTTAAAATAGCGATATTTGCTATCACTCCTATCACTAATTTCATTTCTATCAAATCATATTAAAAAAGAAACTTGAAGCTTTGGATAAAGTCTCAAGTCTCTTTATCAGAAATGACCAGACATTTTTTAGAAAGTTTTTTTAGAATTGAGCATTTTATTTCAATATCCTACATTTTGAATCAATAACGGATTCATACCTATTATTTTCTCAGGAATAGGAAACACAGTAGTATATCCGTTTTGCTCGTTAGGAAGTTGCGGACGGCTACTATATGTACGGGTAAACCGTCCAAAGCGTATCAAGTCTTGTCGTCTCCATCCCTCCCAAGCTAGTTCAAGCTGCCTTTCGATAAGCAGATTGTTTAATGTTGCTTCCCTTGCAGATGCAGCAACACGGTACCGAACCTCATTAAGTTCAGCATCACCATTTTCACCGTTACGGACTTTAGCCTCGCTCTTCATAAGTAGCACATCGGCATAGCGAAACAGAACAATATCATTCTCCATTAATTTACCGTCTTTCGTAGCTGTTAAATCTACTTCATACTTTTTCATTCGTGCGCCTGCTGTCTTTTCGTAAGGTGTATTTGAAACATCCAGAAGCACTTTCCAAGGAAAGTATTCTAAAACTGTTCCATTATCCAATCTTACAACATTCCCTTTCAAATCATACACAATTCCGGCAAAATAGCATTTATAGAAGCGAGGGTCTACACTATTTGTATCATAACCAAATGTATTAAGTACTTCTATCGTTGCACTAGAGCCGTTCTCTCCTCCCAGTCCGTAAGCTTTTGCATGATTGTAATGACGGGAACGAAAAAGATACTGCATCTGATTTGTGTACATTGTTTTGTTCATTGGAATAGTGAATATATTCTCTTCTGATGATTCATTAAATACAGCAAAGTTACGTTCATATTGTGGCTCGAGCAGATAACCCATTGCAGTGATCTTATTACAATAAGCTATTGTAGTTTGCCAGGCATTTAAGCGATTACCATCCATCTCAAAATAAATAGATTTACCGTTAGGATGCATACCATCTGTCCAATTATTATCAGTATAAACTTCGGCATTTAAGGCTAGCTTTGCAAGCAAAAAATAAATCACCGGACGAGTTAAACGTCCATAATAATCCCCAGGCTGATTGCTTCGTTCTTCAACTAATAGAGGAACAACCGCTTGAAATTCTTTAAGAACAAAGTCGAATATTTCTTTCCGTTCTTTTTGAACGACTTCTTTCATCGGAGTTGAAGAAGATAGTACTAATGGAACTCTTCCAAACAAATCCATCAAATAATAATAATACATAGCACGCATAGCGCGTACTTCAGCCCTGTAAACCGGCAGTTCTGCATCCGAATGTGTTTCAGCAAAAGAATCAATTTTCTCTAAAGACTTATTACAAAGATTCACCACTTTATAGAGATACTCCCACGTAGCCTGAATAGCATCATTGTCCGTTCCCCATTTATGCAAGAACAAACCTTGCCAAAAACCACCATCATACCAGTCACCACCACGGGTAGGCATAATAGCCTCATCTGTAGTAAATGTATTCAGGTCATAAACTCCTCGCCCTGTACCTTGCAGCCCCTGACTGTCATTATATCCGCCTACATACGTATACAATGAAGCCACACTATTGAGATAAACATCTGCCAATGTTTTATAAGCTTCTTCCTCAGGAAGTCTGTCACGTGGATCTTCTTTTAGAAACTCACTACACGAAGCAGATAGCATTAATAAAACAACACATAGAAATCTGTAAATATACTGACGTTTCATTCAAGTGTCCTCCATTAAAAATTAAGATTCAACCCAATAGTATAAGTCCGTGCCAACGGATATCCGCGTTTGTCGTCCAAACCAAGTGTAGCATTCACTGTAGAACTGTTAATAATAGGCGATAGCCCTGAATATCCGCTAATAGTTGCCAGATTATTGACTGTAAATGCAAAACGAAGAGACTGAATATACTTCTTCACTTTCTGAATAGGTACATTCCAGGCAAGCGTTACATAATCGAAATTTATATAATCGCCCCGTTCCAGCCAGTAATCAGTTGCCGTCTGATCTTTAATGTTACGTTGCGGAGCCTCTTTCATTACATTATAATCCGGAAATATATTCATATTCATATAAGTTAATGAAGTTCCGTTATAAATCTTATGTCCAAAAGCTCCGTTAATCTGCATTGAAATATCCCAGCGCTTGTATCGGAAACTTATATTAGATCCTAATAATGCCTTAGGCACAGCCTGCCCTGCCACAAACCTATCTTCTCCGTCTTCCAGACTAACTCCTCCTCCATTTAAGTCTGCAATCTGATACACCGATTCGCCACGGCTATTTGTAATCAGTCCTGTTGAGTGGGGCAGATAAAACACACCCAAAGATTGACCCACTACCTGATACACGATGTGATTATACCCTCCATGAAATCCGGCTCCATTCAGACTTGCCAGACTCTTATACTTCGGACCTGATATAGCTTCACCATTATAATAACCATTCAAAGTCAGAAGTCTGTTTTGCTGAAAAGTAATATTGGCATTTATATTTAGCTCCATATCTTTAGCTTTTAAAGGCGTAACTCCGATTGCTATTTCTGTACCACTGTTTCGCATAGAACCAATATTAGCCAGTAATGTATTGTAAGTAAAAGGAGGCACACTCACATTATAAAGATAAAGCATATCCTTTGTCTTCGATGTATAATAATTAACAGAAAGCAACAAACGATTATCTAACAAGGCTACATCAATGCCTGAATTGAAAGTAAGTTTCACTTCCCATTTCAGATTCGGGTTTGTATTCCGGATATCTCCCAACGATACTACAGAAGAAGCCCCAATAGGTATAACTCCATTGGGCTTTACCAGATTCAATGTTGTGTAAGAGTCTATCCCACTCTGATTTCCAGCCAAACCATATCCGGTACGAAACTTCAGATTATTGATCCAGGAAAAGCGCTTCAAAAATTTCTCTTCACTCACTACCCACGCTGCCGATAAGGAAGGAAAGAATCCCCATTTATTATTTTTCCCAAATTTGGAAGAAGCATCCGTACGAGTATTAATCGTAAATATATATCGATCGGCAAATGTATAATTAAAGCGCCCCAAAAATGAAACCAGCCGAGGTTCTTCATAGTAGGAATTGGTTCCTTCCCACAAACGGATTGCCCCAGCCTGCAAATTATCGTAGCCGAAATTATCCGTACTAAAATTGGTTACTGTTGTATAGAACCCAGAGTAAGTCTCTTTCTGCAATTCAGCTAATGCCAAAGCATCAAAAAAATGTTTCTTCCAGTTCTTTTTGTATGTAAGCATCATGTTACCCAATAAAGATTCCTTTTTCCGTGTACCTTTATAGGCTTGCCCATGTGCCCAGACCGAAGTTGGAAGATACTGCGAATTTTCCATAATATTATTAGTATATGCTCCAAATACAGCTAGTTTCCAGTTATCAGACAGATGAAATATTAATCGAGCATGACCACTGATGTGAGATATAGCTTCATTATCTTTCACCTCCATCCATGCTAACGGATTAGTAATCTGACTGGCATTCGTAATCATATCCCAGGAATCCGTCTCGGGATTCTTATGATTGGGAAAAGTAGGATTAAAAGTCGCCGCTGAATAGAATGTCTTTTGATAATCGAATAAGTTCCTATTCTTCTGAACAGAGCCAAACATTCCTAATTCACATTTTACAAAACCATTAAAGATCTCCTGGGCCATATTCATATTAGAAGTCAGAATCTTCAAATCTTCATTTAGAATAACTCCCTGACGATTCATAAATCCCACTGAAACTCGATAGTTGGAAGCCTCAGCTCCTCCATAGAAAGCAACATTCTGGTTTTGTTGCAATCCTGTCTGCTCTATTTCTTTTTCAAAATCCGTATTGTACCCTTTATCCAGAATAGAAATATTCTGATTAGCTGCTAATTTGCGAAAATCATCAGCAGAAAGCATTTTCAAATTCTTATAAACAGAAGCAATACCAAAACTACTATTATAACTCACTCTAGTCTTACCACTAATACCTTTCTTGGTTGTCACTTCAATTACTCCCGAAGCTCCACGCGAACCATACTGCGCAGTTTCGGAAGCATCCTTTAATATTGTGAAACTTTCTATATCAGTGGGATAGATAGAAGCAAGCATACTTAGATCACCAAAAACACCGTCTATAATAATCAGCGGATCATTGCCACTACTTAGTGAAGTAGTACCGCGCAACCGCACAGCATCCAAAGCTGCCGGACTATTAGTACTGCGCTGAATAGTTAATCCGGGAACTCTTCCACGTATAGCATCCAAAGGGGTTGTTATTTGTTCCCTGTTCATCTGTATCTCCGTTATTTTTTCTACAGAGCCAGAAATATTTCTCAGTTTTCCGGTAGCATACCCAACAGTAATCAAAGAATCGGGCAAAGGAATGTTGAGCTTTTGCGCCATCAATATAACCGGAGAAATAATAAGAAAGCACAAGCTGAGAATATAGACTTTTTTGTAGTGTGTCATAAGTCTCGATTTTAAGGAGTATAATATGTACATATAACAAAAAAAATGGAAATTAGGTTGAGAATAAATTAAGTCTAACAGTCTGGTAGCAACATTTAAAGCAATGATTTATAAGAAAAAAAACAAGCGCTCGACTTTTTCTTTGGAGAAAGTCAAACGCTTGTTTATAAATAAAGCACCAAATCTTTTATTTTTTATCGGCTAAACAATCAAGCTCATCAATGAATATATAAAATCAATGGCGAATAATTTCGAAATACTACTTCTTAGCAACGCGATCTTTTGTATTCACTTTGCTTTTAGAATCACTCATCTTCTTTTTCTGATTCAAAGAATATCCGGAGCCATCACACTTATTAGCTTTCTTTGCAGGATCAGGCTCGTTAAAGCTAGCTCTCTTACAAGTTTTTTGCTCGCAATTATCGCAAACACCATTCTGGTTGTTATCAGTAAAACATCCTCTTTTTCTTACTGTAACATTTGATTTAGCCTGAGCGGTCTGAGCATTCTGAGCAAATGTATCTGCTAAACTAACAACAGCGAATAGCATACAAAAAAATAAAACTCTTTTCATAAAATATAAATTATAGAATCATTTAATATCAGACTGCAAATATAGTGAACAAACACCTAACCATTATATAAAGAATAGAACTTGTTTAAAACTTTTTTGCATATAAAAGCGTTATTTATAAAATCGTTGATAATAGTAATAATGTGCTATTAATTTAATACAAAGAGATATGAAACATTACATTTCTGGAATTAAGTGCATTTTATTTGTCTTCACAATAATAATCCAGGCGGGGTGCTCTAAAAGCGAAATGAAATCAAGCAAAGAACGTACCCTGACAAAAACTGACGAAACAACATTATCCTATATCTTATCACCTCCTGATAATAAAGGGAATATCTCTGTCGAGGAAGCTCTATACAATAGAAGATCACGCAGGAATTTTCAGGATAAAGAGATCTCCGAGAAGCAACTATCACAAATTTTATGGGCGTGTTATGGCATCACATCTCCCAGAACCGGCAACTCCGCTATGAGAGGTGGCCTGAGAACAGCACCTTCAGCAGGAGCATTGTATCCACTCGAAATTTATGTATTAATAGGTAAAGTAAAAAACATAAAGCCGGGTGTTTACAAATACATTTCGAAAGATCACAAGATTGTAATGACCATCAATAGGGATTTAAGAAAAGAACTGTGTGCAGCTGCACTGAATCAGGAAATGATAAGTAAAGCTCCAGCTGTTTTATTTTATAGTGCTATATATAATAGGTCTACTGAAAGATATGGAAATCGCGGTCGCGAAAGGTACGTTTGCATGGATCTGGGACATTCCGCCCAAAATGTATATCTTCAGGTAGAAGCGCTTCATTTGGGAACCTGCGCTATAGGTGCATTCAATGATGATTCGGTAAAAAAAATAATGCAGCTAAGTTCCAATGAAGAACCTTTATATATAATGCCTATCGGGTATTATTTAAATAAGTCATAAATTTAATAATCAATATCCAAATTTTAATAAAAAAAGTAATAACCTATTTCCTCTTTTTATCTACACCTCATTTTAAAAAACAGAATACACTTAATAAAATATTTAATTAGTGACTAAAAATAATAAGGTGATGATAATCAAGCGCTTCAAATAACAACTTAAAAACCTAATACAAGACACTTTAGCTCATTTACAAGTTAAAATCAGGCCAATAAATATGTATATCAAATTCAGCTAAAGCCAATTAAATATTTATTAATATACAAGTTAAACCTATAATATTATAAAAAAATACATCCAACAATACTAGATATTCACTAATACAACACTAAAAGTAATAAAATGCAAGAATAAACGTTAAAAACAAAAATAATTATAAACCAAAGCCCCAAATAATATTTTTAGGAACGTTATTCAAGCTGACTTAATGAAAAAAATTTCAAATTATGTTTTTTATATTTAATCTTATTTTTATATTTGTAAAATAATTAACTATAATAAATGAATATTCACAATAAATCTCTAACAGACGAGAATCTAACTTAATGACTCTAAATAATCATATGTTTAATTTTAAAGAAAAAAATGGAATGAAAAAAAGTAAGCTTCTAAGTTTCCTTCAATTTAAGAAAGGAATTGCACTTGTACTCGTCCTCTCATTCGTTTCTTTAGCAGCTATGGCACAGAACATTACTATAAAAGGTAAGGTTACTGACTCTAAAGGCGAAGCTGTTATTAACGCGAGTATTATGGTACAAGGTACAACAAATGGAACTGTTACTGACCTTGATGGTAATTACTCCTTAACAAAAGTTGCTCCAAACGCACAATTGTCTTTTTCCTACATAGGTATGAAAAAACAAATTGTAAAAGTTGAAGGCAGAACTGTTATTAATGTTGTTTTGGTTGATGATGCAGAAGTATTAAAAGAAGTAGTTGTTACTGCTCTTGGTATTAAACGTCAATCACGTTCACTGGGATATTCTACAACTCGGGTTGGTGGTGAAGAATTTACCCTTGCCCGTGATCCTAACCTTGGTAATGCACTTACCGGAAAAGTAGCTGGTGTAAGTGTTGCCGGTAACTCAACAGGTCCTGGCGGATCTTCACGTGTAGTTATCCGCGGTAATGCTTCTTTAACAGGTAATAACATGCCGCTATATGTAGTAGATGGTGTTCCTTTTGACAACTCAAACCAAGGTTCTGCCGGTCAGTGGGGTGGTCTTGATATGGGGGATGGTTTGAATAACATCAATGCTGATGATGTTGAAAGTATTCAGGTTCTGAAAGGAGCTGCCGCATCTGCACTTTATGGTTATCGCGGTGGTAATGGTGCAATTCTCATTACAACCAAGTCTGGTAAGAAAGGAAAAGCTATGAGTGTAGAAGTTAACAATAACCTTACATTCAATGCGATATATGATCAGCGCGATTTCCAAAAAGTATACGGACAAGGTTCCGATGGCCAACGTCCAGCAGACAAGCAGGCTGCCATTGATTCAGACAGAAGTAACTGGGGTGAAGCTATGGACGGAGGTAGTGCAGTCAACTTCTTAGGTCAGAACTACAAATACTCTTACGTTGACAACTTCAAGAAGTTCTATAATACTGGAGTAAGCAACTCTTCTTCTGTGGCCATCTCAGGTTCTGATGAAAAAGTTACGTATCGTTTTGGTCTGACCAATAATTATGAGAAAAGTATTCTTCCAAACGCTAACAACAGCCAGTTTGGTATGAATATGAATACGACTTATGATATCCGTAAGAATTTGCACTTTATTATGAATGCCAACTACGTATTCGAAAAGTCTAAAGGTCGTTCTAATCTGTCAGATGCCAACGGTAATACCAATGCAGCTATTCTGTATCATGCTAATTCTTTCGACATTAATTGGATGGAACGTGGCAGCGAAACTGCTCAATGGGGTACGACAGCTGCTGGCAAAGAATTACTTTCCGGCAACAGTGTTTACTTTAACAATCCTTATTGGTTACAATATCGTAAAACCAACGATACTAGAAAAAATCGTCTAACAGGTTCCATGACTTTGAAGTGGGATATTACAGACTGGTTATACATTCAGGGTGCAGCTCAACGCGATGGTTTTAATCTTGAGTTCAAACAAATTCAGCCAATAGGTGCAGCAGCTGACCCTAATGGTTATTTGACAGAATTCCAAAAGACGTATTATGAAATGAACTATAACTTCCTCCTTGGATTTAATAAGGATTTCAACGACTGGTCTGTAGGTGCTACCTTTGGTGGTAATCAACAGACTAATACTACTAAAACTTATTATCCTGCCAACGGTGGACGTCCGTTTGTTGTAGATGGATTGTGGTCGGTTAATAACCTCGACCCAACAGATACACGCGCTCAAATAGGTTATTCACGCTATAAAGTGAATTCACTCTATTTCACTGCCGACTTAGGATGGAAGAAGCAATTATTCCTGAATGTTACCGGACGTAATGACTGGTTCTCTACTTTGTCACCTGATAATAATAGTTATTTCTACCCTTCTGTAACAGGATCATGGATATTCTCAGACACCTTTGATACTCCGGAATGGTTTACTTTTGGTAAGGTGCGTGCTTCTTGGGCTAAAGCATCCAATGGTACCAGTGCATATCAGAACATGATGACTTACAAAGTTCTCAACTATAAAATTAATGGACAGCAGGTAGTTACAGTAAACAACGATACTTATCCTAATCCGGATTTGAAACCAGTAGAGATTACTGAAAAGGAAATTGGTTTAAATCTTTCATTCTTCCAGAGCCGCTTGAATTTTGATATGGCTTATTACGTGAAAGATACAAAAGATGACATTGCTAGAGTTTCAATATCCAGCACCAGTGGATTCTCTTCTAGAATTATGAATGTTGGTAAAATCCAGAACAAAGGTTTCGAATTCATGGTAGATGGTACTCCAGTGAAGAGTAATGACTTCATGTGGAACAGTACATTCAACTTCGCTATCAACAATTCAAAAGTGAAATTTCTTGGTGATGGTGTAAAACGTCTGGCTATAGAAGGCGCAACATCAAACGTAGGTTCAGTTGGTGTTTATAACGTACTGGGATCTGCTTATGGTGAAATCATTGGTTATAAATACAAACGTGATACTAACGGCAACTTGTTATTAAAAGACGGTATGCCACAAAACAATGGCGAACAGGTTAGTCTAGGTAATGGTGTATATAAATATACCGGCGGATGGCAAAACACATTGAAATATAAAAATATAACTCTGGCATTCCTTATAGATTACAAATTCGGTGCTAAATTGTTCTCCGGAACTAACTACATAGCATACGGCGCAGGTTTACACAAAAACACCCTACTAGGTCGTACCGCTGATGCACCTAACCAAACATACGTATTCCAGGGTATTGATGAAGCAACTGGTAAAGCCAATGCTGTCGCTGTAAGAGCTAGCAATTACTGGGGGAAAATTACAGATCAGAATATTGCAGAAGAGTTTACTTATGATGCAAGCTTCATTAAATTGCGTGAACTCTCTCTCGGTTACGAATTCCCTACAAGTGTTCTGTCTAAGCTGAAAGTAGTGAAAGGTTTGAATGTATCTTTAGTTGCACGTAACCTTTGGACAATTATGAAGCATACCGACAATATTGATCCTGAATCTGCATATAACAACAGTAATGGTCAGGGGCTTGAATTAAATGGCTATCCTTACACACGCAATATTGGCTTCAATGTAAATCTAAAATTCTAATAGTTAAGAACTTAATAATATGAAGAAATATATTAAAAACGCATGTGCTGCACTGTTCTGTCTAACAGCAGTAACTAGTTGTGGCGACTTTGGCGATACAAATATCGATCCGGAACATTTGAATGAAGGCAATGTTCCTTACACAATGGTCTTTACTAATGCTCAACATCAGGCTTTGGGTTCCGATTGGGACATATGGCGTACTGGAATGATTTATCTTTCACAATGGAATCAGCATATCGCTGCCGGCGGATGGTGGTGGAGCTATGGTATCAACTCTTTCTCTGATGGCTATGCTTCTTCTTACTGGGGATCTGTACTAAGTGGTGGCAGCCGTGGAGCTATTCGTGATATCCAGACTGTAATTACAAAATGGAAAGATGATCCTGCTATGCAACAAAACTATCAGATTGCCCGTATAGTACGTGCATATATCTTTCAAAAAGTTACCGATCTTCACGGAGATATCCCTTACAGTCAAGCTGGCCAACCTGGTGAATTTCCTTATCCTAAGTACGATAAGCAGCAAGATGTCTACACAGATCTTTTAAAAGAACTTGATGAAGCACAAGCTAATTTGGGATCTGGTACTGCGTCTATGGGAAGCCAGGATCTATATTATAATGGTGATGTATCTAAATGGAAAAAGTTTGCTAATTCACTAATGCTACGCGTAGCTATGCGATTAAGCAAAGTGAGTCCTGATAAAGCCAAAGAATATGCAGCAAAGGCATACAGCAATGGTGTAATTACACAAACTGCAGATAACTGTCGTTTGGATCACTCTGGTGGTGTAACTACCAATGACTCTAGCGAACCATATGCAAAAGTTATTATTCACGAAGATCCGGGAGTGGCTTACATTAACAAGACTTTCTTTGATATTCTGAAAAATGCTAATGATCCACGTATTCCTTTGATCATGGCTGTATATCCTACAGCTTATGATACCAAAGATGTAGATCCAGCTATTGCCGAAAATTCAGCTCCTGAAAAGCAAAAAGGTTTGATTGGTTTCTTCAGTATGGGACCTACTTCAAGTTATTCTATCAAGAAATACTATCCTGCCGAATATACTGTTGAAGTATTGTCTGATACAAAGAGTGCTAACTATTATAAGAAGACACACTCTCAACCTAACCGTTCTACTTATGCAGACCCAACTGGTCCTACATTTGTATGTACTGCTGCACAGACTAATCTTTTGCTGGCCGAAGCTGCTTATCGCGGTTGGATAAGCGGTAACGCTGAAACATTCTACAATGCCGGCGTACGCTGTGCAATGGAACAATTCTCACAGTATCCTAGCAGCAATGCCAAAGGTCTGTACAATACTTATCTTACAACGTCAGCAATAGACAGTTATTTGGCTGCTAATCCGTATACTGCATCTAAAGCTTTGGAACAGATCAATACACAATACTGGATTACCTGTTTCTGCGATGAGTATGAAACGTATGCTAACTGGCGTCGTTCAGGATATCCTAATTTACAAGAAAGATGTTCTGCTCACGATAACTGGAGCACTATAGGCAACTATGGTCCGGCAATTGTTCGCCGTATGCCTTATCCGGCATCAGAACTTCAGGTAAATCCTGATAATTACAAGGCAGCTTTAAGCGGACTAGGCCTGCAAAGCGAAAATGATTTCAATAATACTCGTGTTTGGTGGGATGTTGCAAAATAAACCTCTAGGATGTGAATAAGAAATCTTAATCACTTACTAGTAACATGAAGTAAAACCTTTAAAATAAATTAAGAGGCTGTTTCAAAAGAGATCTTTTGGTAGCAGCCTCTTATGTTTTTTGTATATTTACAATCAAAACAAAAAAAACTATTGAAAAATAGAAAAGATTAATTCTTATTACATTTTAACAGAAAAATAGTTTCCTGCAAAAACAAGAAAAGTATACTGAATTTATTCAAAGATAAAAAAGAAGCAATCAATAACTTTATCAATGAGCAAAAGCTAGATTGTAATAAGGTATCTGATATGCTTACCCTAATTGATTATTGTCTAAGCCTATAATAATTTAGAAATGAAAAAAAAAATAGCATTTATTAAACAATCGGGCTCTATTATCATAGGATTGCTGCTAACAGCTCTCCCTATTGAAATGCAAGCTCAACAAGGTTTCGTTCATCAACGTTCCACTGAATATCAGTGGCCGGAAGAAAAAGGAGTTTTAGAAAAATTAGACCAATGGCAGGACCTGAAATTCGGCGTTCTTTTTCATTGGGGATTATACTCCATTCCTGGTATTGTAGAATCCTGGTCTATCTGCTCGGAAGATGTTGACTGGATTCCAAGAGACAGTACCATTGCTTACGAAGATTACAAAAAGAGTTATTATAAGCTGATAGAGAAATTCAATCCTACCGATTTTAATCCGGATCAATGGGCTGATGTAACTAAGGCTGCCGGCATGAAATATATGCTTTTCACAACTAAGCATCACGATGGTTTTAATCTGTTTAATACGAAACAAACAGATTTCTCAATCATGAATAGTGCTTTCAAAAACAATCCAAAAGCTGATGTTGCCAAGTATGTATTCGAAGCTTTCCGCCAGAAAGACTTTATGGTGGGTGCTTATTTCTCAAAACCCGACTGGCATTGCGAGTATTATTGGTGGCCAAGATATGCAACTCCAACCAGGAACGTTAATTACAACAGAAACAGACACCCTGATCGCTGGGAATCTTTCCAGAAATTTACCTATAACCAGATTGAAGAGTTAATGAGCAATTATGGCAAATTGAATATTCTTTGGTTAGATGGCGGTTGGGTAGCTGCTCCAAGACAAGATATAAAGATGGATTCTATAGCCAAAATGGCTCGTTCGCACCAATCGGATATTCTGATTGTAGACAGAACTATTCATGGCAAATATGAAAACTACCAAACACCGGAACGTTCCATTCCTGAAAAGCAACTTAACTATCCATGGGAAAGTTGTATTCCTTTAAGTCCGGATTGGGGATGGACTCCAAATGCTAAATTCAAATCGGCAAATACTGTTATTGCCGACCTGATTGAAGTGGTGGCAAAAGGCGGCAACCTTTTATTAGGCGTTGGTCCTACTCCAAAAGGTGTTATCCAGCCAGAAGTGGTAGCTATTCTGAAAGAAATTGGTCAATGGCTGAAAGTTAATGGAGAGGGTATCTACGGCACACGCATAACTCCAAACTACAACAGCAACAATGTTTGGTTCACTGCTAGCAAGGATGGCAATAAGCTTTATGCTCTTTATGTTCCTAATGAAAAGGAAGATTTACCTAAAAGCATTGAATGGGAAAACAACATCCCAGTAAAAAGCAGTGCAATGGTATTACTAAAAACCGGTAAAAAAGTAAAATGGGAACAAAAAGGAAATAAAGTTATAGTAAACCTTCCAGGCGCACTAAAAGCAAGTAAAGAACCTTTAGTTTTCTCTTTTAAATTACAAAAATAAGATGAAAAAACATTTCATAGCAGTATGCTGCTCGCTGTTTATGGCTTCTCAGCTTTATGCGCAGCCATTATATAAAAATCCAAAAGCGCCGGTAAAGGACAGAATCAGCAATTTAATTTCATTAATGACGCTGAATGAAAAGATTGGTCAACTTTGTTGTCCGCTTGGATGGGAAATGTACACCAAGACAGACAAAGGTGTTATCCCTTCAGATCTTTTCAAAACTCAGATGCAAAACAGACCTATCGGCTCTTATTGGGCAACGCTTAGAGCTGATCCATGGACCAGAAAAACTCTGGTTACCGGACTTTCGCCCAAACAGGCTGCCGAAGCTATAAATGCTTTGCAAAAATATGCAGTGAAAGAAACCAGACTAGGTATTCCTATTCTTTTCGCAGAAGAATGCGCCCACGGACATATGGGAATTGGTACAACCGTATTTTCTACTTCTCTTGGCCAGGCTAGTACATGGAATCCAGAGTTAATAGAAGAGATGGGAAAGATTATTGCTATTGAATGCAGATTACAGGGAGGGAACATTGGTTATGGACCAATCCTTGATTTAGCACGCGAACCTCGCTGGTCGAGAATGGAAGAGACTTTCGGAGAAGATCCTGTTCTTATCGGAGTATTGGGCAGTGCTTTTGTTAAAGGATTGCAGGCAAAGGATCAAAATGGGAAAGCTCAGTTTTACTCTACTCTGAAACATTTTGCCGGTTACGGTATTCCACAGGGTGGCCATAATGGCGGACGCGCTCAGATTGGTCAACGAGAGCTGTTCTCTGAACACCTCGCTCCTTTCAAGATGGCAGTGAAAGCTGGTGCCGAAACTGTGATGACATCTTATAACTCTATAGATGGCGTACCTAGTACATCCAATAGTTATCTGCTGAAAGATATCCTTAGAAACGAATGGGGATTTAAAGGATTTGTATATTCCGACTTAGGAAGTATTGAAGGTGTTGCGGGGCATCGTGTTGCTGCCAATGTAAAAGAGGCTGCAGCGAAATCTCTTCAGGCTGGAACGGATATGGATTTAGGTGGCAATGCCTACGGAAAGAATCTGGAAAAGGCTCTTCAGGAAAATCTGATTTCAATGGCCGATATAGACAGTGCGGTAAGTCACGTTCTAAGATTGAAGTTTGAAGCTGGATTGTTTGAGAATCCATATATGAATCCGAAAGATGCAGCCAAGATTGTTCGTTGCGATAAACATCAATCGGTAGCTAAAGAAGTAGCAAGAGAAGGTATTGTGCTACTAAAAAACAATCAGCTTTTGCCATTAGATAAATCAATCAAAAGCATAGCAGTAGTTGGTCCGAATGCTGATAACATCTATAATCAGCTAGGCGATTATACTGCTCCACAGGAAAGAAGCAATATTAAAACTGTTCTGGATGGAATAAAGAAGATTGTTTCTCCAAACACGCAAGTAAACTATGCTAAAGGATGTGCCATTCGTGACACTACAGAAAGTGATATTGCATCGGCTATAGAAGCTGCAAAGAAATCTGAAGTAGTTGTTCTGGTTCTAGGAGGATCAAGTGCCCGCGATTTCTCTACAGAATATAAAGAAACCGGAGCTGCTACTGTTTCTGATAAAAAGAAAGAAGTTCTGTCGGACATGGAGTGTGGCGAAGGATACGACCGTTCTTCACTTGATTTGCTGGGAGATCAGGAAAAGCTGCTTCAGGCAATGATCGAAACCGGCAAACCAGTTGTTGTGGTTTACATTGAAGGACGTCCTTTGAATATGAATACTGCTTCGGAAAAAGCTGGTGCTTTGCTCACAGCATGGTACCCTGGTCAGGAAGGTGGAATTGCAATTGCTGAAGTTCTTTTCGGCGATTACAATCCAGCCGGACGACTTCCGGTATCTATACCAAGATCAGTAGGCCAGTTACCAGTATACTATTCACTTGGCGAACAGAACTCATACGTTGAGGGTCCAAGTACCCCACTCTACAGTTTTGGATATGGATTAAGTTATACTACTTTCGAATACTCTAATCTGAAAATAGAGCAATCGGGCAAAGACACGTTCAACGTTTCCTGTGAAGTAAAAAACAGCGGTAACCGTGAAGGCGATGAAGTGGTTCAGCTTTACCTCAGAGATAATGTAGCTTCTGTTTCTACTCCCGAAATCCAGTTAAAGAAATTCAGCAGAATTCACCTGGATAAAGGAGAAACTAAGAAAGTAGAATTTACTCTTAATCGTGAAGATCTGTCTCTTTATAATCAACGAATGGAGTTTGTAGCCGAACCGGGAACATTTACAGTAATGGTTGGTGCGGCAAGCAACAAAATTCTATTAAAAGATAAGTTTGAGCTAAAGTAACAACTCGCCATAGGGTTTGATAAAAGCTAATCATATAATCTCCTGCAACCGATAAGATTGCAGGAGATTTTTATTGTCCAATGGTTTTAATTTATTGGCCATTCATTTTTATTTATTGCCCAATAAACCGTCATCCATTCACCAATCATTTTCTGATAAATGATAAATAATGACCTTTACTGGATTGGGGTTGCGTTTTCTGTGGTTATTACTAGAACTGATTGGCAATATTTTTCTTATTCATAAAACCGGTTGTTATTATTCAATAGGAATAAACGTTTCTATTTAAGAAATGAGAAGTACAACTGCTTTTTAATTAGCAAAGTAGGGATATAGCAAATCTTCGAAAGTATAAAATCCTTCTTTCTTGTCGGCTAAGTTATCGGCAACAAACAACACACCATTTCCGAATGCTTCTCTGGAGATAGCTTCATGTATTAATCTGACTGTTTGATATGGAAAACCAAAAATAATTTCATGCTTACTTACTATCCCTCCTGCCCTTATGGAGCTGATTTCGGTTTCTTCCAAATCTAGTTCCTTAGCTAACTTGATTGCAGTGCCGGACACACCTGGCTTTCCCTTAAAGTGTTCCTCTATAATTTCAATATCTACCCATGGCGCTATCTTTTTTAAAAGTTTTGCCGCAAACATTAAATAATTAACCCCCAATGAAATGTTGGGGCTCCAGAAAACAATAGTCTTTGAAGAAAGTTCTGACAATAATTGCTTCTCTTCCTCATCATAATGAGATATAGCCGAAATAATTATTATTTTCCGTGAAGCCGCAGCCTTTCCATAACTATGAATTCCATTACTGGAAGAAAAATCAATAATTATATCTACAGGATGTTTGCTCAGCAATTCTTCTATTTCAATACTGGATGTTGAAAATATTAATCCTGGCTCATTCGAATCAATTCCAAGGAACTCGGGTACATGTCTATGTTCCAAAATAGTACTTTGCCTTAACACCCACTCCAAAGAATATTCATTGCTTTGAAGTATAACATTGGCAACAGCTTTCCCAGCTTTTCCAAATCCTATTAGTCCAACTTTCATTTTCATTTTCAAATCCAGAAATTTAAGATTGCATAAATATAACTTTTATTTGTTGATTTTGAATGAGCTTATTGATAAATAAAGAATGTTTTATAACAAGTTTTTATTTTATAGGAAGCATTTTAAATTTTCAGGAATGATTCTAATTAAGATTCTTTTGCATTTATTTTTATAAACAAATATTAATCTATAGATTTGCAACAATAAAAAGATAATTGGATAAATACCATTTAGATTAGCTATATTTCAGAGCTCACCTACTATAATATTAAGCATTCGTATAGTTATTAATAAAATATAGACAAACTATAATTATTTGCTTTTTTTATTTGAATGTTAAACTAAAATTATGGTAGATTATGAAACAGCATTTTACACTAAAATCTTTATTGGCAATTTTATGCTTATCATTTGGCCTTAACTTGCAAGGACAAAATGTACTACCTATCAGCATTAACGTAGAAACTGCCGGAACGCTAAGTTCTATAATTCCTGCTTCGAAGAAATATTTAATTACAGATCTTACCTTATCGGGAAACCTTAATGGTAGTGATATAAGATTCATTCGGGATATGGCAGGACGTGATTATCTGGATAATACTACTGATGGGAAACTTAACAAACTTAATTTGAGTGAGGCAAAAATAGTAAGTGGGGGCGATTATTACTATTTCGATGATCACTCTAATGATCACAACAATTGCTACACAGCAAATAATGTGATATCTAGCTGTATGTTTTATAACCTGAACAAGCTGACCTCAATCACTCTTCCAAACAGTGTTACTTCTGTTGGCGATCTTGTTTTCCATAATTGTACAGGCTTAACCTCTTTTACCATACCCGAGAGTGTTACTAAAATTGGTTATCAGGCATTTCACTATTGCACCAGATTAACTTCAATATCAATTCCTAAAGGTGTTTCCTCTATTGGCAATGAAGTATTTAAAGGCTGCTCCAGTTTAACTGAAATTACTGTTTCAAGTGAAAACCCTGGTTATAATACAGTTGAAGGTGTTTTATTCAATAAAGATAATACAACATTGATAGCCTTTCCAAATGCAAAAACCAATACCAGTTATACTATTCCTAACAGTGTTACAACAATAGGTAACAGCGCATTCAGCGACTGTATAAAACTAACATCTGTTTCTATTCCAAACAACGTGACTAAAATTGGCGATTCTGCTTTTTCTAATTGCATTGGCTTAACTTCTGTTACTATCCCAAATAGTGTAACTACTATAGGTACTTACATCTTTAATTATTGCTCGGGCTTAACTTCCGCTATTTTAGGTGACAATATTGCAACTGTCAGTGCTGATGCTTTTCGCGGTTGTACAAAATTAGCATCTATTTATATTCCTGCTAGCGTTACTTCTATAAGTAATGAAGCTTTTTCTGGTTGTAAGGGATTGAAGGAAATATCCTGTAAAAGAGCTACCCCTCCAACTATCGGAACTGATGCTTTCAATGGAATTGATAAAACAACCTGTAAACTTTATATTCCCAAGAATGCTTATTCAGTTTATTGGCTTGCAGCAGAATGGGGCGATTTTACAAATCTAATCGAAGGCACCACTTATCTAATCAAGACATCTGCCAATGAAGGTGGAAAAGTAACTAGAAACAGCATGTTTGTGAAAGAAGGAGGATCGGCAACCTTTACCATCAATACCGACAAAGGATATAGAATTAAAACTGCATTACTTAACGGAAATGACATTCTTTCAAAAGTAGTGAACAACACGTACGAAGAGACTCCTGTTAATGCCGATATCGCATTTGATGTAACCTTTGCTCTTATTCCATATTATCAAATGAGTGCAGCATATAACGAAGGTGGTAAGGTTATCATCAACGATTCTATTATTGCCAACGGTAAAAACATTTCTATAATAGAAAACGATTCTGTTAAATTCAACGTTGTTCCGAGTGATAATTTCGCCATTGAAAAAGTGACTCTGAATGATAAAGATATCACCGCCAGCCTTAAAAATAACAGCTACAAGATTGATTCTATATCTGCTGCTCAGGCGATGCAGGTAAGTTTTATAAGAACTCATTATACAGTGGCAGTCAAGTCAGAAGGCGAAGGTAAAGTGCTCTTTAATGAGAAAGCTATTACCGATACAATTAAGGTAGAGGTAAATAAGCCTTTAACTCTTAACTTTACTCCTACTGAAGGATACAAAATTGCATCTGCATCTTTAAATGGTAAAGACATTCTTTCAGATATAACAAATAACGCATACACCATAAATACATTGAGTGAAGATCTTAACATCATAGTCAGTTTTAAAGATATAAATACCGCTATCAATGGAACTGAAGCAAATAGTATCAAAGTGTATACCGAACAAAATTCAATTGTAATTGAAGGAGCAAACTTAGGAGACGAAATTTCAGTTTATACAACCTTAGGAACTTTAATGAAAGCTGTCAAAGCTACTGAAGATAGAATTAGAATAGATGTTTCTGGTAATCAGATTTATCTTATCAGAGTTGCCGGTAAATCGTATAAAGTATCTTTATAATTTGCAGTTAAAATAAGAAAAGCTAGCATTTAAGTTTTTCGCATTTTATAGATAATAGTGAAAGAGGACGTATCATCAGCTGATCGTCCTCTTTCATTATTATCTATTTGCTCTATATTATAGTCTTTTGATTTGAACTTAGTTATATTAAATCAGTTAACCATTTTCAGTTCAGTTGTCAAGTTAGTTATTTCAGCCTTAAATTTATCATCAAATTCACAAGGCTCATTATCTTTCCAGGAATAAGTAAATAAGCTAAAATCAGTGGTAGATCGACTCAATTTGTAGTAGATAAACGGATTTTAATTATAACTATTTTTTATCTGCCACTAACTCAAAATACTATAAACAAAGAGATTTTTGCAAATCTGGTGGCAGATCCTATGTTTGTAATAAATATGCTGAAGTGAGGAAATTAGAAGCATAAGCTAAGAGTATTTTTTATATTTGAGGTACCAAACTTAAACATTCAAATATTCAAAGCTTATGCGTACACAAAGTAACAAAGTAAATTTCAATGGAGAAAATATTTATGTTGGAATTGATGTTCATCTAAAGAGTTGGGCGGTGACAATCTACACAGAACATTTGCATCATAAGACTTTCAGTCAGCCACCGGTTCCCATATTATTATGGAAATATCTGGATGAAAATTTTCCTGGTGGTAATTACTATTCTGCTTATGAAGCCGGATTCTGTGGATTTCATATTCACTTTGAACTGGAAAAGTTGAATATAAAAAATATAGTAGTCAATCCCGCTGACATACCGACTAGTCAAAAGGAACATGTGCATAAGAATGATTCTTGTGATAGCAAGAAAATAGCCCGTTCTCTGAGAGCCAAAGAACTGACCGGAATACATATTCCATTAATTGAAACCTTAGAAAATCGTTCTTTGGTCCGTTCTCGAGAAATGTTAGTCAAAGATCTGGTTCGTTTTAAACAGCGAATAAAGTCTTTTCTTCATTTTTATGGGATATCCTATCCTCCTGAATTTGAAAAGTCATCTTGTCATTGGTCAAAACGCTTTATTAAATGGTTAAAAGAGATATCCCTAAATACGCAAAATGGAAATGAAGCATTATCTCTATTGATAAGGGAAGTAGAACAACAGAGGCTTCTTTTATTAGAAGTGAATAAGAAAATTCATAATCTGGCTATTTCAGATAAATATATTAAGGAGATTGAATTAATAAGAAGCGTTCCCGGAATAGGTCTGATTACAGGACTTACTTTTCTATTGGAAATAGAAAATATAGAGCGCTTTTCTAACACGGACAAGTTAGCCTGTTTTGTAGGAATAATACCAACTTGTCATTCGAGTGGAGAAACGAGTAACAATGGAGAGATGACCTTTAGAGGGCAAAATCATTTAAAGAAAGGTCTGATTGAAAGTGCATGGGTTGCTTCAAGAATAGATCCAGCTCTGACGCATAGTTTTATTAAGCTTTGCAAAAGAATGGAACCCAATAAGGCAATAATACGAATTGCGAGAAAGTTGTTGAACAGAATATATTACACTCTAAAAAAGAAACATAAATACGAATATGGAATGGTTAAATAATAATACCCATATAAAATCTATATAAAGAGTGACCGCTAGCCACTTCTTGCAGCTTTGCCTGCTTTGGCAGATTGCGGCCTCTTTTCCTATTAAACTGAAAAGGATTATGTAGAAACTGGAAAAATCAGTTAGAACTACTTATAGAAGGTTGTTTTATATAGGAATTTACTAATTATTGTTGAGACTAGAAAAACATACATAATAGGTTTTCCTAGCCATATAGCGATATCTGTAACATAAAAAGAGGGGAAAATCAGACAGGCCATCCCCTCAAAATGGTGTTACAGCGTAACGCAGGAAGTTTATTGCTGACAAGTTGCTCCTCAGCAGAGCTTGTTTCCTCTTCAACTTCCTGATTACAAAGCTAATAAAAGTATAATTAATATTAATAATACTCTTATAATTTGGATTACAACATAGAAGATGTAGCAGATGATTGTATGAAAATTATTTTAGTTAGCTTTTAACACAAACTTTAAACACAGGAAAAAAACCTGAAATAACTACATGTTTTGATTATAGCCTCAGCTTTAGTTTATATTTCTCCAATCATAAATTAGAATATAATTTATATTATTTATAAACATAAGATTAATCTTTATATACAAAATAACATCATTTTACTTTAATAATAATATATATTCATTATATTTGCAGAAAATAATAATTACAACTGATTTTAAAATATAAACTCTATAAATTTAATCCATTGTCATTATTCAGAAAACATTCATAATCAATAGACTATGAAAATAAATCAAATATTGAAAAAACAAATTATACAACTTAAATACAAAAAAGTGCGACATCATTCAAGATGCTAGTTCCTCGTACTATTATATTTTTAAAATAATCTCAGCAGGAACCTGAGATATAAAAATAAGAATCATGAAAAGAATCCTTTTAGTACTAGTTTCATTTTTTTATTTTATGAGCTTTACTTATGCTCAGGGCGACCTTCAGGAAGTTGTTTATCTAAAAAACGGCAGCATAATCAGAGGTATTATCATTGAACAACAACCTAACAAGCTTATAAAAATACAAACTAACGATGGGAATGTTTTTGTATACAACATTGATGAAGTCGATAAAATTACAAAAGAACCATATTACAACACAACCCACAAAAAAAAGAATTCGAATTTTCAATATAAAGAAACGAATGGATACAAAGGCTTTGTAGAGTTAGGATACACTGTCGGAACAGGGGATTATGGCGAAGACGAGTTGGAAATTAATGGTACATATGGTTACCAATTCAACCCTTACTTTTTTTTAGGAGCAGGAACAGGTGTTCATTTCTATTTTGACTCAAGTAAAGTAGCCCTTCCTATATATGCTGACTTAAGAGCTAATTTTATAAAAAGTTCTATCACACCATTTGTCGGTATAAAAATTGGATATTCCCCTTTTGATCTTCAAGGTTTCTATCTTAATCCTAATGCCGGCGTAAGATTTGCTTTAGACAGTAAAGCTTTAAAAGCTTTAAATGTTTCAATGGGGTATTCAATGCAAAAAGTAGATATTGATTGGGGATACTATGGTATTTCAAGAGAAACAGTTGGAGGAGTTAATTTAAAAGTAGGAATTGAGTTTTAATTGACTTATAGGCTTAGCATCATTTTTTCTTAATTTTACCAGAGAGGATAAACGTTTTACACTCTGCCGATTTGAGCACTAGTTCATTATATCGGCAGAGTTTTTTCATTCAAACAAAGACAGTCATTTACATGCAAAAAAACAGGAATGGCCTTTATAAACATTCCGTCCATAAAAGCCATTCATATTAATTAGAAGTAAGTATATCAATTATACACTTATCCTTTTTATTATTTTATCGGGAAACACGACCTGAGCCATCACCTCCCATAAGATTTTCAACCTCGGCAACCGTTACCAGATTAAAGTCTCCGTAGATAGTATTCTTTAGACAAGAGGCCGCCATTGCAAAATCAAGTGCTTTCTGATCATCACCCGGATAAGCAACAAGACCGTATATCATACCTCCACAGAAAGCGTCCCCTACTCCAACACGGTCTACATTATGTGTGATATCATAAATCTTAGAGCATTTCAACGTATTATCTGAATAAATTACTCCGGCAATAGTATTGTGATTTGCATTAATTGAATTTCGAAGCTCAAGGAACATCTTCTTACAACGAGGAACCTTTGCCACAACTTGTTCGCCAACAGCTCTGAAGCCATCTTCATTCAGTTGCTCATTTACAGAAACAGCCTTAAAACCTACCTTAGCTATTCCAAGTACTTTTTCGTATTCAGGCTCACTACCAAAAATAACATCGCTATATTGTACCATCGGAAGCATTACGTCATCAGGAGTCTTACCATAATTCCACAAATTCTTACGATAATTCAAATCACATGAAATAGTCAACCCCATACTATCAGCCACCTTTATTCCTTCCATACAAGCATCTGCAGCACCTTGTGAAACAGCAGCAGCCACACCCGACCAGTGAAACCATTGAGCATCTTTAAGTACTTCTTTCCAGTCAATCATCCCTGGTTGAAGAGTACAGAAAGACGAACCGGCACGATCATATACCACTTTAGACTGACGGGCTACAGCTCCGTTTTCAAGAAAATATATACCTACCCGGTCACCTCCTCTTGCTATACAATCTGTAGAAACATTATGTGAGCGTAGCTCCTTTATGCAAGCATCGGCAATGTCATTTTGAGGAAGACGGGTTACAAATTTACTGTTCAAGCCAAATTGAGCTAAAGAAACAGCTACATTTGCTTCACTACCACCATATGTTGCAACAAACTCTTTCGTTTGAGAGAATTTTAAATAGTCGGGAGGAGTTAAACGTAAAAGCACTTCTCCAAATGTGACGATTTTATTTATCATAAATTTATATTTTAATTATCAAAAACACATCTTTAGATTCATTTAGACGACCAAAAGTAATTAAAACCACCGAGTAAGGCAATAATATGGCAGTTTATTTTCGTTTTAATTCTAAATTATTGCAAATTATAAGCCACCGTTAAACTATGTAAAATATCAAATAAATCTTTGCTATTAATTAAAATCGTATTACATTTGCCACAATTAACAAAGCTGTTAAACAAATGTGTTATTATGAAAGAGAAAGAAGACATTAATACAGAACAGGCAATAATGGAAGCTGCTGAGAACGAGTTCTTAGACAAAGGTTATACCCTGACCAAGACTACTGAAATTGCCAAAATAGCTGGTGTAAACCATGCTATGCTTCACTACTATTTCCGAACAAAAGACAATCTTTTCGAAAAGGTATTTCAGAAGAAAGTTGCTCTTTTGGCTAATTCATTTACACCAAAAATTGAGGAAAAGCTACCATTTATAGAAAAAGTAGAGTATATTGTTCAAGCTCACTTTGACTTTCTGGCATCGAACCCAAAACTACCTTTTTTTGTTTTAAATGAGTTCCTTACTAATAAAGAGAGGTTGGATAAGTTTCCACTAATTGCCGGACCTGCAATAAGAGAGATTCTTGAGAAGCTAAATGCAGAAATGGAAGTTGCAATAAAGAATAAGGAGATTTGTGCTGTTGACCCGGTTCATCTTTTATTGGATATTGTTTCACTAAATGTTTTTGCATTCTTAGCTCATCCCATTATTGAACGTGTTGCTGGTTCTTTCGGAAAAGAGTACCATTCTTTACTGGCCGAAAAAAGGATTGAAAACGTGGAAATAATTTTAAGAAGATTGCGTCCATAATTTTTTTGCGATTAAACTAACAAACTTGTTAAACATATTAGTTTATCAAAATTAAAGAATATATTTATGAAAAAAGTGGCATTCATTATTACCCTTGCTTTCATTTGTTTCCATGCCCCGATTTACGGACAATTATCAATTGATGATTGTTATAAGAAAGCACAGGCTAACTACCCACAGGTAAAACAGTATGGGTTGATTGAACAGTCTAAAGAGTTCAATTTATCTAATGCAAACAAAGGATACCTGCCTCAAGTATCTTTTTCTGCAAAAGCTACCTACCAATCGGCTGTAACGAAACTTCCTATTACGTTGCCAAATGTAACTGTTGAAGGATTAAACAAAGATCAATACCAGTCGGTTGTTGAGGTTAATCAAAGTGTTTGGGATGGTGGAGTTATCCGCAATCAAAAGAAAATAACCGAAGCAAGCTCTGCTGTGGATAAGCAAAAACTTGATGTAGATATGTATACAATCAACGACAGAGTGAACCAACTTTTCTTTGGAATCCTGTTACTTGATGAACAGATAAAACAAAATTTGTTATTACAAGATGAGCTTAAACGCAATTACAATCAAATATCTGCCTATATAAGAAATGGAATTGCCAATCAGGCAGATTTGGATGCGGTTAAAGTGAATCAGCTAAGTACTGCACAGCGCAAAGTTGAATTGGATGCTACAAGAAAAGCATATAGAGAAATGCTATCGGCAATGGTTGGAGAAGAAATCAAAGAAGGTACTTCACTTGTTAAACCTTCATTCGCAGAAGAAGCTTCTCTCTCATCAACAATAAATAGACCGGAGCTTCAATTATTCGAAGCACAAAGCAATCTGTTTGAAACACAGAAGAGCATGGTTGATGCTAAAAACCTGCCTAAACTAGGAGTATTTGTTCAGGGTGGTTACGGTAATCCGGGATTGAATATGCTGAAGAATGAATTTTCTCCTTATTATGTAGCCGGTGCTCGCCTCACCTGGAACTTTGGAAGTCTTTACACAAAGAAAAATGATAAGAAATTACTGGATAATAGTTTGCAGAACGTTGCCGTACAGAAAGAGACTTTCTTGTTCAACACCAATCTGAAAATGACTCAGCAAAGTAATGAGATTGACAAGATAAAGCAACTAATGCGTGATGATGACGAAATAATCCGCCTACGTACAAATATAAAAAAGGCATCGGAAGTAAAGGTTGAACACGGAACATTAAGTGTTACTGACTTGCTTCGGGATATAAATTCGGAAGATCAGGCAAAACAAAGCAAAGTGCTTCACGAAATTCAGCTACTAATATCAATCTACAATTATAAAAACAGTACTAACAATTAATACTCTTACAATATGAAACTCATAAAAGGTATATTATACGGCACACTTGCCACAACATTATTATCTGGTTGTGGAAATAAAAATGATAAATATGATGCAACAGGAACATTTGAAGCAACAGAAGTAATTGTTTCTTCTGAAGCATCGGGCAAACTTATAGATTTTAATGTTAACGAAGGCGATCAGCTTCAGCAAGGAAAGGAAGTGGGATACGTTGATACAGTTCAACTTTACCTAAAAAAGCTTCAATTACAAGCAAATACAACAACAGTGAGAAGTCGCAGACAGGATATCGGCAAGCAGATTGCTGCAATCAAACAACAGATTGTAACTCAAGAACGTGAAAAGAAACGCTGGGAGAATCTGGTTAAGAGCAATGCCGGCAATCAGAAACAATTGGATGATATTAACTCACAGATTGCTTACCTGCAGAAACAGCTTATAGCACAGACTTCTACTTTGGAAAACAACAATGCAGGGGTAAACGGAGAAAGTTCATCACTTGAAATACAGATTGCCCAACTGAATGACCAACTAAGCAAATGTCATATCATCAGTCCGATAAATGGTACTGTATTAAGCAAATATGCAGAAAAAGGTGAACTTGCCACTCCGGGAAAAGCTCTTTTCAAAGTTGCCGACATAGAAAATATGTTTTTGCGTGCTTACATAACTTCCGACCAACTGTCTAAGATAAAGATTGGCCAAAAAGTTAAAGTGTTTGCCGACTACGGAGGCGAGAATGTGAAAGAATTCCCCGGAACTGTGACCTGGATTTCAAACAAATCAGAATTTACTCCAAAAGGAATCCTTACCAAGGATGAACGCGCTAATCTTGTTTATGCTGTAAAAGTTGCAGTGAAGAACAGCGGAGATATAAAAATTGGAATGTACGGAGAAGTTAGCTTTACAAAGTAATGGCAGCAATTGAAGTAGAGGGAATCTCTAAAAAATATGGTGAAGTAGAAGCACTGAAGAATATTTCATTCTCAGTTAATCCGGGAGAGATGTTCGGACTTATTGGTCCCGATGGCTCCGGAAAGACTACGATGTTCCGTATTCTCACCACATTAATCAGACCCAACAGCGGGAATGCTACTGTTGACGGACTTGATATTGTGAAGGATTACAAGGAAATACGTAACCGTGTGGGATACATGCCGGGACGCTTTTCTCTTTATCAGGATATGACGGTTGAGGAAAATCTGAAATTCTTCGCTACGGTATTCAACACTACGATTGAAGAGAACTACTATCTGATTAAAGATATCTATCAGCAGATAGAGCCTTTCAAAAAACGCCGTGCGGGAAAACTGTCGGGAGGTATGAAGCAGAAGCTGGCATTAAGTTGTGCCTTGATACATAAGCCAACAGTTCTTTTCCTTGATGAGCCAACCACCGGTGTGGATCCGGTTTCAAGAAAAGAGTTCTGGGAAATGCTGAAAAGACTGAAAACTCAGGGAATAACAATTCTGGTATCAACACCTTATATGGACGAGGCTGTACTTTGCGACAGAATTGCCTTGATTCAGGATGGAAGCTTTCTGGGCATTGAAACTCCGCAGGAAATTATAGCTGATTTCAAAGAAGTTCTCTGGTCGGCCAAAAGTCATAATATGTCGGCTTTGCTCAATGAACTTAGGAGTTGTGAAGGAGTGAAAAGCTGCTTTGCTTTCGGAACGGTACATCACCTGACTGTAGATCCGTCATTAACAATCGCTGATCTGGAAAAACAGATGCAGGATAAAGGGCACTGGGATATAGAAGTCAAAGAGATAACGCCAACAATCGAGGATTGTTACATGCAGCTGGCTTCTAAACCTAAAGAAGTCTAAAATAGAATACAAGTATGAATAAAGACAATATAGTGATTGAAACCAAGGAGCTGACTAAGCGATTCGGCAATTTTACGGCCGTAGATCACATTAGCTTCAATGTTTATGAAGGTGAGATCTTTGGTTTTCTCGGAGCAAACGGAGCCGGAAAGACCACAGCTATGAGAATGCTCTGCGCGTTGAGCAAGCCTACATCAGGACATGGTAAGGTTGCAGGCTTTGATATTGGCAGGGAATCTGAATTGGTAAAACGAAACATCGGTTACATGAGCCAGAAGTTTTCTCTTTATGAAGACCTTAAAGTATGGGAAAACATTCGTCTGTTTGCCGGAATATACGGAATGAAAGATGAAGATATTGCCATAAAGACAGAAGAACTGCTTGTCCGATTAGGTTTCGAATCAGAAAGAAACACATTGGTTGCCAGTCTGCCATTAGGTTGGAAACAGAAACTTGCTTTTTCCGTGGCAATCTTTCACGAACCTAAAATAGTTTTTCTCGATGAACCAACAGGTGGAGTAGATCCTGCCACACGCCGACAATTCTGGGAACTGATATATCAGGCTGCCGACAGAGGTATTACAGTATTCGTAACTACTCACTACATGGATGAAGCTGAATATTGCGACCGGGTATCTATTATGGTGGACGGAGTAATTGAAGCGCTTGACAGTCCGGCCAATCTGAAAAAACAGTTTAATGTTCAGGAAATGGAAGAGGTATTCTATAAACTGGCACGTAAAGCAAAAAGAGGAGAATAAAGCTATGAAGCAGTTTTTAGCATTTGTAAGAAAAGAATTTTATCACATATCCCGCGATAAGCGTACCATCCTTATTCTGTTGGGAATGCCTATCGTGCAGATTATCATATTCGGATTCGCCATCACAACCGAGGTAAAGAACGTACGTGTGGCTGTTTTCGATCCTTCAAAAGACGAGGTTACTCAGAAGATTATTGATAAGATTGATGCCAACGAATACATGAATGTGATTGCCAGAATAGATAATCCGCAAGATATTCAGACTACCTTCAAAGAAGGAAAGGCCGATATCATTCTGGTCTTTGGAGATCACTTCGGAGAGAACTTTCGTCACACCGGAGATGCTTCCGTGCAACTCATTACCGATGGAACCGACCCCAATACAGCATCCACGCTCACAGGATATGTATCCAATGTTATTTCATCGGCTCAGCAGGAATTGAGCGGACAATATAAAGTACCATTAACAATTACTCCGAAAGTAAAGCTTCTCTATAACCCAGGCATGAAGGGAGCTTATAATTTTGTTCCGGGAGTTATGGGATTGATATTGATGCTTATCTGTGCCATGATGACATCTATATCCATCGTACGAGAGAAAGAAACGGGTACAATGGAGATTCTATTGGTATCGCCGGTTAAGCCAATTTATATCATTCTGGCAAAAGCAATTCCTTATATGGTACTTTCGTGTATAAACATCGTCAGTATTTTGCTATTATCAGTATTTGTGCTCGATGTTCCTATTGCCGGAAGTCTGGTGTTATTGTTTGGCGTATCGTTGCTGTTCATTCTTGTATCACTGGCTCTGGGATTGCTGATATCTACCATTGCAGAAACGCAGGTAGAGGCTATGCTTGTTTCGGGTATGGTTCTGCTGATGCCGGTAATGATTCTTTCCGGAATGATTTACCCTACAGAGAATATGCCGGTAATGCTTCAAGTGATATCAAATATAATCCCGGCAAAATGGTACATCATTGCTGTGAAAAAGATTATGATTGAGGGGCTCGATATCTCTTTTGTTCTGAAAGAAATTGGAATCCTCTCATTCATGGCATTTGTATTATTGATAGTAAGTCTTAAAAAGTTTAACGACAGATTAGAATAGATTATGCTAAAATACTTGATTGAAAAAGAATTCAGGCAGATAAGACGAAACAAATTTCTGCCACGATTGATAATAGGCTATCCTATTATTATGATGCTGATACTGCCTTGGGCAGCTAATCTCGAGATAAAGAATATTAATCTCAGCATTGTGGATAATAATAACACTCAATGTTCAAGACAATTAATAAACAAAGCTATATCTTCGGGATATTTCCGACTGACCGATATTTCACCCTCCTATAACGAGGCTCTTAAAAGCGTTGAGAAAGGAGAATCGGACATTATTATGGAAATTCCTGCCGATTTTGAGCACAATCTCATGAAAGAAGGGAATGCAGAATTACTGATCTCCGCAAATACGGTAAACGGCACCAAAGGTGGACTGGGAAGTAGTTATCTGGCAAATATAGTCAACGACTTTACATCTGATATAAAAGATCGTATTGTACAACCCACAAAGGGAACCGCTGTAGCTCCGGCCATAAAGATGGTAACTCAGAGCAGGTTTAATCCGAATCTTGATTATAAAGTATTTATGGTTCCGGCCCTTATGGTTATGGTGCTTACCATTCTCTGTGGATTCCTGCCGGCTTTAAATATCGTTGGCGAAAAGGAAAAGGGAACCATAGAACAGATAAATGTAACTCCGGTAAGCAAGTTTATATTTATTCTGGCAAAGGTAATCCCCTACTGGATTATAGGATTTATTGCTCTAACATCATGTTTCGGAGTAGCAGTTGTAGTTTATGGACTAGTTCCAGTGGGACAACTGAGCACTTTATATACTTTGGCATTGCTTTATCTGTTTGCAATTTCAGGCTTTGGTCTAGTTATATCCAACTATTCTGATACTATGCAACAAGCCATGTTTGTAATGTTCTTCTTTATGCTGGTACTTATTCTGCTAAGTGGATTGTTTACCCCCATTAATAGTATGCCTCAATGGGCACAAGTAGTAACTATGTTTAATCCTCTGAAGTACTTTGTTCAGATTATGCGTGCCGTATATCTGAAAGGAAGTGGCTTTGCAGAACTTGGAGTACAGATTACAGCATTAACTCTGTTTGCTGTATTCTTCAACTCATGGGCCATTCTTAGTTACAGGAAAAAGTCGTAACGACTACACCTGTAACTATGTTAAGGAATACAATAAGTTTTATTAATTTGTAAAATACAGAAGTAATAATAAAAAGAAGCTTAAAATATCAGAAAATCTCATTATACAAGCTATACGCCATTCATAGTGTAAGATAAAGTCTTTGCTTTTCATTTATTCTGTTTGGTCGATTTATTTTGCCGGAATGAGATAAAAGAGTGATGTTTGCGCGCAATCAAAATTAGTTCTGTTATTGATTAATTCTAAAAACAACAACAATGAGTCTTAATTGCATGACAATTCCAACAATGAGTATTTCGGGTTCTACATCAAAGATATCAACCATTGGAACTCTGAACAACGATTTTGCTCTTTATCTTATTCAAGGAGAATTTCCAAAGGAAAGGTATCCAAGATCAAAAGATGCTTATGAAGTAATCATTGTTAATTCTGGAAACCTGGATATTGAAATAGATAATCAGATTCATTCATTATCAAAATACTCTTTGGCTTACTTGCCACCCAATACCTCTTTTAAAATAAAGTCGAGCGATACAAGATTCCGGGGGTATATAATGATATTCTCCAATGTTTTTATTGAATCATTGCAAATACCTTTGGCAATAAACAAGGAAAAGGCCTTCGTTAGGAAAAGTCTGTCGGATGATGCTCATTATAGCATGAACCAGACTTTTATGCTCATTAAAGACGAGATTTCAAACCAGGAGCATATATTCAGAAAAGAAAAATTATCAAATCTGGTATCAATCTTGTTTATCGATCTGCTTAACGTATTCGTAAAGAGTGCTAATATGTTTCCGGGATTATCTTTCTCGGGAGAAAGTAAAAGAAGAACAAAACTCTCGAAAGACTTTTTCAGTCTACTGAAAGAATATTCCAGAGAACAGAGACAGGTGGGATTTTATGCAGACAAGCTATGCATTACTCCCAAATATCTGACATTTCTCTTAAAACAGTCTACCGGAAAATCGGCTAATGAATGGATTACCAACGTTGTTATTTCTGATGCAAAACATTTACTCAAGAATTCGGATAACAGCATAAAAGAGGTATCGTATACGCTAAACTTTGCCAACCAGAGTTTTTTCGGGAAATATTTCAAAAAGATGGTCGGCAAATCTCCTAAAGATTATCAGAACAGTTGTGCCTATTAGTCAAATAGTTCATTTAGAAGAGAATATAACCAAAGGAGCATAACTTCAATTTATTGCCCAATGATCGGCAATTTATTGGGCAATAATCTGAAACCATTCACCAATGGATAAAATTTATTGGCGAATGGTTTTTATTTTATAGACCAATACTATTTCAACGCATAATATTGCATATAGGCACAGTAACTTTATCCTCTAAATCGAGCATAGCATTAATTAGGAAGAGTTCCTTAAATGAAGATAAATCATCGATCGATATATCTATAGGAGTTACTTTACCTTCTGCAATAAGCCGCTGGCGGCAGGTACCATTCAGTAAATAAGTTTTGGGAGTATAGTAACTGGTTCCATCGCTGAATACCACATTGCTGTAACTAGTATCTGTAATTTTTCCATTCTGAGTAATCAGAATATCATCACATTCACCTTTTTCCTGAAGAAGCCTCAGCAACGAACTTCGGTCGGCATACTTTCGGGAGTAATCAATATCTCCGCCATCAACCAGCTTTAAAGATACAACTTTACGGCATGTATAAAGCTGAAACTCCACTTCATCAATAGATTTGCTATACAGAATACGGCATTTCACCACATCGCGCTTCATCTGTTCAGGAATAATAATATCCTTGAAAAACGTATCCGGTACGGAGGTCCGAAAGACTTCGTTCATGGTTTGCTTCATCCGCTGAAGGTTGTATTCCGGATGGATAAACTCCCCGTTCACCACCTTTACTGTTTCTAAAAACTGCACTTGTTCACTCATAATGGCAAATATATTTTATCCAGCACTTCCTGATATTCTTCTTCCGGATCACTGTTCACAGTAATTCCTCCCCCACTCCTGAAATAATAGTTCCCGTTTTCTTTTTCAATATAACGAATCATTACAGCACTATCCAGTGTTTCGCCATCGTAATATCCAAAAACTCCGGTGTAGTAACCCCTATTTATCTTTTCTGCTTTACGAATAGTGTTTACGGTGGATCGTTTGGGTGCGCCGGATATTGAGCCGGCAGGGAGCATATCAAAGATTATACTTCCCAACCGTTCGTGATAATTGCCGGAAAGCATACCACAAATTTCAGAGCTTGTTTGCAACAACTTCTTTTGATTGGTTTCCAACACATCTACATATCTGAATTTTCGTACCCATACATGGTCAGCCACAATACTCAGGTCATTGCGGATCAAATCAACAATCGTGTTATGTTCGCAGGTTTCCTTATAATCCTGCATCAATCGTTCTTCGGCATTGGGAAGAGAAGCATCTATTGTTCCTTTCATTGGATAAGACAAAATTTCACCCGAAGATGAAATCTTCACAAACGTCTCGGGAGAGAAACAGACAAATTTATCGGGAACAAGAATCTTATAAAGTGCTTTGCTCCGCAAATAAATATCTTCAAGAGCCAAGTTACACTCAATAGCAGTTTTTTCAGTTAGGTTCAACAGAAAGGAATTACCTTTTTTCAAAGCAGTATGAACTATCTGAAATTTAGAGAAATAGTTTTCATAGCTTTCCGGCTTCTTAATTAACAAGGGAAGAACAGAACTATTCTGTTCAACTTCAGCGTGATTAGAATGTCCTTCCAAAGAAAAAAGCACACTATCTTGCTCCATCGGTCTCTCAAAAAAGAAACCTTTAGTCATTTCAAAGTCTACGCCAAAAAGAAAAGGAACCCGCTTTCTTCCGGCTTCATTCATCTTCTGGCAAACCAAATTTGCTTCATACTCAATCATAGAGTGCAAAATTATAAAAACAAAAAGAAAAGATATCTATTAATCTTTCAGAATCTGATTATATTTGTAGGCTACTACAATTATTCTAAAGAAAAAGAGATGAAAGCAAACACATCAACAATTTATATGCAAGACTGGCTTGCACTGCATCCCTATAATCGCATGACAGAAACCGATCAATATTATATTGATATTGCTAACGATATTCTGAAAATTATTAATCAGTCGACCACCAGTTTTAGCCTGAACAGTGAAGTAAAACAAACAATAAGTTGCAATCTTGCAGCCTACTTTGAAGATGTAATCTCGCAAGAAGGACTTTGGAGAGCCTTTATTACAAAGCATAAAGAGTTATATGGCAAATTTCTTCCATTTTACTCATTTTCGTCTGATTATTACGAAGACGAAATTAATTTGGAAGATGTAGCTTTTCTGCTATGGCTTAATATTCAGTTATACGTAGGTAACGACAAGGAAGAGTTTATAAATCCGGAAGAGCCGTCTTTAATAAAACTGGCAAAAGAAATATTTGATTTGCTTGATGGTGAATTCGAAACTGCACCGGAAAATACTTTTATGACAGATTTCTTTTCGTTCGAAAATAAAGACTATCATAAATTTCCGGCTTTTGCGAACGATGCCGAATGGCTGTTTTTTCAATCTTACCTGCTTGCTCCTTGCAACGAAGAGCCTATAAATACTATTATCGGACAAGTACACAAACATTATCCCAAAGCATCTGATAAAGACAGAAACGCAATAGTGCATGATGCCGTAAACCGACTAATGTTCTCGGATCCTTGCGGACCACTTGCATTCCAAATTAACGAATGGTTTTCTGCTATTGCGGGTCCAACCCATCCATATAAAGAATATTTCGATCATTTCGAGTTCATCGATCGGGAAGAGTTTTATATCATAGAGAAAAGTAATTCGCACATCAAAATTCGTTCCGTAGCCAATGGTCGTGAAATTGATGTAACAAAAGAAGCTATTGCCGACTCATCAGTTCTTGTTCCATGGAAAACAGTTATTACCGTAAGCTGTGCATATTACAATAATGAATGGTGGTTCTTCGGAAAATTCTCTATTCGTAAGTTGAATGATGACGAAGATATCCGTCCGGCAGCTTCTGATGTAAAAAGTATAAAAGCAGCAGATCCGGTTTATACCATATTCACCGAAGCCAGTCAAGGTGAGCCGCTAATGTACTTTTCATCTTACGATACTCTGAAAGAGTTCTTCATCAACGGATTAAAATGGGAAGACAACGATGACAACATGATGCCCGATTTAAAAGCATTCCAGAACTTTGTACTCTATGCTAATCCTAAAGGAATGCTAATAGCTCCGGATATTGCCGAATATGTGAAAGATGAACGTAACCCGATGTATAATGCAGAAAAAGCAGCCGAAGTTGCGCTCGACTTATTTACAGTGCAAGGTCAATGCCCTGTTGATCTGCTAAAATATCTGGAGAACAGTGGCCGTTTACCCGATGCTCAGATAAAGAGCGAACTGGGAGAAGAGCATGGAAAAGCCCTGCTTCATAACAACTGGGACTTTATAGCACGCCTTTTCCTGGAATCATATTATAGAGAAGAATAAAAGAGCAGAATTAATATTAGTAAAATCAAGGTGCAATATTTTTTTAATCTATCTTTGCTTGCAAAATAATATTAGAAACAACAAATATGAGAAAAAGTATTTTTACCAGAATAGCAGCTATCGCAATGCTTTGTCTGGCTATGGCTTCCACAGTTTCAGCACAAACTGAATGGACTAAAAAAAGTGCTAAGAAATGGGTGAATGCAAGAGAATGGGCTAACGGCCTGGACATTGTTCCCGATAAAACTACAGATTACGTAAAATTTGCTACTCAGTACCACAAAGATAAAGCTATGTGGGAAAAGATTTTCAAATTCCTGAAAGAAAAAGATTTGGCTAACATGCCTGTAGGAAGATATGAAATTGACGGCAACCGTTGCTTTGTTAATGTAGCCGATTCAAAATCTAAATCACCTGACAAAGTACTTATCGAAGCTCACAAAAAATACATTGATTTGCAGTACATGGTTAACAACGCTGAACTGATGGGATTAATCTCTTTAAAGGATGCAAAAGAGTCAGTACCTTACAATGAGAAAAAGGATAATGTTCACTATACAGGAGATAAAATTAAGTATCATAAGCTGACAGGCAAAAAGTTCTTCCTTCTTTTCCCGGGTGAACTGCACAAAGCTTCGATCTGGACTTCCGGAAAAGAAACTACCGGCAGAAAGATTGTTGTGAAGATTTCCTATATTGCCGACTGAGAATTCTCTCAAACAATAGAATAAAATGAAAACAACACCTGAAAAACCATCTCATGTCATTCCAAGAAAGAATGGCAAGAAAGTAGAGCCAACAGGAAAAAGGATCGGTAAATCAAGACCAGCCAAGGCAAATAACCAGCAAAATAGAAGAGTAAAATAACTCTTCTTGTAAAGAATAGAATAAAGCCCTTTATACATTAAAGTATAGAGGGCTTTTTGTTATAATACTTATTATACTATTAACAGCTACTTTATTAATTCTGGTCAAGAAAGATTCTAGAAGCAATTACCTTATAATTTAGTCTTAAACTAATTTGGTGAAAATGAACAATCTAACATCTTTTGTGTTATATTTGGTATTAAATTATTAAAAACAGAAGTTATGAAAAAGTTATTTCTATCATTAGCAATGATGTTAGTCTTCTGTGTAGTAAGTTCTGCACAACAAACGTGGAGTAACGATCCTGCACATTCTCGTTTAGGCTTCACAGTTAAACACATGACAATATCTGAAGTCAGCGGTCGCTTTACCGATTTCAGCGTTAAAGTAAAATCAGAAAAGACCGACTTGAGTGATTTAAAAATTGATGTAACAGCCCAAATAGGAAGTATCAATACCGACATTGAAGCAAGAGATAAGCATCTAAAGAGTGCCGATTTCTTTGATGCAGAAAAGTATCCTACTCTTACTTTTGTTAGTACATCACATAAAAAGATCACGAATAATAAATTCAAATTAATGGGAAATCTTACCATGCACGGTATTACTAAATTCATAACTCTGGATGTTGTTTACTATGGTGAAGTTACTAACCCCATGAACCAAAAGAAAGTTTATGGCTTCAAAGTTACTGGAGTTGTAAAGCGGTCAAATTACAACTTAGGTTCTAAATTTGGTAATGCAATGATCAGTGATAATGTAAAAATCGTGGCCGATCTGGAATTTGGTAAAGACTAAAGAAAAGATAAGTTTGCAAAGGCTTGAGGGTGTCCCAAAAGGGTACCCTTTTTTTATGCGCGGAATTATTTTTCTTATTTCTGTATATATACGGGGTGAAATAAAAAGTTCCGCAGCTTATAATCAACTAATTAGATTAAAAAGTAAAACGGATTGTCAGAAAACTTCCTTTATAGTTTCTCTGAGAAATAGAAAGAACGAGTTAAAAAGTGTTTCATGATTGATTTTAAGCACTATATAGAAGGATAAAAAAGAAATAAATTTCGATCGTTTTTATATAATGTTACAAATAAGGTTAACAAAATGTCCTCATAAAGTAAAAAAGCTATTTACACGGTTAATCTATTAAAAGTATTCACCTCATATACAACCATTTATAACAATTGATTAATTATGTAAAATATTAGAACCCAAATTGAAAATAGACTACACACAAAAGGCCTGGCAATACTATAATAATTCTCTATATTTTAGTAACTTTTTATACTTAGTAAAAAGAACTATTATTCTATCTTTGAAGTGATCCCGATAGTTTTTTGTCTAATTTTCGGGGGTATATCATTTTTGGATAGCCCCATCTCTTTTATTCTTTAATAAGAAACAGAATAAGTATTTTCAAAAGATTACTTTTATTCAATAAAGCCTTTTTCTCTTTTGCTATCAGCATCCTGGAAATAAGCCATGCCAGTGAGCATTTTACTAAAACCACTCCTTTTATAAAACTCTTCTTTTCCTGGAGAGGCATATAAAATAAGATTATAGCCCGAGAGTTGTTCCTTTAAATTTTCAATAAGTATTTTGCCCAATCCTTTACCTTGATAGGACGGATGAATAGCTACATCATATACCGCAGCCTGTAAAACGCCATCACTGATAGCTCGTGCGAATCCAACCAATGTTTCTTTGTGGAACATAAAAACTGTTGAGGCACTATTTCGAAAAGCTTTTTCCTGAACTTCAGGAGCATGATATCTCATACCTACAGCTTTTAATATATCTACGACTTCAGAGAAGTCAATGCCATCACAATTATTTGTTACTCTTATTTCCATAACTAAGCAAAGATTATTATTTTAATGTTTTATTTCAGGTCTTTGATAGAATGAGGATTAAACCTCTTTCTGATAAAACATCAAATCCAGGTATTGATCAAACTTACGGGCCACATTCTTTAAATTCCCACTGCAAGTATATCCGCATTTCTCAAACAAATGGCGACTAACCATGTTATCGCCGGAAATCAATGCAACAATATTAGTAAACCCTCCTTCGCGTACATAATCTTCAAGTCTTAGTAAAGCTTCTGTTCCATATCCTCTGCCTTCGAACCCAGGTTTCAGGTAAATTGTGATTTCAACTGATACACTAAATGCTGCACGGGGCTTGAACTTATTAAAATAACAGAAGCCACATTTCTCTCCCTCGGGAGTTAGAAGCATAAAAGAACGGTAAAGAGGATCTTTTACAGGAACAAAACTCCGGATATCTTCCATCGGAACTGGTTCTATTGAGTAAACTACTGTTGTGTTAAGGGTGTAGTAATCATACATTTCCTTCACAAAAGAAAGATCTTCTTCCTCTATTTCGACAAAATTCAATTGATTCATAATTCTATGACTGATATTTGAAGCCCAAAGATAGATGTTTTTTGCTAATCATTCTTTAGGTTTTAATTAAATAAGAACCATTTAGTTAGTTATTTAGTGATAAAAAATTAACAAATAAATTAAATTTCCAAAATTTATTTGTACACAGCTTAAAAAAAGATATACATTTACACTATCAAATTAAATGATTAAAATAAAACACTACATAAACAAATGAATAACACAAAATCACTGTATAAGGGAATTACGGGAATATTTATTGTTATGATATTTACTGCTTGTTCAACTTATACTATTCCTGTTGATAGTTTTAAGGCACAAATGGAAACGTCATCAAAGATCCGCAAAGCAACTAATAGACCTGGAGTAATTTTCGCAAGAGCAGATAAGATAGAGACTAATGGAATAGAATACATTGAGTGCCTCAACAAAAAACTACAACCAGTAAAAGTGAAGGTCAACCCCAATATAATAATGCAGGTAACAGATTCAAATAATAAGAAAACTGTTTTCTATTTCGATACCGTTTTAAAAGAAGATTCAGTAATTACAGGTTTCACATCTTATATATTTATGACAAAGAAATCAATACCATTGAGCGGTATTCGTAAAATAATAATTGATGCATCACGTAAAGGTAACTTTTCTTACAAATAAACATATAACCTCCATTAAACAATTAAAAAAATGAATAGATCTATCAACCTGATTATCTTATTTATTTTCCCCATTATCGCATTTGCCCAAACATATTCAGGAAATGTTCTTAATGAGAAAAAAGAGCCTTTGGAATACGTAAATATTGGTGTGATAGGGAAAGATATAGGTACGGTTTCAGATGTAAATGGGCACTACAATATTAATGTTGGTTCCGAATTTGATAACGATTCTATCCGTTTTTCCTATACAGGATATACCCCTGTTTCCATTAAGATGGCCGATTTCAAAAAGCAATCTCATCTTATCAGCCTTAAGCCACAAGTCTTTAATCTGAGTGAAGTAGTAATAAAACCAATTCGTGTAAAAGAAAAGAAGTTAGGTAATAATTTCAAGGTGTTTTTTCAGGCTGGTTTCATGGATAATAAAAAAGGATATGAAATGGGAGTTCTATTAAAGATTAAGAAACGGGCTATTTTACATAACGTTTCTATAAAAGTAACCAAATGCACTTACGACAGCCTTTGTTTCCGTCTGAATATTTATAAAGAGGCAGGCAAAAAGAATTTTGTAAATGTGCTGCGCGATCCAATCTATATTTACAGTAAAGCGCCCAAAGGTTCATTTACTTTGAATGCAAAATTAACTGATAATAAACTGGATGGTATTGTTGTTGAAGGAAACACACTTGTTACAATGGAGTTTATTAAGGATTTAGGAAAAGGACAATTATACCTGGCATCGGGGATGATAGGAACCACATCCTATTACAGAAAAACAAGTCAGGGAATATGGAAAAAAGCACCAGTAAAACTAGCTTTAAATGTTGATGCAGAAGTAGAGAAATAATAGAGTTAATCCACTCTATTATTTCTCAAGCATTATTTTACTTCACAATAATCTCATCAACAAACATAAAACCTCCTTTACTGTTTGGTCGAGCAATGTATTGAATATAGCGTGCTGTTTGTTCACCTTTCCAGCCAAATTCGCGGAAGGCTAACCGTTCATAATCTTCCGGAACCTCATTCTCTATTTTGCGAAGAGAAGTAAAATTCACTCCATCTTCAGAGATTCTGATTTCTACGTCATGAGGCATCCACACACCTGGTCCGATAAGTTGCATAAAGTCGGCACCTATTGAATGAACAGGCATAGATGCACCAAGGTCAATCGTTACATCCAGATCTGTACCAATAATACCTTGCCAACGGTGGTCGCCATACGACCATCCACCTCTGAATCCATCTACCAAAGCAGAATCGCCTCCTGCCGTGTAATTATAGTAGTACTTCTTTTGTGTGTTATAGGTTATTTTCTTTCCAACAGCAAGATGGTTCTCTTTGTGCAAACTTACAGGTCTCTCTCCCACTTCATTCTTCAGCTGAAAAGGATGATAGCCACGACTTTCAAGGAAACCGACAGCTTTCAAAGCACGTGCATGAAAATCAGGGTATGACTTAAGCTCTGAAGCTGTCCATGCAACTTCAGCCAAAGCCAGTAACCTTGGATAAATCATATATTCTGCATGCTCGGGCGTTGGAACATATTCAGTCCACAAGTTGGCCTGCACACCAAGAATCAGTTTTTTCTGATCAACATTCAGTGAATCAGGAACCGGATTATAGGAATATACTTTCTGCAATGGCAGGTATCCTCCTATTGCTTCGGGCTGTGTAGACGGGTCGTCCTGAAAAGCATCAAAATAACAATGAGAACCTGGAGTCATGATTGCCTGATGACCAGCTTTTGCTGCAGCTATTCCACCTTCCTCACCTCGCCATGACATCACAGTGGCATCGGGAGCCAAGCCACCCTGAAGTATTTCATCCCAGCCCAAAAGCTTTCTTCCGTTAGCATTAAGAAACTTTTCTATTCTGTGAATCATATAACTCTGCAACTCATCTACGTTCTTCAAATTTTCATTCGCCATACGAGCCTGACACTTAGCACAAGTTTTCCATCCCTTCTTGGTTGCTTCATCTCCTCCTATATGAATATATTTCGAAGGGAAAAGAGCCATAACCTCAGTTAATACATTTTCAAGAAATGTAAAAGTACTATCGTTTCCAATACAGAAGTCAGAATCCACATAAGGTTTTCCGGAGCAAGACAATTCCGGATAAACAGCCAGAACTTCTTCTGAATGTCCCGGCATCTCTATTTCGGGAATAACAGTGATGAAGCGCGACTGAGCATAAGCCACCACCTCTTTGATCTCTTCCTGAGTATAATATCCACCTTGTGCTTTCGGGTTACTTTTAGTACAATATTTCCGTCCATTTCTATGCCATTCTTTCCATGTTTTATAAGGTCTCCATGCAGCACTATCAGTGAGCAAAGGATATTTCTTAATTTCAATGCGCCAGCCTGCACCATCAGTCAGATGCCAATGAAAGCGATTAAGCTTGTAATAAGCCATCATATCAAGTTGCTTCTTGATAAAATCTTTAGTAAAAAAATGACGGGACACATCCAGATGAAGTCCTCGATAAGAGAATCTGGGAGTATCCTTAATAAGTGCAGCAGGAAAAGTTTGAGTTTTCAAACCTTCATTCTGATTCACTAACTGCAAAAGCGACTGAACTCCATAAAATAATCCGGCTCCCTCTGTAGCAGATATAGTAATTTGCTTAGGAGTTATTGATAGCTGATAACTTTCAGATGATGGATAATCGTCTGTTTTCTCAACCAAAAGAAGGTTTACAGAGTTTTTCTTATCCGATTTTCCTATTTTAGAAAGTTTCAGTGGAGACTCTTTTATAAAGTTGAGCATATTATTACGCTCTTCACCTTTAAGATTTGTATAGAGCACCGTCTTTTTATTCAAAGTAAAGGTTCCTTTCTGTAGCTCTTCAACCAAAGGTTTTGGCGTAATATGAAGCTGAGCAGCCAGTTTGCCACCATTGCATAAAAAAACTATCAATAGAATAAGGATGTTTGTTCTGTTTCGTTTCATTAGCTAGTATATTATTAATTATCAAGTTTCTACGAATAAGTCAATTCTGTTCTATTTGTTATCTAAATTATTACTTCTTTAAGCTTCAAATTTACTGTTTGACCTCTAACTTCAAAAGATTAACTGGTAATCGGCAGATATTCGGGATTTAAATTCTTCTCTTGAATATTAAATTTATCTTATTTATATTATAAATTGACAATTTCCTTTTCGTCAATATCTTTATTATTCATAAACTTAGATTTTAAGCTTTCATTTCGAAGAAGGTATTATAACAAATATTACTTTTAGAATCTATTCAACTCATCTAAACAAGATTAACAGCACCCAAAGTTATAAACTATCTATAAATACACAATGAATTAATTATATTTTCTTTTAATCAACCTTTTATAAATTAAAAATAATAATAAATATAAAAATCATTCTTTTCAAAAAAATCAAGAAGAATATTCCCATTATTTTCCGTAAATTTGCATCCGAATTCAGACAAAACAGCGGAAGGTTAAAGATTTATGAGAGACTATGTTATTGCAGACAATCAGGATATTACCAAAGCAGGGATATTATTCTTGCTAAGGGGAGTGAAAGATGTAGGCAATATCACAGAGGCTAACAACCGTGCGGAGCTTATCAAAGAACTGCGTACCACTCCCGAATCAATTGTTATTCTGGACTATACACTGTTTGACTTTGCCGGAGCCGATGAATTACTTATTCTGAATGAACGCTTCCCTAAAATTAGCTGGATACTCTTTTCCGATGAACTTAGTGAAGAGTTTGTTAAGCGGGTACTATACAGTAGTCAGTCGTTCAGCTTTGTGATGAAAGACAATTCAAAAGAAGAAATTACATCTGCCTTACAATGTGCCATGCGCAAAGAAAGGTTTATCTGTAACCATGTAAGTAATATGCTGATTGGCAAACAAACTCATGCTCCCATTGAAAACATACTTACCAATACAGAAAAGATTATTTTAAAAGAGATAGCATTAGGTAAAACTACAAAAGAAATTGCTGCCGAACGAAATCTGAGTTTTCATACAATTAACTCACACAGAAAAAATATCTTCCGAAAACTGGAGGTAAACAACGTTCACGAAGCAACAAAATACGCCATGAGAGCAGGGATTGTTGACATGGCGGAATATTATATATAACATTTATTTTTTATGGAAATAGCAACATTACTCTCAGGAGGTGTAGACAGCTCAGTTGTTGTACATCTTCTAAAAGAACAAGGATATGATCCGGCTTTGTTTTATATCAAGATCGGAATGGATGACGATGAGGATCTTTCATGTACAGCAGAAGAAGATATTGAAATGGCAACTTATATTGCGAAAAAATATGGTTGTCGCTTTGAAATTATTGACTTACAGAAGGAATATTGGGACAATGTGGTGTCTTATACCATTGATAAAGTGCGTAAAGGATTCACTCCCAATCCGGATGTGATGTGCAATAAACTAATTAAGTTTGGTTGTTTTGAACAGAAGTGCGGAAAAGATTTTGATAAGACCGCTACAGGACATTATGCTTCTACTACTGAAATAGATGGAAAGGTTTATCTCTCCACAGCTATTGACCCGGTGAAAGACCAGACCGACTTTTTGGCTCAGATTGATTACTTGCAGGTTTCAAAGCTAATGTTCCCTCTTGGCAGAATGATGAAGAGCGAAGTAAGAGATGCCGCCCTCCGTGCTGCACTTCCTACAGCTAAAAGGAAAGATAGTCAAGGTATTTGCTTCTTGGGAAAGATTAACTATAACGACTTCATTCGTCGCTATTTAGGTGAGAAGAAAGGAAAAATCGTGGAACTGGAAACCGGAAAGATTCTAGGTACACACAATGGATACTGGTTCCACACTATCGGTCAGCGCAAAGGACTTGGCTTAGGTGGTGGTCCCTGGTTCGTTATTAAAAAAGATCTGGAACAAAACATAATCTATGTTTCCCGTGGTTATGAAGTTGAAACGCAATATGGACAAGAATTCAGCATGCACGATTTCCATTTCATCACAGATAATCCATGGGAATCGGTAAAAGATTCTATTGATGTCACTTTCAAAATTCGTCATACTCCGGAATTTATTCCTGGAAAGCTTACACACGACGGAAACATCTACAGAATAGAATCTTCTAAAAAGCTGCAAGGTATTGCACCCGGACAGTTTGGTGTGGTATATGATAAAGATGCAAATATTTGCGTAGGAAGTGGAGAAATTCTTTGCAAGGATAGATAAAAGTATAGCCGGAACCTTTTAGTTTTCACAAAACTAAAATGCTCCGGCTAACCACCACTTAAAAACAACAACAATAAAGAATGAGAGTCGATTATGAAACCACCACTGTGGATTTCATAAATATAATTCCATCATAATATTGCAACGTTTATATGAAGCGCCACGTTTAGGAACTGCTTTAAATCCAAGTTTCTTATAAAGCGCTATGGATGCTTCCATTTTTGTATTCCCTTCCAGAAATATCTTTTTATAACCGTTATTTCGGGCATAAGCCAAAGCAGCTTCTCCCAACAGGCTCCCAGCCCCATTTCCTTGATAGCCGGGAGTTACAGCCATCTTTGCCAATTCATATATTCCCTTTTCCGGATGAGACATAAGTGCACAACATCCAACAGGTTTTCCATATTTATTGACTACAAAGAAAATTTGTCCGCCTTTATTCAGAATGTAACCTTCTGGGTCGTTAAATACAACTCGGTCAGAACTCTCCAGATGGAAGAAAGTCTGTATCCATTCTGAATTAAGCCGAACAAAATCTGATTGATAGGACGGCTGATATAATTCAATTCTCAGCTCACCCATAATTATAACTTAGCCAGTGCTTGCTCCAAATCAGCTTTGATATCATCAATATTCTCGATACCTGCAGAAAGGCGAAGCAATCCGGGAACCGCACCCGATGCAATCTTTGCTTCTTCCGAAAGCTGTTCGTGTGTAGTGGCAGCCGGATGAATAATCAAGGTTTTAGCATCACCAACATTAGCCAAATGGCTTATAAGCTGCAGATTATTAATCAAATTGTCGGCATCTTTGCTTCCACCTTTTAGTTTAAAGGAAAGAACACCACCAAAACCTCTTTTCAGATATTTCACAGCTAAGTCATGATATGGACTGCTTTCCAATCCCGGATAGTTTACATATTCCACTTCCGGACGAGATTCCAGCCACTGAGCCAAAGTCAAAGCATTAGAAACATGACGTTCTACACGAAGAGACAAAGATTCAAGTCCTTGCAACAATAAGAAAGAGTTGAATGGAGAAATTGTGTTACCCCAATCGCGTAATCCTTCAGTACGTGCACGAATAGTAAATGCAATATTTCCAAACGGGCCATTAGCACCAAACACATCCCAGAAAACTAATCCGTGATAACTTTCGCTAGGCTCTGTAAAAGCCGGGAATTTACCATTACCCCAGTTAAACTTACCGCTATCAACAATAACACCACCTAAAGCAGTTCCATGTCCACCAATCCATTTTGTAGCACTTTCTACAACAACACTTGCACCATGTTCCAACGGACGGAAGATTGCTCCACCAGCACCAAAAGTATTATCAACAATTAATGGAATACCGTGTTTATCGGCAACAGCAGCAATCGCTTCGAAATCCGGAATATTCAAATCGGGATTACCGATAGTTTCCAGATACAGCGCTTTAGTCTTGTCATCAATCAGTTTCTCAAATTCTTCAGGAGAATCATTCGGAGTAAAATGAACTGTTACCCCCAGACGCTTAAACTGATTCTTAAACTGATTATACGTTCCACCATACAAGTGAGAAGTAGAAACAAAGTTATCGCCAGCCTCAACAATATTATTCAAGGCAATAAACTGAGCCGATTGTCCGGAAGAGGTAGCCAAGGCGGAAAGTCCGCCCTCAAGGGCTGCCACTCTTTTCTCAAACACATCGGTAGTAGGATTCATTAATCGTGTATATATATTGCCAAACTTACGTAGTCCAAACAAATCGGCACCATCCTGTGCATCTTCAAAGACATAAGAACTTGTCAGGTAAATAGGTACTGCACGTGAATGTGTTGTTTTATCAACTTCCTGTCCTGCATGTACCTGCAATGTTTCAAACTTTAGTTTATTTGTATCAAGAGCCATATTCGTAATATTTTAAATTTCTTATTCTATTAATTAAATCAAAGTAACGTCTGCTTTTCTGCTATAAAGGATATTCATCAAAAGCGTAAAGCAAAGTAGAAAGGTAGCGTTCGCCAGTATCAGGAAGTAATACAACAATTTTCTTTCCTGCGTTTTCAGGCTTCTTAGCCAACTCCGAAGCAGCAAAAGTAGCCGCTCCTGATGAAATGCCTACCAGTAAACCTTCCTGTGAAGCCAGTTCACGTCCGGTACGTATCGCATCATCATTGCTCACCTGAATAATTTCATCTACCACACTGCTGTTAAAGTTATTAGGAACAAATCCTGCACCTATACCCTGAATTTTATGCGGACCAGATTTACCACCTGATAATACCGGAGAATCCACTGGTTCTACAGCAATAATCTTTATATTTTGATTGTAATTCTTTAAAGTCTTTCCAACTCCCGATACAGTCCCACCTGTACCTACTCCTGCAACAAAAATATCAACCTGACCATCAGTATCTCTCCACACCTCTTCTGCAGTAGTTTTACTATGAATTTCCGGATTAGCAGAATTTTCAAATTGCTGAAGTAAAACAGCATCCGGAGTCTCTTCTTTAATAGCAAAAGCTTTTGCAATTGCCCCCTTCATACCTTCGGCGCCAGGAGTAAGAACAAGATTCGCTCCAAGAGCTTTAAGAAGATTTCTACGTTCAACGCTCATGGTATCGGGCATTGTCAAAATTAACTTATATTTTTTTACTGCGGCTACAAATGCAAGTCCTACTCCCATGTTTCCGCTTGTTGGTTCTACAATCACACTTCCCGGTTTAAGAAGTCCTTTTTCTTCAGCATCCTGAATCATTGCAAACGCTGCACGATCTTTTACGCTACCAGCAGGATTAAAGTATTCCAGTTTTGCAATCACTGTTGCTTTTAGGTCCTTAACTGCATTAAAATGAGAAAGTTCTAATAAAGGAGTGTTTCCTATTAAGTCTGTTAATTGTTTTGCGATCTTTGCCATAATGCTATAGTTTTTTAATTGTTTTCTTATATTGCAAAGATAGGGTGAGATTAAGGGGTACACAATCACGTAAATTAGTCATTTTCGTACCACAATTGTGGTATAAATCAATAGGAATTACTAGTTTTGTAATCTTAAACGAATAAAATCACAGAAAATGAAGAAATATACATATTTGTTTTTACTGCTCATTGGAGCAACATTTACCACATTATTATCTTCCTGCAAAGGAGAAGATCGCAGCCTGGAATACAAAGATACCAAAGGAGTTAATGACTGGATATATAGTGAAATGAAAGACGTTTATTTATGGTATGATGAAATTCCGGCTGAAAGCAAACTAAACTTTTATGCAAATCCGGATGCCTTCTTCTATACCTTATTATCAAGCAAAGAAAAGAAAAACGGAAACTATTATTCATGGATAGAACAAAAAGAGGTTACTACCAAAAGTATTGATGACAGTTCTTCATACGGATTTGAGTTTATGAGTTATACAGACGAAAAAAATAGTTCTGTATACGTTCGTGTGCTTTATGTTTTACCAGGAAGTCCAGCCAGCAATGCGGGACTGAAACGCGGTGACTGGATTATAGCCTTTGACGGTACTAAAATCACAGACTCCAATTATACACAATTGCTAACCGGCAGCGGAGTAAAGCTAACTTTAGCTACTTATACCGGAAATTCAACGAATCCATTTACAGAAAAAGGCACATTAACTTTAGGTGCTGCCAAGGCGGTGAATAATGACCCTATTCTGGTAAACAAGGTGTTTACAAGCACATCGGGAAGCAAGATCGGCTATCTAATGTACACTCACTTTGCCACTGGCCCAAATGACAATGCTAACGATTACACTTATCAGAACGAATTGCGCCAGGTATTTGCATCATTCAAAAGTCAGAATGTTACAGAATTCGTTCTCGACCTTCGTTACAATCCTGGAGGATATATCAGCAACAGTCAGTTGCTTAGTACTATGCTTGCCCCAAGCTCAGCGTTGGACAAAACATTCTGCGTAATAAAGTACAATGATAAAATGAGTCCGTCACAAAACATATATACCTTTGACAGTGATTCTATTAAAGGAGGAGCCAATCTAAATCTGTCTCGTCTGTATGTTTTGGTAAGCAAATACACAGCCTCATCATCTGAGCTATTAATCAATGGATTAAAACCATTTATGAATGTAACATTAATTGGTACAACTACCGAAGGAAAAAATCTGGGATCTGTCTCCATTCATCACGAAGAATCTAACTGGATGATTCAACCTATTATAGGAAAACTGTACAACTCAAAAGATGAATCAGATTACGGTAGTGGTTTTACTCCCGATTATGAACTGGATGAATTTTCAGATTACAGCACATATAAGGAATTGGGAGATGAAAATGAAAAGATGTTGAGCAAAGCACTTGCATTAATAAATGGTGCGAGCCTCACAAAGAGCACCCGCACCAAATCTGTATCTACAATGTTGAACGTCAAACAAAGTTCACTAGATAGGAAAAAGACAAACGGAGCATGGTTAGCTCCTATAAAGAAATAACAAGCGGTTATCTCTCAAAGAACTTTTTAAAGAACAACAACTGATAGTCAATGGAATTAGTCCAGTATTGACCGTTATGAACTCCGGGACGGGTAATGAAATCATGATTTATTTTCCGTCCCAATAAACGTTCATGGAGATCTTTATTCACATTCAGAAAGAAATCACCTTCTCCACAATCAATAATTATAGCAAGGTCGCCATTCTGAATCTTATCAATCTGATTGATTACAGTATGTTCATCCCATGATTTCTTGTTGTAAGCAAACTCACCCAATTGTTTACTCATTTCCCAGTTAGTTGGAAAAGGACGAATATCTACCCCACCACTGGTACTTCCGGCTGCACCAAAAATATCTTTGTGACGGAAAGCAAGCCACAACGCTCCATGGCCACCCATGCTTAAACCAGTAATGGCACGGCCTTTCTTTTCTGCAACAGTTTTATAATGATTATCAACATACTTCACTAACTCATCCGATACAAATGTTTCGTAACGATAGGAAGAATCCTTTGGGCTATCCCAATACCAGCTGTTTTTACCATCAGGGCATACTATGATCATCTTATTCTGATCGGCAATTTCGGGTAAATTCGGTTTCAGTTCTATCCAGCTCTTGGCATTACCACTGTAACCATGTAAAAGATAAAGTACCGGATAAGTTGCATTTTTTGATGCCTTAGTCACTTCAGGAGCAATCACCACCACCTGAACGTCTTTATTCATAGACGGACTTTTTACTAACAAGGTATCAACTTTCGCTGCATGCAGACTCACTGCAAGAAAAAGCAAAAGAACAGATAAAGAAATAATACGGTTTTTCATATTCATTTAATTATTAATACTTATATTTCTACATATTTTTATGATCTTGCAAAATTAAATAAAAAGAAAAAGGATTATAACATTTTTATTCCGATTTTTGTTATTGATAAAAAATACGACAACTTATGAAAAAGATAACATCCCTGATTATATTTATATTAGTTGCTCTATCCACCGTGGCACAGCAAAAACATTCCATAAAAGGAATAGTAATCGACAAAGGAAAAAGAGAATCAATATCCTTTGCAAGCATAGGCATTTATGGAACCGGACAAGGAGCAGTGACAGATTCTGTGGGAAAATTCAACATCCAAAATGTAGTTCCCGGAATATATAGGTTACAGATTTCAGCAGTGGGATATAATACAGTACTCACTCCCGAATACATTATCTCCACAAAAGATCTCTTTATAACGGTAGAACTAGAAGAAAACGTTACTCAACTGGGCGAAGTAAGCGTTACAGCTTCCATGTTCAGAAGAAATCCGGAAAGTCCTGTTGGCCTTCGCCTGATAGGATTGCAGGAAATAGAGAAAAGTCCGGGAGCAAACCGCGACATTTCACGCATTGTGCAGAACTATGCAGGTGTGGGATACTCGCCGGTAGGATACCGTAACGACCTGATTGTTCGTGGAGGTGGACCATCAGAAAACCGTTTCTTTATGGATGGAGTGGAGATTCCTAATATTAACCACTTCAGTACTCAGGGAGCATCGGGCGGACCGGTTGGAATCATTAATGCCGACCTCATCCGTGAAGTCAGCTTCTACACCGGAGCCTTCCCCGCAAGCAAAGGAAATGCACTGAGCTCTGTGCTCGACTTCAGGCTTCGCGATGGAAATATAGAGAAGAATTCCATGAAAGCCACTCTCGGAGCATCCGAATTCTCTTTAACCTCCAACGGGCATCTCAGTAAAAAGACAACTTATCTGGCTTCTGTCCGTCAGTCATACCTGCAATTCTTGTTCAAAGCTTTGGGATTACCCTTCCTGCCTACATATACCGATGCGCAGTTTAAAACAAAAACACGGCTGTCACAGCATAATGAAATTACATTCCTTGGTCTTACAGGTATTGATAATATGAAACTCAATACAAGTCTTACGGGCGAAAAGGCAGAATATATACTCAGCTATCTGCCTACTGTTAAGCAGGAAACATTCACCCTTGGTTCGGTATACAAACATTATGCAGGCGCACATATACAAACAGTTGTTCTTAGTCATAGTTATCTGAATAATCATCTCACAAAATATCTAAGGAATGATGAAAGCAACCCGGATAATCTGACACTGAAATATGGTTCTCTGGAGCAGGAAACCAAGCTACGTGTAGAAAACACCTCTACATTTGGAACAGTAAAAGTGAGTTTCGGAGCAAATCTGGATCACACACAATATACCAATACCACATTTCAAAAGGCATATACAGATCAATCGAAGACGTATAAGTACCACACATTCCTGGATATGCTGCGCTGGGGATTCTTTGGAACCATGAATTATGAATCACCGGATGAACGGATGACCGTATCACTCGGAGTAAGGGGCGATGCCTGCAATTACACCTCACAGATGAATAAGCTAAATAATCAGCTTTCGCCAAGGTTATCCCTATCCTATCAGATTATAGGCGATGTTTATTTCAGTGGCAATGTAGGCCGATATTATCAATTACCGGCTTATACCGCTCTTGGCTATAAAGATAACAATGGAATTTATCTCAATAAAAATCTGGGATATACAACCGTTGACCAATACAGTGCCGGACTAACTTACAAGCACAGTGAGAATCTGCAGATTACTGCCGAAGGATTTTACAAAAAGTACGATAACATTCCTTTTTCTGTAAATGATAATATCCCGTTGTCAGATAAAGGAGCCGATTATGGTGTGGTGGGAAACGAAGAACTCACCCCCACTGCTCAGGGTCGTTCGTATGGTGTTGAGCTGATGGCGAAATGGATTATTGTAAAAAAGCTGAATCTATCCTCTGCCCTCACCCTCTTTAAAAGTGAATACCGAAAAAACGAAGTAAGTCCATACATCGCTTCTTCGTGGGATAACAAATACATCTTCAACCTGGGAGGTACGTACAACTTTGAAAAGAACTGGAGCTTCGGAGCAAAAATCAGCAGTATAGGCGGAGCACCTTACACTCCTTATGATGTAGATAAATCATCACTTGTAACTGCCTGGGATGCACAAGGCAGAGCATATTACAACTATTCCAAATACAACACCGAACGCTTATCTGCCTATACCCGTATTGACCTGAGAGTTGACAAGACTTTCTATATAAAGAAATATATGCTTGGGTTCTACATTGATTTACAGAACATAACAGGAAGTCAGATTAAACAGGCAGACGCCCTAATGAGCACAGGGGTAATTGAAAACCCTTCAGCACCTGCAAATCAGCAACGGTATAAAATGAAATACATCAGTCAGAATAGTGGTACAGTGATTCCTACTCTGGGGATTACTTTTGAGTTTTAGCAAATAAAGCTTTCATAAAAAGAATGTTCACTGAAACCTATACATCTTTGCAGCCATTGCTTTTCAAAGATCTTAGTTTCAGTGAACATTCAGCGAACATTCTTTATTTCAATTAGTCCATTAATCCTGCGTTTCAATATATACAACATGAGTTTGCAAATACTCTTCCAAGCCATGTTTACCATCAGCACCACCAATACCCGATTTACGCCATCCGGCATGGAATCCCTGCATAGCCTCAAAGTTCTCTCTGTTCACATACGTTTCACCGAACTTCAGTTCACGAACCAACTTCAACGCAGTGTTCAGATTCTTTGTATACACAGATGAGGTAAGTCCGTATTCGCAATCGTTAGCCCATTCAATAGCCTTATCTAAATCAGTAAATTCAATGACAGGCAGAACCGGACCAAAAGTTTCTTCGTGAGCAATATCCATATCATGGGTTACATCAGTAAGAACAGTAGGTTCAAAGAAATAACCTTTCTGATCTATCTTCTTTCCGCCACATGCAATCTTAGCCCCTTGCTTAACAGCTTTATCAACCTTTTCCTGAACAGATTTCAGTGAATTAGCGTCAATCAGCGGCCCCATATCCAGTTCTTTAATTTTGCTCGGATCTCCAAAAGTAACTTTCTTCATTCCTTCAATCACCTTTTTCTGGAATTCATCCTTTACATCTTTATGCACATAAACACGTTCGCAACAGTTACAAACCTGTCCCGTATTAATAACCCGGGATGCGATAATGCATTTTACAGCTAGATCAATGTCTGCATCATTCATTACAATAGCAGGAGCTTTTCCACCTAGTTCCAAAGATACCTTGGTTATATTAGTTGAAGCAGCAGCCATGGTCTGACGACCAGCATCCACACTTCCGGTGAGACTAACCATTCCCACTTTCGGATTAGCAGCCAACTCATGCCCTACTACCGAGCCCTTACCAAATACGATATTGAACACGCCTGCAGGCAATCCAGATTCTTCTACAACCTGAGCAAACACATAAGCATTTTCAGGAGTCAGCTGACTTGGTTTTATAACGATTGTATTACCAGTAACCAATGCAGGAGCAGCCTTTCTGGCAATTAAGAAAAACGGAAAATTCCATGGAAGGATACCTGTAGTAACACCAATTGGTTTCTTAAACAGGAATATATTTTCTTTTGGTCTGTCACTTTGAATAATTTCGCCTTCATAGCGGCGGGCCCATTCGGCCATGTAATCCATATAATCAGCGGTAAATAAAACCTCAACATTTGCCAATGCCTGCGTTTTGCCACCTTCTCTCACAATAATATCAGTTAGCTCAGCTTCTCTTTTTCTGATACCGTTTGCAATAATTCTAAGATATTTAGCTCTTTCCACTGCCGGAATCTTTTCCCATGCAGGCTGAGCTTTTTCTGCAGCATCAATTGCTGCTTTTACATCATCGGCAGTACCGTCCGGCATCAGTGAGATAACTTCTTCTGTCGAAGGGTTCAAAACATTAATCCATTTGTCAGAAACATTTTCTACAAATTTCCCATTGATAAACATTTTTAGATTTTTCATAGGCTGTATTTTAAAGATTAACAATGAGTCATAAAGATATATTTTTAAAATAACAATATCACTTCTTTTTTTGATTTTATGACTTACATTTTTGATGTAAAGAGATTTGTGTTCAGGGGTTTAGGTTACGGTGATTTGATCACATTGTGGTATAATATCAATTTTTTAAAACAAGAAATTTGTCTTTATTGGCAAAACATCATCAGATAAATTTAATTTTTTCCAAAAAAATCACGTTATCAAAAAAATAAGTATTAAAATATTGATTTTAATATTATACAAGCACTCGATTTTTTCTGGAAAGTCAATCATCTGAGCAGAAATCAAGTAGGTTGTCAAAAATTTGATTGCATTTATTAAAAAATAATTAAAACAATTTTTGTTAATATAAAGACTGCGTCCTATCTTTGGGGTTTAAAATATAAAAACAAAAATAACTATAATAAAATTGGATAAACTTAATGATTCAAGAAAACAACTAAGTTTATAAAAGGCTAAAATTCATAATAATTTTAAGTAACATGTGTAAATATGATATAAACCTAATTAAATAGGGAGATGAATTGATCGCGTGTAACATAAGAAAAATCAAAATAACTATGGCAGGTGGACAAGCAACAAATTCAGGAATAGATTATCAGCAAAGGATAGCTGCCTGGTGTCTTATTAATCAATTCTCCAAATTTGACATATCTATTTTTTTTGACCAGATTGACGAAAAACTAGTCATAAGCAAAACTCTTTTTGAAACAAGTGAACATATAGATGACCTAAATCTAATTTGTGATAATCATAAAACTATATATCTCCAAATCAAAAGAAGTATATCGCTTTCAACTCGTGATTCAAGTGATTTTTATAAAACCATAAAACAGTTTGTTCAAGAATTTACAAAAAATGAAAAGACCCAAAATTATTTTGGTTTAATAACAACAAGCGATGCTTCAAGCAAAATTATTAATGACTTAAAGAAAATTGTTGCTTCAATCAAATTAAGCTCTGATTCTTTTAAAGATAATCCATTAAACAAGTCTGAGAAAAATACCTTGGATCAATTCAAATCGTTATTTAATATTATATATGAACAACTAACAAAGAATAAGGCAACACAAGAATCTTTTAATGCTTTCTCAAAAAGAATATTTATTGGTGTTATAGACATAGAAGCAGGACATACAGTTGAAATAGCTTCACATATACTTCTAAAAAGTATTGGTTTTAGCAGACCTGAACTTATTTGGTCTATTTTAATAAAAAACTCACTTGTTTATGCTTCTGGAAGATTATCAATCGACAGCAATAAATTAGAAGAAATATTTAATAGATACCTTGAAGACAATAAAGATAAAACAGTTGAAGATGAACAAATTGAATGGCTTAAAACAAATATCATTGACCAAGGTGAATATCCAACAGCTAAAGAAGTTTTACTTATTGAGTCATTCATAGATAATGCTGATTTTATAATTGCTGAATTGTACAGATTTGAAGATGATTGTAGAATTAGGAATGCTTTTTATGAGAACAGAATAGTTGTTACAAGTGATGTGGAATGGAAGGTAATTCAAAGATTTGCCACAATTGCTGGTCTTGAAAGGTTCTTAGATGAAAATCAAGAATTATACAAAGACAAAAAGGTTGTATTTATACCAGCCACAGATATTGAAAAAGAAGAAAATACAGAATGTGCAAAGCTCCATAAAGTCTATTTAAAATCTCTGTTTCAAAAGAATCTAAACCCATTATTATGTTTACACTGTGGAAAACAATGTGGTGAAAATGACTCTTTAATAGTTGAAATAGAAGATAGAGATACATCGCCAGCTGTTGGAATTGTTCACAAAAAATGTATACGACCAATAGACAGAATCTTAGGCTCAATTAAAATTCCAGGAGAGAAATCAAACACAAACCTTGAATCATTTGATTTTAAGCTATGGGTGAGTTTATTAATAAAAGGCCAAGGCATGTTTAACACATTAAAAGCTTCACCTCAGTTAATTTATGGTAGATCACCAGTTATAGCTTGGAATAGTAATGAAGAATATGATCCTGATTATAGTTATTGTGTAAAATTCGTACTTGAAGATAGTTCTGTTTCTTACTCTTATCAAAGAAATAGAATTAAAAGACTAAATAAACTTCAAGCTCAAGAACATATAGAATTATTCAAAGCAGTTCAAAAAAAGCAAGTTGAAAATAATGATCCAATATGTGTTTTATCTGTTAGCAAGATGACTGGGCCATATTCTGAACTCCTTAAAATAAAGAAACCAGAAGATACAATCATAGAAATCACATCTGCAGAAGTTGCAAAATATAGTAAATTAATAGCAAAAACATTTGATAAGGAGATTTTTTATTATGCTCCATTATGTTTAATAAGAGACAGTGAAACAGAAACGATTGTTAATCTGAGTAATGTGATTCCAATTATATCTGATCCACTTAAATTTGATGAATTCTGTGATAATTGGAATAAAATTGGGTTTAATCTTGATAAAGTTGAGTTGAAAATAATTAAGAGTGACAAAGATTTTGATTATTATATGAGAATGATCTTTGGCGACGAAATGATTCCAATTATTGATCCTTTATTTGACAAAAAATTTAATCTTATAAGTGGACTCAGGATTACAGAATATAATAAAATTATAGAAAGAGCTGTGAATAAACAAAATCCAGCAAAAGATGAAGAAGACGATAATTAAAAAATACAGTCGTTAGTATATTGACTTTACAAAGTCAATATACTAAAAATAAAGTCCCAGTTGTATGGTAGGATCTCAGCCAGATCTTTACTGTTATCGGTATCATAGTCATGTATTTTGCTTAACACATACACCATCCAATCTCTGAAGTTAACATAGAGATTACTCAAACTTATATCAACAAAGATTTTCATAACTATTTCTCTTCTTTCTTTTCTGTTATGATGTAGTATCCACCGGTTTTAGGTACACCTCTAAATTCAATTAAGTTCCTTTTCTTTAAAGAACCTATATAACGTGCTACTGATGGTATGCTTTTTTTAATATGCTCTGATATTTCATTTGCATTTAATCCTGGCGTTATTTTTAAGAGAGATATAATTGATATTTCATTATCATTTAATGGTTTACTTACAAGCTCATTTACTCTATCATTTACTCTATCATTTACTCTATCATTTACTCTATCATTTACAGGTCCATTTTTTCTTAAAACCCCATTAATAGGGATATTTATAGGTCCATTTACTCTATCATTTACTATCTCATCTTTTTCATATTTAAGTGTAACCTTAAAAACATCTCCCTCTTCAATAACTGGAAGTGCACCATTCACATAAATAGGACAATACTTATACATCTTGCGAACTCCGGAACCAAGTTCTTCTACCCATCCGATCTGCTTAAACACATTTGCAATAGTAGGATTTTTAGGATGCGGTTTTAAGTTTCCCAGATTTATGCGTCCCATCATATATGGGCGATTCCAGTTCTCCATCACTACTTCCGTTTTATAAATAGTCATTGTTGCAGGATAAGCGTTTGAGAACTCTCTATGTACTAACAGATTTGCCACCGCTTCACGAAATATCAATTCACGGATACTCATTCTTTGATTTCCTTCCAGATAAAATCTGTCGGGCAAATATTTGCGAATAAAAGCCAAAAGGCGAGAATAAGACCTCATTAGATTGCAACGAATATCATCTCTATCATCATACCTCTCCACATCTTCTTTTCTGCAAAGAGCATCCGTTTTAAAATGAGGAAGCACGCTTGCAATTGTATTCTCCTTTCCAAATACCAAAGCCGCAGCAAGCGTATAGCCTTCCTTTCCCGTATAAGAATCTCTTAACCTCATACGTGCCGAAATCAGAATCTCTTCATTTGTCATATTAATCCAGGGATGATCGGCTCTTGTGAGTCGCACTAAGTTGCGAACGGTATCAAAGAGTTCCGTTTCAAAATCCTCCATTCGTAGATAAGGAAAGACTTTATTCTCCGTATACCCATCTTGTTTGCGCAGAAACAGATTTGTTATTAAGTGCTGATTTGCCAATTTAAAATCGCCATCCTCTTTCCTATCATAATAAGCTCCTTTGCATGTGTGAGGCTGTGAGCTCTCTGGAACAAAAATTCTGATTATCTTTTTTCTATCGACTTCCACCACATCTGTGGATAGAAAGAAGGTTGGAGAAATAATCTGAGGATTATTCATATCACGTGCCAATGTGTCGAGCTGAGACTGAAGTGTATCTTCATTTACTCCGATAATTTTTCCATCATCGGCTACTCCCAGCAAGATTGTTCCTCCTTTACGATTGAGGAATGCACAAATAGTTTCGAACACAGAACGAGTAAGCGAACCATTGGATTCTTTAAATTCCACTTCTATTCCTTCACCTTGCTTTATTAACTGTTTTATTTTGTTTATTTCTGTGTTCATAGATTTAAGAGTTACTTGTTATATATACAAGAGTATTCAATACCATATATACAGTTACAAAGATAAAAATATTTCTCAAAAACGCACAATAAAGTAGATCGTTTTTTAAGAGCTGAAATAATATTAGCTCTTAGAAATTTGTTAACCATTTACGCATTTTGGAAAACCACTAGACAATCTGCTACACAAAACAAAACTAAAAACACAAAATCATCTACCTATCCCCCACTAAGTCCTCTAAAACAACTTACCACAAAGCTTTTCAGCTGGTAGCAGATAAAAAATCATCTGCCACCAAATCAAATCATCTGCTACTTAAATACACCATGAAAGCAACTATTCATTTTATTATTATCAATTTAAAGGCAAATAAACTTGTTTCTTGAATATCAGTAATCCGGGTATGCTTATCCGTAATTTGTGTACAAAGAAGCCTGTTGGGTCTTTGTAACTTTGCAGCATAAAAAAATACTGATAACAAATTGAGTAATAAAATGAAACTAATTAAAAACACTTCTTTCGAAGGCGAACGTCCACTGTTTGCTAACAATGGTCTGCGTCTGGAAGAAGTAACTGTTTTCCCTGGTGAATCGGCATTGAAAGAGTGTAGAAATATCGAAGCTTTTAACTGTGAATTTCAGGGTAAATATCCTTTTTGGCACAACGATGGTTTTGTTATAGAGAACTGTCTGTTCAAAGAAGGTGCACGTGCCGCACTTTGGTACTCACGGAATCTTCGCATGAAAGATACGTTGGTGGAAGCTCCTAAAATGTTTCGCGAGATGAATGGTATGGTGCTCGAAAACGTGCAACTGCCTTATGCTTTGGAAACCTTTTGGTATTGCAGTAATGCGGAACTACAAAATGTACGGGTAGACAAAGGTGACTACCTTTTTACACATGGCTCTGACATAAAGATTGATGGTTTTACGCTGAATGGCAACTATTCTTTTCAGTATTGCAAGAATGTAGAAATCAGGAATGCCGAGATTTACTCCAAGGATGCTTTCTGGAACACAGAAAATGTAACGGTTTATGATTCTATTCTGGATGGCGAATACCTAGGCTGGCATTCAAAGAACTTACGTCTGGTAAATTGCAAGATTTCCGGTACACAACCACTCTGCTATGCCACTGATCTGATAATGGAAAACTGCACGATGGATAATAATGCCGACCTTGCATTTGAAGATTCAAGTTTAAACGCTACTATTAATAGTCCGGTTCATAGCGTAAAGAATCCTCGTAGTGGAAACATTACAGCCGAAAGCTATGGCGAAATCATTCTTGATAAAAACATTAAAGCTCCAAGCGACTGTGAACTGAAGCTTTGGGACAATCACACTTGTTTTGATTAATTCCGAGATGAAATACAATTTTGATAAAATAACTCCTCGTCGTGGTACCAGCTCCTACAAATGGGATAGTACCGCGGATGCGGATGTTCTTCCAATGTGGGTGGCTGATATGGATTTCCGTACCGCCCCACCTATTATTGAGGCATTAAAGCACCGCGTGGAACATGGTATTTTTGGCTATGTAAAGGTGCCCGATACTTATTATGAAAAGATAATAGACTGGTTTAGTCGCAGGCACAACTGGCAGATTTCTAAAGAGTGGATTATTTACACTACCGGAGTGGTTCCGGCAATATCCGCCATTATAAAAGCTGTAACATCTCCGGGCGACAAGGTACTGGTGCAGACACCTGTATACAACTGCTTCTTTTCCTCTATTCGTAATAATGGATGCGAATTAGTAACCAGTGATTTAGTTTACGCCAACCGCACTTATACCATAGACTTTGATGATTTAGAACGCAAAGCTGCTGATAGTGCAGTAAAGGTGATGCTTCTTTGTAATCCTCACAACCCAGCCGGACGTGTATGGACGCGTGAAGAATTGATTCGCATAGGCGAAATCTGTCTACGCCACAATGTATTTGTCATTGCCGATGAAATTCATTGCGAATTCGTTCACCCGGGACATACCTATACTCCTTTTGCTTCTCTTAGTAAAGAGATATTGCTACATTCCGCAACCTGTGTTTCGCCCAGCAAAGCCTTTAATCTGGCCGGACTTCAGATTGCAAATATCATTATTGCTGATGAAGAAATACGCAGCAAAGTAGATAAAGCCATCAATATAAATGAAGTTTGCGATGTGAATCCTTTTGGTGTAGAAGCGCTTATTGCTGCTTACGGCAAAGGAGAAGAATGGTTGAATCAGTTGAATGCCTATCTCTACGAAAATTACCTCTGTATGAAAGAATTCTGTGAAAGTTATCTCCCACAATTTCCAATAACCATACTCGAAGGCACGTATCTGGTGTGGATGGATTGCTCAGCACTTCATAAAAGTTCAGAAGACATTGAACAGTTACTTTTAGAGAAAGTCAAACTGTGGCTGAATGAAGGAACGATGTACGGTGCAAACGGTGAAAGCTTCATGCGATGGAATATCGCTTGTCCCCGTTCAGTACTAGTAGAAGGATTAAATCGTTTTAGAAAATTTGCTGTAGCTTTTTCTGAAAAATAGGAACTATCTCTTTTTTAAAACAGAGACTTTTGATAAATCACTACAGAGTTATGCATAACTCCGGAATACTTTTTATAATACCACTAGACAAGTTTGTGCATCCTTGTACAAAAGAATGCATTCTTCTGTACAAAACAATTCAATCTTTTGTACAGAAGAATGATTTTTTTTGTACAAGATTACATAAACATCCCGCCTGAGAAATAAAATCTCACGAGAGAGGTTTAAAAAAGGCTCGCCGGAGATTTATAGAATGCTGGAAGAGCAGATTTATAGATAACAATACAACTACATAAATTCAATTTCGTAAAAAAGTCTTGCAGTCTAGCAGATTGTAGTTAAAACACTGATTACAAATACTATATAGGTGCTAGATATCTTCTGAGAAGTCTAGCAGTAATCTAGCAGTCTAGCGGTTGTAACCGAAAGTGCTAATATTAATAACAACCAAAACTTAAATCACTAATTTTAAGCAATATACATATCTAAGCAAAGAAAAAAGATGTATTCATATTGATCAAAAGCGCTAGACTGCTAGACTACCGCTAGACTTTCTCAGACAAGTTACTATGTTTGTATTTGGGGTCTAGCTACATCTCGTCGGGACGGGTGGTCCCGCTCCTTGCCGTATGGCGCTCCCCGACCGATGAGTTTTAGATAAAATGAATAGGCGTAATAATTGAATTACTAAATTTGTATAGAGTTAATAAACAAAATATTAGTAATTAAAACTATTACACCTATGACACAAAGTAACGGAATTAATTTTGAAGGTCAAAATATCTACATAGGTATTGACGTTCATTTGAAGACCTGGAATATAACTATAATAACTCAATCCGGTTATAAGCGTAAACATAGCCAAAAGTCTTCAGCCAAAGAGCTCTTTGAATCTTTGAAAAAACATTATCCTAATGGTAATTATCAAGCCGTCTACGAATCTGGCTTCAGTGGTTTTTCCACTTACTACGCATTGCAGGAATATGGCATTAACTGTATGGTTATCCATGCTGCAGATGTTCCCACTACTCAATATGAGAATTTGATGAAATCAGATTCTATTGATTCAGAAAAGTTGGCGAAAGCATTGAAAGCAGGGATATTGAAAGGAATTTATATCCGTCGTAAAGACAACCTGGATGACTGTAGTGTTGTCCGTTTGCGCAAAACCTTGCAGAAACAACTTGGAGGGTATAAATCCCGTGTGAAGCATCTGCTCTATACTAATGGAATAACTCTTCCTGAGTGTTTTGAAAAGCCGGGAACACATTGGTCGAAACGTTTCATGCGTTGGTTGCGTGATGATGTCGTTCTACTGTCTTCCACCCGCAATAGTTTAAACTTGTTATTAAAACAAGTCGAACTATTCCGTCAGAATCTGTTAGAATCCACTCGTCAAGTACGCATGTTATCAATGACAGAGCGTTATGCGGAAGTATATAATAACTTACTTTCCATACCTGGCATTGGAATGAATACCGGTATGTGTTTACTGACTGAAATAGATAACATAAACCGTTTCCATAACGAAAAACAGTTTGCTTCCTATCTTGGGTTAATTCCAGTATCTCATAGTAGTGGTGAAAAGATCAATAATGGTGAAAAGACTTTCAGAGGAAACAAATTGCTTGGCTCGGTGTTAATAGAGAGTGCCTGGATCACGATACAATACGACAGCGTAATGGCTGCTTCTTACGGAGAGTATTGCAAACGCATGAAACCTCAGGAAGCCATTATACGTATCGCCCACAAATTAGCCAACAGAATATTAAGCATATTAAAGAATGGAAAGAAGTATGAATATGATAAATGTCGTTAGCGTTTTTTATAAAAGCCCGTTAGGCAAATTTCATATTGGACGACTCCTAATGCTAGAATGATGAGCCAAGAGCTACATCTCAGATAAGTTTGTTGCGTCCATCCTGTTATTCTGAAGAAGTAAATTGTTGCCTGCCTTAAGTTGCAGTTCAACTCATAGAAGTTTGTTTAGCAGGGCTTTTATTTAAACAAAAAAGCACAAAGAAAAAAGTCTTATGCTGTCTGGAGAGTGAGATAATTATCTTATTCGTGAGGTGAATTGTCCTTTTTTTGCATGAATAATTGCTAAGTAATTGATTTTAAGGTTAAATTCAAATAAAAAGTATTCAATTATTAGGAATACAACATAGAAGTCTAGCGGATATATAACATTAAGGATCATTTAATTAGAAGCACACCGCTAGACTGCTAGACTTTTTTTGCAAAAACAAATTTAATGCTGCATTCTATATTCATTTGGCGAAACACCAACACGTTTCTTAAACAGACTGCTGAAGTGTTGAGGGTATTTGAATCCTAGTTCATAAGCAACATAATTGTAAATAACTAGAAAAATAATTAGGTAAAATAAATAAAACTTTCTAACTTTGATTTCTAGATATGAAGAACAAAAACAATTTATCATGAAATCATCTTTGTTTAAAATATTTCTTCTTCAGTTATTAATAGTGATAACTTTTTTCAGTTGTAAGCCAAGAACAGCAGAAGCAAATATAGAAAAGGCAATTTCTGATTTGACTAATAAATTTCCCCAATTGCCTAGAGGAAAATCTAATCAGTTAGATTTTTATAAGTTGGTAAGGACCGTAATATACGATAAGAATAAATTTCAAATTCAATTATATTCTACTCCCGACAGCATTGAAGATCAACAACAAATTATGATTCTAATAAATTCAAAAGGAGATTATTATGCAATTCCACTCTTTTCAAACACATATCGTGATTATTGGAATTTTGAATTTGACAAACAGATTGAAGGAATAAAGAGAATAAATACTACATTTGAAAAAGAAATCACCAAGGCTATCAATATTTTAAATCTCAACGATACGATAGATACTGGTGCAAAGGTTCTTGATGAAACAATTATATCCTTGCTTCATTGTCAGGTTATAAGAGAAACTGATGGACCTATATTCAAAGCTCTTTGGCCTACATATAATTCAAATGAGCCAATAGAAGATTCAGATAGCTGCATTGCAAGGCTACAAAAGAATTTTACTGCTATAAAAAAACGAATTCATCCAAACGAGTATTACTACAATTATAATGCTTACCTGGACATACGCAATGACCGAATTTATCAAATCGTTAATCAAGGTAAAAATAAAGGAAAGAGATTGAAACCAGAAATAAAGACTTATAGGCAGAATTGTAATTTTTCAGTTTGTTATAAGTGATAAACTTTCAATTATCGAATAAACATACATTCTATGACAAAGTTAACTAAAATAATTATTGCTTTATTATTCGGGCTTTCTTTCATCTCATGTTATATAAAAACTGAGAAAGATAATTATTCAAATAATCCCAAAATATCAAACAGACAGGGAGTGCCTAAAGATTCACTAACATTCTATTTCCCTACTTCTATTAGCCAAGATACCGGCATCGTAAAAACAGAAATTGACACTTTTACGTTGAATTGGTTTTCAAGTGCTTTATATTCAGCTAAAGAACCTATCTTATATAACTACTACACAGGTCATGATATATATAGGTTTCTTTGGCTTCGTTCATTTCATAGGCCGGTTGTAATATCACTTCATAATGATGGAAATAAAGTTTGGTTGACAATAAAAGAACTCGACAAGCAACCCGAATTTATGGATATGCTAAAACCAATTAAGTTTTTTGAACCGAAAAGACTTCCAAACGGAGATTATGACACTACAAGAATTGTAATTGATATAGAAACCGAAAGAGAAGTAATTAAAAAAGCTGATAGAAAAGCAAATATTATATTGAACCACACGAAAAAGCTAACAGAAAAAGAGTGGAAAGAGTTTGAAACTTTATTAAGTAATTGTTCATTTTGGACTTCAAAACCATATATTGATGTCCTTGGTTGTGATGGCTCAGAATGGACTATCGAAGGGCATTTGAAAGGCAGATACTGGTTTATGAAAAGGTGGTCACCAAGAGACAATTTCAGAAAAGCAGGAGAATATCTTATTCATAAAAGTGGGCTTAAAGAAGATATATATTAAAAAAAGGCCATGACAGGTAGATTTCGAGTTTGTGGCAGATGATTCTATCTGCTACTAAACTAAAAAGATCTACCACTAAGACATACTCTGATAATCAACAACTTAGAAAACCACTAGTGGGAGATAAATGGTAATTATTTTTATCTACCACCAAATAAAGAACTTATTATCAAATCATTAACATGAATTAGTAGCAGATAGACAGATATTTTTTTCAAAAAAACTAATATAGAGAATCAAGGTAGCAACAAATCAACCTGAACATTGCTTCCGGTAAGAGACGTCCTGTATGATTTTGCAAAACAAAGGATTCCTCTTCTCTTTCAAATACACCCTGAAATTCATTAAATTTTAATTTTCCTTGTTTGAAAGTTCTTTCCTGAAAGTTCTCAGAAGAATTCATTGACACAAAAGATAGCTTTTCAGTAAAACAACTAACTTTATCAAAAATCACCCAGTGAAACTTCTGATCTTTGGGCAGATCAGGCAGATCCGTACGCTTTACTTCAGCAAGAATAAACTGCTCGTTTTCTAAAAAGAATAATATTTTATATGTAGAACTTTCCATTAAAAAAAATGATTTTTATTGGTTTTTATTTAATTATAAATTCTAAACGCGCACAAAAGTAAGTTATTACTTATTCATTATACCCAATTATCAAGAATAAAAAGAGCAAGATAAGTAAAACAGAAAACCGGGAATTAAATTACCTTTGCTATTTCACTGAAAAACAAATACATGAGCGTTAAAGAGCAAAGCAAACAGGAATATATTGCAAGGATTAATAAGGTAATGGATTACATAGACAACCATATAAACGAACCTTTATCCTTAGGAACGGTAGCCAGTGTGGCTAGTCTGTCACCATACCATTTCCATCGGATATTTACATTATTCTCTGGCGAGAGTTTATCAGCTTTCATCCAACGAATCAGAATAGAAAAAGCGGCGTCCTTAATCAGGGAATACAAAGATGTTCCCATCAGCGAAATTGCCTATAACTGTGGGTTCAGCAGTGTGTCTATATTTAGCAGAACTTTCAGAAAGTATTTCAATACATCGGCTACGGATTTCAGAAACAGAGAAAAAGCTTTCCTTGTCATTAATGGTTCTTATTATAGCAAGGATGGTAAAGTGTTCAGCAAGAATAATCAACAACATCACAGTATTGATTTGCAACTTTGCAGCATCAATTTAAAACAATTAATTATTATGAACACAAAGATTGAAATTAAAGAAATGCCGGAGATGAGAGTTATTTATTGTCGTCATAAAGGTGCTTTCAAAGACATCTGCAAAGCGTATGATAAATTAATGAAATGGGCAGGACCAAGAGGTTTACTGAACTTTCCGGAAACTAAATCACTGACCGTTTATCATGACGACCCTTCTATTACCGAGATTGAGAATGTACGTCAGGATGCTTGCATCACCGTTAATGAAGACATTAAAGTTGACGGAGAGATTGGCAAAATGATTGTTGAAGGAGGAAAATACGCCGTAGGACATTTTGATATAACTGTTAATGAGTTCGAACAAGCCTGGAATACGATGTGTTTGTGGTTTACAGAAAATGGATACCAACCGGGCAGTGGCAGTACTTATGAGCTATATTACAATGATCATAATGAGCACCCGGAAAAGAAATTCATTCTGGATATCTGTATTCCGGTGAGACCGCTTTAATCAAATTATAAATGGAAGGGTAAAATTATCCCCTTCCATTTACATAGTACAATTTAATGCTGCACCCTATATTCATTTGGTGAAACACCAACACGCTTCTTAAACAACCGACTAAAGTGCTGAGGGTATTTAAAACCCAATTCATAAGCAATCTCGCTAACCGACTTGCTTGTGTCATACACCATATCTTTAGCAGTATCTATTAACTTCAGCTGTATATGTTCCAAAGCCGATTTACCTGTTTCTTTCTTTATCAAATCGCCCAGATAGTTTGCAGATAAATTCAGCTTATCAGCACAATATCCTACGGTAGGTAGTCCAATATTCTGTGGTTTGTCTGATGCAAAATAATCTCCGAGCAAATTCTCAAACCGAACAATTACATCTTTATTTATATGTTCGCGGGTGATAAACTGACGGTCATAAAAACGCTTGCAATAATTAAGTAGTAGTTCAATGTTTGATGTTATCAAAGTCCTACTATGTTTATCAATAGAATGATTCAGTTCCAGTTCTATTTTATGCAGACAATCAATGACAACCAGTCTTTCCTGTTCCGACAGGTGAAGAGCTTCATTAACCTCATAAGAAAAGAATGTGTAATCTTTCATATTTCGTCCAAGCGAAGTACCACGAATCAAATCCGGGTGAAACAACAACGCCCAGCCTTTTGGTTGAAAATACTCACCGTTATCTTCTACCCCAAGAACCTGACCGGGTGCAATGCACACTAATGTTCCTTCCTGATAGTCGTAATAATTACGTCCATAAATCAGATCTCCACATTTTACATCTTTCAGATATATGGCGTAAAAGCCGAAGCTATGACGCATGTGTGTTACCTTGTTAGACTTTGACAGATCAATGACACTAACTAAAGGATGCAATGTTTCTTGTCCGAGAAAGGCATTATAGTCACATATATTATCTACTTTTTGTATCTCATTCATAAGCATTTATATATTAGTTGCAAGACAAAAGTAGAACTTTTTTTGTTATTTAATTCATAAGACTGCCGGTATCTGTAATAATGGTATGCATATCAGTAATATGTATAACATTCACCAAAAAAATCCGGCATAATTTTGCATCGTGATTATTTCGAGGCAGAAATAATACTTTTTTCAATTTAAAACATAAAGATATGAAACAGCGTAGATTAGGTACTCAAGGATTGGAAGTTTCAGCACTAGGATTAGGATGTATGGGCCTAAGTTTTGGATATGGTCCTGCTACTGACAAGCAAGAAGCTATCAAATTAATTAGAAGAGCTTACGAATTAGGTGTCACATTTTTTGATACTGCCGAAATATATGGCCCTTATACCAATGAAGAACTTGTTGGCGAGGCAATTGCACCATTTAGAAACGAAATTGTAATTGCTACCAAATTTGGTTTTAACTTTAAAAATGGTCAACCAGTTGGACTAAACAGTGAACCAGAGTACATCCGTCAGGCAGTAGAAGGTTCTTTAAAAAGATTAAATGTAGAAACCATAGATTTGTTATACCAGCATCGAATTGACCCAAATGTTCCTATTGAAGATGTTGCGGGTACAGTTAAAGATTTAATTCAGGAAGGAAAAGTAAAATACTTTGGTATGTCTGAAGCTGGATCTAACAATATTCGTAAAGCTCATGCTATTCAACCAGTATCAGCCTTACAAAGCGAATACTCTATGTGGTGGCGTGAGCCTGAAACAAAAACTTTTTCAACTCTTGAGGAACTAGGTATTGGCTTTGTACCTTTCAGTCCTCTTGGCAAAGGCTTTTTAACAGGAAAAATTGATGTAAACACAACATTCGAAGCCAACGACTTTCGCAATGGTATACCTCGCTTCGATGCTGAAAACAGAAAAGCGAATCAAGCTTTGGTTGAGTTGATTACCAAAATTGCTCAGGAAAAAGAGGCTACTCCTGCACAAGTTGCCTTAGCATGGATTCACGCTCAAAAAGAATGGATTGTACCAATTCCTGGAACAACAAAAATACACCGACTTGAAGAAAATGTAGGAGCTGCAAATCTTGAATTAAATAAGGATGATTTAACTCAGATTGAAGCTGCATTAGCAAAAATAGATATTCTTGGACATCGATATCCTGAAAGCAGCCAGAAGATGGTTGACAATGATTAAAATGAAGAACTTAGTAACAATTTTAATGGTTGCTACAACTATGTTATTCAGCCAAATCAATCAATTAAATGCACAAAATATGAAAGAAGAAATTCCTAAAATAAGTAATTTTCCTGTGGGAGACAAACTTCCCGAAATGTATTCAAAATACTTTATCGGACAGGCTTATCTGGCTCCGTTGACAAAAAATAAAGATTTGAATTGTCCTATATCTAATGTAACTTTTGAACCTGGATGTCGGAATAACTGGCATAGCCATACTGGTGGTCAGATTCTTGTTGTGGTAGGTGGAAAAGGATATTATCAGGCTAAAGGTGAACCGGCACGTTTGCTTTTACGGGGCGATGTAGTTGAGATTCCGGCAAATGTGGTTCACTGGCATGGAGCTGCTCCAGATAGTTGGTTCTCGCATCTGGCAATTGAAACAAATCCTCAATATAATCAAAATACCTGGTTAGAAGCTGTGGATGACGAACAGTATAAAAAAGCAACTGTCGCTTCAAGCAACAAAGAGATCAACCTAACTAATGCAGCGATTAAAAATCACGAAGAGTTATGGCCAGGATACCAATCAAAAGCTAAACAAACCGATCCGGAATTAATCGAGATATTCGATAATTTTGCTTTCGACGAGGTTATCAGCTATGGTAACATTGACACCAAAACCCGGGTGATGATGATTATGGCTTCCACTATTGCTCAGGGTACTCTTACGGAATATAAAATGTTTGTAAACGCAGCACTCAATGTAGGTGTTACTCCTGTTGAAATTAAAGAAATTCTGTATCAATCGGTTGCTTATGTTGGAGTGGCTAAAGTGATAGATTTTATTTATGCTGCCAACGAAATACTAAAGGAAAGGGGAATTGAATTACCGGTAAAAGGACAATCGAAAACCGATCGTGAAACACGTTTTGAGAAGGGATTGGCTCTTCAGAAAGATATTTTTGGAGATATGATTGACAAGATGTACGAGCAATCGCCAAAGAATCAGTTGCATATACAAAAGTACTTGTCGGCAAACTGTTTCGGTGATTATCAAACTCGCACAGGTTTAGATACAAAGACAAGAGAACTTTTAACTTTCTCCATGCTCATCAGCATGGGTGGCACTGAATCGCAGGTAAAAGGACACATTGTGGGTAATGTAAAAGTAGGCAATAACAAAGAAACTTTGTTGAGTGTAACCACGCAACTTTTACCTTATATTGGATATCCTCGCACCCTGAATGCATTGAAATGCCTAAACGAAGTTATACCTGAATAAATAATTTGTTCTTCTGTTTATTTCGTTAAAAATAAAAGTAGAAAGAAGCAGCCTCATAGCAGAAAACTTCTTTAATAAATTTCATCTATGAAACGTATTATGTATATATCATTTACAACATTATTCTTTGTTTCACTGTTATCTTATATAGTTCTGGGTAGAACAAGTTTTGGGAAACTACCTAAGGGAGAGAGACTGGAAAGGATCAAAAAATCTCCTAATTATAAGGATGGCGAATTTCAAAATCAATCACCAACGTCAACCTTCACCGGAAAGGACAACCAGATAACGGCTATATATAAATTCCTTTTCGGAAAGAAAGAACGGGTTACTCCCATCGATTCCATTCCGGTTATTAAAACAGATCTAGCCAGACTCGATCCTCGAAAAGATGTATTGGTGTGGCTGGGACATTCATCTTATTTTATTCAGATTGATGGAAAAAGGATTCTGGTCGATCCGGTTCTGAATGATCATGCATCTCCGTTTTCATGGATGATTAAAGCGTTCAAAGGTTCTGATGCCTATAAAGCAGAAAATATTCCGGATATTGATTATCTCTTTATCACTCATGATCATTGGGATCATCTGGATTACGAAACAATAATGAAGATTAAACCACGGGTAAAAAAAGTAATTTGCGGACTGGGAGTTGGATCTTATTTTGAATATTGGGGATTTAATCCGGCTTCGATTACTGAATTGGATTGGTATGAGCACACAGATTTAGATAAGAATTGGGCAGCTACCGCCACTCCTGCACGTCATTTTTCTGGCCGTGGATTAAAGAGAAATAAAACTCTTTGGGCTTCTTTTGTTCTTCAAACTCCATCCATGAAAATATTTATCGGAGGTGACGGCGGTTATGATAAGCATTTTAAAGAGATAGGAAATAAGTTTGGTCCCATAGATTTAGCTATACTGGAGCAAGGACAGTATGACCAGCGATGGAAATACATTCATTTACTACCCGAAAAGGTTTTTCAGGCTGCTCTTGATTTGAAAGCAAAGAACTTATTACCAGTTCATAATTCAAAGTTTGCTTTGGCAGCACATCATTGGGATGAACCTTTAAATAAGCTGGCTGAAAATTGCAAACATTATAATATACGAACATTAACTCCGATGATTGGCGAACCGGTAAACTTAAAAGATTCTACTCAGCAGTTTTCTCAATGGTGGAAAACATTAAAATAAAATGTATCAGTAATAATGGTATGCATATAAGTAATTTGTATAACAATCACCTGAAAAATCCGTGATATTTTTGTATTGTGAATAAAAAACTAGAAAACAATAAATTATAAAGATAATTATGCAAAAAGTAATATTAAATAATGGCGTTGAAATGCCAATCCTTGGATTTGGCGTTTACCAGGTTACTGATGCCGAAGAATGTGAGAGAAGTGTTTATGATGCCATAGTTGCCGGTTATCGTTCAATTGATACTGCCGCTGCTTATGGAAATGAAGAAGCTGTGGGCAAAGCAATCAAAAAAAGTGGTTTAGCTAGAGAAGAATTGTTTATCACCACAAAACTTTGGATTCAGGATGCCGGTTACGAAAGCACAAAGAAAGCTTTTGAGAAGTCCTTAAATAATCTGCAGCTGGATTATCTGGATCTTTACCTGATTCACCAACCAATTGGAGATGTTTATGGTTCATGGAGAGCTATGGAAGAACTTTATCGTGAAGGTAAAATCAGAGCAATAGGTGTTAGTAATTTTCAGCCGGACCGTTTAATGGATTTGATACTTCATAACGAGATAGTTCCTGCAGTAAATCAGATTGAAGCTCATCCGTTCTGTCAGCAAATTAAGACTGCAAAATTTCTGAAGGAAAATAATGTTCAGATTGAATCATGGGGACCTTTTGCTGAAGGCAGGAATAATATCTTCCAAAATGAGTTATTGATCTCAATAGCAAAGAAATACAAAAAGAGTGTTGCACAGATTATTCTTCGTTGGTTAACTCAAAGAGAAATTGTAGTTATTCCAAAATCGACTCACAAGGAAAGAATCATTGAGAACTTCAATATTTTCGATTTTGAACTAGCTAAGGAAGATATGGATGCTATTGTAGCTCTCGACATGAATCGTAGTAGTTTCCTTGATCATCGTGATCCGGAAATAGTTAAATGGTTAAGTAGCGCAAGATTTTAAACTAAATAATAACAATTTAAACAATAATTAAAATGAAAGATTTCACATACTACAATCCTACCCGAATAGAATTCGGTATGGGCAAAGAGAAGAACATAGGAACATACATTGCTGAATATGGTGTATCAAAAGTATTAATCGTTTATGGTTCTGAACGAATAAAGAAGAGCGGTTTATTTGATACAATTGCAAAATCACTAACCGATAACGGAATTAACTTTGAAGAACTAGGTGGTGTACAGAGTAACCCACTGTTGAGCAAGGTATATGAAGGTATTCAATTGGCTAAAGCAAAAAATCTGGAAGCTGTACTTGCTGTTGGTGGTGGTTCTGTACTGGATTCATCAAAAGCCATTGCTGCGGGAGCTGCATACGAAGGTGATGTATGGGATTTCTTCACTTATAAAGCTGTACCCAACCAAGCATTAAAGATTTTCGATATTATGACGCTTGCTGCTACAGGTAGCGAAATGAATAACTACGCTGTTGTTACAAAAGACGAGACAAAACAAAAACTTAGTCTTGCGGGTGCTGCTACATTCCCGACTGTTTCTGTAATAAACCCGGAACTGCAGACTTCTGTTACTAAAGAATACCTGGTTTATTCGGCAGCAGACATTTTTGCTCATAGTTTAGACATGTATTTATCAGCGACCTATTTACCAGAATTCATAGCCGGACATGTTGAAAATATCCTTAAGACAGTAATGCGTACTACTGAGATTTTATTGGCTGATCCAAACAATATTGAAGCAAGAGGTGAATTTGCCTGGGCTGCTACTCAAGCTTTGAATTTCACGACTTTCTGCGGAGTAGAAAATAACCGTTTTGATACGCATTTTATCGAACATACATTATCAGCTGAATACAATATTGCTCACGGTGCTGGTCTGTCTATTATTGTTCCTGCATGGATGAAATGGCAGAAGAACAATCTGCCTGAACGCTTCAAGCAATTTGCTAAAAACATTTTCAATGTTGAAGGAGCAGATGCAGGTATTGAGGCATTAAAACAATGGTATTCAAAAATAGGTACTCCTGTAACACTTAAAGAAGGTAATATTCCTGAAGAAGACATTCCTGTATTGGTAGAAAAACTATCTGTTGTTGCCAGTATGTGGGGAGCAGAAAGTCTCTATACCAAAGAGATGATTACAACTGTGCTTGAGTATGCAAAGTAGTTGAAAACAATAAAAATTGGAGTAAACATTTAATTGCTAGAATCATTTTTTTTTGAGGGGGGCTAATATAGCTCCCCTTTTTGCTTATTTATAATTCATTAGGTTATTAAAAAAAACAATGCTTGTTGTCTCTTTGTTTTAGTTATGTGTATCTATGGTTAGTTCCAATAATTCAAAAGAATACCGGTGATTAAGCTTATTACTAATTTAACTAATAAACAACCTGACTATGAAAAAGAATCGCACTAATTCAATTTTTATGCTCCTATCCTTATTAGGAGCAATAATAGTTTTGTCTCTTGGATGTACAAAAGAAGAGCCTTTGACTTTTTTAAATGATTCACCTGATGAAAGCGTTCAAACACGCGCTGTAACTAATAACAGCGAACCACAATTTGTAGCGAACGAATTGCTTGTTAAATTTAAAGCTGGCACACCTTCTTCTGCTAGGGATAGTGCATTAAAGCATGTAAGTGGAACTGTGGCCGAAAAGATTCTAACTCATGCAATGAAACATGCAGGAAATAAAGATGGAATTTTGCTGATAAAAACTCCCAAAGATGTAGAAAATGCAGTTGGATTATTAAAAAAGCTAGGAAGTGTAGAATATGCAGAACCTAATTATATATATACTATAGATGCAATTGCAAATGACACCTATTATGCCAATGGCAGTTTATGGGGTATGTATAGCGCATCTACTTCACCAACAAACCAATATGGTTGCGGAGCTGCTGCAGCTTGGTCGGCTGATCATACTGGTTCCACTGATATCTATGTTGGTATTATAGATGAAGGATATATGTATACTCATGAAGATCTTGCAGCTAATGCCGGTAAAAATCCCGGAGAAATTGCAAATAATGGAATAGATGATGATTTGAATGGCTATATTGATGATGTATATGGCTGGGATTTTACAAAAAATAGCGGAACTATTTTTGATCCAAAAGGTGATGATCATGGTACTCATGTGGCAGGAACAATAGGTGCTGTAGGCAACAACGGCAAAGGAGTAGCTGGTGTTTGCTGGAACATAAAACTACTTAGCGGTAAATTCCTGGGTAAAAGAGGAGGAACTACTGCGAATGCAGTTAAGGCTGTTGACTATTTTACAGGTTTGAAGAATGCAGGAGTTAACATTGTAGCTACTAACAACTCGTGGGGAGGCGGTGGTTATTCACAATCTTTGTATGATGCAATTGGAAGAGCTAATAATGCCGGCATTTTATTTATTGCAGCAGCAGGAAATGAAGGAAGAAACCTTGATGTAACCCCCTCCTATCCTGCATCATATACCAATAGCAATATTATATCTGTAGCTTCTATTACAAGCACCGGAGGTTTATCTTATTTCTCCAATTACGGTAAAACATCTGTGGATATTGGTGCACCAGGATCTAATATTATGTCCTGCATTCCTAAAAATACAAAGGGAATTATTACTTCCACTTATGCATCTTATAGTGGTACATCAATAGCTACTCCACATGTTACAGGTGCAGTGGCTCTATATGTATCGACTCATCCGGGAGCTACGGTTTCGGCAATTATAAATGCTATTAAGAGTAGTGCATCACCAACAGCATCACTTTCCGGAAAATGTGTAACAGGAGCAAGATTGAATGTCAGTGGATTCTAAGCAAGTTAATTTATAATCTGCCGAAAACAAATCTTAGATAAACGCTGATGTAATATAAAAGCTAAATGATAAAGCCATAAATGATCAAAATTCGACCATTTATGGCTTTTTATTTTCTTTACGCTAGCCATTCAGCATAAGTAATTTAGCAATCTTTTCTTTAAGCAAAACAGCATGAATTGGCTTTGGAAACAAATCATCAAATCCACTATTCATTATTTTAACTTTGTCTTCTTCTGAAGCATAAGCAGTTACAGCAATAACCGGGACATTATCTGACAGTTCCCTTATTTTTTTAATTGATTCATATCCATTCATTATAGGCATATTAATATCCATCAAGACTAAATCCGGTTTATTCTCCTTGAATAGCAGAACAGCTTCTTCCCCATTCCATGCATGAGTAAGATTATATTCCTTACCAAGTAAAACTTCTACAAGTCTGTAATTACTAGCATCATCTTCAGCAACAAGCAATGTTGCAGTTTTATGCACCTTCGCTTCTTTTTCCTTTGTGGGTTTTACTTTTAAGGTTTCTAAATTGGCTACAATCGTATTATCTGGAAGTGTAAACCAGAATGTGGAACCCTGCCCTTCTAAAGAATCAACACCAATATCTCCACCTAATTTTCGTACAATTGAAGTACAAATAGCCAACCCTAATCCTGTACCCTGAGTGAATGAATCCAGCTTTACAAAACGATCAAAAATAGCAGTTTGTTTTTCTTTTGAGATACCATGTCCAGTATCTTTTACATAGAAATATAGTTGTTTATCTCTTAATAAATAGCCAAACTGAATACTTCCCTGTTTAGTAAACTTAATTGAATTTGATATAAAGTTATTGATAACTTGTGCCAAACGATTTCTGTCTGTGTTAATTATACATTCAGGCAATCTGTCTTCAAATGAAATTTTAACAATATTCTGATCAACTTTTAATCTAGACATTTGCTCTATTTCACTAAGCAGATTATTAATATCAACATTTGAATAATTAAAATCTAAAATGCCAGCTTCTATTTTAGATAAATCAAGAACATCATTTATAAGCTGTAACAACATCTCGTTATTATTTTCAATGATATTAGCATACTGGGCATATTGTTGATTATCCTTATTTTCTGAAGCCAGTATTCTTGAGAATCCAACAATGGCATTCAAAGGAGTGCGTATCTCATGACTCATATTTGAAATGAAAGCTGATTTTAGACGATCTGACTCTTCTGCTTTTTCTTTGGCTTCAATCAGTGTCTGTTCTATCTGCTTTCGTCCTGAAATATCATAAGTAGCCCCTGTTATAATAAGTGCTTTCCCATCTTTATCCCTTTTACTCACTACACCATGTATTGTAAACCATTTATACCCTTCACCAGTGTGGTCAGCTCTATAATCGACACTATATTTATCTATTTTACCGCTCAATATATCATTATGTACAGCCATAAATTTCGGCAAATCATCCGGGTGAATTTCAGAGTCCATTTCTTTTAAAGACTTTACAATGCATTCCTTTTCAGGATTTCCAATCCCACTGTTCGTTGCATCATAAATAGATATCTCATTTTTGGAGATATCCAAAGTCCAAGGCATAATTTCACCAACATTCAGTACTAATGAAAGTTCGCGATTGCTCAGTTCCAGCTTTCGTTGAATTGCAATTAACTCAGATATATCCCATCTAGTAACCAAAATATAAGATGTTTTATTCTTTCTTTTTATAATTGTTTTAATCGTACTGGTAATATGTGGTTTTTTATCAACATGTGGAAAATAGTCTTCAAGAATAAGAAAGTCACCTTTTTCAATCAAACGATCATTATCTTCCATAAACTTTTTCCCAATTTCTTCTCCAAACACTTCTACATCGGTTTTTCCAATCACATCTTCAGATTTCAATCCGGTAAATTCTTCAGCCTTCTTATTCCAATAGGTATAACGGATATCTTCTCCTACTTCCTTTACATAAAGAGGTATAGGAATGTTGTCTAATATTGAGTTTAGCAATAAGGATAGCTCTTCATTATTATGGTAGAGTTCCTTATATTTTTTTAGCAACAAAATTTCTCTGTCTTTGCTTTTCTTACTTTTATTCATATAATATATTCTTATTAAGAATCCCATTATTAATAAGAGCAAGCAAGAAATAATAGTAGTAACCGTTGTTTTATATTTATGATAAAAGCTATCCGGTTTTTGATAATATACAGCATCTTCAGGCAACAGTTCCTTCTTAATTCCCGATCTGACTAAATATTCATAATTTAATTGGGCTTGTGGAACATCAATCTCTTGAAAAGGAATTTCATTTGCATTCTTCCCATTTAAAATCTGCAATAACAAATCAGCCGTTTTTTTACCTAATTGATCACAGGTTGGAAACACACCTCCTGCATAAGTTCCATTATCAGTTCCAATGTCTAACAGACTAAAAACAGGCGTATTGGTGAAACTGCCGATTATCTTTTGTATTTTATCAGTTGAATTATTAGCTGCAGAATCAGTCTCACTTTTGGCATACCATCCGTAACAAAGCACTCCTGTATGCTTATCAAAACGAGCTAATGAATCAAGTAAATCATGAGGCTCAAAATCTTTAATATTTAAAGATATTTCTTCCAACTCCGGATAGTCTCTTCTTCTAATTTCTTTAAATTGAGCTAAGCCAAAAGAACTGATGAATCGTTTGTCTGAAATGAATGCTATTTTAGTCATTTCAGGCATAAGTTTTTTCATTAGTTGTATTGTCTCCTTTATATAAAGAGGATAATATATACCTGTTACATTAAAGCCTTTAGTCGCCTCTCTAAAAGGAATCAGTTTTATATTTTTCAGTTCTTTTCCGGAAATAAGATCTTCTAACGAAATTGTATATTTTCTCACTGTGGTTAGTAAAACCGGAATTTTCTTCCATGATTCGGGTAAAGTACTTCGATAAGAAACCCATCCGGCATCTCCTATTATAATAACAGATCTAGGCTTTTCTGAATAGGTTGTATATAATTTATTCATTATTTCATTAGCATTCTGCAATGAAGTAAAGTTGCAATTATTAAGACACTCTAGCTTTATGGAAATATTCATTTCATTAGATATTTCCTGAATTATAACGCTCTGAATTCTATTAGCCCATTCATCACTTTCTGTATATGAATTAATTATCAATACATAATTATTCTTTAAAGCCGCTTCAGATTTTACGCAGAAAAGTATAAGAATCAACATTATTTGAATAGTTTTACAGTGTTTCATCTTTTCTCTATTTTGTATTATTTTTTAGGTCATCGTTACAATGCTAGTAAAATTAATAAAAAGTTCAATTAAACCACAACATTTAACTATAATATGAAACATTAAAACAATAACAAGCAAAGCCAAATTATTAAGAACATGGATTCATTTAGCTCATTCTTATAGAAATAATACTGAAACAAAGCATAATCGATATCCCATACCAACTTACCTTTACATGCAAAAAACAGGAGGTAGTAGTTATGCAGAGAATGTAATTATGTAAAAATAAAAGAAGTAACTAAAGGGAAAACAAAAGCTGAGAATGCTCTCTGGATGAAAGAACATTTAGAAGCTTTAGTGGGAATAATGCCTGAGATTAAATATTTAGAGCTAGGTATAAATGTATCAGATAGTGATAGGCTTATGATGCCGTACTTGTTTTTCTAAATATCTTTATTCCAGTAAGGCTCAGAAGCAAAATCCTACCATTTGTGGTTGAATGTCTTCTTCCGGATAAAAATAAAGTTGTATCTTTGGGCAAAAGAATAGAACTAACTTTTAAACTTATGAGAAACAAATTACTACTTTTTGCAGCAGCAGCATTGCTGAGTGTATCTTCACCTCAATTATCAGCACAAACAAAATCATTTAAAAAAGGAGAATTTAAACAATGGGCACAAACTCCACCTATGGGTTGGAACAGTTGGGACTGTTACGGACCTACTGTGACAGAAAGTGAGGTTAAAGCTAATGCAGATTATATGGCAACTAATCTTAAGGCTTATGGCTGGGAGTACATTGTTGTTGATATTCGCTGGTTTATAGAAAATGATAAAGCAGGCGGTTATAATGAAAAGGATCCTATTTATGTAATAGACCAATATGGCCGATATATGCCGGCTCTGAACCGTTTCCCTTCTGCAAAAGATGGCAAAGGTTTCAAAGCACTTGCTGATTATGTTCATTCCAAAGGATTGAAATTTGGTATTCACATTATGCGTGGTATTCCTAAAGTGGCTGTTGAGAAAAAACTACCTATAAAAGGGACTAACGGTATTACTGCCGATCAGATTTACTCTACAGAACTACAATGCCAATGGTTGCACGATAACTATACTATTGTAGCCGACAAACCAGGTGCTCAGGAATATTATAATTCTATTTTTGAGCTTTATGCTTCCTGGGGAGTAGACTTTATTAAGATTGACGATTTATCTCGTCCGTATCATCTGGGAGAAATTAATCTTATCCGTAATGCTATTGATCATTGCGGACGTAAAATTGTGTTAAGTACTTCTCCGGGAGAGACTCCGGTAGAGAATGCAGATCATGTTCGTACTCATGCAAATATGTGGCGTATGGTAGATGATGTGTGGGATACTTGGGGACATGTGACTCATCTTTTTGATATTTGCCAGAAATGGTATCCATATATTGCTCCGGGTACATGGCCTGATTGCGACATGATTCCACTGGGACGTATTTCTGTTCGCGGTGAAAGAGGAAACGATAGAATGACTCGTTTAACCAAAGACGAACAATATACATTGATGACTCTGTTTACCATTTTCCGTTCTCCGCTGATCTTTGGTGGCGATCTTCCTAGCAATGATGCATTTACCTTATCTCTGCTAACCAATAAAGCTGTATTGAAAATGCATCGCGAAAGTAAAAACGTTCGTCAGCTTTATCAAAAAGACAAGAAAGTAGCCATCACTTCTAAGGATTCAAAGACTGGCGAAACATATCTGGCTCTGTTCAACTTATCAGATGACAAAGTAGCCCAGAAAGTTAGTGTGAACCTGGCAGACTTAGGTATTAAAGGTAAATGTACAGTAACTGATATGTGGAGCGGTAAGAAAGTAGGAACTTTCTCTAAAGAATTCTCTCGGTCATTTAATAGTCATGCGTGCGGTTTGTATAAACTGAAAACAATAAAGTAGCAGTATTTACCAGGAATGAGTTAAATTTGAGATATTTAATTCATTCCTGATGAACAATATGCAAATGTACTAGTTACATTTATATATTAATTAATCAATAAACCCGCGTTATTATGAATCAGATTCCAAGAGGTAGAATAACTAATCCTTGCATTACACAACTCATGGAGGATGAGATTTTTGTTTTTGGTTCTAACCTGGAAGGTATGCACTATGGCGGAGCGGCCAGAACGGCATGCCGTTGGGGAGCAATAATGGGACAAGGAGTAGGTATGCAGGGACAGACTTATGCAATCCCTACAATGTCGGGATCTGTTGCATCCATTGTTCCGTTTGTTGATGAATTTATCCGCTTTGCTAAAGCAAATCCCGATATGCGTTTTTTAGTTACCGAGATAGGATGCGGCATAGCCGGTTACACTCCCACCGATATAGCTCCACTGTTTCGTGATGCTGTATCTGCAGAAAACATCTGTCTGCCTGAGAGATTTTGGGAAGTACTATTAAAACAAACTTAAGAAATAAAATAAAGCCTGCCTAAAACTTTTAGGCAGGCTTATTATTTATACTCCTCATAAAAATGCTAAAGTAGAACTAGCAAAGTACTTCGTTTTGATAGTTACTTGGAGAAAGACCGACTTCTCTTTTAAAATATTTCCCAAAAAAACTTTGACTCGGGAAATTCAATAAATAAGAAATTTCTTTCACGCTATTTTCTGAATCAAGAAGAAGACGTTTCGCTTCATGAATAACTGCATCTGTTATCCATCTGTTTGCGGATAATCCTGTAGTTTCTTTTATCAATAAGGAAAGGTGCTTGGGAGATATACATAATTTATCTGCATAAAATTTCAATTGTCTCTCCTCCCTTGAATGTTGATTCAGTAATATCAAAAAGTCTTTGCATATTTTATTCTTTCGGCTTATACCATCGGGCTTATAAAGTTTCCGTGCAATAGGACTATTTTTTGCATAAGCATTTAATATTTCAATATAAAAAACAGAAACTAAATTTAGGAGTTTTTCCTTTCTGAAGAGATCTTCATTATCATTATCTGATAATTCATCTTTAATAAGCATAATTATTCTTCTTAAAGTAGTTTCTGTTGAATCCGAATCACTTTCCTTAAACAATAATTTATCTTTAGTCAGTCCAATAGGGATTTGAAGCAACTTTGAGAAAGTGGAGGAAAAAGCCATAATGTATCCATTAGTCTGAGACTTGTTCAAATTAAGACTTAATGCTTCACCAGGAGGAACACATGCTATTGTTCCTCCCGACAATGAATAATTACTATCACCTGATTTTATGTTTAAAGTGCCCTTATTTACTATTAGAATAACAAAAGTATCAGTAATCTGATAATAACTATCAAAGGATACGTTCTCATCAAAATTGTAAAGAGCAAATTCTTTTAAATATATCCCGATAACGGGAAAATGAGAAGATAGTTCTTCTATAACAGACAGCTCGTTATTTGGTTTATTGATCATGTTATTATTCATAATATAATGCATTTTCAGTATTTGAATTTACATATAATATTTATCTAACTAATTTACAGACAGATCTTCTTCTTCCATCAAAGTTTCCTTGATATGCTCAATTGCACGATTTTTTCTGTAATGGCGAAAACGAGCCGTTAACTTATCAAAGATGTAATACACAACCGGCACAACGACTAAGGTTAATATCATTGAACTGGACAATCCACCAATAATAACCCATGCCATACCATTTTTAAATTCTGCACCATTACCTGATGCTAAAGCAATAGGTAGCATACCAAATATCATAGCAAAAGTTGTCATCAGGATTGGGCGTAAACGCTCCTTTCCTGCTTCTATCAATGCATTAAAAGTATCCATGCCTTTATCCCGGCGCATATGATTGGTAAAATCAACAAGCAAAATTGCATTCTTTGCTACTAGACCAATTAATACAATCAATCCGATAATACTAAATATATTCAGATCGTTCATTGTCAAGGCCAAAGCAAGGAAAGCTCCGATTAGTGACAGTGGAATAGAGAACATCACAATTATAGGATCAAGCAATGAATCATAAAGTACAACCATAATCAGATAAATTAATACAAGTGCTGCAATGAATGCAAATCCCAGACTTCCAAAAGCATTAGATTGCTGTTCAAGCATACCTCCTTCTTTTACAGTAATGCCTTCAGGTATTTTCCCTTGTATTTTTGCAGATATTTCTGCACCGACAGTTCCTGATGAACGACCTGTAACATTCGATTTCACGATAATTGAAGAGATTCTGTCCGTACGTTCCAAAGCAGATGGGCCTAAGCCAAACGATATATCAGCAAATTGATTAAGTTCAATAAGCTTTCCATCTTTATTCATGAATGTCAGACTGGATACATCATCCGCTTTTGTTTTATCAAATTTATCAATACCTACACGAATCTTATATTCAAAGTCTCCTTCTGAATATTTCAAATCATCATTTCCATTCAATGCTACCCGAAGAGTTGAGCCTACATCAGATGATGATAATCCCAAAGTAGCCATTTTATCACGATTTAGTTTTACTTTAACTTCCTGGCGAGGATCATCAATAGATAATTTTGCATCGTTTGTTCCGGGAGTATGACGAACTGCATTCAATATTAATGCTGCAGTTTGCTGAACTTTCTCAAAATCGGTACCTTGCACAATAAATTGAATTGGTTCCGTTGTATCTCCGGAAACACCTTTAACACTTACACGTGCACGAACTCCCGGAACCTGCATTATTTCACTTTTCAATTTCTGAGCAAAATCATCAATATTTGCAGATCTTTTCTTTTTATCTATAAGTTTCACATCAATGGTAGTAACATTATTTTTTGTGTTACTGCCAGATAACCCAACGTTGGTATATATACGCTCTACTTCGGGCAATCGGCTTATTATCCTTTCAACCTGCATGGTAGCCTGATTATTTTGGAAAACAGTTACCTGAGGATCCATATCCAAGGATACAGTTAATTCTCCCTGATCGGTATTAGGCACAAATGAGAAACCTATAAATCCGGCAGGAATTAATGAAAAAGAAGCTATCAATAAAACAAATGTAACAATAAACACTGTAACTTTATGCTTTAATCCTTTAACCAATACTTGGGAGTATATCTTAATTATTGATTCAAAAGTATGCTCTGCCAAACGAGAAAAACGACCTGACAAAGTAGGTTTTGTATCGTCCGATAACTTTCCGAAGCGAGACATCAACAATGGTGTTACTGTAAACGAAACAAATAAACTAGAAAGAGTTGCTATAATTATTGGGAATGCAAATTCTCTTAATATATTCCCGATTAGTCCTCCGCTAATAGCCAACGGCAAGAAAACAACCACAATAACAATAGTAATAGCCATACAGGTAAACATAATCTGTTTACAGCCTTCAAGTGCTGCTTGCCATTTGGATTTTCCGGCTTCCATATAACGGAACATATTCTCAATGACAACAATGGAGTCGTCCACCAGAATACCGACTACCAGCGACAAAGCCATTAATGACATCAGATTCAAAGAAAATCCCATAATATACATCACAATAAACGATGGGATAATTGAGAGCGGAACTGCGATCATAACAATTAATGCACTACGCAGATTATGCAGGAATATAAAGCAAACAATTGCAACAATTACGATTGCAAGAAATAAGTCGAAGACTACAGCGCTGGCAGAAGCTCTTGTATAAACTGAATCATCAGACGCAATCTCAAACTTTACATGACTGCTTTTATATTCCTTTTCAATAGATGTCAATTCAGCTTTAACCAAATCAGCAACCTTTACTGCATTCGCATCCGATTGTTTTTTAATAGCAATACCAATGGCATCACGACCATTAATTCTGTTAATCAGTTTTTGTGTGGCAATACCATCTTCAACTTCTGCCACATCCATTATTTTCACTTTATCACCAGTAGCAGTTGTCTTTATTACCGTATTTCGAAGTTCATTCAGGTTTGAATATTTAGCAGCCAGACGAACAGAATAGGTTAAGTTGGTATTCTCCACATTTCCGGCAGGTATTTCCATGTTCGCCGATTGAATAGCTTGTAATACCTGTAAAGGGGAAATGTTGTAAGCCCTCAGCTTATTGGCATCCATATTCACTTTAATCTCGCGTTCATTTCCTCCTGTTATTTTCACAGAACCAACTCCGTGAAGCTTTGCTAATCGGGGTTGTATACGGTCTTCTACCAATTTATAAAATTTAGTTGAAGGCAATGATGCCGAGGCTGCAATATTCATAATAGGTGCTTCATCAAGAGAAAGCTTATCAATGGAAGGATCTAATATTCCCGTTGGTAAATCAGATTTAATCACATTAATTTTTCGCTGTGCATCCTGAACAGCTTGATTAGGATCGGCACCATCATTCAACTCAATGGCTATAATAGATACTCCTTCCATAGATGTTGAACTTATCTTTTTCAGATTTTCCAATGTGGAAAGGGCATCTTCCATTTTCTTAGTAACAGAAGTTTCTACTTCCGAAGCACCAGCTCCGGGATAAACGGTTTGAATAGTGAGCATAGGTAACTGGAACTTTGGCAACAAATTCAGATTAAGCATATTGTAACTAATCAGTCCCCCAAGTGCAAGTACCGTGAAAATCACAACAATTAACAGCGGTTTCTTTAGAGATGTTTCTACTATTGAAGACATAATTTCTTTTTTTAAAATTAAGAATAGATTAAAAACTCACACTAATTCTTAATGATCGAAACATGTGCTCCGTCCATCAGGTTTATTTGTCCGTTTACCACAACTTTATCTCCCTCTTTCAGCCCTTGCAATACTTCTATATTGGCTTCGTAATCTTTACCTATATTGATTTTAACCATTTTTGCTATGCCATTTTCTACAAGATATACAGATGGATCTTTTACACTACTTATAATTGCATTTCGTGGAATAAACAAGGCTGGTTGTCTCTCTCCCATTTCAATTGATGCATTTACATAAGTTCCGGCCTTAAGCGGGTGCTGTTTGCTATTTGAAAGCGAAACTTCAACTATATAAGAATGTGTATTATCACCTTTAGGACTAATATGAGCCACTTTTCCATTGAACATCACTCCCGGATAAATCTGCGTATTTAAAGATACCGGCTGACCATTTTTCAGGTTATATACACTAAATTCGGGTACAGATAAAACAACTTTTAAATTAGATATATCGGCTATTCCGGCTATTGGAGTTGCAGCATTTACATATTTTCCCAAATCAATTTCACGTGATGTGATATATCCGCTGAAAGGTGCTCTGATATATGTATCTTCCAGTTGCTTCTGTACCTGTTTTAGTTGAACTTTTGCATTTTCAAAACCAACCTTTATATCTCTTAGCTGAGTTTCAGACACGGCATCCCCGGTTCTTAGAGTTTTATATCGTTGTAAATCCTCCTTATATTTATTATAATTGATTTGTGCATTTTCTACAGCAAGCAAGTTGTATGTATTGTCCACACGGGCTAGAACTTTACCTTTGGAAACATAATCGCCCAATTTAAAATATATATTAGTAATCTCACCGCTAGCTTTTGATGCAACCATTACTTCCTGACTAGCTTCAACGGTTCCTGTGAGATTAATATTTGATTCTGGTATCTCTTTCTGAACACTTGCAACACTTACAGAAATACTTTTAGTTTCTATCTTTACTTCTTTTTTACTGTCTATTGCATGCTTATTTAAGGTTAATTTTAAAACAATAAACCCAGCAAGAGCGATGAGTACAATTAATGTTATGACTTTCTTTTTCATGATTATTTCTTATTTTCTAGATTTCTATTATTATTTATTAACCCAACTTCTGATTTCTCCGTTTAAAGACATAATTTCAAGTTCTGCTTCCTTGAACTTATAAAGTGCATCCAGATATCCTGACTGAGCATTGTTAAGTGATACTTCATCCTGCAGTAAATCGCTCATAGTAGCCATGCCTTCCTTATATTTAAGAGATGTTTCATTGTATACTTGTTGCGCAAGGTCAATATTATTCTGCTGACGCTCAACGGTGATTTTATTGTTATAGTAATTATTCATTGCGTTTTTATAATCTGCAGAAAAATGCTTTTTGGTATTGTCCAGATTTAAAGTAGACTTTATATAATCAGCTTTTGCCTGACGATATTTTGAACGTTTCTGGAAACCATCAAAAACTGGAATAGTTAGCTTTAATCCGATGTATGATGAATTGTACCACTTATTTGCAGTGCTGCTATTAAAATAATCCTTAAATTGATCTCTCATTCCCTGATAACCAAATTGTCCAAATAATGCCACACTAGGAATATAGCCTGAATTGGCAAGCTTTTGATTAAGTAAAGCAACATCCTTTTGTGCCTCGAGCATTTGCACGTCAATATGATCTGAGAAATCAATATTTTCCGTTGGTAATGCTGCGATCAAAACCACATCGGCACTATCAGTCAGTACAACATCTTTATTGAGTGGCATTTCCAATGTATACTTCAACATATTAAGTTGCTGTTCATATAACGATTTTGTATTATCAAGCTGTGTTTGCAAGTTCTGTACAGAAACTATTATACGATTATAATCCACTTTCTTTGCAACTCCATTGTCGAGCTGTCTTTTAACAATATCTGCCATACGCTGCGTACGTGCAATATTATCTTCTACGAGCTTTTTTTGTTTAGAAGTAGTTTGTATCAGAAAATAAAGTTTACCAACTTCTTTAACAATTTCTTCTTTCGCCTTTCGTATTCCTAATTTTGAAACATACTCAGCCTTTTTAGACAGTTTGAGTGCAGTCAGTGCAGTTTGATTATATAATACCTGATTTGCTGAAATATCTGCAGCCGCCGTATATTGTACTCCCATTGTGAAAGGAATTGTAGTACCTGGCTGACCAATAAAATCGCCCGGTATAACAGTCACGGCAAGCTTTGTGTTATCCTGAAATGTGCCACCTATTTCAACTTGTGGAAGTAAAGAAGAACGAGCTTCTTCTATTTTCTGACGACTCTTTTCTCTATCCTGAATTGCCTGAGAAACATTAATATTCTTTTCCGCAGCAATCCGTACACACTCTTTAAGTGAAAGAGCAGTAACAGGATTTTCCTGGGCAGAAAGGTTTGCAATGGTAAGCAACATAAATATTGCTGTAAGAAATTTCACTTTCATCCTCATAAATGTTTTTATTATATGTATTTCTTTAATTTGGATGCAAAAGTGATGTAGATATAGAATAGTTTCATTAGTCTCTTTAGGCTATTATTTGTCCAAAACATGCATATTAATAGTTTAGGCATTTCCAGATAGTCCATTTTCCACAAATGTTTGTTCATTTCATGCATAAGTTTATTTAAAAGTCATACATTTGTGCTATATAATATTTTCTATATGAATACACTAAATGTAAGTTTCGAAAATATACTAGATGCAAAGGATACGTCGGCCGAGGCTTTCGGAGATGATGTAATTGTTTATCATATCAAAAGCACAGAAGAAAAACAACCTTTGGATAATATTCCTTCAATAAGAATAAATGCCGTATGTTTCATTGTCTGTCTATATGGCGAGATATCGTTTACTGTTGATTATAAGAATTACCATCTTACAAAAGGGATGATACTATCACTAAGTGCACTTCATATATTAGACGATATTCGAATTGGCAAAAACTTTGAAGGATATGGTCTTATTATCTCTGAGGAATTTATATTGCCAATTGTTGAGGAGATGCAGATTATAAACAAATTAACAACATCAATACGTACAAGCCCTTTATTGATGCTGGAAAATGATAAAATGCAGCTTTTTGTTGATATTATAGAACGGATAAAAAGAGGAGTAAAAGCAACGGAACATATTCTTCAAAAAGAACTAATAAAGAATGAAGTAAGCAATTTTATTCTGGAAATTGCAGATATCACTTATAAAACAATATACAAAAACGATAAGGATACATACAAAGAGAATTCACAGGATAGCATCGTTCATAATTTTATAATGCTAATGATGCAATATTATAAAGATCAACACGAAGTTTCGTTTTATGCAAAAGAATTATGCATTACTCCCGGACATCTTTCAAGAGTTTTAAATACCTTCAGCGGCAAATCGGCGATGAAATGGATAAGCGAAACTTTAATTTCAGAAGCAAAGATATTACTCCGTAAGCCAGATATTAATATTCAGCAAATATCTGAAGAACTTCATTTTGGAGAGCAATCTTCATTCAGTAAGTTCTTTAAGAAACATACAGGTGTAACTCCTGTTGAGTACAGAAATACTATTCTTAGAGGGAAAATTTAAAAAGGTTTATCTATACAAGAAGTATTCCCGCCTGATTTTTCTGAAAAGTCAAACGGGAATACAAAAGTCCGATATTTATAAATGGAATGGATCTTCTATCACAATGTTCCGCCTTAAAGCTTCCTGGCTGTCTATATCTGTAACCTGCAATTCCGTAGATCCTTTCTTTTTATAATATAATTCACCCTTTTCATCGGTTTCGAATTGCAATTCTTCCCATATTTTGCCCAGATAATGCTTGTTGCAGTCTTTATCTATAAAGAATTCAACCTCATCTTCTGATTCATCGGTTAGTTTCTCTACGAATATATCTTTGGGGTTAAGTTTCACAAAGACATTTTGATCAATAGTTTCGTCGTAGCATTCCCAAAATCTATATTTTCCCATAGTAGTATTTATTTAGAGGTTAATAAATCAGGAACAATTTGTTGCGACCTAACTTCAGGTCTTTCAATTAATGAAACACCTAAAAATAGCTTATTGTTTTGACATAAACAAGGATTTTAGTCTTAATTTTAAGTAGTAAACATTATTATCATCAACATTGGCTAATAAGCCTTCAACTGGCATGGACATACTTAGCATGAACAAATCATTTTTTGCATTGTTGATAAATTGTATCAATCGGATATTTGCTCTTAATCTGATTTATTAACCTGAAAATTAATCATATATGGGAAAAACAAAAAACTTAACTCAGATTTACGGATACATGATTTGTCTTGTATCCATAATTGTATTTCTAACCTGTGCAACTTCTATTATTAATGCAGTAATTGATAAAACGGATCCTCTTCATTCAACTTATGACTCTCAGCAACTAGCCACATTCGAAGTTTATAAGCTTGACCAGATGAAGTCTTTCAATGCGAAAGATCCCGAAATAAAGAAAGAATTACCTAGTGATGCTCAACTTCGTAATATCTATAATGATATAAGGCAGGAAAAAATAAACCGTGTAGTTTTTCAATCAAACAAATCGATCATTGTGAGTAGTAGTTTAATTTTGCTATGCATTATTCTTTTCTGGACTCATTGGCGCATTGCACACAAAAACTTTTTTAAAATTGAAGAAGAATCTTGATTGCTAAAATCTTTTCAAACTTTTCATCCTTTTGCTTGCATATCCGATGATTTTTGTCGAATATTGCCTTATGACAATTGTCGGACAAAGGAATAATTGATTTACTCAACAATTAAAAAAAACATTAATCAAGAGAGAAGGAGGAAAGAATGGAACCTAAAATGGCCAAGAAAGGCCCATTTGCAGTAGAGTTGGAAGCTGGAAAGGAATATCACTGGTGTACTTGCGGTCAAAGTAAGAACCAGCCATTTTGTGATGGTTCTCATGCTTGTACGGAGTTTACTCCACTGGCTTTCACCCCTAAAGAATCGGGAAAAGCTTTTTTGTGTGGATGCAAAAAAAGTAAAAATCCACCCTATTGTGATGGAGCGCACGCAAAGCTCTAATCAATTCTAAAAACAATTTTATATTTATCACTATTTATGACCTTTGATTAAAAAATCAAAGGTCATAATTCTTTATATATAAATTATAAATAGAAAGGCTCTGATTATGATTATCTATATCTATCGCGAGCCGACAAAAAGAAACTAAAAACAAGAAAAAATGAATCAGGAAGGACTTAATAACATAGCAAAATCTTTTGAAAATACAGACCAGATGCCGGTACTGTTCGTGGGGCATGGCAATCCAATGAACGCCATTGAGGAAAATGAGTTTGTTGCTGGCTGGAGAAATATAGGTAAATCAATCCCAACACCAAACGCAATATTATGTATCTCTGCCCATTGGGTTACACGCGGTACGCACGTTACAGCTATGGAGAAACCTACAACGATACACGACTTTGGCGGATTTCCACAAGAACTATTTGAAGTTCAGTACCCTGCTCCGGGAAGCCCAGAATTAGCAAAAGAGATAAAAGCGTTAATAAGCAAAACAGTTGTGGGACTGGATGAGAAATGGGGACTGGATCATGGTTGTTGGAGTGTATTAAAACATATATATCCCAACGCTGATATTCCTCTTGTTCAGTTGAGTCTGGACTATTATCAGGATGCTCAATACCATTATGAACTTGCGAAGGAACTATCGTCGCTTCGTAAAAAAGGAGTTTTGATTGTGGGAAGCGGAAATCTTGTTCACAACCTCAGAATGATTGCCTGGGATAAGTTTAATGAACCGGAATATGCTTATGACTGGGCCAGTGAAGCTCTTGAAAAAATGAAGAAACAAATTCTTGCAAACGACCATCAATCGCTTATTAATTACAAAATGCAAGGAGAGGCTTTTAAACTAGCAATCCCAACGTCTGAACATTATTTACCTCTGATTTACATCCTGGCACTAAAAGAAGAAAATGAAAAAGTAAGTTTTTTCAATGATAAAACAGTAGCGGGATCGCTTGCTATGACATCTCTGTTAATTGAACAAGAATAGGAAACAGCAACACAAAGAACGTTTAGCTAAACCATCGGATTAGTTAAGCTAAAGTAAAGAATTACATTTTCAATAAATAGTAGGCCTTATTTATTTAAGGCCTACGCCTTATTTTTTATTAGAGTACTACTTTATACATAAAGGTGTAGGTCTTTAACTCATATATTCATCAGTCATTTGCTAAACTCTGGTTATATTATAGAAAAGTATATAACAAAAGTTCTTAATTGTTGCAAGAAACGAAATAAACATATAAATTCGCATATAATCATTAAACAAACACGATGGAATTTGCAATTATATTGCTTCTCTTGGTTCTCAACGGAATCTTCTCTATGTACGAAATCGCATTAATTTCATCAAGTAAAGCGAGACTGGAGACATTGGCCAGTAAAGGAAATCTATCGGCCAAAAGTGTACTTAAACAATTACAAGAACCAGATAAGTTTCTCTCTACCATTCAGATTGGAATTACTCTTATTGGAATTGTATCCGGAGCTTTCGGCGGAGTTGCCGTTGCACATAATGTGGAACCGCTTTTTAAAATGATTCCAGCCACCGAGGCTTATGCAGCAGACATGGCTTTGATAGTAACAGTTGCTTTTATTACTTACTTATCTCTTATTATAGGCGAACTGGTTCCTAAATCTATCGGTCTGTCCAATCCCGAAAAAATTGCAATAAGGCTCTCTCCTTTCATGTCGGTAATAACAAAAATTACTTATCCTTTTGTATATCTGCTCAGCGTATCTACCAAACTATTAAATAAAATCCTTGGAATCAAGGGGCATGAACGTACCATTACGCAGGAAGAACTAAAAGTTATTCTTCATCAGAGCTCAGAACAAGGAGTTATTGATAAAGATGAAACAAACATGCTGAGGGATGTGTTCCGTTTTGCCGACAAGCGGGCAAATGAATTAATGACTCACCGTACAGATGTGGTTTTTCTTCACGCAGATTACACTCAGAAAGAGGTTTTGGACATCATTGATAAAAAGCACTTCAGCAAATACTTGCTAACCGATAGTTCTCAGGATGAGGTTATAGGTGTGGTTTCCGTAAAGAATATCATAACAATGATTGGCTATGACGGAACATTCGATCTGAAAAGTATTGCCCAACCCCCACTCTTCATTCCGGAAAGTCTTTATGCCAAGAAGGTTCTGGAACTGTTCAAGAAGAACAAAAACAAGTTTGGCGTAGTAGTCAACGAATATGGCGGGATAGAAGGAATTATCACTCTGCACGATCTCACAGAAAGTATATTTGGCGATATACTTGAGGAAAACGAAATAGCCGAAGAACCTATCGTAAAGCGAAAAGATGGCTCTTACCTGGTAGATGCCTCCTTGAATCTTGGAGATTTTATGGAAGAGATGGGCATTTTGTTCTACGATGATCTGGAAGGCGAAGACTTTACTACACTAGGCGGATTAGCTATGTTTTATATCGGACGTATTCCAAAAGCCGGGGATATATTTACATATCAGAATCTACAATTCGAAGTAATGGATATGGATAATGGAAGGGTTGACAAACTCCTGGTAATTATTAAATAAAAGGACTATTTTCCACTTACATAAATCAATTATTATCATGAAAAAATTACTATTTTTATTAGCGTTGGCAGCCATGGTTTCTTGCCAGCAGAAAACAAAGGATGCAACTGCAGAAGGGGCAGCAAAAGACAGTACCGAAGCAAAACTTGATCCGGCATTGGGTGCACTGCAAACAAAAACCTTCGAAGGTGTTCTTCCTGCTCAGGGAAAAGGCTTGCGTTACACTCTTACTGTAAAAATTCAGGAAAAGAGCGACAACGGTACATACGAACTTCTGAAAACTTACATTGAAGGAAACGAAGGTAAAGACCTTACTTACGTTCAGAATGGTACTGTAAAAACTATCCATGGTACAGAAGCTGATAAAAACGCTATCGTTTGGGAACTTACTCCGGAAAAGAATAGCGACATCAGTTATTATCAAGTTGAAAATGATAAAGTTATTATGCTTTCTCAAAAGATGAACAAAACTCCGGATTGGAAGAAGTATGTTCTTTCTTTGAAAAAATAATATTCAATCAATATGCAACTTCTACAAATAGAAGTTGCATATTCTTTCAAATACTTTATTAAATTCCTCATCTACAGCATCAGCAATAGAAGTCAAGGCCGGGAATGGATCTTCGTGCTTATAAGGATAACTAAAATCCAAAGTGTCCACTTCAATAGGTATATCTCTCTTTATTCCCTGCAATGTATTAATCACCTCGTAAGCCGGAACCACAGTATCTTTTTCCAGAGTAACAGCCAAGATACGATTATGCATCTCGCGGAATCTGCTTTCCCTGAAGCTGGTAAATGTTTTATAATTCAGCATACTGCGGAAATAAACTCCCTCGGGATGAGAATCGCTTAAGTATGTCTGTAACATCTTATCGCGCTTCATATGACTTTCCAGATGTTCCACTACAAAAGAGTAAAGACTTACATTTGCTTCGCTGTCTAATATAAACTTAGATACAGGAGAAAGTCGGTTAAATACAGCTCCTCCACAGAATAAGCACAATTTCGACTTTGAAAAATAGCCTTCATAATCAGTCATCATCAATATTTGTGCCAGAAAGCCACCAATAGAATATGCAAAGAAATCAATTGAAGCATCAGGTTCAATGTCCGAATGTTGATTCGCTTTAATCTCTTTCATCAATGATATTACATCGTAATAAGTCTGTAAACCAGACCATATAAAACGCTGCGGTTTGTTATGAAGACGAGTGCTGATAGCAACGTTCGATAATGTAGAACAAATTACCTCGGGATGCCTTTTCTTTCTCTGCTGACTAATGGCATACATCTGATGTGAATCACTCCAACTAAGTGGGGCGCGGTTCATGTGGAAAGCAATGGGGAATAACAAAACTGCTTTTCCGGTTTTATCGACTAAGGCCTTAGCCCAGGTAGAATATTTAGCCCAATGTTTTTCATTGAAACCATGAAACATAAGAATTAATTCTTTCACCTTCTGATTTCCAGCAGGGCGAAACATATGATAACGGAAATGAATATTTTCAGGAATCTCAGCGTCGCTCATATTAAGCATATCCTGAATAATATCCGGTTCATAATCCGGATCCTCCGAAGAACAATATTCGTATGTATCATGATTATAAGCTCCACCAGGTAGAATATCTCTGGATTTAGAATCAAAATTGAAGTTGCGGACAATTACATTATCATCAATTATAATCTCGTCGTCTTCATAATTCAGCAATTCTTTAAGCTTTGCGTGTAAGTCAACGTATTTCATTAATAACCTCCATTTATGTTGTTAAACGCAAATATATAGCTAAACAGACATAAATGTTACAACCATTAAGCAAAATTATATATAAAATTAACTTTCTGAATTTATAATTGTGTTGTTCTAATAATCTATAGAAGTACAAACGTCTTAAATAAAATTACTACTTTAAACCAAAAGTATATTTTAAACCTAAACGAATTTCGAACGTACTGGAAGTAACATCTTCATGGTAATCATAATGTGATTTTCTGAAATAGAAGAAAGAAGCAAAAGTTGCTCTCCAACAAGAAGACAGATTAAGATTAATATCCGGATTAAGAATCAAAAAAGCTGTATTTCCTTTATCTCCCTGAGTATTGAGATATAAATATGGATCTTCTGTGCTCTTAATCTCTGCATCACTATACCCTTTCCAGGTAAACAAGTTATAATAAAAAAGATTCAGATCAAGACTTCCATATTTCCGGGATTCTATAGTAGTATAATTCTTTATACTAAATCCACTTCCAAGATTATAATTACGACCTAATCTATAATAGTCAGTTAAAGTACCTCCAAGCAAAACTGCATTTAAATAAGTTCTGTGCCAAATGTTTACTCTCTTTGTTGCAGGAAACAAATATGCCATACCTAAACCAAAAGTAGCTCCTTCTGCTAATTTAAAAGGAATACTTTTTGAATCTTTAAGAACGATTTCTGAATTATAATAATCAAAATGTTGAAAGAGGCCTATTAATGCTTTATGTCCGGGCAAAGGCTCATAACATTTAGCTGCAAGTTTTGCCACCAGGCTTACATTGCTAACAATAGGTTGAGTACCTCCCATGTTAAAAAGCACATTAAATTTAAAGAAATCATAAGGCTTATTCGTTTCATTGCTCAATATGTCTCCGTAATTCATTTGATATTCCAGATATGCATTATTGTTTTGTCTAAAGAAACGGTTATCATCAGCCATGTAACGATCTCCTAAAGTTACAGATATATTCACTGGTATTTTTTCATAATCAATATACTTATAGTATTTATGTCTCACTTTCCAAGCCTTACCAGTAATTATACGGTTAAGTCCTCTTACCGGAGAAACAACGGTACCTACAAATTCACGCCATAAACGATTGGCTCCCGTTTTTGAGTCGTCGAGTACCAACGTGGAAAGTCGGTAAGATACTTCTCCTAAAGCTGCACCTCCAAAACTTGTACTAAGTAAATCGTTAATGGACGGCGGGGTTGTTTCAGCACATAATTCCCACGAAAAGCTTCCCATAAAGGAATAAGGAAGAGACTCCCAATAATTGAGACCGTTACTACGAGCAGCACTAAAAAATAAACTACCATGAATAGGATGAAGCAACTGATTGGAAGCAAAAAGATCGTTATCCCACACAAAACCTCTTTTAATATTTTCATGAATCGTGTTAAGGCTAATCTTTGCATAATCTGCTTTTCTCTCAAAACGATTATCGGCCCAGATTGCTGTATTTATAATTATATTCTCAAAAGCAGCCCGCCATGGATGTTTTCTCATACGTATAGAATCATTGAAAACAAACAATGAATCGGCCTGCTGAGAGTAAACTTCACCCATCATTAGTAAAGAAAGAATTATATATACAAGTATTCTTTTCATTTTCCTGTCCATTTAAAATAGTACTACACCAAACTCTACAATTGTTTTATTTTCAAAGGTTTCTTTAGAATCGTAATGCCTTGTATGAGAATATCCTCCTGATGCAAAAATGCCAAACCGATGAAATGGGTGAAACTCCAAATTACATCGCGCTTGTAACGAATATAAACGCTTTGGAAAATCTGTTTTATTGCCATCATTAAGATTCTCTATATGATTATAACCAGCATCAGCACTGACATAAAATACTTTAAAGATATTTACTCCCAGCCCCAATCTATAAATAATAGCACCAGAAGTTCTATTATCAAATGTTTTATAATTTGTGCCTATGCCTATAATTGTATAAGAGTAGCCATTTCTAAAACGAACTGCCAAATTATTCTGAACTATATTACTTTCGTATGCCATTAATTGAATTCGTGTTCTGGGACTTATATTCACCAATCCAAGCTTTACAGCCGAAGTGTCTTCGCTATAATTTATTATTCCCATTTGCAATCCACGCACTTCCCCTGTACAAAAATTTAATAATCCAAGCTGAAACCCTTTTATTCCTGCAGCATAATTACCTGCTCCTATCTGAACACCATGAATTCTATCAGCACAAACATTTGTTAAAGCTGATATCTGAAAAAGATTGGAGGAGGATGAAGCGATATTTACTCCTAAAGAGGCTTGCAATCCGCTGAAATTAGATCCGGCCATATTTGCAGCTCCAGCCAATTGAACTCCTCTTGAGTTTCCAATTGAGAAATTTGTAATTCCGGCAATCATTATACCTTTTGTATGCATTACATTGGTATTCTGAATCGTTGCAATCTGAATTCCATGCATATGCCCCTTAACCATATTAAACAATCCTGAAATTTGCAATCCGCTCATATTTCCATTAACATACTCTCCTACTCCGGAAAACGTCAATCCATTTATATTCTCCTGATTTTTATGAGCCAAAATATTTAACCCTATTCCATTTAATCTATAAGTCTTCGAATATAATCCTAAATTAAAATTTGTTGTACAAAGCGAATCATAGGAAGCCAATGCTACAGGATTCCAAATAGAAAAGTTAATGGGATGTATCTTGTTTTGGGCTTTAAGCAAAAAAACGGATATCATCAGCAACATTACCACTATTATTCTTTTCATTAGACTTGTTTATAAGGGTTATATTTAAGGATACATAACAATGTTAATAACAATATAAATTGAAAAAGAGTTTTAACTTTATGCAATCTTTTTTAGTTTTAGAAATTACACCTCAAAAACAAACAATATTCAACAAGTTCATCAGTAATTTAAAGCATGTAAACAGCTCCTGGTTTTATATTTTTGATACTCAAGCCTAAGCTTATATCATATTTCACTCTTTAAGCGATTACATAGATAAAATTGAAGCGTCATAATAATTATTGCATATCAGGCAATGTCAGTCAGATACTTTATAAAAAGAATTATAATGGATTATAAATACCTATTTTTTGCTTTTTACTTACTTTTCCTTTGTCCAATAATCAATGCTCAACCATTTCGTTTTATAGTGGCCAAGGATGGTAGCGGAACTCATACCTCAATTCAAAAAGCAATAAACGATTGTCCGGATAATGAGCGTAGCCTCATTTTTGTTAAGAATGGAACTTACGAAGAAAAAGTATCTATTGGAACACGAACATCAAAATCACTGAAGCAAATTAGTCTGATAGGCGAAAGCGTGAATGATGTAATAATAACTTCTCCAGATGCAATTGGGAATGGTGCAACTAACGTTTATGGTGCAACAACCTTTGCTATTTATGCAAATGACTTTTATGCAGAAAACATCACTTTTCAGAATTCAGCCGGAAACAAAGGACAGGCTTTAGCGTTAGATACAGAAGAAGACCGGCAGACTTTTAAGAACTGTCGCTTATTAGGATTTCAGGATACTTATCGTTCAAGGAAAGGTCGGCGGTTCTATTTCAAGGATTGTTTTATTCAGGGAGCAACAGATTTTATTTATGGCGGCGGAACAGTCTTTTTCGATGATTGTACAATTAATTGCGTTAAAGGCGGAAGCTATATTTCTGCTCCTGAAGATATTTCATATTATGAAAAAACAACTTCAGGAAAGACTCTTCGTTATGGATTTATTTTCAGGAATTGTGATATAAAAGCTAAAGCAGATGTGGCGGATAATTCTTACTATTTAGGTAGACCCTGGAGTATGGAATGTGGCTCTATTTATTTAAATTGCCGGATGGGAAAACATATTAAACCAGAAGGTTGGTCTGCATGGAAAAGTACGGATCATTTATCGGCTTGCTTTGCGGAATATAATAGTATAAATATGAACCAAACTCCAGTAGATATAACTAAAAGAGCAAACTGGAGCTTTCAATTAACGAAAGACGAAGTTGACTCCTATTTAGGGATGAAACAGGTTTATTCAAAAATAAGTTCAGTTCCTTATGATCCTCAGGCTATGTGCACTGCTCCTTCTGCACCTACCAAGCTTAGTAAAGATGGGAATACAATATCCTGGAAAACGGTTGATGGAGCAATTGGATATTTAATCTTGCGAAACGGACTATTCTTAGCCACAACTACTAATGCTTCTTATACTGACGAAACTGTTCAGATAAACAAAAAGTATACATACTCGGTTAAATCAGTAAGTATTAACGGAAATCTGAGTGCATCAGCATCCATTATAAGCTCAACAAAACGTATTAAAAAGTAACATATAAAACAAATATCATGAATTTATTGCAGTCATTCTTTTGTGCTGGCCTTTTGTTGGCTACAACTATTGCTCCGAACCGACTTTCGGCTCAAACTCTGGCTTTTCCAACTGCGGAAGGATTTGGTAAATTTACAACCGGTGGACGTGGTGGCGAGGTTGTTGAAGTAACTAATCTTAATGATAGTGGAGAAGGTTCTTTCAGATGGGCTTTGTCACAGTACCCCAATACTCCTGTTACTATTGTGTTTCGCGTTTCGGGTGTGATACTATTAAAGTCTGATATTCGTTGTAAGCGAAATGGCCTGACGATAGCCGGACAAACAGCTCCGGGAGATGGTATTTGTTTTCGTGGTGGCAAACTTAATTTTGGAGGAACAAAGAATTTAATAATCCGCCATATTCGTTCTCGCATTGGCGGAATGACAGATTCGAAAGTCTTTATTCCAGGTGGCTCAATAGGAATAGAAAACTCTTCTGATTTTATTATTGACCATTGCACATTTGGTTGGTCGGCAGAAGAAAATATGACTATTTACGATAACCAAAGAACTACAGTTCAATGGTGTTTAATTCATGAAGGCCTTTATACTTCGGGGCATGGTAAAGGTGAGCGTAGCTATGGCAGTCAATGGGGAGGGCAGTTCTCTACTTTCCATCATAACCTATTAGCTAATAACAAGAACCGTACTCCTCGATTTAATGGTGCCAGAGGACATAATGATATAAATATTCTTACCGACTACGTAAACAACGTAAACTATAACTGGGGAAGAATAAACTCTTGCTATGGTGGTGATATAAATAATAATACATATAACCACATTAACATGGTAGGCAATTACTATAAACCCGGTCCGGCAAGACCTTCAGGTGAGAAATCCTATTTTGTTCAGGCATCGTATGGTAAGACTGATAAAGTATCTAACTGGTACTTATCCGGAAATGTAATGGAAGGAAATGCCACTATGACAGCCAACAATAATATAGGAATAGATCTTAGTGTGAATCCTGCTGCCAGCAGAGATACAATGATTGTAAATACTCCTTTTCATATTGATCCGGTTTATGCCGTAAAAACTGAAACAGCTAAGAATGCATATAAAAGTGTGCTGGCCGGTGCAGGAGCATTCCCTCGTGATGCTGTTGATTTGCGAATTATTAATGAAGTGCGTAATGGAACAGCATCGGGTAAGGGAACTGTAAAAAGATATATCTCTTCTATATCCGGAAAAGACACAACCTGGGTATATAATCAATATTACGGATTAAAATTGGGTATTATCGATGAACCATCTGCTGTAGGAGGTTATCCTTCATACGTTACCAAAAATAAGATTACCGACAATGATCACGATGGTATGGACGATGCATGGGAAAGAGCTAACGGATTTGATCCAACTAATAGAGAAGACAGGAATATTAAAATGAAAAGTGGCTATACTGCACTAGAGGTTTACCTGAACAGCTTGGTTGGAGAAGTGATACCTCTAAAAAAGATTGCACAAAAAAAGTAATGATTCATTTAATAATGAAATCTTTTTCTAAATCTTATCATTAAAATCCGTTTGATAATTTATAAAATTATAGATGATACAAAAAAAGTTGTGCAATAGTGAGATATATAAATTCTGATAGAAACTAACTACTAATTTATATTCTCGCTTATGCACAACTTTAATATTAAATATCTTTCAGAGCTTCTTCAAAAGTGAGAATCGTCTTTCTGGTAATCGTCAGCGTAATAGCTAGAAAGTATACTTCAGTCCTAAACGGGTTTCGATTGTGTGAAAAAGAAAATCGGGTTTACTTGTATAATGTGTATTCCTTAAGTAATAATATAAACCTGCACTAATTTTAACTCTATACCCCAAATCAATATCCATCATAGGATTAATTACGGCAAGCTGCACATTACCTTTATCGCCCTGAGCATTCAGATACAGTCTTTCCTCGTTAGTCAGTTCATCGAGATTTATACCATCATAACCTTTCCAGGTAAAGATGCGGTAATATTGCAGGTTTAATTCAAAATTGCCGTATTTTTTAAATTCAATAGAGGTATTACTTTTAATACTAAATCCGCTTCCCATGTTATAATTACGGTCTATCGAATTATAGTAATCGGTCAGACTTCCTCCCAAAAGAATTGCATTAATAAATGAGCTTTGGCGAATATTTGCTTTTCTTGCCGGAAACTGATATATCATTCCAACACCAAACGCGGCCGCTTCGGATATTTTATAAGGAATATTTTTAGATCCTGTAATTACACGCTCAGAGTCGTAATAATCAAAATGCTGAAAGAGCCCTACTAATATTTTATGCCCGGATACAGGTTCCAAATGTTTTCCGTATAATTTAGCAATAAGATTAACAGATCCGATCAACGGTTGATTACCTACTAAATTGATGGTTGATCTAAAATTAAAATAGTCAAACGGCTGATTTGTTGTTTCTTGCAACGGATCTCCATACAGAACTTTAAATTCTATATAAGGGCTATTACTACCTTTAAAGAAATGTTCATTATCCGCTAGATAACGCTCTCCTAAAGTTGCAGAGAACTTTACCGGAAGCCTCTCATAATCATGATATTTGTAATATTTATGCCGTACTCTCCAGGCATCTCCGGTAACCAAACGATTTAATCCTCTGGAAGGCGAGATTAGTGTACCAAGTAATTCGCGGAAGAATCTACTTGAACCGGATTTAGAATCGTCAAGAACTAAGGAAGAGAGCCGATAAGTTACTTCCCCCAAAGCAACTCCACCAATAGAAGTAGCCAGAAAGTCATTAATGGCCGGTGGCTCTACCTCTGCACACATTTCCCACATCAAGCTTCCGGCAAAACTATACGGAACCGATTTCCAAAAGCCCATTCCATTGCTGCGAGCTGCATTAAAATATAGATTACCATGATAAGGATGAGCAAACAGATTGGTAGAGAACTTATCATTATCCCAAACAAGACCATTTGTTATATTCTTGCCAATAGAATGAAAAGTAATCTTTGCATAATCCTGATTCATCGCAAAACGATCGAATGCCCACACACCAATATTCAGTCCGGCAGTCTGAAAAGCAGCACGCCACGGACGTTTTATCATACGGGCAGAGTCATTGAAAGCAAATAAAGAATCAGCTTGTTGAGCACATAATTGGCTTATCGTTAATAAAAAGAAGATAATATGTATAAATATTCTTTTCATAACATTGAGTTGAGTAAAACAATATACCAAAACTTGTTTCCGCTTGTGCTCAAAATTCCAGGAATTTATCACCAATAACAGATAATAAATAGTTTGATAGTTAAGATGGTATAATTATAACACTTTTTTCAATAAAAACAAAATATGAAAAGAAATTATTTATATTCAACTATGTTTTTCGTTATGTTCTTCGTCACTGGCAGTCAGTTCTTCCAAAGTGAGGTTCAATGCTGCTATATATTGAGTCTTCCTATATTTGCAATCAGCCATCAGGCAATGCTCACAATGTTTTTCCAGACAAGGGTCAGAATGGATAGTAACCAATAAACGATCAGAATATTTAGCCGATAAAAGACTCCTTAATTCCTCACAAGCTTTATGTCCTTCCTCTATATTATAGAACCAGGGCAAAGTTAAATCACAGTCCACAAATAGATAGCTACCATATTTAATGACTTTCATATTATGAACATCTATCCATTCCGGCTTTCTTACAGCCGAAATTACTCCTAACATTTTACGAAGAACTTCCCCATCAGCTTTATCCATTAAATTGGCTATTGTTTTACGAAGGATAAGAATACCTGTTACAACAATGATTGAACCAAAAATCAAAGCTAAAGCACTATCAATCCATCCTAAACCGGTAAAATAAAGTAGTGAAAGACCGGTTACAAGACCAATAGTGGAATATGTATCCGACTGCAAATGCTTTCCACCAGCCACCAATGCTATTGAATCGTACTTTTTACCCATACGTATACTGTACCATCCCATTATATAATTCATTAAACCAGCAACAGCAACCACAGCAATACCAGTATCCAGCTTACCAATAGTAGCAGGTTGGAAAAGTCGTAGTACACCTTCATAGATAATCAGACCACCTGCTATCATAATCAATAGCCCTTCAATAGATGCAGATATTAATTCAATCTTACCATGTCCGAAAGGATGTTCTTTATCTTTAGGTTTGGCTGCATATCTCAAACTAAGGAAACTTATTAGTCCGGCTATTACATTCACAATGCTTTCCATTGCATCGGTTAATATTCCAACAGAATTAGTAAGAAAGAAAGCTATGAACTTTCCAATTAGAATGAGCAGAGACATAGAAACAATCCACCCTTGAACTTTTTGTTTGATTAAATCTTCCTTCATTGAATAATTACATTTATAATATTGTAATAATGAGTGAACAAAGATACATCTATTTTAAACTTTTACAGATTTTATTCTTTCGAAAGCATCAATCAGAGGTCAATTTAGAATCATTAAAGATACTTTTTTCAATTACATATTAATTCTCTAAATCATTATCGTAATATTTTTATTAAGACCCGGGTCTAAATATGTTTTACACCCGGATCTAAACAAGCTATACACCCGGGTGTATTACATCTGTACACCCGGATGTACAAAACATTATTAGTCCAACATTTAAAAACAGCAGACTAAAACCTTGTAAAACTGCCTTTATGAAAATATTACGTTTAAAGAAAAAACGGAGACTGTATACAATTATATAACTAAATATTAAATGATTATTAAATACAAATAAAAAGAAACCCTCTTAATTTTCAATACATTTATTATATTAATATATTGAAAGTTTTATCCATTAGTACAAACAAATTATAAATAATTATTCATATTTTTGCGGTAACCATTAAAATATAAATCTCACTATGATAATTAAAAATAATATAAGCATACGCATCCTTATAAACATATTTGCTATTCTTATTTTTACAAGTATATATTCATGCAAAAAAACAAGTTCAGTCAGCTTTAGTAATAATCAATTAATAGATTCTTTTATACAACAAGCTCAGGATTCATTATACAATAACATCACGCTATCGAAGAATTTACTGAAAAAAGCTATGAAAATAGCTCCCGATAGCATAATGTACTATAAAGCATACAGCACTTATGCTTTAGCATATTCGGCTATTAACCAGTACGATTCTTCACTTCTTTTGTCTCATCAAGTAATTAACTTCTGTAAGCGTCAGGAATTATCACCTCGTATATACGATTTATTAGCCTCATCAAATAACAACATTGGAGTTTACTACGGACAAATGAGTAAGCAAGACTCTGCACTTTCTTATTTTAAAGAAGCATTAAAACAATACGAACTGGCAAATAACACGAACCGCATTCCTGATATGTACATCAATCTGGCTGATATGTACTCAAGAAAAGGAGATTTTGCCATGAGTACATATTATTATAGAAAGGCTCTATCAAAAAGTGATTCTTTAAAAATAACCGAAAAAATGGGATTCCCAATATATTTTGGTTTAGGGCAAATTTATATGGAACTGCGCGACTTCGAATTGTCGGACACTTATTTCCGCCTTGCAGAAAAATTCTACAGCAACAGAACATTGGCCGAGAAATTTACGTTTTGCAATAACCGGGGAAATTTCTATTATTATAAAGAAGAATACAACAAGGCACTACCCTGGTTTCAAAAAGCGAAGAAATTAGTATCGAAAGGCGATTACCAATTTTACGTCAGTCTATGCGAGCTGAATCTTGGAGATATTTATCTAAATCTTAATAAACTAGACTCAGTTCCATATTGTCTGGATAAGAGCTATTCATACTTTTCTACCATAAAGAACAAAACAGCCTTGTATTACATCTCAACTATAAGGGCCGGATTGGCATTAAAACAAAAGAACACTCAACTTGCCCGAAAATTATTAGAAGATACCAAAGACTCATCGGGGGTAGAAGCCAATATAATATCAATAAGAAACAAGTATCTGCAAAAGTACTATGCCCAAACAGGAAATTTTAAACAAGCATACTATTATCAGTCAAAGAATATAGCTATAGATGATTCTATTCGCAATGATAAAGCAGAAAAAAGAATTTCCGAAATTGATCTGCGATATAAGCAAGACACAACATTAGTAAACAATAAACTTATTATTCAAAAACAAGCCTCTCAGATGAAAAGCCTAAGATATGTTTCTTTCATCTGGATATTAGTCTGCCTGATAGGTCTTTCAACATCTGTCTATATTTTCTTTTGCCTGAAAAAAAAGAAAGATCTGCAACAGATAAAGTACATGGATAAGCTAATTAAGCTTAGGATGGAAAATATACGCAACCGGGTATCTCCTCATTTTATATTTAATATAATCAATAATGAAATCTGTTCATCAAACGAAAACGAACGCAAGAATTTATATAATCTGGCAACATTGATGCGAAAGAATCTGGAAATATCAGAAAACACAAAAGTGCTGTTAGCTGAAGAATTAGACTTTGTAAAACTATACATAGAATTAGAAAAGAGGAATTTGGGAGATGATTTTCGTATTGAATGGAACATCGATAACGGAATAGATTTAAATGAAGTGTTTATTCTTCCAATGTCTGTACAGATTCCTGTTGAAAATGCAATAAAGCATGCTTTGCGCCCTAAAAAAGGAGACAAAATACTTAGTATTAATCTGGAGAAGGAAAAAGAAGGCATTAATGTATTTATTAGAGACAATGGAGCCGGATATTTCCCTCAACAAGAGAGTCAGACAAAAGGTACGGGAAACGGACTGAGAATTTTATTTCAGACGATCCAGCTTTTGAATTCAAAAAATATAGACAAGATATCTCTTAACATTCAGAATATTCGCAATAACAATGAAGACATCCGCGGTGCAGAAGTTCACATGTTTATTCCTGATAGGTACAAATTTGAATAACAATGAATAAACAATATAGTGTTGTAATAATAGACGATGAAGAGATTGGAATATCCAATTTATGTCGGTCATTATCAAACTTTAGTGAAATATTAATAGCTGGAACTACGCAGTCAGCACAAATAGGGAAAAACTTTATTTTAGAAAAGAAACCTGATCTTCTTTTTTTGGATGTTGAAATGCCGGAAACAAGTGGTTTGGAATTGCTTCATGAGATAAAGAATCTGATAACCTGGCGAATGCACGTAGTCTTTTACACTGCCTACGAAAAGTATATGCTTGAAGCACTAAGAGAATCTGCATTCGACTATTTACTAAAACCATACGAGGAGAATGAGTTCCAAACAGTGATGAATCGCTTCTTTGATTCTGTTGACAAAGAAAACAAATTATCGTCTTTTATTGATTCGCTATCTCAACTGATACCAGAAAACCGAACATTCTTAATTGCCACTATTACCGGATATATAACTCTTCGTCAGGAACAAATCGGATATTTTGAATACGTAAAAGAAAATAAGCATTGGTATGTAACCTTGCAAAATGGAAAAAGCATTCAATTAAAAAGGAATACTAAAGCAGAAGATATAATAAAACTATCAAAATCTTTTGCTCAGATAAATCAGCAACAAATTATTAACATCGACTATCTGGCAATGATAGAAGGAAAGAGATGTGTTTTATATCCTCCTTATGAAGAAAAAACAGATCTAATAATATCAAGGTCATTTTTAAAATCAGTACAAGACAAGTTTAACTTAATCTGATATATAGATTTCAAGCAGAATTAAAACAAATTATTTAATCGTATAGGCACTCTTTATACTCCTCATGCCTGATTAAGAAAGCTTTCACATACGGACAAGTGGGGACAACTTTCAAATGATTTTCCTTGGCATAGTCCATTGCAAACTTAACTAACGCCGCAGCAATTCCTTTACCACCAATTTCTTTTGGAACCCAGGTGTGAATGAAATCCAGTTCCTTGTCCAATGGAGTATATTCAACATAGGCCAGATAACCATCAACCTCCGTTTCAAATCGGAAATCGTCTTCATTGTGTTTAATTGTATAGTCCATGATTATTGCTTTTTCTTTTTATATAAACAGAATAACATCAGTTTAAGTTCGCTATTTCTTCTGCAATCCGGGTTGCCTGTTTAATACGATCGGCCATACCTATGCCATCCTTTATACCTCCTGCAAGGAACAGACCTGAATATTGTTTTTCCAACTCAGTAATGCTTGCCAATCTTTCTTCCGTATCAGCTTCGTATTGAGGGATAGCACGCTCGTGTCTGAAGATTTTTATTTTATCGGGAGTATAATTAGCTGGGAATCCTAACATTTTAGATAGTGATTCTTTAACCAGACTTTCTAATTGCTCATCTGTATAAGAAAGATATTCTGGATGTTTACTTCCTCCAATAAAGAAGGAAAGGTTACCTCCGCCTTCCGGACAACGACCTGAGAAACATGAAGAAGGAAACAAAATGCCAAGCATTCTTTGCTTTTCACGAGATGGAACCAAACCACCAAAGGCATTTGGTACATGCCCATCTGCTTTAACCACTCCTACCCCAACCTGAATAACCGGAGCATAATGAAGAGAACTAATTGGTTTCATATCCTTATCCTCTATGAAAGGTAATATAGCTGGTAAATCATAAGCCGCAGCAGTAGAAACTACATAACGAGAGTGGATTCTTTCTTCACTGGCAGACAGAACCGTTTCCCATCCATCAGCAACCGGCTGAACGGAAATGCCTTCCTGAGACAAACGTATATTCTCTTCCTTAATTTCCTTTGCTAGAGCAGTAGCCAATGATTCAAATCCGCCCAGTACGGAAAAAACCTCTTTGGTTGGCAATTTATCTCGGTCTGATTTAGGTTCGCCTGCTTTTTTAATTGCACCACGGATAAAGCTACCGTACTTTTGTTCCAGATTATAAAGTTTAGGCAACGCAAAGCGGGTAACAAGTTTACTTGGATCTCCGGCATAAATACCAGAAATAAATGGATCGACAGCATAGTCAAGGAATGATTGTCCCAATCTTCTGCGAGTAAGTTCTCCAATACTTTCGAACGGATTATCACCCTTCTTACGTAAAGGTTCAAAGAGAATCCGGATTTTATCGTTCCAGGTAAACAGAGGAGTAGATATTGCTGTAGTCAGACTTGAAGGAAGCGGATGAAATGCTCCATTTTTCCAAATTAATCGCACTTTTGCTTCTTTACGAGCATTCTCAATAGAGCAACTACCTTGCAACATCTGGAATAGCTCCACAACTTCAGGGTTAGAAACTACTCCCGTATTAGGACCCGATTCAAAAACAAATCCATCTTCACGGATAGATCTCATCTGCCCTCCCACTCTGTTGTTCTTCTCGAGCAGAAGTACCTTCAATCCTTTTCTAGTCAATAAAAAAGCAGTGACAAGCCCTGTAACTCCGGCACCAATAACTACAACATCAACATCTTTGTTCTTATCCATTAAGTAACTTATATTTTTAAACCGGTTTCGAATACATTTTTGTGTTATCTTTCATCAGCGGGTCAAACGCTGCAGCAACATTTCGCACAAATATAGCTCCTTCCTCCGTTATTCTTATTTCTTCCCGAGAACAATTTATAATCCCATCTTTTTCGAAATCGGCCAATTTATTCTCATCATACGAGATTGCGTTTTTAATATCACTTTCGCCAACACCAATATGAGCAGAAAGCTCTTTCCAGTTAAGTCTGTCGTTGCACATCAGTGTTGTTATTACTTCTTTGGCAATCTGTTCATCCCTGTTAAGGGTATATCCTTTAATAATGGCAAACTCACCATCGTTCATTTTCTGAATATATTCAGGAATACTCTTTGTATTCTGACTATAAGCCATGGAAAGCTGACTGATACCAGTCACTCCGAAAGCATATACCTGACCTGTTGTTTTCCGTGTACAATATCCCTGAAAGTTACGGTGCAATTGTCCCGACTGAAGAGCGATATTCAAATCATCATCCGGCAATACAAAATGGTCGAGACCAATAGGCTGATAACCTTTGGCTGACAGAATTTGTTTGGCAGCATTATACATCGCACTCTTTTCCTGAGGAGAAGGTAAACCATTCTTTTCTAATATCATCATAGCTTTATTCACCCAAGGCACATGTGCATAAGAGAAAGTAACCAATCTATCCGGCTTTAATGCTGCAGCCTTTAGAAGTGTTTCTTCAAAGCTTTGAACAGATTGATAAGGCAATCCGTAAATAAAGTCCATATTAATGGAAACATTAAATGCTCTCAACAATCCGAAAATGGTTTCCATTTCAAGTAATGAAGATCTTCTGTTTACACCTTTCAGAACCTTTGAATTAAAATCCTGAACGCCAATGCTGCAACGATTAAAGCCTGCTTTAATTAATTGCATCCAGTTATTCTCATCCAGGTAACCGGGATGGCATTCTATTGCAATCTCAGGCGAATCTATACATTCGAACTGAGAAAGAAGTAATTCGTTAATCTCTTGTATATAATGAAGCGGTATGCTGCTTGGACTTCCACCACCATAGTGTATCTGAGATATTTTCCGATCTTTGCTTATCAGCGGAAGTACCTTCTTTATCTCCTTCTTTACCGCATCCACATAAGCTTCAATAATTTCGGGCTTTGCCATGGGATATGAGTTACATCCGCAGTAATGACAAAGATGACGACAAAAAGGTATATGGATATAGAAAGAAATATTCTGAGGTGTGGTCTCGTTAGAGGCAATCACCGCTTTTTCATAATCCTCATTGGTAAATTGATCGTGGAAATAATTTGCCGGCGGATAACTAGTATACCTTGGCGTAGGTACATTATATTTTGCTATTAAATCTTCATTCATGACGAACAGGCTTTTTAAAGAAAACAAGTATATAAACAAGCGATATTAGGGCTAGTCCGGTTTCTACCAGAAATAGTCCGCTGTATCCCAAAAGATCAGCAACTTTACCACTGAACACAGCAATAAGCATACTGCTTAGGTGAGCTATCACTGTTTGCAAAGTGAAATCCGTTCCTTCCCTACCGTCTCTCAGAAAATCCATGGCTACAGTATTAACCAGCACCGCAGATAGTCCGTAACTTGCCCACAAACAGAATATTGCTACATACAGAGCAACAGTTCCGGGAGTGGTGAGAGACATAAAATAGAAAAAGACAGTGGTAACCAATACTGCACAGGCAAAAATGATACGAGAGTAAAATCTTCCGATTGAACGGATAACGTATCCACCTATATACGAGAAAAGGCAGCCACATAACGATCCAAAGATACCAAACATAAACCCTATTTCTCCGGTTTTATATCCTAAATCTACCATAAAAGGCTTAACCATTGCTAAAATTCCAATTATACCGGAATAACAAAGAATCAGGAATATTAATTGTTTAGCCACTCCTTTCTGATGAAAGAACAGATAAAGATCCTTCATTGATATTGGCGTTTTGCCATGTTTGGGAGTAAATTTTTTGTCTTTGTATAAAAAAAGAGGAATTAATGCCAGCACTACAAACAAAGAAACACTTATCAATAAAGCGTTCCATCCTATCAGTTTATAATGCAATAGCAATAAGCCACCACCAACCAGCGAACCGGTAAAACTGCCCATACTTTGCATACTGTTTCCCAAACTTTTCTCTCTGTGGTTAAATGAAAGAGCCGTAAGCGCATCAGTAGCAATATCTTGTGTGGCAGAGGCTATAAACGACAGTATAATAAGGATAAATATAGTGGTAAAGTTTGTGCTCAGATCTAAAAAGGCAACCATAAAGATTAATACGGCGTAAACCATCTCTGATGAAAAGATCCATCTTTTATACGAACCTAGATCGGAAGTACGTTTATCGACAAAAGGTGCCCAAAATACTTTCAATATCCATGGAAGCTTTATTAATTGCAGCAAACCAATAGTACTTAACGAAAAATTTCCCTGTCGCATAAGTACAGGGAGTAAAGTACTAAACAAGCTCATCGGCACGGACTGAGCTATGTATAATGAGAAGAATGTAAGTAGCTTATTTGTTCGTTTTGAGTTCATTCTGTCTTTAATTAAAAGAATAAGAAACTGTAGCCCCAAATGTCATTGGTTTGCCTTTTTGTCCGAAAGAGCTTCCAAGTGATTCCAAATAGAATGCTGTATATTCCTTAGATGTGGCATTCTTAATCCAAAGATCAACTGTCAGACTCTTCATACGAGCAGACACCTTACCATTGACAAGTCCGTAATAATGTTGATTGACTGTATTTTTATCGTTCCAGTAAAGTTTACCAGTACCAACGTATTGTGCTGAAAAGATAAGTCGGTTAATAAATCCTGAACGGAGATTCCAGGTATAGTCTCCTCCAAACATCACTGTCTGACGTGGAATATAAGGAATATAATTACCGGAATAATCAAAGCCGGCATTATAACTATTAGCTTCTCCAACATATTCGCGGAACTTTGCTTTCGTAAAACCATAACTCATTTGTAAGTTTAATGCTTTGGTAACCTCTCCCTGCATTGACAACTCCACACCTTTGCTATAAGACTTTCCGGCATTCTTCAGTAAAGAACCTTTGCCACTTAGCAAAGGCTGAGAAATCTGCTGATTCCTCCAATCTATATAGAAAAAAGAAAAATCACCTTTCAGCTTGTTACCAAAGAAGGCGAACTTACTACCCACTTCGTAATTCCAGCTATACTCGGGTTTGAAAGTCTGGTCGACATCTGTATCGAAGCTTGTATTGAATCCTCCGGTTTTATAACCTCTGGTTACAGTTGCATAAGTCATATTTAAAGGATTAAACTGATACTGCAATGAGAACTTCGGAGTAAGCTGTGTAAAGTTAAGGTCTGTATTAAGTAATTGCACTTGTTGTCTTACGCCCGAAACAATCTTTCCATAATTATAATCCTGACTGGCATTTTCATAATCGAATCTTAGTCCTAGAGTTGCTGAAAGTTTCTCAAAAAACAAATCCTTCAATGTTGACTGATGATAAAATGCAAAGCCATTGGTTGGTGCATCATAGTCTTTCACTACAGGTAGATTCTTCACTGTACTTTTAGATGCCTGATAAAATGCGAAGAAACCATTAAGCCATGTGTAGCGTTGATCTTTAGACGATCTCATTTCCAATTCTTCGGAAAGCATGTGCTGGCGCATTGACTGAGTTACAAAATATTTGCTTGCGGGAGTAAAGTCCTGATCAATAGCTTGTCTGTCGTCTGAATACTGATAACCGGTAACAGATTTCAGCAGAAACTTATCAAAAGAGTAATTCAGTGTCAAGCCACTTGTCAATACCCCCCGACGATAAGAACTGTATTCATTATAGTTCACATTTCCAATCTTTCCGGTTGTAACATCCATCGGAGCATAAGGATAACCACCCTGATCTGAATATTCATAGTTTACAAGTAATCCGGCATTAAATCGGCTGCTTTTTTCCCAGTACAATTTCATTTTACCGGAAGCAGCATTCAAATTATCAGCCTTTTTTCCCGTATAATCATTAGTAAAGAATCCATCAGCATGTTTGTAGTTTCCTGAGAAGGAATAACCAAAACCATCATTTAGCTTTCCATAATATGATCCCGAAACTTGTTCCTGACCATAATTGGCAGCAGTAGCACACACTGTTCCTCCCTCGTATGACAATGGATTTTTTGTATAAACATTAATAATACCTCCCATCGTATTACGTCCGTAAAGAGTTCCCTGTGGACCGCGAAGCACTTCAATACGTTCTACTTCGTTAATATCAAGATCGAAAACAGATTTCTCAAAGAAAGGAACTCCATCCACATATAACCCAACAGAAGGAGCATTAATTTTAGAGCCAATACCACGGATATAAACCGGTGAAGTAAGCTTTGAGCCATAATCGGGAATAAAAAGATTTGGAATATACGAACTTATATCTTTCATGCTCACAATATTCTTATTCTTAATTTCAGTCAAAGGGACAAAAGATACAGAAGCCGGAACTTCATGAATATTTTTTTTCTCTTTGTAAGAAGTTACCACTACTTCATTTAATACAACATGAGGTTTACTTAGTGTATCATTCTCAATAGGATTTGATTTTGCATTCTGGCAAAGAAAAAGGAGTGAGAATAAAAGCGCTGATTTATACATATTTGACTCTACAATTAATTTTCTGCAAAAGTACAACTTTAAAAGAGTAAAATCAATCCTCATTAATTAGGATTCATGCTGTTAAAGAAACTTTCACCCATAAACATTATTGATAAAAAACAAAAAGTTACTGCCACCTGCTACCAAATTAAGCAAAAAGTGCCTGTTTATAGTCCTTTGAGGTGGTGGCAGATAAAAAATAAAGACTATTTTATCTGCTACTAATAACTGTCATCTGCTACTAAAAAAGAGATTCTAACTATAAATCATCGTAAGAATGCAAAGTTAAATATTTCTATTGAATATAACACGATTCAATAGAAAACAAAAACTAATTGTATATCAAACTTATAAATAGAGACTAATACAAAGAAAATTGTCCGTCAATAATTACTTTTTATAAATAATACAAGTAAGCCCACGGCCGTGAACCGATTAGCCCTCGAGTTAAGGCTTATCGGTTCTCGAATGCAGGCCCATGGGTCTTTAGTTGTGGGCTTACTAATTATTGATGTTTAATTGCAGTAAACTTACAATGCAAATTTATTAAATATCAATAAGAGTAAAGCAAAAAGAGGTATTGATAAAGCAAGAACTCTTTATAAACAAGCAGAAGTGAGATAAATATAAAATAAAAAAGTCAGCCAAAATAACTTCGGCTGACTTTATCAGAATTTATAATATAGAGATTATTTAATTTCTACATTTCCCAGATCTTTATCAAAACCACCTAACAAATCTACAGACAAAGTTTTATTAAGTGTTGCACTTTGGAATTGTACTGTATAAGTTCCGGATTTCAAGCCATGAAGCATAAAGAAATTGTTTCTTGCAGTATCCGAAACTGTTGTAATAGTATCAGTTCCTACTATTGTAAAGACTTTAAATGGAACATTATCAGGTAATATATGACCAGAAATTGATGCAGTGTTTTCTACAATGTATCCCCTGATAACTGGTTTCAGTGAATAATTACCATTGCCTTTGCGAACTATTGATCTTTCTGCGTCAAAGTCAATCATCACAGCATATCCGCTAGTGGTAACCACGCTTTCCTGTATATTCACTTTTAAACCAGAAGTCTGAGCACTGGGAGCTTTAATATTCACTTCGGTACCATCACTCAACACAACTGAGTTATTGTCTCCCAACACCAATCTCACCTGAGAAACATGTTCTCCTTCATTCAATACAATATTTGATAGCAGCGTATCAGTACCATTCGTTAAATCCATCAGATTATAAATCCTTGGAGTGATTGGCAAGTTTACTTCTACGCTATCATTTATAATGTATTTAATTTGCTGTAAATCTATATTTACCTCTTTATAACCTTGCAAAGAAGGTGCATCAGTTAAATAGAAACTAACCTTTGAAGTTCCATTTGCAGAATCTTCGTTATCACTACATGAATTTAAAGTGCTTACTGCCATTGCTCCAAGCAAAAACAGAAATAATAATTTAAACTTTTTCATAACACACAAAATTAATTTAGTTAAGTATTAATTGATTTTTATTTTATAAACATCTGGCTGTAATTGTTCCCAACTCATATTATAAGGAGCTAAAATCAAATCTAAAGCCAAATTCAGATTATTCACAGGAAATGCTCCTGTAAAAGTGAGTCCTTCGCACAAATTTTTATTTTCTATTGATATTTTGTATTCTTTTTCAAGAGCCTTAACTACATCAATAAGAGGCATGCTATTAAAGACATATTTATGACTCACCCAACTAGGTTCATCTTCCAGCATTACTTTATCCGAGCCGAAGCTTCTTCCCTTCGTCAGGATTTTCTTTTCTTTCTTATCCAAACTTTCTACCAAAACTTTTCCTTCATAACAGAATACATCAAACTTGTCTGTTTCAGAAACCATAAAACGAGTTCCTAATACCGATATCAGGTGGGTTGGAGTTTCAACAGTAAACTTTTGTCCTTTAGTTACAACGTAATAGGCTTCACCATCCATACTGATATTCCTGTTAAAGTAGAAAAGGAATTTGTTATATTCAACAGAACTGTTTTCGTTAAGTTTCACTTCGGATTTATCAGGCAACACAAAAGCCAATTGTTCATTGCTTCTCGTTACATATTTCATATCCATACTCTTTATCCATAAACCACAGCCAAACAGAACAGCTATCAATGCAGCAACAGAAGAGTATCGTCTCCAATGAATTATTTTTTTCTCTGATTTTTCGAAGATTATGCTTTTACTGAACAATCTTTCTTCCATTTCGTCCAGAACATGTTCTCCTGGCTTTTCATCCAACAGTGGAATATGAGAGAAAGCTTCTTTCAGATGTGTTTCTTCTTCAAAAGATAAAAAATAGCCTTCATCAGATGAGATTTTTTCTAATATATTTATAAGTTCCACTTCTTTCATAACCCTAAAATTCTCCGTAAAATAAGTAACAGAAATAATATAAAAGAAGCATCCTTCTTCATTTGTCGGATAGCTTCCGAGAGAAGATTGGCAACAGATTGTTTATTTATCCCTAGTGTTAAAGCAATTTCTTCATTGGAAAGTCCTTTAAAGTACTTCAGATAAACCACTTCACGCTGCCTGCTTGTTAACTTATTCAGTAAATTCTGTATTTTCTTATATTGCTTTTCTTCTTCATCTGCATTATCATCATCAATATATAATGTAAACGAGTAATCACTCTCTTCCAAAGATACCGCCTGCTCTTTTTTGAATTCATTTATTAATCTGTTTCTAAGCGACATGCAAAGATAAGCTCTCATAGAAGCTGGCTCACTCAAAGTATTTCTTTTTTCATAAATCGTTATAAAGAGTTCCTGAATAATATCTTTTACCAAATCTTCATTATGAGCAAACTTCATTCCATAAGCATAAAGGAACTCAGCATGCTTTCGGAATAGATTTTTCCATTCCTGTTCATCACTATTTTTTAATTTATCCCAAGATATCTGCATAAAATGCTATTACTATAATTACTTACTAGTGTAATAAAGAACTCGTAAAGGTTTTACTATTGCTACGTAAATCTTTAGGAGTCTGATTATATCGTTGCTTACAAAATTTAGTAAAATGTGCCTGAGACGAAAACTGATATCTATCTGCTAACTCCTGAAAAGGAATAGATGTAGAAATAATATCTTGTAATACAAACTGAGATTTACGCTCAAGCATCCACTGATAAGCCGATTCTCCAAAATTCTTTTTAAATTCCCTACAAAAAACACTTAAACTACATTTAGCCAAATCTGCAAATTCCTGCAAATTCTTTACTGATTTATAGTTTGCATATACAAACTCTTTAAAATCCATATTCTTCCCCAAAATAGGAGAAAAAAATGCTGCAAGTTCATTCATGGAATAAGAATTCTTTAAAACTAAAATTAATCCGTTTTGTTTCCATTCATTCAACTCAGAAAAATTAAAGCCAGATAAAGAATACGATTGATGAAAAAATTCAAGAAAACATTTTAAACTATACTTTATAGGTAACGTTAAACATTTCTTTTCATACTCATCATTATTCTCTGATGACAGAGCTAACCATTGATTAATTTGGCTAATAGAATTCTTTGTCATCTCACATTTTACAGCAACAGAAGTTTCTATTGCTAATAAATTGAATTTAGTTCCCGGAGGTAAAAATAGCATGCCATCCGAAAGAAACATCTTATGATTGCATTCAACACACGAAACTAAAACTTTTCCTGATAAAACAAATAAAATAGTACTACTATCACCTGTTTTAATCTCTTTATGATTATCCTTACGCACATCAATCTGTGAAAAACAAGCAGAATTTAAAGCTGAATCCATATTATTTATTTTTAATATTAATCTTCTTTTTACCTCTATGACAATACGAACCATCATTTATACTGGTTCTGAGAAGAAAAAAATTATATTTTTAATAAATAATTAGTAAGCAGCTTCATTCCTTTACTTTTAAAAGCCCTTAAATCATTGATTTTCTGATTAATAATTAAAATACATAAACTAAATTAATTGCAGCTTTTGTAAGGCCAAAATAGTTATAATCTAAACTTTTATTGTTATTCCATGAATTATTCCACGTAATTTTATCATAAGCAAGGTGTACATAACCAACCCCGGCAGTAGCTTCAAGATGCAAATGTTTATTTAATGCCCATTGATATCCACAAGCAACTCCCATTCCATATAAATATCCAGCATACCACTCACTGTTTGAAAGTCCTTTTCGCTGAAATGGAAAAATCATATTTTCAGCAGCAAAGTGAGAATAATAAAGATGATATCCCAGATAACCGCCATTAAAGCTTCGTGAAAACCAATAACGAATCTCTGGTTGTATCAGATAAGATACCGATTTTCCATCATGTTCTGAATCTCCAGGTTTTACCCCTATTAAAAGTTCTACAGTAACATTCTTATTAACCTTTTTTTCTATTGCAAGGTTTGGAGTTGCCAATCCCCACAAAATTAAATTAGTTTTCAATGCATAATTATTAGCATACGTTGGTAAAGAAAGCATTGGAATAAGATTTCTTTTGGAGGAATTTAGAGAAGTATCTAATATTGGACGATGCTGAGCCAATAATGAATCTGATAAAGATTTGTTTATTGAAGGATTATTTATATTAGAATTCTTATGAATTGCCTGAACCACTACCTTCTTCTCTTTTTTCTCTTTCTTCTTTAATTCAATTATTACACTTCTGGCAGAATTCATTAATATGTTAACTGTCTGAGGATAATAAGTTTTTTCTTTTACTGCAACGATGTGATTACCTTTAGATAAAGAAAAACTAAAATTTCCATCAATATCGGTACGTGTAAAAGCCTTTCCATCAAAATAAACTGTAAAATTATAGAGTGGAGACTTCGATTCTTTATCTCTTAAACGTCCATTTAAAAGATATTTCTGGAGAGGTCTCACATATAAGTAGTCAGAAGCAGCTTTTTTTATTTCCAAATCATAATTAACAAGTAATTGGTTAAGCAATTCTATTGCATTCTTATCAGCTGAGACATCTCTTATATATAAACGGTTAGTCAGCTCCGGATTAAAATTAATATGTACTTTCTTTCTTTTGCTTATTATTTGAAGAACTTCAGTCAGCGTTTTTTTACTCTTCGAAACACGGCTTTGGTTCTGAGCTGCAGATTGAAAAGATATACAAAACATTAATACACACAATAGAAGATACTGAATGTTTATTCGTGCCATTTTTAGTTCGTTTAGTTATATATAAATATTCTTTTCTCCTGATATATAAATCAGAAGATAAGATAAGAATATTTTCTAAACACAAAATAAACATTTAAAATTCATATTTTAAAAAAGATATTCATCTTTTATTTTTAAAAAAGGCGGTAAAATAATAATGTATAAAATTTAGGCAAAATTATATAAACATAAATCCAGCATCAGAAAATACCTTTGCAGTAGGTTTTAATAAAGGAATAATTCTCTATATTTAAATTATTCATTCGAATTATGAAAAAGAAAGTTTTAATTTTATTATTTGCAATAGCTCCAATAGGACTATTTGCACAAAACACTGCTCAGGGTCAGGAAAAAGCTTTAAAGCAGTATGGTTTTTGGGATAACTGGTTTATTCAAGGACAAGTTGGTGTACAACGTACATATAGTGAAAGTCACAAGTATGCTTCTTTCGGGGATAAAATTAGCCCTAATGCAGCATTAGGTGTTGGAAAATTCTTTTCTCCAGAAGTAGGTGCTCGCTTACAAGTAGGAGGATGGACTTCTGCTAATAATTTAATGTACCATTCATATGACGTAAAGTATTATAATATTAATACTGACGCTTTATTGAATCTAACAAATATCTTCCTTCCTTATAAAGAAGATAGAGTTTTTAACCTAATTGGTATTATGGGTATCGGTTATGTACACGGATTCAGAAATTCTGATGAAAATGTACATGCTACAAACATGGTTTCTCCACGTCTTGGTTTACAAGCTGACTTCCGTTTAAGCAAAGCATGGAGCATTAACCTGGAAGCTAACGGAAATTTATTACGTGACGACTTTAACGGACAAAATGGATTCGGATGTGCACAAGACGGAACTTTGAATGTTTTAGCTGGTGTTACTTATCGTTTCGGAAGAAGAGGTTTTGCTACTGTAGATGCAGCTGATCCTGCATTAATTCAATCTTTGAATGACCAAATTAATGCACAAAGAGCACAGATTGAAGAATATAAAGCTTGTTGCGAAAAGAAATCAGCTGAACCAAAAACTATTATAAAAGAGGTTCCTACTACAAAAGGAACTTTATTAAATTCTGTGGTTACTTTCCGTATTGGCAAAGCTACAATTGATCCAAATCAGGAAGTTTATGTGTATAATGCAGCACAGTATTTGAAACAAAATCCAGATGCAAAAGTTACTATTGCAAGTTTTGCTGATAAGAAGACTGGTACAGCAGCATTTAACCAGAAACTAAGTGAAAAACGTTCTGAAGCAGTAGCTAAAATGCTAAAAGAAAAATATGGTATTGCTGAAAACAGATTCACTGTAGAAAACAATGGCGATAAGCAACAGCCTTATCCTGACAATAATGACTGGAACAGAATAAGTATTATTACTTCTAAGTAATATTATTATTGGTTATAAAACTAGACTTAAACTACATACAGTTAAGATGAAACATACAAATTCTACGAGATTTCAATAAATAAATTCAATTCAATTGAAAATAGTTTCTCTTAACTCTAAAAGGAGCTGCATCAAAAAAGATACAGCCCCTTTCTACATATTTATGTTACTGTTTGCGTATAAAGTTCCTTCTTTGTAAATTGCAGCTGTTTTTTAACTTTAGATTAAATAAAAAAACGGCAAATGATCCGACTCATTTTACTTACCGACTTTACAGAATCTTATGCACACAAACTCCTGAAGGGCATAATGGATTATTCAAAAAAGCATGAGCCATGGGTATTATGCCGCATGCCACCAGCATTCAGACAACAGTACGGAATAGAAGGAATTCTTAACTGGGCTAAAAGATGGAAAGCTGATGCTATTATTGCTCAGTTTGATAGTGTCGACAATGTTGATTTATTCAGAGAAAACGGTATTGTGGCACTTGCTCAGGATTATAAATCTAGATTCTCAACCATACCCAATATAACCAGTGATTATAAGCTAACAGGCAAAATGGTTGCCGACTTCTTTCTTCAAAGAGGCTTTAAAAATTTCGCTTTCTTTGGTTATAAAAATGCCTGCTGGTCTCAGGAAAGATGTGAAGGGTTTAAGGATGAAATAACTAAATTCGGATTCCAGAAAAACTTCTATGCTTTCCACAATCAAAAGCTTGAAGAGTTGTGGTATTATAAACAACATCCGGTTTCCAAATGGCTAAAATCATTGCCCAAGCCTATAGCTTTAATGGCATGTGACGATACGCAAGGGCAAATAATTACAGAAATTTGCAAAATATGCAATTTAAGGATTCCTGAAGACATTGCTGTTATGGGAGTTGATAACGATGAGATGACGTGCGACCTTTCCGATCCATCACTTTCAAGTGTTCTGCTGGACGTTGAAAAAGGAGGATATGATTCTGCTGAACTTATCGATAGAATGGTGAAATCTCAGAATTATGATGATTATCGTGATATCTTTATAAGTACATCATACATTGTTCAACGACAATCAACAAACGTATATCCTATTCAGGATAAAGAGATTGCAAAAGCATTAAAATTCATTGATGAGTGTACGCTGGAAAAAATAAATGTAGACGATGTTGTTAAACAAGTTCCACTTTCAAGACGTCTATTGGAAATAAGATTCAAGCAATTTACTAAAATGTCTATATATCAGTACATAATGAAAAAAAGAATGGATCATTTTGCACAATTGCTCCTTGAATCTAAAGCACCGGTAAATGAAATTGCAGCTCAGTTAGGAATTACAGACATGAAAAATCTATCGCGACAGTTTAAAACAATTGAAGGCTGCTCTCCTCTGGAATACAGAAAAAAGCATGCCCTCAAAAATAATTAGTTAATATTTGTGACTGCCAACTTCAACTGAAATCTTCTTTTCCTTGTTTGCACCATATTTCACCACCAATTCAAATGGCTCATTGGTATCTATTGTGATGTGTGGTACTTCATTTACTGATTTTCGTGAATCGGCAAGGAAAGAAATCATTCCTTTTGGTCCGAAAGGAAAACGTTCTATACCGTTTTTCTCTGTCAAATTCATATCCCAGGTAATTGTTTTCGTAGAATAATCGGAACGGATACCTATGATAAATTCAATAAATTCGGCAATTGGAGGAAGACCTGTCCAGCCCACAAAGTCTCTTCTGGCCATGAATCCGGGTTCGCAACTTTCCGGAGCATAATATTCAAAGAATGTTCCTGTCTTTTTATACACCTCGAACACCTGATTATAATGATTCACGGCTATTTCGTGAGCTAAATTTTTGTAACCCTTTTCCGCCAGACCATTGATAACCATATAGTTTGTTCCTGGCCAGATTCCCCCTTGCCAGTAACGCCCATCTTCTTTATACTTAGGATGATCGGCCGATAATGAAGGTACGCGATACTTCCGGTTGAAAGTTTTTGGGTTATTCAATTCAGAAACAAGTCTGTCCAGTTTGCTCTTATCAAGAACATCGGAATATAGAGCCCAATATGCCCCGATACCTTTGGTAGAACACAATGAGCCATCCGCATACTGATCATAAAGGAATCCTGTTTTCTCATCCCACAGATTCTTACGGATATACTCTTTCAGCATCTTCACTTCATCTTCAAAATCTTCAATTTCCTGCCATCTTTCCAGATAGAAGCCCATCTGTAAAAGGGTGTTTGCAATAAAAAGCTGCTGAAGATTCGTGTCCAGCCAAACCATGTGACCGTTACTATAAATGGGATTATACTTTGACTGCACCCGAGGCATATTATCCATACCTGTACCCCAACCGCTCGACCAATAAGTTCCGTTTTGCCATGTACGGTTCAACCTCAGCCATTTATAGTAAGAGCAGAGCACAGGAAAGATTTTATTCAAACGATCTGTATCACCAAACTCCTTGTAATAAGCCATCTCCACCCATGGAATAAGGTTCGGACCGGTACTAGTAGGATCATAACGTTCAAAACAATCAGAGCCATCTGCCCTTATCTCACGGCAAATAAATCCGTCAGGGTGTTGCTTTGCGTAGAAATTATCAAGAGTATGCTGAAATGGGAAGAAACGTGCACCATAACGGGCGAAGAGCATCATAAAAGAAGTGTCCCACATAAAGATGTTTCCGTTATACGCAGTGTCCAAATAGCTTGCCACAAACCCCGATCCAGGAATCGGATCTTTTATATTGCCGATAGCTATCTGCCATGCATGCCAATACATCTCGATTTCTTTCTCATGACCTGCCCAAACCGGGCTTGGCAAAATAGACTTAGCTTCTTCAAAAGAACCGTGCTTTATAATATTGGGTTTCATTATCCGAAACTCATTCTCGGCAACTAAAGCATCTTTTACGTAAGTATCTTTATAAGGCAATCTGTATTTGCCTGATATTGAGTCATTCTGAGCTGTTACATTTGAAGAAAAGCCCCATATTAAAGAACATAGGGCTATTCTTATAGTCAATCTCACATTATTCATAGTTCATTATTTTACCTGATTTCCAGAAATAAAGTGTTAAGGTAATCTTTTTAAGCCAGATATTATTTATTAAACAACAAAAAAGTAAATCAAACTACCAAAGCAGACGCTCCCAACAGACTTATATCCTCTCTTTGAGAAACCATAATTTTTATATTCTCTACGGTTTTCTTATACGGGAAGTTGGACATTTCATTGAACATACTTTCAGAGAAAAGCGGATATGCAGCTGCAATTCCACCTCCTAAAACAATGGCCTGTGGATCATAAGTGTATAAAACAGCTTTCATCAGATTGCCCAAATGAGCACCAATTTCATTCCATACAGTTTTTGCCTGCACGTCTCCGGCTATAGCTTTTTCGTAAGCTTCCTTTCCTGTTGTATTATGGTACTTTACAAAAAAGCCGCTGCTGCAATAGTGTTCGTAATCATAATCAAGATATGATAATGAACCAATTTCACCTGCTCCGGTATTTACACCATTATACAGTTTACCATCTATAATAACTCCGGCCCCTACTCCTGTACCTAATGTTATTCCAATTACATCGGAATATGGAACACACTCTCCAAAAAGTTTTTCGCCCAAGGCAAAGCAGTTGGAATCATTGTTAACGAAAACAGGTATTTTAAATCTCTGTTCAAGAATATCCTTGAGATGTACCTCCTGCCAGGAAGGAATGTTGGCTACATTATAAACTATTCCGCGTTCCGTATCGACAACAGAAGGCACTCCTATACCTATTCCTTCTGGATTAGAAGGCATTGCATCTTCTATAAGCTTTATCAAAAAAGAAAGAACTTCCTCTTCTCCGGCTTTCGATGGGCAAGCTGCGCTAACTTTATGCACCACCTTACCATTTTCTATTGCCCCAACACGTATATTTGTACCTCCTAAATCTATTGCTATTTTCATAATATTGATTTTGTTTCCTTATAGTTAACGACTTTCCCTGTAAACAAGCTAACAAGTTTACAGTTTCAATAATTTCTTTATTTTATCAAATAGTGCTGTATTTTCATATATTCCTGTAAAATTATATGCGCCTGGTCCAAAAGCATAAACCGGAACCATCACTCCGCTATGTCCGCCTGTTGAGAATTTACCAACAATTTCTCCTTTATTCAGCTCACCTCCAACCAATGTTAAGCCACCGGTTTCATGATCGGCAGTAACAACAACAAGTGTTTCGCCATCTTTAGCTGCCCATTCGAATACTTTTCCTACTGTTTTATCAAAATCAACCACCTCTTGCATCAACATGTCGAGTTGGTTAGAATGTCCGTAATCATCTAGTTGTGATCCTTCGATCATAAGAAAGAAACCATTCTTGTTTTGTGAAAGTAAATCTATTGCCTTCATGGAAGCTTTCTCCAGAATATTACCTCTTACTTTTGGTTCAGGAAGGTCGAGTGTATCAACAACAGCCAGTACTTTTCCAGACTTTATCTTTGCAAGATCGTCCCATTTTCTAGGAGTTTTATAACCTTTCTTTTCCATTTCCCTGAAAAGATTCCTGCCATCAGGTCTGTTTTCAAAATAACGTGATCCGCCTCCGAAGATAAAATCAACGCCACAGGTTGTATAGTCGGCAGTAATTTCATAATCCTTATCACGATCTACGTTATTACAACAAAAATCGGCAGGAGTAGCATCATTCAAACGGCAAGTCACAACTACACCGGTAGAAAGTTTCTTTGCTTTAGCGAAATCGGTAATTGAAGGAAGTGGCTTTCCATTAACATCTGTTCCCACCATGTGGTAGTTTGTTTTATGACCTGTAGCAAATGCTGTACCTCCGGCTCCGGAATCGGTTATCAGTTTGTTGGCACAATATGTCTTTGACAGACCCACAGCCTGTGCATTTTCAATATTCAGTTTCCCTTTATTGACAGTCCATGCCGAATACATATGCATTAGACTCATACCATCACCCACCATAAAGATTACATTCTTAATCTTTTTACCTTTCGGTGCATGTAGTTTAACAACATTATAAGTATTATCAATTGTTACTGTTTGTTCTTTATCTTTACGGCTCTGCGCTTGCAAAGTTGCAGACTGTGACATTAACAATACCACAACCAATGCCACATTCATAAAAATCTTTTTCATATTCTATAAACTTTATATTTTACTATTTCATTTCTACACGAATCATTACCGGAGTATGATCTGACAAATAAGTGGTATTAATTGTCTCAGCAAGTACTCCATATTTCAAAACCTTTATTCCGCCACGAATGAAAATATAATCTATCCGTTCACGTTTATTCAAAGGAAGCTTTCCAAAATCGTGAAAACTCCATCCTGGACCGTAAACTACGGGAGACACCATTCGTGAATCTGTTAAGTGCAATGCATTATTGGAATCGGTAAGAGATTTAATAACACTTGATGAAGGATTTGCATTAAAATCACCTGTAACAATAACCGGAAGCTTCTTCCCTATTTTGCTTATGCTATTCAATAGAAGTTTCACACTTTCTCTTCGCGCTACTTTTCCCACATGATCCAAATGAGTATTAAGAACAAAAAGACTTTTGTTGGTTCTTTTATCTTTCAGAATAGCCCAGGTCGCAATTCTTTCGCAAGCTCCGTCCCATCCCAAAGAGCCGGGAACATCGGGTGTCTGACTTAACCAAAAATAGCCGGACTTTACCAAACTAAAACGAGACTTTTTAAACCAAAGCGCACTATACTCACCTTGCTCTTTTCCATCCTTACGTCCAACCCCGATAACTTCATATCTGGGGAGAATACTCTTCATGTCTGACAGTTGATTATGAAGAACTTCCTGAGTTCCCAAGATATCAATATCATAAAAACGAATAGCGTTTGCAGCATTCTCTTTACGGTACTTCCAGTTATTAAGACTATCTTCGGGGTTATCATATCTCACATTGAATGTCATTACGTTAATACCACTATCCTTTGACGTTTGTTCGGGAAGTGTCCATGAAACAAGCAGTGGCAACAATAAAAATAAAAAATACTTTTTCATATCTATATCATGATAAATTCTTATTTAACAAACAGGTTTTCGGCAGGTATCGAGGTGAATTCTTTTGAATGAGGAACTTTCCATGCCCATTCAAGGCTCTCGCCTTCGTAATCTTCAAAATATAATAGTTTATATGTGTGATAGCCTTTTTTAAGAGCAATTTTACCGGTAGCCGAAATTGCAGCATGCGAACCATCATTATTCACAACTTCCTTGTCATTAATATAAAGTTTACTTCCATCATCCGATTTTGTAAGGAACTCATAAATACCATCCTCGGGTACATATACAAGTCCTTCAAACGTATAGGCAAAATGATCGGGTTGCAAAGCTTTCAATATTGAAGGTTCTTTAAAAACACCACTCTCCTTGACTTGAGATAAAAGAATATCTGATACTTTACTGTAATTCCCTTCATAGTATTTATAAGATGTTCCGTGAACTGAAGGTGATACTTTCAAAGCCTCATCAAAAACAGCTTTTCTTGCATGTACAATCATGGTTGGACTAGGTTCCAGGTCTTCTTTATAAGCTTTTGCTCTGATTTCTGCCGATTCACTAATCTTAATCGGACCACAATAAACAGGAGAATCATCGTCGGGCTCACTTCCATCAAGCGTATACCGTATTTCAGTATATGGTGTTGCAGAACCCATCCTCACATCTGCCTGATCAATAAATAAATCAAGATCAGTTTCTATGTATGGTACAGAAACAAACGATTTTTTTGTATACGAATAGGGAGAAGAGTTATCAGAAGTGCCCCTTTTATAATTCGGAGTTGCCGATAAAGTAAAGTTTAAAACTCCACCTTCCATTAGTTGCTGGTAAGATATATAATTATTGTCTATGCTTTTCCCATTAAGCTCTACTTTCTCAATATAAATATTCTTATCTGGATTATTGGCGGTAATAGTCAGCTTCTTTCCATTGGCTAATGTTATCACCGCTTTTCCGAACAAAGGAGAAGTTAGGTTAAATTCATTGGAACCGGGACAAACAGGATAAAGTCCGAGACTACTCATGATATACCATGCTGACATTTGCCCGCAATCCTCATTACCACAAATACCATCAGGAGTAGGATGATACATTTCTTTTAATAATCGTCGTACCATTTCCTGTGTTTTCCAGGGACGCCCCACATAATTGTAGAGATAAGCCATGTGATGACTAGGCTCATTTCCATGTGCATATTGTCCTACTAATCCGGAAACATCAACTAAATCACCCACCAATGGAGATTTGGTAGTAAACAAAGAATCTAAAGCATTTATAAAATGATCTTTTCCGCCAAAAAGGCTGACTAAACCATTAATATCATGAGGCACAAAGAAGCGATATTGCCACGCATTGGCTTCTGTATAGTTTCTGCCTATTTCATAAGGATTAAAAGAAGCATCCCAATTACCATCCAATCTCTTTCCTCTGAAAAAGCCCGTACTTCCATCAAATACATTGAGGTAATTTTGAGAACGTTTTATATAAGTTTTATAAATATCCTTCTTCCCCATTGCCCTTGCCATTTGTGCTATAGCCCAGTCATCATAAGAGAATTCCAAAAGGCACGAAATAGATTCCTTTTTAATATTTGAAGGGATAAATCCATATTTAATGTAATAATCGGCCCCCTTTTTATTTTTTTCAGACGATTCAATCATTGCTTTTAATGCCTTCTCAGCGTCAAAAGAACGTATACCTTTCAAATAAGCATCGGCAATAACAGATGCGGAATGATAACCGATCATGGTACCTGTTTCTCCGGCTGATAATGGCCAGATAGGTAGTTCGCCCGATTTATCATAAACATTGAGCAATGAATTAATTATATTTCTGGTGAGCGTAGTATCAATAACTGTCATCAAAGGATTCCATGCACGAAAGGTATCCCAGATTGAAAAGGTTGAATATTGCTTTTCACCTTTCTTCAAATGACCGATTGTCATATCATGCCCACGGAACTCGCCATTAACATCACTAACAATATTAGGAACTACCATACTATGATAGAGTGCAGTGTAGAAGTTCTTAATATCCTCTTGCTGTCCGCCTTCAAGCTGAATAACGGATAACATCTTATCCCAGTTATTTAATGACGATTTACTAATCGAATTAAAATCAAACCCTTTTATATCATGCAAAAGATTCTCCTTTGCATTCTCCATGCTTACAATAGACAAGCCTACTTTCACCACTATAGGCTTCTGATTTTTAGAGTCAAATCCGGCTATGGCCTGAATATTTTTTCCTTTCAGAACAGAATCGGCAGATTCCTTTTTTCCTTCATTTAGGAATGTGAGTGTTTTTATTGGTTGAGAAAACTGTGCTACAAAATAGATATATTGATTATCTACCCATCCACGAGTGCAACGCATACCGGATATTTCGTTTACACCGGTTTGCTTAAAGCTACTTTCATAAATAAATTCATTATCAAGCGAATGAGCAAGATCAATGGCAACAGACTTAGAACTTCCTTTTGGAAAAGTGTAGCGATGTACACCGGCGTAAGTTGTTGATGTAAGCTCAGCCTTGATATTTCGATCTTTCAAAATTACGGAATAAAATCCCGGATATGCTTTCTCATCACTATGAGAAAAGGAAGAAGGATGCAATATATCTTTTAAAGAAACAACCTCAGCACTTTTAGCTAAAGGACGAAACAAAACATCTCCCAAATCTATGCATCCGGTTCCACTTAAATGAGTATGAGAAAATCCATTGATAGTTGAGTCATTATAATAATAGCCGGAACATGCATCCCAGTTACCAAAGCGGGTATCAGGACTAAGCTGAACCGCACCGAAAGGTTGAGTTGCTCCCGGATAAGTATGTCCATGTCCTCCCGTTCCAATAAAAGGATCAACATATTTTGTGAGCCCTATCTCTTTACGGTTACAACCTGAAAATAATAATAACAATATTGCAAACTTTAATGTATTCTTCATCATATCACTTTTTCTGGAATAAGAAAGGGAATGAGATTATCTCATCCCCTTTCACAAAAATATATTATTTTGACGGATAACCATCATTTTGCTTCAAGGCACCTTTTGCCTTGATCACTTCATTTACAGCATAAGGTAATACACAATCCTTTGCATCGTAAGTCTTTGCTGCCATAATCTGGATCACACCCTTATATGCTTTTCCATTGATTGTCATATCTTTGCCATTTGTCAAATCCAATGCCGAAGCCGGATCTGAACGGTTTAAGTATTTCAAACCATGTTTTGAAGATTCCAAACGAGTCTTTGCATCAGTATATCCAGCTGCAGCCCATCTTTTAAGGTCCATTACACGATCTGTATACTCACCAGCTAATTCACAACGACGTTCATGCATCAAATCATATATTGTTGGATTAGTATATGGTTCTCCCATACCAGCACGTTTTGCTATTCTATTTAGTACAGGAGCAGCAAGTCCGCTCTTTCCTTGTTCAATCAAAGCTTCAGCCTTAAATAACAACATTTCAGCAAAACGCATAATTGGAACATTGAGATCAGTTGTGGGGCGGTCGCCATTAGCTGAAACATAAGTAGATACTCCTGCACCTTTTGAATTTATAGATCCGTATTTATAAGGTTCCATATACTTGTTAAACATGAACCCACATTCAAGGTCGGTTGAGGAATAGAATTTGCGATTCTCTCCGAAGAAAGTAAATTCGTCACCATACTGCAATATTGTTACCGGTCTACGTAAATCGTTAGAATCATATTCGGCCCATAATTCCAATGTTGGTTTGAAGTTACCCCAGCCGTTATAACGTCCCCATCCCTTATTATCAAGGCAGATTCCAGGGAAAATGCTTCCTGCAATAGTAGCACCTGTAGAGTTTACCGACCATATAGATTCTTTTCCCCATTCATTAGCAATAGTGAAAACATCAGCAAAATTATTCAGTAAAGCACGTCCACCTTCATTTTCCAGTTTGTCAACAAGCTCTGGAATAAGAGCCCATTTTGATTTGTCGTACTGTGCCCAGTAAGCGTAGGTTTTAACCTTTAAAGCAATTGCAGCATCTTTAGTAGCACGACCATAATCATTTTCAGTATATTCATTAAACCAAGGTAATCTTTCAATTGCTTTATCAAGATCTTTAATAATCAGATCATAATTCTCCATAACAGTAGCCCTCTGTGGAGGAATAGTGCTATCATCATAAGGGTTATAATCTTCATATCTCACAAACGGAACTCCATTATCAACTCTTCCATAACGGTAGGCAACCATGAAGTGAGAAAATGCACGAAGAAAATATGCTTCACCTATATGGTGACTGATAGCTACCGAAGGACTTTGTAATTTTAATCCGTTATAAATGATATTATTGGAACGAGCCATCATTTGATACATATAATTATATATATCTTTTATGCTACTTTCTGTTGTTCCGTCCATGTTCAAATTAGCCAGATTCATCTGAGCATTACCTCTTGCTCTCGAAAAGAACACATCATCAGATGCTCCTTGTTCCCAGAACAGGTTTCTTCCCCAGGTTTCTTCAAGCTCCATATTTGAATACACTGCAACCAATGCATCACTAAAATCTTTTTCAGTTTTCCAGAAACTAGCTTCAGTAGCAGTTCCTTCCGATTTTACATCCAGCCAATCACTACACGAAGCAAAGGTGAATGATGTAAGTAATATTATTGATATAGTTTTAAATTTCATCTTTCAAACTTTTAACAGGGTTATTAAAATTTCAATTTCAATCCTACAGAGAATGTTCTGGCAATTGGATATTGTCCTCCATCAAGACCAACTCCACCAACTTCAGGGTCAATACCTGAATAAGAAGTAATTGTTGCCAGATTATCAACACTGAATGTTAAGTCCAATGTGCTGTTTCTTGAAGACAAATAGTTCCATTTTCTAATCAAGTCAGTCAAAGAATATCCTACAGTTATATTCTTTACTCTTAAATAGCTGCCATCTTCCAGATAATAATCAGATAACGTTGTGAAGTTACCATTTGGATCGGAAGCAGAGATACGAGGTACATCATTATTTGGACCATTCAATGCTTTAAGAATATCACGAGAACGGTTGAAGTTACTTACTGATTCATTCAAAGTCAGGAATTTGTAAGCATTGAAAATCTTAGTATTGGCAACTCCTTGAAGCATCATACTGAAGCTTAACTTCTTCCAGTTAAATCCTGCAGAAAATGCATACGTAAATTTAGGCATTGCATTACCCATAAATTCTTTATCACCACTATCTATTGAACCATTTTCATTCTTATCAATAAATTTCAAATCACCTACCTGAGCTTTGGGCTGAATTAATGTTCCATTAGCATTTTTATAGTTGTCAATTTCGGCCTGAGTTTTGAAAACACCTGCATTCTTTACCAGATAGAATGAATACAAAGGTTGTCCTTCTTCTGTACGATACGGATTAAGTTCTTTGAATGTTCCGCCGTCTGTCCATACAGGCTTGTTACCATTAGCATCTGCAGCACCAATGTTATAAACTACATTTTTAAGAGTAGCAAAGTTACCGCTTAACCAATAATCAACATTTCCAACCTTATCTTTCCATGTTGCTGCAAATTCAAAACCACTGTTATGTATTTCTCCATCATTAACATACATTGCACCCAAACCAATGCTTGATGTCCAACCAGCATCTTGTTGTCTGATCAAACCCATTGTTTTCTTATCAAAGTAGTCTGCCACAATATTTAATCTGTTATTAAACATCGCAAGATCAATACCTAAGTCCAACTGTTCTGAAGTTTCCCAAGTTAGTTTTGCATTATATCCGTTTGCTTTGTATTTACCAGTAACAACCGGAGCATTCTTTCCTGCCTGCTGACCAACATCACCACTACCAAATACATAATTAGAATAAGTAGGATATCCATATCCATAAGATATTGAACCTACATTACCAATACGTCCCCAGCTTGCACGCAACTTTAACAAGTTAAGAATATCTGTTTTAGGCATAAATGGTTCTGAAGATATTTTCCATGCAGCTGTAGCCGATGGGAAATCGCCATATTTTTGTCCCTGAGGCAAACGGCCGGCATAGTCACGTCTCATAGATCCTGTTACGAAATAACGATCGGCCCAGCTATATGATGCTCTACCAACTAAAGATAAGTTTCTGTCGAATGCATAAGAATCACTAGGATTAAGATAAACCGATGCATTTCCAAAATAAGTCAAAGCTTCATCTTCACTTTCGAAATTATTTGCAGAAGCTGAAAAGAAACGATACTTATATTCAGAAGTCGTTGTAGAAGCCATCAAACCAATGTTATGACGGTTAATTACACGATCGTAAGTAAGTGTATTCTCAAAATTCCAGTCATAAGAATTAGAACTGCCATAATAGAGAGTATTTTTATTCAACGGTTTACCCGGCTCCAATCTTCGAGGAGAAAAATCTTTTTCAAAATAGTTAGTCGTTTTATAAGTAAAACGAGAAGTAAAGTTCAATCCTCTAACAGGTTCCATTATATCTAAGAAAGTTGATGAAGTTACTTTAGATAAATTGTAATCAATGAAATTAGCTTTCAATGTTCTTACAGGATTAATCACATCACCATGGATATCAGAGAAATTACTTCCATATTTAGCTATATAAGCAGCATCCTGAGGAGCAGTTCCTCCAAAGCCGCCATCGGCTGTATATACTTCTGCATTACGAGGCATTTCGAGAGCACTAAGAATTACTCCTGATTCAGCGCTTGAAGTATTAACATCTCTTGGATTAGTTTTTTGCCAGCTTAAATCTTCACGTAAACGAATATATTTATTCAGTTTAAACATTGAATTGAAACGAGCTGTAATTTCTTTATTATAAGTATTAATCAGTGTACCTTGCTTATCATTATATTCCAAAGACAAACGATTAGAAAAGTCTTCAGTACCACCAGATACTGAGAAATTATGACGTTGATAAGATCCTGTTCTGAATATTGCATCAATCCAGTCGGTACGTGTAGTTCCTATATATGGGTTCTTTGTCACATTCCAACCATCAGGCAAATATTGTTCACCTCCCAATGCTGCAGCTCTTACTTTTCTTTCTTCTTCAATAGTCAAAGACTGAGGAAGATTCTGAGAAGTTGAAAGTCCGCTTACAACACTGTATTCAAAAGAAGGCTTACCAGATGTTGCCTGTTTTGTAGTTACCAATATTACACCTGCCGATCCTGCATAAGCACCATAAATTGCAGCCGATGCAGCATCTTTTAATACAGTAATTGAAGTAACATCACTAAAATTGAAAGGAGCTCCGGGCACACCATCTACAACATATAAAGGAGATTCCCCGCTTCTTGATCCCATACCACGAATTGTAATAGTTGGTGTTGATCCTGTATGTCCTCCGTTAGCAACAACAGATACACCTGGGATTTGTCCTTGCAACATTTCTGCAGCATTCGAAACAGGACGTTCCTGCAACTTGCTTACATTTGAAACTGTAGATACAGCAGCAGAAAGATCTCCCTTCTTCATCTTACCATATCCAATTACTACAATTTCATTTAAAGTCTTTGAATCTTCTTTTAGCGTAATATCTAATTGGTTTTTACTGCCTACGGTAACTTCCTGTCCATTGAAACCAACATAACTAAATACTAAAACAGCATTCTTATCTACATTTAAAGAAAAGTTGCCATCCATATCGGATACAGTATTAAAGTTTGTTCCTTTGATTTTAATGTTAACTCCTGGAATGCTTAAACCTTTTTCGTCTTTTACAGTACCAACAACTTTACGCTGTTGCTGAGTTGTGGCAGTTAAATTCTGAACGCCATCACTCTTTGAAGAAATAAGAGCTGATGATAAAATTGTTTCCGAGGTAAACGAATTGCCCTGAACTTCTGCTTTTAATGGCAATACACCAATTGCCAAAGCACCACATATCAGGTACCATCGTTGTGCTTTTCTAATTGTTTTTTTTGTTTTAATACACATACAAATAGTTTTTTGAGTTTCAAATATTAAATTCTAAACTTTGGCAAAAGTCATCATTCTATCTTTTGCCTTAGTGTCAACAAGGTTAAATTTCTGTTTCAAAATATTTTTTTATCTAAAAATAAAGACAAAAAAATATCCCTACAAGAGCAAATACACAAGTAGTTTATAACTCCTAGAATAGGATATTATAGGAGCTTTAATAAAAAGAAGATACAGATTGTTTATTTCATAGGCTTAAGGGTTGTTAACAAATAGGTTATTAATGCTTCTGATGTAAAATTAGCATTAATACCTCAAATCAATCCTGCAAATTGCGAATAAAAATCTTCATTTAGCGTAAATCAAATTGTTATTTAGATAAAGAATAGGTTCTGCATATTTCACTTCCATCCATTAACCGGATATAAGTAAGAAATCCCTTTTCTCCTTCTTTGAGGCAAAAAACACGAGCACCGTTCTGAAAATCAGTATATGTAGTTCTTCCTCCCGAGAACCTTCCATAACCAAGAACAATTCCATAAAGTGATGCCAGATAATCATTATCATGATCGTGCCCAACAAATACTCCCATTACATCTCCACTTTCCAGCATAGCAGCAAACATTCCTGAATTAACAGACGCCGGACATTCATCTTCCAGACGAATTCCTGCATGGATGTTTTTCTCATTTTTATATGCTTCTTTATATTCAGGAAGAGGAATATGGAAAAAAGCCAAAGCTGGAAGAGGTTTTCCTGCATTTTGTTTAGTATAAGAAGAACTAGTATGACGATACCATTGTATCTGATCGAAAGAGAACCATCCATATCCTTTCACAGAGTCTAACTTTGAATAGTCATTAGAATCCATACAATAAATAAGGGATGCTGCTTTACCATTTTTTGCCGATTGTATTTCTAAAGAGACATCAGACAATCCTTTATCACTTTTCTTATTTAGATTATTTGGAGCAGCAGTAACAATATCTGCAATTTCAGTACGAGTAAGATCTTGTTCCGGATCGTGGTTACCCATTGTTATAATAAAAGGAATTCCTTTTTTAATTAATGGTTTCAGCACCATATCCCATCCTTTACGGGCAGGCTTACCAGTTACTACATCTCCTGAAAAAACTATTAAGTCGGGCTGTTCTTTATCAAGTACCTTATCTATCAATTTAATCGCATCAAGAGATTCTTTTTTTTCGGGTACTACATGTGTATCAGTGAATTGAACAATCTTAAATGTTCCATCCTGACGATAACAAAGTTGCTGAGCATCCAGTCTGGTGCATACAGCAAATAGAATTAAAATTAAAAATAGGTTCTTTTTCATCTTATTGGCAATAAATATGTTTTTCAATATTGTAAAAGTAATATCTTTGAAGAGAACTTTAACAGCAAATTGCAAAATATAATCTTCATTTCACGAATTTATAAATTATCGGTATAAAATAAATAAGAGGTTTATCAATAAAAACAATAGTACTTATAGGCAATTAAATATTTTTATCATATTATTTTCCAAAGGAAATTTGTTTTATAAGAAAATACATATATCTTTGCATCGTTCTTTCTAAAGGAACAAATTTCCAAAGGACTATTTTTTAGGACTAAGGATACATATTCAATTTGAACAAGAGATAGTTATAAGTTTATATAGGAGAAGAGAAACAATGAAAACCTGAAGAACAATGAAAAAGCTGACATTAATATTGCTAATGACGGGGCTGATTTTTACCTCGTGCAACGGACAACAAAGTAATAAACAAAGTGATAACAAATTAAAAACTGAAAATAAGATGAAAACAATTCATTTAACAAAAGCAGAGTTTCTAAAGAAAGTAGCCAATTACGAGACTAATCCTAACGAGTGGAAATATTTAGGCGATAAACCCGCCATTGTTGATTTTTATGCTTCATGGTGCGGTCCATGTAAAACTATTGCTCCTATTCTGGAAGAACTAGCTGCCGAATATGGTGACAAAATCTATATCTATAAAATAGATACTGAGGAAGAAGAAGAATTGGCTGCAGCATTCGGCATTCGCAGTATTCCTTCATTACTCTTCATCCCAATGGAAGGTAAGCCACAAATGGCGCAAGGAGCAATGCCTAAGTCGGCATTCAAAGATGCAATTAACGAAATATTGCTTAAGAAATAGCAGTCATGGCACTTACTGTTGACAAAAGTAGATGTCCGCAAAACCATCGGTGTCCGCTTCTTAGAGTATGCCCTGTAGGTGCTATTTCTCAGGACGGACACAATCTTCCGGTTATTGACTCAGAGAAGTGTATTGAATGCGGAAAATGTACCAAATACTGTGGGATGCAGGCGGTTTATAAAAGATAATCTGTAATGTTTCATAGAAGAATAGCTCAGGAATTTATTGTTTCCTGAGCTATTTCTTTTTCTTCCACCCGGGTGTACAAAGCCTCTACACCCGGGTCTACCAGATCTGTACACCCGGGTGGAGGATTATCGTACACCCGGGTGGAGACAATAATCAGACTTCTAATTTATTTTTTCTCTCAGCTCATGTTTTATATATCTCCTTATAGTTCTGAACTTTGGATGTATAGCAAATTTAGGACGAAGTGAGCTTTCTTTCAGCATAAATGCCAGGAGACAAAATAGTCCTAATATTACAAGCCAGCCATACAGCTCCTTCATTGAAACTAATAACGCTTGCTGCTGTAATGCTCCATAAAGTTCACCTTGAGGTATTTGGTTGGCTACAACATTTACATGATCTAAATTTGCACTCAGTAGCATTACATTCTTTGCCATTACATATTTCAAGGCTCGGCCTAGTATTGCTGCGCCAAAAAATTCGCCAAAGCAAGCATCTACAAAAGCCTGTATAGTCAGCGCCTGCCAAAAGAACTGAAAAGGAACTCGTGTTAATGCCGTAAGAAAGCAAATTGCAAGCATCACATAAGCAAAGCTCCTTAAAAATACTGGTAATATCAACGCTTCTTTGGGCAAATTATAATCGATTATAAAATAGAAAATCATTAAATAACCTACAATCCCAACAAAGGCAATAACAGTAGCACTCTTAAAGCTCCATTTCTTTAAAGCAAATGTTCTATACATAAAAATACTTGCTGTAACTACACCTAAAATGGCTATCCAATTAAGTGAAACGAGATTCAATGCATCGTATCCTAATATTTGTTCCATGTAGAGGTGTTCAAGGACATGTGTCGGCGAAAGTAAAATGAACACTAGCAGGTAAACAAAAGCCGTAACATACACCATTTTGAATGTCCAGGTTTTCAACGAAATAAAAGGATGACGAATGGTGGATGATCGCCATAAATTGGTAGCAAGCAGCACAACAATTGCTATGGTTGCCATTCGTATATATTCAGAATTATACCAGTCATAATATTCCCCGTACACGCAAACGAAAATGATACTTAGAATTGTTAATGCCCATATAAAAGCGCCTAACCAATCAATACCATAAAGTGGTAACTTTTTCATTGCGCGAAAAGTGCGGAATATAATTACTGTAGTGAGCATCATCAAACCAAGCAGTCCGATAACCACCCAATGCATATATTCCCATTTTGAAAGGTATGAGGTATAAATAGCTGTCAGCCCCGTAAAGCTAATCATTCCTTGCACCATCAGATTGATATAGCAGAAGAATATGGATAAATCTCTTTTTGGAGTAATCCATAACTGAATAGTGGAGTTACACTCAAAGGTTCCCCACATTCTGAAAACTCCCGCCACAAAACTAGTGGCCACAAGGACAGGTACACTGATAGAATGCATGCAAATCAGATTACATACAATAATGCCTGCACCGCATGTAAGCAAGGTTGTTTTTGATGCAAATCGGAATTTTAACCGGAACATAACACAGAAAACCAATGCCAACCCCACCAGTGAGGCGGCACCTGCCATCGTTATATCTTCACGCCTTAAAGAAGTTGAGCCAACTATTTCACTTACTACAGCCAGATATACTCCTCCCGAAAGCTGAAATATAAGAGCGAAAATAATCACTATCCACGGCTTAAACTTTTCCGGAACAAAGCTACGGATAGACGGGATAGAAAAAGGACCTGTTTCGTGCATAGATTAATAGTTTACTTCACATTCAACATTCATTCCTGCACGAAGACGTTTCAGATTTTCAAGTCTGTTGTCCTTAGAAAATTTGATGCGAACAGGGATACGTTGTTCTACTTTTACGAAATTACCAGATGAATTATCTTGTTGAAAGAGAGAAAAACTGGCTCCGGTTGCTTGAGAAATAGATTCAACTTTACCTTTAAAAACAACATCAGGAATTGCATCAACCTCAACATTTACAACCTGTCCTATCTGGATATTTGCAGTCTGAGTTTCTTTATAGTTTGCAACCACCCACTTATCATTTTCATCAACCAAATCAACCAGCGCTTGTCCTGGCTGAATCAACATTCCTTCCTGTATATTCTTTCGTCCGGTAGTTCCGTCACATGGAGCAGTGATTACTGTATACGAAAGATTCAGTTTGGCTAAACCCAAAGCAGCCTCAGCAAGTTTAATTCCGGCAATATTCTGACCTAAACGGTGTGTTTGTTCCGTTTTCACAAGAGCTGTAGATTGCTTTTCGCGGTTAAGCAGCTCATATCGAGCCTTCGAAGCATCGTATTCTGTTTTTACATTATCATATTGTTGTTTAGTAACAGCTCCTTGTGCCAGCAGATTCTTATAACGATTATACTCACGTCCGGCATTATCCATACGAATCTTTGCTTCCTGAATTCCGGCATCAGATACAGATATATTGTTTTGTGTAGTATTTATAGATGAAGCAACAACTGTTTTACCGGATATGGCATTCTGATAATCAGCCTCAGCCTGAGCAACTCTGAAACGAAACTCTGTATCTTCAATCAGTAACAAAGTATCGCCTTTATGTACATACTGATTTTCTTCAAAACAAATCTTTTTGATAAATCCCTGGACACGAGAGTTTACCGGTACAATAAGCTGTTTAACCTGAGCATTGTCTGTATATTCCACGTTTCCTAAATGAACAAACTTAGAGCACACCCAGGTTATTCCACATAAAATTACAAATGCAATTACAATATTATTTATTAGTTTTTTTCTTTTCTTATTCATTACTCTATGATGTTAATTGTTTGATTTATAAATTTCCTGAAACCTTTTTCAGCTTATAATAATTATATAGAATGTTTATCCGTGCATTAGCCACCTGCAATTCGGCACTTAACTTTGAATTGCTTGCGTCCAGCATGTCAGTTATCAGCGCCAGGTCATTCAAATAGCGGTTATTTACCACATCGTAATTCTGAATAGCCAGTTCCAGACTCTTTTCTTGCGTATTGAGTTCGGTAAACGACTCCAGATAATAAGTGTATGCAGCCTGAATCTCATTCTCTGTCATATCTTTAGCCAAAGCTAATTGCTCCTGCGCACGGCGGGTAGCCAATTTTGCTTGTTTTTGCTGTTTGTTCGTTTTATAAAGAGAAGCAATGTTATATTTCACTCCAACGCCAACATACCAGTAATTAAGATTCTTATTAATAGGAGGCACCTCAATAGTAATTGGCCCATCAAAATGATTAGCTGCAACCAGAGCAATATGAGGAAATTTCTCTGATTTAATAATTGTTTCCTGCTGTTTACTTACATCAATTCCTAGCTCCATTTTCCGTAACGATGGTAATGAAGAAGATGCCATCCGTTGCCAATCTTCCTCACCGGATATCGTAAGTTCCTTTTGCAATATCGTTGTATCGGGAACAATAGTCACACTTTTAGGCAATCCCAATACAGTAATCAATTGATGATTAATGATTGATCTGTTATTCATTACTTTAGTAAGTTGCAATTCAAGATTCTTCAACTGCAATTCATAACGGGTTATATCATTTTTCAAGGCAGTACCCTCTTTTTGCTTCGCCTGAATATCTTTAAGAAGCTTTTGGGTTTGCTCAATATTCTTTGTGTACACCTTCGCATAATTAGCAAGTTTGTACAATTCCATATAATAGCCAATAAGAAGGAAACGAACATCCTGCTGGTTATTTACTTTATCTAACTCTGCTATTTTCTGCTGAAGTTCGGCTATCGCTATTCCTCCGGAAATTGCTCCACCGGCATAAACAACCTGTGACGCTTCTATCGAAAAGTTATTTCCGTAATGAGGCATAGCAGCTTTATTACCATTAGAAAAATCGCGGTCGGTTATATAAGCATCTCCCAGATAACTGAACGAAAGCCCCACATCAATACTTGGCAGCAAATTATTCTTTGCCACTTTTACTCCCTCTTTTGCCCGTTCGATACCTGTATCGAAAGTACGAATACTCTTACTATTCTCGTCGGCCAGACGGAACATTTCATCAATGCTCAAGGTATAGCAATGGCTATCCTGAGCATACAATTGCTGGACACACAACAACACAATAAGTGCCGTTATGAGTTCTATTTTTCTACTCATAAATAAAAATGATTTATAAAAAATAATTAGATTTTATATATAAAAGTTCTACAGGAACTGATTAGTGTGTTGCAGCAACACCCCATGAATGAAATTTGTGCAGCTTATTCCTGTATCTTAATGAAAAGGTATTGTATAGACTAATTTTCATATTATAAAAAGAATCGTCCCTTAGACGAGGCTTAAAACCGAGACAAAGGTAAGTTTATAAATGATAAGTTGTGACCCTCGCAGGTTAATATTATAATATAAATTAACATATAAAAAACAGAAGAATATCATCTATAAAATATTCTTGCATACATTTGCAAACAAAGAAAAACGAATAAGCTAATAATTAATATTTGTTTTATGAAGATAAGAAAAGCCACTTTAGCAGATGTTGACAGACAACTGGAAGTTTTTGATTTTGCCAGATCTATTATGCGGAATACAGGTAATATGAATCAGTGGACGGATGGTTATCCTTCTCGCGAAGTAGTTGAAAAGGATATTGCATCAGGTAACAGTTACGTATGTATAGACAATTCCGGAGAAATTATAGCTACTTTCTGTTTTTGGAAAGGGAATGATCCTACTTACGCTTATATTGAAAACGGTCAATGGCTTAATGACGAGCCTTACGGAGTAGTTCATCGACTGGCAACAAGTGGTAAAGTGAAAGGAATCGGTACCTATTGTCTGGAGTGGTGTTTTCAGCAATGCCATAATATCCGTGTAGACACACATCATGATAATCGGGTAATGCAATCGGTACTTAAAAAAAATGGATATACCGAATGTGGTATTATCTATTTAGCAAACGGCTCGCCAAGAGTGGCTTTTCAAAAGTATGGGCAAGAATAATATAATGCTTGCCCATACTTAAAATGCTGTCAAAAGAGAATATGCCAACTTTAGAAAAAGGTTAAATAAATATCATCACTTTATTCTTCGGCAATAACAACTCCAAAGTTTAACATAAAATATCGAACATTCTATATTTATCTATTTACTCTTCAGCAATAACAACTCCCCATGGTTCGATAGTAACCTGATTTCCTTTTTTCAACGATTGATTGTCAAGTAAAGAACGGCTGTCTGCAAAAGGATATTCAATACTCTTTTCTTCTGCGGAATAATTGAAAATATAATGAATGTTCTTCTTGCTACCATTAACACCCGAACGCATAATAATTGGGTAATGGTATTTCCCATTGAAAGGTATCTGACCAATGCGATTGGCTGCACGAGCTACAATCTTCTGCAATAAATCCTGCGAAGGAACTGTAGCCAGGTAAATAAGATGTCCTTTTCCATAAGAGTTTTCAGTAATGCAAGGCCATTTCCCGAAGAAAGGATGATCAATGTATGCCAGAGGTTTGGCCGTAGTGGGCTGAAGAAATTCAAACCAAGTGTTTACTGTATTATCATTAGCTCCAAATTCGTTCGCTTTCAGGTTTAATTTATTAATCGTAGAGAATTCCTGATAAGTAAATCCGCAAACATCTTTCAAAGGTCCGGGAGCTAATGTAGGACGCACAGCCGAATGTTCGTTGCAGTAACCGCTTTTGTAGAGCATAACTACTTCGCCACCTCTTTTCACGAAATCCGAAATTTTATTCAATAAACTATCTGCAGCTACATACAAAGGAGGTATTACCAACATATCATAACCACTAAAATCTGTTATCTTATCGCAAGGAATAATATCGCACTCAATGTTCTGGCGGTACAAAGACTCATAAACCATATAATCTTTGTAATTATCTCCGTTGGTATAAGGCATAAATTGTAAGCCTTGGCCGGAATCGTGACTGTACAATATAGCAACTTTATTTTTCTTCTTCAGGTTAACCAGCTTATCTCCTATCTTATCAAGCTCTTTTGCACCTTTCTGAAACTCACGATACACGCGATTAGGTTGCATGTCATGCCCAAGAATACCACGCCAATAAGTTTCCTGTCCGTAATGCAGCGTGCTCCAATGCCAATACTCCACCATATTGGCTCCACCTGCAAGGAAGCTATACATATTTTGTCTCAGCTGACCATCATAAGGAGGGTACTGATCTTTACTATCCCACCCTGTGCCCTGCGCATTTGTTTCGGTTACAAGGAAATTCCCATTCTTAGAAACCTTACGCATATAGTCGCTGGCATAACCAATCCATTGCCCATCCTGAGCATCCTGCATGGTATAGTAAACATTGATTGCCGGATATTCCATCTGTCTGAACGCTTCCACCTGATCTATATTTCTGAAATACGGCATAAAGCAATGAGTAACAAACTGATCATCTCGCTTATACTGTTTCACAATATCTATCTGCCAGTTCAGGAAATCGGCTGTTGATTTACGGTTCCAGCGTTCCCAAGCCACTTTGTAAGAAGGATTAGTAACTCCATCACGCTGATAAAATTCTTCCCAGGTATTGATGTTCATCCCCCAATAGTTCAATCCCCACGCACGGTTCAGTGAATCTAAATCATTATTGAACTGCTTTTTAATATAATTGCGGAAACCAACAAAATAATCACGATTATTAATGCCACGCGGCTCTACTTCATTATCTACCTGATAACCAATAATAGCCGGATGTTTGGCATAGTGATCCATCATCTTGCGGATGATACGCTCGCAATAAAACAGGTAAGTGGGATTGGTTATATCCATATTCTGACGGATACCATAATAACTTTGACCTCCGTTTGTCTTTTGAGATAACACTTCGGGATAACGCTCTGCCATCCAGACAGGAATAGAATATGTTGGAGTTCCCAGAATTACTTTGATACCGGCTTTATTCAAATGGTCAAGAATACGATCCATCCATTCAAACTTAAACTCGCCTTCGCGAGGCTCGAACAAAGACCAGGTTGATTCTCCTACACGAACAACCGAAAGATGAGCTTCCTTCATCAAACGAATATCCTCATCCAATCTGTCGGTCGGCGTATATTCACTATAATACGCAGCGCCATACAAAGGAGTTTTAAACTTGAAACTTTGTGCATTCAGAAACTGAAAGAATGTACCAAACAAAATAAGGAACAATGGGATACTTTTTTTCATATAGCAGACTTTGATTAACGCGTTTTTATAAATACAGTAAATATTTTGAAGAACCTTTGCTTATGCAGGATAATTCCACTTATTGCTGAAATTATTTATTATGCAGCAAACTTATATAAAAATATTGATTTATAAGCGTGCTTAATAAAAATATGGCTTTTATTTATTGAGGAAATATAATAAAAATCTTCTTTTTATAGATTAGGACAGGCTATATAAATAACAAAGGAACTGCCAGTAATCCTAACAACCCCTTTGTTATTACAAATCTCATAATAGATTTATCATTCTTCTATTACATTTGGATTATTACTTATTTGATGATTCCGGTGCCTAATAAGAAACTACACAATAGGCATTTTTACTGTAAATTTCTTTATTTTATAATCTTCTTAATTAGCAACAGCAGGTAAATATGGTATGGTAAACCAGAAAGTAGATCCTACACCTTCTTCTGAATCAACTCCAATCTTTCCACCTAACTTATACACAATCGATGCGCTGATTGACAAACCTAGTCCCGCCCCTTGAGTAAAAGAATCCAATTTAATAAAACGATCAAAGACGGAGCTTTGTTTATCCTCAGGAATACCACAACCAGTATCCTGGACATAAAAATACAACTGATCTTCCTTCATGCGATAGCCTAGTACAATTTTCCCTTGACTAGTAAATTTAATTGCATTATTCATTAAATTATAAAGAACCTGTGCCACTCGGTTTCTGTCTGTATAAGCAACACATTCCGGAAGCTTCTCTTTAAATGATATTTTAATAATACTTTTATCTATTTTCAGTCTCATTGATTGTTCAATCTCACTGAGCAAAATATTAATATCAGTATCAGTATATACAAAATCCAAAGTTCCTGCTTCAATTTTCGACAGATCAAGAACATCATTTATTAATTGCAGCAATAGTTGATTATTGCTTTCAATAATTTCAGAGAATTGCTTTTTACTCTCATCATCCACATCTGGATTCGAGACCAGAATTCTTGAAAATCCCACTATTGCGTTTAGTGGAGTTCGAATTTCATGGCTCATATTCGAAACAAAGGCTGATTTCATGCGGTCAGACTCTTCAGCTTTTACTTTCGCTTCAATCAAGGCTTGCTCTTCCAGTTTCCTCCTTGAAATATTAATTAGAACTCCGGTAATTACAAAAGGATTCCCATCATAATCGAATTCGCTAACAATAGCTTGTAATGAGAACCAATCATATCCATTTCCGGTTTTATATATATCATATCTAACATCGGTCTCTATCTTGTCAACTCTAGCATTTATCAGATCGTCAACTAATTTTTTAATCCGTCCTTCATCATCAGGATGTAACCAAACTAATATGTTATCAAGCTTTTTAACAAGAAGCTCACTTCTAGGGCTATTACTTTTAATATTCAAAGATTTATTATCATAAATAAAAGTTTTATCCTGCACATTTAATGTCCAGGGAATAATCTCTCCGGCATTGAACGATAATCCGAGTTGACGATTCCTAAGCTCGAGTTGATTCTGGACTGAAACAAGTTCAGTAATATCCAACCTGATAACTAATATGTAGGCTGAATTATCCTTTCTTCTGACTAATGTTTTCATCACATTAGTTGTACGAACCTGATTATTTGCACTAGGGAATTTGCCTTCATAACAAAGAGTACCTCCATTTTTAATCAGGTAATCATTATCTTCCTGAAACTTTTTACCCAATTTTTCACCGAACACTTCAATATCTGTTTTACCTATTGCATCTTCCGATTTAATTCCGGAAATCTCTTCTGCCTTTTTATTCCAATAAGAATAACGAATCTCCTCCCCCACTTCTTTAACATAAACCGGAACAGAGATATTGTCAAGAATAGAATCAAGTAACAATCTTAATTCATCCTTAGCAGCATTTGCTTTATGCTCTTCGGTTTTGTCTGTCAGGAATACATCAAAAGTACTTTCCTCAATATTAGGATATAGTAGAGCTGTATAATATCTATCTGTTGGTTTATCATAATATGCTGTCATATAAGGTTTATTCTGTTCAATAGCTTTTTGGAAACGGTTCTGACTCTTTTCCGGCAATTGAAAACCTAATTCACTGCTTGTTTTTCCTACAACAAGGCTTCGCTTAATTCCAAATTCTTTTTCTAACGATTGATTTATTTCTATTATAACAACATTTTTTACATTTCGACCTTCATCATATAGCAATTCTAATTTCAGATAAGAAATCGGCAAATTAGTATATCGCTCCTTGAATTTTGTAAGAAGAGCAATCTCTTTATCCTTTAGTTCTTTCACTTTTTTATAAGCCTTGCTTCTTGATATAATGATAAATACAAGAAAGAGAAAACATACAACCACAACAACAACCCAATGAATGTGTTTTTGAATAAAACTAAGTGGCTTATTATAATAAACAGCATCTTTTGGAAGTAGTTTTTCACTTATCCCAAGGCTCATTAAATAGTCATAATTAAGGCGTACGCACGCCTCATTAGCATATTGAAAAGGAATATCTTTTGCATCCTTTCCGGCAAGAATTTGACGTAATACCTCTGCTACTTTTGCACTATAATTGTCAATACTAGAGTAATATCCACCAGCAAATATTACATGATCCGTTTTAGAGTCGAACAAACTAAATACTGGAGTATTAGCAAAGCTACTAATAACCCTCTTCACAATTTTAGAAGACAGATACCCTTTTGATGTATTGGTATCAACATCTTTATTCCATCCGTAAAACAGTATTCCCGTATGCTTATCTAACTTAGAGAGTGAATCAAGTAAATCTTTTGTTCCGAGTATATTTTGGCATAAACATATTTTTGTGAGCTCAGGAAAGTTTTTTTTCATAGCAGTATTAAAACTGCCTATACTATAAGTGCTGCCATATTGTGAATTGGTTATAAATGCAACTCTTTTCATCTCAGGCATCAACTTTTTCATTAGCTGAATAGTCTCTTTTATGTATACTAAATTATATACTCCAGTTACATTAAACCCTTTAATAGCCTCCTTATTAGGTATCATTATATCAGAAGTTATTCTCTTTTTAGATATAAAGTTCTGCAATGAAAAAGTATGATGGTTAATTAATGTCAGTACCACAGGAATCCTTTTCCATGATTGTGGCACAGTATTGCGATAAAGAATCCAGCCTTTGTTTCCAATAATAACTATAGCTTTAGGCTTTTGGGGATAATTACGATACAAACTATCCATTTTTTCACTAGCATTCTTTACTGAAGAAAATTCAAGATTACTAAGTGATTCAATATTTATAGTAGTATTCTTTAGTCCATATACTGACCTTGCAACAACATCCTGAACATTTTCTGCCCATTCACTTTTTTCGGTATATGAATTAAAAACTAATATTATATTATCAGTTGAAGCAGCCTCCGCTTTTACACAAAGAATCAGGAAAATAAAAAAAAGTTTAAGTAGGCGGTAAATGTTCATACTAATTATTTTTTACGTCTTAGGTCCTTAATCATTAAATCTTTGAAATGCAGAGCATTATAAAAAATCACAATCCACTGATTCTTAACACAAAAGTAAAAAACAAAGTTTACAAATTATAGCTTTTTTAATTAGCCAAAGAAACACTATCATCAGAAACACATATAATAAACTATATTTCAACACATTAAGTAGATATCATTAGTTGAATGACAAACTATTTTTAATGATTATTTAGAATTTATTTAATAAATAAACATTAAAGTAACAGAAACTTTATTGTTTTAAGAACTAGTTCCTCTATACCTTATTAAAAACAAAAACGAATCATATATTTCACTTTTTATCAACAATATATTATTAAATCAAAAACTTTTCAAATAGCATAGAATTACACTCTCAGATATGTAAATAAGCTAATTATCAACTTAATAAACCAAGATTAAAAGAATAAAAGCCACACAAATATTTATTCAAAGCATTATTCCCTTATTATGAATCCTAATAAAAGAATAATCTGTATATTTTCAAAGGTGAAGTAAAACTAAATAAGGAGTTGCCGGCCTTTACCAACAACTCCTTATTTATAGCATATTAGGACAATAACTTTGTCCTTTTTCTTAATATTATTACTTATTTGATGATTCCGGAGCCTTATCAATAAGTTCCATAAACTGATCAAGTTTTGGAGTAATGATAATCTGTGTTCTACGGTTACGTTGTTTTCCTAAAGCAGTGTTATTGTCTGCAATCGGATTGAATTCACCGCGACCAGCTGCAGTCAAACGTTTTGGATCAACCCCGTAACTGTTTTGCAGAACCTGAACAACCGACGAAGCACGTAAAGCACTCAAATCCCAATTGTTACGGATATTTGCACGAGTAATAGGATCTGTATCTGTATTACCTTCAATAAGAACGTCATAATCTTTATAATCCATTATAATCTTAGCAATCTTGCTCAAAGTTTCACCGGCTCTTTCATTTACTTCATAGCTACCAGATTTATATAGCATATTGTCTGCCAATGATATATATACTACACCTTTCAATACCTGAATATCTACTTCTTTAAGTTCTTCGCGGCTCAATGAGCGAGTCAGGTTATTGCTCAACACTAGATTAAGTGAATCGGATTTAGTCTTGGTTTCAACCAATTGTTTGATAAAACGGTTGGAAGCATTGATCTCGTCCACCAACTTGGAAATGTTTATATTTCCCTGAGAGTTTTGCTGCAAACTTTTGTCGAGCGATCCTTGCAAAGCAGCATAAGAGGAACGAAGTTCTTCATTATTTCTTCTAGCCTCAGCCAAACGATCCTCCAGACTTTTAGCATTTGTACGACTCTCTACCAGTTGTTCTTTAGTATCCTGGTAAGATTTCCTTAAATCACTGTTCTCAGTCTGTAGTTTATTATAATCAGACTGTAAACCAGCAAATTGCTTTTTGCTTACACAACCTGTAAACAATATACATATTGCCAGAACTGACAACGAAAAAACAGAATGTTTCATTATTGTTGATTTTAAATTTGTTTCAATTATATGCATTATTGCGATATTTAAGTTTTAGGAATCGAAAGATACATAAAATCTACAACAAAGCAGAACTTATTATCAATAAGTAACAAACTATTAGATTATTTAAAATGTTAAATACATTGCTCATTACTTCATCGGTTGATATATACAGCAAATATTTCGTATTGTTTAATGAGTTATCCATGCACTACTATTAAAATGTTTACTACATTTGCCATATAAACAAAAAAATAAGAACCAAAATGATTACATACATCATTATAGGCATTACAGCCGTTATCTCTTACCTGTGTTTCAATAATCAGGAGCTATTCTATAAGCTGGCTTTTAATCCTTACAGGACAATCAAGAACAAAGAGTGGCATCGCTTGATAACTCACGGATTTGTACATGCCGACACAAATCATTTGCTTGTGAATATGTTCACTTTCTGGTCTTTCGGGACCTATATTGAGGAAGGTTTTGACATTTTGGGTTTTGGAACAAGTGGTTTTCTTGGACTTTATTTCGGAGGAATGATTGTTGCTTCGCTTTACGATCTTATTAAACACAAAAACGATCCGTATTACAATTCAGTAGGTGCATCGGGAGCCATATCTGCAGTATTGTTTACCTCTATATTTTTTAATCCATTCGGAACAATACTCTTATTTGCCATTATACCTATACCCGGTATTTTGTTTGGTCCACTATACCTGGTATACTGCCAGTACATGAATAAAAAAGGAGGAGGAAATATCAATCACAATGCCCACTTTTATGGTGCAGTTTACGGATTAATTTATCCTTTACTTCTTGAACCAAAACTGTTTTATGCTTTTCTCTCTAATTTCTAAAAAAGTAGATTTTCTGTTTGATTTATCAAGTTCAAATCTTCACAATTAATAAGATAACAACTACCCACAAAATTTGGAGGGTACTCTGCTTTATACTAATTTTGTAGGGATGGCCAGAATGATATACAAAATCAGAAATGGCCATTTAAATAAGGGATTCCAGTACTTGCATAACTGAAAGAGAATTACCAATGAAAAGATTTCTATTTAAGTACGAAGTAGGACAGTTTGATGGATTAAAAAGCATCTTCCGCTCCCTGCGTTATAGAAATTATCGTCTCTTTTTCAGCGGTCAAAGTCTTTCGCTAATCGGAACATGGGTACAAAGAATTGCTATTCCGTGGTTGGTTTACCGGCTAACAGGTTCTGCTTTCTTATTGGGATTTGTTGGTTTTGCCGGACAAATACCGACTTTTATTCTGGCTCCTTTTGCCGGAGTGCTGACCGACAGACTGAATCGTTATCACATAATGATCGTTTCCCAGATTCTTTCCATGCTTCAGGCACTAACATTGGCTCTGCTTTTCTTTACAAATACAATAGAAGTGTGGAATGTACTTTTGCTAAGCGTAATTCAGGGGTGCATCAATGCTTTTGATACCCCGGCACGCCAATCATTTGTGATAGAGATGGTAGAAGATAAAAATGACATTGGAAATGCCGTTGCTTTAAATTCGTCAATGTTTAACGGTGCAAGATTAGTTGGTCCCTCCATCGCAGGTGTTCTGATTGCTTCCCTGGGAGAAGGAGCCTGTTTCCTTATCAATGGTATTAGCTATATCTTCGTTGTGATATCTCTTCTTTTAATGAAAGTAAAGCCACAGGAGAGAAAGAAAAAAAACACAAATATTATCAAGGAATTTAAGGAAGGCTTCACCTATACCTTTGGCTTTCCTCCTATCCGATCTATTATTATTTTACTTACAATAATCAGTCTGATGGGAATGCCATTTTCCGTACTTATGCCAATTTTCGCCAAAGATATATTTCATGGCGGCTCACATATATTTGGTTTTTTAATGGGAGCTTCGGGTGTGGGAGCACTAATAGGTGGGGCCTATCTTGCATCCAGAAAAAGTGTTGTAGGACTGGAAAAGTTGATACCATTGGCAGCTGTTGTCTTTGGTCTCGGACTTGTTAGCTTCTCATTATCAAGTTCATTCCCACTCTCCGTAATATTAATGATCATTACAGGTGTTGGCATGATGATGCAAACTGCCTGCAGCAATACCATTCTGCAAACCATATCCGATAATGACAAACGAGGAAGGGTGATGAGCTTTTATACCATGGCATTTATGGGAACAGCCCCAATAGGAAGTTTCCTTGCCGGGAGTATGGCCAGTATGATTGGTGCACCGGCCACTCTATTAATCGGTGGTATTGCATGCGTAATTGGAGCTGCTGTTTTTGCCCAGAAGCTTCCTTTGTTTATTAAGCTAGTAAGGCCTATTTATATTCAGCTTGGCATAATTGACGATGCCGCAAACAAATAAAGAAACCGACAGATCAATAACTCTTCTCGTTAGCAAGATTCCACAAATTCAGGAAAGATGCTTTGGTAATCTCCACAACTTTCTCCCAATTGATGCGGGATGCATGATCGCTTGGCTGATGATAATCTGGATGAGCATTTGTGTGATACCAAATAATAGGAACGCCTGCTTTGGCAAAAGATCCGTTATCGCTACCTCCAACCGGTTTATCCCAGGGATGATAAATTGGCTCCAGTTTCAGTTTGTACTTTTTGATATCATTCTTCAGCCATTCACCAAAAGCTGAGTTTGCTTCCGTATAAAAATAGTCCAACAGCTGAGGTTTTGCCTCATTTGAGTTTCGGCCAATCATATCATAATTGAGATAACCTTTAACGGAGTTAATAAACGAACAGTTTTGCACAAAATAGCTAGAGCCCAGCAAACCCTTTTCTTCTCCATCCCAGAAAGCAAAAATTATTGTTCGCTCCGGTTGCTGACCGCTGGCCAAAAACGCTTTTGCCAATTGCAATACCGCCGATACGCCCGAAGCATTATCATCGGCACCATTGTAAATGCAATCGCCCGCTAAAGTAGGATCTATTCCTAAATGATCATAATGAGCACCCACGATAACATACTCATCAGCGCGTTTGCCTTCAATCTTTGCTAGGATATTGTTCAGTTGTAAATGCTTGTATACTCCTTTTTTAAATTGAGCAATGGAATCGGGATGCACCTGCCACCTTCCTTTTTGCGTTACCTGGTTGTGGAAAGCTTCAAAAGGTTGGTAATATGATTCTCCCAACGGAGAGACGTTCATCATTCTTAGCATAGAGACTATATATTCTCCGGCTATTCTGCCGCCGCGACTTCCGGCTTCACGACCTTCTAATCCATCGGATGCAAGAAAGTTGATACTTGCTTTTGCCGATTGTTCGGAAATACTTTGCAATCCTTTTTCTATTGACTTCTGCGCTGATACGGAAAGATTTGCTGCAATAAGAAGAGCAGCTATTATCATTTTTTTCATTCACTTATTGTTTATTGATCCATGCAAAGATAAGAATTTTATAGATGAACTTTCGTTGTTTAAGTTTTGTTTTAAATAAGATGCATTTTCAAATTTCGTATGCCAGAAAGAACCAATCAATACAATATTATGGAAGAAAAGAAAAAACTTACAACCGAAGCTGGTGCGCCTATTGGTGATAATCAGAATATCCAAACAGCCGGTGCACACGGGCCAGCATTAATGCAGAATGCATGGTATATGGAAAAGCTTGCGCATTTCAATCGCGAACGTATTCCGGAAAGAGTTGTCCACGCTAAAGGATCGGGCGCGTTTGGAAAGTTAATTATCACAAATGATATTACTAAATACACCAAAGCAGCCATATTCTCGAAGGTTGGTAAAGAGACCGACTTATTCCTTCGTTTCTCTACAGTAGCAGGTGAACGCGGAGCCGCCGACACAGAAAGAGATGTGCGCGGTTTTGCCATTAAATTCTACACCGAAGAGGGTAACTGGGATTTGGTAGGGAATAATACTCCTGTCTTTTTCATTCGCGATCCGTTGAAGTTTCCCGATTTTATCCATACACAAAAAAGAGATCCAAAAACCAATCTGCGAAGCAACACTGCCGCATGGGATTTCTGGAGTCTGTCTCCCGAATCGCTTCATCAGGTTATGATCTTAATGAGCGATCGTGGTATCCCAAAGAATCTTCGTCAGATGCATGGATTTGGTAGTCACACGTTCAGCTTTTACAATGCTAAGAATGAACGTTTCTGGGTAAAATTCCACTTTAAATGTATGCAAGGTATTGCAAATTTCACCAATGAAGAAGCTGCAAAGATTGTAGCTCACGACCGCGAATATTCACAGCGCGACCTGTTTAATCATATTGAAGCCGGTAATTTCCCAAAATGGAGAATGTGTGTGCAGATTATGCCGGAAGCTGAAGCAAAGACGTATCGGTTCAATCCATTCGATCTGACTAAAGTATGGAGTCAGAAAGATTATCCGCTCATTGAGGTTGGTGTTATGACATTGAACAAAAATCCGGATAATTACTTTGCCACAGTGGAGCAGGCTGCTTTCAATCCGGCCAATGTTGTTCCCGGCATCGGATATTCACCCGACAAAATGTTGCAAGGCCGATTGTTTGCTTATGCCGATGCACAACGTTACCGACTGGGAGTTAATTCCGGAAGTCTGCCGGTTAATGCTCCGCGTTGTCCGTTCCACAACTATCATCACGATGGAGCAATGCGTTTTGATGATAACCACGGTGGAGAAGTAAATTATGAGCCCAGCAGTTTTGGCGGACCAAAAGAAGACAGAGCTTACATCGAGCCCGGTTTACCATTGGAAGGAGAAGCATACAACTACAATCATCGTGAAGATAAGGATTACTATACTCAACCGGGAGATTTATACCGTTTGGTTCCGGCCGACGAAAAAGAACGTATTCACAAAAATGTAGCAGCAGCAATGGAAGGTATTCCCGATAATATTAAGATTCGTGCCATTGCTCGTTTCTATCAGGCCGACGAGAACTGTGGAAAAGGTATTGCTTCTCAATTAGGAATTGATATAAAGGCTGTTCTTGCTGAAGTGGAGAAGCAGAAGATGGAATAGTTCATATTTAATACAAGAAAAGCTGTTTAGTAATCTAAAACAGCTTTTCTTGTATTAAATTCTTATTTTCTCTTTGTCCCAGAACCATTCCGAGAATATCCTCGATATGGTTCTTAATATCTTGTTTACTATTTCACAAAACTCTTTGGCTTTTCTATATAACAGGAATAGAGCATCAATATTCTAAATACGATAACACAATCCAAGTTCTTCATACTAAATAGCTCTTCACCCCCTCCTATCTTTCTCAAACTTCACAAATCTCAAATTCTTTTTCAGCTTTTTATCCGCCAAAAAGCAAATACGCTTTGCTTTCACTTTACTGGGAGTGCAATCTTCGGGCTTATCAAACCCCTCACTGCTTGCTGATAAACTGAAAATACCTATCCCTTCGAGGCAGACTTTATTGCCTTGGTGAAGTTCTTGCTCAATGGTATACATAAGTTCAACAATGGTAGCATGAACATCTCCCGGCCTAAGCGTGCACCGACTGGCTATGTTTTCTGCCAACTCATTTGTTCCGACGGTTCCCGACGAAAGAGGAACCGCATAGTATTTTACTTGTTCTTCACCCTGACTCTTGTCTGTTTTTTTGCGCACGCAGTATTTGTATGCCATAATATTAGTTTGTTTTTTCGTTTATTCATGAGACATTTTAATTTAGACCCGGGTCTAAACACCATTGAGACGGGGGTCTAAAATATTTTTGACCCGGGTGTAAATCAGCTTATGACCCGGGTCATAATTTAAAGCTATAAAGATAGATAAATAATTACAACTATACAAGTAGAAAACTTTTATACCGGAAAACTTGGGATATAGCCTTAAACTCCTTATTTTTGTATACAATCAACTAATCAGTCTAACTATAACATAACCAATGATGAAAGAAATAAAAATTGAAATATGTGCCAATTCTGTGGCTAGTTGCGTGGAAGCACAAAAAGGAGGTGCGAAGCGTGTGGAACTATGTGCCGGTATTCCCGAAGGTGGTACTACTCCGTCTCAGGGAACTATTGCAGTAACCCGCGAATTGCTCGAAATTCCTATACACGTAATTATCCGTCCACGAGCAGGAGATTTCCTTTATTCTCCCGAAGAGATCCGTGTTATGGAACGTGATATTGCCGTAGCAAAAGATTGCGGTGCCGATGGTGTAGTTATTGGTTGCCTTACAGCGGAAGGCGAAATTGATCAGAGAGTTACAGAACGGCTGGTAAAGTGTGCCAACGGCATGTCGGTTACTTTCCACCGGGCTTTCGATATGTGCATTGACCCGATGAAGGCTTTGGAAGAGATTATTAATTTGGGATGCAACCGTATTCTTACTTCGGGACAGATGCCAACTGCCGAAGCGGGGATTCCTCTTCTGAAGGAACTTGTTGAGAAGGCTGCCGGACGAATCATCATTCTGCCTGGCTGCGGAATCAATGAAAAGAATATTCTAAAAATTGCTCAGGAGACTGGTGCAAATGAGTTTCATCTCTCTGCACGTGAAAACGTTGCCAGCGGCATGACTTATCGCAATCCGAAGGTTTCCATGGGTGGAACCGTGCAGGTAGACGAATATGCCGAGCCTCGTACTTCTGCGGAACGTGTGCGCCAGACGCTGAAAAGTCTGAATATCCAGTAATAGTTCCTCTTTGGAATTATTAGTTAAAACGAAAAGCTGTTTCAGGAATAATAATTTAATAATTAAACATTATGGATTTTCTAGAACTTGCCAAAGAAAGATACTCGGTTAGAATTTATAGTGACGAACCGGTTGAAGAAGAGAAAATCAACAAAATCTTAGAAGCTGGAAGAATAGCTCCTACAGCCCATAACAACCAGCCTCAACGAATTTATGTTATTCAAAGTAAAGAAGCTCGCGAGAAGGTGAAAAAGTGTACCAGATACAGTTTCAACGCTCCAATTATTTTGCTGCTATGCTATGACGAAGAAGAAAGTTGGTTTGGACAGAATGATAGGTTTGGTTCCATCGACCCCACTATTGTGGGAACACACATGATGCTTGAAGCTACCGAACTAGGACTGGGAACTGTTTGGGTAGGATCTTTCAATGCAGAAATAACTAAGAGTGAGTTTGCATTACCGAGCAACATTATTCCGGTTGCTTTTCTTCCACTGGGCTATCCTTTTCATACGTCAGAACCAAGTGCTATGCACAACAGTAGGAAGAAACTGTTAGAAACAGTCAGATATCTATAATTGCTTTTATTTCTGATAAAACATAAATAGGAAACGCCCAACTCTACATCTGTAAATGTAAAGTCGGGCGTTTTCAATTGTGTCTTAATTTATAGTTTTCTTAAACAAACTCTATTAATGGGTGCAGGATGTTGGAGTGCAGGCAGTTCCTTCTTTTGTATTACCGGCTTGTATCTGACTGATAACTTTTACCAATTGTTCTCCCAGAGCAATGCGGTAACCTTGCGAAGCAAATACTACACGGTTAAAGGTGTCGCCAACAACAATCAGAGGTAATTCGCCACGGCGTATAACTTCAGTTCCCTCTTTTACCTGACGCAATACTGCACCATCTTTATCAATTCCGAAAGTTACATTCTTTGGAAGATCACCATAAGCCTTTGGATTGAATGCTTTCAGTTCATCTTCGTCAGAGAAAAGAATGATGATTTGCTTGCCCCATTCTTCCAATTGTTTCTTAACTGCAGCAATATCTCTCAACGCATGGTTAGTAGGCTCGTGATTATTCTTAACCAAAGCCACGATATAGTAACCTCTGCCATTAGCATTTAGTATACTTTGTTCCTTACCGGTTTTAGCATCTATAAATGTTGCTTCAGAATTAAAGCTTCCTAAAACCTGAACCTGATTGTTGCTTTCGCGCATCTTCAGTTCAACATTGGTTGTTTTTCCAGCTTCTACATTGAAGAATGTAAGGTTGCTCAGCACACTTCCATCTGCCATACGGCTACCTGTTACCATGAGATATTGACCAGCATCCAGTTTCAGTGGTTTGCTGAAAATTGTGCTCCATGAGCTTTCATTTTCTTCATCGAACTCCAGTAGATGTGTTTTGCCACCTTCAATTTTAGAAATAGAGAAATGCTTGTAATAAAGCGGATCTTTCAAAGAACTTATTGGAGTATAAGATGCATTAACGAATCCATAAGGAGCATTTCCTGTTTCTGCTTTTTCAAAATTAACATCGTTCCATGTGTTATTGAAGAAGTATTGCAGTTTACCGGTCATCAGTTCGATGCGTGAAGGAACGCCCAGACTGCGAAGCACGGCAACAAAGAAAACTTTTCTTGAACGGCTGTCGGCCACACGAGATTTCCACACACCAAGAGGTGACATAAACAGATGGTTAGAGTTTAATTCCTCTTTAATTGTAATGTTGCTACGACACCAGTCAACCAATACTTTCGGATCTTTTCTTATTTCATCGGCAAGAGTAGCCGGAATCTCTTTCTGGAATTCTTTTTTATAAGTTGTTAGGAACTCGTTGGCAACACGAGGATTCAGCACATTCTGGTTATAAATATCCCCTTCTCCTGCTACAGTGTAAAGTAAATGGTCTGTTAGTACTTCGGCCGGTGTATCACGTAAATCTTTTGCAGAAATAACTTCCAGTAATTTAAGAGCCTTTTCACGGTTTTCTGTTGTAGTAGAAAGCAGGAACTTCTCTATTTCACGCCAGTTACCACGAGATGCAACAAACAGTTTCTTGGTGCGTTCCGCATCAATATTCAGTTTTGAAGCTACCTCTTTTATTCTTGATTCATCAATAAATGTACCAATGTAAGCGTTACGTATGGAATCTTCCTTAGCAAGACGAATATTGTTTGCTGCACGCTGTTCCTTACTTACGTTTACCTCAACCGGCAATTCAATCGGTGGAACAATATCCATAGCCATTTCTTTAACAGCAGCCAGATCTTCATCACTTAAATTTCCTGCTTTTTTATCTAATGTAAGTGTCAAAGTGTGATCTTTACCTACAGATACTTTGCGGAAGTCAAAGACTCCATCTTTAGAAGCCCACACAATAATATCACCTTTACCGGATGAAAGGAATGATTTCCCCTCTTTATCGCTCTGCTTTTTAGCCACAGAATAAAACTCACCGTAGTTGTACAGCTTATATTCAACGACTGCACCATCAACCGGTTTCTTGTTTTCATCGAGCACAGTTACATCAATACGATCAACCGGTGCATAATTATCAATCACATTAATTTCGGTAAAGTTCGGAGTTACAGTCATAATCTCCTCTTTGCCGGTATAAAGTCCGAATACATTCGTGTGCATAAGCATTCCGCGCTTTGCTGGAGCTGTAAACCAGGCAACATTAAGAACTGGTTCCGGTTCGCAGGCACCAAGGAAATACCATTTTCCATTTGCCCATGCTTCTACCCATGCATGATTATCGTCGGTATGTGCCCAACGCGGAGTATAAACCTGACGAGCAGGAATACCAACAGAACGAAGAGCTGCAACCAGGAATGTAGATTCTTCGCCGCAACGTCCATAAGCTGTGCGCACAGAAGCCAGCGGAGAACTCGTTCGGGAGTCGGAAGGAGTATAAACAACCTTTTCATGACACCAATGGTTTACTTCAAGAATGGCTTCATAAAGAGAAAGGTTCTTTACTCTGTCTTTCAGCTCACCATAAAATACTTCGCGTGAATTGTCAAGCGTTTCATTATTCACTCGTTGAGGAAGCACAAAATGACGGAACAACTCTTCGCTGATTTCTTTTCCCCAGGGCATTTCTTGCTTTGCCTTGAATGACAAACGCACATCTTTCAAAAAGAAAGTGTCGGGATAATCAGTAATATCCGCCAAAGACATATAGGCATAAAGAAACTTCATAGCCTCTTTTTCCTGCAAAGAGAGTTTGTTATTGAATACATTAAACAATCCGCCATTTGGCATCGCTGCTTTCTTTTCGGCAAAAGTTTTATCTACAGTTGCCCGATACTTTTCATTGCTGATAAAGTGTGTATTTGAGCACGACATACCCAAAAACGTAATTACTAAACCGGCAAATAATGTATTGATTCTACTCATAAAATGTAACGGTTAAATTTTGAGAGCAAAGATAGCATTTTATTTAAAGCGCCATTATTTTTCAAACTTCTTATTTAAGCGCAACTTATAAATAATTACGATTAAAAACAAAATAGTGATGGATGACGCCTTTTTGTGAGGTTTCAGTGAGGGATAAAAACGATTCCGTCACTCTTCAGAAAGCTATAAACCAACAAGTTATTAAATTTAGTTAGGGAGTGATGGATGAAAATAAATTTCCCTATATTTCTAAAAAAACAGAAGATTTGATTTATCTGATAAGATAATATTATATATATTTGCAAAAACAAAAAATCTTTTTTTGAAAACAACAAGTTATACTTCTTCGGATATTGCTTAATAGCAGCCTGTAACTTCTTTTTCAGGCTTAATCTTTCATAGTTCGGAATATCTTTCGAACCAGAATCATATTACTTTTTCATAAATACTAAACTTAAGGAAATATTCTGCATTTCTCATTATAATTTGAGTCTTCAGAAATATAATCCGGAATAATCATATTGAATACATATGAAAGGTTTTGTTTTCAACATTAAGCAACGAATAGAATCTGAAATTAAAAATATACAGAACAGTGAAACTCATTCTACCAACCAAATAAAACAGATAATTAGTTTTATTGAGGAAAGAATCAATGAACTGAAAGAGTTTATAAGGAATTACAATTTTAGAAATCAGCAAGAAGAAATATTATTCTTCAAAGAATTGAAACCATCTGTCTGTTGTTTGTTATTATACTATATACGTTTGTATCACATAGAAGAAAAGCGTTTGGATAAAACAGACTTTGCCCAAAGTGTTTATTTGAGCAGGGAATTAAAACAACTGGAAAAGAGTAGTAAACAGCCAGATAATTTCTACCAGTATTATAAATCGGGAAATACAGATTCTGATTATTTATATTTCTGCCGAGGTTCATACAATATTCTATTGGATACATCATGCAATTCATTTGATAAGGAACGGTTCTTTTCAACCAATCACGACTATGATGTTGCCAATATCATGGCCAATGATTTACTTAAGAATTATCTTATTGCAGAAACGAATAAGCTAAACAGTCAGTTGTGTTATCAAACTATCGAAATTATGTATAATCACAAAATGCAATGGACAGATTCGAAAACATCATTGGTGGAATTGATATACGCTCTTTATTCTTCGGGCTGCATTAACAATGGTAATATTAGCCTGAAAGAAATGGCACAATTTACTGAGGCTATGTTTCAGATTGAAATTGGAGACCCTTATCGCACCTTCCTCGAAATAAGGGGAAGGAAGAAAAGTCGCACAGCTTTTCTAGATGAAATGAAGAATAAACTGATTGAAGCAATGGATAAATTAGATAATTTTTAACCCACCTTGGGACATCTTGTGTTTTTAGGTGATTTTATTAATTGATCTTTGTAACAAATTAAAATATTTAGATGTTATCTCTTATTACAATCATTTATCAATTAAAACTTTAATATCATGAACAACGAAAATAAATCTATCCATGAGTTTGACTTTAATTTAATCTGCGAATATTTTTCGAGTATGAAACGTCAAGGTCCTGGTAGTACTGAATCAACAGTTAAAGCACTTAGCTTTATTGACACACTTACAGAATCATCTAAAATTGCAGATCTTGGATGTGGCACTGGCGAACCATCAATGGTATTAGCTCAACACACACACTGTCAGATTACCGGTATTGATATTTTCTCGCAATTCATCGATCTGTATAATACCAATGCTGCAAAGATTAATGTTGAACAAAGAGTTAAGGGCATAACAGTTTCAATGGATAACTTGTTTTTTGAAGAAGAAGAATTAGATCTTATCTGGTCTGAAGGATCAATTTATAATATCGGTTTTCAAAACGGAATAAATTATTGGCATAAATACTTAAAAGAAGGCGGTTATGTGGCCATAAGTGAAGCCTCATGGTTTACAGAAGAAAGACCCGATGAAATAAATAATTTCTGGTTGGAAGCCTATCCTGAGATTGACACAATTTCCAATAAAATTATGCAACTTCAGCATGCAGGTTACATTCCAATAGCACATTTTATATTGCCCGAGAATTGTTGGATTGAGAACTTCTACCTTCTTCAGGAAAAAGCCCAGCAGTCTTTTTTAGCAAAATACCCAAACAATGAAGCCGCTTTAAAGCTAGTAGAATATCAAAGAAACGAAGCAATACTATATAATAAGTATAAAAAATTCTATGGTTATGTATTTTATATTGCAAAAAAAGAAAGTCCTCAGGTTAATTATCTTAATATGAAATAGAAATATGAATTTACAGGATTTAGGATATAATCATATACACGAAGTATATAGACAAAGTAATAATCTGGACGATTTTACAATAGGACGTATTATTGCTGAACATAAGGAAAGGTACATTGTTCGCACTGTAAATAAGGAACTTGAAGCTGAAATAACCGGAAATTTAAGATTTTCAGCTACGAACCGTGAAGATTTCCCTGCAGTTGGCGATTGGGTAGCACTAACGGTTTATGAACCTGAATTCTGTATTATTCATAAAGTCTTTCCTCGTTTCTCAATTATTTCTAGGCAGGATATTAGTCGCTCGAGTGAAATTCAGATCATCGCAACCAATGTTGACTTTGCATTTTTAGTTCAGTCTGTCGATCGCGATTTTAATATCAACCGATTAGAGCGTTATCTGACGATCTGCTATTCAGCCAGAGTAAAGCCAATTATAGTTCTCACCAAAACTGATTTGATAAATACAGAAACTCTTACAAGAATAAAAGACACTATAGATCAACGAATTCAAGACATTCCAGTGATCGCAATAAGTAATACCACTCATGAAGGAGTAAATCAATTAACACAATTAATTGAAAAGGGAAAAACCTATTGTATACTTGGCTCGTCAGGGGTTGGAAAATCTTCTTTGACCAATAATCTCAAAGGAGAAAATATTATGCAAACCAATACCATCAGCACAAGTACAAATAAAGGTAGACATGTTACTACCCATCGTGAACTTATAATACTTGAGAACGGAGGTATATTAATAGATAATCCTGGTATGCGAGAAGTGGGTGTTACAGATGTAAGTGAAGGTTTGGCTATGACTTTTGATAGCATCTATGAATACGCTATAAAATGTAAGTATAAAGATTGTACGCATACTAATGAAAAAAATTGTGCTGTGATTCAAGCTGTCAAGAATGGCCTGATTGATAAAAATTCGTATGCAAACTATCTAAAAATGAACAAAGAAAAAGAGTTCTTTGAGTCTTCGGTAGCCGAACGTCGAAAGAAAGACAAAGAGTTTGGTAAAATGCTGAAGAACTATAATAAAAACAGAAATAATTACTAATACTAGACCTTACAGATTTATCAAAGATATTATAACGATAATTATTATATTTCCATAAAATAATCACTCTTAAAAGAATTATATAGGAAAGAAGAAGTAAAGCTGAAAAGCAGTTTTCTGAGCTGCGGAAAAACAGATGCTATTTTTTGTTATTATAGGGGGTAGATATAATTTTTCCGCAGCTAACAATCAACTATTTAACTCAAAAAGTAAAACGTATTGTCAGAAAACGTCCTTATATCTTTTCAAAAAAATGGAGAGACGTGAGTTAAAAAGTGTTTCACACCTAATTATCAAACACTTATTCATGCAAAAGTGCATATTTTAATTATTGTAATATTGCTATTTAGACAAAAGGAAGCATAACATAATATACTAAAATCGATTCATCTCACTTGAGCCAGCTCTCGTACCTTTGTATTTACTACGCTTTCATAAGATGCAGAATCTTTGCAAATAAGTTTAAATGTCATGAAATCAATTTTAATCAGACAAATTTCATAACTTTGCATCTATAGAAAACCGTTTTCTTCTTCAATGAAAAACATTATCGCTAATATCAGACAGACATACCCCGTTTCCGATGAGGCGCTCCAAGCCCTACTTGCAGAGATGGAAGAGAAGATATATCCCAAAGATACCTGTCTTGTACAATCGGGTATAACGGACCATTTGGTTTATTTTATTGAAGAAGGAGTAACTCGCTCAATATTTCATCATGACGGAGTGGACACCACCACTTGGTTCAGCAAAGAGGGAGATATTACTTTCGGTATGGATTCGCTGTACTATAACCAACGTTCGATAGAAAGCGTTGAAACACTGACCGACTGTCGAGTGTACGTAATCCACATTGACAAACTGAATATGCTTTACGAGAAGTATATAGACATAGCCAACTGGGGAAGAATCCTGCACCAAAATGTGAATAAAGAACTGAGCCACCTCTTTGTAGAAAGGCTTCAACTAACTCCCAAAGAACGGTATGATAGCTTTTTGTTGCGTTACCCTGGGCTCATTAATCGGGTAAAACTGAAATACGTAGCCGCCTTTCTAGGTATTTCCATCTATACCTTCAGTCGCATCCGTGCTCAAAAATAGTTTTTATATACCTTTTTTGCTTTTAAGCAAAAGAAGTTCTTTCTGCAAACAATAATTTTGCGTCTAAGATAATATTAACTCTAATCAAAAACAGATGTCAAAAATTTCTTCAGCTGCATTTGCAGATACCAAGCCTCACTATAACCTCTTAGACGGATTGCGTGGAGTGGCGGCCCTTTTAGTTATTTGGTACCACGTAAATGAAGGTTTTGGTTTTGCCGAAACTGTCAATGGTGCAGGTAATGGCTTAGTCAAAAACCTCAATCACGGATACCTGGCTGTGGACTTCTTCTTTATTCTTTCCGGTTTCGTTATCGGTTATGCTTACGATGACCGTTGGAACAAAGGTTTTACCATGAAAGAATTCTTCAAACGCCGTTTGATTCGTCTTCACCCGATGGTGGTAATAGGTGCCATTTTAGGTGTTATCACATTCTTTCTTCAAGGCAGTGTGCAGTGGAACGGTACGCAGATTGCAACTTCTCTTACTATGCTCGCTTTGCTTTGTACCATGTTCTTTATCCCTGCTGTTCCAGGAGCAGGTTACGAAATACGTGGCAATGGTGAAATGTTTCCGCTGAACGGACCGTACTGGTCGCTGTTTTTCGAATATATAGGTAATATCCTTTATGCTTTGTTCATCCGCCGTTTGTACACTAAAGCATTGGGTGCATTGGCTGCGGTGTTGGGCATTGCCTTGACGTGGTTTGCCACCTGCAATATTTCTACTTATGGAAGCATTGGCGTGGGTTGGACGTTGGATAGTGTGAATTTCCTGGGTGGTTCGTTGCGTATGCTTTTCCCTTTTACTATGGGTATGTTCTTGTCGCGCATTTTCCAGCCAGTTAAGATAAGAGGCGCTTTCTGGATTTGCTCGGCTATATTGGTTGCTTTGTTCTCAGTACCTTTTATCGGAACTATTGAACCTGTTTGCATGAACGGCGTTTATGAATCGTTCTGTATCATCATAGCATTCCCTATCTTAGTTTGGTTGGGCGCATCGGGTGTTACTACCGATAAGATATCAACAAATATATGCAAGTTCCTGGGTGATATTTCTTTTCCATTATATGTAGTGCATTATCCGTTTATGTACTTGTTCTATTCATGGCTCATCAAAAGCAAGCTTTACACGTTTAGCGAAACCTGGGCTATGTCTTTGGCTGTAATGGCGTGGAATGTATTGTTAGCTTACGCTTGCCTTAAATTGTACGATGAACCGACACGCAAGTATTTGGCAAAGCGTTTCTTAAATAGAAAAAAATAACGATAGCCATTTAAAAGTCCCCATATTTTAGGCTCACCTGCAAAAGTATGGGGATTAAAATATAATTTTTCAGGTATTTACATACTCAGAAATGAATCTTTAAATATACTAAAGGCAATATCCGGATCTTATATAAAGAATAACGAGACACCCAGTACACTTATTATTGCTCCAATTATTTCTCTTATTGTAACTTTCTGCTTAAAAATAAGATGTGAAGGCCATAATATAAAGATTGGCGTAAGTGCCATTAATGTAGATGCAATACCAGCTTCTGTGTACTGAACAGCCATCAAAGAAACAGAAACTCCAATAAATGGTCCGAAGATGGTAGCCCATAATGCGGCATTCATACCTTTTCCATTGCGGAATGCAATAGGCATTGTGTATAGCTCCTTTCTAAGCCACATAATAACAAAATATCCTAGCATACCGGTTATGGCACGTATAAAAGTGGAAGCAAACGGAAGCAGAGTCATAAAATGATTTATATCTGTTGCAGGTACCGACATTTTGTAATAGTTCATCCCCACTTTGCTTAGCACAAGTCCTACTCCCTGCCCTACTCCTGCACCTATTCCCAGCAGAATACCTTTTAATGGTAATTTTAATCCTATTTTGTGAGAAGTTCCTTTATTGAGAACAGACATTCCTATACCACACAGAGTAACCATCATACCAATCCATGCATTTAAAGGAAGTTTCTCACCCAGTATAATCCAGCCAGATATGGCAGCAGCCGGAGGAGCAAGCGTCATAAACAACTGTCCGAAACGGGAACCAATAAGAACGTAAGAGTTGAACAAGCAATAATCTCCCAGTACATACCCCACAAATCCGGAAAGCGATAACCAGAACCAGGTTTCAGAGTTGGCATACAAAGGATAAGGTACACCGGTAAACCACCACAGAGTGATAGCCAGAAAAAACAAAGAAAGGAACATTCGGATTAAATTCAGCTGTAAAGAACCAATCCGTTTACAAGCTACTTCCGCAAAAAGAGCTGTAGCAGTCCAGGATATAGCTACACCCAAAGAGAGTACTTCGCCAAAATATTGCATCTTTTTCTATTTTGAGTGCAAAGGTACAACTATTTATATTAAATGAAAGTATTTACCGATACAACCCGCCCTTGCTTTTTCGGTATTTTATCACCTTCATTCACCGACTTTATACAATCTAATAATCTTTTAGGGTGAGCAAAAAACATAATGTTACAACCCAGTCTTTTATAAAAAAGTAATATATGTAAAATTATAAATGCGATCTCATTTCATAAAATAGTTTATTAAATAATCGGGAAAATTATTTTCATTAAGCACAAGAAAGGATATCAATCAAAGTCAACACATATTTTATAAACACTTATACACCAATAATTTAAACATTCTCATGTAACATGCCGTAAGTGCTATGTAACATAAAAAAGTCTGTATGTAACGTATGTGAAAAAACGTGTTTCATTTATTTAAACACTCTTTATTAATGTTTAATACATTTACACTTTGAAAAATTAGATTTATAGCAAGCTATATTTTAAGGCTATCAAATCAGCACAGACATCTAAGTACTATGAAAAAGAAGGCATCTCTAAAATTAGGGTCAACCATGTTGTCATCAGCATGGCTGTTCTGTATTTCTACAGCCTCGTACAATTTACTCAATAAAGCGAAAGATCTGCCGGTTATTAACAACCCAATGTTACTCTTTGATAACTTCAGCTATAAAAGTGAAGATAACTTTTATGTTTCAGTTCCTTTTCCTGGTGAATATTATTTCAAAACTCAAAATCATTTTAACGTATGGTCCAGTCTTATCATGCGCAAAAATTCACCGGAACAGCTTCTGGAATTTAACCACTAAAAAAGACCTTATAGTAATTACCCTTAATAATTAATGAAATGAAATGTGAATATGACGACAGTTAAAATTGATTGCTTTCAAGAAAGAAAGTTTATTTGGAAAAAGAGAAAAATATTAATATCTTAATCTAAAAAAGATGGAAAATGTAAAAAAACAGTTACAAAAGATTCCTTACTTGATTCTATGTCTGCTGTTAATCAGCGTTACAGCTTATGCACAAGACAGAATAAAAGTAACGGGATCAATATTCGATAGTAAAGGAGAAACTATTATCGGTGCCAATATAACACTGAAAGGTAATAGTTCAATAGGTACAATTACAGATATTGACGGAAACTTTGTATTGTCTGTGCCAAGAAATTCAGTGTTAGTGTTTTCATACATCGGTATGAAGAAAAAAGAAATCAAAGTTGTTGATAATAAAAAGTTGAGAATTACATTAGAAGATGCTTCCGAACAATTAGAAGAGGTTGTAGTCGTTGGTTATGGACAGCAAAAGAAAGCCAGTGTGGTTGGTGCAATTACACAAACTACCGGTAAAGTGCTGGAACGTGCCGGTGGTGTTGCAGATATTGGTGCAGCCTTAACCGGTAACCTGCCTGGTGTAGTTACTACAGCCAGTACTGGTATGCCGGGCGAGGAAGATCCGAGAATTGTTATTCGTGGCGTAAGTTCATGGAACAATAGTGATCCATTAATTCTAGTCGATGGAATAGAACGTCCTATGAATAGTGTGGACATCAGCTCTGTACAATCAGTTTCAGTTTTAAAGGATGCATCTGCCACTGCCGTATACGGTGTAAAAGGTGCGAATGGTGTTATCTTGATTACCACAAAACGCGGAAATGAAGGTAAAGCCAAAATAGAAGTTGGCCTTAATGCTACAGCAAAAGTAGTATCTAAGTTACCACGTTCTATGGCTTCTGCAAATGCTCTATATGTACGTAATCAAGCAATAGAGAATGAGCTCGGTTTGAATCCTGATTCATGGAGTGATATTACACCAGCCGATATTATGGAAAAATATCGTAATCCGGCTAGTTTGGAAGAAGCAGAACGCTATCCAAATGTAGATTGGCAAAAAGAGTTGTTTAAAGATTATGCAATGGCTTATAATGCAAATGTTAACATCTCGGGTGGAACAAAATTCGTAAAATACTTTGCAGCTGTAGATTTTCAACATGAAGGTGACTTATTCCGTGAATGGGATAATAATCGTGGATATCAGTCAGGATATGGATATAACCGTATCAATGTGCGAAGTAATTTAGATTTCCAGTTGACAAAAACTACTGTTTTGAAAGCTAATATTGCGGGGTCACATGGTCTTAAACGTTCTCCCTGGAATGTTAGTAATGATTCATTTGGAGCTTCACAGTTATGGCAAGCTGCATACAGTGCACCCTCTGATGCATTTCTTCCCCGATATTCGGATGGAACATGGGGATATTATCCTGCTAATACACAAGGCGCACCTAACTCTATTGTAAATTTAGCAATCAGTGGTGCTGAAAAGAATACAACTACTCGTATTAACACAGACTTTACCCTGGAACAAGATTTAGGTTTTCTTTTAAAAGGATTGAAAGCAAATGCTTTGATATCATTAGATAATGTATTTTTAGAAACAGATCGTGGTATAAATGACCTTTATCACAATACACAATTTAAATGGATAGATCCTGCTACGGGAGAAATAAAGTACCAACAATCTGGTAATAGTAACAATAACTTCGACTTTCAAGAAGGAATTCAATGGACTACATCAGGTGGTTCTATAGATAATAATTACACTCAGCGTAACTTGTTCTATCAGGGACAGTTAAATTGGGCTGGACAGTTTGGTAAACATGGGGTTACTGCAATGGGTGTATTCAACCGTACAGAACGTGCAAGCGGTAGTGAATTTACCCACTATCGTGAAGACTGGGCTTTCCGTACTACATATAATTATGCCGACAAGTATTTCGCAGAATATAACGGTGCTTATAATGGTTCTGAAAAATTTAGTTCCGAAAATCGTTTCGCTTTCTTTAATTCGGGTGCTTTAGGATGGATGATCAGTGAAGAAAAATTCTTCAATCCGCTTAAGAAATACGTAGACATGCTAAAACTAAGATATTCTTATGGTGAAATCGGTGATGACAATGTTGGATCTCGTTGGTTATACGCCACTCAATGGGCTTACGGAACAGGCGCAAACAAGAGTATTGCTATGATGGGTCCTAAAGGAGAAAACAGTCCATATACATGGTATCGTGAATCATCTGTTGGTAATGAAAATGTGCATTGGGAAAAAGCAGTAAAGCAGAACTTAGGTATTGACTATTCATTATTCGGTGGCCTAATAGCTGGTAGTGCAGAGTTTTTCCATGAAAACCGTTCTGATATTCTCGTATCAGGTAATAATCGTTCTGTTCCTTCTTATTTTGGTACCACAGCTCCCACTGCCAATCTTGGTAAGGTTCGCACAAAAGGATATGAGTTGGAGTTACGCCTGAATAAAATGTTTAAGAATGGTCTGCGCCTATGGGGTAATTTCAATATGACGCATGCCGAAAACCTTGTATTAAAATATGATGATGCACAATTCTTGCCCAATTATCAAAAAACAGCAGGATACTCAATCGGACAGGATCATTCTTATCTGGATAATGGATATGCAAATACATGGGATGAAGTTATCGGTATGACTGATCACAATACAAATGATAACCAGAAATTACCTGGTCAGTATGTCATTGTCGACTTTAATGGCGACGGAGTGATTGATACTAATGATAACGCACCTTATGGATATACCGGAACTCCTCAAAATACATACAATGCTACTGTTGGTTTTGAATGGAAAGGATTCAGTGCTTTTCTTCAGTTCTATGGAGTAACTAATGTTGATCGTTATGTATCCTTTACTTCACTGAACGGTAACTTGAATACTGTTTTTGATGAAGGATCTTACTGGACAGCTGGAAATACAAATGCCGATGCACCCATGCCACGTTGGAATTCTACACCAAACTATTATGAGGGAGCTCGCTACCACTATGACGGTTCGTTTATTCGTTTAAAGAATGCTGAAATTGCTTATACATTTACTGACGGTTGGATAAAGAAAATTGGTCTCTCTAACCTGAAAATTTATTTGAATGGTAACAATTTGTGGGTATGGACACGTATGCCAGACGACCGTGAATCGAACTTTGCCGGTACAGGCTTGGCTTCTCAAGGAGCTTATCCTACGTTGAAACGTTTCAATTTGGGAATAAAATTCAATCTTTAAAAGAAATAACATGAAAAAGTATATATATAAATATTTTTTAAGCGGCTTGATGGTTATGTGTCTGCTAAGTACAACTTCATGTACTGACTATCTGGATAAAGCACCCGACTCTGATATTTCCGCAACGGATGCTTTTAAAGATTTCACCAACTTCCAAGGCTACACGGAAGAATTGTATTATTGTATCCCCGATTTTGCAAAAGGTTATTGGAGTGATTCCTTTAACTGGGGAGAAGATGAAATTATGAATGTAGGTATTGACTATCACATGTGCTATAAGATTGACCAAGGCGATTTCTGGGGATGGCAATCAGAACATGATGGATGGCAAAGCGGATGGATGGATCGTAAAAGTAATTCGACAACTGCTAATGACCGCTTTGGAAAGTCATTATGGCCACTTGCATGGTATGGTATTCGTAAAGCCAATATGGGTCTTGCCAACTTAAATTTGATGACTGATGCTACTGACGAAGAACGTAACCTAATTGAAGGACAGCTGTACTTCTTTCGTGGATGGTTCCATTTTGAGTTGATGCAATACTTCGGAGGTTTGCCTTATATCGACACTGTACTTCCTTCTGGAGAACCATTGACTCTTCCTCGACTTAGTTATCAGGAATGTGCAGAAAAAGCAGCTGCAGATTTTCGCAAGGCTGCCGACTTACTGCCTATCAACTGGGATAACACAAATGCAGGAAAGAACACTTTGGGTAAGAACCAATTACGTATCAATAAGATTATGGCATTAGGCTACTTAGGTAAAGATCTGTTGTGGGCAGGTAGTCCATTAATGAACTATGAATCTCAAAAATCTAAATCATACAACAAAGATTTATGCAAGAGATCAGCAGAAGCGTTTGGTGAATTGCTCACATTGGTTGAAAGTGGTCAGACACAATATTCGTTGGTAGATTTTAAAAATTACTCTGACTTGTTTTATACAATCGGAAAAGATGGTTTGATGCCTGGTTCAACAGAAGCAATTTTCCGTGGACCTTCTTATGGATGGAATGATACAAACTGGGGATTAAGTAAGCAGTTTGGTACCGGAATTCTTAATGACGCTGGAGTTATATCACTTCCTACAGCCAATTATGTTAACTATTATGGTATGGCAAATGGATTGCCTTTAACTGACGCAGAATCTGGTTTTGATGCAACCTATCCTTGGAAAGGACGCGATCCACGTTTTTACCATGATATTGTATACGATGGTGTGAAAGTAGTAGAAGGTAATTTGAGTTCAGAGAACGAACCACTTCGCTATGCCAGCTTATATACTTCCGGTCAGTTGCGTGATGCTACTAAAGGAAGCCGTACTGGATATTTGCTTTACAAGTTTATTCCTATTAAATGTAATAAGTTCGATGACGGTTATGGATATAGTAATCACTTTCATATTCATCTGAGCTGGATGCGCTTAGCAGATATTTATTTAATGTATGCCGAATCAGCGGCAAATGCTTCTGAATCTGCTACGGGCAAATCATCAAACTGTTCATTGACTGCAGTTGATGCTGTTAACAAAATTCGCAAACGTGCGGGAGTAACAGAGATGAATGCTAAATATACTAGCTCATTAAATGGCTTTATGGGTGAGCTTCGCCGTGAACGCGCCGTAGAATTGGCTTATGAAGGACATCGTTTTAATGATTTGCGTCGTTGGTTATTACTAACAGAATCTCCTTATACAATTAAAACGTCACAGGAATTTATTCGTTCTGGTGTTTTCGATAAGGCAGATCCTACAAAAAATGCAGTAAGTGGCTTTACAGAAAAAGTAATTTTAACTCGCAACTTTACAGAAAAGCATTACTGGTTACCTTTGAAAAAGTCTGATACAAGTCTTTATCCAGAGTTTAATCAGAATCCTGGTTGGTAATAGGTGTTAACATTAAGTTTAATAAAACAGAAAAATAATGAAAAATATACATGCAAGAATCGTTATGGGGACTATGATGACTTTCTCGTCATTGGGGCTGATGGCGCAAGAGAATGCAGAAATGCTGACACCTGCAGACTCTTTAGCCAAGCAAGAAGTCAATGTGGCTTTCCGTACGGTGAATCAGAAAGACCTGATGGGTGGTATTTCTGTGGTGGATATGGTGAAATTAACTGATAAAAACTATTCAACGTATAGTTTGGATAATATGCAGTCATTGGTAGGTGGATATAATGGCCAGCTATGGAACATGGGTGACGCATTAGTCTTAGTTGACGGTGTACCACGTGATGCAAATAATGTATTGCCCACTGAAATAGATAAAATAACATTTCTTAAAGGTGCATCTGCAGTTGTTTTGTACGGTAGCCGTGCATCTAAAGGCGTTATTTTAATTACAACAAAACGTGGACGCGAAGACGGACTTAAAATAAAGGCTCGTGGTAATGCTTCAATGTTTGTACCCAAAGCATATCCTGAGTATTTAGGCTCTGCAGAATATATGACTTTGTATAATGAAGCGCGTGCTAACGACGGCTTATCTCCTACTTATTCAGAAGATTTGATTTATAATACTTCTACAGGAAATAATCCCTATCGTTATCCGAATGTAAATTTCTTCTCATCAGATTATATAAAGAAAGCATATAATCGTTACGATGCATCTGCTGAATTTTCAGGTGGTGGGAAATATGCACACTTCTACACCAACATTGGTATCTATAATGTTGGCGACCTGATTAATTTTGGAGAAGGTAAAGACAATCATACCAATCGTATGAATATACGTGGTAATGTGGATTTGCGTTTGAATGATTGGGTAACAGGCTGGGTAAACGCCAACGCAACATTTTATGACACACGTAGTGATAATGCTTCGTTTTGGTCGAACTCTGCCACACTACGTCCCAATCGTGTAAGTCCATTGATTCCAATCTCCTATGTTGAAGAAAACGATATTCCTTCCTGGACATTAATCAATAATAGTAATTATCTGTTAAATGGTCAATACTTGCTAGGCGGAACTCAATTGGATCCAACCAATCCATTTGCGGCTATGTATGCTGCCGGTTACAACAAGTACACTTCTCGCCAGTTTCAATTTGATACCGGTATTAATTTGAATCTTGACAAGATGTTGAAGGGACTTTCTTTCCGTACACAGTTTGCCGTTGATTATGCGACAAGTTACAATACTTCTATCAATAATAATTATGCTACTTATGAAGCAGTATGGAACAATTACTCAGGCAAGGATTTAATTACCTCGCTAAATAAGTACAACAAAGATAGTAGTACAGGTACGCAAAATGTATCTGGTAGTGCAGAAAAGCAAACTATTATGTTCTCTGGACAGTTTAATTATAATCGTACTTTCAATGAGGTGCATAATGTATCTGCAATGTTGTTGGCACATGGTTATCAACAAACAATTTCCGGAGAGTATCATCGTCTCAGTAATGCTAATTTAGGTCTGCAAATCGGATATGATTATAGAAATAAGTATTATATCGATTTTAGTGCGGCTGCAGTTCATTCAGCAAAATTTGCTCCAGGAAATCGCCAGGCTATCTCACCTACCTTAACTGCTGCATGGCGTTTAAGCAAAGAAGATTTCCTAGCAGATTCGCCAATTATTGACGATTTGAAGCTAAATGCCTCTGTTTCCATGTTGAATCAGGACTTAGACATAAAGACTACAATTGACGATAAGAATGTTGAATATTATCTATACGACAATGTATTCACTTCATCAGGAACTTGGTGGGGATGGTCAGAGTCCTATGGTAACAGCATGCAGTCTGCCGACTCTCGTCGTAGTGGTAATGACAAATTGTTTTATGTAAAACGCAAGGAAATTACTCTTGGTTTAGATGCTTCTTTATGGAAGGGTTTATTGAAATTGAATGCCAATTTCTTTACTACTTCAACAGAAGGTTTATTGACTACTCCATCTACTATTTTTCCGAGCTATTTCCAGACCTACTGGCCGGTTTCCTCTTTTTTGCCATATATGAACTTTAACAACAACAGACGTACAGGTTTTGACTTTGCACTTAATCTGAATAAGAAAGTTGGCGAAGTAGATATGACATTGGGAGTAAACGGAATGTATTACACTTCAAAGGCTACAAAGGTTAATGAAAATATAGAATATGATTATTTAAAAGCACAAGGAAAACCTATTGATGCTCTTTGGGGGTTGCAGAGTAACGGTTTCTACAAGGATGAAACTGATATAGCAAACTCTCCTTCATCTAGTTTTGGCCAGGTTAAACCGGGTGATATTAAATACATTGACCAGAACAATGATGGTACAATAGACAGCAAAGATCAGGTTGTATTGGGTAAATGGGGAGCACCTTTTATTTTTGGTGTGAACTATACAGCTAAATGGAAAGCCTTCACTTTCTTTGCTGCCGTTACAGGTAATATCGGAGGAAAAGGAATAAAGAATAATTCATATATGTGGGTGTATGGTGACCGCAAGTATTCAGAAGTTGTACGCAATCGCTGGACTCCTGAAACAGCTAACACAGCAACTTATCCTCGTTTAACAACGCAAAGCGGTGACAATAACTTCCGCGCTTCTGATTTCTGGATTTACAGTACAAGTCGTGTAGATTTAGGTAAGGTGCAAATTACTTATGATTTTCCTAAAAATATGTTTAGAAACGGTATCGTCAAAGGCTTGGCAGTATACTTTAGTGGTTCTAGTTTGCTAACTCTAGCCAAAGAACGTAAATATATGGAGATGAATGTAGGTAGTACACCTCAGAATCGTAGTTATAATCTTGGTGTGAAAGCTGAGTTTTAAATGAGATAGATTACCAAATAAATTATTTGTCATGAAAAATATAATAAAAATATTAGTCCTTTCTTCTTTATTGACAGGATGCGATGATCTGTTCGAGCCAGCCATTGAGAATAATCTGGGATTTGAATATATGTACGAAAATGCAGGATATGCAGAAGGTGTTTTATCTAATGCATATACGCGCATTCCATCTGCTTCTTATTCATTCAATGATGTTGCAACTGATGATGCAGTTAGTAATGATGCTGCAAATAGTTATCGAAAAATGGTTGCAGGTGCCTGGCAGTCAGACAATGACCCTACTGAACGTTGGCGCAATTGTCGTGCTGCTATTCAGTATCTCAATCTTTTTCTAGCCAATGCTGATAAAGTACATTGGGCAAACGATGAGTTGGCTGCTAAAATGTATAATGATCGCTTAAAGGGTGAAGCTTATGGACTACGTTCCATGTATATGTATTATTTGCTTCAGGCGCATGGCGGATGGACAGCAGATGGGAAATTACTAGGTGTACCTATTATTACTGAACCAGAAGAAGCTTCAACAGATTTCAACTATGCACGTGCTACTTTTGACGAATGTATGAAGGCTCTTTATGCAGATGCAACAAAGGCTTTAGAACTTTTACCTACTGATTATGGAGATTTAACAAGCAATTCGGATATACCTTCAAAATATTCGAATGAAGATGTAAACCTTACTCAGTATAATCGTGTGTTTGGTATAAAATTTCGTGGACGCATTTCCGGACGTATCGTAGAAGCGATCCGTTCTCAAGCTGCTTTGTTGGCTGCAAGTCCTGCATTTTCTAAAGGCACTACTACAACTTGGCAGAATGCGGCTGATTATGCAGCCAACGTACTGGATAGAATCAATGGCGTTGCAGGTATTGATGCAGATGGTGGTACTTGGTATAGCAACAAAGAAATTGAATCTTTAGGTAGTGGTGAATGTCCTCCTGAAATATTGTGGAGAGGAACTAAGTCCTCAAGCAATTCATTGGAACAGGATAATTATCCTCCTTCTATTTATGGTAAAGGAAGAATTAATCCTACACAAAATTTGGTTGATGCTTTCCCTATGTTGAATGGCTATCCGATATCTGATAAAGACAACAGGGGCGGTTATACTAAAGATAATCCTTATGCAAATCGCGATCCTCGTTTAGCTGCTTATATTTTATACAATGGAACGAAAGCCGGTGTAAATAATAAAGTTATTACAACTGCTGCGGATGGTACAACAAACGATGCTTTGGACAAGGAAGAAGGTTATTCAACACGTACAGGTTATTATATGCGTAAATTATTGCGTCAGGATATCAATCTGGATCCAACTGTAAATAGTACTCAAGAACACTATCAGGCACGTATTCGTTATACCGAAATTTTTCTAAACTATGCAGAGGCTGCTAATGAAGCTTTCGGTCCTACAGGAAAAGGTTCTCATGCTTACTCAGCTTATGACGTAATTAAAGTAATCCGCAGTCGGGCTGGTATTACTGGTGGTGACCTATATTTGGAGTCTATCAAGGATGACAAAGACAAAATGCGTGAACTTATTCGTAACGAACGTCGTTTGGAACTTTGTTTTGAAGGTTTCCGTTTCTGGGATTTACGTCGTTGGAAAGCAAACTGGAATGCAACTGCTATGGGGGTTAGTATTACAGGAGATGCTACAAAAACCTATTCTCCGATAGAAGTTGATACACGTACGTATAAAGATTATATGTATTATGGGCCTATTCCTTATAGTGAAATATTAAAATTTAATGCTCTGGAACAAAACCAGGGATGGTAATCATTACAATATAAAATATTAATTTGATTAAATATGAAAAAAATTATAGCCGCTATTATGATGTTAGGCGCACTGGTTACATCCTGCGAGAATGCTGATTGGGATTTTCCCGATTACGGTAAGACAAGTGTTTATTTTGCCAAACAAACGCCAATACGCACCATTACATTGGGTACAGATACGTATGATACAACCTTGGACAATGAGCATAAATGTAAGATTATGGCTACAATGGGAGGAGTATATAATAATGAAACCAATCGCATAATAAATTTTGAGGTTGATGAATCTTTATGTAATGGGTTGACTTATGATAATGGAAGTGACATTATACCTATGCCTTCTTCTTACTATAAACTTGCATCCAACCAAATTATTATACCTGTCGGTAAAGTATTGGGAGGGGTCGAAGTAGAATTAACAGATGCATTCTTCAATGATCCGAAATCTATTTCAACAACTTATGTTATTCCATTAAGAATGACTAGTGTAGAAAATGCTGATACCATCTTGCAGAGTAAGAACTACATTCTTTACGCTGTTAAATACATCAATAAATGGGATGGCAATTGGCTAAGCCGAGGTACAGATGTAATTGACGATAATGGATCAGTTACTACAGTAACACGCCAAGCTAAGTATATAGAGAATGATGAAGTACGTACCCTCACAACAACTGCCTATAAGCAAGTTGTATATCCTGTATCAACAGTTGTAAATGTGTATAAAGAAGATGGTACATTGGGAACTAAAACGTTAACATGTAACCTTATATTAACATTCGACGACAATGATAAATGTACAATTACCAGCGGAACTGAAGGTTATTCGGTTACTGGTACTGGTACATGGACAAAAGAAGGTGCAAAAAAAGCTTGGGGAGATAAAGATCGTGATGAACTGAAGTTAAACTATGTATTGACTTATAACTACCAGCAAAAAGCAGGTAGCCCGATGTTGTATAAAAAGTACACATGTGATGATACATTGGTTGCGCGTGACCGTGGAAGTAAATTGGAAACTTTTAAAACGAAAAACAAATAATCGATTGATTCCTAAAAATAATACAAATGAAACAGTATATAAATAAACTTCTGATAACAGCATTAGGGTCGGTCATAATAGCCGGGTGCGCTGATACTGGTATTGATGATTTTTCTGTAGAAAAACCAAATACTATAGCAGGTATGGAGTATCTAAATGATTATTCTCCGTTGAAATCGTATATAGATCGTACCACCCACCCCAACTTTAAGTTGGGATCGGGTGTTTCAGAAAGCGATTTTAATCAGGGAGGTTTGGTCTATAGATTGGCTAGTGCGAATTTCGATGAGATAACTCCGGGTAATGGCATGAAATACAGTTCTTGTGTTGCTAAAGATGGTACTATGAGTTTCTCTGAAGTAACCAAATTTATAGAAATGGCCAAGTCAGCAGGTTTATCTGTCTACGGCCATACATTGGCCTGGCATTCTCAACAGCAGAATGAGTACCTGAATAGCCTGATTGCTGACAAAGAAATAAAAGTGGATCCCAATAACGCAGAACATGCATTGCATATAAAAACTACTGAAGCTAAAGCAAATGTTTGGGATTGGCAAATCTATTATACGATGCCTGCGCCTCTCACAGTAGGCCAGGAGTATACAATGAGTATTCGTGCAAAGGCTACTACAGAAACTGATATAGCTTTTTGGCCAAATAATGCAGATGGATCGCAAGTACAATATTTATCTAATCTTTCTGTAGGAAAACAATGGAATACTTCTTCCATTAAATTTACGGCTACTATTCCTATTCAGAAATTGGTATTCTCTTTCGGGAAATTTAGTGGTGACTTGTACATTGACGATGTAACATTGACAGCTACAGGTTCAAATACCAATTTGATTGCCAATTCTACTTTTGACAATACTGATTTGAGCAAATGGAGTAAACCAAGTTGGCATAGTTATACTTATGCTATTGAAGCTTTAGCAGCAGGACCTACTACCTGGTTTACAAACCTAGTTAGTAATAGTAACTGTGAATCAAACGATGTTTCATCTTTCTATGCAACAGAAGCAACAGTTGGACCTAATGCTGCAACCTTTGGTGCTGCTGGTACAGGAGCCGATGGAGTAGGTCGTGCTATTATTGTAAAATCGGCAGACAACCCAACTAATAGCTGGGACACTCAATTCTTTGTAAAAGTGCCTTATAAATTTAAAGAAGGTGACACTTATCGTTTTACAATGAAAGTAAAAGCTAATAAAGCAGGAACTATAGAGTCTCAAGCACACAATAACCCGGGTGGATATTTATATTGGTCTATGATTGGTAACCCTAGTGTAACGACCTCATGGCAGGAATATACCAAAACCGGTGTTATTACGGCTTCACAAGCAGGTATGAATACTATTGCATTCAGCCTATCTCCTAACAAAGTGGCAACAACATTCTATTTTGATGATATCTATTTCGAGAAGCAAGAATCAGGCAACACTATTCCATTAACCCCAAAAGAAAAGGCTGACACACTGACCTGGGCTATGGATAGATGGGTAAAAGGCATGATGCAAGCTTGCGGTGGATACGTTAAATCCTGGGATGTAGTAAACGAAGCAATTTCAGGTGGAGGTGACGACGGTGAAGGCTTCTATGTATTGCAATCTGCAACGAACGGTGACCCTCTTAAAAACTTCTACTGGCAAGATTATTTAGGAAGCGAAGAATATGTACGTAAGGTAGTTGGTATGGCTCGTAAATACTATGCTGAATTCAAAGGAAATCCTTCGGATCTAAAACTATTCATCAATGATTATAATCTGGAATCAGATTGGGACGATAACAAAAAACTGAAAAGTTTGATTCACTGGATACAACGTTGGGAAAAAGATGGTGTTACCAAAATAGATGGTATTGGAACACAAATGCACGTTTCTTATTTTGCAAATGCAGCTTCACAAAAAAGCAAAGAAGAACATATTGTGAAGATGTTTGAATTGTTGGCAGCATCAGGTAAATTAGTGAAGATTTCCGAATTGGATATGGGATATATTGACGAAGATGGTAAAACAGTAAAGACTGTTAATGTGACCCAGGAGCAACATAAAGCAATGGCTCAATTCTATAAATTCATTGTGAAAAAATACTTCGAAATCATCCCGGTTGCTCAGCAATATGGTATTACTACCTGGTCTATTACAGATAGTCCTGACAGTGATTCTTCATTCTGGCGTGCTGGCGAACCTATCGGTTTGTGGGATTTGAACTACTACCGTAAACATGCTTATGCCGGATATGCTGACGGATTGGCTGGTAAATAATTAATTACGGCTACTCGCTAAAACTTTTTAGATCAAAAAATGGGCTGAGCTCATTTGAAGTGACCCCGAAAAGTTAGACGTTTAATAATTAATTTATATATGTGTATGAGCTCGGTATTGTACCGGGCTCATACCTTTTTAATCTGAGCTTAATTCTTTTATTGTTATACCACCAAATATATTTTCTTAGTTCTTCTTTAAAGTCTTCGATGGAACTGAATTCATTAACATAAAGTAGTTCATTCTTCATTGATCCAAAGAAATTTCCCATCATTGCATTGTCCAGACAGTTACCTTTACGAGACATACTTTGAATGATTACTCTGTCCTTAAGCAACTTTTGGTATCTGACATGCTGATAATGCCATCCTTGATCAGAATGCAATATAAGCCCATTCAGATTCGTGTTTTTTTTGAATACAGCTCCAAACTCTTGGTATTTATGCCATTATGTTAATAGTAAACGATGACTAATACCATATTTTTTATGAATAGCAGTTATTGACATTCCATCTTCTATCAAATGCATATACCTTAGCCTATCGGTATCAGTATGCTTCTTGAGTTTATTCTTTTCTTGCATAATAAATCACAAAACAAAGCAAATAATTTGCCAGTTATAGGCAATTCAGTGGCACTCTTTGATAGAATGTAGCCTCTTGAAAAAATGCCTCTAGTAATTAACCTTAATAATTTAATGGAATAAAATGTGAATATGATGACAGTTAAAATTTACTACTTTCAAGAAAGAAAGTTTATTTGTAAAAAGAGAAAAATATTAATATCTGATTTTAGAAAAAAGATAATTTTGTCTGTTCAATTTTGCAACTATACTCAAAAAAAACATTTCCAAAATATTGCAAATTATTGATTTTCAACTATATAAAAACTAAATGGAATATAAATTTTTCGGCATTCTATTTTATCTAATATCAAAAAAGATATATCTAATACCTAAAATAGTCTTAATTATTCTAAACTACTTTTAGCATTTGAAAAACAAAGAGCTTTCCCTATGAAAGCTAACTTATTAAATCTAATCAAATAAAATTATGAAACAAAATTTCAATGACACGTAATCATGCTATTCCTATCTATTAAGCAGAAAACGAAACAACACAAATTGTTATTCTCTTCTGCAATTACATTTACGCAGCGTTGGTATTTAATGGGGGCTGATACCACTGACTGTAATTTATGAAAAACAATGGCCCCTTTCAAAAATTATTATGAAAATAAACAAGCTAAATTTTCTCATTCTTCTTTTATGCTTACTTTTTTCTGCTTGTAACAAAGAGGAAGAGATAGAGAAATGGCCTGAGAAAGGTGATCTCTATGACTCGAACAAAGCGATTGCTTTTGATGCCATGACACCTGATTGGGGAAGGATTAACGATTCTTTCATAATCAAAGGGAATTTTCCTAACGATGTGAGCAAGATTAAAGTTTTCTTTGGAGACAAAGAGGCTGTACTTGTAAACTGTGATGGTAGAGAGTTATTCGGACTTATACCAAAACAGAAACCTGGTTTCAACAAAATCACAATGGAAATCAACGGACAGACTTTTACATGCGACAACGCGAAGTTCAAGTACTATCAAACACAATCAATCAAGACTGTATTCGGAAAATTCGATAATAGCCAATGGGTTGAAGGTTTACTTGATGAGGTTAGACTTGAGAATGCCTCAAATATAGTAATGGTAGCAGGCAAGAAACAAGATAATATGGTATTCGTCTCAGGTGGATGGATAGACAGGACATACTTCGTTTCACTCGACGATAACATGATGGTTAGACTTATTAATATAGGTTACATGGGGTCTATTGCCGTTGATAACACTAAAGAGAAAGTCTGCATCATGCCTCGTAACGGCGGTGCCATCTATACTGCAAATCGTGAAGAACAGTGGACAATCAATTCTATCGGATTAAGCATTCCATTCAAAGGCGATAGCCAAGGTACATTGGCTTATGCTGAAGACAACAATGTGGTTTACTGTATGTCGGGTGATGGTCTTTATTCTATAAACCTTCCTGATAAAAGCTATGTTAAGGAATTTGATGTAAATCAGTTCTCTGCTTTTGCCGGATTGAATACTGGTCAGTGGAGACACTACTTTACGTATAGCAAATATGACAAATGCTTCTTCGCTTCATACCCTGACGATAATGGTATCCTTAAGATATGGAAAGACAATAGCGGTAAATGGCAGGTTGAGAGATATGCAGGTTTCAAGCCAGGATGGATGGCTTCTGCTTTCGGTGACCGTTTGAACGATGCGGTTCTTAAGAAACCTTGCGGTATGGCCGTAAACAGTGACGGTGAACTTTACGTATGTTGTAGAGATGCTCACTGTATTGTAAAAATTAAAGGAAGTCTTGTCTCTTTGGTCGCAGGTCATCCTGACCATAATGGAAATGTGAACGGATTCCCTACTGATGCTTATCTTAATGCACCTTTGTGTATTGCTATAGATTCAGAAGAGAACTTCTTCATTGGTGAAGACAATTCACGTGTAGTTAGAAAAATGACTATTGAGTAATATAGTAGTAACAAATATTAATTATAAGGAAATGAAGACAAAACATATATTACTACTTCTCATGATATGGATAGCCTCAATTAATTCAGCCTTTGCACAACAATCGATCAATGCATCGGGTATTGTCATGGATGAAAAGGGCGAGCCTCTAATTGGCGTATCTATATCTGTAAAAGAAGCCCCAACGAAAGGTGCCACAACAGACTTGGATGGCCATTTCAAAATAACTGGAATAAGACCAAAACAGACTTTGGCAGTATCATTTATAGGTTATGTTCCACAGTACATAGAAATGACAAAGAGCAATGAGCGTATGCGTATTGTGCTTAAGGAGAATGCTATAGCCATGGACGAAGTCGTTGTAACTGCATCTGGAAAGATTCAGAAGAAGATTAACGTAACAGGTGCCATCACCGGTGTAGATGTATCATCACTCAAGGCTCCTGCTTCTTCTGTTACCAATATGCTTGGTGGTCGTGTACCTGGTGTCATCTCAATGACACGTAGCGGTGAACCAGGTAAAGACTTCTCTGAATTCTGGATACGTGGTATCAGTACTTTTGGTGCCGGTCAAGGTGCTTTGGTTTTGATAGATGGTATCGAGGGTAACCTTAATACTTTGGATCCAGAAGATATAGAGAGCTTCTCAATATTGAAGGATGCATCATCAACAGCCGTTTATGGTGTACGTGGTGCCAATGGTGTTGTACTTGTTACAACAAAGAAAGGTAAGGCTGGTAAACTTAACCTACAGGTAAAAGCAAATGCCGGTATGTCATATTCACCGAGAATGCCTAAGTATGTATCTGCAGGTGACTATGCATCTCTTGCTAATGAAGCATCTGTAACACGTGGAGGTATTCCTATCTATTCAGATGTAGATGTTGCTCTCTATAAGAATCACCTTGATCCAGACTTACATCCTGATGTTAACTGGAGAGACGTTATCTTAAAAGATTATACTTGGAACCAGCAATATTTCTTGAGTGCATCAGGTGGTGGTGAAGTAGCTCGTTACTATATCAGTGCAGGTTATACAACTAAGGATGCAATCTTCAAACAAGATAAAGGAATGAACAGATATAACACAAACGTTAACTACAACAAGTTCAACTTCCGTGCCAATGTCGATGTAAATGTTACACCATCTACTACTCTTTCTTTGAACGAAGAGACAGTAATCATTACTCAGAACTATCCAGGTTTTGGTAACGACAGTAGACTTCTTTGGGAGGCCCAGTCAAGTCTGACTCCAGTTACTGTACCTCTTATGTACACTACAAATCAAGCTCCTGGTTATGGAACAGACAAATCAAGCATCAGTCCTTATGTACTTCTTAATAAGACAGGATATAGAAAACTATTTTCAAACAACAATAAGATTACAATGCAATTGAATCAGGATTTGAAGTCTATCACTCCTGGTCTTTCTATCATAGGATTGGTAAACATCGATGCAAACAGTTCACAGACACAGATTCGTGAAAAAATGCCAGCCATTTATTATGCAAACGGACGTAAACGTGACGGTTCACTTGACTTGGAAAAAATATCTGATGCTGTTGATCCTTCTTATAACAGTAACAATTACACAGACCGTACATTCTACTATGAATTCCGTCTTAACTACGATCAAGTATTCAATAAAGTACACCGCGTAGGTGCATTGGTAAATGCATATTGGAAAGACTACGAAGCTTCTAAGTTCACCAGCCTTCTTACTGCTATTCCTAAGAGATATAACAGTTATGCTAGCCGTGTCTCTTATTCTTATGATGATACGTATATGGCAGAGTTCAATGTTGGTTACACAGGTTCAGAAGCGTTCGAGAAAGGAAAGAAGTTTGGTTGGTTCCCTGCTTTCTCTTTAGGATGGGCTCCTACTCAGTACAAAATCTTCAGAGAAAAGAACAATTTCATCAACTACCTTAAATTCAGAGCATCTTATGGGGTTGTAGGTAATGATAGATTAACTTGGGATGATTCAGTTCGTTTCCCTTATCTTACATTGATAAGCAAAACCAGCTCAGGTATCTGGAACAATGGCTCAGGTGTTACCGAAACACAAGTTGGTTCAAATAACCTTCGTTGGGAAAAAGCTATCAAGTATAACTTCGGTATCGATACACGTTTCTTCCACGAGAGATTCGATATGAGTGTTGACTTCTTCAAGGATATGCGTTCAGGTATCTATCAGCAACGTCAGAGTGTACCAGAGGAGATGGGTCTTGTTACTCTTCCTTGGGCTAACGTAGGTAAGATGAAGAGCTGGGGTACTGATGGTCATATTTCATATACTCAGCCTCTTGGCGATAATGACAAATATGTAACTGTTCGTGCCAACTACACTCAGTCAATGAATGAAATTACGAACTTCGAGGAAAATATCAAGAAATATGATTATCAATCAGCAGTAGGTTACCAGAGTGGTATAAACAGAGGTCTTGTTGCTATTGGATTGTTCAAGGATCAGAACGATATCAACAACAGTCCACGTCAGGACTTTGGTAGCTACCTTCCAGGTGATATCAAGTATAAGGATATCAATGGTGATGGTATTGTAAACTCAGATGATGAAATTCCTTTGAAATACTCAAACGTTCCACAGATTCAGTATGGTTTTGCAACCGAGTTCAACTGGAAGAACATTAATCTTAGTGTACTTTTCGAAGGTGTAAGTCGTTTAACTTATTTCCGCGGTGGCAATATGTTCAGACCATTCTCTGGAAGAAATACAGGAAATGTTATTACAGACTTTGCTAATCCGGCAAATCGTTGGATTTCAAGCGAGATTTCTGGCGATCCTTCTACCGAGAATATAAATGCTAAATATCCACGTCTTTACTATGGTAATAGTGGTAACAATGGCAGGAACTCTACATTCTGGCTTCAGGATGGTAACTACCTTCGTTTAAAGAATGTTCAATTATCATATATATTCAAAGGACAGTCTCTTAAGAAATTTGGTATGCAAAAAGCTGTTTTCAGCTTAATAGGTGAAAACTTGGCTCTGTGGTCAAACGAGAAACTTCTTGATCCAGCACAGGGCGGTTCTAACGGTAATGAATATCCTATCCAAAGAATCTATACATTGCAACTAAATCTTACATTCTAACGATAATATCAATTATGATTAATTCAGAAAAAAATAAAAATAAATTCGGTTTCATCGGCATATTAGCCATGACCGCTGTTGTATTTGGCTCTATATTTATATTCAGCTCCTGCGAGAAATATCTGGATATAGAGAAATACGTTTACGATCAGACTACACTCGACTCTATATTCCTGTCGCGTGCCAGAACTGAACAATATATCAATGGAGCAGCAGAGCTCCTTCCTAATGAATCACAACTTACTGGTAGTGAATGGGGATACGCTTCTGCTTTGCCAAGTGGACTTGGTACCGACGAGGCTATCATACCTTTCGAACTTCCAGGTAATGTTATTCTTTATGATGAGGTTAAGGAAACAGACCCTAGATATGATATATGGAGTACATGTTATAAAGGTATACGTAAGGCTAATATCGTTCTTCAGAACTTACCTAAGAACCAAGAACTTACAGAAATGGAATTACGTGATTTCAAAGGAAGAGCATACTTTCTAAGAGCATATTTCTATTTCAGTTTGGTTAGAATGTATGGACCGATTGTAATCCTTCCTGATACTCCGTTTGATACAGATGAAAATGTTGCTTATGCATCATTGGAACGTTCTACTTATGATGAGTGTGTAGAGAAAATTTGTGCCGACTTCAATGAGGCAGCCGAACTTCTTCCTACCGACAGAATTGAATCACTTCAATATCTTCCAACAAGAGGTGCTTCACTTGCTATGTTAGCTCGTATACAACTCTATGCTGCAAGTCCATTATTCAACGGTAATACATACTATGCAGACTGGAAAGATACTCAGGGTAGAAATTTTATCTCACAGAATGTAGATAAAGAAAAATGGGGAAAAGCTGCAGCAACATACAAGAAAATAATCGACATGAACAAGTATGCTATCCATACTGTAGCAAAGATTAACAACGAAAAAGGTACAGGTACACAGCCATTACCTTCTACAGTATCAAGTGCAAACTTCCCTGATGGGGCCGGCAATATTGACCCTTACAAGTCATATAAGACTCTATTCGACGGAACTTACCAACCATCCATTGTAAAAGAGTACATCTACTATTGTGTAAACGGTATGGCGGGTAATGGTGACTATCGTATGGTTATGCCTGCTAAGCTTGGTGGTAATTCATCATTCAGTGTTACACTAGATATGACAGACGACTACCGTATGGCCGATGGTAGAACATTCAGTCAAGCTACCGATGAAGAGAAATCAGGCGATGCAGTCGGTCAGGACAAGACATTTTCTATGGATTATCTTCTTTCAGGAAAAAGAGCTCATCGTGATGACGGTCGTGAAGCACGTTTCTATGCAACAATAGGCTTCAATGGTTGTATATGGCCTACAACATCTCATCGTGATGGTCTTTCTGCTGGTACACGTAACTATGTTGCCGATTACTACTATGGGGGTTCTGCTTCTGATATGAATAACAATAACAACAGAAACAGAACAGGTTACACTAACAGAAAATATGTACACCAAGATGACTGTATATTTTGGAATGGTGTTATGAAGGCAAAGACCTATCCTATCATACGTTATGCTGAAGTTCTTTTAGGTTACGTAGAGGCTATGAACGAAATGGAAGGAACTTACAAGGATGGCGACATCACGGTTGGCCGTAATGTAGATGAAATAATTAAATACTTCAACATGATCCGTTATCGTGCAGGTCAGCCAGGAATCACTACATCTGAAGCTTCTAACCCGACTACCATGCGTGAACTTATAAAACATGAAAGAAAGATTGAATTTGCATTCGAAGGACAGAGATATTGGGATTTAAGACGTTGGAAAGATGCTTACGACGCATACAACAAACCTATCCGTGGTCTTGATGTAAGTGCACGTGAGGCACAGCGTTCACAATTCTATACCGAGAGAATATGGAACACCGAGAAAACCATGAAACGTATGTTTTCAAATAAGATGTATTTATGGCCTATCAGCAGAACTACTCTTAGAAAGAATGGTAAACTGGTACAGAACCCAGGATGGTAACTTAATTCTAATGCTAAATCAAATATTAAGATATGAATAAAATAACTATACTTTCGGCAACACTCATTGCCATACTAATGGCCAGTTGCGATAACAAGATTCCAATGGAAGAAGACTTGTGGCCAGAAAATGTATATCTTGTAGGAGCTAAGGACAAAATTGTTGACAAGCAACTTAATATAGGTTATGAAAACGATACAATTTTCGCATCGGTAGCAATAAGCGGTTCACAGCCTACAAATCAAGATGTAACTGTAAGTCTGTTGAATGATCCATCAATGATTGATGACTACAATAAGAAAGAACGTGGTTCCGACGATATTATGTACAGAAGTCTTAAAGATGGAATTTTCTCATTTCCTCAGCAAAATGTCATTGTAAAGAAAGGCAGTACCTATGGTACTTTCCCTATCTTTATCAACCCTTCTGCTCTCCATGTAGACTCACTATATATGGTAGCAATGAAGATTGAGAAATCATCGGCATTCAATATTGCTAAAGAAGATACCGTTGTCTTTTACAGATTGAATCTTATGAACAATTACTCCGGACAGTATTATATGGATGGTGTTATCAAGCCAGTGAACAATACTAATGACTCTACTATCTATAAGTCACCAAGAACGCTACAGGCTGTTTTCGATGGTAATACCGTACGTATGTATCATCAAAAGAATGAATGGTCTAAGGGTGCTACCGACTATCGTCCAAACTATTGCTTTACCATGAAGATTAACAATGACAATTCTGTCACACTTAAATCATGGGATAAGTTTAAACTCATCAGTGGTGGTGGTAAATACTATCCTGAAATGAAGGTTTACGATATTTGGTACACTTTCGAGGAAGACGGAGTTCAAAAGAAAGTCAGAGGATTCGTTTACAAAGAAAGAAAGAACGATAACGAAGTCCGCCTAATAAACGACTGGATGGAAGAAAATAGAAAATATGACTATTAATTATACTGAATAAGTAATCCATTTTATAAAAAGTATTCTGGTATTATCTGTTGCATTTACTCATTTTATAGTTTATATGCCCAATAGATAATACCAGATTCTTTTTTTTCCAACAATCAGATATCGGTAGGCGACTTTCCGACATTCTTCTTGAATACAGTACTGAAATAGCTAATAGAGCTATAGCCACACTTTTCACTTACTTCTGTTATAGAATAATTCTTCGACTTCGATAGTTCCAATGCCTGGTTCAGACGAATATCTTTAATAAAATCTGTTGGCGACTGACCAGAAAGCAATTTTATATTCTTATAAAGTAAAGAAGGGCTCACATTCATCTCTTTGGCGAATCTCTCCTTATCAAAATCATAAGCTGTTATGTTTATTAAAAGGTATGAGCCCGGTACAATACCGAGCTCACACAAATATAAATTGATTATTAAACGTCTAACTTTTTGTGGTCACTTCAAACAAGCTCTCCCTTTATCTTCCCCGAAGAACAGTTCAGCTTTTATTGCAATTTTATCTGCAGTTTAGATCCTGTATAAGAAACTTTCTTCCCTATTGTGCTTGTATAAATTCCAGCTCCCCTATTCTCACTTACCAAGACAACGTTAAAGATACGTTTTGCTAAACTGCCTGTATAATTTCCTTTTCTATCTGAAATAGTTAATGATTGGCTCTTTTCATTCCAATTGAACGAAATAATTGTATTTCTTCCTTTCTCATAGTTATAATTATCTCCTTCATCTTCGTATAAATCAAATTTAGCATCAGCTCCTTTATACACACGAACTTCAAGTGTATCAGCTGTTTTCTCACCTGTATTTTGGATAATCTCACCCATTGGAATTATAGAACCAGCCTTAACAAAAAGAGGAATTTTATCTAATGGAGCATCAGTTTTTATACTTTGACCTCCATTAAAATGTTTACCCGTCCAGAAGTCGAACCAACCCGCCGATTTGGGTAAATAAACATTCCATTCAGACACATTAGCTTCAGTAACCGGGGCTACTAATACAGATTTCCCAAACATATACTGATATTTACGGTTTACGGCAGTGGTATCTGTATTAAAATCCATCACTAAAGGACGCATCATTGTGGATCCATTTTTAGTGACCTGCCATGCTTCGGAATAAATGTATGGTAGTAAACGATAGCGAAGATTCAGCATCTTACGCATATTGTCCTCAACTTTTTGTCCGTATTTCCATGGTTCGGTTTCGGTTTGGTAGCCGTGAATACGGAAAATTGGGTTGAACGTTGCCCACTGGTACCAGCGTGTAAGCAGCTCGTGATATTTCTCATCGGTATATTGAGAATTGCCAGGGCGGAAAAAGCCACCAATATCTGTTGTCCAATATGGAAACCCAGTAATTGTGTAATTTAATCCGGCTACGATTTGATTCTTGAATGTATCCCATGTTCCGCCAATATCACCCGACCAATTGATAATTCCATAGCGTTGCTGACCCGAGAAAGCCGAACGAGTAAGTATACACACCCGCTTATTAGAAGTAGTTTCGCGTTGCCCTTCATACACTGCCTTACTCACCATTAATGGATAGGTTAACCGGTAAAAATCGCCAGCACCAATATGTGTTTTTGTTCCTTTCAAAGCATCATTTTCTGGTTCTACAGCATCCATCCACCAGGAATCTACACCATTATCAAGCATATTTACTTTCAATGTATTCCAATATTCTTTTCTAGTTTCGGGATTGAAATAATCCAGCCATTTGGTATCCGGAATAAATCGGTTTTTAGCCACATACTCTTTACCTATTGTTGAGTTCTTATCCGGGTTCGACCAAATAGAAATATTGAAATGTGCATTCAAATTGTGCAGTTCTTTTATAAATGCTGAAGGGTTTGAGTAGTTTTTCTCATCGAACTGAGGAACACCCCAACCTCTATCGCCCCAATATTGCCAGTCTTGTACAATTACATCCAACGGAAGATTCCTTTTTCGGAACTCTTTTACCGTTTCAACCAAATGAGTTCCGGAGGTATAACGTTCGCGACACTGCCAAAAGCCATAAGCCCATTGTGGCAACATAGGTACATTGCCTGATAAATTACGGTAAGATGCAATTACTTTATCGGCAGATGGCCCATAAAAAACTACATAATCGAGCGCTTTAGCGACTGGCGACCGAAATGTTGTTATGTTATCACTCAGCTTCCACGAAAGTTTGGGAGTATTATTTGATTTACAAAGCACCTGCACCTGATGTTCACCGGCTTTTAATTTTACCAATGTTCCTACCGTAGGCGGAAGCCACATATTACTTTGATCAATACAAGGTTTTCCATCAATAGTCACAAAGTGTCTGTTACCCATATCGCCCAGATCCAGAAATATAGAATACTCACCATCTTTCGTAACATTAAACTTACCCTGATAAAGCGATTGGTCTTGTGACACTTTCTGAGTTCCGGAGGTAGTCGTTACTTCGGCCATTTGTTTATTTTCTGACGTTGATTGTTCTTGTTTATCGAGTGCTATGAAATTATTAGCCGGATTAAAATCCGTTAATCCATACTGATGCCATAACAAACCGTACCCTTTACTTGAATAAATAAAAGGGATGGAAATCTGAGTATTAACCTGCGTTAAACGACGAGCTACGTTTTTTAAGTTATATTGCCCGTCCTGAAATTGTCCCAAACCAAATATATATTCATCGGATGGTGATTCAAAACTCTGTTCAGCTTCATAACAAGGTTCGCCTTGAATAGAACCGGGAGTTAGTTTCCGGGTGCCTGCCTCTTCGCTCAAAAATACTTTGCCGGCATTATTGGCATACGATAATCTGCCTGTATGCTTATCTAATGACACTTGAATATTTTTTGTTTTTATTTCAAGCTTAGCTGGTAAATCTAAAACTTGAAATTCAGGAGTTACACCACCTGAAGTAAAAACAAGTTCTGGCAGTTTTGCTTCACTTTCTTTGTAGAATTTTATCCTCACGGCATTCTCGGATAATGGAGATATACAGAGTGTTCCATCTGATAAAGTAATATTCACCTTGTTGGCCGTTCGTTTAAAGCCTTTCACAACTTGTCCTTGACAAAAAAGTGGAAAAAGACTAATCATTAAAAATAATTTTAGCTTCATCTTCTATCTATTTTATTTTAATAAGATCAAAAAACATCTCCCCTATCTGCTACAAAATGCATAAAAAGCCTTTAAAAAAAGGCTTTTTATTAGTGGGAGATAAAAAAATAAGACTATTTATCTGCTACCAGCATAGTTTAGTTGGATAAGCCTGGCAGACATTTTAGGATTTTCCACATGATTTTTATTTTTTCTGGAATAACATTTATTATACCTTGTACAAAAAATTGCATTGTTCTGTACAAAAGAATTAATTGTCTTGTACAAAAGAATGCATTCTTTTGTACAAGGATTTATTTAGGGAACTAATCATTCTAAAAAAAGCAGTGCAGACATTGATCATTATCCGCACAACTTTTTAAAAAGTATCCTTCTGAGTAATAACAGTTAAGAAATTAAAGGGAGATAAAGAGTTTAATCTTTCAATTTTTCAATTAAGGTAAAACAGTAACAACTTTCTTTCCTTTATAAACTATTACTTTATCATATTTATCAGAAGTATTCTTACCAGGAGTTACGAATCTAATCTTGAATTTACGTTCAGCAAGCATCCCTGAAAAAGAACCTTTACGATTATTAATAGTCAATGCCTTCTTTGCATCGTTCCAAGTAAAGGTAATGGTTGAATATGCTCCTTTTTCGTAGTTGTAATTATCGTTCTCGTCCTCGTAAAGAGTGAATTCTCCATTAGCACCTCCGTAAATACGAATTTCTAGATCATCCCATTTCTTCTCAGTGGCATATTGCACTTGTGGTCCGAAAGGAATTATGCTTCCCGACTTAATGTATAAAGGAATCTCATCAAGCGTTGTTGCTTTTACAATTTCCTGACCGCCATTGATTTTCTCGTTAGTCCAAAAGTCATACCAGGCAGTTCCTTCGGGCAAATAAACTTTCGTTGATTTAGCCTGAGTGAAATTCACAGCTACACTTTTATTCTCGCCGTTAGCATCTTTTTTATCCCAACCAGTTTGTGCATCCGATTTTACTATAGTTTCAGGAGTATATTGTGCATTAACAACCGGAGCAACCAATATTGATTTACCAAACATATACTCGTTGTTCATGTCTTTAACCTTCTTATCATTGAAGTCCATCACCAAAGCTCGCATTATAGTAGATTGGTTATTAGTAACCGACCAAGATGTAGAGTAAATATATGGCAACAGAGAATAACGCAAATTAATTGTCTTTGCTATTGCATCATAGATAGTTTCTCCTTTTTTACCAAAGTTATATATTTCTCTAGGGATATCGGTACCATGCGAACGCATCATAGGGGTAAATGCCCCGAATTGAAGCCAGCGTACATACAGTTCCTGAAACGATGGATTCTTAGTTCCTTCACTCCAGCCTTTGTTATAAGCACCAGCAAAAAAACCGCCAATATCAGTATTCCAGTAAGGAATAGCACTCATCGAGAAGTTAAGACCTGCAGGTATCTGGTTGCGTAATGATTGCCAGGAAGAATTTACATCTCCCGACCATGTATTCGCTCCGTAACGTTGTTGTCCGGCAAATGCTGATCGGGTAAGAATAAATATACGTTTATCAGAACTTGCCGAACGCTGATGTTCAGAAACTCCTCCTACCGCCATCAGTGGGAATGCGTTGCGTACCTTGCGAAATGAGCCCAGGTAAGTTTTAAGATCGAAATCAGAAGGTTTGAAATCCAGATGGTCGGGTTCAGTTGAATCCATCCACCAACCATCAATGCCCAATGAGAAAAGTCCTTTCTGCAGATGTTTCCAGTATATATCACGAGCTTCAGGATTATAAGGATCGTAAGGTTGTACACCTGATGGATATTCGCGGTTTGGCGGCCAGCTTTCCAATCCTGATTGTGGCCATGTACCGAAATTCAAAAGCATACCCTTCGGTTCCATCTCGCGGAATTGTTTTGTCTGCGGTCCAAAAGAAGACCAGATAGAAATAATAAGGTGTGCATTTTGATTGTGAATATCTTCCACCATTTTCTTTGGTTCAGGAAATTCAGTGTTAAGAAATTCCATAGCATTCCAAAGGTAATTGTTGCCCCAGTATTGCCAGTCCTGAATAATACCATCGAGAGGCACACCCAGTTCACGATATTTATTAACTACACCCACCAGTTCTTTCTGGCTTTTGTAGCGTTCTTTACTTTGCCAAAAACCAAAAGTCCACAAAGGAAACATAGGAGCTTGTCCGGTGAGGCCGCGCATACAAGCAATCGATCCATCAATGTTTTCACCGAACATAAGATAGTAATCAATGCAATCGCCAACATCAGATTTAAATGATGTACTTTCGGGCTTATCTTCAAAAACAGTGGGGGAATAATTATCCCAGAATAATCCGTACCCTTTTGTAGATACAAGGAAAGGAACATAATCGTCTGTGTTTCCCTGTACCATGTTGAGTTTTGTGTTACGAAGAGACAATTTGCCACGCTGTTGTTGACCTAAACCATAAATATCCTCGTCTTTATCAAGTGTAAACTGCTGATTAATGGTGTATGTTTTTGATCCTGCATCATTAAAATCAGTAAAGGTTGCACCCGATTCTTTTTCGCTTAAAAGTTGTTCTCCGGAAAGAGTATAATAAGATATTTTCCCAGACTTTATATTGACATCAACCTTCAGCTTATTGCTTTTTAGCGAAACAACATCCCCTTGCTGATTGATAGCAAGCTTTACGGCCTGAGGCTCTTTTACTACCGTTAAACTTTTCTTTTCAAAAGTTTGGCCAACAGGAGATTTCAGAACTCTTACTGTGGAAGGCCCATAAAATTGGATTTCAACATCCATTGAATTAATTGGGGTTTTGATACCCAAATTGCTTTTTGTGTACGATTGTGCCTGACTACCGATGGCAAAAAGCATCAGTAGCGAGAATACTAAATTGAGTTTTTTCATATATTATTTTTATAGATTGCTTATTTTCTATTATTGAAATTTCCACCAGTCAAAGTTAAACAATTCACGACCAGCAGTGATATTTTTTCCGCAAAAATAAAAAAATATCATATTTACCTATTACTTTATGCTTTAATTCCGAAGTGACAGTTTTAAATTTATCCCATCCTCCATCCGGTACGAGGAAGTTGAATAGACGAGATAATTGTTCCCGTAACACTAAGCCCAACATATTTTTTTAAAACCTCCCCCATCGATTACTACAAATTAGATTACGATACTGGTGTCGCCACAAGTAAAGGTATGTTTTGCTGTACTCTGTTTTACTTCATACTTTATTTTGCAAAAAAAGTCTCAGCAGGCCCCAGATACGAAGGTTTAAGCCCTCCTGTGTTTACTATAATTTTTTGAATAACCACGCCAGGGTCAATCATCCAAACTTTTAGTGTATGGTAACCTTGTTTAGTTATTTTAAGTGTTGCCTGACTAAGTCTTGCATGTGTTACCACTGTAGTTGCCCAAGCTGGATTAGACCAATGCACTTTAAATTTATCGGGAACATTGGTTATAAACTGAGGTTCCTCATCATCGAACGAAACAGCTATTTTAATATCGCGCCCCGGCATAAAGTTCAGAAGGTTTGAGGTAAGCAATGTTACTTGAGCTGTATCTTTAGAAAACATGTAAATAGGATATTCCAAACAAGGAGCATCTTTGCCAGGAATGGCAGCAGGGGCATTGGCAGGAGCAGTTGCCCTCATACCTGATAATGTTCTTCCGTAATCTTCAACCTTAATCCATTTACGGTCACCGCTTTGAATATTTTTGGAATAGTGTTCAGGTTCTATTGAAACGTAACCACCGCATTCGATAAAACCCTTCAACTTTTCTTTGCTTGTTTCAATTGGGTTGAAAGCACTTACCTTTACTATGACTTCTTTTCCTGCTCCGGTAATTGTTATTTTACCATCTGTCCGACCTTTAGGCAATGTAGCTTCATTGAGGCTAATGATTATTCGTTTATCATTATTGTCAACCTGACCTTTACTTTCACTGATTGAAATCCATGGTACATTTGCTTTTATCTCATACGTGAACGCTTTTTTTCCTCTATTAAACACCTCAATATAATGCTGACGATTGCTAAAAATATCAAATTCAGGTAACGTAGCTTCTACCGATGACTCTGGCCAACTCTGTTCCGTACCTTCTAATGCAACACCCAATAATGCAGAATCAGGCACTTGAATTTCTGTTAGTTTAATTGCCTCTAAACTATTTTTTCTTGGAGGCATCCAATCGGTATAACCAAGGTGAGTTTGATCCATAAAGTGATTCCATTTACCATTCGCATATACATGGTTGTAATAAGACATTAAAGTAGTATCAGCCTGAAACAATTCTCTGGTTTTTGCAGCCATTGCATTGGTGGTGAAGCGTTTTTGTCTGGCATATAATTCATTTTTAGCAGCAGACAAATACAATTCATTAACGATAGCACAAGCTTTCACAGGAAACAAAACGATCTGATAGAAAGCATCGCGTTTTTCCTTCGGTAATTTATTGTAAATAGCTTCGGCTCTTGCCCTAATTTTATTGTAATCCGAAACAACAGTTTCGAACTCATTGTAGTTTGTGAGACTGTATGTTGATGCTGTTAACGATTCGGGTTTACGACGGCCATTGTATTTTCCATACTTAGAGAGGATATCAGCTATTTCAACAGCATATTTTGGTCCAAATTCTCTTGAAGCCCAAAGTTGTGTAAACTCGTTAATATTTAAGTTATTCCAACGATTAGTATTCCAACCAAGACTCATAAAATACTCCATTGGTAATTCGTATCCTTTTAGATGCCCTACGTTAACTATCCAAATTTTATCGGCACCATACTGTTTAGCAAGAGACATTTGATCCCATATTTTTGGAAGCGGATTGGTATTAATCCATTCGTAACTTCTTGGATCGCCATGATAATCAAAATGATAATAGACGCCTGCACCACCACTTCGTTTACGTTCTGCATCAGTGGGCAACCTACGTATGTTTCCCCAGTTGTCATCAGCCCAAAGCAACGTAATATTGTCGGGCACACGCATGCCATTGTTGTAGTATTCCATTATTTCTTTATATAAACACCACGCCTGAGGCACTTCATTAATATTAGGATTCATTACTTCGCTAATAATCTTCTGCTGATTTCTAACGATTTTTTCTACCATCGAAATATTGTCTTTCATATCACCACCCATTTCAGAGTCGTTGGCTCCACGAAGTCCCATTGTTACAACGTTTTCATAGTTTTTATTCCTACTGATTCCTTCTCTCCAGAAATTTTCAAGAGTGTCGGGATGTTTCGTATAGTCCCAGTGACCAAGAGTTGCTATATAACGGCGGTCCCATTCCTGTTGCGAACGCATCATGGGTTCCTGATGCGAAGTACCCATTACAATGCCATATTCGTCGGCAAGACGCGGATTTTCGGGATCGTCTTCATTAAAAGCATTACTCCACATGGCAGGCCAAAGATAGTTTGCTTTCATTCGAAGCATTAACTCGAAAACAGTTGCATAAAACTCATGACCATAATTTACAACATTTTTGCCTACAGGTGGGTTTTGGCTCGATTTTGCCATACCATATTTTTCTTTAACCCAGCCCGTAAGAGCCGGAGCCTCATCGTTGATAAAAATACCTCGATATTTTACACTTGGACCTTGTACAACTCGAATCGGTTTAACATAAAGAGCCTCCTTGTGATCAACTGGAACATCTGCCCAAAAATGCCATGGCGAAACACCAATCTGCTCTGACACATCATAGATTCCGAATATCGTACCTCGTTTATCGCTTCCAACTATAACTAGAGCTTTATCAATGCCTGGAAATGGATTGTTAACCACTTGAATCAGAAAAGTCTCCCACTTTCCGATAATATTCTTCACATCGAGTTTGCCGCTTTTAACAAGTTGGTCTATTACAGGACTTTTCCCAAATGTACCAACAATTACAAGCTCTTTTTTAGATGGCACCTTATCATAAAGAATGGTTGGTTCTATGTTAGTAACCTTTCCAATATCGGCTTTCAAATCTTTTAAAGCTCTAATAACTCCTAGATAATCATTTGAACCAATGTACAATGTGGTGGATTTTCCTGCTGCAGATAAAGTGAAGTTGTTCTTTCCTTTAGAAGTTGAAATATAGTTTTCACCTCCAATAGCCCACAATGATGAAGGCAAAAGCAGCGTTAACAGAAATAAATAAAATTGTTTTTTCATGATTGTATTAACTACTAAATCCTAATTTTACTATTTAATAGACTTTTATTGTATTGTGTTGAATAGAAGGAGCTCCAAAATAGCTTGGATGATTATTATCGGGATTTACCACAATTCTTTCAAGAACTACTTCTGGATCAATCATAAACACTTTAAGCGTATGAAATCCTATAGCAGCCACATCTAATTGAACATCCAACCAACGTAAGTTATCAAAAATTTCGTTACGACGCAATTTTCCTGTTCCAACCAATGCAATATCTTTATTGAGCGGAGGAAGAGGTTTCAACACTTTCGAGTTGGCAAGATTCTTTGGAGTATATTCGGTGAATGTATCCACCAATCCTTTGCGTGCATCCAGAATTTGAGGTTCGTTGTTGTCGATAGACACAGCTATACGCAAACCACGTTCTGGATAAACATCCTGAGTGGGAAGTATCCCAATACAGATAGTAGTTTTACCCTGCTGGTTCAGATACATTTTGTATTCCAAACGAGGTGCTGTTTTAGATGTTTCACTCGGTGCAGTAACCGGATAAATTCCCATACAAGCTTCATCTCTCCCTAAATCTGGTAAAAGTATCCATTTTGATTGTTTGCCGGGTACATTGACATTGAACTTATTTGCAGGAATAGAAAATTCACCGGTTAAACTTCCGAAATATGACTCTTTTGTTAAAGGAATTGTTGCTTTAACAGCGCTCACCTGAACCTGAACCAAACTATCGCCTTGTTTAATTTCAATCAAACCATCAGCTTTACCAACAGGCATAGATTTCCAGTCAATATCAACCATGATACGATTTTCCTTTTCTACAATCCCTTTTATTGCACTTAATTTAATCCAGGATTTATTTGTACTCGCTTTAAAAGCGAATGCCCCAGTTCCACGGTTAAACACATCAATATAGTACGGTTTCTTGTTAAGGCTATCAAATACCGGTAAAGCGGCTTTTACTTCCGAAGCCGGCCACGCTTGTTCGCTTCCCTCAACGGCAATGCCCATAGCCGGAGTTGGAAGTGGCGTTACAGAAACTACAGCCGGCATAGAATTGGTATGAGGCATGGACCACATTGTGTAACCCATATGTATGTCAGACATCATGTTTTTCCATTTTCCATCTGCCATTGGACCATTATAATAATCGCTTAATTGTTTATCCAAATCATAAAGATCGCGAACGCGTTTAGCATAATCATTAGCACTTACACGTCCTTGCTTGGCATAAAGATTATTTTTATCTGCCGCAATGTACATTTCAGCGACACCGGCAGATGCTTTAGCCGGATATAATACCAACTGATAATAAGCATCTTGTGCTTCTGGAGCAATTTTAGATTTCAAAGCTTCCGCTTTATTAGCCACATCGCGCCAAAGTTGAATAACACGGTCGCCTTCATTATAATTCACAATACTGAAAATGTTCGGAACCTGCGCTTCAGCTTTTCTCCAAAGGTTGTATTTTGGGTATTTAGAAACTATATCTGCAATTTCAACAGCATGCTCTTTACCAAAAGTTTTTGTTGCCCAATCGATGCTGTAATCCATAGTCTTATCAGCAGATACCGCTTCGGGATTCCATGCGTAACGCATAATAAAGTCAATCGGAATTTCCTTTGGTTTAAGGTCGCCTACATTTATTACCCAAAGTTTATCAATACCCGTTTGATAAGCGAGATTAAACTGTTCGCGCAATTTAGGAATAGTAGTAGTATTTACCCAACGGTCATTCCACGGGCCACCATTCATATCAATGTGGTAGTACATTCCACCTCCCCCTTTACGGTTCTTTTCTTTCGGAGGATAAATGCGGCGAATATAGCCGCTGTTATTATCACAGAACAAAAGAATAATATCATCCGGAACAGTTAATCCGGCATCGTAATAGCGTTGAACTTCAGTGTAAATGGCCCACAATTGGGGATGATTTGCCGGACTGTCATTATAAACCTTTTGGATGATTTCACGCTGACCTTTCACTACATTTTGCAAGGTTTTGATATTTTCCTGGTCATCGCCTTTACCCATTGCCATGTCGCCATCACCACGCATACCCATCGTAATAACATTATCATAATTCTTGTTGCGGTTGAGACCGTCAAACCAAAACTTTTCAAGATTCGCACTATTTGTAACAAAGTCCCAGGCACCGACTTCCTGTTTGCGTTTAGTATATTCCTTTTGCGCCCGCATCATCGGTTCATGATGCGAGGTTCCCATTACAATTCCGTACTCATCTGCTAAAACCGGACTCATTGGATCATCTTCGTTAAATGCATTGCTCCACATAGCAGGCCAAAGAAAATTGGCTTTCAAACGCAGTAGTAGTTCAAACATATTTACATACATTTTGGAATTAACACCGCCAAACTTATTATTGCACCAACCGGTGAATGAAGGCGATTCATCATTGATGAAAATACCACGGTATTTTACTTTGGGAGAATCCTGAACGTATCGGCCAGCTTTCACATATAGTTGATTATTTCTTTTAGCCGGAACATCTGCCCAAAAATACCAAGGTGAAACGCCTATTCTTTCAGAAATATCGTATATTCCATAAATAGTTCCACGTTTGTCACTTCCAGCGACAATCAAATTACCATCAACAGTTTGAATGATAAATGATTCCCAATGTCCTTTTATTTCCGAAACATCTATTTTTTTATCAGCAATCAATTGGTCAATTATCTTACTTTTACCAATAGTACCAATTAAAATTATGCCTTTAGCAGGATATTGCAATTTTTCAATAACTTCGGATTTAGTTCCTGAAACCTTGCGCACATCATCACTCAGGTCTTTTGCTGCACGTATAACCCCTTTCCAGTCTGCTGAATCGACATAGATTGAAGTAGCTTTTCCATTAGCAACTATCGTAAAAGCATTTTTTGAGACCTCATGCAGAATATACTGAGAAGGTGTTTTGTAGTCGGTTTTATCAGCAGCTTTAACTGAGAATGATCCAATCAGAATAAATCCTGCAATAAGGAAAATCTGTTTTAGTTTAACTCTACTATTCATAGCACTAATTATTATTTACAACTTATTTTGATCATTGATTTTTGAATTCAATGATTGAAGAATGGATAGTGAAACCATTCTTTGCCGAACTCGTTAGTAATTTCTATATATCAGTTTCGGCCGGTTATCGAAACATCCACCAATCAAAGTTAAACAATTCACGCCCTAAAGTGATATTTTGTCCATTAAAATAAAAATAAACATCATGCTTACCTGTTACTTTATGCTTTAATTCAGATGTGAAAGTTTTGAATTTATCCCATCCTCCGGTGCGAGGTAGCTGAATGGACGAAAGAATTGTTCCCGCAACGCTATCAAGACGAACTTCCAAAATGCCCCCATCAACACCTGCTGCTAACGAGGCTGAGAATAATTTAGGCGATTGATTACCAAAATTCACCTCACGTACCTTTATATAACCTTTCGAGCGAGTGCTTGAAACATACACCCTTATTTTTTTATCTTGAGATATGGAACATTTTTGCGACCATGCCATTGTTTCCGCTTCAACACGCTTATAAGGATTAATATCCCCAACCGGTTTAGGACCTTCTTTGGAGATGGAGACTGAAGGAATTGTTCCATCAGGATTGTACGTAAATTGCTCGACGCATGCAGCTCGTCCATAGCTTCCCCCTCCGGGTAACAATCCCGTATGGTAGAAAAGATAAGAGTTCCCTTTATAATCAACAATTCCACCATGATTGGTAAAGCTATTAATTTTTTGATTCTCCATAATTTTCCCCTGATATTTCCACGGACCAACAGGACTACTACTTGTTGAATAGGAAAGGCTCTCGCCACCTTTGCTCATTCCGGCGTACATCATATAGTAATTACTGTTCCGTTTATAAAACCAAGGACCTTCAACAAACATATCCCTATTAGGATTTTCAGTACTTTTATTACTCCTGATACCCCCAAAAGTCTCTACGGAAAGAGGAACTGTTACAATCTCACCCGAATAAGAAACCATGTCTTTATTTAGCTTGACGTAAAACAGACTTCCATTTCCCCAATAAAGATAAGCTTGCCCATCATCATCAATCCATACAGTTGGATCTATATTAGACCAACTTCCATTAGTTATCAATGGTTTTCCAAGTGCATCTTTGAATGGTCCTGTTGGTGAATCAGAAACCGCCACGCCTATTGCCATGTCGTTTTTATCAGTTTGAGCACATATATACCAATAAAACTTACCTTTACGTTCAATACACTGAGCTGCCCAGGCACGGTCACGTGCCCATTTAAAGGATTCCAACGAAATGGGACTTCCATGGTCTGTCCAATTTACCATGTCGGTAGTGGATAATACATGCCATTTGGTCATATAGTAAAAATCGAAACCCGGAATATCATCACCAACATATGCGTAAAGCGTACCGTTATAAACCATCGGTGCAGGATCGGGACCAAAATGCGTTTGAACAATCGGGTTATCTGCCCGGCTAACACCCCCAAATGACAGCATCGCTAAAACAAAAGCAAAATATTTTTTCATTTCAAAAATAAATTTTATATTCAAATCTATTTATACATTAAAAGTTTATTTAACGGGCGAAAATTTATAAAGAACTACTCCATGTGCAGGCACTTTAAGTTTTAGTTCACCTGTTTTGGTTTCGATGTTACTGATATCTTTCTGTCGCCAAAGATCGCGCACTTTATATTGTCCATTAAGACCAAGTTTTTCGAAATCCTTGTAGGATATATCCACTACATCAAGACCAAAATTGCAGAAACCAACGGCATGGCTACCATCTTCCAGTTCCTTTTCACAAATACGCAAATCACCAATTGTCTGTTTACAAGTTGCCTGCTTACCAAGCGGATCTTGGTTGACTTCGATAACTTCATCATTAGTTAGTAAATTTAATGAGAAATCATCTAGTTTCTCCATGTCACAACCAATAAGAAGTGGTGCGGAGAAAAGACTCCAAAGACTAACATGAAGATATTGTTCATCCGGTTTAAGCTTGCTTAAGTGTGGATTCCCCCACCCCACAGTACCAATAACTAGCATATCAGGATCGTTCCAGTTTCCAGGCTTGGCATAAGGAGCCGATTTATCTTGGTCAAGGGCAATATTTTTCACGCTAGTCCAAGTATCAGTAATATCATTCGTTGTTCTCCAACAATTTCCTCCAACAGAATCACCCCATTTCCATACGTCTGACATCCCGTACTGACATACGCTATAAACAATGTCACGACTCTGCTGGCGAAGATAATCGCCCATAAGCTTATATGGTTTCATGGCGGTATTCAATTCACTACCACCATTATACGACAAAGACGACACTTTATATGGATCATTTTCAGGCAAACCATCAATTACATTTCCATAACTGCACCAATCGTATTTCAAGTAGTCGAAGCCCCATTTGGCATAACTTTCGGCATCTTGTTTTTCGTAACCATAACTACCGGCGCTACCACCACATGTCCAAGGCCCTGGGCTTGAGTAAAGTCCTATTTTTAATCCCTGGCCATGCACATAATCGGCAAGGGCTTTCATATCTCCAAATCGGGAATTGGGAATTATATTACCAGCCTCATCGCGCAACTTGCCACGCAACGTCTGATCTTTTGAGTCGCGATGGTTTTCCCAAAAATCGTCAATATTAATATATGTCCATCCGTGATTGATAAGCCCACTTTTCACCATTGCATTAACAGCACGTTTTACCTTATCGGCCGAAACTTCGTTGGCAAAGCAGTTCCAACTGTTCCAACCCATTGGTGGAGTGAGCGCAATTCGGTCGCCACAAACAATACGTAGCTTTTTTTCTGCCTTGCCTTTAGCATTTTTAGCACCCAGAGTAACCTCAAATGTTCCAGCTTTAGAAAGTAAACCCGTAATAAGACCTGTTTTCGAGTTAATCTTTAACCCCTTAGGTAAACCAGAAGCCGAAAAAGTCATGGGACGGTCGCCCGTTGCTGCAACAAGATATTGAAAAGGTGACCCCGGACGTACTCCAAATACTTTTGAACTATTAATTCTTGGTTTGGCAGAAGGCAGAGGAGTTAAGATGTATGGTTCATTTGGCACCGGACTATATGTATTTAAAGTAGTTACACCCGTAGTCTCAAATTTAGCATCAGCCCAATCGGCATGGTCGTAGTAATTACCATTGCCTCCGTCAGTCACTACTAATTCAAGCTTCTGTATTCCTGCGAGTTTCACCGAACAAGGTTTGGCGGCATCTCCTAAATGAATCACACCGCTCGACCATAGTTTTTTACCATCGCCAATTATAATAAATTCGACTGCTGGCTGACGACCTTCTACTTCGTCGTCAATACCAACCTGAGCTGTAAACTCACTCGCTTTCCCATTAAGTAGAATCAACAACGAACTTTCAGCATGAGTACCAAAACCGCGTTCGAAAGTTTTTCCTCCAATTGTGATTACTTTACCATCAACAGATTTATTCTTATTCGGTGTACCGAAACCCTGGGTAGCAGCACTGAGATCTAATTGATCAAGCCATACCGTTTGAGCAGATAAATGTTCGACACCCATCATACTGAATAAAATAAAGAGCCCTGCAGTGACTGCCAATTTAATGTTATTTGCTATTTTCATTAATTCCGTTTTATTTGGATATTATTATTTTTTGATTTTCAATATTTAAATTGATAATTGAATTCTTTTATATGCTATTTAGAATTAAATCTCCACCAGTCGAAATAAAAAAGTTTTTTTTCACCCCTGAATACGAAGTATAAATCGTGAATCCCTTTAATATTTTTCACAGGAGTAGTGACTGTTTTCCAAATATCTCCTTCACCGGAGGTCTTAATATTAATTATCGCCAACATTGGCCCATCAATTTTGTCGGTATGTATTTCAATCTTCCCACCATTCAGCGAAGCCACATTTACATCAACAGATATTGCCCCTTTAGAAAAATTTACGCCTTGAACTTTCAGGTAATCTCTATTGTTAATGGAGGTGACGAATAATCTGTCTGCAATCTTTCTCCCTTTGTCCCACGATATATTTCGTTCCCATTCGGTAGCTGCTTCTGTTTTCAAGCCTTCGCTATAAGCTATAGTTTCAGCTTCGGTACGATTATACGGGTTTAATGTGCCTAGTTGTTTGACTCCTGTTACTGACCAAAATGGTTGCTTCTGAATGGTACCATCAGCATTGTATGTTATGTTTTCAATGCATATTGAGCGTCTTTCATAATGCTTCTTCAGAGTTTGTTTCATGATGGCATAGTTGAAGCCTAACACATACGAATTTCCTTTGTAGTCAATGATTCCAGGATGGTTTCCACTTGAACGCTCGTCTCCTTCCATAATCATACCTTTATATTCCCATGGGCCGGTTGGAGAATTACTCATTGCATAACCAATACCTTCTGGACAACAAGTAGAAGCATACGCCAGATAATAATGCCCGCTGCGCTTCCACACCCAGGGACCTTCCTGGTAATTAGTCGGCTTGGTAGGTTCATTTACAATTTCACCTGAATAAGAAACCATATCCTCATTCAGCTTCACATAATAAAGATTGGGATTTCCCCAGTAAAGATAAGCCTGTCCATCGTCGTCAATCAACACAGTCGGGTCTATATCGTGTGCACTATTCTTAATCAGAGGTTTTCCAATTGGATCTTTGAACGGTCCATAAGGAGTATCGGAAACTAGAACACCAATCCCTATACCGTTTGGCATGGGACAATACATATAAAACTTATTTTTGCGTCTGATACATTGCGGAGCCCATGCACCATTATCGTAGGGCACCCATTTGAAATCTTTCAGCGAGGCCACAACTCCGTGATCAGTCCAATTCACCATATCGGTAGATGTGTAGAGAAGCCAATTCTGCATTTTAAAACCCAAAGCATCATCTTCGTCATGACTTGTATAAAGAAATACCGTATCATTGAACACTAAAGGAGCCGGATCGGCAGTATATTTGGTTTGAATGATTGGGTTTTGTGCCATTCCTGCAAAAAGCAGGTTAATTGCAACCATAAAAATTGAAGCAATGATAAAGACTTTATTTCTCATTATATATTAATTTCATTTTACTAAAAAAACAATTTAATAGTGTACATAAATAAATTAGACTCAGTAAAAAACTGATATTTCTCCAGAAGTTGAGGTTCGCAACTGGCAGCTCCAACATCTGGAGTTTTGGTTGTGAATCATCTTCCTTCTTAATTAATTTATTTGATCGTTATTTTTAATATTTTTAGCGCTTTAGCATCTGAACTATTTCCGTATAGAACTTCGTAATCGCCAGAAGTAACCATCATTTTTCTTTGAGCCCAATCAAAGAATTCGAATGCAGAAGGTGGTAAATCAATAGTTGCCTGACCGGATTTGCCAGCAGCTAACTCTACACGTTGAAATCCACGCAAAGTTTTAATCGGACCCTCAATATCATTTACTTTATGGATGTATACCTGTACGATTTCCGTTCCACTCCTTTTTCCTGCATTGGTTACTGGAATTGTTAGTTTTACCGTTTCGTTGGATTTAATTTCTGATTTATCTACAGTGGCTTTCCCTATTTTGAAATTAGTGTAACTCAATCCAAAACCAAATGGGAACAACGGATCGGACATATAACGATAAGTTCGCCCTTTCATTGAATAATTTTCAAAATCGGATAATTGATTCAAGCTTTTGTAGAAAGTGATTGGCAGTTTTCCCGATGGATTATAATCACCAAAAAGCACATCTGCTACAGCCTGACCTCCCGACTCGCCACCATACCAAGCCTGAAGAATGGCATCACAACTTTCAGTTTCAGGAACCAAAGCAATAGCCGAGCCTGAACAGTTCACAAAAATCACTTTTTTTCCTGCTTGCTTTAATGCTTTTAAGCAGTTACGTTGTACCACGGGAAGTTCAATATCGGTACGGTCACCGCCTTTGAAGCCAGGATATGAAACTGGCATTTCTTCACCTTCCAATTGTGTAGAAAGTCCTCCAACAAATACCACAACATCAGTTCCTTGAAGCTTTTTAATCAGGTCAGTATAATCAACACCTACTTCTTTACCTAAATTGAATTCTATATTTGCTTCCCAATTATTTAATTGTGCATAACGAATTTCTATTTTATATTTCTTACCGCTTTCAACTTTAAATGGAATTCGTGAAGGCAAAGTTCTCCAGTTGTTATACTTTGCAAGAGATTCTCCATTCACAAACAATTCAAAATATCCAGTAGCTCCACATTTAAATACAATCTCTTCACTTTTAGATGGCGTGAATTCTGTTTCATATTTACCTGAAAATCCTTCTAGACGAACTCCTGTTGCAAATTCATGTTGACCTGCAGTCGTTAATTTTATAGGATTTACAATTTGCTGGGTTGCAACAACATCACCTGTGAAATCTTTATTATTCCAATAACTAACCTTAAAGCCTTTCTTTCCATCAATTGAGCATTGAGAGAAATAACTTTCGGTCACTTTATCCTCAACCAAATCGCATCCTTTCTCATAAAGGACCTTATCTGCTGAAAGTTTAGAAGTAATTCCATCTAAAATTGTAATCGTTCTTACGGGAGTTCCATTATAATTTCCCCAAAGCATAGGTTTATCATTAGCATTTGGACCAACCACTGCTATTTTTTTTGATTTATTTAATGGAAGTACATTGTTTTTATTCTGAAGAAGCGTCATTGATTCAAGAGCCATATCTAAGGCTAGTTTTCTGTGCTCATCGTTATTTACAATAGACATCGGAATTTTAGACCATGAAACCAGGTTATCATCATCCATTTCGCCCAAGTCAAAACGTCCAATCAATACCTTCAACAAGTGTTTATTTATTTCTTCTTCTGAAATCAGTCCTTTAGCAACAGCTTCTGGCAATTGCTTATAAAGATGATCAGACCACTGGCATTCTACATCTGTTCCGGCTAACACTCCCTTTGAAGCAGCATGAACAGCATCTGATGACACTTTATGACTTGTATAAAAATCAGATATGGCACCACAATCAGAAACAACCATATACTTATACCCCCAATCATCCCTTAAAATTCGTTGTAACAATTGTGTGCTTCCACAACAAGGTTCATCATCCAAACGCTGATAAGCGCACATTACCTGACGAACATCAGCTTTCTGAACCAATGATTTAAAAGCAGGAAGGTATGTTTCCCACAATTCCCGAGGATTAACATCGTTAATATTTAAAGAGTGGCGACTCCATTCTGGTCCTGAGTGAACAGCAAAATGCTTGGCACACGCTAAAAGTTTTCTGTATTTAGCATCTGAAGGACCTTGAAGACCTTTTACAACAGAAATTCCCATACGTGAAGTTAAGTAAGGGTCTTCGCCATAAGTTTCCTGACCGCGTCCCCAACGTGGATCACGGAATATATTAACGTTTGGTGTCCAAACTGAAAGACTTAGAAAACGTGCATTTTCCTGACCGTTTTTTCTGGCTTCATTATATTTAGCTCGTGTTTCATCCGAAACTGCATTGAAAATACGATATAGCAAATCATCATCAAAAGAAGCTGCCATTCCAATTGGTTCTGGGAAAACTGTAACGTTACCATTGTTAGCAAGACCATGCAAAGCTTCACTCCACCAATTAAATTTATTGATTCCCATACGTGGAATAGCATCTGATATATCACACATTAAAGTTGCTTTTTCGCTCAAGGTTAAGCGAGATATCAGATCTTTAGCACGCTCTTCAGAACTTAAATTCGGATTTTTATAAGGCAACAGCTGAGCCCAGGAATTTACTGAGAATAAAAGGGTTATTCCAATAAACAATCCCTTTTTGATAATTAATTGTGTTGATTTTTTCATAATATATATACACATTTACTAATGAATTGGTTTCAAAGAAGCAACAAAACCACCCCTACCCAATAATCTTACTTTTACCGTACTCGATTTATCAATAACCATATATTGTGTAACGAGTTTCCTATCGTGTTCACCATCTGCTATTAATGTTAGTTTGTATTTTACAGACTCAGGCAAATAATTGAATGTCAGAGTTTTGATTTTTGGACTTTTTTCTGCACTTATACCTCCAATATACCATATATCACCTTTATTTCGGGCTATAATTAAATCCTTTCCCGGATATCCGTCGATTAATTTGGTATTATCCCATGCATTGGGAACTTCCATCAGAAAATGTTTAGCGGCATCGGGCAAATCGTAATAACCCTCCGGACGGTCGGCCATGTGTTGAAAGCCAGACTCGAACACTACACTTAGCGCAAGCTCATGACTATATGATGTAATATGTGGAAATTGGGAATTAGTGAATGTTACCGGTGTATAATCCATAGATCCAACCACATTACGTGTAAAAGGCAAAATAGTGTTATGTTCAGGAGCTGTTGTGGTAAATTCCGGTCCATTGTTATACCATTCGGCTCCGCGTACTCCTTCATAAGTCATCAAGTGTGGATATGTACGAGCCCAACCACGAGGAACCAAACAACCATGAAAATACACCATCATCTCGAATTTAGCCGCGTCGTCCAAAATATCAAGATAATACTTAATCATATTCTGTTTTTCACTTTCAAAGAAATCAATTTTCACGCCGGCAACACCCATTTTTTTAAGTTTGGCAAACTCTTCCATTCTGTTTTCATGGGTCAGCATTCTATCTTTTGGAGTTGCAGAAACCCAGGTATGATCTCCTCCTGAGTTATACCACATTAAAGGTTTTATACCTAATGAATGAATATACTTTAAAGCATCTTCCAAATTACCTCCATTGCCCATGGCATCCCATTCCCAGTCAAGCAAAGTGTACGGCCATCCCATTGAAGAGGCCAAATCAGCAAACTTGCACACTGTTTTGAAGTCTTTAGTTCCGTGATTATCCGACCAGTAATTCCAGGATACTACGCCTGGCTTAATCCAATCTGTCTTGGTAATAGTTGAAGGTGAAGATACATCATCTACCAACGTAGATTCCACAATATCAGCAAGGTTGCCAATAACTATTACACGCCATGGCGATTTCCATGGAAAGGTAATAGTTGGTTTTGTTTCACCTTGTCCTCTTCCATTCCATTGATCAGGAAAAACAACTTTATATTTCGATTTTTCAGCAGTGTTGGATAACTTTGTTCCACAATAATTTCTTCCCAAATCGGCCTCATGGATCAAATACCAACAATCTTTATCAGGTATATTAAAAAGCGCAGGATATCCCCAGTCTTGTTGAATGTTCCCGTCGTTCATTGTTGTATAAAGACCTTCGTTGGCCGGGTTAAATTTCTCCATCCATCTTTTTGTACTATCCTGTATACAATAGGTTGTTAGTTCATCATTTACAACAAAAGAACCTTTCTTCTCAGGAAATTCATATCTGAATGCAATTCCATCATTATAAGCCCTGAGAATAATGTTTAACTTAGATTTTTGGGAATTCTCTAAAGAAACGATCGCTTCGTTTGCTGAATTACTGCATTGTGATCGTTTGCCATGCACTACAGAATATTGTTCGTTAATTAAAATGGGGGTACTAGCCTTCAGAAATTTTAAATCTTTCGAGAAATCCTGATCAGTGCGAGCAAGTCCTAACGTTATTTGCGGAATAACTTCACATGTTTTATCATTATTCGAATACTTAACCCCCAAATACCATTCACCTGTTTCTGAGTTCTTTGTATTAAAAAGTCCAATGACGATCTTTTTATTAGGCGAAACAACTTTTATTTTCTGAGGAAACACTGCTAATGAACTGAGAAATAAAAGTCCTGTTATTATCTTACATTTCATTGGGATATATTATAAATGGTTATTTGATTATTAGTTAGATTAAATGCAAGTTTATTCTTTCAATTGAAACAAAACAAATCTGATAATTCAATTTAGTATTTAAAACTCTTTTCTTAATTACAAAACCTTATACATTCTGATTATTACATACGGTTCATCTCCCGGTTTTAAATCAGGCATGGTTAAAGTTCCCAGAAAAATAGCATGATTAAGGTAATTGTAAGGACTGTTGTTTGGTGCTTCAATATCCAAAACCGATTTGCAATAAAATGAGTTTACGCTATTGTCTGTATGAATCAATGCCTGATTTATGACTTGGAATATATATCCATCATTCGTTTTCAGGAGATAACGCGCATATAATTCTGTATCACCATCCGGACGAACCAATTGCCAGTCATCACCTCCAGACAAAATTTCGCCTTTTATTTTTGGTCCACAAAAGGTACCCCCAATAATTGGAATAATTCTTCTTGTACCTCGTTTGCTCTCGCCAACATTTATCATGCTTCCAATTTTCACTTTCGCTTCCCAAATAAATTCAGTTCTGAAGTCTTTGTATAAAGAATCATTCTTCTCTGAATTTATGTTTTGGGATTTTACATTTTCGAAAACAAAAAAGAGTAAGAGCAGCAAATAAATTAAATTTCTTTTCATCTTTCTTTCTATTTTGCCCAGATATTACCCTCCGGACTTCTTCTCCAATTAAAATAAGTGTCTAGAACTTTAAGTGATTCCAGACCTGGAACCTCACCAATATATGCTTTTTGACTAAAATGCATTACCGAGGGTTTATTTTGATTAAATGCAGGCCATTCCAAACTTCCAATTGGATTTGGATTACCATATTTTGCAAAGTTAGTCCAGTAAGTTCCCATAGCTTCTGATATCTCCAGATCCGATTTAGTGGTTTGCGGATTAGAAGCATCTAAGTTTAAGAAAACATATGCAACATCCTGCCCGTGAGGTGATCCATAACCATAGCGTGGTGAATCTTTAGGATAATCGGGATGTTGATCAAAATAGTAATAATAAACATTAGATTTGCCTTTTTCACTTTGAAGTCTGGCCCAGCTCCATGTATGCCAGCCAAATGCTGCATCTCTCGCTAAATCACGTGCAGTTTTGGGAACGGAATTTTCTCCTACCGGATAGGCTTTTATCAGTACGTCGGAAAATTTTCCGTAGCGTTTTTTCACTCCTTCAATATACTCTTCAGGAGTTCTTCCTGGTGAGAAGCTTGCACCTTCGTCTGAATTATAACCAATGAGCACAGAGACATCATTGAATTTTCCAGCTTCATACAATTTATACTGATCATCGGGAATTACAGAACCATCTACAATGGGCCAGCCACCTGGTAATCCAAAACCTGAAGGAAGCTTATCTGCCGGCATCTTACGAAGGTCGGCAATAGTTGAAGCACCTGCATTCTGGGCGAAAATAAGCCCATCAGCTTCTGCTTGCTGAAGAGTTTTCATATTTTCACCGGGAAATGTTGTCGGGCGTGTTGGACCAAACGAACCACCACTCTGTGAAATTGCTCCCTGAAACAATCCTTTAGCCAATGGAGAAGCACATAGCATACTAACAGAAATAGCTCCTGCCGATTCTCCAAAAATAGTAATTTTATTAGGGTCGCCACCAAATGCTGCTATATTTGCTTTGATCCATTTAAGAGCAGCAATCTGATCGAGTAAACCATAGTTTCCTGAAGTATGCGTTGGACTTTCACTGCTTAATTCCGGATGCGCCAAAAAACCAAGTTGTCCTACACGATAGGCAATACTTACCAAAACAACACCTTTATGAGCCAACTTTTTCCCATCGTAAACAGGCTCAGAAGTTGAACCGAAGCTAAATCCTCCACCATAAATCCAGACAAGCACCGGAATACGTTCATCAGCTGATTTTGTGGGAGTCCAGACATTCATGTACAAACAATCTTCACTTTTTCCTGATAGAGGATTTCCATATTGCATAGGAGCTGGAGCAAACTGTACGGTTTGTTTCACCCCTTCCCACTTAGCAGCTGGTTGTGGTGCTCGCCACCGTAAATTTCCCACGGGTGGAGTTGCAAACGGAACACCTTTATAAACAGTTAATCCATCTTCACAAATTCCTTGAATTAATCCTTCTCTTACTTTTATTGGTGCTGGTTGCTTAGCAAAGAGAACTCCAGCGAAAGAAAAGAGCAATACTAAAACGATTAAAGTTGTTTTTTTCATATAAATACTTTTTAATAAAGTTGTCATAAGACTATAGAGGTTAATAATCAAAGTTATTTTAAACAAAAATACAAATCATACTTAAGAATTGCATCTATAAATCAGTCTATTTAAGTGCTTATATTTTAATAAATTATCCATTATTGAGCAACAGTTATTATTTATCCTTATGAATATAAATTTTTCTATTCTTAGCCATCAATATCTACTAACAGAAAGCTTATTTTAGGAATCTCCACCAATCAAAATTGAATAAATTGTCATTACCTCCTTTAAACACAAAGAAAACATCATGGATTCCTTTTATTTTATTCACTTTGCACGAGATCGTCTTCCATTTTAGCGCTCCTTCTGTATTCTTCACTTCTAAAACACCTAACAGATTGCCTTCTTTACTGTCAACATGAATTTCAATTTTGCCTCCTGATGTAGCTGTTGCAACATTTGCTTCAAATATTTTAGCTCCTATGCCGAAATTAACGCTGCGCACTTTTATATAGTCGCCGTCATTGATATCAGTAACATAAACGCCACTTTTTGCATCTTTTACTGTTTCAACTCCTTCTTCCCATGCAATAGTTTCGGCTTCTATTCTCGTAAATGGATTCAAATTGGAGGCACTTTCAATAACACTTTCTTTTGTAGGGATTATCAATGGAATTGTACCATTTGTATTAAACTTAAACGGTTCAATGCAAACCGAACGTTTAAAACCACCGCCACCTTTTAGCGCTCCATTATGATAAAAGAGATATGATTTCCCTTTAAAATTAATATATCCCGGATGGTTGGTAAATGCTCCGCCTTCTTTAATTACCTGCATAATTGTATCCCCATAAATCCAAGGTCCTGTAGGACTAGAACTTGTTGAGTAAGCTAAATGTTCAGGGACTCCTCCTGCCGGATAAAGAAGATAATATTTACTTTTACGTTTGAAAAGCCAAGGCCCCTCCTCATAAGTAGTGGCTCTTTTCTCTGTTGAATTCTTAGTTTCCTTAATTTTTGAAACAAACCAATCCTTTTTGTCTGAAGGAATGGGGTTAATGCCAGCATTCTGATCGTGCGAGATCATATTACTGTTAAGTTTAGCATACCACAATTCCGAATCACCCCAAGTCAGATAGGATTGTTTATTATTATCTACAATTACAGTAGGATTAATATTGCCCTGACCACAATGTTCTGTAATCAACGGCTTACCTAATAGATCAATAAAAGGTCCGATAGCCTTATCTCCTACAGCCACTCCGATAACTTTTTTGTTAGTACTTTTATCTATCGCACTAACATACCAGTAATATTTATTATCAACACTTTTAATGCTGTGTGAAGCCAATCCATCAATAGATTTAGCCCACAAAAATGTTTTATGTGCATTAGTGATTCTTAGCTTAAACCCTTCTTCAGTGAGAGGAACCTTTACAACTCCAACCTTTTGATCATACGAAATCATATCATTATTTAGCTTGACATAATAAAGATGTGGATTTCCCCAATACAGATAAGCCTGACCATCATCATCAATAAACACTGTAGGATCTATATATCCATAGCCTACAAGCAAAGGCGATCCAAGAGCATCACGAAATGGTCCGGTCGGACTATCGGATATAGCAACACCAATAGCATTTCCCCCATTTTTTTGATTAACAGGAACATAAAAATAAAATTTGCCATTTCTATAGATACATTGACCAGCCCATGCGTCTCCTCTTGACCAACTAAAACCGGTATAAGAAAATACAGCCCCATGATCAGTCCAATTCACCATGTCTTTAGAAGAATAACATCTCCAGTCATTCATTGTAAAAAAATTGTTTATTGTTTTATCCTCATCATGCGTGGTATAAAGATATACGGTGCCATCATGAACCATAGGGGCCGGATCAGCTACGAAGTTTGTTTGAATAACAGGGTTCTGAGACATACTGGTAATTGGAACTACTATTGCTAACAGAGTTAAAACAATTACAATCGCATTTTCATATTTTAAATTCTTCATCTTATCGTGATTTACAATTACTTCTTTAAGATTAAAAAGATACCGGCAACTAATTTAAGAGATATTAAAATATTATTTTAAAAATTTCATTCCAGTAATTTTTCATCTAAAACAAATCTTTAAAATTTTGAGCAATAATAAAGATTGGAGTGAATTCTCACTCCAATCTTCGATCACACTAATCTAACCAACAATCACTAATCAAATTTTTACATCAAAAAACTTTATTATGTATTCTCAAATATTCAAAAAACATACTGTTATTAGAACAAATATGGTCACCAAGTTAAAAAGCATTTTTTTACTTCTACTATGCAAAAGTATGTTCAAGCGGATCTTTTCACTTTGGGATTAAGATATTTAGTTTTCAATTCCAGATATATTGTGATATTATTCCTTATTACAATATATCTTTTATCAGTTTTGCATAGACAAAAACTCTAATACTATATTTGAGTAGGTGATTTTCCAAAATGCTTTTTGAATACTGTACTAAAATATCCAAGTGAAGAAAAACCACAATACTCACTCACCTCTGTAACAGTGTACTTATGACTTTGCAGTAATTCTAATGCATAATCAAGTCGGACCATCTTAATAAAATCTGTTGGTGATTGATTTGTTAAGGACTTCACCTTCTTATAAAGCAATGATGAACTTATATTCATCGAAAAAGCAAAATCTTCTTTTCCAAATTCAGTATTTGCTATATTAGCCCGGACAACTTCGAGCATCTTCTTTACAAACTTATCATTAAGTTCATTGACTAAGATTTGTTCTTCATCATTATCAGGTCCTTTTATTAACTTTAAAGCCCTTTCTTTAACGATTTCACGATTCCTTATTATCGATTTTATTTTTTGTGAAAGAAGAATCATATCAAAAGGCTTAGTTAAATAATCATCCGCTCCCAAACCTAATCCATGAAGTTGATCTGCTTCTCCAGATAGAGCTGTAAGCAATATTATTGGAATATGAGAAGTCTCATAAGTTGATTTCATGAACTTGCATAATTCAAATCCATCCATATTAGGCATCATTACATCTGAAACGACCAAATCTGGCATCTGTTTTTGAATAATGTCCCAAGCTACGACAGCATCTTCGGCTAGCAAGATTTCAAAATCAGATTTAAGAGGATATTGCATAAAATTTCTAAGATCATCATTGTCTTCAACAATTAGAATATGCATTTTTAATTTCGATGATTCTTCAGATTCTAACAGTAACTGCGAATCAGCTTCATTTGCAGCATAAGATACCGGTTCTTGTATTTTAGCTTTTGTTTTATTGCTCTCATCAATAAATTCTTTAAAAGGTATGACCATTCTAAAAGTTGAACCCATATTTTCTTCACTTACGCAGCTAATTGTACCATCATGCATTTCTACATATTTTTTCACTAGCAGAAGGCCGATACCAGAACCTACAATTTTTGAATTTATAGCATTTTCCCCACGGTAAAATTCTCTGAAGAGCTGATTTTGAGCTTTCTTGCTAATTCCAATACCACTATCTTTTACTTCCATAGTCCATTTGTCGGGTTCACATTCTACAGTTATCAGAACTTCACTATCCGGATGTGAATATTTAATAGCATTAGAAATAAGATTATCAATAACTTTCTCTATCATCAATTCATCTACAGCTGTTTGATAACATTCCTGTTGTGAAACAAACTGTAATCTTACATTTTGTTTTTTTGCAAAGGATTCAAACATCAACCTACGATGCTCAATCATCTCTACAATGTCCACCTGGCCAAGAACCAGCTGTTCTTTTCTGATATCAACTTTCTGAAAATCCATTAATTGAGTTACAACAGCAGAAAGTCGTCTTGCTTGTTCAATAGCCAACGAAAGATAGTATTTACCAGTATCAGACATATTATTTTCATTCGCTAATTCCTCCATAGGAGCTTTTATTAATGTAAGAGACGTTCTGATATCATGAGTGGTATTAGTAAAGAAGCGAATTTTTTCTTCGTTATGTTGTTGTTTAAACCGCTCAATATAATATTTTAATGATATATAAATAATTCCAAAAATTACTACTAACAGAAAAAGTTGAAACCACCAGATCTTCCAAAAAGGTGGAACAACAGTTATACTTAATGATCGCTCTATAATTACATGAGAAAGAGAACAATCATATAACCTTATTTTCAATACATAAGTCCCATTAGGAATATTCGAATATTGTATAAAGTGATTTTCAGAAGGCTGACTCCATGCATTATCTAATCCCTCTAACATCCATGAAAATTTAGCACCAGAAACACTTCCTATAGATAAAAGCTCTAGTTGCAAGGTATTTTGATCATAGTTCAATGATACTTCCTGCAAGCTATCCAACGGAGTTTTTAGACTGTTACGGATAGAGCGGCCTGCTATGGTTAAATTCTGGAAAAAGATATTTCCATTTGATTGACTCTTCGATAATGATTGGGGATAAAAACAAACAGCACCATTACTCGTTCCCCAAATTAATTGTCCATTGTTTAGCCTGCAACGTGAGTTCTTGTTAAACGATACTCGAGATAATGGATACACTGTATTATAAGTAAGCACCTCCATATTCTTTGGATTCAACCTGCATAAGCCACATTCTGTACCCAACCACAAATATCCCCCGGAATACATTATGCTATTTACAAAATTAGACGGCAATCCTGATACAGTTGTTATCTTTTGAGTTTTATGGGTACTATAATTATATCTGATCAATCCTTCTCCACTTGTGCAAATCCAAATCTCATCTTTTAATGCCACTACATCATGAACTAAATATCCTTCTTGCAAAGTTTCTATTTTACCAGTCTTCTTATCAAGAACGCATAACCCATATGTACAAGCTAAAAGTATTTTATTGGGCTTTAATTCAGCAAAAGTATTAACAGGCTGTGTTGGGTAATTTCGAAACTTATTTTCTTTTGAAAGATAACATATCAGTTTTCCTGGTACCCCTCCTATCCAAAGATCTCCATTACTATCTTTAAAAATGTCCAATACAAAGTTATTCTCTAAAGAAAATCCTTTAGTTCCATTCGAATAATGTGCTAATTCGCGACCAGTACGCTCGTCAAGAACATAAATACCAGAAGAATAAGTTCCTGCCCATATTCGTCCTCTATCATCTTCGCATAATGATAAGAATACCGGAGCCTGATTATGTTGATTTTGATAAAATGTTTTCCATTTTCCAGTCCCGGCTTCTTTACAGCTAAGACCATTATCCGTAGCCATCCAGATATTCCCTTTTTTGTCCTGTATAATCTTGTTAACATTATTATTTGCTAATGAATTGAAATTATTTACAGTATGAGTTAATTGCTGGACCTGAGTAGATGTTTTATCAAAAAAAGAAACACCACCGCCAAAGGTACAAACCCAAATACGTTTATTTTGATCATTAAAGATATCATAAACACCATTTCCTGGAAGTGATGACGGATCATTAACGTCTTCTTTGTATACATTTAAAACCTTTGTACCCTGTTTATTCAACTCCCAAATGCCTTGTCCATCAATACCTGCTAAAATTGTAGAATCGGAATTCGCTTCTATTGCCAGAATAGGTTGTTTAGGAAAACCATTTATTTTCACAGGACACAAAGCATGTCTACTCAAATCATAATAAAACAAGCCATTCCAGGATGTTCCAATCCAAAGCTTCTTCATTTTATTGTCATAAAAAAATTTGGAAACACGTAAGTCGGCTTTTGGAGTATTTTTATAAAGCCTTGTTCCTTTCATTGTTTGTTTATTAAATAGCCATATTCCTGTTGGTTTGGCAAGGAAAAATCGATTTGAGTCATACCAGGATAAACAATAGACTTCTTCAGAATCTTGAATATGTGTAAGAGACCCATTATGATACTTGAATAAGCCGGATGAAGAAGCAATCCAATAACAATTAGCATTATCAACAAGTATACCCCCTGTCACTAAATGTGTATTATTCATAGACTTGCCCATATTAATTAATAGTTCAAATTGGTCCTTAATAGCATTATAACGAAATAACTGACCATTATTTGAAAGAGCAAATAAGTCTGAATTTGCATACACAAGTTTCACAGATATAATATCTGTATTTTCAAATGGAAGTTGATAAATGCGATAATCATCTCCGGCAAGCCTTAAGATTCCCAATTTTGTAGAAGCCCAAATAAAGCCCTTTTTATCTTTACAAATAGACGTTGCCATTCGCATTGAAATTCCATACAAAGAATTTATATCGTAAAACTTCACATTTGAGGAATGTAATGAGATTACAGATAGCAAAAAAGATAAAAGGAGTAGTTTAGTTCTCATTTAAATTTAAGTTTTTTCATATATACTTTACCCTTCAATTATTGAGCCTATATTTGGTTAACAAAAAAATGCTGAAACAAAATAAATACATTAAAGTTCCATTCCGCATATGCATCATACAAATATACTCACAATCTATATCTAATAATAAAATAAAAAAACACATCCTTTTGCATACATTACAATCACCCGCATTAATGTTACATAATCCTTTGCTCATGTAACATCACATTTTATATTTCATAATACTTGCCCTATTTTAGCTATAAATAACTAAATTTGCAGTAGAACATTAATCATCTATTTATGAGAGCCACACAAATTTCAATTTTTCTATTATTCTATTTTTCGATCTGTGGGTTTGCTCAATCCGGGAAATTATTTACTGTTGACAAGGAATTATCCAGCAGTATGGTCAACAAGGTAACTCAAGACTCGAAAGGAAACATCTGGATTGCTACAGAAGACGGTCTAAATTATTACGATGGAGCTAAATTCCTAACTTTTAAACATAAAAAAGAAGACAAATCAAGCATCAAAAGCAATTATGTACTATCTGTTTTCAATGATAGTCAACACAATCTTTATATTGGATATGTAAATGGTTTGCAACAATACGACTATGCTTCCGGAAAGTTCACAGATATACCCTTACTATCAGCTCAAAATAACAAACCACTAGATGCTCATATCCATATTATTTATGAAAGAAGAAATGGAGACATATTAATTGGAACAGCAGGTCATGGTATGTTCTTATTAAAAAGGAACAGTAAGCAAGCCAAACAAGTTATACTTCGTTCAATACCAAACTCTTTTATTACTACTATTCAGGAAGATAATAAAGGCAATCTATGGATTGGAACTGAAGGTAAAGGAGTATTCTGCATAACTTCAGGCAAGAAACAAGAAACTAAACAATATCTTAATGGGCCAGAAATGGTAAATCTAGACATCTCATGTATGTGTTTTGGCCCCGATAATAAAATATATGTTGGTAGTTTAAATAAAGGATTGTTTTCATATAACGCATTGACCAATTCTTTCGATGTTGTTTCTTACCCAACCAAGCTTCCAATAAAAACCCTTTATGTCTATAAGCAACGTCAAATCATGGTTGGAACAGATGGAAAAGGCTTAAAAATTTATGACCCAATCTACAATAAATTTGTAGAAAACAAATACAACATCCCGACTTTTGATTTTACAAAATCAAAAATCCATTCTATTATTGAAGATAAAGCTGGAGATATCTGGTTAGGTATTTTTCAAAAAGGTGTAATGCTATTGCCTGCAAATCGGAGCAATTTTAAATATATTGGTCATAAATCTATTCTAAAAAACAACATTGGCTCTAATTGTATTATGTCGGTATGCAAAGACCATAAAGGAGTTTTATGGATTGGAACAGATAACGATGGTATATACAGTGTTGCTCCAAATGGAGAAGTTAAATCACATTTTAGTCAAGAAAATGGTTCAAATGTTCCTTCTACAATTATAAGTCTTTTTGAAGATTCAGACCAAAATCTATGGGTAGGTTCCTTTTTCCAAGGTTTGGCTAAATTAAACAAAGAAACCGGCCATTGCGAATATATACAAAAAATGAATACCGATTGTGTATTTAGTATTGTAGAAGATAAAAATAAAAATTTGTGGCTTGGAACAATGGGTTCTGGAGTATATTCCATGAATATAAAAAATAATCAGGTGGTGCACTATCCTTCTGTACAAGGATATAATAAAAAGCGAAATACGTTACATAATCGCTGGGTTACAGCTATGCTACTGACTCACAATAACAAATTATATATCGGAACGTTTGATGGAATGGGATGCCTGGATTTGAAAACTAAGAATTTTGTATCAACATATAATACAAACAAACTTTTGAGCGGATATATTATCTACACTATATTTGAAGATAAAAAAGGATATATCTGGATTGGAACCTCAGAAGGTATATTATGCCTCAATCCTCAGAATCAACAGATAACATCATTTGATATGAAAAACGGATTGCCGAGTAATGTTATTTGTGGAATTTGCGGAGACAAACAAGGGAATCTTTGGATTAGTACAAATTATGGCATATCTAAATATAATCCAACAAAAAAAACATTCACTAATTACTATGCAGACGATGGCCTGCAAGGTAATGAATTCAGCAAAAATGCTTTATTCAGAGACAAAAGCGGTGAAATTATTTTTGGAGGAGTTAATGGAGTTACATCATTTTTTCCTGAAAAAATAACTAATCCAGCCAAAAAACTTGATATACGTATAACTGGATTTTATATTCATGATCAGGCTATCAATAAAGGAGATAAATCTGGCTCATATAACGTTATTGATACTGCTGTTTCTGAAGCGAAAAAATTCCATCTTGCAGCAAGCGATAACTCTTTCCGCGTTGAATTCTCAGCAATGGAGTTCTGCAATCCGGAACGAATTACTTTTATGTATGCTTTAAACAATAATAATTGGAATACTCTTCAGCCAGGAGAAAATCATGTATCATTCGACAATTTAACTCCTGGGAAATATCATTTTAAAGTAAAAGCGAAGTATTACGAAACTTATTCTGACATAAAAGAAATTACAATTATTATATCACCACCATGGTATGCATCTATTGGTGCGAAATTTATCTATCTCATTCTAATCATTACTGCTTTATATTTTACGCGACAGCAAATTATGCAAAGACGTAAAATTAAACTAAAGATTCAACAACAAGAACATGCTGAAGAAATCAATGAGGCTAAACTTCAGTTCTTTATCAATATATCTCATGAGATACGAACTCCAATGACTCTAATTATTAGTCCATTGCAGAAACTTATGACAATAGACAAAGATGAAGAGCGGCAAAAGTCATATCATACCATTTTTAGAAATTCTAAACGAATTCTTGCCTTAATGAATCAATTAATGGATATTCGAAAAATAGACAAGAAACAAATGGTTCTAAAATTCCGTGAAACTGACATCGTAAATTTCACGCATGATCTTGTTAAGATCTTTGAGAGTCAATCTATCAATAAACAAATAAAACTGAATTTTCAGTCAGATATACCTGAATTAAAAGCATGGATAGATCCTAATAACTATGATAAGATTATCCTGAATCTACTTTCTAATGCATTCAAATTTACGCCTAAAAATGGAGAGATAAGCACTAGCATCCATATAGGAGAGAATAATGACGAAAATGATAAACCAAGCCATTATTACGAAATCATTATATCTGATAATGGAATTGGGATAAAAAAAGAGGAAATAGAACGTATTTTTGAACGCTTTTACCAGATAAATAATAGTCAGAACAATTCAAATATTGGTACTGGTATAGGACTTCATCTTACACGCTCATTGGTGCAACTGCATCACGGAAAAATTTGGGCTGAAAATAATGAAGATGGAAAAGGCTGTCGGTTTATAATACGCCTGCCACTAGGCAATGATTTCTTAATTCCCGAAGAAATAGCTAATGATGAAGAAATTGCAGATAAAATTAATCAAGATAGCGCTGTAATGGTAGCGGAAACAATCGATAGCATTGATAATGCACAAGTTAGAATAAAAACTAAGTATAAAATATTAATAGTAGAGGATGATGAAGAAATTCGTAAATATCTAAAAGACGAATTAGGAAACGAATTCCATATTATAGAAAGTTGTAATGGAAAAGAAGCTCTTCCAATAATATTAAAGAAAGCTCCAGATTTAATCATTAGTGATGTGATGATGCCGGAAATGGACGGGATGGAACTTTGCCAAAAGATTAAACAGAATATTAATATCAATCATATACCTGTTATTCTACTAACAGCAAAGACCAGAGAAGAAGATAATATAGAAGGATTGGAAGTTGGCGCTGATAGCTATATTACAAAGCCTTTCAGCATTGATATCGTAAGAAAAACAATCCAGAATTTAATAAAAAACAGAGAGTGTTTGAAGAACAACCTGACAGGTCAACAAATTCAGGAAGATAAGATTGATAAAATAAGTCTGAAAACACCCGACGAAAAGTTATTGGAAAGAATAATGAGTGTGATAAATAAAAACATAAGCAATATAGACTTTAGTGTAGAGATTCTAGCTGCTGAAGTTGGAATAAGCAGAGTACATCTGCATCGTAAGATGAAGGAGCTTACAAATCAAACTACTCGTGATTTTATTCGGAATGTGAGGTTACAACAAGCTGCGGCATTATTAAAGGATAGAAATCAAAATATAAGTGAGGTAGCGTTTACTACAGGATTTGTTAATGCAACGTATTTTTCTACAGCATTTAAGGAGTTGTATGGAATGAGCCCGAAAGAATATATGGAACAGAACAAAGAATAATTGATTTTAATATAACCCCTCTTTTTAGAATCTATTTATCTAATTTATTCAGCACACTCAAGTGTAATAAATACCTTGAGTGTGCAACGAATAAATTAAACTAAAAACAACCTTTTTCTACTCTGGAAAGGCATCATTTGCCGAAGTAGCATACAAACCTATCAAACTTCCGGTAAATCCACCGGCTATGTTAGTCGAAAGAATGTCTCCAGAGACCATTCCTCCTAAATTCTTAAATTCACCATTGTTTTCGGAATAGCTAAAACTATACTCATTTCCTTTAGCTATTACTTGCAATTGAACAGGCTTTGACGCATCAATCTTTGCACTTGCCAGAATTACAGAGTTTCCTTTCTCTGTTCTTTGCAACAAAATATATGTATCCTTTTTAATCTTTGTAATACCAAAAACATAGTTAAACCTCTCAGACTGGTAACACACCAATCCTGCCAAATCATTTTCTACTTTAGGCTGATAGTTTAAAACTGTTGTAGCTGTGAAATTCTTATGTTGTTGTCTATAAAAAAGAGAAGACACAGGTTTCACTTCCTTAATATTCACGTTGAAAGGCATAATCTGTACACCACCCTTAGGACTGATATAAATAAAATCTTCACGAGGACCTCTCATTCCAATCCATGAATAAGCTAAATTGGGAGAAGTGAAATTTTCTGTATAGGTAAAATTACCATTTGGCAAAAAGCCTTCTTTTCCTTGACGATTTACAACACCTTTTGGTAATTTCAATTTAGGTTCCATTGGAATAAGACCATTTTCAAAAATAGGGAACTCACCACTCCAATCAACAGGTAGTATAAAAGTTTCACGACCACTATTTACAAAATTCTTTTCATTAGGACGAATAGCCAGAAAAACTCCATAATATTTTCCGCCCGGACCTTCAACAAGATCGGCATGACCGGTCCAATCTATTTTATTTCTTCTTTCAGGACGTAAATATCTTTGTGAAAGAATAGGATTGTTTCCAGATGGAATAAAAGTTCCCTTTGGACTATTGCTCACAAAAATAACTTCACTATGCCAATCGCCTGTACCACCTTCTGCACACATTAAATAGTAGCGACCGTTCTTTTTGTACAAATGAGGTCCTTCAATCCAGATTGGTTTCTTTTTAAGATCTACTCCCCCATCAACAATAATTTTATCTGTTCCCGGAATAATCTGATCTGTATTTAAATCATATTCCCAGATTTTAATTACCCTATGTCCATTGTACAGTTCCTTTCCTTTATCAGGAGCATCATTATGCACAATATAAGCTTTCCCGTTATCATCGAAGAAAATAGAAGGGTCAATTCCATTGAAATTTAATTTAATAGGATCACTCCACCCTTTTAAAGGATCTTTTGTTTTAACTATCATATTACCAATTCCAGAAGCAAACTGAGTGGTAATCATATAAAAAGTATCATTATAAGGATTATACTTAATGTCCGGAGCATATATTCCAGCACTTATACCGGCAGTTTCCACTTTTAGTTGAGATGTTCTGTCGAGTACATGCCCTATTTGTTTCCAATTAACCAAATCATTTGAATGAAAGATAGGAACCCCTGGAAACATAGAGAAAGAAGAATTGACCAAATAATAATCATTTCCTTTACGGGTTATACTTGGATCAGGATAACAACCTTGCAAAATAGGATTATAAAACTCGTCATCGCCCAATGGATTTTCTCGATATACATCATCATCTCCCTGATATACGAACTGTGTAAACGTCGGATTATTTTTCGACTTAACCTGTGAGCTCTTCTTCTTTACACCTGATTGCGCCAAACCAGTTTGACATAAAGAGAATATAGCCATAAACGCAAACAAAAAACTAAATTTAATTTTAGATGTTTTCATTATTAAAAAGTATTAATTAGATATATCAAATTCATTTGAATTTCGGTAATAAGATGCAGAAACCTGTTGTTTTAAACATCAAAACAAAGTATTGCAAAAATATAAAGATGGCTAAAGTCTAAACAATAAAAATGTATCCTATCCTTTTGATTACGTAACAACAGGTATAGATATAATACATAAATGTTTCATTTTTAGATTTAACTATTTTATTAGCAGTATTATGAGGTTTTTTGATGTTGCATATATATTTGAAATCTTAGTAAAACAAAAAACTTTATTTGTAAACTAGCTATTTAAGACTATAGAGATAAGTAAGCATTTGGCTGAGGGCTTATGGGTTCTCAATTCAGGGCTTATGGGTTCACGATAGTGGGCTTATGGGTTCATGGACGTGAACTTACTTATAGTTCATTACAAATCACCAAATTCACAGCTATACGCCTGATAATGAAAACTATTATATATTCTAACAGAATTCAATTTTAGAATAACAGGTAATTCAAATACAATATTACGGATTGAAGAATTAGTAGCAGATAAATGTGTTTTTGTAGCAGATGTCTTTTTATCTGCCACCAGTCAAAAGGACTTTCAACAAGTCGTTTCAGCTATTTTAGTAGCAGATAAGCAGCTGATTTTATAAAATTGCATAAAATCCAGAAAGGATGAAGACTGAAGGATGATAATTATACAATTACGTTTGAGATCAGATGAGATTGTTTGAAGAAATAGATAAATAAAAAATAGCCCTGCACTATTTTTAGAAATAGTGCAGGGCATAGAGATATATAATATTCAAAAAAAACTAATTCATATCGTTACCTTTCAGGTTTGGATTATTGTTCAACTCAGACTGAGGGAAAGGAAAATACATAGCCTTTTCTGACCAACCTAACGTTTTCAATGGTTCAAGCCATTTGGCATCAGCCATACCCCAGCGGAGTAAATCGAAATAGCGTAAATACTCACCACAGAATTCAACATAACGTTCGTGTTCAATTATATTCTTTATGCTATTCATGGCAACACCATTGATAACTTTACCACTTGATAATAACTGATCAACATTAGGAATTGTACCAGGAGAGTGTTGATACCATAAATGTGGTTGTTCAGATGGAACTACTTTATTAGCTCTGTCTCTTACTTGCTGAATATAATATTTAGGACCGGTAGGATCTGTAATAGCCTTACTATCATTACCAGTCTCACTTAAACATTCTGCATACATTAATAATACATCTGAATAACGCATCAAACGAGTATTTACATCATCATCAATATCAGCAATCTGATAATCAGGGCATTCCTTTCTGGTGCCATAAAGATCATTATCTGAAGACAAATGCGCCATCATATAATTCCAGTCAGCAACATTACCTGATAATTCAGTATATTTTGCTCCATCAGGACACCATAGAGTCATGTATCTTCTAGGGTCTCCATCTTCAAATTCATCATAAGTCTTTTTGTTTGGAGCGATATTCCACCAAGAGCTACCAGTACCGTCAGGAACTCCAATCTCTTGCCATTTCCATGAATCAGAATTATCTCCACCCAACCAGCTTGTACCATTAAACATCTGGACTTCAAATACAGATTCTTCATTATTCTCATAATCTCCGCCCAAGCCATTAGCTCTAAAATTATCCATAAGCTTATATTCTTTACTATCTATAACAGCTTTCAACAAAGGAGCAGCTTTATCAAATTCAGCAGTTTTTCCTTTCTCGAGAATAGGACGATACATATATGCTTTTGCTAAATATGCTTGCGCTGTACCTTTGGTAGCACGTCCTTTGTTAGCTACATTAGCATAAAGCTCACTACGTAATGGCAAAAGTTCAGAAGCTTTTTTGAAATCATTAATAATCAAAGCATATATTTCTCCGGCCTTTGCATTAGTAGGATAATAATCTGATTGATTTTGTGCCGGATGATCAACCAATGGAATTGTTTCCCCAAACATAGCACAAAGGTGCATATAATGTAAACCTCTCAAGAAATAGGCCTCCCCTAACAATCTGTTTTTAACAGATTCAGATATCTCACCAGTAAAATTACTTATTTTTTCAATAGCTGTATTAGATGCATAAACACCTTCAAAGTACCCTTTCCAGCCACTGGTAATATTTCCTTGATTAGGAGGAGTGCTATATGTATCAGGATAAAGTTCCTCTCCTACACATTTAAATGTATGGTCGAAATCATCTCCGGGAAGTAACAAATAATAATATGCCCCACGACCATAACCACCTTCAACACCATTAAAACTAATCAAGCACTGATAAGCCGGTATTACAGCAAGTTCTAATTGTGCTGCAGTTTTATAATATGTATCAACAGATAACTGCGAAGGATTATTCAAGTCCATATCGGGCACACAGCTACTTAGAATTGCTGCAGAACTGCACAATAAGCAGAATTTTGATATTTTTTTCATTGTATTTTTAATTTAAAGATTCAACCTTTAGAACGACAATTGAGCACCCACGAAAAATTCTCTTGAGTTAGGGAATGTAGGATCCCATGAACTAGATCCATCAACACCTCTTGTTAAGTTTGTGCCACCTGTATCCTGATCACCTACTTCTGGGTCAAAGCCTGAATATTTAGTTAAGGTTATCAAGTTTTTCCCACCAATATACACTCTCAGATTATTAATATTCAATTTCTTAGTTACGCTTTGAGGAAGTGTATAGCCAATAGTCAAGGCCTTCAATCTTAAATAAGATCCATCTTCTACATAACGTTTTGAATTACGCATATTCTGATTTGGATCGCCTATAACCGCTCTTGGCATATCTGTATTTGTATTCTTTGGATAAATAGTAGTTACTCCTGAAATTGGGTTAACAAACTCCAGATCCTCGGCACGATAACGATTCAGCGTACTTGAGAAACAGTTGTAATAGTGATACATGCCTTCGCCAAAATAACGGGTCTTATTATAAATATCATTACCAATAGATCCTTGCCAAATCATGGCCATATCGAATGTTCCGAAACCAGACTTATAACTAACATCTCCACTTAATCCATAACTGAATTTAGGTATTGGATTTCCAATGTAATCTTGATCTGCTACTCCATTTCCATCTTTGTCTACAAAGCGAACATCACCTAATGCTGCTTTTGGCGCAAATTTCTTATCTGCATCTAATTCTGCCTGAGTACGATATAGTCCATTTGTTACATATCCCCAGAATTCTCCGATAGATCTGCCAACTGCAGTTTTAGAGATGCCATTGCCTGCCATAATCTGATTATTAGAACCAATACTAAGTACCTTGTTCTTTACTGTAGAAATATTACCCGTTACTGAATAATCAAATTTACCAATTGATTTTTTGTATGAAACAGCAAGTTCAAGTCCCTTGTTTTCAATACTTCCGGCATTAAGTGTAGGTTTATTATCACTATAACCAGCAGCATATGAAATAGGCACAGCCACTAACATATCTGATGTCTTCTTGTAATAATAGTCAAATATAAATGACAACTGATTATCAAACAAAGAAAGATCGAAACCAAAGTCTGTAGAATATTGACTTTCCCACTTAACATTTGGATTTGAAGGAGTAGTAGCAAGTCCACCTGCGTTCTTGGCATTATTAAGATAATACCAGATATTACTAAATGCTATAGTACTTTGATACTGGTAAGAATCGATGTTAGAGTTACCCAACATACCCCAGCTGGCACGCAATTTAAAATCATTAACAAATGGAAGTTTTTCCATGAATTTTTCCTGACTTACTCTCCATGCAGCGGATAAAGATGGGAAATTACCATAACGATTGTTTTTACTAAACTTGGAAGAACCATCACGTCTAAAGTTGAATGTTAGCAAATATTTACTGTCGTAACTATAGTTAATTCGTCCCAACATAGAGAACATAGATTCATGTCCCACTGAAGAATCAACAGATTTTGATTTATCATCCTGAGTAGCACCTAGAATAAGAATATCTTCACTTGGCATAGCACGTGCTCCAGCACTTACACTCAAACTCTTTGTTTCTTCAGAAGAAACTCCCAACAAAGCATTTAAGCTATGTTTACCAATACTTTTTTCATAAGAAAGAGTATTCTCATACAAAAGTCTATTAGTTTTATAGCTTGCCATGGAATAAGAATCAGGTGTATGGTTTTGATATGGAATTGAATATTCTGCTTCATAATCCTGAACCATATATCGATACATGTCAACTCCCATATTGAATTTGTATTTTAAACCTGGAAGTATTTCATAAGTCATCCATGCATTACCATTTACGTAAGTAGTTTCACCTTTATGCCAGTTTAAATTAGCCTGTGCCAAAGAATTTGCAACGTCTGTACCATTTCCAGCACCAGCAAATCCTGTTGAGCTATTAGCATCATACAAAGGCAAAGTTGGAGCCCATTTTAATGCAATTAGCAAGTTTTTATCACTCCAATCGTGATTACTACGTTTAATTGATACAGTTTCACCGAATTTGAATTTACCTTTCGTAAAATCAGAGATAAACTGCATTCCATAATTCTTAGTATCTTCTTTAATAAATATAGGTTTATCTGTTGAATAAAGACTGTTTACTCTAAAATTTGCATTTTCAGAACCGCCACTTATAGAGAGATTATGTTTCTGATAAAGACCTGTACGCTTCAATGCATTAAACATATTATATCCTTCACCTATAGCAGATGGATTTTTATATGCATCCAAATAATCAGTAGCGTTTCTTTTGCCTGCGTTCCATAATTCCTCATTTACAAGTTCTGCCAATTCCTGTCCATTAAGCATATCGATATTGTGTGACAGGTTTTTCACACCAGCAAATCCATCATAATCTACCTTTACTTCACCGGCAGTTCCTCGTTTAGTTGTAATTACAATAACTCCATTAGCACCGCGAGCACCATAGATAGCACAAGATGCTGCATCTTTTAAAACCTGAATACTTGCAATATTAGCTTCATCTGGCACAGCGCCACCAATCATACCATCAACTACATAAAGAGGATCTGTATTATTGATAGAACCAACACCACGAATCTTTATTCTTCCATTGGTAATTTGAACACCAGGAACCGAGCTCTGCAATCCTGCCTGCAATCCACCAGGAACTTTATTTAGTTCTTTGGTCGGGAGAACAGCTATAGCCGATGATAAATCCGCTTTTTTCTGAGTACCATAACCAACAACAACAACTTCTTCTAAAGTTTTGTTATCTTCTTTTAAAACAACATTCAACGTTCTTTTTTCTCCAACCGCTATAACCTGACCTAAATATCCAACGAAAGAGAATTGTAATTTAGCATTTGGAGAAACAGAGATCTGAAAATTACCATTAACATCTGATACTGTACCATTAGCCGTACCAACCTGAGATATGTTTACACCAAGTAAAGCTTCACCAGAAGCATCCTTTACTGTACCTTTCACAATAAAGTTTTGAGAAAATACCCAAAGAGGGACCATCAATAGAATAATGATAATTCCTAAGGTTTTTTTAAAATTCAAGTTTTTCATAGTTTCTTAATAAATTATACTAGACTAAATAATTCAATTATTCATAAATATTTAACTATAAGAAAAAGCTCGTCAACTATCATCAAATAAATGTTTCATAAAAATTAGTTTATAGGTTTACAGATAAGAGTAGAAGTGAAGTTTTTTACTTCAAGATTTCTACATAAGAAAATTCCTTTTTCATGAGAAAAAGAATATAAGTCATAAAGAAGCCTTTCTTATATGACTTCTGACAATCGTTTTATACAGATTTTCTAAAATTCAAGGAAAGAGATTACTTTTGTTGCAGATAATATCAACAACAGTTTTATTTGTGTTCATAAACAATAGATTTTAGGCTAAACTTTCGATTAACAAATGAATATCAAAAGTAGAGGGAAATCTAAATTCTTAATTTTAAATTCAGATATTCTTTTTCCAGTTTTAAACACAAATTCAGATTTGACTACTGAACTAATTGAGGGCTAGCACAATGGTAATTGCAAAAAAAAGGACACATAGCAAGGCCGCTTTTTTCTATAAAATTCAAGTTTTATCCGCCTATTTAATATAAAATGTTATCAAAAAATCTATTCAATTTATAATATAACATATCGTCTAATTTTTCTGTTGGTGACATGTTCTTACACTCCCGTTACTTCTCAGGTTAATCTATTTCCTTATTAATAGCATTTTTTAAAAAATAAAAACTAATTGATAAAGATGTAAGATGACCAATGGTATATGTAACATTATTATAACATTGATTAATAATCACAAAGTAACTTTGCCACTGATTTAAAGTTTATCCTAAATTTTTTCTTAATTAATAATAGTAACAATATGAAAAACAAATGTTTTTATTTAAAGTCACTAATCCTGCTGACTTTTTTCTGTTCTATACCTCTATGGGCAGCAGCGCAAGGACATTTAGTGAAGGGTGTGGTTAAAGATGTCACGGGTGAACCTATTATTGGTGCCAGTGTAATAGAAGTTGGTACTACCAATGGTACAATTACTGACATCAATGGCAATTTCTCTATTAAAGTATCTCCAAAAGGTAAAATTTCTGTTTCATTTGTTGGTTATAAGCCTCAGACGGTAGAAGTAACTGGCAAAACGAATATTGAAATTTCAATGAGTGAGAATACTGCATTGTTAAATGAAGTTGTAGTGATTGGTTATGGTACTGCAAAAAAGAGTGATTTAACAGGTGCCGTAATGAGTGCAAACATTAAAGATTTTGAAAAAACGCCAAACACCAACATTATACAATCATTGCAGGGTACTGTTCCTGGATTAAATGTTGGTCAGGTTACTAGTGCTGGTGGAACACCTAATATCTCTATTCGAGGAACCAACACAATTTCGGGTAATACCAGTGTATTAATTGTATTAGATGGAATTATTTACAATGGTTCTCTTTCTTCAATCAACCCAGCTGATATTGAATCTGTAGACGTATTGAAAGATGCCAGTGCAACAGCTGTTTATGGTGCTCAGGCTGCCAATGGTGTATTGCTTATCACTTCTAAGAGAGGTAAAGCAGGAAAAGCTAAAATCAACTTTTCTTCTTCTTACAGTATGCAGAATCCTACCCGTGATTTGCATCCAATGAACCGTGAGCAAATGTTGAACTGGGATACAGAAGTATTATGGCATCAGGCATATACTGAAGAATCTGGTTATACACAAAAGAAATCAGACTTTAATTTGGCAAAATGGATGCCCGATCCATCATATCAATTGGATAGTGAAGGCAATATTACTTCAAATAACTATAACTGGTGGGATGAATTTACCAGAACAGGTACAATTTCTGAAAATAAATTCAGTGTTTCTGGCGGTAATGAAGGAATTTCCTATTTATTTTCTTTAGGTAATACTACGCAGCATAATATGTTGCTAAATGATGATTTTAAACGAAACAGTATTCGTGTGAACGTAGATGCACAGCCACGTAAATGGTGGAAACTAGGTGTTCAGGCATTTGGTTCATTCGTAAATCAAGATGGACAAGAAACCTATTTACCATTCCTTGTTCAGATGTCGCCTTTGGCAACCCCATATGATGAAAATGGTAATATGATTTCATATCCGATGCGTACAGCAGTAGAAAACCCATTTCATGGTTCAATGGTAGAAGATTACGAACGTCATAACTATTTCTTTGGGAATTTATATTCAGAATTCCAATTGCCACTTAAAGGTTTGACTTATCGTATTAATTTTGGTAACAACTATACAATTAACGAGCATAACTATGCTAGTAAATATGCATATAGTGAAAATGGTGAAGCATACAAAAATCATTCTATTTATAACGATTATACATTCGATAACATCTTTAATTATACCAACGATTTTGGTAAACACAGTATAAATAGTACATTCGTTTACGGTGCTATTCGTCGTAAATACTCATACACAAATGCAGATGCAAACACATTTGCTCGTATGACTTTAGGTTATAATAGTTTGGAACAGGGAACCAACCAATTCACTTACTCAGATGCATGGAAAGAAACCTTGCTATATCAGATGTTCCGAATCAACTACAAATTCAATAATCGCTATTTGATTACTGCAACAGCGAGACGTGATGGTTATTCTGGATTCGCAGCTAACAACAAGAGTGCGATTTTCCCTTCTGTAGCTTTAGGTTGGGTTATTTCTGACGAACCATTCTTTAAAATTCCTTGGTTCGACTATTTGAAGTTGCGTGCCGGATACGGTATCAGTGGTAACCAGACTTCAAGATATGCTTCTTTAGCAAAAGTTGCATCGGAAACCGGTTACATCTTTGGTGATGGAACTACAGGCGTTATCCGTCAGGAATTAACTTCTATGCAGAACAAAGACTTGAAATGGGAAAAAACGGCTGGTTTGAATTTAGGCTTCGACTTCGCTGTATTGAAAAACCGTATTACTGGATCTTTGGAAGTGTACAAAACAACAACTAATGATTTGTTATACAATGTAGCTATTCCAACTATCACAGGTTTCTCGTCTATCAGCTCTAACGTTGGTAAGATTAAGAACCAGGGTATTGAATTCACTGCAACTTCACATAATATCTCGACTAAAGACTTTGAATGGAGCACTACTTTCAACATATCTTCAAATTCAAACAAAATTGTATCTCTTACAGGACAAGATAACAATGGCGATGGTAAAGAAGACGATTTAGTTGCTAGTGGTTTGTTTATCGGAAAATCAATTTCATCTCTTTATGATTATAAAGTTGATGGGATCTATCAGATAGGTGACGAAATACCAGAAGGATTCTATCCTGGTAATTATAGAATAGTTGATACCAGTAAAGATGGAAAGATTACAGCAGATGACCGTGTAATTTTGGGCAAATCAGATCCTGCATACCGCTTAGGTCTTATGAATAAATTTAGATATAAAAGTTTCTCTTTGAGTTTCTTTATTAACTCAGTACAAGGTGGTAAAGATGGTTATATGGGCAGAAACTCATACTCAGTAAACCAGGATGATAATGCAATTCGTTATAACCGTTTTTCAGAACAAGCAGATAAATTCTGGTCACCAAACAACCCTAATGGCATCTACGCAAGATCTTATACAGGTGGGAAAATTACTCCTAATTTGTATCAGAAGAGAGATTTTGTTCGTTTGCAGGACATAACTTTAAGCTACGATCTACCTAAGTCAGTAATTTCACGTATTGGTATAGATGGAGTCAATATCTATTTTAACTGCAAAAACCTATTAACCTTTACAGGTTGGAATGGATGGGATCCAGAAGCCAGCAATACTTATACAGACGATACTGGTACGCATTATACAGGTAGTACCTATGATAACAGACCTGTTATGAGAAGTTTCACTGGTGGTATTAATATTTCATTTTAATTATTAAAGACATGAAAAAGTATTTATATATGGCATTGTTTGCCACACTGTTATGTGCTTGCAACGAGAATAAATTTTTGGAAGAAAAGCCCTTAGATTTCATGAGTGGTGAAAATTCATATTCTACAAAAGCGGATTTCGATGCTTCAATTACTGAACTATATTATCTGACTCGTTTAGAGTTCTTCTGTAATAGTGACCGCAGTATTGACTATCTTTATGGCACTGATATGATGATGGGAGGTGGAAGCCTTCAATCGAATCTTGCTACTGATTTGGATCCTACCGGCTCAATTGCAAAAGAGCACTGGAATAAACTTTACCTGCTAGTTGCACAATCAAACGTTGTTATCAGTCGCTTGCCAAATTCAGAACTTACTGATGAACAAAAAGTGAAATATGAAGCAAAAGCTAAGTTCTTCAGAGGTTTTGCTTATCGCACTTTAGCCTATCTATATGGTGGTGTACCTCTTCAGTTAGAAGAAGTAACTTCTCCTAAAACGGATTATGTGAGATCTACAAAAGAACAAACCTTGCAACAAGCTATTGATGATGTTAAGTTCGCCGCTGAGAATCTGGATGATATCACAACTGTAAAAGATGGAGAAATAAGTGCATCTGCAGCCAATTTTCTATTGTCTGAATTATATCTTGCTATGAATAAGAATCAAGAAGCAGTAGATGCAGCAACTAAGGTGATAGATAATCCAGCTTTAGCTTTGATGAAAAACCGTTTTGGCTCACGTGCTAGTGAAGCGGGTGATGTATATTGGGATTTGTTCCGTAGAAACAATCAGAACCGTGCTTCTGGTAACACTGAAGGTATTTGGGTAATTCAGTTGGAAGAAGATGTACTTGGTGGTGGATCTAATACTTCATACTATTTCTGGACAAGCCCAGGTAACTATCTGCTTGAAAGACATTGTGCTCCACAAGTTCAGCTTTTCAGATTCAACATGCCTGACGGAAAACAACTTATCCCGTTTAGCTGGCCTATTGGAGATTACACAGGAGGCCGTGGCATTGGTAATATTTATGCGGCACCACATTTTTATACAGAAGTTTGGCAAAGCGATTTCAATAATGACATTAGAAATTCTAATTACAATTTTGTAAGAAAAATCAAGTTCAATAACTCTGATTTTATAAAAAAATACAAAGATGTCTTCGGAGATAGTCTTGATTTAATGAATCCAAAACTTCCTGCAGGCGTAACAATGGTTACAGGTTTAGGAAGTCAGGCAACTCTTCCAGGACGTTATCTTTGTGGTTACCAAACAAAGTGTACTACTCCATACAATCATCCGGCTGCTATTGTAGCAGATGCTAATACACATGCGTTAAAGGGAACTGCCGGTGGAACGTTTGTTGATCAGTATATGTTCCGTTTATCTGAAGCCTATTTATTAAGAGCAGAAGCTTACTTGAAACTAAATAATAAAGACAAAGCTGCTGCTGACATCAACACAGTACGAAGTCGTGCACATGCATCTGCTGTTAATGCCGCTGATGTTAATATGGACTATATTCTTGACGAACGTTTACGTGAGTTGGGTATTGAAGAAAAAAGAAGATTGACTTTATCCCGTACTGGCGAATTCTACAATAGAGTGAAAAAATATAATCCATTCTATAATGCAACATACACTGCAGATAAGAAAGATTTTCAGGAAAAATACACACTATATCCTATTCCACAGTCAGTTATTGAAGCAAATAAAGATGCTGTTTTAGAACAGAATCCGGGATATGAATAACGGACTTAATCTACTCTCCTATGGAGAAAAGATAAGATAATCTTGATTAATAAAAGCATAAAGTTGTGCCAGAAATGATACAACTTTATGCTTTATTTTTTGATGCAGCAATTTTATATTATACAGAATAACAACGCTCCATTAAGATTCTTGAAGGATAATACTAAACCATAGTTTCGGCATTTTAATAGTTGGTGAATAAATTAATTTTATTCTCCAATAAATATAAATTATTGGAGAATAAATCTGAATGATACACCAATGGTTTTTCAAAAATTTACGCCCAATAATTTCTTTTATTTATAGCTTAGAAATGATTGGCTATCATCAAGGGGCATGCTTCCGCCCAAAGGATTAACTATTATATTTTGTGGTCAAAGACAAAGTAAAAAAGGGCTGAACTTTCCAAAAGTTCAGCCCTTTTTTGCCCAAACAACGAAGTTTACCGGGACATTAATTATGAATTATGAGAATATTAATAATCAAAAACGTGTATTTCCTAAATACACAAAGAGTTCTGACATTATTATTCTACCTAAAATCATTCTACACAAAACACCACAGATGTTGCAAATGGCATTTTCTTCGGACAGGTAATTGTAAGTCCATCAGCCTCCTGTTTCCAATTCAAATTACCCTTATATCCCAACAACTTCACTGTTTTAATAGTTTTTGTATAGTAATTGGCATCTTTCCCAAGCGATTTGATTTTTACTAAAGATCCCGACGTAGGTACATTCATACAAAATGCATAAAGTGAACCATTTTTCCCAACCGTGAAGCGGATATCCTGAGCGTCAAACTTAAATTCGGCATGTTTACGTTGCAATGCACCGCCTGGGAGCATTTTTAACTTGCCATCGACAATCTCTCCTTCGCCGGGGATTGTCCATGCATGGCTTCCATAAACAGCTTCACCATTACGGCGCATCCACACTCCTACTTCTTTCAACATTTTTTGGCTGCCTTTGTCAAGAGAGCCATCGGGCAGAATAGAGATACACAAAGCTGCATTTCCGTCGCGTGCAATGGCTTCTATGATATAGCGGATCATCATCCCTGAGTTATATGTAAATCCGGGTGCGTAAAACCAATCTCCTACAGGAGCTTCCGCTATCCAAGGTTCCTTGGAATTGATATCGGCAGGTATACCAAACTCTTCAGTATTTACAGTTCCATTCGTATTATGCCTAAATTTCACAATGCTGAACGTGTTTACTTGTCCACGTCTTTGTAGTGCACGGTTATAAAAATCGGCAATAACTCTTTGCATGGCATCGGCTTTAATCCCTGTACCTGTACCATTACCGCTAAAAGGTTGGTTAGAAGTGCCATCAGTGTAAATGAAATCGGGGTCGTAATGCTCCACCACATCCATCATTCTTAATGCCCATTGAGTAGTATACCATTTTGCATAATCCAAATGGTTGGTAAATATACCCGCTGGCGAAGGAGACCACTCTTGATGGGCTTTTTTGTCAACCCATTTGTATTCGCGAAGATCTATTCCATAAAGGAGACGAGGATCGTATCCTTCCCACCATTTACCCTTTCCATCGGCAAGAGTAAGGTTTCCATCATAAGGAATACCTTTTTTATCACCCTCTTTGTCGCTGCCAAAAGCAGTTTGCCACCACCACCAAGTGTATTCGTGATGGAAAGTAACACCGAACCGCATTCCATTAGTACGACATGCTTTGGCCCACTCACCAATTAAGTCTCGCTTTGGCCCTATATTGACCGAATTCCATGGTTGATAGCGTGATTCCCACAAATCAAAATTGTCGTGATGAACACCTTGTATCATTAAAAAGCGTGCCCCGGCATCCTGATATATTTTTGTAAGCTTTGCAGGGTTAAGTTTTGTTGGATTCCAACTATGAAGAACATCCTTATAACCAACTTCTGATGGATGACCGAATCTTTTTAGATGGTTTTTGTAAGCCGGTGTACCCGGATTGTAGAGCTTGCGTGCATACCAGTCACCACTTTCACCAGCTGATTGAGGCCCAAAGTGAACCCAGATACCAAACTTCGCATCGCGAAGCCATGATGGTTCACCAGGATAGTTTTTCTCAATAGATTCCCAGGTAGGTTCAAAAGGACCCTTAGTAACAGGAAGATCCAGTTTCATCTCAGGAAAAGTTTTCCAATCACCCAGTGGAATAGTATCATACCCTAAGGGAGCTGGAACAGCAGGTATTGGAGGCAGTTTATCCGGAAGCGAAGATTTTGTTTTCACTTTCACATCCTGAGCATAGACATTAAGCGATAATGCTACAATCAAAATTCCAAAAATCTTTTTCATTCTTATTTTAAATATTAATATATAATTTACTATTTCACTTTAAGGATGATGGACCAACATACGTTTTTTTCAGCCCACCCCAGTCAATTATAACACGTTGGATAATCATTCCAGGATCGCCACAGATTAATGAGAGTTTATGTGTTGTCAACGATTTGTTTACTGCAAATCTGGCAACCGAAACAACCCCATTTTGCAATACACGTTCTTTCCAAGGTTCAGAATACTCTTTATGATCATTTTGAACAACAACTGCAGGCTGCCCATCAACCGATATACCATAGCGGGTACTTTTTCCCTTGTGAAGTGCCCAGAACGGCAAACTATAAACATGTACAGTTACTGAATCGGCTGTTACGCCATTAAATTCATACTCAACACGAGTGTCATCAAGGTTTTTTGGATCAACACTTTGTTCGGTGGCTTCGCCCAACTGAAGGGCATACCAATCGTAACCTATACCGTCAATGATTTTTAGTGAATGTCCGTTTTTAGCTATTTTATTTTTAATTCGTTTCAAATTAATTACCGTGCAACCTTCCAACTTATTTTTATCTTCTTGGGGGGCAAGTTCAATTGGAGTACAGGCAGCCCTTTCACTAATTGTTACTTTAGGCATGTTATGATACTTTGCAGTCCATCCCGGAGCCAGGCTCATCATACCGTTCCACTTGCCATTAAGCATGGTATTGTATGTCGAGGTCAGACTGTTAATGCTATCAAATGCTGCTTTAGACTGTACAGCTGCCCAATTAGCTGCTGACAGATTTTTATCATTCAACTCTTCATTGTTAAGCTGCGCCATCAAAAACTTTCGGTTCATTTGGTACGAACCCATTACCGGGTAAGCCACTAATTCGAAAAATGCCGGACGTAGATTTTCTGGTAATTCTTCCGAAATTTTATAGGACAAGTCTGAAATCCGTTTATAATCGGCTAATCTTTGTTGCGCATCGTTGTAGTTTTGGAACGAGAATTGAGTATTTGAAATATCACTATATTTAGGGGCATCCCATTCACGTTCCCAACCCATAAACTCTGGTTTACGACTCCATGCAAGTCTATAATAATTATCTAAAATATCCTGAAAACTTTTTTCGTACTTCGCTCCAAATGTACGAGCAAGAAAATGACTTTGGTGTTGGTTAATGCTTGCATAATCAAACTTGTTAACATCCCATGCTAAATCAAGAAATGTTTGTATACCCATTTCAGCTGGTTTTATATCGCCAACATTAACAAGCCAGTAACGATTAGCTCCTGTTTTATAAGCTTTTATTAGTTCTTCATACATTAAAACGGGAGGTGTTGTATTCAGCCACAAATTATCATGTGGGGCACCCAAATAAGAGAAATGATAATAGACACCAGATCCTCCTTTGCGTTTTTGCTCTTTGGAGTCGCTGAGACGTTTCATGTATCCGTAGTTGTCGTCTACCCAAATAAGTGAAATATCGTCGGGAACTTTTAAACCAAGTTCATATACATCCATAGTTTCTTTGTAAGGTACAAATATTTGAGGGATATCGGTAATTGGTTTTTTAAGGTATTTTTTTAGAACTTCTCTTTGGTCGGTCATTACCTTACCAAGTACATTCACTTTTTCCTCATTAGTAAGATTACCTCTCAGACCTTCATCGTGTACACCACGCATGGCCATAGTATAGATGTTTTCGTAAGGTGATGCTTCACGTACACGATCATCCATTTTCTTTAAAATAACATCTTTGTTTTTGGCGTAATTCCACTCTCCATCACGTTTACTATCCCATTCTGATTTTGCGGCATTGTTAAACAATAAAGGTTCGCAGTGCGAGGTAGAAACTATAATTCCATATTCGTCGGCAACAACCTTACTTTCTGGATGAGAATAGAAAGCTCCGGTGCAACTATGCATGGCTGGAGCAAACATATTAGCTTTAAGGCGGAGCAACAGCTCACAAACCTGAGCGTAGGTTTTAGGCCCAATATCACCAAGGTTTTTTTCATAATTATTCGAAGACCATGGTTTCAGCCCCCAATCTTCGTCGTTAATAAAAATACCACGGTACTTAACAGATGGGCTTTTAGAAGTGTAATTGATAGCTTTGATACTCAGATTCTGACTTTTTCGCACGGGAATATCGGCCCACCAATACAAAGGAGAAACGCCAATGGCTTCGGAAACGGAAAATACTCCATAAGACGTTCCTCTACGATCGCTCCCAGCAATTACAAGGGCTCGTTTTACTCCTTTGAACGGGTTGTCTATAGTTTTAATTGTATAACGTTCCCACTGATTCCGAAGAAAATCAATCTTTAGTTTTTTCGATTTGACCAGTTCTTTAATTAGCTGATTCTTTTCTACAGTACCAATAATTACAGTATACTCTCCGGCTTTCAATTTGGAAGAAATTAGCATAGGCTTCTTTCCGGTAACCCTTTCAATGTCTTCAGAGAAAAGTTGAGCAGTTTTCTTTACCGAGTTAAAGTCGGATGCATCAAAGTAAACGGATGCTGTTACTTTGCTACTTACAATTGGGAATGATGATGATTTTTCTTGGTATTTATCATCAACCTGTATCTGTGAAAACACCAAATTGGGAATAAGTAATAATCCTAATAATATTTGTTTCATATTTATGTTATTGTATTTCTTTAGCCACACTTTACCCTCCGTTTTAAACGGTAATGTACTATCAAAAGATGCAGCTACATGTTCACTATAATAATCGAGAAATCTGTACCAGATTCATTATTCTATGAAATTATATTTGATATTGCTCCTATTTGCTGTGCTCTGATCGGTAAATAGATCATAATAGCCGCAAAAACAGAAACAAAAAACAAACCATATTTCATCCTTAACATCATTCAAATTTAATCCAATCCACTTCAATCACGTTATTATTGTCTGAAGATAGGAACAAATTCTGATTACCTTGTTTTAAGTTTGAAATCAAAACTTTAGTCTCCTTCCATTCTTTACTTTCTGGAATATTAATCTTAGCCAATACTGGACCATTAACACTATTCAACTTCAATTGCAATGTTCCTCCTTTCTGAGAAATAGCTTTTATTATAACTGATTTATATTTTTTCTTTCCAAAATCAACATTGTTATATTGTACCCATGCTTTTTTCTCATTAAAAACAGTTTTCCAACCTGCAAATGTATTCAGAGTATCAATAAATAAAACGGAAACTCCTTTATCACTTATTCGGCTATAACGATCTATCTGTATTTGCTTTGAAGCATCGGTCAATCCTACACCACGAAAGGTTGGTGTAACTTTTCGGATAGTACCATCAGCATTAAAGGACAAGCAATCAATGCGTACAGATCTGTTCTTATCAAATTTTGGTGAAAGATCATTACTGTGGTAGAACAGATACCACTGTTTCTTAAAATTAATAATAGAATGATGATTAGTCCAGCATCCAACAGGCGATTCGTCCATTATAACTCCTGCCATTTTAAAAGGTCCCATCGGACTAGGGCCCATAGCATACTCAAGCCGTTCAATTTTATTTTCAACATGAGGGAAAGTCAAATAATACACCCCTTTACGTTCAAATAAAAAAGGACCTTCTTTTAACCCTTTTTCCGGCAAATTAGCAATAATCTGAGGTTCGGAAGCTAGTTCCAACATATTGCTTTTCAATTTTGCTACCATAAAGTTACCTGCCGACCAATATAAATAAGCTTGTCCATCTTTATCAATAAAAACATTAGGATCAATTCCACTAACCTTATCGATTTGTTTAGGCTGTGGTATAAATGGACCATAAGGTTTATCGGCTACAGCTACTCCAACAGAAAATCCCTTTGAGCCTTTCGGGGGAGCTGGAAAATAAAAATAATATTTCCCATTTTTATTGATACAGTCCGGAGCCCACATACTAAATGCAGTTGAGTCAGCCCATTGTACTTTATTCTGGTTCACAATAACTCCATGATCTGTCCAATCAGTAAGATTTGAAGATGAAAATACATGATAATCTTCCATGCAAAACCAATTAGGACGACCTTGTCCTTCTTTTCCTAGAATATCATGTGATGGATATAGATATACTTTATCACCGAAAACTCTGGCAGTTGGATCGGCAGAGAACTGGTTTCTTATAATCGGATTCTGTGCAGCGACATCTGCAAATCCAAACAATATAATTATCAGTTGAATCAATATCGCTAATTTATTATTTTTCATAAATATTTTTTCATTACAAAGGTTAATAGACTATCTACAAATCGTTTTTATATAACATGACAAGAACATTATAAGACTTATTTATCCTATAATGTTCTGTCATATTTTAAGTATATTATTTTATATCAGAAATAGTATCTGAAATATGGAAATAATCAAAATCGGCATATCCACCAATGTTTTTAGTGGCATAATTAAACAATCCAAAGCGATATCCGATAAATTGAGGAATGGTATATGCCATTTTTAATGGTTCACCTATGAAGTTCCACACCTTGCCATCATAGCTATAATAAAATTTAGCGATATCTGTACGGTCTTTGAAGTTACATTCAGCTTTGAAGTAAACAATATTACGAGAAAGCGGAACACTTTGTATTTCAACAGGATTTCCCGTTCCGGCACTAATCATAACTATAGACTTGGTTCCTTTATTAACTCTAACCCCAAGCTGACCAAAATTCTTTTGTAATAAGCATAATCCGGCAAAGTCTCCATCCTTCATATGTGATACATCCATTGATGTTGAGCCAGTACATACTGGACCAATAGTACGTTGAGTCAAGGTATTTCTAGCTAACAGAAGAGTTGAATCTACTCTGCCTGTTGTTAAGCGTAAATAACCTTTTCTTTGGTTAACCGACCATAATTTATTATCCGGATTATGATTCCATTGCCAAACCAATGGTAAAGCAGCAGCTCCCGGCTTACGTGTAAATTCGTCAGAAGCAACAATGCCAGGAATCAAACCTTTGCTCGCTGGCAAATCAAGTGTTTCAGGAACTTTTCCATTCACACCAATTACAGGCCATCCATTTTCCCATTTTACCGGAACCAAATAAGGAATACGTCCTACTGCTCCAAAATCACGGAATAAATAAGCAAACCACTTACCATCAGGAGTGTCAATAAGTCCTCCCTGAGCTACACCTTTATCCTGAAATCCAACTCGTCCTTCATACGGGCCAGTAATTTTATCAGCTCTGTGGATATTTACAGTACGCATGCCACCAGCTGGCCAAGTTATATTGAAAAGATAATATTTTCCATTTACTTTAAAAAGCTGAGAACCTTCAGCACCAAGTCCTCCGTTACCAGACGGAGCACTGGCATTTTCTATAAGTACGCGATCTGTTTCGGGTTTAATACCAGAAAGGTCTTTTTTAAGCTCAACCAGATGTAATTTACCATTACCGTAAATCAAATAAATGCGTCCATCTTCCTCGAAAAACAATGAATGATCATGCAATGACGGAGCAAAAGAATGCTTTACCCAAGGACCTTTCTCCAGATTCTTTGTTGTATAAATGTATGTTTTACCGGTTGTTTGAGCAAATGTAGTAACATAGTAAGTTCCTTTGTTATAACGAATACTACTAGCCCATGAACCTCTTCCATAAGTACTTTGACCATTATTAAGATTTAGTGCATCAACATCATCTAAAGTATTATAGGCATAATTCACTAATTTCCAGTTTACCAAATCTTTAGACTTCATAATTGGAACACCCGGACTCATGTGCATGGTAGTGCTACTCATATAATAAGTATCTCCAACCCGAAGCATAGACATATCAGGAACATCTGAAAAAATAATTGGGTTCTGAGCCTTCTTTACCTGCGCAGACAAATTCATAAAATGTCCGGAAAGCAGGATTGCCGCAACGCATAAAATAGTTCTTTTTCTCATCGTATTAAGTAATTTCATTCAAATAAATAGCTTATTTTCTTACAGGATTTACTCCTTTTGTTGTCTGTATCACTTTCTTAATTGTACCATCGGGATTATAATACATATAATCAACACAAATTGAACGGCGATAACTACCTCCTGTAGGGAGTGATCCGTTATGATAGAAGAAATATGATTTTCCTTTATAATCTATTATTCCAGGATGGGTAGTAAAACTGTTAGGAACATTTTCTTCAATGATACCTCTATATGTCCATGGACCTTCAGGAGTTTTAGCCGTGCAGTATTCTATCATTTCGGGTTTAGTACCAGCACTTGCATAAACAAGGTAATACAATCCTTTTCTTTTGTAAATCCAAGGACCTTCTATATAGTTTTTCGGGGTAAAGGTTGTGATTGGTCCATCCATTTCAACCATATTTTTCTTTAGCTTCACTGATTTACAACTTCCATTACCCCAGAAAAGATATGCCTGACCATTATCATCAATAAATACAGTAGGGTCAATGTCGTCCCAACCATGCTTCATATCTGTTGTCATTTCATTAACAATAAGTGCTTTACCTATTGCATCTTTAAAAGGCCCAGTAGGTTTATCGGAAACAGCAACTCCAATAGCATATCCTCCTTTGCTATTTTCATCTTTTTTATGCTGAACAGATACATACCAATAGAATTTTCCATTTCGTGGAATACATTGGGCAGCGTATGCATCGCCAGACGACCATGAAAATGTCTTTGGAGAAAGGCAAACTCCGTGATCTTTCCATGTTACCATATCTGTTGAGGAAAAAATATGCCAATCGGGCATTTTATAATTTGTAGCATTTACCGAGGCTGTATCATGCCCGGCATACAAATACACTGTATTTTTATAAACCATTGGAGCCGGATCAGCGGTAAATATATTTTTAATTATCGGATTTTGTGCATGAGTAGATGCTAGAGCAGAAAACATAATAAGAGCAAAAGTTGAAACTATTTTTTTCATTTTATATTTTGTATTAAATTACCAGGTTAATTGAAGTTACTACTTCTTTGTTTTTATTCTTATGCCGTTAATAAAATATTAAGTTACTACAAAGATGGGATATTTTTAGCTTTTTCATTTCTATTTATTGATAATCCATATCTAATTTTAGATAATTCTTTGCTTTTACAGATAGAGCAACATAAGGTTTTTTATTATTATTCGGCTTATTCTTCTGTACATCCGGATGTACGCATCTTGTACACCCGGGTCTAAACAAGTCTTCCACCCGGGTGTACAAATTACATACACCCGGGTGGAAGGCAAAACATTCACTTTATAACTTTTAATTGTAAACCAGAAAGTTGTTTCTACTACATAATATCTACGAAATAATTCAGGTAGATGAATGAGATAAAGGCGCTAGATCGCTAGATCACTGCTAGATCAAATCAAATTGATCTAGCACCATTTTCATATTAATTATCAGATAGTTATATTCCTAGTGCTAGATTGCTAGATCAATTTCAATTTTTCAATTATTATGTAGCTATTTTATAGTGAATCAGTACTCACTTTTCTAGCAGTTTCTTTTCTATTACTTTTTCATTCTGACTTTTATCTGTGTGAAAGAGTGTGCTGGGAAGGAATAAGTAATTTTGTTTTTCTCAGCTTTAATCTCTTTTGCAACAGGCACATATTGACTTTGTTTGTCGTAAGTAAAAGTTTCATCAAGTATATTTCCTGCTACTAAAGAAGCCTCAGCTTTTCCAGTGAATTCTCCCGAATTAGAGACTATATTAGTTGTAATGGCTTTGTCTTTATGTCTGTTTATTACATTGATGCAAATAGTATTAGTCTCTTTTGAATAAACTGTTGTAACATCAAGATAAGGTATATTTTTGTACAGCGGAGTATTGAACGTATCACATTTAACATAAGTATCTATAGAGCTGCCAAGACAGTTATTCGAGAATGATTTAAATATATAATATAAAGGTGTTTTATAGGTACCCTTATCTTTATCAGTGTTCAGCAAAGAGGTAAGCATTGTGAAATTGGCCATTTTTACAACATCTGCATGACGAATAAAGGAATTGAAGCTTTGAGCGATAGGTAAAACAGACAAAGTATTTTTTGACATGATTCCCCACTCATCCACCGAAATATAAATTGGATTCTTGAATCCTTTCATTACTCTTACGTTTTCAATCTCATTAGCCGTTACTTTAATCTTTTCTTCAAAGTCCATCGCACTCTGACCCATGTAATTGTAATAGTCGTCCGACTTTTCCCAATACCTGTGAATTGAAATATAGTTGATCAAATCACCAAAACTAGACAGCACTTTTCTATTCCAATCAATCCAAGGAGAGTTTTCATAGCAAGAAGATCCTGAAGCCACCAACTGAATATCCTTATCTACACTTTTCAGTGCCTTTGCTGCTTCTCTTCCTATTCTTGAATATTCTTCAATTGATTTATGTCCCAATTCCCATGGATAACCATCTACTTCATTACCCAAATCCCAGATTTTAACGTTATAAGGTTCGGGATGTCCATTCTTAGCTCTCAAATCAGAATAATAAGTTCCTTTTTTATAATTGCAATACTCTACCCAATAGCAAGCATCCAATATAGAACCCAACCCTAAGTTGACACAAACCACATTTTCACTGCCTATTGCTTTATTTAGAGCAAACCATTCATCAGTACCCACATGATTATTATCTATGCCACCCCAAGCCAGGTTTATACGTTTAGGTCTATTTTCTTTTGGTCCTATTCCATCTTTCCAATCATAACCCATTAAAAAGTTACCACCTGGCCATCTCATATTGGTAATTTTTAATTCCTTCATTACATCAATATAATCCTTTCTAAAACCATTCTCATCAGCCAAAGACGATTTAGGATCATAAAGCGTTCCATAAAGTGTATTATAATCAACAGAGTCGGGCAATCCCATTCGTGCTCCATTAAAATGAATAGGTTCCATGAACACACCGTAAATCTTTGGATCTATTTCGGCAATTTTCCTGTCAACATCTATTTTAATTTCAGCTGTTTGACCAAACAAACTAAGCGGCAAAGCCAATAACAAATTAATAAAAATCTTTTTCATAGCATTTATTCTTTTTATTTACAAATAATTGTATATGTTTTACCGGCTTCAGTTGGCAAATCATATAACCATGTTGATTTAAGATTCACAGCATTCAGATTTGCTGCAGCCGATTTTAAAGGTTTCTTTACTTTAACAGTTTCAAAGAATGGATTTGAATTATCTCCCGAAGCCACTTTTAATGTTTTATTACCTACCAAAGTAACTTCATTAGGAACGCGAATACGACAATTTCCACCTAAATGAGATTTTATGATAATCTTCTGCACCTTATTATTTTCCCAAGTAATGCTCACATCAAAACCACCATAAGTCCTTAATCCGCTGATACTTCCTTTTTTCCAGTCATCAGGCAATGCTGGTAAAATATCAATCGCTCCATCGTGACTTTGCAAAAGCATTTCTGTAATGCCCGAAGTACAACCAAAGTTACCATCTATCTGAAATGGTGGATGCGCATCAAAGAAGTTAGGATAAGTTCCACCACTCTTTTCTTTTACCGGATCAACAAGTGTTAATTGGTCAGTGATCAGTTTTCGTGCATGGTTACCATCAAGCAAACGTGCCCAGAAATTCACTTTCCAGCCCATCGACCACCCAGTTGACACATCACCTCGATGAATAAGTGTTGTACGTGCAGCATCAAATAAATCTGGAGTAGTATATGGTGAAATCTGATTGCTCGGGTACAAACCATATAGGTGCGATACATGTCTATGTTGATCATTAGGATCATCCCAGTCTCCTATCCACTCCTGTAACTGACCATAACGACCAATCTGCATCGGAGGAAGTTTATTTAGTATCTTTTGAAAATCAGCCATCAATGCTACATCTTTTTTCAGCAACTTTGCAGCCTTAATTGTTTTGGTAAACAAATCGAAAAGGATCTGATTATCCATAGTTGTTCCGTAGGTAAGCGCACATCCAGAATGTCCTGACGGAGTATTCTCCGGTGACATAGAAGGGCATACTACCAACCATTTATGAGTAGGTTCCTCTATAAGAAAATCTTTGTAAAATTCGCAAGCGGATTTTAATACGGGATAAACCAATTCCAAATATCTTAAATCGCCACTATACAGATATTTCTCCCATAAATGTTGTGACAGCCATGCTCCTCCCATCGGCCATAATCCGGCATTAGCAAAATCTACCACACCGGAAATGCGCCAGATATCAGTGTTATGATGAGCAACCCAGCCATTACAACCATACATTGTTTTAGCTGTTTGTTTTCCCGTTTCTGATAGTTCTTTTATCAATTGAATCAATGGTTCATGCATTTCAGACATATTGCATTTTTCAGCAGGCCAATAATTCATTTCCGTATTGATATTAATGGTATACTTACTATCCCATGCCGGATGAGTGCTACCATTCCATATTCCCTGTAGATTGGCAGGTTGCCCTCCCGGTTGAGAAGATGAAATCAACAAATAGCGACCAAATTGATAATACATAGAAATCAATTCAGGATCAAATGACTTAGAGAAATTTTTAATTCTTTCATCAGTTGGTAGCTTTGCTGCCGATGAAGTACCTAAATCAAAACTTACACGACTAAAATATTTCTGAAACGCAGCTATATGGTTCTTAAGCATTGTTGAATAAGGCTTATTCTGAGCAGCTGTAAGATAGTTGGCACATTTCTTGGTTTCATCTGTCGATAAAGTTTTATAATCAGTAAAATTGGTTGCAATAGATATCAGGATAACAACTTCATTAGCCTTACTTACATTGATCTTATTTGATTCAATAGTAGTAGTTCCACCCGAATTTAAGATTTTTGCACGAGCATCAAATCTCACTTGTCCGGTTACTCCTTCATGAGTTCCGGATAAGCCTGTCATTTCAAGAGTTTTAGTATCCAACACCTTCACAGATTTCTGTAAAGGTCCATCAAAACTTGCTGCAAAAGATAATTTCCCAGGTTTACTGGCTGTAAGTCTTACAACAATAACCTGATCTGGTTTCGATGCAAAAATCTCTCTTTTATAAGTTACTCCATTCACTTTATAGGAAGTAGTAAAAACAGCTCTTTCCAGATCGAGTTCCCTGTAATAATCTGAATAATTATCATTGCCATTAAATGCAAGATTCAGATTACCAACAAACTGAAACATTGAACCATGTAATTGCTTTGCTGTAAGCCCCTTGTTTGCAAGAAAATCGGCACGTTTGTAGTCTTCTTTAAAAATATAGTATCGCACTGAGTCAAGTACGGATAAACCATCTGGATTGTCGTTACGTGATGGACCACCTGACCAAAAAGTACCTTCATTTAACTGTAGTTTCTCATTAGCAGGATCACCAAAAACCATTGCTGCCAGACGGCCATTACCAATTGGAAGCGCTTCGTTCCAAACTTTAGCAGGTTTATCATACCACATTTTAAGTTTTCCACCTTTTTGCGCCCACCCATTTGGAACAGCAAGAAGACAGAATAATAAAATCAGTCCTGAAATTTTAATATTTTTCATTTTTTATATTTAAAGATTTTACATAATCAAAAGGATTAACTGAGAAATCTTTATCAGCAAAGATCTATTCTAACAGTTAATCCTTATTACTAATTCGATTTATTTCTGACTATACGAACATAATAAACTGCACCGGCAATATTATCAGGTAAAGATTGGAACTTAACCCTAACGTAATCTTTACCCTTCAGCATAGAATCAGGAATAGGATATTCTACATTCCGGAATTCTTTTTTATTCCATTTGCCACTTATATTCTCTGTTACCAACTTCTCATTATCAATGTAAATATCAAATTTCCTATTACCAGTTTCAGCTCCCCAGTAACGTACCATCAAACTCAAACCAGTTTCCTTATTTGTAGCAAGCTTATAGCTAAAATATCCTTCATTGCGTGCATCACGCCAAAATTCATCCAAACTATTTCCACTATTTGTATTTTGCTTTTCAGCAGCATGATCAACTTCCGGTTGCTGTTCTCCCGGAGCTACAAAGTCGATTGTACGTTTCTGCAAATCGGCTTTTTGTTGTTCCAATACAGAAAGAGAATCAATATAAGAACGGTACTGACTGTTTGATAGAGTCATCCAATACATTTCATATCTTGCATCATGAATTTTATAAAATGGTTCCAGTTCAACCTTTATCGGATTAACCATTTTAACCTGCGAGAAAGTAAAATTAAACGGTTTTCCTGCTACAGGAATTACCTTATTTACTAATGAAGCGATATCATCTTCCACAATAATCGGAGCTTCATTTAAAGGTAATTTCTTTCCCCCAGCAATATGCCCCCATCTTGAATCATCAGCAACTAATCCTTTCAGATCCTCTGTGCCCGTTTTAGCACTTAATAAGATCGGACCGTGCATAAAAGCTATATAATTGGGCACATTAGGGAGACGTTCAATATGGGTATTCATCGGGAATTTAATTACCACAACATCCCCTTTTTTCCATGTTCTGTCAATGCTTGCATAAGATGAGGGATGCGCAACAAAATCAACCATCTTTCCATTAACCGTAATTTTCAATTGCCCATTATTTACCCAATAAGGATAACGAATCATTAACTTGAAACGAGCATTACCGCTGGTTATGGTAAGTTTCGTCTGTTCCTCATTTGGGAATGAAGTTTCCTGTCTTACTTTTATATTTTTGTCTTTCCAGTTTAGTTCTGAAGCAATAAACAGATTCAAAAACAATGAATCTTTAGAGTGGGTATATATAAACTGGCCATATTTACCATGGTTTTCCATGCCGCTACCTACACAGCACCACATTCCCTCATTCGGGGTGGAATATACCCTGTAATGACGTGGGCGAGCTGATGTGAAATACACATATCCACCATGTTCGGGATGCTGAGATGAGAGTATATGATTAAATAATGTTCTTTCGTAATAATCAGCATATTTTGCCAACGGATTAACCCGGAAAAGATCTTCAGTTAGCTTCAGCATATTGTATGAATTACAACTTTCCGGACCTTCTACATCATTTACATAATCCGAACAGGCAGCTGCACTCGGGAAGATTTCCCTCCTGCTATTTCCACCAAATGCAAGAGAACGATTGGCTGTTACTGTTTCCCAGAAAAAACTTCCAGCCTTTCCATATTTATCATCGTGAGATAGTTCTGCTATTCTTTCAAAGCCTACTACTTTGGGCACTTGTGTATTTGCATGTTTATTATCAAGATTATCTGTGTTTGCTGCCATTGCATCAAGCAACATTTTATGAGAGAAACGCTTTGCTGCAATCAGATATTTCTGATCGCCAGTCATCTGGTATGCATCGGCAAAAACTTCATCCATACCACCATGCTCATTACCAAGCATCTCTTCCATTTTCATATCTGAAAGAGCAGAAGTGACATTAATAGCCCAGTCACAGAATTTTATAAAGATCCTTTTTGCTTCCTTGTTACCTGTATATAACCATGCGTCTCTAAGTCCGGCATACATTTTGTGTACGTTATACCAAGGTACCCAATACTTCCAGATCACGCTAACATCGCCAGCCTTAATCTTACTCCATACATTTTTACTGTCAGGAACACCACCTACATATCCTTCTCCCCATCCTGGGTGCTTCTTTGTATTAGCATCCTGACAAGCTTTTAGTTCCGCAATTATGTATTCCAAACGCCTCTTACATTCAGCATTGCCGGTAGCTGCATAATTAATTGCCATTGCCGAGAGATAATGTCCGCCCACATGTCCATCCAGTCCAATCCAGTTTTCATAACTCTCACCTTTGGGAGTTAATCCGGCTTCCTTACGATACGGAGCCAGTAATCGATCAACATCATATTTCAAAAGTGTTTGAATATTCAGATCTCTGGCATGCTTAAAAGGACCGTTAAGTAATGTTACATCACTTAACGGGAAAGTATTCGGATATAATTTATCCTGAGCTATAATACTATTACAAAATAATAAACTACCAATAAAGACACCAAGCTTTAACATTTTTGGCTTCGAAAGAATAGCAAATTTCATTTCTTACAATTTGTTTTATAGATTTCTATCACTAACATAATTATTTAAACAATAACTGAGCAAAATTATAGAGATTATTTCTCCATACCGGCCAGGTATGTCCTCCGGGATATTCGCTATACGTATATTTAATCTTCATATCATTAAATTTCGAAAGCATAATCTGACAATTTCTATGCGCTATATCTTCTTTACCACCTTGAGCAAGCCAAAACTGCTTTAGATTTTTGTTTATCAGATCAGAATTATTCTTCATAAACTCATATTGAGCTTCTGCTACACCGTTTAAGTTAGGCAGCCAACCAGAACTAAAGACTCCCAGATAAGAGAATAATTGGGTGTTTTTAATTCCTGCATAAAGAGTTTGAATGCCTCCCATTGATAAACCGGCAAGTGCACGATTCTTTGAATCAGTTTTAACGCGATATTCTTTTTCAACAACAGGAATTATACATTCTTTTAATTCAGATTCAAATGCTTTCAATGATGATTCACTAAATCCTCCATTACCAATGTTGCCATCAACCATAACTATAAGCATTGGCTTTGCTTTTTTCGCAGCAATCAGATTATCCAGAATTAAATCAGTCTTGCCTTGGGTCGACCAGCCACGTTCATCTTCTCCACCACCATGCATCAAGTACAATACCGGATATTTTTGATTTATATTTGCATCATATCCGGCAGGAGTATAAATATAAAAACGGCGCCAGGTCTTTGTAACAGATGAATAATAACGCTTCATTCTTACATCACCATGTGCAACATCTTTAACGGCATAATATCCATCCCCTTTAAAAGGTACTTCTATGCCACTGGCCATTCTACTCATACCATAGAAAGTCTCGCTGGCAGGGTCAGCAACAGCTACACCATCAATCAACAAAGTATAATAGTGAAAACCTTCTGTCAGGGAATCGGTAGTAACCTCCCATATTCCTTCGTTATTTTTTATCATATCATACTTCTTTCCTAAATCAAGCTGTACTTTCTGTGCTTCGGGAGCTTTTACATGAAATACAGCACGACTATCAGGTAAAATCATAGGATATTTTGATGTTCTTACATTCGATGAAGCAGACATTCCTATATTTGAATTATCATTAACAGTAGCTCCATCAGTCTGACCTTTAACATTCGAACTTAAAATAAGAGCTGCAAAAAATATAAAAGTAAGTTTTTTCATTTCATTTTATTGTTTTACTCAATAATACAAAAGCTAACTATTGAAATCTTTTTATTTAAAAATCATACCAGCAAACTGATTCAGTGATCTTCTCCAAGTAAGCCATTCATGTGAAGTTCCGGGAGATTCATAATATACATGCTTAATTCCGGCCTTTTCAAGTTCCTTATGGAAATTATTTACTGTACGATACATCTGTTCTGGCTCTGCAGTTCCGATACTTAAATAAACAAGTTTCACTTTCTGATTAAATTCGTCTGCATCAGCTAAAGCACCATTATATAACTTTGAGAAATCCTGTACCTGTTGAAGCATGCCACCTCCACTGAATCCAGCAATATAGGCAAACTTATCAAGATTAGACAGTGTAATCTGGAATGTTTGAAAACCTCCCATAGAGAGTCCGGCCATAGCTCTATGATCACGATCGGGTATAGTGCGGAATTCCTTATCGATAGCAGGAATAATTTCTTTGATAAATACCTGTTCCAAAGCTTTATTCTGCATTAACCCTCTGATTCCTTGTGAATTTTCATTCTTAGGAGCATCAGGATCAACAGCATAACCTTTATCCATTACTACCAACATTGGTTTAGCTTTGCCTTCGGCAATAAGATTATCAAGAATATAATCAACCTTTCCCTGATTCGACCATCCTGTTTCATCCTCTCCTGCACCATGTTGCAGGTAAAGAACCGGATATCTTACTGAAGAATTAACATCATATCCGGCAGGAGTATATACAAAAGCTCTTCTCATTGATTTTGTTACATCAGAATAATATCTTACTTGACGTATCTGACCGTGAGGCACATTTTTAGCCAAATAATAATCTACCCCTTTTTCAGGAATCTCGATACCACTAGCCATACGTCCCATACCATAGAAAGTCTGACCGGCAGGATCGGCAACTGCAACACCATCAATAATTATCGAATAATAGTGGAAGCCTTCAACCAGAGGTTCGGTTGTTACAATCCATGAGCCATCCTCTTCTTTTTCCATATCATATTTCTTGCCCAGATCAAGTTGTACTTTGTTTGCTTGAGGAGCTTTTATTCTGAAAAATGCTCTGTTATCTGGTAAAACTTCAGGATATTGCATTCCCGGAATATTTGTAGAAGCCGGAATAGCCGAAGCTGTAGTATTATCAACTAGAGGAGCATTACTAAAACGAGCTATTATTGAAGCATCAACAGGTTTGAATAGTATTTGAGATAACATGTACAAATTCTGCTTCCAAACTTTGAAGTCATGATGTCCTCCCGGAATAACCTGATAGATATGAGGAATCTGATTAGCATTCAAATAATCGTGTGTACGTTGACTATAAGTAATCAAATTATCCTTGTCGCCACAGGATATCCATAGCAATTTCAGCATTTTCTTTGTTTTAGCAGGATCGGGTACAAGCTCCTGTGGTGTTTTTGTATTTGGAGCTGATGAGAATCCTCCTATCCAGGCAAATTTATCAAGATTGCCAAGTCCGAAGTTCAATGATTGTCCTCCACCCATTGAAAGACCTGCAATTGCACGGTGTTCACGATCTTTAAACACCGAATATTTTTTTTCTATTGAAGGAATCAAATCATTTATCAGATCTTTTTCAAAGGTAGCAAATGCCTGAACCTTCACTCCATCGTAAATATTACCAACAGCACGATCATCCTTCATAGCCCTTCCATTAGGAAGTACCACAATCATCGGAGCTACCTTTTTAGCAGCATACAAATTATCAAGAATTACTTGTGGTTTACCTTGAATTAACCATTCTTTCTCGTCACCACCTATGCCATGCAATAAGTAAAGCACCGGATATTTTTTACTTTTTGAATAGCCCGGAGGAGTATAAACCAATGTTTTACGGTTAGCACCTACGGTTGCAGAATAGTATTCAATAGTATCTACTTTACCATGTTTTATTCTATCTCCAGAAATATCAAAACCTTCAGACGCAGGATTAAACGTCTGACTGTTAATGCTTAAATTAGCAATAAATGCTAAAGATAAAAGCATAAAAAACTTTTTCATAATATCTATATTAAAGTTGACTATCGGTTAATAATTAAGGTATTCAGCATGCTATATAAGAGCAAACCACGACTTCATTAACATGCAAAACACCACAGTTATGCATATCGGGCAAAACAGTTTCCGGAATATCCGGATTCTGCATAACTACTCTTCTGAATTAATTTTATACCCAAATAAAGAAAGCATTTTTACAGCATATCTTTTACCAAGCTTTCTATAACCTTCGGCAGTAAAGTGTAGTCCATCGCCCACAGCTGTGCAATCTTTGGAAGAAATGACATGTGAATTAGGAATTGTCTGAGGAAGTTTATTTATAATAGCATTCATACTTGCACATTTGCCACCCTGTTCAGCTGCCACAAGTTCTCCAGCAAGTAATGGTACAGATTTTGGATTAAGTTTTAAGTCTTTAATCAGATTGTTATAAACACCTTGCACCTTAGCTGTCCAAGTCTCATCATTTGTGTTAGATTCTCCCTGATGAAGCAAGATACCTTTTATTACGCCTGATTTCTGAGCAATCTTAGCCATTTCAACCAGTCGTCCATAAGGATTACCATCATATTGATTTAGCATACAAATCATCCATGATGGAGCCGTTGCTACATAAGATTGATAGTTATCTTTATCAAAAAGCTCTATTTTACAACCACCAACAGCTACATTTATTACACCAACTCTGACATTCTTTGGCAAATTAGCAATCATTGTTCTACCAAAATAATCAGCAGGAGTCAATCCGGTATTGCAACGACATAATGGCGGAACGGCAGGATACCAGTTAGCTTTGACTCTACCCATATCAGGGCAATCAACAGTCGACAAAACCTGAAAACGCTTATCAGTCATAATCGTATCTTGTGGTTCTATTTTGGCATTTCCCTCCATATTAGATTGTCCCAAACAAATAAAAATGTAAAAATTCTTATCCTGAGAATAAGAATTCATGCTCAATGAAAGTAATGCTACAAATAACAATAAAGTAATTTTTGTTTTTCTTTTCATATTCTATTTAAGTTATCAATTGTACTTATCCTGAAATTAAATTTATATAAAGCAAAAATAGCCTTACCATATTGTTCTCTATTTCAATTTTAGATATATGGTTTTCAATTTTAGATAAAAGTAAAATTGGATTTACTTAAAAGTATATATAAACCAGCTAAGAAAAACTTATTAGCTAAATACTTGGTGAAACCTTATTAGGTTTATGTTTATAAAAATTGTGTATAAAATCAATTATATGCAGAATTATGTCTGTTTTGTGTTTCCATTTGTCTAAAATGTAACCTCGTGTTTCTGCTATTTAATTTACTTTTGCAATCGAGGTCAAATTAGTATAAAGAAACAATTAATAAAATTACAACCTAAAAACTCCATTAAATAAATTATAACCTTAAAAATCAACACGAATATGAAACAAAAAAAATTACTATTAACATTTCTCTTCTATCGACAACATTATTTGCGCAAAGCTAAACAAGTAACATGAATTGTAATTGAGTAACCAAAGTAACCGTTGATCGGTGTTTACGTTAATATTTCTGGAACTTTCCTTGGCGTATCAACCAATATAGATGGAAATTATTCTATTAATATAAATAAGGGCGATCTGCTGAAGTTTAATTATAGAACCTCTCCTATTGACTATATTAGATCTAGTTCGAGAAGGTATACTGAAAACACAGAGCACAATGAAATTACTTTTTCCATTTCCCGTCTTTATAAATATAGAAGTTAGCCGAATAAATATTAAAAACTAAAGAAAATGAAAACACGCTTAATAGCTCAAATATTTTTTTTAATGTCGTTTCTCCCAATGGCAGCACAATCAAAAGATCCATTCTGGCTCGGTGCTGATATCAGTGGCACTACCATGCTGGAGAAAAATGGAGGCAAGGTGTATAATGTGCATGGCAAGGAACGTGAGAATACTACTCTCATGAAAGAACTAGGGTTGAATGCTATCCGACTGCGGATCTGGGTTAATCCGCCAAGCGGATGGTGCAACAAAGAGGATGCACTCGTGATAGCTAAAAGAGCAAAAGCTCTAGAAATGCCTGTTATGGTAAGTTTCCACTATAGCGACACATGGTCAGACCCCTCTCATCAGACACCTCCTGTAGAGTGGAAAAACTACAGTTACAAAGAGCTGAAGCAGGCTGTTGCCAAACATACTAAAGAAACGCTTCAGCTGTTCAAGGATTATGGCATTGACGTGAAATGGGTAGGAGTCGGTAATGAGACCACTGAAGGAATGCTCTGGCCTGAGGGACAGGCAAAAGAAAACATGAAACAGTATGCAGGTCTCACAGAGGCAGGTTATCAGGCAGCCAAAAATGTTTACCCCGAAGCAAAGGTTATCGTCCACCTTGACTGTGGCTGTGATACCAAGCGATATAACTTCATTTTCGATGGTCTAAAAAAGTACAAAGCCCATTGGGATCTGATAGGAATGAGTGTGTATCCTTACTGGGATCAGAAAGCCAAGGTGGAAACCACAGATGACGGCACTCTCAACGATGCCATAGCCAATATGAATGCATTGTGCAACAAATATAGTTGCGACTGCATTGTTGTAGAGACAGGATATGAAGTGAGTCGCCCCAATGATGGAAATTTGTTTATGAGAAAACTCATCAGGGCTATACGAAATCTTACCAACGGACATTGCAAAGGAGTTTTTTATTGGGCACCAGAGCTTGAGGGAGAATATCCTTTAGGCGCTTTCAAAAATGGCAGACCGACAGCAATTATGGATGCTTTTACCGAAGAAAGCAATCGTAGCGAAAGTACTATTATCAATAGTTCAACTGCTGCTTCTACTACAGATACGAAGTATGGTAAAGTTTGCGGCTATATATATAAAGGTGTTTACACCTATAAAGGAATTCCTTATGCAAAGGCTAATCGTTTCGAGATGCCTCAGGAACCCGATGCATGGAAAGGCATCCGCTCCTGTCGCACATATGGTCCTTCGGCTCCTCAACCTAAGACGGATAGGTGGAAAAATGACGCCAGCGCCTTTTTCTATCTATGGAATGAAGGCGACCAAAGCGAAGACTGTCTTCGTCTGAATATCTGGACAAAAGATATTCACAACGGAAAGAAAAGTCCTGTAATAGTTTGGCTTCACGGAGGTGGATTCGTAGAAGGATGCGGACAAGATCACCCTGGTTATCACGGTCATAATTTGGCCGATAAAGGAAATGTTGTTGTAGTAACGATCAATCACCGTTTAAATACCTTAGGTTATACCGATCTATCTGATTACGGCGATAAATACCAATATTCTGGCAATGCAGGGAATATCGACATCGTGCAGGCTTTGAAATGGATTCATGATAATATCCAAAATTTTGGAGGTGACCCTGATTGTGTAACCATTTTCGGACAGAGTGGTGGAGGCGCCAAGACATCCAGTATGCTTTGCATGCCAATGGCACAGGGACTTTTCCATCGTGCAATGGTGATGAGTGGTTCTGGCTTCATGCGCGGCATGAAGCAGAATCTAGCAAAGAAGATAGGACAGCGTACAGTTCAAATATTAGGATTAAACAAAGACAATATAGACAAGATCCAGACTCTTGATTATGAAACTGTATTAAAAGCAAATTCTCAGGCAATGAAAGAAATAGCAGCAGAAAATCCAAACAACAGTTCTTTTGGTCGTTCATTAACATGGGAACCTGTAATCGATGGTGATGCGTTGCCTGCCGGTCTTTTCATGGATGGATCTGAAAAAATAAGTAAGGATATTCCACTAATTGTGGGTTCTACCCTAAATGAGTTCTCTGCATGGCACAAACATGGTAAAGATATTAATACATGGGATGATGCAAAAGCTGACTTAGAAAAGACGATGGGTAAAAAGGCTAGTAATTTTGTAGATGCTTTCCGCCATTCTTATCCAGACGATGATATAGATGCACTTTATCGACTTGACACAATGGTACGTCCCGCTGCTGTAGAACAGATTCAAACACGTATAGCTGATGGCGGTGCTCCTGTATGGAATTATTTGTTTACCTATCAGCTACCAAGCGAAGATGGCGGATTTCATGCAGGACATAATGCCGATATCGCCTTCTATTTTGATAATGTAATTCGTTCTGCAAATATGACGGGAGCAACTCCCGAAGGTATTGAATTGGGAGAAATCATGAGTACAACTCTTATCAACTTTGCCCGGACAGGTAAACCATCATCGCCGGAACTCCCAGAATGGAAACCTGTGACATCTTCTGAAATGAATACCATGATTTGGAATTGTCCAAGTTGTAAACTGGTTACAAACCATGATGCCGAGTTGATTAAAATACTTCGTAATAAGTAACACCTGAATACATAAATGAGATGAATAACAATCTGATAAGAAAAGTAATATTATGCTGGGTGTTGAGTTTATTGGCTACAGTTAGCATGCATGCAACAGAACGTGAAGTAAAATGGGATGAGAAAAGTCTTATCCTCAATGGAAAAAGAATATGTCCTGTGATGGGGGAAATCCACTATTCGCGGGTACCAGCCGATGAATGGACTGAGGCTGTACACAAAATGAAGCAGGGTGGTGTAACCATTATTGCTTGCTACGTATTTTGGAACCACATCGAAGAAATCGAAAACCAATTTGACTGGAGCGGTCAACGTGATTTACGATCATTCCTCGAAGTTTGCAAGAATGAAAACCTGCCGGTTATACTACGTGTAGGACCGTTCTGCCATGGTGAAGTCCGACTAGGGGGCATTCCTGACTGGGTATTTACAAAAGGTTGTAAGACGCGTAGTGAATATCCAGTTTTTCTAAAGTATGTAACCCGCTTGTATAGGCAAATATATACACAAGTTCAAGACTTGCAATGGAAAGACGGAGGACCGGTCATGGCGATGCAGTTTGATAATGAATATCGTGGACGAAGTGAATATTTGATGCACCTCAAGAAGATTGCCAACGAGATAGGTTTCGACTTGCCTTTCTATACCCGAACTGGTTGGCCACAGTTAGCCACACCTATACCATTCGGAGAGATGATACCTCTTTATGGTGATTATGCTGACGGATTCTGGGATCGCAGCATAAAAGAAACAGCTGGCGAATATTGGCGAGCATTCAATTTTCGTCCGTTCCGAATTTCAACTGCAATAGCTTCAGAACAGCTGAAATACACAGGCGATAACATGAACAAAGGTGAAGAAGGATATCCATACTTTACCTGTGAGTTGGGAGGTGGTATGATGACCAGCTATCACCGCAGAGTATATCTGTATCCTGAGGATGCTTACTCGCTTGCCATAGTGAAGTTGGGCAGCGGTAGCAATCTTTTGGGCTACTATATGTATCATGGAGGAACTAATCCAGACGGAAAACTTAACTATCTAAACGAGATACAGCGCACCATTGAAACTAATTGGAACGATCTGCCTGTGAAAAGCTACGATTTTCAAGCTCCTCTTAACGAGGTGGGATATCGCAATCCGCATTACTATTTGCTTCGCAAGATACACCTTTTCGTTCAAGACTTTGGAGATGTGCTAGCACCAATGGAAACTACATTTCCACAAGCCGACAAGCCAATAAGCAAAGGCATTGACAGCTATCTGAGATGGTCTTATCGTAGTCAGGGAAATCAAGGATTCGTATTTATCAATAATTATGAGCGTTTTCAGAATCTTACAGCGAAGAGAAATATACAGTTCAACGTGTGTGGAGTAAAATTTCCGCAGAATCCAATTGTGATACCGGCAGGCACAATGTGTATATTCCCCGTAAATATTGCAGGCATCAAGTATGCTACAGCTCAGCTCATTGCCCAACGCGATGATAAAATCTATTTAGAACAGATTGCTGGCGTGCCTACAGAAATATCAGTTTCGGGTAAAGTGCTGAAAAATGTAAAGGCACTCGGTTTGACAAAGCCAGTATATAAGAATATCTACTTACTCAGTAGTTCTGATGCCAGTACGCTCTTCTTGAATGAAGATGAGAAGCCTCATGAAACAAAGATGCAGGTAGTAACATTTAATAAGATACGAGAAGCTGGAAATCTCAGAAAAATTACAATAGGTTTTGGTGGAGTAGCTGAAGAACCTGTAGATTCTGATTTCAATGATGCTGCTATATACACCTTCACGGTTCCAAATCATGAAGATATTCTCGATATAGAGTATCAGGGCGATTGTGCTCGATTATATGCTGACGGAAAACTCATTGATGACAACTTTTATAATGGTCGCCATTTCCAATATGCCCTCTGGCGTTTGCCAAAGAATTGCGAGCAATTGGAGCTCCGCATTTTACCGCTACAAAAGGATGCTCCCATTTATTTTCCTCGCGAAGCAGATACCACTCCTGGCGAAAAAATAATCAATATAAATGTGTTCAAAAGATAAATGATTTAACATGAAAAAATTACTGCTTTCGTTATTACTTTGTATGGCAACTTTATGTTCCCATGCAGCATCTGCTGATTCGCTAATAAGTCGGCAAAAGATCGTAGACAATGGAGGTACAGGGTTGTTCAAGGCCTATGAAGTCATTGAGAAAAGTTTACCTGGCTTCACAGTTTTCCGTCCCGAGAATCTCAGTTGGGCAGCAGCACGCGAAAATGCTTTGCCCATACTCATCTTTTGCAATGGTGGTTGCATGGATGCTCCCATTCATTATGAACGCATGCTCACCGATATTGCATCACATGGTTATGTAGTCATTGCAGTAGGTGAAATGCAAATAGTGCTTTTTGATCGTAAAGAACACTCTACACCTTCATCCGTGGTCACTACAGCACTCGACTGGATATGCAATCAGGCACGCGATAAGAAGAGCGACTATTACAGTTTTGTTGACACCACTAAGATAGCCGCAGCCGGGCATTCCTGCGGAGGCGCTCAGGTACTGTGCAATGCTGCCGATATCCGTCTGAAATCATACATAATCTTGAATGCAGGAATGGGAAACATGACGATGGCAGGAGCAGATAGCAAATCACTCCTTTCACTTCATGCACCCATTATATATATGACAGGTGGTACAGGTGACGTTGCTTATCAGAATGCCTGCCTCGACTACGAACGTATAGACAAAGTACCGGTTGTCCATGCTGATATGCCGACAGCTGGTCATGGAGCTACCTATACAGAAAAGCAGGGTGGAAGTTTCGGCAGATTGATGTTAGACTGGCTCGACTGGCAACTCAAGAAAAAAAAAGACAAAAGCGATATTTTCCTTGCAGGCAACATTGAAAATTATCCTGGATGGAATCTTCAACATAAGAATTTCAAAACCCATGTTGGCAAAACACTACATGTCACCATGCCATGTAATATGCTTGAAGGTGTAACAGAAAGAGAATATTCTATTTATTTGCCAGGCGGATACGAAGAGAACACCGACAGAAAATATCCCGTGCTCTATCTGTTGCATGGTGGTGGTGGATCGTGTGATGATTGGGAGACTTATGGATCTCTCCGTCAGACCGTCGACAGTCTTATAGATGCAGGCTCTATCCGCGATCTTATTCTTGTATGTCCGGAGGCCAACAAAAACAATATGATGTACTTCAACGCACCAAAGTGGAAATATGAGGATTTCTTTTTCCAGGAGTTTATCCCATATATAGAAAAGAACTATCATGTCAGAACTGATAAGGGCGGCCGTGCCGTTGCCGGATTCTCCATGGGTGGTGGAGCTGCAGTTGTTTATGGCGTTCATCATCCGGAATTCTTCTCTATGGTATATGACATCAGTGGATACCTTTGTCGCCAAGAACTTGACTTTCTGAAAAAAGATCCATCTGCTGAGTGGCGGCAAGAGATAATAGAAAATAACAATCCTATAAAACGCATCCAACAAGGATCAAAGACTGACGTGAATAATTGGTGTCAGGTAAGATGGATGGTTTCGGTAGGTGATCAAGACTTTACTCTTGAAGGGAATATGGACCTGGTGAAGGCTTTCCGTGAGAAAGGTATTCCATATCAAATGCATGTTTCTGCCGGAAGCCATGATTGGAAGTTTGTATCTCCTAATTTGAAAGAAGCCATCAAGCAGGCAGACTCTAACTTTGATGACTTATGGATCAGTAATGGCAACCGACATCTCTATGGCTTGCTTAGCCGACCTGCTAATACTTTTGGAAAAATGCCATTAGTTATTGTTTCGCACGGATTCAACGGAACTCATGCCTTCGGCAAGAATTACATTAAAACATTTAACGCTTTGGGATACCAGTGCTATAACTTTGATTTCGGATGTGGATCTGTATCCAGTCGCAGTGACAACAATACAATGAACATGTCAATACGTGACGAGGTGAACGATCTGAAAACCATCATAAACTACTTCAAAAGTCGCAGTGATGTGGACGCTTCCAATATCGTTCTTCTTGGTGAAAGCCAAGGCGGTTTAGTCTCGGCACTCACAGCTTCCGACTGTGCCAAAGATATTAGCCAGCTTATCCTTGTATATCCAGCACTGTGCATTCCTGACAATTGGAAAGAGCGATATCCTAAAGCCGAGGACATACCTGACACCACAAAGGTATGGAATGTGCCTATAGGTAAACGCTTCTTCAAGGAACTTTATGACATCAATGTATATAAAACGATTGGCAAATACAGTGGTCCTGTACTGATAATCCACGGTGACAAAGACCCCGTAGTTCCTCTTTCCTATTCACAGAGAGCAGAGAAAACTTATAAAAATGCAAGTCTGAAAGTTATTCCGGGAGCCGGTCATGGATTCAAACCCGAAGAACTGAAGACATCAATTTTGATGATGAAAGATTTTCTAAAATAAAAAATATCTGAGGAGTATTTAAATCCATATACAGATATCAAAGCTAACCTCTATCCACAAAACTGGATGTTGAGCGTAAAATGTTTTTATATGGGGGGCAATTCCAATTAGGATAGCCCCCTTTTTTATTCTTTGTTTATCTAAAGACAGGATGTAGCTTTCAGGTAATTTTCAGGATTGTCCTTGACAGCTTTGTTGATACGCTTTGTCCCCCCCTTATAAATCAGCAACATCACGATCAAAGATCACTAGCCTTTCTTGAATTATAACGAAGAGAACAGACATAAAAAAAACCTACAAGTTAATAACTTGTAGGTTTTATACTGTAGTTGCTTGGTTATCCAAACTTTTCAGCGGAGAGATAGGGATTCGAACCCCAGGAACCTCGCAGTTCAACGGTTTTCAAGACCGCCGCAATCGACCACTCTGCCATCTCTCCAATAAAGTTATTTTTATATTGCTCTTTCTCTCAAAAGCGTTGCAAAGGTACAACAATTTTTGAAACCTCCAAACTTTTGGCGCATTTTATTCAGCAATATATTCCTGAGGTTTTAAATTCATTGGGTGTGAAAACACAAAACGTGCACCATTTTTATAAGATGAATCTACCCAAATATCACCCCCCAATACATTCATAATTGTTTTGCAAATAGCTAATCCTAAGCCTGATCCCTGAACAAAATCATTCAATTTCTTGAAACGATCAAAGATCATTTCTTCTTCTCCTTCCTCTATTCCTTCACCAGTATCAGTTACAGAAAAAAATATCATTTTTTTCATTTCATCGATCTTATAGTTTAAGGTAATAGAACCTTCTTTAGTAAACTTACAAGAGTTTGAAAGGATATTTAATAAAACCTGCTGTAGGCGTTGTATATCTGTAACCATATAGAAGTTTGGATTAAAAGATTCGAATGTAAATTCCACCGGATATTTACACGTTGCTTCTACTGAAGCTAAAACCTCCTTACACAAAGATTCTACATTGCATTCTTCATAATAGAAATCAAGCTTACCAGATTCTAAACGAGATATATCGAGAATATCATTAATCAGACGAAGAAGAAGATCAGAGTTGGTTTGAATAACTTTATTATATTCAACAATATCTTCCTGAGCACAACCTCCTGTAGCCAACACATTGGAGAAACCAACTATAGCATTAAGAGGAGTCCGGATTTCGTGAGTCATATTTGCCAGGAAGGCTGATTTTAAACGTTCCGATTCTTCTGCTTTTTCTTTAGCAACCCGTAAATCTGCTTCAGATACTTCTAGTTCATCTTTCAGCTTCTTTGTACGAAACAAGAAGTAAAGAGAAATAATCATACCAATTAAAAGGGTAAAAAAGACGAAGGCACATGCCCAAACCAGATATTTATTCTGTTCATAGAAAGAAGGCTTTTCATTAATCAGAACAGAACCATCCGGCAATTTATTTACACTAATCTTCAGACTATCCAATTTTATCGCATCAAATGTATATTGATTTGGAATGAGTTCTATTTTGGCTTTAACAACAGTTCTGTCATCTAATATATTATAAGCCTGTATAGCCATATCCTTACCAATAGTACGATACTGAGGAACACAGCCACCTACAGCCCAATGCCCCAACCCTATTGATGTTATCGTAAAAGCTGGAATTTTTGGTTTTGCAGCCATCATCATATAGGTTGCATTATTCATAAAATAGCCATTATTCTTATCCACTCTCCAAGTACCTAATAACATAACAGTATTATCAGGCAACTTATTAATGCTATCAACTATTGTATAAATCGAGTTCTTTCTTCCATCTAATAAAATAAGATCTAATCCGGGAAACTTTCTAATTTCCTTTTTCACATACGCCTGCAAAGAAACCCCACCATAAGTATTATCTGTAACTAAAGCTACATGTTTTGTTTTTGGATACAAATCCTGAATCAGCTTTATATTCTTATCTACATCATACTGATAAATATAACCAGCCATTTTATGTATCCGATAAGAATCCTTTAGCGCATCAATACTTTCAGGATTCCATTTTTCCAATGATACACTATCATCAGGAAGAATAATAGCATTCCGGCTTACCATACCAACAATAGCTGGTATATTATGTGTGTTTTTTGTTACTTCGGCATCCTGAGAAAGAAATGAAGACCAGGCCTCCTGACCAAGAAGAATAATTATTCCTGGATGGCGATTGTTTAATAAATATTTATTCAGAATATTCTTCATCTGCCCTTTCCACAAAGAAGCCTCAGTAAAGCTCCCACAATTCATATTTTCTATTATAACAGGAGACTTACCACCTAAAAGACGATATTCATCTAAAAAAGCAGAAATATTTTTAGATGTTTGAGATGTTTCAGGATTGTACGAACTGATTATAAGAACAGAATTTTGAGGTGCGTTTTCTCCATAGGCATTTAAGCAACCAAAGATACCTGGCAGCAAAAAAGCAACTAGAAGACATATAAGATTAAGTTTATGCGAGAGAGAAATTTTCATAATTAGTTTTTAAGCATTGTCCAGAGAATACAAATTCCTGTTTTCAGAACGCAAATATAAAATTTAAATTTAAATTGAAAGAATTGTTAGCCTGATAAATGATCCATTTTTATAAAACAGAATAATTAAGTTTCCTTCTGACAGTCACAATAAACATTTTGCTCAATTATTATAATAAATAATGCTATTTCAAAACAATAAACAAGAACTGATTCATATCTCAGAAATATATTCCTCGCCTATTCTACTTTTCTGTATTTTACCATCCCCAGTATACTACTTAAACAATTATGTGTTTTTCTGATTTAAATAAAAGAATCAAAAGATTAATTTAAATAGCAATCTACATGTTAAAACATAACTCTATCACAACTTAAGTTACATTAGAGTATATCAACTATAAACAGATAGTTTATTAAATTATTGAATATACAGAATAGTCCCAATTTATATACATGCACATTCTCAAATAAGTCTCTATCAGATAAATTAAAAATTAACCAAAGAAGTTATACTGTAAATTCAAAATAAATATACTATTTTTGAACGAATAATTAAACAAAAGAATACTATGAAGAAAACAATCTTAATTCTGATGTTTGCTATAATGTATAACATCTCATATGGACAAAATAAAGTAGATGCTGAAAAGCTAGTTAACGAAGGAATTGCCTATCATGATAAAGGAGATTATGATGGTGCCATTTTTAGATACGACAAAGCTCTGATACTCGACAAAGACAATTTTCTTGCATTGTCAGAAAAGGCATATAGTTTATTAATGTCTAAAAAGAACGAAGAGGCTATTAAATGCTGTGAAAAAGCAATTGAAACTCATCCAGAAGAAGAAGGACTAAGAATGGTTTATGTAACATACGGAAATGCTTTAGATGGTTTAAATAAAACAGATAGATCAATAGAAGTATATGACGAAGGGATAAAAGACTTTCCAGATTTTTACCTGCTCCATTTCAATAAAGGAATAACGCTATGGAGTGTGAAGAAATATGACGATGCATTATTATGTTTCCAAATGTCAGCTAAACTTAATCCTAAACACGCAGGTTCTCATAATGCAATTGCAAGAATTTCGAAGATTAAGGATATTAGAATTCCTGCGCTATTGGCTTATTGCAGATTTTTCTCTCTCGAACCTGAAAGTGACAGGGCAAAACAAAATCTTGAAATTGTAAAATCCATAATGAAAGCAAATGTTGAAAAAACCGGAAACAAATCTATAAATATTAACATCAATAGTAATATGCTTGGTGACGTATCGGCAAACGGAAAACAAAAAGAGAACAACTTTTCGGTTACCGACATGATATTATCCATGGAGACTGCAATGGATTTTGATGAAAAGAATAATAATAAGACAGAAGTAGAACAATTTATCAGAAAATTTAATACTATTTGTTCGTCCTTAAAAGAATCAAAGAAAGAAAATCATGGCTTTTTTTGGGATTATTATGTTCCATATTTTATTGAGATGAAAGACAAAAAGTTAGTTGAGGCTTTTTCGTATGTAGCTTTTGCATCTTCAGCAGCTCCAGAAGTTTCTAAGTGGTTAGAATCAAACAAAGAAGAAGTAGAAAAATTTCTTGAATTGTCAAAATCATTTAAATTTGCTTCTAACTAAGGAGGTTAACCTTATAAAGAAAAATATAAAAACACATTAATCATGAAAAAAAAATTTGTTACTCTTCTTTTAATTACAATTTTCTCTGGTATAAATGCTCAAACATCATTAACCGAAGCTGAAATAAAACAAAAATGTGATTCAATATTAGAAGAAGGAAATACATTATACAAGTATGAAAAAGCAGCCTGGATAACAAGTGATATGGCAATGGATAAGAAAGAAATCAAAAAAGATTTTGGTGGACTTTTAATCTATCAAAGAAATGACTCTATATCGGCTATTGTATTGGCAAAAGAAGGTACAAAATGCATTTATGAAGTGATGTTTAAAAATAGCTTCAACAATCCGTGTAAAGAGAGTTTAATTGTAAGAGATTTAAGCGAAGCTGAAAAGAACTTGCAACAAATTAAAATGAAAATGTTTAAAGAAGTCGTAAACGATGAAAAATATCAAGTAAACTGTCCGCAAGGATATAATATTAATATGGAGTTAATACCTTACGAGCTTGGGTATAAACTTTATTTCATTTTGGGGACTAGTAAATCGAAGCTAATACCATTTGGTAATGATTATGTTTTCTTTGGTGATAAGGAAGGAAACGTAACTTCATGGAGAAAAATTCATTCCAGATTAATTTTCTCTCCAACCGAATATGAAGGGAATAAGGTCACAGGTTTATCACATAGTCATCTTAAAACAGAACCATTTATTAGCGCAACTGACATTTGCACGTTTAAACTTTATGGAAGTTTATACGAACTGAATGAATTTGAGGTTCTTTCTACTGGCTTAAGGAAGTTCTTTAAATATAAATTAATCCAGAATGAGATAGAAACTCGAGATATGTAGTTGTAACAAAACCCAGATCTATAGTCGTTAAGGACTAGTAACGAAAAATAAACAAACAGGAAAATAAAAATGACTACCAGAGAAGAAACATTTTATAAAAAATGGGAAGAACGGAGAAAGAAGAAGTGGCTATACATATTTCTCCACGGAACGGTTTATTGGGGACTTATTATGGCTATTTCATTGTTCTTGTGGGATAGTGACTTTAAGATCGAAAACATGCATATATCCAATTTAATAATCAAAATAATTGTTTTTGGTATTGGCGGAATTCCAATTGGTATATTAAACTTTAATCAGCTGGAAAAGAAGTATCTGAATAGAGACATTACTGACATTTTAGATGGAATAAAAACACTAAAGGCTGGTAAGGTTTGGAAACATGATAATTTGATCATTAACAACATAAATAATGAAACTTTAGTTGTAAGAAACAAACTGTTTTGGTTCGACAAATCAGAGGATATAAACGAGAAAGCAAATGAGTGTTTTGATGCTGTATTGAATGATTATCAACAAATTAATAATGAGCCTAAATTTCAGGAATTTTCAAAGAATTACAACGTTAGAATCCAGATCTTTGAGGTATTAGACAACGAGAATCCATTAATTGACAAAGCAATTTAAAGACACTATACATAGAAAAAGAATGAAAACAAGATATGAGCATCTGATAAGCATATCAAACCATTAATTAGACAATAAACCGCATATTAGTTTTCACCTCGTTAACATTCTCTATATTCGTCAGCATTTCAAGTAGTTTAAATGCAACATCAAGACTTGTTGCCGGTCCAGTTGAAGTAATAATATTATTGTCAACCACTAATTGCTCATTTTGTACCTTTACACAAAAATCAGCTAATTGCTTTCGCCTTGTACCACTATTTAAATCCCATGTGGTAGCATTTCGCTGATTTAGTACGCCCGATTTAGCAATTGGCAGAGCCGCCACACATATTGAAGCGATTAATTTACCTCTCCTATTAAATTCTCTTATCAAATTAAGGAAACGTTCATCATAAGCATCTTCGAAAAAACCAGCCTCACCAGCCCCTCCCGGAATTGCTAAAGCATCATAATCATCAATATCAATCTTGCTAAATGGAAGTTCGGGTTTTACAATTAAGTTCCAATAACACTTAATTTCTGAGCGTAAACCAGTAGTAATTAAGTCCACCGGTTCAACACCAACGTCCCTACTCCAGCCAAAAACATCAGTAAATACACTCGCTTCATAAGCTTCAAAACCTTGAGCCAGGAATAAAAGTACCTTTTTTGCCATGCTTTCTATTTTATCTAATCATTCAGAATCTGTTATTGCAAAGGTATCCTATTTTTTGATAAAAACATCATTTCAAAGGGAAGATTATTGACAATTTCACAGTCATTTATTTGCCGCTCTTTGTGAATCTAAAAAACCACTTAAACCTCTTTGTTACATGCAGAAAAAGATATATAAAGAATACGATGGCGATTTTATCATGTATTTCAAGAAAAGTCTTCCGAACTATCGGAGCATTGCCTGCTAAATCGATAAACCATGATAAATAACCAGTTAAAGCAACAATCAAGAAAATTACAGATAGTGTAATCACCTGTTTGTTCTTTGCGAGAAGTCTCTTTGAAACTACCGCTCTATACCATTTCCAATGCTGGGCTATATGAAACACAACCAGAAAAGAGATCAGAATAATTGAAACCTTATGAATCATAGTCCAGCCGGAGTAACTTATGCCATAAACCATTTTATTCATATCAATCATTCCATGATGCCCAACATGATAGCTGAATTGTATAAGGAATCCTGAAAACACCACGAAAAAGCCAATAAGAAGCAAACCAAGATTGACTAAAAAACGGGAAGCGGATCTTCCCTTACGAGAATTGTCGCTAAGTTCTGTAGTCTGATTAGATATTGCATTATGCTCACATGCTTTCATACACTTTAAGCAACCCGTACAATTATTACATCTTACAATAACGGCATGCTTATGCCATGGCAGATTTATCCGCCCGATTACATTTTTATCACATACTTCAGCGCATTCCCAGCATGCCTTACAATTTCGAGTATCGAGCTGAATATATTTGGTTGTAGCCCGTCCCCCACCATTGATGTCTGTTCTCATATTTTTTTTGAGCAAAAATACATCGATGGAAATAGTCAGGACGATAACAAAAGATAATAAATGAGGGTTATTTCCTATTTCTTATCCTACTTAATGAAACCGGGGTTATCCCAAGATAAGAAGCAATATAGTGCTGCGGAATACGCTTGATTATATTTGGTTGATTTTTTACTAAATCCTCATAACGTTCTTGAGGAGTATCTTTTATTCTGGAAAGAAAGAGCCGTGCATAATTACTGAATCGTTGGAAAATAAAACTCTGGAATTTATCTTTCAATTCAGGATAAGTTGATAAAAGCATCTCAAAGTCCTGTTTCTTAAGCGAAAGAATTGTTGAAGGTTCAATGCTTTCAATGGAAAATAAGCTCGGAGTGCTATTCATTACACTATCAATCGAAGCCACCGGCTGCCCTTCAAAAAAGAACTGAAAAGTAATATCTTTCCCGTCTTTATTAAAACACTCTCGCAAACAACCCTTTTTAATGAAATGTATATAACTGGCAATTTCGCCTTCGTTTAACAAAACTGTTCTGGCTGCCACCTGCCTTTCAACAAAGATATTTTCAAATCTATTCCAATTCTCTTTATCTTCTCTTATCTTCTTAATTAGTTCATCAATCATACATAAGATTGTTTATTGCACCACTTACCCAATCATAAATATTTGATATACAGTTTATGTCTGTGCGTTATTTGTACGCAATATTCACAAAATTTCCAGATATATGCAAGGAATTTGCAAGAGATTTAAAAGACAGAGCAGCAATAAGTCCATAAGTAAAATCCGGCTCACATTATTAACCGAAAGCTTTTAAAAATAGCCCGCCGGAATACAACAAAACTCCAGTTTGCTTTTTCAAAAGTTATTCGGGATGTTTATTAATTCTTGTACAAAAGATTGCATTCTTCTGTACAAAACAATTAATTCTTTTGTACAGAAGATATAATTGTTTTGTACAAAAATGCAGAGACATCCCGCCTGAGATATAAAAAATTATTCGGGAGTTTAATCAACCTCCCGCCGCATCTTTCCCGAGAGTCGGAATTAGATTTGATAGTTCAAGCTGAATTCAAGTTATAAATGCGACAATTCTTGATACATCCATGTTAGTTCTCTTTCATATTTTTTATTTATGCTCTTTCTTACCATTTCGAACGGGTTTAGATATCCATATCTTTTTCTTGGTCTTAGATTAATAAGATTCGTTATTTCTTTCAATTCTTTTCCATTGATATATTTGAACTCTTTCCATTTAGGTAAATACTGCCTGATAAGTCCATTAAGATTCTCATTAGCTCCTCTTTCCCATGAGTGATATGGTCTTGCAAAGTAATATTTTATTCCCAGTTGTTTTGCAATTTCTTTATGTCCTGCGAATTCAGTTCCGTTATCAGAGGTAATTGTGTGTAATAGTTCTTTATATGGTTCTAATAGGTAAACGGTTGCCGCAGTGACATATTTGGCTTCTTTATTTGGTAGCTTCATTGTCCATAGTTTCCCTGTGGCTCTATCATTAATGGTTAATATAACTCCCGATCTGTTTTTACCTATAACAGTGTCTATTTCCAAATCTCCAAATCTTTTTTTCTTTTCCACAATCTTAGGCCTGTTTGATATATCTACCCTATCTTTGATCCATCCTCGATCTTGGTTTTTATTCTTTCTTTTTCTATATTTTCTTCCTTGCCTTCTTAAATAAGCGTGTAATCCGCCTCCTTTCTTTTTGTCCTCCCATATCCAACCGTAGAGAAATTCATGGGAAACCATTGAAATATGGTTTAGGTTACACCATCCAGCAATTTGCTCTGGACTATAATGTCTTTTCGTGAGTAAAAAATGAGCGTGACTTTCCATTTCCTTTGTAAATTTTTGAGGTCTGGCACGTTGTTTTTTTCGAAGTTCATATCGGTAGTGGGCATAGTCAGGGTCATAACCATCAGAGGATTTAAATTTATTACGACGAATTTCACGATAAATAGTACTCCGATGAAAGCCTAATAAACCTGCAATTTCATCTTTATTCTTGCCTGCTTGTAGATATGCATTTAATTCATATCTTTGTTTCTCGATAAATTGTTTCATATACGACTGATTTTGTAGGAGATTGAGGGAGTAATATCGGAACTATTTTCCAATAGAGACAGGAGATGAAGAACTTTTTTCATCTTCTGCTCTATAAAATATTATCAAAACTCAATCTAACAAAGAAAGTCGCATTTATAACTTGAATTTAGGCAACATCACTACATAATTTTCAATTTTGCAAAAATAGTCTAGCAGTCTAGCAGTAGGTAGTTAATCCACTGAATATAAGAACCATACAGGTGCTAGACATACTTGTAGAAGTCTAGCAGATATCTAGCAGTCTAGCGCTAGACTGCTAGACTACCGCTAGAGTATTTTCACGAAGTCTAGCGGGTATAATATACTAATATTTAATCACTTAAATGCAAAGTGCTAGACTGCTAGATACTTTTAGAAAAAACTATTTTGAGAATAGACTTTGCTTATTTATCTCATAAAAATAAGAGATCTTTTTATTTCAGTTGAGCTCGTATACGACTTAAACTGACCGGAGTAATTCCCAAATAAGAAGCAAGGCACTCCAAAGGCATCCTTTGCAACAAGTCCGGGTTATTCTCTAATAGTATTTTATATCGCTCAGATGCAGTTGTGAACAATAATGGAATAAGCCTTTCTTCTGTTTGCAAGAACTCTAGTTCTGCAAATTTTCGTCCCCAATTAGCAATATGTATATCTTCCTTAAACAATTCATATAAGTCGCTACGTTTCAACACATACAAAGTAGAGTCTTCCATAAGCTCCAACGTTTCATATCCTTGCTGATTGTTCACATAACTTTTTAAGGAAACAATAGTAGCTCCCTCCTTCCCAATCCAAAAGGTTACTTCTTTTCCATCAACAGGAATATATGCTCTGGCAATTCCTTTTTCAAGAAAGAAAACATTTGTTTCCACTTTTCCGGCCTCTAATATGAGAAAACCTTTGGGATAGGTTACCTTTAACAAATGCTTTATCAACTTATCCATCGAGGATTGAGGCATTTGATATATGCTATTTATTATTTCAAGTATATCCATAAACATAGCTCTTAATTTATGAATGCAAAGGTATTAAAACTTACATTAAGAGGACTGAAAACAACTTATAATCTTGCAATTATCATTTCTTATCAAATGTAAAGAGAGATAATAGGGCATTTGACTAATTTTGCAAACAATTTGAAAAGACAGAAACATATGAGTTGGATTATTTTGATTGCCGCCGGACTATTTGAGGTGTGCTTTACATTTTGTTTAGGGAAAACAAAAGAAAGCGTAGGAACTGAATTTTATCTGTGGGGAATGGGTTTTATTGTATCAGTATTTTTAAGTATGTACTTATTAGCAAAAGCTGCACAAACATTACCGTTAGGTACAGCATATCCTGTATGGACCGGTATAGGTGCTGTTGGCACCGTGCTGGTTGGGATTATGTTTTTCAACGAACCTTCAACTATTGCACGTTTGTTCTTTATTGCAACCTTAATAATCTCAATCATCGGTTTGAAAGTAGTATAAATCAATAAAAAGGAAAAAGAATATGTTTAGAGAAATGCGCCGAAAAAAGCAACTATTATCCACGGAAGAAAGTATCTCAATTCTTAATAGAATGACATCTGGTGTACTTGCAATAACAGGGGATAATGATTATCCTTATGCAGTACCGCTCAGCTACGTTTACTATGACAATAAAATATATTTTCATGGTGCCACATCAGGCCATAAAATTGATGCAATCAACAAAAACAGCAAAGCATCTTTTTGCGTGATAGAACAGGACAACATTATTCCTGAAGAGTATACGACTTATTTCAGAAGTGTTATTGTATTTGGCAAAGTCCGTATACTAGAGAATAATGATGAAAAGCGAGAGGCTATTGAGAAATTGGCCAAGAAATATTCACCTGTTCAGGAAGAAGGACGCTTAAAGGAAATTGAAAAAGGTTTTAATCATATGCATATGATTGAATTATCTATCGAACACATTACAGGGAAAGAAGCTATTGAATTAGTAAGGGCAAAGAAATAAATGGTGAAAATACAAAAGTCCTGAAATATTGCTATTTCAGGACTTTTCTTTCTGCAATAAATGCAATTACTAAACTATAAGTATTTACAAATAGAAGCTCTAATTATATCAAATCAGACAATCTGTTCACATCCATTATCTTATCGATATTTTTTCGCACTTTCTCCTCATCCCAATCCCACCATTTCAGCCTCAACAGCTTATCTATCTGCTCATCGGTAAAGCGCTTACGGATCAACTTTGCCGGAGTTCCTCCTACAATGGAATAAGGAGGCACATCTTTGGTAACCACTGCACGTGAGGCAATAATTGCTCCATCTCCAATAGTAACACCAGCCATGACAACGGCTTCGAAACCAATCCACACATCATTTCCAATTACGATATCGCCTTTATTATCCCAGGCACTGGTTACTGGTGTTTGCAAATCCCACTCCTCAGCCATTACAGGAAAAGGATAAGTAGACAGTGAGCCAAGCGTATGATTGGCACCATTAAATAAAAATTTGGCACCACAGGCTATGGAACAATATTTTCCAATAATCAGTCGGTCGTTATTCACATACGGATAATGATACAAAACACATTTATGTTCAAAATCCAATGGATTATCAAAATCGTGATAGAAAGAATAATCTCCCACTTCTATAAATGGGCTTTTTACGCAACTCTTCAGATAAACCATAGTCATATCGTCTTTACGCGGATATAATAATTTATTGTTTGGCATAATTTTCAAATTTTAAAAGATTAATAAATCTGCAAGAATTATTCTCCCTGCAATACCTGCAAGGAGAATAATAGATGCTTATTTTATATTTTGGAGCATTTGCATAAACGTATCCATGTGTAATTGCGTATACGACTGTATTACAGCAAAAACAGGCACAAACAGAAATACTCCGATCAGCAAACCTTTGCCTATGGAATCAAATTTGGAGTTCTTCAGAAGCACAAATAAAATCCACAGCAGATTAAGTGAAATAATAATATGGGTAACCTGAGCAAACATGTTGGCTTCATTCCAGGGCATAACAAACAAGCCCATTGTTCCATAATAATATTGCGGCAATAATGCTACAGCCAGAAATAAAGTCTTTTTAGTAACCTTAAAACAAATGAAGCATACCAGATAGACAATGATAGAAAGGGAGCATGCATTGAAAGCCAACCATTCAAAGAAACCAAGTTTTACTATTGATATAAAAAAGTAGGCACTGTTTAACAAGGCTAAAAGCATGAATCCGGCTAACAGATAACCGACTATTTGATTTTTATTATTAAAATTCATAATTGATATTTTGTGTAATTAATGTAATAGGAATCAAGCATTGATACTAGTTATATCAATGAGTTATATTCCATTTATTAAGACAATAAGAAACCTGTTCAGAAAAGTATCCTAAACTACCAAAACATTAACCTGTGGTTTGCTGAGGTTAACTATGCTGCAATTACCAATTTAAGTACTGCTTTCATTTGTTTGGTTCTATATTACACAAAAAGTTAAGATATGATTGCTGCTTTAGCAGCCTATTAAAGCAATTTTTATCTTAATTGCTTCTATTTTACAGTTTGCAAAAGTAATAAAAATTAAATTCAATTAATCCAAAACAAGATATTTTTATTTAACTTTTCACATGTACATCATTTTAAAATGCTTTCGATTAGGATTTATACATCCACTATTATTTCAAAAGCCCCCTATTCAATGGTATCGGTTATACTTCCATAACGGTGATATTCAAAAGCGATACTCTGCTCTTTCAGGTAATGAAGCAGTTCTACTCTTCCTTCCACAAGTGGTTTAGCCGTAGCAATATATTTACCAAGACGAGCAGCCTGTTTGTAAAGTTCGTATGGAATCCGGTTGCTGCAGGTACGAATCCGTTCGTATTGCTCCATGTCATTCAGAAACTCATCGTCCGACTGAATCTTAATAGTGCACTCTTTGTTGATCCCTTTCTGAAGAGCTTCGAGTTTCGGGTCTTCTCTGGTGATGCTCAATGTGACAGGCGTTCTGGTTATATTGGCAGCAACAAGAACCATAAGTACGTCGCACAATTCATCTTCCGGATAAATGCGTAAAGCCATGCTTCTGAGCGGCAGATACCTGAAAATATTTTGTTCACCGATCAGCTTGTTACAGTCGCGCTCCTGAGAAAATATATTTTCCATGTTCACTTGGTAACTTTCAACGGCTTTGTTAAAACGAGCTTTATCATCAGAATGAAGGATTACAGCCAAAGAGTGAGTTGCTTTAGTAGTTGCTTCTTCCAACGGCTTTTCGGTAATATTGATGAAGCACGACACATAGTTGGGCCCTCCGGCTTTGATACCGCCTCCGAAGGCCGATCGTTTCATTCCCCCGAAAGGCTGTCTATTGACAATTGCACCGGTAATTCCTCGGTTGATGTAGAGATTTCCGGCTTCAATACTATTCTTCCAAAGGAGCTGTTCGCTTTCGTCCAGACTTTGCAATCCGGAAGTCAATCCGTATTCAGAACTGTTGACCAACCGGATTCCATGTTGCAAATCATCAATGCAAACCACAGCCAGCAGCGGAGCAAACAGCTCGGTTGTGAATGTATAACTTCCAGGTTTTACGCCCCATTTCACGCAAGGTTTCAGAATAAACTTCTTTTCATCTGCAAATTCAGGTTTTACCAGCCACCATTCGCCTTCTTCCAGATGGTCGATGGCATACAGCAGCTTTTCATTCTGATTGGTAATCATCGGGCCAACCACATTGCCTCCGTTCCAGATTCCTCCAGTATGCAGACTGGTTACAGCATCTATTAGCTTAGCTTTAAACTCCGGATCGTGATATACCTCTTTTTCAAGGAGCAGCAACGAACAGGCCGAACATTTTTGTCCTGCATTGCTGAATGCCGAGGTAATGATGTTCTGAATAGCATGATCTCTGTCTCCGCTGGCAGTAAGAATGATTGCATTTTTACCCCCGGTCTCTGCCGACAATGGGCATGACGGATTGTTTTCCAATAAACGAAAAGCTGTATCAGTGCCTCCAGTGAGAATAATATGTTTGATGGAAGGATGCGTGGTGAGATAGTTCACAGGTTCGTATCCATCCGCACAGAATAACTGAAGTACATCTTTCGGCACTCCGGCTTCCCAGAATAGTTTTGCAAATTGCCATGCAACAGGATAGGAAACCGTGGCCGGTTTCAAAATCACCGTGTTTCCTCCGGCAAGTGCTGCAGCCACACCTCCAACCGGAATTGCCAGAGGAAAGTTCCATGGCGGAATTACCATAATAATGCCTTTGGGTGTGCAGCTTATTGTATCCAGATTGGTGAATTGCTGCATGGAAACAGGATAAAAGCGGCAAAAGTCGATAGCTTCGGACACTTCCACATCTCCCTCAGTAAACGATTTACCGGTAATGGCAGCCATGCAGCCAATCAAATCACCTCGATGATTACTCAGATTGGTTGCCACCTCATGCAAAATACGATTACGTTCTTCCGGCAACGTCTGTCGCCAGCCCGAAGCATCTTTCTCGGCAACAGCAAGAATCTCCTTTGCCTGATCGAGATTGGCAAGAGAAGCTTCACAAACACAGATATCACTATTTTGGCTTCGGTCGAGGTATGTGCGTTTCTTTTCTGATATTATCTCTTTTTCGCCAATCTGCAATGGAATCTGATAAGGTTTATCATCGGCAGATTTTTTCCATTTTCGGCGGATTTCATCTGCCCACTGGCGATTCGGTTTCAAATCGAAATTAGTATCAGGCTCGTTTCGGAAAGTAATAAGATCAGTCTGTGGAATAGCAGGAAAATTTCTATTTTGTGTACGCCGTGGTGTAGTACTGGCACTCTCTTTTTGCTTATAAGCCTCAACGAATTGCTCTTGCAGAAACTTCCAATGCTCACTATCTGCTTTCAGGTTAAATGAATAACTTAAGAAATTGTCTTTACCAGTATTTTCGTCTAATCGGCGAACCAGATACGACACTGCATTCAGGAAATGCTCGTTCTTCACCACCGGTGTATAAAGAATAATCTGTTTGCCGAGAGTCCGCATTACACGAGGAAGATGATTTGCCATTCCTTCCAGCATTTCGAAAGTAACATACTTATCCACCTTATTTTTTTTGCTGAGAAGGTAAGCGTAACCAAGAGTGAAAAAGTTGTGGGAAGCCACACCAATGTGCACTACCTCGGCATTCTCTGGTTTCAAAGCACGATCGAGCAAACGCAAGTAGTTGGCATCAACATCTGTTTTGGTGGAGTAAGTAGGACACTCCCACCCTTTCAGAGAGGAAATAATGGTTTCCATCTGAAGGTTTGCCCCTTTTACCAGACGCATTTTGATTGGAGCCCCACCTTCGGCAACCCGCTTTTTCGCAAATTCCAGAAGTCTGGATTGGAATTGCCATGCATCTGGCAAATAAGCCTGCACAACGATACCTGCCTGATAATTTTTGAACTGGGGTAAATCAAGAACTGTTGTAAACACATCAAGTGTCAGTTCGGTGTCTTTATACTCTTCCATGTCCAGATTAACAAATTTGGAAGAGCTAATGCCGTTTTCGTCTACGAACGGAAAATCAATAGCCCTCTGGTAAATATTAGAGAGCCGTTCACATAACTCAATTTTATTCAGCTCGTAGTTGAGGGGATTTATCTGCGCATAGATACCTGAAATTTTAATAGAAATGTAGTTAATCTGAGGATCTTTCAATGCTTCCAGATAATGTTGATAACGGTGATTAGCTTCTCCATCTCCCAAAACTACCTCACCGAGCAGGTTAACATTCTGCCCTATTTTTTGTTCTCTGCGTTGTTGCAGATGTCGTTTCAGCAACGAGGGTGCTTCGTTGATTATTACTTTGGACGTGTCAGACCGTAAACGTTGCTTAAAAATGGGAACGGCTATAAAATCGAACAAATAGCCAAATGCTGTAAACAGTTTGATCAGAATCTTGTCGGCAAAACCAAAAAACTCTGGCACACCATAGCGATCTATCAGCACTTTCATGCGATGCGCCAACTTCTTGTTATTACGTATTTGCGACGATTCGTCGAGCAACTTTGATAACAGAGTCTTGTCTCCCGGTTTTTGTACCAGAATGGCATATTTCTGCTGTTCTTTACGCTCTTCGTTAGTGATCTCTTTTTCTGATTGTGCAAGAAACTGCTTTGCCCATTCAATAACTTCAGAAATATCCACTTTTTCCATAAAATTTAAGATTAAGAAGTTATATGCAATATAGACAAAAAGATTGAAAATGAGATTAATAGAAGCAAAAAAATACATATTGCCGATCTATTATCTGATTGAAAGCGCTTGATATTTCTGTATTTGAAAGAACAACTAATGATTTTTAGGTCCCCCAAAAAGAGTCTGTACAAAAAAATAGGATACCCCCTTTCAACTGAATGAAAAAGATCACAGTAGAACAACTGACATCTTTTTTATTTTTTTAGCTGGGTTTACATGACAAAAATACTGTTTATTAAAAACAATTTTCTTATATTTGTTAAAATAAAACAATACAAAGGAACAAATTCTACTTTCCAAGTATCGATAAGTATTAGAAAAAATAAGGGAAAACATCAAGTTAGCCTGCAGACACCGAAACTTAACTACAATTCAGGTTACAGAAAGAGTCAGCCTTGATCGCACTACCCTATTCACAATGAAAAGTGGAATCCGAGTGTATCACTTGGTGCTTATTTAATGTACTACATATGTGGGGGTACAGGATGATTTCCTAAAGAAGCTGCTATCCGACGACGAATTTAATAGAAAATTATAAGATCTAAAACTAATAGGAAAAGATAATGGCAAATAGAACAAACATATGGGGATATGCCCATTGGAAAGGTCTGGATAATGCTGAATGTATTATAATGTATTGGATATAGAACTTGCTAAAAGTGTAGGTATGTGTTTCTGTCTATCTGAGAAAGAGATGCATATAATTATGGAAGGAGCTAGTTCCTCGGTTGCAAATTGGCAAACTGTAATTAACGAATTTGACATTCCCCGAAATGAACAGACGTTCATGTGTAGGACATTAAAATTTAGTTTTTGATAAAAAAATAATAAATAAAATTTACAATGGCGCATCAATACAATTTTGCTCAATTAGATCCCCGAGAGTTTGAATTTCTATGTAGGGATTTAGTACAACAGAAAATATCTGACGAAACGAATGAAACCATATTCTTTAATAGTTTTAGCGAAGGTTCTGATGGAGGTATTGATGCTATTTTTGAAAATAAGACTCACAAAATAGTATTGCAATGTAAACGCTATAGTAATTACAACTCATTATATAGGCAGCTTGAAAAATCAGAATTATCCAAAGTACAAGTCATTCAGCCAACCCGATATATTATTGCAACATCTTATAATTTATCAAAAAAACAGATAGACAAGATATATGCATTATTTAAACCTTACATGCAGGGTAATAATGATATAATAGGACAAGCAATGCTTAATAGCCTATTAGCATTTTATCCAGATATTGAACTTAACTATCCTCGTCTATACCTAAGCAACGCAACTGTCTTAAATAGGCTTCTACAAGCCAATGTTTATAATCAGTCCTTTGATAAACTGAAAAAGTATAAAGATATCCTCAAGTATTATGTGTCTGATGGTTCATTCAAACATGCATTGGATATTTTAGAAAAAAAACAATTCGTACTTATATCTGGTGAACCTGGTGTAGGTAAATCTACACTGGCGGGCATGCTTAGTCTGTATTATGTAAACCAAGAATATGAGTTTATCTTCCTAAGAAGTACAGTGGCGGAAGGTGATGGTGGTGTATGGGATGATAAAAGGAAACAAGTCTTTCTTTTTGATGATTTCCTTGGCAGCACAACTTTTGAAGGCTTTGGGAGAAATGAGGATCGTCGACTGCTTGATTTTATTGGAAAGATCACCACTGACCCTAATAAATTATTAATAATCACAACAAGGGAATATGTGTTTAAACAAGCCGAAACCAAGTATCCCGAACTAAAGAATTTGGAGTTGACTAAATGTATGATTCGGCAGCGAGAATTTATATCTTCCTTTAAAATCAATATTCTGTATAATTATTTATATTATTCTTTAATTGAGTGGAAACATATTGAACCATTGCTCTTCAAATCGAATTATGAGAAAATTATCTATCATCGAAACTTTACCCCACGATTTATCAACGAATATATAGAGCGAGATTACAACAAAACGGACAGTAGTTATTCTCTATATTTAGGACTAATAAAATATAATGATAATCCTTATGCTTATTGGGAAAATGTATTTAGAAAGCTCAATGATAATGCGCAGATGCTCCTACTCATTGTAGCAATGACAGAAGAACCAACTATTGAAGAATTTTTGTTTGAAACTTTTGTAAGCGTAGGTAAATATAGAAAAATATTTAAAAAAGGATATGAAAGAGATAGTTTCGAACAGGCATTAGCTGAATTGAGTGAATCTTTCATTTCTATACTGCATAATCCCGAAAACGACATTAATAAAGAGAAATTTACAATAATGGATTATTCGCTTATTTTTACTTTATTTCATTCGTCTCGGTTTATCGAATTCCAAAATCCTTCAATAAAGGATTTCACAATAGATTATCTAAGAAAACGTGAAGATTTAAAAGCTTTTCTTTTAAAAGGTGCCGTTTTATTTAACCAATTCTTTTTCATTTTTACTACACGGAAAGATGATGAGTACATAGACGATGATGAAGCTACCTATCCTTACCATGTAGATAAAATAAAACTTTCGCCCTCATTATCTACAATTATTACTGAAAGAGCCATCCATGAATTTGACCGGCTTCCGATAGCAAAAGTGAAACGGATAAACTGGGAGAGTAATATCAATACTTTTCACTTAAATAGTGGTATTTTCGATAATCGAATGGAAAAATTGCGATTACTTTGCTATTATTTTCCCCTTGACTTATATAATGAAGTAAGGGATTTTGTGATAACACAATATCAACAATTGATTGATGAGGACAGGACACATCAAGAAGAATCGATTGCAGAGAAAACAGAAAGACTACACATTCTCTCCTTGGACGAACGTTTAACACAAGTGGACGTAATAGAGGCTTTATACCCTTTCACTGAATTTGACCCAATAAAAGTCATTAAAAGCTATTACAAGAATATACGGTTTTCAAAAGAATTTATTTCTCTTCATGATTTAGGCAAATTATTTCCAGATGCATATAGTCAAGTAGTTACAATCAATATTAAGGAAATAAGACACCAAATAAAAGAAATGATCTATGATGACATTGATCATTATTTATGCGAGGGCACACAGGATGCTGAAGAGGCAATAGATGAACTTATATACAATGACTTAAATGAACTCATGGAAATATACAAATTCAAACTGAGTAAAAAGCTTATGCGAAATATTAACGACATGGCTGACCGCGAATTGTTCCAGATGGAGGGAACCGAAAGGATCGAAGAGCTTAGGGAAGCTAATCAAGACGATTCTATACCCCAAAAACAGACGATAACAAGAGAAACTGATAAGAAAAAAACTGAAGAATACAAAATTGCATTAAAACGTCTTCACCCTTATTGGGATTATGCTTGGGAACAAGATGAGGCTTTTATTTATATCCGATCAAAGATAAGTGATACAGCTTATGCAGAACATTTGCTTGATCGGATTAAAGCATATAGTTGCCTTGAAGACTTTTTGGATAATGCGCAATCAGTTGATTTATTACTAAACTATTTAGAGAAGTACCAAGACATTCCTGTGGGCGAATACACTTTGTACAAAAATATTCTTGCTGCTAATAAACTTAACGGCGCTTTTTTAGAGACTTTACAAAATATAGCCTTTGATTTATATAAAAACGATCTTTTTGTATTTAGGAAAGATACATTTGAAAACATCAGTAAGAACGATTTGGGCAACTCCACCTTTCAGGGCAAGATAGATTCATACAATAATATTTTGATGCAGCAAGATATATGGTATCAATTTGTAAACAGAAAACTTCATGTATTCCTTGCTGCACAATATATTACAAACCTACCCAAAATAAAAAGAATCGAATTCTACAAAAGTTTACAAAAAACGCATAATGACATATATTATGAGCATGTGGAAACATTATGGAAATTTTGTTTTGAAGGTGACAAACGATTATTTTGTGATCATTTTATTATTCCAGTAGTTGAAAAAGAATGGGTCTGCGGATTTATTAAGTTGGTGATGTTTGTGTTTATGCATACAACTTGGCCATTCTATACATGAAGAACTTAATATCTCCAACCCCTCTAAACTGACTCCTTAATGCTTTGATCTTTGCATTGAATGATTCTGCTGAAGCATTTGTGAGTCTTTTCTCAAAATAGTTAATGATAGTTGCATAATTGTTCTCAAATGTTTCAAGAACACGGTTAAGACAGTTTTCGCCAAACTTTTCCACTTCATTATACCACCTTGCAAGTTCAAGCATTGCTTCTTGTGGTTTTATTCTTTTATTGAATATATCGGTTAGGTCCATAGATAATTCGTATGCAGTTTCTAAAATAGGGAACTGGTTAAAGAGTATTTCTGCCCTGGCTCTTTGCTGTATGTTCCATTTCGTTCTGTGTTTCAATATTATATGTTTGCTCCTTGCCATTATTTGTGGCATTGTTTCACCGTTCTCCATCCGTATGGGAATCCATTCTCCTATCTTCTCACGTTCTGATTTTGTTTTGGCTTCTTTTCGTCGGCGTCGATGTTCCTTTATAGCCTTGTTCTCCTGATCAAGTACCTGCCATCTAAGGCGTATACGGATCTGATCAACTGCTTCTGACATCAGCTGTTGAACATGAAACCTGTCATTTATAAGCTTAGCATGCGGAAAAGATTTTCTTGCCGTAAGCATCATGGCTGATGATAAATCTGTTGTTATGGTTCTCACCTTTGTACGTTTGTTGTGCGGAAGCTGTCTGAATATGGATATGACTGTATCAGAAGCAACGCCTCTTACAATTGCTACAATTGCACCTTTACGTCCGTGGGCTGCTTTATTTGTAAGTATTGTGTATACGTCGCCATTGCTAAGGCAGGTCTCATCAAGACTCAGGTCGGCCCCGAGGTTTTCAGGAAACAACAGGTACTCTTCTGCATGCTTTTCCTGATTCCAGTCACGGTAATCGCTGATTACTTCCTTATACTGTTTGCGTAAGGTCTGTCCGTTTAAACCATAGCGAGATGCCAATGTAGAGATACTTATGGGGGTGCTCTCAATCTCCGCCTTTTAAAAAATCGACAAACTCGGCATTGAGTCTAGTCCTGTGGTAATCTGACAGATCCCATTCATAGCTGAATATTTCTCCTGTTGAGTTGTCAAGCCATTTACGCTTGCATACGTGAAGATAACAGGCCCTGCCTCGAATTGGAAAATCCTGTATTGTACGATAATCGGTGAAGCCATGAGATATGATGTCGGGATTTTTTTCGTCTTCATCCAACTTGACTTTTTTCTCATTAAGCCAGATATCAAATCGGATGGATGTCTTTTCATGCTTGACAATATCAAAATTGTCAACTAATACGTCGGGGAGGATGTCTCTAAGTATATTATCTGATTTCATGGGGCAAAGATAATAATATATCAAGATAATAAAAACAACCGAAAATATCCGCTGACCCAAAAGAATTGGCTAAAGTCTATCGGGAAGATATAGAAGAAATGACTCTTGCTTTTTTAAAGGAGGGGGATTATGATTATGACTTCAGTTACTATAATGAAGAAGAGTCTTTTGAAATTGGTTCTTGTGGTGGTGGGCAAGCCTTAATGGAGGATATTTTCAATACATTTGACTGGGGTATCAATTATCCATTTTGGGAAATAGGCAATTGCTTTAACATTACACATATAAAGAATCCCTCCTTGATTAATTACATGCAAATATATTGTCCTATTAAAAATGGAATATATTCCATACATCTTTCTAAAGAATTACCTAAGAGAGAATTTCGTGAATTATTGAAATTAGTGAGAGTAACAAATATCGTCTCCACGTATGTAAATGCGTTACAAAATCTTTTAATTCCGAATCAATCTCCATTATTTTAATTTTGTTGGATAGAAAAAGGCTCTTATCGAGTTTGCTTTTTTCAAAGAAAGGGAGGGGTTAGCCACACAACCCTAAATATCTTACAGATCGAGCCCCACTCCGTCCTTCTGTTCGAATCTGTTTTTGTTTTCTAAATATCGTGCCCTTCGGAATGGACTTTGGAGAAATAAAAAATCCTACAAACCATATTGATTTGTAGGATTCAAAACCTTAACATAACCTATTTTTTCGGTTAGAAAAGCGGAGAGATAGGGATTCGAACCCCAGGAACCTCGCAGTTCAACGGTTTTCAAGACCGCCGCAATCGACCACTCTGCCATCTCTCCAATAACTATTTTTACGACGGCTTTCCTTTAAAAGCGGTGCAAAGGTAACTAAATTATTATCAATTGCAATACTTTTCCTTAAAAATTTATCATAAATAGGCAAAAAATGTATTCAAAGCTCACGATACGTGTTATATAACATATTTTTCAATCCTTTTATAGTTGATATTAGAATAAAGGTTGTAACTTTGTACGCTCTAAAAAGACAAATAAACCAAAAAACAACTTTTTCTATGGAATTGAATAAAACCTTTAAAGACGGTGTTTGGAGCAAAGAAATCAATGTAAGAGATTTCGTTCTTACTAATATCACTCCTTATGATGGAGATGCTTCCTTCCTCGCAGGTGCTACAGAACGTACTAAAAAAATCTGGAATTTATGTCTTGCTGCCATTGCAGAAGAAAGAGCAAACAACGGAGTTCGCTCTATTGATAATAAAACTGTATCAACAATTTCTTCACATAAAGCTGGTTATATTGATAAGGAAAACGAACTTATCGTTGGCTTACAAACCGATGAACTTCTAAGAAGAGCTATCAAGCCTTTCGGAGGTATTAACGTTGTAGCTAAATCGTGCAAAGAGAATGGTCTTGAAGTAGACGAAAAGGTAAAAGACATCTTTACTCATTATCGTAAAACTCACAACGAAGGCGTTTTTGATGTGTATACTGACGAAATACGTTCTTTCCGCTCTCTTGGTTTCTTAACTGGTTTACCTGATAATTATGCTCGTGGTCGTGTTATTGGTGACTACCGCCGATTGGCTCTTTATGGTCTTGACAGATTGATCGAAGCTAAAAATGAAGATCTTCACAATCTTACCGGTCCGATGACTGAAGCGCGTATCAGAACACGTGAAGAGGTTAAGGAACAGATCAAGGCTTTGACTGAAATGAAAGTGATGGGCGAATATTACGGATTAGATCTTTCTCGTCCTGCATATACTGCTCAAGAAGCTGTTCAATGGGTATATATGGCTTATCTTGCTGCTGTTAAAGAACAAGATGGTGCTGCAATGTCTCTAGGAAATGTTTCTTCTTTCCTTGATATCTATATTGATTACGAATTAAACAATGGATCTATTGATGAATCTTTCGCTCAGGAATTGATTGACCAGTTCGTTATTAAGTTACGTATGGTTCGCCACTTGAGAATGGGTTCTTACAATGATATCTTTGCAGGCGACCCAACATGGGTAACTGAATCTCTTGGTGGTCGTTTTAACGATGGCCGTCATAAAGTAACAAAGACTTCATTCCGTTTCTTACAAACTCTATATAACTTAGGTGCTTCTCCAGAACCAAACTTAACAGTTCTTTGGTCGCCTGAATTGCCTGAAGGTTTCAAAGATTTCTGTGCTAAAGTTTCTATTGATACTTCTTCTATCCAATATGAAAACGATGACTTAATGCGTTCTATCCGTCACAGTGACGATTACGGAATTGCTTGTTGCGTTTCTTTCCAGGATATAGGTCGACAGATTCAGTTCTTTGGCGCACGTACCAACCTGGCTAAAGCATTATTGCTTGCTATCAACGGTGGACGTTGTGAAAACACAGGAACTTTAATGGTTAAGGGTATCCCTGCTTTGAAGAGCGATGTGCTAGACTTTGATGAAGTAATGGCTAACTATAAGATTGTATTGAAGGAAGTTGCTCGTGTTTATAATGACGCGATGAACATTATTCACTACATGCACGATAAGTATTACTACGAAAAAGCTCAGATGGCGTTTATCGATACTAATCCTCGTATCAACTTAGCTTATGGTGCTGCCGGATTATCTATTGCTGCCGACTCACTTTCTGCTATTAAATTTGCAAAGGTTACCGCTCGTCGTAATGAACTTGGCTTGACTGAAGGATTTGATATTGACGGAGAATTCCCATGTTACGGAAATGATGACGATAAAGTAGATACTTTAGCTGTAGACTTGACTCACTATTTCAGTGAAGAACTTAGCAAGCTTCCTATTTACAAGAATGCACGCCCTACCCTTTCTATCCTTACAATTACTTCAAATGTAATGTATGGTAAGAAAACCGGTGCTACTCCCGACGGACGTAAAAAAGGTGTAGCATTTGCTCCGGGTGCAAACCCAATGCACGGACGTGATCAGAAGGGTGCTATCGCTTCTCTTACTTCTGTTGCTAAGATTAATTACGATGATGCTCAGGATGGTGTAAGTAATACATTCTCTATCGTTCCTAAATCTCTTGGTGTAACAGCTGAAGATCGTGTTGAAAATCTTGTTTCAATGATGGATGGCTACTTTAGCAAAGGTGCTCACCACTTGAATGTGAATGTATTGAACCGCGAAATGTTGGAAGATGCAATGGAACATCCAGAAAACTATCCTCAGCTTACAATTCGTGTATCTGGTTATGCTGTAAACTTTGTCAGCCTGAGCCGCGAACACCAGTTGGAAGTTATTTCAAGAAGTTTCCACTCAAAGATGTGATAATAAAAAGATGATCAACGTTCATTCATATGAATCAATGGGAACCTTTGATGGTCCCGGCCTGCGATTGGTAGTATTCCTGCAAGGATGCAACTTTCGCTGTAAGTACTGTGCCAATCCCGACACTATTACTCTGAAAGGCGGCAAGCCAACAGAGATTGAAGAGATTGTGCGCATGGCTCTCAGTCAGAAGGCTTTCTTCGGAAAGAAAGGTGGCATTACTTTTAGCGGAGGCGAGCCTACTCTTCAGGCAAAGGAACTGATTCCTTTGTTCCGCAGATTGCGTGAAGAAGGAATTCACATCTGCCTGGATTCTAACGGAGGAAATATGAATGACGATGTGAAAGAACTTCTTTCGCTAACGGATCTGGTTCTTTTGGATATAAAAGAATTCAATCCCGATCATCACATGATACTTACAGAACGCAGCAATGCCCAGACTTTGGGCACTGCTGCTTATCTGGAAGAAATTAAGCATCCCATGTGGCTTCGCTATGTATTGGTTCCAGGATACAGCGATTTCGAAGAAGATATCATTGCTTTGTGCGAACACTTTAAATCGTATTCAATGATTCAGCGCATTGAAATACTTCCTTATCACACGCTGGGCAAGCATAAATACGAAGCTTTAAAGAAACCTTACCTACTGGAAGAGGTAAAAGAAAATACTCCGGCCCAACTGGAGCATGCACAGGAACTATTCTCCCGTTATTTCCCTGCAGTCTATGTAAATTGAATATTTCTTGCCGGAACAAAGATATAGTTGTATTTTTGTTGCAGAATTATTCAAGATAACTTAGATGATATATCCCCATAACTTTGAACAGAAGATAGGATTCGACACCATCCGCGAATTACTGAAAGGAAAATGTCTTAGCACACTTGGCAAAGAGCGTGTAGATAACATGTGCTTTTCCGATAAGTTTGCCGAGATTGAAGAACAATTATGCCAGACAACTGAGTTTGTCCGCATCATTCAGGAAGAAGACGGATTCCCGGATCAATATTTCTTTGACGTTCGACCTTCGCTGAAAAAGATTCGTATTGAAGGTACTTACCTGGACGAACAAGAAGTGTTCGATCTTCGCCGTTCACTGGAAACCATTAATGATATTGTTAAATTTCTGAATCGTGATGATGATGAGGAAAAGGGTTTCCCCTACCCTCATTTGAGGACTCTTGCCGGAGACATTATTGTGTTTCCTCAACTTATTGGCAAGATTGAGCAGATTCTGAACAAATATGGGAAGATTAAAGACAATGCTTCGGCCGAACTGGCACGTATCCGAAGGGAGTTAAGCAATACGATGGGGAGCATTTCCCGTAGCCTGAATGCTATTCTCCGCACAGCACAAAGTGAAGGGTATGTGGACAAGGATGTAGCGCCAACCATGCGCGACGGACGATTGGTGATTCCTGTTGTTCCGGCCATGAAGCGTAAAATCAAAGGTATTGTACACGACGAATCGGCCAGTGGAAAGACTGTATTCATTGAACCTGCCGTAGTTGTGGAGGCAAACAACCGAATCCGTGAGCTGGAAGGTGAAGAACGACGAGAGATTATCCGCATCTTAATTGAATTCTCTAAATTGCTACGTCCTTCCGTACCGGAGATCCTGCAAAGCTACGAGTTCCTTGCCGAGATTGATTTTATTCGTGCCAAGGCTCATTTCTCCATACAAATCAATGCCATTCAACCTGCTTTGGAAGACAAGCAACTTATTGACTGGACCGATGCGGTTCATCCATTGCTTCAACTATCTTTAGCTAAGCACGGTAAAAAAGTAGTGCCGTTGGAGCTGGAACTAAACAAGAAACAACGCATACTTATTATTTCGGGTCCTAATGCGGGTGGTAAATCCGTATGCCTTAAAACAGTAGGTTTGCTGCAATATATGATACAATGCGGTATGCTTATTCCACTTCACGAAAGAAGTCACGCCGGAATATTCAGCAACCTGTTCATTGATATTGGCGACGAGCAGTCTATCGAGGACGATTTAAGTACTTACAGTTCACATCTTCTCAACATGAAAAACATGATGAAGGGATGCAACGAACGAAGTCTTATCCTTATTGATGAGTTTGGTGGCGGTACGGAACCACAAATTGGTGGTGCCATTGCCGAAGCTGTACTTAAACGCTTCAACGAAAAAGAGACTTTCGGGGTTATTACTACTCACTATCAGAACTTGAAGCATTTCGCTGAAGATAATGAAGGGGTGGTAAACGGAGCTATGCTTTACGACCGACACATAATGCAGGCACTTTTCCAGCTTCAGATTGGTAATCCGGGTAGTTCTTTCGCAGTAGAAATTGCACGTAAGATTGGGCTTCCGGAAGAGGTCATCGCAGATGCTTCACAAATCGTGGGAAGTGAATATATCAATGCGGATAAATACCTTCAGGACATTGTACGCGATAAACGATACTGGGAGAACAAACGTCAAAACATTCGCCAGCGTGAAAAGCAAATGGAGGAAACTATTGCCCGCTATCAGAAGGAAATTGAGGAACTAAACAGTTCACGTAAAGAAATTATTAAGAAGGCGAAGGAAGATGCCGAGCGATTGCTGACTGAATCGAACGCAAAGATTGAGAATACCATCCGATTGATTAAGGAAGCTCAGGCGGAAAAAGAGCGTACAAGGCTGGCACGTAAGGAACTTAACGACTTTAAAGAGTCAATTGATGAAATAGGTTCTAAAGAGCATGATGAAAAGATTGCTCGCAAAATGGAGAAACTTCGTGAAAAGCAGAGCCACAAAAAAGAGAAAAAGAGCACTCCCGAAAAGATTGTTCCTAAGGAAGTGAAGGTTGAGCCTCTTACACCGGGTTGTTTTGTTAAAATGAAAGGTCAGACAACGGTAGGTGAACTATTGGAGATTAGCGGCAAGAATGCCATTGTTGCCTTTGGAATGATAAAAACTACTGTTAAGCTAGATAAGCTGGAACGCACAAATAGTCAGCCGGTTGCTAAGAAGGAGCAGAAGAGTTCGTTTGTAAGTTCTCAAACTCAGGATGAGATGTATGAAAAGAAGCTGCACTTCAAACAAGATCTCGACGTTCGAGGCATGCGTGGCGATGAAGCTTTGCAGGCAGTAACCTATTTCGTTGACGATGCTATTCTGATAGGTATGAGTAGGGTTCGTATTCTTCACGGAACGGGTACCGGTATTCTGCGTCAGCTTATCCGTCAATATCTGCAAACAGTTCATGGAGTTGCCCATTTCCAGGACGAACATGTGCAATTTGGTGGAGCAGGAATCACAGTTGTTGACCTTGCATAAATCATAACAACTTCATAAGAGGTTGATCAGAAAGTAAAATTACATCTCCGGGGATTTGAAAATCTGAAAATACTTCAGATAAGAACTCTCTAAAAAAGGCATAATAAATGGAGCTATTCCAAGTTTTGGGATAACTCCATTCTTCATTCTGAATCTACACTTCGCCATAAAGAAACAGACTTCTCTTATTATTCTGAATCTACATTCCTCCTTAAAGAATCGGACTTCCCTTCTTGTTTTTTAACCAATAACCTCTCTTTATCAATCATTCACCATACATTTTTAAACCCTTGTACAAAAGATTGTTTTCTTCTGTACAAAAGAATTAATTGTTTTGTACAGAAGAATGCATTCTTTTGTACAAGAATTCATGAATATTTAAAGAAAGAATATACAAACAAAACCGAAAAGTTATTGTTCTCTCGAAGTTAATCATTACATTTGTTCTAGTCGTTTGCACAAAAAAAGTGAGAATGTATGAAGAATAATCTGCTTAGTGAAAAATTAACCTATATGGGTGTGAGTAATACTCCCACTCATTTGCATCTTTGTACCTATAACGAAACAGAAATGCATGAATTTTCAGCGAATAAATTCAGCGAAATAAGAGGTGAGATTAAGGATAATGCAATTAACTGGTTGCAAATTCACGGACTTCAGGACATTGAAACTATTCGTGAGGTAGGGAATTATTTTGGTATTAACTTTCTTATTATTCAGGATATTCTCAATCCTCATCATCCCACGAAGATTGAAGAATACGAATCGCATTTGGTTCTGGTTCTAAAACTATTTCATCTGGGTAACAATAATCAGTTACAAAAACAGCAAATCTGTATCATTCAAGGTAAGAACTTTGTTCTTTCGTTCTTAGAGGATGAAAACTCTTTCTTTAATGATGTTACAGCTGCAGTAAAAGGTAATATACTCAAAATAAGAAACCGAGAAAGCGACTATCTTTTAAGTGTTCTACTAAATGATGTAATGGCAAACTACCGTAACGTAATATCTACTGTAGAAGATTCGCTCGAAGAAATGGAATCGCGCATGCTTACCATTACTACGGCCAGCGATATCGGTATAAAAATTCAGGAAAGCCGTCGGCAATATTTACGAATAAAGAGAGCTGTACTGCCATTAAAAGACCAATTCAGCAAACTGATTCTCAGTGACAGCAAATTGCTTCACAAAACAAACAGAATATTCTTTAGCGATGTAAACGATCATCTGCAGTTTGTACTTCAAACAATAGAAATATGCAGGGAAACCCTCTCCTCTTTGGTAGATCTTTATATTTCCAATAACGATTTACGAATGAATGATATAATGAAACGACTCACGGTTGTTTCTACTATCTTTATCCCATTGACCTTTCTTGTAGGTGTATGGGGAATGAACTTTAAAATGATGCCGGAGCTTGACTGGAAATATGGCTATCTGGCTGCATGGATCATCATGTTTGTAGTAGGCGTCATTGCTTATCTGTTCCTAAAAAAGAAAAAATGGTATTAGTATATAACACAACAGAATTAATCTAAATGAAATCAATTAAAGAATTATACAGAATAGGAAGCGGTCCATCGAGCAGTCACACAATGGGGCCAAAGAAAGCTGCCGAACTGTTTTTGTCGCGCCATCCGGAAGCTGCGTCATTCAATGTTACGCTCTATGGAAGCTTGGCAGCAACAGGCAAAGGCCACTTTACAGACGCTGCCATTATCAGCGTACTCGAACCGCATGCTTCGGTAAACATAATCTGGCAGCCTAAAATTTTCCTACCTTTCCACCCAAATGGAATGACTTTCGAAGCCTTCGATAATGAAGGAAAAGAACTGGAAAACTGGACTGTATACAGTGTCGGTGGAGGTGCGCTGTCTACCGAAGAAGGTCCGATTGGCGGAGATAACCGAGAAATATATGGCATGAACAGTATGCAGGAAATTCTAGACTGGTGTCAAATCAGTGGAAAGAGCTACTGGGAATATGTTCAGGAATGTGAAGATAGCGATATTTGGGATTATCTGGCAGAAGTATGGGCAACGATGAAGGCAAGTATAAAACGAGGCTTGGAACAGGAAGGCGTTTTACCTGGCCCTTTAAACCTGAGAAGAAAAGCCGCTACATACTTCATTCGTTCCAGCGGATATAAACAATCCTTAAGATCACGCGGATTGGTATTCGCTTATGCCTTAGCAGTAAGTGAAGAGAATGCCTCAGGAGGACAAATAGTTACCGCTCCAACGTGTGGATCATGTGGCGTTGTTCCCGCTGTATTATATAACTTACAGGAAAGTAGGGAGTTTAGTGATGCAAGAATTCTTCGTGCACTAGCCACAGCTGGTTTAATAGGAAACATTGTTAAGACCAACGCCTCTATATCCGGGGCCGAAGTTGGATGTCAGGGCGAGGTCGGCGTAGCATGTGCAATGGCTTCGGCAGCAGCCAATCAGTTATTCGGAGGAAGTCCGGCGCAAATAGAATACGCAGCAGAAATGGGACTGGAACATCACCTTGGTATGACATGCGACCCCGTCTGTGGATTGGTTCAGATTCCTTGCATCGAAAGAAATGCTTATGCAGCAGCACGTGCGCTTGATGCTAATCTATTCTCTTCATACACTGATGGTATTCACAGAGTTTCTTTCGATAAAGTGGTTCAGGTTATGAAACAAACCGGGCACGACTTACCTTCCTTATATAAAGAAACAGGAGAAGGAGGATTGGCTAAAGATTATAAGCAGATGTAAATACAAACTAAGAAGAAAAGAAAAGATTATCCAAAAAAATAAAATTAAGCTTCTGAAAATTGAATATTTGAAAACATTATCAGATTTGAACCTGAAGAAAAAACATAAAATGGGGTTATTCCAAAGTTGGAACAACCCCATTTTATTTATTAACAATATATAAATGTCTATTCTTTAATTTCTAATTAAGAATTTGCATCATCATTATTTTTAGAACGTTTGCTTTTCTTCTTTTTTTCTGTATTATCCTCTCCATAGCCGTAACCATAACCGTAACCATAGCCGTATCCATATCCATAACCATAACCTTTTTTAGCTATATCAATGCCATTAACTACAAGAGACATATTTTTCAACTTCTTTTGAGACATTATATCATTCGAGAATTTAAGAGCTGCTTTATTACTCCAATTCACACGGCAAACATAAGCTGTAGCATCAACTACACGATTAAGAATAAATGTATCAGTTACAAGTCCAATTGGAGCAGAGTCGACTATAATATAATCAAACTTCTCACGAAAATACTCAAAGGCTTTATCCAAAGAGTCTTTTACTAATTGCTCTGAAGGATTAGGTGGAACCGGACCTGCAGGCAAAGCAAAAAGATTTGGATTAATTCCCGAAGGAACAATTAAACTATCTAAATCGTCTTCAAATCCAGATAAATAGTTTGTGATACCTTTCTTTGTAGTCAGATTAAGATATTCACCCATACGAGGTTTTCTGATATCCAGACCTATAATCAGAACTTTTTTATTTAAAAGAGCCAAACTGATTGCAGAATTCAAACTCACAAAACTCTTTCCTTCTCCTCCCATAGTAGAAGTAAACAATATTACTTTCTTATCGACTCCCAACAAAAATAATAAATTAGTACGGAGCACACGAAAAGCTTCAGCAATAGAACTGTTATCATTCTCTCTAACAGCAACATTAGATTCTTCCTCATGAGTAGGAATTTCAGCCAGAAATGGCAATTTACTCAGTTTATCAATATCTGCACGTGAACGAATTTTATATTGGAATAAATCGCTGATGTAAATAATAACAACAGGTATAACAATTCCAAGAATAAAAGCAACTAAATAAATTATAGAACCTTTTGGAGAAACTGGAGTTCCTGAAGCAAGTGGCTCGTCAATCATCTTTGCATTATTTGCCGAAGCAGCTAAAGAAAGATTATTCTCTTCACGCTTTTGAAGTAACATTTCAAATAAATTGGCTTTAATTTGCTGTTGACGAGAAAGTTCAGTAAAGACACGTTCTTGAGTTGGAGCATTCCCTATTTGATTGTTAAACAATCTAGTTTGTCGATTTACATCATTTTTTGCAATAACCAATCCATGGTGTACACTCGCAATAGCTGCAGTAACATTACCACGTAAAGCATCTAATTTTCCATTAAGAGCCAAAACTGTTGGATTATTCTCCGAAGCAGTACGCAACAAACGTTCGCGCTCCAATAATGATTTATTATACTCATTAAGAGTAGCAATCAATGTAGGATCTTCAAGGCCAACATTACTAGGGACTAATGAATACCTGTTTGCTCTATTAGAAATATGTTTTTGCAAATAGTCAACAAGATTAAGTTGGGTTTCAGCTTCAACCAACTTTTTCTCGTATTCGCTACTTGTTTGCAAAGTTAATTGAGCATCAGTTTGCAAGTCGGTCATTTTCTGACTACGCTTATAATCCTCTACATTCTTCTCTGCAGAGCCAAGCTCTTTATCTATAATAGCAATACGATCATCTATAAATAGTTTTGTATTTAATGCAACTTTATTTTTATCAGCCATTGCATCAAGATTATAGACATCAACGAGTTTATTCAAAAAGTCTTCTCCTCGTTTTCTATTTGTTTCTGACAATGAAAGATTCACAACCGATGTCGTTTTAGAAGTTGGAGCAACAGCAAGTCTAGTCAAATATCCCTTAGCTACACTTATTGGTCTGTTAATTGTCACTTCAATTTCTTTATTAACAATAGATGGTATATTTGGACGATAAGAGATTGTCAAATCTCCAACTGATGTTCTCAATATTGCAGGAAGAGTAGATAATGTTTTATTAATCTCTTCCTGATTAACAAGCCCCTTAACCTGGAGGCTCCTATCAGGATTCATTACTAGATTCAGTACAATACCAGAAGACAGTGTATCTAAAGCCTGTTGATCCATTCTTACCTCTAAAGGACTATTCAAGTAAAGTTCGGAAGAAGAAATAGCTCCTTTTAGTCTGTATGATGTATGTAGCCCTAAAGCATTAACAACAGATTTTATTGTAGATTTTGATTTTAAAACTTCAATTTCATTATCAACATTATTAGTTCCTCCTAATAGTCCCATTCCTTCAAAAACAGAGAGTTCACTTGTACTGTTCCCTCCTTTTTTATCATCTTTGATAATGATAGCAGCAGCAACATTATAAACCGGAGTAGCATATCTTAAGTAAAGAAAAGCAATAGCTAAACAAGCAACGATTGAAATAACAAACCATTTCCAATACGATAGGTACTTAAAAAGGATCTCTTGAATATTAATTTCCTCAGATTGATTTTCGTCACCTACTTTATTAAATTCTTCAGACATAAAACTTTTATATTTATTAGCTTATTATATATACATTATTTAAGAATAGTAACTATCAATCCTGCCAATGAAACTAGTATTGAAGTCGTGGATATTAAAATGCTTGTCATAGAACCAATATCTGATCCTTGAGCCTTGGCTTTATTGGGTTGTACATATACAACATCATTCTGTTGCAGATAAAAATATGGAGAAAATATTATGTTTTTATCATTCAAGCTAAGCACAACAACTTTTTTCTGACCATCTTCCATCTCACGGATAATCTTAACGTTATCTCTTTTACCATAAACGGTAAGATCGCCAGCTAAAGCCAATGCCTCAAATATATTTATTTTCTCATTCTCTACAGTATAAGTATTGGGACGATTAACCTCACCAATTACCGATACTTTATAATTTGTTAGACGAACAGTTACTATTGGATCTTCTTTTAAGTACTCTTTTAATTTGGATTTAAGTAAATTTTCAGCTTCAGTCTTTGTTAATCCACTTAATTTCATCAGTCCTAGAACCGGGAAATTAACCTTACCGTCATTATCTACCAAATATGTTTGCATTGCAGGTTGAGTTGTAATATTCTTAGCAGCTGAAATTGGAGACGGAACTGTTAGATTAAATGGATAAGCATCTTCCGGATTAGTTATAGTACTAACTGTTATTGTTAGTAAGTCTTTCGGCATAATTCGTGCATCATAAAGAACTGCACTTTTTGCATAATCCTCTGTAGTAAACTTTTCCGATTCCTTCAAATAAGGTACATTCTTATATGAAGAACATGAAGAAAAACATACTATTGCTAACAATAAAAGAAAAATGTAATTTCTTTGGTTCATGGTTATAATTCTAGTTTTTCTAGTTTTTTCAGTATTTTTATATTCGGGAGGCAAAGATAATTATTATATCTGGCATATCTCGTCATTTTAACAAAATATTCACTATTTAGATAAAAAATTATCTTAATCTATAAAACTACAACAGTTTAACAAAACAAATGTTTATTCAAAAGCAATAATTAAAAACAATATACAAAAACAGTTATATAAGAATATAAATTATAAAAAACAATATATTATTATATCTCTATTTTACGAACGAGCACACTATTGTTTACTAATACTTTAGCAATAAAAATGCTATATCCGGATAATGATAAAAAGATATTTTCTGCATTTTAGTAAAAGAGATAAGGCTTACATATATACTATAAACATACACACACTTTCTTTCGGACAAGAACCTTAGCTCCGCCTTCAATTGTATAAACCAACCAAGAAGCAAGTTTAGATTCTTCAATGCTTGTAGGTGAAAAAACAAATCTTTTTGTAGCCAAACAATGTTTAATCTTTATCCTCAGAATCAGAGTATGCTTCTTCCATAAGCTCTTCTTTTGCCATGCTTATAGATCCATCAGATGATATAGTAATTTGCATTGGAAAATAAAGATCGGTTTGAGGATAACAAACACTGGCAGCAAAACTAAATTTATTACCGACAATTTTATCAAAGACCATTCCTTCAAGAATAGACTTAGAAAGAAAATCATCCGGTACTATTGAAGAAAAGCTTTTCTTCGTAAAAGTTCTGCTAAAAACTTTATTTCCATTATCAAGCGTTATTTGAAGGGATATTTTGTTATCTAAGAACCAATCGCCAGCTTCAGTTTTCACACGAGTAAGAGAATCACATGCAGAACGATGAAGCACTATATGATAGGATTTACCCTTTAATTTGACAGTTTGTTCACTTTTTGACTCCTGCATCCGTTGAACTCCGGCAGAGTCAACACTATCTTTCACTATTGTTTCCTTTTTTTCTTGCTTATTGCTTTTACTATTACATGCCGAGAAACATAAAATAAAAATTGGCAGAAGGAAATAGGGAATTATTTTTTTCATTTGTTTATACTTTTACTAGCAACAAAGGAACAAAAAGGATAGGAAATATACAAATAAAAGCTGTCTAATTTTATTCTTTAAAATCCAATCTTACAACATAAACTATTAAAAACAAGCAGTTTAAACTAAGATCATTTTAAAATATACCGCTTCGTTTATAATGATCCAGTTGTTCAATATAAAAAACTACTAGATTAATTTCACGAACAGGTAATGATACTACACAAGTCTTATTTCATTTAAAATCAGAAATTAAGTTATACTCGGAATTCTTCTTAAAGACATTTCATTTATATAGTAAACTATCAGTCAAAAGGAATATTTAAAAATTTATATTCATAATGCACAAATACAAATAAATAAGCAAAAAAAGAAACATTTATTCGGCATATACAAAAATAATATATAATTTTGTAAGCACTAAACCTATTAAAGAAGACATTATGAGTGATAGACAAAAAAAATTCATACTTCCTGAAGATGAAATTCCACACTACTGGTACAATATTCAGGCAGACATGGTAAATAAACCACTGCCTCTTCTTCATCCAGCAACAAGACAACCACTAAAAGCTGAAGATTTATATCCTATTTTTGCAGAAGAACTTTGCAAACAAGAATTAAATACAACTGATGCTTGGATTGAAATTCCAGAAGAAGTACGTGAGCTTTATAAAAACTATCGTAGCACTCCATTGGTACGTGCTTATGGATTGGAAAAAGCACTTGGCACACCTGCTCATATATATTTCAAGAATGAAAGTGTTAGTCCAGTTGGTTCACATAAATTAAATTCGGCTCTTGCACAGGCATACTACTGCAAAAAACAAGGTGTCACTAACATTACTACTGAAACGGGTGCAGGACAGTGGGGAGCTGCTCTTTCTTATGCAGCAAAAGCTTTCGGACTTGAACTTGCTGTATATATGGTTAAAATCAGCTATGAGCAAAAGCCTTATCGTCGCTCAATTATGCAGACTTTCGGAGCTCAGGTAACAGCTTCTCCTTCAATGTCAACTCGTGCAGGAAAAGATATTCTGACTCAATTCCCTAATCATCCGGGATCTCTTGGAACGGCTATTTCAGAAGCTATTGAGCTGGCAACAACAACTCCTAACTGTAAATATGTACTTGGATCAGTATTAAATCAGGTTTCTCTTCATCAAACAATTATTGGCTTGGAGGCTGAAAAGCAGATGGAAATGGCGGGAGAATACCCTGACATGGTTATTGCTTGTTTTGGTGGTGGATCAAATTTCGGCGGAATCACTTTCCCTTTCATGCGTCATAATATTCTTGAAGGAAAGAAAACAAGATTTATTGCTGCAGAACCTGCTTCTTGCCCTAAACTTACAAGAGGTAAGTTCCAATACGATTTCGGTGATGAAGCGGGATACACTCCTTTATTACCTATGTTTACACTGGGACATGACTTCACTCCGGCAAATATCCATGCAGGAGGACTTCGTTATCATGGTGCAGGAACAATAGTATCTCAGTTAATAAAGGATGGACTAATGGAAGCTGTTGATTTGCAACAACTTGACACATTTAAAGCCGGATGTTTATTTGCTCAAGCTGAAGGTATTATTCCAGCTCCTGAATCTTGTCATGCTATTGCAGCTACAATAAACGAAGCAAAAAAATGCAAAGAAACAGGTGAAGAAAAGGTTATTCTATTCAATCTTTCCGGTCATGGACTAATTGATATGGCGTCATACGATAAATACCTTCAAGGTGATCTAGTCAACTATAGTCTTTCTGATGAAGAAATTGCTGAAAATCTAGAAAAGATTGGCAGCCTCGCATAATTAGGATATCTATAACATAATTTTGTGGGCAAATAATACATTTCAGATGTATTATTTGCCCACTTTGTATTTACATTCTTATCATTGGTACTATCAGGAATTAAATATTCTTTTCTAAAAAATATCAACTATATAACAAAGTTGTACTTCTGAACGTAATTATTACTATCTTTATCTTCAAATTGTTGTTCAAAGCTCTCCTGATTGCCAGAACAACATAGTTTAAGAATACTGATCTTAATAATATAAACAAAATGAAATATATAGGAGCACATGTAAGTGCATCTGGCGGAGTAGAATTCGCTCCTGTAAATGCACATGAAATTGGAGCAAATGCTTTTGCTCTTTTTACTAAGAATCAACGTCAATGGGTATCAAAACCACTAACCTCTGAAAATATTAGTTTATTCAAGGAAAACTGTGAGAAATACAACTTACAAGCTGAATACATCTTGCCTCACGACAGTTATTTAATTAATCTTGGTCATCCAGAGGAAGAAGGCCTACAAAAAAGTCGTGCAGCTTTTCTTGATGAGATGCAACGCTGTGAACAACTTGGATTAAAGTTGCTAAACTTCCACCCAGGAAGTCACTTAAGCAAAGAGACTCCGGAAGAATGCCTGGATAGAATTGCCGAATCTATCAATATTGCTTTAAATAAAACCAAAGGAGTTACAGCAGTTATAGAAAACACAGCCGGACAAGGAACCAATATGGGCAACGAATTCTGGCATTTAAAATACATTATTGATCGTGTAGAAGATAAAGAACGCGTAGGAGTCTGTCTTGATACATGCCACACTTTTACTGCCGGCTACGATTTTCTTGATGAAGAAAATTATGATAAAGTATTCAGAGACTTTGATGAAATAGTTGGTTTTAGTTATCTACGAGCAATTCACTTGAATGATTCAAAAAAAGCACTAGGTACACGAGTAGACCGACATGACAATATAGGAAAAGGATTTATCGGACTAGAATTCTTTCAACGAATAATGAAAGATCCTCGTTTTGATAACATACCTATTATTCTTGAAACACCTGATGAAACACTTTGGAAAGAAGAAATTGCATTACTAAGAAGCTTTGAATAAAGAACAAGATATAACTAAATAGTTATTTAGAAGAGAGGTTGTGTACTATTACACAGCTTCTCTTCTTTTTTTTCCATTAAATCCGTACAAAACAACATGCAAAAGAATTCTTTTACAAATATGTTTTTTAAATCATATTTATCTTTGCTACACAAACAATTATCTTATAAAACCAATGAAACACATTTTTCTTTATCTCTTAATAGCCCTGCTATTGCCCATACAAAGTTTTGCCAGTAAGCAAACATTTAATGAGAACGAAAGAGCAAAGTACAACTTCAATCCAGGTTGGTTATTATTTATAGGTGATGCTTCAGAAGCATCACAGCAAAAATTTGATGACAGCTCCTGGAAAAAGGTTACTCTACCTCATGCTTTTAATGAGGATGATGCTTTTAAAGTAGCAATCGACAATCATACAACAGGAATTGTATGGTATAGAAAACACTTTAAATTGCCTTCTTCCAATAAAGGTAAAAAAGTCTTTTTGGAATTCGAAGGTGTTCGTCAGGCGGGTGAATTTTATGTAAATGGCAAGGCCATAGGTATTCATGAAAATGGAGTGATGGCTTGTGGATTCGACATATCCGATTTAGTTAATTTCGGGAAAAAGGAAAATGTAATAGCTGTAAGAATAGATAATTCGTGGGATTATAAAGAGAAAAAAAGTGGAACTACATTTCAGTGGAGCAATAAGAATTTTAATGCCAACTATGGAGGTATACCTAAAAATGTAAATCTTCATATAACTCCAAAAATATATCAAACCCTTCCGCTTTATAGCAATCTGCAAACAACAGGAACATACGTTTACGCCAAGGATATTGATATCAAAAATAAATCGGCTATTATTTGTGCAGAATCCGAAGTAAAGAATGAAACTCAAAAACCTCAGCAAATATCTTTCGAAGCTTTCGTTGAAGATATGGATGGAAACATTATAAAAGAAATAAAAGGAGAAACTAAAACGCTAGCTGCCGGAGAAAAGAGTCTTATTAAAGCCAACGAAAAAGTTGACAGATTACATTTCTGGAGCTGGGGATACGGCTATCTATATAATGTATATACAGTTGTACGCGTAAACGGCAAAGCAACCGATGTAGTAAAAACAAGAACCGGATTCCGCAAAACAAAATATGAAAAAGGAATGATTTGGCTGAACGACCGCATTATTCAAATGAAAGGTTATGCACAAAGAACCAGTAACGAATGGCCGGCAGTTGGTATGTCGGTTCCTGCATGGTTAAGTGATTTCAGCAATTCTCTCATGGTAAAAAGTAACGGTAATTTAGTTCGATGGATGCATATCACTCCCTGGAAACAAGATGTAGAATCATGTGATAGAGTTGGTTTGATCCAGGCCATGCCTGCAGGAGATGCAGAAAGTGATATCACCGGAAAAAAATGGGAACAACGAACAGAAGTAATGAGAGATGCTATTATATACAACCGTAATAATCCAAGTATCTTATTTTATGAATGTGGTAACGAGAACATTTCAGAAGATCACATGAAAGAGATGCTGGCTATAAGAAATCTCTATGATCCATGCGGTGGCAGAGCTATTGGTTCACGCGAAATGCTAAGCAGCAAAACGGCAGAATATGGTGGAGAAATGCTTTATATAAATAAGAGTGCTCGTCATCCGATGTGGGCAATGGAATATTCACGTGATGAAGGATTACGCAAATATTGGGATGAGTATACCGCTCCATATCATAAAAACGGAGACGGACCTTTATATAGAGGTGCAAGTGCTTTTGACTATAACAGAAACCAGGACTCTCATGCAATAGAAGATATTATTCGTTGGTATGATTATTACCGCGAACGACCAGGAACCGGCGAACGAGTAAGCTCTGGTGGAGTAAATATTGTTTTCTCCGACACAAATACACACTTCCGTGGAGAAGAAAATTACCGTCGAAGCGGTGAAGTAGATGCTATGAGATTACCAAAAGATGGTTTCTTTGCGCATCAGGTTATGTGGGACGGATGGGTTGATGTAGAAAAACCTCACACACACATTATTGGTCACTGGAATTATACTCCACAGGTTAAAAAAGATATTTATGTTGCTTCTTCCGGAAACAAGGTAGAATTGATTCTGAATGGTAAATCTTTGGGTTATGGCGAACAAAGCTATCAATTCCTTTTCACATTCAAGAATGTACAATGGGAAGCTGGTAATCTGATTGCTATTTCTTATAATAAAGATGGAAAAGAAATCAGCCGTGATGAACTTCGCACAGCAGGTGCTCCTTATGCTATCCGTATGAAGAGTTATCAAAGTCCCGACGGACTAATTGCAAATGGTGCCGACATGGCTTTAGTAGAATTTGAAGTTGTAGATAAAGATGGCAACAGATGTCCTACTGCCAACAACCTGATTTCTTTCAACATGAATGGTCCTGCCGAATGGCGCGGAGGTATTGCACAAGGAAAAGACAATTATATTCTGGCAAAAGAACTTCCTGTGGAATGTGGGGTGAACCGTGTTTTAATCCGTACATTAACAGATGCAGGTCAGATTAATATCACAGCCTCATCAACAGGATTACAAACAGCTTCTGTTGCTTTAACCTCTAAAGCAATGAAACAAGAGAATGGTTTATCAGCGTACTTCCAGGGAGAAAAACTTCCATCTTACCTTGAAAGAGGAGAAACTCCTTCTAATCCTTCATTTACCGTAAGCAGAATTCCTATTCATATTGTGAAGACTACTGCCGGAAGTAACGAAGATAAAGCAAGTTTCTGCTATGATGATAATGAGGAATCGGAATGGGTAAGCAGCGGCAAACAAGGAGAAAACTGGATTGCTTATGAATTGGAAAGTAATGATACAATCTCCGAACTGGTATTCAAATTGAATAGCTGGAGAAACAAGACCTACCCTATTCGTATTACTATTGATGGAAAAGAAGTATTTAAGGGAGACACAGAGAAAAGCCTTGGTTATATTACAATTCCTATTAACCCTACTTACGGAAAAATTGTTAAAGTGGAACTTATTGGAGAAAACAAAGAACAAGATGCATATAATATTGTAGAGATTACCGGAAAGAAAGAAATTAAAGAACAAGGTAAATCAAGCAATAGATTAGGTATTATTGAAGTTGAAGTATATAAAAAATAACTTTTGGGGATATAATATTTAAAATCATTTCTGAATGTACGCGGAAAAGTATTCAACTACTTTTCCGCGTATTTTTTTAGGGTACTATATAAAACAGATAAAATTTCTATCATTTTCCTACCAATTAAGAGCCTTTTCAAAAAATAAACTATTTTATTCTCAATTATTTTCTTTAAAAAAATTCTTTTAACATGATATCGCTTGTAATCTTCATAAAATAGCATAGATTTGTGTCCACTGGAAAATAGTTATCCAGTACAATAAATTCCGGTTTCTTATTTATTATCTTATCTAGTTCATCTATATAAATTATTAAAGTTATGGTTAAAAAGTTATTTCTCATTCTAGGCATAATACTTGCATCAACATATGCTAAAGCGCAAGTATATAACATTAATGATGCTGAGATGTTAGCAAAAAAGGAAAACAAGCTTATCTTAATAAAGTTCTCGGGGTCCGATTGGTGTGGTCCATGTATATTGTTTAAGAAAACAATTTTCGATGCTCCCGAATTTCAGTCATTTGCCGATAAGAATTTAGTATTACTTATTGCAGACTTTCCTCGTCAGAAAAAAAATCAACTTCCGAAAGAGCAACAAGAACTGAATGATAAATTGGCTGAAAAGTATGATCCCGAAGGATCTTTTCCCTTTCTTGTATTGACTGATGCAAGTGGGAAGAGCTTAAAAAACTGGAATGGATTTGATAAGAAAAGCACCGTGAACGATTATATAAAAGACATTAGTTGCTATATAAAATAATCAGAGAATGAGTCTTGTAAAGGTACAAACCAAACTAATGGGTAATCAGTTCGAATTCCTGGCATTGAGTGCAAATGAAAAGCTAGGGAATGAACAGATAACTTGTGGCATAGACGAAGTAAAACGTATAGAACGACTGCTTACAACTTATAGTGACGACAGCATAACGAATGAAGTAAACCGAAACGCCGGAATAAAGCCGGTTGAAGTTCCTGATGAGTTTTTTAATTTGGTATACAGAGCACAAAAAATATCAGCACTTACTCAGGGGTATTTTGATCTATCTTATGGTTCTCTTGATAAGAACTTCTGGAACTTTAATGAATCAATGACTAAGTTACCAAGTATACAGGAAGCCAAAAAGTCGGTACATCTTATAGATTATCGGAATATATTGCTCGATAACAATGCAAAAACTGTATTTCTCAAAAATAAAGGGATGCGTATTGGTTTTGGAGGTATTGGTAAAGGATATGCAGCCGATTGTGCCAAACGCGTAATGCTAGAAGTAGGTGTTAATAATGGTATTGTCAGCGCATCCGGTGACTTAAACGCCTGGGGATATCAGGAAGATGGTTCTCCGTGGACAGTAGGTATAGCTAATCCTAATCTGAAGCAGACTTATTTTTCTACACTGAATATTACTAATAAGTCAATTGCAACATCAGGGAATTATGAGAAATTTGTAATGATTGACAATCAATTATATTCTCATACTATAAATCCCAAAACCGGATATCCGATAAAAGGAATAAAAAGTGTAACAATAATAACTTCTAATGCAGAATTGGCTGATGCAATGGCTACACCGGTAAGCATACTAGGGGTTAATCAAGGATTAAATCTTATCAATCAGTTAAACGGCATTGAATGTATTCTGGTTGATGATAATAATAAGCTATTTCTCTCTAAAAATATTAAAATTGTAGAATGAAAAAGAAACTATTCTTTTTAGTATTATTGTGTAGCACATTAGTACTTCCATCCTGTAAAACGGTAAAACCTTTTCAAAAATCAAGAATCAATGATGCCGAAATGAGTCTTTCAAGCCGCAAAATTGAGAAATATGAAAGTAACTTCTTGCTTTATAGAGAGGGTGCATCAGGTGGTAATGGAGGCAGAACAGGCGGAGGTTGTGGTTGTAATTAAAAGAAGGAGGTAAAATGAAAAAGATTGTTATAACAGTAGCAGCATTAATGCTGTTTATGAATATTACAAAGGCACAAACAGATAGCACGAAGTATAGAAAACTAAAGGTTGATGAAGTTAACTTTTTAACTAGTTATTATCACCAGAACGGAAATAATTCGGCTGTTACCGGTGGTATTGGAAGTGAGAAAATTGACGAATCGGGAAATTCAATAGACCTTCAACTGAGCAAATTCGACAAAAGAAATAATAAACATATTTTTGGAATCGAACTAGGAGTCGATGTTTATAGTTCTGCATCTTCTGATAAAATAGATCCAAGTACCATTTCATCAGCATCCAGTGGCGATGTACGTGTTTCTCCTTCCGTAAATTATTTGTTTGAGAATACAAAAAAGAATTATACTCTTGGTGGAGGTCTCTCGTTTTCCGGAGAATTCGACTATACTTCCATAGGAGGTAATATTCTGTTTTCAAAGAGTACACAAGATAAGAATACAGAATTCTCGGCTAAAGCCTCAGTCTTTCTGGATACTTGGAAGGTATTATTACCTGTAGAACTACGTCCTAACAGTCCAAATCTTAAATACAATCAGGGAGATAGTGCTCCCCGTAATTCGTATAATCTTTCATTGGGACTGGCTCAGGTTATAAATCAGCGACTGCAAATGTCATTGCTTACAGACATTGGTTACCAGAAAGGATTACTGGGAACAGCCTACCAACGTGTTTACTTTGGAGACAACGGAAACAATGCTTATTCTGAAAAATTACCCGATAATAGGTTTAAGTTGCCTATTGGAGTGCGAGCAAATTACTTTTTAGGAGATAAATTTATTTTGCGAGGATTTTATCGTTACTATACAGATAGTTGGAAACTCACAGCTCACACAGCAGAGCTAGAGATTCCATATAAAATAACTCCTTTTATTTCTATCGCTCCGTTCTATAGATATTATCGCCAGTCGGGCATTGAATATTTCAAGCCTTACAAGGAGCATATGTTAGCTGACAATGAGTCATATTACACAAGTGATTTCGACTTATCTAAATTTACCAGTAATCTTTTTGGGGTAAACTTTCGTGTAACATCTGCCAACGGGATATTTGGAATTAAACAACTTAATACTCTTGAGATGAGGTATAGTTACTACGACCGTAGCACTAAATTAACAGCTCATTCAATAAGTCTGGCTCTTAAGTTTAAGTAATGCTTAATAAAGACTTCTCCGGTAATTAACACAAAACATAAATCTATATAAAAGGCTGCTCCTAGATATACACAGGAAGCAGCCTTTACTATTTTTTTAAATCGTATCTAATGATCAATACCAAGAATAATAAAAACTAATTTCATCCATCACCCCTCACTAAAAAACGCATAATTACCTGAATATTAAGACAATTAGTACGTATAAAACAGAAAACATCCCTCACTCATCAGTCACTTCAACAATCACTTTCAGGTTATCCCTCACTTTTTCAAGCTAACATTATAATATTCGCAGCTGTAATCTGGTCGTAAGAAGAATCAAGGTTTGCCATTTTCAAGCCAACATTATACAATTCGAGGTTTGTTTTCCAGTTATTCTTTCTCTTCCGATTCATTTATTTAGCCAACACTAAGCCATTTGCTGACTCTACTCCATAAACTTAATAAGTCATAAGTCACTTTATTAATCTTTTCCATGGTTATAACAGAACTCATAGTTCTACTTGTTGCAGGAGTCATCAGTCACTTTTTAAGCCTTCCATCCTGTAAACAGAAAGAAGGCTGCACCCTTATTACCGGGAACAGCCTTCTTTCTGCTTGTTTTATTTTGTTTTGAAATAAAGAGCTATATCTCTGCTTAAGCCAGAATATTTTTATTTATCTCACTGACAATTTCATCGTTGGTCAGATTGTTTGTATTCAAACCTTTGCTTTTACCGTTATATGGCTCATACCTACCAATGCTGGTAACCGAGAATAAACCAATAACAGGAGTTTGCGCAGCACTTGCCAGGTGCATTACACCACCATCCGCACTTATAAATACTTCGGTATTTGCTATTACAGCAGCCATTTCACGAATATCTTTACTGTAAAGTGAAGGTTCTTTAAATAATATCTGCGAAACATTCTCTACAGGTAAGATTTCAAGAATATTAAATTCAGGATATTCTGATTTTAATCGTTTATGAAATTCCAGCCACCATGTTTCGTCATAACACTTTGCCCCGGTAGCATAAGTATATATACTAATTGTTTTTTTATTTTTATCAGTAACCAGCTTATCAAGCAATTCCTTTCCGGTAGCAATTTCCGAAGAACTTAGTTTTACATTTAATGATGGAATTTCATTGTAATCACAACTAATACCCAACTTAGACAAGCAATAACGGAAATTATAAACCGGATTCTTTGCTATATGCTGATAATCGCTGTACTTCTGCTGCAACTCTTCCACATCGTCACCATAAAACTTATATTTGGCTCTGGCAAATTTAGTAAGTAGCCTTCCCGATGATGAGTTAGGAACAACATTTATCACGATATCATAATATTCTTTTCTAATGCTCAGCCATCCTTTTATGTATTGAAGCAGTTGTTTGAAATGCTGTTTGGGTAACCGAAGAATATGATCTATGTTTTTATAGTTCTGAAATATAATAGGAGCCACATTTCCCTTTACGAACAAATCTATTTTTGCTTCCGGAAAGAAATCAGTTACATCCTGAACAATAGGAGTTATTAATAACTGATTACCCAGTCGGTGGTTAGGTCGGACAATGAGCACTCTCTTTATATCAGCCTTATTCAATTTACCTCCATTTGCATTCAAAGAAGTACCAACATTCTTTGTTAATGCCTGCAAAACTGTTCTTTTTACGTTATTGATGTTTCTTAAAACACTCATTTCTCTATTTATTGATTGTGTAGTATATTTTATTTTCAGCGCCAAAGCTAATGATTAATTATATAAAGCAAAAGAAAAGCCGCTGCAAATTTAGCATTTACAGCGGCTTAATTTATGAATGCATATTGCTCTATCGAGCAGTAATTATTTTACTTCTTCAAAATCAGCATCCTGAACATTGTCTCCCTGATGTTTGTCAGAACCACCTTGTGCACCTGCACCGGCATTCATGTCAGGACCAGCTTGCTCTGCACCTGGTTGACCAGCACCCTGAGCATACATTTGTTCACTTGCAGCCTGGAATACTTTGTTCAACTCTGCTGTTGCAGCATCGATACCAGCAATATCCTGAGCCTTGTGAGCTTCTTTCAGCTTAGCAAGAGCAGCTTCGATAGGAGCTTTCTTGTCAGCAGGAAGTTTATCGCCAAGTTCTTCAAGTTGCTTTTCAGTCTGGAAGATCATGCTATCTGCCTGATTCAACTTGTCAATCTTTTCACGTTCTTGCTTATCTGCTTCAGCGTTTGCTTCAGCTTCAGCTTTCATACGATCAATTTCGTCTTTGCTCAAACCGCTTGAAGCTTCAATACGGATTGTTTGTTCCTTACCTGTAGCTTTATCCTTAGCAGTTACTTTCAGGATACCGTTTGCATCGATATCGAAAGCTACTTCAATCTGAGGAATACCACGACGAGCCGGAGCAATACCTGACAGGTTGAACTGACCGATTGATTTGTTTTGGCTAGCCATTGGACGTTCTCCCTGAAGTACGTGGATAGTTACTTCACTTTGGTTATCAGCCGCAGTAGAGAACACTTCGCTCTTCTTGCAAGGGATAGTTGTATTTGCATCGATCAATTTAGTCATTACACCACCTAATGTTTCAATACCCATTGAAAGTGGAGTAACATCCAAAAGAACCACACCTTTAATTTCGTCTGTTAATACAGCACCTTGAACTGCTGCACCAATAGCAACAACTTCGTCTGGGTTTACACCTTTAGAAGGAGCTTTTCCGAAGAATTTTTCTACTAAATCCTGTACTGCAGGAATACGAGTAGAACCACCTACAAGGATAACTTCGTCGATATCTGAGTTGCTTAATCCTGCAGCGTCCATTGCTTTACGGCAAGGTTCAACACAAGCCTGAATCAAGTTGTGTGCAAGTGATTCGAATTTAGCACGGCTCAATGTTTTAACCAAGTGCTTTGGCACACCTGCAACCGGCATAATGTATGGCAAGTTGATTTCAGTTGTTGTAGTTGAAGAAAGTTCAATTTTTGCTTTTTCAGCAGCTTCCTTCAAACGTTGAAGAGCCATTGGATCCTGACGCAAGTCTACACCTTCATCATTTTTAAATTCATCAGCCAACCAGTCGATAATAACCTGGTCGAAGTCGTCACCACCAAGGTGAGTATCACCATTAGTTGAAAGAACTTCGAATACACCGCCACCGAATTCAAGGATAGAGATATCGAATGTACCACCACCTAAGTCGAATACGGCAATCTTCATATCTTTGTGAGCCTTATCAAGACCGTAAGCCAAAGCAGCAGCTGTTGGTTCGTTTACAATACGTTTAACTTCAAGACCGGCAATCTGTCCGGCTTCTTTTGTAGCCTGACGTTGAGAGTCGCTAAAGTATGCAGGAACTGTGATAACAGCTTCAGTAACTTCTTGTCCAAGGTAATCTTCTGCAGTTTTTTTCATTTTCTGAAGAACCATTGCAGAAATTTCCTGTGGAGTATAAAGACGTCCGTCAATATCAACACGTGGAGTATTATTGTCGCCTTTTACAACGTTGTAAGGAACACGAGCAACTTCTTTTTGTACCTGATCCCAGTTCTCACCCATAAAACGTTTGATAGAGAATACTGTACGTTTTGCGTTTGTTACAGCCTGACGTTTTGCAGGATCGCCAACTTTACGTTCGCCACCGTCTACAAATGCAACAATAGAAGGAGTTGTACGTTTACCTTCGCTGTTTGCTATTACTACAGGCTCGTTTCCTTCGAATACAGAAACACAAGAGTTTGTTGTTCCTAAGTCAATTCCAATAATTTTTCCCATGATTGTTATTTTGTTTTTTAATTATTATTCTATTTAATATTGTCGATTGCTCTCTAACGGTGTTTTCGTGTGTGGAGCAACCATACGCCAATTAATAAACAAACGTCGTGCCAAAAACAAAAATCTTATAGAAACTTTTATGGCATGACAGTTATGTTTGCTATTTTATTGGGGTTTCTGACAGAATACTGCCGTTATGTCAGAGTTCGTCATCCTAATGACAGAGAAAACACCCACCGGTGCTTAGCATAAACATAAGGTGAGCTAAGGCAATTGCTCGAAACACATTTTAAAATAGCAGTACACCTTATCATAATAAACTCTAGACTTTAATTATATAAAGTGTAGACTATTTTATAATTAGCTGTACTGCTAAACAAAAACATATATAATGAAGTTTGCTTATATGTCTCGGGATATTAGCTTAGATCCCACGAAAGAAAAGATTGCCAAATAACTTCTTTCTTTCTGCATTTTATTACCTTTGTCTGAATAAAACAAAAAACCGATGAAACATATACATTATATACTTCTTTTTATACTGATACTATTTACTGGTTGCACCAATAAACAAAAAAATAAAAGCGAAGCAGCAGGAGAACTTCTTAAAATAAAGTACGCAGAAGGCTTTTCTATTGGAAAAACTGACAGTTATACTTGCGTAACAGTCTTCAATCCCTGGAAAAAAGGAGAAATATATGCCAGATATTATCTGGTGAAAGATACAAAGACCAGCGTTCCTCAGGATGGAAAAAAGATTCAGACTCCTTTGAAATCGCTGGTAGCCAATTCGGCAACTTACTTTGAATTTCTGCAAATGCTGGGCGAACTCGACAAAGTGACTGGGGTATGCAGTGCTGCATGGGTTTATAATCCGGAGATTTTGAAGGGAGTTAAAGAAGGCAGAATAAAAGATCTGGGAGATGCTTTCAATCTGGATATTGAGAATCTTCTTGCTCTCCGTCCGCAGGCGGTAATGACTTCGGCTTACAATGCAGAAGATGAAAACTCGAAAAGACTCACTCAAAGCGGTCTGTCGGTTATCTATAATATTGAATGGCAGGAGACTTCGTTACTGGCACGCGCAGAATGGATAAAGTTTATAGGTGCATTCTTTGATAAATCGGATTTGGCAGACAGTCTGTTCAATGATGTAGAGAAAAGATATAAAGATGTATCTGCATTGGCTCAGAAAGTAAAAGACCGCCCTACCCTGGTGTCCGGACAAGATTTCCGCGGTACCTGGACAATGCCTGCCGGGAAAAGTTTTAATGCAAAGATGTTCCGTGATGCGGGGGGCTCCTATTTTTATGAGAAAGATACCACCAGCGGCAGCATATCTTCCAATATAGAATCGGCTTTGATTAATTTCAGCAAGGCAGATGTATGGGTAGGTTCTCAGGCTAATTCATTGGATGAGTTGGGTAAATTAGATGCAAAATACAAGTTGTTCAAGGCATACAAAGAAGGAAATGTATATAATTACAATAAACGGATGAATGCCACTGGAGGTAACGACTATTGGGAAAGTGCCGTTGCCCGCCCCTACCTCATTCTTAGTGACATGATAAAAGCGCTTCACCCTGAATTGCTGCCCAATTATGAATTCACTTATATGCAAAAGCTGAAATGAGAACAAGATTCCTATTATTGATACTCGTTTTCTTTGTTGCATTTACCTGCGACATAGCCTTTGGAAGCGTAAACCTCTCGCTGAAAGATGTGTGGTCTTCACTTATAGGAAGTGGCGGAGACGATTTATATAGGGAAATTATTATCAATTATCGCCTGCCTAAAGCATTAACTGCCATTCTTACAGGCGCGGCATTGTCCGTGGCAGGTGTGCTGATGCAGACTTTGTTCCGCAACCCGCTTGCCGGACCGGATGTACTGGGTGTTACCTCGGGAGCCAGTCTGGGAGTTGCCCTGCTCACTTTAGGAGCCTCATCGCTTCCCTGGTTTGTAATTGCCGGATGGGGACAGGTTACCGCTGCTGTTTTGGGTGCTGTTGGGGTATTGTTACTGATAATTATTGTATCTGTGAAAGTTCCGCAGACTATATCTTTATTAATTATAGGAATGATGTTCGGTAACTTTGCCGGAGCCATTGTCAGCATTCTGCAAAGCACCAGTAACCCGGATACATTGAAACTATTTATCTCGTGGACTTTTGGAAGTCTTTCGGCTGTGAGCTGGGATTACATGGCAATTATGGCACCAATAATAATCGTAGGTACACTATTGGCCTTCATTATGCAGAAAAAGCTCAATGTTTTATTGCTGGGCGAAAAGTATGCCACCGGACTTGGAGTTTCTGTTTCCCGCACTCGCTTGTGGATTATTCTGGCTACTGCCCTATTGGCAGGAACATCCACCGCCTTTACCGGACCAATTGCCTTTATCGGCGTAACCATTCCACATATTGCCCGGGGCATTTTTCATACATCCGATCATAAAATGATTATTCCCGCCTCCATTCTTTGCGGAAGTGGCATTATGCTGGTGTGCGACCTTATTTCACAAATGCCCGGCAGTCAGGGAACATTGCCTATAAATTCAGTTACCGCACTCTTTGGAGCACCCATAATTATATGGATAATTGCCAAAAATGGCGGAATGGGTAAATAGTCTTTCAAAACAGAAAGAAGTTCCACCATTAGAGGTACATAAATATTATAAGATTATTCCCCACCTCAATTAATTTATTTATCTTTGCCGAGTTATCAATGTTAAAACAATTAAATTACACTTAAATGGGTAGAGTTCTAATTATTGGTGCCGGCGGTGTTGGAACCGTTGTTGCACATAAAGTGGCACAAAATGCTGACGTATTTACAGATATCATGTTGGCTAGCCGTACAAAATCGAAATGTGATGCCATAGCTAAAGCTATAGGTGGAGACAGAATAAAAACGGCTCAGGTTGATGCCGATAATGTAGATGAACTGGTTGCTTTATTCAATGATTTCAAACCTGAAATCGTTATCAACGTAGCCCTTCCTTATCAGGACCTTACCATTATGGATGCCTGTCTGATTGCAGGAGTTAACTACCTTGATACTGCTAACTACGAACCAAAAGATGAAGCTCACTTTGAATATAGCTGGCAATGGGCTTATCAGGATAAGTTTAAAGAAGCCGGACTGACTGCTATCCTAGGATGTGGTTTCGACCCGGGAGTAAGTGGAATTTATACTGCTTATGCAGCTAAACATCACTTCGATGAAATGCATTATCTTGATATTGTAGATTGCAACGCAGGCGATCATCACAAAGCTTTTGCTACTAACTTCAATCCGGAAATCAATATCCGTGAGGTTACTCAGAAAGGAAAATATTACGAAAACGGTGAATGGGTTATCACTGAACCTCATCAGATTCATAAGCCATTGAATTATCCAAATATCGGTCCTAAAGAATCTTATGTAATTTACCACGAAGAGCTGGAATCTCTGGTTAAGAACTATCCAACATTGAAGCGTGCTCGTTTCTGGATGACTTTCGGTCAGGAATATCTTACTCACCTTCGCGTTATCCAAAATATTGGTATGGCTCGTATTGATGAGATTGAGTACAACGGACAAAAGATTGTTCCTATTCAGTTCCTTAAGGCAGTTCTTCCTAATCCGGGAGATCTTGGTGAAAACTATACCGGAGAAACTTCTATTGGTTGCCGTATCCGTGGTATCAAAGATGGTAAAGAACGTACTTATTACGTATATAACAACTGTAGCCACGAAGCAGCTTATAAAGAAACAGGTGCTCAGGGCGTAAGTTACACAACAGGTGTTCCTGCTATGATTGGAGCTATGATGTTCCTTAAAGGTGAATGGAAAAATCCTGGTGTAAATAACGTAGAAGACTTTAATCCGGATCCATTCATGGAACAACTAAACAAACAAGGCTTACCTTGGGTAGAGGTGTTCGATGGAGATTTGGAACTTTAAAATAAAAAGTTTGGAGGGAAATAATATTATTTCCCTCTTCTTTTATCTATATGCATGAAAAACGTCTATCACCTTTTAAGCCTTTTTGGCAAAATTAAGAATAGAAGAATTAAATTACTAGGAATTTATCTTCTACATATCTTCAACAAAAGATATATAGGAATTTTTCTAGATCCTGTCATTGCATGTAATTTCCGATGCCGAATGTGCTATTTCAGCGATTCCGATTCAAAAACAAAAGAACACAAAAAGATAGATATTGAAGATATTGAATTGATTGCTAATTCAATATTCCACCGGGCACTAAAACTGCAAATTGGTTGTGGAGCAGAACCTACCTTATACAAAGGTATCCTGAAAATTATTTCTTTGGGAAAGCAACATCACATTCCATATATTTCAATAACTACAAACGGAGCTCTTATTACCAAAGAACTCCTAAACAAATATGCCGAAGCGGGATTAAATGAAATAACATTATCCTTGCATGGTCTTAAGAAAGAGACCTACGATTTTTTCATGACTAACGGCAAATTTGAACATATCCCTGAACTTCTTAAAAATATTGCTGAAGTAAAGCAGATATATCCAGATCTTAAGTTACGGATTAATTACACTATTAACCAGGATAATTTATTTGATTTAGCAGAATTCAATAATCTGTTCAACAACGTTCCTTTAGATATTATTCAATTAAGACCCATCCAAAAAATAGGTAATTCTGTTTATAACAATTTTTCAACCCAAACTATTGTTGACAACTACGAATGTATAATTACGCCAATAATCAATGAATGCAAAAGAAAAGGCATTATATGCATAGTTCCTTCTAAGAAAAACATTCTCGTAGCTGAAAAGGCAAAAGAATCTGATAATTCAATAGAGGAAGCTACCTACTGTTATATTTCCCCTACTACATGTTGGCAAAAAGACTTTGATTACAAGAGCGAGAATTTTGAATCTTACTCTAAACGAAAAAGAGTAAGCCTGCAACTATTTAAAAGCATCTTTATACCCCAAAAAAAGAAAAAAAAAGATGTTACAACCAAATTGAATTATTCTATTAAGTAACTAGAATTGCAACAATTATTGCCGTACTTAACTTTTTATTTTTATCTTTGTAAGTATTAAATCTAGCAATTAAGAATTATGAATGTAGGAGATAAAGCCCCTGATATACTGGGAATAAACGAAAAAGGCGAAGAAATTAGCCTTAGCAATTACAGAGGGAAGAAAGTGGTATTATACTTCTATCCAAAAGATAGTACTTCGGGATGTACAGCTCAGGCTTGCAGCCTCCGGGATAATTATACAGAACTAAGAAAAGCCGGATATGAAGTAATAGGTGTAAGCGTAGATAATGAGAAATCTCATCAGAAATTTATCGAAAAGAACGAACTTCCTTTTACTTTGATAGCCGACACAGAAAAGAAACTGGTAGAACAATTTGGTGTGTGGGCCGAAAAGAAAATGTATGGCAGATCGTACATGGGAACATTAAGAACCACCTTTATTATTAATGAAGAAGGAATTATTGAGCGCATTATTACACCTAAAGAAGTGAGCACCAAGAATCATGCTCAACAAATTTTATAAAGTATAAACAAGTAAACTTATAACTAATTTATGGCAAAGAAAGAAAGCGATGAATTAAATTTTGAAACAAATATGGCATCAAGCGAAAAATTAAAAGCCTTACAGGCTGCCATGGATAAGATAGAAAAAAGCTACGGCAAAGGTTCTATCATGAAACTCGGCGATGATAATGTACAGGAAGTAGAAGTAATCCCTACCGGTTCTATTGCGTTAAATGTAGCATTAGGAGTTGGTGGATATCCTAAAGGAAGGGTTATTGAAATCTACGGTCCTGAATCTTCTGGTAAAACAACACTTGCAATTCATGCCATTGCTCAGGCACAGAAAGCTGGAGGTATTGCAGCAATCATTGATGCTGAGCATGCTTTCGACCGCTTCTATGCTGCAAAGCTGGGTGTAGATATTGATAACCTTTTAATTTCACAACCTGATAACGGTGAACAGGCATTGGAAATTGCAGATCAGCTTATCCGTTCTTCTGCTGTTGACATTGTTGTTATCGACTCTGTAGCTGCACTTACTCCGAAAGCCGAAATAGAAGGCGACATGGGAGAAAACAAGTTGGGACTTCAGGCTCGTTTAATGTCTCAGGCTTTACGTAAGCTAACCGGAACTATCAGTAAAACAAAAACAACTTGTATATTCATCAATCAGTTGCGTGAAAAGATCGGTGTAATGTTTGGTAACCCTGAAACTACGACCGGTGGTAACGCTTTGAAATTCTACGCTTCTGTACGTTTAGACATCCGCCGTACCAGCCAACTTAAAGATGGTGATGAAATAATTGGTAACCAAACTCGTGTGAAAGTTGTGAAGAACAAAGTTGCTCCTCCATTCCGCAAAGCTGAGTTCGATATCATGTTTGGCGAAGGTATCTCTCGTTCAGGAGAAATAATTGACCTTGGTGCAGAACTAGGAATTATCAAGAAAAGCGGTTCATGGTATAGCTACAATGACACTAAACTTGCTCAGGGAAGAGATGGTGCAAAACAGGTTATCAGTGATAATCCTGAACTAGCAGAAGAATTGGAAGCTTTAATTTTTGAAAAATTAAGAGAGAATAAAGCATAATATATTCAGAAAATATTGAGGAGCGAAGAGGAAAGAAATAAAAATCTTTTCTTTTCGCTCTTTTTTTTATTTTATTTGTAACAACATTCTGTTTCGTTACGTCTAATTAATGTATTTACATCGATAACGCGTTAATTAGTACAAAGTAATCATCTAAAAATCTACAGAATTATGGTAAAGAAGTGTTTTTTGTGTATATCACTTTTCCTGGTAGCTCAATTGAGTTTTGGCCAAAATATAGAAAAGTTGTTTAAAGAGTTTTCTGATGCACCTAACGTTGAGAATGTAAAATTAGATAAGTCTATGATGAATCTGGCTAAATCTTTTTCTAAAGGTGATGATTTGGGCGGAGTAAAAGAGATCGACTCTTTACAGGTACTTGATCTGAGCAAATGTTCATCGGAGATTAAAGATAAATTTGCCGAAAAGGTAAAAACCCTGAATGTTGAAGGATATGAAACATTGGTCCGCTCAAATGAAAACGGCGAAAATGTAAGAGTATTGGTTAAGATGAACAACGGAGACATCAGCGAATTGGTAGTTGTTACAACCGGCAATGAAGCTGCTTTAGTTAAGATTAAAGGCAAATTTAATAAATCGGATATATCCAAACTTACTAATAAGCAATGACATGGATGCCGAAAGCTTCAAAAAACAATATCTTCCTCATCACCAAAAGCTATACAGGATTGCCTATAAGCTATTGGGAAACCAGTGCGATGCGGAAGATATGGTACAAGAAGCGTATCTAAAGCTATGGAATAAACGGGAAGAGCTCGCAGAAATCAGAAATCCGGAATCATTTAGCGTTATCTTACTCAAAAATATATGTTTTGATTATCTTCGCTCAACTAAAAACGAGAGCGAAACTCAGGATATAGAAGTGGTAAGTAAATCAAATGAAACATCTCTGATCAACGAGATAGAAATTAAAGACGAGCTAAACTGTGTAAAACAGCTCATCACACAATTGCCGGGAAAGCAACAAGAGGTGATGAAATTAAGACATCTGAGCGAATGTTCTATTGAAGAGATTGAACAGATAACCGGACTTAATGCCATCAACATAAGAGTTCTGATATCAAGAGCCAGAAAAACGATACGCGAACAATTTAATATATTGAGACAATGATGAAAATCTTTGAAATAGAGAAATTAATAGCCGATTTTTATGAAGGTAAAACGTCGGTTGACCAGGAAAAGGAAATTATGCATTTTTTTGAAACTCAGGAAGTGCCTCCTCATTTACTGGCTGAAAAAGAGCTGTTTCTGGAGATGTACAGCAGTTGTAAAGATATAGACAACGATATTGAGGTTCCGGCTCATTTAGAAAAGAAATTAAATCTTCTTATCGACTCGTGGGAAGAAAAAGAGAAAATAAAAAAACCTCGTCTGGAAAGAAGAATAATAAACTGGCAATTGGTAAGCGGTATAGCTGCAAGTATATGCTTAATTCTGAGTATAGGACTTTATCCATATCTGGAACAGCAAAAACCGGTACTTACAGATACTTATTCAAATCCGCAGGATGCTTACAAAGAAGCTCAAAAGGCATTACTATTGGTCTCCAACAATCTTAATAAAGGAGTTTCTCAATTGGAAAGTGCCCAGGAAGATATGAATAAAGTGAATGAAATTATTAATAAACAAATCAGCCAATAATAAATATAGCGATGAAAATAAAACATGTATTATTTGCAATATTAATGTGCTGCACCAGCATTGCATTTGCGCAGAATAAACTCATCGACAAATATGCCGATATGGATGGAGTAACTTCCGTTTTTATATCTAAGACTATGCTTCAAATGATGCCTAATATGAAAACAGAAGGACTGGATATAGGTGGAATTGCCGGGAAACTTGAGTCAATAGTAATATTGACCAGTGAAAAAGCTGCCATCTCAAACATGATGAAAGGTGAGATTCGTAATTATGCCAGTAATAAAAGATATGAAGAGCTAATGCGTGTAAGAGAAGAAGGCTCTCATGTTACTTTTTACATTAAAAAGAAACCTAATAATAAAATTGGCGAACTGGTAATGTTTGTAGATGAAAAACCTGAGTTTGTATTTATACAGATTACCGGCGACATGACACTCCAGGATATTCAGAACATTACTAAGGGGAAAAAGTAAATATGTTCTATAATTAATAGAGAAAAGGAACTCCGACTGATAAGTTGTCCTGGGAGAAAAAGGCAAAGTTCTGGGAGAAAAAAGCAACCACCCTCTATTATTAATTTACTGAACACATCTAATATACTACAGACTAATAACTTAATTAAGTTCTTAATGGGGTTGTTCTAAACCGGGACAATCCCATTTTTGTATCTTTTTCTTCAGTTCATCTATCTGAGTTTACGCGACTATCCATTATTTTGTGTGAATAACAATTCAGATTGGAGTTTAGTCAAGAGTCTGAATTCTAATTCCATCTTACATTTTAAACAGGCAATTTGTTGTATCTGCTATTCACAGAAAATAAATCTCTTTAGACAACTAAACAAATGAGTGATGTTAATATTGTTAAATAACAATAATACTGCCCAAGAAAAGAGTTACTAATTAATAAATTGTATCTACTTTTATCCACATTATTTACCTGTAAAAGAAGTGAAAGAAACTGAAGACAAAATACTATTTGGTGCATTCAAACTTTTTCTGACCAAAAACTTCGAGAAAGTCACAATCGCAGATTTGGAAAAAGCCTTAGGATTAAGTCGAGGAGCCATCTTCTACTACATGAAAAATAAGGAGGAACTTTTTATAAAAGTTGTTGATAGATACATATTATCACCTCATAATATTGAAATCAAATTTGCTACATTTAAAGATTCCAGCCTGATTGAGTTTATAGATTTTTATATTGAAGGTATCAATAGAACTATGAAATCAATAGAATCTTGTGGCGTGAAGAATCTGAGCAGATGTTACTTTAATCTTATATTTCAGGCAATACAATACTATCCTGATTTCGGCATACTTATAGCTAAAGTCTTTGACAGTGAGCTAGAATTGTGGAAAAGAGTCGTCAGCAACGCACTAAAATCGGGAGAGATTAGACAAGAATACGATGTTGATTATATTGCTATGCATTTCAGATATATCTATTCGGGACTATCGTTTGAAATGTGTTTAAAGAATGGGCTCGACACTACCCTCTTGAAGGATATATTTATAAAATATTATAATGAGATTAAAGCATAAACACTAAAATCAAGCTTACTCTTGTTTTAAATACTTTTCAGTCCAATATTTTTTTCCCAAAAATGTGCTAAAAATATTCAGCATTACTTCTTATATGTCCCCACAAATAATAAAACAAACGATTACTGATATTCCAATCCTTATTGAAATCTGCCATTTTTTTTATAAAAAAGAATAAATATTATATTGCAAACATATAAATTTCCATTTTAATAGTGTTAAAAATGCCAGAAATGACATACCGTACGGTTGGTATAATTATCTTTGCATAAAATAATGAAGAGTAAACTGAGTAAAATATACTCATTACATTGATAAAAATGGTTAGGGAGAAAAAGGTTATCGCGAGATAGCCTTTTTTTATGCACAAAATTTCCAAAAAAAAATCCCGTATCTGGCAAACTCATTAAACTCGTTTAGCCAAACACAGGACTATCTCTAATAGAAACTATTTCAAAAATCTACATATAATTCATCTAACCCTTATACTGTTATACTGTTATACTGTTGTATACAATATATATAGTAAAGAAGATACTCCGATTACTATCCAGAGAAGTACGCCTTGAATCATTGGACGAACACCTACCTTACGAAGAACATCTTTTGAAAGCGATGCACCAATAAAGAACAGTGTCAAGGTTAATCCTTTACGTGCCAACCACACTACAGCGTTAGTCAAAAATGCAGGTAATGGCAGGAATGTGTTTGCCAGCATTGCAAGAATAAAGAAAAAGATAAACCATGGAATAGAAATTTTACCGGTTTTATTCTTAAAGATGAATGAAGTTACAAATGCCACAGGGATAATCCACAGAGCACGAGTAAGTTTTACGGTTGTTGCTACTTTCAATGCTTCCTCACCGTAAGCGGCTCCAGCACCAACCACCGAGCTTGTATCATGAATTGCAATGGCTGACCACAAGCCGAATTGGTGTTGTGTCAATCCTAAATAGTGACCAAGAACAGGAAAAAGGAAGAGGGCAATGGCATTTAAGATGAAGACTGTTCCCAAAGAAACTGACATCTGACCGTCGTCTGCTTTAATAACCGGACCAACAGCTGCAATGGCACTACCTCCACAAATAGCAGTTCCTGAACTAATAAGGTAGCCAGTTTTCTTTTCCACTTTCATTCTCCAGGCTATAAAAGAGCCTATTAACAAAGTTCCTGCTACTGATATTATGGTGAAGGTCATTCCATCCTTACCTGAAGCCAAAGCTTGATGAAGATTCATACCAAAGCCAAGACCTACAACGGAAAACTGCAAAAGATACTTTGACGATTTTTTATTAAACTTAGGATGAGCCTGCCCACAAACCAATGCAAAAATCAGACCCGTAAATAATGCTACAGGAGGAGTAACAACTGGAAGAAGGCAAAAAGCTAATAACACTCCATAAATAATCTTTTTGTTGCCCTTCAAAAACTTTACAACTGCGTCCATACTTATTTATTCTTTTATAATTGTGCCGCAAAGGTAAAGCAATAACCCGAGGTATGCCAATCGTTTTTTGTAATGCCTTATAACTTCTTATTATAATGAGCCGCAAATTGCATAAATACCTGAGATAGGCCGCTCTCCTCTCCCTGCAAACGGGCAAACGAAAATTCCCGTTGCATTTCCAGATAACGTATATCTATTACTTTAAAAAGTCCTGCAGCTAGTTCACGAGCAATAGATCTTACTGAAACAAGCCCCATACATTCCGAATTTTCAAGAAATAGCTTGATACTCTCCGTACTGCCAAGATACATACGAACATTAAGATCTGATAATCTGATGTTATGAGCCAGCAAAGATGTTTCTAAAACATCCAGCGTACCCGATCCTCTTTCCCTCAATACCAAAGGTATATTATACAGATCGTATACTGATATCTCATCAAGCTTTGCCAGTTTGCTGCGAGTATGCACCACTGCAACCAGTTCATCTTTCTGAAAAGTAGAATATTTCAGATTAGGCAAACGAATAATTCCTTCAACCAGACCTAAATCTATACGGTGTTCCAGCAAAGCATTTTCCACATCGCGTGAATTGCCATTGAGCAACGACAAGGATACATGAGGAAACTTTTCAATAAATCGAGCCAGGAAAGGAGGCAATACATATTGAGATATCGTAGTACTTGCCCCCAGACGAAGTTCTCCCGAGCATTCGTTATGAAGCAGATGCATTTCATAATCCAGCCTTTTATAATCATCAAGAATCCGTTCACTATGTTCCAGCAGTAACTCACCTGCGGGAGTCAAGGATATTTTATTTCCTAGCCGTTCAAAAAGACGGGTTTTATATAGACTCTCCAGTTCTTGTATATGTTTAGTTATGGCAGGCTGAGTAATGAAAAGCTCTCGCGAAGCCTTAGTAAAACTAAGATTTCGCGCCACACACAGAAACACCTTTAGTCTGAAATCGGACATTGAACTGGATTCTATTTTCTAATTATTATTGCAATTCATCTCCACGAATACCCAAAGCCTGCATAACCGGATAAGCAAGCATTTCCCAACGATAATTAATATCGTCCTCAGGTTCATTCATGCGGAATTGAATTACTTCTCTTTCTTTAATGTCTTTAAGAATATCATTTACTTTATCACCATACTCCTCATTAAAAGAAAGAACTATAATTCTTTTCACGCCTTTAGCGTCAGCAACAACTTTCATCGACTCTAAAAACAGTTCTTCACGAGAAGCCATATCTTCAGGTTGGAAAGTATTAAAGCAAAACTCTCCAAATTCATTACTGAAAGCCACACTATTCAGTTCCTTTTCCAAATCGGATGGCTGAGCATGAACCAGCTGAGCCGAATTCTTATCATATATAAAAAATATCTGAATTTCATTTTTTCCTTCAACAATACCAGCATCCAGAGCAAGATACGTAAACAGATGAGAAAGATCCATTTCTTGCAGTTCTCTATTCAGCATTCTTTCAAAATTCTTTTTAACATCTTCGGTTACGAAGTTTAGAAAGGATGCATCAATCAGCATCACTGTTTCAGCCATTTTTATTTCTTCTTCCATGGGTTTTTCTTTGTTTAATGGGATAAAGATACTATTAAATTATTAATTGAATATATCATTTCAGAAGTTATTTTGGGTGATTTCACTAAATGAGCTCAGTATAAATTGCTCTATATTATTAGAATCTAAATCCAATAACCAGAGTAAAAGAATGCAGAACAAAGACAGTTTGTCACGTCAAAACAAACTTAAAATGTCAAATTGTCTTCACAACAAAGCATATGTGTCTATAATAAAGATAAAAAGAACGTTGGCAAATCTTTTGGTGCTTCTATGGTGTTAGTTATTAAAAGCAGAAATTTCAATAGGAGACATAAATATATGAACTTCAACAATTTTACAATTAAATCACAGGAAGCGGTTCAGGAGGCCGTAAACCTGGCACAGAGTCGCGGTCAACAAACAATTGAAACCGCACATGTGCTACATGGAGTGATGAAGGTTGGCGAAAATGTAACCAATTTTATCTTCCAGAAACTAGGAATGAACGGGCAGCAAATAGCGCTCGTACTCGACAAACAGATCGATTCTTTACCGAAGGTAACCGGTGGAGAACCGTACCTGGGCAGGGAAACGAATGAAGTCTTCCAAAAAGCTACTCAGTATTCTAAAGAAATGGGCGACGAGTTTGTTTCTCTGGAGCATCTGTTGCTGGCTCTGCTAACGGTAAAAAGTACCGTTGCAAACATTTTGAAGGATGCCGGAATGAACGAAAAGGAACTTCGTGCAGCCATTAACGAATTGCGTAAAGGTGAAAAGGTTACCTCACAAACCAGTGAGGATACTTATCAGTCATTAAATAAATACGCCATCAACCTCAACGAGGAAGCCCGTACAGGTAAGCTCGATCCTGTAATAGGGCGTGATGAAGAGATTCGTAGGGTGCTTCAGATTCTTAGCCGACGTACCAAGAATAACCCGATACTTATTGGCGAACCGGGTACCGGTAAAACGGCTATCGTTGAAGGTTTGGCGCATCGAATTCTTCGGGGTGACGTGCCTGAGAATCTGAAAGACAAACAGATTTATTCACTCGACATGGGTGCTTTGGTGGCTGGTGCCAAATATAAAGGAGAATTCGAGGAACGGCTGAAATCGGTAATCAATGAGGTGATAAAATCCGACGGAAACATTATTCTTTTCATCGATGAGATTCACACACTTGTGGGTGCCGGTAAAGGTGAAGGCGCAATGGATGCAGCAAACATACTAAAGCCTGCACTGGCCCGTGGTGAGTTACGCTCTATCGGAGCCACTACTTACAACGAGTATCAGAAGTATTTTGAAAAAGATAAAGCGTTGGAAAGAAGATTCCAGGTGGTACAGGTAGATGAGCCAGATATTCTGAGCACAATTTCTATCCTTCGTGGACTGAAAGAGCGCTATGAAAATCACCATCATGTTCGTATTAAAGATGATGCTATCATAGCTGCAGTGGAACTTTCAAACCGCTACATCACCAACCGTTTCCTTCCGGACAAGGCTATTGACCTTATGGATGAAGCTGCTGCGAAGTTACGTATGGAAGCAAACTCGGTGCCTGAGGAGCTTGATGAGATTAGCCGTAAAATCAAACAGCTGGAGATTGAGCGCGAAGCCATCAAACGTGAAAAGGACGAAGATAAACTTCAACAGCTGAACAAAGAGATTGCCGAACTCAAGGAACAGGAAAATTCATTCAAAGCCAAATGGCAAAGTGAAAAAACCTTGGTAGAAAAAATTCAGCAAGATAAAGTTGAGATAGAAAATCTGAAGTTCGAAGCCGAGAAAGCTGAGCGTGAAGGCGATTATGGCAAAGTGGCCGAGATAAGATACGGCAAGCTTCAGGCATTGAATACTGACATTGAAGCTACTCAAAAAGAGTTGCGTCAAATGCAGAATGGCAGTGCCATGATAAAGGAAGAGGTAGAAGCCGAAGACATTGCCGATGTAGTATCACGCTGGACGGGTATTCCGGTTAAGAAGATGCTGAAGAGTGAATCTGAAAAACTGCTTCATCTGGAAGATGAACTACACAAACGAGTTATTGGTCAGGATGAAGCCATCGAGGCAGTGGCCGATGCAGTGAGAAGAAGTCGCTCCGGATTACAAGATCCAAGGCGGCCTATCGGAAGTTTCATCTTTCTGGGCACCACTGGTGTAGGTAAAACTGAGCTGGCAAAAGCCCTTGCCGAATTCTTGTTCGACGACGAAACAATGATGACTCGTATAGATATGAGTGAGTATCAGGAGAAACATTCCGTATCAAGACTGGTTGGAGCGCCTCCGGGATACGTAGGTTATGATGAAGGCGGTCAGCTTACCGAAGCTATTCGTCACAAGCCATACTCTGTTGTGCTGTTCGATGAAATTGAGAAAGCGCATCCGGATGTATTCAACATCCTGCTGCAGGTTCTCGATGACGGCCGACTGACCGACAACAAAGGCAGGGTGGTAAACTTCAAGAATACCATCATCATTATGACCTCGAACATGGGAAGCTCGTACATACAAAGTCAGTTCGAGAAGCTGAACAACGAGAACAGAGACCGCATTATTGAGGAGACGAAAAAGGAAGTTATGTCAATGCTAAAAAAGACCATCCGTCCGGAGTTCCTTAACCGTATTGACGAAACAATTATGTTCCTTCCACTGTCAGAGAATGAGATTAGACAGATTGTGAATCTGCAGATAAGAGGCATCCAGAAGATGCTTGCCGGCAACGGAGTTACTCTGGAATTAACCGAAGCCGCAGCGAGCTTCATAGCAAAAGCCGGATATGATCCGGAGTTTGGTGCCCGTCCGGTAAAAAGAGCTATCCAGCGTTATCTGCTCAACGACTTGTCAAAGAAACTACTTGCACAGGAGGTTGAAAGAGAAAAGCCGATTATAGTAGACACATTAGGTGAAGGATTAGTTTTCAGGAATTAAGATCTATTTCAGGATAACAATAAAAGCACAGCGAATAATATTTTCTTTATTCAGCTGTGCTTTTTATTTTGCTAAAATCGGTTTTATCAAATTTACCCAAAGGAATAAACTTCACAATTCATGCCTCTATTATTGTTAACTTTAAGAGTAAATACAAAATAATCAAACCTTAAAAACTTTGAATATCCCCAAGCCCCTCTCCTTTTTCAGGCGAAAAGCCATGACTAAAGAAACAAAGATCTTATCCAATATAATCTTTCAGAGCCTGAACATAACGTTCGAAAGCCTTTCTTCCAGCAGGTAAGATCTGACAAGCTGTATGAGTCTTCTTACCTACAAAGTTTTTTTCCACTTTTATATACCCAGCCTCAGAAAGTTTATCCAGTTGAACACTTAAATTACCAGCCGTCGACTGAGTTTTTTCCTTCAGATACACAAAGTCAGCTTCTTCCACATTCATTAGAATAGCCATTATAGCAAGCCGAAGTTGTGAATGAAGTAACGGATCTAGTTCTCTGAACATAGGCCATATTTTTTAGATTTTCTACTTGCAGCATTCAGTGCATGTCCCGGAATTATCATTAAAACTACAAACATTGCAGCAAACACAAGTATGCATGACAAGCCATGAACAAACAACAGAGAAAAACTGAATAAAATGCCGGAAAAGCCAGAAATTATCAGTAATCTGTATTTAATAACCAGACCGGTCATTGCTACTCCGATGTTCACAAGCAATGCTGCAACAAATAAAGCAGGGAAAGGAACCGGAGCCAATATACTACCTACAGGAACAAGTACCGAACAAATTCCGATAACGATCCATATATAACTTACTATACGGTTTATATAAGTCACCACTCTTCTTTTTCTTTTTTTGAGAAGATATACCATTGCCGGCCATCCTAGTGCAGGTATTAACCACCAAAGCCAAAATATATTTGTATTACCAGTTGCATTGTATCCAAAATAGATCATCAACGAAACAACTGTTGATAGATATCCCCACAAAAGGAACATATTTCCTGAACCTTCTTGCATTCCTTCTTTTGTCTCCTGAATCATTCGAGAAATTATTTCTATGCTTTCTTTCTCTGTTAACGTTTTCTCTTCCATAGTTCTTTTTTTTATTAATTCATAAATTGGTTTATAACATAAACTATATCCGGATAAAAAAAGCAAAAGAGCTGTGCACTTATCAATTGCTGGGTGCAAATATAAAGTGGTTTATAATATAAACCAAATATTTTGATTCCTATTTTATAAAAATTTTTATTTCATGGAATATAAGATCCAAATAGCCCTATAATTCTATTTATTTATAGCCTAAAAACAATTATGCACATCCGGGTGTACAAGTGCATTACACCCGGGTGTAACAACAACCTACACCCGGGTGTACGGGTATTCTCCACCCGGATGTTCAAGGAAAGTCAACCTTATTCAGGAAAAGACAAAGCGCTAGACTGCTAGATTAGCGCTAGATCAAATTGAATTAATCTAGCGGGTGTTACAAACTAGTAATCAACAAGTTAAACCCAACTGCTAGATTGCTAGATCAATTTTCAGTTTTTAATGCGAGAGTTGAATCTTATCAAAAGATCCGTAATATTACAGCAGCGATGAACGTACAGCATTTTAAAAGAGAATATCATAAACACTCTCTAAGCTTCAGATTCAAGATTATATAAAATCGAAAAAGGGCAAACCACATAATGATTCACCCTTTTCTATCGATTACTAAGATATATTATTAAGCTTCAGCTTCTTCAGCTTCTGTAGCTTCTGCAGCTGTTTCTTCTGCTTCAAAATCAGTGATACCGTTAGTTACCAAAATGTTATACCATGAAATTAATTTCTTAATATCAGTTACATAAACTCTATCACGGTCAAAATCTGGAAGGATCTCTGCAAAATAAGTACGCAACTGATCGCCTGTAGATTTCTTTGCATCAATAGATGCTAATTCACCATTTTCTTTCTTCAGCACAGAAGCAAGCACTTCTTTCAAAGGAACTTCTGAATCATTTGTATACATTGCAATATCAGCCAAAGAAATAACTTTTTCATTACCATAAGCAGGGATACGTTTCTTATCTTCAGAAATTGATTCAACAATCAACATATTCTTTCCCTGAGAAATTAACTTATACAAACCCGGCTTACCCGAGATAGACAAAATAGTCTTCAACATAATACTTTTTTATTTTATTTTTAAATATTTGAGTCAACAAAAATAGTATTCAACATTGAAACAAGCAACGTTAAATTGAGAAAAAGTGACCCTTTAAACATATATTAGGAAAAATAATTATTGTAGCGATGATTTTACCAACTCTATTACTTGAGGAATCATAGGAATTTGTTCGTCATTAACAATAACAAAATCGGCTAATACTTTTTTCTTCTCATCATCCATCTGACTTTGAATTCTTTTTAAGATTTGTTCTTTTGACGAAGAAGAATCACGCAAAGCCAATCGTTGCAAACGTAAATCCATTGGAGCATAAACCATTGCAACGATATCAACTTCATCAGTAAATCCGGCTTCAATGAGTATTGCCGATTCTATTGCAACAACAGGGTACTTACTATTTTTAGCTACCCATTTTACAAAGTCTTCTTTAACTCTTGGATGAATAATCTCATTAACAATCTTAGCATGCTCTGCATCCGAGAAGATATAAGCAGCAAGCAGATTTTTATTTAAAACGCCGTTAATATAAACCTCCTCACCAAGTAAATTAATAAGTTGTTGCTTTATCAAAGTATCAGTTGAAGTGATTCTTTTTGATTCATCATCTGCTATATAAACGGGTATTCCCATTGTTTTCAATAAATGAGAGACAACCGATTTACCGCTTCCAATGCCGCCAGTTAAACCAATCTTAATAGCCATAAGCAGGAATTGATTCGATTAAGAAATCTACCTGACCGGGAATAATACGTACATAGCTCACTCCTGCCGGAACCGATTTCAGTTTTAATTTATATTTCTCAGAACCACTCTTCATTAGTTCTTCATAAGAGATATCAAAAACAAAGTTTTCAGGACGAATAGATTTAAAGCGTCTCAGCCCAACCTGAAAAGTGACTTTTACTTTTGAAGGGAAAGTTCGCAAAGATTTATTAGCAGGAAAGTTTATCCCTAACAATGGCACTTCTAAAGTCTTTTCTGTAAGAATATCAACAGGAAGCGTAAGATTAACCACATTAGGCACAAACTTCACACCTTTAATAGTAGCTAATTGCACTCTCTTGTGTACAGTATCCGAAATCTCTTTCAATAATACAGCATGAGTACTGACATATTTAATAGAATCGAGCATAGACTGTGGAGCATATACCAGAACTGAATCGGGAGAAAACACAGTATCTGTAAGGTAATACTGACGCCCTGTGCTTATTTTACCTCTTAATCTTACAGGAACTTTCTTTGATGCACCCATTGTATAAAAGTAATCTACAACATCAGGCTTGATACTAACTAGCTTAGTAGAAGAACTAAGTTGAGATAGGATTCTTTTTTCAATGCTAGACGAAGGTATAATTACATGATTACCAAGATCCTGATAATCGGCAAAATCCAGACTTATTGGGTAAAAGTCGTGACCAAAAAAATAATTCAGTAACGTAGTTCCTTTATCTTTAACTACAATATGTAATTCGGAAATAGGTTCAGAAGTAATAACTGCATCGTTCGGCACATTTTTTAGTTTTACAGGAATAGCTAATTCAATCTCAAAATTGTTTTTTAAAGTCTGCAATAACCAAAAGCCAGAAGATATTAAGAAAAAAAACAGAAAGATCAGAACTTTTCTGCTTTTTTCACTCAGCAGAAAGCTTCTGACCCTCCTAAATATCTTTAAATAAAAGAACTTTATGTTCCTTTCAATGAACATTATATCTTACTATTTCGCATTTGCTTGATTTGCATCAGATGCAGCAGCAAAAACAGAATTCTTATCTATTTTAATACGAACATTATCTGCTATCTCAAGAATAACAAAATCATCATTTACTTCTTTAATTTTGCCATGTATTCCACCAGCAGTAATAACCTTTTGACCTACTTCCAATCCTTTACGGAAATTCTGTATTTCTTTTTGCTTTTTGTTTTGTGGACGAATCATAAAAAAATAAATAATAGCAAACATGGCTACCATCATTAGTATAGTTCCACCGCCACCACTTAAGAAACCACTTGCACCAGCTGCTGGTGCTTGCAATAATACGGATAAGTTCATAAAATATTCTTTATAGTTTTATAATCAATGAAAAAACAAATATATTAGTTTTTTGTTAGCTTTCCATCTTTTTTTAATTGATTAACTATTCCATCTAATGTTCCATTAATAAAACTGCCACTTTTTGCGGTACTATATAGTTTCGCAATTTCTACATATTCATTCAAAGATACACTAATTGGAATATTAGGAAAACTAAGTATTTCCGCCAATGCAATCTGCATAATAATCACATCCATGAAAGCCACACGGTCTAAATCCCAGTTTTTAGTATTTTCGCTTATTAAATGGCGATAATAATCTTCATTCTGAATTGAACGGCGGAACAATCTGCGAGCAAATTCCTGATCTTCATCATCTTTAAATTCTGGCAATAGTTTTTGATTTGCACCTTGCTTTTCCTCAAATTTCTTGATTGTTTTAATAACAAAGGTATCAACTATTTCCTTATCATCATTCCAATATAAACTTTGATCTTCCAAAACCTGATCTAAAGATTCATTAGTCATAATGAAGTTTTTATAGATTTTCCTCCATAACTCACGATCTTCAGTATAAGAAGACTCTTCGGACTCCATATACTCCTTATATATATCAGAACTAGCAATTTTATCAAATAATTCTTTGATAAAATCGGTTTCATTAGCCCATGATTTCTTTTGGTTAGTAACAAACTCAGAAAGTTGTTTGTTTACTTCCAATTGGGCAATAAATTTGTTTTCCACAAATTTCATGCAAGGTGCTAAATCTTCCTGAGAAGGTACTAATTTATTTTTTGCCGCATCAACACGTTTATGGGCAAAGTTCGTCAATTCTATCATCAACAACAACAAGTAGTTGTAGAGGTCATAAGCCTTCGAAAGACTAAAGAACAACTCTTTTTCGGCTGTATCCAGGTTTTTGTTACCATTTTGATAGTAAGCGTACACAATCTGCACAATCTTAAGACGAATAAGAACTCTGTTAATCATAACTTTTTTCAATTCATTAATTCAACGTACAAAAGTAGATATTTTAGAGTGTTCACACAAACAAATTACATTTTTTAATGAATAAATAGCTCTTTAAAATTAAAAATGTGTTTTTACAAGAAGTTTCTGCACTATTCTTTTGCCTATTAAAAAAAAATAGTCAATTTTGGGGCCGAATTAAAACAGTGATAATTTAGTTTATGGAAGAGTTCAAAAAGAAAAGCGCAGTGGATATGAGCGAGAAGGAAATCGTTTTTTCTAAATCAATCAAAGCAGGTAAACGCATTTATTATTTAGATGTTAAAAAGAACCGTAAAGACGAAATGTTCATTGCTATTACAGAAAGTAAAAAAGTAGTTTCAGGAGAAGGAGACGATTCACAGGTTTCTTTTGAAAAGCACAAAATCTTTCTTTATAAAGAAGATTTTGAGAAGTTTATGACAGGATTAACGCAAGCTATCTCTTTTATAAACGACAATCAAGGTAATAATGAGGACGCAGTAATCAATCAGGCTGACGAAGTAGAAATAAATAGTGATCATATAGTTTCTGATGAAATAAAGATTGATATTGATTTTGAATAGGAAATATATATTGTTCAAGTCATTTATCCTCCCCTTTTCTTTGTAATATAAAAAAGAAAACGTACTTTTGCACCGCTTTTTACTGGCATCGTGTGATATACCACATCGTGTAATGGTGAGTTAAGCAACAAAAAACTTAATTTAGAGTAACACAAAAAAAATTAGAAAATGAAATCAATTGAAATTAGTGCATCTTTGAGAAACGATTTTGGAAAGAAAGGTTCTAAAGCAATTCGTAAGACTGACAGCGTACCTTGCGTTCTTTACGGACAAGGAGAAAACGTACACTTTACAGTTACTAACGATTCTCTTCGTAACTTGGTATATTCACCAGATATCTATCTTGTAAATCTTGATATCGAAGGTAAGAAAGTTAAGGCTATCATGAAAGATATCCAATTCCACCCAGTAAAAGATAATATTCTTCACATCGACTTCTATCAGATTGATGAAGTTAAACCTATCGTAATGGAAGTTCCTGTAGCTCTTGAAGGTTTGGCAGAAGGTGTTAAAGCCGGTGGTAAATTAACTCTTCAATTACGTAAACTTAAAGTTAAAGCTTTATTCAACAATATTCCTGAAAAATTAGTTATCAATGTATCTAGCTTAGGTTTAGGTAAGACTATTCAGGTTGGACAACTTTCATTCGATAACCTTGAATTATTATCTGCTAAGGAAGCTGTTGTTTGTGCTGTTAAGTTGACTCGTGTAGCAAGAGGTCTTGCTGCTGCAGCTGGTAAATAATAAATTTCCTCAATATTGAATGAAATACTTGATTGTAGGATTGGGTAATATCGGTGAAGAATACCGGGATACTCGTCACAACATAGGATTTAATGTATTGGACGCCCTTGCTAAGGCGTCCAATATTGTTTTTACCGATGGACGTTATGGGGCAACTGCAACTCTATCGATAAAAGGTCGTACGCTTATTTTGCTCAAGCCATCTACTTATATGAATCTGAGTGGAAATGCAGTACGCTATTACATGCAAAAAGAAAAAATTGCCTTAGAAAACGTACTTGTAGTGGTTGACGATTTAGCATTACCGTTCGGGACTCTTCGCTTAAAAGGAAAAGGTAGCGATGCCGGTCACAATGGATTAAAGCATATAGCTGCAACTTTGGGCACCGAAAACTATGCGCGTTTGCGTTTTGGTATCGGCAATGATTTTCCAAGAGGTGGACAGATTGACTTTGTTCTAGGTAATTTTACTGAAGAAGATATGAAAACAATGGATGAACGCCTGGAAATGGCTGGAGATATTGTGAAAAGTTTCTGTCTGGCAGGCATTTCTCTTACAATGAATCAATTTAATAAAAAGTAAAAAGTATGGCTGAAGCGAGAATAGACAAATGGATGTGGGCAACGCGTATATTCAAAACACGTACTATCGCTGCCGAAGCTTGTAAAAAAGGTCGTGTTTCTATTAATGGCTCACAAGTGAAAGCATCGCGCACCATTAAAGTGGGTGATGTTATTCAGGTAAAAAAGTCGCCTATCACTTATTCATTCAAAGTTTTGCAAACAATTGAAAAACGAATTGGTGCTAAACTTGTACCTGAATATATGGAGAATGTTACCACTCCTGATCAGTATGAAATACTTGAAATGAGTAAAATTAGTGGTTTTGTGGACAGGGCACGAGGTACCGGACGACCAACAAAGAAAGATCGACGTGAACTAGAAGATTTCAGCACTCCTGAATTTATGGATGATTTCGACTTCGAATTTGATTTTCATTCAGAAGACTAGAAAGTAATCTATAATGGCTGGCATTCCTTACAATAGTAAATGCTTCCGCCTAAATAGTTTTCTTTCACAATAATACTACCACATTTAGCACAAGGCTTTCCAGAAGTATTTTTGGAAAGCTTTGTTTTATATCCTCCGGCGTTCCCAAACAAATCTGTTTCAACATCTCTCCCACCCAATTCGCAAATTTCAGATATCGTATTCTTTATTACATTATACAACATCTCCTTTTCTTGTGTATCCAGTTCCTGAACTTTCTTTTTAGGATGTATACCGGCATTATACAGAATATCCTGCAGCACTCCATTACCAAGGCCTGGAATTCTTTGTTCCGTAGCCAGCAAAGCTTTTGCTGATTTATTCTTAAGATTCTCTTCTGAAATAAGATTCATAAAATAATCTTTGCTAAATCCATCTGATAGAACTGATGGTTTTTCAAATGCACCATTATAATATGGATTATCAAATGTACCGACCGGGAAAGCCCATAATCCGCCATACATCTGCACTGTAACAGCAAGAAAAGAATTATCATCAAATTCTATCAGAAGCTGATGTTTATCGGGTATTTTACTTCCCGATTCAAAATAACGAAGATTAGCTCCATCACCAAATACAATTCTGGTCTTTTCTGTACTAATCTCAACCAAACCTCCACGAGGATTGGAATCAATCACTTTTTCTCCAATCAGGAGTGATGGGTAATTTTGAGGATCACCCAAAAAGAAAGCAAACTTGTGAGGAGAAAAACCAGCAACAACATCAGTAATAACCTTTCCTTTAATGGTATTATTCAACTGACGGCACAATACAATAGCTTCGGGTATTTCAATCATAACAGTCAAATATTTAATTGATTTATTATTGTCCGGAAAAACTTGTACTTTGCTTATACACAACGTTCTATTTGTGGTTAAACAAAGTAAGAAGAAAAAAGCCGGACTTGCAAATAAGTCCGGCTCTATTTTTATATCCGACAAAAAAGCTTTATCGTACAATTATCAGGTATCAATTATAGATAATCTACTTTTCCTGTTTTCATATCATAGATTGCTCCAACAATCATAATTTCGTTCAGATCTTCCATTTCTTTAAGAATAGGACTTTTACTTCTGATCTCATCAATTGATATTTGAACATTCAAGTGACAAACAGCATCCATAAACTCATCATTCTTTGATGATTTATCTCCAGTATAAAAACTATTAGCTTTTTCTACAGCAGGTTTAATTTTAGAAAGCAAAGATGTTATGTTACCCATCTTTACATCATCAATTGCCGACTGAATAGCTCCGCAATGCGTATGACCTAATACAACAATCAACTTTGATCCCGATACCTTACAGGCATATTCCAGGCTTCCCAGAATATCTTCGTTTACTATATTCCCAGCCACACGAGAAACAAACATATCTCCTATACCCCGATGAAAAACATCTTCTACAGGTACTCGTGAATCAAGGCAAGATAGAACTACAGCCAGCGGGTACTGTCCTAATACTGCCGTACGAATACGGTCAGAATTATTACGAACAGTTAGATTATCTTCTACAAATTCCTGATTCCCTTTTTTCAGAATATCAAGAACCTCGTTGGGGGTAAGTTTCTGTTGTTCCTCTTTGGAACGTATTGAACCAGTAAGAATATGTTCCAGGCTCAATTCTGATTTATTTTCTTGTTCTCCCATTTTGTTATCCTTTACCTTTTAAAAATCACTCACAAAAATATTACTTTTAATGTAATAATGTATGTTTTTTAATATGAATGTACATATCTCTATTTCTCAAATTATTCTAAATGCAGACTTTTGCTGAGAAGATATCTACGATTAAATTTTAAAATATGAAAGCATTAAAATTATGTTTCATTGTAGCATTTGCGCTATTTGCAATGACTATTTCGGCTCAGGAAAAAGCCAAGGAAAAAACATCTAAAACTCAAATCACAGGCGAAGATTTATTAGGATTAAAATCGGGCGCCGATCCAAAGAAAGCCAATGCGGGAGTTGCCGGATCATCCAGAAAAAAAGGTCGTCCGGTTGTTTTTATTATAGGTGACTCAACTGTAAAGAATGGAAAAGATAATGGTAGCAATCACCAATGGGGATGGGGACATTTCTTTACTGACTATGTTGACACAACTAAAGTATCGGTAGAAAACCATGCGCTAGGCGGACGCAGCAGTCGTACATTTATTACCGAAGGACTTTGGGATAAAGTACTTTCAGCAGTAAAGCCCGGTGATTATGTATTTATTCAGTTTGGACATAACGATAGCGGTTCATTAAATATGGGACGTGCCCGTGCTTCATTGAAAGGATATGCTGATAATGATACCACTGTAGTTATGGAGCTTACCGGAAAAGAAGAAACCGTTCATTCTTTTGGCTGGTATATGCGTAAATATGCTAAGGATGTTAAAGCTAAGAAGGCTACTCCTATCTTATTATCACACATTCCTCGTAATATGTTTACTTCTAAAGATAGTGTAGCTGTTATTCGTAATAGTGAAGGCTACGGTCTTTGGACTAAACAAGCTGCCGCTATGGAGAAAGTTCCATATATTGACTTGAATAAGCTTGTTGCAGATAAGCTTGACAAGATGGGTAAAGATGCTATTCAAACATTATATTATGGTGATCATACCCATACATCAGAAGCTGGAGCTATATTAAATGCAAAAACTGTTGCCGAAGGTATCCGTGAATTAAAGAACTGCAAACTGAAAAACGCTTTAAAGAAGTAAGATATTCCCCAAAAGGGTAATTGACCAACTAGTTTATGCTATCTGTACCAACTTTAAAAAAGAAGTAAGATATTTCTCCAAATGGGTAATTGACCAACTAGTTTACACTATCTGTACCAACTTTAAAAAAGAAGTAAGATAACATCTAAAAAGGGTAATTAAACAACAGGTTTCATTACCAGCACATTCTTCAAAAAGAAGTTAGATATCTTCCAAAAAGGTTATATAAAAGCAAAGCAAGTCTCTGAAAATTGAAATTAAAAAACATTCTCAGAGAATAAGCCAAAATTAGAAAGCAATAAAAATGGGGTTGTTCAACTTTGAACAACCCCATTTTTAATATAAAACGTAGATTCTATCTAATTACAAATTAGCTTTTACAGCATCAATCAGTTCCTGATATTCAGCATCTGTAAGATAAACCTTACCCGGATTCATAACGAATGTGCCACCAAAGTCAGGACCACCGTCATATTTAGGAGCCAAATGGAAGTGAAGGTGAGACAACTTATCCGAATAAGCACCATAATTAATTTTTGCAGGATGGAAAGCTTTATTCATAGCACGTGTTACTTTAGCAACATCAGCCATAAAAGCATTACGATCTTCATCACTTAACTCATAAAGATCGTTAACATGATCTTTATATGCTACCAGGCAACGGCCTCTATAAGTTTGTTCCTTAAAAAGGAATACTCTCGATACACTTAATTGTGCAAATTCAATCATTAAATCATGCAAAGTCTGGTTGTTTTGGCAATACAGACAATCTTTAGGATCACTCATTTTTACTATCTATTTAATGTTAATGTCGTAAAAGTAATAATAAATATTCTATCAAAGGTGCATTTTTTAGCTCTTTTGATTCACCAATTTGTACACATCCTCTTTTTCACCTACAACCCATACCACATCTCCTTCCTGGAAAGGAGCGTTCACATCCGGTGTTCTTAGAGAATTGCCATCACGTTCCATCCCCACAATCAGGCACTTATATTTGTCACGGATACCCGATTCACGAATAGATTTGCCGAGAAAGACAGAATTAATACTAATCATAAACTGTTTCAAAGTCATGATGCTCTTTTCTAAATCTTTATTTTCTTCAACCACTTCTTCCGTCATCATGTGCTGACTAAACAAGTTTAACTGTTCGTCAGTACCTATAACCTGAATCTTGTCCAGAGGGAAAAGTCTTACAGAAGCCCCCGGAATATTAATGCGTTGCTTTCCTCTAAGAATGGAAACAACATGCACACCATACTTCTTACCTAAATTGAGTTCGGCCAATGTTTTTCCGGCCCAGACAGACTCGCCCGGAATTTCTAAATCGGTAAGGTGTAAGTCTCGCGAAAGCAGACTACCTGCATAAGCCGGCTTTTTGCTTCCTATATACTCGGCATGCATATCGCGCAATCGTAGATTCTGAATAAATCTGCGTTCAATAAGGATAGACTGCTTTTTCAACACTCTTGAATATACCATTAAGAAGACAAGAATTACTGCCACACCAAGAGCTAATCCTACGGAAGCTTTGAAGAAATGAGCTATAACAAATGCTACAAACGCAACTGCGATTACCACTCTTAAAACAATAGTAGAAACCAACGGACCACGGTTTACATGGTTATCTTCCCACAACGTAACAAATTCCTCGGAATGGTTTTTCTTTACCACAATTGCTCTCAAGAAAGGAGATATACAAAGAACAGTAAAGATTGTGCCACACAATGCACTCCAGAATTGAGGCAGGTAATTATGAAATACCGGAGCAACAAAACGGAAGGACAATATAATAACCGCAATACTTATAATAGAATAAATAACAATGTTTCGTCCCATAGCCATAAGCAGTTTCTTCCAGTCACTTTCGTAGTTTACAGTTTGCGATCCTGAAGAATAACGATCAAGGAACCGTTTCCAGGAACGAGGTATTGAGCGATCAACCTTTACGTAAGCCGGTTCGGCAAGACGAATCATATAAGGAGTAATGAAAGTTGTGATTACAGAAACCGCAACTACAATGGGATATAAAAAATTACTTGTTACTTTCAGGGTTACACCTAACGAAGCAATGATAAAAGCAAACTCACCAATCTGTCCTAAACTGAAACCGCACTGCATGGCAGTCCTCAATGGCTGTCCGGACAAAAGCACACCAGATGTTCCAAAAATAGTTTGCCCCAGAATTACAACAAGTGAGATCACCGCAATTGGCAAAGCATATTCTACTATCATTGAAGGATCTACCATCATACCTACAGAAACAAAGAATATTGCTCCAAAAAGATCTTTCACAGGTTTCACCAAATGTTCTATATGCTCTGCTTCAATAGTCTCAGCAAAGATAGATCCCATTATAAACGCACCAAAGGCCGGAGAGAATCCTACCTGAGAAGCAAGCACTACCATTCCGAAACACATGCCTAAAGAAACAATCAACAATGTTTCATCACTCATCAACTTACGTGTTTTTTTCAGAATTCCAGGAATAAGGAAGATTCCCACAACGAACCAAAGAACCAGGAAGAAAACAAGTTTAGATATACTGGCAATAAGATCACTTCCCTCAAAACTGCTACTTACAGCCATTGTTGATAGTACAACCATAAGAACAATGGCAAGAATATCTTCAAGAATCAATATACTCAGTACAAGTCCGGCAAATTTCTTCTTCCCTAGTCCTAAATCATCGAAAGCCTTGTAGATAATGGTGGTAGAAGACATGGCAATCATTCCACCCAGGAAAATACAGTCCATCCGTTTCCAGCTAAAACCAAGACCAACAATTATACCTACCACTATCATACAAAATATGATTGTACAGGCAGCAATGATGGCCGACCCTCCTACTTTCAGTATCTTCTTGAAACTAAACTCCAGTCCAAGGGCAAAGAGAAGGAATATAACACCAATATCCGACCATGTTTGTATATTCGCTGTATCAACAACAGAAGGGGTTAGAAATGTATGCGGCCCCACCAGGAATCCGGCAACAATATATCCCAGGACTAACGGTTGCTTTAATTTCTTAAAAAGCAACGTGATTATTCCGGCAGATATAAGAATGAGCGCTAAGTCTGCTATAAGATTCGGTAAATGTGACATCGTATTTTCAGATTAGTTTTCACAAATATACTTTTTTCCGAGCAGAAAGGAAAGTTTCAGACATTAAAAAAAGCGATATTATAGCATTTAGCTACGATATCGCTTGTTTTTTAACTAAAATAAATCACTAAATTTATTTCCTAAAAGGTGGTTTAACAACCACAGCTTTGATTCCTTTTCCACGAATGCTAATAAATATTTCAGTTCCAAGCTTATAGTAGTCAGCCTTTACATACCCCATTCCAATACCAATTTTACGAGTTGGCGATATTGTACCGGAAGTCACTTCACCAATCTTTTCTCCTTCTGCGTTTACCAGTTCGTATCCATGACGAGGAATACCTTTATCTATAACTTCGAAAGCAACCAGTTTACGGGTTACGCCCTCTGCTTTTTGTTTTTCAAGGAATGCACGGTTAGTGAAATCTTTACCATCCACAAACTTAGTGATCCATCCCAATCCTGCTTCCAGTGGTGAAGTAGTATCGCTCAAATCGTTTCCGTAAAGACAGAATCCCATTTCAAGACGAAGTGTATCACGCGCTCCCAAACCAATTGGCTTTATGCCGTATTCAGCACCGGCTTCAAAAATTGCGTTCCATATTCTGTTTGCACAGTTAGGATAGAAATAAAGTTCAAATCCGCCTGCACCAGTATACCCGGTATTTGAGATAATCACATTCTCATATCCGGCAAACTCACCCGTTGTAAAGGAGTAATAAGGAATTTCAGACAGATTCACAGACGTTAGCTGCTGCAACACTTTAATAGCCTTTGGTCCTTGAATAGCCAATTGAGCCATTTTATCGGAAGCGTTTTCCAGTTCTGCACCCACGGTATTATGACTAACGCACCAGTTCCAGTCTTTTTCAATGTTAGAGGCATTAACCACCAACATGTATTTTTCAGGTTCATAATAATAAACCAGCAAATCGTCCACAATACCACCGTCCTCATTAGGAAAACAAGTATATTGTGCTTTACCAATAGTAAGAGCAGCTACGTTATTGGATGTTACTTTTTGCAGAAAGGCAAGTGCATTAGGACCTTTTACCCAGAATTCTCCCATGTGAGAAACATCAAACACTCCTACTCCGTTGCAAACGGTAAGATGTTCGTCAATAATTCCAGAGTATTCAATCGGCATATTATAGCCGGCAAATTCGTGCATCTTTGCACCCAAAGAAATGTGCTTGTCAGTAAACGGTGTGGTCTTCATAGTATTAGATTTATTTATTTCTTATTTGCTGGCTACAAGCTCAGCTATTTTAATAATCACTTTGGTTGCTTTTTCCATTGACTGTACAGGAACAAATTCATAACGGCCATGGAAATTCAAGCCCCCTGCAAAGATGTTTGGACAAGGCAAACCTTTGAAAGAAAGTTGCGCTCCGTCTGTTCCTCCACGGATAGCTCTTACCTTTGGTTCAACTCCTACAGCTTTCATTGCAGCAAAGGCAGTATCGATAATGTGCATTACCGGTTCTATCTTTTCGCGCATATTGTAATACTGATCCTTTAATTCAAGAGTTGCAGTTCCTTCACCAAACTCAGAATTGATTTTGCGAACCAGGTGTTCAACTTCTGTCTTACGACTTTCGAACTTTGTACGATCGTGATCACGGATAATATAAGATACTGTAGTTTGTTCCACTGTTCCGTTAACACCAATCAGGTGATAAAAACCTTCGTAACCTTCTGTATGTTCAGGAGATTCGTGGCGAGGGAACATTGAAATGAATTGATTGGCAATACGTATAGAGTTAACCATTTTATGCTTTGCATATCCCGGATGAACGTTACGGCCCTTGAAAGTAACCTTTGCCGAAGCTGCATTGAAGTTTTCAAATTCAAGTTCGCCTACTTCACCACCGTCCATGGTGTAAGCCCAGTCGCAACCAAATTTCTCCACATCAAACTTATGCGCTCCTTCTCCAATTTCTTCATCGGGATTAAATCCAATACGAATCTTTCCGTGTTTAATTTCAGGATGTGCCTGCAAATAAGCAATGGCAGTAAGTATTTCTGCAATACCAGCCTTATCATCTGCACCAAGAAGAGTTTTTCCGTCGGTTACAATCAGGTCTTCTCCTTTATGATCTAACAGTTCAGGAAACATTTCCGGTGAAAGGATTACTCTGTCTTCCTTGCAAAGAAGAATATCTTTTCCGTCATATTTTTCAACGATACGTGGACTAACGTGTTTACCGCTCATATCCGGACTTGTATCCATGTGTGCAATAAATCCGATGGTTGGAACTTTCTTATCAGTATTTGCAGGAAGTGTAGCAAAAAGGTAACCATAGTTGTCCAAAGATATATCTTCCAGACCCATAGCTTCCAGTTCTGTTTTAAGATATTCTGCGAAAATCATCTGTCCCGGAGTACTTGGAGTTAGCCCGGTTAGCTCATCCGATTGGGTGTCAAAGCTGACATATTTAAAAAAACGTTCTACTAAAGTCATATAATTAAATTTTTATGTTGTTTTTATACTGCTTGTAAAGGTAAAAAAAGAGCCACGAATTACAAAGTAATCCGTGGCTCTTTTTATTTTTTTAGCCTGCAGTGTGCTTTTACTTAAGTTTTCTATGAGTAAAAATTAATAATATAGCGGGTAACTATATTATTTTTGTGTTAATCCGAATAAACTATATCAAAACACCTATTGCAGTAAAACTCAAACAACTGCAGGCTATTATTTAATATAAGCCGGGATATTTTATTTTAGACCCGGGTCTCAGTATTATTTTGATGTACATCATAATAGTAGTTTGATATATATCTAAAGCATGCTTTGATATACATCAAAAACATACTTAGATATACATCAAAACAAAACTATTATTAGAGAGATTTGTTAATGTTTCAGTTCTTGTTCCTTTTTCATCTTATAGAAGTTCTGAAGCACATAGAATGCTTCCTTTTTCATACCTCTTTCCGAGATTACTCCCTTACGGTTAAAGAAATCCTGAATGCCGTTTAACTGACGGCGTGATGAGCGGAAATCCATCAAAATCCATGGAGAAGTTCCGGCAAATCCGTCAACGCGGTTGTACATATCGAGCGTGTTTTTATAAAGTTCTTCCTGATACTCTTCCGTCCAACGTTCGGTTTTGTCGCCGTGTTTGCCTTGCAATGCTCCTCCCCCGAATTCGCTGATGAAGAATGGCTTGTCATACGGAATATCCCATTGACGGGTTTTGCAATCTTCCGGTGTTCCGCCATACCATCCCAGGTAATTATTGAAACTGATAATATCTACATACTTGCTCATGTAATCTTTTACCTGACTCACATTTCCTTTTGTTCCGGTTACTTCCATAGCCATGCTTAGTAAGCGAGTATTATCTTTTGCACGAACCTGAGCAGCAAGATCGGCAAGGAACTTATCACGTGCATCACTGTGCGGAGTTTCGTTGGCAACCGACCAGATTATAATGCCACAACGATTCTTGTCGCGTTCCATCATATCATTTAATTGTGTGGAAGCATTCTTGTAAGTATCGGGATTGCTCCAGTGAATAGTCCAGTAAACCGGTATTTCACTCCACACCATTAGCCCCATCTCTTCTGCAGCACGAACCATAAATTCATTGTGCGGGTAATGAGCCAGACGAACGAAATTGCATCCCATCTCTTTTGCCCAGCTTAGCAGAAGCATTGATTCCTCTTTCGAGAAAACGCGTCCTTGTCGGTAAGGTGCTTCTTCGTGAATGGATATACCTCTAAGGAAAGTCTTCTTTCCGTTCAGCAAAATACTTTTTCCTTGTGTTTCTATCTGTCGGAAACCAATTTTATCATTCAGAACATCTTCACCGTAACGAATTACCACATCATACAGTTTTGGTGATTCAGGCGACCACAATTTAGGTTTAGCCTTTAAAGCAAATACCGCTTTTCCTGCAGCATCAGTCACTAACTTCTTTTGAATCTTCAGTTCAGGAATCTCTACAGAAACTTCTACTCCGGCCTTCTTTTCATTTAGCTGAACATAACCTTCCACTTTGTCATAGCTTCCTTTGGGAAGTTGAACCAGATAATCGTCTACAAATACATCAGGAGTTTCAACTAACAACACGTCACGTGTAATTCCTCCGTAGTTCCACCAGTCGGAATTCACCGTTGGCACTCCTTCCGGCTTACGTTCATTGTTCACCCGAAGAATCACAAAGTTACTTCCCTCTTTAAGTTTGTTGGTCACATCAAAATTAAAAGGAGTAAATCCGCCTTCGTGAGTTCCAATCTGTTCTCCATTCAGATAAACATTACAGAAGTAGTTCACAGCGCCAAAGTAAAGGAATGCTTTGGTACCCGGTTTTGGAGTATAATTAAAGTCTTTTTTGTACCAAACACTACCTTCGTAAAAGAATAGTTTATCATCTTGCGTATTCCAGTCGCCCGGAACTTTAATCAGCGGAGCTGTATCAAAATTATACTCCACCAAGTCCGATTTAGATTTGGCCTTTTGATTTTTAAAAAAGCCGTTGTTGCTTACATTAAGCCTATAGTCATAATACCCATTGTCGAAAGGATCCACTATGGAATTCCAGGATCCGTTTAGTGATTGTGTGTGGCGTGCATATACATTATTCAATATAGTATCAGCTTTCACCAGCGAAAGCGCAGAGATACATGCGAATAAAACCAGCATTAATTTCCTCATAATCTTACTCTTTAAGGTTCTTTTTATAAAATTGTGGAGCAAAGATATACTTTAAAAGACAATCTTTACTCCACATATAATTCAAAAGAGTTTTATTTTAATTTATTAATGCTATTCTTATTTAAAAATACTGAGATTCCATTGGTCATACCATTTCAAAACCGGTTTGCCATTTTCAAAGAGAATAGGCAACCATATATAACGAGCATCGATAGGATGTTTAGGCGTCCATCTGTCTGCCATAAAGATATAAGCATCTTTTTTGCCTTCCACCTTTTGAATAAAAGTGCTTTGAGAATGGAAAGTCAGTTTAGCATCATTTCCCACACAAGGGTTAGGATATTTTTTCCAAGGTCCCCAGATATTTGTAGCAGAGAACATGCGAGCCTCGTTAGGATCCCACCCTGTACAACCGGAAGTAATCATCCAGTACACACCATCTTTCTTGAATATTGCCGGAGCTTCATTGTGTCCACCTGGGAAAATACGGATATATTTTCCAGAGTGACCTAAATAATCGTCAGTCAATTAAGCAATCTGAAGAGTCAGATTCTCTTCTGACGAATAAATATGGTAAGCCTTTCCGTCGTCGTCCACGTAGATTGTCATATCGCGAGACATCTGTCCATCCTTTAAATCTCTTTTTGTAAACAAGCCATTATCTACAGCCTTGTACCATTGCGGAGTCCACCAATCTTTATAATCTTCAGTATTCAAAGAAAGATTCTTCTGTTCATCCGTCATATTCATTGGATAGATTCCCGGATTGGAACGAAACGAACGAATGAACTTATATGGTCCGGTCACTTTATCACTTACAGCAACACCTACACGAGCAGCAGCATATCCTTTTCCTTTAAGTTCCAGATGAAACCACATCACAAACTTATCCGTCTTCTTATTATATACAACTTTGGGACGTTCAATAATACAGCCTTTAGTTATATCACTCTTCTCGTCATCTTCAACACCTAGAGCAATCCCCTGGTTTTTCCAGTTATAAAGATCGGAAGAAGAATAACAAGTTACTCCAACTAAAGCACTACTGGTATTTTCGCTTTTGAACTCTCCAAACCAATAATACTTACCCTGAAAATATAAAGTTCCACCTCCGTGCGCATTAATATGAACACCTTTATCATCGGGCCATAACTTACCCGGATAAAATGATTTATTTACTGTATCTGCCTGAATGCTGAAACAAGCTGCACAAGCCATTAAAACAGGAGTGATAATTCTAAAAAGACTCTTATATCTCATTCATTAAAATTTAAAGATTATACGCAAATATAGACTCTCAAATTGTGTAAATACACTAAAAATAGCTCTTTAAGTTCCGTTTTTAGACTATACTCTAATACTTAGACATAAATGATGTATAATTTTAGTTAACTGAGTCATAGTTTTAAGGAATCCATATATAAAGGATATAGCAAAAGAAAAAGACAACTTATTTAATGCAGAAATACGCACTAAAAAAAAGAGGTTGCCAATGACAACAAGTGTCAGGCAACCTCTGAAAGAAAGTTATTCTAAACCCTGGAAACAACTCAACTTAATAAACCGGATTCCTATTTTTGTTGATAAATCCGCACGTAATCAATCTCATAGGTTAATGGAAACTTTGCTTGAGAAGGATCTCCTCCATTACGTCCTATTGCAAGATTCAAAAGCAAATATTGCGGTTGATGAAACGGATTACTACCATCCGCATTGATTGTTTTAGAAAGATCAATCTCATTCAACAACTCGTCATCAAGATACAACCGGATAAAATCTTTATCCCAATCCATACGCCAGATATGAAATTTACTGGCCCAATCAGCATCCTTTTCTGTAAAATGGCTCAAGGGTTTATTTGAACCATCCCATTTAGCTTTCCATCTTACATTTGTTCCCCATGCAGCATTGGCCAATACAGAAGGAACATTGTTTATCCGGTAGAATTCCATCAAGTCAACTTCACCATTCGACGGCCATTCCTTATCTTTACCTAAAGTCCAGATTGCAGGCCAGGAACCGCATGCTGTAGATATCTTTGCTCTAACCTCAACACGTCCGTATAAAAATTCCTTTTTACCCTGGGTATTTATAGAAGAAGATGTATATTCTGCATACTCTCTTGAAATCTTCCAATTAGCATCTCCTTTCTTATATTCAGGATTCAGGATTTTTTCTCTGCGTGCCTCTATAACTAAAACACCTTTTTTGCAATATGCATTTTTATCCTGATACCACTGCAACTCTTCATTGCGGGCAAATCCTTTCTCAAAGCTCCAAAATTTTTCATTGGGCTTTCCTTTATAATTAAACTCTTCGCTCCACACCAGCTTCCACTTTTGTCCAAAAGCTAAAGTTGGAACAAAAAAACACAGCAATAAAAGTTTATACATTTTCATATCTGTATTATTATACTTTCTCATGTTATTCACAAATAAATAAAAAAACTAATACCTGAGAAAACGATAATCAATACTCAAAAAATCTATGTTCACAGTTTCTTTTGATATACACGAACATAATCAATCATGTATTGCATTGGGAAAGCGTCATCAGCAGGTGTGCCCCCATTACCACCAATAGCCAGGTTTAACAAGATATATTGCTTTTGCTTAAATGGCCATGTGTAATTAGCAGCAGATCCATTCTGTGTTTGAGACTGTTTTGTGGTATTATACAAAACATCATCTACATATAGATCTATTTCATCTTCATTCCAATCCATACGCCAGATGTGGTATTTCTTAGCCCAATCGGCATCTTTTGCTGTAAAAGTGGAAAATTTAGTTTTAACAGAATTCCACTGAGCAGTCCATGCTTTATCTGTTCCCCATGCTGTATTAGCCAGGATATGAGGTTCACCGCCTATCAGATAATATTCCAGCAAATCAATTTCACCACATGATGGCCAATCGTACCAATTTCCAAGCGTCCATATAGCCGGCCATGCACCTTTCCCTGTAGGAATCTTTGCCCTTACTTCCAATCGTCCATATTGGAAATCGAATTTGCTGTGGGTAGTCATCGAAGTAGAAGTGTACTCTGCATATTGGCGATTGGTTTTCCAGCTGGAACTACCTGCCACATAATTAGGATTCTGCACTCTTTCCTTTTTTCCTGTAATGACTAAAGTACCATCTTTACATTGAGCATTATCCGACTGATACCATTGCAGTTCTTCATTACGAACAAAGCCTTTCTCAAAAGTCCAGTTGTTTGAATCAGGAGCAGCATTAGAGTTAAATTCATCACTCCAAATTAGTTGCATACCATCCTTCTCACTTTCAGGAATAGCCGGATCTGGTTTTGTTTCATCGAAATCGGCAAACTTAAATACCAGCATTAAAGAATTTACTTTCTTATTTATTGTATAAGAAGTTGAGTTCTGAATCTTAACCGGCAAAACAAATCTCCCGTTTCTTCTTACAATATCATCAGCCAGCAATTTATCTTTATGAATGGTGATTGCTAATGAAGAACCTTTCTTTTCACCTGCTTTCATTGAAAGCTGATTAGACGATAATTCGTAATAACTATCTGGAAGGAGTTGTGCCTTTTCATACAAGCTACCTTTTTCTGCATTACTTATTAAAGTGGCTAATGAATCTTTATCTATCATTAGGTCTACATTAACATCCTTATCGGCTACTCTGTTCTGATACAAAGCTAGATTCAAATCAATAACTGTATCTTTTTTCACTGAAGAGGCAATTTTCATTGATATGGCAGCATCGGAACCATTCCAACAATCGGCAGATTGTTTCAAACAAAGCAATGATGTATCTACATTATCTGTTGCAAGGTTATCATTGTCACTGCATGCAGAAAATGTAGATATTATCGCAGCCATTGAAATGACTGCGATAATATTTTTAAAAGATTTATTCATAGTAATTGTAAAGGACTAGTCCTTTTCGTCTGTTTCAGGATTAAACACATTCAGTTTTACATCATATATTGCAAATTCTGCCATATTGAAGTACTTAGTATTTCCACTGGTAGCAATTACATTAAAACGGAAGTAGGTAAACTTTTTACCTGGAGCAACATAACTTGATGTATATTCTGAACTGGCAGCAGTTGGTAAACTTGAAAGGGTTGTTACAGTTTCCCAATTCTGACCATCATTGCTTATCTGTAATTCAACACTACTTGGTCTTGCAGATGTTCCCGAATTGTTTCGATTCATGTAATAAATCAAAAAGTTTTCATGAGCTTCATTAAAGTTAATCTGAATATACTGAGGCAATGAAATTTGAGGAGAGCTCCATCTTGTATGGAAGAAAGTTCCTGAATTTCCATCAAGAAGATTCTTTATCGGACCTTCTGTCGGTTCCTGAGCATTAGTACTTAATTGAGTGTCGGTAAGAGTTATTTTTGTCTTCTCAGCTACAGTAGTAACTGAAGGTGCTGCTCCGGAAGTAGCCTCAACAATATTTATATCACCGCCTTCTTTTGCTGCATTAAATGTCTGGAAATAAAATTTATATGCTCCATAACGGGCTCTTGTATTACTAATAAGCATCTCGGTAGTACCTTTCGATGCTATTTTATACATATCCTTCTTTTGTAATGGATCATAATATTTTATCTGCAAATAAGCAAAATCTCCTGTAGGAGCCTGCCATTTAAGTTTTATTTGTCCAGGTAATGCCTCCGACTGAACTGCCTTAGTATCAATAGAAGCAGGAACACCGGTATACCCAACTAGTTCAAATTGCTCAATTTTATCATCACATGCATTCATTAGCAGAAGAAATACAACTGCTAATGAATATATAAATTTTAGTTTCATGGTTTTCATCTTTTAATAATTTAATAATACCTGATTACCAACCTGGATTTTGAGTAAGATTAGGATTCTTTCTTATTTCAACATCCGGAATAGGGAATAAATACATCTTATCATCCCAGATACGATTCTTAATTACACGGTTATAAGTATAATTACTATTATCCTTTGAAATCTCCATTCTAACAATACTCTTAAACTTATCACCTTCTTTCCAGCGACGAACATCCCAGAAACGATGTCCTTCGAAAGCTAACTCAACCATACGTTCGCGTTCGTACTTTTTCAAGAAATCAGCATTTGATAATCCTGCAGGGAAAGCCGGCATCTTAACGTCTTCACGATTTCGGATAACATTAACAGCATCTTTTGCAGACATTGCAAATTGTTCATTTGTTGCATCTGCCGAACCTAAATACTTAAATACAGCCTCAGCATAATTCAAATAAAACTCACCTAATCTGAAAGTAATCCAGTTGTGTCGTTTTCCACCACTACTATTTTGAGCACTGATATCAATTGTTCCATCCAGATATTTCTTCAGGTAATATCCTGTTGGAGTGGCACCAGATATAGGCAAACCATTTCTACCTCCAATATATGTTTCTAACAAATTTGCATTTGTGCTAGGCCATTTCTCTCCATTAACAGCAACGGTCATACTTAATCGTGGGTCTCTGTTTGTATATGGTTTTTGAGGATCATAACCACTTTCAGCTTCATCCCACGCCTTTCCGGTTGTTTTCATTTCATAAGCATCAACCAAAGTTTGTGTAGGACAGTTTCCTGAATTACCATTTTCCATACCAACAGGGAAATTTGTTGTTTCCGGAGAGTTAGTATCACCTATTCTTCTAACAAAAATCATTTCTGAAGCTTTCCAGTTATCAGTTCCCCATAAAGCTGAATATTTGCCAAGCTTAATGCTGTTCTGACTACAATAATCAATAACAGCCTTGTTTGCTTCTGCAGCCTTTTTCCACAAAGTCAAATCATTATTTGCATTAAATAATGGACTTGCCTGATATAGAAGTGTTCTTGCCTTCAATGCCAAAGCCATACCACGAGTAACACGGCCTGTTTCAACACTACCTATTGTTGATGCATCTTCTTTTAAATCATTGTAGTTTATAGGTAATTTATCAGCAACAGCATCACATTCATCTGTAATAAATTGGAAAACGGTCGCAGCCGGAGTTCTTTCTAATTTATTAGCCTCGTCTTCTGTAAGAACATTTGTTGTAAACGGTACGTCTCCGTATGCTCTGACCAATAAGAAATAATAATAAGCACGCAACAGACGAACTTCATACTGATAACGATTGAAACGATTCATCTGTGCCTGATAGTCTTTATCAAACTTAAGCTCAGAGAAATCAGCATTTGGAAATTCTTTCAGATAGTAGTTTGCTTCTCTGATAGCCTTGTAATATCCCCATAAAGAATATGAGTTAAGTGGTCCCCATGAACCATTATAATAATCATGAACATTAGACCATGACCATGCATATTCAGATTCATCGCACGCAGAACTTAATGAACCATTAGAAGGTAAATCTGAATCAAGGTAACTATATATATTAGTAACAAAGCCACCTGTACGGGTAAAGTCTGTAAAGACATAGTCTTTATTATAGACTGTATACTCATGATAGTTCATTTCATTAGTACAAGATGAAAAAGCAAGTATACAACCTAAGCTTATGAATATATTTTTAAATTTCATATTAATACTTTTTTCTGTTTATTGAATAAATCCTTAAAAGCCTAGAGATAGCCCAAAATTCACAGAACGTGTAGCAGGATATGATATTCCCATTGCTTCAGGATCACTAACATCGATCTTATCAAAGCATAGTAAATCAATTCCTCTTACATAAAATTTAGCATTCTTGATCTTTATTCTTTCTAAGAATGAAGCTGGTAACTTATAATATATTTCACAGTTACGCAATTTCAAGAAAGAGCGATCGGCCAACCAAACAGAACTTGTTTTTAAGTTATTATCTACAGATTCTGTTGTTAAACGAGGAAAACGAGCATTTGGGTTTTCAGCACTCCATCTATTTTCATAATAATAGTTGGATATGGTAGAGTTTCCAACCAATGGCCTATAAAGACTGGTTGTTTCCAATATTGCAGTGTAGTTACCTACTCCCTGGAATAGAGCATTAAAGCCTAAACCTTTCCATTCCAAACCTAGATTGAATGAATAATAAATTTCAGGAACAGTTGAATTATATCCCATAGCAACAAAGTCGTTGTTATTGATAACACCATCATTATTCTGATCTTTATATTTTATATCACCCGGTTTCACCTGACCAAATTGTTGTGTTGGACTGTTATTAATATCTGCCTGATCAACAAAATATCCGGTAGCTTGCAAAGCAAATATTTGTCCTACCGACTTACCTGTTGAGCGCAAATAATCATAAGCCTGAGGAGATTCCAGCTGTTCTTTTATCTTGTTTTTAGAAAGAGTAAACTTACCTCCAAGAGTTAGTGTGAAATCACCGATATTTTTGTTATAATCAGCTCCAATCTCAGTACCCCAGCTATCAACAATTCCTGCATTCTTATAAGAATCGGAAGCACCCAATACTGAAGAGTTTTTTCCGGATGTGTTAACCCAAATATCAGAACGTCTTTCATAGAAACCATCAACAGTCAAAGTTAATCCTTTAAATAAACCTGCATCTAAACCAAGATTATACTTATGAGCTTTTTCTGTTGTACCGTTTAAAGAAGCTAAAGCTCCTTCTTTCCAGCTACCATCATTACTAAAGTTATCTCTTATAGGATAACCACCACCACCTGTGACTGTTTCATTCCAATAACCGTTATAAGGAATATTATCTGTACTTAAGATTCCCCATGAAGCACGAAGCTTTAAGAAATCAACCCAGTTTACATTCTTCATAAAGTCTTCATTAGACATTACCCATGCTAATCCAACTGTTGGAGAAAGATGCCACTTATGATTTGTTTCAAGAACATTAGAAGCTGAATTCATCAATGTAAAATCTGCAAAATAACGATTCTTGTATCCATAGTGAGTATACCAAGCTACATTCTGATGATAGAAAGTCTGGTTAACACCCTTTGCATTATCATATTTATATGAATACATCAACATTGTATATAAGTTGTGCAAACCAAACTGACGTTTATAATCCACATTTGCCTGAAAATTGAATGAACGATATTGCCAGTCTAGTTTACTATCACCACTCATTTCACTATCTGAACCACCAGTGTAAGTATTATATGCTGCAGGGGCACCATTCTGCCAGCTTGAAACACTTTGACTACCATATTTATATTCTTTGGAATGGTTCTCCCAATATGAAGCGATATTATCATATCCTATACGGATATTACCTCCTAAACCTTTCACAAAATCAGAAAGATCTTGCTTTAATGCCATATCTGCATATAAAGCACGGGTATGTCCTTTGGTATAACCACGCGCCTGAGTCAAAGCCACTGGGTTATAATAACCATTCCATGTAGCATTACCTCCCCAAAGTCCATCCTGAGTTCTAATAGGAAATGCAGCAGAAGGAACTGTATATAGCTTTGAAATAATATTATCAGAACCTAATCCCGGACGGCTGAATTCATTCAACACTCCCATAATATTAGCTTGCATCTTAGTATTAGGAGACAAATCCATATCTAGGTTTGTTCTGAAATTACCTTTCGAGAATTTTTCCTGAGTAGAATAACCAACATTCTTATTTGAATTAGCAATAAAGCCTTGGTTAGCCTGCAAATTCATCATGGTATAATAACGCATTCTGGTACTACCGCCACGGAAACTCAATGTAGCAATATCTGAAGCTCCGGTATTTCTGAATGTTTCTTTCCACCAATCCACATTTGGATATAAATTAGGATATTGTCCACTCTTAAATGCATTCAACTCATTCTGTGAGTAACGAACAGTCTTACCATCATTTGTCAATGCTTCATTCAATGCACTGGCATAAGTATAAGCATCGGCCATTTCTGGTTTACGAACCTGCCAGTCAATTGCATGATCATAACTGAAACTTATTTCTCTTGATTTGTATTTACCACGTTTAGTAACAATGTTCAGAACACCATTTACTCCTTTATATCCATATAAGGCCAAAGCCGCAGCATCTTTTAAAACATTTACCGACTCAACTTCTTCCGGAGTAATGTAATTCAAAACGTTCCAGTTATTGTCGCGCTCCAATCCATCAACCACAACCAATATACCATTATTTCCATTAAGGGTTTTTAGTCCTCTGATATACATAGCTGATTTCTGATCCCAGGTAGCACCTGTTCTCTGCATATTAGTCAATCCTAAAACGTTACCATATAAAGAATTACCGATAGTTAACGCAGAGCGTTTGTTTATGCTTTCAGAATTGGCTGTTGAAACTGATCCTGTAGACTCAGCCAATGCTTGTTCCAAACCAAAACCATAATTAACTTTTCCAGTAGAAAAATCCATCACAACTGTTACAGACTTACCAGAGTCTGCTACCGGATACATTTTTACGGCATCATCAGCTGTCTGAATTTTCAATACATTTTCTTTGCTAGCCATGATTTCGAATTTACCATTCTTATCAGTAGCTACCTTAACAAACGGATTGTTCACGATTGAAACTAACGCACCCGATACAGGATTTCCCAGCGGATCTATAACCCTACCAGTCACATTATTTTCATTCTGCGCCCAACTATTTAAACTTGCACATGCAAATATTGCTAAAGCTATTATTTTATTTTTCATATCAATTCGTTATTTAAGTCAATATACATGTTGTTACTTCCAACCTGGGTTTTGAGTTAATCCATAACCTTTATTGACTTCTGAAGGTGGGAAAGCAGATAAATACCATCTAGGACTAAAGTTTGTCCACCAAGCACGGGATTTATTAGTTAACTCAAATTTAGTATAAGTAAACTTAGTAGGGAAAGCTCCACGGACACTTGAACTTTTATCAGACCATGAACCGGAACCTCCATCGGCACGTTGAATCTTCAGACCATGTAAAGTCTTCGTAAACAAATCAGCACGTTTATTTCTAACCAAATCAAACAAACGAACATCTTCCATACCTAATTCACAAGCACGTTCACGAAGAATCTCTTCCATAAGAGCATTTGAATCGGTTGTAAGTTGCTTGGTTGGATTTGATTCAACTAAACCTTTTAAACCAACTCTTGCACGAACAATGTCAACTTGTCTAATAGCATCAGCTAATCTGTTATTCTTTAACAAAGCCTCAGCATAAATCAAATAAACTTCTGCCATTCGCAAATAAGGCCATTCCAAATAGTTTCCGGCTAAGCTACCCTTACCTTCTTTATAGAATTTATATAATCCGTAACCAGTAGCATACGAACCAGTTTCTTTTTCTGTACTACTTACGTTTTCGCGACCACCTAACCAAAGTTCAACAGCGCGTCCACTGTATTTAGCGCCATTAACAAGTATTGTTTCGTACAATCTCGGATCACGAATAGGTTTACTATAACTATTATCTGTAAAGAATGGATTTGCAGCAATAGTCGGATTATCCCATGTAAATGGAGTACCATCTGCCATTGGGAACATCTCTACATATTCTTCTGTTGGAGTATAACCTCCATAACCAACCCAATCTCCCCAATAGTACCACCAATCCCAGTTGTACTTACCAATAATTCTGGTAGAAATCAATAGTTCAGTATTATCTTGTCTTGTAAAATAAGCTGCATTAAATGCACTTCTATACGCATCGGTTGTTGATCCGGCAGGTTGCATTAAAGCATAATGTCCTTGTGAGCTTAACTCCGTAAAGAAATCTTCGCATGCTTTTAAACATTGTGTCCACAATTCAGGTTTGTATGCACCATACCACACCTGATGCTTAGTTACTGCATCCTGAGGTTCTTCTGTGCAATAAGGCTGATTATCGTTAAATAAAGGACTTGCAGCAAAAAGAAGTACTTTACATTTCAATCCCATAGCTGCAGCTTTAGTAAAACGACCTTGCCAGTTTGATTCACCATCAGCATCCAAGTCCCAAGGAAGAACAGCTGCCGCTTCATCAAGCAAGCGAGTCATGTAGTTAACCGTTTCTTCTACTGTTGCTCTAGGTAATTCATAGCTTGACTGAACATCATAAGATTTATCCAATATTGGCAATCCACCATAATGTCTGAACAAGTCGAAATAACGTGATGCTATAATAACCTTAGCCTCAGCAGCCAAACGTTTCTTCTCGCTATCGTCCATATCTGGTACACGCTCTACATTCTCTATGAATAATAAAGAAGCTCGTATAGCTACCCAACAATTTTCTTTTGTATATCCAAAGCGAGTATCGTCAGCACCATCTTCATCACTTGCTTTATAGGAACCTGAATAATATTTTCTATTTAGTCCATCCCATGAGTTATGACTATGCCAGCAGTCAGAAAGCGCTTCAAACATACCGGTGTTCATTTTGCCATCAACCATATTCCAGTTGGTAGCTAACCCATAATAAAGTTTGCTATATGCGTTCCAAAGGAAACGACGAGCATATTCAGCTTTTCCAAAAATTGTATCTTGCGTAACAGCAACCCCCGGAGCCTTTTCCAGGAAACTATCACCGAATTTTATGTCATCCACACATGACGTAGCCATTGTAGCTACAACAAATGTTCCGATAAACCACTTACTAAAATGTTTCATTTTTATCAAAGTATTAGAATCCAACTTTTAAACCAATATTAAATACCCGAGTTAATGGATAATTTGGGCGATCACTTTGTCTTGATTCCGGATCTCCCCATTTAAATCCTGTAAAAGTCAACAAGTTATATCCATTTACATACAAACGACATTGGTTCATTTTCAATTTCTTCATGAAAGCAAAATCAAAATTGTAACCTAATTCAATGCTCTTTAATCTCAAATAGCTAGCATCAATAAGATATAAATCAGAACCTGCATAATTATTTGATGCATGTAAGCCCGAAATTCTTGGATATTTAGCAGAGTATGTATCTTCAGATGAACGCCATGTTTTTTCATATTGATAAAGCAACAAACCTTTGTTAAATGTATCTCCAAGAGGTTGACGGAATTCGCTTAACATACGGTCAACATTCCATGCACCTGTCCATTGCATTGAAAAATCAAAATTCTTCCAGTTAAATCCGCAATTAAATCCGGCTGTATATTCGGGAGTATCTGTATATCCTAAATTACGAGTAGCATCATCACCTGTAATTTTGCCATCATTGTTCAAATCAGTATATACGCAATCACCAGGATTTAGTTTAATACCATGATCGGCTATTTCATGACCAAACTGAGCTTTATATCTTGCATCTGCTGTTTCATCATAGAACCCCCAGAACTTATACATTGATCTTGAACTAATAACGCGACCAGTTTTATACATCCAATCTTCATTTTGCTTTACTTCATTCATATACAAAATCTTGTTGCGTGCAAAAGAAAGATTAGCATTTGCCCAGTAACGGAAATTATCACCAACCTTATCGTTCCATTTCAATTGAAATTCAAAACCCTTATTTTCTGTCTTACCAACATTTACAATAGGAAGAGACATACCAAGAATGCTTGGCAAATAATCAGGATTCATCAAAATGTCTTTTCGTTTTTCGTAGAAATAATCAAAAGAAACATTCAAATGATCTTTCAAGACAGTAAAGTCAACTCCATAATTCTGCTTTGTAGCTTTCTCCCATGTAACATTTGCATAAGATTTTGTTGATTCATACGCACCAGGTTTACTACTTCCTGTATTTGTACCAAAATAATATCCTCCACCCAAATTATAAGCATCAGGAATATATAAAAAACGTTGATTATTAGATTTATCATTACCTACTACACCTAAAGAAGCACGTAATTTCATATAACTAACTACATTCTTAATAGGCTTAAAGAATGACTCTTCACTAAGAACCCATCCTAAAGAACCTGCAGGGAAAATTCCATAACGATTACCCGGTGCAAAGTTTTCAGAACCATTATATCCGATATTGAATTCTGCCAGGTATCTGGATTTCCAATCATAAGTAGCACGACCAACGAAACCTACATAAGCAGAAGGGATATCATCATAAGTTCCTCCGGGATAGTATCTTTTTGATTGGTTGTACAATACCAAACCATTCACATTATGATCTCCAAACTTGCGGGAATAATTCATACCCAATTCCATATACCAGTCACGCGCTTTACTGAACTGATCGTCTGGTTCGCTATAACTCAATTGAGAATCAGATCCATTTTTTCTATAATCAACAGAACCATTTTCTCCTGATATAGGAGTATAATATGCTTTGGAAGAACTTGCGACTTTTTTATTTGAATATTCACTATTATATGCACCTTTTAATTTTAAGGAAAGTCCTTTTGTAATAAAGTCCAGCTTTTGGTTTAAAGCCAAGTCGAGATTTAAAACATTAGTAGTTGTTGTTCTGAATCCCTTTCCATAATATGAAGAAAGACCATCAACACCAGTGAATGGCAAATAATCAGCATTCGATACAACACGTTTTCCATCAATAATTCCGGCACCGGCAAAAGGTACAGCCCAATAAAGCTTACGGAATAATTGGTTTTGGTCTTCTCCTGATTCCGGAGTACGTTTAGTTTCTACCCTACCACCGATATTTACAGATAATAAAGTAGATTTAGTTATATCAAAATCGAGATTTGCTCTGTAATTATACCTTTTATAATCAAAGTTAAAATCATCGTTCGCATTAAATTGCTTAAACATACCAGCCTGAGTAAACAAACCAGATGAAACAAAGTAACGCATACCTTCTGTTCCACCTGAGATATTAACATTATGTTGTGACTGGAACGCTGAATTCTTCATACAATAATCAATCCAGTTAATATCCGGATAAAGAATAGGATCTGAATGTGTGCGGAACTTTTCAAGTTGATCATTACTGAAGGTAGGTACACCACCATCATTTACCTGCATCTCATTATAATATGAAGCATACTGATAAGAATTAGCAAAATCAAGTTGCTTTGTCATAACATTAACTCCAAACGAGCTGGAAAGTGAAACTTTTGCTTTACCTTCAGCACCACGTTTGGTTGTTATCAAAATTACACCATTTGCACCTCTTACACCAAATACAGCTGTAGCAGAAGCATCTTTAAGAACGGTGATACTTTCAATTTCATTTGGGTCGATTTGTGAGAAATCACGGTCCACTCCATCAACCTGAATAATTGGAGAAGCATCGTTCCATGTAGCAATACCACGAACATAGATATCTGCAGCATCGGCACCCGGCTCTCCTGAATACTGAACAGAAGAAACACCAGTAATCTGTCCTGAAAGTATATTAGAGATAGAACCAACAGGTGTTTTTAGCAGATCGTCACCCTTCATTGAAGAGATTGCACCTGTAATTGATACTTTCTTCTGAACACCATAAGCAACAACCTGAACCTCCTCCAATACATGTGTATCTTCATCTAATTCGATAGACATAGAAACACCTTTTCTTATTGGAACAATTTTATCTTTATATCCAATAAAAGAAATTTTAAGTCTTGTTGCTCCTTGAGGTAGCTGGAGAATAAAAGTACCATCTAAATCTGTTACAGTACTAACCTTAGTACCTTCAATCATCACATTAGCACCAATGATTGCTTCTCCTTTTGAGTCTTTAACAACTCCAGATATCTTTTGCGTACTTTGCTGAGATATTTCCAGAGAGTTGTTTTCCGCAAAAAGTCTTAGTTGAAAAGGGGAATAAAGTGCAAATAATAAAACAGACAAACGTATTACCCATTTAACAGGTACAAGCTGCCGTTTTCCTCTACACTCATGAAAAGTTTTTTGTTTTTTCATTTAGTTATAAACTTTAAGATTAAACATCTTTGCTTAATAATCACTGAGCAAATTTATCAATCATTAACAATACTATAGTCTGAATATAGCTATTTTAAGAGGAATATGGGATATTCTACCACTTTAAACTATAATTATACCCACTTACATTGAGACATAAATTCATTCTTCTACTATTAGTATCAATTAAACGTATGCATATTTTATCTGTGGTGACAAACTTTAAATAAAACATCTTTTATATGTCTTGGGATAAAGTTTGTCACCTCCATTACCAAAGGGTTTCAGAAGGAGTGAGCTTGTCACCCCCCTCAAAACGACCTTATATCTTTCTGATTTTTTAAAATGGAAAGTGCACAAAAGGTAAAACACACATAGATAACTGATTATAGGCTTATTAGATAGCGTATTCTATTTAAAAAGCACTAAAAGCACAGACAGTAGTTGTTTATTAATGTACAGATATATTAAATTATTATTTATAGCCCAATGGATTCTGGTTTATTGGTGAATAAAAAGAAACCATTGGGCTATAATCCGACAGGCAAACCTTATATATTTTTATTCGTTTTCCTCTGGTTCGGGGACAAACGATTCCGGCATATACCTTTCAATATATTCGCTTGGCAGCATACCGAATTCTTTTTTGAAACATGCACTAAAATACTTAGGGTCATTGAATCCAACCGCATAAGCTAATTCCGAGATCCTGATTTTCTTTTTCTCTTCTACAATTTTACAGGCAGCTTTCAGACGTATATTACGTATAAAGGCCGATGTGTTAAGTCCGGTAAGCGATTTTAGTTTCTTGTATAGAGTAGATTTACTGGAACCCATTTCTTCAATAAACTGCTGCTGGTCGAACTCTGAATCGTCAAGATGTTTGTGAACACAGTCAATAGCACGTTGCAAGAAGTCTTCATCCATACTTGTATAGCTTAGCTCTTTCATTTCAAAAACCAATTGTTTCTTGAAATCCTTTGCTACCCTTTCTTTGTTCTTCAGAAGATTCTTAATTTTAGCATGCAATACAGTAAGCTTAAATGGTTTGCTTATAAATCCATCGGCTCCGGAATCGTAAGCTTCAATCCTATCCTCCTCTTTATTCTTTGCTGTAAGCAGAATTAAAGGAATATGACAAGTTTCGAAATTATTCTTTATGTGTTTACAAAACTCTATACCATCCATCTCAGGCATCATAATATCAGATACAATAAGATCAATATCTTCATTCTCAACAATGGAAATACCTTCTTTGCCATTTTGTGCTGTGAGCACATTATATTCTCTACTTAATAATTGAGTCATCAGCTGCAACAGCTCCTCATTATCTTCAATAACCAATAATGAATGAGATTTAGTTTCTGTTGATTTTTCCGGTTCCGGAACAGAAAGTTCGAGATCTGAAATAGTTCCCTCTGAGAAAACATCCTTCACTTCATCAATTTCATCATCATTATAGAATGATTTATCAATAGGTATCTTAACAGTGAAAGTAGTACCTCTGTCTATCTCACTTTCAGCAGTAATAGTTCCTTGGTGAAGTTCTACCAGATCTTTAGTCAGAGAAAGTCCGATTCCTGTGCCAATGGTATTAAAGCGGCGATAATCTCCTTCATAAAAACGCTTAAATAAGATCTTCATTTTCTCAGGAGGAATACCCTTTCCATTGTCTTTTACAGTAAGTATTGCATATTCCTTATTCGAATCACAACTTAGATTTACCTGAACAAATCCTCCTTCACTATTATATTTGGAAGCATTAGACAGCAAGTTATATACTATCTTGTCTAACTTGTCAGGATCAAAATATCCCATTATATTTTCCGGATCGCAAACTACCGACAAATGAATCTTCTTCTTTTTCATCAAAGGACGAAGACTCTCTACCTCTTTTCTTAAGAACGCCGCCAGATTATCATTAGACACCTTTAGCTTCAGGTTACCTGTTTCGGCTTTTCTGAATTCAAGAATCTGTTGCAACAAACGAATCAAACGAGATATATTATTCTGCATCACACCATAATGTTGATGATATTGAGGAGAAATCATTTTCAAATCATCAACAGTAGCCGAGATAATAGTCAGCGGAGTTAAAAGTTCGTGAGTTATATTTGTAAAGAACTGCAATTTAATATGGTTTACTTCCTCAGATTTTGCCTGCTCCAACTGCTGTAATCTCAAATCATTCTTCAACTGCATTCTGTTCTTTGCAACTCTCAAAGAAAAACGAGCTATTAATGCAATAATAACTATATAAATAAGGTAAGCCCACCAGGTAGCCCAGAAAGGAGGAAGTATAACAACTTCCAATACTGTTTCTGTTTCATTCCACACCCCATTTTCATTCGTTGCCTTTAGTCTGAATGTGTAAGTTCCACTCTTCAGGTTATTGTAATTGGCAAATCGATGCAAAGCATCTGTGTACTGCCAGTCTTTATCAAACCCTTCCAGCTTATATGCATACTTATTTCCTCTAGAGTTATTATAAACCAGAGCAGCAAATTCAATTGTAAAGTTCTTATATTTATAAGGTAGTTCTATTCTTTTTGTAAATTCCGGAGTCTCTTCAGAAATTCTATTTCTAAGTTCATTATCCAGAGTCCGAAGCTTTGATTAAGAATCTTTATATCTGTGATAACAACAGGAACTTTCATTACATTATTTTCCATTCTGTCAGGAAAGAAACTATTATATCCTTTATATCCACCAAAAAACAATTCTCCGTTTTTATTAAAAGAAGAGTTCTGAATAAAGAAATTATCCTGCAAACCATCAGCTGTTGTATAAACACGGAAACTCGATTCTTTAAGATTCTTTTCAACACGTAACCTTACAAGACCATAATTTGTGCCAAGCCAAAGATTTCCTTTCTTATCTTGCTGTATACTACTCACAACATCTCCCGGAAGATTTATAAGTTTATTAATAGAGATAAAAGTATCTTTTTCTCTATCATACAAATTTAGTCCTCCTCCTTCGGTTCCAAGCCACAGTCTTCCTATATTATCCTTAAACAAGCATAGAGCATCCAGACAATTCAGTTTATTGTTACTCAACGAATATTGAGCAAATTTCGTTAATTTAGAATTTTGTAGATTTCCGGAAAGACGTATTACTCCATAATTCCCCGTACCACACCATATTGTTCCGTCGTTATCTTCGCAAAGAGAACGAACTGTACAACGACTAAGATCTTTATTGTTAATTAAAAGAGTATTGAAAATATACCCTTTACCGTTATTATACCTAACGCATAAACCACTACGGGTACCAATCCAGCAGTTACCCTTCTTGTCTTCCTTTATTGCAGAAACACAAGCTTCTTTTAAAAAAGGAGTATTCTCAGGTAACATCACCTTTACCTTCTGCCCTTTCTTATAAACATAAATACCTCCGTCATAAGTACCTATCCACAATTCATTCGTTCTCTTCATGCGAACAATCGTGTTGACTGTTGGCATACTACTTATATTAGAGAATTCCGGAATCTTTGGATAATAGTTGCAAACATTATTTTTTGGATTGTATGCAGCCAATCCATAAGTACCTATCCCCATCCAAACCAGTCCGTCGTCATCTACATAAAGACTTTTCACCGAGTTTGTAGGTAGCTCACTCTTTATCGATTCAATATTGTATTGATTAAAATGTGTTTGTCTAGTGCTCACCCAACACACTCCACCTCCGATTGTACCCATCCACATCATTCCAAAACGATCTCTAATAATAGAGTTTACTTCATTAGTGATCAATGGATAGCGTTCACTTTCTGGAAGATAATTAATAAAATACCCCGAGCCGTCCTGCGGAGTTATACTAAGTCCGCTACGCGTACCCACCCAAAGAGTATGAGTATTGAGATCTTCAGATATTGAATAGACAATGTTATCCGATAAGCTATTAGGATTTCCATTCTGATGAACGAACTTTTTCCAACGCAGATGTTTCATATCATAAGGGTTCTCTAACAAAAACAGTCCCTCATTCCATGTACCAACCCATATCCTTTTTTTGTAATCTTCATAAATAACATGAGCTGAATTTCGATTATTCATTTTAGGATATGCATAATACCTTTTAATCTTAGGATCATATCTGAAAAGTCCGGCCGACCATGTACCAATCCAAATATTCCCTTTCGAATCTTCAATAAGAGACTTTATAGCTGTAGGACTCAATACCCCATTAGTCTTCGAATTAACCAGAACTTCAAAAGAATCATTCTGAGGAATATATCTGCATAAACCAGAATCTGTACCTACCCAAACAGTATTATCTTTGCCAATCAGCAAACAAGAAATTGCATTGTTTGCAATTCCGGGGATAAGAATCTTACGTATTACCCCAGTCTTCTTATTTAGAATATTTAATCCGTCGAGCGTACCAATCCACAAGTTGTGGTTATTGTCGTCGGCCAGACAAAGGATATTATTACTTGTGAACAATTCCGGTGTGTACAGGTTTGCCTTATAAGTTTTTACCTGATATCCATCATAAAGACACAAACCACTTCTGGTAGCAATCCATATATAACCGTCTTTATCCTGAAAAACCTTCTGTACTTCATCAGTTGGTAAGCCATTGAGCGTAGAAAGCTGTTTAAACTTTAAATGCTGAATAATTTCATTTTGAGAATTTGCCCAAAATGGGAAAAGCAATAAAAGTAAAAATAAAGAGACTTTCTGTAATGTTGGATAGTTGATATTCTGCATAAATAGATTTAATGATTACGCAAAGATATGCAGAATCGAAATTAATGAGGTCAAATTATTGGTAAATAAGTTCTGATAATAGATAAACCACCAGAACACCTATTGTTAAATACAAGAAGAACAACTTGTTACAAATTAAAATAACAAATATAAATGTTGATAAACAAAGCATTACAGTTTCATGCAGTATTACTAAATATGCTTAATCTATACAAGAAAGAACCTCTTTTATAAAAACTTTATTTTAATAGCAATGTTTTCTCTTTAAAAGGATAAAATGTCATATAATCTTTTATCTTTGCAGTAACAACTTAAATTTTTGATAAAATGAAAATAGAAAAGATTGTAGGAAGAGAAATTCTCGATTCAAGAGGTAATCCAACTGTAGAAGTTGACGTAATATTAGAATCTGGTATTGTAGGCAGAGCTTCTGTCCCATCAGGTGCATCCACAGGTGAAAATGAGGCAATAGAATTGCGAGATGGCGTTAAGGCCCGCTATGGAGGTAAAGGTGTACAGAAAGCAGTTGATAACATAAATAAGATAATTGCTCCTAAGTTGATAGGAAAATCAACGCTTGATCAAAGAGGTATTGATAAAGCCATGATTGAGCTAGACGGAACAAAAACCAAATCAAAACTTGGAGCAAACGCCATTTTAGGCGTATCGCTGGCTGTAGCAAAAGCCGGAGCTGCTTATCTGGACTTACCACTTTACCAATATATCGGAGGGGTTAATTCTTATGTATTGCCTGTACCGATGATGAATATCATTAATGGAGGATCGCACTCCGATGCCCCAATTGCCTTTCAGGAATTCATGATCAGACCTATTGGTGCACCATCTTTTAAAGAAGCATTAAGAATGGGAGCCGAAGTTTTCCATGCGTTGAAAAAAGTTCTTAAAGACCGTGGATTAAGTACAGCTGTTGGTGACGAAGGAGGTTTTGCTCCAACGCTCGAAGGTACCGAAGATGCACTTAATTCCATTATTGCTGCTATTAAGGCAGCCGGTTACACTCCTGGCAAAGATATTACTATCGGTTTAGACTGTGCATCATCAGAGTTCTTCAGCAATGGAACCTATGACTACACCAAATTTGAAGGTGTAAAAGGTAAGAAAAGAACTTCTGAAGAGCAAGCACTTTATCTGGAAGAATTGATTAAAGGATTCCCTATCGACTCAATAGAAGATGGAATGAGTGAAAACGACTGGGAAGGATGGAAATTACTTACTGATAAAATCGGAGATAAATGTCAGCTTGTAGGTGACGACTTGTTTGTAACAAACGTAGACTTCTTATCAAAAGGTATTGAACTAGGTTGTGCAAACTCAATATTAATCAAAGTAAACCAGATTGGTACACTGACAGAAACTCTGAATGCTATTGAAATGGCCCATCGCCACGGATATACTACGGTAACCTCTCATCGCTCTGGCGAAACGGAAGATGCTACGATAGCGGATATTGCTGTAGCCACAAACTCCGGACAAATTAAGACTGGTTCATTAAGCCGTTCTGATCGTATGGCGAAATATAATCAGCTGCTCCGTATTGAAGAAGAATTAGGAGATTTAGCTGTTTATGGGTACAAACGAGTGAAATAAATGTAACGAAGTGAAAGTCAAAGAACTTTCATAAAATAAATAAGCCTCAAAATCCGAATCGATTTTGAGGCTTTATTTATTACTCATTTACTATTTCTTTATTTTGAGAAAAGGTCATCAGGAACTTTTCTTTCCACAGTTTTAATAAGTTTAAATCGGTAATTTCAACCTCCGTTCTACGAAGAATAACCAATCCATCCTTTTCCAATTGATTCAGGCATTTGGATACAGATAAACGTGTCTCACCAATAATTGCAGCAAAATCTTCCATTTTAATCTTCAGTTGCTTTTTGCCATAAGGTTTTTCACATCGTGCCAACAAGAAATCAACTATTTTTGTTTCCAGACAAGAATAGGAAAATTGCCATAATCTATCATGAAACTGCTGTACCCTATTAGACAGAATATTACGGAAATTCAAACGGAAAATGTCATGTTTATCAAGCTCAGTTAGAATAAAAGACTTATCTATGGAAACAATATCAACATCTGTTTCCGCAGTATAAGTAGAGAAGTAACACGTTTTAAGTCCAAAGAGAGAATAGAATCCAACGAGATCAGGAGCTGACTGGAATTCTTTTAAAACAAAATTATTATCCTTATCGGTAGACTCCAGCATTATTTCACCTTTTAATAAAAAGGTAAGTTCATTACAAGTGTCACCGCTCCTCAATATAACACTTCCAGCTTTATATTTCTGAAAATGTAATTTCACTTTCCCAACAATCTTTGTGATTTCATCTTCACCTAATCCTTGGAAAAGAGGCATTTTAAGCAAAGTCTCGTACATAGTTTCCATAACAACCATTTGGTATTACAGTTATAAAATAGTCTAATTCTAGTTCATTACAAATATATTGATAAAATTTGATTATATTCATTTACACGCTCTTCTTTTTTTGTTTTTTATTGTTTCTTAAGCATGATTATTTTCTATATAGTAAAATGTTGTAAAATGCATAAAAATTTAATATCTTTGCATTCAAAATTATTGAGATATGTTTGCAGCATTTGATATTCAGGACATGATTAGTGCATTTATTGTGCTATTCGCAGTAATTGATATTATTGGTTCCATTCCAATTATCATTGATCTTAGAGAAAAAGGACGTGAAGTTAACGCCGTTAAAGCAACTGTATATTCAGGCGCACTAATGGTCGGTTTTTTCTATGCAGGGCATTTATTGTTAAGCCTCTTCCGTGTAGATATAGAATCTTTTGCAATAGCCGGTGCACTTATTATATTTTTCATGGCACTGGAAATGATTCTTGACATTGAAATATTTAAAAATACAGGTCCTATTAAAGAAGCAACACTTGTTCCTCTTGTGTTCCCTCTATTAGCGGGAGCCGGCGCATTTACAACATTATTATCACTACGTGCAGAATATGCCAGTATAAATATCATGATAGCCTTAATACTAAACATGATCTGGGTATATATTGTTTTAAAGCTAACAGGAAAAGTAGAGAGATTTCTAGGAAAAGGAGGCATTTATGTTATCCGGAAATTCTTTGGTATTATTTTGCTTGCTATTGCTGTAAAACTGTTTACTGCAAACATTACCAACCTGATCACAGTTCTTCAAGGCGGTTTACAGAAACTAACATAAATATAACTCATCCCGGCTTTTTATTGATAAAAGCCGGGATTTTTTTCTCAAGCACTTTCTTCCTTACAGTCTTTTCGCTCTTGTACAAAACAAATAGCCTGTTCAATACTACAGAATTCATTTTATCCATCACTTCTAAAAGATATCAGCTTTCTTTTATATTCAGGACATTTATTAGCCCCCTCCTCTTCAAACAAACTTCGCTATTTTTTGTGACTATAAACCTCAATAAGAGAACCTTTATAGAATTCTGCAGGAAAATAAACCGATCTAATCTATGCCTGAATAAAAATTATCAATAAGAAACTTTATAGCAAAAAGCAAAAAAAAGGAGTAAACAATACTGTTTTATCTCAAAAATTATTATTTTTGGAGATAGCAACATTATATTGTAACCATTAAATAAATAATAAACCTTTTAAAAGCCTATATAACTATGAGTTATCTGCGATTTGACAAAACTCTCATGATTAATCTTGAAGAATCTTTACCTAGAGAAATTCTTCGGACCAATAAATCGGGAGCATATCATTGTACAACAATAGTCGATTGCAACACAAGAAAATATCATGGATTACTAGTGATTCCTATTCCAGAAATGGACGACGAAAATCATGTTTTACTCTCTTCTTTAGATGAAACAGTTATTCAACACGGAGCTGAGTTTAACCTTGGTTTGCATAAATATCAGGGAGACAACTATAGTCCCAAGGGGCATAAATACATCCGTGAATTTGATTGTGAAAAAATCCCTATTACAACCTACCGTGTAGGTGGAGTTGTTCTTACCAAAGAAAAAATCTTTGTTCATTATGAGAATCGGATATTGATAAAATACACATTAGTAGATGCACATTCTGCTACTACTCTTCGTTTTCGTCCACTTCTCGCTTTTAGAAGCGTACGTCAGTATACTCATGAGAACCCACATGCAAGCAGAGAATATCAGGAAGTTGAAAATGGTATAAAAACCTGTATGTACCCAGGGTATCCTGAATTATTTATGCAGCTAAATAAGAAAAACCAATTTCATTTTGAGCCATATTGGTATAAAGGCATCGAATATACCAAAGAACAAGAAAGAGGATACGATTTCAACGAAGACCTCTATGTTCCGGGATATTTTGAAGTTAATATTAAAAAAGGAGAAAGCATTATTTTTTCTGCCGGTATATCTGAGGCATCTACAAACGACATGTTTGAGAAATTCGAGGAACAGGCAGCAAGACGTACTCCACGAGACAGCTTCTTCAACTGTCTGAAAAACTCAGCTCACCAGTTTCACAATAAACAAGGTGGCAAGCACTATCTTTTAGCCGGATATCCCTGGTTTAAATGTCGTGCTCGTGATATGTTTGTTTCCTTACCGGGGTTAACACTTGCCATCGACGAAGTCGACGAATTTGAATCGGTAATGGAAACCGCTCAGGAAGCAATAGAGAATTACATAAATAACCGCCCGCTGGATTGTAAGATATATGAAATTGATGATCCGGATGTGTTACTTTGGGCAATATGGGCTATACAGCAATATGCAAATGCAACATCACCGGAACAATGTAAACAAAAATACGGTACTCTTCTGAAAGATATCATCGAGTTTATCCTTAAAGGTAAACATGAGAACCTGTTCTTACATGATAACGGATTGCTATACTCAAACGGAGAAAATAAAGCTATTACATGGATGAATGCCACAATCAACGATCGTCCTGTAACTCCAAGAACCGGATATATTGTTGAAGTCAATTCCTTATGGTTCAATGCACTCCGTTTTGTAGCCGGAATGATGCATAAAGGAGATAAAGCCGAATCGATATTCGCCGATTCACTAGATGAATTAGCAATAACAACAGCTCAATCTTTCATTGATGTATTCCTAAACGAGCACGGTTACCTGCATGATTATGTTAACGGGCAACCATCCGACTGGAGTGTACGACCCAACATGATATTTACCGTGGCATTTGAATACTCACCACTTAAACCAGAGCAAAAAAAGCGAATTCTTGATATTACAACCAGAGAGTTACTTACTCCAAAAGGACTACGTTCGTTAAGTCCCAAAAGTATAGGATATAACCCCAATTATGTAGGACCACAAATATTAAGAGATTACGCTTACCACCAAGGCACGGCATGGCCATGGTTAATGGGATTCTATATGGAAGCATACCTTCGTATATATAAAACAAGCGGAGTTTCCTTTATTGAACGCCAACTAATAGGATTTGAGGAAGAAATGAGAAAACATTGCATTAGTTCTATACCGGAATTATTCGATGGCAACCCTCCATTTAAAGGAAGAGGAGCAGTATCATTTGCTATGAATGTTGCATTAATATTACACGTATTAAAGCAACTTAATAAATACTATTAATAAGAGGAGGAAATAAAGATGAAAGTTTTAATGTTTGGATGGGAGTTTCCCCCTCATATATTAGGAGGCTTAGGAACAGCCAGTTATGGGCTTACACAAGGTATGTCTATGCAGGAAGATATGGAAATAACCTTTTGCATACCCAAACCCTGGGGAGATGAAGATCAAAGTTTTTTAAAGATTATAGGAATGAACAGCACTCCGGTTGTCTGGAAGGATGTGAATTGGGATTATGTTAATAGCCGCGTTGGTGGCTATATGAATCCTCAGGATTACTATGATTTACGAGACCATATATATGCCGATTTCAATTATCTTCATACCAACGATTTAGGTTGCATTGAATTTTCCGGTCGCTATCCCGATAACTTACAGGAAGAAATTAATAATTACTCCATAGTAGCTGGTGTTGTTGCCAGACAGCAACAATATGATATTATTCATTCGCATGACTGGCTGACATATCCTGCCGGCATTCATGCTAAACAAATTTCAGGAAAGCCACTGGTTATCCATGTGCATGCAACTGATTTTGACAGAAGCCGTGGAAATGTAAATCCTACTGTTTATTCCATAGAAAAGAACGGAATGGATCACGCCGATCACATCATGTGTGTTAGTGAGCTAACCCGTCAAACAGTTATTCATAAATACCATCAGGATCCACGAAAAGTAACTACCGTGCATAATGCCGTAGCTCCTTTATCTCAGGAAATTATGAATATTGTTCCTCAAAAAAGTAAAAAAGAAAAGATTGTAACCTTTTTGGGAAGAATAACTATGCAAAAAGGCCCTGAATACTTTGTAGAAGCAGCGGCAATGGTTCTTCACAGAACAAAAAATATTCGTTTTGTAATGGCTGGCAACGGCGATATGATGAACCAAATGATTAGTCTGGTAGCAGAACGAGGTATAGCCGACCGTTTCCATTTCCCTGGATTTATGAAAGGAAAACAAGTTTACGAAGTACTCAAAGCCAGCGATGTATATATCATGCCTTCGGTTTCGGAGCCTTTCGGCATTTCACCATTGGAAGCAATGCAGGTTAGTGTGCCAACAATTATCTCGAAACAATCGGGGTGTGCTGAGATTTTAGACTATTGTATCAAAACAGACTATTGGGATATTCATGCTATGGCCGATGCTATTTATTCCATTTGTACCTATCCTGCTATGTATGAATACTTAAAGACAGAAGGTAAAAGAGAAGTTGATGCAATAAAATGGGAAAACGTAGGCTATAAAGTACGTTCCATTTACGACAATATTTTACAGAATTATAGATAATAAAAAAATATAATCAATATGAAAACAATCTGTTTATACTTTCAAATACACCAGATTTTTCATCTGAAGAGATATCGATTCTTCGACATAGGAACAGATCACTATTACTATGACGATTACGCCAATGAAACTAAACTAAGTGATATTGTTGAGCGCTCTTATAAACCGGCAATAGACGCATTAATAGAGATGGTTAAAAACTCAAACGGAGCTTTCAAAGTAGCCATTTCTCTATCCGGAGTAGCCATGGAGTTATTGGAAATGCATGCTCCCTGCGTTATCGACAAACTAAAGGAATTGGGCAAAACCGGTTGTTGCGAGTTTTTGGCCGAAACATATTCCAACGGACTCTCTTCATTGATCGATGAAACAAGTTTCCGTGAGGAAGTTCAGCATCAATGCAAAAAAACGAAACAACTTTTTGGTCAGACACCAACTGTGTTCAGAAATACAGGACTTATTTATTCTGACGAAATTGGCAGCACAATAGCCGATATGGGATTTAAAGGAGTGCTGACCGAAGGAGCAAAACATATTTTAGGATGGAAGAGTCCTCACTATGTATATCATTGTAATCAGGCACCCGAGCTTAAGATATTATTCAGAGACTATAAGCTTTCAGATGATATCAGTCTTCGGTTCTCCAATCATGAATGGAGCGAGTATCCTTTGTTTGCTGATAAATACATCAGTTGGATTGATGCTCTGCCAAAAGATGAAAAAGTGATCAATATCTTCATGCCTTTAGATGCTATCGGTATTTCACAGCCTCTATCTTCAAACATTCTGGAATTTTTGAAAGCATTACCAGCTTGTGCAAGTGCAAAAGGAATCACATTCTCTACTCCGTCAGAGATTATTTCCCAATCAAAATCAATCTCTCCTATTGAGGTTCTATATCCAATCTCATGGCTGGACGAAGAAAGAGATATAAGTGCATGGTTAGGAAACGGACTTCAACGTGAAGCCTTTAATAAGCTATACGGTTTATCCGAACGTGTCAGATTGTGCCATGATAAAAGAATCAAGCAAGACTGGGACTATTTACAGGCTTGTCACAACTTCCGTTTCATGTCAACTAAACATACCGGTCTTGGTATCGACAGAGATAATTACGACTCAGCTTACGAGGCTTTCTCAAATTACATGAATGTTTTGGCCGACTTTATTAACAGAGTAAACTCACTTTATCCGGAAGATTTGGATAATGAAGAACTAAACTCACTGCTTACAACCATAAAAAATCAAGGAGACGAGATTGATACCTTACGTAAGAAGATTGATATGCTGGAACTCAGCAAGGTGAATAAAGAAAAGGCAGTTACCAAAACAACCAAAGAACCTAAGGAAAAGAAAGAGAAGAAGGAAAAGAAGGAAACTAAAGAAAAGAAAACTAAAAAAGAAACGAAGAAAGAATAGGAAAATCGATCATAAAAAAAGCAGCTCAAATTGAGCTGCTTTTTTTATGATATCTATTCTTTATCATAAACTTTATCGTAAAACTCGTTGAAAGCATCAACATAATTATCCGGAGACTGAAAATCAAGAACCGGAATATTCTTACTACGAGCGTAATCCATAACTTCTTCATTTACATGCTCACTGTTTTGAATCACTCCGTCAGAATAATCGATGGCAAGCTTAATCAGACCAGCATAATCAACATCTCCCTTAACAGAAGATAAATCAATGCCTACTAAGTCTTTCATCATTATTTTAGAGGCAAAATCCGGAGAAAGTTTGTTTTTAAAATCATCCTCAAATACAGAGAATACAATCTTCACATCACGGAATGATGGTTCATCTTTGTAAACAGTCTTAATGTATAGAGGAGCCAAGGCCGCCATCCATCCATGGCAGTGAATAACATCCGGGCACCAACGGAGTTTCTTTACCGTTTCAATTACACCACGGGCATAAAATATTGCTCTGCTGTCGTTGTCATCATATTCATTTCCATTTTCATCAGCAGCTTGTAATCTGTGTTGAAAATAATCATCATTATCAATGAAGTATACCTGCATTCTGGCAGCTTGAATCGAAGCTACTTTAATAATCAATGGATGGTCCGTATCATCAATGATCAGGTTCATTCCCGAAAGGCGAATCACTTCGTGCAATTGATTTCTGCGCTCATTGATATTACCCCACTTAGGCATAAATGTTCTGATTTCTCTTCCCTTCTCCTGAATAGCCTGAGGAAGATATCTTCCAACATTAGCCATTTCGGACTCGGGCAAGTAAGGAGTAATCTCTTGTGTAATAAATAAAACCTTGTTAGCCTTCATCTTTTTATTATCTTTCTCATAAATATTCTGCAAAGATATAAAAAAAAAAGCGCATTTATGCAAGTTTTATCCTTCAATAACATCTCACCAAATATTAAGTTTCTATTAATCAGCACATAAGCCTTAAAATGAAATAAAAGCAAGCAAGAGCATTTCATTATATAAATTTCAAATAATCCTTCGTTATGTGATAAATATTAGCTTATTTTGCACCGTTTTTTAAAACAACAGATTAAACAATCAAAATTAAAAATGAAAATTGTACACACTATCAATGAGTTACAGTCAGAGTTATCTGCACTAAAAGCTCAGGGTAAAAAGGTTGGGTTAGTCCCTACTATGGGCGCTTTACATGCAGGACACGCCTCCTTAGTAAATCGTTGCGTAAAAGAAAATGATGTAACCGTAGTGAGTGTATTTGTAAATCCCACTCAGTTCAACGATAAAAATGATTTAATAAAATATCCACGTACTCTGGATGCCGACTGCAAACTATTGGAAGCTAATGGTTGCTCTTTTGTTTTTGCCCCATCAGCAGAAGAAATGTATCCGGAACCAGATACTCGTCAATTCAGCTTTGCACCGCTTGATACAGTTATGGAGGGAGCTTTCCGTCCCGGACACTTTAACGGTGTAGCACAAATTGTAAGTAAACTTTTTGATGCAGTAAAACCAAACCGTGCATACTTCGGCGAAAAAGATTTCCAACAATTGGCCATCATTCGTGAAATGACCAAACAGTTGAACTTTGATATAGAAATTGTAGGTTGTCCTATTGTTCGTGAAGACGACGGACTGGCTCTAAGCAGCCGCAATTCGCTATTATCTGCTGAAGAACGTGAAATAGCATTAAAAATATCTCAAACATTATTTAAAAGTCGTACCTTTGCAGCAGATCACTCAGTGAATGAAACAATTCGTTTCGTAGAAGAATCAATTGCCGCTGAGCAAGGGCTACGCCTGGAGTATTTTAAGATTGTTGATGGTTACACATTACAGGACTTGAAAGACTGGGCAGATACAAACTATGCAGTGGGCTGCATCACAGTATTCTGTGGAGAAGTCCGACTGATTGATAACATAAAGTATAAAGAGATTAATTAAAAAGACCAACCTTATGATGATTGAAGTAATGAAGTCAAAGCTACACCGTGTACGTGTAACAGAGGCTGATTTAAATTACATGGGTAGTATTACAATTGACGAAGATTTAATGGATGCGGCCAACCTCATCGCCAATGAGAGAGTACATATCGTAGATAACAATAACGGTGAACGTTTCTCAACTTATATTATAAAAGGCGAACGTGGTACAGGCAAGATTTGCCTCAATGGTGCAGCTGCCCGAAAGGTACAAGTAGGAGATATCATTATCATCATGTCTTATGCCATGATGGATTTTGAAGAAGCTAAAAGCTTTAAACCGACAGTGGTTTTCCCCGACTCCATGACCAATAAATTAGTTGAATAAATTACATTCCTGATTTATATAGCAAAAAAAGTCCTGCTACAGAAATTTTCTATAGCAGGACTTTTTTTATATCATTTACAGACAAAGATGTTCTATCAACACTTTTGTTCCAATCCCAATCAATATAAGTCCACCCCACAGCTCCACTCTCATATTGTGTTTGCATCCAAAGAAAATCCCGAACAGCAAACCAAAGACAGACATTACAAAAGAAACAAGACCTATAATCAATATTGGTGAAATAATGCTATTAGCGGTTCTCATCCCCATAAAGGCGAAAGATACACCCACTGCAAGGGCATCCAAACTAGTTGCTATTGCCAATGTAAAAACGACCTTTAAACAAGCCGGATTAAAGTCACTCCTGCACTCTTCATCCTTAAACGATTCCCATATCATTCTTCCACCAAGGAAAGCAAGGATAAGGAAAACCAGCCAATGGTCTACATTCTCTATCAAATGACTAAACCTGCTTGCACCGAACCATCCTAAAAAAGGCATTAAAGCCTGAAAAAAGCCAAAGAAGAAAGCCATCGTAAGGATATTGCCCCAGTGAACTTTCTTAAAAATAATGCCACTTGCTATTGACACAGCCAGGCAATCCATTGCCAGCCCTACAGCAAGCAGCCAGTTTTCTAAATTTGTCATTATTAAAGAGGTAACTTATAAATCAAAGAGTATGTAATACCAAAGTTTGAAGACTTATTTTCTCCAAATCCAGGGATGTACCAAGGCGTTGAATTAATATTTTCTTTCACACTAATCTTAGCTTTGTATCTCAAAGACCATCCCATTAAAACATTTTTAAATACTTCGGCTCTGATACCGCCAACCAGCTCCATCCAATGAGCAGTAGTTTTCTCTCCAGTGTATTCAAAAGGCACTTGTCCCGAATAGATATCATCATCAAGTCCGGCACTTTTCACATCGTAGCTCAAAGCAGTAAAACCATACCGGGCTCCAATGTACATGTGACTCAAGTTCTTTTTCTTGAACATTAAGTTGTAATCCATACCTATTCTGAAATATGGAGCTGATGATTTATAGGAAATATTATTATTATCTTTATCTACTTTACCATAACCCAATTCCACAACCGGGAAAAAGCGATTTTTCAGATTTACATCAACGCTAACCTCAGAATTCAAAAAATCACCCCCAAACGCTTTGCTTCCTATTCCGTACAAGTCAACCCCAACAAAAGTACCATTATACAATGGAAACACCTCTTTAGGTATCTTACTAATTACTTTCTTCTGTCCTTTCCTTAGCACTTGGCGTTGTTGTTGAGCAAGAGCAGGAAAAGAGACCACGAACAAAGCAAGTGCACTAATAATAGATGCGAATATTTTCTTTTTCATTGATATTAACTTCCGAATTTACTATTGCGATAGAATCTATTAAATGTTTGGTGTGTTCCACTTTATCTATATTATAAAACATAGCTACTCCACGATCCATAGAAATAAAATGCTCAGTATTAGTATGAGTAACCCAAATCGTATCAATCGTATCTTTTGAATATTTAAAGACCAGCGCTGTTTTGTTTTTAACATAACTAAGCGGAAGGGTTGCCGAAGTTACATCCTTTTCGTTATCAATAATTATCGAGTCACCCCGAACAGTATTAAGAGCAACCACAGTCAGCGAATCAAACGATTTTTCTTTCAGCGTACTTTTAGTAACAAAATTAAATAGCGGCGAAAGACGTCCAACTGAGGACTCAGAAGCTTCATCACATGCCATAAAAAGACTTACGGCACAGCAAGTAAACACTGTAAAAAACAAGAGTTTCAATAGATGTCTCATAATTTTGCCAAACAGTTTTTACAGTTCTTTTTCTACTTTGTAATTATTACGTTCCGGAGCGTTCCGTGTAACAAGTTCACCTACAAATCCGGCCAGGAATAATTGAGTACCAATTATCATACAGGTAAGAGCCAGATAAAAATAAGGAGATTCAGTTACCAGTCTGTATTCTAAACCAGAATACATCGAGTAAAGTTTAGATGCCCCCACAACAATAACAGATATGAAACCAAAGAAAAACATCAATGAACCCAGCAATCCAAAAATATGCATTGGCTTTTTCCCGAATTTAGAAAGGAACCACAATGAAAGTAAATCCAGGTATCCATTCACAAATCTGCTCATACCAAATTTAGTAGAGCCATATTTACGAGCCTGATGCTGAACCACCTTCTCCCCTATTTTTGCAAAGCCGGCATTTTTAGCCAGATAAGGTATATAACGGTGCATTTCGCCATATACTTCAACATTCTTCACAACATCTTTTTTATAAGCCTTTAGTCCGCAATTAAAATCATGCAGATTCTTAACCCCCGAAACAGAACGGGCTGTAGCGTTAAACAGCTTTGTAGGAATTGTTTTTGAAAGCGGATCATATCTCTTTTCTTTCCATCCGGAAACAAGGTCATACTTATCCTCTGTGATCATTCTGTAAAGTTCAGGAATTTCATCCGGGCTATCCTGCAAATCAGCATCCATTGTAATTACCACATCCCCTTGTGCTTTTTTAAATCCACAAAACAAAGCAGGCGACTTACCATAATTACGACGGAATTTAATACCTTTTACAGTTTCCGACTTTGCACTAAGTTCTTCAATTACATCCCATGAACGATCGGTACTGCCATCATTTACAAAGATCACCTCATAAGAAAAATCGTTTTCCTTCATCACCCTATCAATCCATGCATAAAGTTCTGGAAGAGATTCTTCTTCGTTATACAACGGAACTACTACAGATATATCCATATTTCTATTCTTTATTTTCGTCTTGATTATTATCTTCTTTACTATCCTCCTCGCTATCTTCTATAGTAAAAGCAGCCCTCTTTTTAACGAAAAGAGCAGTAGGAAGAGCCAGTAAAGATCCATATATTACATTTTGTGAAAGCAATTGCATAGTAATTTCAATCGGGCGAAGACTACCAAGTGTATTTAGGGTTTCTTCTAATTGCTTAAACGAGCCGCCCAGTCCGGCAGAATCAACCTGACTCTTATTTACCGCATGAAGCATATCAAGATAAGAAGTTACAATGAAACCATTATCCATGAACCTGAAATATACGAAGTGCCCCACTGCCGTAAGCAATGCACTAAACATATACATAAAAGTAGCAAAAACCCACGCATGACCAAAGGTAATAAACCCACCGCAGATTCTGTCCCGGTACATTTTCGTGAAATAATAACCTACAAAAGGAACCAGTAATGTCAGTATAAGAAAGAAGAACTCCAGAAAAGGTACTGAAAACCCAAGCGGAAATAAAGTAAATTTAATAATCCAAAAAATCCCCATGTAAGTACCATACTGCATGGCATACTTATTCATAAAGCTTCTGTTCTCCATTATCATCTTTTATATTTGTGCACAAAAATACAATTTTTACATCAAGAAGTAGTACGAAATGAAATGAAAATTATTAAAATGGTATAAAGATTCCGGATTCCCATGTACTTTCTTACCTGCCACAAAAAAAAATGATTTTTTTTCATCCTTTTAAGTAACTGAAAAGTAGCCGCTTAGTCCATCCACCCTAAAAAAAGTTTCAGAGAGGTATTGCACGATAAAATAAAATATCTACCTTTGCACCCGGGTAAGTCCTATACGGCCAGCTCCCTTCAAATCCTCCAGGGCTTGATCGCAGCAAAGGTAGATGGTTGTAGCGGCGCGATATAGTAAGCTTACCCACCCGCCTCTTTAGCTCAGTTGGCCAGAGCACGTGATTTGTAATCTCGGGGTCGTTGGTTCGAATCCGACAAGAGGCTCAAAAAAAATTAGGCACTTCATTATTGAGGTGCCTAAAAAATGAAAAATTAAAAAAATATATATCTTCGCCTCTTTAGCTCAGTTGGCCAGAGCACGTGATTTGTAATCTCGGGGTCGTTGGTTCGAATCCGACAAGAGGCTCAAAAAATAAGGCACTTCATTATTGAGGTGCCTTATTTTTTTACTTTCAGTAATAAAAATCTTTCCACAAACTATATTTTATTCCTCCTTATTCTTACATTTGTAAAGACCAAAAATCTAAAGTCAATATGATAAGAATATTATTCATCATTGGTTCCGGAAGTTTTATCGGTGGAATATTACGCTATCTCCTGTCAAGGGCTATGCAAAACAACATCTTCTCATCCTTTCCATTCGGAACATTTATTGTGAATATATTAGGATGTTTCCTTATTGGCCTATTTTATGGATTGTTCGAACGAGGCAATCTGGTAAATAACGAACTGCGAATATTTCTCACTATCGGATTTTGTGGTGGGTTTACAACCTTTTCAACATTTACCAGCGAAAACATGTATCTTTTGCGAGATGGCAACTTTTTCTATTTTGCACTTTACACAAGTCTCAGCATTTTCCTTGGATTAATAGCCACCTATTTAGGTAATCTAATCACTAAAATATTTTGAATATGGAAATAAAAGGGGAAGCAAAGCTATTGCGGATATTTACCAGCAACACAGATAAATTCAAGAATTCACTTCTTTACGAAACAATTGTTTTCGCAGCAAAACGCTACGGACTTGCCGGAGCAACAGTTACAAAAGGAGTTATGGGATACGGATCAAGCAGCATTATCCGCTCGGTTAAATTCTGGGAAATCACAGAGAAACTACCTGTTGTAGTGGAAATTATAGATGAATCTCAAAAGATTGATGCTTTTATAGAAAAGATACTCCCCTGGTTTGATTACCTGCCCACTGGCTGTTTAATCACAACAGAAAACACCACTATAATTTTAAACAAAGAGGGCAACGGAAAGAAAAAATAAAAAAAATAACGGCTATATACTTAACCGAATCAAATATTTATTAAAATATGTTGTAAAGCATCCGATTTTATTTCATTTGTTTGCAAATTAAATTATAAGTCGTACATTTGTACTGTGTTTTTCATAGTATTAGATTTAAGGTTAACAAAGATTGGTTGTCGTGATGACAACCATTTTTTTTGCCCATACCTCTCAAAACAACATTCCACACATAAATAATATATCTTACCTTATTCTTTTTTATTCAATTTAACTCTTTTCCTTATTATTTTCCATAGGAAATTTGTTTTATAAGAAAATATACATATCTTTGCACCGAACACCTAAGGAATATATTTCCATAGGAAATTTAAAATCAAAAGAACTTAATACAGCTTACAATGATAAAAAAAGTATTCACACAACATTGGCTCGTATTACTGGGAGTGGTAATCGGAGCCTTGGGAGGCTACCTATTCTGGCTATACATTGGCTGTTCAAGTGGTAGTTGTCCTATCACCTCCTCACCCTTTTTAAGTTCATTGTGGGGTGCAGTTATGGGAGGATTATTGTTTAGCATATTTAAAAGAGAGGAAAAAAGCAATGAATAATCTATTAAAGAATTGGGATTCCGGTCGTATCATCCGTCTAATACTAAGCATCGGACTTAGCATATACGCCATCGTATCAAAAGACTACGGTTTCTTTTTTCTAGCCGGATTATTTTTGCTGCAGGCAGTATTCAACCTGTCGTGTTGTGGAGCTGGCGGATGCGCATCTTCCGGAACAAACAACCAGGATCAAGTGTTTAAAGGCGAAATAGAAGAATACAAACCTGGTAAAAAATAAAAAGACTTACTATACCTAACCAAACCAGGCTGATCTTTCGGTAAACGTTGTTTCACGACAACTGTTTATCGAAAGATTTTTATTTTCACGCAATTTCACCCATAAAGTATCTGTTTAAATATATAATTTGAAAATTATAGACGTTTGGCACGACTTTTGTAATAGAATAGATTCTATACATACAAAATTTTAAACCAAATCTCTATGAATGTATCACATTACAAAGGCGGAAATAAAGGACGCCCGTCATTTCTTGAAAACAGTCCGATGGCAGAAGTTATCAACTCTTTCAGCAGTTTAAAATACGCAAGCCTCGTTGACGATATCCGAAACGACACTGCAGATGCCGCCAAAGCCTGGGAGCAACTCCCCTCTTTCACTTTTGCAGCCACCTTCAGAGGTGGACGCACTAAAACCAATATGAAGCAGTACAACGGAATCATTCAGTTGTGCAGCACAAAACTGGAACCAGAACAAGCTGACACTCTTCGGGATAACGCAGCCAAAGAACCCAACACCCTCGCATCTTTCATAAATACAGATGGAACAGAAGTTATCATTCTTGTTCCTGTATCTCGTCCGGATAATTCACAACCGGAGACAAATGATGAGATTGCACAGTTTCACGAGCAAGCATTTGCAACTGTCAGCATCTATTACGAATCATGCTTATACGCTGATTTTAAGAAAAGTACACACTTACTTGCACAACTAACTACCGCCACTTACGATCCACAATTATTCTTTAATCCTGACGCAGAAGTGTTCTTGGTAGCCACCAAAAAAGACTACGAGAAGAAACCGGAAAAATTACTCCGAAATATGGAGGGAGATCCCATTTCATTTGCACATCTACCTATTGGCGAAGCACGGGATATAGAAATAAAAAGAGCATTCGATCGTGCTTACTCTAACACACTTAACAAGGAATCTTTCCTAGAAGAAAACCGGTCGCAATTTGTGTACGGTTTGGCATACTTTTGTTGCCTGGCAGGAATCCCTGAAGCCGAAACCGCCAAACTGGCACTTCCACGCTGCATCAACAGCAATTTTACAGCCGACGACCTCCGCCGTACCATCCGAATTAAATATAAAGAGTACGAAAATGCTTTTGGTACTGACAGCGGACTGACAAAAGTGGAGAAAGAGACACAGATGCTCGAAGAATTTATCAAACGCAACTTCATGCTGCGTCGCAATGTAATATTGCAAGGCATTGAATTCCGTTATGCCGATCACACAAGTCATGAGTGGACCGAACTTCGCGACCATCACCTCAACACCATTTATATACGGGCACACAAAGAAGGAATAAATTGCACCCTCAATGATGTAAAGGCAATGGTCGATTCTGAGTTTACCCCCTCCCACCATCCTTTCAAGGATTTCATCTTTGTTCCTTTCACCGAATGGGACGGGCACGACTATATTGCCGATGTAGCAGCCACCGTACCCACCAAAGATCCCAAATATTTTGAGTGGTGCTTCCGTAAATGGTTCGTTGCATTAGTTGCTTCATTGATAAACGACCGCGTTATCAATCACCAGATTCTTGTATTGATTGGCGGCAAGCACGGTATGGGAAAATCCACCTGGCCGGAACGCCTCTTGCCTCCCGAGTGGCGAAAGAGTCATTTCGATGCCAATGTATTTTCCAACAATGCCAATGCTACCCGCATGAAGCTAAGCACCGGTGCCATTCTGAATATCGACGAGCTGGATACCATCCAACGCTACGATCAGGAAACGGTAAAGGAGTTGTTCACCACGTTCAACATCAACATACGCACCTCGCCCGACCGTCCGCCTCGGAACTTTGTGCGTCATGCTTCTTTCTTTGGCACAACCAATCACATGGATATTCTGAGAGATTATACCGGTAGTCGTAGATACTTGTGCCATGAAGTAACCGGCCCTATCAATTTCGATTTCGTCATAGATTACAAGCAGCTCTATGCCCAGGCATGGAACATGATTCTGAATGGGTTCCGTTACTATTTCAATTCAGAGGAAAATAGCATTGTGGAGAAACACAATCAGCACTACATGGAAACGGATGCAGATATGGAACTTTTCTATGAATACTACCGCAAACCTGAAGGTGATGAGGAAGGTATTTATCTTTCTGCTGCGAAACTGGCGGAATATATTAAGAGTAAAACTGGGATTGCTATTAGTAAGAAGATGATTGTTAAGCTGGGAAGGAACTTGAAATCACTTAATTATCAGTGGAAAAGAATAAAAGGAAAGACTGTTTATAACGTAATCCTAAAAGAGCAAAACACATAAGGGGTGTCAGAGGTGTCAGTAAAAAAAGGTTTTTCAGCGTTTCAAAAATAAAATTTTGAAAATTCTGCAAATTGCGGATTTTTCAAAATTTTATTTTCAGAAAGAGAAAAAAGACTTTTTCTCTGACACCTCTGACACCCAGAGACATATTCATATTAGCTAATAGGCTATAATTCAAATATATAGAGATATTAAAGAACTTTACTAGATGAATTAGTAAAAACAAAACGAAACATCAACCCAATCATGTACAAGATTGCCGGCAAACATGTACAAGATTGAGTCAAAACATGTACATGTTTACCAAAAACATTAACCAATAAAACATTAATTACCATGGGCATACCATATAAATTCAAGGGGATAAACGATAATTTGAGTAAAGACACAAACAAAAAAGGCGGCGTTCACCCCATAGTGAAAAGTCGCGAACAGTTAGACACTATGGCACTAGCCGAATACATTGCCGGAAGCAATACGCAGCAAAGTGCAGAAATAGAACAAGCAATAGCCAAGACCTTTAGTGCTATTGAAAAAGCTTTAAGTAATGGGTATACAGTTTCTATAACCAATTACGGTTCTTTTCAGCTTTCTGCACAATTCCGGGAGGATTTTGATCCTGAAGAGCCTCATCGTGCAGAGAGTATTGAGGTGAAGAGTGTGAATTTTAGGGCTTCTACTAAGATGAAGAAGAGGATTACCGTGGCTGGGTTTGAGAAGAGTGAGAGGTAAAGAATTAACAAACAATTAATCTAAACAGTTTAAAAGTATTATATTTGTAAGTCATCGAATAAAACAGAACGATCAAACAAATTCTAAAGAGTTTACTTTAGTTAGCTAAATAAAGAACAAATAATGGCAAAGACTAATAATCTAACAGTGAAAGATACTGCTATAAAAACAATGGCTGTAAATGGCATTGATTATATTAGCATCACAGATATTGCAAAACAAAAAAATCCAATCGAACCAAAAGATGTGGTAAAGAATTGGATGCGTTCAAAAAACACTCTTGAATATCTGGGATTATGGGAACGCTTAAACAATACCAATTTTAAAGGGGTCTAATTCGACCCCCTTTTAGCAGAAGCAGGAAGCAATGCTTTTACTATGAGTCCTTCTCGTTGGATTGAAAAAACAGGAGCAATTGGTATTATTACAAAAAATGGAGCTTCTGGTGGTACGTATGCCCAGAAAGACATCGCATTCAAATTTGCAAGTTGGGTATCTGTGGAATTTGAACTTTATTTAGTAAAAGAGTTCCAACGTTTGAAAGAGGAGGAACAAAGGCAGATCGGTTGGTCTGTTAAGCGTGAATTATCCAAGATAAATTATCATATTCACACAGACGCCATTAAACAAAACCTTATCCCAGACGAATTAACAGTACAACAAATTAGCATTATTTATGCCAATGAAGCAGACGTTCTAAACATGGCTCTTTGGGGGCTTACAGCTAAAGAATGGCGTGATAAGAATCCTGACTTAAAAGGTAATATGAGAGATTATGCTAGTATTAATGAACTAATTTGTCTTTCAAATTTAGAGAATATTAATTCCGTATTAATTAATGAAAGCGTGCTACAGTCTGAAAGATTGCTTAAACTCAATAAAATAGCGATTCAACAGATGACACTATTGAATGATATTGAGAATAGAAAATATTTAAAATAAAATGAATATTGCGGAATAGGCCTATTTTAAGAGGTTGAACTAGAGAATACCATTACCGATTACGGTTATTTCTTGCTCTCGTTTCAGTTCCATAAGAATTTAAACCTTAGAAACGTCATCGATCCAAGAGTTTTGAGATGAAAAAAGTAAATTTTAGGGTTTATAGGAATATAAAGAAGAAAATTGAGATTACTACGAAAGACTATCATTAATAGAATAAAATCATGAATGCAAATTTAATTTTAGATAAAGAGTTGTTATCACCTCCGGGAGACACTATTCAGGAAACTATTGATATGATGGGAATGCGTCAAAATGAATTAGCTGAACGCATGGGTAAAACCGAAAGCAAAATTAATGATATTATAAAAGGGAAAGAGCCTATAACTGTAAATACAGCTCTACAATTAGAACTTGTTTTAGGTATTCCTGCTAAATTTTGGCTTGCCAGAGAAGCTAATTACAGAGAAGAGCTTGCACGTATTGAGCAGCAAGAAGCAAAGGAATTCTGACAGATACAAAACAAACGATCACTTTTGGTTTGCTTTTTTCCATGAAGTAGCTCATGTATTACTTCATCCAAAGAAAGATATTTTTCTGGAAAACTTAAAAGGGGCTGAAATAGATAGGCAGAAAGAGAAAGAAGCTGATGCATTTGCTTCCAATCTTCTTATACCCGATAAGTACCTGAAAAATATAAAGGGTGAAATAACTAAAGAAATAATTCTAATTATTGCCCATAAAGCAAACATTCATCCATCTTTTGTTGTGGGGCGCTTGCAACACAATGGAATGCTACACTTTAGTAGATTTAATGAAATGAAGATTCCTATTTCTATTAATCTAATTTAAACATTGTAATTGTCTCAACATTGTTGAGACAATTACAATAATATAATTCAGGTGGCAAACTTTTTTTCTAAGGTGCCACCTAAAAATAAAACTAATTTGTCTTCTCCACTACTCTATTATATTCATTATACTTTATTGTAGTTGTTTTATCTTGCATAATTTGCAACCCAATTTCTTGGTAATAATGTTGCGTAGAGTAAGGCTTAATTAAATAATTACCGACATTAAGAGGCATATCTAAAGTGCCGTCCCATTCAGGAGTTACTTCATAAATAGGTGTGTCTTTGTCCTCTAAAGAGTAAATTGTTACTGTCATATCTGCGGGATGATTATAGAAAGTAATCTTCAGATTTCCTTGTAATGATAATACATCCTTTTCACAACCTGTATTTATGCAACAAATAAATAAAATAATAAAGATTCTTTTCATTAAAGACATAAGCTTAGTTTTTTGCATTTTTATTTTAAATTTTAATATAATGATTTATATAAAATCGCCTAAACGATCTGAGATAGGAATTAATTCATTTTTTATTAATCAGTTTTCCGTATTAGTAACTTTATAGTTATAGCCAATATTGATTGACCTTATTATTTGGATAAAAGTTTAATTCTCATTATAACCATCTGGCAACTCCACCATGATGTGAGCATGTACCTCTTCGGCTTTGGCTAAAGCTATATGATCCATCTCGACATAAGGCAGTTGCCCCTTCAGGTGCAGAATTGTAGTGGGTAGGAGATTGAACTCTGTTTCCTCTTGAATTTGTATAATGCTTTATATGAGCCCTCTCTGTGTTGCCAGAATAGCTAATTTTATTCTTTGTAAGGTATTTGGTAGATACATATCCTATTTGTCCATCATATCGGATTGGGATCCATTTACAGTCACAATCTTCATCAATGGTGACAGGAGTACCTTGAGGGATAACCATTATAGCATGAGAAGACTTATTCGGGGCTGTACGTAAATTAAGATCTACAGTAGTATATTTTACACTACTTTGAGCATTTATAGTTAATGCAAAAACAAGCTGGATAAATAAGAATATAATTTTCTTCATATATTTAGATTTTATTAATTGAATGCTAATGAGGATGCTTAAAGAGCCTTTCACTAGCGGTTTATTACTGTATTTTTTCAAAATATTCTGTTTTTAATATTCCGTTTTCTTCATCTTTATATCTCACTAACATTTTTCCATTATAAATTAGAATTTTGTTTGTCCCAAGCTGTTGATAAACTAAGTCCTTAAAGTTTGAGTCAATTGTTATACTTATTAGTGTAGATATATTTTCTTTCTTTGGAATAACCTTTATTGTACGGCCTTTTATTGGAAAGAAGATGCTATCGGTTATTTGTCCCTTGTATTGAAATTCACCAATTGAGTCAGTGATAAAACTGCTTTTAATTCCATTTTGAAAGATGTCAACTTGAAGTCCTGAAATGCCTTTGAAATGTTCCTTAATGCTAATTAAATTATCTGAACTCTTTTTATTTATATATTCAAAGACGTTTGTAACTTTAATCGTATCAGGGATAAAGTCAGGTGTTAAAAGCAAATAATTAGGTTCCATTTTCCACTTCCCCTTTGTCAACATTCTCTGTGTGTCATCAACATATTCAAATGTATATGTGCTATCCGGCCTCAATTCTATCAGGTTTTGAAAATGACATCTCCAATACATATCATAACAAAGCCTATATTTACCAAAGGCAAGTTGTTGGCTATATATCGCTGTAATCGAAAGCAAGGTTGCTATAAGATATATTATTCGCTTCTTCATTTTTTTTAATACTATCTAAAATAGATTCTTCATAGTAGTAAATATCTATATCCTTCTAAATTATACCTTGAACCTGTCCTAGTTACATAAACAGTCTGAGCTATTACGCTTACAGTAGTAAGTATGAAGGCTAGAAATAATATTGATGTCTTTTTCATAGTGTTATCGGTTTAAGTCATTAAGATTATTCTTTATCTGTAGCAGGTATTGATATTTGTTTTGTTTCTCTTATTTTTTTAGCTTCTAATACGATTCTTTTACGTTCTGCTTCATATTTTTCAATTTTGTCCTTTACAATGATATAGTTAGGAAGCATTTTCAGCTTTTCTATTGGTGACTCTTTAGGATCATCTAATAATTTTACTGTTAGATTATTATAATTAATTTTGCGTATAAATTCTAAATCAGCTTCTTGATTGTTTGATATGGCTTCGTTTGAATTTTTAATTATTGTATCCATATTTAATACACATACAGAAAGATCTTTCAACACAGTAATATGGTCTGCTGTAGCCTCATGTTTAAGAAAAATGGTTAATGCTTCAATAAAGTAATAATATGCACTTAGAATTTGCATGTACCCAAAAGCATAACCTTTAGTTTGTTGCATTCTTGCAAAAATTAGTTCATTCTGTTTTTGCCTTCTTCCTTTTTCATCCTCTAACTCTTTATTTTGTTCATCAATAGTAGAATTAACCTTAGATAATTTCCCTTCTAACTTCTTGATGAGGTCCTGGGCTTCTTTTAGTTCACTCCTAACTTGCATAGAACTAAATATCTGCCATCCAACCATAACCGTTGAACATACTCCAATCAATGTAGCCATTGTTCCAACAACACCATCATTTGAAAATCTGAAAGGTTCTATTCTAACTCCAAATATGCAAAATGTAGCTATTGAGACTAATAATGAAATTAGCGAAAGCCAACAGAGGATTGTATGAATATAGTTTTTCATGTTATAGAAATAATTAATTATGTGCTTACTTATGAAATTATGAGACTGTCTACTGTGCTTCTATGATATATAGCGTCACCGTTATATTCAGGAAAAATAAAAAATCTCACTGAATATATACCCGAATTCAATTTTGTGTTAGAAGCATTACAATTGAATGTATATGTGTATGAAGGATTTTCATTACCAATTCCTATATTTTCTTTATAATAAAAATCAAGAGGAATAATTGCTGCATTTTCTCGAAAGAATGGTTTATTTATTATATTTTTCAATTTTAAAAAACCATTTGTGGCTCTAATATCTAGTTTATATTCATTGTTGATGAAACCAATAATTTTAGCCCAATTATCTTGTGGTGAAATCAGAAGGAAGGCAAAATTTATTTCTTTGTCCAATCCCGATTTATTTATCACTTGAGTTTTTATAGAATAAAAATCCTCTTGATTATTTATTGAGAGAAACATATCTAAAAAATCTTTTCTTTTTCTCTCTGATTCGTTAAAGAAACGATTCATATTGGTAGATAAAGTGTATATTGTAGCAAAAAATCCCAATCCAGCTATAATAATACCTGAGAAACTTATTATCTGACTTGCTATATTAGAATCTTGCCCCCAATCTATGCAAAAAGATAAAATACCTGTTACCAATATAATGACAATTAAAATAATGCATGAAATAATAATGCCTTTATCTTTTCTAAAATTCATAATTCATTGATTTTTTAGTGTTGTACCGGAACTTTAGTAGGCATATTAAAAAGAATTTTCTTTGTCTTCAATTCCATATCAATCCATAAAGAGGTAATTTCAATCAATTCTTTTAGATCGTAAACGTCTTTATCTTCCCATGTACGGATATAGTGTGTCTCATCATTTCCTAACCATGTTGCACGTTGAGCTACATCCTTAACATTTTCATTTGAAACTTTGTCAGAAATACATTTCCCTAAAGCCATTTTCTTTATGACTTCTTCTTGATCGGGATCTAATTGTACTAAGTAGTCCTTAATTAAAAACTCTAAAGCCTTACGATACCCAACGCCACAGATTTGGTTAAGTCTCATTTGCTCGGCTACATAGGCTTCGTTATATATTTGTGTATATGCAGGTGAGATTTTAGCTATTTCTTCTGGAAATTCAAGTTTTACTGAAGGTGGAGGTAGTATTTCTTTATAGTAAAGTGTGTTAGGATCTGTTTTATAATCTGTTTTATATATACTAATAAAAGGTTTACCACAGTTTGTGCATTTACAAAAAACAGCATAACAATATTGAGCATGATATGCACAAACTATAAAATGCGGAATTATTATTGACTGACAGTGTGGACATTTTAAAGCTTTTTCAACAATATTCATATTTCTAGTTTCCCCAAACACATTTATAGATATCATATTTTTCCCCTTTAAAGTTTATAATTTACTCATTTTTCTATCCAATCATTTCCCTAACCTTCTCTCTAGTATCGTATTTATCAAAGTCAATAGAATATTCACCTTTAAGTGTATCAAGCCGCCTTGTATATATATTGACCAGTTTTGCATATTCATCAGCATAATAATTAGAAGCACCATCAGATTTTTTATACAGTTCATAAACGTCGTTAATAAAACATCTGAAATAAATTTCATATGCTTTATCATAATCACCAGCTAAAGTTTCAAGTTTAGCTGTATTCCAATCTTGGTTATCAATACCATTGATAGATCTTTTTATGTCATTTACGTCATTTGTCATTCCCCATACTTTGAAGAATAGAATTATTTGGAGTATCCCAAATACAATTAATATTACTGATAAGAATTCATACATAGTATTAAAATTTATATGATCAAAAGAGAAATTACAAAGATTAGTAATAAGATAACACCAGCGCACCCTGCATTACTTCCATTTCCATTAGGAGCTTTTTCTATCCCGCATTTAGAGCAATATCTACCTGATCTCATCATAATCTGATTGCAGTGTTTGCATGTTGAAATAGCAGGAAGCTGTGATGTAAATTCTCTTATATCATTTTCATCAAGCTTTTTACCGCATTCACTGCAATAACTATTTGAAGACAACATTCTTCCTCCACAATTATTGCATATAATAATATTGGTTTCTCCAACTTTATAATTAATCTCAACGGGAGTATAATTCATTGATCCGGTATATTTGCCTTCCCCGGGATTAAATTTGTGTCCACATTTTAGGCAGGTAATTTTTATTTTATTTGAACCTATTGTTCCAGCGACAAGCCCAATTCCTCCAGTTAAAACAACTCCGGCTGCTGCTTTCCCAACACTATAACCCTTTTTGTCAGCATGGATTTGAGTTGATCCACATTTCGGACATATAATTTGGTCATTCATAGTATTTCATATTTATATTTTCTTTATACACCTAAAAATCTGAAACACTCTTAAATTTACTCTGATAAGAATTCGCATACATTTTATGTGTACTATTTTCCAAACAAAAATAATCTTTTTTTAGAAAAAAAATAAAAAAAATAGATAATATTTATTTAATAACTCATATTTTTATATCACACTCAATAATATAAGAATCTATTATCTAAATAACGAAAGAAATAATGCTCACTAGTTCGATAATAGCAGTAAAGCATCACTGTATAGAATCAAAAAAGAATAAGTAATATTAATGGTATAAACACAAACTAATCAAAATTCTTTCGCTCAAACAAGAGCTTCTTTTCCAGCATTTTACTTTCAATATTAATTTAATAATCAGAAAACGAAAGGCTTGATAATATAAAAAACAAAAAATATCAGCATCAAGATATAAAAAAATAATATCTAATATTTATCCTTATATCTTATAAATATTATATATTTTTGCTTTACTAAATCTTATAAAAAATGAAAAAGAAAACTGTTATAAGAATTTGTATTGCAATTGCTTACTGCATCTTTATAAAAATAATGTTCAATATAGGAGCAGTAAAGAAATACGATGACTTATTTGCGATATTATTTGTATTACTACCATTATTTTTCAATTTCTTGATTAAAAGAAGCAAGATTTAAAGACCAATACCCTTTCATAAATAGCAAGAAAACACAGCTTTTCATGTATCTTTAAGCAAAGTGATGAAGATATTGTTTCTATAGCTGGGAATAAATGTTCCAGGCAAGAGTTATTTGTGCGCTCCTAAAAATATCTTATCATATTTAGAACAGGGAGAAAATGAGCTTGTATAGCAAAATGGCTATATGGAAAACAAGAAAAAAAGATTATATTTGATGCATAAAACTTGCAAACATGATAATATGCTGAAAAAGCACAATCATGTTTAATCTAAAGAACATAACAAACGACCTAAATATGTTAACACCAAAACAGATACAATCCCTGCTTACCGATATAGAAAGTGACAGAATAGAACTAACTATATCAACAACAAACACTGACAAATTCTGTCAAGCTGTATGTGCATTTGCTAATGATTTGCCAGCTAGCGGTAAACCGGGTTATCTGATTATTGGAGCAAATGATGATGGTTCTTTATGTGGACTGACAGTTACTGATGAATTAATGCGTAACATAGCGGGAATACGATCTGATGGAAATGTGCTTCCACAACCGGTGTTGACTATTCAGAAATTAACATTTCCGGGAGGTGAAGTGTTAGTAGCTGAAGTACAACCATCCGAACTTCCACCAGTTCGTTACAAAGGGAAGATATGGGTAAGAATTGGACCACGTAAGGCAATAGCCAATGAAGCGGAAGAAAAAATATTGATTGAGAAAAGAGTAGCTTCCGCATCCACTTTTGATGCATTACCTTGCCTGGGGGCTACAATAGACGATTTGGATCTTGCTATATTTAAAATGTATTATCTTCCTAAAGCGATAAACGAAGAAGTTATACTAGAAGATAGAAGAAGCGTAAAAGAACAATTAATTTCACTAGGATTCTTTGATTACCGTTATGATGTTCCAACCAATGCTGGAATAATTCTTTTCGGAAAAAGTCCGGAACGGTTTCTACCGGGAGCTTATACACAATATGTTCACTTTAAAGGAAAAAGCAGATCTGGAGATATTCTTTCGGAATACAAATTCACCGGAAATCTTTGCACGGTTCTTGCAAAAATGGATACTTTTATAGAAACAACAATAGCTGGCCGCCGCCCTATTCCAGTTAGCGCATTGCGAGAAGAGATAGTTTTTAGTTATCCTTATTGGGCTACTCGTGAATTATTGATGAATGCAGTGATGCATCGTGACTATGAATCTAATGGACCTGTTCAGTTTTATGAATATGATGACAGAATTGAAATTCTAAATTCAGGAGGCCTTTATGGGAAAGCAAGACCAGAAAATTTTCCAGGAGTAAATGATTATAGAAATCCCTTGATAGCAGAAGCTATGAAAGTACTTGGTTTTGTAAATCGTTTCAGCAGGGGAATAATAAGAGTAAAAGATGAATTGAAAGAAAATGGTAATGGTGAACCGGAATTTGATCTGAATCTTGTAACGGCATTTAAAGTAACTGAATATATATCAAAAAAAGAAGTAGAAATTCGTTTCAATCCTAAAAAGGATGACCATATAAGGCTTCCAAATGGCGCGATAAAACATGAAAATGGCGCGATAAATTCTGAAAATGGCGCGATAAAACATGAAAATGGCGCGATAAATTCTGAAAATGGCGCGATAAAACATGAAAATAGTGTTATAAGTCCAGAATATGGCGGTATAAAATCCACCGAAGCGCAAATTATCTATCGTATACAATTATCACCAGGACTTAATGGATTGGAAATCGCAGAAAGAATTGGAAAAGCATATAGAACTGTACAAAGGTATTTAAGAACATTGATTGAAAATGATATTATTGAATATCGTGGCCCAAAGAAAACAGGCGGTTATTATTTAAAGGAAAAGAGCTAAAACTAAGAGCATAATCTTTATATTACAGAAAAGAAGACTTCCCCTATGTAGTTACAAAAACCATATAGGGGAAGAATATATTAATCCCTCTCAGCCATATACTTAAACTCACTAAAATCTCCATAAGCCTTAGACTTATTGCTGCCAGACACTGCGTACAAGCCTAAGTAAACACCAGTAAAACCACCTGCAGTTTCAGAGCTCAGGTACCTTACATTCATCTTGCCTAATGGTTTGAAGTTCTTGCCATCTGTTGCGTAAAAGAATGAATAAAGCTCTTTGCTTCCTTTGACCTGCAACGTAATTTTGCCTTTCGGAACTGCGATCTCACATTCAGTGTGGTTCAATTCGCCCATGCGATACTGCAATACCACTGTTTGTTTGCCTTCGGATGCTTGTTTAAGGTATAAATCGTAATGGGCATCATTGTTCATGAATACGGTCAATCCGGCTTTATCGCCTGATTGTGCATCGTTTAGAATCAGCATGGTTTCTGCTGTAAAGTTTATATATTCCTGTCTGCGTCCTACAAAAGTGGGGGAATCGGTATCATCTAATGAGATTGGAGTTGCTTTAAGCCGCAAAACTCCTTTCTTCTCCTTCAATGAGTAGTTTTCCATAAAAGGATTGCGCAAATAGTTCCATTCGAAACCTAAACCTGATTCTTTGAAATCTGTAATGCCGGACTTTTCTTTAACCGGGTACAATGGCAAAGTGGGTATATCCATATCCAGATTTACTGTTCCATCTCCATTTACCACCGGCCAGGCTTCTTTGTCCCATCTCACCGGAGCAAGGAATGTTTCGCGTCCCAGCACATGATGCAATGCACTTTGTGGACGAAATGCAAGAAAAACAACCCACCAAGAACCATCGTGAGCCTGAATAATATCTGCATGTCCGGTTCCCTGAATGGGATTTGACTGCGCATTCATATTGATATGGGTAAGAATTGGATTGGCTGGGTTCGACTGGTACGGACCGTCGATATTCCGGCTTCGTGCAATGGTTACTTTATGTCCGTATTCAGTGCCTCCTTCGGCTATAAGAAGGTAGTACCATCCATCTTTTTTGTATATGTGCGGAGCTTCGGGATAGCGACCACCTGTTCCGGTCCAGATAACTTTGGTTTCTGTAAGCTGTTCACCGGTTTTGGGATTTATTTCACTTAAACAGATTGAGTTATTAGGGTTTGAGGTCATGTAACATTTTCCGTCTTCAAAGTAAAGAGAAGGATCAATGCCTTGTTGTTTCAGCCATACAGGTTCCGACCACTCTCCTGCCGGATTGTTTGTATATACGATGAAATTTCCTTTGGATGACACATTTGTTGTGATCATATAAAAGGTTCCTTCATTATAGCGAATAGTTGGTGCATATATGCCTCCTGATAGCCAGCATTTATTTAACGATAACTGCGAAGGACGTGTAAGGCAATGCCCTATTTGTTCCCAATTTACCAGATCTTTACTATGAAAGACGGGCACTCCGGGAAAATAGGCAAAGCTACTGGTTACCAGATAATAGTCATCATTTACCCTACAAACACTTGGATCGGGATGAAAGCCTGGAATAACAGGATTTTTATATCCTGCCTGAGTACTTCCCCAGCATGTACTTGCAATTACTAATAATAACAATAAAACTTTTTTCATAGATATAGCATTTATTTCGTGTTTATAATTAACGAAACAAAGCTAGGATTTATTTATCTGAAAAAGAAGGATCACAAGACATAAAAAAGGCTATTATGTTTCGGATATAGGGTTAATATGTTTCAAACAGGCTTATTTCTTAAGATAGAACTCTGGTGTTATATTTGATATTTTATACACTGAATCGTGGCGTAGACTAAGTTCTCCTAAGATAAGCAAATCGGATTTGAGTTGTATCTTCAGTAGAGCTGAATAACGGGATTTCGGTATAGTGTCTGACTGAGTAAGACCTGCCTTCTTCATTTGTACTGTCAATAATGAGTCCAGATTCATTCTGTAAAGCATAGTACCTTTTTCTGAATATAAATCAAGAGAACGGTTATCGTTATCGAAATACATAGCGTCTGAGGTTTTATATTCATAAATTTTATTCATAGAACGATATCCTTGCAATGAAACTGGTTCCAATAATTGTATATCAAAATATGTGACAGGTGGTGCTACTTCTGCCTGTGGTCTGTTACTTTGAGATATACGCTCTATGTCTAGCGCTCTTATGCCGGGTATATAAGTTACTACTCCAAACAGCAGAATTGCAAGCAACATTACATACAGATAGCGACCGGTTCGCTTGGTAAGAAACAGAATTGCGGTCAAAGATATTACTAGTCCGGCTATCAGCAAATACACACGTTCTTCGGTAAATCCGTATTGATTGATTCTGTATATGATAGCTATCCAAAACATGATATATGCAGGGAACACAATAAAGCTGGCTTTATCATAAAACCATTTATAAGGACATTTATTTACTAACAACACACATCCTTTAAGGAAAAACAGACCGATAGAAAATGCCAGAACAATGGCTGCAATGCCTCCTTTAGGGAGCGACCACACAAATGCTATCTTTATAAAATAGAGATAAAGAATGACTGTGTAGATTAGTAATACTGGAGATAATACATAATTGAGCAATATATCCGTAAGCTTGTTAGCTATAATCTTATCAGATTTATCGTAATGAAAATAGATGAATAAGGATGGAAAAATAACCATGGATACAGCATATCCCGCATAATGAAAGAATCGGGAATCTCCGGACTTCCATATTTCAAATATATATTGAATGGAATAATAGACAGACGAAAGCAATACATAGGATATTGCAGATAATACAAATGCATAAAGCAAAGAGCGTAACAATTGCAAGACGCTATCCATGAAAGAGGTATTATCTTTCTGCCACCCTGAAGCCAGATAGGTTCCGGTGAGAACTCCGATAGTTACACACAAAAAGAACTCTTCACTTTCAGGCCTATGGAGCCATAGCAATGGAATAATTAATAGTAAACAGCCGTAATATATCCATCGAATCTGTTTTTTTTCGGCAAATCTATTCAGCGTATATGCTATAATCATCAGCATTGGGAAATAGTAATAAAGTGATTCTCCCAGCTTTAGGACTTTTTCGAACAACAAAACATTAATAACGTAGCAAATCAGTGCTATAAGTAATTCTACTGGATTAGAGCGTACTGCCTCATGCCACTTAGACAAAATGTTTCTCATAGATTTTTTCATAATACAGCGTGGTGTTTATATTGCGTTTAAATACGAAGTAACGAATAATTATACAAAAAAGCAATAAGTTTCTTTATATTTAACACTATAGACGCTGTTTATAAGATGATGAATTGCATCATCTTTGTCGCTTTATATATTCTGACGGAGATACACCATATTCGTCTTTAAAGCATTGCCTGAAGTAAACTACATTATTAAAGCCCACTTTATAAGCTATTTCCGAGATTTTACTTTCTCCTTCCAAAAGCAATTTTACGGCATTTTGCAACTTCACTTTGCGAATATATTCATTGGTAGACATGTTAGTTAATGCTTTCATTTTCCGATAGAGCGTAGAAGTACTCATACACATTTTATCGGAAAGATAAGTTACATCTATTTTATCAGAACTAAGATCTGCTTCAATATATTTAGTTACTTTATTGATGAATTCATTATCTAATTTATTTAATGTATTACTTACCGGTTCTTGCTTTAAAACTATGCCTTTATTTCCGGAAAACAGTGCAGCAAGTTGCTTTCTTGATTCTAACAGGTTATTAACTCTACTCCTCAATAAGCTAGCACTAAACGGTTTGGTTAAATATGAGTCGGCTCCAACGGTGTAACCATATTCTTTATCCTGCATAGAATCTTTCGCAGTAAGTAAAATGATGGGGATATGACTGGTACAAACATCTTGTTTCAGCTTTTTACACAATTCAACACCATCCATTCCCGGCATCATAATGTCACTGATAACAAGGTCCGGAATAATTGTGAGGGCCTTTTCCAAACCTTTTCTTCCGTCCTCGGCTGTTACTACTTCAAAATCCTCAGAGAAGGTATCACTTATGTATTCACGGATATCCTGATTATCTTCTACTACCAGAAGTATTTGTTTTTCAGAATTTAAGTCTTCTTCTGCTGCTTCTACGACTTCTTCCACAGCTTCAACAACTTCGTATTCTGATTCTCCCTCCGGCTCATCTGTACGCAAAGCATTTGGATAGGTGTTATTAGTTTGAAGTCTGACAAAAAAATCGCTTCCTTTTCCCACTGTACTTTCTACCCATATTTCTCCTTGGTGCAATGTTGCAAGATTCTTCACTAAAGCTAGTCCTATACCTGTCCCCGAAGCTTGATGCTTACTATTTACCTGATAATAACTTTCGAAAATCCGGGATAAGGCTTCAGCCTCAATTCCATGTCCGGTATCGCTGACTTTTATTTCGGTATATTCTACCTGATCTTTAACTGTAGAGTATAAAGATATGGTTATAGAACCTTTTTCTGTGTATTTAATGGCATTCGATATAAAGTTGTCGAGGATAATGGTAACAACCTCTCTATCGAACATCAACTGCATATCTTCTTTCTCTATAACGACATTAAACTCAACATCAGGATTACGATTCAGTTCTTTATATTTGAGTCCTATTTCCTGAATTAGTTTTGCTATGTTATTTCTGGATACGCATAGTTTACGGTTCTGTGTCTCTGTCTTTCTGAACTCCAATATCTGATTGATCAGATTCAACAGGCGAATGGCACTTTGATGTATCACTGAAATTTTGCGAAGCTGTCTGGTTTGAAGAGATTTTTCTTTCATAAGATCTTCGAGCGGACCTAAAATTAGGGTTAAAGGGGTACGCAATTCATGGGTGATATTGGTATAGAAACGCAATCGTTCGTTATTGAGTTCCTGTTCCTGTTCATGTTTTTTTCTCTCCATCTGGTAGGAACTTCTCCAGCTAATTCTTCTTTTATAGGCACGTAAGGATACATAAATCAATGTTACAAAGAGAATAAAGTAGAGAAACTTTGCCCACCAAGTAAGCCAAAACGGAGGTGCTATGTGAATAAATACAGAGATAGCCTCATTACTCCAGTCCTGATTATGAAGTCGTGCCTTTATCTGGAATTCATAATCGCCGGGAGCCACGTCTAAGAAAGTAACACTGTTGTGTCCGTCTTCTAAAGTATACCAGGAGTCATTCAACCCTTTCAGAATATAGGTGTACTCTACCTGATTGTTAAGTGAATAGTCCAGTTCATTAAATGCAATGCTGAAACTGTTTTGTTTATAATTTAGTTCTATATGTTTATTACCTCCCAAAGGGATAACTTTTTCATCATGCTCCAGTGTGGAAAGCTTATTGTATATTTTCAGCTCTGATATAACCGGATGAGGATATTCTCTGCTATCAGTGAACTGTTCCGGATTGAAGTAACAGACTCCACCCAGAGAACCAAAATAGATGAATCCGTCTTTGTCCTTTGTAATAGATCCACTCATGAAATTACCTGCAGGAATGCCATCTGAAATATCGTAATTCTCGAACTTTTTCTTTGTTTCTGAATATTTACTGAGTCCCTTATTGGTGCTAATCCAGATATTCTTTTTACTATCTTCGGTAATGGCTCTGATGTGGCTATTTACAAGTCCGTCACTTCTTTTAAATGTTCTATAATTATAATTGCTCATAGACGGAAACAGAACCAAGCCATCTCCTGTTGCCACCCAGATTCTATTTCGTGAATCTCTGAAAATGTAATTGATTGTATTTGAACAGAAGCCGGAATGATCATCGAACTTCTTCAGAAGTTTCATCTTTGGAGAATAAATTCCAAGACCGTTTCCAAACGTACCTATCCACATTCGTCCTTTAAAATCCTGGAAGATACTTCTTACCAAATCACCCTGAAGTCCGCTGTTCTTTGAATTATAAGTAGTAATTTTCTGCTGATTTTGTAAATTGATGCAATAAATACCCTCACTGCTTCCAACCCAGAGATTATGATGTAAGTCTTCGAAGAAACAACGGACATCCAGTCTGCTTTTTCCTCCCAGAATAATTTGTTTAAACTGCTTATTTCTGGAGTTATAGCAGTTTACACCTCCAAGATAAGTTCCAACCCATACATTATTCTGAGAATCATTAAACATAGACAATACGGCATTGTCACTCAGTTGCCTGTTCTCTTTATTGAAAATGGCTATACGTTTTCCTTTTTCAAAAACATTAATACCTCCTCCATCGGTTCCTACCCATACTTTGCCTTGCTTGTCGGTACACATTCCCCAGGCTACCTTATAGTTAAGCTTACTGTTTTTACCAAGTATAGGATTGTAGCTTAAAGTATTAAATAATGGGGGATTATTGCTTATAAAATTAATACCACCACCGTATGTACCAATCCAGATATTATGGAATGAATCCTGAAAAATACTGCGGACTGTTGAAGCGGATAAATTGTATTCATCATCTCCGGAAGGAATATGTTTAAAGCTTACTTTATCTGCCGACATAATAGAGAGTTGGCGAATATCGAGAATAAAGATGCCTTCAAATTCCGTAGCTATCCATAACTGGTTATTATTTATTTGCTGAATGGAGTAGATGGAATTTGGTCTGGGGGCAAAGAAAGCTGAATTGTTATTTCTAAAGACCGTAAAATTGTTTCTATCCGGATTAAACAAAGCTAATCCGCTATTTGTACCTACCCAGATATTATTGTTGCTATCTTTAAAAATGCATCTTACCTCATTGCCGGGGATACTTGTAGGATCCTGAGGATTATTCTTAAAATTCCGGACTTTTTTATTTCTTAATGACAGGATACTTAGACCTTCATTTACATGACCAATAAACAGATTACGGTCATTGTCTTCCATAACCGTCCACACATTTTCATTTTTCAGCCCTGATAATGTGGATTTATTATAATGAGTAAACTTTTTCGTTTTCTTATCGAAATAATCTACTCCACGATAGTAAGTACTGATCCATAAATTGCCATCAGCAGCGTTGGTTACAGAAGTAACATCGTTTGTTATAAGACTATTCTTGTCTGCCGGATTCTTTTTATAGACAGTAAATGTGTTATTATTATAATTATAAGCATTCAGTCCGGAGCGTTGTGTTGCTATCCAGATAATGCTATCTACTCTATCGGCATAAACACGATTTAATTCATTACCGCTGATACTTGGAGATTGTGTGGAGTATTTATAATAATTAATAAAGCGGGAACCGTTAAACTTGTTCAGTCCCTCCTCTGTAGCAAACCAAAGAAAGCCTAATTTATCCTGGGTAATACTTACCACATTATTGTTTGATAAACCTAATTCAACCCCTAAACGTTTTATAGAATAGGTCTGAGCCACAGAAATTGTTGGCAAGCTTACCAAAATTAGATATAGAATTTGTATTAGTCTGTTTTTCATATATTTCGAATCATTAGACTTCACAAAAATAGAAATAAAATCTATCAAAATAGAATAATAAATCGTGCATTGCACGATTTACGATCTATCAATGCACGATTTTTTATATATCGATTTATTCGCCTGATCTATATTTGCCGCAAAACAACTAAGAGTTAAATCTTAAATTAATGTATTATGAACAAGAAACAGCTAACAGGCTTAATGTCATCTTTCTTGCTGTCCTGCTTTTTGGTGGGTTGCAGTAGTGACGATTTTAAAGATGTAGATGGAAAGGTTCCTACTATTGAATTAGTAACTGATCACATCCAGAGCGAAGTAGGCAGAGCATTTAAAATCTCTGGTACGATTACCGACAATGATGGTATTCAAAGCATTCGCTTACAGAATGAAGAATTAGATTTGGATAAAACGATTGATTTATCTGATATTTATGAAAAAACACTTACCTCCTATGATTTAGATTATTCATTTAAAACTCCTTCTAATTTAACAGGGGATAACTTTGCAATTAGAGTTACTGTTACCGATTTAGGCGGACGCAGTACAGAACAGACTATCCTGCTTACAATGGATGGTGACTTTACAAATCCTACATTTACCACAGTTCCTGATGCGAACATTACAGTGTTGATTAAGACTCAAACAAAACTTAATCTCCGTTTCAGCGTACAGGACGATAAGGCATTGGATCATATTAACATTTCAATTCCAACATTGAACTATAACAAAACAGTAGCTGTAACTGGCAAAACTTACAATTACAGTGATGTTGTAGTAATGCCATCAAGCGTTGGAACTTATGCAATGACAATTTCTGCAGTAGACAAGTTCAATTTGACTACTACTCAAAATTGTACTATCAATGTTTCCGAAATGCCTGATTTTGATAAGATGTATCTGACAGATGTGGAAGATGCAGCTTTACTAAACAGTGATGTATTTGGGGTTCCTTCTATCATTGATCATACCGGACCATATACTTATACAGCTCGTTACTATTCAGAAGCTGCAGGAAGTAAAGTTCGTTTTATTCCTCAAAAAACAGACTTCTCTCCTATCTGTTTCGGTGTTGATCCTGACAACGCTAATCTGTTGACTGATGATCCAGATGTATCAAAACCTATCGTTCTGCCTACTGGAAAAGAGTATTACGAAATTACTTTCAATGTAAAAACCGGAGAATATAGTTACAAGACTTATGTACCAGCTAATCCATTGCCACAGGCTATCGGATCTGACTACTATCTGGACCCTGCACAACCTCAGTATATTATTCCATTCCAAATCGGTTTGGTTGGTAAAGGTTTACCAAATAATAATAATTCATGGAGTCCTTCAAACATTACTCCTCTGGATCAGGATAAGGATAATCCATATCTGTTCTCTACAACAATGAGTTTAACTGCAGGAACTAAAATGGAATTCATTATCCATAACAAACACGACTGGGGATGGTGGGATTACTGCTTCTGGAGATTCGACAGCAAAACAGATATCGAAAAGTGTGTATGGAAAGGTGGAGATAATGCAAGCATTACAATCAAAACAACAGGCAACTATATGTTTAAGTTTGATGCTCATTTGAAGCGTGCTAAATTTTATCCTATTAACTAATTGAAAACACAATTAAAATGAAAAAGTATTTATTTATCATACTATCAGTCATATCAATGAGTGTTTACGCTCAGAAAATGACACTGACAGGAAAGGTTACTGCTGTCAAAGATAAAGAGCCCATTATTGGAGTTACTGTTATAGTGAAAGGAACCAATCAGGGAACAATGACTGATTTGGAAGGAAATTATTCCTTATCAAATGTTTCTGGTAATGCTACTATCGTTTATTCGATGGTAGGTTACAAAAAACAGACTGTTAATGTAAACGGAAAATCGGTAATCAATGTAAGTCTTGACGAAGATGTTTCTGTACTTGATGAAGTTGTTGTAGTTGGTTATGGTGCTGTTAAAAAGAGCGATCTTACCAGTTCTATTTCAACTGTAAAAGGTGAAGATATAAAAACTTTATCGAGCGGTAATGCCATGAACGCCCTTCAGGGAAAGATTAATGGTGTACAGATTTCAAGCAGTGGTGGTCCTGGTGATGCTCCTCGTGTAATTATTCGTGGTGTTACCACAACAAATGGATCGGACCCTCTATATGTAGTAGATGGAATGCCAGTTGGTACAAACATTAATTTCTTAAGTCAGAATGATATTGAAAGCATTGAAGTGTTGAAAGATGCTTCGGCTGCTGCAATCTATGGTACTCGTGGTTCTAATGGTGTTATACTTGTAACTACTAAAAAAGGAAAAGCCGGTAAAACGCAATTCCAGATAAATACTTCTGTAGGTTTGCAGACTATTTCCGATCCTAAAATGGCTAATGCCAGTGAATATGAAAAAGTATTCAAGGCACGTTACACTAACGATGGAAGTACTCCTATTTGGAACACTCCGGAAGGATCAACAGGAACTGACTGGTGGAACCAAGTGGTTAATAAAACGGCTTTAATCCAGAATTACAATATTAGTTTTCAAGGTGGTACTGATAAATATACTTTCAGTGGTAGCGTAGGTTATTTCAAACAAAACTCTCAGTTTGATACTGGTTTCTGGGATAAGCTGACTGCTCGTTTTAATACTGAATACAAATTCAATAATATTGTTAAAACAGGTATTGATTTAGCTCCGAAATTAGAACGTTGGGACGATACTCCATCTGGATTATTTAGCTCTGCAATGAGAATGGACCCTACTACACCAGTATACCGTCCGGAAGAATCATGGGTAGATAACAAATACAATAACTATCAACGTTCTTACAACAACCAGGTTTGGAACCCAGCCGGTTCACTTGCCAGACAAAACTATTCAAGTGATGAATATGGTTTGTTAATGACTCCATATATCTCTGTAGAACCTATCAAAGGTTTAACTTTACGTTCACAATTTGGTGTAAACGCTACATTCCGTATCTCTGATACTTTTATTCCTAAATTCTATATTGATAATCTGGAACAACAGGAACTGAGTTATGTAGAACGTAAGTTCAATACTCAGGTTGACTGGAACTGGACAAATACAGCTAATTATATGACTACCATCAATAAAAAGCATAACATTAATGCAATGGTGGGTTATACAATGGAAAAATTCTCTAACTACTGGTTAACAGGTTCTCGTGAGAACACAGCAAGTAATATTGTTGAGTTGCAACAAGTAAACGCTGGTACACAAAGTCAAAAGGCTAGCGGTACAGATCAATACACTACACTGCTTTCATACCTTGGACGTGCAATGTATAATTATGATGGCAGATACTATTTAACAGCATCTGTACGTGTTGATGGATCTTCTCGTTTCCCTAAAGGAAGTAAATATGCTACATTCCCTGCTGTATCTGCTGCATGGAGAGTATCCGGCGAAGATTTCATGAAAGATCAGGAATTTATCAACAACCTGAAGTTCCGTCTTGGATGGGGACGTGTTGGTAATCAAAATATTGCAAACTCTGCTTATCTTACATTGATGGGTAATGCTGATTATGTACTTGGTGGCAATCGTATTATTGGTAGTGCAGTTAGCTCTGTAGGTAATAATTCTCTGCGCTGGGAAACTGTAGAAGATCACAATATTGGTCTTGATATGAGCATTCTTAATAACCGTTTGAGTATGACAGTTGATCTTTTCCAAAAGAAATCGACCGACATGCTTTTGCAAAAGGAAAACTTATTGATTTTGGGTTACCCAGACTGGAATAGCCGTGTATGGACAAATGTTGGTAGTATGAAAGCTACCGGATGGGAAGTTTCATTAAACTGGAATGATAAGAAAGGCGACTTCAGCTATGACCTTGGCGTTAATCTGTCTTCTGTAAAAAACAAGATTATTAAACTTACGGGACAAGCTCCTCTTTATACTAAAGAACTGAACTCAGGAAACTACATTATTCGTAATGAAGAAGGTGGAGATCTAAGTGGTTTCTACGGATATACTAGCGATGGTATTTTCCAGAACCAAGCAGAGGTAAATGCTCATACCGACGAACATGGTACATTGATACAACCTTATGCAAAACCGGGAGATCTTATCTTCAGAGACCGGAATCATGATGGTGTGCTGAATGCAGATGATAAGAGTTTCATCGGTAATCCATTCCCGGATTTAATGTTAGGTTTCAACACTCGTTTAGGATATAAGAACTTTGATCTTGTTGCTAACTTCTATGGTACATTTGGTAATGATATCTTCAATACTACCAAATCACTTTATGCAGGTACATCCGGTTCAAACGTATATGCAGGGACTTATGATAAGGTTTGGCGCGAAGACAATACAGGAGCATCGATTCCACGTCTTTCTGTAAACGACCTTAACAACAACTACACAACTGTATCCAGTTTCTTTGTAGAAGATGGTTCTTATTTCCGTTGCAAATTACTGCAACTTGGTTACACTTTACCTAAGAACATGATAAAAGGTCTTGGTGTAAGAGTTTCTCTTTCTGCTCAGAACTTGTTTACCATCACAAACTACTCAGGTATGGATCCTGAACGTGCTGCAATGGGTGGTGTTACAGAATCTGGTGTTGATAATATCGGTTATCCGAATCCAAGAACATTCTTGCTTGGAGTTAATTTGAACTTTTAATTGATACTAAAATGAAAAGATCTATTATAGCTTTATCATTGTCTGCTTTACTGACAGCAGGCTTAAGCAGTTGCTCCGACTTTTTGGAACAACCTGTATTGGGACAGGAAAACCTGGACACATATTTCCAAAGTGAAACTGATTGTACAAAATCAATCACCGGTTGTTATCAGTCTGTATTTTATGATGATTGGTGGCAGATTGCAAAATTCTGGAATCTTACCGGTATGTGTACCGATGATATGTGGATGGGTAACACTTCACAAGATCAGGGAGACTATCTTTCACTGGCTCATTACACCAGTGGTGGTTCCAGTAACGGAGCTGCTCAGAACTTCTGGCAATTTCGTTACAAAGGTATTTATCGTTGCAATGTAGCTATTAACCATATACCTGATGCTCCTATAGCTAATACAGAACTACAAAAAAGACTGGTTGGAGAAGCTAAATTCCTTCGTGGTTACTTTTACTTTGATTTAGCAAGAAACTTTGGTGGAGTGCCACTTATATTGAATGAAGCAATGCCTTCTGATGTTAAAGGTATTACACGCAGTAGTCTGGCTGACATTTATGCTCAGGTAGAAAAAGATTTGAAAGATGCTATTGAAGTACTTCCAAAACGCAGTGCTTTAAGTTCTTCTGATTTGGGTAGAGCTACTAAAGGTGCTGCTCAGGGTTATTTAGCAAAAGTTTATCTTTATCAGGAGAAATATGCTGAGGCTGAAACCTTGTTGAAGGATATTATTGCTTCTGGTGAATATGAGTTATTAAGTGATTTTGGTAAAGTATGGGCTATTGAATCCAACAACAGCAAAGAGGGACTTTTTGAGGTACAGTATACATATGATCCAACTTATGGTCTTGGTGCTTCTCTTCCAATTGTTAGTGGTTCACGTGACGACTCTGGATGGTCATGGGGATTACCTACCGCTAATCTTGAAAAAGCATTTATTGATGCAGGCGACAATGTTCGTTTAAAATGGACTATCATCAAGCATGGTGCTACAGAAATAGCAGGTGAAGATAATTTTGCAGGATTATTGGCAGGATACTCTGAAGCTACAAAGAGTGCTTATCCAAACATGTTCGTTGCTTCTCCAGGAAATCATAAATCAGCTCGTGTAAGCCGTAAATTTTATATTCCTGTAAACCAACGTCCGGCTACTTTTAATAAAGGTTATATTCCACAAAACCAGCGTTTGCTTCGTTACGCTGATATCTTATTGATGTACGCCGAAGTAGAAAATGCTCTTGGCAAAGATAGTGAAGCACTTATTTATCTGAACAAGGTACGTAACCGTGTACAATTGTCTGATTTAGCTCTTACTGGTAACAAACTTCGTGATGCCATTCGTACAGAACGTCGTTTAGAACTAGCATTGGAAGGTGAACGTCTTTATGATATCCGTCGTTGGAAAGGTGATGATAACAAACCTTTGGTATGCAGCATTATGGGACCAAACGGTTCTTTTGTAAAGGCTAATACTAACCAGGCTACAGCCGATCCTTTTGAATGGGCTAACCAGAAAGAAAATAGCAATAAAGGTTATTATTTCGATGAAAAGCGCGACTTGCTTTTCCCTATTCCTATTTCAGAAGTAACAATGTCTGAAGGAACTATTGAACAAAATCCGGGTTATTAATTAATAATAAGGGTAGACAAAGATTGTTTTTATTTCACAAAAATGCTCCTTTCTTCAGGGGAAGGAGCATTTTTTAACTAACGAAATAATATGAAAATGAATTTATTACTTTTAATAGGTATGTTCTCATTAGCTTCATGTGGAGAAAGTGGTGTTGATTCACCTCCGAAAGAGGATGTTAATGTAGACATAACAAAGAATGTGACTATCGATGCCACTGTTACTTATCAAACAATAGATGGTTTTGCAGCCTCTGATTGCTGGGTTCCTAATTATATTGGAAAATATTGGAATGAGAACGAGAAAGAGGGAATTGCCAATCTTCTTTTTTCAAAGGAGATAAAAAACGGTGCTCCGCAAGGAATTGGTCTGTCTATGTGGCGCTTTAATTTAGGTGGCGGAACAGCAGAGCAAGGTAACAGCAGTGACATTACAGACAAAGCACGTAGAGCAGAATGCTTCCTACAACAAGATGGAACTCTGGACTGGAGCCATCATCAGGGACAACAATACTTTTTAGAAAAAGCAAAAAGTCTGGGATGCGAATCTTTTGTTATGTTCAGTAATACTCCTCCTGTAAACTATACAGTAAATGGTAAAGGATATTCTTCAAAAGGAGCTTTTGCTAATTTAAAGGATGATTGTTATGACGATTTTGCTAAATACATGGCAAATGCCCTCTCCTACTTTAAAGAACAAAAAGGTATCAACTTTGATTATGTAAGTCCGGTAAATGAACCTCAATACAATTGGTCTTCTCCTTCACAAGAAGGAAGCGGATGGCAAAACAGTGAAATTAAACATGTGGCCGTAGAACTAGACAAAGCACTTACTGAAAAGAACCTAAACACAAAAATTTTATTGGCCGAAGCCGGTGACTGGGAATATCTGTACAAGGTAAAGAACGATGCCGGACGTAGCGACGTTATACAGAATTTATTTAATGAAGGTTCTGTAAATTATGTAGGAAATTTAACTCATGTAGCACCTATTATTGCAGGTCATAGCTATTGGACTGATACTAACTGGGCTACTATTTATGATGTTCGCAGTCAGGTAGCAACCGCTGCAAAATCTAAGAATCTGAAAGTTTATCAAACAGAATGGAGTATGATGAGTGATAACTATGAAGATTATCCGGGACACGATAATGCTTCTTATATGGACATCGCTCTCTGCATGGCTAAAGTTATTCATCACGATTTAGCTACTGCCAATGTATCTTCATGGTCATACTGGACTTCTATGGATGTGGAACGTTGGGGACACAAGAACAGATTTTTATTAATAAAGACTACTCCTGCCGACGGAGCGTATGGCGATATTGAAAAAAGTGGTACGCATGAGGCTACAAAGACTTTATGGACTTTAGGTAATTACAGTCTATTTATTCGTCCTGGTTACCAACGAGTGAACTTAACAGTACAAAATGCTTCAAACTCATTCTTTGGTTCTGCTTACCTTTCACCTCAAAAAGATAGATTGGTAGTAGTATACACAAATCTTACTACTAAAGTAATTGGAGTAGATCTTTCATTGAACGGATTATCCAAGAAGGCTTCTAGTGTGAAACAATACACAACTAATGCTTCATCTGATTTATCAGAAAAAGAATTAAGCTCTAATACCAGCTCTATTCAGCCAAAATCTGTTGTAACAGTTGTTTATGATTTTAAATAATGTATGCGATGAATAGAATAACATCTTTTATACTCACCGTAATTCTTTTAATATCCTGTGCTGCTAATGTGCAATCTCAATCGGGAGGAACATTCAAGGCAGGTAAGAATACATTTCTACTGAACGACAAGCCTTTTGTTATTAAAGCGGCAGAAATTCACTATCCGCGTATTCCCGATGCCTATTGGGAACAACGCATTGAGATGTGTAAATCGCTTGGTATGAACACCCTTTGTCTGTATGTATTCTGGAATCTGCACGAACAGAATCCAGATGAGTTTGATTTTACAGGCAACAAAGATATTGCCCGTTTCTGTCGTTTGGCTCAGAAACATGACATGTATGTTATTGTTCGTCCCGGTCCGTATGTATGTGCTGAGTGGGAAATGGGCGGTCTGCCTTGGTGGTTGCTAAAAAAGGACGTAAAACTCCGTACTCTCGATACTTATTACATGGAACGCGTACGTAAATTTATGAAGGAAATTGGCAAGCAACTGGCCGATCTTCAGATAACTCGCGGTGGTAACATCATCATGGTTCAGGTAGAAAACGAATATGGTTCGTATGGCACAGATAAGCCTTATGTAAGTGCAATCAGAGACATGGTTCGTGAATCAGGCTTTACCGAAGTTCCTCTGTTTCAGTGCGACTGGAGTTCAAACTTTACCAATAATGCATTGGACGACTTATTGTGGACTGTAAACTTCGGAACCGGTGCCAATATTGAAAATGAATTTAAGAAGTTGAAAAGCCTTCGTCCGGAATCCCCACTGATGTGTAGTGAGTTCTGGTCGGGTTGGTTCGATCATTGGGGACGCAAGCACGAAACCCGCGATGGTGCTACAATGGTTGCTGGTTTGAAGGATATGCTCGATCAAAACATCTCTTTCAGTCTCTACATGACTCACGGAGGAACCACCTTCGGTCATTGGGGAGGTGCCAACAATCCGGCATACTCTGCCATGTGTAGTTCTTATGATTACGATGCTCCTATCAGCGAAGCCGGATGGACAACACCTAAGTTCTGGCAACTGCGTGAACTTCTTTCCAAATATGTAGCTCCGGGAGAAAAGCTTGCCGATGTTCCAGCAGCCTATCCGGTTATTGAGATTCCGGCAATCAAATTCGAAGCCGCTGCTCCTTTGTTTGCAAACCTTCATGCTCCTAAGAAGAGTGTGGATATCAAACCAATGGAACAGTTCAATCAAGGCTGGGGAACAATTCTGTATCGCACTGTTTTGCCTAAAGTAAAAGCCGGAACAACCTTGCTTATTACAGAAATGCACGACTGGGCTCAGATCTTTGTAAATGGTAAACTGATTGGTCGCCTGGATCGTCGTCACGGAGAAAACAGCGTAACACTTCCTGCCTTAAAAGCGGGTGCAAGACTGGATATTTTGGTGGAAGCCATGGGACGTGTAAACTTTGATAAGTCTATCCACGACCGTAAAGGTATTACCGAAAAGGTAGAGCTACTTTCAAATGGCAATGCCGTTAATCTGAAAAACTGGACAGTCTACAACTTCCCGGTTGATTACAAATTTGTTCAGAATAAGAAATATACTGCAAAAGGCAAACAGACTATGCCTGCTTATTATCGTGCAACCTTCAATCTGAAAGAAACGGGAGATACTTTCCTGGATATGCAGACCTGGGGAAAAGGTATGGTTTGGGTAAACGGACATGCCATGGGACGTATCTGGGAGATCGGTCCACAGCAAACACTGTACATGCCTGGTTGTTGGTTGAAGAAGGGTGAAAACGAAATTATTGTTCTCGACCTGAAAGGTCCTCAGCAAGCCATAGTAAAAGGTTTGAAAAAGCCTATCTTGGATATGCTTCGTGAAAAAGCTCCTGAAACACACCGCAAGGAAGGTCAGAAGCTCGATCTTAAGAACGAAACAGCAGTAGCTCAAGGTACATTTACGCTGCGTAACGGTTGGCAAGAAGTGAAGTTCGACAAGCAAGTACAAGGACGCTATTTCTGTCTGGAAGGGTTATATTCTTTCGATGGCAGCAATATAGCTTCCGTTGCAGAGCTACATGTATTGGGAGCCGATGGTCAGCCGCTATCACGTGAAAACTGGAAGATTCTTTATGCAGACAGTGAAGAGACCAGAAGTGGTAACCGTACTGCCGATAAGATATTCGACCTTCAGGAATCGACCTTCTGGAGTGCGGTAGACAATGCAGCTTATCCTCATCAGGTTGTAATAGATCTTGGAAAGGATGCCGTAGTTACCGGCTTCAGATACTTGCCAAGAGCAGAGAAAGGTTGTCCGGGAATGATTAAGGATTATAAAGTCTACGTTAAAGCCGGAACTTTTAAATACTAACACTAACACAAAATCAAAATCAAAACGAGGGGCAGAGGAAGATAATTCCTCTGCCTTTTTTTATGAATATTAATCTCCCAAAAAACTTTTATTTCAATTTTAATAATATATTCGCAATTAATTAAATTCCGAATGGACCTCCCTAAGCATCCCTAAAACATAAGAATATGAACAGTAAAATTATTGAAGGCGTAAAAGCTCTTCACTCCGAAATGAAGGAGTGGATGGACCATCTCCATCAATACCCCGAATTGGCTCTTCAAGAAACTGAAACGGCTAAATATCTTTCCGGGAAACTAAAATCGTGGGGATATGATGTAGAAGACGGGGTTGGTAAAACAGGAATCGTAGCTTCAATGACTGTTGGCACAGGTAAAAACTCCATCGGACTACGTGCCGACTTCGACGCTCTGCCTATTCAGGAAGTAAACACCTTGCCTTATAAAAGCAAAATCGAAGGAAAATCACACCTTTGTGGACACGACGGACACAGCACAATGTTGCTTGGGGCCGCCAAATACCTGTCGGAATCAAAGAACTTCAACGGAACGGTTCGCCTTATTTTCCAACCTGCTGAAGAAACGATGGAAGGCAGTCCGGCTATGATTGCCGATGGACTATTTGAACGTTTTCCTGTAGATGCTGTATATGGAATGCACAATATGCCGGGCTTGCCATTTGGAAAATTCCACTTTCGTGAAAACGAAACAATGGCTGCTGTAGACAACTGGGAAATTGAACTTACCGGTAAAGGTAGTCACGGATCCATGCCCGAACTGAGTATAGACCCTATAGTGTGTGGTTCGTCATTAGTAATGGCACTGCAAACAATTGTATCTCGCAATGTATCTCCCTGGCAAAACTCGGTCGTAACTGTTGGTGCTTTTCTTGCAGGAGATGCCGGGAATGTAGTTCCACAAACAGCTATTTTGCGATTAAGCATCCGTAATATGGAACCGAAGCTACGTGAAATGGTGTTGAATAAAATTCGTTCTATAACTAAAGCACAAGCCGAAGCTTTTAACTGCAAATACGAAATACGTGAAGGAATACCTGGAACCGTGTTGGTAAACACTCCCGAAAATACTCAATGGGCTGCCAACGTTGCCCGGAAAACATTTGGTGACGACCAGGTGGTGTATCCCGTTCATCCTTATATGGGCAGCGAAGATTTTGCTTTTATGCTGGAAAAGAAACAAGGAACTTACTGTATGCTTGGCAATGGAGATGCTTTTATGGTTCATCATCCTCAATATGTCTTTAATCAAGACGTTCTGCCTATTGGTGCTGCCTATTGGGTGGCGTTGACTGAGGAATATCTGAAGTAAAAAATAACTTCATATTAAACAAAAGCTCCTTGTTGATGGACAAGGAGCTTTTGTTTAATAACAATAAGATGTGTATTCTTTGAAAAATAATCTATTGAAAGAATTTCATTATTTCTTTGTAAGCAGCTACATCGTAAATTACTTCCATTTCCAATCCAGCTCAACCTTCCACGCAATATCCAGATTACTGATCAGCTTGCTCAAATCGTTCTTGAATTCAGTATAATCAGGCATCTTAGAAGGAATAGCCATGGTTTCGCCATTCTTCATTCTTATAAACAGATTATCCTTTATTTCATAGATGAATTCAATCTCGGTAAGTCTGACTTTCTCTTCTCCTGATTTGTCTTTTGAGATTATAAATCCATCTTCGAATCCAATTTCACTTATAACCCCAATCCTGTTTTTGTAGTTTTGCTGAATAAATTTCTCATAAAACATCTTATACCTCCAACGGTAGTAAAGAGGATAAAAGAAGAGGCAAATTGCTCCAGATATGAAAAAGTAATAAGCCAGAAACTGATCTCCTTTTTGAAAGAATAAGTGTCCAATACCTAAAAAGACCAATGTAGTTAGCATCCAACTTCTAATCCTTTTATTTTTCATTCGTTTGGATTTAGAAGCCGTAAAAAGCAGAAATCTTAAAAAATCATCCTTTTCTAATTTAATCTGATACATTCACTTCTCTTTTTTAGTTATTGGCAAATATAAGCTTTTAATTGAATAATTAAAAATTCAATATCAGGTAAAAACTGAAAAAGGAAGATGCACTTAATGAATAATTTGTTAACATTGCAATCTTTTAAAAATAGTCGTCACTTGCAAACAAAATGAATATGAAAATAAATGAATTTGATAATAGAGCTCGTGAATGGGATAAAGAGGCCATTCATTGGGAACGTTCAAAAGCAATAGCAGAAAGAATGATTGCAAAAATACCACTCAAGCCTGCTATGAAAGCATTGGAATTTGGAGCCGGAACAGGAATCTTAAGCTTTATGCTATCTGATATTTTTGCAGAAATTACACTAATGGATAACTCTACGGAAATGATAAAGGTTATTCAGGAGAAGATAGCTGCATATCATTCCACAAATCTGAAACCAATTCTTTTTAATCTTGAACAGGAAGAGTTGAGTAATGATTCGTTCAACTGCATATTCACACAAATGGCATTGCATCATGTAGTAGATACAGAATTAATAATCAACCGATTTAATAAAATGCTTACCCCCGGAGGATATCTGTTTATAGCCGATTTATATTCTGAAGATGGCTCTTTCCATGGAGAAGGATTTAACGGTCACAATGGGTTTGATGTAGAACTATTAAAAAAGATTCTGGAAAAAACCGGATTTACAAATATTACTTCAGAAGAGTGTTTTGTGATGAAAAAAGGAAGAGCTGATATATTGCGTGAATATCCTGTATTTCTTTTAATTGCCGAAAAGAAATGAGGTTGCTCTATGATATAAAAAAACCGTCGAACAAATTAAGCATAACTTCATAATCTGTTCGACGGACAATCTATCTACCTATTATTCAAACCAAACACCCATTAACTCTATATTAAAGCCATTCTTCATAATGTGCTTGCCTGTCATTAAAGAACTGATTCTTTATTTTCATAGCACTTAATTAAATAAGTTATTCTGGTTTTATCAGTAATTCTGCAGATTGCAACTTATCAGAATATGCTTTTATCTTTATACTTTCCTTCTTATTACCTAAACGAAGCAGAATAGGTGCAATTCCTACTTCTGTTACAGGCTGGTTATTTCCAATTATTTGAGCATCACCTTCCACTACAAAACTAACCGGTATTTTTGTATTAGTAACAGTGCCCCCCTGCTTATCTTGTAAGCTGGCATAAATAAATATAACGTCATTGCAACCTGCTTGTGGCTTACGCCCTGCAATATTGCATGAAAGAGCTAAATGATCTGCTTTCCCAGCTGTTTGTACAATCTGGCTGACATATCTTTTATTTTTGATATAACCAACAGCTTCCAGCTTGCCAGATTTTAAGCAACTTACATTAAAGGTAAATGGCGGATGCTTCAGGTTTGAAGAGAATAAATCTGTGTCCGGTTTGCGTCTTTCAAACAATTTACCATCTACATATAATTCCACCTCATCGCAATTACTAAATACTCTTACGCTTTTTGATACACCCTGCATCCATTCTGAAGCAATAAAAATCATTGGTTTTGAGAAGCATCCCTCCCCTTGTGCTGAACGTTGACTTTGGAAAAAGTATGATGCATATTTAGGAAGTCTGAAAATATCCATAGCACCAGAATATTCAAGGTCATTACTATATCCTCTGTTATAATCAAACATTGCCCAGTAACCATCGGCAAAGCCATGTGTAGAAAGGTTGTCGTTATGTGCTTCCTGCACATTTTTTGCTTGCTGTAATAATCTTATTTCTCCGGCATCACGAGGTTGGCGACTATTTCTTTCTTCACTTTTTAAATCGGCCCAGCTATCCTGATTAAATCCGGCATTCTGTGCATAGTACTCCCAATCTCCGTATTCTGATACAATAAGAGGTCTTGTTCTATCCTCACCGTGACGATGTTGGCGAGCTTGAATATAAATATCATATATTTTATTTATCCATCCAGCAGAATAAGGTTTTCCATATGGATATTCCTCACTTACAATCTGATGTGCCTGCTTCATAAAGGTTTCAGGCATTGGCGATTCATTGATGGAAAGTTCCCATGCCAGAACTGAAGGATGGTTGCGATCTCTTCGAATTAATTGGCGTGAAGAGTTCAGCACATGTTGTTCAAAAGCCTCATCACCAAAGTACTGCCACCCAAGAACCGCATCGAGAACCATTATTCCCAGTTCGTCGCAAGCATTAAGAAATGCTGGCGAAGGTGGGTAATGAGAGCAACGAACATAGTCAAAGCCACTTTGCTTTATGATATAAGCATCTCTGTACTGAGCATTATCAGAAAGTGCATATCCTATATAGGGATATTCCTGATGACGATTGACACCTTGAAGAAACGTTTTCTTACCATTAATCCAGCAACCTTCGTTAGTTATTTTTATATCCCGTATTCCAACTTTTATCTGTTCTTCGTCAACTTTCTTATTATCAGCCCAAACGGTTACATGTAGAGTATATAGAGATGGAGATTCGGGCGACCAGAGTGCTGGTGACATTATTTTAGCATCGGATTCATAATAATTGCTTTCTCCTGAAGGAAGAGCTTTCTGTGCAGATTGAAAAGTTGCAACTTTAGTGTTTTTATTGTTATATAGTGAATAGTAAACCTTTACTTTCACATTTTTCCTAGATTGATTTCTGACGTGTGTTTTTGTGTGTATTGTGGCATTAGCAGATGAGATATCTGATGCGTGAAAGAAAACTCCTCCTCCGGCTGTTTCATTTTCATAATTTGCATCGGTGATATAGACTGGAGATTTTACTATCAAGCTTACATTCCTGTAAATACCTCCATAGGTATTAAAATCGAGAAGTTTTAATGGTTTCGGACCAGTGACGGCATTATCTCTGTTGTCGAGTTTCACAGCAATGGTGTTTAATGCACCGAAACGAACTTTTGAGGTTATATCTATACTGAATGGTAAATATCCTCCTAAATGACTCCCAGCCTTTATTCCGTTTATCCATACTTCTGCAGCATTCATTGCAGCATCAAACTTTATAAACAGAATTTTTCCTCTATTGCTTTCAGGCAATTGAAATGTTTTACGATACAGACAATCTCCCTGCCACTGATTATTCACAACCAAAGGTTCAATACGGGGAGTATGAGGAATAGTTACTGATTCCCATGCAGTATCATCAAACGCATTTGAAAAAAACTGTTCTTTTACAGATGAAGTAAGTGAATCACAGCGAAAGAATTTCCATCCTTTATTGAATAGATTTTGAGCTGTAACCGCTTCCGATTGAATGCATATTAAAAAGAGAACAAACAATATAGTAAGGAGCCTTTTCATAATTATTTTAATATTGAATTTTCATATAATAGCTAATTAAGGTAGCTATCTCAGCTATTCGAGATAACTACCTTATTAATCAATTTTACAGGTCTATTTATTTAGCAGATCCATCATAATCAGTACGAGTAAAATACTGAGTTAAAGTAAATCCTGATTTTTCGGCCTGTTCAACAGCATAGTTCGGTAATGGGAAATACTGACTAGACGGCGTACGTCCATAGGCTGTCATTATTGTGTTATACTTGTTGAAACGAATCAAATCTACTTTTCGGCCGCCTTCATACATCAGTTCATGACCACGTTCTGTAAGCAAAGCATCGAGGAATGCACTTGGTGAAGATGTTTTGTCAGTAGTAAGATTTGGCAATCCTGCACGATTACGAACCTGATTTACACAACTTATAGCTGATGAAGAAACTGCATTTTTCAAACGAACATCAGCTTCTGCATACATTAAAAGAACATCAGCCCAACGAGCCAATGGGAAATCTGTACCCTGAAATGAAGTTGCTGTTTCAATAGGATATTTATTGATAATATAACCATTCCATTTATCGCCAATATCGGAAGATTTTACCAGACCATAATTGTTACTGTAATAAGAAGTCAGGATTGTTTGTGCTCTTAAGTCTCCAGATTCAAATGTTGCATAAAACTGTGGATCAATATTGAAGCACTGTCCCCAGCCTCCTCCTTGATAAACAAATGGAGTAGCTTTGCTATTACCATCGTATTTGGTTGCATTACCCGGAACTACATACCAGGAAAGAGGATTGAAGTTTCCTTCATTTCCATTACCTGTAGCATTGCTATTACAAGAAACAGCCATAATTACCTCACTATTGAACTTGTTTGCAATTTTAAACTGATCGGCATAAGGGTTGGTTCCACTTTTATATAACGAATAGCTACCGGTAAACTTACTGAACATATCATAAGCCTTTTGGTAATAACCGGCCATGTGAGCACCTTCATTCAGATAATGACGCATAAGACAAAAACGAGCATAATCTGCAGTATAGCGTCCTTTCTCCGACTGTATTTCGAGACAATTCTCTGCAGCATACTCCAGATCGTCAGTGATATACTTAGTCATATCATCCAATGAAGGACGAACTAAGTTGGCTTCCGCATCCGCATCTCCTATATAGTTATCATCCAATATCACCGGTACTGGTCCATAAAAATGAAGTAGATAATACATGACCATACCTCGACATAAACGAGCCTCACCAATAAACTCTTTTTTCTTTTCATCACTTAAAACATTGGAAGGCGCATTTTGAAGTGTAGCTATCACTTTTGTCATACGGGTTACATCACGTACTTTTTCAAAATGAGAAGGAGTACCGCCTGTGGCACGACCCGCATATTTAAGATCGTCAAACTTTCCTTGTGTCATACGCTGAAAGTCACCACCCCATGTTGAAATTGTCCAGGGAGCACATAGATCGGAAGTAGAATCGAACATACGGATAGTACCTCCTTCTGCCACATAAAATCCTTCCTGCCAGGAAGAAAAAGTATATCCCCAGTTAATACAAAATGGGATATAACAATCCATCATATAATTTTCATAATCGGCTTTGGATGAAGGATAGTTAGTCGTTGACAGAGAACCATAGATTTTTGCATCAAAGTCATTTTCACAACCGGAGAAGAACAAAGCTCCTGATGCCAGTAAAGCAAATATTATCTTTTTCATATTATTTGTGTCTTTAATTGATTAGAAGGAAACTTTTACACCCATTGAGAAAGTACGGATCTGCGGATACTCTGCTTTTCCTGCTTTATAATTGTTTCCTGTATAAACTTCAGGGTCGAAACCTTTGAAGCTTGTTATTGTTAACGGATTCTGAGCATCTGCATAAATTCGTACTGTATTAAAATACTTACTCAATGCTCCCAGACTTTTTTCGTTGAAAGTATAACCTAAGGTAATATTACGAACTCTAAGGAATGAAGAATTCTGATATCCTACATCTGTACCACAGCCACCAGGCAAAGATACTGAAGATAAATAATATGCAATACCAGGAAGGTTACCATTCTGATTATCAGAAGTCCATGCATCTTTAATATAAGTGCTCTGATTCAAAGTTTGATTAGCTAACTGAGTTCCGTTACACCATGAATATATATAATTATATTTCTTCAAACCAAGTTGTGAGTATACAAAGACGTTCAAATCCCAGTTTTTGTAGTAGAATGTATTTCCAAATCCTAAGTAGATGTCAGGCACTACATTTACCATATCAACATCACCAATAGTAATTGCACCATCACCATTCAAATCTTTGATAATAGGGCAACCTGGTTTCTTATATCCATCCGGTTGATAATCGGGACAATTGCTCATTGTTGCATTTACAAGACCATCGGTGCGATAAAAATAAAGTGCATTGACCGGTTCATCTTTACGTACCTGATATTCTGCATAATCATAGTTCGGCATTCTCTCTTTCCAGATAGCATTGTAGTGAGACAATGTAAGCAAACTGTTCCAACGGAAGTTTCTGGTTACTATATTCTTGGTATTAATCGTTGCATCCCATCCATAACGGCGGATGTGTCCTCCATTAATTGGATATGTTCCAAACATAGATAATCCATTAGAATTTGCAGTGCCCAGCATATTTGTAACATCATTCCAGAAATAGTCAAAACTGCCTCCAATACGATCTTTAAAAATAGAGAAATCAAGACCAGCATTTTTCATTACTGTTTTTTCCCATGTTACATTTGGATAATCCTGACTGTTCAAAACAAATGGTATATACTTGGTACTATTCTGATCAAACTCTACATAATGACCAAAAGCGCCATAAGATCCATACAGTGTGGTCCCCAGATTGTCATTACCTGTCACACCATAAGAAGCTCTTAGCTTAAGCAGGTTTACCCACTCAATGCTCTTCATGAATTTCTCGTTAAAAATCTTCCATGCTAAAGAGACTGAAGGAAACCATGCATATTTCTTATCTTTAAAGAACTTATCGGTTCCGTCTCGACGAAGACTACCAGCTATAACATAACGATCCAGAATATCCAGACTAAAACGGCCAAACTGAGAACGTTTTTCATCTGCTGCTTTATAAGATGACTGTGCAACGCTACCGGTAGCTGCAGAAATATTATAATTCTGAATAACGTCATTAATATCAGTGTAAGAAACACCCAAACCGTTATAATTATTAAAATAACGTCCCATTCCCACAACTGCATCAAATGTAAACTTATCCAGGAAACTCTTATTAAAGGAAATAGTGGCCTCCATAGTACTGTTATCACGAACATTTTTCTGCAAACTACCACGTGACTGAAATACCTGGTCATAATAAACGTTTGATGGGATATAAACACTACGATCAGAAGTTTCACGGTTATAACCATACAGAACTTTTGCCGCCAGCATATTCTTTATAATATCAAAATCCATTGTAAAATTCATATTATAGCCTTCCGAAGCAGAAACATCGTCAATATCAAGCATTCCAACAGGATTAGGGATAGTAAGGAATGTAGTATATTTCCCATCTGCATCTTTTATCGACATATTTGTAGGATAAGAAAGTGCTGCAGCTAAAGATCCGGAAGCCTGTCCACCACGACCATTAGATGAACCACCTACCGTACCGTTATTATTACGGTTTTTATTAAAGTTGATAGCTGCAGTTAATTTTAAGAAACTTGTAAGCTGAGAAGCTACATTACTACGCAAAGTGAAACGCTCCATGGCTGAGTTCTCTACCGTACCTACCTGGTTAAAGTAATTTCCAGATAAATAATATTGCAAAGCGTTCGATCCTCCCTGAACTGTAACATTGTGATTAGAGATGCTTCCGTTACGAAGAATCATATTACGCCAGTTTGTTGTTTGTGCAGAAGCTATATCCGAAGCTGAAAATACTTCAGAACTACCACCATCATAAGCTGTACTACCATATACCCCCTGACCATTATTATATAAATACTGTTCCTTTTTGAATACATTGACATAACCCATATAGTCCTTAGCATCCAAAGACTGGATATATTTATAATTTGATACAGATGACAAACTACCATCATAGGTAACTCTCATTTTACCTTCCTTACCTTTTTTGGTAGTAATTAATACTACACCATTGGCGGCACCAATACCATAAATAGAAGCTGATGCATCTTTCAGCACTTCAATAGACTCAATGTCATCAGGATTTAAGCCAGCCAAGCCTGCACGGTTTACATTCGATGGAATTACTGTTGTACTACCTCCTGAGTTCGCTTCCAAAGAAGAACCAGGCATTACAACACCATCAACTACATAAATAGGTGCACCTCCACCACGAATGGTGATGTCAATACCTCCGCCCGGTTGAGCACTGGAAACAGTTGCCTGCAAACCAGCAGCACGTCCCATCAACATTTGAGACATGTTACTATTGGCAGCCTTAGGAACATCATCGGCTTTTACTTTAACAATAGAAGTTGTCAGGTTTTTCTTTGATACAGCACCATAACCTGTTACAATTACTTCGTTAAGCACCTGGTTGTCCTCGCGCAAAACAATATTAATTGTTTTCTGACCTTTTACCGGAACTTTTTGTGATACAAAACCAATAAATGTTACCTCAAGAGTTTTGTTTGGCTCTACATTGATAGAGAACTTTCCGTTTATATCGGTTACCGTACCGACTTTCTGTCCCAAAACAGTTACTGATGCACCAATAATAGGATTACTTCCTTCATCAACAACTGTACCTGCAACAACCGACTTCTGCTGAGCAAAAGCTGTTGTTATACAAAAAAATAATAAAGCTGTAATTAAGCCTTTAAAGAAGAATTTGGGTACTTTCAGCAGATTCATTTCATAATAGGAATCTCTGCGTCCAAGATTGTGTTTTTTCATACTTTTACCGATTTTAAAGTTTCTGTGCAAATGTAATATCCTTCTATTTTTAAGGTTAGATTATATCAGACCTGGATAGAAAGAAATCAGACATTATAGAAACAAATCGGATGAATATGAATAAAAATCAGACAGCAGGTACTAAGAATCGGTTGAATCCATGAATTCTTTGGGCGTTTTCCCATATTTTTCAGAAAAGCACTTCGAAAAATAAGAATGATTAGAGAACCCTACCATGTACATAACTTCTGCTATCGTGAATTTCTTCTGTCCTAAAAGTATTGCAGCTTTTTTTAGACGAATGAACTTAATATAGTCTACTGCCGTATGCCCGGTGAGTAATTTAATTTTCCGATACACTTGCTTAGCACTTATCCCGGTACTATCTGCGAGATATTGCACATTAAGGTCGGGCTCTGCAAGTCTATCTTCAATTATCTGAGTTATATTCAAAATAAACTTCTCATCTTGCGACTGAATATCAACAGGCTTATCTTCCAGTACAGTAGCCTGACGAAGCTTATTTATCAATAGCTTTTTGCTATTAATTAATTGTTCAATACGGGTATTCAGCTGCTTTATATCAAATGGTTTTGAGATAAAAGCCTCAACACCTGAATTAAAAGCCTGTGTTTCTGTTCTTTTATCGTCTTTTGCTGTCAGCATAATTATCGGAATAGTTGCAGTAACTATATTATGCTTTAACAAACGACTCATTTCCAGGCCATCCATTACAGGCATCATCACATCTGCAATAATGACATCCGGCTGATTCTTTATAGCCATTTCTATTCCCATTTTACCATTATGAGCAATCATACAAAGACCATTTACCAGATTTTCGGAAATAAATCGTGCTATTTCAACATTATCCTCAACAATGAGTATTTTATACTTTTGAATTTCATCTTGTAGAATGCTCTTCCGGGTATCTTCTTTTTGAATATTTAAATTACTGTTTATAATTGGCAATTCAACTATAACAGTAGTACCTTCTCTCTCAACAGATGATATTTTAATATGACCATGAAGAAGTTCAATATAATTCTTAACGATGGAAAGTCCTATGCCGGAACCCTCACTATTCATATTCAAATTCTCTTTGGACTGATAAAACCTATTGAAAATATAAGGCAAGTCTCGTTCAGGTATACCACATCCATTATCAATAACACTGATATGAAGTTTCTTAGCCAGATTATTATCTTCACTGATTGACAATTGAACTTTTACAGTTCCATTTTCTTTTGAGAATTTGTAAGCATTAGAAATCAAATTATTGATAACTGACTCCATTTTTTGAATATCAGTATCTATATACAAATCAGAAACATTTGTTTCAAAAGCCAATGGAATGTGTTTGGAATCAAAAGCTTCGCGATGTACTTCAAGGATGCTTTTTATAAATTCAACAATTTCCAGGTTTGAAAGAACCACATCCGATTGTGAAGGATCAATATCGCGAAAATCAATCATCTGATGAACAAGGGTATTTAACCGTATCACATTCTTATGAATCATCTGAAGATGGTTTCTTACTTGTGGATTCTTTGTATCGTCAAGTAATTTACTAACAGGACTCAGAATAAGACTCAAAGGAGTTTTTAATTCATGAGATATATTTGTGAGAAAATCCATTTTCATATTAGATAGTTCCAATGTTTTCTCTCTTTGAATTCGTTCTATTTTTAATCTATTTCTTACACGATAATAATTCAAAGCCCACATAAAAAGCCACACTATAATACTAAAATAGACTATCTTAGCAAGAATTGTACTATACCAGGGATGGAGAATTACAATGCTTAAAGTTAGAACCGTTTCGTTGGCGTCATTATCATTGTTTTTTTGGATATAAAGAGTATAATCACCGGGCGAAAGGTTTGAATAAGATATTTTGTAGGGTGAGGCATCAAGATTGCGCCATTCTTTATCACTTCCATCGAGTTTATAAACATAGCGTGATTTTACAGCTTTGCCATATAATAAATCAGAGAATTCAAAAACCAGATTGTTTTGATTATTATTGAGAACTATATTCTTTGTATACCCTATACTATTTTTCAGAATTACATTACCATCATAGCTCTGACCAGTATTGATACGTTCATCGTTCACATATACAGAGGTGAGAATTGCATGAATATGCCCGGTAGTTTCCTTTAATATTTTATCAGGTGAAAATTCTATATAATGATCAATGCCTCCTAACAGCATTTTCTTTGTAAAAGCATCATAAAAGCCAGAAAAATAGAGTTGTTCACCTAAATTTACGTGCTTCACGGTAAAGTCTGTTTTATTAATAAGGAAAACGCCCTCAGAAGCAGTTATCCAAATATGATTATTCTCTTCAGTCATTGAAGATATATTCATATTCTGTAAGAGTTTGGTATCTATCGATTGAACTTTTCCAGTCTCTACGTTCAGTCGGTCAATAGAACCTTTCATTCCAAGCCATAATAAGCCGGCCTTATCAAATATAGCACAAACAACCGAACTCTTTGGCGTATAGGGAATTCGTTCAACAGAATTTTTCATCACATTAATTCTGTTAATTCCTTTGTTCCCAATAATCAAAACAGGATTTTCTTTTTTATCTTTCAAAGTAATTAAAACATCATTGCCTAACAGACCATTTTTACATCCATTCATATAATAATTTCCGTCTGCAAAATATGTATCACCGCCACTTCTTATCAGCTTCTGTTTATCTACCATAAACAATCCACCAAGATAAGTTCCTATCCATAGTTTGTTTTTGCTATCATCAAAGATACCATACGCCCAGTTTGCATTTCGGGCTGCAGATTTATCCATGATACTATAATGATTGAAATGTTCCGTTTGGTCATTGTAATGATTTACACCACCATCTGTAGCAACCCATATATCCTTATTTCTATCTTCATAAATAGATCTGATCCGGTTATGAGAAATGTAATTATTACCACCTCTCATTTTATACCATACACTTTTTTGTTTATCAGGATTATAACATGCAATTCCATTAGTTCCGCCTAACCAATAGTTTTTATGAGAATCCCTAAAAATGCAAGTCAACCTATTCCCTTCATCAGAACCAGTAATCTCATCCCAACGATGAATTTTAAGGCTAGTATTTGTTCTGTATAAAGAGACTCCACAATCAGTTCCAAGCCACATATTTTTTTCTCTATCCTGGAATACCGCCCAAATAATATTATTAATTAAAGACTTATTATTCTTTATAGTATGTACAAAGTATTCATTAGTTTTATCCTTAGGATTATAAATATATAAACCATTGTCTGTACCCATCCATAAGCGTCCTGAATAATCGGTAGAGATTGATTTTATAGAGTTATTTGAGAAGAAAGGTATCAATTCAATGGATTTTGTGTTTAAGTTATATTTAAACAACTCTCCCTCTGTTCCTATCCATATACAATTATTATGTATATCTTCAGCTAGAGAAAATATCAGTCTTTTCTTTTTGCCAGCTTCTGGAAGAGATATAAAAGTCATTTTATTCATTGCAACATTCAGATGGTATATTCCATTACAGCTGCTTATATAAACATTTTCCCTATTTTTTTTAATCATAGAATAAACAGGTAGATAAGGCATCGTTTTTCTTTCAAATCTTTTCGAAGTGTTATTAAGAGTATTATATCTTATCAGTCCCTGCATTGTTCCGGCCAATATTGTATGTTTGTCTAGCCAAACCATTGAACGGACATCATACGATGATGTAGCAGGCAATAAGGTATATCTGCTTTTTTCAATATCAAAAAGCAGAATGCCTGAATTACAGCCTAGATAAAAATGAGTAGAATCAACTTTAAGCGAGCAGTTAACAGCCATATTTAAAACATCACCTGATGCCTGAGGAATATTCTTGTCCAGCGAATATCCATTATATGAAAAAAGGCCCCGGTTGGTGCCCACCCAAATTAAGCCCCGATAGTCCTGAAAAAAGCAGTTTACACACTCATCTCCCCGACTAATATTATCAAATTCCTTTATTGGTTTTATTTGAGAATTAGATTGAAAACAGAATAACTGAAAGACAATAAGAAGAAAAAGGAACTTTCTGTTCATAGTAATTACAGATTTATATCGTATAAGGTTAATTACAACATCACAAATATAAGCGTTTAAATCTGCATACAAATAATATTCTCAAAAATAAAAACGGGGCTTGCACAGTTTAATGCAAGACCCGTTTTACAAATACTTATTGTAATTACTTACCAGAATTCTCTATAAAATTGCAAAGCAGCTTTCTAGCCACATTGGCCGACGAATCATTTGAAGTCAGATTTCCACAAATGTCCAGTGTAGAAAATATGATTTTACCTTTACCAAAAGGAATAACACCTACAGCCGTTCCCAATTTAAGAGGATAACAGTGATAAGCTCCGGCAACCAGTTCCTCCCCTTCTATTTCAAGACCATATCTTTCGGCACCATCTTTCACAACCGACTGATAAGGCCAGTTCATACTGTCATTAGTCGGCAGTCCGTTGAATAGCGGATGTTGTTTCACGAAATGAACACCACCAAGCCAGGCTGTTCCAACCTGGAACTTACCTGAATATGTTACCTGGGTATTTTTAGTAATCAAGTCCATCCACGTGTCGGCATTATCAACCAGAATAAGCGTTGTGCCCTCTTTTGCTACCCGGTCTATTAACTTCTTTGGATCGGCTGCATTCGTTTCTGGTGCCGACCACTGCAAACGGCATAATCCGGCTATGTTTTTAACCTGAACCAGATTTAGACTCAATTTATATGACTTTCCTTTTGTGAAGTTCACCAAGACCTTATCACGACCACCACTATTTTTTGTTATATCTATAATAGTGGCGCCATCAATAGTTAGCTCACTGGCTCCACTTGTCTGCAATTCAAGAAAATATGCACCGCTCACTGTTGGTGTAATTTGTGTTTCCCAACGAGCGTTATATCTTTCAGTACTGGTTACCGTAGGATCGGGAGTAGCCCCCATCGGCACGTTGAAATTAATATCCCGGTCTGTACGTTCTGATATCTTGTCCTGAAACTTATTGTCTCTGTAAAACGACACGGTAACTCCCTGTTTTCCATCTGAAGTAAGAAGTTGATCTGTTGGTACAACTCTCAGATTACCTCCCATTGGCGGACGAGATACCACTACCCAATCAAGATGTTTAGCGTTATCGGAGTAATCCTTTACTGAAAGCTTTTTATCATTATTCAAGAAGTTCTTCAGGCTATTGCTATGTTCCCATACAGCTCCGTTACCTGAGAGTTTTGCTGATCGCCAGTCGACCGCAAGAAACTTATCGCTACCAGAAGCTTTATTGTTGCCTGCATTATCAGAAAGGGCTACATCAATTCGGTGCATTCCGGCTATAGTAGAAGTAGGAATCTCAATTCCTTCTGCAATTAACTGTCCATAAACATCGCCTCCGGTAATTGCAGTTTCAACATCTTTACTAAAAATCACCTTTCCTTCCGGATCTTTAACGGAAATTGAGAGCTTATGAGGTCCTTGCAGATTCTTCTCGTTGATAATATAGAAATCTGTCACAACCTTGTCGTTCATTTCAACAATCTGTTTACGCACTTTCACAGCAACATAAAGTGGTTGGTTGTAGCGTGCAATAAGTACAGTATCACCTTTCACGTTCCGGAAACAATCTACTACTCCTGAATGGTTTTCAATTATCTGAGCTTCCCATCCATTAATGGCATAACCGTCAGTATAATTATCAAGGCGAATAGTCTCTATTTTACGCCCCTGGTGCTCAATGGAAATATTACCCATTGCCACGGTAAACGCATCAATCGTGGGGAATGCTGAACGAAGACTCTTTCGTGTAAGGAAGTTATCAAAAGTTTTGTACCAATCAAGATACATGGCACCATCCCAACCCATATTGGGTGAAGCTTCAAGCTCGCTCTTTATCTTTTCCAAGCGTGGAGGAGTAGAGATAGCTCCTTCTTCTCCCCAGAAAACAAGATCCTTTTTATTTGCAGTATAGTTGTAATAATCGGTCGGACTCTTATAAAGACTCTGGTTCCATACATGAGGACCACCCGCATGATGGAAATCGTACCAACCATTCCAGTAAACTGTTGAATCATTAGGGCGAAGATGAATACGGGCCTGTTCATTTTCTTCTGCCCTGCACCATGCGGAAGTACGTGTAATAGTACGTGTAGGGTCCAGTTTATGAGCTTCCTGCATATCACTGATATTTAGTTTCAGGATATCTTCGCTAACCGGTCCGGCTTCATTGATCATGTTAAACATAACCAGACTTGGATGACTACGATCACGCTTCACCATCCGCATAACTTTTTCGTGCATCAAAGTGTGACCGAACGGATTATCGGGACTCTGCCCGCTACGGTAATTACCCGGCTCTTCATAATAAAGTAATCCCAACTCATCCGCTTTCTCCAATACAACCGGAGCACCAATACATCTGTGGAAATTCAGCATATTCAGTCCCATAGCCTTAGCAATACGAATCTGTTTCTCTGCCAATTCCTCCGTTGGATAAATACCATTTATAGGCCAGAATCCCCAACTGATTGCTGTACGCAGCACGATTCTTTTTCCATTTAAACGAAACATGGCATCAGTGCCTTGTCCCATAGGTTCAAACCAACGGAATCCAAAAACTCTGCTGTCTTCATCTATGCTTTTCTTTCCATCTACTACGGAAACCTTGCAGACATATAAATTAGGATTTTCCGTATCCCATAACTTTGCATCGGGTGCAGATATCTTTGCAGAAACAATGTTTTCTCCCGGTTTCAGTTTTACTTTCTTTAGCTCCTGACGGGCAATTTCTATATCGGGATTTTTCTTATCAACAACCCGAACTATTATATTCCGGACAATCTCTTTGGCTGTGCTATTTACAACACTTATTTGCGGATTTACTTCCGTAATGGCAGAAGTATTCTGAACATAAATATCATCCAAATAAACCGGAGCACAGGAAACCAATTTCACACGACCGGTAATTCCGCCAAAAGCATGACTACCCGGTATTTTATATTTTCCCCAGCTAACTACATCGCCATCTCTCCAGTCATAGTTACCACCCGGATCGGTAACACGCAAAGCCAATTGCACAGTCTCTCCCGGTTTGGCAAAGTTGGTAATATCAACTTCGAAAGGAGTATTTCCCGTTAAATCATAACCCGCAAGTTGTTGATTGATATAAACCTCCGAACGATAGCGTGCAGCTTCAAAACGAAGCAACAACTTGCCACCTTTTGCAGTAGCCGGAATACTGACAGAACGAAACCACCAGCTTACCCCCTGAATATCCCCTTCCGGTCCCGGCTTAATCTGCAGATATTCTTCCACCGTACCAGGAACACTTACATCTTTAGATCCCTGAAGGGAGTTCCAGCCACCGGTTGGCAAAGCAGCAGGTATCGATTTTATATCTGTAGAAGGAAGAAATAACTGATCGTTCTTCCACGAAGCATCCTTGTCATACCAGAGTTTCCATCCTTTTCCCGACAAGTCTGTTTCGATTCTGTTTTGAGAATGCACCACGAAGAGCGGCGCACAACACAATAGAAATAATAGTTTTAGTGATTTTTGCATAGTATCATTGCTTAATTATATATAGTCTCTGATTTAAAATCTATGCAATATTAGCTTTTCTATTACATCTTAATGTGTACTTTTTATTATAATAAGTGGATTATTTATGAGGGGCTTGTATTAAATGTGTACGATGAGGAGGTTTTGGAATGATTTGAATAACATATTAGGTAGTCTCTTTTTATGTTAACATCGCAATTATAGATATTATCCCAAAAGTCAAAAAAAGAATAGTCATCGAATATAACCCATCCAAAAGAGGAGGACGATGTTCAACTATAGGTTCTCTATTAAATTTCCGAATAAAAAATAATCTCACAGGCTTCTGTATTATTAAAAATAGAATAGGAAAATAAAATCCATAGTAGAGAAACGAACCTTCGTCTGATAAATACTCTCTAATAAAATGACCATAAGTCAAATGTAAAATTGCAATAATGATGCTATAACTATAATACTTGTCTATTCTAAGCATTTTATAATCCCAATCAAACCAAAAAGCTACAAAGAAAACAAGTATATAAGTTGTAATAGAACTAATATCATTAGTTGGATATATAAATAGAGATAAACTATTAATTGCAACAATAATAAATACTAGTGAAAGAATAATTCTAAATCTAATCTTTATATTTTTCTTCGACTTTTCATTTTTAATTTCAGCAATTTCCTTTTTGTTTAATACTATTCTTTCAGGTTTCTGAAGCAAATTTGTGTCAATATCTGGAATACTAAAGGTCCTGGATTCATTAAGTCTTGACACATCGCCTGCAAAATCTATTTTATAAGTTTCATTATCTTCTGTTGTTAGATAAACATTATCATATTCTTTATCGTTGTCAGATATATAAATTTGAGCTTTTTTATCCAATAGATTTTGGGGATACATTTTTTTGTCACATAATGTTGTATAACCATCAATACTAATGTTGTATTCTATTCCTTCCGGATAACGTAGATAATTTATCAAATAATTAAAGTACTCGTTGTTTATCCTTTTATCAGCAACGATTAAATATCTTTCCTGTCCTAATTTAAATAATTCAAATTTTATGTTATTCACTAATTCTGTTGAATTAAGAGCAAGCCATTGTTTTATTGCCTTCTTTATATCGTCGCCTAAGCCACCTCTAATTATTATAAAATTTCCTATGTTCACTTTATTTTTTATCTGTAAGAATCAAAGTATAATAACCTTATTTCTCTATTTATCCACTTTCAATATCTATACGCTCCCAAATATTGTAAAAATGCCAATTTAGAAGACTTAATATAGATTATTATTTAACAGTACAAAGTTATATATTTTTCACAAAACAACATAAAAAAATATTGAGTGTTTTAAAAAAAAGATTCTCTCCAATTACATATATTTAGTTGATTTTTGAGAATGCAACATGAAGATTTTGAGTGGATTACTTATGGAAAAACATGTAAAAAAGCATCATGGTTTCTTTATTTTCATATCTATAGCAATATATTCACAAACTAAGCATCAGTAATATCTTAGTAAACAAAATGCCACCACTTGACTTTTAAAAAATCTAGTGATGGCATTAAACTTATATATACAAGAGCATTAATTAATAAGCTCTTACGTATTATTTAGTTTACATTAACTGTAGTATTTCCAGCTACAATTGCCTGACATTGAGTTCCTGCTGGAATTTCAGCATTTCCTCCCTTGATTAAAAAGCCAAAAAGACAAAGGAAAGTCAATACAACAGAAAGTACAACTTTGTTGCTACCTTGATCATTAACATTAGCACCTGTAAGATAAACATCAGTTCCATCAACAGCTGTTACACTTCTAACTACAACTTCTAGTTCTCCTTCAGTACCTAATAATCCGCTTTTCTTTGCTCTGGAAACCTGTCCTTTCGCAATTGATCCTGCAGGAATAACTGTTTTTCCTTCTACAACAACATCTTTCAGAACCTTAAAATCAATCATTTGTCCTGATCTGCAGTCATTGCTGGTTATTGTACTCAGCAATTCCATAGGAATAATTGAACCACTCTTAATTATAACTTGTCCTGAAGGCATTGTAAATGACATACACAACATAGCAAAAGCCAATAATACTGATGTTGGCTTAAAATAATGAGATTTAATCAATTTGTTAAACATAGCTTTTCGCGTTTTAATTAATAATTACTAATTTGATTTTGATATATAATTTTCTTTGTTGTTTTATTAATCTGATACTTATTATATTTTTTTGCACTATTACCAGCTCCTAAAATATTTCCACAATAAAAGGAGAAAGAGAATACCCCCATTAAGCCGGCCACACCATAATTCTTAGATTTTATGCTTGTATATGTTGCATATGCTAATAAAGAGTTTATTATAAAAGACGTAGCAGCATTCTGAATCTCATTAGTATACAAATAACCAGCGCCAGGAACTATTGAAAATAGTTTTGCCAGAATAGGCTTTTTCGTTTTCACCTGTGAGAGCTGGTCTACCAATTGAATATTTTTTTTCTGAATTTCATTATTATATCCAGACAACAAAGATTGTTTAAAAGAGTGTTTAGCCTCATTATAATGACCTAGTTTAGTTTCTATCAAACCTTGCAGTGTATGCTTTTTATATAAAGTAACAGTATCGGTAGCACTATCTATATTATTTAATATACTCAAGGCCTCCTCATTATTGTTTATATTAAAATACAATTTGGAAACTTTCAAAATCACATTTGGTTCTTTTTGGATGTACTGAGGAAATTTAACTTTATAATCATAGATTCCATCTTCTTCTCTATCCAAAGCTTCGTAACAAAGCAATTTATTTATATAGATTTTGCTGTCGCATTTCTTATAATAGAACAATGCTTTATTTATTTCAGACAAAGCTCCCTGATAGTCATTCTGGTTTATAAGGTAATTAATAAGAAGTTTGCAACTATCTTCTTTATTGGTACTTTTTAAATTATCAGTATAAAAATATTGCTTTTGCTTATATATTAAGTTATAGGGAGCTTCAGCATACGGAGGAAAATCGAGCATACTGGCTCTATTTCCGTATGCGAAAGTCTCATCATAGTATTTTCTATCATGACTACATCTAGTTAAACGATCAGCAGTAAGTACTATGGCTTCATAAAAAGGTTTTTCGTTGAAAACTTTTAAACCATAATTTGAGCAAGAGGGATACATTGCACATTCAGAGCCTCTGGCTCCACTTATAAATGACTGATAAAGAGATATGTAATCTTTTACAGATGATTCTTTTTTAATAGAATCTGATTTTACATTATGATTAAATAAAACCTTACCATCATGTTTTTCCTGAGCAAAAATATTTAAATTAACAATGTAAAATAGAGTAAATAAATATATGACGCTATATTTCCCTTTAAAAAAGAATAGATGCATTTACTTTAAGCCTTAAATTTATAATTAATTTAATTCAAAAGTAATTACTATTTTTATTAAAACAAAGAAAAATATAAAATAACTGACTTTTACAATATTAAATTTAGTTTATTTACCTACAATATAAATTAAATCAGAACAGATATAATTTAGACCAAACATTTATTACTCAACCTCATAAAAGCATCAAGAAACTCCCTTAATTTAATTTATTTACAACCAGAACATTCCCCGTCCACCCGGGTGTACCCACCTCCTACACCCGGATCTAAAAACAGTCTCCACCCGGGTGGAGGAATCCTGTACACCCGGGTGGAGACTAATTTTTGTTTCTACAAACACTATAAATACACACGTAAAATCCAAGAGATTAAGGCTTTACACAAAGAAAATCACAAAGCGCTAGATTGCTAGATTACCGCTAGATCAAATTTGATTGATCTAGCGGTGTTATTTTGTTTATTTATAGGTAGTTATGTGGGTAGTGCTAGATTGCTAGATATATTTTGCATTTTTAATTTTTAAGAGAGAATGATTGAGAATTCATCAAAGCATAATCTAAAAAATTAGTTGAGTACGGTATTCTGGCAATACGTTAACACTATCAATTGACAGGACACTTTTTTTATTATTCCAGTCTCTGAGTGCCGATTGTGGGAGGTCTTTTAAGTATGGCGCATCTTTCATCAACGGACGGAAATAAAAATCCATGCCTTTTTCGGCCATTCTGTTCTCAAAACGCTTCAGACCGATAGTCCAGGGAGCTCCGTAATAGAAATGATCTAAAACCATGGAATTATTAATGAACGCCATAGCTACATCGCCCACATAATTTATTTGCAGGAAGTACTCCTGAACCTGTTTGTTGTTATTAGGTTCAACCGTTACCGTCATTCGACGAGATCCTGCTTTATCTACCTTGAATACCGGATTAACAGCAGGGACTTCGATAGTTTGCTGCTTCCATCCTTTTGCCGAGGGATAAAGTACATAATCGAACTTATTCTTACCCAAGCTAAGCAAGGTACATTTTCCTTTTTCCGGTAAAACAGTGGCATCGGTTATCAGAATGTGTCCATCGACTTTAGCTGTTTGCAATGCCTGCTCACGGGTTAATGTGGTGATTAGTACCTTTTCGCCACTTTTTGTTGTTACAGAGAATGTACTCTTATAACCGGCAACAGGTATAACTACGGATTTTCCACTTTTCAAGGTTGCTTTGTCAAAGACAAATTCCGGTTCAATTCCGGTTGGTGCAAAGAAGAAATAATGAGGCTTTCCGTTATCATCTATCTTAGTGAGCAACTGTGCTGTTGCATATTTCAGCAATGCACCATTCATATTGAGGTTAAACGGAAGTATCACGCTTTCGTCCTTTTTCAACGTAAATGTTTTGTTGGCAGGAATCATAATTGATTCGTTCTTAAGATTCAGCTTGAACTGCAAACCCGCCTGGTCGATGCGGGCAGTATCATGATCCTGAAAATTAGTCATAAAGATAAAGCCGGAATTATTCTTCATACGGGCAGCAAAACGCAATGTTTCTCTGTTATCGGGAGTAATCTTCTCATAATCCAGCGGAAGAACAGTCTCCATTGGTGCCAGTAAATTGCTGAAATCATTCAAGAACAGATGAAGTACCCGGAGATTTCTGTACGAATCACGAACCAGACCAAATTCTCCGATAGGAGCCTGAAAATCATAAGATATCTTTGGAACACCCATCGGTTCGTCACTGAAGAAGCCAATATCATCTTTCATTTTAGGAGTTGAGCCGCCGTGATACATGTAATAGCCTATTCCGTTGGAGCCACTTCCCAAAGTACGGATCATCAATGCTTCGGCAGCCTCAGCAGTAACTATTGGTCGGCGGGAATATATCATCTGAATACCGACTCCCATCTCTGCACAGAAAGATGGAAACTTATCCGTGTCATAACGAACCGGAGAGTAATCGGGCTTTTTCTGAATATCTTTAAACAGGCAGAAAGGAGACATGTGCGGTTCTGCCCAGAAAGGATATGTATAAGCTGCCATAACAGGAATTGCTTCATCACCGATGACTGCTGCATTTCCCCATCCGGTTGCCGTATACAAAGGAGTTATCATTCCGGCATCAACGGCCATTTTTTTCAGGGTCTTCATGTGCAGATTCCCAAGTTCTGAATAAGTAATCTTTTTATCCTGCACTCCTACTCCAACCATTGTAATGGAAGCATCGTAAGTGGCAGATGTATGATCTTTGGGAGCACCGGGATATGTTATAGCCCATGGCGCAGCGGAATGCTGATGTTCGTTTTCAATCTGGATACCGATAATCGGACCTCCGTCTTTATAATATAATCCTTGCAGTTGCTTTGCAATCTCTTTGTAAAGACGGTCTACATAGAACAGATATTTAGCATCATTGGAACGAACTTCGAGCGGTTTTGAAAATAACCAATCCGGGAATCCGCCGTTGCGAATCTCTCCATGACAGAACGGACCAACACGAACAATAGACTCCATACCATGTTTTTTACATAACTGCAAAAAGGCACGAAGATCTTTATCTCCACTCCAATCAAAAACACCCTCCTTTTCTTCGTGAATATTCCAGAATACATAAGTCGGGATAACTGTCAGTCCACCAGCTTTCATCTTGAGAATCTGTTCTTCCCACTGTTCGTGAGGATAACGTGAATAGTGAAACTCTCCCATTACAGGAATAACAGGTTTCCCATTCTCGGAAACATAAAAGCTGTTCACTTCAATCTTTTCTCCGGATGGATTAGCTCCACCCAGCTTGATGTGTCCCGTAGAAATCTTCTTTTCCGAAGCAGGGACATTAATCTCATATATCTTTTGTGCATAAGCGGAACTTAATCCGCTTATTATGAATAATGCTAAAAAAACCGGTATATTTTTCATAACTTCAGTTTAGTAAATACTACTTTTCATAGCCATAATTCCCTGATGATTAGGATCGAGCAATGCTGCTTCATCCAATAAATTAAGAGCCTTCTCTTTATTACCCAATCCGAACAGCCCCAACGCCATCATATACTTACAATGAATTACATTTCGTTGAGTTAAATCGTCTTCCCAAATCAATAAGTCGGGTAAAGATACGGCAAAATAGTCCATTTTAATCTGATCAAAAAGATGTTTCTCCCCATAACTTACCAAGCGGTGAAAACGGCTATTTGCTTCAGCAATACAATTCAGTTTCAGAAGAGCAAGTCCCTGATAGAATATCTTATCCGGTTTCTGGTCGTTATAATAAATAGCTGCAGCAGGTTCTGTAATACCATTTTTTGCCAGTCCCCAGTAATAAACAGCCTTTTCATTATCTCCCAATGCCTCATAAGCACATCCCAGATAATAGTGGAAATCGTTTTCCTGAGCACCGTAGAGTTTACCTTCTCCTAAATGATAAGGATATTCAAGGCATTCTTCCAATAATGCAATCGCTTTATGGCTATCGTTATTTTTCAAAGCCTGTTTTGCCAGTTCAACACGAGCTATCTGATACTGTGCCGGAACTTTTCCTTCTCCTCCTTCCCAAGGATGGAACTTATGCTTATCCAGCATTTCCTTTGCTTCCTCGTATCGTCCCAGCTGATTAAGAAGTGTAATCTTTTCCAGATAAAGATCGTCACGTTGGAGCACTAACGAATTATATTTTTCAAGGAATGCCAATCGCTCAGCATGCGGACGGTTGAGTCGCTTATACAACTGATCCAGTTCCATTAGAATTCTTGCATCGGTAGTATCCAAAGCAAAAGCTTTTTCAAGACAAGCAATTGCTTCATCGACCTTATCTTGTTTATTGAAATAAGCAAGCGATAAATTACGCCATGCCGTTGGGAAAGCAGGATCAAGAGAAACTGATTTTTCCCAATTAACAATAGCCTCATCATACTGACGTTTATCATACCATAAATTTCCCAAGTAATAAGGAGCTTTAGCATCCGTTGGATTTTTCTCTTTTGCATATTCCAAAGCTACTATAGCTTCCAGTCGGTTAGGGAAACAGAATTCGGGAGCATGACCAGCCGCTTTTGCGAAGCTATCCACAGCTTCCTTTTTATTTGCCAAAGACTGCGCCCAGGCCATATAATAATAAGTCATCGGAGTAGTGCTAACCTTAGTTGCTTCCTGCCACACTGCAATTGCTTCATCATATAATCCAGCTGCTACATAATCGAGCGCTATTTCATCGTAGTTAAATGAAGCACCACGCATCAGTTTTGTCATTAACGCCAGAACATCTTTATTATCTGTGAGCAGGAATTTCTCGAAAATACAGCCATAATTAAAACGGTCTATCTTCAAAGAATCTTCAATCCAGCTCAAGGCTTCTTCTTTTCTTCCAGCTAAGCGGAGCAAAGCTGTCTTTAGATGACGGGCACGATGATTGTGCCAGTTACGAATCAAACTTCTTTCAACTTCCTCTAATGCATCTTCCAAATTACCTTGCAATGATGAAATCTGTGCACAACTAAAATATCCCGCATCTTGCCAGGCAGCATTCCAGCAAGCCTTATAGAAAGAATCGTAAGCATCTTCGTAACGTCCTTGATACTTTAAAGCCAGTCCCAGGTTATATAATGGTTCGCCATCATAAGGATTTGGGTTACGTTGCAATTGTGTCTCCACAGCCGTTCTTAAGTAAGTTTCGGCAATAGCAAAACGTCCGCGGCGCAAATACCATAATCCCAATGCATTATTATTCTGAACATTTCCAGGTTCACGCTTCAAAGCCTCTTTATAATAATCAGTCGGATTGTAAGTAGCATGTCTGTACTGTTCCAAATGCAGTCCGGTTAAATAAAGCTGTTCCACAGATGGCGTATCTTGTGGGGAAAGAGCTGGCTTAGCCGATTCTGGCACCGGTTTTATTTCTTTTTTTTCCGGCATCCAGTTAAGAACTTCCTTACCTTGCTTATTAAATACAGACAATTGAAGTTCCTTCAGCGAATTTCCATTCATGGAAATAGTTTTTTCGTATACCTCTTCCGGAGATAAAGTAGTTTCTTCTTCAAAAACCATACCTTCTTTTCCTGACAATTTAATTGTAACAGGTTGAAGTGATGTAGCAAACAGCTTAACGACAACATTTCCATCGGCAGCCTCGTCGATATTCAGCAGTAAGTCTTTGCTTGCATTCTTAACAACTCCCAGTTCACGATAAGGAAGAAAATATTGCACAAAGCTTTTCTCTTCATAAGGTTGAAGCCAAGAAAAATCAGGTTGGTTATCAGTATATACACCCGCCATCAATTCAATATACGGACCGTTATTATCTGTCAGATTACGATCCCACGCCTGGCCAAAATCGCCATTTCCCCATGTCCATTGTTTCTTTCCCGGAGATACATGATGATTAGCAACGTGCAGAACTCCAGCACGAGTATCATTCTCATAACCACCCACAAAATTAAAACGACTTTTAATAGCCATATAGGAAGTTGGTACAGGAATATTCTTATAATTAGAGATATCGACACCTGCCGAATAGTCCATTTTATAATAAGTTCCGGTTGCTATCGGGAAAGTAGAGACATCTCTCTTTCCATGGTCGAACACAGCATTTACATCGGGTGGAAAAACACTTTGGTAGTGGTCATTAACCGCAACAGCCGGATTGGCCCACCATAAGAATGTTTGTGGCATCGGAGTGCGGTTATATAAGCGTCCTTTAATCTCCAGAAAAGCCTTTCCCGGTCTCAAAGTAAATCCGGCCATTCCCTTTTGATGGAACATCTGTTCCATTTCGCTCACCCAAACGGTTACGCTACCATCGGGAAATTCCTCTATACAATAATCTACCGGAAGAAAAGTACTGGGGCGGTGATGTTGTGGCCAGTTAAACTCAATCCCTCCTGAAATCCAGGGACCGGTCAATCCAACCAAAGCAGGTTTTATCACCTCATTATAGTAGATAAAATGGCGTTTCTTAATCTTATCATAAGCCATTTGTACACGTCCACCCAGCTCCGGCAGAATCATTATTTTTATATATTCATTTTCAAGAAAGACTGCATTATAGGTTTTATCAACTTTCTCGTCGGCTATTTTTTCAATAACAGGATAAGGATACACAACGCCGCTACTTCCCTGATAAACACGTTTCTCCAAAAATATAGGGTTTTTCTCAGGTTTGCCAATCTCGTATGTAGGGATTACAATATTCTCTTCCCAAACTTTTACTTGCATATTATTCTTTTTATGGAAATTATTCGGTTATCATATTTTGAATCACACTAGCAGACAATGAAACAGATGGGTTAAATTGCTTTCCTGCCATGTAGTTCAGTAAACTTTGTTTAAGTTGCAAAGCCTCAGGTCTGTTTTGTATATCCTGATTTAAGTCAATTCCGGAAACCAGTAACTTTCCTTTTCCTATTTTTAATTCAAAAAGCAAGGCTAACGGTCTGTTTGTAACCCAATCGTCTATTACACGAACAATTGGTTTAATTTCCGGAGAAAGCTTATTTAATTCTATGGCATTAGAATGACTCATTGCATCCCACCACTGCCAGTTGCTGTGATATTCTGTAGGGAAATTAGCTAATGCTGGATGTTCCGGATTACACAAAATGCCTAATGTATTAGGAGCCTGACCATGCGTCCACGCTGTATTCCAGAAAATACTGGAGAAACCAATTTTTACATCTCCTCCAAATTCGGGTTTCAATGTTCCTTTTTTAGGAGACAGAAGTACCGATCCGCCATTTTCCAGATAGTTACAAGTTGCAGCGTCTAATGTAGATACAATCTTTATTTTATCCACTCCGGTAATTTTCTCTTTCTGAGCCGGATAAACCCAAATATCCCAGCTGTTGGAGAAAGAATCTGCTGAAACTTCGAGAATAAGTTTTTCTGCTTTTTGAACTGAAGTCAGTGGTACAGAGATTTCTCCAAGAGGAATACAATTACCTAATGGGATGTCTGTTTGTGGAAGCTTACCCGAAAATAGAACCTTTCCGTTTTTATCGCTAATCTTCCATGCAGGAATACAAGCCAGTAGTGGAGCATCACCATAATGAGCAATTTCAACGCTTGTAGAAAGGGTATCGCTATTTAAATAAATATGCTTTTTCAAGCGAGCCAATGGTACTGTTGAATTACAGAAACGACTATATTCTTTAGGAGAAATGTATACTTTTTCATCCCAAAAGGCATCCAGAACTCCCACTAAAGCTGTTCCCTGACCTGGAAAATCATGCAAATCGAGTAATTGAAAACCTCCAAAACTTTGAGTGCGGAGAGCAGCTTCAATATCTGCTTTGTAACACAACGCTTGTAATTTACCGGAAGCTAGCAGAAAACTATCGGCTTGCTGCTTCATTCCATTTTCTGTTAATGTCTCGCTAAATATTTCAAAATTCCGGGCACGCAAAACACCATCGTACTTTGCTATTTCTTTAAAGTTTGGATAAACACACCACTGACCTATTTCATGGCTAACTACAGGTTGTTTGAATGATGCAATTTTTGAATTCCAATCATAATCTGAAGCAGGTGCAGCTCTATTAATTATACTCTTTAATTCTTCCCCCCAAGCTTGAATTCTAGGATTCGGAGTACTCTGATAATCATTTTCATCTACGTTTGGCCAGCCAGCTCCTGTAGTATAAATTCTTCTGGAATCTCTATTCTTCCAGTAAGTAACAAATTTAGTAAGGAATTGAGTATAATTTTTCCCACCTGGTTCATTGCCATATAACATTAGGCAGAATGACGGGTGATTTCCATAAGTTTCCACCATTCGTGCACTCTCTTCGTAAACGTATTTATCAAAAGGTTTTCCATCTCCAATGGTAGTAGACTGGTTTGCCCAAGATGAACATTCCACCTGAAGATAAAATCCTAGTTGATCGGCAGCATCGAAAGCAACCTCAGGGGGACACCATGAGTGGAATCGCACGTGATTTAAACCATGACTGCGACAAATTCTGAAAATACGTAACCATTCATCTATTTGAGTAGGAGGAAATCCTGTTTTTGGGAAAATAGCACATTCAAGTGTTCCACGCAGGAATAGAGGTTTTTCATTGATTTCCAATTGTGTACCATTAGCTCTAATTTCGCGCATACCAAAAGATGTTTCAAAACTATCTTTCACATCTTTCTTAGGAATGTTTAATGTAGCTGTTAACTGGTAAACATTAGGATGAAATTCACTCCAGAGTTTTACATCATTACCCATAGGGTATTCTAGCAACAAGGTATCCACACCGGCTGCAATATCTACATTAAAGTCTTTACTATCAGAAGTAGATGCACCTGTTGCCAACAGCGTGATAGCAGCTTTTTGTCTTTTCTTTGTTGAATTCTCAATTCTAACTTTAGCTATAATTTTCTTTTGGTGAATATCAGGAAAAACCTGAATATTTTGCATTGAGATCTTTGGACGTGCTTCCAGATACAACTGCCCGATCATACCATTCCAGTTGGTTTGAGTATGATCTGATATACTATGAGAATTCATACCCGGATCTATATCTTTTACACGGTTATCAATGCAAATTGAAAGAATATGTTTTCCTGGAGTAAGCTCTTTAGATAAATCATACAAATGTGGTGTACCTAATGAATTGCGCATACCAATTTCTTTATCATCTACCCATAAGCGACTTTCCCAATGGCATCTTTCAAGGAATAATATAATATCCTTATCTTTCCAGTCTTTGGGTATATTCACTTCTTTTTGATACCACGCTGCACCCACATAATATTTTAGTGACTGTAACCAAAAAGGAACTTTTATATTTCCAGGTACACGGTATTTTGCATATTCCGGTTTGTAATAATAACTACTATCCACAATTTGTCCCGTCCACTTGGTAGAGAGCGTTACATCAAAGCCTTTTCCATTTGTGGCCATAGAGCCAGGAAGAGTAACTGTTTCGGAAAGTGATTTACTGAACCATTGTTCTATAACTCCTTTATCCTGATTATCTATCGCAAATTTCCATACACCACGAAGATCTATCTTTGGTTGAGATGCTCCTGACATAACAGCACATGGAATAATAAACATCAAACTGAATAGAATAATATATTTCTTCATTAGATTATAATTTTAGCTATACTATATTTTATCAACAAAATCTTTCTAAAAACAATTATGCATTATTATTTATGGATTAATTCTTTTTCCAGTTCTTCAAGAGATTTTCCTTTAGTTTCCGGTAAAACACGGAAAATAAATATGAAGCCAGAAACACAAATCAGAGAGTAAATCCAGAACGTGCCACTACTTCCAAGAATAGAGTTTAGCAGCGGGAAAGTATAGGTGAGCGTAAAACAGCCTATCCATAAAGCAACGGTTGCTGCAGCCATAGCCATTCCACGAACCCGATTGGGGAATATTTCAGAAAGTAGTACCCAGGTTACTGGTCCCAGAGACATAGCATAACAGCCAATAGCCATAACAACAAGAACAACCATAAACCATCCGCTTACCTGAAAGAAATAACAAGTTCCCAAAATAAGATAAATACCAGCCAATCCTCCAGCGCCAATCATCATTAAAGCACGACGTCCCACTCTGTCGACTGTATGAATTGCTACAAAAGTGAACACTAAATTAGCAATACCGGTTACTACAATATTAAAGAGAACATCATTCAAATTGTATCCTGCCGATTGAAATATTTCCTGGGCATAGTTAAAGATTACATTGGTTCCACACCATTGCTGGAACACGGCAATAACAATACCAATGGTTATCACTTTACTCAAAGGACGTTTGAATAATTGCTTTATTGTACACTTTTCTTCATCAGCAGATGTTTCTGCCATCGATGCCAATTCTGCTTTGGCATATTCTTCTCCTCCAATCTTTCTAAAAACAGACAAAGCTTGTTCTCTCCTACCCTTTAATGACAGCCATCGCGGACTTTCAGGAATAATAAACATTAATATAAAGAAAGCTGCAGCAGGAAAAGCTGTTGCCCAGAACATCCAACGCCATCCCATTTGCCCGTTCCATGAGTCAAGAATCTGCAAAGTAGTAAAGCCAGCAGGAACTTTATCTGCAATCAACCAATTAGCAATCTGTGCTCCAAGAATTCCAAGAACAATGGTTAGCTGATTGAGCGAAACGAGTTTTCCACGTACTTGATAAGGGGCAATTTCGGCAATATACATTGGAGAAAGATTTGATGCGATACCAATTCCTATTCCTCCGAAAAAACGTGCAATAAGAAAAACCGTAAACGACATTGCAGCGCCTGTTCCATAAGAAGAAACAAGAAATATTAAGGCCGATGCAATAAGTAGTTTTTTACGACCGTACTTATCAGCCATCATACCTGCAAGTGTTGCGCCGATTAAACATCCAAGCAATGCAACGCTCATAGCCCAGCCTTGCATAGAAGGAGAATCTACGATATTAAAATAGACCTCATAAAAAGGTTTGGCTCCACCGATTACTACCCAGTCGTACCCAAAAAGTAATCCTCCCATAGCAGAAACCAGACAAATAAAATAAATAAAACTTTTGTTGTAGTGTTCCATTGATATAATGTATCAGATTTATTAATAACACAAAAGTACAGTTACTTAGCTATGCATAAAATAGAATAATTTCAAAAAAAGATGGATTATTCTACTATTTGAATACTTTTGTACATCATAATTAAAGTTCTGCAAATATGAAACTAAAAGATGGCTTCAAAGGACAGCGGGCCATTGTTATGCCCGAAACAATAGTGAAAGCGATGGAGCAAAATCCACTCACTTCACCACTACATATAACAGATATAGGTTATTATCCCAATGCCGAATCTCATTTCCGAGAACGCAAAGAAGGTATTTCACAGTATATTTTTATTTATTGCGTAAAAGGAAAAGGTTGGTTCAGTATTAATGGAGTGACTAAAAACATAAATGAAAATCAGTTCTTTATTCTTCCGGCTGGCATCCCGCATGCATACGGAAGTGACGAAACAGAACCGTGGACTATTTACTGGATTCATTTTAAAGGATACAATGCTAAGTTTTGTTTGGAAGAACAACAAGCCTATCCTAAAAACATAATTCCCGGAGAAAATTCACGAATTGAGTATCGCAATCAGTTATTCGAGAAAATATATTCTACTCTTGGTATGGGATATAGTATGGAACATCTTCATTATGCCAGCATGTGTCTTCATTATTATATGGCATCGCTTATGTACATTAATATATTTCGTGACGATACTTTTAGCGAAAATAGTACCAGGGAAAAAGATTTGGCAAATTCGGCTATTCATTTTATGAGAGAAAACATAGAAAAGAAAATAATGGTGGAGGATATTGCTCATGAGTTACATCTGTCTACTTCTTATTTTTCAACCCAATTTCAGAAATCCACAGGGTTTACTCCCATTGCTTACTTAAACAATCTACGAATTCAGGAAGCTTGCCAGTACCTGGACTTTACAGATATGAAGATAAATCAGCTTTGCCACAAGATAGGCTATGATGACGCTTATTATTTTAGCCGGATTTTTACCCGAATAATGGGAATTTCACCCAAAGAATATAAGAAAAGAAAGAAAGGATAGGGAGATAAAAGCTGTATTTTAGCAAACAAAAGTTAAATCGCCCCTATTTTCACACAATTTATATGTTGTATAACATATTATTCAGTTTTTACCCGTATCTTTGCAACGTAAAAAGAAATAAAAGATAAACCGCTTATCAAAACGTGGTAAGCAAAAAAGATGAAAATTATGAAAGAAAGAATTGATGAGATTACAATGCTTCAGTATCAGATTAAGAGATACCAAGCCGCAGGTAAAGGTGCAATGTGCCAAAGTTTAAATGCAAAGTTGCACAAGCTTATGAAAAAGCAGTCAGCTGCATAATAATTAGAAAGAGTAGTTTTTAATGATAGATTGGGCTTTCTTCGCAAACAGGCGATGATTGCCTTTTTTTTATTTTATTAGCTGATATCCCAATAATATTCCCCGGATATTTGTTTCTTTTGTAGAATGACTAATAATAATCTGAATTATACGATAGAAAAAGGTGATGGACTACCGCTTCCTAAGCGTTATTGGGCTATTCTGGCTATTGCACTTGGTGTGTCGGTTTCTGTACTTGACGGTACCATTGCTAATGTGGCGCTACCAACCATTGCGAAGGACCTGAATACTTCGCCCACGAATGTTATTTGGGTAGTGAATGCTTATCAGTTGGCAATAACAATCTCGCTTTTGTCTTTTTCTTCTTTGGGAGATATTTTTAGTTATCGCAAAGTGTATATTTTCGGGCTTTCTCTGTTCACATGTTCATCATTGGCTTGTGCCCTTTCCGATTCTTTCGTCACATTAACGCTGGCACGTGTTTCACAGGGGTTTGGTGCCGCAGCAATTACCAGCGTAAACACAGCCTTGCTCAGGATAATCTATCCGAAACGTTATATAGGAAGGGGGATGGGAATAAATGCACTGGTGGTTGCTTTTTCTTTGGCAGTAGGGCCTACCGTAGCTTCCCTGATTCTGGCATTTGCACACTGGAACTGGTTGTTTGCCATAAATATACCTATCGGAATACTGGCTTTATATATTGCATTCAGGCATTTACCATATAATCCGCAAAAGACAGACGAACGGAAGTTTGACTATCTGAGTAGTGTTGCAAATGCAGTAACTTTTGCTTTGCTGATTTTTACTTTGGAAGGAATAACTCACGAACAGCAATTGCATTTCATCGCCATGGAATTTATTGCGCTATTAATTGTAGGATTCTTCTTTATCCGCAGACAACTGAAGCAGAAAAATCCGCTTTTACCCGTTGACCTGCTTCGGATTCCTATATTTACTTTATCGATAGGAACTTCTATCAGTTCGTTTACCGCTCAGATGCTGGCTACAGTTTCGCTTCCGTTTTTTTTCCAGAACACACTGGGATATGACAGTTCCGAGATTGGCATGCTACTTACTCCGTGGCCTTTGGCAATTATTATAGTTGCTCCCATTGCCGGTCGCCTGGTAGAACGTTTTCATGCAGGTATTCTGGGAGGAATTGGGCTGGCAATCTTTGCATCTGGATTATTCCTGCTAGCTTTTTTGCCTGATAATCCATCAAGAGTGGATATTATATGGAGAATGGTGCTGTGTGGTATTGGATTTGGATTATTTCAATCGCCCAATAACAGTACTATTATTTCCTCTGCTCCGCAGCACAGAAGCGGAGGGGCAAGCGGTATGCTAGCAACTGCCCGCCTGCTGGGGCAGACTCTTGGTGCCACACTTGCAGCAATGATGTTTACGCTGGTGCCGGGTAATAGCACTCAGGCTGCATTATTGCTGGCCGGAACATTTGCCATAGTTGCTGCTGTAGTGAGCTGCCTGCGGTTATCGCAAACATCTCCGTTAAAACAGAACTCATAAACAAGGGCTTGTTATTGACCTCCGGTTATTAAAATAAAGCCTGTAACCAGTCTTTTTAAAAACATAACGATACGTTTATGCATCCTTGTACAAAAGATTGCATTCTTCTGTACAAAAGAATTAAATCCATTGTACAAAACAATTCATTCTTTTGTACAAGGGAAATATATTATCCAGAAGAGTTTTTTATTTTTCACTACTGTAATTTAAAGACTAAAACCAGATTTTTAAGAGGCAAAAAGTGAGGGTAGCCCCAAAAAGTGAGAGTACAGTTAGAGATAAAAATTCTACCATCACTAGCTTATATATCGGAAGATCAGATTGTTGCTTTAAAAAAGTGATGGAGTGAGGGTTTATTTTCGTTTTTTGCGCAGAATTAGTTGGAATATGCGTAAGTGTCCTCTAGTTTTGTATTTATGCGTTCTATTCAGTTCAAATAAATAAAACAGAATAGGCTTTTCATAAGCAAAACCAGCAATAACAAATTATATAGAATACCTTTTTCTCATTAAAGTTATTCTGGCTTCTCGAATAGTTTTTTTCTATGTTCGATGCCCCACTTGGCTATCTCACTAATTATAGGTTTCAATGTTCTCCCATATTCTGTGATTTCATATTCAACAGTAATAGGTTTAGTATTACAAATAGTACGTTTAACCAATTCATTTATTTCCAAATCCTGCAATTCCTTTGACAACATCTTAGCGGCTATGCCATCAACTTCTCTCAATAAGTCCATAAAGCGAAGTTTGTCTTTGTCTATCAAAGTACCAATAATCTGGATTTTCCATTTGCCAGATAGTAATTCCATTGTGTCTTTTATAGCCAGCAACGTTTGTCTGCAAGCCTTGTCTTTTTTATATGATGCTTCTTTTTTCATTGTTCTCTCAAATATTAGAGTGTAAAACTAGCATGCAAAGTTACAATAATATATTATAGTTTCCTAAAGGTAAGTAGTTACTTAAAGGAAACCCATTACAAAAAGAAACTAATATGCCATAACTTTGCAGCATCAAATTTATAAAGGAGAATAAAATGAATATTAAAAGCCAAACTTACCATTTTGAGATTGAAAAAACTTGAGAAAAATAAGGTATTATGCATTTAAACAAATATAAAAACTTAAATAAAAGGAGATTAAATTATGAAAGTATTAGCATTCAATGGAAGTCCAAGAAAAAACTGGAACACAGCAACACTACTGAATAAAGCATTAGAAGGTGCAGCATTACAAGGAGCCGAGACCGAAATGATTCATCTTTACGATCTTAACTATAAAGGATGTAAGAGCTGTTTCGCTTGTAAAACCAAAGATGGTAAGAGTTATGGCAAATGTCCGGTAAAGGATGACCTAACAGCAATCTATAAAAAAGTGGAGGAAGCAGATGCAATTATCTTTGGATCTCCAATTTATTTTGGAAGGATTAGTGGTGAGATGGCATCCTTCATGGAACGCTTGCTATTTCCTTACCTTTCATATAGCAAAACTGGACCAACCCTTTTCCCAAAGAAAATTAACACTGGATTTATTTATACGATGAATGTATCTGAGGATGAAGAGAAGTTAAAACTTTATGGCGGAAAACAGAACTGGACGACCAATGAACATGCACTACAACGCATATTCGGAGCTTCCGAATCATTGTGCAGTTTTGATACGTACCAGTTTAATGATTATTCTAAAGTAGATGTCACAATCTTTGATCCAAAAATGAAAGCTAAAAGAAGAGAAGAAGAATTTCCTAAGGATTGCGCAAAAGCATTCGACATGGGAGTAAGATTCGCAACGGAAGGTTCTATAGATTCTAAAATCGTATAATTTAGTTCAAGAGTTACAAGATGCAATAAAGAAACCCATTAAAGGTTATTTTCATATTATTGCTGTCCGGTAAAACTTTTTAGATCAAAAAAAATAAAGGGCTGAGTAGGACAACACCAATTGTCTATATTCGTTCCTGCAAAAAGGTCCTTTATAGACATGGGGAAATGTAAGAACTTTACCGGACAGCAATAAATGTTTCGAGATGTTTATTACTTCTATCTCCTGCTTTAATAAATATATCTAAGAAAACATAAGTGCATAACAGCTGCAAAATACTATTGCATGCCAGTTACGCACTTATTCTCAGAAAAAATGGATGCAAGCTTCGGTGCATTCAATTAGTCGTTCAAGTTATATAAAACAAATTTCGAGTTATATTTAAGTTCTCCAAAACCATTTTATGCGGGTAAAAAACATCGTTATTAAAACAGCTATTATGGTAATAATTACACCTCTTAGAAAACCTAACCAAGGGTTAACCGAAAAATATGAGAATAAAGGATATATTCCGAGAATACTTAATAATGGAACTGTAAAAAGATTCGTTGTTACATATGCTATCATCGGATTTTGGCCAGACATAACCAGGAATCTCGATCCACGAATGTAACCATAATAGTCACAAATAATGTTGAATGCCAGCAAAGCCATAAATGCAAGTCCGGAAGTCACAAAATAATAGCTGTAAGTAGAATGGTCTTTTTTAATTCCGCCTTCATAAGCTTCGAAGAAAAGTCCCAAAAGCAATAAGTAAGCGCCGGCTATAAATAAGTTCTTCCATAGTTTTCTATCATTATTGTCAGCATTTCTAAGCAAGTAATAACCTATCATTATAATAATTACAGTAACAATAAGATTAAGTACAAGTAATCGGCTGTATAGGCAACAAAGATTGAGCACAATGAGCCCTATCGTAATAAGCAATAGGATAATTGGACCTTTACGATCAACATTCTGAGATTCTGTCCGCCCGTTATTTCTGTTATTCATCCATTCAAGCAGATATTCTCCGGCAATACTACCAGGAATTACGATAAACAAATATTTTAGAAACATAAAATTATACATCCATGGGAAAGGAGTATAATTAAATAGAGTCTGAGTCCACGATCCATCAACTTTACTTCCAAGAAAAACAGCCATAATAAATGGTAAAATAGCAATGCGCACCCATCTTTTGTTGGCTGTAAAGATATAAATCAGCGTACCGAAAACGGACATATTTGCCAATACCAAGATAATGATGTTGCTATAAGCCAGATTAAAAACCTTACCGTCAGCATAGTCTGTAGTAATCAACAATGCCAGCGCAACAAGATATGCAAGTATCTTAATTACTAAATGAGCCCAATCAGGCATTTTTAAAGGAATACGCATAAACATGGGGAATAGCAAGGCAAAACAACTGAGCGACAATAACCAGGATCTTATATCTTCCGGATTACTAAGTGACCATGGATAAAAATGCTGAATAAAAATTGCAAAGAAAGTAAGTTGCAACCCTCTCTTAATTGCATCCCATACCAAATGAATTTGCTTTTCGCCTCTTTCTATTCTTTTTCCAACAGAAAAAGGGAAAGCTGCTCCCATTGCGAAAAGGAAAAATGGGAATACCAAATCCACCCATGTAATACCTGGCAGATCTGGATTAAAAACATGTGTTGGAGGTTGTTCCTGAGCATGATACATCCATCCCGGAAGAATTCCAAAAACAATAGCACCCGACAGTACCATTGATATAATGGCATATCCGCGAAGGGCATCTAAGGCATAAGCTCTTTTATTCATAGCGTTACTTTTTCATTTTTGATTTTAAAACCGGATAAAGATTCTTAGCATATCGTTCGAATCCCAAATCTGTAAAGTGAATTCCATCTACTGTAGCTTCACCATCTAGTCCTATAAGCTTTTCGGAAGAAAGAAGATAAATATTCTTCTCCCCTCTTTTTACCAGAGATTTGAAAAACAATCTTAATGTTTCATTTTTATCCTCCACATTCTTTTTAGCAACCAAATCAAAATCAAGGAAAGGAAAAATAGGGTTTTCAATGAAAAGGATTGGTACATCAGGGGATTTACTTCTTAATGTTGTGAAAAACCTTTCTGTTTTTTCCTGAATGAGCTTAACATTTACATTGGGCATAAAATCTAAAACAAACAAAGAAGCATCACAACCTGTCATAATCTCAGCAATTTCATTATCTAACTGTCCGTTTCCACTAAAACCCAGGTTAATAAATTCTCTGTTCAACATCCGAGAGAGAATATTTGTATGAGCCATTCCCGGACGTGACGCACAGCCTCCCTGAGAAATACTGGTTCCATAATAAATTACCGGTTTCGAACGTACTGGACATTCAATTTGGGGTTGATAAATTGAAGCCAACGAATCGATTCCTATTTCCAAATTAGTTACCCCGTCATACAAAGGAAGATAAAGCATATATTCTCTCCCTTCTCCTTTCATGTTCGATATAATAGTAAATTTATTCTCTTTATCTTTAGGCTTGGCAATATTTACAAAATGCCATTTCCCATCTTTTAAGCAATAAAGATCTAATCCACGAACACCAACACCCGTCATATGAGGCATTTCAACGTTATCCAAAAGAGTCCATTTTGCAGAAATATTTTTTGAGTTAGTACGAAAACGAACAGCAAGACCAGCTGTGTTCTTCCCTAAATTCCAAACTGGAGGACGACATACATTTTTTATAGAAACCGGCAGTCTTTCATAACGCGTTTCTGTATTATCGGATATTTTCCCATATAAGGGAAAAGATGCTGCATCATAGTATTTTGTCTGTGCATTTAAAGCCAACGAAAAACAAGATAACAAAGCTATAATAATATGTTCTTTCATTATTCCTAAATTTAATACAGACAGGAACATTTTTTAAATTATTGTTCCTGCATGCAAAACAGCGTATTACATAATTTCTTATTTATCTGCCTCGGCAATAGCTTTTTTCAGATTATTCCACCAATTATGATTTATAATATGCACAATATCGAAAATCATTAAGCCATCAGATTCTTTCAGATTCATCTTTACTGCTTTTTCAAATTGATTAACATCTTTCTTGTAATCTTCCACATATAGTCCACCACAGAAAGGCAGGCCTCCTAATAATTGACGAGTATACTTACATCCACCCTCAACACACAGGTGTTCACCTTTAGATATTTCACTATCAGTTTCGTTCTTATATTTACCATTTGACTTTCTATACTCATCTAAAGTAACATTCCAATAATAGTTTCCATTAGTATAAAAATCAAGTAACTCAGCGTAACCATAATTCTTATAATTTGGAGTAGCCCAATCAAAGCTCTTACTTGGATCAAAGTTTTTGCTTGCCCAATTTACTCCCACTTCGAAATAAGATGGATACCATGCTCCTGTGTAAGCAGCAAGTTTACATTCAGGATTAATCTTCTTTATCTCGGTACGTACATTCTTTACAAAGTTGTAAATTACAGAAACACGCCATTCAATCCACTGCTTAAAATATTTACCATCTACACGTTTATATGACCCATCGTCCTGTTTTACCCATTCATAAATATCTTCAGGATATTTTTTCAAGGATTTACCAATGTATTTTTGAAACATATCTTTTGAAGCTTCTGAAAAATCAGAATTAATGCAATCATATCTGGTTCGGTCTAACATAATTCCATCAACTGCATAGTTACTTACCACTTCCTTAAGTATAGCAATCTCATAATCCTGTACTTCGGGCAAAGCTGGATTAAGGAACATCGTGGCTTTGTCTTTAATCTCCGTTACAGGAGTTAAGCCCTGACCAGGAATATAATTCACAGACTGCCATTTTTTATGTTCGTCATAAATAGCTCCTTTCTTAAAAATACCATGTCCATCAACAAAAATATTGAAAGAGACAAATATCTTCATCTTATGATAACGAGCTTCTTTTATGAAAGTATTAATAAAATCGAAATCTGGACGGTCGAATCCTTTCCAGCTTTTCTTTTGTTTGGCAATCTTACTTGGATAAAGAACCATTCCTGAAGTTCCTTTTATATCGAGTACTAAATCGGTTATTCCAGCATCATAACATTTATCTACATAATAACGAATGGAATCAGGATAACTAAAGCGGGTATAGTTTGCAGAGCAATCTAACCACATTAATTTAGGTTTTTCAGTTGCCATCATTCCAACACTTAAAAGCAGAAACAGGCAGATTAAAAAATCTCTTTTCATATTATTAGTTGATTAATTATTTAACTAAATACAGACATAATTTATTAGTTCATAATATTTATGTTATGCATAATGCAAGTCTGTGCGTAAACACAAATAAAATGAACTATTAAATCTTTTCTTCATTATTATGATTTATTTTAAAGCTCCTCCGGCTCTCATCCCGTTTTCGACTTCTCTCCATAAATTCTTTTGAATAATATGTACTATATCAAAAACCATCAAACCATCTGATGCCTTTAAGTTCATCTCTATTGTTTTAGAAAGTTTTGGGGGATTAGAATAAAACTGATCAACAAGAATTCCACCCATAAACTTGTTACCCTTTAAAATACTCTTGAGTTTTTCACAGGAACCTTCAACGCAATACCATGTTCCAGATTGAGCCTGACTATCTGTTTCATTCCATATACTACGTTTGTTTTTATTATAATCTTCAATAGTGATGTCTGTATAATAGTTTCCTGTTGCATATAAGTCTATGATGTCACCATAGGCATAATTCTTATAAGAAGGCGTAGCCCAATCGAAATCTTTACTTGGATCGTACTTCTTACTGGCAAAATTTACACCAACTTCATAATAAGAAGGATACCATGCACCGGTATAAGTTCCAAAAGAGATATTCTTATTAACAGATTTCACTTCTTTACGGGCTAGAGACATAAAGTCATAAATATTCTTCACTCTCCATTCAATCCATTTGAGGAAATACTTTCCTCTTTCCGGATAATATTTTCCTTCTTGATTCTTTTTCCATTCAAATATATCTGTAGGAAAATTTGTAATATTTTCACCGATGTAGGCCTCAAACTTTTTGCGTGATAAATCGGAAAAGTCTGCACTAAGCCCATCATATCGCACTCTGTCAAGCATTAACCCATCCAGTTTTGGATACTTTCTCACAACTTCTTTCAGGATATTAATAATATGTTTCTGAAAATCAGCATTTATAGGATTAACCATTGCTGAATACTTCTCTTTTTGCTGTGTGATAGGTATGATACCTTTGTCGGGGGTATAGACCATTGATGTCCATTCAGGATGACCTGAGTAAACTAGTCCACGATCAAAATAATTATGTCCGGCAACAAAAACATTTAACGAAGCATGGACTTCTATACCTAACTGATGAGCCTTACGAATAAAATGTCCCAGATAGTCAAAATTACCTCTTTTGTTTCCCTGCCACTCTTTCATGCGGGGAGCATAAGCACTTTCATAAAGTACTTCACCGGTAATTGGCCGAATATCTACTATGGCGTGAGTAAATCCTAGAGATTTTATTTTGGTCAGATAAAAATCAATAGAATCCGGATTGCTAAAACGAGCAAAGTTAGCCTCAGCATCAAACCACATTAAAGCAGGTTTTGCTTTTGCCCCATTTTTGTTATTAACTCCATAACATGCAAGTGAAACTGCTAAAAGAATTATTATTGATAAAAATTTGTTTTTCATTTGTATATGATATTTAGGTTAATACATTTACTGTTTTATTTCTGCACGGAAAGGAGAAGCTGGTATTCCAACGTTATTACATAAATTACCTTCCATATAATTGCGAAAACAATAACGAACTTCAGTGGGAACAGTAACAGAATCATTCCACACTTTTACCCGGGATGTACCATTGATTATTTCGGCATGAGCAGGCAAAAAATTGCCATCACTTCCAGCTATTTCAAAACCTTTAAGTTCTTCATTCTCAGGTGTCATACCATCTGAACCATAATCAAATGTAATTTCCAATAATTTTCCATTCATACGGCAAGACTTATAAATTGGTCCACTGTAGGAAATTCCTTTTATTCCATATGTCTTAGCCAAGGCCCAGTAAGCAAGGCGTTCACCCACTTTTATTTTATATGGAGGATGAATGAATTTCTCACTTCCGGCATCAGTAGTGGTTACCATCCCAACATTAGGCACCTCATTCATCAACTCGAGCTGGCATTGCCTAAACCATGCCCAATCCTGCAAGTCCTTACCTCCTGATTGCCAGGGAGCAATCTGAACATAATAAAAAGGCATATTAGGAGAACGGAAAAAAGTTCTCCATTGAGAGACTAAAGCTGGAAAGAGTTTTTTATACAAAGCAGGGTTATTGCTATTAGCTTCACCTTGATACCAAATAACTCCTTTTATTGGATAACCTTCAAGAGGCTTAACCATTGCATTATGCAATAATGTTGGCGTGCCATTGGGATAGCTGAATTCTTTATTATTTAAAACTGAAAGATTTACTTCCGGAAATTGAGAAAGAGTTTCCTTATCCATCCAAGCTTCAATTTTTGAAGCACTCCAGGAACAATGTATCAATCCAACAGGAATTCCTAACGTCTTCTGTAACTGTTCTCCAAAGAAATAAGCAGCAGCACTGAAAAGAGACACATCTTCAGGAGTATTCTCAGACCAATGTCCTTCCACATTATCTTTAGGAGTTGTACTCCAATCTCTCTTTACAGTAAACAAACGGATAGGGCGCAGTGGATTAGCTGATGCTATATATGGTTGACAACCATAAACAGGCTGCCCACGGAACCCTTTAACAGGCATTTCCATATTTGATTGCCCAGAGCAAAACCAAACTTCACCGATCAGAACATTATTCAGCAATAATTCTTCACCATCTGAAATGCTAATCTTATATGGACCACCAGCAGATGGAGTTCTTAGTTTCAACGACCAATTACCTGAAGCATCACTTATTACAGACGATTTAGACTTGCTCCAGGAAGGTTTTACAACTACATTTTTTCCAGGGATTGCTGTTCCCGAAAACTGAAGATCTGCATTTTGCTGTAAAACCATGTTATCTCCCCATATAGAAATAAGCTGAACTTTTGCTTCTCCATAAACAGAGAGCATCAACAAGATTATTAATAAAGAAATCTTTCTCATACTAGTTTAAGATTCTATATCTGATAAAAAGCAAAGTACCCCTCATCAGAAATAGTTATTATACATAGAAACATTTACTACTTCCTTTCTAATTTTCCAATAAACACATTCCCAAATCTATCGGTAGCTCTCACCTCTATATTTTTAGTAGTTTCGGATAAAGGTGCTCGATAAAAGTGATCGGACAAAGACGGATAAATCCACTTATGATCCAGTTTTTCTGTATTAGAATAAAACTCTTTTACCCGAGGATCGTAAGCATTAAAGCGTTCCATTGCTCGTATAGATTTCCCATCTTCATATAATTCAACTTTCCATGAAGTATCACTATTCCATACATTAGCAACAACATATCCTTTGAAATCGGGATAATCATCACCTGAAAAAACGTTCAATTGATACTCTTTTGGATAACCTGTAGATTTATAATACCATTTAAGTTCACTACCATTAACTTCAAAAACTTCATACCCATTAGGAGCACCATCTGTACAATAAGGACCCTGCCACCATGCACCGGACAATCCTGGCATTACATGTTCGTATAAATTCGGAGTAATCTGAGTATTAAACGGAGTATGAGTATGACCTGAGAAAATGTGTACATTGTATGGTTTTAGTATATCATATAATCCTCGATGATTAATCATTGTGGATGCGCTATTCTCATAACGAAACTCCTTGCGATCTTTTTCAGTACAGGTAGAGGGAATATGCATCATTAAAATTACAGTAGAACCATCTTTCAAGTATTTCAAATCTTTTTCCAACCATTTTAATTGTTTTTCGGGTAAATAACCAATATAGTACCAATCACGTCCGACAAAAAAGTTATTATCCAAAATAACATAATGTATCTCTCCAATATTGTATGAATAATAAGCAGGACCATACATTGATTCATAATTACCCAAAGACGTTTCAAAAGAACGGCCAAAATTAGTCATATCATGATTTCCCATAATATTTCGAAAAGTGATGCCACTTGATTCAATTATTTCATTGTATTTTGGATAGAATGAATGATTACTTGAAACAATATCACCACAACATATACCAAAAAATGGGCGATCATTATTGTATAAATTAATAGTTCTTTTAACATCTTGCATAGAAACAGAAAGTTTAGCAAATTCTTTTTCTGCCCAAATTTGAGGATCTGAGATTACAACCAAGCCATACCGTTTTGCATCGGTATTGCTCTTAACCAAATTGAAATTATAGTTTCTACCAGAACCCTGAAGAGGAATATAATATTTCACAACTCCATTTCCAACTTGCGAGTTGTATCCTGAAGGAGTTGATATATAAACAAATTTACTTTCCGAGTTTATTACCATTGAAAATACACCTTTCTTGTTAGTAGTGGCAAATGTTTCACCATCTGTCACTACCACATTCTCAAGACCTTTACCATTGCAAAGAACCTTTCCACCAATTGTGAAAGTCTCAATTGCATAAATGGCATTACAAATAAAAAGGAAGAATATTAAAACAAAATTTCTCATCTTTGGTAATTCTTATCAAGTCTCATACTTATTTTATTGCAAGATCGATACCTTGTTTTGCATAATCCCATTGATTAGCAAGTTTCAAGTGAATCATATCAAACAAGAAATAGCCATCACATTCGTCCATACAAGCTTTTACAGAGTTTACTATTGCCTGGTTCTCATCAGCTTGACTAACAGAATTTGAGGAATCCCAATTACCAACATCAGGACCACCTGCAACCATAGGACAACTACCTTTTGTTTTCTCAATTGCTAACTTACAGAAACCTTGCATTGTCCATTCCGTAGAGCCATAAACTCTAAGAGGTGAAGCATAAGCACCAATTAACATCTGATCCATTAAACCTGCATAACCATAATTTTTATAGCTTACGGTAGCCCATTTATATGTTAAAGCTGGATTATAGCTTTGACTTGCCCAATTTACTCCAACCTCATAATAGCTAGAATACCAACCACCTACATATACACCAAATTTGATTTTTGAATTAACTGCCTTAACTGCATCGTGTGCTTTCGACATAAAATCATACATTACTTTAGCTCTGAATTCCAACCATTTGGTGAAATATGTAGGATATGTCTTCATAGCTGTCACATCGGTCATTGTTGCACCTTCTGGCAAAATATCACTTGGGAAATTTTGAATAGTTACGCCACCAAGATAAGCCTGAAACTTCTGGCGAGTAATAGCAGAAAAATCAGACTTAATACCATCAAATCGTCCTCTATCAAGAAAAATACCGTCCAAATTATATTTTGCAAGATCTTTCAATAAACTGCAAAGGTATTCCTGAACCTCATCATTTGCAGGATTAAAGAACTTGGTACCAGATCCATTATCCATTGTATTGGTAATTCCTGTAGACAAGTTTTCATAAGTTGCCCATGATTTTTTAGTGTTATCTCTATAAAGAATACCTTGATTGCCCAATCCCGAACCATTACCACCAGCCATAGTATTAAAGCCTGCATGAACTTTCAGCCCTAATTCATGGCCTTTATCAATAAATGCCTGCAAATAATCCCATGTTGCAGTACGATATACTTTTGTGTAAACACCATCGACCCATGCACCCAGCCATTCAACTTGCTGAACACCACTTACTGATGATTTATAAAGTATATCACCTGTTGTTGGACGAATATCCACAACTACATCAGTGAAGCCGGCATTTTTAGCCAAAGTAAGATCTCTTGCAATATTCTCTTTGCTATTTGCAAAATCTTTAAAATTTGCAGCAGCATCAATCCATATAAAACGAGGTTTCTCACTGTTTTTCACTGGTCCGTCTGGAAATTCATAATCTGTATCATTATTACCACTACTACATGATGCATTTACAGATAATAAGAATCCTACCAACAACATGGCAGAATAATATTTAATAGATTTATATATTTTCATAAAGTAAAAACACCTGCACCTTTATAGGTGCAGGATTATTTTTATTGGTTTATAATAAACAGTCATTACATATCAATACAGTCATACTGAACACATACCACACAGCCATTAGTGAACATGAAGTATAAATACATATAGTATCCGTTATCTGAAACTTTCAAAGCAACGTCACCAGTAGCATTTCCATTCACACCACCATTATCTTTACCTCCGTATGTACCAATAGGAGCACTCCAAACAGTATTGTCAAGACCAGAAGATGTACTTACATCATAAAGATAAATTTTATCATCACTACCCCAGCTAAATGAATTAATTGAATTAGATACAGCATAAGGACAACCATTAAACACGTTATAATCTACCGCATTTTGAACCCAGTTCGAACTAACAACTGCTGCCCGAGCTTTCACTGTATTAGTAATACCATCTACCCATGAGAACTGATATGGAGCCGCATAATATGATACAAAGTAGTCACTAGTTAAAACTTTCGGATCTGAATAAACAACATCACAATTGGTATTCCAGCTTCCACCAATACCAGTAATCGTAATAATTTCGGGCGTTTGTGATTGAAGGACACCACCCTTAACCTGCCAACGTGCAAACTTATTGCCAGCTGCAAGAATTGGAGCAGAAATAATAGCATCACCATCAAGACTACCTCTTATAGATAATTTACGTCCTATTGCAACACCACCATTCCATTCAATATAATCTTCAGGAGTACCCGTAACTCCCTTAATTCTCCATACCTTAAATGCACCAGCATTAGGAGCTAAGTTACATAACAATATATTATTATTATCGTCGCAGGTGTTATAGAAGTTAATTAGATTACCCGCTTTATCGCCGAGGTTAACTGTACCAGCAAGAGCACCTGTTTTACGATCTAGATATATACTATTTTGAGCTCTGGTATTAAGTACTACATAGTCTTTTGTAACAGCCATACCACCTGTCAGGTTAAGAACGCTTATGCCTAAATCAGTATTTAGCTTCTTTGACCAAAGCACCTTAGCGCTACCAACACGCATACCAAATTCAGTCTTAGCAGGAACAGCTTTTTTAACTGTATAAACAGCTGAATTTGTTCCATTTTGGGCCGTTACAGTAATTTGGAAATTAGAATCATAGTTCTGTGCCACTTTAGTTGGATCAGGATTCATTGTTGCACCATGAGATACATTAACACTTGCCAAAGTAGAACCAATTGCATCAATAGAAATAAGAGAAATAACCTTATTTCCTTCATCAATTATACCACTCAAACCAAGAGATGGAAGTTCGAAATTAGAAATTACACATTTATCACTCTTACGAATTTCTGCAACGACTTTATACATCTTCTTATTTTTAGACTGGTCGGTCACTGTAATGTAGTTGTCCTTTGTAAAGTCCATGTATAGTATTGAAGGTGATACTGTAACATTATCATCCAAATTTGCCACAACTCTCATTTTGGTCAAATCAGACATTGTAAGAACGTTATCTGAAGTCAAAGGATAATTATAAGGAAAAACGACAGTAATAATCCCATTTTCATAGTTAATTTCACTAGAAAATGAATTCTCAGCACTCTCATCATTAATAAAGGATGCTGTGATGCCATTAATGCCTTCACGCGAAACAGAAGGAGTTAAGTCCTCTACATCGCGACAGCTATTCAACCCAATTAATATTGTGGCAATAGCAATCATTGATAATAATTTATTTTTCATCGCGTTAATCTTTTTAATAATTATAACCATTCGTCGTATTGAACAATCAGTGAATTGTTCTGTAGCTCTTCATCAGGAATTGGAAGAACATAAGTCTTCTCTAAGAATTTACGATCCTGGTAGTCAACATCAATGTATTCATAAGTGCTTCCTGTAATTTTAAAGCCATGACAACGATAGCTGTTATATTCAGTATGAGCAAGTTTCCATCTGCGCATATCCCAGAATAATTGACCTTCGTATGCTAGTTCAACTTTACGTTCATTTCTATAATCTTTGAACCATTCATTACCCGTTGAATATTTAGCTGGAAGATTAACACGAGCACGAACTGCATTCATTGCTTCCTGAGCTTCACTAGTTTTATTCAAGCGATAAGCAGCTTCTGCTTTATTTAATAAAACCTCTGCATAACGAAGTTCCACCCAAGGTTGAGTACTATATACTCCATTAATATCTTTATGAGATTCATTCATCAGTTTTCTCAAATAGTAACCAGTGGTAGTATAACCATAGGTGTAAGGTTGTGCTCTATATGCCATAAACATACCATACGTACCATTTACTGAATTTTGCATCACATTGCCTTTCCAGGTACATCCAGGATAAATTATAGAAGCTTTAAAGCGAGGTTCTAAGTCTTCATAAGGAGGACGAGTTGCTGTTGTTGAATGATAAGGAATCCAATTCATTTTGGTACCATCGGCTTTTTCATAGCATTCTACCATTTCTTGTGTTGGAGTACCCAAACCACCGTATTGAAAACCATCGCTTAACGGACAATAATCGCGATCGAATGTATGATATGGACCAGATACGTTATAGTCAAATTCCAATATCGCTTCCTTATTATTTCCAGCACATGCTTTTGAATAATCATCCACTAATCCATAAACATTAGATTTTATTACTGCATCAGCTGCATCATATGCATCTTGCCAACGTTGTGCGTACAACATTGCACGTGATTTAAATGCCAAAGCTGCATATTTAGTAAGACGTCCTTTATCTGAAGAAGAAGCCCATGATTCAGGAAGATTCTCAATAGCATAGTCTAAGTCTGATTCTATCAAATTCCATGTTTCTTCTTCAGTACTACGAGCTTTATCCTTACTCATTTCATCAAGGCTTGTATAAAGAATTACACCACCATGACGTTTGGCTAATTGAAAATAGACAAATGCACGGAAGAAACGAGTCTGAGCTTCCCACTCAGTATTTTGTTCTGCAGAGAATACTGAATACTTTTTCATTGAATCCAGGAACTGATTCATTCTTCTGATTTGTTCATAAGCATCATCCCAACAATCATAAAAACAGCTGGCAGATGTTATTACACTTGGATTAAACACATAGTTATTAGGATGCCCAGCTTTATGACCTAAAGCATAAGAACCATATTTAAAAGCATCAGTCAAGCTTTCAGTTAAACTACTCGAAAACTGAAGAGAACCAAATTGGCCATATTTGTTCAAATAGGTATAAAAGCCATTTACATACAGATCGGCGCTTGATTCATCTTCCCAAACAGTTTTACTAGACAAACTATCTGTTGATGTCAGATCCAGCCAATCATTACAGCTACTGAATCCAGCTAACATTGTAGCCAAAATCGTTATTTTGAATATTTTTTTCATCATTTTCAAATTATAATGTTAGATTAACACCAAAAGAAAAAGTTCTTTGCTGTGGATAATATCCATTATTTACACCTGGTTGTTCAGGATCTATGTTGTATTTAGTAAGCTCACTAAGCGTCCAGATATTTGAACCTTCAACATAGAATCTAAGATTATTAGCCCCCACAGACTTAATCAGTTTTTGAGGAAGTGAATAACCTATCTGAAATGTTTTCAGACGTAAATAATCACCAGATCTATACCAGAAGGTAGATGAATAAGCATTATTACTACTAACAGTAACCAAAGACAGACGAGGAAATTCTGCTTTAGTATTTTCTGGTGTCCATGAGTTCTCTGGTAAGAAAACCGGAGAGTTACCACCATGATAGAAGAGTTTTGTAAACGCTGTGTTATCCATAATTCCTTCTGAACCTGATGAAGTATAAACACCTGTTAAAGCTACAGTACGACCCAATCCTGCCTGGAATAAAATATCAAAATCGAATCCTTTCCAGTTACCATTTAAGTTTAATGAAGATTGGAACTTAGGATATGCACTTTTACCAACATAACCCATATCCTGAGCATAAGAAATTTTGCCATCGCCATTTCTATCTTTATACTTGATATAACCTGGAAGAACAGGAGCACCTACAATTGTTGCCGAATTATCAATATCTTCCTGAGACTGGAACAGTCCTTCAGATATAAAACCAAGCTGAGAACCGACTTCTTTACCTGTTAATTTACAGTAATCCGGTGTATTTTGAGAATCGCTGGCAACATATAACCATCTGCGTTTTGCATAAGAACCAATCCATTTAACACCATAATTAAATTTGCCAATGTGGTTATTGTGAGTAACAGTAAAGTCGAAACCGCGATAATCAACCTTATTTTTATTAGCATATGCAAAATAGTAGCCACCCATTGAAGGAGGATATGAACCACCAATAGATGAAAGCAAATCATATTGATATTTATAGAACACATCAAACTCAACTCCTAATAATCCTTTCCAGGCAGAGAAATCTGTACCAAAGTTATACGTTAAACACTTTGCCCAATGCAAATTTGGATTACCTAAAATTGAAGCATAGACTATACTCTGGCTAGCACCGCCAAGTACTACCTGACTTGTAGATACTCCCATCAGGTCAAGAAATTGATATGCATTAACTGCAGAAGTTGCTGTTTTACCAATACCACCTCTAACTTTTAAATTGTCAACCCAATCGGCATTAAACCAACTTTCATTGTTAATTCTCCAACCAAGAGAAGCTGCTGGAAAATTAATCCAACGGGAACCATTCATTCCGCTAAACAAATAACTACCGTCACGTCTAACAGAAACCTCTGCCAAATATTTGTCATTGAATTCATAATTTACACGGCCAACAAAACCAATAACACGAGATTGAGAGCTACCTCCACTTATTACCGGAATTTTCTCGGTTTTTAAACCTGATTTATTTGTGATTTTGCTAAGTTCATCGAGGTTTATGAAATCAAGTCCATAACCTGTAACGCCAAGAGCATTGCCAAAACTATTACGAGTCTCTGCTACAGCAATGGCATTAATTTTATGTTTGCCAAAAATTCTATCGAAATTAACGCTTGACTGAGTTACCACGTTAGTTGAGTGTGATGCCGATTCAGTTAAAGATGTATTTCCTGAATTATCTGTATAAATGCCATAACCCAAACTTTCTGTTGTTGAATTTGGTGCAGACACTAACATTGTTTTAAATGGAAGCGCTAAACTCTTTATAAACTGGAAAGAAACGTCATAAGCACCCATAAACTTAAAGCTTAACCCTTTTAGCCAAGGAGCATTGTATTTTAATAAAAAGTTAGTTTGAATATAAGAATTATTACTTCTATAATAACCTGATTCATTAATTGAAGCGATAGGACTTACAGGAGAAGATGCAGTTGGAGTAGCTGTATAATATTCTTTTCCCTGATAAGTCATTTTCTCAGGAACATAAGGTAACGCACGTACTGCTTGCTGAGGTATATTGTGCCAATCATTAGGATCAGCAGAATAACGAGGTCTGTCGCGCATTTCCACACGACCCGAAATGCCCAATTCAAACGTAAGATTATTATTAAGCTTAGCATCAATGTTAGAACGAAGGTTTAAACGATCGTAGTTGTACTTATCAACATTTCCTTTTTGAGTAAATGCGCCAATTGAAGTAAAGAAATGAATTTTATCATTACCACCAGTTGCACTTACATTATGATGCATATTTGTACCTAAATCAAAGACTTTTTTGTACCAATTGGTATTTCCCCAACCATCAACTCCGTCTTTCATCTTTTGCACCTGCGTTGAAGTAAAGACAGCCTCATCGCCATCCATTATACGAGCCTGGTTGTACCAATAAGCATATCCAGGAGCATCCAACCAATCAATCTGACTTGCATTCTGACTTATACCATATGAGCCATTATAGCTAATACGCATCTTTTCAGCTTTTCCTTTCTTTGTAGTTACAATTACAACTGCAGATGCATCCAAACCATAAACAGCTGCAGACGTTGCATCTTTCAAAACTGAAACAGATTCAATTTCGTTAGGGTCAATTTCGTTAAAGCTTCGCTGAATTCCATCTACAATGTAAGTAGCACTCTGTCCGCGAACCAGCAATGAAGCAGCATCGCTACCCGGCTGGCCAGAAGTTTGCAACATTGTAACACCAGCCACACGAGTACCAACCACATTCGTGATACCCATTACCGGAGCTTTCATCATTTCTTTATCAGACATGGTTGATACGGCACCTGTTACACTTGCACGTTTCTGTGTTCCATATCCAACAACGATAACCTCATCTATTGTTTTTACATTCTCTTGTAAAACCACATTTAAAGTTCTTCTTCCATTTAAGGCCACTTCCTTTTTATCATAGCCCACGAAAGTAAATACCAATGTTGCATTTGAGTTTGGAACTTTCAACAAAAATTTCCCATCAACATCTGTGATTGCTCCGTTAGAAGTTCCTTTAACAAGAACAGAAGCTCCAATTAATGGTTCATTTTGTGAGTCAGAGACAGTACCGGTAACACTCACCTGAGCGTGCATACTCATCATAAATAACGAGCATACGAAAGAAGCCAATAGCCTCCCTCCCCATTTTACTTTTCTTTTCATATTAAAAAATTTTAAGGTAAATAAAGTTTTTTCTCTTCAATTCAGTGTTTTTCTTTATAATAGAAAATGTTCTCGATAACGCTCGTACAAGTGTCCGGCCTGCAGATATGTAGAATTTGGGCTCATAAAATGAGAAAACTCAAATGTAATTGCATTCTCCATACCAGCTTTCCGTGCAGCTTCTAGTTTTAACAAAAGTTTTTCCCACTTAATGGGAAGGAAACGAATAGGCATATCCCTATCAAACGATTCGATATTTGTCCAGCATTTCATGTTGTATTTATCGGCCAGCTTTTTGTTAACTACCAAATAATCATATAATTCGTGGTAATCAACTTGCCCATCCTGAAAAGCAAGAATATCTACTGCTCCCTTCACGTTACTCAGAATTTCGTCCCATTCTTCTTCGTGTTCTTTTACACTAAGAGCTTTGTCTCCACTCATTACCTGGTCTGTTTTAACTCCATGGATATAGGGAGAAACAAGAGTTGTAAGATTACCCGAAACATCTTTAGCATGCTTACCTACCTGAGCGTAGATTTTAGACATATTCTTAGTCCGCCGACTGATTTCCTGTGAAAGATACCATCCCTGGAATGATTTATGATGACCGTACTTCTTCCATACTTCATCTATCAGATTCATATTAAGGTCAATTTCTTTCTGGAACTGTCCTTCTATCCAATATTTACCGGAATCGTACATTCCAAAATAAAAAGCCATGCCATGCTTATCAGCCAAAGTAAGGAACATCTCAACAAGATCGACTGGTGGATAATAAACATCTTCACTTTTAAGAATGGAATCAAAAGGAGCTGCAATCCAGCGAGCCAGACCGGAACGGATCATCACAACCGTATTGATACCTATCTTTTTCATTGCAAGGAAATCTTTATCCCAATCCTTTACTCCCCAATTCTGATGGGGAATATCCCAGCTTATTTCATCCAGGAAGGTAGCACGAATAGGCATCCCCTTCATTGCGTTTGGGGTAACAAAAGAATCCTTTGTAGTTGTATCAAAAGCCTTTTGAGTAGAATCAATGATTTTACCAGAAGCAAAAAGCTTTTGAGCAGCCAGTAAAGATGATGCTGCCAATACTCCTTTCAAGAAATTTCTGCGTTGATTCATAATAATGATTTAAGATTGAATTGTGTTTTTATCAGATTTGTTATTATACTATTTCTATTCTAATTGTTCCAATACCTGCCAGCATTGGTAAAGTCCGCGTGGAACATGAAAGCAGCCTTTCCATTTTCCACCTTTAAGAGAAAGAAGAACTTCGCCACGGCGGTTAAGATAACCAAACCATTCCGGGTATTCGGGATCTTTAAAGTGTGTCCATACATAATCATGCACTTTTTCAAACCACTCCAAACATTCTTTCGATCCGGTTAGCTGGTAACCTTTAAGTAAAGAAATCATGGATTCAATGTGCACCCACCATAGTTTCTGATCCCATTCAAGTTGTTGGGTTGGATATCCGAGGCGATCTTTATAGTAGAAAATACCTCCATACTCTTTGTCCCATCCATAGTTGACCATAGTAAGAGTGGTATTTTTTGCTTTTTCTATGAGGTCGGGACGATTAAGGCGTTTCCCCAAGTCCATGATAAACCACATTGCTTCGATGGAATGTCCGGGATTTACTAATCTGCCATCAAATGTGTCGGATAGTTTTCCGTCTGTTGTGACATTCTCTATAATAATACCTCCCAACTCCGGACGATAGAAAACATCCATCACTTCGTGAATACATGTTTCGATGGTACTATTTAAAAAGTCTTTATCCAGTAATGGCTCTATCTCTAATGCCAGATTGCAAAGAATCATTGGTAAAGCAAAATTCTTTAAATCGCGGGTACCGGGATAAACTTTATTCCACTCACCTTTAGGATTATCTACTTTGGAAAGTATTATTTGAAATGTTTTTTTTGCAATTTCGGCATATTCCTGGTTTCCGGTAGCCAGACTCAGTTGGCCAAAAGCCATTGTTGCAAATGTATATGAGAATATATTATATGGCTCAATTAAAGGATTTCCTTCTCTGTCGAGTGAAAAATACCAATTATAATTACCATCATGACCGTATTTCTTTAAAAACTCTCCGCCCTGAATAGCACAATCAAGCCATTCTTGCTTTTTCTCTACTTTATTATAAAGCATTGAAAACATCCAGACTTCACGTCCCTGAAGCCATATAAACTTATCGGTATCAAAGACAGAGCCATCTCTTTCAAGGCAAGTAAAATAACCTCCAAACTCTTTATCTTGTGAGTTCTCAAGCCAAAAAGGAAGAACACTGTTTAAGAGTTCGTCTTTGTATTGTTTTGCCAAACGTTTAAAGTTCATAATATTATTTTTTAAGGTTCTTTTATTCTATATTTAAGGTAATTATTCAGTTAATCTTTAAAATTTGACCTACTCCTTTTAAATATTAAGTGTAGTTCTTTTTTAAATAAAGTGTAGAGCATTTCAAATTTAAGTGTACACTCAAATAAAAATATAACTTATAATATGATCTTACTTATCCCACATTTTTTCAATCTCTTCCAGGGATTTTCCGGTTGTTTCTGGAACAAGTCTCCAAATGATTAACATGTAAGGCACACACATCACGGCAAATAAAATAAAAGTTCCCGCCGGTGTGAGATTTTCTAGCATCCAAGGTGTAAGCTGACCGATAAGATAAGTTCCAATCCACAAGGAGAATCCAGCAACAGACATGGCCAGCCCGCGGACTTTAATTGGATACATTTCGGAAAGTAATACCCAGATTACTGCACAAATTGAAACTGCACAAAAGAAAATATATAGAAGGAAACACACAAGAAGGAATACATTCGGAATTCCCAACTCTTCTCCTTTGGTGAAATAAAAGGCTATAAGAATCAAGGTAAAAATCATGCCAGACACACCATAGTAAACAAGTTTTTTCCGTCCCACCCTATCAATAATCATCATTGCAAGAACAGTAGTCAGCATATTTACTAATCCTACCAATACCTGATAGAATAAAGAGTCGCCGTTGGATAATCCGCTGCTCTCAAATATTGTTGGTCCGTAATAAAGCACAGCATTTACTCCCATGAATTGTCCAAGAATTGCTATTGCAACACCAATTAACACAGCTTTGAATATACCAGGTTTCAATATAAATTTCCATTCAGATTTAGTTTCCGACTGAGCAGCTTGTCTGGTAGCATTAAGTTCGAAATTCACATCATCATCATTCCCGTAAATACGTAGTAGTATGTGCTGAGCTATCGATTCTTTCTTTTTCAGAATCAACCAACGTGGACTTTCGGGTATAAAGAAAATAATAACAAAAAATATAAAAGCCGGAAGAGATTCCATCCCAAGCATTCCTCTCCAAGCCTCTGTATGGAAAATTTTGAGTAAAGTTGCATTGCACAAATTTGCTGCACCGTTAAACGAATACTGAAGTAACCAATAATTTACTAAGTAAGCTCCCAGAAAACCTACAGTAACGGCCAATTGATAAAGAGAAACTAGCTGACCTCTGTATTTAGATACTGAAACCTCTGAAATATAAAGTGGAGAGATGATTGATACAATACCGATACCTACACCACCCATAATACGATAAAGCACCAACTGATCGAATGTAGCCGAAATAGCACAACCAACGCCCGATACAGTGAATAGAATTGCTGAAAGAATCATGGTTTTCTTTCTTCCGAAATGATCGCTTAATACTCCGGCACACAAAACACCAATGATTGAACCAACTAATGCACAACCTACGAACCATCCCTGCTGAATAGAATCGAGAGAGAAAAGAGAGGTTACCTGTGCAATAGTGCCAGAGATTACTGCCGTATCGTAGCCGAAAAGGAATCCTCCTAAAGCAGCTACAACCGACAGAAAGATAACATAACCAATATTTACAGTAGATTTCATCGTGTTTTTATTTTATTCCAAAGTATTCTTTATAACGATCATAAAGGTGTCCGGCCTGCGCATATGCCGATTGCGGACTCATAAAGTGAGAAAACTCAAAAGTAATACCTTTATCATACCCGGCACGCTTTGCAGCTTCGAGCTTCAAACGAAGTTTATCAAACTTTATAGGGAAAAATTTAATTGGCATGTCACGATCAAAAGACTCGGCATTAGTCCAGCATTCCATATTGTACTTATCCGCCAGTTTCTTATTTACAGAGAAAAAAGCATCTAGCTCATCATAATCAATATGGCCGTCCTGAAAAGCACAAGCATCAACTACATCGTGAATCCCGTCGAATATTTCATTCCACTCCTTTTCGTGCTGCTGAACAGATACGGCATCCGATTTACTTAATACCGATCCGCTTGCCTGCACAGCTTTTTTCCCATCAATCCATGGTGAAATAAATGTAGGCAGCCCGCCCGAAACATCTTTGCATTGTTTTCCCATATCATGGAAAGCGCCTATGGCACCTTTCGTAGCGCGACTAATTTCACCACTAATATACCATCCGCCAAAACTTTTGTATTTTGAGCCATACTTTTTCCACACTTCATCGATAACATATTTATTATCTTCTACTTCCCAAGACATATCACCGGTATCCCAGTAACGTCCTGAATCGTAAAGTCCGAAGTAGAACTTCATACCATATTTATCTGCCAGTCTGAGATACATATCAAGCAAATCAACAGAAGGCATATAGCACCCTTTTTTCTTAAGCAAATATTCAGAAGGATAAGTAACAAACTTGCGGTAACCAGAGCGAATTAAGATAACAGTATCTATACCCATGCTCTTCATATAGCGAAAATCCAGATCCCATTCTTTTTCTCCCCAATTCTGGTGAGGAATATCGTGCGAAATTTCATCAAGAAATGTTCCGGTAATTCTAAGTCCGTTATTTTTAGGTACAATCAGCTTGCTGCCAATGGAAGTATCAAGCTTTAATCTTTCTGAATTGCCCAGATTCTCTTCCTCTTTAAAGCTCATCAGAGATGGAACAACCATTGCGGAAGCTCCTGCCAGTGCAGCTTTCTTCAGAAAATTTCTACGTTCTTTTTCCATAATATATAAATTCGTTTAAAGTTACTTGTAATTTCCTCGTATATCCACTTCTTTTATATTGAAAGGATCAAGCAATTGATCTATAAGCAAAGCTATTTCTCCACGTTTGATTTCTTTATTCAGATTAAAATCTATTAATCCGTAGTCTGAATAAATTTTATGAGCCAAATCAACAATATCACCTTTTATAGAAATATTCTCAGAATTGGCAATTTTCTTAATCATAGCCAATGCTTCGTTTACTGTCATTGTCTTTTTTGTTGAATCAAAAACGGCAGATGGATAAACATCTTTTAATCCGTCTAATTCAGAAGTAAGTAGCAAGGTGTCCGCCCGTAACCAAGTTTGATTAGACCAATCAACATGCTTACCAACTCCCTTGAGAATACCTGTAGAACCAATTCTCTGGTAAGGTTTAAAAAGAGGATTATCTACTTTAACATCCAAATAAGGAAGTAAAAATCCTCCGGCAGACAGAATGGCATTCTGCACGCTTCGGACAGAAACTTCCCGAATATCTTTCTGCTTCTTTACAGAAAGAGCAGCTAATGCTCCGGCAGCCTGACCAATCTGTAAAACAACCGGTTGCAAACGAGTTGTGCCATTTGCCAGATTAGAAACGGATATAGATTTTTCTGCCACCACAAGATTGTTCACCCCTTTTGGAATAAGCGTACCTAAAGGCAATCCATACGAAGGAATTGGATAAAAATACAGATTCGGTAATTCTTCATATCCATGATAACGGGTATGATGATGATCAACTGGATAGTCTCCTACAGCAATGCATGTTCTATACAATTTATCTGGTTGATTATAAGGTTCGGTTATATCATTGAGCGTAAAACGAACTTCACCATGAATCCGTCTCGACTCTCTATGGTAAGGGATAAAAGGAAGCTTGTCAGCTGTGGGATATTCATCATCTGCTAAACCCAATGTTTTATATCCTAATTCCTTTTGCAAATAATACAGAAAACGCATCGTGTAATCTTTAGCATATTTCAAAGCCTCAACACGTTCAACCGGAGTCATCTCAACAAGATTAATATAATAATCATTACCTTCAATAGGCCAGTTGATCATATATTTATTATTAGGAAGCTTGCCGTAGGTTATCATCATATCCTTAGACCACAAACGATTAGGTTCTTTTGGTTTAATACATATAGGACTGGCACATGCACAAGCAAATTCTGTAGAATCATATCCTTCCGGACGAGGTATTGTTACATCTTTACCATAATCTTTTAAAACTGCAACGTACGTAATATCTTGCACAATATTATTTTTTTTCTCTGGTGCAATGGATTCTTTAGTATCTGTACGGCTTTCCATACCTATATCATATTTCACTCCACACAACTTAGCGATATCTCCTAGTTCGGTTGCATCAATAAGAATTTTAGCCTCAATGCATTTTATTTTATTTTCTGTTTTAATGGTAACGACCCACTTATTGCCCTCTTTCTTTACGCCATTAGTAGCAGATTCTTTCCAAACCTTAAGATTTTGCTCCCGACTCACCATTTCACTCAGGATTTTATTTCCTACAGATGGCTCGAATAATACATTACTCACCCATCCTGTTTTTAATGAATCTGCGCCACCATAATAATTAGTAAGATTGTTTTTTAATTCTCCCCAAAGACCTGAGGGTAAATTATAGTTTCCATCGACAGCACTTACACCTGCGGAAGTTAGCATACCACCTAACCAAGAAGTTTCTTCAATAATCAAAGTATTCGCACCCATACGTGCTGATTGAATTCCGGCAGTCACACCACTGGCACCACCTCCGATAATAAGAACATCAACTTTATTATCAGGCAAGCTTTTGCATGAAGTTAATAGGAAGAGAAAAAATAAGAAATAAGTTATGCCTATTATTCTCATAGTATTTTTAATAAGATTAGGTTAGAATATAGTTTTTTCTATATCGTTATGCCACAAATATACATAATTTTATTATATAACAAATAAATAACAGAAATTTTTATTTATATTATTTAAAATAATCTATTTTTAATGTTATTTTTTGCGTTAATAATTAAATTTAGAACAATAAATCACAATTAAGCATCAATAAACGATAAATATTTATTTATAAATAGACTATTTTTAAATACAGACCAAGTATTGAGCTATAATTATTATATTTTATTATCTATTCTGCATATATTATATATAAAAAACCTGCTTTCATAGCACAAACTTAATCATGAATGCTATGAAAACAGGTTTTTATCACCTCGATAAGAGATCAATCTAAAATATTTAATTCATATATAGAAAGCTATGCTTTATGAATAATTCGATAATGTACTATAGTTCTATAAAGCTTCATTGTAATTTTATGTGCAAAATACTGGTTAAAAACAATGCCTCCTACTATTAATATAAGACCTATATATGTAGAGAGATAAATTTGTTCTCCTAAAACAATAGATATAAAGAATAGAGACATAAAAGGCGACAAATAACAAAGTTGATTAACCAATGCGGGGTTATTAGTCATACGAATAGCCATACCAAAACAAATAAAAGGAATAGCAATTTCAAAAGCTCCTACATACATTCCCGCCAGAAGACTTGTTGTATTTTCTATATTTACACCTACAAATAAAGCTGCTACCAACAGATAAATGGTACCAAAAAGAAATCCCATAAAAAGAGATACCGTACCATCGATATTTCTATTTTTGTTATTTATCATCCAATAAGTTGCCCACATAACAGCACTGAACAAAGCTAAAAGAATTCCCAAAACAGAAATTCCGGAAACATCAGATTTACCAGCGCCCAATGATATTAAAACAACTCCCAACAATGAAAAAGCCAATCCCATATATTTAGGTAACGGAATAGGTCTGCGTGTAAATATAGCTAGCATAACCAATAAAAGAATAGGCCAGGTATAGTTTATTGGTTGAGCTACCTGTGCCGGCAATAACGAATAGGATTTAAATAATACAAGGTAATACGCAACTGGGTTCAACAGTCCAATTCCTGCAAAACGCACCCACTGCTTTCCGCTAAAAGAGCTTATAACAGCCAGCTTCTTTTGAACTATAAGTACTATCGTAAAAATAACCAGCGCTGTACAACTAGCAATTAGAATCAATTCAAAATAGGTCAGGCTTTTCAAACCAACCTTAAAAGCCGTAGCAACTGTTGACCAACTTAGCACTGCCACACTCGCATAGAGTATAGCTTTAGAATTCTTCTCCATAAATTATCTCAGTGCTTCAACTTCATCTGTTGTCAATGGAATTTTCTTACCTAATCTACGAGCTCCATCTTCTGTAATCAGGTAATCTTCTTCATTACGGATGCCACCGAAATCCTTGTATGTTTCTAATTTATCATAGTTGATAAATTCGGTAAACTTCTTCTCCCCTTTCCACAAATCAATTAGTTCTGGAATAAAATAAACACCCGGTTCAATAGTAAGAACAAATCCTGGTTCCAGTTTCCGTCCCAAGCGAAGAGACTTACGTCCAAACTGAGTACTCTTTGGTTCACCGTCATAACCTACATAAACTTCTCCAAGGTTTTCCATATCATGTACATCAAGCCCCATCATATGTCCTAATCCACATTGGAAGAACATAGCATGAGCACCTTCACGAACAGCATCATCAGCATTCCCTTTCATTAATCCTAAGGATTTCATCCCCTCAACAATGACTCTCGAAGATAGTTCGTAAACATCTTTAAAAGGAATACCCGGACGAAGAGCCTCTACAGCTGCAAGATGAGAAGCTACCTGAATATCGTAAACATCTTTTTGACGACTAGTAAATTTCTTATCAACAGGAATCGTAGAAGACATATCTCCGGCATATCCCATTGCAGTTTCGGCACCAGCATCCAAAAGTAACATATCACCTGGTTTTACAATATTCCCATGATAATGGTTATGCAATGTTTGACCGTTTATTGTAGCAATAATTGGGAAAGAAAGATTTCCACCATCAGACAAAGCTACATCAGCAAGTGCACCTGCAATTTCACTTTCCTTCATGCCCGGACGAAGTATTTGCATCGCTTTAATGTGCATATCAGCAGTAGTATTGCATGCTTTTTCTATCTCAACAATTTCTTCAGCAGATTTGTAATTCCGTTGATTTACCACTGCACGGATAAAAGGAACAGAAGCTTCCTGAGCAGCCGGCAAATATCCAAGCCAATCCATTAGTTTAAGCTTATGTTCTGCTCTATAGGTTGGTAAAAAATGAATTTGCTGCCCTTTGCTTTGTGCATTTTTTAAATAGGACTCAATACTGTTAGAAGGTTGTGTACATAAAACTCCGACTCTTTCACTCTTTTCTTTAAGAGTAGGCTGTGTCCCCATCCACACAATATCATCAATAGTCAGTTCATCACCAAAAATTATTTCTTTGTCATTATCTATATCAATAATGGCAGAAAGTCCGGCATAAGATAAACCGAAAAAATAGAGAAAAGTAGAATCTTGTCTAAACGAATATGTATTATCAGCATAATTCATTCCGCACTCATCATTACCCAAAAATAACAAGATTCCAGAAGCAACAGTCTTCTTAAGCTGCTCTCTTCTATTTATATAAGTTTCTTTAGTAAACATAGCTATTATATTTTAGATTAATTATTATCGTTTGGCCAAATCATCGTATAGCTTTTGCATATAAGCTTTTGCCGGTTTTTGATTTATACTCTTTTTCTTTCCACGATCAAGAACAACTTTATTTGCTTCACAATCAAATATTAACTGATTCTGAGAAGTAGTCATACCAAATCCATTTGGGAAACTAAAGTAGCCAAAATGAGGCGATTTAGGATTTAGTATGTTCTTACTAAAAGTAAAATCTTTATGCGGCAATCCCAACTGGTAAAGAACTGTTGCTGCAATATCAATCTGAGAAGCATAGGTATCTATTTTCACAGGCTTTTTAACGGCTCCTCCAATAAGTATCAGCGGTATCTGAAAACGTTCAATCTCATGATTGGTAATTGAAGCAGGATAGCGCATTGCATGATCTGGTACAAGTACAAATACTGTATTCTTCCAATATTTAGTTTGCTTGAACCGATCAATAAATTTTCCTAAACAGCTATCTGTATAAAAGGCCGAGTTAAGAAATGGATCTTTAAACTTATGAGACGGAACATCAAAAGGTTCATGACTACTTGAAGTCTGAATCGTTTTAAAGAATGGTTCTTTTTGTGCACCCGAAAAATCAGACAAAGCGCGATTAAACAAATATTGATCAGGAGCTCCCCACTTTGATAGTTTTTCTTTTAAAGGAAAATCTTTATCACAGACAACTCGATCATACCCTTGTGATAACAAATAAGAGCGCATATTTGTAAAATTAGCATCACCACCATAATAGTATTCTGTTGAGTAACCAGCTTTCTTCAATGATTTGGATATAGAAGGCAATGACTGACTACGTTGAGGATATTTCATTATTGAGGTTGTAGGCTGAGCCGGATAACCACTTAGAATTGAAACAAGACCACGATCTGTTCGAAAACTGTTTGCATAAAAATTAGTAAACAATATTCCTTCTTTACAAAACGCATCCATATTAGGAGCCACATCGGGTAATCCTCCTAAAGGTTGAACTATTTTCGAAGTAAAACTTTCAAGAACAATTATAATAACATTTGGTCTCTTCGTTGTTAGCAAAGCCGGAATACTATCAGCTACTGTAACATCTTTGAGTTTATCAAATTCTTTAGTTGCTTCATCGTCCTTCATAAAACGATATTGCTTATCAAAAGCTTGTTCACGGGAAAGAGATTCCATCAAACTAAAACAAGGATTTATTGCCGCGTGATTCAGTTCAATTTTATCACTAAAATATGCCCATCCTGTATTCATAGTCGAAACAGAAAACCCACCACGGATGGGAATGAAAAGGAATCCTGTTACTAAAAGTAATACCAATGCTGTTTTTCTACGATAATATGGTTTCTTTATTTTAATCTCAGGTTTAATAAGAATCAGATTAAACAAATAAATAAGCGCTGATATAATTGCAATGATAAAAAGTAGAGCTAAAATAATTGTTATAAAATCGGCACTAGCAAAAGCATCTTTCGGCGTTTTTAAATAAAAAAGAGGTGAAGAGTCAAGTCTGAAGCCCCAATATTTATAAAGAACAATATCAGATATAAAAACACATCCAATAACAAAAGCAACTATGCCATAGTAAATTTTAAAGACCATAGCAGTCACATTCGAATTTAGCCATAAAGAAGCTATAAGAAACAATCCGGGGAGTATAGTGAAATAGCCGGCAATTGAAGCATCAAGAGGCAAACCATGCCAAATAACTCCCCAATAATCCAATAACGAGCAACCATGATACAGATCATGATAATACAACATAAATACAGGCTTTTGAACTACAAAAAATAAGATGAAAAACATATATGTTTTTAGCAATAAGAAAAATCTATCCTTCATTATTTATACAATTATTTTGCTCTATTTCAATTGAAAATCATACAAAAGTAATATACTTTGTTAAAAACTCCACTATTCTTCATAAAGTAATATTTTTTTTTAGCACTTTTGTAGTTGATTATTATTATATAACCAAAATAAATGAAAAAAGTAATATTAACATTCGCTATATTTTGTATTATGAACATGATTCAAGCTCAGAATCCATTTCTGGAAAAGTATACTACACCTCACGGCACAGCTCCTTTTGATAAAATAAAGAAAGAACATTTTGAACCTGCTTTGGAAGAAGGTATGAAACAACACATGGCAGAGATTTATGCCATAGTTAATAACCCTGAAGCTCCTAGCTTTAAAAACACTATTGTAGCACTAGAGAAATCTGGAGCATTACTTAATAGAGTTCAAAGTGTATTTAGTAATTTACTCAGTGCAGAGACAAATGATGACCTTCAGGCAATAGCCGAAAAAATGATGCCACTCTTATCTGAGCACTCAAATAACATCAGCCTGAATAAAAAATTATTTGAGAGGATAAAAGCTGTTTATAGCCAAATGAATAAATTAAAGCTGAACAAAGAGGAAAGCAAACTTCTGCAAAACACTTATGATAGTTTTGTACGTAGCGGAGCTAATCTGGAAGGTGAAGCAAAAGTTAAATACCGTGCTTTAACAGCTGAATTAAGCAAGCTTACTTTGCAATATGGTCAAAACATCCTGAAAGAAACAAATAACTATGAATTAGTTATCACAGACAAAGCACAACTTGCAGGATTACCGGAAAGCACCCTGGAAGCAGCAGCCTTAACAGCTAAAGAAAAAGGTAAAGAAGGCTGGGTATTTACACTGAATGCTCCCAGCTATATTCCTTTTATGACATATTGTGAAAACCGTGAGCTAAGAAAAGAACTTTATACAGCTTTTAGCACTCTTTGCACTCACGACAATGAATACAATAATTTTGCAAACGTAACAAGAATAGCTAATATTCGTCAGGAAATAGCACAATTACTAGGTTATAAGAATTATGCTGCATACACTCTTGAAAAACGTATGGCTGAGAATAGTGATGCCGTATATAAGTTACTTAATCAGCTTGTAGATGCTTACAAACCTACTGCTGAAAAAGAATTAAAAGATGTAAAAGAACTGGCAAGTCAGGCTCAAGGTCCTAATTTTCAGACAATGCCATGGGATTGGGGATTCTATTCTAACAAATTAAAAGACCAGAGATTCAACATCAATGATGAAATGTTGCGTCCTTACTTTGAATTAAGCAAAGTTAAAGAGGGCGTATTTGGATTGGCAACGAAATTATATGGTATCACTTTCAAAGAAAACAAAAATATACCTGTATATCATCCAGATGTTGAAGCATACGAAGTCTTTGATAAGGATGGAAAATATCTGGCTGTACTTTACACTGATTTTCATCCTCGGGCAGGTAAACGTGCAGGAGCATGGATGACTCAGTTTAAAGAACAATGGAAAGAAAATGGAAAGGATAGCCGTCCACACATTTCTTTGGTTATGAATTTCACAAAACCAACAGAAAACAAACCAGCCTTGCTTACTTTTAGTGAAGTAGAAACTTTCCTGCATGAGTTTGGTCATTCTCTTCATGGCATGATGGCTAATTCTACTTATGAAAGCCTTAGCGGAACTAATGTTTACTGGGATTTTGTTGAATTACCTTCGCAAATAATGGAAAACTTTGCAATTGAAAAAGATTTTTTGAACACATTTGCAAAGCATTATCAGACTAACGAACATTTACCTCAGGAGTTAATCCAACGTATTGTTGACGCATCCAATTTCAATACCGGATATGCTTGTCTTCGTCAGGTAAGCTTAGGATTATTGGATATGGCATGGTATACTAGAAATACTCCATTTGAAGGAAATGTGATTGAATATGAGCGACAAGCTATGACAAAAACAAAACTACTGCCATCTTTGGATAATGAATCTATGAGTGTAAGATTCTCACATATATTCTCCGGAGGTTATTCTGCCGGCTATTATAGTTATAAATGGGCAGAAGTACTGGATGCTGACGCTTTCTCACTATTTAAACAAAAAGGGATTTTCAATAAAGAGGTAGCAACTTCTTTCCGCGAAAATATACTTTCTAAAGGTGGAACAGAACATCCGATGAAACTATATAAACGTTTCCGTGGACAAAAACCAACAATCGATGCTTTATTAATTAGAAATGGCATTAAAGAATAATGAAAACAAAAATCTTATTTATACTATTAGCTATCCTGCCTTTTCTGGGAGGATGCAGCGATAATGAAGATGATATTAAAGAGCTAATCGTAGGCAAAACGTGGCGTTTGGTTGGCTTTTACGAGAAAAATGATAATGAAATACATTTCACTGATGACGAGGCTATTTTTAACAACAACAAAGATGGTTTTTATTTGAAATTGAATCAGGATAGTACTTTTTACGGAAAAGGTATAAAAGATGCTTTCACCGGCAAATGGAGTAATAAAAATGGATACGATTTATCTATGAATATAACAAATCAATCTGAAGATGAAGAGCTTGATATTGCTATTGAATATATCAATGCAATTAAGGGGGCATATTCTTGTAAAGGAACTGATGAAAACATTCTGGTTATAAAGTATAAGAGTAGCCAAGAAGACAGATATATGTTATTCCGTATAAAATAAACGTTTTAGATAAATTTCAAATATCATATAAGAAAAGACTAAAATAACAATGAATGCTATAGAATTAAAACAACAAGAGCTTGACACGCGCTATATACGTATGGCTAATATCTGGGCTGAAAATTCATACTGCATCAGGCGAAAAGTTGGAGCATTGATTGTCAAAGATAAGATGATCATTTCTGATGGATACAACGGAACGCCATCTGGATTCGAAAACATATGCGAAGATGAACAGAATTTGACGAAACCATATGTTTTACATGCTGAAGCAAATGCTATTACTAAAATAGCCCGTTCCAATAACAGCAGCGAAGGAGCAACATTATATGTAACAGCATCTCCATGTATAGAATGTGCCAAGCTTATTATTCAGGCAGGCATTAAAAGAGTGGTTTATTCAGAAAAATATCGTTTGGAAGATGGAATTAATTTATTAAAACGCGCCAATATTGAAGTTGCTTACTTAGATTCTACCGAACAAAACCAATTATAAAAAGAACTATTTAAAATTAAAGAACTCATGAGTACAAATAAATCTTCACGCTTTACTCCTATTATTATTGCGGTAAGTATTGTGGTCGGAATATTAATCGGTACCTTTTACACAAAACACTATTCAGGAAGTCGATTGGGTATTATAAACAGTTCGTCAAACAAACTAAACGCACTGCTCCGGATTATCGATGATCAGTATGTGGATACAGTTAATATGGAAGAATTGGTTGAAAATGCAATGCCTCAAATTCTGGCAGAGCTGGATCCGCACTCAAAATATATTCCTGCAAAAGATCTGGAAGCTGCTAATTCTGAACTTGAAGGTAGTTTTAGCGGAATAGGAATCCAATTCCGCATTCAAAATGATACAATTCATATTAATAGTGTTATAAAAGGTGGTCCATCTGAAAAAGTAGGATTAATGCCTGGCGACCAGATTATCCGAGTTAATGATACCTTATTTGTTGGGAAGAAAGTGACGAATGATATCGCCATGAGTAAGCTGAAAGGTAAAAAAGGAACAGAGGTTAAACTTACTATAAAACGTTTCGGTGAGAAAAAGCTACTTTCGTATACAATTGTTCGTGGAGATATTCCTGTTACAAGTTTATACGCAGCATACATGATCAGCAAAAACATTGGATATGTATATATTAATAAGTTTGGTAGAACAACTCATGTGGAATTACTTAGTGCTTTAGCACTACTTAGCCAGCATAACTGTCAGGGACTGATTATTGACTTACGTGGAAACACAGGAGGGTTCATGGAAGCAGCTATTAGAATGGTAAATGAGTTCTTACCTGAAGGAAAACTAATTGTTTATACAGAAGGACGGAAATATCCAAGAACAGAAGAATTTGCAAACGGAACTGGTAGTTGCCAGAAAATGCCAATTGTAGTTTTGGTTGATGAAGGTTCAGCTTCAGCTAGTGAAATCTTTGCAGGAGCTATCCAGGATAACGACCGTGGTATGATTATCGGAAGACGAACTTTTGGAAAGGGATTAGTACAGCAACCTATTGAATTTAGTGACGGATCGGCTATCCGCCTTACTATAGCTCGCTATTATACTCCTTCGGGAAGATGTATTCAGCGTCCTTACGTGAATGGTAACGACGAAGATTACGAAATGGACTGGTTAAATCGCTATGATCATGGTGAATTCTTCTCAAAAGACAGTATTAAACAAGATAAGAGTCTACGTTACTCTACAGGTTTAGGAAGACCGGTATATGGTGGCGGAGGTATTATGCCAGACGTCTTTGTTCCTCAAGACACAATCGGTTCTACTTCTTATTTCACTTCAGTGATGACAAAAGGACTCGATATTCTATTTGGATACAAATACACAGATCAGAATAGAAATAAGCTGAAACAATTTAAAGATGCCAATTCATTGGTTAACTATCTGAAAGGGCAGAATATTGTAGAACAATTTGTAAGATATGCGGATAGTAATGGAGTTAAGAGGAGAAATCTTTTGATTCAGATATCACACAAACTAATTGAAAAGAGATTGTATGGGCGTATAATTGACAGTATGCTGGGGCAAGAAGAATATATTAAGTACATTAATAAATCTGATAATACTGTTCTAAAGGCAGTCGAGGTTCTACAAAAAGGACAAGCATTTCCAACTGCCCCTGTAAAGCCTTATATTTCAAAAAAGAAAAGATAACATTATTCCCCGGTAAGTAAAATCACCGGGGTCTTTTTTTATTATTCAAATCATGAATTACTCAAAAAAGCAACAAATAAGGAAAACTATTTCTGAAAGAAAAAAAGCACTGACAGAAAATTCATTTCTGGATTACTCCAATAAATTGTTTATCCACCTGGAGTCTCTCCCGATTTTTCAAAATGCAAAAACAATCCTGTTATACCACTCCTTAAAAGATGAAGTTAGGACACATGCTTTCATTGAAAAATGGAAGAATGAGAAATTTATAATTTTGCCGGTAGTTAATGGCGAGGACTTAATACTAAAAGAATATAATGGTTCATCTGAATTAAGAACCGGCGCGTACGGTATAGAAGAGCCTACTGGCGAATTGTTTTCTGATTACAATAAAATAGATTTGGCAATAATCCCGGGTGTTTCATTTGATAAAATTGGCAACAGAATTGGAAGAGGAAAAGGATATTACGATCGCCTTTTACCTAAAATTAAAGCTTTTAAAATAGGTATATGTTTTTCTTTTCAACTTTCAGAAGAAATCCCAACCGAATCACATGATACAAAAATGAACTTAGTTGTTACAGAAAATGGAATACTTAACGAAAAATAATATTCGTAATAACTTGTGCTCCTACTTGACGATTTAGATTTTTCACCAGCAATTCTCTTCCCATCATTAATTCCTGACGCAATGCTGCTGAAGTAAGATGTACATAAAGTATCTGGTTTTTAATAAATAGTCCATCTGTATAAGAAGCTATCCCAGGTCCTAAGACTTCTTTCCATGCATTAATCAGTCGTTGTTCATTTAGCGGAGATTCCAGACGCTCATCCCGCAAAAATTTACGGATTGCATCACCAATTGATACAGCATTATTCCTTTTCATTATCAATATTCTCCTTACTATTTATATTACCGCTATTTACCTCGAACATTTTATAATCACTCTCCATCTTTTTCAATATCTTATCCAGATGTTCACGATTAGTATCGGTTATAAATATCTGACCAAAATTATCACCTGCAACTAATTTTATAATTTGTTCCACCCGGGAAGCATCCAGCTTATCGAAAATATCATCCAATAAAAGTAACGGAGTCTTATCTCCTGTACGTTTTAAGAAATCAAACTGTGCTAATTTTAAAGCAACCAAATATGTTTTATTCTGCCCTTGTGAACCTTCGCGTTTTATAGCAAAATCACCTAACAACATAACTAACTCATCTTTATGAATTCCTCTTAAAGAATATCCCATTATACGATCCTTTGCTCTAGATTCCTTTAAGACATCTAATAATGAGTTTTCCTGAGCATGAGAAACGTAAGACAATCCAACCAATTCCTGTCCTTGAGAAATGAATGAATAGAAAGACTGAAAAATAGGAATAAATTCTTCTATGAAAGATTTTCGTTTACTAAAGACCACCTCACCTGCAGTTGCCATCATCTCTTCCCACACAAGGAAAAGTTCTTCGTCTACAGGAAGCTCACTTTTCAGTAGAGTATTTCGTTGCTGCAATGCTTTATTATAACGAATCAAAGCATCTAAATACTCTTTATCGTACTGCGAAATTACAAGATCAATAAATCGACGACGCTCCTCACTCCCACCTGCAATCAAAGCCGAATCTGAAGGAGAGACCATCACAAGAGGTAAGAAACCAATATGATCAGAGAGACGACTATATTCCTTTTTATTTCTCTTAAATTGCTTCTTTTGATGACGTTTTTGTCCACAATAGATTTCTTCCGGAGAGCCATCAGCTGATTCATAAAAACCTTGAATCATAAAAAAGTCCTCATCATGGCGTATATTTTGTGAATCAACAGGATTGCCAGCACTTTTGCAAAAAGAAAGATAATAAACGGCATCAAGAAGATTCGTTTTTCCCATTCCATTTAAACCAAAAAAACAATTTAGTTTAAAAGAAAAATCTAATTCAACTTGCTCCAGGTTCTTATAATTAAGTATGGAAATATGTTTTAATACCATGCTACTAATCTTTCTATTTATAAATGCAAAATTAGAAATAAAATCGGGATTAAAAGCAAAAACAAAATAAACCAGAAATATAAAAAAGAGAAAAGAAAAAAATATGGCAATAAATTTCATTTATAAATATAAAAAAACTACTTTTGCTCACCGAATAAGTAAAATTGTTAATAATAAAAGAATCATAATAAAATGGCAGAACAAGACAAACATGAACAGAAACTAAATGTGGGAGATGCGCTTGATAGATCTGAAGCATATTTAGTTAAAAACAGAAAGGGAATTATCGGAGGTATCGCCGCGGTTATCATTATTATTGCTGCGTTCTTTGCTTACAAGTATCTTTATTTAGCTCCTAGAGAAGAAAAAGCAGAAATTGCAATATTCAAGGGAGAAGAGTATTTTGGACAAGATGCTTACGAAATCGCTCTTAATGGAGACAGTGTAGGTTATAAAGGATTTATTAAAATTGCAGATGAATTTAGCGGCACAAAAACCGCAAATTTGGCTAAAGCATATGCAGGGATCTGTTATGCTCAGTTAGGCAAATATCAAGAAGCAGAAAAATATCTTGGCGATTTTGACGGTAATGACCAAATGGTTTCTCCTGCTATCTTAGGTGCATTAGGAAACTGTTATGCTCAACTAAATCAATTAGACAAGGCTGTTTCTACTTTACAGGATGCTGCTAAGAAAGCTGACAATAACACATTAAGTCCTATTTACTTATTGCAAGCAGGTTTAATAATGGAACAGCAAGGAAAATATGCTGATGCTCTTGAAGCATACAATACCATTAAAGATAAATATTTCAATTCTTATCAGGCTATGGATATTGATAAATATATCGAAAGAGCCACAGCTTTGAAAAAATAAGATTTACTCCTTATATATAAAGTAGAGATATTGTGTCACAATATCTCTACTTTTTTATTTTAAACAAAAAAAAGAAATTAAATATTATGGCAACAGCTTATCACAACTTATCTGAATACGATTTTAATTCAGTACCTAATGCCGAAACTATGAAATTTGGGATTGTTGTTTCAGAATGGAACAGTAATATCACAGGTGCTCTTCTTGACGGTGCGGTAAATACGTTAATAAAACATGGAGCTAAAAAAGAAAATATAATAGTAAAGTTCGTTCCCGGGAGTTTCGAACTAACTTTTGGTGCAAATCAAATGATAAAAAACGGCAAAGTTGATGCTGTTATTGTTTTAGGATGCGTAATTAAAGGTGATACTCCACATTTTGACTATGTTTGTATGGGAGTAACACAAGGTGTAACAGAATTAAACGCAAAGTTCAACATACCAGTTATTTACGGTCTGATTACTACCAATAATATGGAGCAAGCAGAAGACCGAAGTGGAGGTAAGCTAGGTAATAAAGGCGATGAATGCGCAATTTCTGCAATAAAAATGATCGATTTTATTTGGAGTTTAAAAAAATAGTTGTACCTTTGCATCGCAATCGGAAATAAAGGGGCAAATACCAGAGTGGCCAAATGGGGCAGACTGTAAATCTGCTGTCTTTCGACTTCGGTGGTTCGAATCCATCTTTGCCCACAAAATTTCTAATGCGGAAGTAGCTCAGTTGATAGAGCATTAGCCTTCCAAGCTGAGGGTCGCGGGTTTGAGTCCCGTCTTCCGCTCCATCAAAAAGAGAATCTAATAATTTAGATTCTCTTTTTTTATTTCTTCCACTCTATAAAAGGTTATCTGGATTAAATACAATAATTTGTGAATTGTATTATCTTTGTAACCCAAATTCAAGATAACAAACATCATGAACAAGCAACCACTTCTAGGGATGACTCTCAGTGAATTACAGGATATAACTCGTAATCTGGGAATGCCCAAATTTACTGCGAAACAAATAGCAGCATGGATCTATGACAAAAGAGTAGATTCTATAAACGAAATGACTAATCTTTCGTTAAAGCAACGAGAGAAGCTAAATGAAGAATATGAGATTGGTGCAAGTGCTCCTATTGAAGCAATGCGTTCTGTAGATGGCACTATAAAATATCTCTTCCGTACTCCAGATAATAATTTTATTGAATCCGTATATATTCCAGATGATGATCGGGCAACACTATGCGTATCTTCGCAGGTTGGTTGCAAAATGAATTGCAAGTTTTGTATGACTGGTAAACAAGGTTTTACTGCAAATCTTAATGCAAACCAAATTATCAATCAGATTTATTCTATTCCAGAAAGAGAAAAGCTAACTAATATAGTGCTAATGGGAATGGGAGAACCTCTCGACAATTTGGATGAAGTTCTTAAAGCTTTAGATGTTTTGACTTCTGATTACGGATATAAATGGAGTTCAAAACGGATAACAGTATCTACTGTTGGTTTGCGCAAAGGACTCAGACACTTTCTGGAAAAAAGCAATTGCCATTTAGCCATTAGCATTCATTCACCACTACCCGCTCAACGATCAGAGTTAATGCCTGCAGAAAAAGCATTTTCAATAACAGAAGTGGTAGATCTGCTACGTAATTATGATTTTAGTAAACAACGACGTCTATCCTTTGAATATATTGTATTTAAAGGGGTTAACGACTCTCTTATCTACGCAAAAGAACTGGTAAAACTCTTAAGAGGGCTGGACTGTCGAATAAATCTTATTCGCTTCCATGCAATTCCAGACGTTGACCTGAATGGTGCAGATATGGATACAATGATAAAATTTCGCGACTATCTTACAGCACATGGACTTTTCACTACAATACGTGCATCACGTGGAGAAGACATCTTTGCAGCTTGTGGAATGCTATCTACAGCAAAGGAACAAGAGAAAAATAGTCAAAAACTTTAATATTTCAATTTAATACTCTACCTTAGTTACCTATTTTAAGTAAAAACTAATATCACTGATTAAAGAATGGAAGATAATAATAAAATACGGATTGGTATTACCCAAGGGGATATCAACGGTGTAGGATATGAAGTTATTTTAAAGACTTTTTCCGATCAGGCAATGCTTGAACTTTGTACTCCTATCATTTATGGTTCACCTAAAGTTGCAGCATATCATCGCAAAGCATTAGACTTATCTACAAACTTTAGTATAATTAATACAGCTGCAGAAGCACCACATAATAAACTTAGTGTGGTTAATTGTACAGACGATGAAATAAAAGTAGAGTTTACCAAACCTACTCCAGAAGCAGGTAAAGCTGCTTATGAAGCTTTAGAAAAAGCTGTAGAAGAATATAAGAACGGACTAATTGATGTAATTATCACTGCACCTATTAATAAAAACACCATTCAATCAAAAGATTTCTATTTCCCCGGTCACACAGAATACCTGGAAGATAAATTGGGTGAAGGAAAAAAATCGCTAATGATCTTAATGAAGGACGATTTTCGTGTTGCATTGGTTACCGGTCATATACCTGTAGCAGATATTGCGAAATCTATTACTAAGGAAAAGATCATTGAAAAAATTGAAATATTTAATAGATCTTTAAAACAAGATTTCAGAATAGACAGTCCTCGAATTGCTGTATTAGCTCTTAACCCACATGCGGGAGATAATGGATTAATTGGCAAAGAAGAAGAAGAAATTATTATTCCGGCCATTAAAGAAATGTCAGAGAAAGGTATTCAGTGTTTTGGACCTTACCCAGCTGACGGATTTATGGGTGCCGGAAATTTTACTCATTTTGATGGAATACTTGCCATGTATCATGATCAGGGATTAGCACCTTTCAAAAGTATTGCAATGGACGAAGGAGTAAATTATACTGCAGGACTTCCTGTTATAAGAACTTCTCCGGCTCACGGTACAGCTTACGACATAGCCGGACAAGGATTGGCTTCAGAAGATTCTTTCCGTCAGGCTATTTACGTTGCTATAGATGTATTCCGTAACCGCCGTTTCGAAAAGGAAATACATGCTAATCCGCTTCGTAAGCAGTATTATGAAAAACGTGATGACAGCGACAAACTGAAACTCGACACTATTGATGACGAAATTTAAAGATTAACAACAACTTATGAAATTTGCTATAATCTCTGCCGGAGAAGGCTCCCGTCTGGCACAAGAAGGGATAAAACAGCCAAAACCTCTGGTTCCTCTTAACGGCATGGCTATGATTGATCGTCTCATAGATATTTTTATGAAGAATGATGCAACTTCCATTGCTATTATAATCAACAACGAGCATGAGCAGACTAAGAAACACCTGGCAGAACTGCAAAAAAAATATCCACTGGAGATTATTATTAAAAACACTCCTGGATCAATGCATAGTTTCTTTGAACTTATGCCACTGCTTAAAGATGATAAATTTTGTTTAACTACCGTTGATACGATATTTGATGAAGCTGAATTCACTGCATACATAGAAAACTTCAAAGCGTCTGAAGATGACGGATATATGGCTGTAACAGACTACATCGATGATGAAAAACCATTATTTATTGCAGCAAATGATTCACTTGATATTACCGGATATTACGATACAAAAACACCCGAATGCAATTACATTTCGGGTGGCATTTACTGTCTTACTCCTTCTTGTCTGGAGACCTTGCAACATTGCATGGATAAAGGATTAACAAGAATGCGACAGTTTCAGCGGGCATTAGTAGAAGAAGGCAAAAAGCTGAAAGCATATCCTTTCAGTAAAATTCTGGATGTAGATCATGCAGAAGATATTGCAAAAGCAGAAGCTTTTCTGACAGAGCCTTTTCCTATCGTCGGCATAGATCGTGGAAACAAGTATTCTCCGAATAAAGCTGGTAGTGATGCCTTAATATTCAGTAGAGTAAAAGAGAGTCTTGAAAAACGCGGTTATAGAGTACGTACATATACAGAAAGTCATTTTATTGATCAGCCAATGTTTGCACCAGTAGTCTTTACAATGGCTCGCAGTAAGATGATGCTGGACATACTTGATTTGCTTGAGCAAGAAGATGCACTAATTATCAATTCTCCCAAAGGTATCCGAAATTCAGGAAGATTAGAAATGACATCCTTATTACTCTCTGCAGATATACCATCTCCAGTTAGTACTATTCTATTTACCAATAAAGGTTTCGAAGAACAAGAAGCTCCCAGCTTTCCATTCTGGATTAAACGCGGAGATGGACATGCACTGGTTAAAGAAGATGTTAGTTTTGTACAAAACGAGCAAGAAGCTTCTGCCGTTTTACACGATTTCAATAACAGAGGCATTAAATTAGCTGTGGCTAACGAACATCTGAAAGGAGATTTAATTAAATTCTATGGTGTAGCAGAAAATAACTTCTTTTACTGGTTCTACCCCTCTCCTACGGTTAATAGCAAGTTTGGCCTGGAAGCAATCAACGGAGAAGCAAAAGGCTATTCGTTTTCAGAAGAAGAATTGAAAAGCTATTGTGAAGAAGCTGCTAATAAGCTTGGACTCTCTGTTTATGGAGGAGATTGTATTGTTTCATCCACTGGAGAAATACGAATTATTGATTTTAATGACTGGCCCAGCTTTGCACCATGCAGCAATCAAGCAGCAGAAGCTATTGCCGATCTTATAGTAAAAAAGATGCAAGATGGAAAAAGAAATTAGAAAAATGGAGCTGGAAGCTTCATTAAAATCGCTTGATACTGAAGAATTCATTGATATCCATTTTTATCGGCCAATAGGATATCGTTGGGCTTTATTTTTCAAACGATTAGGAATTTCTCCAAATACTGTTACCGTAGCAAGTATATTTCTTGGAGTTGCTGCAGGAATTCTTTTCTACTTCGAAGATATTAAGATGACGCTCTGCGGAATTTTCTTATTAATATGGGCTAATTCTTATGATAGTGCAGACGGACAACTAGCTCGCCTAACCGGACAAAAATCCGAAATCGGACGTATTCTTGATGGTGTTAGCGGTGATTTTTGGTTTATAACAATTTATGCCTGCATTTGTTTACGCCTCACTCCGGAATGGGGAATATGGATTTGGTTGTTAGCTGCAATTACAGGATTCTTTCATAGCAAACAAGCTGCGATGGCCGACTATTACCGTAATATCCACTTATTTTTCCTAAAAGGAAGAGCCGGAAGCGAACTCGATAATTCAGCTCAACAGAAAGAATTATTTAAATCACTATCATGGAAGAATGATTTTATCAGAAAATTATTTATATTCTTCTATAAAGATTATACAGCTTCTCAGGAACAATTAACTCCCAAATTTCAGTTATTCTTCAATAGTATAAAAGAAAAATATGGAGATAATATACCTCAAACTTTTAGAAATGAATTCAGAGCTTTAAGCAAGCCATTGATGAAATATACCAATATATTATCATTCAATACTAGAGTTATTGCCTTATTTATCAGTCTTCTCATTAACGAACCATGGATATACTTTGTATTCGAACTAACGATACTCAATATCTTACTAGTATACATGATAATGAGCCATGAATCGTTCTGTGCAAGATTAAATAAAAAACATCTTAAGATCTTTTAGTGTGAATAACAACTATCGTAACATATTCTTTTTAATAGGTATAATTGCTATTGTAATTATGCTCTTCACTTTTGACATGAAGTTCGATGAACTTTTAAGCAATTTAAAAAGAGCAGGATTATGGTTTCCGATAGTAATGTTATTATGGGTATTTATTTACATGATAAATGCACTTTCCTGGTACATGATCATTAATGATGATGGAACAAAAAAAGTTCCCTTTCTAAAAGTATATAAGTATACAATTACTGGATTTGCACTTAATTATGCTACCCCAGTAGGATTAATGGGAGGTGAACCTTACCGAATTATGGAATTAACCCCCTACGTTGGAGTTAGTAAAGCTACATCTTCCGTAATATTATATGTAATGATGCACATCTTTGCACATTTCTGTTTTTGGTTTTCATCCATTTTTCTGTTTATTATTCTTTATCCGGTTAATGTACCAACTGGAATTATGCTAGTGTGTGCCGGGCTTTTTTGCCTTCTTTTTATTTACTTTTTCGTTAAAGGGTACAAAAATGGGATGGCAGTAAAGGCACTTCGTCTATGCAAAAGAATTCCTTTCCTTAAGAACTGGGCTACTCGCTTTGCAACAGAAAAGAAAGAAACTCTAGAACGAATTGATAGTCAGATTGCAGATTTACACAAACAACGTAAAAAGACCTTTTACATCTCGTTATGCCTCGAATTTACAACCAGAGTTATTGGAAGTCTGGAAGTTTTTTTCATCCTAAAGATTCTTACTCCAGATGTCAATTTCCTGAATTGCATTCTCATTATGGCATTTACAACCTTATTTTCTAACTTATTTTTCTTCTTACCCATGCAATTGGGAGCACGAGAAGGAGGAATGGCTATTGCCACCGGAGAACTAGGATTAACAGGTGCTTTCGGTATATATACAGGTTTAATAACCAGAGTACGAGAGCTGATGTGGATAGGCATTGGCATGCTGCTAATGAAAGTAGGTAATAAAAACAAGATACTCTCAAATAATAATATAAATGAAACAATTCACTAATATAAAAGGTATTATTTTCGATTACGGAGGTACAATTGATACAAATGGAAAACATTGGGCCGAAGTGCTATGGAGCAGATATAAAGAACTAAATATTCCTGTAAGTAAAGAAGAGTTTAAAAAGGCATACGTACATGGTGAACGAACATTGGCTACACAGCCATTAATTAAACCGTCTCATGATTTTTATGACGTTTTGCTAATTAAAGCAAAAATTCAGATTGAATATTTAATTCAGCAGGGGTTTCTATCAAGCTCAGAAAAAGCTGATAAATACCCGGAAGAGATAGCCAAAGGCTGTTACAATTTTGCCAAAGAGGTGGTCAATAAGTCACTTTTTGTAGTCAAAAAGTTATCCATTAAATATAAATTAACTCTTGTTTCAAACTTTTATGGAAACATCAACAAAGTACTGGAAAACTTTGGCTTACTTTGTAATTTTAGTAGCATAATTGAATCTGCTGTAGTTGGAGTGAGAAAGCCTGATCCGGCTATTTTTACTCTGGGTGTTCATGAGCTTGGATTTGAAGCACACGAAGTTGTTGTTATAGGTGATTCTTTTTCAAAAGACATTATTCCCGCAAAGGCTGCTGGTTGTCATACTATTTGGCTAAAAGGAGAAGGATGGGGTGAAGAAACAGATGATTCTGTTCCTGATGCTATTATTACAGACTTAGAACAATTAATAAATATATTATAATTTTTAAACCTAAAAATAGAAAAATATAGCCCACTAAGCTATAAAAGAATTGTAGTTATGGAAAATGTAAATGTAAAACCGGCAACGGGGAAACTAGGTGTATTGTGTGTAGGTTTAGGTGCAGTTACTTCTACTTTTATTGTAGGAACATTAATGGCTCGTAAAGGTTTGGCTAAACCTGTTGGTTCACTTTCGCAATTGGCCACTATGCGTGTAGGAAAAGGAAATGATAAGCAATATAAGAAAATTACTGAAGTAGTTCCTTTAACTGACTTAAACGATGTAGTATTTGGTGCATGGGATATTTTTGCTGACAATGCTTATGAATCAGCTATTCATGCAGAAGTTTTAAAAGAAAAAGATATCAATCCTGTAAAGGATGAATTGGAAGCAATCAAGCCAATGCCTGCAGTATTCGATCAGAATTTCGTTAAACGTTTACATGGAACACACGTTAAGCCAGAAGCTTCACGTTGGGATTTAACAGAACAAGTTCGTGAAGACATCCGTAACTTTAAGGCTGCAAACAATTGCGAACGCGTTGTTGTTATCTGGGCTGCAAGTACAGAGGTTTATTTGCCATTGAGCGACGAACATATGACTCTTACTTCTTTCGAAAAAGCAATGAAAGAAGACAATAAAGAATTAATTGCTCCAAGTATGTGTTATGCATATGCAGCTGTTGCAGAAGGATGTCCTTTCATTATGGGTGCACCTAACTTATGCGTTGACACTCCAGCTATGTGGGAACTATCTAAGAAAACAAGTACTCCTATCGCAGGTAAAGACTTCAAAACAGGACAAACATTAATGAAAACTGTGCTTGCTCCAATGTTGAAGACTCGTATGCTTGGTCTTGACGGTTGGTTCTCTACAAACATTTTAGGAAACAGAGACGGTGAAGTTCTTGACGATCCAGATTCATTCAAAACAAAAGAAGTTAGTAAGCTTTCTGTTATCGAAACAATCCTTGACGGAGAAGAACATCCTGAACTTTACGGAAACATCTTCCACAAAGTACGTATTAACTATTACCCACCACGCAACGACAACAAAGAAGGATGGGACAATCTTGATATTTTCGGATGGATGGGTTACCCAATGCAGATCAAAGTAGATTTCCTTTGCAGAGACTCTATTCTTGCTGCTCCACTTTTGCTTGACCTTGTATTATTCTCTGATCTTGCAAAACGCGCAGGACGTTATGGCATTCAAGACTGGTTGTCATTCTACCTGAAGAGCCCAATGCACGATTTCGAGCATAAACCAGTTCACGACTTATTCCAACAATTCACAATTTTGAAAAACAATCTTCGTGAAATGGGTGGATATGAAGCTGACGAATGTGTAGACTAATATTTTACTAAGAAATAACTTAAGCGGATAGTGCTGAACAAGCATTATCCGCTTTTCTTTTTAACCTTATTTCTGCCAAAACTGCTTGTAAGCTCAAAACAAATTTGTAATTTTGTCATATAATTAAAGGAAATATGACTAGATCTGAGATTCAACAAGTAAAGCAACGATTCGGTATTATCGGTAATACGGAAACACTGAATAGAGCCATCGATATTGCTATCCAAGTGGCTCCTACTGACTTATCTGTATTAATCACAGGAGAAAGCGGTGTTGGTAAAGAAAGTTTTCCTCAAATTATACATCAGTACAGCCGTCGGAAACACGGACAATATATAGCAGTAAACTGTGGAGCTATCCCCGAGGGAACTATTGATTCTGAGCTTTTCGGCCACGAAAAAGGAGCTTTTACAGGAGCTATAGGCGAACGCAAAGGTTACTTTGGAGAAGCTGATGGCGGTACTATATTTCTTGATGAAGTAGGAGAATTACCTCTTCCAACCCAGGCACGCCTGCTACGAGTATTGGAAAGTGGCGAATTTATTAAAGTTGGCTCATCAAAAGTGCAAAAAACAGATGTACGCATTGTTGCGGCTACAAATGTAAACCTGCGCGAAGCAATCTCTTCCGGAAAATTCCGTGAAGATCTTTATTATAGACTAAACACTGTTCCGGTACAGATTCCTCCTTTGCGGGAACGCCCTGATGATATTGTGCTTTTATTCCGCAAGTTTGCTTCAGACTTTGCCGAGAAATATCGCATGCCAGCCATTCAGCTATCGGAAGATGCTAAAAGAGTACTGGTATCGTATTCCTGGCCGGGAAATGTGCGTCAGCTAAAGAATATTACAGAACAGATATCAATCATTGAGACAAACCGTGAAATTACCCCAGCTATTCTTCAAACTTATCTTCCCGAACAACCGGGAGAGAAGTTGCCAATGCTTTTTGGAGGCAAACAGCAAGGAAAAACTTTTGAAAGCGAACGGGAAATTCTTTATCAGGTATTGTTTGATATGCGACAAGATGTTACAGAACTAAAGAAACTGGTTCATGATATTATGACGGATAAGGCACAACCTGTTGCAACACAAACAGTAGTCAACCATGTACCTACCATCAATATTCCTTCAAGCAACAACATTTCATCCGTACACCCTATTCACGTGGAAGATGATATTCAGGATACAGAGGAATATGTGGAAGAGTCTCTTTCTTTAGACGATCTTGAAAAGGAGATGATTAGAAAAGCATTGCAAAAACATCATGGTAAACGTAAAAACGCAGCTAAAGATTTAAATATCTCCGAACGCACACTATACAGAAAAATAAAAGAATATGGATTGGATAAATAAATTAAAACAACCGCTTGCTTTACTCTCACTGCTTATATTAATGAGTTCGTGCAAGATTGGATATAAGTTTAATGGCTCGTCTATTGACTATACCAAGATAAAGACTATATCTATTGCTACCTTTCCTATAAAGTCAGATTACGTATATGCACCATTGGCTACTAAATTCAATGACGATTTGAAAGATATCTTTATCCGCCAAACTCGTTTGAGCCTTGTTCCGCGTAACGGAGATTTAAACATTGAAGGAGAAATTACCGGTTATCAGCAGCTAAATAAAACTGTTAAAGCCGACGGATATGCATCGGAAACAGAACTTCGTATCACTGTCGTTGTACGTTTTGTCAACAACAAAGATCATACGCAAGACTTAAATGACCAGCAATTCACTGCTTTCAGGAATTATAATTCATCTTTGATGCTGACGGCTGTTCAGGATCAGTTGATTGCTGAGATGACAAAAGAAATAACAGAACAGATTTTTAACGCAACAGTAGCAAACTGGTAATTTCAATGAACGCTCAGAATCTGCAACAATGGATTTCTCATCCCGAAAGTCTTAATAGAGATACGCTTTACGAACTGAGAACAATACTGGCACACTACCCGTATTTTCAATCAGCCCGACTGCTTTATCTAAAAAACTTATATTTGCTTCACGATATCACTTTTGGTCAGGAGTTACGTAAAGCAGCTCTTTACGTTGCCGATCGTCGTGTTCTTTTTAACTTGATAGAGGGAGACAAATTCGTTATTGAGCCAAAGAAAAAAGAAGAGCCTTCTTTGATGAAAGATGAGCCAAATCTGGATCGTACACTAACGCTTATTGATTCATTCCTTTCATCACTGCCGGAAGAACCGCTTCCTGTAAAAATGGAGTATGATTTATCGACCGACTATACAACTTATCTCCTTCAGGAAGACAGCGATATTGCTTCGGATGAATCTGCCGATAAAAAAGAAGTACCAACGCCTAAATTAAGAGGTCAGGAATTAATTGACGGATTTATTGAGAAAGCAGAGAATGAGGACATTATAAAATTGCAAATTTCGGAAGAAAAAGAAGAAAAAACTCCTGAGCCAATAGAAACTGTATCGGATGAAAATGAGGACGATGAGAGTTATTTTACCGAAACTTTAGCCAAAATATATGTAAAACAACAAAGATATTCCAAGGCACTTGAAATAATTAAAAAATTAAGTTTGAAATATCCGAAAAAAAATGCTTACTTTGCAGACCAAATAAGATTTTTGGAAAAACTGATTATTAACGCTAAATCAAAATAACAAAATGTATTTATTATTAATTATCTTAATTGTTATCGCAGCAGTACTCTTGAGCTTTATTGTTTTGATACAAAACTCAAAAGGTGGAGGTCTTTCTTCAGGCTTTTCATCATCAAATCAAATCATGGGTGTTCGTAAAACAACAGACTTCCTTGAAAAAGCTACATGGGGATTAGCTGCTGTCATCGTAGTATTAAGTATCGTTACTTCTTATACTATGCCAGCTCACACAGCTGAAGGTTCTGCGATTCTTGAACAAGCACAAAAAGAAGAACAAACAAATCCGATGAATACACCGGCTGGTTTCGCAACTCCAAAAACAGAAACAGCTCCGGCTGCTGCTCCTGCACAAGCTCCGGCTGCAGGTTCTTCAGAAGCTACTCCTGCTGCTGCTGCTCCTGCTCAACAAGCACCTGCTAAACCTGCAAAATAAAAACATTTATCTAATAAAAGATATAAAAAAGAGGTAAGCTGTATATACAGTTTTACCTCTTTTTTTATTCGAATAATCAATACCCTTATCTCCTTGTCCTGCTAAACCGCAAAGCTATCTTTGATTTGCATAAACTTTGCTACGCATTCATTTATATAATAGCAAACAAAGCTGAACAGCATCTCCCCTATCCTTATATAATGTAGCTTACTACCCTTTAGAATATACCAGATAATTCGTACTTTACAAAAGACTATTTGCTAAAACACCAGTTACCTGAGATGAATTAATAAGGAATAACCGGAGACAATAAAAAACATATCCAGGAATAAAAGAATTATTGTACAAAAGAATGCAATCTTCTGTACAAAAGAAATAATTCCCTTGTACAGAAGATTGCATTCTTTTGTACAAGGGAATAAAAAAACTCCCCGAAAGATTTATAATTCATTTCGGGGAGTTTCTGTTATATCTATTAATTACGCCTCACGTCCGTGGCAGTTTTTAAACTTTTTACCGCTACCACAAGGACAAGGATCATTACGTCCTACTGTTTTCTCTACACGAATTGGTTCTTTTTTAGCCTCACGAGTATCATGTTGAGCTGCAGCTTGCTGATTAGGATCAGTTAAATCTGTCTTTTCAGTACGGTACTTACTGTAATCCTCCTGAATTTCCGGAGCAGCCTGCTTTACTTCTTCAGGTTCCTGGAAAGGAATCTTACCGCGCATTAAAGATGCAACTGTATTGTTATTAATCTTATTAACCATCTCATCAAACAAGTTCACAGATTCAAGCTTATAAATCAACAGCGGATCTTTTTGTTCGTAGCTTGCATTCTGTACAGAATGCTTCAGTTCGTCCAGTTCGCGAAGATTTTCTTTCCAGCCTTCGTCAATGTTATGAAGAAGAATAGTTTTTTCGTATGCAGTTACCGCCTCTTTACTTTCATTTTCATAAGCAGCTTTCAGATTACAAGTGATGTTATACATACGCTTACCATCTGTGATTGGAATAAGAATGTTTTCAAAACGATTTCCTTGTTCTTCGTATACCTTCTTAATAACCGGATTGGCAACATTAGCCATGCGTTCTGTTCTGCGCTTAAAGGTAGCCATAGCAGCATCAAACGTACGATCTACAAGCTTTTCAACCTTTGTATTTCTTGATTCTTCTTCAGTATAAGGCATATCCATTGCAAAGATTTGAAGAATTTCCATTTTAGAATCTTCGTAGTCTTTACCTTCGATAGCATTTGCACAACGATCCCATATCATATTTACAATATCCATACCAATACGTTCTCCCATCAAAGCATGGCGACGTTTAGTGTAGATTACTGTACGTTGTTTGTTCATCACATCATCATACTCAAGCAAGCGTTTACGAATACCGAAGTTGTTTTCTTCAACCTTCTTCTGAGCACGTTCAATTGAATTAGAGATCATCTTATGTTCAATCATCTCACCTTCTTTGAATCCTAATTTATCCATTACTCCGGCAATACGATCTGAAGAGAACAAACGCATCAAATCATCTTCCAAAGAAACAAAGAATACAGAAGAACCCGGGTCGCCCTGACGTCCTGAACGACCTCTTAACTGACGGTCAACACGACGTGATTCGTGACGTTCTGTACCAATGATAGCCAAACCACCGGCAGCCTTAACTTCCGGACTTAACTTGATATCGGTACCACGACCGGCCATGTTAGTAGCAATAGTTACTGTACCTTTAAAACCTGCCTGAGCAACAATATCTGCTTCCTTCTGGTGAAGTTTTGCATTCAATACGTTGTGCTCAATCTTACGCATCATAAGCATCTTGCTCAACATCTCAGAAATTTCAACCGAAGTAGTACCCACCAATACCGGACGACCAGCATTTACCAAAGATTCGATTTCTTCGATTACAGCTTTATATTTTTCACGTTTTGTTTTATATACGCGGTCGTTCAAGTCTTTACGAAGGATTGGACGGTTTGTTGGAATAACAACCACATCCAGTTTATAGATATCCCAAAGTTCACCTGCTTCTGTTTCGGCAGTACCGGTCATACCAGAAAGCTTGTGATACATACGGAAGTAGTTCTGTAAAGTAATAGTAGCAAATGTTTGTGTAGCAGCTTCAACCTTAACACGTTCCTTAGCTTCAAGAGCCTGGTGAAGACCGTCTGAATATCTACGACCTTCCATGATACGTCCGGTTTGCTCGTCAACAATCTTCACTTGTCCTTCAATAACCACATACTCATCATCTCTCTCAAACATAGTATATGCTTTAAGCAATTGGTTGATGGTATGAACACGTTCTGACTTAATAGCGAAGTTAGTCATCAATTCATCTTTTCTGATCTGCTTTTCTTCATCGTTCAGATTTTCATTTTCAAGTTCTGAAAGCTGAGAAGCAATATCAGGCAATACGAACAATGTAGGGTCGGGAGAATTACCGGTAAGTAAGTCAACACCTTTATCTGTAAGGTCTACACTATTCATTTTTTCATCGATAACGAAATACAATGGTTCAACAGCCTCAGGCATACGCTTGTTGTTCTGTTCCATGTATACTTCTTCAGTTTTAAGCATTCCGGCTTTAATTCCCGGTTCACTTAAGAACTTAATCAATGCTTTATTTTTTGGCAAAGCTTTATGGCTGCGGAACAAAGCAAGGAAGCCTTCTTCCTGATCTTTCTTGTCGTCAGAAGCAATTAAACGTTTTGCATCCGATAAATATTTTGTAGCTAATATTTTCTGTACATTAACAATCTTTTCTACCTCAGGACATAATTCCTCAAAAAGCTGATCTTCACCTTTAGGAACCGGACCAGAAATAATAAGAGGAGTACGGGCATCATCAATCAATACAGAGTCAACCTCATCGACAATTGAATAGTTATGCTGGCGTTGTACTAAATCTTTTGGACTAACCGCCATATTGTCACGAAGGTAGTCGAAACCAAATTCGTTGTTTGTTCCGAAAGTAATATCAGCAAGATAAGCTTTACGACGAGCATCTGAGTTTGGTTGGTGTTTATCAATACAGTCAACGCTCAATCCGTGGAACATGTATAGAGGTCCCATCCATTCCGAGTCACGTTTTGACAAATAGTCATTTACAGTAACCACATGTACACCGTTTCCGGTCAATGCGTTAAGGAATACAGGTAAAGTAGCTACCAAAGTCTTACCTTCACCAGTAGCCATTTCGGCAATCTTACCTTTATGAAGAACCACACCACCAAAGAGCTGAACATCATAATGAACCATATTCCAGGTTATTTCAGTACCTCCGGCAATCCAGTGATTCTGGTAAATAGCCTTATCACCTTCAATACGAACAAAATCTTTAGTAGTAGCAAGTGTGCGGTCAAAATCGGTAGCAGTAACTTCTATCGTTTCGTTTTCTGAGAATCTCTTTGCTGTTTCTTTCACAATAGAGAAAGCAACTGGAAGAACCTCATCAAGAGCTACTTCATATTTATCAAGAACAGCCTTTTCAAGCTTATCGATTTGCAAGAATAAATCTTCTCTTTCTTCAAGTTCTGTTGTTTCAACAGTAGCTTTCAGTTCTTCAATCTTTGCTCTTTCTTCAGTAGCAGAATCGAATATATATTTCTTTAGTTCTTCTGTTTTAGCACGAAGCGCATCATTGTCCAGTTTTGAAACGTCTTCATATGCTGCTTTTATTTTATCTACCCATGGTTGGATCTCTTTCATATCCCTAGTGGATTTATTACCAAAGATAGCACTTAAAAATTCATTAAATCCCATTGTATTTTTGTTGTTAAATCATTATTAATCTTGTTTTTATGACTGCAAAGATACATTAAAATGCCGACTTATGTAATTAAAGCCAGCTGTTTTTTATCTTAATATATTTGCAAGGGGAGCAGAAGAGCAGCCATTCGGTGCTCTGATTCTCATAGAACGAGCAATAGTAGGCGCAAAACAGTCAATATTGACCGGAGTATTTATAATTTCAGGCTTCACATTTCCTCCTAAGAAAATAAGTGGAGAAGGAACATAAGCTTTACGTACAACTTTACTTTCTGAAGGAGAATCAGAATTAACAACAGTCCATCCCGGTAAAATTTCAAGAGTTAAATCACCTGAACGGTTACGGTTATATGAATTTCTCATCTTTTGAAGCTCGGGAGTCCATGCTCCTTGCAACAAACGATAAGATGAATAGACTTCTTTTACACCACTAAACTGAATCAGGAAATCAGAAGCCTTAGCAAGAACGTCGTTTAAGTTCAGCTGTTTCTTCTCAATTAATTTGTGGTTCAAATATAATTGTAAGTCATTATGCGCTTCAACATATTGCCCTTCGCCATAAACAGCCATAAGGTACATGTTAAGAAGTGCAGCACAACGATCTAAATAAAAATCACCGCCAGGAATACGATATCTTTCCAGTTCCGGACCTTCAGCATCAACATAACCGGTAGAATTAACGCAAAACAAAACATTGTTTAGCCCTACCTTTTTATCAATAATATCCAGAAGTTCGCCAATACTCTTATCTAGTCTCACGTAGGTATCCTGCATCTCCAAAGCGCATTCTTTAGCACTTTTATGATCGTAATTACCAGCATAATAAGTCAAAGAAAGTAAGTCGGGAGTTTCGTCCTGTCCCATCGTACTGTTCGCAAGTACATCTAAAAGGAAGTTATTGATTTCTTCATTAATAAACGGACTTGTTTTTAGTTTCCTGAACTTATTTTTCTTTGCTTCATCAAAGTTATAAGAGAAAGTTTCCTGAGCAAACTGAGATGTCAAGTATTTATAATCTGCAACCGGACGAGCTGGTGTCCAAACCATTCCGCTAACACGAAAATCAAGAGCTTTCCGGTCGTTATATTGACTTACAAACCAGGGAAAATCATTATAATAGGTAGATCCACACCATTTACCGGTATCATCATTCAACCAGAAAGCGCCATTACCAGCGTGCCCTGCTCCAAAGATTGCAGCTTCGCGATATGGGGCAATTGAATAAACCAGACCTTTACCCTGAGTAGCAACTTTCAGTTCATCGGCAACAGTAGAAACCATAAGCTGTGAAGCAGAAGTTGTTTCGGTAGTGTAATTACCCATAAAATTGCGGTCGTCTACGCAATTCTTTATTCGTAGTGTAGAAATATCAAGCCAGTTCTCTCCTGCTATTCCATTAACAGTAGGAACCGTTCCGGTATAAAGAGCAGCGACAGACGATGCCTTGTCCGGATTTGAAAAATTAAACTCTGCATTTCTGTATACTCGTCCATCTTTCCATAAGCGCTTAAAGCCTTTTTCTCCATAAAGAGAAGAAAAAGCTTCAATATAATCGGTACGAAGCTGGTCAACTGTCAAGCCAACAACAAGTTTTGGTGTTGTTAGCTGAGACGGAGTCTGAGCCTGGAGTCCGGTTATAGTTAGTACGGTTATTATTGATGTGAGTAAACTTTTCATTTATTTCTTTTGTAATTCAGACATACATAGTTCAAGGAACGTATCCACAAACAAAGTGCCAAAGGTACAACAGCTAAATTAATTTTTTGGGGTAGTAAGCAGAAAAACACTATAAAAAGTGTTAAAACCGCCAAATTAGCCAATTGACAAGGGTCTTTCATCCTTTTATATGCTCTCCAAACCATAAAAGGCAAATAAAGTAAATGCAAAGGATGAAAAACAAACAACATATAATTAGGACTTACGGTAGGATGTTGTGAGAAACAAACAAGAAAAGCAATGATACATCCTGCTAAACCTGCCATACTAAATAAGATAATATCTAATCCCCAAAAGCTCTTTTTCTTTTTATATCCATACCCTGTAATAAGCAACACCAAAGTAAATAATGTCCAGCCGGTTAATAAAGGAGATGGATATGACGATTCTACAGTTTCTTTATTCGGAGAACGATGTACAATTTCCTCAGCATTAGAAACCAACATCCGCTCTTTTCCATCATTGGCTTTTATCTTTGCTCCGGTTAAAGCTTCTTTTAAATAATAAGGAGCAAACATCTTTAATCTATAATCAATAATTTCATCAGCTTTGCTTCCCAAACACAAATCTATTCCAAACTCGGCCCAGTCGTGACCGGCAGTAAATTCATGAACAATGTCTCTGAATGATAATGGAACCGTATTTTTAGTGTAAGTTACTTTACCTTTAATACATTCTTCCACACGATCTCTTGGGCGAGTGGAACAATTATCAAAAAAGAAATTATAACGGTAAACTCTGTTTTCAGGCAAATAATTCTTTTGCAGAATCTTAAACAACGCATCTTTTTCTTCTGGAAGAAGATTCAATGTCTGTTGATAAACACTAGAGTTACGTTCGGAATATTCCTGTTCAAAATAAAAGTAATCGGTAACACCCAGCTGATAATCGGTTTCTCCTTTAATATATCTCCAAATAAAATGAGGAGCATGAAAATCAAACATTCCATAATTAAAAACCACATCCATACCAGTATTCATATTTTGATACCGCAAAGCTGTATGGCCAAAGAGAGCATAAATCTCACTTCCAGGCGAGCAGGTCAGTAAACTTATACGAACAGAATCTTCAGATGAAGCCTTTGATTGAAAAGGAAAGATACAAAACAGACTGATCAGACAAAAAGCATATTTTATATACAACTGCTTACTAGCTTTTATTACTTTTTTCATTACTACTTTATGAAATTTTTCCCGGATAATTTTTCTTCCCATAATATCCATAGCAAGAAAATTAATCCATAAAATAAATATTTAAACAAAACATCGTGTAATATCTCAAAACTTTCCGGGTTCGATTTTATAAACAATGTTATAATACTAATGCGCATTACATTAAATAATAGCAGCACTAAACTACCCATTAAAAAATAAACGAACCGCTTCCACCAGATTCCTCTACTGAAAAGGATTACAAGCAAAAGGATATAAAGTTGTTTAACCCCTGTACATCCCCATATAATATTAATAGCCGGGCCATTCAATCTGTCATAAGAAAGAAGCGTGCGCGACTCTATTTTTTTACTACTCGAAGAATCCACGTAATTCAAAAGGCTAAGAGGCTGTCTGCAAACTAAATTTACAACCCAAAAACTAGCCAAAGCTGTCTTTTCTGTCCACGGAACAAACTCTGTCGTCAAGTTATTATTAAAGAAAGAAATGTATCTGCAATCCTTATTCTTACAATCAACATCTCCTACTCCAACTCCACGCCACACCTTTCCTTTTATATTCGTAATAACAGACGACGAACTATTCTTTGTTAGAATCTTATTACTATATTCCTGATTTTCAATCCCTGTATGAAAAGATATTTTCCAGGAAAGATGAGCTATTAAAACAATAGTAATAAAGAGGAAAACTCCACGAAACGGTTTTAATTTTCTTTTCAAATCCAACAACCGTTTATTCGGTTTCACTCTCATATTCCATACATTTTGCGTGCAAAAATACGTTTATTTCTGATTAAACGAGGCGAAATCTTTTTTTTTTAGTTATTAGATACAAAATTAATACTGTTGTTCTATTTTTTTTGGCTTACTTTGCAGGCTAAAAGAAGCAAGTGAATTTAATAATAGATATAGGAAACACAGCAGCTAAAGTTGCGATATTCAATAACAATTCATTAGTAGAAGTTTTTCGCAGCTCTAATCAGTATCTCGATTGTCTGCCGGAGATTCTTTGCAGATTCCGGATTAATCAGGGGATACTGGCATCTGTTATTGATATAACCAAGGATGTTTCTGAGCAAATAAATGCACTCCCCTTCCCTATTACCAGGCTAAGTCCGGAAACACCTATTCCGATAGAAAATTTATATCATACACCTGAAACTTTAGGCAATGACAGATTGGCTGCTGTAATAGGTGCTAACGAAATTTATCCTAAAAAAGATATATTGGTAATAGATGCAGGTACAGCAATCACCTATGATTTTATTGATGCAAAGGAAAGATACTTAGGAGGAAACATTTCTCCGGGTAAAAAGATGAGATTTAAAGCTCTTCATGAATTCACAGGAAAATTACCTCTTATAGATGAAGAAGGAATAAGAACACCCCTGGGGGTAAATACAGAATCTGCAATCAGGGAAGGCGTTATAAAAGGTATAGAGTTTGAGATAGAAGGATATATTAATTCTTTAAAGATGAGTTATCCCGGACTTTTGGTCTTTTTAACAGGTGGAGATGCAATTCTTTTTGAAACTAACTTAAATAATAGCATCTTTGTAGATACTTTTTTAGTATTAAAAGGTTTGAATAGAATTTTAAATTACAATAACAGCAATATCTAAGATAAACAATATTATAGATATGAGAAGCAGAGATTAGTGTGCTAAAATAAGAAAGATAGAAACAATGAGCCAAAAGGATTTTATGTCAAAAATATATAGAAAGAATTATTTTATTATTAAAACAAGCATAACAATAGTCTGCTGTACTATTGCTACTATCTTTTTATTTCCTTCTTGTACAGAGAAGAAACGTCCTTTAGCTGCTGCAATTACAGATAGAGATTCCTTGCCTTTTATGAAAAGTTTAGATGTAACTACTTTAATTTCCGACTCAGGAATTACACGTTATCGGATAAAAACTAAAGAGTGGTTGATATACGACAAGAAAAAACCGCCATACTGGTCGTTTGAGAAAGGATTGCTTCTTGAAAAATTTGATTCAACATACCATGTTGATGCCAGTATAAAAGCAGATACTGCATATTATTACACAGACAAAAAGCTTTGGGAATTAAAGGGACATGTAGTTATCAAAAATGTACAAGGTGATAGGTTTAACACAGAACAATTGTTCTGGGACCAAAACCTGGAAAAAGTTTATTCAAGTAAATTTATCCGGATTCAGAAATCAGACCGGATTATTACCGGCCACGGATTTGAATCTAATCAGCAGATGACTATTTATACCATTCACAAAACTACCGGTTCCATACCGATTGAAGATAAGAAAGTAACCCGACCTGATACCATTATTGTGAAACACTAAAACTATGAACCTTATAATCTATATACTGATTGCAATTTCATTTTCTTCTTTTTTCTCGGGGATGGAAATTGCATTTACTTCAGCAGACAGGTTACGCTTAAAAACAGACAAGAGTGATGAAAATATAAATTCAAAAATTCTCTCTTTCTTTTTTACGAATTCAAGAAACCTTACTTCCACTATATTAGCGGGAAATTACATATCATTAGTAGTTTACGGTATTCTGGTGGCTCAATTAGTTAAAACACATCTACTTATTAAGTTTACCAATAGTAGCTTTTTACTCATTTTACTGCAAACAGTTATTGCTGTAATACTAATTCTGATAACAAGTGAAATATTACCTAAAAGATTATTTAGAAGGTATGCAAATTCTGCTCTTAGATTTTTTGCTATTCCTTTGTTTATCTTCTATATTGTACTTTATCCTGTTTCAAAAGTTTGTTCCTTATTTTCATATGTATTATTAAAGCTATTTGGAATAACAACAGACAAAGATGTAGATAATAAGATTTTCGGGAAAGCAGACCTTGATAATTTTATACAATCGAGCATTGATAAATCAGAAAACAGAAAAGAAATAGAAACAGAAGTGAAGATATTTCAGAATGCACTCGATTTCTCTTCCATTAAAATTCGAGATTGTATAGTACCCAGACCGGAAGTTATCGCTATTGATCTGGACACAGATTTAGAAACCTTAAAATCGAAATTCATCGAATCAGGAATCTCAAAAATCATTGTTTATAAAGATAATATCGACAACATTATAGGATATATACACTCTTCCGAGATGTTTAGAAATGCAGATAACTGGAAAAACTGCATTCAGCAGATACCAATTGTTCCGGAAACGATGGGAGCAAATAAGCTGATGAAACTTTTTATGCAACAAAAAAAGACATTAGCTGTGGTGGTAGATGAATTTGGAGGAACAACAGGAATAGTTTCGCTGGAAGACCTGGTTGAAGAAATATTCGGTGAAATTGAAGATGAACATGATACAACATCTTACATTGCCAAGCAAACAGACGAGAACGAATATATACTTTCTGCCAGATTGGAAATAGAGAAGGCTAACGAAATGTTTAACCTTGGATTGCCTGAATCAGATGATTATATTACTATCGGCGGATTCATACTAAACCACTATCAAAACTTTCCAAAACTTCACGAAATAGTCAAAATCGGACACTTTCAGTTCAAGATTATAAAGCTTACTACCACTAAAATAGAGCTAGTTAAGTTGAAAGTGATAGAATAATTTATTTTTTTTCCAGAATAAATGAATGCGTATTAGCATTTTTTGTATCTTCGTGCACTTAACGTCTCAAATTAAGAATAAAAGAATAAATAAATAACAAATAAAAAGTATTAATTAAAATGGCAACGTTACAAAAAATCAGATCTAAAGGACCACTTTTGGTTATAGTGATTGGTCTTGCTCTGTTTGCATTTATTGCGGGTGATGCCTGGAAGATATTTCAGCCTCATCAAACAAAAGATGTAGGCGAAATAGACGGAGAGACTCTTTCAGCTCAGGATTACCAAAAATTAGTAGAAGACTACACAGAAGTCGTTAAGTTTTCAAGTGGCATGACTTCTTTAACCGATGAGCAAACAACACAAATCAAAGACGAAGTCTGGAGATCTTACGTTAACAATAAACTTATTGAAAATGAAGCTAAGAAATTAGGTTTAACAGTTTCTAAAGCCGAAGTTCAGGCAATGATTGATGAAGGTACAAACCCAGTACTTCAACAAACTCCATTCAAAAACCAGAAAACAGGCCTATTTGACAAAGATATGCTGAAAAAATTCCTGGTAGACTACTCAAAGATGGATAAATCTAAAATGCCAGCACAATATGCAGAATATTACGAATCAATGTTCAAATTCTGGACATTTGTTGAAAAGAACCTGGTTCAAAGTCGTTTAGCAGAAAAATATCAGAACTTAATTGCCCGTTCTTTAATCTCTAATCCAGTTGAAGCTAAAGCTGCATTCGAAGCAAGAGTAAATACAGCAGACTATTTAGTAGCAGCAATTCCTTACACTTCTATTCAAGACGCATCTATCAAAGTTTCTGATTCAGAACTAAAAGATCTATATAACAAGAAGAAAGAACAGTTCAAACAATATGTTGAATCACGTAACATTAAATACATTGATGTTCAGGTTCTTCCAAGTAAAACTGATAAAGCTGCTATTGAGAAAGAAGTAAAAGACTATACTACTCAGCTTGCAGGTGTAGCAGGAGATTTTACAAACTTCATCCGCACTACAGAATCTGAAGTTCCTTTCGCTGATTTATTTTATTCAAAAACAGCATTCCCAACAGACATTGCAGCTCGCGTTGATTCTTCTGCAATAGGACAGATATACGGACCATATTACAATCAGACAGATAACACATTCAATTCTTTTAAAGTATTGGCTAAACAATCTGCTGCCGATTCAATTCAGTTCCGTCAAATTCAGATTGCTGCAGCAACTCCTGAAAAAACAAAAGCTTTGGCAGATAGTGTATACAATGCTATTAAGTCAGGTAGTGATTTTGCAACTATTGCAAAAAAATACAATGGCAGCCCAGAAGCACAATGGGTTACTTCACAAGCTTACGAAGGTGCTTCTTTAACAGCTGACAATGTTAAATTGTTCTCTACACTATTCAACTTAGGAGTTAACGAAACTGCTAATATTGCTCTTCCACAAGCAAACATTATTATGCAGGTTGTTGATAAGAAAGCTGTAAAAGACAAATATAAAGTTGCTGTAATTAAAAAGACTGTAAACTTCAGTAAAGAAACATATAACAAGGTTTACAATGACTTTAGTCAGTTTATTGCTGCCAACCCAACTTTAGAAAAGATCAATGCTAACGCTGAAGCTAAAGGATACAAATTATTGGAAAGAAATGACCTTTACAGTGCAGAGCACACAATTGGCGGCATTAAAGGTACTCGTGACGCAATGAAATGGGTATTTGAAGCTAGCAAAGGTGATGTTTCTCAAATGTATGAATGCGGTGAAAGTGATCACTTATTAGTTGTTGCTGTTACTGGCATCATTGAAGAAGGTTATCGTCCTCTTGAAGTTGTAAAAGATCAGTTGAAAGCTGAAATTATCAAAGATAAGAAAGCTGAAAAGATTATGGCTGATATCAAAGCTAAGAATCTTACTAGCTTTGAACAATGCAAAACCATTCCTAACGTAGTTACTGACTCCGTTAAACACGTTTCATTTGCTGCACCAGCATACGTTTCTTCAGTAAGAAGTAGCGAACCTGTATTAAGCGCTTACGCTTCAATTGCTCAACTTAACAAATTAAGTGGACCAGTAAAAGGTAATGCTGCAGTATTTGTATTCCAACCTTTCAATAAAGAAAAGCTGAAAGAAGTATACAATCAAAAAGATGAAGAACAAAAAGTTAAGAATATGGCAGCAAGAACTGTCAGCAGATTTGTGAATGATCTTTATATCAAAGCAAATGTAAAAGACAAACGTTACTTGTTCTTCTAAAACTAAAGATAAATTATTATCATAGAATTTAAAGAGGGTTGTCCAAGTATTTAGGACAACCCTCTTTTTTACATCACTCTAATCAGACAATTCTGCAATAAGGACACAAAATAAAATAATACATTTAACTTTAATTCATAGATAAATATTGTATTTTTGTTAACTAACTTAAGTAGAAAAGGCTATGACAAAATACCACTATATCACTCCTATTCTTCTTTCATTATTAGTTTGCTCATGTGTGTCAATTAGTCAGATATCTATTGACAATCTTGAGCCTGCAAAAGTAAGTTTTCCTAAGGATATAAAAACTGTTGCAATCGTCAATAACACAATTACCGATAAAGAAATTATAGCAACTGAAGAAAGAGGAGAATTAAACCAGCTGATAAGTACAAAATCCACTTTTCAAGGGAATGCTAAATTAACTTCCGAAGTTTTTGCAGAAAGTGTAGCAGCAGCAAACTATTTTAATCAAGTGATGATCTGTGATTCAGCCTTGAGAGAGAAAGATTTGTTACCACGAGAGTCTGAATTATCGCAAAATGAAGTTAAAAAACTAACATCAGATCTTGGAGTAGACATGCTTTTTTCCGTAGAAAACGTTACGATAAAAACAGACCAGAGAACCTACTTTCTTGATAATATATTCCGAAGTACCATTGATGCTACAGTTGCACCAATGATTAAGGTCTATCTTCCATCTCGTACAAAACCACTTTTAATTGTTTATCCGGAAGATAAAATATTTTGGGATGGATATGGCCTATCTCCAGAAGTAGCACAAAAAAATCTTATAACCAAAGATTCACTGATAAAAGAAGCCTCTGCATTTGCAGGAGAGCTACCAACAAAAGTTATTTTACCAAGATGGGAGAAAGCTAATAGGTTTTACTACACTTCCGGATGTCTTGAGTTAAGGGATGGCGGCGCGCTTGTTCGTGAAAATTCATGGGATGACGCTTTTAAGCTATGGCAAACTGCATACGAAAAGAAAAGTAAGAAAATAAAGATGAGAGCAGCCTTCAACATTGCTTTATATTACGAATTACAGAATAAAATTGAACAAGCAATAGAATGGGCCGAAAAAGCTAATCAACTTATCCGGGAAAAAGAAAAAAAGGAAGAAAAGATTAATGAAGAAAAATCAACCCGACTCAATAGCAACGATTCCCTAGATTACATCATTATCACAAAGTATTTATTGACGTTGAAAGAAAGAATGAATGCTATACAAACATTAAACCTGCAAATGGAACGTTTTAATGGCAATTTTTAATAGATTTTATAGCATGATTAATTTTTTTTTGTACTTTTGGATAAAATACTTAAAAGATAAATTTATCTATATATGAAATTAAGTGCACAATCGCAATCCCTTATAGAGTCAGCTATAAAAGAGGCTGTCTGCCAGCTATCCGGAAATAATGAACAAACTATTGTTACAGATATTCATATACTTCCTAAACAAGATTCAGGTGAATTATGTATATTCAATGATGACGAGGAAGAACTATCTAAAGTTATAGTTGAAGAATGGGTAGAAAATGATACTGAAGATTTTTCTCAGAACGTAGAACGCATTCTCCGCGCTACTCTAAACAAATTAAAGGAAGCGGGAGTATTTGATAATCTTACTCTGCTAAAACCTTATTCAGTTGTTCTTGTTGACGAAGAAAAGGAATCCATTACAGATCTTTTGCTGATGGATGACGACACTGTATTGGTCAACGATGAACTTCTAAAAGGACTGGATGAAGAATTGGATGATTTCTTAAAAAAACTACTGGAGGATTAATTCTCTGTTAAGAATATAATTGAAAAGGGCGCCCATAAAGGTGCCTTTTTTGTTTCAGTCCTCACTCCCTCACTTTACTGCCTAATACGCTAAACAACAATTTATTATAGTGATGGATTGATTTCAACCATCACAAAACCATCACAAAAAGGTATGAACCATCACTTTTTTGAGCACAATATGCAGATTTCAAGCTTTATTTGTATTGAGCAATAATTTCACTGAGTCTGATTCCATTTGGATAAAAACAATTCGAAAGAGTTAATGACCCCAAAAAGTGAGGGTTCAGTGATTGTTCAAAAAGCTACCATCACTAAGTAATAGACTAGATTTTAAGATATTAAAAGAAAAAGTGAGGGAGTGAGGGATGATTTTCGTTTTTCTGTAAGATCGTGCAAAAGTACTATGCTTCAAACATCCCGCCTGCTTTTTTAAAAACGTAACCGGATGTTGAGCAAACTCCCGCCTGCTTTCAAAAATAGCAGGCGGGAGTTTGAAATATTATTCTCCAATAATTTTCAGCCATTCGCCAATGGATTTTATTTATTGACGAATAAATTGAAATTATACACCAATAGTTCTGAGATAAAATAAGACCGCATATTACTTAATAATAGCTCTGTCTATAAGTATATAAAAAACGTGGATATACCCAATTTAAGGTACATCCACGTTTATAATGTGATTATGTACTATTCGCTACTTATTCTCAAATCCTTCAATACTTTCCTTGAGAGATTTAATAATACTTTCAGCATCTGCTTGTTTTTTGCGTTCCATTTCAATTACCGCAGCAGGAGCATTATTCACAAATTTCTCGTTGCTTAGTTTCTTAAGCACCGATTGCAAAAATCCTTCCTGATACTTCAGATCGGCTTTCAGCTTTTCAATTTCGGCAGCAACGTCGATCATATCACCCAGTGGCACCGCATATTCTGTTGTACCAACAAGGAACGAAGCAGCACCGGCAGATTTATCTTCAACCGATTTTAAAGAAGAGAGATTACACATCTTGGAAATAGCCGGAGTCCAGTATGCTACAGGGTTCTCTCCTATTATTTCAAGTTCAAGCTGATTCTTCTGAGCAATGTTCTTCTGCATACGTATGGTACGAACACCTGCAATAACTTCTTTTGTAGCCTCAAATGAGCTTAATGTAGCTTCATTAGCTGCAGCATAAGAAGGAAGAGTCTGGTTCATCAAGCTTTCTCCATCTTTACGCTCAGTCAGACATTGCCACAACTCTTCAGTGATAAATGGCATGAATGGGTGAAGCAATCTAAGCAGATCATCGAAGAATTTCAGAGTAACCGCATAAGTCTTTCCATCAATTGGAGCACCATAAGCAGGTTTAATCAATTCCAGATACCATGAAGAGAATTCATCCCAAAATAGTTTATAAACAACCATCAAGGCTTCCGACAAGCGGTATTTAGAGAACAAGTCTTCTACTTCAGCAATAGCCTTAGTCATTACATTCTGGAACCATTCAGCAGCCAATGTAGCTGCTTCCGAAGGAGCAATTGTTTCGTCTACTTCCCATCCTTTAACCAAGCGGAAAGCATTCCATATCTTATTATTAAAGTTACGCCCTTGTTCACACAACTGATCATCGAACAAGATATCGTTTCCTGCAGGAGCAGCAAGCATCATTCCCATACGAACGCCATCGGCACCGAATTTCTCTATCAAATCCAATGGATCGGGTGAGTTACCCAATGACTTAGACATCTTACGACCTATTTTATCGCGAACAATACCTGTAAAATAAACATTCTTAAATGGCAGTTCTTTCTTGTATTCGTAACCGGCAATAATCATACGGGCTACCCAGAAGAAAATAATATCCGGACCTGTTACAAGATCACTTGTTGGATAATAGTAGTTAATTTCTTCGTTATCTGGGTTATTAATACCATCGAACAAAGAGATTGGCCATAACCATGAAGAGAACCAGGTATCGAGACAATCTTCATCCTGACGAAGGTCGGATAATTGCAAGTTTGCATCACCAGTTTTTGTGCGGGCTAATTCCAATGCTTCAGCTTCGGTTGCAGCAACTACGAAGCCACCTTTTGGAAGGAAATAAGCAGGAATACGATGTCCCCACCATAACTGACGAGAGATACACCAGTCTTTCACATTCTCCATCCAGTGACGGTATGTGTTCTTAAATTTAGCAGGATGGAACTTAATATCATCGTTCATAACTGCATCTAAAGCAGGTTTTGACAAATCGGTCATTTTCAGGAACCATTGCATAGACAGCTTAGGCTCAATTACCACATTTGTACGTTCTGAGTAACCAACTTTATTATCATAAGCTTCTTCCTTTTCAAGCAATCCGGCAGCAGCAAGATCTTTAGAAATCTGCTCGCGAACATCGAAACGATCCATTCCAATGTACATGCCACCAGCTTCGCTGATTGTTCCATCCGGATTGAAAATATCTATTGTCTGAAGATTATATTTCTCTCCCAACATATAGTCGTTTACATCATGAGCTGGAGTTACTTTCAAACATCCTGTACCAAACTCGATGTCAACATAATCGTCCATAATGATTGGAACTGCACGGTTCACCAAAGGAACAATTACTTTCTTATCTTTCAGGTAGCTGTAACGTGGATCGTTAGGATTTACACAAACAGCGCTATCGCCAAGGATAGTTTCCGGACGAGTTGTAGCTACTACGATATATTTGTTATCTTCGCCTTCAATCATGTAGCGGAGATAGAACAATTTGCTATGTTCTTCCTTGTAGATAACTTCCTCATCAGACAAAGCTGTCAACGCTTTCGGATCCCAGTTTACCATACGAACACCACGGTAAATCAATCCTTTATTATAAAGATCTACAAAGACTTTAAGTACGCTTTCTGAACGTGATTCGTCCATAGTAAAGGCTGTACGATCCCAATCGCAGGAAGCACCCAACTTTTTCAACTGTTCAAGAATAATGCCACCGTGCTTATCTGTCCATGCCCATGCATGTTTAAGGAACTCGTCACGGGTAAGATCTGTCTTTTTAATTCCTTCGGAAGCCAGTTTATTAACAACCTTTGCTTCTGTAGCAATAGAAGCATGGTCGGTACCCGGTACCCAGCAAGCATTCTTTCCTTCCATACGTGCACGACGAACAAGAATATCCTGAATAGTATTGTTCAACATGTGCCCCATATGCAGTACACCTGTCACGTTAGGAGGAGGAATCACGACTGTATATGGTTCACGACCATCAGGTTTAGAACTAAATAATTTGTGATCCAGCCAATACTGGTACCACTTATCCTCAACATCAGCGGGGTTGTACTTACTTGCTAATTCCATATTATATTTGATAATTTATTAATTCATTGAATATTGCCCGCAAAATTAATAAAAAAAGACGATTAACTGCGAAAGAAATAGCTACTTTTGCTCTTGATTAAAAGAATTACAGACATGCATACTAGAAAAGAACAAATGGAAGCCTTTGGCCGCTTTCTGGATATCCTTGATGAACTTCGTGTAAAATGCCCCTGGGACAGGAAGCAAACTAACGAAAGCTTAAGAGCAAACACCATTGAAGAAGTTTACGAATTAAGCGATGCTTTGATGAAAGGCGATAAAAAAGAGACTTGCAAAGAACTGGGAGATGTATTACTTCATGTTGCATTTTATTCAAAAATAGCATCCGAAACGGATGACTTTGACATTAAAGATGTCTGCGACCATTTGTGTGAAAAACTTATCTTTCGTCATCCACACGTATTTGGAAATGAGGTTGCAGAAACATCCGGACAGGTTTCTCAAAACTGGGAGCAACTTAAATTAAAGGAAAAAGGTGGCAATAAATCGGTTTTAAGTGGAGTGCCGGCCTCTCTCCCATCACTAATCAAAGCATATAGAATTCAAGATAAAGCACGAAATGTTGGATTCGACTGGGAAAAGAAAGAGCAGGTATGGGATAAGGTAAAAGAAGAGTTTAATGAATTGCAAGCCGAAATTTCATCCATGGATAAAGATAAAATGGAAGCAGAAATGGGCGATTTACTCTTCAGCATTATCAATGCAGCCCGTCTTTACGGAATAAATCCCGATAATGCACTTGAGCGTACTAACCATAAATTTATCCGTCGCTTTACTTATCTGGAAGAAAACACCATAAAGCAAGGTCAAAACCTGAAAGATATGTCTCTTCAAGAGATGGATAAATACTGGAACGAGGCAAAGAAAAAAGGATTATAACATTATATATAAAACAAAATGACCCGATGCATGATTTAAAAATCAAACATCAGGTCATTCCCCCCTTAAACTAAATCCTATTTATAAACTATTAACCTTCATTACTGTAGAAAGAATCCTTTGTTTCAATTCTTCCTTTTCTGTGGAACTAATGCCCGGTTTATCATCCTCATTCAAGAGTACCTGTCTCGCATTCTGTGCCAAAGATTCCTTTTCGGGATTACATTTAAAATAATCATCCCAATACTTCTTCAATGAAGAAGTCTGCTCGAAAACATAACAAATAAAACGATCATTTGTTAAGAAGTCTTCAATATTGTTAAGTTCATCTTTTCCCACCTTATCATATAATTTATTGATATAATAAAAAAACGAATAAAGGGAGAAGTTGTACTCATTATATTCTATAAAAATATATTAAACTGCAATACTTCTGAGTTTTAATATTCCACGATGAATTAAATTTCGCACTGACTGGTAATTCATATCCATCAATACACAAATATCCTCATACTTTTTTTCTTCGATATAATACAGTGTAAGAGCCTCTTTCTGCCTTGGAGGAAGCTGATTTAAAAGGTATTTCACCTTTTCGTTTGAGACACAATCCATCTCAAAGTTAATATAGTCGTCTTCCACATTTTCAGAAGCCACTGGATTTAACTCCTCTACCGCCTGATCTGAGTAATTAATTCTTTTGCGACTTTCATCGCACAATTTATTTTTCAGTGAAATGAATAGATATGATTTAAAATTTGCTATTTCACTAAGATCTTCGCGTTTACTAAAGATCTTAATAAAGACATCGTGAATACAGTCTTTTAAAAGCTCTTTATCTGTGGTCAGGCGACAACCATAATTAAAAAGCATATTCACGTGCAAATCGTATAATCTGGAGAATGCTTTAACATCTCCTGATACTAAAAGGGAGAGTAACTGCGACACTTCAGCATCGACACTTATACAATCCATTCTATTCTCTTCTTGTTCCTTCATGATACTCTTTAAAAAATTAAGCATTGCCTCCTTGAAGAGACAATGCAAAACTAAAGCTATGAGGGATTTTATTTAGGGAATATTTGATTATAGAGTAGAAATAATTGATAATCTGCTTTACAACATGTTTTTCGCTTATTTCCCTCTACTCTTGAGCTTACAGAGCCTGAAACCAATAAACACCGATAGTGTTACCACCAGCTTTAAAGATGAATTTATCATATATTTTAAGTTTATTTGCAACAACAGAAACCTTACCGGTTTTTGTGTCAACCTTCTTCAAAGCATATGTTCCGGGAGTCATTGGTAGATCTAAATCTTCTTTTGATTCACTATAAATTATTGTCCCAATACCAGATTTTCCCAGTCTGTAATAATTGCCAGTACCAGTTTTTTCCACATGCATTTTTGCTGCATCATTTAAGAAAGAAGGATCATTTATTTCTGGTAACACTGGTAAAGATCCTCCAGCCATGAATACTGCCCAATTCATATCAGGATAATTCTGAGCATAAAAAGTCACAGCTTTTTCAGGATACTTTTCTCTGTATTCGTTAACAGCTTTATAAGCTTCATTGAAGGTTACCTTGCCAACTTTCATCTGACGTGCATGTTGTCTTGGAGCTAAATTCTTTCCACCTTCGGGAGCATAAGTTGTTCCATCACTTTTATAATGCCAGTATCTTATATCTATAATATCAACCAAAGCTGAACGTTTTTTATCTTTAAGGATAGCATCCTGAACATCTTTAGTTGTACTAAGAGCAACTGTTGCATGCTTACCAGTTTCCTTTTCCCATGCTCCAATTTCATCTAACCAGAATTCAACAAAGTGAAGAGGACCAGTAAATTCTGCACTAATTAGTTGAACTACGTTCTTATTATCTGAAAAATTATTCAAACACTGACGAATATATTTTTTATGTAGTTCTCTTCTCACAGGATGAGATATGTCATAAAAACGGTCGGCCATAAATATTCTCTTATCACCTGTAAAAGGAACTGGTTCCGGAAAATCAGTGTCATTAATATTATTAGCTGAACGCCATGGACAATCTACCCAGTGTGCTCCTGCTTCAAGAATATTGTGCTGGAAATAATTCTCATGGAAAAGTACCAATCCTTCTTTGTCTGATTGAGTCGCAAATTCTTTCAGTCGTCCCCAATACCATGCATTAGGTCTGGTTAAATCGTATTTTGACAATCCTTCCCATGCAGAACTTTCACCGCTTCGGCCAAATGGCTGTTCATAGAATGGTCCCCATACATCTCCTGTTCTGCGGCTGGTACGTTCATGGTCGTCTCTTCTTCTGTCATACCACAATCCATAATTATGGTCTAATACAGTTATCTTTTCATTCTTCATGAAGTTTACAACAGAATCAATACGATCAGTAAGACCTAATCCTTCTCTTCCCGGAACAAATCTGGTAATATGTGGTTTAGCCTTAGCCAGATAATTAGTTCTCAGTTTGCCACTCCACCAAGGTACTTCAGAACGATTACCTGTAAGAAGTTGATTGTTAATCACAATTCTACCGTCTTCAATTGACATTGTTTTCATTGAAGATGCTTTTTCCTTTTCTACCTTTAGGGATGAAGCCGGTTTTAGTTTGTTTTGATCTACTGAGACCAACAGTGTATCTTGTTCAATCCAATGACGCAGTGTCAATTTAGGAGTATAAGCTTGTTTTGCCATTTCTGCTGCAACAGCAAGAGTAGGACTGCTGGAAGCTTCTGTGCTAACAGGTAGGATACGAGCTCTTTGAGAACAATCTTTGCCTAGTCGTTCTGCCAGTTGCGAATAGAAAATGCTTCTTGGTTGAATATGGTTATTTGACTCATTCCATTCACCATCTCCGGAGAACTGAGCCCAGCATCCGTATGCTCTGTTTACTGCATCTTTTGCAGGAGAATAGCATTCTATTTCAGCTGCAGAACATTGCCAGAAAAGACTGTTTGATGTTCCCCAGCCTGCACCATTGAAATCTTGTCCTATATTCTTAAACGAAAGATTATTGCCATCAACATTAACGATATCAAACAATAATCCGCAAGCCCAGCTATCAATAGCTCCACTAAAGCCAAAAGATTCTTTTGATTCACATTGCACAAAGGCATTTGGTCCGGGAGCACAGTATCCAGCTCCGAAATCGTGAATACCATGTTCTGAGTAACAACGTTGGAAAAGAGTTTGCTGTCCCATAGTGAGGAAAGTATTTCTGCGCAATCCTCCAATTTCAGAAACCGGATCTGTTGAGATACAATCTTCTACCGTTACTTTTGATGCTGTTCTTTGAACAAACACTGCACTTCCGGCAAAATATCTGAATGAAGCATGACGAACCCAGCAATTCTCTGCGTTTTCAATAGAAACGCCAGTCCAGCAATGATCTTCATCTTTTGGATATTTTTTATTATACTCAGATTCAAAAGAGATATTTTCTACACCAGAATCAGAGATACGACCATTCCAATGATACAACAACACCTGAACTTTGCCCTGTTGAGCATCGGCAGCCATTGTTAACGGAACATCCAATTCCACATTTCCACCATTCAGGCCTGAAATTGTTCTGTCCCAATACATTTCAATATCACCGGCTTTCCAGCCTAAAGCTGTAATGCCTCCACCAAAGTGCTCGCAACCTAAACTTTCAATCCATTTTGTAGTCGAAGGACGATAGATCATCACCCTATCTCCTTTTTTCAGCTTAGAAGCTGAAGCTACAGCAATTGTACGGGAATTAACGGGAATATAAGAGGAAGTAACTGATAGTGTGTCAGTAACAGAAAAATCATTTCTTCCTTCAACATAAACCACAGCACCTCTATCGGAGCCCCTTTTAACTAAAACAGTCTGGTTTTTGTCAGCTCCGCGTAACACAACACCAGATTTAGAGATGAACAAAGATTTATCTAAATGGAAAACACCTTTACCTAGTAAAACGGCTCCTCTGAATCCTTTTTTATCTGGTGCCAAAGAAGAAACATAATTTATTGCTCTTTGAATTACAGAAGAGCAATCGCCTTCCTGACTAGAGACAACTATTTTATTAGGCACCTCGGGTATATCTTTCTCTGAACTTCGATATCCACAATAGGAGAAATCAAGAACTCTATTGTTTTGATCATCTACATTATAGGAAATTTTACCATCTTTCAATGTCATAGAAGTCTTTTGAGCAAAAAGACTTTGCACTGCAAATGTGCAAAAAAGACCTACAAGTATATTTCTTGAAGCTATTCGAACTATCCTCATTATAGTAAACTTTTATTTGGGTTAATGAATATAATTCTAAAACGAACAGAAAAGCCTTTTGTAATCAGTATTTCACGATTTTCTATAAGTATTCATGTATTCACGCGGAGACTGATCATATTTCTTTCTGAAACATTTACCGAAATACCCCACATCTTTAAAACCCACGGCGAAAGCTATTTCCGAAATACTCAAATCGGTGTTCTTAATCATCTCAATTGATTTATTCAGTCGAATTTCTTTAACTAAGTCTACAGGAGCAAGTCCGGTGAGACTTTTTAATTTCTTAAAGAAGGAAGAACGGCTTAAACCAATAGTAGAAGCAATAGTATCGATATTAAAATCACTGTTATCGAGATTATCTTCAATAACCTGATGGATTTTTTCCAATAGCTGAACATCTTTCTGAACAAGGAATTGTTCATAATCAACCGATGGTTCCTCATTATCTTTTTTCCAAAGCCTTTCCTGGAAAAGTCTTCTTTCTCTTAACAGCTGCTCTATACGGGCTACCAGATAATCCTTGCTGAAAGGTTTTGTTATATAAGCATTAGCTCCAAGGCTAATAGCTGTAGTCTTAGCTTCATCACCACTCTTGGCAGTGAGTATAACTACCGGAATGTGACTAATCTTAAAATCTTTTCTGATACGTTGCAGCATTTCCGTTCCATCCATCTCTGGCATCATCTGATCTGTTACAACAATATCCGGATGATACAGATGAACCTTCTTTAAACCTTCAACTCCATTATTTGCGATATAAATACGGAACTGGTCTTCCAATTGCATCTTTATCAGATTACATAAATCCTTATTGTCTTCTACAAGCAACAAGCTTGGCAATGTAGAATTGTCTTTGCTCAAATCGTCTTCCAGTTCATCCTCTTCTTCATTTCTGTTTGTATCCAGAATTGACGTTTCCTGAGGAAGATTATCAACCTGATCACTGAAATAGAAATCTACCTCGTCAGATTTAAAATGTTCTTTGCCCAACAATAATTCTACTGTAAATGCCGATCCTTTGGATTGCTCACTTTCAACAGTAATCTGTCCGTGATGCAAATTCATCAGTTCTTTAGAAAGAGCCAACCCGATTCCTGTACCTTTATAGGTAGTATCTTTTGCATTATCACCTTGTGAGAAACGCTCAAATATTTCAGTAAGCTTATTCTGAGGAATACCAGTACCGGTATCTTCTACTCTTACAAAACAAGCTTTCCCATCAGGAAGGAGTCCCACTGTAAGAATTATACTTCCACCAGAATGGGTAAACTTAAACGCATTCGAAAGAAGATTACGGATCACAATTTCCAGTTTCTCTTGATCTGCCCACACAAAGATATCACTGTCATTGAACTGACAGGTATAACTAATTTCATTTTCTTCAGAAAGAACTTCGAACTCTTCGCTCAGATGTTCAATCATCGAATTCAGATTTATCAGAGAAACATGCAAACGCATTTTTCCATTTTCTATCTTTCTGAAGTCGAGAATCTGATTAACCAGATTAAGCATCTGATCGGTGCTCTTTTCCATTAAATCAATGTATCGGGCTCCTTTGTCGGATAACTTTTCTTTCTCCCGCAGTTCCTGAATAGGCCCCTTAATCAATGTCAGAGGTGTACGCAGCTCATGTGATATGTTTGTAAAGAACTTAATTTTCAATTCTGCAAGTTTCTGTTCAATATAGATGTCATTCTTTATCTTTATCATAAAAAAAACAAACTTCATAACTCCATATAATAAAGCCAGGAACAATATCACATAAATTATATAGGCTATATCAGATCTCCACCAGGGTGGAAGAATAATAATCTCTAATGTTCTTTCAGAAACAAAAGAAGGATTTGCTTCGTCGATTGTTCTCACCTTAAACAGATACTTACCAGGAGGTACATTTGTATATGAAGCAATCCGGTTCTTTCCACTAAAGTGCCATTCTTCCTCATATCCCTGAAGTATATATTTATAGCTGATGCGATTTTGATTATAATAGTTTAGTGCAGCAAACTCAATTGTGAACATAGACTGATTATGCTTCAGAGTAATAGTTTTAAGCTCCTTCACAGATAATCCATGTTCGCCTGTATTCAATGAATTGTAGTCCTGATTAGAAACTTTAAAATCAACTATAAAAGTTTTATTGGCAAAATTATATGTTTCAAGACTGGACGGATCAAACTTTATTATACCATCTTTACACCCAAACCATAGCTGTCCGGACGCACAACGTAATGCACACTCCTCTTCCATTTTTACTGGAATAAAGCCGTCATACTTATCAAAGTTACGGAAAGATTGCGTTTTCATATTAAAACGGGAAATACCCATTTCTGTAGCTAACCAAAGATTACCTCTTTTATCCTCTACTATAGACAGGATAACATCACTTTTCAATCCTTCCTTCAGGCCATATGACTGGAAAACAGGCATTCTGGTTTCATGATCATAGCTAATAAGCTTATTTAATCCTCCTCCGAAAACACTTACCCATATTTGTGATTTCTTGTCTTTATATAATGCATATATATCATTATCGGAAATATCTGATCCATTCTGATAAACCTCAAATTTTATTTTATCAGCTCTTTTGAAGTTTCCGTCAAACGACATCAACCCATCACTTGTACCAACCCATATACGTCCTTCGGAGTCTTCAATTATATTACGGACCTCCATATACAAGCCATTGGATGGATAATAGCTAAAGCAATTATACTTATGTCTGAAGATAACTCTACCATTTTCTTCTTCCAACAAATTCAGACCACCACCGAACAAACCAGCCCAAATACGCCCTTTGCTATCTTGATAAGAACAATAGACTTCATTACTGCTAATTGAGTTCGGGTTATTTTCTTCATTCATAAAACGGGTAAAGCGGAATCCCAATTTTGATGAATTATCGGGTTCGGCCTTTACCAATCCCTGACCTTTAGTTGAAAACCAGAGATTACCCTGGTTATCTTCCATCATATGGTATACATTTCCAATATTGTAATTACCCTCAAAGAACTTTTGCTTTAAAGCACCGTTTCTACCAATTCTATAAACTTCCGAATTTCGGGTTCCTACCCATATATCACCATTCTTTGCTTCAAACAAGGATTTAACTCCTACTTTACAGATTTCGGGATCTGTAGTTTTGTTTTCAAAGCTGCATGGAGAAAAAAGAGAAAATTGCTTTTTTGGAAAAGTAATTTTATAAATACCATTATCCAAAGAAGTAACCCATAACACACCGTCTTTGTCCATTAATAAGTTACAAAGTCTGTTTCCTTTTTCGAATTTAAGGAACTCTTCAGAATGATTTAAGTAATCCTCTGTAAGTTTATTACGATCTATCCGGACTAAATCTCCTGATGAAGTAATAAAAAACATTCCATGTTCTTTTCCGTCCTGTTCCTGTATTTCTTCATTTACAAGGCCATCCTGAAAAATAAATTGCTTAATTGCATCATTTACCGGATTATAATATACTACCCCTTTCTTTCCAAGAACAAACCATACTTTTCCGTAACTATCACTAAATAGCTTCACAACTGGTTCTTTAACCTGAGGAGTGAATAACAGTTTGAATGTTTTTTTCTTCAGGTCATATAAATAGACACCTTTATTAGCAACAGAAATATATATTTTTGTTCTGTTTTCAATAAAGATATTCTCAATAGCTCCTTTACCTGATAATATTTTTATTGGAATGATACGTCCGTTATAGAGAGTTATCAGATAAATATTACCTTGTTTATCACCTACCCATAAAACTCCTTTATTCTCGTATGCACATGAAAATTCTGTTTCGGGAGTAACACCAAGTCCTTTCAATATAAAATCAGATGGCTTAGATTTTAAGGAATTTCCTTTAGGGCTGGACAGAATTTTGTAATCTATACCAATCCAGCTGATATAATCCTTACTTTCGCACAATAGATTTTTCTTCAGCTTAGTATAGCCGGCCTTGACTTTTGAGTTGTGAAGGAGGATAATATTAAGTTTGCCATCCTTGTTGGAGGATGCTTTTAATAAGTCTTTGTTTTTTGTTAATAATAAAAGTTCTCCGTCGGCTGTCTTCTGAATCTTAATAATCTGAGAATTTACTGAGTAATTTTTTCTCAGTTCATTAAACACGGAGTAAAAGCACTCTTTGTGCTTATCAAAAAGATAAAGCTTGTGGTCAACGGTTTTGACCCATAAGTTACAGCTTTTATCTTCTATTATTTTTTGAATTTTTCTGGGAGGTATATCTGTGTAGTAGAGATTCCGACTATTGTATGTTTTAAACTTCTGTCCATCGAAACTGCATAATCCATACCAGGTACCGAACCATACAAAGCCTTCTGAATCTTTGATCGCACAATTTACAATTTCATGAGGAACTCCATTCTCAACTGAATAATGCTCAATAATTATGTTATTACTTGCTGTCGCAAAACGACAGCAAAATAACATAATTATAAGCACCAAATATTTATTCATGTCTTCTGCCTGTTTTTATAAGTAATGAGGTCAAAGTTAAGTAAAGGCAGACAAATGTACAACAATCGGTTAACACTTTAAAACTTATTAATCACTATTTTAAGTGCTTTTCACCAAACTCTGTCTGTTGAAGTTCAACTTCATTCAGAACTTTTTGTTTTTCTTCTTCTGTAAGAGTTGGTTTTGTTTCATTGGTCGTTTTATTGTTCCGGTTAACTTTGCTTTGTACCTGATCTATATAACAAAATGGTTTCTCAGAAGGAATACTCTCAAACTCTAGTTCGGCAGATGTTGGTGCATGCACCCCTTCAAACTGAACATGAGCTTTAACCTTAATTTTGCCCGCCTTATTTGTTGCACGGATTAATACAGGAGCAGAGCCAAATTCAACAGCTCGCGGATTAGCACCAATACTTGCATCACCGATAATTGTTCCCTCACCTTCAACAGTGAAAACTACATTATCTTTTGCCAACCTGCGCACATTTCCGCTATCATCAGTAACTTCTGCAATTACAACCGCAAAATCAGAGCCATCGGCAACTAAAGATTGCCCTTCGTGATCAAGAGTTAATCTTAATTTGGTAGAACGACGTGATGGCATTCTTTTATAGCTACACACCACCTTGCCATCTATAATACCTTCTGCAACGAAACTTACTTTCTGCCAGTTCTTCTGAACATAAGTATATTGTCTCATATCCCAGAAATTATACACATTCTTAAATATTACCGGAGCATTAGGTATTCCATTCTTTTCGTGAATAACTGGTTGTACTATCGTATCTTTTTCATAAGTAATCAATCTTACAGAGTCGCAATTACTGAAAACAACCACATCGCTATCCGAGAATGGAGATATTTCATTAGCTACATAAACCATTGGCCCTGTTTCACAAACAGGATGAGTAGCGTTTGGAGATATCTGACTCTTAAACATGTAATATGCATACTTCGGTTGGCGGAAACAATCAAAGATTCCTCCCCAATATGGATCTGGGTGGTAACCACGTTGGTGATCAAAAGGATGCCATTGTGCACCACCAATAAATTGTCCGGTTGTTTTAAACATCGCACCATAAGATTCAGCTAATGAAAGAGCCTGAACTAACTGAGGGCGTTCACCCCAACTTCTTGATGCACGGTTGTTATTGTTATGAGCATACCAGTCGTCTACATTTTCACCAAACTCACGGGTAAAGATACATTGTTTGGCTTTTCCCTCATCAGTAGGCCATCCATATACCAAACCGTAATTATCGGCAACTCCGTCAGAATGCAAGTCTCCTGCAGCAACCGGAGCACCCGGATACGGGAATTCATCTTTCGTAACCTTTAATGCAGATAAAGAGAAATCCAACGGATAACGTGTTTCGTTCAATATAGGTTCCCAAATAAGAACTGATGTATGATTACGATCTCTGCGAATCATCTGATGTGTATTCTCATTTACTAATTCAGCAAAGTGAGGATCTTTATTCCAGAATTGCCATCCCGGAGTAGCTACAATAATAAACAGACCAAGTTCATCGCAAGCATCCATAAATGAAGGATCCTGAGGATAATGTGCGGAACGTATTATTTTGCAACCGGCATCACGTAATTTCTTAGCATCACGCCATTGTTGAGAGTTAGGAAGAGCATTTCCTACATAGCCAAAATCCTGATGTCTGTTAGCACCTATTAATTGTCCGTAAGGCTTACCATTCAAATAGAATCCATCTTTTCCACAGAATTCAGCTTTACGAATACCTATACGAGTTGTTCCACCATCCAGAGAAACTTTGCCATCGAGTACTCGTGAATTGACCCTGTACAAATACGGATCATCCGGAGACCAAAGATTGGGTTTGCGAACTGTAATCTTTTGTTTTGCAGTCTTACTTTCACCATTAGCCAGAACAAGCTTTGTCTTTTCTCGAGCTATAACTTTCCCAGTTTTATCACAAAGTTCAGTTTCCAGATATACAGTCTTGCTTTGTTTGCTTTCATTCTTAACGTCAGTATCAACGAATACATCTGCACTTTTTTCGCTGATATTATCATAATGAACAAATACTCCACCACCAGCAACTTTGTTTGCTTCGATTGCATCGGTAATAGCTACAGGTGATTTTGCAATCATCCAAACATCGCGATAGATACCTCCATGATAAGCAAAGTCAAGCGTATATTGTTTCTTACCCGGAGGGAAATTCTTATCATCACTATTATCGGTAAAGACTGCAATCAGGCAAGACTCACCGGCGTGAATACCAAGATCTGTTAATGATACAGAGAAAGGGAGATATCCACCAAGATGTTGTTTTACCAGCTTACCATTTACATAAACATCTGATTTACCCATCACAGCCTCGAAATATACCGAAATATTCTTTCTTTTCAATGATTTATCAACCACAAAATGCTTTCTGTACCAAGCCGGCCCCTGATAATTGCGACAGCCACTGGCTTCTGCTGGTTCCAATGCTACTGTATGTGGTGTTGCAACAACTTCCCACGATGAATCATCCAGTCCCATAGCACCGCCATTTTTAACATCTCCTTTAAAGAAGCGCCATCCCGGATTGAAATTATAAACAATTCTCCCACTGCCTTTTAAATCAATAAAGCCTGCAACCGAGGTGTCAGGACAATATGAACCGGCAAAACCTAGTACCGGCATTAAAAAGAGCAAAAGTGCTGCAATAACATTCTTCATTCTATTCTGTATTTATTTTATTATTTCTTAATCATAATAACAACATCTTTCATCCTTTCCGCAGGATATACTTGTAGTGCTGTAACCTTTCCATCTTTAAGTTCAGCCTCAACTGTTGTGTTTTGAGGAGCATGCAACTTAAAGTGAACATTCCATTCAACAGGCCATGCAGGGAAAAGAAGTATTTGTTCTCCGTTAGTCTGCATCAGCATTTCCTGAAGACCAATCATTCCACTGCCTCCCCAATTATGATCGGGAGTCCAGTCATAACCCGGGCCCCAGAATGCAGGAAATCGAAGTTCGCTATCTTTCATTTTTAAGGAGGTAAGCCTTTGTGCTTCTTTGGTAAGTCCCAGACAAGCAGCAAAAATATTATCTTGTTTCCAGCCCACATGACTTCTGAACTTCAATGCATCAGAATCGTAAAGATAGGTATTAACCACTACATCCAAATCTTTTTTTCCCACTCCATATGTTCTCCATGGAAAAACAGGATACAATTGCGGAGATTCAATATTATTAATTCTTTCCCACAATTTAGCAGGAGCAATCATCTTCTTTCCACTCTCTTCTCTTATAGTAATAGGCGGAATAGTTGAAAGCATTTGTTTCCAGCGAGCAGATTTAGTACTATCTGCAGCAGAATATTCAATCATCTTTTCCAAAACAACTTTCAAAGCTGAAATAGTAGATGTGGAATTATAAGCCATTTTATAAGTTTCGCAAGCTGAACCCGGATAAAGTACCAAATGCCCGTCACCATCCAGCACTTTTCTACCACGTTGAGTAGCCAACATTCTATAGTGCTCATCAAAGAAAGTCAGAGCGCTCTCTATCAAAGGAACATACTTATCTATTTTCTCGTTATTATATTCCTTTGTTTCAAGAATCATATCACAGAATTCCAGAACAGTATCCCACTGATATTCCAACCAGGCATTATATTCTAATCCCTTATCAAAGTTTGCAGGACGTTTCCATCCATATTCACTAGGATTAGGTAAACCAAAGTTCTCTATTTGTTCGGTAAAACATCCTCCTTCGTGATTCCAGTAAACCTTGCTTCGTAATTCTGCATTCTTTAGGATACGCAGATAAAAATCGAACTGAGAATTCATCATATCAAAGTCACCGCTCTTAAGCATTGGAAAATAGACCAATCGCTGATTCTGAGCAGTCATTGTTCCACCACCCCATTTACGAAAATCGGGAGTGAAGTTAAGAGTTGAATCAACGTGAGCCGGATCAAAAGTAAATAAACCACCATTAAATTTAGTTGGATAACTACCGTAAGCATTGCATCCCAGCATATAGCGGAAAAGTTGATAGTTTCTTCCAATCTTCCAGGCTTCGGAATCTTTATTTGTTTCGTTTATACGAATGCCACTCTTGTTCCAGAATGAGTTCCACCAGGCTTGAGTTCTTTTCTGATCATCATTGCTTTTTATACCTTTCACAATATCAGCTAATCCTTGTTTCCACTGATTAAGTGATTCTGTCTGTTGGGTATACAAAGCTATCTGAATATGATGCGAGGATGAAGGCTTCACGCTCTTCATGCACCATGATTTATAATCAGTTCCGACATATTCTCCTGAGGTGATTCCTGCAAACTTCAGATTATCTCCGAAAAGCATTCCACCAGATGTAAGGTTTCCAATCGGATTATACATTTTGCTTTTAACAGAATCCATTCCTTGTTGAGCAACCGTAACGTCGAATACTGTCTGAGCATCGTTTTTATGATAGAAAATCACTTTATCAGTACTATTCTCTATTACATCTGCCTTTGTTACAAGTCCTTTAGGTATTGCCCATTTATAGGAATTGGCATTCCCCTCTCCTTTTCTAACCGGACGATCTTTATAGCGCCAGTTTTCATAATAAACCTCTGCCGAAAGCTTTTGTTTGCTATTTATATCAACATGAATAACCGGACTAAATACATTTACCCATAAACGGATATTTGTATTGCCGGCATTAACATCTACAAAACCTTTTCGAAGATTTAATTGCTGACTAAAATTTGAATTTATAAAAGGATTGGGAGTCAGCTTTACACGGATACGTCCTGATTTAAGAAAACAATTGTTTTCGTCCAGTGAACCACTGCGTGATATATAGAACAGTAGTTCATTGTTTTCCACCCAAACATTCAGGCCAATATCTCCACCTCCGCAAGGCATGGACTCATAAGAGCCCTTGCTTTGAGAAGTCCACAAAACATTATATGAATCCAGCCAGTCGGTCGCCTTCGCGGCACGACTGGTAGAAATAAAAGTCAATAATATAAATGCAACAAAGGCTTTTTTCATCTATTTACCAATTATCAGTTCTGAATGAAGAAACAGGAAGACCTTCAGTGCCGTACAAATCACCATCCACATAGTTTTCGAAAGCATAGCGAACAGCAACAGGTTTCTTAACTTCATCCGATTTTACATATACCTTACTTCTTACAATCCATGCTTTAGCAGGATAGAATTTCTTGTCTGCACCAGCTACCTTAAAGTTCTGCAAGTCACCTTTTGGAGCGGCAACCCACATTTGTGTTCTGTCAAAGCTTAACACAACAGTATCATTCTGAACAGCCATCTCTTTATAAACCGGTCCATCGGCAGTTACACCGTTAATTTTATAAGTCTTCACCAAAGCCTGAAGAGCAAGACGTTCACCTGCAATTTGTTTCTTTCTTGGGTGAATACCTTCCTTTAATCCGGCATCAAGCAATACCGTCATACCTGTATTTTCAACTTTCCATTCTACTTTACTTTGAGCTTCGCGTAAATAGGCTGAATTGATAACCTCTTTACCGGCAGGAGTAATGATTGAATAATCATAAGGAGCAATCTGACAGAAATAGAATGGGAAATTACCCTGATTCCATCTTGCTCTCCATAAATTAATCATTGTTGAGAAAAGATCTGTGTATGATTGAGAGCGATCATAATTAGATTCTCCCTGATACCAGATTGCACCTTTAATTGTATAACCAACCAACGGAGCAATCATGCCTTGGTATAATGTTGTAGGAGTACGATTCTTCTCTACTATATCTTCGGGTGATTTTGGGATTTTAACTTCAGGAAAACCTTTCAACATCTCTTTATCCATCCAGGCCTCAACACATGAACCACCCCAGCTGCTGCAGATTAATCCAACCGGAACATTCAGCATCTGCTGAAGTAAACGACCATAATAATAAGCTGTAGCACTGAATTCTTTTACCGATTCGGGAGTAGCAGCTTTCCAGTCGCCTTTTACATCATTCTGCACATCGATAACAGAATTATGACCTACTGTGAATAGACGAATCTGAGGATTTGTTGATTTCAGGATATCCATGTTTGAATTATCAACCGGTTGGTTTTTATAACCCTTCATTGGCATTTCCATATTTGACTGACCAGAGCAAAGCCATACCTCGCCAACTAGCACATCTTGCAGCGTGGTTAGTTTGCCGTCATTGAACGTAATTGAATATGGACCTCCGGCTGTAGGAGTTGCAAGAGCAACTTTCCATTTACCTGTTCCGTCAACATCAACAGTATATTTCTTTTTATTCCATGATGTAACAATTGTCAGTTTCTTATTTGGTGTTGAAGTTCCCCAAAAAGAAGCATTAGTTTGTTGTTGTATAACCATTCCATTTGAGAAAAAAGCTGGAAGTTTAACTTCGGCCTTTATTGTGGTCGAACAAAAGAGCGATATCGCCAACGCGAGTGCTCCAAATCTGAACTTGTTATTCATTTAATTATATATTTAATAATCAGTATCTAAGTAAAACCCGACGATAAACTAAGTATTTATTCAGGTTATCTTAAAACGATCATGTACATATTTAGCACTCGATCATGTACATGTTTACTTTCAATCTTGTACATGATTGGATCCGAACATGTACATGTTTCTACTAACCAATCTAATTTAAATTATTAATGTCTCTATTACTTTCTCTTACTTTCCTTCATAAGAAGATTTAAAGGTCCTAAAAGTCCTGATTCCTGCAAAGGTAACTTTTCTGACCAATAGGTAGCATTTGTCCAAACATTATCTGCTTTAATCTTTTGATCATGCACACCTTTCATCTTATTCAACCAAGTATTAACAACCTGAATCTCTATGTCATTATTTCCTTTCTTTATTGCTTTGGTAATATCAACCCGATAAGGAGCAGTCCATGCAATTCCGCAATTTATTCCATTAACAATAACTTCGGCCATTACATTTACTTTACCCAAATCAAGATATACTTCGTTCTTGCCTGTTTTGCTCTTCCATTGGAATGTAGTCTTATAATTGGCAGTACCAGAGTAATACTTAATATCTGTATCACTTTCTTTACTCCAGTCGAACAAAGAATCTTTTTTCAGACTTTTGGATACTTGAGGGAAATTCACCGTCCAATCTTTAGTCTGCAACGGCGAAGTAGTTACAATTGACTGCTTATTTCCTGAAACAACTTTAGTTTCACGTTGGAATACAACAAAAACCGATTCGTTTGCATCCAGGTCTAAAGCAATTTCTGTTCTGTCATCAAATTCGCTCCACACTTCAGCATCTTTTATTTCACCTGTTACGGGATTCCATAATTCCGGCTGTTTGCCACTGCAGCGTAAAGAAACGGTCACTTTACGACGTTCATTCTTCTGATTAGCGATAAAGTAGATATCAACATTCTCGTCAGCACGGTGAATCCATGCAAAATCTTTCGCATTGTCTTTAAAGATAACATCTTTCTTTAAACCGAACTGAGAGAAATCAGCTTCGTTATAAGGAAGCTTGTACTGTGGTGAAGCCGACCAGATAAGATCAACTATCTTATTCACCTCTTTGGTGTTATAATCCTTATCAGCTAATCCGGGAACTCTTGTTGGTTTATCGCCCAGTAGAACCACTACTCCGGATTTCTGAAGTAATCTGATTTTACGTGCCACTTCCAGACTCATATAATCTCCATCAGGAGACATAGGATGAGGTTTAGGCAACACTAATATTCTATATTCAGCTCCGCCGGAAACAATTAGTTTACCATATTCCGATCTTGAAAGACGCACCAATGCATCTTTATTAAATGAATCATAAGCATAACCTGATAATGGATCAATCCAATCGCCCAAATCAGTCATGTTTGCAGAGTTTGAAACACCCACAGGCATTTCTCTTACAGGTTGTCCTTCATTAGCTAAACGTTTTTCTTCAGATTCCACACGTTCTTTTCCAAATATTCCTGGAAGAGAAGGAACAAGTCTGTCGGGCAGAATAGCTCTTCTTGGCAACTCTTCACCGGTAAACACAGCAACATCTACTACCGGATGGCCAAATTGAAGCAATGTCTGACAACGGCGAGCGTAGTCAACCCATGCTTTTCCTTGCTTCCACCAAGTCTGATCACGCTGGAAGTAAAGTCCAATACCATCTAATGTTATGCCCGGTGCTTTGTCCACATAAGGATTATGCACATAAACATGATAGAACAGTTTGTTAATTCCTAAAGCATAATTTCTATCAAGCAAAGACTTAAGCATTGCCGGATTTTCATTCCACATTGTACGCAGCTGAGTAAACCCTTCAGCCTGAATAATATTCTTTCCATAAACATGTGCGCCAGATATAGCATCAAGCATATCGTTTGGTTTATCGTGAGTTGGACTGTTTAACCAAAATTCCCCCATTGGTCTGTCCACAGCCTGATAGTGAAGCATACCATCACTAACCATAGTAGGTGCAACGCTTTCAGCAGAGAATTCGCATTTGTATTCTTTAGCTTTATCAGCTAAAGTTTTATAGAATACATCTACAATAAGTTCTGAAATTGTCTGACGAATATCATTCAGAACACTTTCTGTTTTTTCAGCACTTTCAAGAGGAGTGCCAGTATATACTAATAAGTATGGAGTAAGGTCGTATCCTCTGCGTTTCTTAAATTCGGCCATAAAATTGTCCGACCAATTCTGACTTCCGCATTCCCAGCTATCTACATGCATAAACTTCAATACACGTTTAGCTAATTCAGGGTCAGTCTTTCTGAAAGCTTCGCCAAACCAATGGTCAAACTGTACCTTCACAGCCTCTTCACTGAACTTATCACATTCCAGTCCTTTACCTCCCCCACCGGTAGCATTCGTATGTCCGGTAGAAGTATGTCCCATTCTTACAATTCTCCATTTTCCTGCAGGAAGAGTTGCATTCAACAAATCACCATTTAAAGAAGCAGAGAGATCAATCACCTGATTCAACTTTACACAATCCTTATCCGGTAATTCATCAGATTGAGTTCTTTTGCTTACGCGCCAAACTAATCCAGCTTTACCTTCAAACTGACCAATTAAAGCTCTACTGGATAAATATAGTTTCTTTATTTTCAGAGTTGGTTTCCACTTTGCAGCATCCATATCTTCCGCACCGGGTTCAGAACCTTTAGGATCCCAATAAAAGCGGAAATAACGAGCTGTTGTTGCAGGAATAATATGAGTAGAATTCTCATCCGTATTCTGCCAGCCCTGACGTGCAGGAGTTAATTGTTTAACCGTACGGAAGTTTACGCCATCATCACTAACACAAACTTTTAAACGATGAGCCTGATAGTTGTTTCCGTTCAATACAAGTTCAAAAGAGCGGCAAGTAAAAGGCTGTTTAAATGAGTATTGAATCCAGCAGGCAGAAGAAGCCTTAAAAGCACCTTCAGCATTTCGTATAACTAAGTAAGAAGGAGTTTTATCTTCGACATTCGAAGAAGTAACTTCCGGAACATTAATTTCAGTTGAGTATTCCTCCTGAACAGGAATGGCATAAAGTCCGATTTCCTTATAGAAACCATCATAAGATTCAGGACGATACAAACGCATATTTTTTATTTTCCCGCCCGAAATAATTGTATCACTCCACACAACTTTCTGCATAGATTTCTCGGGAGTAATCCACGGTCCGCCAGCCAGGGCAAAGCCATCACAAATATGCATACCAAGTTTCAATCCTACCCTGTCAGCTTCCTGCATGGAGAACCGAACCATCTCCCACCATTCGGGAGTAAGCTGCCTGTATGCAGGAAGAGACGTTTTATTATTTATCGTATCTTTTATAGGCATAAGGTAAGCACCACCTAAACCGGCAGCCTTCATTGCTTCCATGTCTGCAGTAATGCCTGCTTTAGAAACAGCACCCTGCATCCAGTACCAGAACACCCACGGCGATGCCTCTTCCGGTGGATTATTAAATCTATCGGACAACAATGTCTTTTGTGCTGTAACAGCAGTACAACACAAAATCAATAGAAACAACAAAAATGATTTATATTTACTCATTATTCAGGTTCTCCCTCAGAATTTATGAATTTACTTAAAGTTGAAAACCAATTTACCAGTTTTTTGTCCGCTTACCCACTTAGGTTGTGAAGAAGGACCTACTAAATCTGTAGCATTTACTTTATTTCTTACCGCAGGAATTACATCCAAAACTGAGATTCCGCTTTGAGGCAAAGTATATAACAATGCATCACGTCCGTCTCTTGGCTGGTAAACTCCTAAATACACATTAGGTGTTTCATTGGTAATAGAAATAACACCTTCGGTAGTAGTCAGGTTCATCCATGAACAATTTGCGAAATAACCTTTAAATTCTGGATAAGTAAAAGACTCTCCCGGAATAGGATCGTTGTATTTGTTTTCCCAAACGTCATAGGTTGTTCCGTGTAAACGGTTTTGCCATACGCGGTAAGGGCCATTACCCAACCAACGCTTGCTTTGCATCTGATCTTCAGGATAATCAAATCTTACCCCCATCAAATCTACAACACCATTGAAGTTATAGGTATAGTTCAATACAAGAGAACCGTCAGGTCTTACTGTCCACTGAGCAGTCTCCATATTTCCTAGTTTATAAGTCGCTGTGATTACTAAATCATTACCTTGTTCTTTTACTGTAAGTTTTTGGAATACAGCTGCATCATTAAATTCTTTGTAAGTTCTGTCCAGACTCTTAGCATTTGGATCATCATGATTATAGAACTGGTCTAATGAACGGTCGGCACGGCGGGCACCAATGAATCTTGGACCGTTAGCAAACGATATTTTCTTTCCGTTGCTAATCACCTCTTTTAGCTGACCATCTTTTTTGCTGAAAGTATAGCTTTTATCTGCAACAGTAGCAGTTACAGCACTTTCAGTTTCTTTATAAGAAGCAGCTTTACCTATTTTTGTTTCTTCTTTCTGAGCCTTACCTTCAATCTTCCAGCTCCAACGCCATAGTTCTTTTCCGTTCTTATCAATAGCAGTCAGGAATACAGCATCAACTTTATCAGTTAATGAAGGCATATTTGTTTTAAGTACGCCGGCTGCATGTGGAGCAATATCGGTACCTTTCACTTCACCTTGTTTCAAAACAACGGTTGTTCCCTTATCATCCATAGCAGATGGGAAAGCAACTTGTTTCCAAACGAACTTACATTCATTTATATTAGTAAAATCATATCTGTTTTCAAGCTGGAATACTCCATCGAAGTTCTTATCCAGACTAGTATTCATCACCTGAACCGGACACCATATCTGTTTGATAGTAAAGAAGCTTCCCTCCTTTTCGTGATGAGGACCAACAATACCGTCGGCACCAAAGTTTCCCTGGTTATCAATACGGCCATCTTCATCTACACGTTTCACACCTTCATCTGCCAATACCCATAAGAAACCACCGATGCAACGAGGATGTTTACGCATCATTTCCCAGTAATCATATAACCCGGCACCATGTCCGCCATCATACAATCCGTGAAGAAACTCTGTAGGCATAAAAATCTGAGGTAAGCGCATATATTCCTGGCTTTCGCCGTAAGAGCGATAGTGCATTGTTTCAAATCCGCTAAAGTTTCCTTGTGGGTGAATAACCGGACGAAGTTGTGGATCCCATTTATGGAACTCACCATCAAGTTCTGTATTCCAGCCTTTTTCATTACCATTACTCCACCAGATAACAGATGGGTGATTTACATCTCTGGTAACCATTTCTTCTGCCAGTTTAACACCTTCGGGAGTTTCATAATGTCCGTGCCATCCGCCAAGTTCGCTCATAACATATAATCCCAGTTCGTCACAAGCTTCATAGAAATCAGGATCAGCAGGATAGTGAGACAAACGAACTGCATTCATATTCATTTCCTTGATCAAGCGAACATCTTCATAGTTCTTAGCACGATCGAGAGTACGACCTGTTTCCGGACGGAAACTGTGACGGTTCACACCACGAATATTTACACGCACACCGTTTATATAAAGACCATCGCTTTCACGAACTTCAATTGTTCTGAATCCGAACTTCTCTTCTGTTTGATGAATAACAGCTCCATCTTTATCAACCAAAGAGAACTGAGCCTTGTATAAATTAGGAGTTTCGGCCGACCATAATTTTGGAGAAGCAACATTCAGAGAAACAGTTGTCCAGTCTCCTCCATCTTTTACAGGAGAAACAGTTTCTTTCACCTTCTTACCAGCTGCATCAAGAATAACTGTTTTAAGACTTAATTTATCTGAAGTAGCATTCCCAAGGAAACAAGTAGCCTTGAAAGAACCATCAGCTTTAGCATCCAAAGCAATTCGTTTAATATTCATTGCAGGCTTTGCTTCCAGAAATACCGGACGGAAAATTCCTCCAAAGTTCCAGTAGTCAGCTCTTCTTTCTGCAAGATTTACTCCGGCATTTTCTGATTCTTTGCTAACAGTTACTTCAAGTAAGTTTTTCTTTCCATACTTCAGCATATCGGTAACATCGTAAGAGAAGCGGTAGAATGCACCTTGATGCTTTTCACCGGCTTTACGACCATTTACCTTTACCTCAGTATCGGTCATTGAAGCTTCAAAAACAAGACGTATACTTTTTCCTCTCCATGAAGCAGGAACCTCAAATTCGTGTTTATACTGACCTTTTTCCTTTGCTATTCCATCAGGAAAAGGTTTACCGTAGAATGTTATACCATATTGAAATTGTCCGAATCCTTGTGTTTCCCAACAAGACGGAACCATAATTTTAGACCACTTCCCGGAATTTCTTCCATCGGTGCAATAAAAATCCCACGCTACTGCGTCATCGGCACCTTTACCAGATAAATACTGGATAAGAGTTTCCTTGTCAGTCTTCTGAGCGTATAAGAAGGAAGTTAAAAATAATGATAAAAAAACAGCTGCTTTTCGCAGATTCAGAATTGTATGCTTCATAATCTTTTATTTCTTATATACAGAAAGACGAGCAGATAATGTTTTTGTACCCAATAAAACAAAAAAAGAACACCGCTCAAATGCTGTATAAAAAGCATTTGAACGGCGTATATGTAAAAGCTAAACCTATTGGAAGAAATGGATAGACCTATTTGAAACTACTCAATTACTTTGATTTTTACAATAATCCATTAATAAAGGAACAACATTATTACATATCTCTTTTTCATCTTTTGATTTGTCTCTGTTTTCCAATACAAATTTTGTTGCATAAGCAAAGTATATGCTTAGTAATGCAAAATTGGATTTAATAATTTTACAAATAGTCTGATTAAGTTTAAAAGTAAAATCAGAAGTACCATTAATCCAAAGTAACAAGAAATGCTCAGCCGACTCCCATTTCCAGTTATTTCTGTCAAATGGAGTTGAGGTCAAATAATTAGCACATTCCAAAGCTTGCTTTTCTGCACGAATATAATCAGCTTTGCTGTTTAATTGAATTCTGCTTAACAGGGAGAAATCTTTCGAACAGCTATTTTCAATAAAGCTATCGGCTAGAATTGACGAATTAAACATTTTAGAATTCATAATCTTATTTTTTATTAGGTGACATAAAAGATACCAATGCAATAACTCTCAAATATCAACCATTGTAATTAAACTCATTTTTCAATCTCAATTTCCCCTCATCTCAGAAAGAAAATCTAGTGCTTTTTCAAGCAACCTTTAAAGAAGCAAATTAGCCTTTATCGGATGATACAAAAATAGAGAGTAATAATGGAACTATCAAAAAATACGTTGGACAACTTAAAAACATCACTATATAAATAAGATATTGATAATCTGAAAATTAAACGCTATTTTTATAATAATTTGAGACTCAAACATTGGACATTTTATCAGAAGGGTAACTTTACACAAAGAAAATTTCAATAAAAAAGCAGATCGATATAAAAACTTCTATTCATTTTATTCAAATGCACTACGGACTAATTTCTTTATAAATATTCATACTTAAGTTTCACAAAATGGCGCATAAGCTTTATATATAATATATGCCGGATAAAGAAACCAGAATTAGAGTCTAATTAAGTAGAACGATTATTGCTAAATTCATATATAAATCATACATTCGCCATTGTTTCGTGCAGGTAATGTGTAAAATCTCACACTTTCCGCACATAATTTGTGAATCACATAAAATCCGTAGAGATATTATTGACAGTTTAAAACAATGTTACAACGAGCAATAGAAATAGCAAATAAAGCCCATGAAGGGCAAGTTGACAAGGCCGGACAACCATATATAGAACATCCATTACGCGTGATGGATATGGGATCCACTGATGAAGAGAAAATTGTTGGTGTATTGCATGATGTAATAGAAGATAGCGATTGGACCTTTGAAAAACTATTGAAAGAAGGCTTTTCTAAAGAGGTTATCGAAGCTCTTCGCTGCTTAACCAAGTTGTCGAAAGATGAACCTTACGAAAAGTTTATAAAGCGCATAAAGAAAAATCCATTGGCTGTAAAGGTTAAAATCAATGACCTGACCGATAATATGGATATAAGGCGGCTTGCGTATATTTCCGAAAAAGATGTAAAACGACTGCGTAAATACCTTAAAGCCTACAAACAACTATTAGGAGAATCAACATACTCTATCGAAGCATGCAGAGTAGAACATCCAAACGCTTACACCCCCTGGACACAGGAAGAAGATGATAGACTGGAACAGTTGTTTTGTGAAGGAAAAACAATAAATCAGCTATCTGAGATATTTGGTCGCAAAAGAGGAGGCATTAATTCTAGGATTAAGAAATTGGAGTTAGAAGAAAAATACAGATAATATGAGTCGAGCTTAGTTTATTCTTTAAATCTGAGTTGGTTCTTTATCATTAAAACTGAGACTTCTAATAAACCACTCCAGAGTTATGCAAAACTCCGATCTGCTTTTTATAAAACTACTAGACTAGTTTGTACATCCTTGTACAAAAGAATGCATTCTTCTGTACAAAACAATTAATTCTTTTGTACAGAAGAAAACAATATTTTGTACAAGAATACATCAACTACTCGCCTGAGATATAAAAAGTCACTAGGGAGATTGAGCAACCTCACGCCGCATCTTTCCGAAGAGCCGAAGTGACATTTGATAACCTGCAAAAACACTACATAAATTTTAATTTTTAGAAATTGATCTAGCGATCTAGCAGTAGACCTTAAGTTATTGTATATAAGTGTTGTATAGGTGCTAGATCAAATTAATTTGATCTAGCGTTGATCTAGCAATCTAGCACAGCTGTAACTGAAAGTGCTAATATTAATAACAACCAAAACTTAAATCACTAGTTTTAAGCAATATACATATCTAAGCAAAGAAAAAAGATGTATTCAAATCGATCAAAGACGCTAGACTGCTAGACTAGCGCTAGACTTTATCAGACAAGTCTAACGGCTATATAACACTAAATATCAACCAATTAGAAGCACACTGCTAGACTGCAAGATACTTTTGTAAAAAACAAATTTAATTCTGCCTAAATTCAAGTTATAAATGCGACTTTCTTTGTTAGATTGAGTTTTGATAATATTTTATAGAGCAGAAGATGAAAAAAGTTCTTCATCTCCTGTCTCTATTGGAAAATAGTTCCGATATTACTCCCTCAATCTCCTACAAAATCAGTCGTATATGAAACAATTTATCGAGAAACAAAGATATGAATTAAATGCATATCTACAAGCAGGCAAGAATAAAGATGAAATTGCAGGTTTATTAGGCTTTCATCGGAGTACTATTTATCGTGAAATTCGTCGTAATAAATTTAAATCCTCTGATGGTTATGACCCTGACTATGCCCACTACCGATATGAACTTCGAAAAAAACAACGTGCCAGACCTCAAAAATTTACAAAGGAAATGGAAAGTCACGCTCATTTTTTACTCACGAAAAGACATTATAGTCCAGAGCAAATTGCTGGATGGTGTAACCTAAACCATATTTCAATGGTTTCCCATGAATTTCTCTACGGTTGGATATGGGAGGACAAAAAGAAAGGAGGCGGATTACACGCTTATTTAAGAAGGCAAGGAAGAAAATATAGAAAAAGAAAGAATAAAAACCAAGATCGAGGATGGATCAAAGATAGGGTAGATATATCAAACAGGCCTAAGATTGTGGAAAAGAAAAAAAGATTTGGAGATTTGGAAATAGACACTGTTATAGGTAAAAACAGATCGGGAGTTATATTAACCATTAATGATAGAGCCACAGGGAAACTATGGACAATGAAGCTACCAAATAAAGAAGCCAAATATGTCACTGCGGCAACCGTTTACCTATTAGAACCATATAAAGAACTATTACACACAATTACCTCTGATAACGGAACTGAATTCGCAGGACATAAAGAAATTGCAAAACAACTGGGAATAAAATATTACTTTGCAAGACCATATCACTCATGGGAAAGAGGAGCTAATGAGAATCTTAATGGACTTATCAGGCAGTATTTACCTAAATGGAAAGAGTTCAAATATATCAATGGAAAAGAATTGAAAGAAATAACGAATCTTATTAATCTAAGACCAAGAAAAAGATATGGATATCTAAACCCGTTCGAAATGGTAAGAAAGAGCATAAATAAAAAATATGAAAGAGAACTAACATGGATGTATCAAGAATTGTCGCATTTATAACTTGAATTCAGCCTGCACCTTACATTTCATTTAGTGAAACACCAACACGTTTCTTAAACAGACTGCTGAAGTGCTGAGAATACTTAAAACTTGCAAGTTAAACTTGCGAAACTTGAATTGATTATTTTTGTTATTGTAACGCAACTGCAGATTTTTGTAACAGATGATTAAGAGATGTAAGATAAAAAAAGGCACATGTAACATAATAATGTAAGCTGCAAGTAATTACAATCTATATTTGTGCTAAATCAAATACTGACATGAAAAACATTATTAAAAAATTAGCAGTTACTTTTTTTATCTTAATTATCGCGTCAAATGCAAAAGCATGGATAGGTGGAGCAATGCCTAGATTGCATGTTGATGGACGTTATTTGAAAGACACCCATGGTAATATTGTAAATTTACATGGTTTTGCTCAAACATACTCTCCGTGGTTTAATGAGCAGGGAAAATACTGGACCAATTATGATGTAAAAGGATGCCTGAACTATAACAAAGGACTTATTGATGGCATTATGGCTGCGGGTTGGAAAGTTAACTTTATTCGTATGCACATGGACCCATACTGGTCAAATACACCTGGCGTATCTGTTTCCGGCGAGAATGATATCTCGGCATTCAACTTTGACAGGTTTAAAACAGCTCTCGACAATGTATTTATCCCAATGGCTGAATATGCCATATCGAAAGGACTCTATGTCATTATGCGTCCTCCCGGCGTTTGTCCTGAAAAAATAGCCGTGGGCGATGCATATAATCAATATCTGATAAAAGTGTGGGGATATGTGTCGCAACATCCTAAATTGAAAAACAACCCCAATATTATGTTTGAACTGGCAAACGAGCCTGTACACATACTCGGTCCCGACGGTACTTATGGTGCAGGTTCGCAAGGGCATTTCGATAATCTGAAAACATATTTTCAAACTATTGTTGACGCTATACGGGCCAATGCTGACAATATTCTTTGGGTACCGGGGTTAGGATATCAGTCATTGTATCAGGGATTCGCAGTCAATCCTATTAAAGGGGAGAATATTGGCTATGCAGTACATGTTTATCCGGGTTGGTTTAACAGTGGACAAGGATATGCGAACTTCCAGAAAGGATGGGATGCTCAGGTGAAACCTGTGGCCGATTTTGCTCCGATAGTTGTTACTGAAATGGACTGGGCACCGGAAAAATATAATGCTTCTTGGGGTAAAGATATTACCGGCACAGCAGGTGGAGACGGTTTCGGTGCCAATTTCAAAAAGATTACGGACGATGCCGGTAACGTGAGCTGGCTTATTTTCACATGGCCACACCTGATGGCTAAATTTGATTCCACAAATGTGGCTACAGCCAATAATCTGGTTTTTCTAAACGATCCGGAAGCATGTCCTTGGCCAACATTTCATTGGTATCAGGAATATGCAAAAAAAAATTATCCAAGGCAGGACTTTGCGTATAGTTCAAATAGCGACAATAACGACGGAACATTTACTAATCCTGTTATTTTCGGCGATTTTCCTGATCCTGATGTTATAAGAGTGGGTGATGTTTATTATATGTCGACTACTACCATGCATAACTTCCCCGGTGCTACAATATTAAAATCGTATGATTTAGTAAACTGGGAATATTGCAGTAATCCATTGGAGAAAATTGAATCGTCTGCCTGTTATAACCTGGACGGCTGTAACCGTTACAGTCATGGACAGTGGGCAAGCAGCCTCAAATATCATAAAGGCACTTATTATCTTCATTTCAACACGCTGGACGAGGGAAGCTTTTTGCTGACAGCTACTAACCCAGAAGGCCCCTGGACCATGAAGAAATTATCAACCTCATTCTATGATGCCGGTCTTTTCTTTGATGACGATGACAGAATTTATATTGTATATGGTATCAACAAATTGCACATAGCCGAACTCGATTCTAATTTTAAAGTAATACGTGATCAGGCTATAACATTTGGCAATATACAGTCGGGTATAGATAATTCCGCTACGGAAGGAAGTCATCTGTATAAAATCAATGGTTATTATTATATCTATGCTACAACAGGAGGATATTATGCTACTCAAGTAGCTTTTCGGTCATCTTCTATTTTTGGTCCGTATGATGAAAAAGAAGTTTTTAATAGCAACCGTATTCATCAGGGAGCTTTGATACAGACGCAAACCGGAGAATGGTGGACTATGCTTTTTGCAGATAAAGGAGCATATGGACGATTACCAAGTTTACAACCGGTAAGTTGGATTGATAACTGGCCCATTGTAGGTGTAAACGGTAGCGGCGTTACAACTTATAAGAAACCTAATGTAGGAAAAGATTATATCAAAAAGGCTTTACCCACTAATGACAATTTCCGTAATTATAAATTAGGAATGCAATGGGAATGGAACCACAATCCTGATGACTCTAAATGGTCATTGATGGAAAAAGCAGGCTATCTTCGTTTGCAAACGGTAAATGTGGTTGATTCATTGCAAAAGGCTCGCAATACATTGACACAACGAATCCTGGGATACTATTCCAATAGTACAGATTCTTATGGAACTATCCGTATGGATGTACAAAACATGAAAGAGGGCGATGTGGCCGGTCTTGCTGTATTTCAGGATCCTTATGCTTATATAGGAATAACCGTTTCGGGAGGAACAAAGAAGCTTGTAATGATGAATACCGGAAATAAAACTGATTTCTCTCAACCTATAACATGTGATTCGATCATCTATTTAAGAGCAATATCCAATTTTAGTACGAGTAAGGCCAGCTTTTATTACAGTACAGATAATGTTACCTATAATAAGTTTGGGGATGAACTGGACATGAAATACAATCTTTCAGTTTTTGTAGGCAATAGATTTGCCATCTTTAATTATGCAACCTCCCAAACAGGTGGTTATGTTGATGTGGATTGGTTTAGTACCGAGAAACAATTTACAGAAGATACTTTTTATGATAGTTCTTTTATTGGGTTTACCAAGAATCAAATGACAATAGATAATGTATCAGTGGAGCAAAGTACATATAATATGTTGATTGGTACCTCTAAGGATTTTAAAGTTACAGCCCACTATTTAGACGGACATACAGAGGATATCACAAATGAAGCAATTTATAGTAATCCTTCATCTAATATTGTCACAATAGTAAATGGACAAATCATTGCTAAAGCTGATGGCGTTGCAACGGTTGATTTAAGCTATCAGGATTTATTAGGAAATATACAAAGCGGCCAATTTCAGGTAAATGTAAAAACGTTCCCATTAACAAGTGAACTTTTCAATTCTACAATTTATGGAGCCGGCACATTTGATGAAACAACTAAAACGCTTACTACATCACAATATGGATTTGGTGGCTGGAAATATGCAAACGGGTTAAATCTTTCAAGTTACAAATATCTAGTAGTTGAATTGGCCGAGAAACAAACATGTGGAGCTTCTTTCCGCTTGTTCGATACATCCAATTATTGGACAGATTGTTACATGTACGATATGGGTGACAAGTTAAAAGTGGCTGTTGATCTCTCAAATTTATCGAAAAGTAAAACTCCTGATGTAAAATGTGACCCTTCACATCTTTATATTATAGGCTTCTGGTCGTTTGGAAGTTCACCAATAAAAATCAAGGATATTTATTTGAGTAATGATGGTGAATCTTCTGTCGGCATTCCAGTTATTGATAATGATAAAAGCAACGAGCTTGTAGATGTTTATTCAATGGAAGGAATTAAACTCCGTTCGCAAGTGCAAAGAAAGAATGCTTTGAATGGACTCGATCGTGGAGTTTATATTGTTGATCGCAAATGCATTATGGTAAAATGATTAAATAAGAATCAGAATCAATTACTTGATTCTGATTCTTATTTATTTATCTATCTAATTTTTCAGGAATAAGCTGACGGTTTACAGGAGAAATACGGAAATACAGTGTATGTTCCTTTTTATCTATTGCAAAACGCTTCAAAACAGCCGGACCGCAACTACTGTTTCCCAGTCCTAGTTGTTGGGCATCAATAGACAGAATTATATCCTTTCTAGGTACAAGATCACAACTGTGAGCCGTGCGTGCCAAATCCTGCGCTGAATAATGTAAAGCCGAAGCAGAGAATGGTTTCTTCATGGCAGTAACCGAAATCCCTTTTCCTTTAGCATTGGTCAAGGTAAGCAACTGCACTTCTTCTTTATTACCACTTTCCTGAGGAACCGGATAATCAAAAAGCTGTTCGGATACAGTTGAGCGCCATAAGCCTACCTGAGCAGAACTTTTCCTGTCAGGATAACTTTCCTGAGGACCGTAACCATACCAGGCAAACTGTTCCAGCTCTTTATTAAAGATCATGGCAACACCTAAACGAGCCAATTCGGGAAGCTCTCCCTGAGGCAAGAAATGATATTCCACATCCATGCTTCCATCTTTATTTATGATAAACTGAGCACGTGAAAGAATACTTCCTTTAATATATGAACTCCTGATAGCTGTGTTAACAATAATACTACCATCAGCAGCCTTCTTCCAATCAGCAGATTCCACTATATATTTCGGAGCATCCATACCTGCATTTTTCCAGTCCTTTGCCAACCAGTTGCCGAAACTCTTGTCGTTATCAACTGGAGCACGGAAAGCCTGGAAAATTGGTTGAGCAGGCATATCTTTCGGATTAGAAAGTATTTCCTGTTTGCCATATATCAAAGAGTTCAGGCTTCCTTCTTTCAGATTCCATTGCATTGAAAAGTTCTTTCCATTCACAAGCAATACATCTCCATTTACTGTGGCCTGAAGGTTACCCGACTTATTAGCAGCAGTTGCAGGCAAAGCTGTATTATCAGCAAAACCATTACGAATGCAAAGTTGTTCCCATGCCACCTCGTATCCGGCTTTAGCCCACGGGCAATCACTCTTCAGCACAAAGCTCACCTTAAGACGGATATCTCCTTTGGAAGGCAATGCTTTTTTTGTTTTCAGCTGAACAGCAGCAGATTCTCCGGATTCAATAACCGGAGCTGCTACTTCTGTGTGTTCAACTTCCTTGCCATTGGCTGTGATTGTGTATAACATTCTGTAAGCCGACAAGTCGGAATGATGTTGTCTGTTGGTTATTTTAAGTTTCAAAGCAGAACTATCCTGCCATTCTATATGAATAGGCTGATATACCTTCTTAACTTCAAGATATTTGGGAGTGATGCCTCTGTCGGAAGAAACAATTCCTTTCAGGCAGAAAGTCTTCAGGTTGGGCACATCTCCAAAGTCGCCACCGAAAGCAACCATTGTTTTGCCATCAGCACGTTTCTTAAAGATTCCCTGATCGGACCATTCCCAGATAAAACCTCCCAGAAGTCTTGGATTACTATACATTTCATCCCAGTATTCTTTGAAATTCCCCAATGCATTACCCATAGCATGAGCGTATTCACTGGTCATCACGGGACGATTATCATTTGTTTTCTGAGCAATGGTAAGCAAACGTTCCCAACGGGCATTCTCCGGTCTCTCTTTATCTCCACCTTCCGGTATATTCGGATTAAGATATTCTTCCTGAAGTCGTGGATAGAAACGACTGATTACATCTACTGTTTCAGGATCTTTATCAACTCCTTGCGCTCCTTCGTAATGAATAAAACGAGTTGGATCATAATCTTTCAGCCATGCAGAGATTGCAGCAAAGTTAAATCCGTAACCAGCTTCATTGCCCATTGACCAGAATATTACTGATGGATGATTCTTATCACGAATAGCCATACGGCTTGCTCTGTCGAGGAAAGCAGCAGTCCATTCGGGATCACTAGCCAATGCTCCGCGAAGTCCATGTTCTTCGATATCGGCTTCGTCCATTACGTAGATACCATACTGATCGCATAACTCATACCAACGTGGGTTGTTTGGATAATGACAAGTACGCACCGCATTGATATTGCCTTTCTTCATCAGAAGAATATCCTGCAACATGCGTTCTTCGCTCATCACTTTCCCTGTGTACGGATCATGTTCATGGCGGTTTACTCCTCTTAAACGTATAGGTTTACCATTAACAAGAAATAGTCCGTTCTTTATCTCCAGACTTCGGAATCCTATTTTGGTAGTAATCTGTTCTACCACTTCATTATTGGCATTGTTCAGTGTAAGCTGCAAAGTATACAGATTCGGAGTTTCCGCTGTCCATTTCTTTGGATTAACAACCTTTGTTTCCAGCCATGCAAACTTCCTTGCTCCTCTCTGAGGATTACGGTCGTTCATTATTTCAGCTTTATTATCAAGGTTCAGAACCGGAACTGCATCTTGCTTAAGAGCAGAAGGCAATACAGGGTTTCCTGTTTCATCATACAACTGTGCCTGGATAGTATACCCCTCTCCTCTCTGTCCATTGTAAACAGCTAGTTTAGGTTCTATCTGCAAAGAAGCATTTTTATAATCGGCATCCAGAATTGTACGTACGGCAAAGTCACGGATACGGATATTCTCTGTGGAATATAGATAAACAGAACGTTGTATTCCGGCAAAACGCCACATATCCTGATCTTCCAGATAGCTTCCATCACTATAACGATACACCTCCACAGCCAGTTTATTCTCGCCTTGTTTCAGATATGGGGTAATATTGAACTCAGAAGGTTCCATACTACCTTCACTATATCCTACTTTCTTTCCGTTTATCCATACATAAAACGCACTTTGCACTCCTTCAAAGTGAAGGAACACTTCTTTGACATTCCATCCGGCAGGCAAAGTAAACGAGCGACGATAAGAGCCAACAGGGTTACGTTCCTTGTAAGTGGTATAAGTAGTCTTTGGTTCCCCCATTACAAAAGGAGGATTTATTTTAAACGGATATCCGGCACTTACATAAATAGGCGTTCCATATCCATGCATTTCCCAATTGGCAGGTACCGGAAAGTCTACCCATTTTGAATCATCAAAGTTGGTTTCATAAAAGTTAACCGGGCGTTGTTCAGGCGTTGATACCCAATTGAACTTCCACAAGCCATCCAGTGAAAGCATCCGGTCATTCTTCTCCTTACCAAAAGGAATATAAGAAGCATGCGCCGGTTCACGGTTTATCTGCAATACATGCTGGTTTTCCCAGTCATTGTTTTGTGCAGATAACGATGAAAAGATGCCTAAGCCAAATAATAAAACGAATAATTGTTGTTTCATTTACACAAAAGTTTATTTATTGCACATCCAGTGCATTAAACCATAAACCATTCATATTCTCGGCTGAGATGCGGACTTTATAATGGCCGGCATTGATATAACTGCCGGTAGTAGTACTCAACGTTTTCCATTTTTCTGCAGCAACCGGGAAGGTTATCTCATCATTCTTCAGGATTCTTCCATCGGCAGCAATCAGTTGAACACGAACTTTAATTGGAGCCAAAGTTATATTCATATAACTAAATCGAAGAGCATACACATTGGCTATACCTGTATTAATATTCCATTCAATACTGCTTGAATTACCTTTCAAGAAGCAAACGCCAGTCTGCTTCTTATGAAGTTTCTTTTCTGATTTTCCTTTTACCAAAGCATCTTCAGCCTGATAAGTAACAGTGGCACGCGAATCTTGTCCTTCAGGTAACGAAGCCTGAGGAATAGCAACTACACTTTCAACTTTATCCCATGACCAACCGTTTGACGGTGCAGCCTCAACCGGACGAATATCTTTATTACGTGAAGCAATTGCAATAGCAGAGATTACAGCCTGACCTGCTTTTACTTCAGGGAAAGAAATCTTCAGTTCACCACCTTTAATAGTTGCATTTACTACTTTCTTATAAGCTACATCGTGACCAGATTCTGCCCAGAGATCCATGTCATTAATGTAAGTAGAATCATTAACGGCAACATCAAAGATACGAAGTCCTTCACAATCCTTACTTCCACCGGTGCCATGCCATGGTTCTGTGAAATAGAGTTCTACACGATACTCGCCATCCGGAAGAGGGAAGTGATAAGCCAGTTTATGACGTCCATAGCGGAAGTGTCCGAAAAGACTCCAGTCTTTTGTTCCATCAATAGGATCTGAAGTAAATCGCTGACTGCCCAGATAAGGATTTAACCCCTTATAATCATCAGCCCATGAAGTAGATCCCCAGCCTTTGCTTGTTCCTTTTGCCACATCTGCACTCCAAACCTGTCCGTATTCATCTGTATATTTATCACCACCACAGTTAACACGGTAAATATAGTTATAATCATTTTCACCTTTCAGAATTGGAGTTACATTAGTATACAGCTTTTCAAAATGAGGTGCTTTTTCCAGTCCATCCAAAACAATTACATCCTGAGAAACTGGTTTTCCTCCATAATAACCAACCGCACGCAAAACATTGTAACGAACAGCTCTGTGTTCCCACATAAAGTGAGTTCCCACTCCATGATTAACCTTCTTACCCATTAAAAGAGTATCAGTAGCATCATTGTAAAGTTTCACTGAATCGCAATTACTGAATACATCAATGTTCACACGACCTTTTGTTTTTGTAAAACGATCGGCCCATGTATGAGACACAATGTAAACCATTGGATCTTTCTTTGCCGGAACATAGTTTGCACGATACATATAGTAAGCATCTACCGGTTCTTCCCATGGAGTAACCAGACCTTTATAATTAAACGGTCCCACTTTATCAATTACACGATAACCTTCATCCGGTTGTTTACGTCCCGGATTATCGTGAGAACTAAATGCCCATTGGAACTGACCACAACAGCTGTCCTTCACAGACTCAGCCAGACGAACTTTCTTTTCTAGCAACTGACACATTCTGTTTTCGCTCCACACACCATTCTGATCAAAATCACCTTCTGTATGCAAATCGATAGAACGCCATGCACCATATTCACCATTTAATAACTGATTGCTGATTTCTTTATTATAGTTATCTGGGAATCCACCGTATGTACCCGACCAGTTCTGAATCACATCCCAATCTGTACCTTCTCCACCGTTACAAGTTGTTATTATTCTCTGATTTCGGGCTGTTGGATCCATCTCGCGAATTATATTTGAACACTCCTCCGCAAAATCTTTTGGTAAGGTACTTTCATTCTGTAATCCCCACATCACTACAGAAGGAGAATTACGACGTTCCTTTATCCACTGACGAAGTAATGCTTTAAAGTTATTACGGAATTCAGGAGAATCGTACCATATATGTGCAGAGAATTGAGGCCAGAAAATAATTCCATTCTCATCCCAGTAATTCTGATATGCCAAATTATGAGGTTGATGAGCATCACGAAAAGCATTAAAGCCGGCAGCTTTTATTTGTTTTACACGAGAAGCAATCTGCTCATTAGAAAAAGCATGAGATTGTCCGAACTGATGTTCGTACTCACAAACTCCGTTAATGAAAACAGATTTACCATTCAAACGGAAAGTCTTGTCACCATCTTTACGAAGTACCGGCCAACTTACCGTACGGATACCGTAAGAAGTAGTCATCTCGTCTGTACTCTTACCACCACGTTTTACCACTGAAGCCAAAGAGTAAAGATACGGATCTTCAACCGACCACAAATGAACATCCTTAATTTCAGGGCTCACCTGTTTTATCACCTTTGTTTCTCCCGGTTGAAGAGTTACATTTTCTGATAAACGAAATGCCTGAGTCCAATTTTCATCGGTAAGTTTACTCACAAGCTCTACTGTTTCAACAGTGTTACCGTAATTCTTAATTTCAGTTTCAATGTTTACAGTATTCGCCTTTTCATCATTCCATATATGTACGCCGAATGGTTCAATACGAACTTTATCTGTAACTTCTAGAGTTACCGGGCGATAGATTCCCATTGGCTGAGAACCTTCCGAGAATCCATATTCAGAAGAACAACCACCACAAACCCATGGCATATCCGAAATCATTGAAGGATGCTCTGCCTTAACGGCAATTGTATTTTTTGCACCCTGTTTCAAAGCGTCTGTTACATCGAGAGTAAAAGTTGTGCGACCACTCGGACGGCGTCCCATATTTTTGCCGTTTACATAAACTGTTGCATAAGAGCCTACCCCATCAAAACGGATAAATAATCTCTTATCAGCATCATAAGCAGGCAAGTCGAATTCTTTCTTATACCATGCATTACCGTGACGATTACCATGTACCAGCTGACGGTATCCCGCATAATCATCCCAGTTATGAGGAAGATTTACTTTCTTCCAGTCGGCAGTCACATTGAATGCATCATAAGTATTGCTATTTTCTCCGGCAGCAACAGTATACCAATCATTATTCAGTGAATTGATAATTCTTTTTCCGGTCTGTTCCGGAACAGGAAAATGAGCTTCCGATTTTCCCATTGGTTTTGAAACAGCAACCGCAATACCACGCTGATCGTTCTTGTTCACCCCACAATAATAGTGATAAACCACACCTTTGTATTCAATAACACAAGACTTGTGAGCAAAAAGATTATCATAATCCTTAGATGGAATAACCAGGTCATCGCCAGTCCAATCGGTCCAGTGAACAAGGTCGTACGAGCAGGCAAAAGTATTGAATGCCTTATATTTTCTAGAGCTACGGAAAGCACTAAAATAGAACATAACATAAACATCACCCATTTTCTGGATATGTGCATCGGCAGTAAGTCCTTCTTCATGAGTAAAGATAGGATTACCTTCATATCTCTTCCAGTGAATCATATCATCAGACAAAGCAATACCAATTCTTTCCGCTTTAATATTTGTCTTCGGGTTACGGCCGCCGGCATTATAATACATTACAAACTGCTTGCCTAGCTTCTTATCCTTATCCCAATAAACACAACTCTTATACTGAGTAATGTTTTCAAACCACTGAGCATCTTTATCATCCGGGCTCAAGATTGGTTTATCCAGACTTTCCCATTCGTGAGCTTTAGTAATATTTTTCTTAGTAAAAGCCACACCTATTTTCAATGGTCCGGACTCATATCCGGCAGAAGCGCCACCAATATAAGTCATCCAATATTTATTCTTGAACTTATTCAGCTTATAGCTTCCACCCCATGTATTATCAAGTAAAGAAAGGAAACCACCACGCTGATTTGTATCCCAGGTACCATCACGGAAAGAAAGAACATTTCCCAAAGTTTTCCACTTGAGCAAATCATCACTTTCAGCCAGCATAGTCTGGTAACCACGACCATCCTTACCATTCTGTCCGTTATACATCAGGTAAGTCATATACCACTTATTCCCTTCTCGGAATACACTCGGGCAGTCTACCTTATATTTATTAGTGCTTGGCGCAATAACCAAACCATACTTATATGGAGTTTTTATCTTCTCATAAATTTCTTCCATTTTATTTTGAGAGACTTGCTGCTGAGCAAATCCTCCCAATGAAATAAGAAGAGTAAGAAAAGCCGTAAAATGGCGCTTTATTATCATCATTTTATCTCTATAATTTATATTAATAGAATAACCAGTCTACTGTTTCATCGGCTCCAGCCAAACCAGCATTCCGTGTTACCATATCTTTTTTATTTGTAAATCCAAGAACAATCAGATATCCTTTTGGCAATAAAAGTTTATGTTTACCAGGCGCAAATCTAAAAGGATGAACATTTGCAAGAGGCATGTTGTTTATGCGAATAGCATTTATTATTACAGGCTCAGCCTGACCATAATCATTTGCAGAAGCATCAACTTCCAGCTTTGGAGCTTTAGCAAATTTTCTATGGTCATCACGTAAATAACCAACCAACAATGTAACCGGTTCCTTAGTTTCAAATTCAATTGTTGTAGCCTCTTCACGCTGTTTGTCACCATTGAAGCAGAAAGCAGAAAGACCTTCCAGTTCAGGAGCAATATCAACAACTTTTTCATTCAGGTTAGAAAACAACTGCGCTCCCTTTGTTAGTTTTACTATAGAAGGATTACCCAACAATGTAACTTTAGCAGGAGCAAACGCAGCAATCTTTGAATCTGTAGACAATAACTTACCGCTTGCTTTGTCTTTCAACATTGCCAGATTTGCCTTAAAGTTATCTAATTCTTTCTGATAATGAACAAGCATTTCTGCCCAGGTTTTGTTTTTGCCATCATCGCCACCAATAGGAATACGACGTAGTGAAGTCTGCATACTGTTAGCGTACAGGTAATGATCCTTTGTCAGATCAACTAATTTACGATAGTGAACAAGTCCCTGCTCCATCAATGGAATAGCTGCATCAAGATTCTTAATATCCTTTCCCCACTGATAATCGAGTACCAGCTTAGCAGCTTTCACCTTCAGGTTGAAAGCATAAGCAAACTCACGATAACAATACATATCATTACGAAGACGTTCAAACTCTTCTTTATTCTTTGTTACTTTTCCATTAACACTGTCAATAGCCGCTATTGCTTTATCGCCATGCGCTATTACCTGAGCAATGATATCAAGAGGCAACTCCCCAACATGTGGTTGTTTCTTCCATTCCTTTTCAACGTATTCAATAAGCTTCTCACCTTCAGGTCCGCAGCTTTCATAGAATCCAGGATAGATAGTATACTTATAAGGATTAACCAGCTGACTCATAAACATACCTAAAAGAAGAGTCTGTCTGTTTCCTTCTGTTATACCAAATCGACGCAACAATTTAGGAGCAATCTCGCCGGTCTGTTCATAAGCTTCAAGAATATTACCGGCATCTTTTGCATCAATACCGTAATAATCGCCCAATTGTTGTTCCCAATATACAATTTCATCTTTACGGTCGCGGTGGCAATTCCATGCATAGCGTGCCCATCCTTTATACCACATCCAGTCACGATCAAGTTGCTCCTGGCGCTTACCATCAGGTAATTTATCTGCAGTATAAGGCCAATCCCAGTAAGAAGCCTGCGGATAAAGGTGAAGCGCATTTGCTCCATGAACATTATGCATAGCATTAACAGCTTTCTGAATAAAGTCCGGAGAACTCCAACGGAAAGGTTCAAGATTAGCCAAGATATGTACATTACTGATGTGTATACTTCCAAGAGAGCTCAGATCTTTATGAATCTTAGCCCATGGTCCGCGAGGTTCGTAAGTAGTAAGCGATTCACCATTATATTTGTGCATAGTATACAGATTCTTGTAAAGAGGAAGTGCTTTATCCATCACCATTTTACAATCAGTATCGTGAGCACGAAGTAGAACTGGAGGTTCGTCGGTACGTCCCAAAGCCTTGAGTCCGTCTTTTACACCCGGAATAATAGTTTTGGTAAACCACTCCACATCATCTTCATAAGTATCTATTGCTTCGCCAAGGCAAACCAATAATCCAACATTAGGATACTTTTCAATAAAAGCAGCAATAGATTTACGAGTATAGTCAGCAATCAATGGAGTAATAGGACGATTTCTGTCCTGAGTCTTAATACCGTAATGCTCAGCAAAAGGTTTCGAAACAAGGATATTATAAAACATCTGAATAACAAAGATACCACGCTTGTCGGCTTCTTTTGTTATAAATGAAAACATCTCCTCATTCTTCTTAAAAGTAGCATCATCAACTTCAACGGCAAACGGATAATCTTTCAGTTTAACTAGAGAAGCAAATGGGTGACCATTCCATAAATAAACAGAGTTCATTTTGTTGGCCACAAGCATATCCAGATATTTAATCCACATCTGCTTGTCATAAAACCATGGAAAGTTTTCTTCTGTATAAGGATATTCGTATACAGTTCTTCCAGGTAAGTAATATGGTTTCTGTACTCCAATGCAAGAACCTCTAAGTACCATTTCAGGTGCATCGGTCATGTTTGCAGAAAATTCCAGAGTATTCTTTTTAACCTGATCTTTTAGTTGAAGGCAACCATACAAAGCTCCGGATGGATCATTGCCATACATTAAAGTTATATTTTTCTTCGTCCCGATATAGAATCCTTCTTTCTTGTTAAAATCAGGAAGCATAAAGCCATATTTCTTTGCAAGGTCAAGCGAAATAGGATCTCCTTTTTCCAATGCAAGAATTGTTTTTCCACTTAAATGTTTTGCATCATTCAAATTACGGACTTTAACCGTATATCCGTCATTCTCAAGAGTTGTCTTCAGCTGTTCTGTTCCAAACAGTAAACGTTTGGATGCTGTAGGCGAAGTAATTATCGACACTGCATTCTTTTGGCATGAAGCAAAAAGACAAGCCAATGCACACAAAGTCAATACTTTCAGTTTCGTCATCGTTCAAATAAGTTTATAATGTTATAAAAATGAGACGAAAACAAAGGAGTCATGTACTCAAAAGCATGCAATTTCCTTAAGAAAGAAAGCCAGTCGACTACAAACTGGAATAAGAACAAATTTAGTCAACCGTTATCAGGTTATAACAAAGAAAGGAACTTTCACTCCGTACACCCGGATGGACGATATTTGTACACCCGGATGGAGCCAAGCGGTACACCCGGGTGTAGAAAGTCCATACACCCGGGTGTATGAAAGAATGAATAAGCTATAAATAAAAAGAGCGAAGAAGCAGGTTATTATCCATGCTTATTCGCTCTTTTTTATTCAAAGCTATTATGATTAGTTACGGTAGTTTACTGTAACTTCTACATTATTGCCTTCAATTAATATACGATATTCATTGTTAGAAAGCTTCTCAATAACTCCGGTAGATGCTTTTGGTTTGCTTTTACTCTTGAAAGTAAGATAACCTTTACCCTCGCCGGCTTTTACTTTAATAGTCTTTGTATCCATATATACATGAACACCACCTTTAGGAGTAGGAACTGTTCCTTCAATCCATTTCAATCCACCCAAAGAAGGATTGATGGCGAATTCACTATATCCAGGTTTCAGAGGTTTCACTCCCAGATAATATTTACCTAACAGATAAATAGGGCTCGATCCCCAGGCATGACAAAGACTCTTTCCGAACGGACGGCCATACATTGCATAATGCTTGCTGCCCTTATCTTCTGGATTATATTTTTCCCAAAAAGAAGTAGCACCCAGTTTTAGCATACCGCCCCAGTAATCCTTTATTTCTTTGGTTACATTAGTCTGTTCGCCAAGTGCACAAAGAGATTCCAATTCATAGAAACGCATATATGGAGTTGATATCTTCATAATAGAATTATTCAGAATAACCGACTTCTTAACGGCTTGCTTCTTTTGATCATTCAGATAATCAAACAAGATTCCAAACATATTAGCATAACGAGTAACTTGTTCGCTTTGCTTTCCATTCAAACGGTTATGAACAAACCCTTGTTTTTCGTTATTCCAGAAAGCAGGTTCCAACTTCGATTTAAGAGAAGTTGCCAACTTATCATATTTTGCTTTATCCTCTTTATTTCCGGTAAGATCAGCACACACAGCCATTGTTTCCAAACTCTTGCAGAACAATATCTGTTCAAAGCTCAGTTCTCCGTGCTTATCCATATAACCATCTGCCCAATCAACGAATACCCAGTCGCCAGTCATACCTTCAACCATACCATCCTTATTTGTTCTACCCAGCACATAATCCATCATAGTAGCCATTTTCGGATAAAGTTGTTCAATGTAGTGACGGTCACCTGTATACAGATAGTAATCATATACACTAAGGAACCAGTAGAACGTATAATCCATGATAGTATTGATATGCGAAGTCACAGGATCTTTACCACGAAGCAGATTAATAGTACGACCTACTGTGTGAGAATCAAAGAACAGGTAATAGTTCATCAGATAACTCTGAATGGCATCTCCACTCCACACCCAACGGTCGCGCTTAATACCGTCAATAAAGAATTCACGGGTAGTAAGATGCATTGTATAAGCAGCCACATCCCAAATCTTATTAATCTCCTGATCACTGCAACGGAAAGAACCGCGATAAGTTTCTGGAAGAGATTCATAAAGCATAGATGCCTTTGCAAAGCTCACTCCCGGATCAGTTACGATATATACATATCTGAAAGCCTTAGAACCCTGAACGGTATAATCTTTAGCCTCAGCGTTATTCACCTCAAAACGATCGAGTGTTTCACAAGACCCTGTGCTCATAGCTTCTTCTTTGGATTCTCCATAGAAGATGTTTACCTTACCATTTCCTTTAAGCTGTTCAAGTTTAATGTAACCAAAAGTTTCCTTTCCAAAATCAAGTAACACGCCTTGTGTTTGTGGAGTACTGGAAACTGCATTAGCAGGTTCGGTATGCAATTTAAATTGAGAAGGCAACTGAGAAGGATCATTAAAGTTCCAACTTGCAGCATCCATATAAGTTGTAGCCGAAGTATCTGATGCCTTGCCCGATTCGTCAATCCATTCCTTATCTTCGTAAGTTACTTTCCATGACTGATCAGAGCTAATTGTTTTACCAGATACATAGATAGCAGGAACCGTTGCCTGATTGTGAACTTTAATATTCAGACTATGTTTTCCTTCCGGAATAATCAATGTTTTAGGAGCACCAAACAAAAGTTTACCATCAAGTTTGACATTGTAACGTCCCTCAACAGCAATTGTAATTTCCTCCGGTTTAAACAGATTCAGTTTCTTCGAGAACTCAACCAGCACGTAATGGCTATCCATTTTCCAGAAAGGAGGAAAGAAAGCCCCGCGCTCCGTACGATTATTATTCATATTATTACCGAGCCATATTTCATAATCGCCCGGATACCAAATCCATGTAGCCTTTTGTGCTTTCATTGAAGAAACAGAAAGAACTATTAAAAGGATTAATAAAAAATTACGTTTCATCTTTATATTCTTAAGATTATTTTTTCAACAAATATAGGTAATCAGGTTGTAAACCAGCACGTTTGCGAATACTATCTGCCACCATCGGACCATTGTTTGTCCATACATTGCCCGGGCCATTGGCGTTTTTCAGGAACTTTTCTGAATCGCACCAGTTATCTTTCACTTCAATGAACGAAGAACCTTCGTCGGTATACAAGTAGAACCAGTGATTAGGATCGTGTGCATAAGGAGAAAGAACTATATCATGCACATAATTCTCGGCAACCACTGTTTTTGGTTGAGAAGCAAGCGTATAAATACCGGCTACATCATGCATGTGAATAGCGTAATGATGAATGTTATTTGCAATCACCTTATTATTTCGCATGCAATTTACAGTCTGAGTCCATCCCCATCCTAAGCTAATTCCGGTGTAGGACACATAACTGATTTCGTTATGCTGAATAGTTACATCTCTTACAAACCCTGCACTGATTGCCACACATCCCCAGTCTTCATTTGTTACATCCGTAAAGTAATTGTTGGCAATAAGCTGATTGGCGCAAAGCACTCTGCTATCTGCCGGATCGTAAGGTAAGTGCGATTCGAACGAAGGATCATTGAACTTACCAGTTTGCAAACCGTTACCGGCAATATCCCTAAAGATAGAACCTTCAACGCTTACATGCTGAGCAGCCTCAACAAAGTCGAGTCCGCAAGAGCCCAAATGTTCAAAAGAACAATTAGCAAAAGCAATATTGTTTGCACCCTGCACTTGAACGGCAGCAGGTGGACGACCAATCCATCCCTGATTATCCAACGGATGATTATTATCATTACACAGTTGTTTCGGATTCAACGTATAAGCATCCAGCATATACATTCCGGCCTGCAAAGGCACATGTCCTTTTTCCGACGGACGCATCCATGTGGTATAATTAAAGTTGATACCTTCAAAACGAACATTTGATACAGGACGGTCAACCGTTCCTTCTACCTGAACCAAAGTTTCCAAAGCAGGAACTACGGCCGATGCAGTTTTCATATTTTCTCCTTCACGTGGATAATAATAAAGTCGACCGGTTCTGTTATCATAATACCACTCACCCGGTTGGTCGAGTAGCTCAATGGCGTTAGTCAGATAAAAAGCAGAGTTCACACCTTTGCCCAACATTGGTCGTGGCCAGGGATGTTCAAATTGAATACGACTTTCGGGATTACAGAATTTAATTCCGGCAGAATCACCCTGAACCTTGATAGACTTGATACGAAGATTGGCAATTGCCCACATCTCGTGAAGCACCAGTTCAGCATGACGAGCATTCATAATAGCCTTCACCGATTTAGCAGGCACCCAAAGAATTTCGTTTTCCACATCATTGTTCACAATCCTTGCCATCTGTTTAAAATCGGCAACATTACGGGCACGAACAGCTTTCTTTCCGTTTATCCACAACTGACGGAAATCAGCCGTTCTCCCGTTAAAGTCGGGAACTTCCGTTACCCATATTTTCCCTTTTGCTGCAGCAGGCAGACCATTTACATTTCCGGCCTTTTGCCATCCGGAAAGTGATACCCCACCACTAATAACTACCTTTTCATCCTTTACCGGTTGAATAACCGTAGGCGATTCTTTCGTGCCCGAGTCTTCGGGACGGATAAAGACCGGTTCATACAGAGAGTAAGTGCCTCCCTGCATGTAAATATGAATACCGCCCTTAACCGACTCATCTTTTAATCGTCTGAGTTCACGTGCCTGTCTCAATGCTCCTGCCAAAGTAGCTTTCGGAGAAGCCAGAGTTCCGTTGTTACGGTCATTGCCATGCACGGAAACCCATATATCGGCCGAAGAAGCCTTTGTTATCCCTAAAAAGAGAACAAGCAGGAGAAATGGAATACGTTTCATTTTTCTTATATTATCTGTTTATCAACATTCATTTATCGTGCCAAAGGCATCCATACAGTCATATCCGCTTTACCACGGTTACCCCATGCATAATAAGGAATCAAGCGAATTTTCACTTTCTTCGAAGAATCAGAAACCGGTTTGTAAAGAGTACCCTTCCATGAACCTTCGTTCATCAGTTGAGCTTCGCCATCCAAAGCTACAATCGGACTACCATCAATAGTAATCTTATTTGGAGTAAGCTGAATATTTGCAGGAATCAATACATTATCAATAGATTGTCCGCCTTCCACATCCATAGATTCAAGACAGTAAACCAGCGGTCCACGTTTCACTACAGTCTGGTTACGAGTTTCTTCCACCAACGGATTAGATTCCATAAGCTTCACAGTCATGGCAAGATTCAATTCCACAACATCACCCTTCTTCCATACTCTGTTCACTTCTGCATATTTTCCAGCAGAAAGATTTGCATCTACAGGTTTACCATTAACAGTTAAGGTTGCTTTTTCGCACCATTCAGGAATACGGAAATTCATTGAGAATGCACTCTTAGAAGCAACTTTATCAACAGTTGTAACCACTTTACCGTCCCATGGATAATCAGAAACCTGAGTCAGTTTCAAAGCAGAACCGTCAGTAAGTTTGGTCTCAAGCTGGTTGCCACCGTATAAGTTGAACCATACCCCTTTATGAGAAATGCTATACGCGTAATTCTGGGCTTCGCACAAAGTACGAACCGTATTAGGAGGACAGCAGAAACAGCTAATGTAAGACTGACGTTCTCTAGGCCATCTCAATGTATAAGGAAAATCCTTAGAAAGACGCAAAGGATTTGTGTAGAAGAACTTCTTTCCATCCAGACTAACGCCTGCAAGCACACTATTATAAAGAGAAGTCTCCATTACATCAGCATACTTCTCTTCACCGGTAGTCTGCAACATACGCCAGTTGAAAAGCATATTTCCGATATTGGCACATGATTCATTGTGAGCTGTACTGTTAGGTAACTGGTAAGCACGACCATAAGACTGGTGAACTTTCTGTATAGAATCCGGTTCGTAGCAAGTACCATCAGGAGAAGTACCATCATACAAAGCACCGCAAGCACCCGTTACATACATCTTTCTATTAACAATATCGTCCCATATAGATTCCAGATTATCCATTAACACCTTTTCTCCGGTTTCAGCATATACATCAGCCACACCGGCATACAGATAATTTGCACGAACAGCATGTCCCATTGCCTTCTTCTGGTCGCGGAAAGGAATACGATCCTGATTATCATCAGTACCATTCTTCACCATACCACGAATATTAATCAGATTCTTTGCCAGTTCCAGGTAACGAGGATTACCGGTTGCACGATACATCTCTACCACACCCATGTAGTGAGAAGGACATATAGCATTGCGTGCAAGTTCAGCCGAAGCTGTTTCGTAAAAATGGCAAAGGAAATCAGTTGCCTTGATCGCAGCGTTGAACAAAGTTTTCTTTCCGGTAGCTCTGTAATGTATACAGCCCGCCATCATCAAGTGACCAAGATTATATGTTTCAAAGTTCAATCGGTTAGCAAAAGCACCCTTTTCATTGGCGCCTCCAACTTTCGTTCCAACAACAGTCTCTTTTTGAGCCTTGTGAGAATCTATACCTTTATTTTTTTCTTCGATAATAACCGGAGTGTGAATATATCCGTCTTCACGTTGTGCCTTCACGATAACAGCAACAGCCTTATCCATAAGCGCATCCAACTTCGGATCTTTATTTACCGCATAGACAGCAGCCACACCTTCCAGCCATTTATAAAAATCGCCATCGTGGAAAGGAGGTCCCCAATGTTCGCCCGGACACACACCAGCAGCCACTTCAAAGTTACGGAACCCATGTGAAATCTCAGGAGCATTCCATGTATTCCACATGCTGATAAGCATAGTGTCTTTGCAAACGCGGAATCTATAACCCCAAAAGCCATTAGTCCACTTCACAGCCGACAAATCGACGTTAGTAAGTTGTGCATACTTACTTTTCGAGGTATTCATTAAGGCTTTTTCCTGTGCCGGCAAAGCCATAAAAGCCGATAATAAACCAAGTGTAAGAAGTCCTTTCTTTATCATTTCTTTTTTCGTTAATATAATGTGTTAACTATAAGGACGAAGAAAGGACGGTTTTGTAATGAGTAGGAAAGGGGTATATTTTAGAATTCAAATATTCGTTAAATAGGATTTCGAAAAAGTACTTTTGTTATTCTATTTTTAGTTTACTCCAACCTTTCTGAAAATACTATTGTTTACAAAATAAATAGCGAGCCTTTTTCATTTCACTTTTTCAAGATCAGCGTAAACTTGCTTCTCCAAACTTTCGATTGTATCAAATTTGAAAACAACTTTATTTTTTAAAATTTCTTCTTTTAATGCTTTTAGTTTTTCCCTTCCATCATTATCCGATTCAATATCACTGACTTTAACATTTGCAGTATCATTAATTACATAAAGCAGCATAGGTTTATTATTTGACTTAGCTTCTCTATACTCTAATTCTGTCATAGAAAGTCCAGTTGCTTGATCAATATATCCATAACGAACTCCAAAAATACCAATATAAACATCTGCTTTTTTCACCTCTTCAATTATTACACTTGCTGGTGGAATATTTTCTGGGGAAGCCCCCCAATGCTCCATACCAATAAAGACCATTTTTCTTCTTGAAATTTGTTCTTTTACAGCTTTCCTATATTCGACTAAATCCAAATATGTTGAACTTACAAAAACAGTTCGAGTTTCAGACTTCACTTGAGGTTTTAAATTATCTGCTGTCAAATCTTTAAGTTCTTTCAGACGAGATAATCTAAGAGTCTCATTTTCTTTCAACTTAGTATTTATTTTAAGAAATTCTTCGCCATCACTATTTTCTAAATAATCAATTAGTTTTTCTTCTAGTCGATTCCTTTGTTCTTCAAGTAAGCCTAATATATTGCGTAAATTATGAAGCCTCTGAGCTTTTATCTCTTGTACAGTTTCTATAGCAGATGTTCTAATATTTGGTTCAGGTAATGCAACTATTTTGGATTCTTTAATTTCTTTCTTAGCAATTTGCGGTACACTAGTTGCAAAGGCCTCAAAAAACATAATATAATCAATAGGCTGCATTCCCCTATATCTGTCAAACAAATAAATAATAACTTCTTGTTCTGTTTTTGAATTTGATAAATATTCAGAAATAATTTCAGCCATTTCAACTGCAACTTCTTCATAGCTAAACCCTGCTGCACCAGCACCCAATGCTGGAAAAGATATAGAATTTAGTCCTAATGAATCAAGTAAATTAAGGCATTTAATTGTCGCTGATTTTACAATATCTTTTGGTTCAGTATTTTCCTTAAACGTTCCTATTGTTATAGCATGAAATATAAATTTAGCTTTAAGTCGACCTGCAGTCGTAATAACAACATCTCCAAGTATTGCAGGCACTTTTTTAGCCGCATCAAGAGCAATCTCATTTCCTCCAGCTTTTAGAATAGACGCAGATACACCTCCTCCCATAGAAAGATAGTTGTCGTCTGAACTTACAATAACATTTGTATTTGCTGTTACTATATCTCCAAACTTTAGAATAAGTTTTGATCTTCCAAATTTGTATATTTTTTCCGTCATTATTATTATAAGCTTTTGATATCCAGTATCGATTAGTATATATTTTATTTATAAGTTATATATCAAAGCAGAGATAGCATATTTCACATCATTTCAATAGTCTTTTTAGTAATTAATCTTACTTTACAAAAGTAGTTATTTACCAATATAAATTACAGTCATTTATAGATTTTTTTTAAACATTTATAATAAAATGCATCTATAAACTTAATCAAAAGTTACAAATTCATTTAATTATAAAAGCTAACAGAAAAGGAAGAACTCAAGCATTATATTTTTCTCTAATAGGGCGAATTTCCTCTTCACAGTTAACTTTATCAACATAATCAGTAATTACCTTAGCTTTATTATATTCGTTAACAATGGCCGATAATTTCTCTTGTACTCCCGATACTGAAATTTGATTTATGTAATCTGCAATATCATTTTCTTCTGCGTCATAAGAAAAATCTAGAATATGGTTCACTGATTTTCCATTAAAGACACGCTTCAGGCACAAAGGACTATATTTATCAAATCCTTCTGCTAAAGTACCCGGACAATGTTTTATTTCTTTCATCTCTTCTTCACCGTTACTGCACCAATAGTATCTGTATGCGCTGTTGCAATCAATAATCCAAAATAATCTTCTTCATCAATACGGAGTGTTTGACATTGAATAGCTTTGTTTGCTCCTTCAGACAACATATTGAAAAAGAAAGCGAAAAGGGTCGCCGATCTATATTCCTGTTTTGTCTTTGGAAGCGTTAAGCTGATTGCCGGTAAAGAGGAATCCTGAAAGTATTTATCGTCATAACGAAATGTGTATTCTCCATTATCACTCTCAGTGAGAAGTCCTGCCAGAATCTTATTGTAATATACTTCTGCTTGTCTCATAATTTAGGTATTTCTCTAACTTTCATTATCAATTCGAGTCCTAGTGCATCGGCTATTTTTCTGAGTGTATCGATAGAGGGATTACCGTTGCCTTTTTCTATAGCTTTAATTGTCCGAAGACTAACGCCGGAAATATCTGCCAGGTCTTGCTGAGTAATATTGAGCAAGACTCTTCTGTCTTTTATAATATCGTAGAAATCCATAAGTGCATTATTTTGCCCATTTGAAGCAAATATAGTGTATTTTATTAGATATAAAACAAAAAAGTGCAATATTCTGCATATTACACTTTCCTGTTTTTTATATTTTAAATAAGCTACAAATAAATCTCCCCAGCCATATACAACTTACATTCTCCACTAATTTCAACTCGTTCTCCCAAGTCTTTGCATGAAAGATAACCTTTACGGGGTGATAGCTGAATTGCAGAAAGTTCTGTTTTATTTAGTCTTGCCGACCAGTAAGGAGTTAACGTTGTGTGAGCTGAACCGGTAACCGGATCTTCATCGATGCCGGACTGTGGAGCAAAGAATCTTGAAACAAAATCTACATTTTTTCCTTTTGCGGAAATGATTACTCCCCTAGCCTTTAACTTTGAAATTTCTTTCAGATTGGGCTTTATATTCACAATCTGTTCCTCCCTTTCAAAGACTAAGAAATAATCGGTTTTACCTTTATAGGCGGTTATTGGTTTTATATCAAATCCATTTGTTATTTCATCCGTGAGTGTTATCTTTTTAAATTCATCGGAAGGAAAATTCAAAGTTAGCAGTTCCCCACTCTTACTAACAGACAATTCTCCGCTTCTGGGAGAATAGAAATGAATGGTATCTTCCTTATGATCTTCATAATTGAACAAAACAAAAGCAGTAGCAAGAGTGGCATGCCCGCATAGATCGACTTCTACCGCCGGAGTAAACCATCGTATCTCGTATTTATCGCCTTGTTTCACATAAAAGGCTGTTTCGGCAAGGTTATTCTCCATTGCTATTTTTTGCATAACATCATCGCTCAGCCATTTATCCAAAGGACAAACAGCTGCAGGATTACCTGAAAAAACTTCGCTGGTAAATGCATCTACCTGATATATTATTTGTTTCATAAGTCGTGTGTTTGTATATTGTTAATATTCAATTCTTAGTCTCTTTTGCCAACAAAACAAGTTTGTTTAAAGTCTTCCAATTACGAACAGTTACTGCAGCATCAAGCTTCTGAACATTACTGGCAAGCTTAGATTTACTAATGCTATTGCGAAATAAAAGATATACGTTTCTGCCTATAATTCGATAATCATCGCTATCACTTCTATATGCGTTAAGATATTCTGTTTTCTCTTTTGGGAGAGCTGTAGACAATAACGCTACATACAAGCATTCCTTGTCTGAGGAAGATTCAGCTTCCGAAATTTCATCCTTTAAGAAAGGACAATCAAGGATTATTTCTTCTAACTCAGCCAAAGTTCTCAGCACGACCTTTACCGGAAAACCAAAAGCCGACTCTATTTGATGTTCTATTTTAGATTGAAGAACAGATTCCTCTTCATCTGATTTAAAAATAACATTACCGCTTTGAATATATGTCTGTACTTCACAAAGCCCAATTGAATCGAAGGTTCTCTTCAGCTCAGACATCTTTATGATATTCTTTCCGCCTACATTAATTCCTCTAAGCAATGCTATGCAAATATTCATATTTATTTCTAAATCATAAATGGTATTCCCCATCAATCTTAACAACAGCATTACCACCAAAAAGGACTTTGCTATCTTTGGTATTAAGCTTCACAATATTAAAGAGATCTTTTTCGCCATTCTGTTCTATTGAAACTGGCTCACCGTTCCACATCTCATTCTTCAGCATATAATAGCCCATTGCCGAGTTTCCTGAACCGGTTGCAGGATCTTCAAGATAACCAAACTTCGGAGCAAAAACACGAGTCCTGATTTTATTTGATTTATCAGCTACATCATTGGTGAAAACAAGGATTATATCAATATCGTTATTGAGGCAAAATTCTTTCAGCTTTGATTCATCCGGATGCAGACCAAGGATATTATCTAAATCCACAATCGGAACAATCAGTGTTCTTAAGCCTGCATCAATCAACATTACAGGATGTTGCTGATCAAGGCTTTCAACGGCAGTCTGAAGATGCACGGCTATATCTGCCAAAGAAGGTTTTACTTCAAGATATTCAGGATTGGGAGCTGTGATAAATACGGCATCGAGTGACTGAAGTTCGTTATATACCGCCAAATCTCCTTTATTGGTTTTGATTGTAATTTCTTTAACCTGTTGCAACTCCTTATTACATTTTACCAGATTATACATGCATGCAATAGTGCCATGTCCGCAGAATTCTACTTCGCATTCGGAAGAGTAATAACGCAATCTGTATGCATTATCAGTAAGCGGAGTGCAGTAAACAACTTCGGACACAAATCCTTTGTGATCTTTGGCAACATTAAGCATCTCTTCTTCTGTTAATTGCTGATCTTTATCGAGGAACAGACAGGCAGCTGGATTCCCTTTCGACTTTCCGCTTGTAAATGCATCCAGTTTTCTGTAAACGAATTTATTCTTAGTATCAGTTTCAGAGGCTACAAACGGTTTTTCTTGTTTAGCCTGATTAGCTGTAGTTGTTTTCTTTTTACCGTATTTGTTAGCTTTCTCCCATGCAGCCTTTCTGGCCTGGTATTGCTCGTACTGATTTTCTAAATAATTATCTGCCATAAACTTTTTACTTTATACTCCGAAAAACAAAGGTATTCAATTAATTCTTTTAAAAAAGTAAAAATATTAATTTATTACATATCTAAATATGCGGAACATTCTTTGATTCTCTGCTGAAGAAAATAAAAAAGCCGGCGAATGCCTTATTTCTTCTTGTACAAAACAAAGATATCTTCTGTACAAAAGAATTAATTGTTTTGTACAGAAGAATGCAATCTTTTGTACAAGGATTTAATATTTTAATTGGTCAGCTCAAAATAAGTCCTACACATTTTACTGTGCGTATGGAGATTGAAGGGTCAGCCGACAGATAAGTACGCAGTTTTTTGATAAACACATCCAGGCTACGCGATGTATAAAAATCACTTGTTCCCCAAATGTTTTCAAGAATATCATCTCGTTTCACTATCTCTCCCCTGTTTTCGCAAAGCAATTGAAGAATCTGTGCTTCGCGAGCGGTCAGGTTCCATAGTTTTGAGTCGAACTGTAATACTAACCGTTCTGCATCAAAATGATAATTTCCTAATGTGAATATATTTTTTTCATTTCTGGATCTTACGCCATTCTTAAGTTTCAGTAGTGCCTGGATATGTGCATCAAGCTCTTCGGGAAGAAAAGGTTTCTTAATATAATTATTCACCCCTGAATGATACCCCATAGTAACATCCTTTGGTGAGCCCTTGGCAGTAGCAAAAACAATAGGAGTATCACCATCTGTTTCGCGAATTATTTGCACCATTTCATTTCCATCCATCACCGGCATTTCAACGTCAGATACAATAATATCCGGTTTAAACTCCTTCCATGCTTTCAAACCCTCTTTACCATTTAGCACAGGCATAACATTATACCCACCAATCATATCTTCCAGACTTCCCTTTATAATATAATTCAGGTTTTCATCATCCTCAACCAGTAAAACTTTTATCATAATTCTTCAATTAATACCGGTAAACTGATAGTAAATTCACAAAAATCATTCTCAACACTGGAAACAGAAACTGTACCTCCATGCGCCTCAATTACCCGAAGCACATAACTCAGCCCAAGACCAAATCCTGCGGCTCCGCCTTTTCTGCCAACGGCAGCTGCTCTTTCGAACTTTTCAAATATCTTTGCCTGATCTTTAGGAGCTATTCCAAGTCCATTATCTCTGACTTTTATTACAATCTTATCATCTGCTTTAGAGCAACTGATATCGATCTTAACCTCGTTATTAGAATACTTTATCGAGTTATCAATCAGGTTACTGATAGCTTCCTTTAGATATTCATAGTCGGCTACCACAAAAGTGAGATCATCGGAAAAAGACAAATCAAAAGATATTTTTTTATGCGGATTGATAGAGAACTTATTAACCAACGAACCGATCATTTCTTTTAAATCCACAATCTGTTTGTTCAGCTTCAGTTCCCCCTGCTCCAGTTTGGCAATAGTTAATATACGGTTGGTCAAAGTAAGTAAATGGTTGCTTTCATCCATACAAATTTCAAAGTACTTCTCCTTCTTCTCCTTTTTGTCATCGAGCTTGCCGCTCCTTAACATATTAATTCCCATAAGAATAGTGGAAAGAGGCGTTTTCATATCATGAATCATAGCGTATGTAAAGTCCTGACGAAGCTGGGCTATCTTGTTCTGCCGAACAATTATTTTTATCTGGAATATAATACAGTAACCAATTACCAATATCATTAAAACAGAACCAACAAGCATCAAAGTCATTTGCTCAAAAATAACTTTATATGGAGAAATGACTAACACCTGAATTCCTTCAGTGTTTTTCTTATTTATAGGAATTATATTAGACTTTAATGTACCTATAAAAAGTCCTACTGAATTCTTATCGGTTGTTTCAATAACTTCACCGGTCTGGGGATTTACTTTATTCAGTATATATTTAACCTTAATCTGAGATTGCTCTAAGGATTTAGAGAACAAGCTATCCAGACTGGAAATTACCAAAGGCTTATTTAACTTCACAAGAGATTCCTGCAAATCAACATAATTAGGAAGAAATGACGTGCTTTCTCCCGAAATTGTGTCCGAACTAATAACAGCCCCCTTCGGCATAGATTGCAATGCAATGCTAAGCCTTGCAAAAACCTCTTTTTGATTTGATTCTGAAAGGCAGATATTTATTTTATTCACTATTTGACCACTTACAAAGCGATATGCATTATAGAGCCACAATCCTTGCAGTAATAAAATAAATAAAATGGCTATTGCCGTTATAAACTTTGCGTAATTGCTATTCATACTCTCCAAATATACTGCAAAAATAACAATTAGATTAGATTGGATAACAATTTAATAACATTCTTTTTTTTTATGATTCTATACTTTTGCCCGCATCAGATTTATAAATAAACAAAACACAAAATGATAACAGAACTTACAGTCGAGGAGATGGCCAACATAGAAGGCGGAGAGTACATTATTATTTATCGTTTAGGGCCCAATGGAGAAATTATTATGGTACGCAAAAATATTTAGTTTAAATTTCCATATAGAATACATTTTATCGTTTTTTATCATCCAAAAATTTATATTATTCAACTGGTTAGGTAGTATAAATTAATTGCTTAAAGACTGTATTTAATCAGTCTTTAAGCAATATTTTTTTATTAGTAACGCTTCCAATGAAACATAACAAATCCATTATTCTAAAAGAAATAATTAAAGAATGCTATTACCATCTGAATTTATTGAAAACAGTATTGAAACTTATACTTACAATCATTCAACTACATCCCAAAGAATCTATTGGGTAGTACTTTTTGCCGTAACACTGGCTTTAATCTCTCTGCCTTTTATTTATGTTGATATATCAATACAAGGAAATGGAATAATAAGGCCTATAGTCGAAAAGACTGAAATAAAAGCTCCTGTTACAGAACTTGTTGACTCTGTATATGCTTACGAAGGGAAAAAACTCAAAAAAGGAGATATCATTCTCCGTTTTAGAATGAGTAACTCTGAGTATAAGATTCTTTACCAACGTCACCGTATTGATGATTATAAAACACATTTAGCAGACCTGAAATTTCTGGCTCAAGGCAAACAACCTCCCATTTTCCATTCACCTGCCCGACAACAAGAATATAACTATTATATAAAACGAGAAAAGGAACTTGAAACATCATTAGATAAGGCAGAGAAAGATCTAAAGCGCAATAAATTATTATTCACTAAAAAAGTTATCTCAGAAGAAGATTATGATAAATCTTTCTATCAATACGAAACTCAGAAAAATGAACTGGCATCGCTAAAAGAAAACCAACTAAGCGTATGGCAAACAGACTTAAATAACTATCAGAACCTGGAAAGCGAAATGAATACGTCTTTTAAACAAGAATTAAAGAACAAAGAGTTATATGTAGTAAAAAGTCCGGTAAACGGAACTCTTGATCAATTTTCAGGAATATATCGAAACAGCAGTGTACAAGCAGGCCAATCGCTAGCAGTAGTTAGTCCGGATTCAACTCTCTATTTCGAAGTTTATGTAGCTCCCCGAAACATAGGATACCTCCGTGTTGGAATGCCTGTAAATTTCCAGATTGAATCTTTCGATTACAATGAATGGGGAACAATTGCCGGAAATATAACAGAGATATCATCTGATTTTTTAACGGACAATCAAAGCAAGGATCTATTTTATAAAGTTAAATGTAGCATGAAAAAAAACTACTTACAGCTAAAAAATGGAGAAAAAGGAAAACTTAAAAAAGGGATGACAGTGTGTGCTCATTTTATGATAAACAAACGGTCTTTATTTAGTCTTCTGTATCAAAAAATAGACGAATGTATTAATCCTGCGCAATTTAAAGTAACACCGCATTAAAAAAATCCAGTTTATGTATAGTAAAAAAGGCGTTAAGATAAAACAGCATGATGCAACAGATTGCGGGGCAGCATGCCTTGCTTCAATAAGTGCACATTTTGGATTAAGATATCCAATTTCAAGAATCAGACAATATGCATTTACTAATAAAAAAGGGACAAACATTCTTGGATTGGTAGAAGCTGCCAACCGTTTAGGATTTAAGGCAAAAGGTGTTCGGGCAAATGCCGAATCATTGAAAATAATCCCCAAACCGGCTATTGCACATGTTATTGTAAAAGAGACGCTTCAGCACTTTGTTGTAATTTGCAAGGTTACAAAGAAGAGTATTACTATTATGGATCCTTCCGATGGACAATTACATAAAATAAATCAGGAAGCTTTTTTAAAGGAATGGACGGGAGTGCTTGTTTTATTGGAACCCGAAGAAAACTTTAAAACCGGAAACATGAAGCAAAGCATAGCCAGCAAATTTCTGGCTTTGTTGGCGCCACACAAAAGCATGATGTTTCAAGCTATATTTGGTGCTTTCATTTATAGTATTCTTGGATTATCTACAGCATTGTATGTGGGAAAAATAACAGATTATGTGCTTATAGACAAAAATGTAAACCTGCTAAACCTGATGGGAATTATTATGATCCTCATCACAGTACTGCGTACATTTATAGGTTCGATGAAAAGTATTCTGGCTTTGAAAACTGGACAACGTATTGATGCAGCATTAATTCTGGGATATTATAAGCACATATTAACTCTTCCGCAGCAATTCTTTGACACCATGAGAGTGGGTGAAATAATTTCGCGGGTAAATGATGCTGTAAAGATTCGCAATTTTATCAATAACGTTTCGCTTGATTTAGTTGTGAATATTATGATCTTATTTTTTTCTGCTTGCCTTATGTTTTTATATTCATGGAAACTTGCTGTAGTAACTCTGCTATCAGCTCCACTCTTTTTTGTTATTTATTGGAGTTTCAACCGACTGAACCGAAAATATCAACGAAAAATTATGGAAAGTGGAGCTGAGCTGGAAACACAATTAGTTGAATCATTAAATTCCATTTCAACAATCAAACGTTTTGGAATTGAAGAATATGCTAATATAAATACAGAAAATCGCTTTGTTCATCTTCTGAGGAATACTTATAGAAGCATTTATGGATCAATCCTTACCCAAGGAGGAATTCAGTTTATTTCCACCGGAATTACTATTGCAGTTTTATGGATAGGAAGCAATTTGGTTATTAAGCAAGAACTTACTCCCGGCACATTAATGGTTTTCTATTCGCTGATAGGATATTTATTATCGCCCATCGACTCATTAATTAAATCGAATCAGACTATTCAGGATGCTTTAATTGCGGCAGATCGTCTGTTCCAGATTATGGACCTGGAACAGGAAGAAAATAATGAAAAGATTGTAATAGAACCAGAGATGATTGGAGATATAACATTCGAAAACGTGTCATTTCGCTATGGTAGCAGAAAGCAAGTATTCGAAGCCCTCAATCTGAAAATAGAGAAAGGAAAAACTACTGCTGTAATTGGAGAAAGTGGTTCCGGTAAAACTACATTGATCTCTATCTTACAACATATTTATCCTATTCAATCGGGAAATGTTCGTATTGGCAGCTATGACATTAGCCAGATAAGTAATGATAGTCTGAGAAAAGTAGTAGGAACTGTACCTCAGGAAATAGAACTTTTTGCAGGAACAATTATAGAGAATATAGCATTAGGTGATTTTCAGCCAGATATAAAAAAGATCGCGGATTTGATTGAACAACTTGGGCTAAAAGATTTTATAGAAAAGCTTCCCAATGGATATCTCACCTACATTGGAGAACATGGGGCTTCTCTTTCAGGCGGTGAAAGACAGCGAATAGCTATTGCCCGGGCTCTATATAAAGAACCAGACATTCTTATATTCGACGAAGCAACTTCATCTTTGGATTCTATCTCTGAACGATATGTAAAGCAAACATTAAACATGCTTGCACAGCAAGGAAAAACAATAATTGTAATTGCACACCGTTTAAGTACAGTTAGGAATGCAGATAAAATTGTAGTGCTAAACAAAGGAGCTGTTGCAGAATCCGGGAATCATAAAGAATTGTGTGAAACAAGTGGAATCTATAGTAAACTTTGGAACGAACAGTTTAATCAGATTAATTAATTACCAGGTATTACCATCAAGACTAAATACCAGGCAATGAGATATTTATAAAAATATTAGAATTATGGAATCATCAGAAAAAGCTCATTTTTATTATAAATATAAGAAAAGAATTTCTTCTCCTCTATTTATCATAAGCGCTTTATTAGGAAGTATTATTGGAGGACTCATTTATATTATACTTGCTATTTTATAAGAAACTTTTTGCAAGTTATATAAAAAAGCACTGTCCATTTACGCAATAAGATGGACAGTGCTCTTTTCCCTCAAATTTAATCGAGAACCAACTTATTTTCTAACATCCTCCGCCCAACAAAAATCAAGAGCAGATTCGCGCTGAAGAGCAGCATCCACAATCTGATTAGTACAATCAATAATACTCTTTTTTATTGTTGTGGTACTAATGCAAGGAGTATATGGGAAATAAACAACACGTTTACCCGGCTGAGATTTCATCCATTCCAACCCTTCCAGATATTTATGTTCCCAATCGTCTCCAATCGTAACAATGTCAATATTCTCTTCCCGAAGTTGTGCAACCTCGGTCAGCTTTACTTGTTTTACTACTTTTGTCACGCATTTTAAAGAACTAATAATTCTAAAACGCTGTTCAAAAGGTATAATGGGTTTCATCCCTTTATACTTTTCAATAAGTTCATCTGTACTTACGCCAACAATCAGCTCATCTCCCAACTCCGCCGACCGTTCTAATAAGTTTAAATGTCCTACATGAAATAAATCAAAACTACCTGAAGTAAATACCCTAACCATCTCTCTTTTATTTTAATTCAGTTAATAATTCTCTATCTCTTTAATTCGTGCAGCCAAGTCATCCAAATCCTCTTTTGATTGAACACCTAAATGCGATACCCGGAAATAATGAGGAGTGCCTCCGGGCATTATATATATATCTTGTTTCAACAGTTCGGTGAACAATATATCTCCGTTTTTGTGAACGAAAAATCCGGTAATACTATTTGAAGGAACTTCGGCAGGTACTTCCCAACCATTCTTCTTACAAAGGCTTCTGAAGTAAAGAGCTTTGTTCCTCACTTCATCAACAATAGCATCGGTTCCCTTATCAACATCCATTTTTAAGCGGGCATGCAATTGCATAAAAAGTGTAGTAGCAGGACTGTAAGGAGTTTGTCCGCGTTCCAGATTCTTAAGGTTTTCTGCAAAATCGAAATAATAGCCTTTACGGGCATAAGGCAGGTTCTGAACACTCTCGGCAAGTACTATCAAAGATAATCCGGGAGCAATGTTCAACCCTTTCTGGCTACTAGTAATACAGATATCAATGCCAAGTGCATCCATGTCGAGAGGATCGGCCAGAAAAGAACTGATCACATCAACAACTAACGAAACATTATACTTATGACAGATATCAGAAATCTTTTTCAGATTGAACAGCTGCCCTGTAGAAGTTTCATGGTGCTGACATAGAAACACATCCGGTTGAGATTCAATTATGGCACTTTCAAGTTTATCATAATCGATATCCTTGGCAAAAGGAACTTCAAAGATTTCGTTCGGGCAAGCATAATAATCGCATAAGCTTTTCCAGCGATGTCCGAAAGATCCGCCTGATATAATAAATGCTTTCTTCTTCAGAGTTACAAAATTAGTAACTACAGCTTCCATTGCTCCTGTGCCGGATGCTGTATAAAAAATAACCTTTCCTTTTTTACAGTTTATAAGCTGAAGCATCATCTGCTCAGACTCTTTCACTAAAGCAGAAAAGGCAGCAGTACGCATATATGGTATCTGTCCGCTATTTATCTGCAATATCTCTTCCTCAATATTACCTGGAAAAACGTATGATTTCATTTTTTATCGTTTAATTCGTCCAAATTCTTTAATACTGGTATATCTTCTCCAAAGATTAAGTTTCCGTTTCTTTGGAACACCATGCCTGCTTATATAATCGGCAGTAGCATCTAGCATACGCTTGCATACATTACCATCCAGATAAGGATCATAATTATTTTTAATCCACTGTCGTTTTTTTATTGCACCTTCATCATATAGAGCAGTTTCAAAAGCATCCGATAATTGATCGGGCTCAGTAATATTTGTCCAATAAATATCTTTCGAAATTGTGCGCAAAGTAATGACCGGTCTATCCAACAACAAAAACTCGTATACGGTAGATGATGTATCACTAATCATCACATCCGATATTAGTTGGTATTTTGTTACGTTAAAATCATCAATCCAAACAATATGTTCTTCACTTTCTGCCAACTGCTTATATTCATCAATCCACTCCTGCTTGGTCAAAGGGTGGAATTTGAGTAATAATACAATATCCTTTTTGCGAACAAGATCTACAAGAGTTTCTTTAATGTGTGGCAAAGAAGTTAAAGAAGGCGAGAAGGTTGGAGCATACAGCACAATCTGACTTTTTTTATGTTCGGCCAGCAAGTCAGCCTTTTCAGTATCAAAACTGTGCAAGTGCTTTTTAATCCAGTCTTGCTTAGGCCACCCGGTTTCTACGACTTCAAAGTCTTTATACTTTTTAGCCAAAGTAGAGAAGCCTTCTGTAAAGAAAGGTCCCTGAGTGAAATAAGTATCAAAATATCTTCTTATTATCCAATGATCTTTTTTCTCAGCGGCATATCCATGAAAAATCTGAATTTTTACTCCGGGAAGGTAATAAGGAACGATATTTCCCGGAACAAAAATTGCCTCCGGTGAAAAATCATAGACTTCCTGTATATTATTGGTATAGGAAACTTTATCACATAAAGGGAACGAAGGTATTTTTTTTTGATGTACATACCAAAGAGTTTCATTCTCCGGAGATTGTATTGCTTCTTGATATATTGGATATAAAATATCAATAGCATATTTATTTTCACAAAATAGTATTATACGCATTTTTTTAAAGAGCTAATCCTTGTTTTGAATCATTTATTTAAAACAAACGCGAAGTTACATAATTACTGCATAAAAAATAGTGTTTTTTTTAATAACATTGCAATACAAAATATATTTATTCAACCATGAATATCCACATCAAAATACAATAAACTATAAAACAATTACTTAACAAACAAAATCAAGGAATAATAATAAAAAGGCAAACTAAAAGAAAATATGCTTTTAGCTTGCCTTTTTATTGCAAAAACTTATCACAAACTTTTTACTCAACTACTTTCATTACTCATGATATACAAATATACAGTGTTTTAGGGTGTTTGTATTGGGCTTATTTTATAGTAAACATTTCTGCAAATCTTTTTAGATGTGTATTATCCGTTCCACAACAACCACCAACAATTTTCAGAGGAAAGTCTTTATGCAAAGCAATCATGTTATCGGCTAGCTCTATATCTGAAGAAGATTTTAAACAATTGCATTCATTCAGTTCTTCCGGACTCAAACTGGATGCATTTGCTTGTATACCCATAAATCGGGAACGAACCAACGGAGTGTTATTATCAGCAACGGACAAGGCTTGATGTAAGTTATCAGGATGCACACAATTTACCGTATAGCATAAAGGATGTGCTTTTGTACTTGCATCAATTACTTCTATTGCTTTATGAATTGATGTACCGTCGAGCAAAGTTCCATTCTTACGAATCATAAAGCTTATAATGTAGGGAAGTTCAGTTGTTTCCATTGCTTTTGCCATACCAATAGCTTCTGGCAAGGCAGGCATTATTCCGGCAAACAGATAGTCGGCCCCCGCTTTTCTGAATGCTTCCAAATGAGGTAGATGAAATTTTATTGCTTCATCTACGGATAAGGATTCCGATGGTTCATAAGCATCCCCCTTACACCCGACCAAACCTCCAATATATACAGAAGTGGTATAACCCGATTTTAATTGAGATAGGAACGTTACATTATCGGCTATTATATCTTTATCACTGAATGCAGAACGGAGAACTCTTTCTCTATTAACTCTGCGAGTTGGTGTCATCAACATAATCGGTAACTGAAAAGCCTCAGCAATATCCAGATATTGTTTGTAAATACTGGCCAACACCTCTCTGTATGAATCATTATAAATTAACCCGGCATGAACTATATGTTCATCCAAAGGTATATTATATTCACGACGTAACCGCTCTACAATGGCTCCTTCCGTTAATATTATAGGAGACGTATGAAACGTTGTTTCAAAAGAAGTATTTTTCATTCTATTCATTGTATATATCACCTGCAAACTTACATAATAATCTCGATTTATAAGCGTGTTATATAAAAATATGGCTTTTATTTATAGAGGAAATATATACAAACAAAACGAGTCTATTCTGGAATTATGCTATAAATGAGCAGTTCTTTATTCAGGCTAATTCCATTATATTCTTTCGGAATGACATTCTAACAATTGAAATAATGGAAGTAATTTCAGTACAAGACAATCCTGGTAAGAGATATTTCCTGCTATTATATAAAATCAATAATGAGAAGAATACAATAAAAGCTGAAAAGGCTATCATTACAACTTTTGCAATGATAGCCTTTTATTCATACCCAGTTCTATATCCTAAATATAAATTTCAGATTTGAATGAAGATAATCTTATTTTTTCAACAACTCTCTCAACAAATTATCCAAATCATCACCAAACACATTCTTGGCAACTATTACACCTTTAGAATCAACCAAGAAGTTTGTAGGGATAGCTCTTACGCCATATTTGCCAATAATTTCACTCTGCCAGAATTTTAATTCAGAAATCTGAGTCCAGTCAAGATGATCATCAGCTATGGCTTTTACCCATTTATCTTTTGCCTTATCCAGAGAAACCGCCAGTACATCAAAGCCTTTATCTTTATACTTCTGATATATCTTCACAAAGTTTGGATTTTCTCTTCTGCAAGGAGGACACCAGGATGCCCAGAAATCGATCAACAAATAGCCTTTGCCCAAACGATCTGAAAGAGCAACTGTTTTTCCATCTGGGGTTTTTGCTGAGAATTCGGGAGCAGTTTTGCCCACAGAAACATTACTTAATGTTTTCACTAGCTTGTTTAAAACCTGCACATAAGTTGTGTTCTGCAACGAAGGATCAAGTAACTTGATATTTGATTCTATTTCAGTTGGAGAAAGTCTGTACGAGAAATCACGGTAAAGTGCATAAGCCGATACCAACGAAGAAGGATGTTGTTTGATAAACTCATCAATCTTCACATCTTCTTTACTTTTATACTCTTTAAAGAGAGCGTGTAAAGCAGATCCCGTTACCTCTGTATTCTGATAATCCGAAGCCGGATCCAAATTTACAGTTGTCTTATTTTTATCCAGAAACAGCATATAAGGATTTTCCTTTGAGTCCAGAGAAATTCCATAAATCTCAGGCAATACTGTCTTTGTAGAAAAAGAGAACTGTCCATTCTGTACTTTGGCAGAATCAACAACGACATAATATTTGTCTATAAACTTTTGCAGATACACTTTACCAGTAGTTACTCCACTTACAGAGCCATTGAGGTGCAATGTATTTTTTTCCTGTGCATGAGCTAAGGTAAAACTTAATGCTAATGCCGCCAAAACTATTAATTTTCTTTTCATAAGCTATAATTAGTTCTATAATTATTCATATAAGTTATTTTCTGGCAACAAAGGTATTTAAAGTTACATTAAGAGACAATACCACATATATGGGATTTTTATAACTGACTTCGGGAATCCCCTAAAACTTATAATGAATCTTCTTTTATAAACTATAGTTACTTTTATAATAATCAGTCAAATATTGATCTATCCAATCATCAAGCTTCTTCAGTTCATCAATCTTCACCCCTTCAGTTCTCCATTTATTGATGTATTTTTGGGATTCAGTGATCACTTTATTTTCAGCCGGTTGCAAGGTCTGAAGAATTCCTTTTTGATCTTTTGAAATCAGGGCTGCTAAATTAAGATAATCCTGGCCTTCTCCACGATCTATGGGGAATAATTTTTGTTTTAATTTGGATGACCAGTCAAAAAGTGGTGCTGAAGTCTCCCCCTCTGAAGTAACAATTTTAGGCAGATATCCTTTACTGTTTACCAAAAGTGGAACAGCTACAGAAGTTAGCGGACAACCTACAACCGACCAAAGAACGGTCTGAGAAGCCGGTTCGTTATCCTTTACACCCTGGAAAACCAAAACAGAAGTAGTTAGATAACGCGGAATAAAATCACGAAATGGAACCAAAACAGCTTTAGTGCCGTCAGATGGTATACTATTATATAAATCGACTCCTGTAATTCCATGTTTCAAGCTACGAGATACATCTTTCAGTATAAATTCAAATGAGACACTTTTTTTCAGAGAAGCCTGATAAAAGAGTTCGGATGCCACATCAAAACGTGCAAGTCCCTTATCACGTGTACGGTCTCCGGAGAAAGAGAAGTTAGTACGTATTATGTACCCAAAAGGTGCCACAGCAAGATTGTTTGCATCATATTTCACATAACTCTTATCACTGGTTTCATAATATGCAGCACCACCATGTGCATCAATTACCCCGAAATTAGAGCTGGCACGAATAGGACGAGGCAGACTGTCGAGCAAGTGTTCAAAATCGGCTAAAGAAGCACATGTTTGCAAGGCTAGTTTCATTATATAGCCGTCAAGCCCCTTTTCATCTCCGTCCAAACCCGGGTTCAGGTTATAAGATGCCGAATTTATTATGGCAAAACCGGCACTATTATGTCCACCGAATACTCCTTTCTCACCGGAATCACGAGTGCTGACTACAGCTATATAAGGATATCTACCATCTGAAAAGGACTGAAATTTATTATTCGGGTCAGGCGTATCCCGTTGTTTAAACAACAAAGGACGACCATCGGCAGTAAACTTACCCGAAATAACTGCTGTAGTACAAGCTCCTGCCTGCAGAATTCCTGCAAACAAGAGCAATATATAAACAAACAACTTCTTCATATAATTAAAGTGCTTTATTGGTGTTAGTTTCAGAATCCGGAAGCGGGAATATATAGTTCTCGGCAGAAGGTAAAACCTGAGCAGCCTGCAAACTGCTACTTCCTTTTGCCGGAATAGTCAATAAATCGCGATGTAAATCATTAGAACGAAATCCCTCACCTAAAAGTTCAATTCTCCTCTCCAGACGAATGGTTTCAAGCAAGGCTGTTGCGGTGTTTTCTGAACTAGCAGGAAATACAAAGCTTGCATCCGAGCGATGGTGCACAGCCTCTAGTAAGCTTATGGCCAAAGCGCTGTTTCCTGTTCTTAAAGCAGCCTCAGCATAATTAAGCAATACTTCTGAATAACGAATTACCGGTATGTAATCAATATACGGAGACACCTTAGCATATTTCTTCAGATAGTATTTCCCCGATTTAAGTTCTATCAGGTTACGGCGTGCATCACTTGTTCCCCATAAAGCAGAAGCTAAAATTCCTGTTGGGTTGAGGTAATACTCTCTGTTGGCATAATAGATGTATGCAATAGATGATTGTCCGCTGTATGAATCAGATGCAGTAGCCGGCATTGAAAGAATTGACTCTGTGGTCAGGTAATTAGAACCAAACAGAGTTGTTATATCACTCTGCAAGGCATGTTTCACTCCTGAAGTGGTAGAAAAAGGAGCTACCGTCTGAGGAACGATCTTTTTAGCCTCGGTTATCACGTTCTGGAAGTCACCTTTATTGAGGTAAACCCTTGTTTTCAATGCAATGGCTGTACTTTTGTGTGCCCGGGTTGTATTCAGAGCTGAAGTAGAATAAGAATCAGGCAGATTGCTTTCTGCATAATCCAGATCCTCAAGAATCTGTTTATAAACTTCTTTCACTGTGCTACGAGCCAGGTCATTATTAGCAGAAGTTGTCTCTGCTTGCAAACGAAGAGGTAAACCCTTCGAAGCTCCATCATTTTCTGTATAAGGACGGGCATAGATTGTAACAAGGGTAAAATAAGAGAGTGCCCTTACAAATTTAGCCTCAGCAATATACTGTGCTTTAAGATTGTCACTTATTACTACCGTACTTTCAGCCAGACCATTGATTATAATATTTGCATCATTGATTGTGGCATAAGCCTGCTTCCATGTATCGTTTACGTCATTCGACCCTGATGTATATGAGTTACTCCAGCTTTCGTAAGCTGTGTATGAGTTCCCTGTTATGTTGATAAAATCCTCTCCGCGCACATCAAGGTAAAGATGTATTCTTCCACCATACAGGCTTCCACCTTTCAAAGCTTTATACATACCGTTGACCAAACCTTCAATACGAGCCGGAGTTTCAAAAATATTTTTTGCATTCAGAGAAGTGGCCGATTCCGTATCAAGTTCACTATTGCACCCTGTGACAGTTAGTGCTAAAGCCAGAATTATTCCGAGGAAAGCGGATTTATTATTTATTTTATTTATAAATCGAATCATAATTTACTGTTTTTGTGATGTTATTAAAATCCTAAATTAACTCCCAGAGTAAATGTCCGTCCACGTCCCAACGAGTTACGTTCCACTCCCGGAGTGATATTTGAGTTTCCGTTGACTGACGATTCCGGATCTGTACCCGTATAACCGGTAATAAGGAAGGCATTACTAACCTGAGCATAGATTTTTACAGAACTTAAACTTACCTTACTTAAAATATTTGCAGGAATTCTATATGCCAGCAATACATTTTGGAGTCTCAGGAAGTCAGCCTTTTCAACATTGGCAGAAATAGGGAATGATGTTCCGTTGGAAATAATATCATTGTAAACCAAACGAGGGATATCAGTAACCTGCCCTGCTGTAGTCCAGCGATCAAGTATTCCTGTATAGTTATTATAGTAAGTCTGATCACGCAATGTGGCTTTGGTGCCATTCATCACATAGTTTCCTCCTGCATAAGTAAAGTTCAGCGTAAGATCCCAGTTCTTGTATTTCAGGTTACTCACTAAACCACCGTACCATTTGGGAAGTGCACTACCCAGTACATAATAGTCAGACACTCCAATTGCCGGAGCTTTTGAACCATCAAGATATGTCCAGTTGTTCTCTCCTGGTGCAACAACAGCACTGTATTGCACTTTTTCGCCTTTGGCATTGATAAAGATTCTTCGACCGTTCTCGGGATTCACACCATCTGTTTTTGCTCCGAAAAGACTACCCACAGAATGACCTACACGAGTTACATTGTTTGCATTGGCAGAAGTGTGTGTATAACCAATAATATCTGCATTGTTACCGGCAAGTTGTGTTACTTCGTTCTTTATACCCGTAAAGTTAAGCGAAACATCCCATGAGAATTGCTTTTTCTGAATCAAAGAAGCATTCAGAGTAAGTTCCACTCCCCTATTATACATCGATCCTACATTGGTAAGAATTGAGTTACCAGGAATACCTTTTGAAGGTGATTGTGGTGTATCAAGAATCAACCCGTTGACATTGTTATTAAAATACGCAATTTCAACAGACAAGCGTTTTTTCAACAGTTCGGCATTAATACCAATATTTGTCTGATCACTTGTTTCCCAGCTTAGTTCAGGATTTCCTGACTGACTGATTGCCCATGTTGATGCGGTTCCATAAAGTGAGGAAGAGAATAAGTCATAAGAACCATAATCGTTTGTAAGGTTACCATTGCCCACACGTCCCCAGCTGGCGTTTAGTTTCAGTTCATCAAACACGCGTCCCAAAGCAGATCTTTTAAAGAATTTTTCCTGAGAAATAACCCATCCTCCGGATATACCGCCAAAGTTTCCATATTTATGACCAACAGCTAAAGCAGAATTACCATCACTTCTAAAATTCAACGTGAAAAGATACTTACCGGCAAAGTCATAACTCAAACGAGAGAAATAAGAGAAGAAAGCACGTTCACCCAAAGAATTATTAGATGCAGAATAATTTGTCCATCCTCCCTGATAGTTTTCAAAGAAATCATCAGAAGCTTTTGAAGCATTAACTCCCCACACATTTGTCTTATACTTCTGCAAATCTGTTCCTATCAGAACTGAGACGTGGTGTTTATTGGCAAAAATCTGATCATAATTAAGTGTATTGGTAAAGTTCTGGTTATCTCTCAATGCTGAAACATTAGTTACCGAGCCACCATCCGCATAACCCGAAGAACCAATCTTCGGACTCAGATAAGTTACCGTTTCTGTTTTCAAACGATCCAAAGAATAAGATGTATTAAACTCAAGATTCCTGAGTAATTTTACATTGGCACTAATGCCACCTATAAAGCGATCATTATCTGATGTGCTGCGACTATATTCAAACAAAGCCAAAGGATTATACAAAGCAGAAGATACAAGATTTTTATCATTCCCCATCTTTCCTGTGCTGCTCAGGTTATAACTTCCATCAGCATTATAAGGACTCACGTTAGGAGCAGTTGCAATAGCCATACGCGCCGCACCGATAAGGAATTGTGATGAACCCGGCAATGAACCTGAGCTATACGCTCTGTTATAGCTGGTATTGTATGAACCATTACCTTTAATCTTTAACCATTTATTTACTTCATGATCTATATTGAAACGAATACCTTTTCGTTCAAAGTCATTATTCACTAGGAAACCTTCCTGATTAGAATAATTGGCCGAGAAATAATAATTTGTCTTTTCTGTTCCTCCTGATAAAGTTACAACATGATTGTGTGACACGGCTGAGCGATAGATATAATCATACCATTTTGTATCAACAAGTGATCCATCTGCATTATACGACGGGAAAAACAATTTAGAGCTTACATTATCATTGTTTGCATTACCACTCAAGATCTTTGAATTAAGCACCGCTTCGTTTTTAATATCTATATATTGCTGAGCATTGAGTAGCTTTGGCAGACGAGTAGCATTTGTAACACCTACCCATCCTTCATAAGTAGTCTTCAGCCGACCAGTCTTTCCTCTTTTGGTAGTAATCAATAACACACCTGCTGCAGCACGCGAACCATAAATTGAGGTAGAAGCTGCATCTTTTAATACATCAATAGACTCAATATCCGAAGGATTTATATCTGCTAGCGGGTTATTAGGTACATCTGTTGTAGTTGAAATATTACCAGTGCTCACAGGAATCCCATCAATCACCACCAAGGGATATGAACTTAAAGAGATAGAGTTCACCCCACGGATTCTGATTACAGGAGGATTGTTCAGCAAGCCGTTAGGCTGTGAAATGCTAACACCAGCCGCTCTTCCCGATAATGCCTGATCAAAACTCTGAACCGGCAATTCCTTTATCACATCACCATTAACACGTGCAGCCGCTCCAGAAAATACTTTCTTCGACTGAGTACCATAACCCACAACCACCACTTCATTAAGGCGATTCAAATCTTCTGATAAAGTAACATAAACAGGTTCTTCAGTGTCGTACACATCAATCTCCTGATTACGATATCCTACCAGACTAACAGATAAAGTAAGCGGAAGCTTTTTTGAAGCTTTTATTTCAAATTCTCCTTTTACATCAGTAGAAGCACCTGTTGTTGTAGACTTGATAAGTACAATAGCCCCTATTATAGGTTCCTTAGTACGCTCATCAACAACATGTCCTTTTATCAAAGTCTGTGCATTTATAAATCCCGAAGAAGTAAACAAAAGAAGTGCGATAATAGAGAGTATAGTTCTCCCTGTCGGGAATGTAAGTCTATCCCCGACTCTAAAAAATATATTTATCATAAGTAATGCTTTATAAAGGAATTATTTTGTTTTTATAGATGATAGGTAACCACTACCCTCCACTTGCTTTTTCTGAGAAACAAGTACATCTACCGTTGGCTTCAGAAAGCCGTAATTGTGATTATGAATCAATCCGTTATTCAGTACCCAGCTAACGAATCTTCCAACTTCCGGATTTGCTGCTTTTGAATAAAGAAATCCAAAATCCTGCACCGGTATAATATCTACATTTTGATTTTCGAGTAAATCTATAACCTGATCAATATCCTCAGAAGCAAGAACCTTGCGTTGTTCTTTCTTCACATCAAGAGGAAGCAGAGCTATATTATCTTTTAATTTACGGGAATTTGTATCATAAATGTAGTTCAGACTATTGAAGGTTACTCCCGTCTGATCTTTCTCAACCGCATTAATAAGAAACTGATCATCGCCGGATATTTTTCGTCCTTTTATATCCGCAGTTTTGTAACCGAAATATGTAGCAAAAGTTATTGTTGCAGATGATTTTCCATTTCCCGAATAAACAGTTGCTTTACTTGCAGATTTTGCATCTTTCTGATCGTCGGCAAAAACATCTTCTCTGAAAAAGAGCTCTTTTAATTTCTTCTTATTGAGATTCTTTTTGCTCAACTCCGCCAGAGATAAACTATTTTTTCCTGCAATGGGAAGCAGTGCATACCTGCCCACATAAATAACTTGCTTGTCGGACTGCAAAGAGTCATTATAAGTCAGCACACTCAAGTCTACCGAATTATTATCTGCATTTTTGTCTGCCCATACAATTTTTACTCCTGGATTCTGCTTCTCATACTCGTTAATCCACTTTTGTACCAAAGGAGTGGTAAATCTTGAACCTTTTATATAAATTTCGGAAGTATTTTTCTGTGCATGCAAGTTTACTGTAGCTATTAAAGCCAGTACTAATAAATGTATCCTGAAATTCTTCATACCCTAAAAATTTAAACTATAAAACACCCTAATTATTAAACCATACGTCAAAAATCACTTGCAACATCGCATTCCCATGACTAAAGGAATAATTTCGTTTTTTCTAATCAAATACTTCATACCTTCTTGTTTATATTTTGATTTTGCAAAGGTATTTTAAGTCGCATTAAGGGGCAATACCATATACATGGCATTTTAGGGAGAGAACGTATAGCGTAAGTTTGGTATAAGAAACAAAAACTTGGGAAATATATAAGTAGATAAAATTATTGCAAAATAAGTTGGTCTTATTCTGCAATAATTTATTTCATTATACCTTTTTAGGAAGAAGAGTTAAAAGTGTCTGATCAATCTGATTATTTACAGACCTGATACAGGATAAAAAAGCTGGTTATGCTTATAAAATCACATTTATAAAATGGATTCTCAGCACTTACTAGTCATAATATCCAAAACCATCTGGTCGGTTTCATTCATAGCTTCGGAACCAATTCTTGTCAGGTTGCGGATACTGCGATCCACATCATCGTCAATAATTCCTTCTACGGAAGTAACACATTTCTGTTGCATGGCAAGCATGGCAGACAGAACTGCTGTTGATACACCACTGCTCACCTTTAGTGCACAACTTGGTTTGGCACCGTCGCAAATCATTCCGGTAAGATTGGCAATCATATTCTTTACGGCAAAAGATACTTGCTCGTAACCACCTCCCATTAGATAAGTGATACCGCAACTGGAACCGGTAGCCGCTACTACACACCCGCAAAGAGCAGACAGTCTGCCTAAACTTTGTTTGATATAAATTGCTGTCAGGTGACTAAGCATCAAGGCACGGATAAGTTCTTCTTCCGAATTACTGTTTTCTTCAGCAAAAACCGCCACCGGAAGTGTAGCCGAGATTCCCTGGTTACCACTACCGGAATTACTCATTACAGGAATCATCGCTCCCGCCATACGAGCATCGCAAGCTGCAGAAGTGTATGATAAAATATGAGAAAATGTGTTATCGCCCATAATATGACGTTCCGCCTTACTTTGCAGAGTTTTTCCCAATCCGTGTCCGTAATCACCATTCAGAGCAAGTTCGGCAGCAGCCATATTCAGTCGTTTGGTTTCAAGAATAAAGGCGATTTCTTCCAAAGGCGTTTCCATGGCAAAATCATAGACTTTACGCAAGTTCAGTTCCGGATCTTGTTCTGATTTCTCAGCAACAGAAGCTGTACGTTTATCTAGAAGAACATTATCATCAGAAGCCAGGTAAACAAAATCTTTATGTCCACCAGAGATAATGGCTGTTGAGCGCTTACCTTCGGCTTCGCAAATAACTTCAATATAGAGTTTTTCTTCAATATTTTCCTTTAGGGAGATGTGGATAGCCTGCTTTTCTATTAGCTGTTTGCCTCGTTCCACATCATCGGGGGTGCAATCCTTCAGGACTTCCAGTTCATAGGAAGACTTACCAATCAACGCACCAAGTGCAATTGCTATTGGCAAACCAATCATTCCTGTACCTGGAATTCCCACGCCCATCGCATTCTTTAAAATGTTTGCGCTAAGATGGGCTTCAATACTAACCGGAAGAGTACCCAATATTTCGGCGGCTTTAGCCACACAAAGCGCTACCGAAATAGGCTCTGTGCAACCAATTGCCGGAACAACCTCTCGCTTCACCAGCGAGATAATCTGTTCTTTTTCAACTTCGTGAATATTCATTAATCTCAAAGTGATTTTTTTGTTAGATAAGAGAATTTATTTTTTGCTTTTAATGCGATACAAAATTAAATAAAAATTCCGAAATTATACATATAAATCTTAAAAAAAGAGATTTATTAGTGAATATAGTTAAGACTATAAGGGAATATATTTTCCGTTAATAGCACTATTCTATAATACTTTCTTTCATTATTTATATCTAATGAATTTATGCAATAAACGCTTAATTACCATATAACTATTTTCTTAAATTATACAAAGTTAGTATCCAAATAGGAATTATAAAAACAAAAGGTCTTATCCATTTTACAAGAAAATCAGATATTGACATTATGTAGGCATTCTGAGAAATATAAATCAGATAAAGAAATATACATTCCAGAATAGCCAAAAATAACAAGGACATTACCCAATATCTATTTTGCTCTAATTCTATTATTTTCTTTTTATTCCAAACCCTTGCTCTAACTGCAAGTACAAATGCAGCACCTGAAGCTGTTGTCAAAGCTGGAAAGAAAATATCTATATCTCCAGTAAAAAGAAAAGCAACAAAGCCTATTACTGCTATAAATGAAAGTGTAATAAAAAGAATCAATAATTGAATACTTGATGACATAATTATAAATTTATTCTAAGTTGTATCAGCGATTTATTCTCTACAATATATCCAATTTTATATATCAGCGTTTAAACTATACCAGACTAATAGCCTGAAGCTCTTTTGTCAATGCCTTAATACCATTTTGAATCTTTTCAAGCTGAGTTTTACGAGGTTTATGCACTCCTGCCGCATAATGCCATAACTGACGTTCATTAATTCCAGTAATTCTGCTCAATGCAGCTTTCGTAAATATATTGCTGTAGTAATTAATAAAGGTAGCAGCATCAATCTTGAACTTAAGTTCAAATTCTCCAACCAATAATTCAACAGGATTTGGATTATCTTCCAAATACAGTTGGATAGCTTCGCTCATATTATCTTCAATCTCTCTCATATCATTACCGACAGTAATAATTGGAGCACCTTCTATATAAGCACTAAAATTCTTCCCTGCATGTTCTACAATCACTTCTACTGTTTTCATATTCAATTTGAATTAACTGCTCAGTATAGTGATTTTTAAACAATCAAAAGAAAAGAGAAGGTGGAGTTACATTTGCTCTTACATTTCAATATCTTATAAAAAATCCTTATTTATAGAGTTCATAATTAGCGTCACTATTAATATAAAAAATATAAACCATTAGCTGTTACACAACTTTCACCAACAGCCTTTCTGTTATTTACATCTTAATAATTAATAGTTTAAATAAGGATATATTTTTCACTTATTAACATTGCAGCATTTTCAATATAATCAATTATTATTTATTATATCTATTGCTTTTTTCCCTTTTGGTATATTGTAAATATGATATTTATCAATACCAGCGAGCATAGTTGAGAGCGTTGAAAATTCCTTATCTTCATCAAACTTAACTTCAGAAGAACAAGCTAGAATAGTTTGCTTATCTGTCAGTGCTGCACATTCTTTAAACATAGCCGACAAACTTTCACTCTTTACAGAATGCTGACAAGGTTCATCCATAAGCAAAAAACCAGGATGACGAGAAGCGTCACATAGCAAAGCGATATTAAAAGCCCAAATACATCTTATAATATCAGATGCCGAGGAATTAACCTTTAAATCTTGAATACCATGATCTCTATCAGAAATACTTGGTAGATATTTCGTATTTGTACCTCCCGTCTCTGGTAAAACAACCATATAAGGTTTATTGCTGTCATACCCAAATTTCGAAAGTAGTTTTTGCAATTTTATTTGAATTGGATATAACGAAGTCTTATCTTCTTCTCCTTTTTCTTTCATCGTTTTAAGATCCTCCTTAACAATAGCATAAGCATCAATTATGCTAATCATTTCATTGGTAATAGAAAAATATTGTTCCTTAAATAAATTCAGATTTTGCAATAGATTTCTCAACTCAATTTTTTCAGTTATTAACTTTTCTGAATTTCCGTCGATAACACACATATCATTATAAAGAGATTGCAGTTCTTCACTTTCTTTCAATAATGCTTTCTGATAATAATGTTCATAAATTTTCTTTTCTGAAATAGTAATTTTTAGTGTTTTTAAAGTAGCCTCAATTATATTGATACTCTTTTTAAGTTGACCAATATTATTCTTTATAAGACTAACATCTAGATTTAAATCCATCTTTGAACTAAGATTTGTTACAGTTTGATGACAAGTAGGACATTCTGTAATAATATGAGGCATGACATTACTGCTCAAATGTTCAAGTCCTGTATTACGTTTTAATTCTTCTGTGGAATGCAGCAACTCATCTTGCAAATCGCTTTGTTGCTGAGAATCCATCAATAAGCGTCTTTTAAATTCATCATATTGTTTTTGATGATTTTCTAGTGCTTCTTTTTTTATTTTAATTTCATTAAAGACATCACTATTATTAGTCTTTGTTCTCCCTAAAGATACATCCTGCAATTTTTTATACAGTTCTGTCTTTTCTTTATAAAAATCCTCCAATAATACACCGTCACTTTGCAGCAAATAAACTTTAACCTTACTAAAGGTATTTTTATCAGGTACATTATCCATTGTAACACCTTTAATATGAAGATTATTTATTGTAAGGACCTGTCTAAGCCTTCCAAAAATTTCTTTCCAGTTTAATTCAAGCTGTTTTTTCTTTTTATTCAATGCTTTAACTTTAGCTTCATTCCCATTATCCACCATCTTGAGTACAAATTCCATAACCCTTTGTTTTGGATCGATGACACTTAAGCCTAAATTTGAAGCAAAAAAATCGGACCATCCTTTCGTTTGTTCTACAGTAGCAATAGACATAATAAGCTGCATGTATAGCAGGCTTTCGCCATTCTTACCGCTATAACTATCAACGGTAGGCAATTCCCATTCTAAAAATTTGGCAAGCCAGCTATAAAAGCCAAAAGATCCATGATCACCAATGCTGTTAACAAAATATTCACTACTTTCATTATTGTCGATATCATCCATTTTACAGTCCCATACAGTCAATGTTGCCTCTTCACTTAAATTAGCACCTTTAATAGTTCGTCGAATAGTTGCATACAATTCATTATTATTAACTATTTCTATTGTTACAAAAGAAAAATTCACTAAATAGTTAATCTCATCATCACCTTTTTTTATCTGAAACACCTCTTTTAGAGGGCGACTCATAGCCTGCGCATTTTTCTTTCCATTTAATAATTGCTCCAAACCCAAAGCATAATAAAGGCACTTCATTATGGATGTTTTACCTGATGTATTTTCACCGGCAATAATATTCAATCCAGTATTAAAAGGAATATCGAACCCACATTTTTCAATAGTCTTTGTACTATCATTCAGAGCATCTATATCCAATTTTAGTCTATTTATTGTAATCATATGTCCAATCTATAATTAATTTACTTAATCGATTTTCGGGTATATATCCGATATTCGATATAATATTAAGACAATCAGTCATTTCTTTATTTTTTAAAAGTTCTCTTAAGAAAAAATCACCTTTAAGTGTAAGAGACACTATGAAATCCGATTTTTCATATTTACATTCACACCAACTATTGCCTAAAGCAATAGATAAAATCTTATTTATATCCTTATCCATACTCCAAGGTGGAATACAATTGCTAGTTTTATTTTTAATGGATTCCAAAGCAATATAATTTTCCTTATTAGAAAATGCCCACAAATAAAGATGAATACTTTTTATATTAGCTTTCATCTTATCGTTAAATGTACAAAATTTCAAAATACCCAATAAAACAATCACACGATAAATAGGCATATAAGAAACTGGGACCACCACTGGCTTATATGTAGTTTCAATGTTTATCATCTTCTTTATATTTAAAATTAATAGAACAATCCATCAAAAAATTTGCAATCTTATAGCTAACATAAGCATCTAACATAAGATCATTCTTATCCTGTTCAAAAATATTTTCAACTTTTGTGCGAAACATATTATTCATTTGAAGCAATTTAGATTCCGCATCATAAGCATCCTTAACATTTACCCTAAAAGACTTTTTTACTATTTCGATATACTGTTCACAACAAGAAGCTAATTCTTCAAATAAATGCTTACTTTTGCTTTCTATCTGCTTCATGATAGGGAATCCTCTTAAATAATCTTGTACATAGCCACCAATTTTCTCAATTGCTTCATCTTCATATATTACATTTAGTTTACGGTTCAAGTTCTTATAAAATTCACTGTTCATATTCTGCAATTCCTTCACCAAATTTTCGGGCTGTTTTTTCTTTAATTGCTTCTCCCATTGACTATACAAATCATAATTAAAGAAAGTAGAGGCAGGAGTAGAAAAACACGAATTAAGTTCTTCTATTCTAGTCATTTTCAAGTCATCAAAAACTCCTTTTTCATCTCTTAATTCTGTAACTAAACCTACAAGATAAAGTTTCCCATATCTATTAAAAAAAATACCTGATCCAGATATTCCACAAGCGACATCAGAACCAGATTTTTTATAATTCATCCAACTATCATGACTCAAATGCCAATAATTCTCAGATTGTGGCAAAAGAGGAAAATATTTCGACACACCTTTTAATGTTTCTGGAAAAGAGAGAAAACTATATTTTTCTTCTTCTATTAGTTGTTCTGCTCTTTCCATATCATTGACAAAATCAAAATTAGCTTCTGGATTTTCAATTTTCAGAACAGCATAATCTTTCACCCTATCACTTTGAATATTTAAAACTTTAATAGTTCTAAAATTCTCATTTTCTTTATATTCTACAATTATATTTTCCGGCTTTACTACTGAATATCTTTCACGATTTTCTTCATCACCATAAATACAATGCTCGGCTGTAATTACATAATAATTATTATTATCATAAACTATTGTACCAGAACCATAATTTTCAGGTAAGTCATCTATAATAATAGATGTCCTAACAGATACTTTGTTTAACAATTCAATTATATTATTATAGTTCATCGCAATCATCAATTATTTTACATTTACTTTCTTTTATCTCTTCATCGGTAATAAATACCCCTGACGTTTTTTCTATGTCACTAAGCTTATAGTTAAAAATAAGTTTAATTTCTCTGTTCATATCACGTCCACGATTCCATAATATTTTAGCTATTGTCTCACGATCTGGATGTTTACTATTAGCAAAACCTCCATTGGTCATTATAATATAATTATCACATTTAATCATTTCCATTAATTCGGGAGTCGTATTATATTTACTACCATGATGCGAAACTTTCACATAATCAACTTCTAGCTTTTTTTCTTTTGAATAGCCTATGTCTTCTAATGATTTTACAATTATTTCAGGTCTTGAATCTCCAAGCATTAATATCGAAATATCTGGTAATATTAAAATAAAAGCAATTGACGAAGCATTAGTAATATCATTTTTAATAGGTTTTTGCTTTATTTCTTTTTGAGATAACGTTTTCAAGTCTCCTTTCTGAATCTGAGATCGAGTCCCAGATGAAACTTTGGATACTTTTTCTATTTCACTAATTTTCCAAGCATCATAAAACTGCTCAAGAACTTCTTTAGTAGGAGATAGTACTACTATCTTTATTTTTTTATATTGAAAAGAATTAGGATAATATATATCTTCACTCCATTTGCAAGAAGCCTCTTCTCCTTCTCTTTTTTTCAATTCCTTCTCAAAGCTGGCACCATTACTAAATGAAACTTTAGCAGATGAAGCAACTCTAATGGAATGCATACAATTTATCCAGTATTTCTTTATTGGAATATTACGATGTTTGGTAGAAGAAATAAAAGAAAGCAAACCTTCAATATGGTCATTATCAGTATGTGTCAACACCATAAGATCAATTTGACTTAGTTCTTCAAGCTTTTCTTCAATATCATTTTCATAAGCATTATCGGTCCCACCATCTACAACCATAACAAAAGGAATCCCTTCATTATCTGTTTCAATAATAAATGAATCTCCATGTTCTGCCTTTAACAATCTTATTTTTGATTTTGCACACATAAATTATTGTTTAAAAGAAAATATGATATTTACCATATGAAGAACTTGTAAAAGTTCACATTAATACTAAAAGATCATAAAGAAACTATATTAATTTCAATTAAAACGAAAATTGGTATAAATTATATTTTATACTAAAATATAATTTTAAAGATTACAAATATAACTAATATTTATCAAAAGAATAGTCATAAAGTATATATTTCAGGTTATATCTTATCAATTTACACAAATAAAAAAAACAGATTAGCTTAGTAAGAAATAACATAATCTAAAACAAACAATATACTACTTGAATTTCAATTCATATAATCTACTAGAATAAAATAATTAATTTATATACTCTCCCCCGAGCGAAACAACCCCCACCATCCAAAAATCTCCCGCCAATAAATAAAAAAACAACTAGACAAACCAACCAAAACAACCTTATATATTTTCAAAACATATAGTGTAAATTCTGAGAAATAAAGTTACCTTTGCGCCCTTTATTAATCAAAATAAATTTAATGCTACGAGAAAGAACTATCAAGATACACGAAAAGGAGTATCTGACTGATGCGTTGAAGCGCGAAGGTTTTGCAGCTCTTCCTACTAATTGTGTGATTAACAAGGTGCTTCCGGGACTGGGGGCTACTTACTGCGAACTTACCTCACCGCGAAAGTCTATTATAATTGAACCAAATGTGCCGGTTATTGTGGATAAAGCAAAGAAGCACAAACATACGCTGGCTGTTCACAAAGGGATAATGGTGCAACATATAACAGATTTCCTTGAAAAGAACGAGAAGCAACATTACAAGATTCTCACCACTCCGGAGAGTTTCCAGAAGGTGAAGGAGGCTATGGAGGCGCTGCAGATTGATATGTACAGCGAATGCTTTATGTTGTTTGATGAGTGTGAGAAACTGGTGCAGGATGTTGATTACCGGGGAACAATACGCGAACCGATGAATGATTTCTTCCTTTTCGAATCAAAAGCGATGGTTTCTGCAACTCCCATTGTTGCCAATGATGAGCGATTTGTAAATCATGGTTTCAGGATGCTACGCATTGAGCCTGCTTACCAGTACAAAAAGAAGATGCAGCTTATCACAACAAACAATATCTGTGAGTCGCTTTCTGAGTTACTGGGACGACTGAGGCTGAACAATAAATCGCGGGTATGTATCTTTGTGAATTCTATTGATACCATCGATTCTCTGTTTATTGATATTCCCTATATTCAGGATTCTTATACTTTCTGTAGTGAGGAAGGAACGTTTAAGCTATGGAAGGCAGGTAAAAGAAAGAAGTCGACTATGATTGATGAGCTGATGCCGTTTAACTTCTTTACAAGCCGTTTCTTCTCGGCTGTTGATATTATGTCGGACGTTGCTCCGCATGTAATTATGATTTCGGATATGTACGGTGCTCCGCAATCGGCTATCGATCCAAAAACTGAGGCAATACAGATATACGGAAGATTCAGAAAAGGGGTTCGGAGTTTTACTCATATCTGTAGTATTCGACCCAATCTTGATTACAAGAGTGAAAAAGAGATTGACAGTTGGCTGGAAGGTGCCGGGAAAGTGTACAACAGCTGGAAGAAGAATATTGAAACGGCTTCCAATGATGGTGAACGTACTTTGCTAAGAGAGGCAATGCTCAACAACAGTTATCTTCCTTATCTGGATGATAAGGGAAACCCAGATCCTTTTCTTATTGCCAATCTTTATGAAGCAGAGAAGGTGAAGTCACTCTACATCTACCCCTCTAATCTTTACGAGGCTTATAAAAGTTCTCATTTCTTTGATGTGGATCTTGCTCAGGAACAACATCTGTTCAGTGATGACGACCGACTTGCTTTGCATCGTCAGCGTACCCGCAAGGGACGTTTTGCTGTGCTGCTTATGCGTTTCGAAGCACTAGAAAAGCTTAGAATGAATCCTGCAGAGAAATCGCAGAAAAAGTACCAGCATTTACTGTCACGATTAATCTCTAGCAAGGAGGACAGAACTCTTTACGAATGTTACGAGAAAATGGGTGGCAGTTATATCCGCGAAAAAATTGATTTTAATCTGAAAGCAATGGAACGCTCTATCGACAAGGTGAACGATAATATAATCAAGAACTCCGGCCCAATGAGAAAGTCTATCCACAGGATGTTTGATGAAAGTACACTTTATTCAAAAGGTGAAATAACGGCCATTCTTACTCAGGCTTACAAGCGAAAAGGACTATTTGTTAATAAATCTATATCGAGCACGGAAATTAAGCGTTGGTATGACATAGAAACGGTCCGTGGGCATGGTTTAGACAAAATTAAACTACTGAAAAAGAGGTATTAAACACTTTTTAACTCCAAAATCAATCACAAAACAGTAAAAAGCGGAATAGTTTTCCGTCTTACTATTTTACTTTTAAAGATAAAATCCTGATTACCAGGCGCGGGCATTTTTGTTTCACCCCGTAAGAAAACAAAAAAATAGCATAGTTGCCCGCACACTAAAATGTTACTTATTTGAGCACTGAAATAAAAAAAGTCCAGGTCTAATCCACAAGACCCGGACTTTTTAAATTAAATTCTCAGATAATCCTAGTATCCTGGATTCTGATATTCAGCACCATTCTTTATCACATCAGTAAATGATTGTGGAATTGGGCGAACTTTATAGTAATCGTCATTGAAATAAACTCCAACATCTGGATTTGTCTCTGTAAGATAAGTCTTACTCAACTTACCAGTACGTTTCAAATCATAGAAACGAGTGTACTCTCCAGCCAATTCTCTGGCACGTTCATCAAGGATTGTCTGAATGGTTACACTACCTTGAATATCCGCAGCACCAGCTCTTTTACGTACTTTATTGATATATCCCGCAGCTCCCGAACCTCCATTCAGATACAAATCAGCTTCGGCTGCTATCAGGTATATTTCAGCCATACGCATTGTTATTGCTGAAGCATCGCATGCAAAGCGGTTCTTTGCCGCACTGATTACAGTAAAGTTGCTTGAGTTGAATTTATTGAGTGACGGATAGAAGAAGTAGAACGGATTCTCAACTGTTGTTCCATCGTTAAGACGAGTATACGTCATCTTCACAGTATTATCATCGTTATACAAATCTTTGTAATCAATAATCAGGTAAGGAACAGTTAGTTTCTTTGATGCAAGATCACTGTATGCAGCTTCCTGAGGACGAACAATTTTAATAGCCACGTCGCCAACGTTCACTTTTGATGAAGAAGTAACATCGGATGTGCGGTCGTACATCTTCAGGTTATCTGCCGACCACTGATATGCATTGTTTGCAGTCCATTCTGTCTGGAAGAATACAGCATAACGAGGATCTAGAGTATTATCTTTATTAACAAAGACATCCAACAAATATTTAGAAGGCATAAACAAACCATCAGAATAACGTCCTATTTCTGTTTCATGTCCTTTGTAAAGAATAGCAGGGAATTTAGCTACATTTCCATAGAATAACTGGTAATCCTGATTGTGTTGCCACAAGTTTGTACTACCACCAGCCTGTGAGAAAGCTACAGAATATAATGATTCCTTATTCTCCAGGTTGTTTGCATTTGCAAATACCTGATTAATGGTAGGATACATATAAGTAGCATACTTTGCACCACCTGATTCGCAGTCGGCTATCAACGCTTTACTTGTTTCAAGCGCTTCCTGAAGATACTCTGTTGTACCATATTCTTTTGTCTGCAAGCAAGCTTTTGCCAAAAGTCCCATTGCAGATTTACGCAATGCTCTACCTTCTTCGCCCGGACGAGATATAGGAAGCCACTTAGCAGCAAACTCAAGATCAGGGATAATGCAGGTTTTATAAATTACAAGCGGCTCTGTTTTTGTTGGAGATAAATCTACCCCTGAAGGTAATGTTGTGTTCAAAGTTACAGCACCAAACTGTTCTACCAAAAAATAGTAGTAAAGTGCTCTCATATAATGAGCTTCAGCCACTAAAGCATTCTTTTCATCTGCACTTGCAAAGTCTGTTACATTTTCTACACTTTCAATACACAGATTACATGCTCCAATACCATCATAAGCACCATTCCACTGATCTTTTGCATTATTCAATGAGATCTGCGCTCCCTGACCATATTTGAAATAACCTTCGTAGGTTTTTGCATTCTGGCGGGAAGTCCAAAGGTCGGTTCCTGCTTCAGTAAGGAACATCATACTATTTTTACCGTAGAAATAGCGTTGAAGACTGAAATAACAGTTATTGATAGCTTTTTGGTAACCATCTTTCTGAGATATAAGAATATTCATCGTAGAACCAGAAGGATTTACTTCATCTAGAGAACAAGATGATACCCCCACACTTGCCGCAAAGATAGTTGACAGCAAGATTTTATTATATTTATTAAGCTTATTGAATTTCATGTTTTACTTAATTTTAGAATGTTACATTTACACCAAATACAAATTCTTTTGTCAAAGGGAAGTTATCAGATCCTTCACGTTCAGGATCCTGTCCTTTCATTTGTTTGTCGAATGCAAAAATAAATGGGTTATATGCTGTTGCATATACGCGAAGTTTCTCCATGTGTGCACTCTTTAATAAAGATTTTGGTAAAGTATAACCTAATGTAATATTCTTAATCTTGATAAAAGAACCATCTCTTAGAGCTAAAGAACCCCAGCCATAATACTGTGATGTTGAACTGTGAATTCCCGGACGAGGCAAATATGCACCCTGGTTCTCAGGAGTCCAGTAGCTAATGCCTGAAGGAGAATTTTCAAGACTGGTAGTTGGATTGTATCTTGTTATCAAATCGCTCTGTAACATCTGTCCGCAACGAGCCATCACAAAAATGCTAGCGTCGAAATTACGGTATGTAAAGTTATTCTGGAAACCTAAGTACCAGTCAGGATTCTTTGAACCTAAATACATCTTATCTTTTTCACTGTATTTATGAACGCCATTATCACTAACATCGTTTCCTTCAGCATCTTTAGTGATGATAGGATTGGTAGCCAGTTTAATATCTCCCGGAACACAACCATACAATTTAGCCTCATCGGTTTCTGCTTCAGACCATATTCCTAAGTATTTATAATTATAGAATGCTCTGATTGGTTTTCCTTTGAATAATGATTCTGCAATAATATCTCCGTCAGGTAACTTCACAATCTTTTCTTTGTTAAATGTAAAAGTAGTAACTGTAGACCATGTGAAATCCTTTGTAACGATATTCTGTGTATTAAGCATCACTTCAAGGTTCTTGTTATTGGTTTCACCAATATTCTGCCATGTATTGATTGGAGAACCCCACATTGTTACACCTGCGGTAATAGGCAAAGTACGTTTAAACAACAAACCTTTTGTATTTGTGTTAGACAAGTCAACGGCAAGATTAATACGTCCATTCAGGAAGCTTGCATCAACACCAATGTTTGTATTATATGATTTTTCCCAGCCAATTGATGGATTACCGTAAGGTGCACTAAACTGTACTACAGGAGCAGCTTTAGATCCAAACACTACCGGATTAAGGAATGTATATACTGCTGTGTTAGAAGAATAAGCTCCCATACCACCAGAGTTACCTGTAATACCATAACCTATTCTTAATTTCAGGTTAGACAACCAGTCCTGGCTTTTTTCCATGAAAGACTCGTCGCTGATGCGCCATGCGAAAGCTGCTGCAGGGAATGAATCCCACTTACTGCCAACTGCTAAATGAGATACTCCATCCCAACGATTAGACAAAGTAACGATATAACGTCCTTTGAAGTTGTAGTTCAGACGGGCAGCATAAGACATGGACTGTGTTTGTTTGAAATCGGAATCCAGACTTTGTTTCTGTGTTCCTGCAGACAGTTTCCAGAAAGACTGACTGGTTAATTGTTGTCCCTGAGCTGCAGCATAAGTATATTCTGTTTGGTTTTTAGACCAGGAAGTAACACCTGTTAATCCAAATTCATGATCGGTTGCTATTTTAAAGTTATAGTTTAAGATGTTTTCCCATTTATAACCGTAAGTAGCATTGTTGGCAATAGAAGCCAAAGGTTTGTTATATCCGGCTGTAATATTAGCTATAGACAGCGGACCAAAGAACATTCCTGTACGTGAGTTATTAACAGTTGTTCCCAATACTGATTTAAAAGAAACGCCTTTTACAGGAGTAAGCTCCAAAGTTCCGTTTGCAGTAATGTTTGTACCTCTGGTATTATTTACATATTGACCGTTAATTTCATCCGACATAGGGTTTTGTTGACCTGTAAGATATTCCGGGTTGATTGAGCCATCTTCTTTATATGCCTCTCCAAGTGGAACAAAAGTCAAAGCATTGACAAACACACTTTGGTTACGTCTATTCTGATCTGTATATGTAATGTTTGTGTTGAATCCTGCTTTTGCCCAGCTAGAAAGCTTTTGATCTAAATTAAGTCTCAAGCCATAACGTAAACGATCATCACCTTTAAGTAAGCCTTGCTCATCATTATAGTTTATAGATGCAAATACCTGAGTTTTATCAGTACCTCCGGTTATTGATAAATTATAATTCTGATTGATTGATGCTTTACCTATCACTTCGTCTACAAAATCAATCCATTGTCCATTATCATAAGCACTCTGTACCTTAGGATCTGTAAAAATGGATGAGGTAAATTCAGGATAAGAACCATGCGCTCCTCTATATGCTTCTCTTTTAAGATTCATATATTCATCACCAGTCATACCGGATGGATATTTTGCAAAACCAGATACTCCAACATAAGCATCAAGGTTTACTGTAGTTTTGCCCTGAACACCTTTCTTTGTAGTGATTATAACAACACCATTGGCACCTGCAGAACCATAAATAGCTGTTGATGATGCATCTTTTAGCACCTCAATAGATTCGATGTCTGATGGATTTAACTGATTGTAACTTCCTGCAATACCGTCAATAATAAATAAGGGAGAGTTATCTCCATAAATTGAACGGGTACCACGCAACTGGATATTTACGTCGGCACCTGCCTGACCAGATGACTTAACAATATCCAAACCGGCAACCTTACCTTGTAATGCTTCCATTGCATTACTTGTTGGAGCAGCTGCAATATCAGCCGACTTTATGGAAGTAATAGCTCCGGTTAAATCACGTTTTTTCATTGTTCCATAACCAATTACCACAACTTCATCTAGATTTAGTGTAACCGGCTCCATCTTAATCTCTAAATCTTTACCGTTACCAACAGTAACAGTCTGAGCTTTATAACCAATGTAGGTTAAAGCTAAAAGATTTTTGCCTGAGGGTAAGTTCAAGGTGAAGTTTCCATCGATATCTGTAATAGCACCTACTGTAGTACCTTTTACTAATACAGAAACTCCTGTAAGTGTTTCCCCTGTTTTCTCATCAACTACTTTTCCTTTGATTGTTTTAGCTTGTGTAATAGTTTGAAGCGTGCTCACGCTCTTTTGTGAATTTCCTGCATAAGCTGAAGGTAATGCAGACATACATAGAATTGCCGATAGTCCAAAAACCAAATGGGTACGTCTAAAACGATAACCCAAGACGTCCATTGGTGGACACACTTTTTCTTTCTTGTTTTTCATTCTTTTGTTAGTTAATAACTACTATAAAAATATTTATGCTTTATTTTTAGCATTTTTATAAATAACGGTTCTCAAACACCTACTATTTAATAAAATGACGGTTCTTTTAACTAATTGTACTCAGCTTTCGGATTTATAAAACAAGAATATATCCATAAAAAAAGCATTAAGACATCGTTCAAAAATTATTTGAGCGATGCCTTAATGCTTATATACGTTCCTTTTATACAAAAAGGATTTAACAAATAGAACTACTTCTTCAGTACAGGCCATTGTCCGTTGACAATAGGCACTTCTTTTAACTGTCTAGGATCAATCTTCATGTATTTAATACGCTGGCGTCTCCAGGTATAAATAGCATGAATATAACCGTCGTTACCTTGTATTATGGAAGGATAAGAGTATTGACCAATTGGTGAATCTTCAAGAATAAGTGAAGCAAACCATTTTTTCCCGTCTTTTGATACGGCAATATTTAATGGCGTACGTGCACCTTTCTTAGCTCCTTCAGGCGTTTTAACGTGGTTATAAATCAACGCCTGACGACCATCTTTCAATGTTACAGCGTCTGTACCCGAGTTATTATTAGGAAGATCAATCAGCTTCATTTCACTCCAGGTTTCACCACCATCTTTCGACCACGCTTCGGCTATTGCACTGTTGCGGGTACGGCAAAGAATCTGTAATGTTCCGTCTTTATGAAATAAGATACTTGGTTGAATGGCATTGATTGTTTTTCCATCATTGATAGGTTGTGTTTCACTCCATGTTTTTCCTTTATCTTCTGTAAACTCAAAGTGAACCTTCCAGCCATTGTTTTCAGTACTTGTTGGACAAACTAATTTATTACCAATCATTACAGGTTTATTTTTAATTGGCCCTAGAATATTCTTTGGTAACTCTTCACGCTGCGTCCATGTTTTTCCTCCGTCGAAAGAGCGAATAAGGTAACCGGTCCAGTCGCCCACATTCTTTCCAATCTTAAAGAATAACAATAGTTCGCCACCGGGTACCTGAAAAAGTACCGGGTTATAGCATGCCTTACGTAAAGTATCGCTCATTATACCATCTGCCACCTTTTGAGGAGCAGTCCATCCTTCGGCTGTTTTTCTGCATACCCAGATGCAAACATCAGGATTTCCTTCCTTTGTTCCACCAAAGAATGAAGCAACGAGTCCGGTTGGGGTGTCGGTAATTGTAGCAGCATGTGCCGATGGGAAAGAAGCTTTTTCGTAAAGAAACTCATCTTCCACAATTCCTTTTCTCCATGCGCCAAGTCCCACATTCATATCAACACTGAATGAATAATCGCCCGAACCAACTTCACAACAGGTAAAATTACCTTCTTTACCAAGATATTTCACACCTTTGGCTTTCGCAACAGGAAGACCACTTTCTTTGATCATTGATTTATCCGAAGGCAAGTAAACTATGGCAGTTGCATTGGCAGGAATAGTGATATTCCAATCCAGATGCTTCAGATTCTTTTTCCACTTGCTCACCACTTTTCCGTAAGGAGTCATATAAGAAGCATCAACATCACTCAAATCCTGAACCTCGAAATTAGGCTTCATGATAATCTTCTTAAAGCCTGCTTCCTTTTCATCGGTTTTGATTCCGGCCATATTCTCGTAGAAGAATGGAATTAAATCGCCAAGAAGCATCACGTGATTCTTTGAGTTCATCTTCGGTCCGGCAGTATCACCATTCCATAATTCCCAGATTGTAGTCGCTCCCTTTTTAACCATATATCCCCAGCTTGGGAATGTATCGTTTGTAGCCAGCAGATATGCCACATCAGCACGTCCCATCTTGCACAATTCGCGCATAATCCATTGCGAACCTATAAGACCTGTACAGATATGTCCATTGCTTCCAACCATAATCTTATCAACAATCTGCTTGCTTACTTTTTCAACCATATTATCAGGAACCATACCAAATGCTAATGGAAGCAAGTTGGATGTTGCCGAGTTATTTCCGTAGAACAAGCTATCGGTATTGAAATATTTCTTGTTGAAGGCGTCTTTTACATTAGCAGCTATTGCATCAAACTCTTTTGCATCTTCAGTCTTATTCTGCAATGTTGCAAACTTGCTCATTAAGGCAAGCATTTTATAATAATAAGCAGTAGAAACCAACAAGCCGTCTGTCTGACGTTTCGGATCTTTTGAGTGAATCAATTCAGGAGATTCAGGTGGAACACACCAGTCGCCATATTCATCACGAGTCATAATACCCTCTCTAAGGTATTCCTTCTTCATGTGATCCATCCATTTCTTCATAGAATCATAGTTCTTCACAATTGGCTGAATGTTTCCAAACTGTGAATAAACCATATCAGATGATAAAAGGAATACAGAAGGCCATGTAATATTATCTGTGTAATAGTTCAGATAAGAAGGAGCCACATCAGGAATACAACCGTCTTCACGTTGTGCATCGCGGATATCGTCCATCCACTTACTGTAAAGCTGTCCGTTTTCCATTACAAAGCTTTCGCCAAGACTGCCTACAGCACGGTCGCCCAACCAAGGCTGACGTTCGTTTCTCTGCGGACAGTCAACAGGCATTCCTTTGTAATTGCTACGGATTCCCCAAAAAGCATTTTTGTATATCTGATTAATGATTGGATCTGTGCAGCTGAATGAACCAAGTGTTTCCATTTCATCATTAACAACTTCACCAACAAACTGATCTAACGAAGGTTTGTATTTGTATCCGGTAATCTCTACATAACGGAAACCATTATATACAAACTTAGGAGCCCACTCTTCTGTTCCTTGTCCTTTCAAAATATAAAGATTAGTAACCTTTGCATCTCTGAGAGGTTCCATATAAAGTTCACCATTCTTTTGAAGAACTTCAGCAAAACGAAGACGAACAGTATCACCGGCATTACCTTTCACTTTTATTCTTAACCATCCGGCCATGTTCTGTCCCATGTCAAGAATGTATTTCTTACCAGGGAGTTCTGTAATAGAAACAGGGTGGATTTTATCTACAACTTTCATCCCTGCCGTCATTTCTGCACGAAGTGTTCCGGAAGGAAGGGTTACTCGCTGTGCCGATTCCCATGAAGAATCATTGAATCCCGGTTCTGTCCAGTTTCCAAGTTCTTTGCGGGCATCATATACCTCACCGTCATATTCGTTATTGCTGCGAATCGGACCATCGGCATTAATTTTCCATGAAGTATCACTTCCAACTACATCTTTTGATCCGTCGGTATATTCCAGAATAAGCACAAGGCGCACTTTTGGAAAACCAAATGTAGGGATTTTATAGTTCTTGAAATTCTGACGCATGGTATAGAAACGTCCGTTACCAAGAGTAACGCCCATTGCATTTACCTTATCTTTCAATAAAGATGTTACGTCATAACTATTATAAAGAGTAGTTTTTCTGTAATCGGTTGGTGCCGGTGCAAGAACACGATCACCAACTTTCTGACCATTGATATACAATTCGTATAATCCCAAACCAGAGATATGAACAGTGGCATGCGCTACTTTCTTCTTTGGAGCAAACTCCTTACGAAGATAACGGGCAGACATGCGTGAAAACTGAGTATCAGAATCCCATGGCATCAGTTTATCCAAACCAATCCACTGAGCTTTCCAGTCATTCTGTGAAAGTAATCCCATAGTCCATTGAGCAGGTTCACTCCAGGAAGTTTCACCGGCATTGGTAGTTACCTTTACTTTCCAGAAATAACGGCCGTTACTTTTCAATGGTTGTCCGGCATAACTCACCCATTGAGACTGGGAAGACTTAACAATGCCGGAGTTCCATACATCTCCCTCACCGGCATTTAGTTTTTGCATTGAAGAAGCTACCAATATCTGATAAGAAAGCTGAGCTATTCCTCTATCGGAAGAAGAAATGCGCCAACTAACACGAGGAGACTCTGTATCAATCCCCGCAGGATTGTTCAGCATTTCACAACGCAGATTGTTAATGCTAACTCCTGCAAAAGCCGCTACTTTCAGAGAAAGCAGACAAACGAGCAATAATAAGATTCTTTTCTTCGGCATTGTTATCTGGTTATTTATTTTTTATTCCACTTTTGTTGTGCATCCGGAAGAGATGTCCAATCCTGCTTAATATAATCCTTAGAAGAATCGACTGCAATCAGCACGCGATCATTTCCGGCACGGTAACCGCTATCTTCAATAAATTCAGTTACTTTATTGTCGAACTCACCTGCATACTGCAATTCTCCGTTTGAAGGATTGTACCACCATACTTTCTTCTTCGCACCCGAAATCTTTGTAAGGTCGATCTGTACCGGGCGATTAGTATAGTTGTAAGCCATAAGGTAATCATTACCACGAGTTGCAATCACTCTTTCGTAAAGTTCGCCATTTGTTCCGGCAATAACAGTCTGATCTGGCACTCTATCAAAGTATGGTAAAGAAAGCATCAGGTTTTTCAAATATTTCATCTGATTCATTCCCGGATCTTTCAATGCATCATACCATGGTTTAGTAGCACCATAAGCTCCCCCTACTCCATTCTTCAACATCTGCATAATTGAATTATGTCCGTAAGTATGTCCGAATGAACCTGCAAAAACCGACCAGTATGCATAACGACGAATATCATTTGCATTCCAAAGTGGTTGTGTAGTATCATGCAATCCCTGAGGAATTTCTTCGTAAACAGGTTCACCATCAACAGTTGGTTTTAAAGGCTTCATAGCAAAGCTTTTTTCCACATATCTCCAGTTATCTTCTTCTGTATTTTCCTGAATGGTATAATCTCCATCGCCAAGACGTTGTCCGTAACGGCGGTGACCAGACTGGAACATATTAAAATCTAACCATTCTGCATCGTTAAACCAAACTGCAGAAGTAGTTCTGCCTCTTGGGTGAAAGGTCATCAGGTGATTTTCATCATTAGCCTTAATAGTTCTGGCAAGCGTATGCCATACAGTTGGTTTCACATCACCGCGAATATCACCTCCAATAAACCAAACAATATTAGGATTATTCTTATAGCGATCTGCCAGGAATTTACCATAAGCCTGTGCATCTTTTTCGCTTACAAGACCTTTACTAACAGGAGTTCCCCAAAGACAAACCATACCAATATAAATACCTTTTCTCTCAGCGGTGCGTAGGATGAAATCTATATGATCCCAATATCCGTAAACACCTTTTTTATCAATGTTCTTAAAATTAAAACCATCAGGTAAAGCCCATTGACCATAAGTATTGATCTCAGGAATAGTATGCATTAACATAATCTGAACCATATTGAAGCCTTTCTTGCTGCATTGTTCAAGATAATATTCCACTTCATCACGATCAAGACGTGCAGGCATAAGCCAGCCTGTATCACCTAACCAGAAGAACGGAGCACCATTAGCCTGTTTCAAATAACGTCCGCTTTCATCAACAACCAACTTTCCATTAGCCCATGGGATGTAAGTTTTAGGTTCGTTTTTCTGTGCTTTCATAGTGCCAGAAACTCCTAAAAGGAACAAACATGCCAATGCAATGATCTTGTTTCTTTTCATCATTATTCTTTATTTTTTATAGATTATGTATTCTTTTCCTGCTTTTGTTTTCAAATCATACAGATAAGTGTTCTTTATACTTATTCCTGCCAGTTTTGAAGGATCATGAACCAATGGCTTAGACACAGAAGGTACTGCATAAAGAGTATTCGGGTTTTCACCTTTGGCTTTCGACAAACCACTACCTTTAAGTGGAGTCAATGAACGTAAGCGACAATTTCCTCCAAGACGAGACTTTATTACAACACGATCAATCTCTCCGTTTTTCCAACTGATATTCAATTCAAATCCACCGCGGGCAATCAGTCCGTTTATGTGTCCTTCTTTCCATAATGAAGGTAATGCCGGGAGTAGATAAATGAAACCGTCGTAACTTTGCATCAACATCTCTGCAATTCCGGCTGCACAACCAAAGTTTCCATCAATCTGGAAAGGTGGATGAGCATCGAACAGGTTTGGATATGTACCACCCTTTTTCTTTTCATTGCGAACCAATGAAAGTTGGTTAGTAATTAACTTATATGCATGATCACCATCCAGCAAACGTGCCCATAAGCAAACTTTCCATCCCATTGACCAGCCAGTAGAAGGATCGCCACGGTGAATCAATGATGTGCGGGCAGCCTCGAATAATTCAGGAGTACGGTAAGGAGATATCTGATTGCTTGGGAACAATCCATAAAGATGTGACACATGACGATGAATATCCTGCGGATCATCCCAATCGTTCATCCATTCCTGCAATTGTCCCCAACGGCCAACTTGCATTGGTGCCATTTCATTCAGTCTTTGTTGCAGATGAGATGCGAAATCAGCATCAACACCCAGTAAGCGTGAAGCTGAAATAATTTGATTCCAAAGGTCAAAGATTAATTGATTATCCATTGTGCAGCCTGCAGCAGTAGTTGCTTCACCATTACTTCCGGCATGAACATTTTCAGGAGAGTTAGAAGGACAAACAACCAACCAGTTATGTGATGGTTCCTTAACCATAGTCTGATCAAAGAAAAGTGCTGCACCTTTCATTATAGGGTATATCTCTTTCAGAAACTTTATATCCCCGGTATACAGATAGTGCTCCCAAAGATGGCGGCATAACCATGCTCCACCAGAAGGCCACATTCCCGAAGGCGCTTTATCCAAAGCACCTGTTACTCTCCATATATCTGTATTATGATGCAAAACCCATCCGTCGGCACCATACATTACTTTGGCAGTTTCCTTACCACTTTCAGAAACTTCTTTTACCATGTTAAACAATGGTTCGTTCAGTTCTGTCAGGTTGGCCACTTCCGATGGCCAGTAGTTCATTTCAACATTGATATTGCAAGTATATTTGCTATCCCATGAAGGCAATAGTTTATCGTTCCAGATTCCCTGAAGATTGGCAGGCTGTCCTCCTGGTTGAGAAGAAGAAATAAGCAGGTAACGGCCGAACTGGAAATAAGTTGCAACCAAATGAGCATCATTTGTCTGTGCAAAGTTTTCTACTCTCTTGTCGGTAGTTATTCCATCTTGTTTGTTTTCTCCAAGGTAAAGAGAAACCCTGTCCATATACTTTTTAAACAAAGAAACATGTTCTTTGAACGATGCAGCGTAATCTCTTGTCAATGCCTTATCAAGAAAACTCTTTGCCCGTTCTGCAGAGTTACTGGATATATCTTTGTAATTAACAAAATTAGTTCCTATTGAAACATACAAAGTAGCTTCATCGGCTCCTTCAACAGTTACGGTTCCGTCTTTATATTGCACTTTTCCATTAGCAGCCTTAACTGTCAGTCTACCCTGAAACTCAACTTTTCCTTTTAATCCTTCATGCCATGAAGATACACCCGAAAGAGTTACACTGTTACCTTCGGTATCTACAACAACATCCTGATGAGGAGAAGTAAAGAATGCATTAAAAGTTATTTTCTTTGCAGCATCGGCTGATAAGCGAATCATTATAACCTGATCAGGGAATGAAGTTATCATCTCTCTTTTATAGCGAACACCATCCACTTTATAGGAAACAAGTGCACGGGCAGAATCAAGACTTAGCTCTCTATAATAATCAGTATAACGGGTATGTCCCGGGAAAGCAATACGCAAATCGCCAAAAGTCTGATATGGCATACCAGAATTTGTATTTGCCATTACCTTTTCAGTTGCCAATGTCTGAGCTTCCAGATATTTACCTGCAAAAACAAGTTCTCTGACTTTTGGTATATATTGCAAAGCTTCCGGATTAGCGTTGTTGTTAGGACGGCCAGCCCATATCGTTTCTTCGTTTAGCTGAATCTGCTCTACAGAAGGAGTTCCGTAAACCATCGCTCCTAAACGACCATTTCCTAAAGGTAAAGCTTCGGTCCATACAGAAGCCGGTTTATCGTACCACAATTTATATCCTGCAGCTTCCGCATAAAGAGACAGAAACAGAGATAAAAACAGGATAAGAAATCGATAGCGACTGAAATATGTATTTTTACGATTCATTTGTTGTTGGTTATTTTAATCAAGAAAAAGAGATTACTTCAGTGTCTTCAGAAGTTTTTCAAGTTCTTCAAAAGAGCGCATAGCATTCTTTGGAAGCTTTTCTCCTTTATCTCCAAAGCTATACATGTTCTCTTTCGGTTCTATTGTTACTTTGCTTTCATCAAGCATTTGTTTCTTCAGATTGAATGCATCGGCAAAGAAATCATAAACAGCATTTCTTTTATTTGGACCAAAGTCGTGTCCTTCGGCTGGCAGGTGAACGTTCGTTACTTTATCTGTTGCACCGTAAAAGTCATAAATGCGTTTGATATATGGAAGTTCAAGAGTTGGTACAGTACTTGTCCAATCTTGTCCGTCGGATACAATCAACATTGGCTTCGGAGCATTTGTAGCGGCCAGTTCAGCAGCGACTGTTCCTCCACAAGAATAGAAAACTGGTAATCCGCTTTCGCAAGGACATCCACCGTCAAAGTGAGAAGACAAACTTACAACCGGACAAAGGGCTGTGTATCTCTGATCAAGGACAGAAAGAAGAACTGTTTGAGAACCACCACCAGAACCACCATTTACACCGACTCTTTTCTTATCAACATCTTTACGATTATACATAAAATCGAGAATACTAATTCCGTTCAAAGCCTGAATAACCTGAGCTGCGCTTTTGTGATGAGCCTCTTCCGGGAATTGCAACATAGATTCGCCCCATGCAAACAAATCATAATCCACACAAATGGCTCCCATTCTAGCCAGAGTAGCCATGCGTTGCTGCTGATCTTTGCGATATCGTCCATCAAGGAAATGTCCATTCGGACAAATAATTAATGGAAACTTACCCTTTATCAGGGGTTTATAGATTGATCCGCAAACATAAAGCCCCGGTAGAGTTTCTAATGAGAAGTTCTGTACAGTATATCCGTTATAAATTCTTTCTTTTGAGATTACCGGCTTAGCATTTACTCTTGCCTTTAGAAGAGGATCAATACCTAAACGTTCTCTTACCTCTTTGCGCAAACATTCTTTTCTTTTGTTCCATTGCACTGAGTCAGAGTAAAGAGAATTAAGATACTTAATCATTTTCACTCCATCTTCATCCGTACGACGGGCATACTCGTATTTCTTTATCTTATAAAGATTATCGCCCTGTTTCACAAACTTGTAGTCGAAAGGAACAAGCACGTTGTTCAGACTTTCTTCCACTGAATAAGGACGAATTCGGGAATCTGCATAATCAAGCATTTTACCGTCAACCACAACTTCAGTCCATTTCAGGCGTACATTAAAGCGCTTTGAAATTTCCATCAAAACATCTTTCAACGGCCGCTGATATTTATGGTCTGAATCCTGCTGAGCAAAAAGTGTGCTTCCAAAAAGCATCAATGCTGTTGATAATATAATAGTTTTTATATTCATGTAATTATATCGTTTAATTAAAAGAATGGTTTATTCTTTAATTGTAAGATCTTCTTTGGTAAATATACTCTCTTTATCAATAATCAAAGGCAATCCGTTAAAACAATTATTCATAAGTACAGTGCCTTTGCTATTACCGCCTAAAAGAAGGAACGAGCGACTACCTGATACAGGGAAGCATCCCTGAATAAGTGATTCTTTTGAATCTGTAAGTTTAATAACAGGCGAACCTGCATTAGGAGTCAGACTCTTTACACTATTTAGTTCTAGATTTTCTGAATTAGAGATTTTGAATGGTGCTCCCATCTTTGAATCAATACGAACATTATTCAATACCAGATTCTTAACCATATCAGCTTCAAGTCCGGTATTCGACTCTATATTAATATTATTAAGCGTAACATCTGTAATAGGCATTTCTTCAATACCAAGTATTTTCACAGCACTATTAACCTTTGTTCCGGTAAGATTTGATATATGAATATTACGGAATATCGGTGTGCGATCTGAAACTGGTTCTTTAGGCATATTACTGTAAAACAGATTAAGCACAATGGCTTCTGTTTTTATATTCTTCATTACAATGTTATCAACACGAATCTCTTCTACAATACCTCCACGTCCACGAGAAGATTTAATGCGGATACCTCTGTCTGTTCCATCAAACACGCAATTTGAGATAGTAACTTTACGAACATCACCACTCATCTCACTACCAATAACTACACCACCGTGTCCGGAAAGCATCGTACAGTTGGTTATTGTAATATTCTCGCAAGGAATTCCTAACTGGCGTGCCTGCAAATCACGACCAGATTTCAGGGTAATGCAATCATCACCAACAGAAATATGACAATCGGATATATGCACATTTTTGCACGATGAAGGATTTATTCCATCCGTATTTGGAGAAGGAGGATTATCAATGGTAACTCCTTTAATAGTTACGTTATCGCAAAATTCAGGATTAACTGTCCAGAAGGGTGAGTTTATAATTTTAATCCCCTCAATTTTCACATTCTTGCATCTGATTGGTTGAATAAATGCCGGACGGAAAAAGCGACGATCGAGAACCTCCTTATAATCTTCGTTGGTAACTTTAGATAGATTCAGATCCTTGTTGGCATTGTCCCACATTGTCTGATATTTATTCAAATCACGAACACCGTTTTTTTGAAGATCTACCAGAACGCGGTAAAACTCAGTCCACCATTTCTTTCCTTGTCCGTTGATAGTACCTTCTCCTTTTATGGTTATGTCATGCTGATCGACAGCATAAAACAGAGGAGAAAAGCTTTTCATCATTACGCCTTCATACCTCATTTCTACAAAAGGCAGATAATCATCAAAGTTATCCGAGAATAATAATGTAGCACCGGATTCCAGTTCAATAGTGATATTACTCTTTAACTTTATAGATCCGGTAAGGTAAGTGCCCGAAGGAAAATAAAGAGTACCTCCCCCATTCGAAGAAAGTCTCTCTATTGTTTTATTTATTAATTGAGTATTTATTTTTTTTCCGTCGGCTTTTGCACCGGCTTTTAGCATATCAACTCTCTCTGCAAAAACAACATTTGTGCAAAGAAATACCATTATAAAAAGCAAAAAACAATGCTTTATCTTCATGTTTTCAAAGTATAAAGTTACTAAATATTCACAGTAAAGGTTTGTTTACCGCTTTCCATAACACTTTTTTCCTTATTAGGAAGAATGATTGTAGCTGAACAGTTTACAGGGACCTCAACATTCATGGTAAAGACTCCATTTTCAACTTTCCAGTTCACAGCTACTTTTCCATAAAGAGTATTGTAGGAAGCAGAAACATGCTTAAGATCGCCCACAACCTGAGGAGCAATTACCAGCTTTTGGAATCCCGGTTCACTTGGAACAGACTGAATGCCCGCCAACCATGTATAGAACCATTCATCAATTTGTCCCATCATAAAATGGTTCCACGAAGTTCCTTCTCTAGGATCCCATTGTTCGGTCAGTGTTGTTGCACCAAACTTAACCTGGAAACCATATCCCGGCGCATCTTCATGATTATTCATCTGATACATCACATCATTCAAACCATTTCTTGCAAGTGTTTGGAAAAGGTAACGGTTACCAACATCACCGGTAGTGAGTCGGTTGCCATGTGCTTTTATATCTTTAACCAGATTAGCCAACACATCAGCTTTATACTGTGGTTCTACAATATCCAGAAATAAAGGCAAAGCATTTGAACACTGACTACCATTACCATATTGGCGAGTTTCTGCATTAAAAAACTTATCATTATATGCCTTCTTAACTTCCTTAGCCAACTCCGCATAATGCGCTTCGTCTTCTTTATTACCAACCATAGCTGCCGCTCTGCTTAAAAGTTGGATGTCCCATAAATAGTGAGCACTGGCAACCAGAGGAACAGGTGTATTTCGAGAAAATCCGGCTTTCTTGCCATCGTAATCATACCAATCGCCCAGTCCGTGAGAAACAATATGATTATCAGCACTTGAAGTCAGATAATCAACATAAAGTTTCATGGTGGAATAATATTTTATAATAAGAGAATTGTCTCCATAATAGTCATAATACATCCATGGAAGAATAACCGATGCACTACCCCATTCCGGAGAATCCTGAAAGCCGCCTTCAAATTCCACATACTCTGGCGCAATGCTAGGAACCAGACCGTTTGAATGCTGAGCATCAGTCATATCTTGCATTATTTTAGGAATGAACTTAGTCAGGTTATAGTTGAAGAACAACCCAGGACCATTAAGGTGTGTTTCTTCCAACCAGCCAAGCTTTTCTCTGTGTGGGCAATCGGTAAACACTCCCTGCATATTACTTCTCATCGCCATACAAATAATGCGGTGAGCATCATTGAATATTTTGTTTGAGCAATTAAATTCACCAACCTCTTCGGCCGAGTTATATACAAAACAAGATTGTATTTTCTTTAGGAGTGGCAAATTACTGTTTGCTTTATCTTCTTTGAGACAAGCACCTTCTACCTGAATATATCTGAAGCCATAATAAGAGAAACGAGGATGCCAGTATTCATCACCTTCCCCTTTAAGAGTATATTCATAATAATGCTTGCTACCTGTATTCTTTTGGCTGATAGTTCCATCCGGATTCAGTGATTCACCAACAGTAAGTCGGATAGTTGTTCCTCTTTTACCATTGACTGTAATTTCAGGAAAGCCAGACAAGTTTTGTCCCATGTCCAGCACATATTTATCAGAAAGCTTATTGACACTTTTTACACCATAGTGCTCCATGATCTTTACCGAAGGAGCCTGCTGCGGACGAAGTTCTCCTTTTGGCGCACTTTGAATAACTACCGGAAGCCAGCGGCTATCATTAAATTCTGGTTTATTCCAGCCTTTCTGTTCCAGGCAAGCATTGTAATCTTCTCCTCCATAAATACTGTTGAATATAATGGGGCTGAAAGAATATTTCCAGTCGGCACCAGAAAGAATCTCTTTAGTTGTGCCATCGGCATAGCTAACAACCATTTTAAAGAATAATGTCGGAGGGCCGAAACTAATCTGCAACTTACGATAACGGCCACCGCCTTGCACATTATAAAAACCATTTCCTAATAATATTCCAATAGCATTACCGCCTTTTCTTAAGTTAGCTGTAATATCATAAACATTATAATAAACCGTCCTATCATAATCACTAATCAATGGGGTAAACTCACCATCTCCTATCTTCTTTCCATTTAAAGAAAACTCATAATGCCCCAGTCCACAAACATAAGCAGTGGCCTGAGTTACTTTTTTATCAGCATTGAATGAACGACGCAGATAAACACTTTTGCTGGAAGAAGAATCAATAGCTGCCCATAAAGCTTTATTCTCCGGTTTCTTTAATACTGTAGAATGGAAATGTCTTCCCGAAGGCAAGTTTGCTTTTTCACGGGATATAAATCCAATCCATTTTGCATTAAGAAAAGCAGCTGAGGGAGCAAGACGAAATTCTGCTTTCCCGCTCCATGATGATGGTTTGTTGTTCTCATCCCAAACCATCACACGCCATACATATTTGGTTGTACGCTCTAGTTTCTTAGAACCTGAATAAGGAACCAGCTGACTTTTATTGGAAACAGTTTTTCCTGAAGTCCATACCAGTTCATTTTTCCCATTATCAACATTATAAAGTTCTATTGCATAAGCCGACTGACGAGAACCGTTCACATTCGATTGCATTTGCCATCCAAAGCGAGGGTGCTCAGTATCAATCGTCAAAGGAGCTTCAGACAATTCACAAGTCATCTTTGTAACCTCTATTCCTCTAACAAAAGAAGGGCATAAGGTTAATATCAAACTAAATAATATGATAATCCGGTTCTTCATTGATATGCTTTTGCTATTGTTATAATACATTTTCACAAACAATCTTCTTCAAACGATCTGATTTTGCCACTTCTTTTCCATTGACAAATATACGGAATCCTTTTCCAAGATGGTATTTACTTCCGTCTTTATCCCACATAATTGTCAGATTCTTACCATGATACAATACATTATCCAGACAGAACCAGTTCCATTTTCCTTCAGGGATTAATGGATTGACTTCTATTGTGTTATCCGTACGAGGGCGAAGACCAACGAGTCCGGTAATAATCAAATCATTAAATGTTGAGTGATTATAGTAACGGCTTCTTTCCTGATCTCCTTTTAACCATGCACCGGTTACTTCATCGAGATATTCGCCTACATAAGGACGGCCACGGTGATATTGAGATTCAACATAAAGTTCCATTAAATGGAAATATGTACTGTCATTCAAAACTGTCTGCTTGTAGTTATTCATAAAGTTAGCCATAGCAGTCATAGTCTGAGCAGTTGCAAAAGGCCAGATGGCACCATCCCATTCGCACTTGCAACAACCAGCCATACGGAATAACGGGTGACGGCGTTCTGCTGTAGTTAGTCCGCAAGGTGCAAGGAATCCACCTTCTTCAGTAACTTGCTTCCAGGCTAAATCGTATTTATTAGCATCAGGTAGATTAAAATACCAAGGTAAATAACCTATTGCTTCACGCACATTAGCTAACGAATCGGTACGATAAGTTTCAAAGAATCCGTTTTTCACGCTCCAAAGTTTGTTTTCAACAAGATTCTTTAAAGTATCTGCTTTATGTTCGTAAAGCGCAGCTACATCTTTCTTTCCGGCAAGCAAAGCCATTTGTGACAAAGCCTTTGCATTACCAAACATATAACTATTTATAGTAGGACGAGCATATTTCTTTTTTCTTCCACCACTGATTGATTCTTCCATTCCATCCTGAACATCACCTTGCCAGAATAATCCTGAAGATAAGCGGTTGGTGCTTTCCCAACGTTTGTATTCACTTTCCAAATCAGGAAGCATATCAAGCATATACTCCTTGTCACCATTTACTTTATAACGGTTAAGGATTGCATCGGCAGCCCATGAGCTGAACTTATTCATCTTCTTCATTGGCTGACCACCGTTTCCACGGAACCATACATGAATATACTGATCTAAAAATGTCTGATCGCGTAACCAACGTGATTCATAAATATGATGGCCTAAGGCACAAGCTATCAAATTGTATTGATCTGCATAAGAACGAGGCACAAGAAACTCTGTCATAGCAAGACCTACAGGAGTTTGCTTTATATGTTTGCGCAATGTCCACCAACGATAATAGTACATCTCTTCAAAGTTCTTCTGAGGACATTCAAACAATGGAATATTTGCCTTCATCCATTCACTTGCCTGAGCATTTGGAATAGCCTGAGCAATATTCTCATCTTCCATACCGTTGAAGTAATCAACATAATGACTGAAATTATCATAGCTCAGAATAGCAGAAGTTTTAGGATTAACAGCTGTTGTCTTTAAGTCCTTAATGTAATATGCAGCCATTGGATCTTCAGCACCGGCATTTGGTAAATCGTAATCCTGATCGGCCGGAGTTTCCGGAGTTGGGAAATTACGAGGTGCACCTGTACGAAATACAACTCTTTCGATAGAATGTACCGGAGCAAAGAACATACGCACTCCTACCTTCTTACCATCAACAGTTACGGTAATACTACGATTGGCTACAGATAAAAGAGCTTTTACGTCATACACTTTGCCGGCTTCGTATTTCATCATGTTCGAGAAACGAGATCCACCTTTTGCACGGAAGAATCCATCAGGAGTAAGATCCAGACGAGAGCAAGCAATACCGTTTTCATCAAGGAATTCAATCTGAAGTGTGCCTTTATCAACCTGATCGGCCATCATCTTAAATGAAACTTCCAGTTCTGAAGTAGCAGGAATCTTACGTTCTACTTTAGCGAAATCAAAAGGATCTTTATCTTTTAAAGTAAGCCAGTTGGCTCCGTTCTTATTTTCTAATGATACTGGCGCCCAGATTGGAGAATAGATATTCCATTCTGTCAGTTCATTGATTGATTTATATTTATCAAAGTTATCATCAGCCTGAGTCAGTGCATTTTGTCGGATAGGAACCTGAATACATGAAACCCACATATCTTCCTTATTCATGCTGTATGCCACCCAAAGGTTACCATCGGCAGGAACACCATTTCCTTCCTGAATACCACGAACGTATTGAGGACCGTATGATTTATAATTTCCTCCATAACGCATTGGAGTAATTTCGCCTTGAATAAGATTCAAAGTTGTGTATTCCAAACCATCAATACTGGTAGAGATAGCAAGTGGCCAACGGAATTCTGAAGGATTATAGATAGTTGCATAAGTACCGTCGGTTAGTCTTTGTCCCCAGATCTTTGCATTACTATTAACAAATCCTTTTGCACGTTCTACCGGTTCAAGCCAGGTATTACCTCCATCCTTACTGATTGAAGTAAGTGCGTGTTTCCACAAACAAGCAATATTGCCGTCCGGTAAATGATAATAGCAGAATGCTTTATATTCTTTCTTCAACGGAATAATTGGATCGTTACGATCAGACTCCTCTACCCATTGCATGCGATAAAGTGGATTATCAAGAATTTCCTGACAAGCTGCTACAAACTTTTTATCCTTGCTCTTAGTAAAGAATGGATAGTTGGTATTTGATTCGTTGAAGGCATGATTGTAATGGATGAAATAGATTGGTCCGAAAGAACCATCTTTCTTGATTTCTCTAACCACACGGCCAATGCCATTTCCATCGTTCGGATCATCTTTCTTATCTAATGCCACACCATAGAAGCCCATTGCTAAAAGCTTACCCGACTTTGAAACATAAAAGCCTACCCGTTGGTGCATAATAGCAATCAGATTCTTTGCCACACCCGGATATTCGGGTTTTGTATATCCATCGGGAACATTATATGGAGGGAAAAGAACTACCGGATTTGTCCAGTTGTAGCCATCCTTAGAAGTCATCAAAAGAGTACGTGAAGATGGTACATGCTCATCTTTCGGGTCTGAAAGATAATGCATATAGAACTTACCTTGCCAGTAAGCCATCATTGGTTGATGATTATATGTCCAGCCATCACCGTTGGAAACATCGGGATGCTCACGGTTGGCCCGCATCACCTGAATATTGTGCACTCCTACTACCGGAGAAAGCTGACCGTCATGATATGCAGGATTAGAAAGTTCTGTACCTGTATAATGAATCTTATTCTGTGCTGCGCCAACTGTTGTCAGAAGAAAAGCTGATGCAAGCGAACATATTGATTGAGTAAGTCTATTCATTTTAATTTAGCTATGTTTTTACTTTTCTGTGTATTTATATCCAAAGTCCTTATGTGACTTTGAACTTCATAAAAGAGAGTATGGTTATTTACGTGCCTTTAATAGATTAAAAACTTCAGAACGTGGAGCTTTAATAATTGTTCCATGCTTATGTCCTTCCGGAACACTTACTTCATTGGTTTTATCCTGAAAATGAATAAAATCTTTCGTTTTCATTGCCCCGTAAATATGCTTTCTGTATACATCAAAATAAATCATATAGTCGTTAGCAACTTTAGTAACAGAAGGGCCTTCCACGAAACTCTCTGTAAAAGGAACAGATGCCGGTGAATAAGGACCAGTTGGAGATTTAGCAAATGCAATTTTCAGGTTTCTCATGGAACGGGTATTGTCTTTCAGTACTAAAACATAGTCGTTCTTTGCACGTTTTACAATGGTAGCATCGATTACACTAAATCCCGGATCATAAAACAATTTTGTTTCAGATATTGTTTTAAAGTCTTTTGTTGTAATATAATATAGGCGATGATTATTATCTTCATCTTCAATGCCTCTTTCAAAACGATTAGGAACACAAGAAGCCCACACTACTACAAATTCTTTCTTTTCATCATCATAAAAAATTTCCGGAGCCCATACATTTACAGTAGTAGGTTCCTTAGCCATAACGGGAATCATCTTCTCTTCCGACCAATGAATTAAATCTTTTGATTCTGCATAACCAAATCCCAGATCTCCTTTCCAGCTGGTAGTCCACACTAAATGGTAAACACCATCGGGAGTACGGGCTATAGATGGGTCGCGTAACAGTTTATGCACTCCTAATTCCGGTTTAAACCATGCTCCTGCAATACTATCCCAATGAATTCCATCTTCACTGTAAAGATAGCGCAAACCTTCGTTTGCAGGTTCATGGAAAGATGTAAAGAGATAAACATCTGAACGAGATGTTTTGCATGAAGCCAAAAATACGAGAAGCAATAAAAATCCTGATTTAATTATATTTGCCATTATAGAATTAACTTTTTAATAAATTATACACAACAATACGATAAAAGGACGCTTTAAAAGAAAGTTTGTACTCAATTAGGAGAGATAAATGGAATGGTTGAAATTCATTGGTGAATGAATTTTATTTATTGGGCAATAAACAAGCAACCATTGGTGAATAAATTACCGTTCATTGGGCAATAAATCTAGAAATAAAAAAATCCCAGATTTATCTATTGTTACAGATAAACCTGGGATTATAAATATAATTATTAACCAACTATAATTTCACACCTTTAGCTTTAAGACGTTTTTCCCATCCAGCTCTTTCTTTTGTAAGATCATATCCTCTTTTAGAAAGATAGTTGTTAATGCGTCCTTTGTATTTGCCGAATGCTTCATGTTTCTTATTAGAATTTTCGGCATCCATAGCAAATTCACGAGCTTCTTTTAGCCAAGCTAATATTTGCTTTTTCTCATCAGCTTTCAATGAAGGAATCATATCGAGAGTTGCAGTATAAGTTACATTTACAACTCCGAAAGTCATGCCATCTTTTACTTCTTCAATCTGCTTTTCGTTCAGAAGCAAAGAGAGATCTGAAGCGAAAGCGAAATGAGAACGGTATAAAGCTGCATCCTTTTCGTGATCAATAGCAGTAAGTGCCTCGTTCTTTTGTGTACCAGACACACCAGAATCTTTGACTTTCTTAACTGCGGCATCTCTTTTTTCATAAATATCATTCAATAAGAAATACTTATTGGCAATAATATTACGAACATTCAAAGCCACATCTGCTTTTTTCAGTTTCAATTTATCGACTATTTTCTGTGAACGACCTTTGATAGTCTCTACATATTTCGGATCACGATTAAGCGAATCCAGTTCTGCAGCAAAAGTTGTTCCGGCAAAAAGGACGAATAATGCAACTAAGTATAAAAATTTCATTTTATTATTTCTCATATCAGGTTTTTATTACATCAAAGAACCTTTTTTTGCCAATGTATCGTAGTTATTAGCAGAATTTGTCCAGTCAACCTTAGTTTTGGTATCAATACCATTGATGTATTTTTCAATGTTTGTATATCCGTCACCAGTACAATCTTTGTTTGCATCAGATGGATCGTTAGGATTCAAACCGTTTGCTTTTTCCCATGCATCTGGCATACCATCGTTATCACTATCTTTGTATGCTTTACCTTTGTATTCAGGATATCCGCCAACTTGCTTGATATCTGTAATAACACCCTTCTTATAAGAATCTTTTGGTAAACGACGATATTTAAACTGATAGAAAGATTCAGGATCTAAACCTTCTTTGTAATAAGCCTTACCAGTCTTTACTTCTTCGATAATACGTTGGTCAATAATATCTCTCTTAGGAATATTAGCACCTACATTTTCCATTACAAAATCGTAAGCTTCTTTAGCAGGCATAATTGGGAATGAAGGCATTGGGAATGGTTCGTTCCATTTCATGTCAGCAGTATAACCATCTGTATTAGGTTGTTCTTCAACCTGAACACCACCAGCCCAGTTATCTTTAGTAACAGTTTCATTACCTTCCATTATGTTACCGTTACAGTAAACACGTCCAAACACATAATAGCCTAATTTGCTACGACCAGATTCTGGTTTAACAATACGGTGACCTACAGGAGTATCTTTTGGAGTTAATGGACCTGGTTTGTAATAGTTATTAATGATATTATACAATGCAGTATAATCACCACCGTCAACTGAACGGTGTACCCAGTTGTAAATTACGTTGTTTGCAAAGTTAAAAATACCGTTCCAGCCAATAGATGGGTTACGTCCTGCATTGCTAGCCCAAAGGTTACGCATGAAAGAGCAGTTTTCACCACCAAGAGTACTACCAAATGCATGGTTATAAGTATCAAGAGCCTTAGCAGAAATTGTATTCTGAATAGTTACATTAACTGTAGGCAACTTAAGATCATTGTATCCTTTACCTGGATTAAACATGTGACGATAGAAAGATATATTTTCGTCAAGTCCGAAAGTACAAGAACAGTGGTCGAGCATAATATTACCAACAGGGTTACCACCAAATGAGTCGTCACGACGTCCTACCCATGTTTCACCACGACGGAAACGCATGTGACGTACAACAACATCGTGAGTATTTACCCAGAAAGATTCACCTGCTAAACAAACACCATCACCCGGAGCAGTTTGACCTGCAATTGTGATATAAGGAGCACGAACAATAATAGGAGATTTAATGCGAATAATACCTGAAACATTAAATACTACAATACGAGCACCACCTTGTTCGCAAGCTTCACGCAAAGAACCAGGACCACGGTCATTAAGGTTTGTTACAGTAATTACTTTACCGCCACGGCCACCAAAACTGTAAGCACCGCCACCCATTGCACCTGGGAAAGATGGAATTTTAGCTTGTGGAAGGTCAGTTGGACGAGCTGCCCATGGAATATATGGACGTCCGTGTTGAGCTTCTTCTTTAACAATAGGATAAGCCTTATCCCATGCTGCATCAGAAGATGCCTGTTCTTCTGCCATCATTTTATCAGCTGCTTCCTTAACATCTTTAGGGACATCAGGATACTGAGCCTTAACTTGTGAAAATGGTGCCATAAGAGCCACCATAAACATTACCAATAATAATTTCTTTTTCATTTTTCGTTATTTAAGAACTTACTTATACCTATAAGACAAATTTAAAGGCTTTTTGTAATCACCAACAAACAAAATTGAATAAAAAAAATTCCAGTAATGATGTTAACTGGAATTTTTATTCAATTTTGTTTTATGATATTATTGCTGCGAATCTGTTGAACAAGTAATATGAAGGATATAAAATCATGTACAGCACACAAAATACAAAGAGAGGATGCTTCTCACGAAACATCCTCTCTTCTTATAATATATTCTCTATTTGATTACTCAGCAAATGGATCAAATGTTCCAGCAGAACCACCATTGTTAGAATCTTCCCAACCAATAGTCTGTTGTATCTTAAGGTTGTTATTCAATGCACCTTGAGAAAAACCAAGGAAGTAATAACGTGGCAAGAACGTAATATACTCATCATTATGATTAGAATCACGACCATCACCCTTCTTTAAGTTACGAACCAAATGAGTTTCATACCATGACTTCAGAGTTTCCAATTGAGACTTCAAGTCAGCCTTACGGTAATCAACAGGAGTACAACGAACAACACTAGCTTTTACTAATGGATCAGAATCGAATGTTGTTCCACCAATACCATAAGAATCGGCAATACGGAATTCCATATTTTCACGACGTTGTCCGTTCAATGCTTTAAAACCAAGCCATGTACAAGTATTGCCACCCCATCCGGTTAATGTCCATGAAGAAGGAGCACCAGTTACTGCTGTTGCACCACCATCGAATAACATCCAACGACGAAGGTCATCGAAACGTTTGCCTTCATAAGCAAATTCAATCTGGCGTTCATATAGAACTGCAGACATACATGTTGCCTGATCTGCTGTCAAGTCCTGTTGCAATCCGTAATTATTATCAGAAGTATAACCTGCACGAGCACGAACTTTCTTTATTTGTTCTACAGCTTCATCCATATGACCGGCACCACAAGCTACTTCTGCAAAGTTTAATAATACTTCTGCATAACGAAGTTCAATATAAGGAGCAGCAGAATAAGCAAAACCTCCGTTAGAATTGGCTGCATCAAAGCCTCCGTAAAGAGGTGAATTATTCACATCTAAATCATCAGAACGTTTACGTACATAAATACCACTCTTGTTTGCTAACAAATTATCAGCACCATAAGAGTTTCCACTTTCAGGATTACCCTGGTCGTTCTTGTCTGTATACCATACATAGTTCCACAGCGCATAATTAGTACCACCATCATAAGATGGGTTATTAGGATTTGCCGGAGTAGGATCACCCTTATAAGCCCAACGAACACCCGGGAAAGCAAAAGTACGATAGAAACGAGGGTCACGTGCCATAAATGGAAAACCTTCATTATATGTAGAATCAGAAGCCTGAAGCTTAGTGTAAGTATCGCATGAAGCAGGGCGCTTACCATCTGCCATTGGGAACATATCAATCAACATAGCTGATGCATTCTTACCACTACCAGTAGTATTTTTAGGACGAATACCACGTTCCCATGAATTATTCTTCTGTCCGTTGCCTGCAGAAACAGTATTATATTGACTTACAAATACAGCTTCCGGATTTTGACTATATTTAGTAAACATACCGGCAAAGTCAGAACCATTTACATTACTAGCTGTGCTATAAAGATTATATCCGCAAGCGTTGATTGTAGTAAGATCTTTCTTCATCTCGGTATAAGCATTCTGCCAGCGTGATTCATCATTTGCACGGTTGAATAATGGACTTGCCCACATTAGTAGAACGCGACCTTTCAAAGCCAATGCTGTACCTGAAGTAACACGTCCCCAATCGTCACCTGATCTCCAGCCACCATTAGTTGTTTCAGCAGAAAGCATCTCAGCCGCCTTAGTCAAATCACTTATTATAAAATCAACACAAGCCTTAGCTGATGAACGAGGCACGTAAGATGATTCAGTAGTTTCCTGAACTTCTGTAATAATAGGCACACCACCATACCATTTTACAAAATTGTAATAACACCAAGCACGGAAGAAGTAAACCTGACCTAGAAGTTTATTCTTATTTTCCTGTGAAAGACTTCCGCCTTCGATGCCACGAATTACATCATTTATATTACGAATTCGTCCCCAAGCTGAAGCTTGAATATTGTTAGCTGTTCCCTGAAAATAATCAGGAACAGATGTTCCACTCAATACAGCCAAAGGTGATTCAGGATTAACAAATGCACCAAAACCACTATATTCTTCAGTAGATTTAGCCTGGTCATCATTGCTACCTGTGCTGTTGTATTTCCAGCTAGGAGCACCGTTAACATCCGGCAAACACCAGCTGTAAACATCATTCACACGAGCATTACTTCCAGTATAATTGTTGTAGATTTCTTCGCTCACGTTATCGTAATTCTTCTTTTCTTCCAGGAAGTCATCACTACAAGCAGAAAGCGTGAAAATAATAGTCAAGCTTAAGCTGAACAGATTTATTATATTTTTTTTCATCGTTATTTTCTTTTAGAATTTTATAATACCCTGCTTAGAATGTCAGATTTACACCGACTGTAAATTGACGCAATGTAGGATAAGCATTATAGCTATTCATCGGATCGATAAAATGATCTGGGTATGGATTATACAAGCTCAAAAGATTCTGTCCTGTTACATTTATACGAGCACTCTGAATTCCAGCTTTCTTAATCAATGAAGAAGGTACAGAATAAGCTAAAGTCAAACGATTCAAACGAACTCTTGTTCCACTCACTCTCCAGTATGAAGAAGAGATAGAGTTTACACTTGAATAAGCCATATTAGGATATTTAGCATTACGGTTTTGAGCCAATACTAAATTACCAGCTCCATCAATTACATCTTGATAAACATACATGTTATCAGGATTCCAGAATGAAGGAACATTTGTAAATTCCAAACCATCACCTGGTTTCAATGCTGAAGAAGGAATTAAACTATATCCACCCCAACTTGCATTAATCTGAGCTGATATAGAGAAGTTTTTCCATTCTGCTCCGAAGTTTGAAGTAAATCCATAAGGATTGCTACGACTTGATAGAGCAACCTGATCATTATCTTTATCAACAATACCATCTGGTGCAGCATAAGTTCCATCAGCCTGTTGAGCACCTCTTACATCTTTATAAATAAGCATACCCGGACGAACCTTGTCTTTAGCCATTCCTAAATATGAAGTAATATTATATTTTGTAAAATACTCCTCGATATCCTGGAAACTACGGAACATACCTAAACATTGCATACCCCAGGTACCAACATCAGAACGATGTCCTTTTTGTATCTGACGGTAAATATAGTCTTTCTTAAAGTCCATGTTAAGAACTTTATTATCACCGTAACCGGTATTGATTCCAATATGATATTTAAAATCTTTGCCAATTTTATCACGCCATGTTAAACCAACTTCATAACCCCAGCTATCCATTTCGCCCAGGTTAAGATCCGCAGATTGAGTTCCGACAGTTCCCGGAACTATTTGAGCAATGCTCATCAACATATCACGATTCCATTCGCGATAAGCTTCAAAAGTCATTTGCAAACGACTATCCAAAACATTCATATCAACACCAACGTTTGCCTTATAAGCCTTATCCCAACGAATATCACGGTTAATAGCTGAATTATTCTTATTTATAGTAATACGGTTGCTAGCATCGGTATTTGTACTTGAACCAAAAACTACACCTTTATCTGCGTCCTGAGCATAAACCTGCACCCATTGCCATGGTGGTGCATTATCACGACCAGTAAGTCCTAAAGAAGCACGCACCTTCAAGAATTCAATCCATGGAGCAGCTTTTTTAAACCATTCTTCTTCTGAAATAATCCAACCTGCACTTGCAGAAGGGAATAAACCCCAATAATTATTAGGCGCAAATTTTGTAGATGCATCAGAACGAAGCAATACTTCGAACAAATACTTTCCGGAATAAGCGTAATTTAAACGACCAATATAAGACATTGTACCAGATTCACTACGTGTGAAGGTTACAACTTTTGTATCTCCAATAGCTGAGTTTGACTGGCCTGTTGTAAAATCATAAGGGTTAGAAACCATAGCATAAAGGTATTCACTCTCTGCTTCTGATTTTTCAATAGAGAAGAGTCCGCCTACATGATGCTTACCAAAGTCACGACTATAAGATGCAGTAAAGTTAATCTGATAATTATCAGTTCTGGTCATACTACGATTTAACTGACTAGGGTCACCATTAGCAATAGTTTGCTTAAGCAAATTACTTTCTGTTAAATATGAATTATAATCGCCATCGCCAACCGGAGTATATAAATGACTACCGCTACCTGTACGGTTTACCATGTTATAAATATCATAGGTTGAACCGAATTGATTAGTCTTATCAGAATTGATACTCTTTGCATAAGACAAACGTAATTTCAAACCATTTAATATTTTATTCCAGCCGAAGTCGTATTCTACATTACCGTTTACAGTAAGGTTAGAGTTCATTGAGCGACTATAATCTCCATTGTTTTGCATCAAAGAATAAGAATATTCCTGATCATCATTTTGTTGAGTATTGCTTATACCATAAGCTGAAATAGCATAGCCACCAACAGTTTCAGGGATATAGCGAGGACGAGTAAGCAACAAAGTATAGTCTTTTTCACTGCTTGAACCACCTACTTTTATATAAGGAGTATTTTTCTTTCCATAGTCTCCCGAAACAGACATACCAGCCTTTAACCATTTACTAACACTAACATCGACACCAGCACGGTAATTCCAACGATTATAATCCAGATTACCTAAATTGGCATTTTGGTCAAAATAAGAGATTCCAGCAAAATAGTTAGCTTTATCTGTAGCACCACTTAAATTAACGCTATGTTTTGCAGTTGTTGCTACCTTCCAGTATTTATCGAGCAAATCATAATTCAGGCCCTTCATTGCTTCTAGTTCGTCAGCTTGATAAAGACCTGTTTTACGGTTCAAATCTGTTTTAGTTGGGTCAGCATCAGCTACAGCGTTATAAAGACGACCGTAATTGTAAGCACTCAACATTTTAGGACGAGCAACTTCATCGGCAAAACCAAATGTTCCTGAATAAGAAATACTTGGAGTGCCCATTTTTCCTTTTTTAGTTGTAACAAGGATAACACCATTTGCAGCACGAGCTCCATAAACAGCAGCCGATGCATCTTTCAATACAGAAATACTTTCTACTTCTGAAGGATCTAAATTGTTGAACGCTTCAGCTCCAAGATTTTGTGTAGAATTACCTACCTTAACATCGTTTGGATAAATATAGCCATCGATAACAAACAATGGTTGTTGAGACTCACTACCAACTACTGATAAAGAATTGGTATCACGAACATGGATTGTAGCATTTTCACCCGGACGAGACATTCCGCCGCTAACACTAACACCATTAATCAATCCACTCAATGTGCTAGCTAAACCACCTGCAGATAAATCTTTAATTTCATCCATAGGCACCGTTGCAATAGATCCTGTAAGATGGGCTTTCTTTTGAGCGCCATAACCAACAACAACAACTTCTTCCAAAGTTGTTTCATCTTGCTTCATAGTTATTTTACCACCAGTCGTAACCTGACTTTTGTAACCTATAAAAGAAACGGTAACTTTAGCATCTTTAGGTACTGACAAAGTATACTCTCCATTAAGGTCCGTTACTGTAGCTTTTGATGTTGCACCTTTCGCGATAACAGAAGCACCAATGATAGGCTCTCCGTTTTCATCAACGACAGTTCCCTTTATTGTTTTGTCTTGAGCAAGAGCCGGCATAGCAAAAATTGCCATCACTAAACTCAGACATAAACTGATTATATATTTTCTTTTCATATTAATTCTTCTTAGTTTGCTTATTAATGATTATTCAGTAGGCAGCCAACGTGGATCACCACATCTTGCAGTTTGATGATCTGCACTTGTTACAGTAAAGACACCATTCGCTGCATCAGTGAAAGTAGGCTCTGATTGAATTGCAGTATTGCTCTTATCATAAGTAAGTTCTGCGGTAGAGAAAACTCCATTATACCAATATGAGTTTTTACTGAAAGTTGTAATCATACCTGTACCACCTCCCATAAAACGACGGCAAACTTCACCTGAGCCACAGTTATAGAAAATATTTTGTGCCAGATTAAAATAAACCTTATTACTTCTCATGCTATTGTAGTTACCCATTTGTCCCTTATTAGCAATATTGTAGAAAGTATTGTTATAGAAATTCAGACTTCCAGAAATAAAGCCCGGTCTATCAGGACGTGCAGAACTACCATACTGAATGAAATATTTATTTCCTGTAGCACTTAGATCATAAAAAGTTGAATTTTGAGCTGTAAAATCAATAATAGCTCCATCCCCTTTATTAATGTAGATATATGCTGTTGATGTTTGAGCCGAATTACATTGGAACACATCATTCTTCATAAGGAATGTCTTCACACAATATTTCTTCTGATTATTGTAGAAAATATACCCCTTAACACCTGTAACCTTACAAGATTGAACAACAATAGGATCTGTAATAATATAGTAACTACCAGTGCCTAGAGGTATAGCTGGAGTTGCACTCAAAGATAAGAACGAAGCATCTGCTGCAAGGCCATCTTGAGCACTACAGTCAAAGTCGATAAACTTAATCTTCAAACCAGCCGAAGTACAAAGTCTTGCTGCCGCACCATAAGTAACCTTAGGATGATTGATTTTATCTCCACGGAATGTAACCTTATGATTTCCGAAATCAACAACCCCAGACATGGTATAAGTACCTCCAACTTCTAAATTATAAGCCAGTTCATCAGCACTATCCGGAATAGGATTGCTTGCAAAATATGCTGTTATATCAGAACCGCTAGGAATTGTTGCATAAGTTGGTAACAATGTAGAATAAGAAACTTCCGTTGCAGCCTGAGCATCACTATTATTATATTTAGTATTGCCCATCGTCTTAACAACAACCTTATACTTCGTATCTTCTTCTAATGCACGTGTTGCAGAACAACCATCTACAATCTCATTTTCTGTACCTACAGCAACCGGATTATTAGGATCATCAACAATATACAAAGAGAACTGATATCCACCAGCACCATACACCACCGGCCATTTAACAGCAACTTTAGCGCCATCGGCACTCGGTGTAATCACAATATCTTCTGCTTTAGGAGATTCGAGAGTAGTATTCACTACATCGGATGAAAATTTCTCATCACTGTTGAATCCATCATTGGCACAAGATACAAAAAGAAAAATACCAAGGCTCAATGTAACCAAGGCATACATTTTTCTTCGAAAGAATAGCGTAGTATTCTTTACAGAATAAACTTTTCTTTTTCTCATTGACAAAATTTTAAATTTAACATTAACAAATTATATTTCTTTTCTATTTCCAGTAATTTGTTCCATTTTTCTTTTTCGATTCATAGAACTATGATTTATTATTCAAAGGTTTCATTTTGAAATATCTGTTTTAGATAATTAATATTCATCCCAAAATTTTTCTTCACGTTACGTGGATCATTCTTATCCCGGGATCTCTCAACAACAAGCCACCCAGTCCACCCCATCTTATCAAGGGTTTCTTTCACTTTATTCATATTCAATCTTTTATTGTATTGTAGTAAAACATCATCAGTGTCGGTACAATGTATCTGGCAAATACGATTTTTACCGAGTTTCTTAAGCTCTTTATACAAATCGCGTTCGGCTACAAGCGGATTCTGAAAATTATAATAGATTTTTATAGCTGGCGAATTTATTTCCTTCAGAAGTTTAATATCTCCTTTGGCATCGAGAGATGTTTCAATTCCAATTACGACTCCTGCTTCCTGAGCCATATTTCCTACAACCTTTAAACGATTTACTAATTCTGAACGAATTTCGGGATTCTTTGTTAAATCACACCCAACTCCAAGTGGAAGGAAAGCTACTTTTGCTCCCATAGCAATCATAGTTTGAATACAATCTTGAGTTAGTTCTTTATAATTAGCCCTTTTCACAAACGACTGTGAATAAAAGCCTGACATTGCAATTGAAGGGATTTCCAGGTTATTTTTGGCTGCTTCTTCTCTAAACAGTTTCTGAAAATAAACCTGTCTCAGTTTGTTATCGAATGAGTCACGAGTTCCCAAACCGCCCATATCAACCTCAACGCCATCTCCATTTAGTTCTCTAACTAATTGGAATGAACCTATTTTTTGTCTCTTTAAAATCATCCAGTCACAGGCTGCAATTTTATATCTGGATTTTTTCTTATCAACAGAAGACATATTTCCCCCTGTCCGGCTATAGAGACTGAGAGATAAAGACAGGACAAAGCAAAACAGGGCTATACGTCTGAAAATAAGCCTATTTGTAAATTTCATATTTCTATTTATAGAGTTGGATTCAAAAAGATATATTTTTCACATCACTATATAGGACGTAGCAACATATCATCTGTAATCACCAAAAGAAAAAAAAATCAAAAAATAATGTTCCACCTGCTACTATTTTAGGCTAATTCATTGCTTATAAGTACAATAACAAGTAGCAGATAAATTTGTTTGACTATTTATCTGCTACTAAATCATTAGATCTGCCACCAATGAGGTAATTGGCATAAAATCTGGTTTCTTATTTTTTAAATGACTATTTAAAAGTTCAATTTAGTTTAATCAAATTTTATTTTTGATGTATATCTAAGCAGTATTTTGATGTACATCTAAGCATATCTTTGATATATATCAAACACTCATTATGATGTACATCAAATAAAAAATAACTGGCGAACAATATATAAATTATATAGGAAAGCCAGAAAACATTATATGCAGGTGCAAAAATACATAGAAACAATTGAATTTATACAAAAAACAAAAAGTGGAAATACCCACCCAAGGCACTTCCACTTAATTTCTCTCAAAAAATAAATCTACTCTCTTCTAGTTAAGGTTTACGACCAAAATCTTTAAGCAATTCCCTATGGAAACGCATTTCAGCTCCCTGAACTTTAAAAATCTTTTCGCAGGAAAGAATTCCTTTAAACCTATAAAAATATGCTTTTTCCAATTTTTCGGAAGCAATACGGGCATTCAATACATTGGTTATAATGGCTTCATACTCTGCTTCACTCATTTTTTCCTTTTTGCCTCTTTTTATCTGAGACCATGCCCTATCATTTAATGCTCTCTTTTTATCTTGCAACTCAAAGTATATCGGGAAGAATTTTGCCGCCTCATCTTGAGTCAAATCAGCTTTATCCGTTATAAAAGCTTCTTGTTTCTGACGAAATTCTTCAGGAGACATCTTTGACCTATGGCCATCTTGTGCAAAGGTTCCAATTATCCCAATAAAAGAAACCAATAACACTAAAAATAATCTTTTCATATCCATTCTCTATTTATAGCAGCCTCTATTCAGCTTCCGTTAAACATTCATATAAGGAATAATCATCCATCATTGAATGATCAATCATTGTTTCCACGTATCGATCTGTTACTATTTCTGTTTCAGCATGTTTCGACGTTTCTGAAGATTCATTTCCTGATGTTAAATTCAGCATTAAACGAACGCCTAGCAGCATTCCTGCAAAAACTGCCGTCATATAAAACCATGGCTTAACTCTGCTCCACCTTGTGATGTGATGCTTTACAAAAGGCTGTTCTACCTTCTCAGGCAGTTGTTCCATAATGTTCTCTTTGAAGTGATCAAAGTAGCCATCGGGGACGGTAAACGGGTTACCGGTGCCGCACTTTCTCAATATTTCATCTTCTTCTTTCATATCTTATCTCTCCTTCTCTATATTTCTTAGACTCTATGTAACACAAAAGGTTTAAAAAGAATCTTTTAAAAAACTTTCTATTTTCTTCACCGCATGATGATATGAAGCCTTCAATGCCCCAACAGAGGTACCAAACACATCCGACATATCTTCATATTTCATTTCCTGAAAATATTTCAGGTTAAATACCATTCGTTGCTTTTCGGGCAACGTGAGCAGCGCCTTTTGCAGCAATAACTGCGCTTCATCTCCCGAAAAGTAAGGATCTCCTTCCAATGTGCTCACGGCTTCGGCTTCCGGTTCATCAATAGACACCATGGATGAAGCCTTCTGCTTATTCAGAAAAGTAAGGCATTCATTTAGTGCAATGCGATACAGCCAGGTCGAGAGTTTTGATTCGGCCCGAAAATAATCTATGTTAGTCCAGGCTTTAATAAAAGTATTCTGCAACAAGTCATTCGCATCTTCGTGAGAAAGCACCATTCGCCGGATTTGCCAGTAAAGCTGCTCACTGTATTGTGCTACAATTCTGGAGAATGCCTCTTTTTGGGTATCCTCATGCTGAAGCAGCAACAATACTTCTTTCTCATTATAAGATGGAGTCATATTCTTTTCTATTATATTTTTCTTAGCTCCTTTAATAAAGGCCTGTCAAATTTATAAATATCATCGCAATAATTCAGTTTGCCATCTTTAGACATAACTATGGTATAATAATCTAAGAAAAGCGGAACTGTTTCCGGAAAACTAAAAGCTTTCATAGGCTTATATTCGGGCAATTCCAATAATTCCTTTCCTTGCTTTGTTTTAGGAGGAACATCTATCGCAATTCTTATTTTATCCATCACCTTTTCATCCTTCTTCTTTAAAAGAAAAAAAGCAAAATCGAGCGGTTTCTCTAGTCGCACGCAACCATGGCTCAACGCTCTGTTAGCTTTCATAAAAGCCCAACGCGAAGGTGTATCGTGCAAATAAACAGCAAAAGCATTTGGAAAACGAAATATAAGTCTTCCTAATGAGTTACCTTCTCCTTTTTCCTGCTTAACACTAAATGGTATAACTTCGTTTTCGTAACTTGTCCATTTAACAGAAAGCGGATTTACTTCATTGCCTTCCTCGTCGTAAACCTTCATCTGATGCTTTTCAAAATAAGCAGGATCTGCAAGAAACGATGGAATTATCTCTTTGCGAATAATAGATTGAGGCACATTCCAGTAAGGATTCATCTGCATATAGACAATTTTACTTGCCAGAAGAGGAGTCTTATTTTCATAAGTACCGCAACACACCTTCATTTCCAATAAAGAATCAACTCTTTCGTCTACAGCCTTCAGAGTAAAATTCGCAATATTTACTTCCACATATTTAGACCCTTTACTCATTCTTTTCTGCCATCTTGCCCGTTCCATATTCACCGCTAATATGTTTTTGTAATAGCTCAATGGTCGATTCAACATTCCAATGGTGTAACTACCAATCGTATTGCTTACTGGCATATTATTACTTCTTCGGAATTCATTGACTGCATTCAACAAATCGGATGACAAAGAAGAATAAATACTCTCTGCATGCTCAATCCGTGGCAGATATCCTAAATTCATAAGCCGCTCTGCAATCAAAGGTACCACTTCATTAACATCTCCCTCTTTCAGAATCACCTTTCCAATACCCGGTATCTCTTTGAAAGATTTGTTTTTCTGAGCAGCCAACCTAACGTATTCCTTCTGTAAACGCGAATAAAAAGGATCTTTTGGCTGAACCGTCAGCATAAAAGTATTCAAATCTCCTTTTACTGCATCTAAAGCATTATTCACAAATTTCCTATCATACCTCTTCAAAGGTATGGAATAGTAAATCTTCATCTTCGGCGGAGCCAGCGAATCTCTTACTTCTCCCGGTTTAAGTTCTGCTTCATCAATATTATTTAGTACCCTGCCCGGACTAACAAAGCCATAACTCATTCCACATACATAACGAAGATATGCAGCAGATAAATCATACTCCAGTTCAGCAAGCAGTTTATTAATATTATCTGTCTTCTTAATTTCCAAAGAACGCAATTTTCTGAAACGAGCTTTAATTTTAGACACAGAAAACTTTTCAGGGTTTAATCCATGTACCCTGGAATTTTCCAACCAATAGAGTAATTGCTCTATCCGCGTCCAATCTCCATAGGAAGTTAGCCATAAAGAAGAACCTTCTTTTGCATAATAATGATACAATGCCGAATCTTTAACTGAATGAACACTTCTATCTACGCAAAGTTTCAATAATCTTTTATGTACCTTCTCTCCATCTATCACAAAGCGCGGATCACTCATCTTTTGAAAATACGATAAGTTTAAGTAATCCAAAGAATCGGATTTATCAAGATTACAACCGCACATAATCAGCATAAAGAAAGATATAGAAAGAAACAGGCGTTTTGTCATACTTATTATTCGTTCATCTTTTTTAATTCATTACTGCAGACAAAGATATAGTTTTTACGGAAATAAAAACGAAAATAATGCATATGTTAAAAAGATCACCCACAAAAGCAAAGCTGATGTGGGTGAATATAAAAAGAAGATACTATAAAATCTAACTTATTGTTTTATGTTTAAAAATTATAAAGATTAACTTTAAATTATAGAATAACTTTTGCAACCTTACTGCCAACTTTAACAATAAGTAATTGCTTTAAAGGAAGGTTTGCCAATTCATTCATACCATCAGTTGCTGATGATACAGAAAGAACTTGTCCTAACGAATTAGTAACAACAATTTTTTGGCCACTCTTTGCCGGAACATATATTTTTTCATTATTAGCATATATATTATTAACAGCTTTTTCAGAATTAATTCCAGTTGAACTGTTTTTAATCAAGCTAATATTATCAATGTAACCAACAAAAGTTTTATAATAACGAATTTCCAACTGCAAGGTTCCGGCAAAAGGAATATCCAGTGGCACGTTATCTGTTAACCATTGCCCAGTCGTTGTTGTTGCAGTATAACCTGTGGAGGCACCATCATATTGCAATTGCTTATTAAAGGCATCATACAGAGCTTTATTGGGGTCAGTAGTTGCTATCTGAACGCCATTCACATCATTCAAATATCCCCAATGTCTTAGCACGCTTGTTGTCCCTGAAGTTGGATCAACATAATATTTAAATGAAAAGGTGTATTTCCCCGATTCAACAGGAACTTTAGTGGTATAAACAATTTTACCAGTACCACTAGTTCCAGCATGATTAATTTTCAAGGAACTATTTCCTTCAGATTTAATGGAAGATTCCTGAGTGATAGTAGACCCCGTAGGTGTAGTTGATGTATAACCTGTTGGGGCTCCATCAACCCATTCTTCAAAGCCAGGATTTGTCGTAATCAGATTTTGCGCATTCAACGATGCTGTTCCAAAAAAAACAACTACAACAGCTAACATAAAACCATTAATAAGAGTAATTTTTTTCATAAGCCTATAAGATTTATTCAACAATAAAGTTAGAAAATTCTATTTTATGGCTACCTTTCGGGCTATATTCTCTATTTTGAGAATATACCAACCTTTGGGAAGATTTAGAGTAATTACCTTATCTACTGAATCTATTTTTATAGAAGCTACTTTCATTCCTAAAACATTATAAACTTCAAGAACAGATCCAGGCGCAGCATTTTGTACACGGACATTATTGCCGATAACAGTTAAAGTAACAGAAGTCTGCTCATTATCAATGGGTAGAGATTTTCGGCCTTCCTGAGCATAAACAACAGGGTAAGACAGAAAAGAGAAGATTATTAAAAAACATAGAGCTATTCTCTTCATCTGTAAGCTTCATTTTACTTTATGAAACAAATGTAAACATTCCGATTTTCTTATACAAATATTCTGGTTTAAACCTCTAAATATTTATATACAAACCTTCTTTAGCAAGCTGACATACCGGAAATATCTCCTTTGCTTCCTGCAAAAATATTAAATCATCCTCATATCGGGCAGAAAAATGTCCTAACAATAACTTTTTAACATTAGCAGTCAAAGCAATCTGTGCAGCCTGTCGAGCAGTAGTGTGATATGTTTCTTTTGCTCTGGGAAGTTCCGCTTGAGTAAAAGTGGCTTCATGAAACAAAAGATCAACACCTTGAATCTGGTCTACTATCTTTTCATTATAAATAGTATCTGAACAATATGCATATCTGCGGGGAGGCGTAGCAGGAACAGTAAGACGACTATTAGGAATAACTTCTCCTTCAGGAGTTATAAAATCCTCACCATTCTTTATACGATTCATCTGAGAAACAGGGACCTGATAAAAATCAATCATGTCTCGAATAATGTGATTTCTTTCCGCTTTCTCTTCAAAAAGAAAACCACAGCAAGGAACACGATGCTTTAGAGGTATAGTGGTTACCGTTAACGAGCGGTCCTCGTAAATCAATTCTGGCTTTTTAGTACCAAAGGGAACTAATGTTACTTTATATGGAAGATGCTGACAAAAGTAATCAAGCACCGGATCGAGATATTTACTCATATCCTTATGCGCATGAATACAGAGTTCTGCTGTACGACCCAGCATTCCAAATGTAGAGATAAGACCCGGCAATCCAAAGCAATGATCGCCATGAAGATGAGAGATAAAAATATGATTCAGACGTGAAAACTTAAGCTTAGATCTGCGAAATTGCATTTGCGTTCCTTCGCCACAGTCTATCATAAAGAGCTTGTCTCTCAGGTTTACAACTTGAGAAGTAGGAAAATGACGCGTGGTAGGCAAAGCAGAGCCACATCCCAGAATATGTACATCAAATTTTTCCATACTACTTGTTTGAAACGAAAGGGGCTACCGAAAACGGCAACCCCTCCAGAATTTATATTTAACTAATTAATTAGTCTTTATCAGCTTCCATTTGTTCCTTCAATGCAGCTAATGCATCGATATCACCTAATGTAGTAGAAGCAGCTTGGTTTGTTACTGCAGGAGCAGCTTCTTCTTTCTTGCTACTAGTCTTCTTTGAAGCAGCTTTCTTTTCAGCTTTTTCTTCTGCTTTAGCAGCATCTTCGAAAATACGGCTGTGAGAAAGAATGATTCTCTTAGCATCTTTATTGAATTCGATTACTTTGAACTCTAGTTTTTCGTCTAACTGAGCTTGAGAACCGTCTTCTTTTACAAGATGTTTTGGAGTAGCAAAACCTTCAACACCATAAGGAAGAGCAACTACAGAACCTTTATCAAGCATTTCGATAATAGTTCCTTCGTGTACTGAACCTACTGTAAATACAGTTTCGAATACATCCCAAGGATTTTCTTCCAATTGTTTGTGGCCTAAGCTCAAACGGCGGTTTTCTTTGTCGATTTCAAGAACCTGAACGTCGATATCTGCACCAATTGAAGTGAATTCAGATGGGTGTTTAACTTTCTTAGTCCAAGAAAGATCAGAAATGTGGATTAATCCATCAACACCTTCTTCGATTTCTACGAATACACCGAAGTTAGTGAAGTTACGAACCTTAGCAACATGTTTGCTACCTACAGGATATTTATCTGCGATAGTTTCCCATGGATCTTGTTTCAATTGTTTGATACCCAAAGACATCTTACGTTCGTCACGGTCAAGTGTAAGAACAACAGCTTCAACTGTGTCACCTACCTTCATAAAGTCTTGAGCGCTACGTAAGTGTTGAGACCAAGACATTTCAGAAACGTGGATCAAACCTTCAACGCCTGGAGCGATTTCGATAAATGCACCGTAATCAGCCATAACAACTACTTTACCTTCTACCTTGTCACCTACTTTCAGTTCAGCTGAAAGAGCATCCCATGGATGAGGAGTAAGTTGTTTCAAACCAAGAGCGATACGTTTCTTTTCGTTATCAAAGTCAAGGATAACAACGTTAAGTTTCTGATCCAATTCAACAACTTCTTTAGGATCGCTAACACGTCCCCAAGAAAGGTCTGTAATGTGGATCAAACCGTCTACGCCACCCAAGTCGATGAATACACCGTAAGATGTGATATTCTTAACAGTTCCTTCCAGAACTTGTCCTTTTTCAAGTTTACCGATAATTTCTTTCTTCTGTTGTTCAAGTTCAGCTTCAATAAGAGCTTTGTGAGAAACAACAACGTTTTTGAATTCCTGGTTGATTTTAACAACTTTGAATTCCATAGTTTTTCCAACGAATACATCGTAGTCGCGGATAGGCTTAACGTCAATCTGAGAACCTGGCAAGAATGCTTCGATTCCGAATACGTCAACAATCATACCACCCTTAGTGCGGCATTTGATAAAGCCCTTAACAATTTCTTCAGACTCAAGAGCTGCATTAACACGATCCCATGAACGAGCAGCACGAGCTTTTTTGTGTGAAAGGATTAACTGACCTTTCTTGTCTTCCTGATTTTCGATGTAAACTTCTACTTTATCACCGATTGTTAATTCAGGATTGTAACGGAATTCATTCAAAGGAATGATACCATCTGATTTGTAACCAATGTTAACAACAACTTCACGTTTGTTCATTGAGATTACAGTTCCGTCAACTACCTCACGGTCGCTAACTTTGTTAAGCGTACTATCGTAAGCTTTTTCTAGTTCTTCATGGCTAGCACCAACAAAGGTTTCACCGTTTTCATACGCATCCCAGTTGAAGTCTTCAACAGGAGCAACGTTCTTTAAATTTTCCATTAATAATTTTGTTTAAATACCTTTAATTAAGTAAGACATTATAATTGACTATATAAATCCGGCGCAAAGATAAATGTTTTCTCGTAAACAAAAAAAGAATTCAGAGATTATTTCTTATATTCATTAGCCATAATTCATTCATTATCATGGATAAATAGAATATCAATTCAAAAATATCAGTTCTCCATTTTTAGAAGAACCGTTTCTATTGCATCTTTAAAAGCTGATTTTGGCATTGCCCCTTGTGCCATCTGAGGAGAACCATACATCGGCACAAACAGCAAAGAAGGTATACTACGAATTCCAAATACAGAAGCCAGTTCTTCCTCTTTTTCTGTATCAACTTTATATATGTAGATTTTCCCTGAATATTCGACAGCCAATTCTTCCAGAATTGGAGCTATGACTTTACACGGACCACACCATGAAGCATAAAAATCTATTATGGCAGGTTTATCACCCAGATATTTCCATTCATCAGGACTTTCATTATAATCAGCCACTTTGGCTAGAAATTCATCTTTTGTTAAAGGTATTGTTTTCATGTTATTCTCTTTTAATGCAACTACTTTTTCCTACCCGTATCTCATTAATCAAAAAATCCAATACTATTAATTAAATAACAATCAATTAGTATATTTGGTTTTCCAGAGAGTAGATTGTAGTAAAGAATCAAATTACATTAAAAGAGAATAGAATTTCAGAATCTTTTTGTATAAATATGACAATAAGGTTCAGTACCTCTAAGCTCATAATGATTCTGATGATAATCTTCAGCTCTCCAAAAAGTAGTAGCAGGAGTTACCTTTGTTACAACATGATAACCTTTTTCCGTAAGTACACCTATTAATTTTTCAGCAATTTCTTTCTGTTCTGGAGTTGTATAAAATATCTCGGAGCGATATTGATCACCAAGATCAGGTCCCTGGCCATCTTCTTGTTCCGGGTCATGAATCTCAAAAAACAATTTAGCTAATTCTTCATAAGAAGATTTTGAAGGATCAAATACTATTCGAACAGCTTCAGCATGGCCGGTATCATGACGGCACACTTCTTCATACGAAGGATTTTCTTTTTTTCCGCCAATATATCCAGATTCAACAATAAGAGTTCCGGGAGCTGTTTTCATTAAATGTTCAACCCCCCAAAAGCATCCACCTGCAAATATTGCAACTTCAGTTTGTCCATCCAGAGCTGCATTTTTATCATTTATTTCCATATTACATTTTTTTATTTTACCGTAGCAAATATACTTGATTATTATTAAAAAACATTCAAAATAAATATTAATAAGCAACCGAACCTTCATCAGATTTTATATCTTTGTTTGGCATTTATCTCATCTATATATAAACTAAAAGACTCCCAAATGAAGATAACCTATATTTATCATAGCTGTTTTGCATTAGAGTTCAATGAGTTCAACGTTATAATAGATTATTACGAGGATACATCCAAGTCTCAGGAGAACGGCTATATACACTCATATTTGCTTCGTCAGCCACAAAAACTTTATGTTCTTTCATCGCATTCACACGCAGATCATTTCAATCCTGAAGTTCTTAGCTGGAAGTTACAAAAAAGCAATATTCAATACATCTTCTCGAAAGATATTCTTGATGCCGGATTAGCTAATAAAGAAGATGCATTATATCTTGATAAACTTGATAGCTATAAAGACGAATATCTTAATATAAAAGCTTATGGCTCTACTGATATAGGTATTTCTTTCCTGATTCAATCTTCAGAAAAGAAAATCTTCCACGCAGGCGATTTAAACAATTGGCACTGGAATGAAGAATGCCCACTTGAAGAATCACAAGAATATGAAAATAATTATCTAAAAGAGCTAGAGCTATTAGCAAATGACATTGATCATTTAGATCTTGTATTTTTCCCCATCGATCCTCGCCTTGGAAAGGATTATATGAAAGGGGCTGAGCAATTTATCAACCGTATTCCAACAGATATTTTAGCTCCTATGCATTTTGACGAAGCCTATAATAAAGCTGCAGCTTTTGCTTCTTATGCAGAAACAAAAAAGTGTAAATCCATAAAATGGACAAACAAAGGAGACAACATCACATTATAGCCTCATAAAAACAAGTAAATAATAACATATAATAAAAGAAATAGCATTATGGAAATAAAAAGCAGATTCGATCATTTCAATTTCAATGTACTTAATCTTGAGAAAAGTATTGAGTTTTATGGCAAAGCACTTGGATTAAAAGAAGCCAAGCGTAAAGTTGCCAGTGATGGTTCGTTTATTTTAGTATATCTAACAGACGAAACCACAAGTTTTAGTCTGGAATTAACCTGGTTAAGAGACCGCAATGAGCCTTACAATTTAGGAGACAACGAAATTCATCTCTGCATGCGTGTTCCCGGAAATTACGACAAGGTTAGAGAATTCCACAAAGAAATGGGATGCGTTTGCTACGAAAATACTGATATGGGATTATATTTTATAAACGACCCTGATGGTTATTGGATTGAAATCCTACCTTTAAAATAATTCTTACTCACATATACATCTGTAAGTCTATAATTTATCCAGGCTTACAGATGTTATTCTAGCGTCTTCTAAAAATATCCCTCCATTATTTACCCCAAACAATACCAGTCAAACACTTATATTATTAATAATAAGCTCATCTGCAAATTTAAATAATAACAAATCAATCTACCTTTAGCTATAATTAGTAAATATTTAAATAAAAAACTATACATATAATAAAAAAATAAGTATCTTTGTTCGACAAGAAATAAAATATAAATAGAAAGATTCACACTTTTATATCCGAAATACATTTAAATATGAACAAGAACTTTTTGGCTGAACTAGAAAAAGGTAGCAAGAATGCCCTTATCAAAAAGAAAATTATAAATTACTACATATCTCATGGAAATTCTACCATCACAGATCTCTCTAAAGAAGTTGATCTGAGCGTACCTACTGTCACTAAGTTTATTAGTGAAATGTGCGAAGAAGGATTTATCAATGATTATGGTAAACTGGAAACCAGCGGTGGTCGTCATCCTAACTTATATGGGTTAAATCCTAAATCTGGATACTTTATTGGAGTTGATATCAATCAGTACGATATTAATATTGGCCTGATTAACTTCAAAGGAGATATAGTAGAATTAAAGATGAACATTCCATACACCTTTGAGAACACGATAGAATCACTTAACAATCTCTGTCTGCTAGTTCTGAATTTTATTAAAAAACTTTCTATTGAAAAAGATAAAATACTCAATATTGATGTAAATATTTCAGGACGAGTTAATCCTGAATCCGGATATAGCTATAGCATGTTTTATTTTGAAGAACGCCCTTTGGCTGAGATTCTTTCAGAAAAACTTTCATACAGAGTAACTATTGACAATGATACCCGCGCCATGACTTATGGTGAATATATGGTTGGTGGAGTAACCAATGAAAAAAATATTATTTTCGTAAACATCAGCTGGGGACTCGGTATTGGGATTATAATTGATGGAAAGGTATACACTGGTAAATCCGGTTTTTCCGGAGAATTTGGACATATCAGCACATACGATAACGAAATTATATGCCACTGCGGTAAAAAAGGTTGTCTGGAAACAGAAGCATCTGGTTCTGCAATGCACAGAATGTTAATAGAAAGAGTAAAAGGAGGTGCCAGTTCTATTTTATCAGAGAGAGTATTAAATAATAAGACCGTAACTCTGGATGACATTCTTGATGCGGTAAAGAAAGAAGATATACTTTGTATTGATATCGTAGAAGAAGTTGGCCAAAAATTAGGAAAGCAAATTGCCGGCTTAATTAATATATTTAATCCGGAAATGGTTATTATTGGTGGAACAGTATCTATTACAGGTGATTATATTACCCAGCCTATAAAAACTGCAATTCGTAAGTATTCTCTTAATCTTGTCAATAAAGATTCTACAATTATCACATCCAAACTCAAAGAAAAAGCTGGCATTATTGGAGCATGCATGATAGCACGTAGCCGAATGTTCGAGAACTAAATATTTTGATTCCAAAAATGTATTATGTATTTTTGCAGCAATTATACATAAATACATTATGGAATTTACAGAAGATATTAAGGAAGCGTGCCGCATAATGAATGAAGGTGGGGTAATTCTTTACCCCACAGATACTATCTGGGGAATTGGATGTGACGCAACCAATCCCGAAGCTGTTCACAAAGTTTACGAAATTAAAAAGCGTATTGATAGTAAGGCACTTATTGTTTTGGTAGATTCGTCCGTAAAAGTTGATTTTTACGTAAGTGATGTTCCCCAAGTGGCATGGGATTTAATTGAATTGACAGACAAACCTCTGACCATAATTTATGATGGAGCCAGGAACATGGCCACGAATTTACTGGCAGAAGATGGAAGTGTGGGCATTCGTGTAACAAATGAACAATTCTCACGCCAGTTATGTCAACGATTCCGCAAAGCAATTGTTTCTACTTCAGCAAATGTAAGCGGACAACCATCTCCCGCAAATTTTAGCGAAATAAGCGAAGAGATAAAATCAGCGGTAGACTATATTGTTAAGTTTAAACAGGATGATCTTTCTCCTGCTAAACCGTCCAGTATTATTAAGTTAGGAAAAGGAGGAGTCATAAAGGTGATTCGGGAATAATAAGGGAACATATTAATGAAAGTAAGTCAAAGGAAACAGCTCATTAAATATCTTCTTGGAGATTATATTGCAGCAAATGTGATCTGGTTTCTTGCGAATATTTACCGATATTACAATATAGCCTCTTCACTAGGATTTGATGATTTTGCTTCTTACCTATTCTCAGGAAAGGTATTAACCGGACATATTATTATACCTTTCTTTTGGTTATTGCTTTACTATTTATCGGGATATTACAACTCTCCGATGAGAAAATCCAGATTACTGGAACTCAATAAGACACTGGTGTCTGTTGAGATAGGAGTATTAATAGTGTTTTTCGTGATATTGGTAGACGACTTGCCAAGGGATTATCACGTCTATTATCAATTACTGGCAATCCTTTTCTTCGGACAATTTATCCTCACTTATAGCATAAGAGCATTAATAACCCAAAAACTAACAACCCAAATACACAACAGAATAATTGGATTCAATACTATTATTATAGGTGCCGGAGAACAAGCCCTTAAATTATTTCAGGAGCTTAACGCTCAGCAACAATCTATTGGTTACAAAGTCGTTGGATTTATAAGTTTGGAAGGAGATCCTTGTCTTATCAAAAATCAATCTGTTGAAAGACTGGAAAATATTGAAGAATTTATTCAGAAAAAAGATGTAGAAGAGATAATTGTTGCACCCGATTTCACTGATGAAAAAGCATTTTCTGAACTGTTAAACAGCCTTTATAGATTCAATCTTCCCATCAAGGTTATTGCCGGAGAAAAGAATGTACTTTCACGAAGTGTAAAGATGTCCTCCATATATGCTACTCCCATGGTTGAAATAACCCGGGATAACATGTCTGAAGGAGCAAAAAATATAAAAGATATTTTTGACAAAATAATATCAGTACTTGCCTTATTCTTTTTTTCTCCTTTATTTGCGTGGATAGCATGGAAAATAAAAAAGAATTCACCGGGAGCTGCTTTTTATAAGCAGGAAAGACTTGGTTACAGAGGCAAACCGTTTACAATTTACAAGTTCAGAACCATGAAGATGGATGCTGAAAAGGAAATCCCGTTACTATCAGATCTAAATGACGAAAGAATAACCGAATTTGGAAAGATATTAAGAAAATATCGCTTGGATGAATTGCCACAGTTCTGGAATGTACTGAAGGGAGAAATGTCATTGGTAGGTCCACGGCCTGAAAGGAAATTTTTCGTAGATCAGATTGTTTGTAAGGCTCCTTATTATTACCAAACATTATCAGTAAAACCGGGCATCACATCCTGGGGGATGGTAAAATACGGATATGCAAATACAGTAGACAAGATGATTGAGCGTTTACAATACGACTTAATATATCTGGAAAACAGATCGCTAACCATAGACATAAAGATATTAATATATACGATTAGAACAATACTTACCGGAAAAGGTATGTAACATAAAGATATGAAAACCGAAAAAACAAGTTTATTTCAGCAGTTTATATTTTGGCGTGAAAAGAATATAAAGGAAAAACACTTTATACTTATTCTCAGCTTCGTAGTAGGAGTTTGTACTGCCTGCGCTGCAATAATTCTAAAAAGTCTGATTCATCTGATTCAAAACTTTCTGACCGACAATTTTAACGCTACAGGAGCCAACTACCTTTACTTAGTTTATCCGGTTGCTGGTATTTTGCTGACAGGATTATTTGTACGCAATATTGTGAAAGATGATATCAGTCATGGTGTAACCAAGATTCTCTATTCAATCTCGCGCAGACAAGGAAGAATAAGACGTCACAATATATGGTCTTCAACTATAGCCAGTGCTATCACCATCGGATGTGGTGGATCTGTAGGAGCCGAAGCACCGATTGTTCTTACCGGATCGGCCATTGGTTCCAATCTGGGAAGTGTTTTTAGAATGGAACAAAAAACACTTATGTTACTCATTGGCTGTGGAGCCGCGGGAGCAGTTGCGGGAATCTTCAAAGCCCCGATTGCAGGAGTTGTATTTACACTCGAAGTTTTGATGATCGACCTCACAATGGCTTCACTCCTTCCCTTGCTGATAACTTCCGTTACCGCTGCTACTGTATCTTATATTTTTATGGGTACAGAGGCTATGTTTAAGTTCAATCTCGATCAGGCTTTCGACATGAAGCGTATTCCTTATGTTATATTTTTAGGAATATTCTGCGGACTGGTATCCCTGTACTTTACCCGTGCCTCAAATTACATTGAGACTATTTTCGGGAAATTACAAGGACCATACAGGAAACTTGCACTTGGAGGAGTTATGCTGAGTATTCTGATCTTCCTTTTCCCAACTCTTTATGGTGAAGGATATGATACTATCAACCTGTTACTTAAGGGAACAGCTTCCGGAGAATGGCAAACAGTAATGAACAACTCACTCTTTTACGGATACAATCATCTGTTATTAGTCTATTTATTCCTCATTATCGTATTTAAAGTTTTTGCATCAACAGCAACAAATGGTGGTGGTGGTTGTGGTGGTATCTTTGCACCAAGTTTATTCCTAGGATGTATTGCCGGATTTGTATTTTCTCATCTATCAAACGAACTGGGATTCTTTATTGGCTTACCGGAAAAGAACTTCGCACTCATGGGAATGGCAGGTGTAATGGCCGGTGTAATGCATGCCCCTTTACTGGGGATATTCCTTATTGCCGAGCTAACCGGAGGATACGACCTCTTTCTTCCTTTAATGATCTGCTCCGTAAGTTCTTATCTTACTATAATTATCTTTGAACCCCACAGTCTTTACTCTATGCGTCTTGCCAAAAAAGGACAACTCATTACTCACCATAAAGACAAAGCGGTACTTACGTTAATGAAGATGGAGAATGTTATTGAGAATGATTTCCAGCAAGTATCACCCGAAACCGATTTGGGAGAACTGGTTAAAGTTATCTCTCAGGCAAAAAGAAATTTATTCCCGGTTGTGGATAAACACGGAAAACTGCAAGGAGTTGTTTTACTTGACAATATACGTAATATCATGTTCAGACAAGAACTTTATCATCGGTATACTGCAAGTAAACTAATGAGTTCTGTTCCTGCCAAACTATTTATTGATGATTCCATGGAACGAGTAATGCATACTTTTGATGATACACAAGCATGGAATCTTCCGGTTGTCGATGAAAAAGGAACTTATATTGGCTTTGTCTCTAAATCGAAGATATTAAGTACATACAGACAACTTCTGGTTCACTTCTCCGAAGATTAGGCCAGTGATAACTAGTGAGAAGAGGCTATAAATCACACAATTAAAATCAAAGATTAATGGAAAAGAAAGACCTGAGAATAGTATATATGGGAACTCCCGAGTTTGCTGTGGAGTCTCTTAAATGCCTTGTAGAAGGCGGATATAATGTAGTAGGTGTAATTACAATGCCCGATAAACCTGCAGGACGAGGACATAAGCTGCAGTATTCGCCCGTAAAGCAATATGCTTTGGAACAAAATCTTCCTTTGCTTCAACCAGAACGATTGAAAGATGAAGAGTTTGTTGAAGCACTAAGAGCGTGGAAAGCAGATCTTCAAATTGTAGTAGCTTTCCGTATGCTGCCCGAGGTTGTATGGGCAATGCCACGTTTCGGTACATTTAACCTGCATGCCTCACTCCTTCCGCAATATCGCGGAGCGGCTCCTATCAACTGGGCTGTGATTAATGGAGATACGGAAACGGGAATTACCACATTCTTCCTTCAGCATGAGATAGATACCGGGAACGTTATTCAGCAAGTGCACATTCCAATAGCCGACACTGATAATGTGGAAGTGGTTCACGATAAACTGATGATGCTTGGCGGAAAACTGGTAATTGAAACAGTTGATGCTATTCTTGAAGATCGGGTAAAGCCTATTCCACAGGAAGAAATGGCTCAACCGGAAGAGTTACGCCCGGCACCTAAAATCTTTAAAGAGACTTGCCGTATCAACTGGTCGGGAAATGTAAAGCAGATATATGACTTTATCCGCGGACTGTCTCCTTATCCGGCTGCATGGACAGAACTTCACAACGGACAAGAGTCTCCTCTTACATTAAAAGTGTTTGAGACAGAAAAAATAGAGAAAGCTCACTCGGACGTTCCGGGAACTTTAAAAACAGATGGCAAAACTTATCTTCACGTTGCTGCAGGGAATGGATATCTTTCAATAAAGTCTCTTCAGCTAGCCGGAAAAAAACGACTTGGCATTGATGAATTTCTTCGCGGATTTAAAGTTTTGGATGAAATGAATCTTCTGTAAATCAAATTATTACTCCGCATACAGATATATAAAAGTGCGTTAATGGAAAGAACATTAACGCACTTTTGTTTGTTTTTATTTTGTTGTTAGCAAAATAATATGTTTATTTGTATCAATTAACACTAATATCAATTAAAAAACTGTAGCCTATCGATTAAACATTACTCTAATCCTAAATTAAGACGTAATGAAAAATTTGAAGAAGATGACCGATGAAGAATTGGTAATCTTATATTCAAAAGGAGAAAATCAAGCCTTTGATACACTCCTTAATCGATATCAGAATAGGCTATATTCTTATATTTTCTTTATTGTAAAAAGTACCGAACTTGCGGAAGACATCTTTCAGGAGACTTTCGTGAAGGCTATTATGACCATTAAGCAAGGAAGATATACGGAGAATGGAAAATTCCCTGCATGGCTTACACGTATAGCACATAACCTAATCATTGACAATTACCGTCAGGAACGGAATGAGAATGTAATTTCAAACGATGACAGTGAAATTGATTTGCTGAATAATATGAAACTCTCTGAAGGAACCATTGAGATGGAAATCATCAATGAACAAATTCATAACGATGTACGTCATCTGGTTAAATTACTACCAGATAATCAACGGGAAGTGATTTACATGCGCTTTTACCAGGACTTGAGCTTCAAAGAGATAGCAGATATTACCGGAGTAAGTATAAATACTGCTCTTGGAAGAATGCGTTACGCCATCCTTAACCTTCGCCGCATGGCGGAAGAGAAAGAAATAATTCTCACCCTCGATTAAAATATTTGTTTCATAGGCATACTAAAGTTTTGTTTTCTACGTTTTTATAGAAAAACAACAATAGTATGCCTATGAAATATAACATTACTCAACCAACCAATCAGCAGAAAAAAGATAAACGGAATAACAAGGGTAAAAGCGAGTTAAAGCCCAGCTTACAAACACTAACATTTTTGAAAATGTTTGCCCGCAATTATCACGTTGAGCCATCAATGCCCGACGGTCTGCAAGGAATCATTCTTGGATGAATCACCAAACATTTTTTGTATCCTGTACAAGAGAATAAAATCTTTTGTACAGAAGATTGTTTTGTTTTGTACAAGGTTTCATTTTCCATTCTATAAGTTTCTAAAAGAAGCCGGAATAAGAATTCTTAGTTCAATTATTTTATGTACTTTTGCATAAACAATTACACAGCTAGATAGTCATGAAACATAAAATATCCCCTTCACTGCTTGCTGCCAATTTTGCTAATCTGGCAGAAGATATTGAGATGATAAACCGAAGCGAAGCCGACTGGCTGCATCTTGATATTATGGACGGTGTATTTGTTCCGAATATTTCTTTTGGATTTCCTGTTATTGAAGCAGTAAGCAAACTCTGCAAGAAACCGCTTGATGTACATTTGATGATCGTAAATCCCGAAAAGTTTATTCCGGAAGTTAAGGCTACAGGGGCTAAAATTATGAATGTGCACTTCGAAGCCTGCCCACATCTTCACAGGGTAATTCAACAGATTCGCGAAGCAGGGATGGAACCTGCAGTAACCATTAACCCATCTACTCCGGTGTTTATGCTTAAAGACATCATTAAAGATATATATATGGTGCTGATTATGAGCGTTAATCCCGGATACGGAGGTCAGAAATTCATTGAACATTCTTTGGACAAAGTGAAAGAACTCCGTATGTTGATTGATAAAACCGGATCTGATGCACTGATTGAAGTGGATGGTGGCGTAAATGAAAAGACAGCTCCCCTGTTACTGGAAGCAGGTGCAGATGTATTGGTAGCAGGAAATGCAGTATTTGCTGCATCTTCACCTGAAGATATGATTCATCAACTAAAAGCATTGTAATTTCAACGTGCAGATGCCTTTACACCTGCACAAATACCCCTTTGTACGTTTTATCGTTCCCCTGATACTCGGGATATATTTCAGCCATTCGTTTCTGCACGAAACAGAATGCAGCAACATTGTTATAGGCATACTTTGCCTCGTATGTGGATTTTCCTTTATTCTTTACCATGTTTTTAAGAAATACACGCACCGATGGCTCACGGGAGTTTGCATATATGTGCTTATCTTTACTCTCGGAACAGCAATAACCGAACTGCATTTATCGTCCGTACACCATCAATGGTCACCCGAAAAGTGCGTTTACAAAGCACAACTCACAGAAGATCCAAAAGAGAAAGATCACAGCATACTTTGTCCGGTATCGGTAATTGCAAGTCAGGATTCTGCAGGCAGTCATTCAGTAGAAAAGAAGGTTCTGCTTTACCTCACGAAAGATTCACTAAGCCAACAACTTAAGCGAGGAGACCAGTTACTGTTCTTTGCTCAGATAAATGCACCTCGCAACAATGGAAATCCCGAAGAGTTTGATTATGCTTCTTATCTGCTTCATCAGGATATTAGCGGAACAGCTTTTGCATATACCGGGAACTGGCAGCTTAAAGGGCACGATACGCAACGGACGTTGAAACAAACTGCACTTGATTATCGGAAACTTTTGCTGGAAAAAATAAAGCATCTGGGATTTTCGGGAGATGAATATACCGTTCTTTCGGCTTTGGTATTAGGTTATCAGGATGAATTGAGCGAAGATATACGGGAAAGCTATTCCATTTCCGGAGCCAGCCATGTACTTTCTCTCTCAGGTTTACACATTGGTTTCCTCTATTTCTTGCTTGAATTTCTGCTAGGTTTTGCCAACAGAAAGAAAGGAACGTTAATCGCAAAACAGCTGACCATTATTATCTTGTTATGGGGATTCGCTTTCCTCACCGGACTCCTCTCCCCTGTTGTCCGGTCGGTAATTATGTTTTCACTAATCGCCCTTTCCAGAATACGAAACAATCATCCGGTTACACTCAACACTCTGGCAGTTGCCGCACTGCTGATGCTGGTTTACAACCCTTTTTATCTGTACGATGTAAGTTTTCAGCTATCATTCACAGCCATAGCCGGAATTGTAATTATCCAGCCGTGGCTGGACGGATTGGTTAAAACAGAAAACCGCATCGTGAAATATGTATGGGGATTAATGACCGTTTCCATTGCTGCACAGATAATAACCAGTCCCATTATTCTTTATTATTTTTCCCGATTCTCAACCCATTTCCTGCTGACTAATATCATTGTTGTTCCACTGGTATCAATCATTATGTATCTGGCAGTCTTTACACTTTGCATAGGGTTCATCTCTCCGTTGCAAACTCTTTTAGCTTTCCTTTTGAAAGAATCAATCAAATTGCTGAACGGCACAGTGAGCTTTGTTGAACATCTGCCCTACTCTTCCATTGATCATATATGGCTCACCTCCGCCGATGTTGCCGTGTTTTATCTGATACTCTTTCTCTGTGCGTTCTATTTCATGTACAGAAAAAGGTGGGCACTTTTTGGTTTGTTGCCATGCATTGCATTTCTGATTACCTTCCATGCAAAAGAGAGATATCAGCAACAAAATATTCGTTCAATCATTTTTTATAACGCCCGCAACTGTCCCACGGTTCATCTGATAGAATCGCCGGAAACTTCCTATCTCTTTTCGGCCGAAAAAGATAGCGTACATAAGAAATTACGTTATGCCACACAGCGTTTCTGGAATAAAAATCTAACAAACACTCCGCAAATACTTCCTTCCAGCTTTCGTGGTAAATATATCTGGAAGCAAAATGATGTACTCTGTTTTGAAGGAAAAACTATTTGCATGATAAAAGATGATAGTTGGCGAAACAAAGTCTCCGACAATCCTTTAAACATTGACTATTTATATCTTTGTAAAGGGTATAAAGGTAAATTAGTATGGCTCATGCCACTTTTCAATACAAGGAAAGTGGTTATTGATGCATCTTTAAGCGATTATAAACGAAAAGCCTTTGAAAAAGAATGCAAACTTCTAGGCATTGACTATTTCTCTATATCAGAAAAAGGAGCTTACAAAATCACGCTTTAATACAAATTAATTTGTACTTTTGTCGCTCACTATTGAAGATAAACTGTTATGTTAACAAAAATAATAGATCAGGCCAATATCGATCTTTTCGGTGAATGGCTAAAAGAAATTGAGAAAGTAGTTATAGTATCGCATACTTCACCCGACGGAGATGCTATGGGCTCTTCATTAGGACTTTATCATTTTCTTATTTCGCAGAATAAAACAGTAAACGTTATTGTGCCCAATGCCTTTCCCGAATTTCTAAAATGGATGCCGGGTGCAAAGGAAATTACACTTTACAATCACGACAAAGAAAAAGCTGACAAACTGGTAGCCGATGCCGACATGATTTGCTGCCTCGACTTCAACGGGCTGAAACGTATTGACGATCTAGGCTTGGTTGTAAAAGAAGCTAAAGCCCGTAAAGTAATGGTAGATCATCATCCATTTCCAGATGATTTCTGCTCTATCGTAATGTCTCATCCTGAGATTTCGTCTACATCCGAACTGGTTTTCCGGTTAATCTGCCGCCTTGGTTATTTTGATGAAATGACCAAAGAAGGAGCCGAATGTATATATACCGGTATGATGACCGATACAGGCAGCTTTACTTATAACTCAAACAGTCAGGAAATATACTATATTATCAGTCAGTTAATATCTAAAGGCATTGACAAGGACGATATAAACCGTAACGTTTATAATACCTACTCCGAATGTCGTCTGCGCTTGATGGGATATGTTCTTCATTCAAAAATGAAAGTATATCCTGAATCTCATTCAGCAATGATCTGGCTTACCCAGGAAGAACTAAAGAACTTCAACTACGTAAAAGGAGATGCAGAAGGTTTTGTAAACATTCCATTGTCTATCAAAGAAGTTAAGTTCTCAGCCTTTTTCCGCGAAGATACAAACATGATTAAGGTTTCATTACGTTCTGTGGGAGATTTTCCATGCAACAAATTCGCTGCTGAATACTTCAATGGTGGCGGACATTTAAATGCTTCGGGAGGAGAGTTCTTAGGAACAATGCAAGAAGCTATCGATACCTTCGAAAAGGGACTGAAAAAATATGAGTCGCTATTAACAGCGAATAATTAGGATTCAAGCCTGTTATCAGGAATGGATTAAATTAAAAGCCTATTGAAGTACTACTTTTATAAATAAGATACACATTATATTTAAATATCTATGACACTTATCAAATCAATTTCCGGTATCCGCGGAACTATTGGCGGACAAGCCGGCGAGGGTTTAAACCCACTCGACATTGTAAAATTCACATCTGCTTACGCAACGTTAATAAGAAAGACATGCAAGTCTGCAAGCAATAAGATTGTAGTAGGTCGCGATGCTCGTATTTCAGGTAAAATGGTTAATAACGTAGTTGTTGGAACCTTAATGGGAATGGGCTATGATGTTGTTGATATCGGTCTGGCTTCTACTCCAACTACCGAACTTGCCGTTACAATGGAAGGCGCTTGCGGAGGTCTTATCCTTACTGCCAGCCACAATCCAAAGCAATGGAATGCACTTAAGCTGTTAAATGAGAACGGAGAGTTCCTGAATGCAGCAGAAGGAGAAGAAGTTCTTCGTATAGCAGAAGCAGAAGAGTTTACTTTTGCCGATGTTGACAGTCTGGGATCTTATCGTGAAGATTTAACTTACAACAAAAAGCATATTGACAGTGTATTAGCTCTTAAATTAGTTGACGTGGAAGCTATCCGCAAAGCCGATTTCAAAGTAGCTATCGACTGTGTTAACTCTGTGGGAGGTATTATTCTTCCTGAATTGTTTGAAGCATTGGGCGTAAAGCATGTTGAAAAACTATATTGCGAACCAACAGGTAACTTCCAACACAATCCTGAACCGCTTGAAAAGAACCTTGGAGACATCATGAACCTGATGAAGAGCGGCAAAGCTGATGTTGCATTCGTGGTTGACCCAGACGTAGACCGCTTAGCAATGATTTGCGAAGACGGTAAAATGTACGGAGAAGAATATACTTTGGTAACTGTTGCCGATTATGTATTGAAGCACACTCCTGGAAATACAGTTTCGAACTTAAGTTCTACTCGTGCTCTTCGCGACGTAACTCGTAAATACGAACAGACTTACAACGCATCTGCCGTAGGTGAAGTAAATGTGGTTACAAAGATGAAAGATACTAACGCTGTGATCGGTGGTGAAGGCAACGGAGGAGTTATCTATCCTGAAAGCCACTACGGACGTGACGCATTGGTTGGTATTGCTCTTTTCCTTAGTCATCTGGCTCACGAGGGAAAGAAAGTAAGCGAACTGAGAGCTACTTACCCTCCTTACTTTATTGCTAAAAACAAAGTAGAATTAACTCCTTCTATCGATGTAGATGCTATTCTTGCAAAAGTAAAAGAAATCTATGCGAAAGAAGAAATCAACGATATAGACGGCGTTAAGATTGACTTCCCTGATAAATGGGTTCACTTGAGAAAGAGTAACACAGAACCAATTATCCGTGTATATTCTGAAGCCTCAACAATGGAAGCTGCCGAAGAAATTGGTCAGAAAATTATGGATGTAATTGCTGAACTGGCAAAATAATAGTTGTCCATTACAATATTAAATGAGCGAAGAAGCAAAATCTGCTTTCTTCGCTCTTTTTTATTTTGTATGTTTGCGATAATATTTCATTAACAAACCCGGCCTGAAACAAAAATCCTGATAAAACAAGAATCATTGTCTGTACAATATCTTACGGATTAATTAAAATGGTTAAGGCTTTTAATAATGCAACAATGAAAAAAATAATTTGTTTGAGTCTGTTTTTACTATTTGCAAACATCATGTTTGCTCAGAATGAACAAGCATTGTACGAATCAATTCTAAGTAAAATCACCCCTCCGTCTATTCCCGAAAAGGCAGTAAATATTACCCGCTACGGAGCAAAAGGCGATGGTGTAAAAGATTGCAAGCCAGCGTTCGATAAGGCAATGAAAGCCGCCCTGAAAAGCAAAGGAGGATTGCACATTGTTGTTCCCGCCGGAGTATATTTTATAAAAGGGCCTATTCACTTTGTAAGCAATGTCTGCCTCGATTTGGCCGAAGGAGCCGAACTGAAATTCAGCGATAATCCTGCAGACTATCTCCCGGTTGTATCAACAAGTTGGGAAGGAACATTCGTTTCTAATTACAGTCCGTTTATTTATGGATACGAAGTAGAAAATGTATCAATAATCGGTAAAGGAAAGATTGATGGTAATGCACAGAAGACATTCGGTACATGGAGAAGCAATCAGGAAAAAGATGTTGAGCGTACACGTTATGTGAACCATAACAATGTGCCATTTGCTGAACGTAGCTTTGGTGAAGGGCATTACTTACGTCCGCAACTGATACAATTCTACAAATCTAAAAACATATTATTGGAAGGTGTGTTTATAACCAATTCTCCTTTCTGGTGCATTCATTTACTTAAAAGTGAAAACATTACTTGCCGAAAACTGAAATATGATGCTAAACTTGTTAATAACGACGGTATTGATCCAGAGTATTCAAAGAATATCCTTATTGAAGATATTGATTTCAATAACGGAGATGACAATGTTGCCATAAAAGCCGGTAGAGACAACGAAGGACGTGCTACAGCAACACCGTCGGAGAATATTATTATCCGAAATTGTCGCTTCAAAGGACTGCACGGTGTGGTATTTGGAAGCGAGATGTCATCCGGTATTCAAAATGTATTCGTGAGAGACTGTTCATTTGCCGGTTATTGCAAACGAGGTATTTATTTTAAAACAAATCCCGACCGTGGTGGTTTTATTCGCAATATCTATATAAATAATGTAGAATTCGATAATGTTGAAGATCTGTTCTTTATAACATCAGCCTATGCCCGTACCGAGACCAACCAATTTAATGTAACTGATATTTGTGATGTATATGTAAACGGATTGAAATGCAAGAAGGCATCGAATGCCGGATTAGTAATTCAGGGCTATCCAAAGAACATTGTACATGATATTCACTTCAGGAACGTAGAGGTTCAGGAAGCAAAGATCTGTGTTAGCTTCACGAATGCAGAACGCATTGAGATGTCCAATGTCACCATTGGAGGCATTGTAGGTGCTCCATCTACAGTTACGGACAAAGATAAGATCTTTGAAAAGAAGTAGTTTCAGCTATTCAATAAGCGTTTTCTTTATCCAATTATAAAACAAAACGAGCGAAGAAGGCAGATTTGTCTTCTTCGCTCGTTTTGTTTGGCCATACTTTCTGTTCTACACCCGGGTGTAGAGAACCGGTACACCCGGGTGTAACAATCTTCTCCATCCGGGTGTACGGATAACATCCACCCGGGTGTACAAGGAATTATCACTTGTGGAAAATAAAAATCTGATTAATAATATCTGGAAAGAAGATTATAAATAGATATTTAAACAACTTACAAATCTATATTATCTACTAATAACTTCACATGAATTAAAGAAGAGTCACCAAAACCAGGACGAGACAAGCGCTAGATTGCTAGATTACCGCTAGATCAATCCAATTTGATCTAGCACCCGTACACCACTAATAATCAAGATATTGCATACCAAGTGCTAGATTGCTAGATATATTTTGCATTTTTAATATTTATGAGAGAAATATATGCAAATACAAAACGGAAATAAAAAGAATTAATGCTTTTTTGAAGAGAACAGCGATGAAACCCAAAGCAGAGCAATGGCACCTACGGTTGCTGTTACTAAATGTCCGATAGAGCCTGTGGTATAGATACCAAGCAGACCAAACAGCCAGTTCCCCAGCACACCACCTATTATTCCAAGAATCAGGTTCACAAAACAACCAAAGCCACCGCCTCTCATTATTTTACCGGCTACATAACCGGCAATAATTCCAATAATAATACCGCCCAACATATCACTATTCTTTTAAGATTATACTATTTCTTAAGTTATCATTCAATACCGGGAAGCAAATTCACACGTTTAATCTCGCCTTCGAAATTAGGTGTAAAAACCTCTTTCCCAATATTATCCTTTATTTCCTGAATGTCCCAGAATCGTCCACCTGCCAGTTCATCTTTGCTGGGAGTAATCTCACCATTATAGATTGTTTTATAAACAAAGACAAGTTCTTTTTCAACTTTAGATTCGAACACATAGCTGGTAACAAACTGAGGTTCATACTCGATAATACCAAGTTCCTCACTAACTTCACGCTTCAAGGCCTGCTCGGCATTCTCGCCTAAGTCAATATGTCCGCCTACTGCTGTATCCCATTTATCGGGCTGAATATCTTTCCATGCCGGACGTTTCTGCAGGAACAACTCACCTTTATCGTTAAATACATGAAGGTGCACTACCGGATGCAACAACTTGCTGCCGTTATGGCATTCCCCTCTCGAAGCAGCTCCGGTTATATTCCCGTATTCATCCACTAATGGGAACATCTCTTCATTATTATCTTTGTACATAAGTCTATCTCTTTAAGGAATCAGTAATGAACTATCTCCATAACTAAGGAAACGGAAATCGTGACTCAGCGCAAAATCGTATATTTTGTTCCAGTCGCCATGAACGAATGCCGAAACCAGCAATAACAATGTGCTTTGCGGCTGATGGAAATTAGTAACCATAGCTTTTACAATGCGATATTCATATCCCGGAGCAATAATAATCTGCGTACTACTATGAAGTACTTCCAAACCATTACGATCCATATATGCAAGAATATGCTCGAGAGCCTCAACTGCAGTCAGTCCTAAAAAAGGTTTATACGGTTGCCACTGGTGCACATGAAGTTCCTTTTCCGTTGCATCGGGATGCTTACTTAAAGTTACGCCCATGTGATAAAGACTTTCGAGCGTGCGTACCGAAGTTGTTCCAACAGCCACAGCCCTACCCTGGTGAGCAATAAGTCTTTCAATGGTTTTTCTTGTTACAGAAATATACTCCGTATGCATTTCGTGATCAACAATCTCTTCACTCTTCACAGGACGGAATGTACCGGCACCCACATGCAAAGTAAGTTCTTCCAGTTCCACATCATGCTTTTCCAGATCGGCCATTACCCTTTCGGTAAAATGAAGTCCGGCTGTTGGAGCAGCCACCGAGCCATCAATCTTTGAATAAACAGTTTGGTAGGTTTCCTTATCACTTTCCTGAGTTTCTCTGTTGAGATATGGAGGGATAGGTAGTTCACCAACCACTTCAAGAATCTCAGCAAAAGTAACGTCTTTATTATTCCATGAGAAATAAATCCAGTGACTTGTGCCACGGCACTCTCCTCTGGTAGCTTTCAATACCACCGGCATTCCTTTTACCACAATCTCACGGGTAAGAGATCCCTCTTTCCATTTCTTCAGGTTACCAATCATACAGAGCCAGCTGCATCTCTCGGTCTGCTGAAAAGAAAGCACATAATCATTCGGAGCAATAGGTTCCAGACAGAAGATTTCTATCAAAGCTCCCGTTTCTTTACGGAAATGAAGGCGTGCCTGAATTACCTTCGTATTATTAAATATCATCAGACTTCCAGCCGGAATCAGTTCCGGAAGAGAAGTAAATACCGTTTCGCTTACTTCGCCATGCTTATAGACAAGCAGCTTAGACTGATCACGCACAGGAAGCGGAAATTTTGCAATTCGTTCATCCGGCAACGGATAATTGAACTCACTAATCTTAATATGTTTTGTTTCTTCCATCTTTTCTTTTCTATCTCGGCAAAATTAGTGATATTTGACGGAAAATAGAGCAGATTGCTCAAAGAACTTTAAACGTAGAAAGAATATGAGTATTAAAATAGGCGATAAAGTGCGCTTCCTCAGCGAAGTGGGAGGCGGAATTGTATCAGGCTTTGTGAACAAAGATACTGTAAAGGTAGAAGATGAAGACGGATTTGAAGTACCTATGCCTATCCGCGAATGTGTAGTTATTGAAACAGATGATTATAACTTAAAAAGAAAGCCAGCTGATACTTCAAAATCAACTTCAAAGGAAGGTAAATCCGAGCCTAAGAAAGTTGAAGCTCCGGTTATAACTTCCCGCCCGGTAGAAACCCGCGAAGGGGAAACATTGAATGTACTTTTAGCATACGTTCCTATTGATGCCAAAGCAATCTCAGGCACTCCATTCGAAGCTTATCTTGTAAACGACAGCAATTATTATATTTACTACAATTACTTAAGTGCAGAAGGAAAAGCTTGGAAAAGCCGTTCTCACGGACTGATTGAGCCTAATACAAAACTCTTTTTGGAAGAGTTTAATAAAGATATTCTGAATGAGCTGGAACATGTAGCAGTGCAACTTATAGCATTTAAAGATTCCAAAACATTTACTCTGAAACCAGCAGTGAGTGTAGAGCTTCGCATAGATACCGTTAAGTTCTATAAGCTTCACACATTCCGCGAATCAGTTTATTTTGAAGATCCTGCTTTGATTTATGATATCGTAAAGAACGATCAGCCTGCTAAACAGATGTATGTTTCGGCACAGGAAATAGAAGAAGCTCTACTTGGAAAGAAGAATATAGACAGACCAGCTGCGACACCTATTGTGAAGAGACCTGTAACAAACGAAGTTATCGAAATAGACCTGCACATCAACGAATTACTTGATACCACAGCCAATATGAGTAACAAAGAAATTCTTGACTATCAGTTAGAAGAATTCCACAAAGTGCTCGAGGAAAACAAGAACAAAAAAGGTCAGAAGATAGTCTTTATCCACGGAAAAGGTGACGGAGTATTGCGCAAAGCTCTCCTTGACGAACTAAAGCATAAATATAAGACTTACCAAAGTCAGGATGCTTCTTTTAAGGAGTATGGTTATGGTGCTACTATGGTTACTATAAAATAAACCTATAAAAGCTCACAAAAGCCCCATCAAATAAAAGAAAAGGACTCTTGATCTGCTAAAATCAAATCAAGTTCTTCACTTATAATAAAAAACTGTGTTAGCAATAAATAGAATATTAATATTGCTAACACAGTTTAAATTATATTTCGTATTTACGACGAGCTATTTTACCTATGTTGTATTTTTTTAAGAAAAAATCAATTAACTATCTTTTTTGTTAATCTTTTGCTTTAATAACTCATTCATATCTATAGAAGCAAAATTAAACTTACCAAAAGGATAATAAGATGTTATATTCGCAATATAAGCCCTTATATTTGTAATACAAATACTTACAGCTGAAAATTGTATAAGCCCTTTTCTCTCTTCCAATGATAAATCTTGACTTTTATCAAAACAGAACAATCCAACTCCTTCAGAAAATATAGAATATCCTGATTCTTTTTCACTATTTATAGAAATTTTTACAAAAACTAAACTTTCATCTTTATCTTCCTGTATCCCAAAATCAATTTCTATAGGAAAAGCATCTTGTGTCTCTTTAAAGTCCTTTCCTTTTGGATTTTCAAATGGAATAACTTCACACTTACTATTTAAAATAGTAAAATCCTTTAATATTAAAGCAGATTTAGTAGCTTTCATAATTAAGCAATTTTATCATAAATATTTGCTGGTTTTTTCGCTATTTTTTGATTTATCTGCCCATAACCTGGTTTATAAATCATAGCACAATAACCTATCTTACCTAATGAATCTTGGGCATCTGAAATAGCTTTTTCAATCAAATCAAAAGTTTCTTTTTCTTTCTTTATAGGTTCAAATATGATTTTAGGCTTATATCCTATAGAAAATGCGAGCTCGACAAATTTGGATAATCTATGATCATAATCACCATTCAATATTTGTGAAATGTATCCTTTAGATACCCCCAGTCTTTTAGCAAATTCAGCCCTATTAATATTTTCGTCTTTTATAAATTGCTCTACTTTATTAAAAAGTTCAATTTGTATTCTTGTAGTGCAATATTCCGGAGTTCGTAACAATTCTTCGTATGTCATAATAGCTTGTTTTAAATAAAAAAACACCTAACTGTTTAAAATGTTGTGAAGTCTTTTATTATCTTTGAGAAAGATTTAATATCCTTATCTTGTTTTTTTTTATATCCACCCAAGACAACATATACATTAGGGTCTTTTTTGATTACATAAACTCTCATATTGTCATATTTAAATTCATACCCAATAACTACGCCATTGTCTTTTATCGAATTGAACATGTTTTTTGAAAGTCTCAAATTTGATTCAGCCAATGTATTCATATAGGTACGTATCTTATTCAGCTTTTTTTCTTCAGCAGGGTTTTGTTTAACTTCCTTACAAAATTGATCATATAAACACTTACCGTCAACTTTAAGTTTACGAAATTGGAGCACGCCGTCCTTAACTTCATCTAATTCTTCTAGCGCAAAGGTACTCATATTTTTCAAAGTTTAGTTATAGCTAAACAATTATTTTAGATTAATTATAGATTTCACTTTTAATAAATCAATTTGAATGACATCATTACGATAAAATATTTTTTAAATCCAAATTTCTGTAAAGATATGAAAGAATTCTTATATTAATCAATATTTGACAAACATAATTAATCAAGACTCATTAAAACATATCTATCTTTATTTTACAATTTAACAAAGAACTTTATTTATCAACCATATAAAATTATTCTTGTAACTTTGAAACCATAAACAAAGTACTTTTAATCCATTATAGATATCTTATCAATCATGAAAATTTCAATTATATATTTCAGCAAAAACGGCCACACAAAAGAAATGGCCGAAGTTATAGCTAATGGTATGAAAAGTGTTCAAGGTATTGAAGTAGGAATCTTCGACTTGGAACATATAGATGATGAATTTCTGGCAGAAAGTAAAGCTGTGGTATTCGGAACACCAACCTATTATGCAAATACTTGCTGGCAGATAAAGAAATGGTTCGATGAATCGAGAAACTACAAACTGGAAGGCAAGATTGGTTCTGTATTCGCAACTGCAGATTACGCACAAGGTGGTGCAGATACCGGTATTCTGACTATTATTAATCATTTGATGGTAAAAGGAATGTTGGTATATTCGGGCGGTTCGGCTTTGGGACAACCATTTATTCACCTTGGTGCTGTAGCTCTGAAAGAGAACTTTGAGCAAAGTAAACCTATGTTCGAGGTCTTTGGACAGCGAATTGCGACCAAAGCAATTGAACAGTTTGCTTCAAAAGAATTATAAAATTCACTATATCGGTAAATGATCATTTCCTTGACTCCAACGAAATGATAGAGATTGCTAAAGTAAAAAGCCACTTCATTATTGATATAAAACAAATCAGGTTATGAAACAGATAAACACTGCCCTACTCTCTTTCGGGATGAGCGGAAGAGTATTCCATGCACCATTTATAAATCTGCATAGCGGATTTCATCTTGTAGGTTCGTGGGAAAGAAGTAAGAAACAGATTCAGGAGTTTTATCCCGGAGTGCGCTCTTATGATTCACTGGAAGCTGTATTGAATGATGATTCCATTGATTTGGTTGTGGTGAATACACCTATCTATTCTCATTTTGAATATACGGCAAAAGCTCTGAAGGCTGGAAAGCATGTGGTAGTTGAGAAAGCTTTCACTTCTACTGTTTCGGAAGCTGAAGAGCTTAAAGCTATCGCTCTGGAGCAAGACAAGCAGATTGCAGTTTTCCAGAACAGAAGATGGGACAGTGATTTCAGAACAGTAAAGCAGGTTATTGAGAGCGGCATGCTTGGTAATATTAATGAGATGGAAATCCATTTCGATCGCTTTAACCTGGAATTGAGTCCGAAAAAACATAAAGAAGAACCTAATCCGGGAGCTGGAATTGTGAGAGATCTTGGTCCACATATTATCGATCAGGCTTTATTTCTTTTTGGAATGCCAGAAGCTGTTTTTGCCGATTTAAGAACAACTCGCCCCAATTCTATTGTTGAAGATTGTCTGGATATTCTTCTTTACTATCCTTCATTCAGAGTCAGAATAAAAGGTGGATATATTGTAAAAGAGGTTTTGCCGGCTTATATTATACACGGTACAAAAGGATCTTTCCTGAAATCTCGCGCCGACGTACAAGAAGCAGACCTGCAAAAAGGTATCACTCCTGATACACCTAATTGGGGAACAGAACCAAAACAGGAAGAAGGAGTACTCAACTACGAAGCTAACGGAGGTACAATCCGTAAAAAGGTAGAGACTTTACAGGGCAATTATCTTGAATTCTACAACGGAGTATATAATTCTCTCACTCAAAACATTCCTATGCCGGTTACAGTAGATGATGGCATTCGGGTTATGAAAATCATTGAAGCAGCATTCAAGAGTAATCAGGAAAGAAAAGTGATCCCTGTTTTCTAATAAATTTTAGTAATTAAAGTATCTGTCACTATATTGGTTGTTCGATCAACATAGTGACAGATACTTATTTAAGATCCTACGATTTCTTTACAAAACGAAAGTTCTGAAATGCGCCATCACAAAGAACTTTAAGTATATAAATTCCGTCGGGCAATGATGCAACATTAATCTGTTGAGTTACGCCAGAGAGAGCCATATCTCCTTTTAATAACATTCCTCCTTGCATATTATATATTTCAAAGGTTGTTGCATTTGCATTATTAAGCACCAAAACATTTGTTGTTGGATTGGGATAAATATTAATCTTACCAGATACGTTTGTAGTTATAGCTGTAGCCCCGTTTGAAGTAACAAGTACAGATATAGCAGTTGAATATGAAGTTTCATCATTCCCTGATACAGTAAATCTGATATTAGCCAGGCCTACAAAATCAGAAGCTGGTTTAAAGCGGACAGTATGCCCATCTTCTAAAACAGAAGCCGAACCATTAGTACATTGGCTGATTGTAAACTTTGGAGACACATTACTAAATCCTCCAAAGAATTTAATAAGATCAATATCCTGTGAAGAATTACAATTAGCTACAGTATGCAATTCGGCCAACCAGTTAATATAATGTTCTATTAAAGTATATCCGTCAGAAGCCAGCTGCATTGCGTCATCTGCATTTATATTTAATCCGTTTGCTTTTTCCCAATAATCCGGCATGCCATCATTATCTGTATCTTGCTCTTTGTTTCCACTTCTGATTATACCATAACCATTATTCTCGAGCCCACTTTGAGTCTGACTTGTGTATAAAGCAGAACTTGGACCGGCTGTACCTTGAGTCCATCCAGTTGCACCTTGTCCAATAGTTCTTACCTGATTAATTATCAAAGAATCAGTCTGATCATAAGGAAGAGTACCGGCCATTGATGCATTAATTCGAAATGCAGTTGCAGCACTATAAAGCGGTATAGAATTTGTAACATCAGTCCAAGGTGAAGTTAATACAGTCCCTTCTCCCTGGTACCAATAAGGAGTGGTTGATTCCCCATTCAAAATACCATCTAGATTTTTATCCTTCATATTGTCGGAACAATATATACTTTGATTCTTATCAATCTGGAACCAGCTATTATCTGTACCAGTTGACGCTGGTCCAAAAACAAAATAATTGCCTACAATATCATGCTTAAATGAAGTTCCAGAGTGAGTGGTATATCCTGCAGAACAATTATAAAGAACATTGTTTGCATAAATATCATTAATCTTAGACAAAGAGTTACGATTGTGAGAGTTGGCAAATATGTTTTTATAAAGAGTCCATTGACTACTTACAGATTCACAATGAGCACCAAACTGTTGCCCTGTAGGATTGGCTATAATACAATTCTGGAAAGTAATATTTGTCACTGGCATTACAGCTGTATTATCACTTACTCCATCAATATTATTCCATGGAGCATACTCAAAAGAACAGTGGTCAAAAATAGTATTATTTGCAAGATAAAGACTTAAAGCATCATCTTCGTCACTTGCTGTTTCACTACCCGGACGAACACGTATATGGCGACATATTATATTAGAAGATTTTGCAAAAGAAAGTTCTCCTCCTCTAATCCCTATCCCCTCACCCGGAGCAGTTTGACCAGCAATCGTAAGATTACTTTTTGCAGAAATAGCCGTTTTCAAATTAATATATCCACTTACATCAAATACAACAATCCGGTTAGAGGCACTTACTGCATCGCGAAGAGATCCTTCACCGCTATCATTTAGATTTGTAACATGATAAACAGTTCCTCCCCGTCCTCCGGTTGCATGAGCTCCGAAACCAACAGCACCCGGAAATGCCGAAAGCATATTTGAAACAGAATTAACTACAATACTGCCAGTCATAGTATTTGATGCTACAGCTCCATAAGTTGAAGTTACATTGAAGCTATAATTCCCCATGTTCATAGGAGATCCAGATATAGTTAGCGTTTGAGCCGAATTATCCAATGTTACTTTAACCCCTGCAGGAGCTACTCCTGCATTGCTCGTTCCGCTCCAGGTAACAGCTGCAGTAGTAGCAGAGCCACCCCACTTATAAACGATATTTTCTATAGGTTGACTGAAAGTTACTGTTTGAGAAAGTGTCTTATCTGAAGAAGTCAAAGAAAGAGATGGAGGAGCCATTACTACTAATGACCCAACTAGCGGTGAAGTTATCTGACTTCCATCTGTAGAAGTTACGCTCCAGTTATATTCTCCGGCGGTTGTAGGAGTGCCGGAAATTGTTAAGGTGGAAAGAGAATTATCTTTCACTACAGAAATACCATCGGGAGGTGTAGTGGAACTTGAAGTTCCAGTCCAATTAACATTTGCTGTAGTTGCAGAACCACCCCATTTATAAACAACATTATTTATTGCACTTCCGGTTATTAATGTTTGCTGCTGAGTTGCTGATTCTGAAGTTAAGTTTATTACAGGAATAGGATTAGATACAACATTTATCTTAGCAGTCAATGTATCTGATGCTATAGTTCCATCGGTAGAAAAGATACTAAGTCCGTATGTTCCAACCTGAGTAGGTGTACCAGATATGGTTAAAGTCTTTGTAGCATTATCAGCCAAAACTGTAACCCCACTTGGAGGAGTGGTAGAATTAGCGGTTCCAGTCCACGAAACAGTTGCAGAAGTTGCAATGCTTCCCCATGAATAAACAATATTTGAAAGAGGCTGACTTGGGGTTATGGTTTGATTTTCTGTTTCCGCACCCGATATTCTAGATATTAAAGGACGTTTTGTTATCAAAACATCATAAATGTATAAATTGCAATTAGAACTGCTTGCTGTAGCACTGGTAATTTTCACTTTTAAATTACCTGAACCGGAATAAGAATATATATTCTTATATATAAGTTTATTAGTAGTAATCATGCAAGTATCCTGAGAATCCCATGTACTACCTCCATCTGTACTAAAAGAAACAATATACTTCTGTGTAGTATTTGTATTAGCTCCACAACTCCAAATTGTAATATCAGCTGGTCCCTGAACTTCTGGCAAGATTATATACCCTCCACCGGCACCAGTACCAGATTTTAAAAAACTGAATGCCCCAGCATTTGCTCCATCGTCAAAAGCAGAAGCAGATACGTAGGTTGTAGATGCACTGCCAAATTGATTTGCAGATTGTGACGCATTTAAATTAATGCGTTGCCCATTAGGACCAGCCCCAAATACAATAGAATTAATACTCTTTTCCTTGTTGGCATTAGAAGTAGAAGCTGAGAAAATGTCACCAGTAGTAAAGGCATCTGGTTTAGATTTAAAATCAGCATAAAACAAAGTATCTTTTGATACTAACTGATTTGCAGAAGCAGAACGTTTTAGACTTTGTGCATTGATTTGCAATAGTATACAAACAAATAATAACAAAATAATGCCCAATAATTTTTCTTTTTTCATTAGTGTATTTAAATTTAAGCAACATTACTTTATGAAAGAGACATATCATAATGTAATGTATTGGTTAACAGTTTACTTACAACAAACATCCTAAAGATATTTTTAAGGAATATATGCCATAATATAATAGACACAAAATTGAATATTAATAAATTAGTTTAGTTTACATTTTTGATTTTTATACTTCTTTTTTTGACTTTAATTAAAGTATACAAAAATATCCCAATAAGAATTATTATAATTACTTATTGGGATATACATATATTGCAAACGACATTTACCTAAGCCAGAACTTCAGTCTTTCAATAATTTCTTTTTGTACATCCGGCTGCATTGTAGATATACGAGTTCGATGACTGCCATCAGGCTGAACATATACCTTTATATTTTTCTTTCCTTTAATCCATGTGCACCCTGAAGCACTCCACGGATCAATTCCTCCATAGATAAAGAGCATTTGGGGATCGTTCTTTTTCAGGAACTTCATCACATTTTTATATAGCGTTTTATCAAAACGGATTTTTCTTAATTCATCGGGTAACATAAGACGACGCAGATAATCTTTTGAACTTTTCAAAGACATATACTTACGGAAAGGTTTTAAATCATATCCATAGTAACCCAATTCCCTTGCAGCTTGCACATTAAAAGATGTATAAGGAGTTTGTTTCGAAAAATAATCAGGTTCAATCATTGTTATAAAGTGATTAAAGATATCTTCATTTTTTGCGTTGAGAGCTGGAATCTTATCTAAAGAGGTTCCCCATTGCCAGAATCCAAAAGCATATTCCATAACACAATAATCATATATATTTTGTTCCGAGTCTCTGAATTCATACTTTTTATCCAGACAATGTTTATGAAATAATGGCATCAGCTGTGATTTACGTTTAAGAAGTTCTAACTGAAAGTCTTTTACTTTCTGACGATTCTGTTCTGTAGAAACCTTCTTTTCTATAAATGGCTGATGACGTCCATCTTCTACTGAACGATTCAAAGGAGCAACATATGGTACTGAAATATCCACATCGTTCGGGAAATAAGTCCGGTAAAAAAGTGTAGTTTGTCCACCTTTACTTATACCTGTAGCTATCCACTTTCCAGGATAAATATCTTTCAATGCTGTTCGCACCTGATGAAGGTCATTCAGTGAATTTTCTACAGTGAGATAATTCCAGTTACAAGGAGTAGGCATAGACTTTCCAAAATATCGATATTCAACAAATACCACATTTGTATTTAACAGTTTAGATAGCTCTTCTACATAATTTTCACGCATTGCATAATCGGCCCAATAACCTTCGGTCACCATTACTGTAGGACGATCAAAGCCTGCGTGACAAATAATTACCCGCTGATTAAATTTCCCAGCCTGAGAATTTTTATAATCGAGCGGATGTTGAAACATCATAACGTATTTTTGATTGTAATAAGAACTTTTCAAGTCGCTGATTTCACTAACTCCGGCCAATGCCTCTAACTTATTTTTCAGACCGCCCTGAGCTGCATTCAAAAATAAAGGGAAAGACAATAAAAGCAGGAACAGTATGAAACGGAAATTTTGTTTTTTCATTTGCTATTTTACAATTTATCAATTTACAGTACAATGTTAATGTTTTATATACTAAAACCATACAAAAATAATATAGAAAAATAACAGAATAATGCATATAAGCTAAAAGCCCGCCAATAATTAAACAGGCAGACTTAACAATTAATTATTAATGTACATTTACAAAAACAAATAATAGCAACCAACAATTTCTTAAAATTCGTTTAAAGCAAACGTAAAACTCTTAAATTTAACATCTTACAAAATCTATTCCATTACATTTGCGCAAATTTTTAAGACTATATTAAATGAAAAAACTACTATTGATTAGCACAATTTTTATTGGATGCTCAGTATTGAGCTGCACAGAAACAAACGACGACTTAATGAACGAGGAAACAATCAGCACAAAATCAGTTGAAAATTATGTAGACACAACAAAAACGGATTCTACAAAAACGAATGTTGATATTGCAATAAACAATTGGAGCGATACAATTAGATCTAAAAATGAATTTTAATGATTGATAGGTAAACTCTTTCACCTTAAACATTAATGAAATAGTAAAAGGTGGATTTCTTGTAATATATAAATTACAAAAATCCACCTTTCAAATCATTATGCACTATATTGTATGGTTCTATAACTAGAATTCAGCACTCTGTGGTATAGTAGCTTCCCAATCAAGAACTTCAACTTTAACACCAAGTGTAGCAGGATCAATAATAGTTATCGGAGTTACCCCTCCCTTATTCTTTATCACTGCTGTAATCTGATAAATTGTATTACGCTTTACACCTATACCAAGTGGATCTGCCGGTACTGCAGGAGGTAATAGTCTATTTATTATTACAGGATAATAAACTCGTTCTCCGTCTCCCGGGTCTGAAGCATTTGCCTTAAACTTACCACTAATCACGAGTCTGGTTGCCATTGTAAACGGACCATCCAGATTATTTAGAAGAAGTAGATTAGTAGTAAATAAATTTGCAAACGTATAGAAATAGTGTCTTGTAGTATAATCAGTATTACCGGTAAATGTTTGATCTATAGCATCACGCAGATTTGGAAGATAAAGAGTAGGCGGCAGTGCTTCAAACCATCCATGACCAGGGAACTGAGTATTTAGACAATCAGTTGAAGAAGTAGTCATGGCATTATACATAAAAACTTCATCAGCTTTAAAGGATGCAAACGCATATTGTCCTGCAGGATCAAAAGCTGAGCTCAGTTTCACAAGATCAACGCGAGCTACCATTCTTGAAACTTGAGCGATAACAGGTCCCACAGTCTGATTAGCGGTTAATATAGCTGTACATACTCCAGACATTGGAAGATTATTTCTTTCCTGTGTAAGAGTTAAAGCCTTAGAAATAAATGCTGTTTTGGTTGTTGCACCAGCGAAATGACCTGCCGGAGCATTTACGACTACAATAACGTCACGAGCACCACTTTCATTATTTGTAATAGAACCTTGTACGGAAGTCTGATAAGTATTTGAATTAATTACAGTCAAATCTCCTGGCAGAAACTCTTTAATAACATCAGTAGCTCCTCCGCCATCCGATTTAAACAATCCTATTGTCACTCTCTTAACAGTATTTTCCTCTATTTGAGTAGGTAAAGGAGTAACTGTAGAGCGTGTATCTACGTCTGTACCTGTAATGGTAAGCTTCAATGTAGCTGGAACTGAATCCTGAACTACCAAATCTTTGTCGCAGGAACTCAATAAAAGAACTCCTAACGCTGCTAGAAATAGACTTTTCCTCTTCATAATTGTTGGATTTTTTAGAAAATAATTAGATAGTTATTGACAGTAAATTATATAGTAACATAATTTACAAAATGTTAGATGATTATTTTTTATTTAAAAATCATTCTTGTCGAAACAAACTTAATCCCCTCTGAATTAGTCTTTGCACATAAACGAATTGTCAAGAGATTGGTTATGGGTAAAAATAAAGGACCAGAATAAACCTCAGCCAATAATAATGTATCTACATCTGGAGAATAAATCCCATAGAAAGCACCTATCACCTTTAAGTCATCTTCTGATAAATCAGCATAAAGAATATTTTCAGACATTACTTCCGGAACACATTCACATATCCGGAAGTAATGTTTTATATAGTTTATAAACCTTGGATAATCACTCGCATCAATACGCCAAAATTCACCATATTTCCTGAGCCTAACCAATAGTTTACATCTGACTTCATGCCTATTCATTCTTTCTAGTTAGTTTTTATAACTTTAAAACTATTCTTTTACACAACGGATTGGGAAACCGCTTGCACGATAATAGTCTTCTAATTCATTTTTAGCCTCTGTATAATCTGTAACTACATTTCCATTTCTAAAATAGAACAAATATACATAGCTCTTATTTCCTTGTACCGGAGAAACTGAAGCAGACCAATATACACCATATTCGCCAATTTTCATAAGTCCCCCATCTCTATATTTTCTATATCCAGTTGCTGGATACCACCCTACAGATGACGACCAATTATATCCATAGTTAAATGATAATCCCGTATAATTTAATCCATACCAAGGAGAAGATGTTCCACTTCCTGATTTAGGTACACGCCATCCTTCAGGAGAAGGATCATAAACTGATTTTGAGCTATTTCCACCCCACAAAGAGGCATCATGCGTTGCTGTAGTTGAATACCAGTCATACTCATTCGATCCTTGTGTATCCTCTGTTTTATAATAAAATGCAGAGGGATTTTGTATACAATTCTCTATATTATTGGGTGGCCCATTAGGATTTGTAGGACTTATAGTACTAGGTGTTGGTAATTTATTAATTACAGGAGAATTAGGACCATAGACAGTTGGCTCTTGTGCTGTCGAATTACTTGAAGAACCTGGGAATGGATCTTTTCTACCCCATTGATATAAAAGTCCCATAGAACCTATATTCTGAGGTGTATTATAAATTGCACCTAAATTTCGGTTCATAAATACTTTGCTATTAATAGACACCTGATTACTTGTGATATTTGGATCATAACTAGTTACCCAAATATGCCATGACCAAACAATAACACCATTAACCTTAGCAACCACTACAGCATTACCTTCAGCACTACCGGTTTCTACCTTTATAGTGCCATCTGTAAATTGAGCAGTTACAGATTTTACAGTCCCACTAGATGAAAGTGGATTTGGTTTATCCGTCCAAAGTAATTCAGTAGTCCATCCACTATTAACACTTGCTATTCGGGTTTTCCCATCTTGATTCGCCCGTAATACTGGGAATATAACCGCTCTATTAGGAGGTACAATATAGCAATTCGATGGTGAAGATACTTTTGTAACACGAGTATCAATATCTGTTGCACTGTTAATACTTACAATATAATTATAACTACCATTTCGTTTTACATTATAATTCTGGCTATTATCTGCACCAAGATAAATGCGATAGGTAGCAGAAGTAAATCTAGCGTTTATGTTATTTGAATTCAGAGTTCCAGTAGCATAAATTTCAAGATAGGTCGCATTATTCGGAGCATACAAACCCTTTTCTTTTTGATCTGAAGATGTACCCGTACTTCCATTTACAGCAACACGTCCACCTCTTCTATTTTCGCACATATAAAAACTAAGATTACTTATAGAAGTAACTGGTGTAGTGGGAACATCAAATCTCTCACTTACCTGGGCATCATTTCCCACCGCTATATCATCTGCAGAAGATTCATTTGCATTAGGACGAGCAACCAAGTATTCATATTTCGGTAAATTCTTTATGGAGTATCCTGTAATATTAATACCAGGAATAGCAGTTACAGTAAAAGTATTTTTAGCAACAAGACGTGAAATAGATAAAGTTCCAAGTTCGTTTACATAATTTGCACTTCCTTTACTAAATAATTCAATAACAGGTATACTTCCACTCATTACCAACTTATTATCCGCTGTTACTCCATCCAATGCAGTAATAGGACCGCATATTAATGCCTTTAGCGCAGATTCTGTATTAGCCGTTTGTGCATTTAGAACGGGAGTACTGCCCAAATTAGCTATTGCATAAATAGTACAATTAGTTCCACTATTAGCATCCATCTGAATCGATTGTCCTTGTGTATATGAGCTCAAAGACTTGTAACCAATCAAACTTCCATTGCCATTATAGGCTAATATATAAAGATTTGAAATAACATTTTCATCAACGGCGCGGGTTCTAACCAGATCAGAGGTCTGCTGTTTTATATTAAGAGATACAACGGCAGCACTATTTTCTTCCGGAAGTGGTGATTCACTAACCAATCCGTCGTCTGTGCACCCGCATATAAACAGACTAACAGTAATTGCCGTTAATAAAGCGCAAACATTCGGCAAATGCAAAACCGCTTTAATTCTTTTTACAGTATACATAATAAGGTTTCTATTAGGTTAAAAAGATATGAAAAGGCAGATTTCTCATTGGACAAGAAGGTGTTGAAACCTGCCTTTTCTTTCAGTATTTTTAATTGCTATTGATCAAGAATTAGAATTCAACAGACTGGTCTGTATATGTAATCCATGGATCTACAGATACTGTTAAAGTTATTGAAGCAGGATCAAGTATTGTAATCGGATCATTAACACCTTTATTCTTAATAACTACTGTATAAGAATAAATATTATTTCTTGTAATTCCGGAATCCTCGATAGTAGGAGTTACATCTCTATTTACGATTATAGGATAATAAACTGTAGATGCCGCAAAAGAAGTGCCACTTCCATCAGGATCAAATTCTCCTTGAATTACTAGCCTTGTTGCATTATTCAATTCAGTAACAGACTGGGCAGCAGGAAGGATATTCGCGAATGTATAAAAATAATTATTAGGAGAATATGTTGCACCAGGAAAAGCTAGATTCAAATCATTTCCCAATGATAAATTAAAGGTCGGAGTAACCAATGGTGAAGGTAACAACAAAGTATTGCTCCATCCTTGCCAAGGTTCAGATGTAACCGTTCCATCAACATAAGATTTGCTCATTGCGTTGAACATAAAAACTTTGGTTGCTTGAAATGTTGCATTATTATACTGTCCATTAGGGTCAAATTGTGTTGACAAGCCTATTAACTGAACTCTGGCAACAAGACGCTTAACAGTAATAGATGTTGAGACTGTACTGTTTGCTACTAATGTATATGTTGTCTCACCCGCCATAGGAAGATCATCACTCACTTGAGTACTAGGAAGAATGAGTGATTTATGGCGAAAATCAGTTATATTAGTTGTACCAGCAAACTGGGTCGCACTATTAGGGTTAGCAACAACAATAATAGTTCGAGGACCTGGAGTTCCTTTTATCGTAATTTTATTATCCACAAGAGTACCATATGATATAACATCTGTATTGCCAGAAGCATCGAATAACCCTACGATCACATCATTAATCTTACCTTCTGTAGAATTATAATCAGGTAAACTTCCAGAAATACGTGTACTCACATTATTTCCTTTAATGGTTAAAGTCAATGTTGCAGGTTCACCACTCTTTACAACCAAATTCTCTTCATCCTTTGAACAAGAGCTCATTGCTAACAGAACTCCTATTCCTACTAAAAATAAAAATCTCTTTTTCATAATCGATCATGTTTTAATTAAATAGTTATTGACACATATTCTCAGTTTAAATATTGTTTACTTAAAAACTATTTATAAAACATGGCCAGAAATATAAAGTTTTTAAACCTGTTATAATTTTAACCTAAAAAAACATTTGTTATTTTACGTTGAGCAACGTTAATCTCTGAAAAGCCTATCAAATAATAATTTTAACAATATTGCTACTGAATTAATATACACATATTAACCATAATTAAATCTTAAAACATATAAAACCCTTATAATAATGAGATTAAATATTGCTGATTTATAAATCAGTTTTAATTATTTATATTTTAATAGTCTTTACTATTTCGCATAATTATAAAAAGATAAAAAAATACAAGATTATTGTGACGGTGAAGTTTATTATATCTCTTTGGAAACATTTTAATTCTCAGGAATAAGATTATTATAATGCTGTACAAAACAATGATTTCTTCTGTACAAAAGAATTAATTGTTTTGTACAGAAGAATGCAATCTTTTGTACAAGGATACAAAAAGCTGATTAAGAGTCTTTTTGAGTAAACCGAAATGTTTTACAACTCTGACGTGATATTTATAAAAATTTTCAGTGAGTAGCGGAAATAGGATTCCGGCTTTTGGATTATTATGGAAATCTGATTGAAGGCTTATAAAAAGAAGTAGTAGCAGATAGTAGAAATTGGTAGCAGATAAAATGTTTCAAAAATTTATCTGCCACCTATTGAAATGCCCGTTAACAGGGAGATTTACTAAATTTTAGTAGCAGGTGGCAGATAAATTTATATTTTTTTGTTTTAGGATTTATGCATCCAGATAGATTGAACCTTTTTACGGATGGCTACAATATTCATGGAAGAGACTACAACAAACAATGTTGTTCCGATAACAACAGCTGGAATAATTGATCCGGCAGCAATCTGAGGGAAGAGTGATGCTACAACTCCCATATAATAGGAACGTGCCCAACCGACCAATAATATGGCCAAAATTAAAACAACGAAGTTCAGCCCTAACGTAAGTATCTGGTATGGCAAGGCCACTCGTCCGGGGCTATACCCAATCAGCAACAAGTTTTCCAGTTTTGTGGTATTTTTCTGCAATAACAGGTAAATACTTAGCATCAAAATGTAGAACGAAAGAACACTGATAAGTAATCCTACTGCCAGCACAATACCGGTAATCAGTTTCAAGAAATAAGTTGTTTTTCCGGCATCCAGTTTGTTATCTTCTGTTTCATACCCTCTTTTCTGGAAGAATTGAGCAATCTTTTCATCAGCAGGATTCTTCACTTCCACAATTAAACGTGATGGTTGCACTTCCTTGCCGGGAGCAAATGTACTATTTGCCCAATTCATAAACTCTTCCGGAACAAGAATGGTATTTAATCGATTAGAAAAACCCACAATTCGCCCTTTATATTTAGCCATTCGTCCATCGTTAGCACGAATTACAAGATCTACCTTAATCATCCCCATCAATCCTTCGGATAGTTTAGGAAGACTACGTGCCTGTGCAAAACCAAAGTTGTAAAGGTTGAGGTAGTTACGAGGGATAATAATTGGAATTGAGTTAGAATTCTTATCAAAATGCCATTTATCAAGACTTACATCAACGTACTCATTGGGTACTGACTCGAAAAACATTTCTGTGGCAAGTTTAAAGTCTGATTCCTGCATGCCAAATCCGGCTGTAACCGAGAACTGAGAAGGCATGAATGCACCTACGCTCTTTGTAAAAGACTGAGATTTAATTTCATCAATATCATCTTGCGCAAAAGAGTTGTTTGCACCTGCTATTGAGCCAAGCGTACTTATCTTTTTAGTTACGGTTATAAAATCTTTTTTAATAAAACTATCACCTTGAGTAAATACGGGCGCTATGTCTTTATAAAATTGTACGCTCAAGGCCACAATCATCATACCAAAAAGATTGGCAAAGAAAAATCCGCTTAACTGCCCCAAGCTTATATGCTGACGAAGAAGTTTCCAAACAAGTTTCATAACTTAAATATTTTATTGTAGTTCAACTCAATATGTTTACCAATAGACGTTACAATAACGCCCGCTCCCTGCTGTTTTACTTCCTGCATCAAAAGGTCACCCATTATCTGACCATTATTTTCGTCGAGGTGACTGATTGGTTCGTCCAGGAATATAAAATCGAAAGGCTGACAAAGAGATCTGATAAACGCCACACGCTGTTGTTGACCGAAAGATAGTTTGCCTACTTTGGAATTATATTTATCGTCTATTCCCATAGCCTCGAACAAAGTCTCAATCTCTTTTTGGGATTTATACCCAGTAAGATTGTTCTTTAACTGAATATTCTCCAGTGCAGTGAGTTCTGTAAAAAGTCTCAACTCCTGAAAAAGCATACTAATGGAGTGTTTTCTGATATCCACCCATTTAGAGACAGAAAGATTCCGGATGTTCTCTTCATCAAAATTAAAAGTTCCCTGATAATCGTTCCGATAGCCATATATATAACTACAGAGCGAAGACTTACCTGTACCTGAATCCGCTTCTATCAGATAAATTTCTCCTTTGCGGAACTCCAGATTCTTTTTCCAGACTTCCGAAACAATTGATTCGCGTTCGGCAAACACATTAGGTAGAGTCTGCTGTAAGTTAATGTTATTCATTGATGCAATTCAATTTAAAATAAGTTCTATCCAAGCACTTTCTTTAATCCAGTAATAAGTTGCTTCAGAACATTTTCGTTTTTATTCTTAAAATAGATATTAATCACACTCTTTTGATCATCCTTATTGTAAGCTTCGGCATAAGAGAATCCGGCAAGGATAGATTGAACCATATTTCCCTGTGATCCAAAACGTCCAAATGCACTGCTCACCATTGGCAGTTTCATAACATTGTCCATATCCAGCACAAAATAACCCTTTGCATCACTCTTTATATTTTCATACTTAGCATTTGCAAGTGAATTGGCAACGTCCTTACCTATATTATTATAGAGATTATCATCATTAGTGAGATAGAAATAATTACCTCTTACTCCAAAACGGATTGGAGAAGGCAGCATGGCACTCTTTACCACATATTCATTCTTTCCGGCAGAAGCAACAGTCAAACCAACCTCGTCGAAATCTTTTTTAAATGCGTAAACAATTCCTGCAGCCGAAGGATCACTAACCTCGGCATAAGCCAATAAAGAAGGAGTTCCATTTGCACTAACATTTGTTACAGCAATAGCAACATCACCTTTTAATGAGTTTACGCTCTTCTTCAAATCGAATCCGGGAGTTAGACGAGAGTCTTTAACCATATTCTTAAACTCGGCTCCACTCATTAACATGTCATACAGCTTATCACCTTTTACATTCATGGAAAGGTAAGCCAGTGAGGATGCAGGAATACGTTTAAGGAAAGTATGGTTTATCTTTCCACCCATATCGGCTTGCTTCTTAATGTATGCTTTTAAAGATTCATTTTCTGTATAATATTCGCCTTCCATAGAAACCTTTCCATTCTCGAAATTAATCTGGGCAAGTACCATCATTTGGCGCATGTCAGCATCTTCGGGAAGTCCCATACTCATGGACATAGATGTAAGCTGAGGTAGTGAAGCAAAAGAACCATACAATCCAATATCACTTTTCTTCTCAATCATCTTTTGAAAGCCTTTATTTGAAGCAATGCTTACTCCTTCTGTATTATGCATCATTTTTTCAACCATCTCTTTCACTGGCAAAGAACGGGCATTGGTAGTCTCCAGTACAACCAAAGTACTTTCATCGAAAGCACAGATTCCATATCCACGAAGTATTGCCGATGAAAAGTCGCCATTTCTCTCAACTGCATCACAGATACCTTCATTCTGCATCAGTTCGAAAGCATCTTCCAGTTTATCCTGATCGGATACTTTAAATAAAACTGCAGGCTTATCTTCCGGTGTAAGGAAAAAATAGGCCTTATTTTCAAGAGATAAACCGGCCTCGGAAGGATTTTGAACCATCTTTGCCAGTTTCTCATTATTCAAAGAGGCCGTCAGATTCTTCATTATAGATTCCTTATTATCCATCAAGCCACTTTTCTTTATGATCGACTGAATATCAAACGATATAACCAGTGAAGCATTCGAAGGAATAACTCTTGTATACTCTTTACTTTTAGAACAAGAGCCCAGTATAAGTACTGCAATAAACAGCACTGATAAGCGGAAAAAGAATTTTGTTTTATTCATAGCTTATATAAATTTTATTGATTCATCAGGTTCATAGTATGGCATGCCACCAAGGCTGCTGTTTCCGTACGTAATCGGGATTTTCCAAGACTGATTGGCTGGAAACCTTTTGAAAGCGCCTTTTCAACTTCTTCCGGACTAAAATCTCCTTCCGGACCAATCAGTACTACTGCATCTTCACCTTTCCGAAGAACATCTTTCAATAACGGTTTCTCACCTTCGTAACAATGCGCTATAAACTTTTGTCCGGGGAAATCGCGGGAAACAAATTTATCGAAGTCTGTCATTTCATTTAAGATGGGAAGGTTTGCCTTGAGCGACTGTTTAATGGCAGAAACAAGAATCTTTTCAATTCGTTCATTCTTAATCACTTTCCTTTCCGAAAAACGGCAGTTAAGGAAAGTTAGTTCATCAAAGCCAATCTCGGTAGCTTTCTCTGCAAACCATTCATTACGGTCCATATTTTTTGTTGGAGCCATAGCTATATGCAAGTGGCAAGGCCAGAACTTCTCTTGCGGAATTGTTTCTATGATAGATACAAAACATTTCTTTCCTGTTGCTAAACTAATTTCTGCTTTATAAAAAGAGCCTTTTCCATCAGTCAGCATTATCTCATCACCTTGAGACAATCGTAATACGCGCAAGCAGTGTTGAGCTTCTTCATCAGGTAGCTCATTTCTGACTAAAATGTCAGGGGTATAAAATACATGCATTATTATAGGGGTATAATCTTTATTGATTTGAACTTTTCTCCTCCTGCTCTCTTTGCTTTATCTCATCACGCAGTTTAGAAGCCAATTCATAATCTTCGTCTTTAATAGCTTGTGAAAGAGCCTCTTTTAATGATTCAAGAGTCTCATACATATCTGATTCATCAGTTTCCTCTTCTACTTCAGGAATATATCCTTCAGCACTAAGAATTTCTTCAGTCGTATAAATAGGAGTATCAAAACGAAGTGCCAATGCTACAGCATCAGAAGTTCTTGAATCTACCTTAAAAGATTCTCCATCTTCCTTTTCAAAATAAAGGTAAGAATAGAATATTCCATCTCTGGCCTTATAAATAAAAACCTGTGTGAGTTTTGTTTGAAGATATTCAGCAAAAGTTACAAATAAATCGTGAGTAAAAGGACGAGGAGTTGTAAGTCCTTTCAACTTAAGAGCAATTGCTTGTGCTTCGATAGAACCAATAATAACAGGTAACTGACGTTGCCCGTTTACTTCTTCCAAAACTAAGGCGAAAGCATTTGCCTGTAACTGACTGTTGGAAATATTTAATACCCGAAGTTCTACTTTATTATCCACTTTGAATCCAATTTTAGACTATGGAGCAAATATAGGGATAATTTTGGGATGATGAGTCTATTCCAATGTATTTATAAAAAAAAAGGCTGTCTCACGACAACCAATCTTTATTAACCTTAAATCTAATACCATGAAAAACATGATGCAAATATAAAAGATTTATGTTATGCAACATAGCAAATTAGATAAAATCTTCTAATTATTAACATATTTTACATCAAAGTTTCAGATTTTATATTATCAACGCTTATTCTACATATAATACTAACCCTTTTAGGTATTCTCCCTCAGGGTGATAGATGTTTACAGGATGATCTGCAGGCTGAGTAAGTTGATGTAAAATCCTCACACTTCTTCCTGACATTGCCGCCGCTGTAAATACTGCTGTTCGGAAATTGTCTTTTGTTACAACCTGCGAACAAGAGAATGTAAACAATATGCCGCCCGGTTTAATTTTCTCGAAAGCTTTAGCATTTAATTTCTTGTATCCCTGCAAAGCATTATGTAATGCAGCTCTATGCTTAGCAAATGCCGGTGGATCGAGAATAATCAAATCGTACTGATCTCCCATTCTATCCAGATACTTAAATGCGTCTTCAGCATAGGCTGTATGACGGGCATCGCCAGGGAAATTCAGTTCCACATTTTTATTAGTCAAATCAATTGCTTTAGCAGAACTATCTACTGAATGGACCAGATTGGCACCTCCACGCATTGCATAAAAAGAAAAACCACCTGTATAGCAAAACATATTCAGCACAGAACGGTCTTTTGCATATCTCTCTAGCAAAGCACGGTTTTCTCTTTGGTCAACAAAGAATCCGGTTTTTTGTCCTTTCAGCCAGTCTACATGGAATTTCAATCCATATTCCTGAGCAATATTATCGGAACTACCACCTTTAATAAAACCATTTTCTTGTCCTAAATCAGCTTTGAATGGCAATGTTGTTTCCGATTTATAATATATATTCTCAATCGCATCTCCCATTACCTGAGAAAGAGCACTAGCTATCTCCATGCGATAAACGTGCATTCCTACTGAATGAGCTTGCATAACAGCAGTTTTGGCATAAACATCAATGATTAATCCAGGAAGATTATCACCTTCACCATGAACCAGTCTGTATGTATTATTGGTAGGGTTACCAGCCAGTCCTATACCTTTTCGTAAGTCGTAAGCAACTTCAAATTTCTTAACCCAGAAATCATGGTTTACCTCTTCTTGTTTAAAAGAAAGAACCCTTACTGCTATACTTCCCACCTGGAAGTGTCCTAAAGCAATAAACTCCTTTTTTGAAGTATACACATCTACTATTTCACCCTCTTCTGGTTCTCCCTCGAAGCGACTAATTGCTCCTGAAAAAATCCAGGGATGGAAACGCTTCAGCGATTCTTCTTTCCCCGATTTCAGATAAACTTTTTTGTAAGCCATTTATTTTTCTTTTTCTTCAATTACCGGTTCTACTATTTCCTCTTTTACATAATCACCCGTTTGATGCAACTCTTGCAACAAGGTATAAATCTTGAGACATGTCCATGCGTCTGTAGCAGCATATAATTGCTGTGATGGACTTAATGTTTCGGCCTCCCAATTAGAAAGGCGTTGCGATTTAGATATTTTCTGACCAAAAAGGATAGCATATATTTTTTGCAGACTTTTATCCTGAATACCGAATGGTTTAACAAATTCCTGCAACTCGATACAATTTTGCTGTTTAAAAGAGACTCTGCGATGCAAAGCCATAAAATCATCTTTCAACGAAAGTCCAACTTTTACAATCGAAGGATTCTCCAACAAATCAATCAGCACTTTAGGAAATCCTATCAGGTTTAAGCGAAACAGGAAGCAATGCGTATCTGTAGCAACCTGCAGCAAAGAGACTTTATGTGATTTTCCCTTAACAAAAGACGGCTTTGTTTCACTGTCAATTCCCAGCACAGCATACTTGTTCAAAAATTCAATAGCACGTTCAGCATCTTTTTCAGTACAAATCATTATAATTTTGCCTTCGAAAGTTACTTTCGGCATTTCTGATATATCATCTTTTGTTATAGTTCTTTTTACAATCATAATACTTCGTTCAACTTTTCATCATCATCAATTTCGTCTTCATCCTCATCTTTATTATCAGCATTATACTTCACATCGTGCAAGGCTCTCAAAGTATTAACTAGTTTTTGTCCCCAATATAAAGCAAAATGTTCTTTGCAAATAGCCAATGAATCATGCATTGTTTCATTGTATCCCAATTGAAAAACAAAAATAAAATCCTTCAAGTCCTGATAAATATCAGCAAGATCTTCCGATATACATTTTTTTATAGGAGTGTCGCTATAAGCCATTTCAGGAAGAAAAACCTCAAGATAGTCATCTTTTTCCCTTAATACATAAGCCACATTCATACGCATCAATTCATAAATTTCCTCAGTAACATATGTCTCAGGAGGCTCATCTCCAACCATTTCACATTCGGGCAATAATGATGCTTTAAGATAAAGCAATGGCAATATTTTTAGGGTGGTATCAACAAAAGAGCTTCGCTTTGCACTTTCAGCACGTTCCAGATAAGCACAAAATTCAGCTGCTACTGTTACAAATTCTACAACATCTCTGCTGAATATCACTTGATGATTATTTTCCATACAACTTTTCAATTAAGCCGCAAAGTTAACAAAAAAGGAGTAATTCAACTGCAAATCAATGTATTTTAACGTGAAATGTAAGCACAGTGCACCTTTAATTTGCCTAAGAGATATTAGCTACTAATATGAAGATAATTTTTTCTACAGGATCGAAAGATCTCATTTTGTACAAAGTATATGTTTGTTTTGTACAAAATACATTGTTTTTATATAAAATAATCATATTATATTTTTGCTAAATTTTTATTTGATTCTTAATCTCCAACTAATGTTATTTTATTATTTTTGCAGAATCAAACAATAAAAATAAAATTCTTAATGGCAAAGAAAAAAACAGATAAGAGTCTGGCAATGGAGCCTGTTTCCACCAATAATTTAACAAAAACCTTTCATAATGAGACTTTTCATTTTATTATTGGCTTAATGATGGTGATTTTTTCAGTCTATTTACTATTGGCTTTCACTTCCTTCTTCTTTACCGGAGCAGCCGATCAAAGTATTCTGGACAACCCTAACCCAGACCAGCTATCTTCGATTAATAATCACATAAGAAATTATGCTGGTTCGAGAGGTGCTCAGATGGCAAATTACTTAATTAACGAATGCTTTGGAGTCTCGTCTTACTTTATACTGCTATTTCTGGCCATTGTGGGTATGAAACTGATGCGAGTACGTAATTTCCGTATTTGGAAATGGTTTATTGGCTGTTCTCTGCTGCTGATCTGGTTTTCAGTATTCTTTGGATTTGTATTTATGGATAACTATAAAGACAGCTTTATTTACCTTGGAGGATTACATGGATACAACGTTAGCAATTGGTTGGTTTCACAAATAGGTATTCCGGGCATATCCTTGCTTCTTTTAGCTACCGCCGTTTGCTTTCTGATTTATCTGAGCACACAGACTATTATCTATATCAGACGTGCACTTCAACTTAATTTCAGAAAGAAAAAAGAGAAAGAAGAAGCTTTGGCTGCTGAAGATGATACACTGGAATTTACCAATCCTGAGCCTAAGACTGTAAACTTCAAACTAGACCGTAGTTTTGAACAAAAAGCAGTATCTAAGCCAATAGAAGCTATAACTCCTGCACCGATTGAAGAAGCACCTGTAGAGGATTGGGTGAAATCAAACATAGTAAATGAAGAGGAAGTAGAATATCCTGAGACTACAGAAGAGAATGAGGAGGAAACCGAAGATAAAGAACCGGAATTCAAAATAGAATCTGCAAAATCCAGTGATGATGAAGCTTATGATGCATCCAATTTAGGAAAATATAATCCTACACTCGATTTGGAAAACTACCGTCATCCGAGTCTGGACTTAATGAAGCGGTATGATAACAATGAGCCTGCCATTAACATGGAAGAACAGACTGCCAACAAAGATAAGATTATCAGTACGCTAAGAAGTTTTGGTATTGAAATAAGTTCGATTAAAGCAACAGTAGGTTCTACAGTTACTTTATACGAAATTACTCCGGAAGCTGGTGTACGTATTTCCAAGATTCGCGGGTTGGAAGATGATATCGCTCTTAGTCTTTCTGCATTAGGAATTCGTATCATTGCACCAATTCCTGGAAAAGGAACCATTGGTATTGAAGTTCCAAACTCCAATCCAAAAATTGTATCCATGCATTCAATCATTTCATCCAGGAAGTTCCAGGAATCCACATTTGATCTCCCTATCGCATTTGGTAAGACCATTACCAATGAGATTTTCATGGTAGACCTTTGCAAGATGCCTCACGTACTTGTAGCCGGAGCTACCGGACAGGGTAAATCTGTGGGATTAAATGCTATTATTACATCATTACTCTACAAGAAGCACCCTGCTGAACTGAAATTTGTTTTGATTGACCCTAAGAAAGTTGAATTTAGTATTTATTCAACTGTAGAGAAACATTTTCTGGCTAAATTGCCTGATGGCGAAGAGGCTATTATAACAGACTTTACCAAGGTAGTACATACACTGAATTCTCTTTGTATTGAGATGGATACCCGCTACGACTTACTTAAGAAGGCTCATACCCGTAATATTAAGGAATATAATGAGAAGTTTATTAATCGTAGACTGAATCCTGAAAAGGGACATAAGTTTATGCCATATATAGTAGTGATTATTGATGAGTTTGGTGACTTGATTATGACTGCCGGCAAAGAAGTTGAACTTCCAATTGCGCGTATTGCTCAGTTGGCACGTGCCGTAGGTATTCACATGATTATTGCCACTCAACGTCCTACTACTAATATTATCACTGGTACAATTAAAGCCAACTTTCCGGCTCGTGTTGCCTTCCGTGTATCATCCATGATGGACTCTCGTACAATTCTCGACCGTCCGGGAGCTAATCAGCTGATTGGTCGCGGGGATATGCTTTTCTTACAAGGAAGTGATCCGGTTCGTGTACAATGTGCATTCGTTGATACTCCTGAAGTAGAAAAAATCACTGATTATATTTCTCGTCAACAAGGATACACTACAGCATTCTACTTGCCAGAATATGTAGGAGAAGAAAGCGAAAGCACTGTTGGAGATGTTGATATGAACCGTCTCGATCCAATGTTCGAGGATGCAGCCAGATTGATTGTAATTCACCAGCAAGGTTCTACATCACTTATTCAGCGTAAATTCTCTATCGGATATAATCGTGCCGGCAGAATAATGGATCAATTGGAGAAAGCAGGAATTGTTGGTCCGTCTGAAGGAAGTAAAGCCCGCCAGGTTATGTGCATTGACGAAACAGATTTGGAGATGAGATTGGGTAATCTAAGACAATAATCTTATATTTAGCATAAAAATAACCAAAGAATAAAACAATGAAAAAGTATATCATTACATTACTCATTAGTGCTTTGATCTTGCCTTGCTTTGCGCAAAAAGATGCACAAGCTAAAAAGATTCTGGACGAAACATCTGCTGCTTTTGCTAAAGCAGGAGGCATAAAAGCTACTTTCAGAATTAAATCCGGAGGTAATCAAATAAATGGTGTACTGCAACTAAAGAATAGAAAGTTCTTTTTAGATACAAATGATGCTACAACCTGGTTTGATGGAAAAACTCAATGGAGCTATCTTAAACACAGCGAAGAAGTAAACATTAGCTTACCAACTGAAGATGAATTACAAAGCATGAATCCTTATGCCTTACTTAACATTTATAAAAATGGATATAATTATAAATTAAATGGCACAGTTGGGAACAATTACAAAATAATTCTGACTCCAGAAAATAAGAAAAAAGCATTCTCACGTATTGTACTGTTAATCTCAAAAAGTAATTATCAACCTCAGCATATTACTTTAGAGCAGCCTAACAACAATAGTGAAATTACCATTACAAGTTATAAAACGAAACAATCATATTCAGATTCTTTGTTTCAGTTTAATAAAAAGAAATATCCAAATGCAGAAATTATTGACTTAAGATAAAAACAAAATGGAAAATATAGAAAAAACAAGATGCCTGATTATCGGTTCAGGACCGGCAGGATATACAGCTGCAATTTATGCTGGAAGAGCAAACTTATCTCCTATCTTATATGAAGGATTACAACCTGGAGGACAGCTAACAACCACAACTGAAGTTGAGAACTTCCCTGGTTATCCGGATGGAGTGGATGGCAGCCAACTAATGGACGACTTAAAAAGACAAGCTGCTCGTTTTGGTGCCGACATCAGAAGTGGATTGGCAACTGCTGCCGACCTCAGCAAAGCTCCTTACAAGATTACAATTGAAGGTGAAAAAGTTCTCGAAGCAGATACTATAATTATTGCTACCGGTGCAACAGCTAAATACCTGGGACTGGAAGACGAAAAGAAATATGCCGGAATGGGTGTTAGCGCATGTGCTACATGCGACGGATTCTTTTACCGGAAAAAAGTTGTTGCAGTAGTAGGTGGAGGTGATACTGCTTGCGAAGAAGCCATCTATTTAGCAGGATTGGCAAAAAAAGTATATCTTATAGTTCGTAAGCCATTCCTGAGAGCATCTAAAATTATGCAGGAACGTGTATTAAATCACGAGAAAATAGAGGTTCTTTTCGAGCATAACACTTTAGGTCTATTCGGAGAAAACGGAGTAGAAGGTGCACATGTTGTAAAGCGCATGGGAGAAGCTGACGAAGAACGTTATGACATAGCTATTGATGGTTTCTTTTTAGCCATCGGACATAAGCCAAACTCTGAAATATTCGCTCCTTATCTTGATACTGACCCTGTTGGATACATTATTACAGAAGGCGATTCTCCACGGACTAAGGTTCCCGGAGTATTCGCAGCCGGTGATGTTGCAGATCCTATTTACCGACAAGCTACAACAGCTGCCGGAAGCGGATGTAAAGCAGCGATTGAGGCAGAGCGTTATTTAGCTGAACACAAATTATAATATATCACTAATTGATTAATTAGTAGTTATGAATAAATAGCTATTAATCAAAATAACGGTATTAATGTAATTCTTATAGAATTCCCCGATAAAGTTTTTCGATCTTTATCGGGGAATTTCATTTTTATGACAATAAATTTACTTACTTTGTGATTTTTAATATTTATAGAACGACTAACTGAATAAAAATATATTTAAACATCCAATTTATATAAATTATGAGATCTCTATTTAAAAATTTATTCACGGCATCACTACTACTATGTGCAAGTACAACTTTTGCACAGCAAATGCCACCAATACCTATCGATAAAGACGTAAGAATAGGTAAGTTAGAAAACGGATTAACCTATTACATCCGTAAAAACACTACAAACGAAAAAAGAGCTGATTTCTACATCGCACAGAAAGTAGGTTCTATTCTTGAGGAACCACAACAAAGAGGTTTAGCACACTTTTTGGAGCACATGGCTTTCAATGGTTCAAAGAATTTTCCTGGAACAGATAAGGGCTTAGGCATTGTTCCATGGTGTGAAAGTGTAGGTATAAAATTCGGAGTAAATCTTAATGCTTATACAAGTATTGATCAAACCGTATATAATATTTCCAATGCTCCTGTTACCCGCGAAGGAATATTAGATTCATGTTTGCTTATTTTACACGATTGGTCAAATGACTTGTTATTAGCAGACAAAGAAATTGATAAAGAACGTGGTGTTATTCACGAAGAATGGCGTTCTCGCATGAGTGCTATGCAACGTCTACGTGAAAAAGCATTGCCTGTAATATATGCAGGAACCAAATATGCAGACTGTATGCCTATTGGAACAATGGACGTAGTTGATAACTTTAAATACAAAACACTCCGTGATTATTATGAAAAATGGTACCGCCCAGATTTGCAAGGTTTGGTTATTGTAGGAGATATTGATGTAGATGCTGTTGAAGCTAAAATCAAGAAAATGTTCAGTGATATTCCTAAACCGGTAAATCCTGCATTACGTACTTATTTCCCGGTTAATGAAAATAAAGATCCTATTGTTGTAATTGAGAAAGACAAAGAGCAAACCAATATGCAGATTTTGCTTTTCAACAACATGATGTATATCCTGATTCTTTAAAGAACAATATGCAATATTTGTTTTTTGATTACGCAAAGAATATGATTGGTAATATGTTGAATGCTCGTTTAAACGAGCTTACTCAATCAGCTAATCCTCCATTTGTTTATGGATACACATACGATAGCAGCTTCTTTGTTTCAAAAACAAAAGATGCTTTTACAGGTGTTGCAGTAAGCAAAGAAGATGGAGTTGAAAATGCATTAAGCACTCTTCTTCGTGAAATAGAACGTGCTCATCGTTTTGGTTTTACTGAATCTGAATATGTACGTGCACGTGCTGAGTATTTAAGAAATCTCGAATCAGAATTTAACGAAAGAGGCAAAAAGAAAAATGAAGATTATGTTAATAGTTATGTAGATAACTTCACTGATAACGAGCCTATTCCAAGTATCGATGACAGATATGCTCTTATGAATAAAATAGCGCCAAATCTGCCTGTAGCCATGATTAATGAAGTTTTGAAATCATTCATTGCAGATAGTAATCAGGTTGTAGCAATCTTTGGTCCTGATAAAGAAGGATTAGTATATCCTACTAAAGATAAGATTCTATCTATTCTTAAAAACGTAAAAGCAGAAAACATCACTGCATACGTAGATAAAGTATCAAACGAGCCACTTATTCCTGTAGCTCCAAAAGCTGGTAAGATTATTTCTACAAAAGAAAACACAAACTTTGGTACAACTACACTTACACTATCAAATGGTGTGAAGGTTATCGTTAAGAAGACTGATTTCAAAGCAGATGAGATTCAGATGAAGGGGGTTAGTTTAGGTGGTAATTCCCTGATGCCTAACTCTGAAATTATTAATATCAAATCACTTAATGATGTAGTTGAGTTAGGTGGATTAGGAAACTTCAGTGCAGTTAACCTACAGAAAGTTTTAGCTGGTAAAAAAGCTTCAGTAAGTGCTTCTGTTGGAACAAATACAGAAGGTGTTAACGGTAGCTGTTCTCCTAAAGATCTGGAAACTATGTTACAGCTTACTTATCTTACATTTACTGCTCCAAGAATGGATGCTGATGCATTCGCTTCTTACAAAACACGTATGAAAGCCTCTTTACAGAACAGAGAAGCAAATCCTATGGTAGCTTTCAACGATTCTGTTACATTCGGTATGTATGGTAATCACCCAAGAACAATACGTATTAAGGCTGACATGATTGATAAAATTGATTATCAGAAATGTATGGACTTATACAAAGACCGCTTTAAAGATGCAAGTGATTTCACCTTTATTCTGGTTGGTAACGTAGATCTTGAAAAGGCAAAACCGCTAATTGAACAATATCTTGGATCTCTTCCATCTATAAACAGAAAAGAAACATTCAAAGATACAAAGATGTATACTCGTAAAGGTCAATACAAGAATGAATTCAAGAAGAAACAGCAAACAGCTAAAGCTTCTGTATTTACATTCTATAATGGAAACTGCAAATACACATCTCAGAATGATATCATGATGAGTATGCTTAGTCAGGTTCTTGACATTGTTTATACTGAAAAAATCCGCGAACAAGAAGGTGGTACTTATGGTGTTAGCGTATATGGAAATACTTCTAAATACCCTAAAGAAGAAAGTTCTCTTCAAATTGTATTCCAAACAGATCCTGCTAAAAAGGATAAACTGGTTAAGATTGTCTTTGATGAAATAGACAACATTGCAAAAGTTGGCCCATCAGAAACCAATCTAGCCAAAGTGAAAGAATATATGTTGAAGAAATACAAAGAGAACATAAAAGAAAATAGCTATTGGGTAGGTTGTATTGATGAATCTCTTTACACCGGATTAGACATGGATGCTAATTACGAAGCTATTGTTAACAAAATAACAATAAGTGATCTTCAGAAATTTGCAAAGAGTATGTTCAGTCAAAAGAATCAGGTTGAAGTAACAATGACTTCTCCTGAAGCTAAATAATAAAATAACAGAAGTAAGAAAAGGCCTTTTCAGAAGGTCTTTTCTTACCTTTATCTTAAGTTCAAATACATATCTGTTTATGCTTTTAAAAGAATTACGAAAACACGCCAAATTAGCCGCCAAACGGCATCCCATGTTCGAAAAGAATAAATTCGGGAAATTCTATCTCTATTTTATGATGTTATTCTGGGCCGGATATTTTATTTTCTTTGGTATTATGTTCGGATTTGGTTTTGCAGATATGTTTCCAACAATGGAGCCATATCATATAATGAATAAAGGGTTATTCATTATCCTTGCTATCGACTTTCTTTTTCGCTTCGCTTTTCAAAAAACTCCTACTCAGGAAATTAAACCTTATCTATTATTACCGATAAAGAAGAACAAGCTACTTAATATTCTTCTTTTAAAATCGGCAACAGCCTCATACAATGCCTTCTGGCTATTTATGATTGTTCCTTTTGCATTCATTACTGTTACTAAATATTTTGGAATTACGGGAGTCATCACCTATAGTCTGGGATTTTATTTATTGATGATTCTCAATAATTACTGGTACCAAATGTGCCGCACTTTAATCAATGAAAAAACTTATTTCGTAATTATACCTATCATATTTTACGGACTTCTTTTAACACTGGAACTTACCTTAGGCAATCCGATGAGCAAATTCACGATGGAAGTAGGTGAATTATTTATCAAAGGTAATCTTCTGGGCTTCCTTGGTGTACTATTAGCTGCAGTTGCTTTAGGATGGGTAAACCGCTATATAATGATTAAAAATCTGTATGCCGAACTTGCCAAAACAAATGACACTAAAATAAAACATGTTTCAGAATATAAATTTCTGGAGCAATACGGTGAAGTTGGAGAATACTTCCGCTTAGAGCTTAAGCTACTATTCAGAAACAAAAGGAGTAAATCCATGTTCCGAATGGGATGTTTCCTTATTATTATGCTTACAGGAATGCTCTTTACACCTTCTTATGAAGGCCCGGTTGGAAAAAGCTTTGTTGGGATCTACAATTTTGCAATCTTAGGAATCCTGATGCTCACACAAATAATGAGTTTCGAAGGAAACTACCTTGATGGACTAATGAGTCGCAAAGAATCTATTTATAATCTGCTTAGAGCCAAATACTATTTTTACAGTTTTGCTGTAATAGTTCCCTTTATCCTGATGATTCCAGTGATAATAATGGGAAAAATCACACTATTAATGGCAATATCTTACAGTTTCTTTACTACCGGATTTATCTATTTCATTATTCTTCAATTAGCTGTTTACAACAATAAAACAACACCATTGAACGAAAGTATGTTAGGCCGGCAATCTACCGGAACCGGTTTTCAGAGTCTCATTAGTTTAATGTCCTTTGGTGTACCTATGCTGGTTATCAATTTGCTCAGAATAGCATTTGGAGAAATTATAAGTCAACTGGTGCTCCTGGCTATTGGTCTGGGCCTGACATTTACTTCAAATTATTGGATCATGAATATCTATAAACGCTTCATGAAAAGAAGATATAAAAATATGGAAGGATTCAGAGATACCAAATAAGAGTGTTTCATTTTTTACCTTATCATTTAAATTCAAATAAACCATGGCAACAATAAAAATCAATAATTTACAAAAAGACTTCGGCGAAAAAAGAGCCGTAGATATAGATAATTATGTAATAAACAACGGAGACATATTGGGTTTGGTAGGAAACAACGGAGCTGGTAAAACCACATTTTTCCGTCTTATCCTGGATTTGTTGCAAGCCAGTAACGGGGCTGCTTTTATTAATGACATTGATTCCAGCAAAAGTGAAGAGTGGAAAAACATAACCGGTGCATTTATTGACGAAGGTTTCCTCATTGATTACCTCACTCCGGAAGAGTATTTCTACTTTATCGGAAAAATGTATGGACTAAAGAAAGAAGAGGTAGATGAACGTTTAACAACATTCGAACGCTTTATGAATGGAGAAGTTATAGGACAAAAGAAATTTATCCGCAATTTCTCTGCCGGAAACAAACAGAAGATTGGTATTATCTCGGCCATGATTCACAATCCAGAACTTCTTATACTCGATGAGCCTTTTAATTTCCTTGATCCAAGTTCACAGTCTATAATTAAACATATTCTTAAAGATTATAGCCAACAGACTGGTGCTACAATACTAATTTCCAGTCATAACCTGAACCATACTACAGACATCTGTCCACGCATCGCTTTGCTGGAAGATGGTAAGATAATCAGAGACATTGACAATGTTGATAATTCCGCTGAAAAAGAGTTGGAAGCTTACTTCAACGTAGAATAGATTATCAACAGAATATTAATACTTAAAAAAATCTCATATGAAAAAACTAGTTATTCTTTCGTGCATCTTGCTATTTTCAATATCTGCCGGGGCACAATCTCTTCTGTGGAAAGTATCGGGTAATGGATTAAAAAATCCATCCTATGTATTCGGGACCCACCATCTGGCTCCGTTGTCTATCCTTGATAAAATCAGTGGCTTTAAAGAAGCTTTTGATGCAAGCCAACAAGTGGTAGGAGAACTGAATATGAAAGATGCACAATCTCCTGAAGGAATAAAAAAAATGCAGGATAAAATGTTCATTACTAATGATACCACTGCACAAATTCTTTTCAGTGACACAGAACAAGCCACGATTAATTCGTTTTTAAAAGCAAACCTCGGCTTCGATCTTAACCAGGTTCCTAAAATAAGACCGGCATTTATTAGTATGATGGTAGCAATGACTGTTGCAGCCAAAGCACTTTCTTTCAACCCAAAAGAACAGCTCGACGGATATTTTCAAACTAAGGGAGAAGAAAGTGGGAAAAAGATTGCGGCTCTTGAAACTTTAGAATTTCAAAGAGACCTTCTGTATGACTCACAGTCTCTACAACGCCAGGCACGTTTACTTGTATGTTCATTAAGCGATACGGCCAAAATTGTGAAAGATACAAAAGAACTAACAGAAGCTTATAACAGTTTCAATATCGACAAGATGCAAAAGCTATCTGAGGAAAAACAAGGAAATAGCTGTGACCCTATACCAGGAGAAATGGAATCAATGATAGATAACAGAAATAAAGACTGGGCTGCGAAACTACCTGCTATTATGAAAGAAACTCCTTCTTTTATTGCTGTTGGTGCCTTACATCTTCCCGGAGACAATGGTTTACTTTCCTTACTCAGAAAACAAGGGTTCAAGGTTGAGCCTGTGAAATAACAGACTAAACAAGAAAATTAAGCTTGCGGAAAAACACCTTCTATTTTTTGTTATTATAGGGGGTGAACTTAATTTTTCCGCAGCTTAGAATCAGGTTGTTAACTCAAAAAGTAAAACGTATTGTCAGAAAACAACCTTATAAGTTGTCTCTCAAAAGGAGAAAGTCGAGTTAAAAAGTGTTTCATCACTCATTAATAACACTTTATCCAGATAAACTATAAATTCAAAGAAGAGTTTATGGCAATTAAACCTCAATAAATAAAAATATAACAGGTTATCTTGCGCAGTTTATCGCCTTACATTTTTATTTATTCACGAAAGATTTTCAGAGCAAACGTTTTATTCTATACTTCCGCCGAAATCTCAATATAATTACCTTCAGGATCTAAAACTCCGGCTTCATAGTAACCATCTCCTGTTCTGCGAGGCTCGCTGGCAATAATATAACCATCCGCCCGAAGTCGTTTCGTTAAACTATCAACCATCCCCTCATTACCAACTTCAATATCAAAGTGAGCAATGCCTTTCATAAATCCACGTTTCGCCGGTTCATTCACAATATCCGGACGATTCATTAGTTCTATGCGGCAATCTGCACCACCAAACGAAAGGAAATACGAGGTGTAATTCTTTGACGGATTATGATATCTGTTGTTACTTACACAATCAAAATAAGTTGTATAAAATGTGCGCATTGCTTCAATATCATCGCACCAAATGGCAAAATGGTCTATTCTCATAATACTATTCTATTTTTTTTCTACGATCATTCATTATATCTTCAATGTTTTCTTTCGCCCATGCTATAAGCATATTAATATGAGGCAACAAAGACCTTCCCCTGTCTGTAAGGGTATACTCAACTTTTGGAGGAACTTCCGCATAAACCTTTCTGCTTACAAAGCCATCTTCCTCTAATGTACGAAGCGTAGCAGTCAGCATCTTCTGTGAAATATCGGGGATGCAACGTTGCAATTCTTTAAACCGAGCAACTCCCTTCTCATGCAATATGTATAGCACAAGCATAGACCATTTATCACTTATACGTGAGAGAATGCACCTTATAGGGCACATGGGATTAAAACTATCTGATAGTTTGACTTTACTCATAAGCTATATATTTTTAGCGCAGCAAAAGTAACTAATAATATTAAATAGAACGAATAATGAATCAGTCATTTAGCTTCTGAAAATATTTTCAAAAAAATGCATTCCGTAAGTTACTCGTTTTCAACAAAGGTTTCATTGAAGTAACCATCTTACACACAAGTACCTACTTGACAATCACTTATTTGATACTTACTTTTGTAACGTAAAAATTAGTTTAGCTTTTTGTAATTAGTATAAGAATCAATCAATAAGAAAATGAAAAAAGTAGAAAAAATTTCGGCAGCGGAAAATTATGCAGCTGTAACAATCGGCAATTTTGATCAGTTAGGTGAACATATCTTTGTACTTGCTCCCGGTATAGAAATTCCTGGAAAAGTTTTTGTTGGCGAGTCAGTTCAAAGTACTGGAACAGAGGTATCTTTTACAGTAGTTCCTGCGGGAGCAGGTGGTGATTTTCTTCATACTCACAAAACAAACGAAGAGCTTTACATCGTATTAAAAGGTAGTGGAGAGTTTCAGGTTGATGGCAATCACTTTCCTATTTCAGAAGGTAGTGTAGTTAGAGTATCACCTGACGGCAAACGTGCCTGGAGAAATACCGGAGACACTCCGCTAACAATGATTTGTATTCAAAGTAAAAACGGATCGTTGAAAGATTTAGGAATAACAGATGGGGTTATGCTGAAAGAAAAAATTAGTTGGTAACATTATTTTCCGGTAAATCTGATTAATTTATAATAGCAAATACCCTCATAATAAAGAGAATAAATTTCTCTAAAATATTTGTCCAATTAAAATAGAATCAGTAATTTTGTGCCCTAATTAGTCCGTGCGGGTAAATAAGAGATATTAAATGATTAAGATCCACCTTCCGGAGAAAACCTGTATAACAAAATATAACAGATGTACGTAATTGTAGAAATTAACGGCCAGCAGTTCAAAGCAGAAGCTGGAAAAAGAATGTATGTTCATCACATACAAGACGCTGAAAACGGAGCGACTGTAGAATTTGACAAAGTATTGTTAGTTGACAAAGATGGCGCAGTAACTGTAGGAGCCCCAACAGTAGAAGGTGCAAAAGTAGTATGCGAAGTAATTTCTCACCTTGTAAAAGGTGACAAAGTAATCGTATTCCACAAGAAGAGAAGAAAAGGTTACAGAAAACGTAACGGTCATCGTCAACAATTTACAGAGTTAAACATTAAAGAAGTAGTAGCTTAATCAATTAAATTTTTAAGAAGAAATGGCACATAAAAAAGGTGTCGGTAGTTCTAAGAACGGCCGCGAATCACATAGCAAAAGATTAGGCGTAAAAGTATATGGTGGACAAACTTGCAAAGCTGGTAATATCATCATTCGCCAAAGAGGTACAGAACATCACCCAGGTTTAAACATGGGTATGGGTAAAGACCACACACTTTACGCATTAGTTGATGGCGTTGTAACATTCAAAAAAGGAAGATTAGATCGTTCATACGTATCTATCATCCCTGCTGAAACAACAGAAGCATAACAACCATTTTTGTTTCAAATAAAAAAAAGTTCCTGTAACACTCGTTGCAGGAACTTTTTTTATTATTTAAAGGATTAAAAAGATTATAATATCATCTTATCTTATTTTTATTTATCTTTGTGGCTCTAAATAAAAAAACTATAAAAACAGTATAAGATATGCTTACACTTAAAGTAATTACAGAAAAGACCGACGAGGTTCTTCGTGGTCTGGAAAAGAAACACTTTAAAGGCGCACAGGAAGCCATAGATAAAGTGCTGGAGTTAGATAAAAAAAGACGTACTGCACAAAATGAGCTGGATAAGAATCTTGCCGAAGTAAATGCTCTCTCGAAATCCATTGGTAAACTAATGAAGGAGGGAAACAAAGAAGAAGCAGAATCGGCGCGCACAAAAGTAAGCGAAATCAAAGAGGGAAACAAAGCTTTGGAAACAGCAATGAACGAAGCTGCAGAACAACTTCAGGTTCTGCTTTGCACAATCCCTAACCTACCCCACTCTTCTGTTCCTGAAGGCTACGGTGCCGACGACAACAAAGTAGAGAAAATGGGTGGAGTTACTCCAGAACTTCCGGCTGATGCAGTTCCACACTGGGATCTTTGCAAGAAATATGATTTGATTGACTTCGAACTTGGCGTTAAAATTGCCGGTGCCGGTTTCCCTGTTTATAAAGGAAAAGGCGCTCGTCTGCAAAGAGCTTTAATTAACTTCTTCCTCGACGAAGCCCGTAACGCAGGTTACCTGGAAATTGAACCTCCTTATGTAGTAAATGCTGCTTCCGGTTACGGAACAGGACAGTTACCCGACAAGGAAGGACAGATGTATCATGATAATCAGGATGATTTATATCTTATCCCTACAGCAGAAGTTCCTGTAACAAACATCTACAGAGATGTAATTCTTACAGACAACGAACTACCTATCAAGAACTGTGCATACTCTGCATGTTTCCGTCGTGAAGCAGGTTCTTATGGTAAGGATGTACGCGGATTAAACCGTCTGCACCAGTTCAACAAAGTAGAGATTGTTCGTATTGATAAGCCAGAACATTCTTACGACTCACTGAAAGAAATGATTGCTCACGTAGAAAATCTGGTTAACAAACTAGAATTGCCTTATCGTATTCTTCGTCTTTGCGGAGGCGATATGAGTTTCACTTCGGCCATTACATTCGACTTTGAAGTATTCTCTGCAGCACAACAACGTTGGTTGGAAGTAAGTTCTGTATCAAACTTTGAATCATATCAGGCTAACCGTCTGAAATGTCGCTACCGTGCAGGAGACAAGAAGACAGAACTTTGCCACACATTAAATGGTAGTGCATTAGCTTTACCACGAATCGTGGCTGCCCTACTAGAAAACAATCAAACTCCGGAAGGTATTCGCATACCAAAAGCATTGGTTCCTTATACCGGATTTGATATCATCGACTAAGTAATCCCCCAAAAGGGAATTAAATAAGCATAAACCTGAGCGTTTTACTATGTTAAGTGTAGTGAAACGCTCTTTTTTTTTTAGAGTCATAGTTTTGATATGAAAAACAATAAGATTACCTTTGCCAATACCGACATTCTGAAATTACAAATCTAATATAAATATCATATTTCTACTTTTATGAATAAAATAATTAATAAAGAACACTTCTCAGAGAAAGTTTTTAAACTGGAAATTGAAGCACCATTGATTGCTCGCTCCCGCAAAGCCGGACACTTCGTAATTGTCCGCGTTGGAGAAAAAGGCGAACGCATGCCATTAACCATTGCCGGAGCAGACCTAAACAAAGGAACTATCACCCTTGTTGTCCAGGAAGTGGGACTTTCTTCAACAAAACTATGTAATCTTGAAGTTGGAGAATATATTACTGACGTAGTAGGTCCTTTAGGACAGGCAACTCACATTGAAAACTTCGGTACTGTAGTTTGTGCTGGTGGTGGTGTAGGTATAGCTCCTCTTTTACCAATTGTTCAGGCATTAAAGGCTGCAGGCAATAAGGTTGTTACTGTTCTTGCCGGACGAACAAAAGAGCTTATCATTCTTGAAAAAGAGATGCGCGAAAGTTCTGATGAAGTAATCATTATGACCGACGACGGTTCTTACGGTAATAAAGGTGTGGTTACAGTTGGCGTTGAGGAAGTGCTTCTTCGTGAAAAGGTAGATAAATGCTTTACTATCGGACCGGCAGTAATGATGAAGTTTGTTTCTTTATTAACTAAAAAATATGAAGTACCTACGGAAGCTTCTCTGAATACCATTATGGTAGACGGAACTGGTATGTGTGGAGCATGCCGCGTTACTGTAGGAGGAAAAACTAAGTTTGTTTGCGTAGATGGTCCTGAGTTCGACGCTCATCAGGTGGACTTTGACGGAATGATTAAACGTATGAGCGCCTTCAAGGATGCTGAAAGAGAAGAAATCAAGAAGCTAGGATCACCAAAATGCGAGATTACCAAAAGTCAGCATGCTGAAGACCGCACTGCACCATGGCGTGAAGAGTTGCGTAAAAGCATGAAAGCAAAAGAACGTACCGATATTTCACGTGTTCACATGAACGAACTTGATCCTGAATATCGTTCACACAATCGTGAAGAAGTAAACCAGGGCTTAACTTTGGAGCAGGCACAACAAGAAGCAAAACGTTGTCTCGACTGTGTTAATCCAGGTTGTATAACAGGCTGTCCGGTTGAAATCAATATACCTAAGTTTATTAAAAACATTGAACGTGGAGAAGTGCTCGAAGCAGCCAGAACTCTTAAAGAAACAAGCGCACTTCCAGCAGTATGCGGCCGTGTTTGTCCACAGGAGAAACAGTGCGAATCAAAATGTATCTACGTTCAGAAAATGAATAAAGAGGCCGTTGCCATCGGTCACCTTGAACGTTTTGCTGCCGATTTCGAAAGAGAAAGCGGACAAATCTCTGTTCCAGACTTAGATGAAAGCAACGGAATTAAAATAGCAGTTATCGGTTCCGGTCCTTCCGGACTATCTTTTGCCGGAGATATGGCAAAACTAGGGTATGATGTAACTGTATTCGAAGCATTACACGAAATTGGAGGAGTACTTAAATATGGTATTCCTGAATTCCGTTTACCAAACAGCATTGTCGATGTAGAAATCAATAACCTCGAAAAGATGGGGGTTACTTTCATAAAAGACTGTATTGTTGGAAAAACCATCACCGTAGAAGAGCTGCAAGAAAAAGAATTTAAAGGTTTCTATGTTGCTTCGGGTGCCGGACTTCCTAACTTTATGAATATCCCGGGTGAGAACTCGCTGAACATTCTTTCATCAAACGAATATCTTACTCGCGTAAATCTTATGGATGCGGCAAATCCGGAATCGGATACTCCTGTTGCTTTCGGTAAGAACGTAGCTGTAATTGGAGGAGGTAATACTGCAATGGACTCAGTTCGTACTGCAAAACGTTTGGGAGCAGAACGCGCCATGATTATTTATCGCCGTTCGGAAGAAGAGATGCCAGCTCGTCTTGAAGAAGTTAAGCACGCAAAAGAAGAAGGTATTGAATTCCTTACTTTACATAACCCTATTGAATACATTGCCGACGAACGTGGATTTGTTAAGCAAGTAATTCTTCAGAAGATGGAACTTGGCGAACCAGATGCATCCGGTCGTCGCAGTCCGGTTGCCATACCAGGCGCAACAGAAACAATTGACATTGACCTTGCTATTGTTAGTGTAGGTGTATCTCCTAATCCAATTGTTCCAAGTTCAATTAAAGGATTGGAAACAGGTAGAAAAGGAACAATCAATGTAAACGATGATATGGAATCGTCGATACCAATGATTTTTGCCGGAGGAGATATTGTAAGAGGCGGAGCAACCGTAATTCTTGCTATGGGTGATGGTCGTAAAGCTGCAGCAGCAATGGATCAGAAATTCAAAAACAAATAACTTGCATAAAGCATTTCAGCTTATATAAACGAAAGGCCGGATTTGAAAAAATCCGGCCTTTTTTATTGAATAAACGTTAGGTCTACAAATATTCACACCTTACTGATAAGCACTAATTAAAAATGTGCGGGCAACTATGCCATTTTTTTGTTTTCTTACGGGGTGAAATAATAATGCCCGCGCCTAATAATCAGAACATTATCTTTAAAAATAAAATAGTAAGACAGAAAAGCTGGCGAAACATTTCATATTTCACTCTTTACACCGAGTTAAAATGTGTTATACTACTGGCTATCAGTAGTTTTTCTCTCCAAAATTCATGCCCACTCGCATTTTGGGACTCTTAAAACAAGCTTTACTATAATTATCTTCCTGTAGCTATTATTAGATCTCACTTCATAAAAACGAAATAGACAGCCATTACCAGACAAGCCCCAGCAGCTACATGGTTCCAATGCAAGGATTCGCCTTTAAATAACATGGTAGAAAATACCGTAAAAACAATAAGAGTAATCACCTCCTGCACAACCTTCAACTGCATCAAGCTAAAAGGACCACCATTACCGTTAAATCCTAATCGATTGGCTGGGACCTGACACATGTATTCGGCCAAAGCAATACCCCACGAAAATACTATAACACCTATTAAAGGCCAGCTACTAATAACCTTATCTTCCTGCAATTTTAAATGGCCATACCAGGCAAACGTCATAAACACATTCGATATAACCAAAAGTAAAATAGAATAAAAACCTTGCATAATTTTAAATATTAAAATACTCTATATTAAATGCCTGTTTCAGGCAATAAATCAGTTTGTATATTGTTCATACTTCCCCAAAGACTATAACGAGCCTCCGGATTCATTTTTTCGAATAAACGAAGCACCTCTTTCATATCCGAACGATGAGAATCTACTTCATACGGACAATTCTTATTCTGCTTCTTAAAGTTCCTCACTCCGGCCAGAGCAATAAGATCTGCTTCAGGAATAAGACACATCGGGCGGATTATTGTCATATCAAACTTTCTCATCGTAAGCTTCGGAGGCATACTACTGAAAGCACCTTGAAAAACCTGATTCATCAGCAGTGTTTCCAGAATATCATCCATGTGGTGACCTAACGCTATTTTGTTACAGCCTTGTTCTTTTGCCACAGTAAAAAGAGCTTTCCGTCTGTTCCACGAACAAAGAAAACAAGGAGACTTACGAGTATCAGTCGATGCATCAAAAGATGTTTCGCTATACACAAAAGGAATACCGAATGATTCTGCATAATTTTTCAGATACTCCACATCCGACTGGTAAGGAATGTTAGTCATGGCAATATAAGCAGCCACAACAGAGAAGCGAGGTTTAAATATCTTTGAACGTCTACCAAGAAGTTCCAATAATGCCAGAGAATCTTTCCCGCCGGAAAGTCCTACCAGAATTTTATCACCTTCGTCAATCAAACGATATTTCACTACCCCCTTATTAAACCGTGTTTCTACACGTCTATAAATCTTTTCTTCTTCTGTAAACTGCGCCATATTCTTTAAATTGGGCACAAAATTACATGAAAACCAGATGAATGAATACAGCAAAATAATCTTTTAAAGAAGAATTAACATAATAGCATATTTGTAATTCGTATAATAACTAAAAACTTTGTACTTTTGAAGTTCTTAATTTAACGAAACTAGCATGAAAAAGAAACATGTAATATTTATTCTTCTTTGCCTGTCGGCTTTTTCAATATCTGCTCAAACCCTGGAAGAAGCTAAAGAGCTATTTAAAAATGGGCAGTTTGAACAGGCAAAACCTGCATTCTATAAGTTATTAAAAAGTACTCCTAAAAACCCGAACTACAATTTTTGGTATGGTGCATGCTGCTATGAAACCGGAGAAAAAAATAATGCTGAAAAATATTTAGTTGTTGGTGCCAGCAAGAAAATTCAGGAAGCTTTCCGCTACTTAGGTCAACTATACAGCGAGCAGTATCGCTATGAAGAAGCTGAAGAAAATTTTAGTGCCTACGAAGCTATGCTTATAAAAAGCAATCAGCCTACAGAAAAATATGAAAATGCCATAAAACAAACTACCTTAGGAAATCAAATGATTAAGGGAGTTGAGAAAGTTGCAATTATAGACAGTATTGTTGTTAATAAGAGCGATTTTTTGAGTGCTTATAAAATTAGCGAAGAATCGGGTTCACTGTCTTCCTTTAATGAGTTCTTTGAAACTGAAGGAAATAATGAAGGCATTGTTTATCAAACAGAACTAGGCAATAAGCTTTACTATGGCGATAAAGGTAAAGGGAATCATCTGAATATTTACACCAAAACCAAGTTACTTGGCCAATGGAGTGAACCGTCCTTACTTCCTACCTCAATCAATTCAGGCAGCGATGCCAATTATCCTTTTGTTATGTCGGATGGAATCACTATCTACTACGCATCCAAAGGAAAAGGTTCAGTAGGCGGATATGATATCTTTGTTACCCGTTATAACAGTGATACAGATAATTATCTGAATCCTGAAAACGTAGGTATGCCATTTAATTCACCGTTCAATGATTACATGTACGTAATCGATGAATTCAATAACCTTGGCTGGTTTACATCCGATCGTTACCAACCGGAAGGCAAAGTATGCATCTATATCTTTATTCCAAATGAGTCTAAACAGATCTATGATTACGACTCTACAGATAATGAAAAGCTTATCGGACTTGCAAAAATCGGTTCCATTAAAGAGAGCTGGAAAGGAAGAGAAGCAGATGTAAAAGCAGCCAAAGAGCGCTTGGCGGAAGCTAGAAACAACAAGCCTCAAGCCAAAGAAAACAACGAATTCGAATTCGTTATTAATGATAATCTTACATATACTCGCCTGACTGATTTCACCTCTCCAAAGGCAATAGAACAAGTCAAGAAATGGCAACAAGCTCTTTCTGACTATGAAGAGCAGAGTCAGAAACTGGAGAAACAACGAGATATTTATAACAAATCCACAAAGGATAAGCAAAACTCTCTTGCTCCCGGTATTCTGGATTTGGAGAAAAGAGTAGAACAGATGGATAATGAAATAAAATTATTAGAGATCAGTATCCGTAACGAAGAAAATAATTCCCTTAAGAAGTAGACAGTTGTAATATTTTTACTTATATTTGGCAAAAAGAAGATTATATGGATATACTTATTATAATAGGACTTATTATAGCCGGAATCATTTTATTTCTTATTGAAATATTTGTCATTCCAGGAATCAGTTTTGCTGGAATAGGTGCATTCTTTTGTCTAATCTATGCCAATTATTTTGCCTTTTCTAATTTAGGAAATACAGCCGGATTCATTACTCTGGCTGCTTCGGCCATAGCTTGTATAGCTTCATTAATTATATTTATGAAGTCAAAAACGCTGGATAAAATGGCTCTTAAAAAAAATATAACCTCAACCGTTGACAATAAAGCCGAACAAAGTGTAAAGGTTGGCGACGAAGGAATAGCATTCACACGTCTGGCGCTGATTGGCATGGCCGATATTAACGGGCACCATGTAGAAGTTCGCTCCATTGACGGATATATTGAAGAAAAAACACCTATCGTTGTTTCCCGTATAGACAATGGAACCATTCTGGTAGAGAGAATAAAACAAGAAACTACAAACTAATACGATAAAAAAATGATCAGTCCGACTTTTCTGACGATGATTCTTATTGGAGGAGGTATTCTCTTCCTGGTCATCTTCTTTCACTATGTACCGTTTTTCCTTTGGCTTTCAGCTAAAGTATCGGGAGTAAATATTTCGTTGGTGCAGCTATTCCTTATGCGCATACGTAATGTTCCGCCATACGTCATTGTTCCGGCAATGATTGAAGCCCACAAAGCTGGCCTCAGCACCATTACCCGTGACGAACTGGAAGCCCATTATCTGGCGGGGGGACATGTTGAAAAAGTGGTTCATGCACTAGTTTCCGCATCAAAAGCCAATATTGAATTATCTTTCCAGATGGCTACAGCTATTGACCTTGCCGGTCGTGATGTATTCCAGGCTGTGCAGATGTCAGTTAATCCTAAAGTTATTGACACACCACCTGTTTATGCTGTTGCAAAGAATGGTATTCAGTTAGTTACTAAAGCACGTGTAACAGTTCGTGCCAATATTAAAAGACTGGTGGGTGGAGCTGGCGAAGACACAATCCTTGCCCGTGTAGGCGAAGGTATTGTTGCTTCCATTGGTTCTGCAGACAGTCATAAAGATGTACTGGAACATCCGGACAGCATTTCCAAGGTAGTGTTGCATAAAGGACTCGACCAGGGTACTGCATTCGAAATACTTTCCATTGATATCGCAGATATTGATATTGGTAAGAACATTGGTGCAGAACTTCAGATAGATCAGGCTAACGCTGATAAGAATATTGCTCAGGCTAAAGCAGAAGAGCGCCGTGCCATGGCTGTGGCTTCCGAACAGGAAATGAAAGCCAAAGCACAAGAAGCCCGTGCCAAGGTAATCGAAGCAGAAGCTGAAGTTCCAAAGGCTATGGCTGATGCTTTCAGAAGCGGCAATCTTGGGATCATGGATTATTGCAAAATAAAGAACATAGAAGCAGATACTTCAATGCGCGAAACTATTGCAAAGCCGGCATCTTCATCACCAAAGAAGCCTTTGACTGAATAAGAAATCGGTAAACTTAATATATGTTGCCATTGTTGTATTCTCAGCTATGGCAACATTTCTTTTATATATTGACCTAAAACAGAAACAATATGAGATATTTTGCTGAATCAGAATTGATAATAAACCCCGACGGTTCGGTATTTCATCTACACGTAAAACCGGAACAACTGGCAGATAAAGTTATCCTTGTTGGTGATCCGGGCAGAGTAGCGACCGTAGCTGCTCATTTTGACAACAAAGAATTTGAAGTAGAAAGCAGAGAATTCAGAACCATCACCGGCACTTACAAAGGAAAAAGAATCACAGTCCTTTCCACCGGTATAGGATGTGATAATATAGATATCGTGGTTAATGAGCTTGATGCATTGGCCAACATAGATTTCAACACCCGCCAAGAAAAGAAAGAATTTCGCAGTCTCGAACTTGTACGCATCGGAACTTGTGGCGGATTACAGCCAAATACACCGGTAGGCACGTTTATCTGTTCACAGAAATCAATCGGTTTCGACGGACTACTTAATTTCTATGCCGGAAGAAACGAAGCTTGTGATCTTGCCTTTGAAGAGGCATTTACGAAACACATGAACTGGTCTCCCCTACTCTGCGCACCTTATGTAATTGATGCTAACGCTGAACTTATTGCGCGCATAAACCAGGGAGATATGGTAAACGGCGTAACAATTGCCGCCGGAGGATTCTTCGGACCGCAAGGACGCGAACTCCGTGTGCCGCTTGCCGATCCAAAACAAAACGAAAAGATAGAGTCATTTGAATACAACGGTTATAAAATTACCAATTTCGAAATGGAAAGTTCGGCACTGGCAGGACTGGCAAAACTTATGGGTCATAAAGCTATGACTGTTTGCATGGTTATTGCCAACCGTCTTATCAAGGAAGCCAACCCAAATTATAAAAACTCTATTGATACATTAATAAAAACCGTACTCGACAGAATTTAACAAGATGATAAACCAAGATACAATCTGCGCCGTAGCCACCGCACAAGGGGGAGCCATCGGCATAATCAGAGTCTCAGGCCCCGAAGCCATAGCTATAACAAGCTCAATATTTGCGCCCATACAGGAAAAGGTGAAACTGCAAGACAAAGAAGCTTACACCCTTACTTTTGGGAAAATATGTAAAGGAGAAGAAGTCATCGATGAAGTGCTTGTCAGTCTTTTCCGTGCTCCTCACTCCTATACGGGCGAAGACTCCACAGAAATATCGTGTCATGGTTCATCATATATTCTGCAACAGGTTATGCAGTTGCTTATAGAAAAAGGCTGCCGTTCTGCCCTTCCGGGAGAATACACACAACGCGCATTTCTCAATGGGAAAATGGACCTCAGCCAGGCAGAAGCAGTAGCCGATCTTATCGCTTCCTCGTCTGCTGCTACCCATCGCCTCGCTATGAGTCAGATGCGTGGTGGATTCAGCAAAGAGCTAACCGACCTCCGTACACAACTGCTCAACTTTGTTTCCATGGTAGAACTGGAGCTCGACTTCAGTGAAGAAGATGTAGAGTTTGCTAACCGCGACGCACTTCTTAAACTGACAGAGAACATAGAGCAAGTCATTACTCGCCTGGCAGATTCGTTCAATGTGGGTAACGCTATAAAGAACGGCATCCCCGTTGCCATTATCGGAGAAACCAACGCCGGAAAGTCAACACTGCTCAACGTGCTGCTCAATGAAGAAAAAGCCATTGTCAGCGATATTCACGGCACTACCCGCGATGTTATTGAAGACACCATAACCATAAAAGGCACACTGTTCCGCTTTATCGACACAGCCGGCATCCGCGAAACACACGATAAGATTGAAAGCATCGGTATTGAGCGTACCTTCCGCAAGCTCGATCAGGCAGAAATCGTACTTTGCATGATTGCTGCTACCGATAGCCACGAGCAGATAGAACAACTGGCTGCCAAAATAAAGCCAAAGTGCAAAGGCAAGCAACTCATTATGGTGTTCAACAAAAGCGACCTCATCACCGAAGAGCAGAAAAACGATTTGGAAAAGCTGGCAACCAAGCATAAATCGAGCCATATCTTTATCTCGGCAAAGAACCGCGAAAACACCCTTGAGCTTGAAGACCTGCTTGTAAAAACCGCCAATCTCCCAACCGTAACTCAGAATGATGTGATTGTAACCAACATTCGCCATTACGAGGCACTGGTACATGCCCTCGATTCAATTCACCGAGTAAAAGATGGATTACATAATAACATCTCAGGCGACTTCCTTTCACAGGATATCCGCGAGTGTATGCATTATTTAGGAGAAATTACAGGAACTATATCTAATGATGAAATTTTAGGGAATATTTTTTCACATTTTTGTATCGGGAAATAAGTTTATCTGCTAGCCGGCCCTCGTACAGAAATCGTGCCCTCTATCTAGATGGTTTAGCAAAGAAGTGGATGGAAAACCTATTGGAACAGACTGATAAAAAATAGAAGGGCCACTTGAAAAGGTTGAATTTCTCGAACGTAAGACACTTACTCATTTCATTGACGAGTTCTCACAATAGAGTGCGGAAGTAGACGTCTGTACATCTATCCAAATGAGGGATAAACGGATAAGTGTTCAATAAGTTAGCCCATAACTCTTCTACAAGGAATAAATTCTATTCAAATGATAATACAGACACAACAGATAACATAAATTTGAGACGTGAGCAGGATATCAAGTATGACATAACAATTGAAGAAATATAATATATGAAAGAACTAAAATCTATAAACTATCTTGATTTGTGTGCGATAACAGATTTGTGCAACAAGAATTTCTTCTTACCCGAGTATCAGCGAGGTTATCGATGGGGAGAAACACAGATACGGCAAATGTTGGAAGATTTATATAGCTTCTTTTACGATGAGAATGCGTCTGGCAGCTTCTACTGCTTACAGCCAATTGTTGTAAAAGAAATACCTGTAGGCGATATTCAAAAGCTTAAATTACAATCAAAAAATGATGATAATAGATGGTACGAAGTGATTGATGGTCAGCAAAGATTGACCACAATACGTATCATATTGGCTTTGGAAACGTTATTGGATGAAGATAAAGATCTCTCGTTCAATATTTACTATAAAACCCGTCCAGAACTTGGGCAGCTATTTAACAAACTGACAAAGAAACGCGATGAGAACAAGAAATATTCCATTCACGTTAATATCGACGGAAAGTTAGATATTGACTCCTGGCACATTCAGCAAGCTGCCAATAAGATTATCAACTGGTTCCAAGAAGAAAATAAATCATACAATCCGTCAATTTCAAGTTTCAAGGGTACGTTCTATGAGAATTTCTCAAATGGAAAAGAAGGAAAAAAGTCTGTGCAAGTAATATGGTATGAATTACGTGACGACAGCGATCCTTACGAGATGTTCAAACGACTGAACGACAAAAGCATTTCACTGAATAATGCAGAACTCATCCGTGGTATGTTCCTATCTGATTCTGCAACATATAAATGCGATGAGCAACTGTTAAGTCAGTTCAATGACGATGTTCGACCTGCCGTCGAGAATCGTGAACAAGCACGTAAACAAAGCCATATCATTGAAGAATGGGACATTATGGAGAGCCAGTTAAGAAACGATAAGTTTTGGGCTTTTATCAAAGATGACAATGATAAATCAAAATACAGTTGTCGTATTGAATACATCTTTGATCTCATTTCCAAAAAGAATCCACAACAAGGAGATCCACTATATACTTATCTTGAATTTGAACGTTTTTTGAAAGATGGAGAGGTAAAAGACCTATGGGATTTGTGGCTTAAAGTGGAAACTTACTTCTCATTACTTAAAGCTTGGTTTGAAGACAGACATTACTATCATAAGATCGGATTTTTAATAGCAGAGCAAGGAACTAATGTTTTGAATGACTTATTATCAGAGTCTGAGAAATTCAGCAAGACTAAGTTTAAAGATATTATTAATACAAAAATTTGCGAGATTATTAATGATAAAAAAAATCCAAATAGAAGTATTTTAGAGTACAATTACACAGATGACTATAAATTACTTAAGAAAGTTTTGTTTCTCTATAATGTTGAGTCAACACTTCAGCAAGGATTAGATTTCTTCCAATTTGATCAATACAAAAAAGAAGATTGGACTTTAGAACATATACATGCCCAGAACTCTGAACGTATTGACCATAGCGCCAAGGACAAATGGATGGAATGGTTTTCTGAGAACAAGAAAGTTCTTGAACGCTTACTGAAAAGAATACCGAATGATGAAGCATTATCTACACTTGCTAATAATCTAAAGACAGAACATGAGCGTTTATTAACAAATAAAGAAAAATACACCTTCAATGACTTTACAAAGATTTTTGATCTCGTATTGAAATACTTCAATTCTTTAAGTGAAAAGGAAGGAACACCCACTGTTGTTCATGGCATATCAAACATGGCACTGCTCAGTGGTTCAACAAATTCCTCAATCGGCAATTCTGTCTTCGAGGTTAAGCGTCAGATGATTATGGATGCAGATGCAAAAGGAGAATACATACCATTTTGTACACGAAAGGTTTTCTTGAAGTATTATAATAATGAAGAAAATGACTTTACCGTACAACAGAACTTTTACTGGAGCGACAAAGACCGCAAACACTATCTTGAAAACATTAAGAATGTACTTCATGACTATATAATATCAGAAAATAGTATTACCAAAACCAAAGAAGAAAGTGAGGTAACAAATGAGTAATATAGGAAAGCTCATAACATTCAGCCGTCTATTAAAAGAGGAGTCTGTTATTATGATTCCAAAAGTCCAACGTGACTATGCATATGGCCGGCAAGAGAGTAAGGTCGAAGAAATCCTTGACGGAATGTTGTCAACCATGCTCACTGCCGTACAAGATAATAAAGCCGAGATTTTTGATTTTGTATATGGTGGGTCGTATGTGAAAAAGAATAATGAGTCATCAGGTCTCATTCCTCTTGATGGGCAGCAAAGACTCACCACCCTATTCCTTTTGCATTTCTATGCTTCCGTCATACAACAGAACGTAACATCTGATGAAGTTGAGTGCTTAAAAAAATTTAGATATGAGACGCGCCAATCTGCAACTGATTTTTGTGAGGCATTGGTTGGAAATATACGTAATGATATCATCAAAGAAAATTCCAAAGGTATAGAAAACATTAAGTCTCAAGTACAGGACAACCCTAAGTATCTACCAAGTTATAATTCTGACCCTACTATTGTTTCCATGCTTAATGTACTCGACAAGATCGAAACAAAGTGTAAAGAGTACGAGATAGAAAACCTTTGGACTAAACTTATCAATCAAGACAATATTCAGTTCTATTCGCTCTCACTTGATAAGTTTGGGTTGACAGATGATCTATATATTAAGATGAACTCTCGTGGTAAGAAATTAACAGAGTTTGAAATCTTTAAATCAGACCTTGAAAAAGCCATAAAAAACATCTCCTCTGACTTAAAAGATCAGATGTCTATAAAAATTGACAACAGTTGGATGGATCTTCTATGGGATTATGCCAATATGAGCGAAGGAGGTTCTGATATAGTTAAGAAAGCAGATGATGGGTATATGTGTTTGTTCAAGAACATTTTCCGTATAGAGATGTTTAGGAGGGGCTTAGAAACCAAGACTAATCGACCAGCATCAATAGATGAAATAATTACTGATGAAGACTCAATCCAACAAGTAATGTCTATTTTTGACAAGCTATCTGAAATTCAAAAGGATGAAGGCATACAGAATTATTGGAATAGCTATTTCTATTTTTCAGACAATGTGATTGGTAAAGATGATAAAATAAGACTTTTCTGGTCGCAGAAGCAAAATCAGAAACCCGTATTCTTCTTGGCTATGGATCGTGACTTGTCTGTACCCGAAATAGTTTACTTCTATTCAATATATTTGATCCGTTCTCGAAAGAAAGAGAAAAACATTGCATTAAAATGCCTTCGCGTTATTCGTAATTTGGTTACAGCAAATGTGAGAGTTAATAGTGCTCGCTATGACATGTTGGCAGGATTCTTGAGTGATGCAGAAAATATCATCAATAATGATGGAAGGCTTTCTGAAGGGGAACATACATTCATATCAACTTCTTGTGAAGAAGAACGATATAAGACAAATACACTAAATCTGCAAGATTACAATTCTTTGCTGAGATACGAGAATCATAATATTCTGCAAGGTTCTATTATGCTGTTTATAGAACAGTATGTTAAAGACACAACCGATACAAATGAATTATTCAAGCAACTGAAGCATTTTGAAAAAATTTTCAATAATGACAGTCCTAAGAATTTCGAGAAAATTCGTATCGGATTCATCAATGATTACATTGAATACATGCAGTACGAGCCTTCAATGGAGAACGAAGAATCTATGACAAGAAGATACTTTGTCCATAAAGCAGATGATCTCTCTCAGTTCTTCATCAAAAATGAGAGAAGACGTAATCAAAAAGCCATTCTTGAAGTACTTGCCACTAAGTTTACAACATTAGAAGAGTTGAAAGAACCTACTGAAAAATGCAAAGAATTCAATGTAAATTCATGGCGATATTATTTTACAAAATACAGTAGCGCCAATATAGAAGATACAAAATATGGATGTTATGCTTGGGATGATAAGGTTAAAAAACCATTGGAAATGGTAATCCTGAACAGTTCGTACCATAGTGAGTATAACATAGAATGGAAGATGCTAAACCACATCTTAGAATTAGAACTACGGGAGAATAAAGTCAATTACTCACTTGACAACCATGCATCAAGTCCGTTTGTAATGAACAAATATGGTGTTACATTTACAATTACACAAAATGGTTGGGAGGTTCAATGCAATAGCAAGGAGGTTATAGACGCTATCTCGAACAGCGGCACTTCTATTGCAAAAATTAAAGAAGATGAAAATAGTAACATATACCTCATCAATTTAGAGGATACCCAATGCAATCTTGACTATATCGACCTTGCCAAAGGGATTATTCAAGACATAGAAAAGGCATATTCCTACATCCAACGGAGTTAATCAACGAGTCTCTGTAGAATTTCAAACAGCAAAATATAGAGAACTAAAAACTTAGATTCAGTTCTCTATATTATACTGCTTGACTATATAAGGATTGATTAATTAATTTTTAAATAAGAATTTCAGTAAATCGAACTAAAGTAAAAAATAATTTTAGTTCGATTTTTTTATTTCAATTTATTATCATTACTTTGTTGTTCAATACAGAAAGAAACGACCAATAACAAAAGACTAAACTTCATTATTAAAGGCTGAAAAAGAGTCTTTTAGAATCAGATAAGGCAAACGAATAATGATTCATAAAAGTAGTATAAAATGAAAAAAATCTAATTAGTTTTTTAGTTTTCTCTCACGGTTCTTCTTTCTGATGCTAACTCCGGTATTTTTTCAATATTTTGCCATCGGATTCATTTGGCATTCAATTTATTGGGGAGCAATAACACTGGTTATGATTATATGGGTGGCATTTCTGCTGCTGACACCTTTATTCGGGCGTATTGAATGCGGGTGGTTTGCTTTATGGGAACAGCATACGATTGTGTTCGCCATGCAAGAAAACCTAAAGCGGAATATCGTAAAACAATGTCATGGCTTCGTGTACTTATGCAAATTACGTTCTTTGCTTCTGCCTTTGCATTCTTTTATCTAAATATACAGCGCGGAATAATAGCCGAATTCCATTTTAATACGTTTAGATTAGAAGCTAGCTTTAACAGACATTACTGTTTGGTATGGTGTGTAGATATTGGCTTGGCAAGTCTGACTGCACTTATTACAAACAAGCGATGGGGCTGCCGAAATATATGTATCTTCGGATTCCCAGCTTCATATCTTGCAAAATATTCAAGACTTGTGCCTGTAGTCGATACAGAAAAATGTGTGGACTGAGTGCAGAACAGGCGTGTACCTCTTGCAATATATCAAGGACAACAAGAGGCTTCTGACCGACTCTGAATGCTTAATATGTGGAAGTAGCTCTGTTGTTTGTAAGAAAGATTCGATAAAATACAAATTTGTTAAGCATTTTAATCCTTTATATTCTTCTAGGCAAGAATAGTTATTCTTTATATATCTAATTAATACATCAATTATTAGCTGTATTTTTAATTAATTAAGTCTTTATTTAAATATATATTCATATTTTTGCATCAAACTTTTATTAAATAAAGTCTACTTAATTAAACTTTTAAAGATATAAATGAAAAACTTAATTAGAAATTGTCAGCAGAGAAGGACTATTTTACTTGCGCTCACGCTGCCTCTGATGTTTTCATCTTCACCTATGCAGGCCAGGCTAAGAGCAGAAAGTGTAAGAGAGACAACGCAAGAAAGCTTAAAAATTATCAGTGCAAGAAAAATCAATCCAACTACAATTGAAGTATTGCTCTCTGACAATCAAAGAATGACTTTTGATTTTTATGGAGAAAACATCTTTAGAGTGTTTCAGGATAATTCTGGCGGAATATTAAGGGATCCAGAAGCAAAACCAGATGCAAAGATTCTTGTTAATAACCCAAGAAAAACTATTTCGGCACTAAACCTGAAAGACGGCAATGATTTTATTTCAATCACAACAGGGAAGATCAATATCCTGCTTAACAAGAAGACTATGCTGATGAAGGTTGTCAATCTAGCTACAAATACAGTTGTATTAGAAGAGGTTGAACCTGTGCATTTTGAAAAAGGGAAAGTAGCTCTGACATTAAAAGAAAATACGCAGGAATATTTTTATGGAGGTGGAGTACAGAACGGAAGATTCTCACATAAGGGAAAAGTAATTGCTATAGAGAACCAGAATAGCTGGACCGATGGCGGGGTTGCTTCTCCTAATCCTTTCTATTGGTCTACTAATGGATATGGGATGATGTGGTATACTTTTAATAAAGGAAAATACGACTTTGGTGCATCAGAAAAGGGAAAAGTGAAGTTATCTCACGAATCTAATTATCTGGATGTATTTTATATGATAAACGACGGAGCAGTAGCTCTGCTGAATGATTTTTATCAGTTAACCGGAAATCCGGTCCTGCTACCTAAATTCGGTTTCTATCAGGGACACTTGAATGCTTATAACCGCGACTTTTGGAAAGAGGACGAAAAAGGAATCCTTTTTGAAGATGGAAAGCGCTACAAGGAAAGTCAGAAAGATAATGGCGGAATCAAAGAATCATTGAACGGTGAAAAGAATAACTATCAATTCTCGGCTCGAGCTGTGATCGACCGTTACAAGAATCACGATATGCCGTTGGGCTGGATTTTGCCGAATGACGGGTATGGAGCTGGATACGGACAAACAGAAACACTGGACGGCAACATTCAAAACCTGAAAAGTCTGGGAGATTACGCACACAAGAATGGAGTGGAAATTGGTTTGTGGACTCAATCTGATTTGCATCCCAAAGCCGATGTCAGCGCTTTACTGCAGAGAGACATTGTAAAAGAGGTACGCGATGCCGGTGTGCGTGTTTTAAAAACAGACGTAGCCTGGGTGGGTGATGGATATTCTTTCGGATTAAATGGAGTTGCCGATGTAGGCAACATTATGCCTTATTATGGAAATGATGCCAGACCATTTATTATCTCTCTGGATGGCTGGGCCGGCACACAGCGTTACGCCGGAATCTGGTCGGGCGACCAAACCGGTGGTGTGTGGGAATATATTCGTTTCCACATCCCTACTTACATAGGTTCGGGATTGTCGGGCCAACCTAATATAACTTCGGATATGGATGGTATTTTTGGTGGAAAGAATCTGGTTGTCAACACAAGAGACTTCCAATGGAAGGCATTTACTCCAATGCAACTAAATATGGACGGTTGGGGCACTAATGAGAAATATCCTCACGCATTGGGAGAGCCTGCAACATCTATTAACCGTTGGTACCTGAAGCTGAAATCGGAACTGATTCCTTATACATATAGCATTGCAAAAGAAGCCGTAGACGGAATGCCGATTATCAGAGCCATGTTCCTCGAGTATCCTAATGCTTATACAAAGGGAATAGCTACACAATATCAATACTTGTACGGAGCAAACTTCCTGGTGGCACCTATCTATCAAGAAACAAAGTCGGATAAAAAGGGAAACGATATCCGCAATGGCATCTATTTGCCCGAAGGTACATGGGTTGACTATTTCACCGGAGAAAAGTATAAAGGAAACTGCGTTGTGAATAGCTTTGCAGCACCTCTGTGGAAGTTGCCGCTCTTCGTGAAGAACGGAGCAATTATTCCTATCACCAATCCTAACAATAATGTTTCTGAAATTAATAAAGGCATCCGCACTTACGAAATCTATCCGTATGGAAATAGTTCGTTTACCGAATACGATGACGATGGAATTTCTGAAGAATACAGACAAGGCAAGGGCGTTACAACAAAGATCGAATCGAGTGTTGATAAAAAGAACAATGTAACCGTTACCATTCATCCAGCTACAGGAAGTTTCACTGACTTTGTGAAAGAGAAAGCTACAGAGTTCAGAATCAATGTAACGGCGAAACCAAAGAAGGTGTCTGCAAAAATCGGAAACAAGAATATTAAGCTGACTGAAGTAAACTCTATGGAAGAGTTCCTGAAAGGAGATAATGTTTGTTTCTATGATGCAACTCCTAACCTGAACAAGTTTGCAACGAAAGGAAGTGAATTCGAGAAAGTGGTAATTACAAAGAATCCACAACTCCTTGTAAAACTTGCAGCTACTGACATCACTGCAACCCAAACTGTATTAAATATTGCAGGATTTGTATTTGAACCGGCTGATACATACCGAATCACAACAGGTACGCTGACTGCTCCCCAAGCTCAGATTACAGCTGAGAACACCGAGGCATATACATTGAAACCAACATGGAGCAAAGTGGAGAACGCCGATTTCTATGAAATTGAGTTCAACGGAATGCTTTACACTACTATTAAAGATACCGAACTGTTGTTTACCGATTTAACAGCCGAAACAACTTATTCGTTCAAGGTACGTGCAGTAAACAAGGATGGATATTCCGACTGGACAGAATGCAGTGCTAAAACGAAATCAAATCCGTTGCAGTTTGCAATTCAGGGAATCCAGGGCACAACTACAGCTTTGGATCAGGAAGGTTTCGAAATGAATCGTTTGTTCGACTTTGCCGAATCTGGTGATATCTGGCATACCAAGTACAGAGCAAATGCTTTACCATTCGATATGGTTATTGACCTTAAAACAGTGAACCAGCTCGATAAATTCCAATACCTGCCACGCACTGACGGTGGTAACGGAACTATGTTGAAAGGAACTGTTTATTACAGTACAGACAAGATTAACTGGACGGAAGCCGGTACATTTATCTGGAAACAGAATGGCGATGTGAAAGTATTTGATTTTGCTGATCATCCTACAGCACGTTACATTAAGTTAGCTGTAACCGAAGGCGTTGGCAACTACGGTTCGGGCAGGGAATTATATGTATTTAAAGTACCTGGAACAGCAAGCTATCTTCAGGGAGATATAAACAACGATGGTAAGATTGATGGTAACGACCTTACTTCTTATACTAATTATACAGGTTTAAGAATTGGTGACTCCGACTTTGGTTATATCAGCAATGGGGATATAAACAAAAACAATCTGATCGATGCTTACGACATTTCTGTTGTAGCAACACAACTCGAAGACGGTGTAAGCAATCAACAAATAGAAAAGCTTGACGGGAGTATTAAGATAAGCACAGCCAAACAGTTGTATAACAAGGATGAAATAGTCGAAGTTCTTGTTAAAGGTGAAAACCTTAAATCTGTAAACGCATTAAGTTTTGCTATGCCATATAATCAGAGAGATTTTGAGTTTATGGGAGTACAGCTATTGAATATGAAAAGTATGGAGAACCTTACTTATGACCGTCTTCATACAAACAGATCGAAAGCTCTCTATCCTACTTTCGTCAACATTGGCAATAAAGAAGCAATTGAAGGGACAACAGATCTGTTTATCCTGAAATTAAAGGCTAAGCACAAAGTGAAGTTCGACCTGAAAGCAGTGGACGGAATATTGGTTGACAAGAATCTGAACACACATAAGTTTTAATAGATAAACACACCTTAATAAAAAGCTATCTGGAAGTAAATATTTCAGGTAGCTTTTTTGTTTTCTATTTTCTATAGTTCATAACGCACAGGTACCTTCACCTCCAAAATCATTTCCTATTTTACCATCATACTCCGGATGTCTTTGGAGCCAGACCACCGCATACGAACAAGTTGCCACAGGTTTATACCCATTTTCCAAAGCATAATCATAAGCTGCCTTTACCAAAGCAGAAGCTATGCCCCTACCCCCTATTTCATCAGGAACAATCGTATGACGGATATCTAGACCACCGTCAACAAGCTTGTAAGAAACATGAGCAGTTACTCCATCAACTACCACACTGAACATCTCTTTTTCCTTATCGTGTTCTATATTCATAGTCATACGTTTATTAGTTCACTCAAATATACAAAAAAGATATAACCTATCATATAATATATGAAGAACTATAAATTTGTATATTATATGATAGATTAAGTGTATGGCAAATCCCACATGTTCCAGTTTGGAACATATTGAATTTCTCCACTAAACGTTAAAGGTGGAATTATGCAAAACAGCCACCATCCTTTCGTACAGTAATTGTTTGATGTTAATACTATATAATTTGTCAATTTATCTGATAATATCAGTTTAAATTAATTATATTTGTGATTATAAAAAATGAGTCAATGACCAAGCAACAAGCAATTCAGCTCTTTGAGCAAAAACAAGTCCGCACCATTTGGGATGATGAACAGGAGAAATGGTATTTTTCCATTGTAGATGTAGTTAGCATCTTAACGGATAGTGCTGACGGCAGAAAATATTGGAATAAGCTGAAACAGAGACTCAAAGAAGAAGGTAATGAAACGGTGACAAATTGTCACCAGTTGAAAATGCAAGCAGCAGATGGGAAGATGAGACTTACCGATGTTGCCGATACCGAACAACTATTCCGCCTTATTCAATCTATACCTTCACCTAAAGCAGAACCCTTCAAACAATGGATGGCAAGCGTAGCAAGTGAGCGGTTAGACCAGATCCAAGATCCGGAGCTTTCTATTGAGCAGGCTATGATGGACTATAAACGTCTTGGCTATTCTGATAATTGGATAAACCAACGTCTAAAATCTATTGAGATACGTAAGGACTTGACGGATGAATGGAAAAAGCATGGTTTACAGGAAGGTGTACATTTTGCTACTTTGACTGATATAATCTACCAGACCTGGGCAGACAAAACCGCCAAAGAGTACAAACAATTCAAAGGATTGAAGAAAGAAAATCTTCGGGACAACATGACCAATAAAGAGTTGATATTGAATATGCTTGCAGAACTATCGACCAAAGAAATTTCGGAATCAACTAATCCGGAAACATTGAATGAACATTGCGATGTAGCTCAACAAGGTGGTGAAATCGCTCGTAATGCTCGATTAGAATTAGAGGAGAAGACAGGCAAGCAAGTTATTTCTCCACTAAATGCTAAAGATGGAATTATGCTGAAAGGGAATGAAGAAAATGAAGATTAGATTGATAAAGATAAAATCTATTATTCTTTTTTCAAACCGTGACGCAGTACGTTATGAAAAACAATTAACTACCTAAAATAATATTATGCCTCCAAAAGCAGTAAAAACAGTACGTGAACAGATCTTTTATCAATACGCAAAGATTATATCCGAAGCTTCAGGCTTTGGAAAAACAAACTATGGAATGATTATGAATCGTTGGAAGAGCCTCTGTTCTGGAGAAATACACTGGTCTTCTTCAGTTCGTGAATGGCTTAAAGAAAAAGAAATTCCAAATGCATGTATTTATTGTGGTGAAACAAAAGATTTAACGGTGGAACATATTCTACCCAAATGCTGTGGAGGAGAAGATATTACTGATAATGTGGTTATGGTTTGCAAAAGCTGCAATTCATCAAAAGGAAGCAAGCGCCTTTATGAGTGGAGAGGATTAAAAGCCAAAGACCAATACCACCGCATTGCCGAAGGCAAATATTTAAAGTATCTATATTCTCTCCATGAAAAGCAAGGCACGCTAGATGTTAGCAATGTTTCAGAATTGTGCGAACAATGCAACATGCAGAAATGCTGTGAAAAAGAAAGTACTGTCGAAAAATTATCTGTATATTGTATTGAAGGGTATTTTCATAAATAAATCTTTATGACTACTAATAAAGAAACAGCTTGTTATAAATAAATATTACATAATTGAAATAAGTTCTCAAAATTAGAAAAAACACATAAAATATAGATAATTAAGCTGAAACCTAATAAGAACAAACTACTTAAATAAGTATCTACAGCTATGAAATTAATAAGAAAAATTTCAAACAAGAATAAAAATAATATAAAACATGGGTATTGAGCAAATAAAACGATGGAATGAATTATCAGGAATAGATTATTATATACAATTTATCAAAGTTTGGATACCATTTAATGCTTGGTATGTAAATATGTATGGCGACGATAAGTCAGACAGATTCTGTATTACTAAGATACAAGATAATTCGCAAATAAAAGATAGCATTATTGCACTTTTAGACATTAATAATACAGAAGATAATGCTATAGAATTGAGAAAAGCATTGGCAAGCCTACACAACGAATTAAAAAACAACGCTTTTCCAAATGCCAAAAATAAAATTACATTTAATTCTGTAGACCTAGGAATTAGTTCCGAGAACAATGTAAGAGAAATAAAGAATAAAGATCATTACATAATAAACAGATACACAGAAAATAATCCTGAAGGAAAGCCTAATAAATCAATAAAAATAGAATTGATGAATGATAAGCAAGAAACTATTTTCTTATTTAATCAAAAAAAATATGATTGGGAAGAAATCGAATCAAATGCTGAATATAAGCATTTGTCACAAAAAAGAAAGAATAATTTAGAACATTTATATTTAAGAATTAATCCTCGCTTAATATTAAATATGGAAGAGGTTAAAAATAGAGGGATAGAATTGGGAGAAAAAGTATTTTTTATTAATAATAAAGAGCTGATTTCAAAAGCTATTATTGAAATATTATATTTATTAAGATGTAAGATTTTTCATGGAGAAATGATTCCTAGCGACAACAATAAATTAATATATAAAAATGCATATCAAATTTTAAGTGTAATTATAAAAAAAAATATATAACATGGGAGAAATTACTCAAAAAACAGATGCACGAGATATTTCATTATTTGAATTACTCAATACAAAAAAATATATTGTTGACTACTTTCAACGAGAGTATAAATGGCAAAAAAAACATATCGAACAACTAATTTTTGATTTACAGGATGCTTTTCTATTTAACTACCGCGACGAGCATAGCCGTGAAGATGTACAAAATTACGACACATATTTCATGGGACCAATAATCCTATATGAAAAGAAAGATGGCTTTTCTATTATTGATGGCCAGCAGAGATTAACATCTTTGACATTACTACTTATTTATATTCATAACTTACAAAAGAATCGAGAAGATAAAGAAGATATAGATACATTAATTTTTTCAAAAAAATTCAGTAAGTTATCTTACAATATAGCTATTCCTGAAAGACAGCATTTATTAGATTCATTATATAACGAAGATAAATATCTTAAAAATGATAATGAAAATAATCTATCTATCATTAATATGACAGATAGATACAATGACATAAAAGATTTATTTCCTGAAGAATTAAAATGTGAAAAATTACCTTTCTTTATTGATTGGCTAAAAGAAAAATTACAATTCGTAAAAATTGTAGCATATTCAGACCGAAATGCATATACTATATTTGAAACAATGAATGATAGAGGATATAATCTCACGCCAAGTGAAATGTTAAAAAGTTATCTTATATCTAAAGTTCACCCAGATTCTCAGGATGAACTAAATGAATTATGGAGAAAACAAATTTCAGAATTACAGAGCAACGGTATTGACGAAGATTTAGAATTCTTCAGAGCATGGTTAAGGGGAAAATATGCTGATACAATACGACAAACTGCCGCTGGTGCTACAAATGAAGATTTTGAAAAAATAGGAACAAGTTTCCATCGGTGGGTTAAAGATAAAGCAAAATCAATAAATTTAACTACTGAACAACAATTTTATTATTTCATCAAAAGTGATTTTGTATTTTATTCAAATATCTATTCAAAGATAAAATTTATAGAACGGCATAACATTGAAGGTTTAGAGCTCTTAAAATATTCAACAGAATGGACAATCGCTGGTTCATTATCTTATCCATTATACATTGCTCCTATAAATAAAATTGATGATGATAATACAATAAATAAAAAACTATCTATTATTTCAAGTTTTATAGAAAAATATGTAGTTCTTCGTTCCGCTAACAGAATGAGTATCTCGCAAACATCTATACGCTATGCAATTTATAATCTTGTAAAAAAAATAAGAGGAAAAGATGCTTCTGAATTAGAAAAAGAGTTAAATGATTTTATTTTATCCCTAAAAGAACAATTTGAAGGAATAAAATATATTACAACATATAATACTAATAGAAAATTTATAAAATATTTATTAGCACGTATTACTCTATATTTAAGTAATTATTGCAATGAACAAATTGATTTTTACGATTTAATTACCGCAAGAAGAAAAAATGGATGTCAAATTAGCAATACTATAGAATCAGAATATCAAAATCATCAAGAAGAGTTCTCTACAGAAGAAAAATTTAATGATGCAATTAATAATATTGGTTCATTAGCCCTTTTAAGAAAAGATTTGAGAATGGATAGCAGAGATGCAAATATTTTATTTCGCATAAGTACTAATAGATTAACAAATGAAGAAAGAAAGAAACTTGAAATGAAACTCTCATTACCTACTTCATTTGATTTTTCTCAAGAATGGTTAATTCAAAGACAAAATCTATTAATAGAAATATGTAAAAAAATATGGAGTATTCAATAATTAAATAATCAAGAAAATAGAATCAATTATATACAATCCGTTCTACTCTTTCTAGAACCTTAATACCTTATAAATTAAGTATAATAATTTTAATATACTAGCTAACTTAACGTTAATCTTTGGTTTTCATGAATAATATTTCGATAAAAAATATTGTTAACAAAACAGTAATAGATATATTCGACTTCATAATGGTTAGCAATAGATCGTAAATAAAATCTTTATAATAAAAATGAGCTAAAAAAACTATTCATCTCCCCTATCCTCCACCAAAACGCACAAAAAGCCATAGCAAAAGAGCTTTCAGCTAGTAGCAGATAAAATAGTTTAACTTTTTATCTGCTACTAAATCAAAGCTATCTCCCACTAAACTAACCGTTCCGCAACATCATAATAGGTATTCCTGTTAATCCTTCGGTTAGGAATATTGAGCTTTCTGAGGATACGGCCAAAATGGATGGCGTTTGTGGCGGTGAGCTTTATGCCACTTTTCTTCTGCAGCTGGGTGAAAATCTCCACGGCAAGAAGTTTGCTACTCTCCTCGCCTGCTTCTACGGGGCGATAGTATTGGTGGAAGAGTTGCTCGGCTGCGGAAGTTGCTCGAACTCGCGATTCTTGTTAATTAGTATGGCTTCGTCTTCGGCAATGGTTATTTATCATGTATTTCAAGAAAAGTATTCCGAACTAATTTATTTGCGATATTCACAAAAAGCTTTTAAAAGATATTACGCTGGAATATAACAAAACTCCGGTTTTATTTTTCAAAAACCATTCGGGATGTTTGTGAATCCTTGTACAAAAGAATGCATTCTTTTGTACAGAAGAAAACAATGTTTTGTACAAGAATACATCAACTTCTCGCCTGAGATATAAAAAGTCACTCGGGAGATTGAGCAACCTCACGCCGCATCTTTCCGAAGAGCCGAAGTGACATTTGATAACCTGCAAAAACACTACATAAATTTTAATTTTTAGAAATTGATCTAGCGATCTAGCAGTAGACCTTAAGTTATTGTATATAAGTGTTGTATAGGTGCTAGATCAAATTAATTTGATCTAGCGTTGATCTAGCAATCTAGCAGTCTGTGTCTCGTCCTAAATTAGGTTGACTTCTAAATAAAACGATTATGAAAAAAGAAGTTTACAAGCCACATCCCGGAAAAGCTTATCCTTTAGAGCTTCGTTTAGCAGTAGTAAAGGATTACCTTAGCGGTCATGGTAGTCAAAAAGAGTTGGGACGAAAATATAAATTGCCTTATCCTCGTATAATAGCGAATTGGGTTCGTACCTTTGGTGCTGATAATATAAATCTTCGTCCTGTTATGAAAGATAAATCAAAAGCCAGGATTGTTACTGACAAAGAAAAGGCCTTGCGTAAGGAGAATCTCCTGCTAAGGCAAGAATTGGAACAAAAGAAAAAAGAGCTTAGAGATTCTCAGATAAAGGCCAGCGCTTTAGATATGATGATTGATATAGCTGAATCCTCTTTAAATATCCAGATTAGAAAAAAATCTGGCACCAAACAGTGAATCGGCTTCACCAGGCAGACAGCAGAATTTCTGTATTGTCGCTTTGTGCATTGTTTGGCCACAGTAAACAAGCCTATTATAAAGCATGGAACTACCATTGTCATGAAAGACTAAAGTCTTCTGTCATACTGAAAATCGTAGAAGAAATCCGGCGTGATATGCATCATTTGGGAGGTCGTAAGCTACATCAGATAGTTGTTGAAAGACTTCCTGAAGATCTATTTATAGGAAGAGATGCATTCTTTAATCTCTTACGTGATAACGGTTACCTGCTTCGTAGCAGGAGATCTCATCCGGTTACCACAAACGCTTATCACCATTTTCATATCTATGAAAATCTTATTCAGGATTTCTCTCCTACAGCCCCTCATCAGCTTTATGTAAGTGACATTACTTATGTAGATGGTCCTGATGCTTGTTTCTATTATCTAAGTTTGATAACAGATGCATATTCCCATAAGATTGTAGGCTGGTATTTGTCTGAAACATTAGAAATGAAAGGACCTATAGAAGCTTTAAAAATGGCTTTGTCTAAGCTTCCTGAGGGGGCAAAACTGATTCATCATTCTGACCGCGGAGTACAATACTGCAGCGGCCCTTATATTAACCTTCTCAAAAGTGTAGCCAATGCCGATATCAGGATTAGCATGACTCAGAATGGAGATCCCAGGGAGAATGCAATAGCAGAGAGAGTTAATGGTATATTAAAAACAGAATGGATTAATGATATGTCTTTTAAGTCATTAGAGGATGCCCGTGTGAGAATCAAGAAGGTAATTCATTTATATAATAATGAAAGGCCTCACAGCAGTATTCAAATGATGACGCCTGAACAAGCAAGCCATATGCAAGGTCCATTGGAAAGGGAATGGAAAAGCTATTATAAAAAAAGAGAGAATAAAGAATGGAATGATGGAAAATATCTTTAATTTCGTGGACAAGGTTGTCTTCCTTGCGGCTAGCCGCAAGGAAGACAACCTCTGACAGGATTAGGGTTGGCATACATAATTATAGACAACCAATACCAGGATTATTAATAAACACAGTCAACCAAAACGGTTCTTTTGCAATTTAGTTGAAAGGACGTATCGTTATAGTTCCTAAAGAACTCTGATAAAACAAAACTTCTTCAAGTTTTTTGTATAATATAACACATTAATAGTGTTATATTAATCTATTTATAATTAGGATATTAAGTATACATTTTGTAATTTTAAGATACCAAACAAAACACTACAAAACAATGCTTAAATATCCTAATTGCAACAAAAATAATACAATAGACGCACATTGCCATCATATTTCAGCTATAAATGAAGCTAATAGCAGCCTTAATCTATCATCCTTTTATCTTCCATCAGATATGATTGTTGAATCAGCCGTTATTGGCAATAATAAAATCGAGTTATATATAAAATCCGTATTGGATTATGGCATCTGTCCTTATTGTGGTCATATAAGCGAAAAGATTCATAGCCAGTATCAGCGAGTCATAACTGATCTTCCCGTTTTAGGTAAAAGGGTTGTCATTCATTTCAGAGCAAGAAAATTCTTTTGTCAATATGATTTCTGTTCTAAAAAAACATTTGCAGAACAACCAGGTAATGAGGTGTTCAGATATAGAAGAAGGACACGACGTTGTGAACAGGTAGTTACACATCATGGATTGATGAGTTCGTCCAATGATGCCAGCAGTCTTCTTAACGGAATGGGTATTCCACTTTGCAATACTACAGTACTTCGAGACGTACACAGAATAGAAATTCCGGAAAACAAAGACATAACCAATATCGGAATTGACGATTGGGCCTTCAGAAAAGGTATCAATTATGGAAGTATTATCGTAAATCTGGAAACTGGGCACGTTATTGATCTGTTGGGAGATAGAGAACGTGATAGTTTTGGTAAATGGCTGGAATGCCATCAGCAGGTATCCCTTGTAAGCAGGGATAGATCCACTGAATATTCGGCAGCTATAAGTTTATCAGGAAAACGTATTATAGAGGTGGCGGATAGGTTTCATCTAATAAAAAACATGTCGGACTGTTTAACAAAGACTATTAGTGAAAACTATTCGGACTATAGGAATGCAGTACGTTCTGGAAACGAAATTACTCCCGAAGAAAAGTGTATTCAACCTGATATTCAGGAGATTTACAATGATAAACTGTTTGGAGATGAAAAACAGGAGATAAACAATAAGACAGATTCAAGAATCATAATGTTTAATGAAGTTAAGGAACTTCAAGATAAAGGTTTCTCTATAGGTGCAATTGCCAAAAAATTGAAGATAGCCAGACAGACCGTCAGAAAATATAGAAACTATACATCCTTACCCCCAAGAAAAAGCAGTCCACGTAATGAATACTTTAAATTTGATTCATATGTAGAATCAGAATATTCAAATGGTAAAAGTCTGGTCAATATCTTTCATAAAATAAAGAACTTGGGATTTAAAGGCAGTCTAACTCCATTTCATGATCATTATAGATATTTGTCAAAAGGACGTAAAGGAAGACGTAGTGACAGACCGAAATCGATAAAGAAAATAAAGCCACAAGATAATCGTGAACCACTGATACCTGTAAAAACAATCTCATCAATTGTAGATAAAGGAATCAGAATGAAAGAACTGGATGAAAAAGAAGATATACTGATACAGACATTGATATCTATTCCATGGTTTAAGGAAATTTACAATGCTGCTACATCATTTTATAAAATATTCAAAGAGCCCAATGGTGGACAATTAGATGAATGGATAAATGAATATAGAGATACTGAACTTGCAAAATTAAAAACCTTTATCACAGGCATCATACTGGACATGAAAGCTGTTGAAAATGGAATAAAATACCCTTTTTCTAATGGAATTGTAGAAGGCTTTGTTAATAAATTGAAGACTATAAAACGAATGATGTACGGAAAGGCAAAGCTCATGCTACTGAAAAGAAAACTAGTTCTGGGAACTCTTCTTTTCAACTAAATTGCAAAAGAACCACCAAAACCAGGACGAGACAAGGCGCTAGACTGCTAGACTAGCGCTAGACTATTTTCGAGAAGTCTAGCGGTTGTAATACATTCATATTTAGTAAATTAGAAGCAAAGTGCTAGATTGCTAGATACTTTTTAGAAAAATAAATATTATGAGAATGATTTACCAGCTTATTTTTATATATTAACTACGCATTTGTCGGATGAACCTTTTTATGTTTTTTTCTGTTGAGAAACTGTTGCATTTTCGTTACCCTGAAACAACCTTCTGATATTGGGAATGTGCATAATTATAATAAGCAGGGCAACGGTAAGTAAATAGTAAAAACAATAGGATATAGGAAATAGAAGTCCGGTAAGGGGCAATGAAACACCCAGGCAGATTGAACCAATAGAGACATATTTAGTGAACCTTTTTACAATGAAAAAAACGAGTACTGAAACCAGAACTTGTATAGGCGCAAGCAATATTGAAGCCCCCAAAGTAGTATTCACTCCTTTTCCACCTTTCAGCTTTAGAAAAATGGAGAAATCATGCCCCAGAATTGCTGCCAATGCAATAAGATAGTTGAAATAATCTTCAAGATAGATTATATTATTTTTTTGAAGCAGAATTGCAATGCCTACAGGCAAAAGTCCCTTCAACATATCACAAACCTGTGTTAATACAGAAATCTTTTTACCTGCAACACGTTCTACATTGGTAGATCCAATACTCATGCTTCCCAGTTGGAGCACATTCTTACCGGTTGCATATTTTGTGAACAGATAACCAAATGGCACCGAACCAAGCAAATAAGCCACTAAAATAAATAAAGCATTAATCAGCATATCCTTATATGATCTTATTTTTTAGGAAACCAAGGTATAAACGAACTTGTTTTACGAATGTATTCAGCATATTCGGGTTTTCTGTCTTTAAGTGTTTTTTCAAGCAATACCACGCCCGAAACTTTAATAATAAGCAAAGTCATAAGAAGCGACCCAATCACCGGTAGATAACTGCCGGCCGACAGGCAAAGCAATCCATATCCCCACCATACAGCCGAATCTCCAAAATAATTGGGATGACGGGTATATCGCCATAAACCGGTATTAAGAACTTTGCCCTTATTTTTAATATCACTTTTAAACTTTGCCAGCTGATAATCTCCTCCCGCCTCAAAAAACAATCCTGTAAGCCATACAAATATGCCGATGTAATCAAGGAATGCAAGTCCATGTGGACTAGCATACATGTTTACTCCCAGCAATGTAACAGAAATAATCCACATAAGGATTCCCTGAAGCAAAAAAGTCTGAAAGAAACTAATCCAGCGATAATTCTTACTACCATACTTTCTCCTGAACTCCTGATAACGAAAATCTTCTCCCTTGCCAATATTCCTCCAGGCCAGGTATGCTGAAAGTCGCACTCCCCAGATAAGTACCATAACAAAAAGAATTGTCTGGACAGGGTAAAAGGTTTTAGTCGCAAAATAATAATATGTATTTGTCATTACAAATCCCAGCCCCCAGAATAGATCTACAATGCTTACATTCTTAATAAATATGCTGACTATCCATAAAACAGACATCAGGCTGATAATTAGAATCAGAGCGTTTAAATATATTTGAATCATAGTATTACAGATTAAAGTTTATATTATCTATTCCAGTAATAAAGATACAGCTATAGACCCAATACCGGCATTCATTCCTATAACCGGTGATATATCAACTACAGAAACCGGCTGCTTACCAGTAAGAGCAAACATTCTATTTATGTAAATATCGGCACCTTTTCTATTATGTGCATGTAAAACTATGTAATTCCATACTTGTTGCTGTTTAGTAAGTGTGCGGATATGGCTAATCACTTTATTAATATTTGCAGTCTGCCCAAAAGTTTTTCCAAACAACATTGCTTTGCCTTCACCATCCATAGAAACAACTGGATTTATACCCAGCAAAGTGGCCAGGAAACCTTTATTCTTTGATACTCTTCCTCCCTTAATCATATACTTAAGATCCTTAACGCTGACAAATATTTTAAGATTCTGAATCCACGTCTCTGCAGCATTAACTATATCTTGTAATGGCATTCTCGCCTCTATGGCCTTTGCTACTTTGAGTACCAGCAACCCCAAAGCGCCAGATAGGTTTTTCGAATCGATAACATAAACTGGTTTATTAAACTCGCTCGTTATTCGCTCTGCAGCTTTCAGGCCATTAAGATAAGTTCCGCTAAACTGTTGAGTGAGGTGTACAGCAATAATGGCATCGTAGTGCGAGGCAAGTTGAGAGTATAGATTAGTGAATGTCCGCTCATTAATTTGCGAAGTTTTGGGAAGTTCATCGCTGCTGTCAAGTAAATCATAGAGTTGATCGGGCTGCATAGTTACCTTATCGAGATAATAATTGCCATCCCAATGGATATTAAGCGGAACAATATTTATCTGGTAATAGTCAATAAGTTCCTGCGACAAATCGCATGCAGAATCGGTAACCAATGCAATATTCCACTTTCTATTATTTATATATTCATTTTGGCGAACCATATCATCTACCTTTTGATAGGTAATTGTTCCGTAATTTTTAAGGGTGTTAAATAGCGCAGCTGGATAATTGGTGTGAACATGTATGCGGCAAAGAGAATCGGATCCGGCTATAACAATAGAATCACCATATTCAATAAGCAGCTTCTGAATATCGGATTTATTTAAAGATAAATCTCTTAAAAGGGCTTCTGTGCAATAACGAAAATTAATATCTTCGTTGGGTGAATCATCGGAATGTATAAGAGAAATCTTCTCATTTGAGAGTGACACCATTCTACGGATATTATTACTTTTAATGAAATCAATAATACCCTCCATAAAAAAGACAAAACCTTTTGCTCCGGCATCAACCAATTTACTCTTTTCTAAAACCTTGAGTTTTGACGTTGTATCAACAAGCGATTGATGAAGAACTTCTAACGAACTTACAAGAATTCTCTTAAAATCTTTAATGACGGATTGTTTACTAAATATATAGTCGGACCATTCTTTTATTACCGTAAGCATAGTCCCTTCCACCGGATTTGCAATGGCTTCATACATATATGGAATAGATTTCTTAATACTTGTAGCAAATTCAGGAACAGTGATACAGCGTTTAGACTTGGTTTCCTTGCTTATTCCAAACAAAAACTGAGCAAAAATAACACCTGAATTACCGCGTGCACCTACTAATGCGGCTTCAGCAATATTATCTATTGTATTCTTATAAGATTTTTGGGGATTGATACTATCCATCACAGAACGAATGGTAGATGCCAGATTTGTTCCGGTATCATTATCTTTAACCGGAAATACATTTATCCTGTTTATTTCAGCCTGATTTTCCAGAATTTTATTGCCTCCGGCAATAAAGGCATAATATAAAGACCGTCCATCTATTTCAAGAATATTAGAGTTTTTCATTTATCAATTTAAAAATATAAGTTACTCAATCACTATTATTTCTTTATATATTATCCTCAATTTTTTGTGCCATTATAAACATAACAAATATAATATAGAATATTTACATACAACATATTTAAGCAGAAAATAAATTTAAATAATTATTTAATATACAGTATTATATAATACAACGGAAAAGAAAGAAAAGCATTAAAATAAAAGCAAAAGATTTGGATAACATATAAACAAAAATCAATAAAAATCCTATTTTTGCAGAAAACTTCCAAAAGATGAAAAAACTATTATCATACCCGCTATCAATAATTGCGTATTTTTTCTTTCTGTTAATAATCTGTGTGCTTCATCCCATTCAGTGGGTTTGTTTTAACTTGTTTGGATACAATGCGCATAAGAAAAGTGCAGACTATTTAGGCTTTTTTTTACTAAAAACAATGGTCTTTACGTTTTCATCCGCGAAAGTTGAAAACTTAGATCTCATCCCGGAAGGTAAACCTTTGATTTTTGTGTCAAATCACCAGAGTCTTTTTGACATTATGGGCTTTGTATGGTTCTTCAGAAAGTTTCACCCTAAATTTGTCAGTAAGATTGAGCTGGGTAAAAATATTCCAAGTATCTCCTACAATTTGAATCACGGTGGTTCGGTGTTGATTGACCGGAAGAATCCGAAACAAGCATTGCCTGCTATAAAAAAGCTGGGCGAATATATTGAAACGAACACTCGTTCGGCAGTAATTTTCCCCGAAGGTACTCGTTCTAAAACCGGAAAGCCAAAACAATTTTCTCCTAATGGCTTGAAGATTTTATGTAAATATGCACCAAGTGCCTATGTGGTACCTGTAACAATTAACGACTCCTGGAAAATGTTCCAATATGGTTCCTTTCCACTGGGATTGGGCAACAGCTTAATATTCACGGTTCATCCTCCTATCAAAGTCAGCGAATACAATTTCGAGACTTTACTCGAGAAAAGTGAACAAGCAGTTGTTTCCGGAATCAGACTATAATATTCAAAGATATATTTAGTGGCATATAAAACACCTATTCATACTTTATAACTTCAGTAGGACAACCATCCACAGCATCAAGTATTTCGGCTTCATATTGATTGAAGTCGACACCTGTTTTAACAACCATTTTTTCGGGCACCTCAAACACTTGCGGGCATGCTGTTTCACATGCACCACATGAAATACATTCGTTTTCGCTCTCATCGAGCCATACTCTTTTAATTGCCATATTATTTAAGTATTTAGGTTTATCAAATATCAACTTTACTCTCTTCAGCATAGTAAAAAAACAATTAGGAACAGAAGATGTTCATGCTAAACAAAGCACTCATTTCAAGTGTTTAATTAATAGAGAGTTCACTAATTTACCTAACTGTTAAAAACTTAAATTATGAAAGGAGTTATTTGGGGTTTAGCTGTTGGTTGTGCAATAGGCTATATTATCAGGAAACTGCAGGAAGAAGGCAAGTTTGAATGCGTTGGCGAATATGCCGATAAGTATTATACTATGTCTAAGAATGAACTTAAGAATGTTGTAGATGCTGCTAAAAACAAAGCAGAAGAGTTGAAAGAACGGATTGAAAAGAGTGTTAAAGGAGAATAAACTACTCTTTCATTAAATCATCCTCAAATAACAAGGCAATCTGTAAATTCAGGTTGCCTTTTACTTTTATAAATGCCGGTTAATCATATTTTATTGTTCCTATAGGACAGTCTTGCGCAGCTTCTTTTATTTTTTCTTCATACAAATCATAGTTAACACATTTTTTTACCAACATTTTATCAGGTGCCTCAAATACCTCAGGGCATATAGCTTCACATCCCCCGCAACAGAGACATTCGTCCTCACTCTCGTCAAGCCATACACTCTTAATTGCCATATTTTCAACTTTTTAGATTACTATTAATTTATACGATCATCACAAAGGGTATAACAAATACCAATAGTAAGAAGTTTAATAAAAACTGTTAGTTATTTGTTAATAACCCTTCCCGATTTTAAAATAAAATTATCTATAACGTCATAATGCTTTTAACAAATGATAAAATGGATTATATTTGCATGCAATAATCATTTATAACCATTTTCTATGCAGAGTTCTATAGAATCTCTTAAAAAACGTCATAAAGAGCTTTTCGAAAATCATCGTTGCAATGTATCAGATAATGCTTACGAAGATGCCGAAAAAATAAAAAAAGCAATAGATCAGCTCTCAAAGATTGAGAATAGAAGAATGTCTATTTTCGATTTGAACAGAATGCAGTTTATCTTCAGAGATAATCAGAAATCTGATAAATTCGATCATCCGGTTTTTGTAGGCATAGATGAAGAGAGCTTTGAGGCTTTCCATGATAATATTCATCCGGATGATTTGCATTTTGTGCTCGAAACTGGTCTTATGAGTTATGATTATGCATATAGCGTACCTCCTTCGGAACGTATTGGTTGTATTATGAAGTACGAATTCAGAGTAAAAAGCAAAACAGGGAAATACGTATGGGTTAACTTTAAAATTGTAATTTACGAACTCGACAGCAACGGTGATCTTTGGCTCCTACTATTTTTATCGGATATTCTACCAAACCAGGATCTAAACAGAAAGCCAAAAAGAATTCTGATAAATGTAAATACAGGAAAAACTTTCAACTATTTTGATGACACTGATATTGTTGAAAAGCCAATACTATCGAAACGAGAAATAGATGTTATGAAACTTCTTTCGGAAGGTTACTGTAGTAAGGAAATAGCTGATCGGCTTTTTATAAGTATAAACACTGTAAACAAGCACCGACAGAGCATTCTGGAAAAAACAAATTCAGAAAATACTACACAAGCTGTGCTTTATGCTACCAGAATAGGATTAATTTAATACAAAACTTCAATTTTTGTACCGTTACCCATCCATAAGAGTGACTAACAATACAAAAATTGTTTGTTTTGCACATAACCAGTTAAATTTAAGAGATTTAAAAAATCTTCTGAAATCCTTTTAATTATTACTCACTAACACTATATAGGATTTTGTGCAAAAGTAGTATGTTATATATTCACTGGCAATAACCATTTATAACCATTTTCACACAAAATCCTATAATTTAGGTGAAAAATAATATTAATTACTTGTTATAACTTGTCCTGCTTCACGATAAAGGTCAATCTTACCATCTAGCAGAAGTGCAACTACTGTTATTTGTGAATCCTGAACACTTTCCGGAACATTGAAATACAAAATGCCGGGAACGCTGCTCCAATAAGCTTTGCCCACTACCTTTGTGTCCAATAGTGCGCCGTTGCCTACTACCCAGGCACGATTCACCTTATTTTTCAGTCCTTTTATAGAAATTGGTCCATTGGGTTTATATGGAAGAAAGACATACAGAATATCCTGGTTTTTATTCAATGTGGTATATCCCATAACGTGACCTTCAGGAATTCCTGCACGTGTGCCATAAATGGCATCGGCATGCTTTTTAGTCCATCTGCCAAATTCCTTTAAAATTTCCACTTGCTCTTGCGGAATAATCCCATCTTCTTGGGGACCAATATCAAGAAGCAGGTTGCCGCCATTGGATATGCAATCTACAAATGTACGAAGCAGCATATTGGCTGTTTTATAGTTGGTATCTGTTGGTGCATATCCCCAGCTGTCATTCATCGTCATGCATAATTCCCACCATTGAGAATCGGGACGGCGGATAGGTACTCCCTGCTCGGGTGTGGCATAGTCTCCATATCCCTGGATACGGGAATTTAAAATCACTTTCGGGTTAAAGGTACGAAGCATAGTGGACAGTTCCTTAGCCTTCCAGGTTTCCGGGCTGAAATCCCAATCACCGTCAAACCAATACAAATCGGGCTTGTATTGCTTATTCAATTCTGTTAATTGCTTATTGTCAAAATCGAGAAAGCGTTGCCAGCGTGCTGAATCTTCTTTTATCTGATAGCGTGTAGAATTACGTGTTGCGTAAGGATAGTCGGTATTCGACCAGTCCAGCAATGAATAATATATTCCCAGTTTCAGACCTTCTTTTCGGACAGCCTTTGTAAAAGGGGTCAATAAATCTCGTGAAACCGGAGTTTTCTTTATTGTATTCAGATCGCTGGCCTGAGTGTCCCATAAAGCTACTCCATCATGATGTTTGGAGGTAATTACGGTATATTTTGCCCCCGATTCCTTAATCAGCTTAGCCCATTCTGTCGGATTATAGTTTTTAGCAGTAAATCCATCCAGCTGAGACATATAGTCATCGTAAGAAAGATAGTTATTATAAAATGACCAGCTCTCTGTTACCCCTCTTACCGAATAGACTCCCCAATGGATGAAGATACCTAATTTGGCATCCTGAAACCATTGCATTCTCTTTTCTTTTTCTTCCTTCGATTCCTTAAAGGGCTGAGCGTTGATTGTGCCTAAAGTTAAAAAGGCCAACAATGCTAATGTGATTGATTTTAAGTTCATAGTTATATTTGTTAGTGTGGAACAAATATACAAAAAAACAGGCAGTAGAAAGATAGTAATAACAAGTAAAGGATGTTTTTGAATAAAGAATGAAAAATGTCAAAAATATTAGTTATATTTGAGGTGTTCATATTTTAATTATTGTAATTAAAAAGTAGTTAATATGCTTGATTTAACACCTGAACAACAAGTTTTGCGGGAGCAATTCTGTTCGTTAAGGAAAGAGTTTACTGAACTCTTTGCCAGAAAGAACGAAATGCAGACTTACGAAGAAAGCAGTCTTACCTCACTATACCTGAGCAAAGTTGGACAAAAACAACACGAAGTTTTCTGTTTGCGTACTAAAATTGCAGCAATAAAACTACGCATAGAGCTGATTCAGGCCTACATAAATCGAAACGAGATGCCGGAACTAAATTCTGTTGATAAGGAAATTCATATACGTTTTGCCGATCACAAGAAGAAGATTGAAGAGAATATACGGCAACTGGAAGCTGCGAAAGAGTATCTGAAAAACTCTTTAATCTCGGCAGATGAGATGAAGGAAATGAAAGAGACTTATCGTATTATTATAAAGAAGCTGCATCCGGACATAAATCCCAGCCTTTCAGAATATGAAACCGAACTTTTTATCAAAGCTCAGGCTGCTTATCATCTGGGAAGTTTCATGGCTTTAAGGGAAATACTCTTATCACTGGATTTAGCCAAAGATTCTGCAGATTCCATTTCACAGTCAGAGGGATTTTCCCGGATTGTTTTGCAATTAGAAAAGAATGTTAAGAATTTACGTAAACAAATTGAGGAACTGGAACACAGTTTCCCATTCATTTACAGAAATGAATTAAATGACAAGGAATGGATAACTTCCGTACAGAAAAAACTGGATGATGATATTGTGAATCTGACAAAAGAGAAAGAAAAGCAAGCACTGTTCCTTAAAGTCATAGAAGAATGGAAACCGGGATTGACAAACTGAAATTTTAGTAACTTAAATATTATGAAAACAAAACAATTTTATTGCATGCTGCTTTGCCTGGCAGGTAGTTTGCTTTTCTCACAACAAGTAAATGCGCAAGTAGGCTCTGTTCGCTTCACAGTTGAACTACCGGGTAATGGCATCCAAAAGGATTCTGCCGTGTTTATTGCCGGAAGTTTTAACGGGTGGGCTCCTTCTGACAGTAATTATTGCATGAAACGAATAGACAGTAACCACTACACTCTGGAGATTCCCTGTTTCATGAATAAAAAATACTCTTACAAGTATACGCTAGGCAGCTGGAAAGGTGTGGAAAAGACTATTGATAATAAAGAAATAGAAAACCGGACATTCGTTTCAAAAAAGAAACTTAAAATTAAAGACATTGTTGCTCAGTGGAATCAACCTGCTCCTGCTGCACCAGTGGATACAACTCTTTTACTGAACAAGAAACAAATGGCAATCATTAAATCATTAAATGACTCGGTAAGTAAAACTTTACCTGCTATTTTACCTCGTCTTTTGGAAATTATGCAAAAAGGAAATCTCAATCTGCTATCCGATCAGCCGGATGATGCACTAAACAAACAGTGCAACAAAGAACTTGGCGAAATGGTGACACAAGTCCTTGATTCATTAACTGGCATCATGAAACAAATGACGGAAGCTCTTAGTCCTGAACAAAAACAAAAAATAAAAGAAATGATGAAAAATCAGGATTCACCTACATTTATCATGAATCTTATTGAAAAGCTGAAACCAAATTCAAAATAGAACTTATAATCAGGATTATAGAATACTCACTTGAGCTCACCTAAAAGGTTGTAATTGCAGAATGTTTGGATACAGAAAAGAACAAACGAACTAAATAAGTTATATTTGCCGGACATAAAGCGAGAGTATAGATGAAAAGAATCATAATTATAGGAGCAACTTCCGGAATTGGATATGAGGTAGCAAAAGGATATCTCAAACAAGGTTGGAAAGTGGGGGTTGCAGGCAGGCGAGAAAGTGCACTTGAGAAGTTCAGGGCTACCAACCCGGAAAGTATTGAAACTCAGGTGCTGGATGTTACCAAGGAGGATGCTCCTGAAAAGTTATTGTTACTGATAAATAAATTGGGCGGAATGGATTTGTTTCTGCTTAGCTCGGGAATTGGCTTTCAAAACAGAACATTAAAAGCTGATATTGAAATAAATACAGCCCGAACTAACGTAGGAGGATTTATTCGTCTGGTGACAACTGCTTTTCACTATTTCAAGGAAAAAGGAGGCGGACACCTGGCAGTAATCAGTTCTATTGCAGGGACAAAAGGACTGGGAGTTGCTCCGGCTTATTCGGCTACCAAGCGTTTTCAGAACACCTATATCGATTCATTGGCGCAGCTATCTCGCATGGAGAAACTGAAAATCCACTTTACGGATATCCGACCGGGGTTTGTGCAGACCGATTTATTGAAAGATGGGAATTATCCGTTATTGATGAAGCCGGAACGGGTTGCAGAGCAGATTATCAATGCTCTAAGCCGTAAAAAACGCGTTATTATTATTGATAAGAGATATGCATTTTTAGTATTTTTCTGGAAATTAATTCCTGATTGGCTATGGGAACGACTTCCGGTGAGAAGCAAATAACAGAATTAATTTTACTTTGGGATTCATTTATATTTTGCAGAATCCCAAAGTAAAAACTGGTCTATAAAATCAGTGCAGATATTTCAGTGAGAGTCTTTCTATTAAAGCATAAAATCCTTCAAGCTTCTCGTTATCTATTACTTTTCCCTCATGTTCTTTAAACCTGATTAGTAATTCATTTTGCACCTCTTCCGGCATCATACGATCACCCATCATGAATAAAATATTGTTCTCTTTTTCAATATGATTTCTCATTAAAGCAACATAACTAAAAGCTGCATCTGCAAAAACCTGCAAATCAGAGTTCTGTCCGGAAATATTTTCTTTCATTTCACGGATATATTTTCTTCCTTGATCATGTTCTGATAGCATTACACCGATAGGCCCACCTTGATTAGGAATTCCGACTTCTTCCAGAGAAGGGAAATACAAATCTTCCTCTTTCCCATGATGACACTTATCAGCGAATACAATTACAAAATGGATTAATTCCGTTAAGTCATTTACATCTGGTTTTACTTTTTGTACAATTCCAGATGCAATATTTTCAAGCAAATTCAGAGCTGTTTTAATCAACTCATGCTCACGTCTCAATTCATCACTAGCATTTATCATAATTGTAAATTTACTCAGAATATTTAATTACTTCAACAGGACAACTTGCTGCTGCTTCTTCAATCTCCTCAGAGTATTCAGAATAGTCTACTCCTTCGTTTACATAGGCAATATCTTCTACTCTAAACACTTTGGAACAAATACCTTCGCATGCTCCACAGGCAATACAGCCCTCTTCCATCCATACTTTTTTAACATCCATAATATCTGAATTTAAATTGTTTGATTTTATTTTTAAGATCTAGTCAGATTTAAAGCTTTTGGGTATAAAATATTATTTTCAAGATGCACATGTATGTGTAAGTCTTCCTCAAACTCTTCCAATAGCTTATAAGTAACATGGTAAGTATTACAGCCATCATCAGGTACGGAGTAGTGATTGCTTAACAAACTTATCTTATCAATAGTACCACCTATCAATTCATGCTCTTCCATCATCAGGGCAATTTGTGAATTTACTATCTCTTTTGCTTTTGCTGAATTTGAGTTCAAAGCTTCTTTGATAGCCGGGAAAAACACATCCTCTTCCTGTTGCTGATGTATTGGTAACTCTGTATTTACCAATGAAAATAAATCTGCAATTTCCTTTAGTTCCGGGTGACCGGCTCCATGAACCTGAGCTATCTTATTCAGGTAATCCATTATTTGAGGTAAAACTCTATAAACCTTACTATGATACTCATTTACAATGTAATCACATAAGAAATCCAGTTTCCAGTCTTTAAAATTAGGCTGCTTGCCCGGAACAACAGTCCCCAGGTTATTCAGCTTATTTTCAATTTCAGCTATATTCAGATCCTTTTCTTGGGCAACTTCTTCCAAACTCTGATTTCCACCACAGCAAAAGTCAATACCTTCTTTCTTAAAGACTTCCGCCGCTCTGAAATCATCAGCTACAATCTCACCAATTTTTAATTTCTTAAACTCTTTCATATCCTCTGGTTTTAATGATTTATTCTAATCTCTATCTTTTTTGTTCGACAAAGATACAGGCACAACACCTCCTAAACTGTAACCTGGATTACACAACCTGGCGTTTAACAATCTTTAATTCATTTATTTGTTCTACGCAAATAAAGTTTACTTATTTAGCAAAAATGAATATTTCAAAAAACTGAAATCATGAACTATAATAACTTAACCATCTGTCCGCTATTTAAAGACATGAGCAAGGAAGAACATGATCAATTCTTACAAAGAAATGTAAAGGCGGTAATCAATTATAAAAAAGGAGAAACTGTAGTGAGGCAGGGAGAAGTTATAAATTACATGTATTTACTGGTTAAAGGCATTGTGCGTACCCAAATGATTACACAAGAAGGGAATGCCGTTGAAATAGAGATGTTGGAAGCTGTAATGCCACTGGCTCCGGCCTTCATTTTTGCAAATAACAATAAATATCCTGTTGATGTTATAACAATGGAACCTTGTACGTTCCTGAAAATACCAAAATCAGATTGGCTGAATGAGATGATTCACAATGAAAAACTCATGATTAACTTCCTGACTCTGAATTCAAATCTGGCTGTTTTTCTCTCGATGAAACTACAAATGATATCACTGAAAAGCCTAAAATATAAACTTGCTATATTTTTACTCGAAAAAACTACTCCTGAAAAGAACTATTTCATACTAAAACGTACAAGAACTCAGTTAGCCGAATACTTTGGAGTACAGCGTCCTTCATTGGCTCGTACAATCAAAGATTTTGAAAATGAAGGAATTATCAAGACTGATGGGCGTATTATTACTATCCTTGACAGAAACAAACTGACAAGGATTTAATTATTTATAAGTATCACTCTGATTTAGTAAAACATTCCCTCAATGTTGATTAATAACAGATTAAGGTCTATTACTCAATTGAAAGAAAGATTCTCTGCGTAGCTTCAAATCTCCAGACCTCATGTCATGCAGGCGAATGGTTTTTCCTAAAACTTCTCCTTCAGTCCGGTTTCCTGAAATAATAACCTTACGACAAGCATCCAGTGTAATTCCGTCTTTACGATAGTGAAACGGCTGATAAGTAGTGTCTCTAATCAATGTATTATTAATAAAACTCAGTCCATCTACCGATTTTGCATACAGAATAGGATAATCAAATAAGTAGAATTTATTATTCTCAATCCTGATATTACTATGAAAAGGATAACAAATGTTCGGTTTTGGAATTTCAGGAAATATGCTGATTACAGCCTCACAAAACTGATAAACTGATGACAGTTATTCATAAATTTGGGTAGAAAACTTATAAAATGATTGATCCGTAGCAGATATAATAATCGGCCACGGATCAATTGTTGTTTAGATTTTCAGTCACTTTCTTTTTATAAAAAAGTAATGACTATCATTATTTGCTAGTAAGAGACTGAATGTAGTGTTTTACTAATCCACAAATCTATTATATATATTATTTGTTTGTTGAGAATTTGAAGATACAATGGCTGAAATATTTTTCTCCTGGTTTAAGTATAGCAGAAGGCCATTGGGGTTTATTTGGTGAATCAGGAAATTTTTGTGTTTCAAGACAAACAGCAGCACGTTGTTTATAAACAATTCCTTTTTTCCCATGCAATGTACCATCAAGGAAATTACCAGTATATATCTGAATGCCAGGTTCATTTGTGTAAACATCTAAAACTATCCCTGTTTTAGGTGACTTAAGTGAAGCACACTTCTTGGTAATATCTCCTTTCGTATCCAATACCCAGTTATGATCATAGCCGTTACCATTTTTAAGTTGCTTAAAGCTATAATTATTTATTCTTGCCCCAATAGCTACAGGAGTACGGAAATCCATATCAGTCCCCTCCACCGAAAGTATCTCTCCCGTAGTCATAAATGTACTGTCAACCGGAGTATATGAATCAGCATTGACAGTTAATAAATAATCGGTATTAGAACATGAAGGATCACCATCCAGATTAAAATAAGAATGGTTCGTCATATTCACAACTGTTGTTTTGTCTGTACTTGCTTCATACTTTATGTCAATCGCATTATCATCTGTCAGAGTAAATGTAACCTTACAAGTCAAATTTCCAGGAAATCCTTGTTCAAGATCCTTAGACAAATAACTAAATTCAATCTTTTGATCATTTATTTGCTTAGCATTATACACCTGATACTGAAAACCTTTAAATCCACCATGCAGACAATGACCGTAGTTATTTTGCGGCAATTGATAAACCATTCCATCAATGGCAATCTTTCCTTTATTTATACGATTAGCATAACGACCAATACTCGCTCCAAAATCTGTTGGATACTTTATATAATCCTGAATAGAATCAAATCCCAGAACAACATCTCTCATTTTTCCATCTTTATCAGGAACCATCACAGAAACAATACGCCCACCAAAGTTTGTTAAGCACACCTCCATATTATTTTTATTTTTCAAAATAAACAAAGAAGTTTTCTTTCCATTTAATTCTGTCTGAAAATTACTTTGTTTCAATCCTGAATTCGAAATAACATCTGATTCTTTTTTACTTGTACTACAACTAATAAATAAGGCGAGCCCTATTATCAAACTTATTTTTCTCATCATTTTTGCCATTTATTTAAAAAACATTTCCGAACGTTCAGGAGAAAATAGCTCCCACAAAGAAGCAATAGTCCATCCTGGAGCAAAGATATCATTATAGAAGCCCTTACTATTTTTCCCGTAATCCCAATTAGTATGCTGTACCACTTCAGGATAATAACCTACTTTTGTCACGCCACAAAGATGATCTTCATAAGGTAAAAGTTGCTTCATTGATGATTCTATAACATTAGAAAAAGACAAAAAACGAGATTCGTTACATTCTTTTGCCAGCCACTTTAGCACTGAATTAAATTCAAAAACAAAAACATCAATGTGGTTATTTTCTACAGAAACATTTCCCCATCCTCTTGTCTTCAGCCCTATATCTCCTAACATTTGTCCCTGTGCAAAAGGTACATCCCAGACATAATACCAGGAAAGAGCAAAATATGCAGCATTCTTAGATAAAGAAACATAATGTTCATGTTCTATTCCCTTAGTGACTAATGCAAGATAATAGCTAGCTGTTGCAGCATACAATGAAGCTTCTTTATCCTCACAATTAGCATCCAGAGTTGACGAGAAATAATCTGATTTTGAGATTATCTCTGTTTCTAAATAGGATGCAGTTTTTTTAGCACTATTCAAATAACGTTTATCCTTAAAATATTTATATCCCATCACTAAGGGAACTGTAGCAGAAGGTGTGCTTCCACCACTCATATCAACAACAGAAAGATCATCCCTAAATTTGCGAGGAAAACTGCCATCACTATTCTGTAGTTGAAGGAAGGTATCCAGCATACCTTTTATTCGTTTTTCCCATTCAGGGTGTTTCCGTCCATTCTTTTTTTCGTATTGCAAAAAATGAAGCATTGCGTAAATGCCTTCAGACTGACGACGAATACTATGAACTTGTTCTTCATAATTTGTATTATAATCTATAAATTCTTTAAAGAACCCAGCTTCAGAAAAGCCATTTTTCAGATAGCTGTCAAATATTTCATAAGCATTATCCTGAAGATCTTTACGATTTTGCTGCTGACCATACTCCAAAGCATTGAATGCGTTAAGTAAAACTCTGCCAACAAAACCTACTTCTGCAGCGCCAGTACTTTTGCAGTCGGCTGTTTTTAAACCAACTCCAGAATAATATTTCAGAGGCTTATCCCCCACAAAACTACTGACAAAGAAATTACTCATTGTCTTTTTCATCAGATCTACAGAATAATTAGTACTTACCTCCTTTGGTTTATATGTGTCATAGCTATATTCCCATATCTGTTTTACAAAATCTGCAAAATTCTCGGACTTTCCTTGTTTCAAACGCCAGGTTAATGTAATACTTTCGCCTTTTTTCAAGAACTGAAAAGCTCTGACAGAAGGAGCTAATGTCAGTTTTCGGATATAAGTTTTTGGCGTTTCCTGATAAGGATATCCAAAGCACAAAGACGAAATACCGTTAATATTCTCAAAACCTGTAAATCCAATTGATGTTTTACCAGACAATATAACTTCTCCTTCTTTATGTGTAGTTAAGGCCTCATTGGGGAACGAATCAACTCTTATAATAGAGGTATATTCTTTGGACTTTTCGTTAAATATCCCAGTAAGAGGTGTACTTAAGCGATCTTCACGTACAGTCCAGCTATCCGAAGAACGAAATGAAGGAGATTCCTTTGGTGAACGTATATTCCTACGATACCAAAATCCAGGCATATAAAACTGACAATCATTATGATAATAGTCAGTCACGATTCGTTGTGAATAATTAAAATAGATATTTTCAGATGCAATAATTTGCACCGTTATTTTCTTTATCCCATTATGCTCTGATATTTCTTGTGAAACACGAACTGGAATATTCTCGCGGGCAGCCATTTTATATTTATTGTTACTATTAGCGTTTTCCGAAATCATCGTTAATGGATAACTGATAGCAGAATTTCCCGGTTTTTTCAAAGCAATAGCAGCAGAAATTCGTGAAACATCATAAGCTTGAGCCAGCACCCCTAATACGGAAAAAAAGAAAAATATAGAAACAATACATTTTTTTATCATAATCATTTTAATTAATCATTATTGTTTTTAAAAACAGGTCTCTCAGAGTCAATGGATGGAGAATCTGTCTTTATCAAAGGCCATCCATTTTCCCAGTACACTTTGTCCAATAAAAGAACCCGGCCTTCTGGATTTTTCCTATCAACACCGTGATAAAAAATCCAGTTTTGTCCAGCATCATCAGATACAATTTCCGAATTATGTCCCGTGCCAACGAAAGCTGAGCTCTTATGTATTAAAATCTCATGATGATTGTTCAGCATATCTTGTCCATTCTTGTCAACATAAGGTCCCCAAAGATTCTCTGAACGTCCAACTACAGTTTGATATGTACTGTTCAAACCTTCACAGCAAGTTCCAGTCGAAGCAAACAAATAATAATAGCCGTCCTTTTTGTGAATATAAGTGCCTTCATAAGCTGTACCGGCAATCTGTTTTTTTACTGCACCAGATTTAACGGAAAGTCCATCTTCAGTAAGCTCTATTCCATATATACCATGAAAACTTCCCCAGAAAAGATATTTTCTTCCTCCATCTTCAATATAAAAAGGATCTATAGAATTCTGAACATTAATAGAATTACTTCTGAATAGCATTCCTCTGTCTATAAAAGGTCCATTAGGTGTATTCGCTGTAGCTATTCCTATACCACAGGTCCATTCTCCTCCCCAAACTGACATCGAATAATACATCACATATGTGCCATTGACCCTATTTATATCAGGAGCCCAAATACCACCATCTGGTTCAAAATTGGGACGAGTGTTATCTGTAAAGGCTGTACCTACAAATTTCCAGTTAATTAAATCTGTAGACTTATAAATTGGTAAATTGCGGATATCTTCAGTTGCATATAAATAAAAACTTTTATCTTCAGTCTGAATGATTGTAGGATCAGGTAAACTGAAACTTAAAACAGGATTTTTATATTTTGTATCAGTTTCTTTCTGAGGATATTCTTTTGATGAACACGCAAGTGTGTTGAACACCAAACACAATAATAATAGTTTTTTTTCCATTCTTTAAATAATACTTAAAACACTACTTTCATCCAGGAACCTGTAGATTTAGGTGTAGAATTTGTTAATGACTCTTTATACATAGATGTCTCTAACATTAGATTAATTCGCATTGGCTTTCTATCTATTTTATGTAAAACCGAGAAAGGTATAGATATTTCTAAAGTGTATTGTTGCTGTGCACCAGTTTTAACTTTGGCAGTAATTTGCTTAGAATCAATCATCTTCCATCCACCTTTATCTCCTTCATTAAGAGTTATATTACCATTATTTTTACAATCAATTCGGTAAATACCTTTATCGGGCATTGTAACACAATTATTTTCAGGGTCAAGATATACAGATAACTGATTAATTAAATCACCATTAGGATGAGCAGCAACACTTATATACATATTATTTTCATCATAACAAATACCTGATTGAATATTGCTTTTACCTTTAGAACCTACAAATAATGGAAAATCATCTCCCCATTCATTCGGACTTAGATCACCATCCAATATAATGGTATTCTTCCGAGCTTGTATATCAGAAAGAATATGGCCTTTAATCATCCATACTCCAACAGAAGAGGTAAATGCATTAGTAGAAGCAACAGCTGCTACAGTTTTATTATCTAAGAGAGAGAGTGAATTCCACTTAGCTTCTTTGTCAAACGGGACATCAAACGGCCTTGTTGCCTTACTGAAATTACGTCCACTCTTATCACCAATTGTAACTTCCATTGTTGAAAGTTCCCAATTTGAAGAGCGCTGTCCTGTTGTCTGATATGACATTAGAATTTCTCCTGTAGGTATTCGCAATAAATACGGTGCACCAGCGTATATATTTTCAGCCAATGGTTTTAACAAAGCTGATTCTCTTAGTGGAGAGTCTTCTGATACTGGAATTTTCCAATTATCAGATATTGAATTGCGCACAATATATGGTTTAAACTGACCGACTTTGTTGTCTTCAATTGAGACTAATATATCATTTCCGGAGATGATCGCAACAGGCATCCCATCGCGGTGACCTGCACGAAAAGATACAGTTTTAATATCTTTATCCCAGATCATTCCATTATCATGTGAAGTCAATACAGAAATTTCCTGTTCATCGGAATTACGATACGGACTTTCATTAGCAAAATAAACCTGAAGATCTCCATTAGGTAATTGCAGAAAAGAAGGCTCCCAGCAGCCATCAGTAAAGCGAGGTCCTCCTTCATACAAAATTTGTTCTTCGCTCCAAGTTACTCCCAAATCTTTACTTCGACGAATTACGATAGCAAAAGGTGCAATTTCATCTTTTGAAGGACGAAAATTGCAAGCTGCAACTAAGTCTCCATTTTGTAATTGTATTAACTCTGAATTAGCAATATTCACAGTTGTTGAAAGTCCGTCCTTATTTGTATATGTATGCTGCTTAAAAACATTCACTGGCTCACTCCAGCTCGTTCCACCATCAAAACTTCGACGAAGTACTCCATTTCCTGAAGCATCATAAACAACTATAAGAGAATTATCATTCAACTTTCGTATACGAGGGTAGCCTCCAATAGGAGCAAGACATTGCATTGAACTATAATCCCATGCTATACGAATACCATCAACCGGATCATCTTGTTTGTTAAGAAAAGGATCTTCTTCTGAGGCTGAACAGCTCATAAATGGAAGAATTAATAAAAAATATATTATCCTATTTTTTACCATCATTTAGTTTTTTACCGTTAAAGTTGGAGTTATGTAATTCTTATCAACAGAGAGTACATCCTCCCCATTTTTATCTTCAAAACGCACTGTAGTTATATACATAGCCCTCGGATGAATCGTTGTTTTATCCCTATGAGCATGAAAGACAAGACGCATCATTCCGTCTTTATCTTTAAAAATAGCTCCATGCCCTGTACCAACCAAATCTCCTGGCTTTTGAAGTATCGGATTCCAGTCATATTTTTTCCATTCTCCCATCAAATCAGAAGCAGTAGCACAACCTATTCCATAAAAAGGACTTTCGTAACTATTTGCAGAATAAGTCAGATAGTACTTTCCATTATGTTTTATTGTAAAAGGTCCTTCATTTACCCTTGGCCAAACCTCTTCCCAAGGTTGAGAGACATTAATACACTTATGCTTTGTTTCTGGCTTAATATTCAACAAGTCATCAGTAAGTTCTGCCACCCAAATGTTATTCCCGTCGTTAAAACGAACAAAGAAAAGATAAGGCTTTCCATTATCATCTATAAAAAGAGAATTATCAATACATTTCTCATCCTCTATCATAGGCTTTTGAACAGATTGTTTAAAAGGGCCTAAAGGAGAGTCTGATGTAGCAACACAAAGATGCTCGTCTGCGGAATAATACATATAAAATTTCCCTTTCACATAGTATACTTCCGGAGCCCAGAACCATCTATCTGCCCATACATCATCTTTATGCAGTGCTAATCCTTGATTTGTTCCCTCCGGGCGTTTCCACGACTTTAAGTCTGTAGAGACAAAAACTTCTATCCCATTTTCTGCACTTGTACCGTATGCATAATATGTATCGTTATACAACATAATAAAAGGATCACCTAAGGGTACAGGCGCTGAAGCTAAGTTTTCGTTATCAATATTACTGGACTTACATGAAGTACATATTGATAAAAAGGCAAAAAGAATAATAAATTTGAGACAATTATATTTCATCTTTATTTTTAATTTAAAAAAATAAGATGGTCATAGATCATCTAAGAAACAATGTATGACCATCTTTTTGTAAATACTAAATTAGTAATTCGGATTTTGAGTGAGGTTGCTGTTATTATTAATTTCATCAGATGGAATTGGCAAACATCTGTGTCTTCCAACCACAAAATTATTGAAATCAGGATCTCGTTGTTTCAATTCATCTATTCCAGCTGAGTTATCAACCAATCCCCATCGCTTAATATCAGCCCATCGTTGTCCTTCAGAACACAATTCTAATGAGCGTTCCATTTGTAAACGCTTTAAAAAGTTTGTTTTGTTTACAACAGCATCCGGGTGATTTACAGCCAGTTTTGGCATATTTACTCTTGCACGGATTCTATCAACAATTGCAATAGCTTCATTAAGGTCGCCTTCCGGCAAATTAGCCAAACACTCCGCATACATTAACAAGACATCAGCAAAACGTATCAATCTAACATTAGTAGGGTTATGGTAGTCATCATAAGTACGATAATAATCACTTCCATACTTTCTGAAGAATACTCTTCCTTTCCAGTTAGGTTCATTCCATATATTAGCGTTAGCTCCATTAAGATCGTATCTGTATATTTTGCTATTATTAGCAAAATCCTGATTCATGCCTTCATAAAATGCACTATACTTCAAACGTATGTCAAAATTACCATTCAAATCCTTTTCCTTCTTAAATTCAGTTACAAGCCAAGGTCTTAATTCACCATCAGTCCAACCAATACCCGGAGGAGCAAAAAACTGTCCTCTGTTAAGCCCCATATTAGGATCAACATCAAAGTCGCCATCGCCGGCTGGTGCTTTATGAACATCTGAAAACTGAATTTCAAAAACTGATTCAGCATTATTTTCATTGTCTTTGGTAAAATTATCTTCAAAGCCAACTAAATCATAATACTTTGCTCCAGTTCCGGTTACCAACCAGGAAAGATCAGCTTTAGCTTCATTCCATTTATGTAGTTGCATATAACACTTCGCTCTGAACGCTAAAGCAGCCCCTTTAGTAGCACGTCCTTTTTCCGAATCAACCCAAGTCTCTGGTAAAGAATTTACAGCTTCTGTTAAATCTGATATAGATTGATTATAAACCTCATTCTCAGTATGTCCCAGAGGTTTATCTCCTGGTTTTGACGGTTCAAGTACTATTGGTAAACTTGCATTTTCACTACCCCATAATAGCGCAAGATTATAGTAATATAATCCTCTTAAGAAATATGCTTGCCCCAATAGATTCTTTTTTACATTTGCATCATTAAATTCAATCGATGGAACATTTGCAATTACCTGATTAGCTCTATATATAGCCTCATAACAATCACGATATGTCCATGCATTTCCTTCCCAGAAGTTATAATTATTGTATTTAAACTGTGTCCATTCTTTCAATTCGGCCCAAGGGCTTGAACTGCCACCTTCATCCGAAGTAAGATCAAGCCTGAACCAAATCCATCTACTATAAGTTCCAGGTTTGTAGAACATATTATAAATAGCGTTTACACCATTTGCAGCATCTGTTTCTGTTTTCCAATAAGTTGCCGTAGTAAGTGTATTGGGATTATCAACATTTACATCACAAGCACTCATTAAAGCACTGATGATAAATAAATAAAATATTTTTTTCATTTTTACTCCTTTTTAGAATTTAATTTGTGCACCAAATGTAACACCTTTAGGATTTGGGAAAGAACCTCCATCGTAACCACGATCCCAAATACTTGTATTAATAAACTCAGGATCAAGTCCTTTGTATTTAGTAAATGTAATCAAATTTTGAGCATTAACAAACAGTCTTATTTGTTGAAAATACTGACCAATTAAAGATTTAGGGAATGTATATCCTAAAGCCAATTGACTTACGCGAACATAATTTCCATTTTCGAGCCAACGATCCTGATCACCTCTTACATTGCGTGCATCACCATAAATAGGGCGAGGATCTTTCGCGTTAACGTTTGTCGGACTCCACGGATCATAATTTGCACGATAATTAGAGTTATCATCAAATCTGTCATATGCACTTCTAGGTCCATTAAATAATTTATTGCCAAAAGAACTATTTAGCAATGCCATTAAATCAAATCCTTTATATTCAAGGTTTATCGTAGAACTTAAATGAAATTTAGGAATAGTAGAACCACAATGTTGTCTGTCTGCATCTGTTATCTGTCCATCGTCATTATAATCTACATAACGTACATCGCCAGGTTTGGCCTTAGGTTGAATCAACTGACCTTTACTGTTTGTATGAGCCAGTACGTCAGCTTCAGATCTGAAAAGACCATCTGTTTTTATTAAATACCACTCACCTATAGATTTCCCCACATAAGATTTTGTATCCCATTGTGTAAAATACTGACGATCATATCCTAATTTTAGAATTTCATTATTCAAGTAAGATCCATTTAAGTTTACGCTATAATTTAAACCACCCAACTTGTCTCTCCAGGTGAGTGACAAATCGACACCTGTATTACGAACAGAAGCAGCATTTACCATTGGATTTCCACCATTATTACCTGTAGACATCAAAATCTGCATTCCTGTAAGAATATCTTTTGTTGTTTTAATATAATAATCAAATGACATATCCAGGTGGTTATCAAAAAGAGTCGCATCAAAACCAGCATTCATTTGTGACAATTCTTCCCATTTCAGATCCTGATTTACCAGTTTTACCTGAGTCATACCATTTTCAATATGCTGATCTTTACCGAATATAACCTGAGGATATACATTAATAAATGAAACCCAATCCCAAACGCCAATATTAGAACTACCTAACACACCATAATTTGCACGAATCTTCAAATCATTTATCCAGTTTACTTTAAAGAATTTTTCTTTGCTGATTCTCCAACCTACAGATGCAGAAGGGAATACACCATTACGATAATCCGGTCCGAATTTAGATGATGCATCTCTACGAATAGTAGCACTGAAAAGATATTTATCATCATAAGAATAATTTACACGTCCAAATAAAGAGAACAATTTTTGCATATCTCTGTAACTACCTGTCTTTGGATTACTCAAAGCAGCATCTAGCTGATCAAAAGAGCTTCCACCAGAAGTCAATAAGTCGTTTTTAGTACCCCAAATTCTTTCATAATAATTATCCATAAAACTGGAACCAAATACGGCTGCTACATTGTGCTTTCCAAAAGTCTTGTTATACTCCAATGTATTATCAAATACCATAGAATTAGATCTTGCTCTTGCTCTGTTTAGTGAAGAAGGATCATATGGCTGATTATAAGTCCAATTACCTATTTCACGAAGACTCATGTATGAATCAGAGCTACTTTCAAATCCAAAATTAAAACGATATTTCAAAGATTTAAAGAATTCCAATTCTGTATAAGCATTTCCTCTTACTCTAAGATTCTCATTAGTTATGTTCCTTAGATTTTCAATTGCTATAGGATTTGTTCCGAATGTTACATCACGTTGACCATCTCCATAACCAAACCCACCGGGATGTGTTTCATCATATACAGAGATTGTAGGTAACATACGATAAACATCTATAATCGGATTAGTTGTCAGTTCATCAACAGAATAGTTACTAACAATTACATTTTCTCCAATTCTAAAAGTAACATTTTTTCCAAAATCGCGTTGGGAAGAAGTGTTTGCACGTATAGTAAATCTTTCACTACTAGTTCCAATTGTTGCACCAGTGTTACCTTGATAGTTAGCTGATATGTAGTAATTATTGCCCAGTCCACCACCAGAGAATCCAATATTATAATCCTGAATAATACCAGTTTTAAATGCTTCATTCTGCCAGTTTGTATTACCGTCATAATGGTTTGCAGGATTCAATCCGGCATTCTTAAAGGCCATATCATTCAGTTCAATCCATTTACTTTTATCTGTCAAATTGTAACGAGGAAGCCATTGCAATGTTGCTTTTGCTGAAACATCAATAACCATTTTACCCTCCTTACCTTTTTTAGTAGTAACAATAATTACTCCATTTGCTGCACGTGAACCATAAATGGCTGCAGCAGAAGCATCTTTCAGAACCTGTATACTTTCAATATCATTAAAATTAAAATCTCGGTTTGCTCCACCATCAACTGCAATACCATCAATTACATATAAAGGTGAACTAGAACCAAATGTTGATGTACCACGTATTTCCACCATACCTTCGGCTCCAGGCCTACCAGATGAACGGACAAAAAGACCGGGTAAAGAAGCTAATGCATCAGCCACAGTTCCTGTAACAACTGTATTTTTCATTGTTTCAGGTTTAAAGACGGACACAGATCCGGTCAAATCGGCTTTCTTGATTGTCTGATAACCAATAACTACCACTTCTTCCAAAGCTTTGGTATTATCAGAAAGGGCAACAATTATAGGTTTCCCATCAATAACAACCTCTTTTGTTTCCATTCCAATGTATGAAAAAACTAAGGTTTGTCCTTTCTTTCCAGATAACCTAAAATTTCCGTCCAGATCGGTCGCAGTACCAGTCGTGGTACCTTTAATCAAAACACTTACACCAATAAGTGGAACATCTTTTGTGTCAACCACCTTACCAGTAACATTCACGTTCTGTGCTTGCACCGTAAACGTAAATATAGTCAGTAATAAAATTAAAAATTTTTTAGTCATTTCTATAATAATTAGATTTTTAAATAAGTTAAGATTGATAAACTTAACCTTTAATTTGAATTAAGGGCATCGTTTTTAACACAGTGCTCAACGTTCATCACAGGTAAACAAAGTTTTTTTTCATGAAGTTTTTTTTTGAATTAATAATAATTAATAGGGCTATTCTCTACATATTTCGTTATTTATTTCTTTCAGTCTATTTTCATCAAGTTTTATGACTTTACGATCATAAGTCATCAATCCGTTAACTTCGACTTCCACATCTGTTGTTTGAGTATAAACGGCAGCAGAAAAGCCTCGAGCAATCATATTCTTCAATAGAGTTGCATATTTCACATATTCGTTAGTAGCTTCTTTTGATGTAGTAAACTGAACATATCCCCAATTATGGTTAGGCTCCCAGATGTGATCTTTCAGTACCAAACCTATTCCTCCATATTCACCCAATACCGTAGCGCGCTGTGCATCGTACAAATACATTTCAGGTCCAGGATAATTATGCAAATCCAGAATATCACCACAAGTATAGTGATTACCACCACTGGCAGGATTTACTAAACGTGACGGGTCATATTGTTTTGTCCATTCTGCAATTTCAGGAGTTTTAAACTGTCCCCATGCTTCATTAAAAGGCACCCATGTACCAATACATGGAAAAGAGTATAAGTAATCAATAATTTCTTTCCATTCTTTACGATAATTGGATTCAGAGTCAGCCTTGCGTTTTAACTCAGTACCATTGAAGTATTGTCTGTTTTGCCATTCCGGACCTCTATCCCCATTAGGCATATCTTGCCATACAATAATACCTAATTTATCACAATGAGTATACCAACGGGCAGGTTCCACTTTTACATGTTTACGAATCATGTTAAATCCAAAGTCCTTCGTTTTCTGGATATCATAAACCAGAGCCTCATCGGTAGGAGCTGTGTACAATCCATCAGGCCACCATCCTTGGTCTAGGGGACCAAATTGAAATAAATCTTTGTTATTCAATTGTAAGCGAACTATACCTTTATCATCACGCTTTGTAGAATATTTACGCATTGCAGCATAACTATTTAATTTGTCCATCAGTTTTCCGTTACTGAAAAAGGAGACTTCTGTCTTATATAAAAAAGGAGAGTCAGGAGACCAAAGTTTAACATTGGCAGGCATGGCAACCTCAACAGGAAGGTTATTAACAGAAGTTGCCGATGCTACCAATTGTTTACCATCAAAAACCTTTACCTCAATCATATCTGATGAATTCTTTGCATCAGTTACAACTTCTACCTTTAAACTATTATTATCTATGTCTGGTGTTGTTTTTATATTTGTAATATAGTGTTCCGAAACCGGTTCTATCCAAACTGTTTGCCAGATACCACTAACAGAAGTATACCAGATTCCTTCTGGTTTACGAACTTGTTTTCCACGTGGTTGAAAACCCTGATCAGAAGGATCCCACACCTTAACGACTAATTTGTTATTCCCATTAACGAGTGCAGATGTAATATCTAAAGAGAAAGGAGTATATCCACCTGTATGCTGACCAACCTTTATATTATTTATCCAGATATCAGCTTTCCAGTCGACAGCTCCAAAATTCAGAAGAATTTTTTTATTACTCCATTTAGCAGGAACAGTAAACTCTCGTTGGTACCACAATTCATTTTTATCCCCCAATTCCTTTGCAACTCCTGATAAAGAAGATTCAAGAGCAAAAGGAACCAGAATCTTTCCATCATAAGTCTGAGGAGCTAACTTCCCCGCAGACATAATAGCATAGTTCCATAATCCATTCAGATTTTTCCATTGCTCGCGTTCCATAATAGGACGAGGATATTCAGGCAATACATTGTTTATATCTATTTTATCTGCCCAGCTGGTTTTTATTTTATTCCCGGCAGGCTTCCATTGTGCAGAAGCAGATACGCATACTGTAAAAGTAATTAAAGTGAGAAGTTGCTTTATCATACAATATCATATTTTGGTTTGAAGCAAAAGTATAATATCATTTGTTCAGAGGATAAAACAAACGTTCCATAAAATAGAATTTCCGTACCAAAAACAACGTAGAATAAAACTTTCAGTTCAGATAATGAAATAATTAAGTAAAAACACTATTTACAGAATAATTGTGCACATTTCAGACTAAAAAATCTTTTGGAAGTACTCCGAATTGTTTCTGGAAACATTTCGAGAAGTATGACGGAGAATTAAAGCCTACTATATAGCAAATTTCATTCACTCTGTTTTCTCCTTCCTTTAATAATTGTGCTGCTTTTTTCAAACGTTCCAGACGGAGGTATTCATTAGGAGTCAAATCAAGAACGCCTTTTATTTTTCTATAAAAACTGGAGCGACTCATATTAAAAGTATCAGCCATATCATCTATACTAAAATCAGGATTATGCAGATTAGTTTGAATAATATCATTTAGTTTTTTAAGAAATTCTTCATCTGCCTTTGTCAACGCCATCGTGTTAGCATCTAAAAATGGTGATTTTGCAAATGCCTGACGCAGCTTTTCACGATTTTGAATTAAGTTGGCAATGTTTGCCAGCAAATATTCAACAGAAAAAGGTTTATCTATATATGCATCTGCTCCCAACTCTAATCCTTCTATTTTAGATTGCATATTCGTTTTTGCTGTTAGCAAAATTACGGGTATATGACTATAATTAAGATCAGATTTAATAACGCTACAAAGTTCAAAGCCACCCATAACAGGCATCATCACATCACTCACCACAAGGTTAACATAATTGTTGTCCAATACTTCTAACGCCTCTTGTCCATTAGTTGCAGTAAGAACTGTATAGACAGATGACAACTGTTTCATTACAAATGCCAGCATATCAGGATTATCTTCCACAACCAGAACCACAGACTTATTATCACTTGTTGTAACTGATCTTACTGGCATTTCAGTTTTTCCACTTTGAATATTAACTGTTTCCACATCCAGATTTATTATCCGGTTCTGAATAGCAGGTAATGTCAGACAAAAGCTATTACAGTCGCTCACATTATCCATTCTCAAACTACCCTGATGCAATTCAGCCAAAGAACGTGATAAAGCTAGTCCAATTCCAGTTCCTGTAGTTTGCTTGTTCATTCCATTTTCATCGTAACGAACAAAAGGTCTGAATATCTCCTCCCGCATACTTTCCGGAATGATCTGACCATCATTTACAACACGTACCTTAAAACTAGCAGTTTCCAGCTGAGAATCGTCAACTTCCAATGTTGCATGAATATATGATTCCGAATATTTCACTGCATTATTGAATAAATTACTAAGGATCTTGGTAAATGCTTCTTTATCTACATGAGCATAAAAATCTTTTTCGGGAACATTCAGTTTAAAGTCTATTCCCTTTTGCTTTGTCAGAGGTGTAAAACGAAGATAAGTTTCTCTCAATAAATCAGAAATATTACACCTTATAAAACTAAGACGAAAACCCTGACTTTCGGTCTTACGGAAATCAAGAAGCTGATTTGTCAGATTTAAAAGCCGTTCTGTATTTCGACTCATGATATTTAAATCCTCTTTTGTCTCTGCATCCACATTCTTTTTCAGAATTATATTTTCTAAAGGCCCTTTAATCAAAGTTAGCGGAGTACGGATTTCGTGAGCAACATTCGTGAAGAAGTCTATTTTTGCATTATAAATTTCATGTTCTTTCTCTTGCTCAAATTTTTCCATCTGGCGCTGATGTCTTCTTTCACTCTTCTTTTTAAAATAAGATATGATATATACAATGGAGCCAGAAATAGCTAATATATAAAAACAATAAGCCCATATAGAGAGATAAAAAGGTGGGCGAATTCTAATTTTTAAAATAGTCTCCTTTTCGTTCCACACACCATCACTATTAGAAGCCTTCACCCTGAATGTATAATTACCATATTTTAAGTTTGAATAAGTGATAAGAGAATTCCCCGTAACTGAGAGCCATTCTTTATCAAAACCATCTAATTTATACATTAACCGGTTCATTTGCGGAGCTTGATAACTTAATGCCGCAATTCGAAGAGAAAAAGAATTCTGATCAGCATCAAGAGTAATTGCATCAGAATAAGTGATACTTGTTTTCAATGGAGAACCTGCTTCTCCAACAGCTACAGATTTATTAAAAAGTAAAAAGTCAGTAATTGCTACATAAGGAATGTATTTATTTTCAGAAAATGTTTCCGGATTAAAAGAAATAAATCCGTCAATACTACCCAAATAAATTGTTCCATTTTTATCCTTAAAGCTCGATCTGAAATTAAACTGATTTCCCAACAATCCATTAGCTACAGTAAATACTTTACACTTTTTTGCTTGAGGATTAAATCTCACTAATCCTGCATTTGTTGTAATCCAGAACATTCCGCTTTCATCTTCTACAATCTGATAAATCACATCATTAGGCAATCCATCCTTGGAACCATATCTGGTAAATGTATCCGAATCCGGGTTATACCGACAAAATCCCCTGCCCAGTGTTGTAAGCCATATCTGACCTTGACTATCTTCAAAAACACTTAATACTTTATTATATGGAAGACTATTATTATCATTCTCATTAAACTGGTAGTTTTTCCATTTCTTCTTGTTTATATCATATTTATAAGCTCCGTTTGCATAAGTTGCCAACCACAAATTTCCATGTCTATCTTCCTTTATGTCATAAATAAATTTACCATTCAATTCCGGAATACGTGTAAAATCATCTGTGTGCCTGTTGTAACGCATCAATCCGTAAGTCGTACCAATCCAAAGTATACCTGAAGTTGAGCGGCAAATGGTAAAAATATCATTTGCATTTAATGTATTAGGTGCAGTTCCTTTATGATATGATTTTATCTGTTTGGTCTTTAGGTTCAGCCTATTTAATCCTTTGGCAAATGTGCCGATCCATAAAAAATCTCCATCAAGGCAAAGTCCATGAACATTGTGATAAATAGCCGGATTTGTAAACGGCTTAATAATACCTGTTACTGGATTATAATTAAACAGTCCTTTATCCTCAGTTCCTATCCATATAGTACCATCATTACTTTCACAGAATTCCCGGACTCTTTTACCAAAGTCTCTGTTTGTATTTCCGGAAGAATAAAATTTTTCAAAATACGTATACTGTTTGGGGTAATAATTAATTCCACCAAAATAAGAACCAATCCACATAGCCCCCTCTTTATCTTTGAACAAAGAATAAATAGCATTGTCTGAAAGTGAATAAGGATCACCATTCACACAAGTATGGTGCGTAAATCGCCCTGTTTTCAAGTGATAAATAAATAATCCAGATTCTGATCCCACCCAGATTTCATTTTTAGAATAAAAAGCTATCTCTCTGGCATAGACGATTTCTCCCGATTCATCTTTCAGTAAAAGAGTACGAACCTTATTTGTTGTTAAATCTATCTCTTTTAATCCTCCTTTCGAAGAGCCAACATACAAACAATGATGAGGACCAGAAACTAGTTTATTGATAATATCATCTTTAAAAGGCTGGCTCCCGTCGGCTGCCACATAAGGTTTCAAGGTTTTAAAATTATCTTTGGTATAATACAAATTATCATCATATAGACAAAGCCAGCAAGTACCGCTATCATCAAACCAGAAACGGGTTATATTGGCAGAAATGTGTTTCTTAGATTTGCTCGAAAAATAATTTATAAGAGTTCCTTGTGACGGAGAATAATAAAAAAGTCCCTGAGAATCAACAGATACCCAGATTCCTCCATTTTTATCACTAATAATAGAAGTAACGGAATGTTCTATAGATGTACCTAGCGCACTTCTTAACGAAAATCGTATAAAAGATTCTGTTATAGGAGAATAGACATATAAACCAGCATCTGTACCCACATATATAGTTCCTTTCCGATCTTCATAAAGAGCAGTAATAAAATTATTGCCAATCGATTTTGTTGTGCTAGCATCAAATTTAAAAACACGAAAAGACAAACCATCATATCTGTTTAGTCCATCTTTTGTACCAAACCACATAAATCCCTTACTATCCTGTAAAATAGCATTTACTGTATTCTGAGACAATCCATCTCTGATATTTAAGTTCTTAAAATAATATCTGGTAAAAAAATCCGGTTGTGCACAACTGACAATGCTAATAAAAAAGAATATAAAAAAGGATATGATAGTACGTGTTTTATTCATATGTATTATATAAAGTCAATAAGCTCGTTTACAAACAGAGGAACAAATGTACATGAAAATAATAACAAAACAATCGTGCCCTTTGTCTTTTTCAACAAAGGGCACGATAATTAAAAAGTCAAAATTAAAAGCTTATTATAATTTGTTGTGAGATCCATCGCAATAAGGTGGATTATTTGTATGTTTGCATCCACAGAGATAAGCTTTGCCGGTTTCTTTTGCTTCAAATGCAAGTGGTTTAAACTCTGTTCCATGATGTGATCCATCACAAAACGGTTGATTTTTACTTGCACCGCAAGTACACCAATGATAACTTTTTCCAGCCTCTAATTCTACTTCGTAGGGTCCTTTCTTTGGCATTTTTGGTTCCATATGATCAAAATATTATTTATTACGGAATTAGTCCGTTTCTAGTATAATTAATTATTTAAGTTTCTTTGAAATAAGATTGTCAACAGCGTAACGACCAGCTCCGCCAATTAGGATGGCAATAGCCAAACCTACAACAAGGATAAAGTATTCAAGTCCTTCTCCTTTCTGCTGACCAAACCAGTTCATGAAAAAACCATTGTTTATATGACCACCAAGAACAGCTGCTCCTGCCATTGTTAAACCAACTGAGAAAGCCATAAAACGTGTTCCGGCACCTACAAGAATACCTAAGCTTCCAACAAATTCAGCCAGAATTACTAAAACTCCGATGATTAAAGGCATACCCATTGACTGGAAAGCTCCAAGTGTTCCCTCAAAACCATATCCACCGAAAAGTCCGAGAGCTTTTTGCGCTCCGTGAGGTAATACTACAAGGCCTAAGGCCAAACGTGCTACTAACAAAGACCAAGATTGTTGGTCGGTTGCTAAGAATTTCTTAATTGCATTCATAATGTATGTTTTTTAAAATTATAATTTTGTTTATTAATGATTTATTGCATTGGTATTTCCATTACCAGCAGTTTTGTATTTGCGGTTGTAGCTATTTCTATTGATTCAGACTCACTAACTCCAAATCCGTCTCTTCTAGTTAGTTCCTGCCCGGCAACTGTTACTTTTCCCTCTATTACAAAGAAATAAACACCGTTCTTCTTATCTTTCAGTTTGTATTCCCCCTTCCATCCTTCTGACAAATCACCAAGATGAAACCATGCATTCTGATAAATCCATACTCCCTGACCATTCTGGTCTGGTGAAAGTATCTGATAAAATTCATCCTTCCTCTCAATATCAGCCAAAGTTATCTGATCGTAGCGTGGTGTTACATTCTTTTTATTCGGAAAAACCCAAATTTGCAACAAGCTAACTTCCTTATCCTTATTTTTATTGAACTCACTATGGAAAAGGCCGGTTCCGGCACTCATTACCTGAATTTCTCCCGCAGTGATTACTCCATGATTCCCCATACTATCTTTATGTTCCAGATCACCATAAATCGGAATAGTTATAATTTCCATATTATCGTGAGGATGTTTTCCGAAACCTTCACCTGGAGCGATTACATCATCATTAAGTACCCTCAGCGTGCCGAAATGAATACGCTCCGGATTATAATAATTGGCAAAACTAAAAGTATGGTATGTGTTCAACCAACCATGATTGGCATGTCCACGTGTTTCTGATTTATGCAATATTGTTTTCATACTTATATTCTTTATTATTTCAAATCTTCTTCTAATTTGATATGACAAAGATACGGCAGGAATATGCCGTACGAAGTAATGAAATCAGGTGAATGATTGCAAAAATCAGGACTGACGTGCTAAAGCACGAAATTCTGAAGGAGTTTGAGCAGTTATCTTCTTAAAAAAGTTATTAAAATGGGCTGATTCTTCGAAGCCAAGTTCGTAAGCAAGCTCTTTACTGCTTATCTCACTAAACAGCAATGAACGCTTTGCCTCAATAATTATCTTGCTCTGAATATGGTCTTTTGCAGATTTACCGGTAATGCTTTTCACTGTTTTATTCAGATAATCGGCTGTTACATTCAACTTACTGGCATAATCCGAAACCATATGCATAGAGGTATAATGCTTATTCAGTAACTGTTTAAATAAGTGCAGCAACTGATTGGTTGTTTCCATCAATTGAGGATTATCGTTTTTTTGTAGCGAACAATGATTATTACTCTGAATAAAAAAGAGTTTCATCAGTGCACCAACAGCTTCCTGAGTGTAGCTTTCAAGAGATTCGGAGAAATAGTCTATCTGAGCAATGATATTAAGATATACCGACTTTTGTATTTCATTAATTGACAACGGAGGCGACTGCCCGAATTCGTTAAACAAATAAATACCATTAATTAGCTTATCGGAAATTGAGTTAGAAATCAAGAATTCATCGGTAAATTTCATTGTCCAACCTTTTGGTTCGGAAGTTGGTATTACCTGATGCATTTGTCCGGGAACAATAAAATAGATGGTATTATCTTCAATCTTATATTCTGTAAAGTCAACAATATGAGTACCCTCTCCTTTTTCAAAGAAAATAATCGTATAATAATCATGACGATGCGGAATATCCGATTCACCATGCTTCATACGATATAAATCTTCGAGTTTCTTTATTGAAAAAGAAGAATTGCTTTCTTCAAATTCTGAAAAAGAATAAGTTCTTATATCTTTAGGAAGTGGATTCATATATGCAAACTTACATAAAAATATCGATTAATAAGCGTGCTCAATAAAAATAAAACATACTGGATTTTAACAATGAACAGCATGGAGAGCACGTGTCCATTATTTATAAAGAAAATACAATCAAATATTTAAATGTCAATCCTGCATTAACATTCGTATAAACTCACGGGTAGCATTTTTCTGATAGCCATCTTTTAGCCACAACAAAGCAGCATGCATCTCTGTGCCTTTTTCCTGTATAGCGATAGCTTTCATTTCTTTATCACCGTGTATGGTAGCTTTAGAAAGTACAGTCACCCAATGCTTTGTTCTGACCATTTGCAACAGTATGTTCACTTCATTAAGCTCTACCTGCGGATTCAGAGTTATATGGCTGGCCTGTAAAACACTGTCGAGAATAATGCGGGCATTCATCCCAACTGAAGGGAGTATAAGCGGATAGTTATTTACGTATGATAGTGGAATGCGTTTAAGCGCCGCAAGCGGATGATGCTGATGAACAATTACAGAAAGAGCTGAATCAAACAAGCGCATACTCTCTATCTGATCATCATCATGAAGCAGTTCATAAGAAAGAACAAAATCTACCTGATGAGTTTTCAGTAATCCGGTTAATTCTGTCGCTGTACGGTATATAATGTTCAGCTTTATATCGGGATATGTTTGGGAAAACTTTTCCAGGGTATTTGTAAGCACAGATCCCAGACTAAAAGTCACTCCTATTTTGAGAGTTCCGGTATGGAGATTACGCAAATCGCGCAACCGTTGTACAGCATGTTCCGAATCGGCCACTGTTTTGCGTGCATAAGGCAAAAACATCTCACCAGCTTCAGTAAGCGAAACCCTTCTCCTTACACGTTCAAAAAGCAAAGTATCCAGTTCTATTTCAAGTTGCTTAATTTGCTGTGAAAGAGTACTTTCTGAAATAAACAAAGTTCTCGCAGCCTCAGTAAAATTAGAAAGTTCAGCAGACTTAATAAAGTATCTTAGTTGTCTTAGTTCCATATCGGGCGTAAAGGTACGTATTAATACAATGCTACAATAATTATTATAATAGATAATTTCGTCCTAGTTAATCGAAATAACCTATCAACTAAAGTAAATACTTGATAGGTATATCCTATTGTTTCAATAGATAAAAACCATAAAAGTTATTATTTGGCTTCATAACATAAGGCCTATCTTTGCGGCCGTTTAAAAAATAAGAAAATGATGATGAACTTACTAAACGTAGTATTGACAGCTCCCGCTCAAACATCTGCAGTTACACTTACACCCTATTCCAGTTTAATAATTGGTGCAATTCTTGGACTTGCTTTAGCCTGCTCTATTTTTATATGGGTATTCAATCGTAGAGCACAGGAATGGGCTCACTATTACAAAGAACATAATACTCAAAACAATCCGGGACATGACAGAATTAAATAATCAGACGGTTTGTACCGTAGCACAACCAGAGGGGCAGTTGAAGGCTATCAGAACAAACTTCTGTTTAGGAGCCTTTTTCAGCTTTACTTTTTTCTTTTTGCTGTTCATGGTGATTTTTGCTAAAACAATACGTAGTTACCCGGGTAAATTATAGTATGGAGAATCATAAGGAACTGAAATCTGTAGCAAAATTTATCTCCGACTTCTCAACCTGTATGATGGCTGTTGGAGCTCAAACGTCACGCATTGAGCGAAATGCATTGCGCATAGCAAAGGCATATCATCTAAAAGCTGAGATGCTCTTTTTCCAGAAAACGATGGTGATGACTCTCTGGGATTCACGGAACGAGCATTCTTACTCCATGGTAAGTCGCATAAAACCGATGCCCCTTAATTTCGAGATTAATGCACGGCTTAGTCATCTGAGCTGGAGAATCCATGATGAGCATATTCCGTTGAATCGTGCCTCGAAGCTTTGTCAGCGCATATTGGCTCGTCCACGGGTTAATCCCTGGGTTGTATTATGGTTGGTATCCTTTGCAAACGCTTCTTTCTGCCGGCTATTTCATGGTGATTTTATTTCGATGGCAATTGTATTTGTTGCTACCTTCATCGGATTCTTTTTCAAACAGCAAATGCAAAAATGGCATTGGAACGAGTTCGCAGTTTTTATACTTTCGGCAATGTTTGCATCAGCATTTGGCAGTCTGGGATATCTATGCAATTGGGGTACCACACCCGACATGGCACTAGGCACCAGTGTTCTTTATCTTATTCCAGGTGTTCCACTTATAAACGGAGTGATGGACATAATCGACGGACATATAGTAACAGGGTGTTGCCGGCTATTTAATGCAGCATTGCTTGTAAGCTGCATTGCTATAGGGTTATCTGCTATTTTATTTATAACAGGATTAGTTACAATATGATGATACTTGAACTTTTGGAAGACGGATTTTTTGCAGCTATAGCTGCTGTTGGATTTGCTATTATCAGTAATCCGCCCCGACGCTCACTTTTTGTGTCGGCATTACTAGCAGCCATAGGCCATAGTATCCGTTATTTTTTAATGCACTTTGATAGTTTCTCCCTGAGTATCAGTCAGGCCTCATTCTTCGCTTCATTATCAATTGGTTGTCTTTCTGTCTTTTTTGCGAAACGACTGGCTGTACCAGCGGAGGTCTTTGCTTTTCCATCGCTCCTGCCTATGATTCCGGGAATGTTTGCATATCACACTTTGCAGGCTATTTCTGTCTATATGGTGTGCAAAACAGAGGCTGATCAGTTGCATTACATTAATCTGTTTTACAGTAACGGAACAACTACCATTTTTATACTTGCTGCCCTTGTAGTAGGAGTAGCAATTCCTACATTTCTTTTCAGGAGATTCGCATTCAGCGTTACCCGAGGAAATAACGGAAAAAATTAGATATACGAATAGTTTCAATAGTGTTTATATAGTTAAATCCACCCCCAGATTGTAATCTGCAATCTGGGGTAGTTTTTTCAAAAGAATACTAAAACACTTTGAATAGTACTTATTCTGTTACCTCAAAAAGTCAGATTGACTCCTCCCATTATAGTAGCCTTTGGCATGGGATAGCCAGCATTTATTTCGTAGTGTTGAGCTAACAAGTTTTCTCCACGAACAAAAAGATTGGCAAAGTGACTCAGATGGTAACTTCCGTTCAAATTCCACAATACAAAACTCTCTTTGGTTTCAGGATTTATAGAAGTATAAAGTCCATTGATATATTGCACACCTGTAGAAACATTCCATTTTTTGTGCGAATAATAAACACCGGCATAAAGTTTGTGTTCGGGAGCCGCCACTACCGGATATTTCATATTCAACCAGCTGTAATTAGCTGAGAACATAAGTGAAGGGTTAATTCTGTAATTCGCATTCGCTTCCACACCCCAGTTTTCAATTTTGCCAGTATTGATATTCAAAGGTCTGCCATTAACAGGTACAGTTTGAATCATGTTATCACCATTTATATAGTAAAGGTTGATACCATACGAAAGCATATTATCCAGCTGATACTGTGAAAAGGACATTTCATAATTCATAATCTTTTCAGGCATCAAATCTGGATTTTGCGGACCAAACATATATAGTTCCCTGATAGTAGGATTACGAAATCCTTTACTTACCATCGCTTTCAACTCTGCAGTTTTGGGTAAATGCATAGACAATCCTACCTGAGGAACCCACTCTGTTCCGGTTTGTGAATGATGGTCTAAACGTTGTCCAATATCTAAAGTAAAAAGAGTACCGAGAGCCTGACGGAAGTCTACATAACCAGCTACCTCATTTTCTGTTTTATCAGCAATACCAACACGCTTGTCTGTAAACTGATTCCATGCATCTCCACCAAAATGCTGAAAGTCTACTCCAACTGTAATCCGATTACCAGAAAAAAGAGTAGCACTTTGATACCACGTAACACCCAACATCTGGTCTTTAGACTTAAACCGATAATCTGACGGTGTTTTACCTAAAGAATAACCATTATTTATGTGATGCCTTCCCCAATTATAAAAAAACTTCAAAGCACCGGAAGTCCGGTTATAATTATTTTCAACAGAAAGTGATGCTACTCCTCTGGTTATTCGTGAGTCATTATCCAAGATCGGAGCATTCACTGTACCCGGATTGGATGCATTGAAATGTGTCAGATTCAAATCAGTAAAAACATTCCATGCATCACTGATCTCATATCCTAATTTCGCATAACCGCCATATTGATCGAAATCCATATTTTCACGATGACCGTCTGTTCTATTGTAAGAAGCAGATACTATTCTACTGAAACGACCTTTAAGAACCCGGTTGGAAGCCTCAGCCGAAAGCGTATTATACGATCCATAACTCAATCTAACATCATTTTTCACACCTTCTTCTTTTGACTTACGGGTTACTATATTAATAACCCCGCCCATGGCGTTAGATCCATATAAAACAGAAGCCGGACCACGAACTACCTCAACCCGTTCGGCCAACATGGACTGGTAAGTATCAGCTAAAGGATGTCCCATCAAACCCATGTATTGCGGATGCCCGTCAATAAGTACAAGGAGGCCGGTCGTGGGACTGCCGCCAATACCTCTTAAACTCATGCCACCCGCCGCACCGGTTGAAACTCCGTATCCCATGATGCTACGCCCGGTTGTAAAAAAGCCAGGAACCTGTTCGGTCAGTAATGGAAGTAAAGACTGCTCGTTACGCTGTTCTATCTGTTCACGGTTAACCACAGATATGCTCATTGGTAAATGACGTGTGTCCGTTTCATTCCGGGTACCGGTTACAACAACTTCGTCAATTGTATAGCTCTTTTTTATATAAACACTATCTTTTTTAGATTGTGCTTGTACTTTAACAGATATAAAAAGACAGATTAACAGTAAAAAAATTATTATTCGATTCATCATTACACAGCAATATCCGCTTTTATGCAATAGCTTTACAGCGTTTTCCATTAATTATTTAATATAGAATAAGTTCAGAGATACCTAACATGAAACTAAATAGTTCCCTGTTTCAATTGTTCTACAAATTGATCTATTCGCTCCATTTCCTTAGGGATTTTAATGCTTTGCGGACAGTGCTCTACACATTTGCTGCAACCAACACAATGGTTAGCTTGTCTCAGCCTTGGCACATTCCGGTCATATCCAACAAGAAATATACTACGAGCCTTACTGTAATTCTCATCCTGTGAGCTTTTTGGCACATTGCCTTCGTTCAGGCATCGGTTATAGTGTGCAAAAATTCCCGGAATATCAAGACCATAAGGACAAGGCATACAATAATTACACGCGGTACAAGGTACAGTCGGATACTTAAGTATCATCTCAGCAGTTTCTTCAAGCATCGCCTTATCATCATCTGTAAGCGGTTTAAAAGAAGAATAAGTAATTATATTATCCTGCAAATGTTCCATATAAGTCATACCACTTAAAACAGTAAGCACTTCCGGCAATGAACCAGCAAAACGGAATGCCCACGAAGCCACACTAACTTCCGGCTGTCTCTGTTTAAGCTGAGCTACCAGATGATCGTTCAGTTTAGACAGGCGTCCACCCAGCAACGGTTCCATAACCACAACCGGAATATTACGTTTCACCAATTCCCCGTACAGGTATTCTGCACTCACCCCCATTCCCTGAGGATGTTTCCAGTCTACATAATTAAGCTGAATTTGCACAAAATCCCATTTTATATCCAGCGAAAGCATATAATCGAAAAAACTTTGATCGCCGTGAAACGACCACCCCAGATTGCGTATACGTCCGGCCTCTCTTTCTTTCAACAGAAAGTCAAGCATACCGTTATTTATATAGCGTTCTTTATAATCATCATCAGCCCCTAAAGCATGGAGCAGATAATAATCCACATAATCTACGTGCAATTCCTTAAAGGAGTTATGATACATTTCAATAGATGCCTCTTTGCTCTTTGTTTTAGGATCAAAGTTCGACATTTTAGTAGCTACAAAATATTTATTTCGGGGATGTCGGCTCAGTGCAATACCAATAGCATGTTCCGACATACCCTGAACATACATAGGAGACGTATCATAATAATTCACCCCATGAGCAAGAGCATAATCAACCGACTTATTTACCTCTTCCTGATCTATCAATTCCTTTTGCCCATCAGCAGTTGGTTTTGTTGGCAAACGCATACAGCCATATCCAAGCAGCGAAACTTTTTCACCGGTTTTACGATTCAAACGATAGGTCATTTTATCGGTAGGAACATGCAATACACTTGCTACTCCTGTGGGTGTTTTATTGCCAGGTTTACATCCGTAAAATGCCGCTGTAGAAACTGCGGCTCCACCACCAAGCAGCTTCAGAAAATTTCTACGGTCTATGTTTTTCTTGTCTATCTTCCCCATAGTAATTTCTTTCTATTTTCATTTTTACTAATCATTTTTACGATATAGCTTATACAGTCCGGTGAATTTCGTGTCCTTCTACATATATTGCACTAAACGGACGAGCCGGACAAAGATTCTCACATGCACCGCAGCCAATACAACGTTCCGTATTAACAGCCGGTATTTTAAGTGAATCCTTATTCTTTGCATCAATCGGAATCATTTGTATAGCACCAACAGGACAGTGACGGGCACAGTTTCCACATTCCACACCATCTCTGTTAACTATACAATTTTTCTTTATCCACACGGAATGACCTATCTGAATAGCAGATTTATCAGCTTTAGTAACAGGACGTATAGCACCTGTTGGACAAATATCTGAACACCGGGTACATTCCGGACGGCAATAGCCACGTTCATAAGACATTTCGGGCTGCATTAGTTTTTCTAAGTTATCTGAAGGACGTAAAACCTGATTAGGGCATACAGATACACAGAGCTGGCACGCCGTACAATGTTGCGCCAGATTTCGCGCACTTTGAGATCCGGCCGGCGTTATTGGTGTTGAGCGATTGGGTATTTTTTTATCTTCTATAACTGCTAACCCTCCATCGACCTTTATCTTTTGAGCTTTTAGTGCTGTTGCGGAAGTAAGCAATGCCGTTACCGACAGAAAATTACGACGTGAAACGCCCGACTTATCATTTTTTTCGGTTGTTTGCTTATCTGTCAGAGATTCTTCCTTTTGCCAAGATACATACTTGATAGCACCTTGCTTACATTTACCTATACAGTCCATACAGGTTACACAGCGACTGTAATCAATCTTGTGTTCTTTTGAATTAATGCACGAAGCCTTGCAATTACGAGCACAAAGTCCGCATCCATTGCATTTTTCAGTATCAATTACCGGTTTAAAGAATGAATACTTAGATAAAAATCCAAGTAGCGTTCCAACCGGACAAATGGTGTTGCAATAAGTCCTGCCGCTACGCCATGCCAGAATTGCAAGTATTACAAACGTAACAACAGCAATACCTAAGGTTAGTGTACCTTTCATCCATACATCAACCGAATAAAATGCATAGCTATCCATCCGTTCTGCCCAGTAAGCCAACAAGTTATTACCCCATTGATACAAAGGAGCAAACAAATTAGAAGCTATACGTCCGTAGGAACTATAAGGTGCCAGTAACTGAACAAAAGAGCCTATACCTGCAATTAATGCTATAATGAATAATGCCAGAATTCCATATCGCAACCAGGAAATAGCCGTTGAATAGACAAAACGATTCTTCTTCCGTTTTCCGGCTATCCAGGATATAGCATCCTGAAATACGCCAAGCGGACAAATCACAGAACAATATATCCGCCCCAAAGCAAATGTGAGCACAATAAGTGCCAGTACTATACCGATATTTAATGCCAATAAAGCGGGTAGAAACTGAATTTTGGCCAGCCAGCCAAACCAATGATGCAATGTTCCTGTAAAATCAAGGAATAACAAAGTTATTAGAGTAAAGCAAATAATAGCGGTCGCTATTCTAATTTTTCGTAACATAATTCATTATTCTTTTAGCATTAGCATTTAATCGTTTTCCGTGTTTATCTGTATTCAAGATCAAACTTAATTTAAAATCCTGATATATTGAGGATAATCTTTTAATTTTTCACAAAAATATTAAGAAATTCATTACTACTTTGTATACAAATCACTGATATATCTACCAAAATCACGGTTTTAGGTTATCTACCTAACAATTAGTAAATAAGCAATCAGCTAACAAAACAACCTATCATTTGTTTTTATATAAAATAACATGTATAAATATGATAATAACAATTTTCGGAGCAAGCGGAAAAATAGGCCGTCTGCTTACAGAACAAGCACTTGGTAAAGGGTATATCATAAAAGCCTATGTGCATAATCTACAGGAAATAGGTTTATCCCACCCTAATCTGGAAATCGTTAAAGGGACTATTCATGATTATTACAAGATAAAGCAAACCATAACAGAGAGCAATGCGGTAATAAGTGCTATGGAACCCTCAAAGAGTTTTAAGAAAAAAGGATATCCGACTTTTGAAGTACACCGACATATTATTATGGCTATGGAACGTCTTCATATAAAACGATTTATAACAATAGCTTCTCCGGTTATTCAGTCAGGAAAAGATGCAAAGTCGGCTGTAACTATTGTACCTAAACTTTTTATTAGTCTATTCAGACATAGAACATATCTTGAATTTGTAGCCATAGGCCACATGATTAAGAAATCTTCACTAGACTGGACAATTGTGCGATACCTTTATCCCACCAACAAATCTCGTAATGGAAAAATAAAAGTCTCTTTCGGCAAGCAGAAAATAAAATTTGCAGTTTCGCGGGCAGATATAGCTAAATTCATTCTCGACCAGGTAGAAAGCAGAGAGTATATTCACTGTATGCCAATAATTGGAAACTAAATCTAAAGCTGTCAGGAACTCAATATAAATTATCACAAAATTATCGATAAAAAGTGCAATAAAATAATCCCTTTCTCGACATATAAGTACAAACAAAAAAATATTGTATGAAAAAGGGAATATTTAAAGCATTTATTTGCCTGACTGTAGTTACAGCAGCTACTTCGTGCAAACAAGGTAAGCTTTCATCCGAAAAGGGTGACGCGCTGATTGCGCATATTGATTCAACAGAAAAAGCCGGAGATGATTTCTTTCAGTTTGCCAATGGCAAATGGTTTAAGCAAAATCCTATTCCTGCCAGTAAACAAAGTAACGGGATATTTCAACTTATCCAGGATACTATAAATGCACAGGTTCGTAATATATGCGAATCATCGGCAGCTATAAAGGATGCACCAAAAGGAAGCAACAAACAAAAGATTGGCGATTTCTTTTTCACGGGAATGGACAGCACCTCTTTAAATAAAAAAGGTATCGGCGAACTTAAAGGTGATTTTGCAAAAATAGACAATATCAAAGATCTGAACGGTATCATCAAAGAAGCTGCTTATATTCATACTGTGGCAGCATCGCCATTGCTTGACATGTACGTTACTCAGGACGACAAGAATAGCAGTAAATATCAGGTTTACATTACTCAAGGTGGATTAAGTATGCCGGAACGAAGTTACTATCTGGACACAGATGCCGGTTCTAAAAATATTCGCGAAAAGTTTGTAACCTTCGCCGGCAACATGTTCGGAATTATGGGATACAACAAATCCAAAGCCAAACAAGCCGCTGCCAGGTTAATGGAAATGGAAACAGCCATTGCAAAGACTTCCCGTAAAATGGAAGACACCCGCGATCCTTTGACCAACTATAACAAAATAACATCCGCCAAACTTGCTGCGATGGCTCCAAACATTGACTGGAAGATTTTCCTTAACAACGTAGGACTAACCAAAGTAGATTCGGTTGTTGTGGGTCAACCTGAATTCCTTACTGCACTGAATGGCTACATGAAAAAATATTCAATAGACGACTGGAAAAACTATCTCAAGTTTCATTTAATCAATGGCTTGTCGGACTATCTGGATGATAAAACCTATATGGAAAGCTTCAACTTCTATTCAACAACCCTTGAGGGAGTAAAAGAGCCGAGACCAAGATGGGAACGTGTAGTAAGACAAACCAACGGAGCACTTGGAGAACTTATCGGACAAGTGTACGTAAACGAGTATCTGCCAAAAGGAACCAAAGAGAAACTGGAGGAGATAGGTAATTCCATCAAATCTGTTTTTGCACAACGCATCAAAGCTCTCGACTGGATGAGTGCACCAACCAAAGAAAAAGCATTGAAAAAGCTCAATGGAGTAATAATGAAAGTTGGTTATCCTGATAAATGGAAAGACCTGAGTGCTATGCAGATTGACCGTTCATCTTACGTAAAGAATGTGATGAGTGCCAACAAATGGGGATTCAACTACATGATAAGCAAATACGGAAAACCGGTAGACCGTAAGGAATGGGGCATGTATCCACAAACATACAATGCATATTACAATCCATCAAACAACGAAATTGTTATTCCGGGTTGCAACATTATTGTTCCGGGGTATGAAAGTAAAATGGCCGACGATGCCATACTCTACTCCATCATCGGATGTACATTTGGACACGAAATTACACATGGTTTCGACGATCAGGGATGTAAATACAACGAGCAGGGCAACCTGAGCAACTGGTGGACCAATGACGACAAAGCAAAGTTTGTTCAGAAAACCAAAATGATTGTAAAACAATTCAATGACTACACAGCCATAGACAACATGCACCTCAATGGTGAACTTACACAAGGTGAGAACATTGCCGACCTCGGTGGAGTAGTTATGGGATTCGAAGCATTTAAAAACACCGACCAGTACAAGAACAATGAAATGATTGCCGGACTGAACCCCAGTCAGCGTTTCTTCCTTGGATATGCACTTGGATGGATGTTGAATATTCGTCCCGAAGCATTGAAAAACCAAATTAAAACCGACGTGCATTCTCCGGCAAAGTGGAGAATCCTGGGTCCTCTATCCAACATGCCTGAGTTCTATTCAGCATTCGGAGTGAAAAAGGGTGATAAAATGTGGCGTGCCGAAAATCAGATTGTAAAAATCTGGTAGTTCGCTCCATAAAAATACAATCGTGTTCATTGTGCAAAATAACAATGGACACGATTATTAAAATCTTAAAGCTTACATAAATACAATGAGAAAAATACTTTTCATCATTCTTATATGCTGTATTTCAATCAACATATTTGCTCAATCGGATTATAAAACAATAAAGATCTCAAAGGGTCTGGAGTTTGTACAAATATCAAAAGATGCATATATCTATGTATCAACAGCAGAAATGGGGAAATTTGGTCTGGTTTCCTCTAACGGACTGGTATTAATAAACAATCACAAAGCCTTCTTGCTCAATACCCCTATCAACGATAAACTTACCGAAGAAATGGTAAAAGCAATCACAGATTCTTTGCATGTAAAAATAACAGGCTTTATCCCCAATCACTTTCATGCAGACTGCATGGGCGGATTAAAGTATCTGAAAAGCATCGGAGTAAAATCATACGCATGTCAAAAAACGATCGTTCTTGCCCAACAGAATAAGCTTCCTGTTCCAGAACAAGGATTTAAAGACAACCTGCGTCTTAAATTTGGAAATAAAGAGTTATATTGCTACTATCCCGGAGAGGGGCATGCACCAGATAATATTGTAGTGTGGATCCCATCTGAAAAAATTCTATTTGCAGGATGTATGATTAAGGATATGAAATCTCAAGGACTAGGTAATTTATCAGATGCTAACGTGAAAGAATGGCCCAAAACAGTAAGTAAGGTTTATACCAAATTCAAAGATGCACGCATCGTTATACCCGGACATGGAGCATGGGGCGGAACTGAACTGATAACCCATACACTCGACCTGCTTAATAAGAATAATTAGCCATCAGCTTCTACATTTCGATTCAGCATATTTTCTGTCATTTTTTATGTTTATAAACTGATTTCTATAAAGTTAATCTTACTCACTGATATATATTTCAGATAATTTATTATATTTGTGAAAAGTCCAATAGTTATAAACAAATGTCTTTCCTGATTGTTTATTGAATGCTGATTATTTAAACCGATATATTTTGTATACTAACTTAAAAAATGAAGTACTATGGGTATGTTTTGTAATCAATGTCAGGAGACAGCCAAGAACACAGGCTGCACCATTAACGGAGTTTGCGGTAAGAAAGAAGATACCGCCAATTTTCAGGATTTACTAATATTTGCATGTCAGGGACTTGCATTTGCAACTATCGAAGCCCGCAAGAAAGGGATAGATACTAACGTAGAGAGTAAGTTTATTACTAATGGCTTGTTTATCACAATTACAAATGCCAATTTTGATAACGCTGCAATAATGAAGGCTATCAATGATTGCATTGCTCTTCGGGATAACCTGAAAACAAAAGCAAGTATTAATGAAAAGAATGATGCACTTGACTGGAAAGGAACCAGCGAAGCGGACTTTAATGAAAAAGCAAAACAGGTAAGCACTTTGTTCTTTGACAAGGATGAAGATATCCGCGCCTTGAAACAGTATACATTGTTTGGCGTTAAAGGTATTGCCGCCTATGCAGAACATGCCTTTAATCTGGGATTCGAAGAACAGGATATCTACAACTTCATGGAAGAAACGCTTGTTATGATTACCAGACCCATGAGCCTGAAAGATATGCTGGACTGGCTTGTAAAAACAGGCGAACATGGAGTAAAGGTTATGGCATTGCTCGACAAGGCAAACACTTCCACTTTTGGCAATCCGGAAATTTCGAAAGTAAACATCGGAGTTGGCAAGAATCCAGGTATTCTTATCAGCGGGCACGATCTGAATGACTTGGAACAGCTTCTTATTCAAACAGAAGGTACAGGCGTTGATGTTTATACTCATTCCGAGATGCTACCGGCCAATGCTTATCCTCATTTCAAGAAGTACAAACATCTGGTGGGAAACTACGGAAATGCATGGCACCGTCAGCTTGATGAGTTTGAAACATTTAATGGTCCGGTTCTTTTCACAACCAATTGTCTTGTACCTCCACGTAAAACAACAACCTATAACGACAGGATATTTACAACTGGAGCTGCAGGAATGCCCGAGTGGAAAGTGATTGATAAGAAACTGGCTAATGGTCATAAAGACTTTTCTGAAATCATAGAACTGGCAAAGAAATGCCAACCACCTACAGCAATTGAAAATGGTGAAATAACCATTGGTTTTGCACACAACCAGGTATTGGCTCTTGCCGGTAAGATTCTGGAAGCTGTAAATTCCGGAGCTATAAAAAGACTAGTTGTTATGTCGGGCTGTGATGCGCGCCAGAAAACTCGGGAGTATTACACTGAATTTGCAAAACAACTACCGAAAGATACTGTTATCCTTACTTCCGGATGCGCCAAGTATCGTTACAACAAGCTTCAATTAGGCGATATCAACGGTATACCAAGAGTACTCGATGCCGGTCAGTGCAATGATTCATACTCATGGGCAGTAGTTGCGCTTAAATTAAAAGAAGTGCTGCAGCTGGATGATATCAATAAATTACCAATCATCTTTAATATTGCCTGGTACGAACAAAAAGCAATCATCGTTCATCTTGCCTTGCTGTATCTGGGAATAAAGAATACACATATTGGTCCTACTTTGCCAGGTTTCTTAACTCCTAACCTCCTAAAGATTGTTCAGGATAATTTTGGTGTTCAAACTATAACAACCGTAGAAGAAGATATGAAAGCCTTTGGACTTAATTAAGAACCACAGGAATTATATAAACAGAAAAAGAGCAGCAATTTTATTTGCTGCTCTTTTCTGTTTTCTATCTATTTATATTATAACTATTTCTAATCATATACATTAATGAGCATGATGTTGCTAACCATTTACTTCTTTCAAAATATCTTCAATATCAGGAACGCAACTTCCACAAACAGTTCCGGCAGTAGTTTCTTCGCCCACTTCATCTACCGTAGTTAGCCCTTTTTCTTTGATAGCTTTCACTATATCACTTTTCATAATGCCATTGCAATGGCATATTTCAATATCTTCATCCATAATTGTATTTTTTATTGGTTTATATTAGAAATTCATCAGATGATCTACTCATCTTTAGTGTATAGCAAAAGTAAGAATCTTATTGGATTTAAATTGTAACTTTGGTTACACTATCTTCCATTTAATATTTTTTAAACAAAAAGCTTTTTATCTTATTCTCGCCGAAAAAAAACATCATCATAAGCACCTTAGCAAATAACATTCTCATTAATAAAATGTTTTTTGAATATCTACCCTCACTCTCTAACTTTTCAGACAAACAGCACTGAATATAAAGCAATTACAGAGTGATGGATGGCTTTTCATCCATCACTTTACTATCACTTTTCGGGGCTACCATCACTTTTTTGTAAAGATAGTTGAATAAATCTGTTTTTTTAGCTATATCAGATTATACATTTTGGGCTCAGCAAGTTACTTACTGAGCCCAAAACAGAGAAATTACATATTAGTCTCTACAGTTTCCTCAGCTGTTTGACTTCCCTTTATATCATCGTAGAATTTTGCAAAAGAAATATGCATGTAAGGCATTAGGAAAAGAAAACCAATTCCAAATGTAAAAAGACAAAGTATCGCCCATCCTAAGAAGCGTAAATTTAGGCATAAGAATTTCCATTTATATCCATACATCATCTTTTTACTCTTATCAATAGCCGCCATTGCATCGATAGAAGGATCATCTGCCATAATATAAAAAGTCATTGCATAAGATAAGGCTGCAATGATACCCGGTATTATAAACAGAATCGACCATAGAATAACAAATAATATCATAAAAAGATAAGCTCCTAATGCTGTTCCAAAATTATTAAAGCCCTTAAACAGTTGTTCAAAGCGCGCTTCCTGATTTCTTGATATCGCTAATGCAAAAATTACCAATCCAAGAGCCATTGGACCACCCAAAATCAGAGTTGCAAGTCCGGTAAAAGAACCACCACCAACTATCAAAGAATACACAAAAAAAGTTCCAACAGCCAATCCCCATTTATCTCTCAGAGATTCTTTAGCCATTCTCATTAAAGCAACATTTTCCATATCAATTTATTATTAGGTTATTTGTAACGCAAGTTGCACTTTTGCATTTATTATCAAAAATATAACATGCTATGTATATATACAAATATTACTGCATTTATATATAAATATTTTTTATATATCAGGAAATAGATAGCTGAATTATGAATTTTGCTTGGGAAAAGTGAGGGATGACAGGGTTTATGAGGGATAAGTGAGAGATGATTTTGTATCCCTCACTATGGGAATTTTGTTGGTTCTCAGAGTTTTACATTGTATTTAGTGAGGGAGTTAGGGATGAGAAAATTATTCTATTAACCATCTTATTTCCTTTTAAATATTATATTTCAAAAATAAGTCCAAATCCAAGTAATAAAAATTGTATCGCTACCAAATCAATAATCACCATATAGTTATGATAACCTTAACCATTCAGGTTCATCTAACCCAACTCTTGAGATGTAAGCTGAAAATTCATTAATTATTCTTTGAGCATGATTTGATTTCAAATCACATAACCATTCAAATTCAACTCCATCAGCAGAAACAAATTTTTGATCTTCAGCCTGTACAATTCCATCATTTGTTTCTGTAAATTCGTATATCTTAAGATTAAAAGAGTTAATCTTTGGAGCTAATTTTTTATATGTTTTATCTGGAGATTTTATTATTATTCTTGTTTTTTCAGCATCAAGATTCTCATCTAGTTCTATAAAAATAAAACGTCTTTTTTCTTGGGATTTTAACCTTAGGCAATCACAAGGTTGCTGAACACAAAGCAAGTATTGATCAATAAATTCTTCACTATCAGGATTTTTATTTACTATTTTTTGCTTATACTTTAACACACAACCGAATGTTAGTATTGGATTATGTTTATGTCCTAGATAATTAGACTTTTGATGGCTCAGAATCGCAAATTCTTCATTAATAAAATCACGTTTATTATTTTGAGGAGTAAAGTAATCTATTGGATTTTCTTTTACAATTTTACCATCAATCATTTGTGGATTTTTCTTAACACATGAACGATCTATAATTTTTTTAGAAAAAGCTTTATAACCTTCATTAAACCAACTTTTTCTTTCTTCTATCTCTAAATCCAGTTCTATACTATTGATTTTAATCTTACTTTTTTTATATTGAGAAACACTATCCATCCATTGGTTAACACTTTCTTTTCCACAAGTTTCTTTTAAATGAGAGTTGTGAATTAAATCAAAAATAGAACCCATAATCATATCTTTAATAAGATATTCAGATAATTCTGGTTTACTCTTTCTATCAACTAAATAAATACAATTTGTAAGGTATGCTGGATCTAATTCTTTATGATATGAGCCTAATATTTTATTTGTATTTTTCCGAATTAGGCTTATTGCATTCAATGCCGTATTTGAAACTAATCCCGATGTCATTTTTGCAAATTCATCAATGACTCTAGATGGTAAAATAGTTGGATCCCCTTTATGAACAAAAACTACTTTTGTAAGCCCTGAAATAATCGAATACTCTGCTGTTATCTCAGTTTTACGGCTACCAAATAAAGGCTTTATTTTCTTATCTAAGATTTCACTCCATTGTGTCTTTGGGGTACTAGAATATATTACAATCATTCTCAAGGATGATTCTTTATCTTCTGCTAATAATTTTTCAATTAATTCGCAAGCTTCTGTTCCTTCTGGCTCTCCTGAGTTCATATTCCAGTCCAAAATTGCAACGTCAGATTTCAGAAGCAGCTTGTTATATGATCCTATTTCTTTCTTATCATATTCGCATAATGAGCAATGTATACCTTCTTTCGTAAATGCGTACATAAACTCTTTGGGATCAATATCTATATCCTTTGTTTTGATTACTACTCCTGCCGATTGTTCTGGAGACACTAATTCAGCCTTTGATACAACAGCAGAGGAGCTAGAGGAATTAACTAATCCTTCAGCTGACAATGCTCTTGAAAAAGCCACAACATCTTCTTTAGCCGGTGGCATACTCGGTTTTGCTGAATCAGAAGTAAAAATTCTATCATCAATAAACGCAACAGATCCTAAAAAATCACGAACAATTATTTTGGAATAATCTTGAAATGTCATACAGTTTCCTCCAATTTATAAATTCTAAATGTAACTCCTTTATCAAGTCTAGGTTCTACAAGTTCAATATCATAACTCACTTTGTTTAGCACCTCTTTGGATATATACAAGCCCATACCTCTCCCCATTGGTTTACGAGTAAATCCAAGCTCAAAAATTCTTTTCCACTCTCGAATATCAATCTGCGGACCATTATTTGAGAGATAAATGCCATTATCATCAGCATCAAGTAACAGCTTTCTAGGCAAATTTTGATCTTTCAACCAATAAATAGCATTATCTACAATATTCACAAATACAGGGTAAAAAGTAGATGGATATCCTATGATAATCTTTTTTGTAAAAGCAGGTGTTTTCTCAAATAGTATATTATGTCTACTTTCATCAATCCGAGCATAAAACACTTCTCTGACAAACTCAAAAATATCAGATCCATAAATTTCCACCTTTTTGCGATATAATCTACGACTTAAAGGTTGAAATAAAGTTAAATAATTATCAAGGTGCTCAAAGTTTGTGCTTAATACGTTGTAAATGCCGTCTAAGCCTTCATTTACATCAGCCCAAGCTTTTAGCTTTCTGATCTGCGATTTGACAGCTTGCGTAGTATGATTAAACTCGTGCTGAATAGCACTTACAGCAAGCCCTAACTGACTTAGTTCTAAATCAGCATCAACCTTTGCCCGAAGAGTGTCAAGTTCTTCAGCCATGCTTTCAGTCAAATCAACACTTGTGTATTCTTTTGATATGGAAATATTGTTTAGCTGATTTCTCAGATCATCCAATGTTTCTTTTACAGAATTTGCTTCTGTTATTAATATTGACTCCAAACGGGTACGTTCTTCAACTAGCCCATTATCATCTAATTTATAAGGCTCAATTCTAGCTAAATCAGCTTTTACATTACGAATCTTATCTTCGTAATCTTTAAACAGAATCTTAGCTAAATCCACAACCTCATCATTTATTTTTTTTACAACCTCCTTTGTTTCCTTTACTTCTTTTGATGTTTTAGTTTGATATTCCTTAATTGTCTGTTCAACAGAAGACTCAAGTCTTTTCCGACGAGAAATTTTCACAATCATATTTTGGGAATACTCATTGAGAAGTGCAGCTAATCTTGTTTCTGCATTTAGAAACTCATCATCAACTAATTTATCATATTCAACTAAATAAAGGTCATAATCCTCCGACTGTCTCTTTGTAAGAGCAACGCCCTTAGGTTTAGTTATTTTAAAATTATTTTTTATCGTATCTAACTCAATTTTTGAGGTGTTTTCAATATGTAAAAATTCTGTTGTAGCAGCATCAATATCTTTGATTTGGCTACAGACTTTAAGTTGATTTCTTGTTTTCTTACATAAAGATTCAAACAATTGGGCGAAAAGGCCAGAACGAATATCTTCAAAGAAATTATTTAAATCATTTGAGAACCGTTCCTTCTTTGCTTTAGCTTTCTTTTCATATTCTTGCTTTGCAATGTACTTTCGTTTCAAATCCTCTCGTATACTCTCCCAATACTCTGCCTTTGTTCCCCCACCTTTTCTCTGACTTCTAAAGAAATCTGCAGCAAGTTGGATAAAAAAGTTCTCTAATATACTTTTAAATTCTTTGTATGCTCTGTTCTCACGTAGACCTTCACGACCAGCTTTTTCTATTAAGTTTGGATTATTCTCTTTGGAAATTTCTATAACTCCAAACATCCTTCGATAAGAAAAATAGTAATAGTCATTACCCTTACTTCTTCTTTCTTCTATGCTAAGGAAATCATAGTCATTATCTCCATATGGTAATAATCTTATTCCATTTCGGTATAAATATAAACCAGATATTTTATCTAGCTTATTACAGACTCTTTGATATTCAGATATCTCTAGGCTAGTATCAGAAGGATTTCCCTGTATATAAGCTAAATCTATCTTGAAAGGCCCACACTGTGTTTGAAATCCTTTATTTTCAGACCAAGGTACAATATGATCACTAAACTTCTCACCGTAAACTGTTATATCTCCTTTAAACTGCCCATAATCATCAAAAAAGCCTGCAATATGATGATCTGCATTAAGAAATTCGTTTGGTGTCCAGAATTCATTATCAGCAATTAAATCATCAAAGTATTCATCTGTTTTATGGTCTCTAAAACTTGCTTTGATTGCAGGTTCTTTATACCCGGGAACCATTGTATTGCAAAAACCTATCAAAGTTTTCATTAATGGAGATGCCTTATTACCTGAGTCCTTATTACCATTACCATCAATCAAACTAACTAGAATATCATCGCTCGGACAGATAAAAAAATGAGTACCAAATCCATCATTAGCAAGTGACGGATAGCCGAGATAACCATAAACTTCTTGTATGTCAAAAGAGAATTTGTTTAATTGATCAAACAGTTGAATCATATCATCAACTTCTAAATACCCCTCCTGTTGAATGTCAACAACATTCTCTCTCACCTCTGATATTAGTGATTCTATATCAGCTTTTGTAGGTAAAGCGCCATTTTCAAATTCACGCAAGGGAATTGCTACATGATTTAAGTTGATTCCAGGAATCTCAAATAACTTCCAAAAGACAAATGCAACGACAAGACTATGTAGTCCATCTTCTCGTTTTGCTCTGGTTAAAACTAAAACATGGTTACCAATAGAAGCGATTGCAAGACGGCCAATACCTTTCTCTCCCATTATTGGGCGGGGAGTTTTATTTAAATCGGCAGGGGGAAGCAATGATTTCTTATTTGCCAATTTGCTTTCAGTACCCAAAGTGAGCCATCTGTCCTCAAAATCGTTACGTGTCATGCCCAATCCGTCATCTCTAAGAACAAAAAGGCCATCACTTCTAAAATAATCAACGATTACATTGTCTGCATATGCATCATGAGCATTCTTAAAAAGCTCTGTTATAGCAGTTGGTATTCCTGCAATTTGTTGCCTTCCAAGCATATCTAGTGCTCTTGCTCGTGCTATGAATTGTGCCATATCTTTATTGATTATTTAGTATGAATACCTCGCCAACAGCTTTTGCTAAAAGTGGTGGAACAGCGTTGCCAATCATTTTTGCAATTACTCCCTGACTATTTGAATGGAATACATAATTTTCGGGGAAGCTTTGTAATGTAGCACCTTCTCTTAAAGAAATAGCACGATCCTGTTCTGGATGTCCGTATCTTCCATTGGAATAACTCACAAAGCGCGTCGTAATAGTTGGAGATGGCCTATTCCAATACATTCTTCCATAAACATCTGTATGCCCATCATGATTTGCATAACATTTAGGAATTAATGAAAGTTTCCAATCTCGCCTATCACCACCATCATGTTTTGTGGCTTTAATCCGCTTTAAGTTTAAGTCTGACAACCGTGCTGCACTATGAATAAAAGAAGTTGAATCTACATGTCCATGGTTAATCGGCATGAACTTTTCTGTATTTCCAATTGCATGTTTTACCGTTACTATTTCATGCCTGAGCTCTTTGGGTAATTGAATTTCATTTTGAATGCGAGTTGCAACTAAAATATATCGTCGTCGGTTCTGAGGAACACTAAAATATTTAGCGTTTACCACGCCATCATCAAAGGTGTAATTATTTTCTGCAAGAAACTGTTTAAATCTTCCAAGAGGACTTTCAGCTTTTTTGTCCAATCCAGGCACATTTTCAACAAAAATATATCCTGGACGATAGTAATCAACAAATTCCTGAAAGTCCTCCAATAAAAACCTTGTTTTTTTAGACTTTGTTTTATCTGTTTTTATATTTGAATAATATTGACAAGGACTACATCCTACAAAAATCAAATCATCCTGAGATCTTTGAATATTAAATTCTTTTGATATCTTTTGTTTTTCAAGATTAGATACATCAGCACACAAATATTTCGCATTATTATTTTTTTCATATGTTTCTTTACATGCAGGATCTATATCAACACCACCTAAGACATCAATCCCAGCTTGTTTAAACCCACAAGTTACACCACCAGCAGAGCAGAAAAAATCAACTGCTTTTAACATAATATACAAATCTTAATTATTCAGTTACGAATATTTTTCTTTAAAGTATGCAAATATAAAGAGTTTTATAATAATAGCAACCTTAAAAGATTATTAATTTTGCCTATAATAACTTTTAAACATAAACAAAAATTATACTTGATTTCATTTAAGAATGTTATGTTCTAAAAGACAAAGAATCATATTCAAGGTTTCCTTAATACTAGAAGGCTTCAACTGACATTCCCAAATGCATAATACAGTCCACCCCATAATCTGCAACTTCTGCCTTTCTACAAAATCTCGTTCTTTATTCTTTTTTATTTTTTCTTCCCACCATTCGGTTCGAGTCTTTGGCAAACTAAAATATTTACATTCATTATGTCCATGCCAAAAACATCCATCAATAAAAATCACAGTTTTATATTTACGCAAAACAATATCTGGCTTTCCGGGAAGTTCTTTCACATTAACACGATAACGGAATCCTTTGTTAAAAAGATACTTGCGTACTATCATCTCAGGCTTTGTATCTTTGCCTTTAATCATAGACATATTGTAACTGCGGGTTTCTTTGGAATGAACGTCTGACATGATACTTATAGGTTATACTTATATAACAAAAAATACAGCCTTTTTATCTAGTACCACATCTTCCACAAAAATGCACAAAAAGCCTTTCAGTAAGTACTTTCAGCTAGTGGCAGATAAAAAAGTTTAACCGTTTATCTGATACAAAACAGCTTTATCCACCAAATCAAATCATCTGCTACCAAAATAGTTTCCGAAAGCAACATAGAAGTATTACTTACCCTCATTCAGAGTTGGTTCTTTATCATTAAAACTGAGACTTCTAATAAACCACTCCAGAGTTATGCAAAACTCTGGTCTGCTTTTTATAAAACTACTAGACTAGTTTGTACATCCTTGTACAAAAGAATGCATTCTTCTGTACAAAACAATTAATTCTTTTGTACAGAAGAAAACAATGTTTTGTACAAGAATACATCAACTAATCGCCTGAGATATAAAAAGTCACTCGGGAGATTGAGCAACCTCACGCCGCATCTTTCCGAAGAGCCGAAGTGACATTTGATAACCTGCAAAAACACTACATAAATTTTAATTTTTAGAAATTGATCTAGCGATCTAGCAGTAGACCTTAAGTTATTGTATATAAGTGTTGTATAGGTGCTAGATCAAATTAATTTGATCTAGCGTTGATCTAGCAATCTAGCACAGCTGTAACCGAAAGTGCTAATATTAATAACAACCAAAACTTAAATCACTAATTTTAAGCAATATATACAACTAAGCAAAGAAAAAAGATGTATTCATATTGATCAAAAGCGCTAGACTGCTAGACTACCGCTAGACTTTATCAGACAAGTCTAGCGGCTATATAACACTAAATATCAACCAATTAGAAGCGCACTGCTAGACTGCAAGATACTTTTGTAAAAAACAAATTTAATTCTGCACCCTATATTTCATTTAGTGAAACACCAACACTTTTCTTAAACAGACTACTGAAGTGCTGAGAATACTTAAAACTAGCAAGTTAAACTTGCGAAACTTGAAATTATTACTTTTGAAATTAATGTATTACTGATAAATGGTCTCAAATGTATTACTCCATACCAATTCTTCAAGTTCATCCTCTAAAAAATCCTTAACTTCTTCAGACTCTTCAAAGCATACAGCATCATCCTCACTTTCAAATACAAGTGCAAGATGAGGATTATTTGTCCAGCTAAGCACTGGCATACTAGTTAACCATTTTGTTCTGTTTTGATTAGAAATTGAGATCGTTCGTATAGAAGAACTCTCAGACTGTAGCTTGCCATCCATTGTGTATACCATAACTATCGGTCATTAATTTAATAATACAAATATAGTATTTTTCATACTATATAATAACATTTTAGGTTCAAATATCAATAAAAAAGAAACATTTTTTTATCTACAGAAATACTTCTGCTATATTTGCAGCATGGAAGGAAAAAGGGTTATTCATTTAGAATTAAAGCAGACGGGAGAGCATCGCTATTTCAGTTCTCCGAGTGCTTTATATAATACTTACAGTAAAGAAGAATTAAAAATAGCCCGCCAATCTCTCTTGAATTACTGGCAAAAAAAAGTGCGCCTTATGAGAATGCGGTCTGCATTATAAGAAGGGGAGCATTAGAACAAAAGAAACTTTCAGAAGAATAGTATTTAAACTACATTCAACCAGCACTTAAACAACTCATTTTATACCCAATCGGGTACAAACACTCCACAAAATCATAAAATTATACCCAAAAGGGTACAATCCACATTAAATTCTTTATATTTGTACCCAAACGGGTATAATATGGAATATATATCTCTTTCCAAATACGTAAAACAAATGCGTAAACAGCATAATCTTACGCAAGTTGATTTATCGGAAAAATCGGGTGTAGGACTTCGTTTTGTACGTGAACTGGAAAGAGGAAAGCAGTCTTTACGCCTTGACAAAGTAAATCAAATTTTAAATCTTTTTGGTTCTGAAGTTGGTGCTGTACCCATGGATAAAAGTAAATTCAATATATAACACATAAAAACAATATATGAGCCTGAAACATAAAGATTATAAAGAAGCAAATATAAGCTTCCTGGAAGAGAACCTGAACGAAGAGGGAGTTATGGAATTGCCTTGTGGTGTGCAGTACAAAGTGATATTACAGGGCAAAGGACAGATACCCACAGCCAAGAGTATGGTGAAAGTTCACTATAAAGGTACACTGATTGACGGAACAGTATTTGATGATTCTTTCAGCAGAAAGAGACCGGAATCTTTCAGAGTGAATGAGGTGATTGACGGTTGGCAAGAGGCCCTAAAGGTGATGCCCCTGGGTTCTCGCTGGATGATTTATATTCCTTACCATCTGGGATACGGAACCAGGGCGGCAGGGAAAATTAAACCCTACTCTACCCTGATTTTTGAAGTGGAACTGCTAGGGGTTAAATAACCCCTGGCAGTTATGCGAATTCTTTCTTAAGTTGTTCAACCCAATCATGAATTCGTTTTTCTGTTTGTTTCGGTTGGTTTTCAACATCCAGAGCCAGACCAAGAAACTTACCATTTTTTAGTGCCTCCGAGTGATTAAATGAATACCCCTCGGCAGAGGTAAGTCCCACAAGTTGGGCTCCTGCTATTTCAAAAGCATCAGCCAGAAGACCTATCCCATCAACAAAATTATCGGGATAGTTTATCTGATCTCCGAGACCGAATATAGCTACTTTCTTATCCTGAAGCTCAAGGGATGTAAGCTCGGGTATTATCTCGTCCCAATAGGTAGGAAGTTCACCATCAAACCAGGTGGAGGTGCCTACTATCAGATAGTTGTAAGTGAGAAACTCATCTTTCCATGCACTCTCAATAGGAACAATTTCCAGATCGGCTTCGCCAAATGCTTCTTGTATCTGCTGTGCTATAGCGGCTGTTTTAGTAGTGCCTGTTCCGTAAAATAATCCAATCTTTTTCATTGCAAATATTTTTAATTGTTAGTATTCCAGTAAACTTTTGGCTGCCTTGTAAATACGTTCTTCACCCGGAAGAATGGCTTTTTCAAAATTAGGATGGAAGCCTACAGGGGTGAATATGGAACCCACCCGCTGAACGGGGGCATCGAGATAACGGAACATTTCCTCGCCTATCATTGCTGCAATCTCGGCACCGAATCCTGAAAAGACTTTATCCTCATGCACAATCAGTGCTTTACTGGTTTTCTTCACTGATTCAAAAATGGCTTCTTTATCGAGCGGAATAAGTGAACGGAGATCTATCACTTCAACATTCCAGCCGGATTCTTTTGCCAGACGATCGGCCACGGTAAGGCAGAAATGAGTAGTGTTACCATAGGTAATGATACTGAGATCTGTTCCTTCCCGGCGAATACGCGCCTTTCCAAACGGTACTTCAAAATCATCGGGCACTACGGTTGCAGCCTCAACTGCATTATACTGTGCTTTGGGTTCCAAATAGAGAGTGAATCCTTTTGAACGCATGCTGGTACGTAGTAGTCCTGCTGCATCATCGGCAAAAGAAGGATAGACAATACGTGCCCCGGGCAAGGTACTCAAAGCTCCTTCAATGGTTTGTGAGTGGTAAAGTCCTCCGCCAATATATCCTCCGGAAGCAAGACGCACTGTTACGTTTGGCACAAACTTTCCGTTATTTCGCCAGTATTCGTGTGTACACTCTACATATTGCTCTACCGCAGGCCAGAAATAGTCGGCAAACTCAGCTCCCTCAATAACAATTCGTATTTTAGGATCAAAGCGGCTCATACCATTGGCAGTACCTACAATATAGTCCTCTGCAATGGGTGCATTGAATACTCTTTTTACACCAAACTCCTGCTGCATACCTTTGGTTACATTGAACACCCCACCTTTATCCTTATTAGCCACATCTTGCCCCCAAAGGAAGGTATCGGGGTTGTGTCTGAACTCGGCTTTTAGTGTTTCATTGATAGCAGTAACCATATTCTTTTTCTCTCCTTCCTGATTATGAGTTCCGTCAACATAAACCTGTGGTTTATATGGCTCGGGAAGAACATAATCGAGTACTGTAGAAGGATCGGGATCGGGTGCTGCAATGGCTTTTTTATTTGCAGTACTTAGTTCTTTCTTTGCTTCTTCTTCAATCTTCTTTAGTTCGTCTTCGGTAAATCGTTCATAACGTAACAACATTCTCCTGAATTTCTGTAGCGGATCGGCAGCCTTAACGTATGCCAGTTCATCTTCATCACGATACAGGGTGTGCTTATCTGAATTAGAGTGCGAGCCAATACGCACACAGTTGGCATGAACAATAACCGGATTATGCTTTGTAATTGCATGTTCGCGGGCTTCGGCCATAGCATTCATGGAATCGAACACATCTTTTCCGTTGCAGTAGATGATCTTAAGATTCTTGAATCCGGAGAAATTAGCAGCAACCTTAGGATTGGATGTCTGATCTTTTTTAGGAACAGAAATACCAAATCCGTTGTCTTCAATGACAAAGATAACGGGCAACTGTTCTGTACTTGCTCCGTTGATTGCTTCGTAAACAAACCCTTCGGATACGGAAGATTCACCGTGTGAGGCTATAACTACTCCTTTATGTCCATAGTAGGCCATAGCACGTGCTACTCCAACAGCATGAAGATCTTGAGTTGCCGTGGCAGATGAGATATTCTGAATATTCCACTCCATCTTGGCAAAATGATTGGACATGTGACGTCCGCCGCTTGTTAAGTCGGTTGCTTTGGAGAGTCCGTTAAGGATAATCTCTTCGGCAGTCATTCCGGCAGAAAGGGCAGCAAGCAAGTCACGGTAATAAGGGAAAAAGAAATCTTCTCCTCTGGTAAAAACTTGTCCCATGGCTAGTTGTATACCGTCATGCCCTGCATAGGGGGCATGAAACGACCAGCCTAATGATTGAAGTAAATAAGCTGGTGCCTTCTCGTCGATCATGCGACCAAGTGTCATGAGGTAATACCACTTTTTCAGTGTCTCTTTATCTGTGGATTTTATATCGTACTTTTTCATACTTTCTCTTTTTTAAGTGTTTTGAACTATCCGTTCCAGTTCTCAAGATAATCGGCTATACGTCTGAGGAATGCACCTCCCATTGCACCATTAACAATACGATGATCATAAGAAAGTGAAAGGTACATTTTATGACGGATGGCAATGGTATCTCCCTCGGGAGTTTCCACTACCGCCGGTTTTTTCTCTATATAACCAACTCCCAGAATGGCAACCTGCGGCTGGTTGATAATGGGTGTGCCTATGATGTTCTTGAAAGTACCAAAGTTTGTGATGGTAAAGGTTCCGCCCTGTATATCGTCCGGTGATAATTTATTGGCACGTGCTTTTACCGCCAGCGTGTCAATGCTTCCGGCCAATCCGCTCAGACTTAGTTTATCGGCATTATGTATTACCGGTACAATCAGGTTACCATCATTGAGTGATACTGCCACACCTATATTTATGCTCTTTTTCAGTATCATGCGGTAGCCATCAACAGATGCATTGACGTATGGATACTCTGCCAAAGATTTTGTTACAGCCTCAACGATAGCAGGCATGTATGTGAGAGAGATACCTTCACGTCGTTGGAATGATTCTTTATTGCGTTCTCGCCAACGTACCAGTTTAGTTACATCAACCTCGACCACGGTTGTAACATGTGGCGATACTTGTTTTGACATAACCATGTGGTCGGCAATAATACGGCGAACGAAGTCCATTTCAACAACTTCGTCACCATCAGAAACAGGTATAACAGGTGCTGTTGGTGTTGATGCTGGTTTGGATGCTGCTGCAACAGGTTGAGATACGGTTGCCGACTTAGGTTGCGGAACAAGTGTTGATTCTGCAGATACAGCTTTTTGCGGGGCAACAGTAGCAGTAGCAACCGGCTGGGTTCCTTTCTTTTTCAGTTCCACATAAGTCTTTATGTCTTTCTTACTTAAGCGTCCTTCGTAACCAGTACCGGGAATACTGTCAAGTTCCTCTTTAGAAAGCTGAGCTTCCTGAGCTATCTGAAGTACAATAGGAGAATACCATCTGGCTTCTTCACTTTTCACGTTCTTAACCGGTGCAGCAGATTGCGCCGGAGCTTCTTCTTTCGAGGTTGTACTTTCAGCAACTTCTGGCGTTTCTTCTTCCGAATCTACTTCGAGTTGTACAATTGCTACCACCGTACCTACCGCAACGGTATCGCCTTCATTGAAAAGTATCTGAAGTATCTTTCCTGCCACGGGAGAAGGTATTTCCGCACTAACTTTAGCAGTACTTACTTCAAACAAGATATCGTCTTCGTTAATAACATCGCCTACTTTGACCGACCATGTCATTATGGTTCCTTCTGTTATGCTTTCACCCAGTTTGGGCATTTTTATTTCAAATGTAGCCATAGCTAATATTTTTTGGATTATTTTAAATATGATGCATTAAAGTTCCAGTCGGATGTGGAATATTTTTCCCTACTTAATTGTTTTATTGCCGACAGATCTTTTTCATTGAGTGTATATATCTTATTATTGATTTCATTATTCAGAAAGTAATTCATGATCAATTCTTTCAGGTCACTGATTTGCATGTTACCAGGTACGTATTCTTTAATATTGGTAACCCGACTTCTAACAGACTTTACGTAAACCGAACGTGAAGATGCACCATCATTCAGTTGAGTTGGTAAAGAGTTTAATGCTGTATTAAGTTTCAATAAGTCCGTTGAATAAAGTAGCGTAGCATGATACATCACCCGTTTTTTATGGATGCACTGTGCACTTCCCGATATTTTCAGTCCATCAACATTCAATCCTCGTCGTTCGTCAGCCTCAGCATTGATCCCTATTTCCCTAAGGAAATTCTGAATCTGAATAAGGTATTTATTAAAATCAGCATTATCACTGTTTTCAATAAAAGTGAAATTCAGGTTGCCGGCATCATGATACACAGCACCGCCACCGGAGTATCTTCTTACCACTTTGATGCGATGATCTCTCACAAAATCCATATTAACCTCTGCCCATACATTCTGATGTTTGCCAATAATGACTGATGGTTCATTCTGCCACAGCATGAATACATTCTCCTGAAAAGAATGGAGGAGGTATTCTTCTGCCGCCAGATTGAACCAGGCATCTGTATATGGATTGTTTATGCAAAGCATCTTGATAATGTTTTGATTGTTAATGGATCAGACAAACAGACTTTCGCGGATTATCTCGCTCACCGTAGGGTGTGGAAAGATCTGTTTCTTCAGTTCTTCTACAGTCAGTTTTCTGTCGATAGCCATACTCATGCTTATAATCAGCTCGGATGCAGGATTGCCATACAAGTGGCAACCAATGATATGCTCTTCACTATCTGTAATCAGTTTGCAGAGTCCGTTTCCAAGTTCATTTTCGGCTACAAACCGGCCTGAATAAGCCATCGGCAACTTCAGAACATGATAATCTGTTCCGCTTGCTTTAAGCTCTTCCTCTGTTTTTCCGGCTCCGGCAAGTTCAGGATTGGTATACACTACTCCAGGAACAGAATCATAATTCATCTTATCCTCAATTCCCAGAATGTGATTAACAGCTACCTCTCCTTCACGAATAGCTGTATGTGCCAACAAAGAAAATCCGGTGATGTCTCCACAAGCATAGACTCCGGGGTGACTGGTTTGCATATATTCATTGACCTTCACTCCACCTTTCTGTAGTTCAACATGCAGGTTTTCAATACCAAGATTGGCAGTAACCGGTCTGCGTCCTACACTAACCAGAATATTTTCGGCTTCAACAGTCTCCTGTTTACCATCTTTTTCAACAAAGACTTTTCCTGTTGCGACTTCTGTAACTTTGGTTCCCAGCAGGAATCGTACTCCTTTCTTAGTATAATCCACTCGGAGCATTGCAGAGGTTTCCTTGTCCATAGCTCCCAATATTTCCGGTAGCATTTCTATAACAGTAACCTTCACTCCCATGCTATTGAAGAAAGAAGCAAATTCCATCCCGATAACTCCGCCACCAATAATGGCTAGAGATCGTGGAAGTTCTTTCAGTTCCAACGCTTCTTTGGAAGTCCAGTACTCAATTTCGGACAGTCCCTTGATAGGAGGAATTACAGTTTCAGAACCTGCACAGAGTAGCAGATACTTAACTGAGTGTGTTTCATCATTACAGGATATATTAATAGTTCCTTCTTTTTCACCCAGAACAGTAGCAGTTCCTTCGACAAGCTGAACGCCATAAGTTTTTAACTTCATACCAACACCGGAAGTAAGTTTTTTAACTACCTTATTCTTACGGCTCATTATTTTTTCAAAATCGAACCCGGGATTAGCATCAGCAAGTATTCCGTATTTAGAAGCACTTTTAATATTATCCAATACTTTTGCAGAATAGAGTAGAGTTTTGGTTGGGATACAACCTTCATTGAGACAGACTCCCCCTATTGCATTCTTTTCAAAAAGGACTGTTTTAAGTCCACTTGAAGCGGCTCTTTCAGCAGCATTATATCCTGCCGGTCCGCCACCTATAATTGCTAAATCATATACCATAATACATTCCTTATTTATATCAAGTATAAACAAAAAAAACATCAATTAGTTCTAAAACAACGATTTATGCAAAAAATAATTTTAAAAGTAATTTAAATGAAATAAAAATGCAAGTAAAATAGCATATTAAAACTTATAACAAGCAATAAGTTTCATTTTTGCTTTTCAGTAAGATATTTCCAAAAACGGACGGGCAAGTTTTGACGATGAAGCCGTGGGTTAATACGCTCTTTTATAGCTATTGATTTAAAGTACTCTTTCCACATCTGCTGAAAGAGCTTTTCATCATGCATCATAAGATCTTCGCTCAGCATACCGGTTAACAAATGGGATTCTTTTTCCTCAAAACGAACTTCGGTAACAGTGGAAAGATCGTAATAGTAGCCGTATTCACGCTTCAAATCATAAATCAACCATTTCTGGTCGGCAAAGCGATCCTGAAAATGACTCACCACCAGTGACAGAACATTATACATTGGTTCTATAGCGGCAAAATAAGTGCCATCAACCGCTTTCTGGAAACGGAGAAACTGAAGTACCCGTTCTCTCTCATAGCCCACTTTTTTATAGATCTTTGCTAGTTCAAGTACATCCGGATCTCCAAAGTTCATTTCAACCGACTTAGGAGAATCTATATTTTTACGTATATAGCGAAATAGAAGCATATCAATCTCCGGAAGTTCGGAAAGCCAGCAAGCTGTAAGGGCAGACAAGGCAGTGCGGGAAAGTTTCTTTTTCAACCCTTTCCACACGCGTTCCGACTTTTCGCTGTCTGAGATTACTGTATATGTTTCATCACAAAAAAGAGGCAACGGTTCTCCTTCTGCTGCCAATGCCTCTGGAAATGTTTTTCGGTAATAAGCATCGAAAACAGCAGTCAGCAATCCTTCAAAGGTTTTATCATAGATGAAGGTTATCATTCTATTCTTCTTTAAATGGTAAAATCAACTGTCTGTCGTCTACTTTTTTACCTGGCTTAACTGTGAGTAGTCGCCGAACTGCATCCGGATGCATTTCATTCACAGAACGCATGGATAGTTCATTGCAAGTAATAAAGTACTGTGCTTTTTTCATCACAACTCCAATTTTCTTGAGTTGATAAGCACCCAAACGGGAAAAGCGGCGGGAAGCTACAATCAGTTTTGCCGATTTTACGCCAATGCCGGGTACCCGGAGGATCATTTCATAATCGGCCTGATTGATATCAACAGGAAATGATTCGGGATGACGCAATGCCCATGATAACTTGGGATCTATCTCAAGATCAAGATCGGGATATGCATCGTTCACAATCTCATCTACCTTAAATTGATAGAACCGAAGCAGCCAATCGGCCTGATACAACCGGTTCTCTCGTACCAATGGAGGTTGTTTTAGAGCCGGTAAGCGTTTATCATATTCATTAACCGAAATATAACCGGAATAATAGACTCGCTTCATACTTGGGCGGTCATAAAGAGAAGAAGATAGATTAAGAATATCTTTATCGGTATCGGCAGTAGCACCCACAATCATTTGTGTACTTTGTCCGGCTGGAGCAAAACGGGGTGCATAACGATATTTCTTCCGCTCTTCAAGGTTTTCCAATACTCCCTGCTGAATGTATTGCATTGGTTTGAACACACTCTGAAAATCCTTTTCCGGAGCTAATCTTTGCAGACTCTGTTCATTAGGGATCTCAATATTTACGCTTAAACGATCTGCATATAAACCAGCTTCATTTACAAGGTCCTGACTTGCTCCGGGAATACTTTTAAGATGAATATATCCATTGAATTTGTGCACTAGTCGCAAGTCCTTTGCTACCCGCACCAGACGTTCCATGGTATAATCGGGATTACGGACCACCCCCGAACTAAGAAACAGTCCTTCTATATAATTTCTACGATAAAATTCAATGGTAAGATCAACTAACTCGGATACTGAAAATGTGGCTCGTCTGATATCATTGCTCCGGCGATTGATGCAATAGGCACAATCGTAAATGCAATAATTGGTAAGCATAATCTTTAAGAGAGAAATGCATCGTCCGTCCTCGGCAAAGCTGTGGCAAATCCCCCACCCCGCAGCACTTCCTATCCCGCCATTCTTATTGGTACGGGTAGTTCCACTGGATGAACAGGAAACATCGTACTTAGCCGATTCTGCCAGTACTTTTAGCTTTTCGAGAACATTCTCATTCATATAATTAAGCCGGAGTTTGTTTCACAAAGATAAGAATATTCTGCATAAGAATTGCAAAATAGGGTTCACTGAATAAAAACGGGAATACAACATTAAGAATCCCAGCTTCGCTGAATATATTTTTTTGGAATCATGATATAAATTACTTTTGTTTCGTGAGAATATGGAGAACATTAAATCTGTATAACCCATTATACTTTTAAATTATGCAAATGCATACAAACAATAAAACTGCTTATTCATTTCTAAAAAGAGGCATAATACAAAAAGCCAGCATTCTTATTGCTGTTTTCTGCATCTTGTTTTCATTTCAAGCTTGTTCCTCTGGTGATGAATTAACAGAGGAAGAAGAGAGTTCCAGCAACGAAACTCCAAGTACTCCCGATGACTCTGATGATTTGGTTGAAAACTCTGAATTCACCAATACTGTTGCCATAACTTTAGGTAGCACCTTATCGGTAACCAACCCATTGGCCGGAAGTGGAGTAACAGTAACTCAGGATAATGGAGACGTAATAATAAAGTCGACTGCTGAAAACGTTGCTTATACTTTATCGGGTACTTTAACCGGTGAAGTAAAAATCTATAGTGATTATAAACTTAAACTAACACTGAACGGGGTTACCATTACCAACTCAGACGGACCGGCAATCAACATTCAATCCAAGAAACGTATTTTTGTGGTTTTGGCAGATAATACTACAAATACTCTGACCGATGGCAGTTCGTATGCTACCAGCAGCGAAGACCAGAAAGGAACTATTTTCAGTGAAGGACAGCTGATATTCAGTGGTAATGGTACGCTGACTGTTGCCGGAAAATACAAACATGCACTAAGTTGCGACGATTATATTCGCATTCGCAGTGGCATTATTAATGTAACTTCTGCAGTAACCGACGGTATTCATACAAACGATGCTATTATTGTTGATGGCGGTACGGTAAACATCAACGCATCCGGCGATGGTATTCAATGTGACGAAGGATTTATTACAATCAACGACGGAACAATAACGGTTAAAACTGTTGACGATGGTATTACAACTTCATACGAAGGTACTGACACATCAATAACACCTTATACCATTATTAACGGCGGAACAATTTCAATTACTACCTCCGGCGCAAGCGGTAAAGGAATCAAGAGCATGGGTGATCTCACTATCAATAAAGGAACAATAACTGTAACCACAAGTAAGAGTGAAGCTGAAGGCATTGAAAGTAAGACCAACCTGATTATCAACGATGGAACAATTGAAGTAAATGCTAATGATGATTGTATCAATGCTAAAAAGACGTTGGTTATTAATGGCGGAACAATTTACTGCTATAGCTCTACCAATGACGGTATTGATTCAAACGGAACAATGACTATTACAGGCGGAACCATTATTTCTGCAGGATCAACCGCTCCGGAAGAAGGACTGGATTGCGACAACAACACCTTTAAAATAACCGGCGGAACCATTATAGGCATGGGTGGCGCAACAAGTACACCAACATCAAGCGTATGTACTCAATATTCTGCTATCATTGGAAATGTTGGTACGCTGAATCAATTGGTACGCATTCAATCGTCTACAGGTGATGAAGTCGTTACTTTCAAAAATCCACGAGCTTATACTACTTTGCTATTCAGTAGTCCAAACCTGAAAGCTAATACAAGCTACGTGATATATACCGGCGGCAGCGCATCAGGTGGAACCGACTTCCATGGATTATACACAAACACAACATATAATGCCGGCACACAATCAGCCACATTCACCACTAGCTCCATTGTGACAACAATAGGCAGCACATCCGGTGGAGCACCCGGTGGAGGTGGCGGCTGGCACTAACTTATACCTATCCATCTCTTCATGTATCCCCCTCGTCACAGTACGTGTTGCTGTGTTGGGGGATCTCTCTTTTTATCTATTTCGAAGATTCAAAATCAAGCGAAACAGAGTTTACACAATGTCGCACGTTTTTAGGAGTAAAACCTTCACCCTTAAACACATGCCCCAGATGCCCTCCACATTTGGCACAAACTATTTCAGTACGTTTTCCATCTGCATCGGGAATTCGTTTTATGGCACCAGGAATCTCATCATCAAAACTGGGCCATCCACAACCTGAATCAAATTTATCTTCCGAACGGTAAAGTGGAGCACCACATTGCTTACATCTGTAGATTCCCTTCTCGTGGTGATTATAATAGATACCTGTAAACGGTCGTTCTGTTGCTTTATTGATAATAACAGCTTTCTCTTCGGAAGTTAATGTTTTCATGACTGTTGATTTTTGATTTATAGCATCTTTTTGTTTTACCCATATTAGCTTAGAGGTATCATATCCTCGCTGCTTTGCTTTTTCAAGGAGAAGATTCAGTGTTTGCTCCGGAAGTTGCGGGGTGCGGCTAAGAATCCACAGATATTTATCCGAACTGCTTCCTATTAATACATAATTGTAGTCTTTATCAAGTTCCATCACAAAATAATCTCCGTAGAACCAGAGAAAGAAAGATACCTTCAGTTTACCAGGCTCGGCAGGATTGGGAAGTTTAGCCTTTCCTTTAGCTATTTTATATTTTCCAGAGAAATCATTTTTATATCCACTGTTCAGCACTTGAATCTTTCCATCCGGCAATAAAGTATATTCTGCTGTACAACCTACCAGACCTCTTTCAAAACGATGATCGAACCGGGCAATTTCATACCATTTACCCATATATCGCTGAAGGTCTAGCGATTTAACCGTTTCTGTATTTATTGGTTTATCAGAAGTCTGCGCACAAGCTGCAAAGAGTGGCACACTCATAGATAAAATTAGTGATAATATTGCTTTCATATCTTTTCCTTTTTATTGATTATATAAACAGAATATCAGCATTTAATGTTTTAAGAAGAGAAAGATAGAATAAAATTTTCAATTTAACAAAACTAAAAATATTAATTACCATATTAATTTCATCTTTATATTTTAAAAAATATTATTTTTGCATGTGCTATAATTTAATATATAACCAGTATTAATTAAATAATCTAATAAGCCATATTTTACTAATAACCTTTATCATTTCATATTAACTATTGAAATTACTTTAATGATTTTATAATGAAAAGACTAAATCTAACAATCCTAGGTGCATTACTCACGCTGTTTACCGCACAGGCGCAGACTGAGAAGTACTATACAAAACATCTTGAATTTCCGGAGAATGCGTCATTGGAACAGAAAGTAGAGATGGCTGCAAGACTTGTTCCATCGAAACAGCAACTTGCATGGCAAAAGACTGAATTAACAGCTTTTCTCCATTTTGGTGTGAACACTTTTACCGGACGAGAATGGGGTGATGGGACTGAAAAAGAAACAGTATTTAATCCTACACAACTGGATGCGGAACAATGGGTGCGTAACCTGAAAGAATCCGGATTTAAAATGGTAATTCTTACCGCCAAACATCACGATGGTTTCTGTTTGTGGCCAACTAAAACAACTAAGCATTCCGTAGCTTCTTCTAACTGGAAGAACGGTAAAGGGGATGTTGTGGGCGATTTGAAAAAAGCATGCGACAAATACGGAATGAAAATAGGACTTTATCTTTCTCCATGGGATAGAAATGCATCTTGCTATGGAGACTCTCCTGCATATAACAAATACTTCATTGCACAACTCACCGAATTGCTTACTAATTACGGCGAAGTGAATGAAGTGTGGTTTGACGGAGCATGCGGCGAAGGTCCTAACGGAAAGAAACAGGTTTATGACTGGGATGCTTTTTACAAAACCATCAAACGTCTGCAACCTAATGCCGTTATGGCCATCATGGGTGATGATGTGCGCTGGGTTGGTAATGAAAGCGGTATGGGCCGGGCTGCCGAATGGAGTTCCACTGTACTTGTTCCTGGTATTTACGAACGTTCTACGGAAGTTAACAAAGCTTTAGGCATTGACGCTCAATCAAAAGATCTGGGCAGTCGTGAAATTCTGGCAAAAGCAAAAGAACTCTTCTGGTATCCTTCCGAAGTAGATGTTTCAATCCGTCCGGGATGGTTCTACCATTCAGAAGAGGATAATCAAGTAAAATCACTAGAGAAACTGACAAATATTTATTTCCAGTCGGTTGGCTACAACTCTGTTTTATTGCTTAATATTCCTCCCGACAGAAGAGGTTTGATTCACGAAAACGATGTAAAGCGTCTGAAAGAATTTGCTGCATATATTAAAGAAACATTCTCGGATAATAGAGTGAAAAATGGGAATAAGCTTTGGAAAGCCTCAGCCGGAACATCTAAAGTATACATGCTAAAGCCCGGATCGAAAATCAACACAGTATTGTTGCAGGAAGATATAACCAAAGGTCAGCGAATTGAGTCGTTTGTTATTGAAGTATTTAACAATAACAAATGGAGAGAGGTTGCCAGCGGAAAAACAGTAGGCTACAAACAACTGGCCCGCTTCCCGGCTTGCACTGTCAGCAAAATTAGAGTTACAGTCAAAGAAAGTCGCCTCACTGCCAATGTAAGCAATGTTGGCGCCTATTATGCTAAGCCTCTTTCAAAAGAAGCTGAGAATATGAAACTAAGCGATGTTTCACAGAAAAACTGGAAAACATTAACAGAAGGTGCTTCTGCAGCTATTGACAACAACCAGAAAACTTTCTGGAAAAGCAAAACCCTTTCTCCACTTGTGATTGACATGGGAGAAACAATTAAGATCAAAGGATTTACCTATGCTCCGGTTAGCACTGAAGATAAATCGGGAACAATCTACACTTACCGATTCTTTGTAAGTACTGACGGAGATAATTGGACGAGATGTGAATGTAGCGGAGAATTCAGCAACATTATGCACAACCCTATACCTCAGTTTGTACATTTCGGAAAAGAGTATGATGCTCGTTATCTGAAACTCGTTCCTATAAGTGAAATAGGAAACAAGCAATTTATTACTGTTTCAGAATTGGGAGTATTGACAAGGTAGAAACATTTTTATTCTTAATAATAAGAGGGTATCTCAAAAGGATACCCTTTTTATATGCGCGGAATTTTTCTTCGTTTTTCTGTATATATACGGGGTGAAATAAAAAATCCCGCAGCTTATAATCAACTAGTTAGCTTAAAAAGTAAAACGGATTGTCAGAAAACTTCCTTTATAGTTTATCTGAGAAACAGAATTATCGAGTTAAAAAGTGTTTCATAACTGATTTTAAGCACGATATAGGGGGCTAAAAAAGGACTCAATTTCGACCATTTTTATATAAGATTACAAATAAGTTCAATAAAACGCTCTCAAAGAGTAAAAAAAGATATTTATAAAGTTAACATATAAAGATATCAACCTTATATACAACTATTTAGAATCACAAATTAATAATGTAAAATATTTAAAACTAAATCAAGAATAAATTACATATAAAAGGCCTGGCAATACTATAATAAATCTCTATATTTTAGTAGCTTTTCATACTTAGAAAAAGGGCTATCCTATTTTTTGGACAGCCTCTATTTTTTAATGAATTTGCAGAAAGAATAAGCAGAATAACACTTTATTTGTATCTCCATAAATTATTCACCAATAATTAAAATCCATTCGTCAATGGCTAAAATTTATTGGTGAATGGATTAAAAATATTGGTGAATAAATTTCAGAACTAAAGCTATTCTATTTGATTTTTAAGTCCCATTCTTCCCGTTATTTTCGACCAGCTATCCGTAATAAGGAAGCTTTCTTCCATTTCATCAATCATCTCTGCAAATTTTGAAAATGGAATAGAGAAGGTCAGTATATCACCTTTTACAAATTTACGGGCCGAAGGATCAAAAAGTCCAAGCACAGCTCGTTTTGTTCCGTTCAGTTCTTCTCTGTAAGGATAATAAACAATTGAAGCACAGCCTGCACCAAAAGGAGTGATTACAGCATCGGGAGCAGCACTGTTAAAATTAGCCAGCGTAAACAGGCCGGAAATCACATCGGGAGTAGCAAAGAATATAACTCCTTGAGGAGTATCCTCTTCCGTTAGCTGATCCCAGCGTTTGAAAATAATATTCTTTTTAACCGGAATAAAGGGAAGCTGTTTCATGCATTCGGCTACAAGTTCGGGTGTACGTTTATAGCGTTCGCCTTCTCCTTTTTCATTATGAGAAAGGAAATAATCAAAGCCCGGAAACATTGTCTGAGAAAATCCGAGGTAGCGTTTTCCACCTCTACAATTCACACACTCCTCCTGCATATAAACAGATTCTCCTCTTCTTACCTTTAGCAATTGAGCTATAACACACCGATGTCCTTCAACGGTTTTTTCTTTCTCAACTCCCACCGTATCATCCGAATACTGAAATGTTATGGGTAATTCCGCATTGGGAAAATATTTCTTCCACAACAACACAAATTTTTCCTTTAATTCTTTGTTCATAATATTTTCAAGGATAATATTTCAAAAAAGGCCTACACTTATTTTAAACTATCAATTGATCGTTTATGTTCTAAAAATAACTTTTATTTTTCTGAGAATCAATTAATAATATGTTAAAACTACCATTCATTAATTTAAAAATACACGAAAAAGGGATACCTCTTCGCAGAGGCATCCCTTTACAACAAACAACAACTTTTTCCTAAAGAAAAACTATTACCTATTAGTGTTATTCATTTTCACTATAAGCGATTTCACCGTGTTGTGAAATATCAAGACCATCTGATTCGGCTTGTTTACTTACTCTCAATCCTATTGTCTTATTTACAATATAGAACAAGATTATTGTAAGAACCGCACTATATATAATTGCAGCCAGTGTTGCTACAATCTGCACCCATAACTGGTGCCAGTCACCATACAAAGCACCTTGCGCTCCACTTTCACCAGTAATTACGCGAGTTGCAAATACACCGGTTAGTATAGATCCGATTATTCCACCAATACCATGTACGCCAAAGGCATCGAGTGTATCGTCATATTTAAACTTAGGCTTAGCGTAAGCAACCATACAAAAGCAGATCACAGCTGTTGCCAAACCAATAAAGATAGCACCAGCAACATCAACAGTTCCGGCAGCAGGAGTAATTGCTACTAAACCGGCTACTGCACCTGTACAAAATCCTATTGTTGTAGGCTTCTTATACAAGAACCATTCTAAAGCCATCCATGCTACTGCCGAAACGCATGCAGCCATATGAGTTACTAAAAAAGCATTAGCTGCAATACCATCAGCAGCCAGGCCACTACCTGCATTGAAACCCATCCAACCTAACCATAATAGAGCGGTTCCAATGAAAACAAACGGAGTACTATTTGGAGTAAGAGTATGTTCATTTGCTTTATATCCTTTTCTGCAACCAAGCATAACAGCCATTACAAGAGCAGAAATACCAGCATTGATATGAACTACAGTTCCACCGGCAAAGTCGAGTGCTCCCATTTGTTGAAGCCATCCGCCTCCCCAAACCCAGTGAGCCATTGGGTTATAAACAATGATTGACCAAAGAATTGAAAATACTAAGAATCCAGAGAATTTAATTCTTTCGGCAAATGCACCAATAATAAGCGCAGGAGTAATTACTGCAAACATACATTGATAAAGTGCGAATATCAATTCGGGAATATTACCTGTGGTTAATGCTTTAGTAGAAATCCCATGCAGAAAGATTTTATCAAATCCTCCAATAATAAAACTCAAAGGATTGCCCGATGCCTTAAAACTGGTATCGAACACCCAGCTATACCCAAAAGCAATCCAGATTATGCTTATAGCGCCAGTAAGAATAAGGCACTGCATCAGAATACTGAGAATATTCTTTTTACGAACCAAACCACCGTAAAAGAGTGCTAATCCCGGAATTGTCATCATTAAAACCAAAATTGTTGCAACAATAATCCACGCAGTATTACCCGAATCTAAAGTTGCCACCTCCTGAGCAGCTACCGCCGGCGTAGTGGCGGCAGCTGCCTGCACCGCAATTGTTGTATCAGCCACAGCTGTACTTACTGAATCCTGAGCTATAATATCAGAATGAACACCTAAAAACAGCAAAAGAAAAAACGCTATATATTTTATATATTTTCGACTCATAATCTTTTCAATATTTATTAATACCTACCTAATTATATCTTATTTTTTATCCTTATCATACAAAGATTCATCACCTCTGTCTCCGGTTCGTATGCGTATTGACTCTTCAATGCTGGAAACAAAGATTCTTCCATCACCACTTTCTCCTGTGTATGCAGCTTTTAATATCGCATCGATTGATTTGTCCATATTCACATTTCTAACTACAAAAGAGATGTAAATACGCTCAATAGCATTAATATCATACGCTATTCCTCTAAAAATCAAACCCTGTCGAGCTGTGCCCTGACCTTTTACATCCCACCATGATAAGAACTCGATATCAGCTTCATGCAATGCTTTACGCACGTCGTTGAACTTTGACTTCCGAATAATTGCTTCAATCTTTTTCATACTTGTAAATTTGTTATATATGTTAGAATTTTACTCCAAAAACAAAATATGCTCCTTCAGTTTCAGGATTTACTGCTACTTTGGCAAATGCCGGAATAGAGAAGGAATCAGTAACCTTTATTTCTTTAGTAGCAGATACAGCTATATTATTTACTGCAAACTTATCTGTTCGGGTAGTATAAGCTCCATCCCAGGGAGTACAACCCACTTCTGCTTTTAAATCAGTACCACCCAGTTTAAAAGGAACACTAGCCTCAACATAGGTAGAATATGCTCTCTCACCATTTTTTTTATAATAATCGTTTCCTGCAAAGTTGGTATTCCAGCTTAATGCAAAAGGACCAAAATTATACCCAACAGTAGCTTCATACACATGCGAAGTTGAATGAGAAGCATAATTGAAATATTTTATCGGTGAGAAATAATAATCAGTAACTGCGAGACTTAAATTGCCGGTTGTATACCCCAATGTAAAATCCAGTTCCCGGGTATCTTCTTTATCAAATCCTACTGATCCCCAAGCGGTTAAAGAAAGTCCGGATTTTACGACTGATATTGTGGGCTGAATACTTACACCACCTAAATTCTGCCCACGCCAATAATAACCACTAACCAAATCAGCTCCTGTTGAAACGACGGCTTTATCCTGAGCTTTTATATTAGTAGATAAAAGCAAAGCTGTTGCAACAGCAAGCAAGCATAAACGTTTTTTTTCTGTTCTTTTCATTTTCATTTCGATTTTAGTTTGAATAATTGTGGAAGTCTAATTGCGCACTTAAACTATTCCGCCTTTTTCACCATTATTTTCAATCACTGATACTTTATGGTGATTCCCTTTCTGCCAATTAAAATACTGGCTTATTATTTATTACATTACTTTACAACTTTCTCAATCTATCACTTTGCTATATATATCTATATTTAGATTTCCTTTTGATTATATTTTCTGCAAATATATGATATTATGTATTCTAAACAAATCATTCTACTTACATTTAATAATTAAAAAGTTATCTTGTGATAAATTGCAATATTTAAGACCAATATTATATACATTTTATCACATTATATATTGATTTAAAATAAATATGAAATCTTATTAGAAATATAGCTAGACAAATAACACATGAACAAAAACTGATAATTTTAAAAAAGACATTGATTTGCAAGCTCATACAGAGAAGATGATGATAGTAGGATATATCAAAAAGAAAACAAAAAAGCTAATTTGCTTACTTAAAGCATAAAACAAACATAGCAAATAACACTGTACTCTTTATTAATAGAATTAAGAAATAGCTAATGCGTCAATAAATTAAAAAACAAGTTGTTATAGTCAGAAAAACTATTTAGAAAAAAATGCAAAAATTTGATTCCAATTTTGTAGTATGAAAATAAAAAACGACCTTTGGCCGATTTTAATATAAACCCTCATTTTTATATATGGACAATAACAAACAACTGGGCGCATTTCAAAAAACAATAGTTGGCGTTCAATTTCTTTTTGTGGCATTCGGGGCAACCGTTTTAGTTCCACTGTTAGTTGGGCTCGATCCTTCAACAGCCCTTTGTACGGCAGGAATAGGTACTTTAATCTTTCATTTAGTAACGAAAGGTAAAGTACCTATTTTTTTGGGCAGTAGTTTCGCATTTATTGCACCAATCATTAAAGCAACTGAATTATATGGTTTGGCCGGAACACTTTCCGGACTTGTTGCCGTAGGTTTAGTATATGGATTAATGAGTGCAATTATAGCCTGGAGAGGTACAAGTTTTATACGCACCCTCTTCCCACCTGTGGTTATAGGACCAGTTATTATCCTGATTGGTATATCATTATGCAGTTCCGGAGTAAACATGGCTAAAGAAAACTGGATACTGGCTATCGCTTCTTTAGCTACAGCTGTTTTGGTTACATTACTGGGTAAAGGATTACTAAAATTAATTCCTATTTTTTGTGGTATTGTGGTTGGGTTTGTATTAGCTCTTATCTTAGGTAAAATAGATTTTACTCTGGTTGTCAATGCTTCATGGTTTGAACTTCCTAAATTTATAACACCCGAATTCTCATGGGGAGCGATATTCTTTATGGCACCCGTAGCTATTGCACCTATCATTGAACATGTTGGTAATGTATATGCTGTAAATGATGTAGCCGGAAAAGATTTTGTTAAAGATCCGGGATTACATAGAACAATGCTTGGAGACGGACTTGCTTGTATGGTCGCAGGCACATTAGGTGGACCTCCAGTAACTACTTACTCAGAAGTAATTGGCGCAATGTCTCTTACTAAAATCACAAGCCCTTCGGTTATCCGAATTGCAGCAGTTACTGGTATTGTCTTCTCAATGATTGGTAAAATCAGCGCTTTATTGAAAACTATACCGAATGCTGTATTAGGTGGAATAATGATGCTTTTGTTTGGTATGATTGCTTCTGTAGGTATTAACAACCTTATTCAATCAAGAACAAACTTGAGCGACCCACGCAACATTATTATAGTATCTTTGATATTAACCTTTGGTATCGGTGGAGCCGTATTCCAATTTGGAGATTTTTCAATGACAGGAATTGGTCTGGCTGCCGTACTGGGAGTAATACTAAACCTTATACTTCCAAAAGAAAGAAAGCAAGAAGAAGCTGAATAACTTTTCTAAGGAATTTATTCGTATCTTTGTAGCCCACATAGTTATGTGGGCTACATTTTTTAATATAAAACTTAACTATCTGAAAATGAACGAAGAGATACAGAAAGCAATAACCGAAGGCATAGCTTTTAAAAAAGGCAAAGATTCTTCATCAAGAAAAAAAGAAGAACCAAAAGTAAAGACAAAAGCTAAGAAAACGACTTATGCCAAAGGTACTCATGGCTCTGGTGCAGCTAAAATGAAAGCTGAGTTCAGAAGAAAAAGAGCTAATAGAAATAAGAAATAAGACGGGACAGGTGTTGCATATTTAAAATATTGCATTACCTTTGCAACCGCAAACACGGAAGTAGCTCAGTTGGTAGAGCACCGGTCTCCAAAACCGGGTGTCGGGAGTTCGAGCCTCTCCTTCCGTGCTTTTAAACACAAAGAGTTATTTCAATATAACCATTAATCCTTTTGGGCCATGCGCCCCAATCACCAAAGCTTGTTCTATATCTGCTGTTTTTGAAGGGCCTGAAATAAATACGCCAAAGCCATATTTTCCAATCTCCATTTGCCGGTAAGCTTCATGCATATTATTCACCAGCTTATTTTTATCCAGCACAATAACCAGTTTCTCGGAAATAAAATAAAGCGCTTTATGCTTCACATTCTGATCCATCCACACAGCTCCGTTTTCAGCCACACCAAACACGCCTTCCACAATGGCAAGATCTGTTCCGTTCAGTTCCGTAGAATACTCCAGTTCATCAGGATTAAACGTATTGCAAGTAATATATGAAAGAGTAGAACCAATCCTCTTTGCTTCGGGATTAGTCTTCATAATGACTTCATTAATATCTTCACCTTCTTTTAAAATCAAAAATTCTCCTCCTACAAACTGTAACATCTCACAGAATTTAGCCTGTTTGTCGGGATAAGTAATCGCATCTACAGACAATTCCGGCTTTTCATATTTTGTTTGAGTATGTTGACGAATACTTTCCAATATCAACTCTTTACTATTCATAATTATCTATTTCTTTGCGTTATTTTACTTTATTCTTTTTCCACATTTCATTGAAGGACTCTTTTGCGAACTCAGGAAGTTCACGTCCTTTCCCCCATTCGTTCAATGAGTTATATTTAAGGAAACGAGGTAAGACATTCATTACAGGAGATACCCAAAGCGCTGAATTAAATAGTACAGGGCGCTCCATTAAAAACTTCATACCAGCAGACATTGCCTTTTTCTCTTTGCTGGCTTTTCCTATCTTATCCATGTCTTGTCTCCAACGATAGATTTGTTCTCCCAAATCTACCTTAACTGGACAGACGTGTGAACAGGAAAGACAAAGAGAACAGGCGGACAGATTATCAAAATATTCTGTAGCCGAATAAAGCATTCCCAGATTTATACCGATTGGACCGGGAATAAAGTAAGTATATGAGTAACCACCGCTACGACGATAAACAGGGCAAGTATTCATACAAGCACCACAACGGATACAGTTAAGGGTTTTGATATGATCTGATTGACCAAGAATACGGCTTCTTCCGTTATCTACTATAATGATATGAAATTCACCTCCTTCACGAGGCTTGCGGTAATGCGAAGTATAGGAGGTTACAGGTTGTCCGGTAGCCGAACGAGCCAACAGGCGGGTAAATACACCCAACGATTCCTGATCCGGAACAATCTTCTCCATTCCCATACTGGCAATATGAATTTTAGGGCAGGAAGTGCCCATATCTGCATTCCCTTCATTTGTACAAACTACAATATCGCCTGTGGATGCCACTGCAAAATTGGCTCCGGTCATTGCAGCATCTGCATTCAGAAACTTATCACGCAAATGTTTACGTGCAGCCCGAGTCAGATAAGTGGGATCAGAGTTACCTTTCTCGGTTCCTAATTTCTCTTCAAAAAGCTCACCTACCTGCTCACGCTTTATATGAATAGCCGGAAGAACAATGTGACTAGGGGGAACATCCATCAACTGAAGGATACGTTCACCTAAATCTGTTTCCACCACTTCAATGCCTTTTTCTATAAGAAACGGATTTAATTCACACTCTTCTGCCAGCATTGATTTGCTTTTCACGAAATGCTTCACATCATGATTGCGTAGAATACCGAGAACTATTTCGTTATGCTCTTTCGCATCTTTAGCCCAATGAACAACCGCACCATTGGCCGTTGCATTTTTCTCGAACTCCTGTAACAATTGTTCCAGATGACTGTTTGAGTATAGCTTTATGTTACAAGCCAAGTCTCTGAGTTGTTCCCATTCCGGGACATCTTTACTCATTTTATCTCGCTTGGCTCTAACCATCCAAAGGGTTTCATTGTGCCAGGCTGCCTGTTTCTTGTTTGCAACAAACTTTGCTGCCGCTATAGAATGTTTGGTACTCATAATTGTGAAGCTAAAATTTCTACAATGTGAATTGTTTTAATAGGGAGTTTCTCTCGTTTTATCACTCCTTCCATATGCATCAAACAAGAGCTGTCTGCTCCTGTAATGTATTCCGCTCCGGTTGCAATATGGTCTTTTACTTTATCCAGCCCCATACAAACTGAGATTTCGGGTTCTTCAATGGCAAACATTCCTCCAAAACCACAGCACTCATCCACATGACTTGGTTCGAAGATCTCTACACCTTCCACCAATGAAAGTAAATTACGCAGTTTGGAATAATAAGGAACATTCATCTCACTCGATGAAGAGAGATTAAGTTCACGCACTCCATGGCAACTATTATGAATACTGACTTTGTGGGGAAACTTAGCATTTAGTTTCGTAGGCTTAGCCACATCGTGAATAAACTCACAGATATCGTAAATTTTTCCTGAACTGGTACATTCATGATGCTCTTTTGCAAGTATACCTGCGTGATTATCTTTCACAAATGCCACACAACTAGCAGATGGTCCTACAATATAGTCGTAATCTTTAAACAAATTATCAAAACGCCTTGCCAATTGAAGCGCCTCTCCCTCAAATCCTCCATTTGCCATTGGCTGTCCGCAACAGGTCTGATCCAGCGGATAGTCTACTTCAAGCCCCAAACTCTTCAGTAATCTGTATGATGCCACACCCACCTGGGGATAAATTGCATTTATGTAGCAAGGGATAAACAAACCTATTTTCATCATTCGTTTAAATTCTTTTTATGTTTATACTTAATTACGTATTAGATTCTAACTAAAAACATACACAAGCACCCCCGTAATAACCACGTAAATCAGAGCATAAGGTATAGCTGCTTTCAGAATTTCACCTTCTTTTCCTTGTTGTCTACAAGCGGAAGTGGCAATTGCAATACTTTGCGGAGAAATAATCTTACCTCCTGTAGCCCCCACAGTATTAGCGGCAGCAAGCCATTCCGGATTTACAGAAATATGTCCGGCTACTGTGGACTGGAGCTTACCGAAAAGGATGTTGGAAGAGGTATCACTACCCGTAATAAAGGTTCCAAGACAACCTATAAACGGTGCAAAAAGCGGATAAAGGGCTCCGGTAGCTGTAGCTAAAGCTATTGCAATCACGCCAATCATCCCTGCTTTATCCATGATAGTGGATAAAGCAACCAGACAAATAACCGTCACGAAGGTTTTTCTCAGTAAAGTAAAGGTACGCCATAACACAGCAAATATATGCTTTACCGTTGCTCCCTGAATAAGCCCACCCACAAATGTACCAATAAATAATAAAACTCCGGCATGTGTAAGCCACAAAATAGAATAAACAGTATCGTGACCATTAATAGGTAATACTATATTTGTAACCAGATGAGTACTAAGCACATGACGGAACGAAGGAAACAGTGGACTAGTTAGAATAATAAGAAACAGGATGAGTAGATAAACACTCCACGCATTAGCTACATCCTTTAGTTTTGGGTTCTTTGTTACCGTCTGATCTTTCTTTGCAGTAAGTTTACCGTAAGTCACAATCACGATTATAGAAAGTATGCTTCCAATAATAGCCGGAGATTCAGCTCCCATATAACGGGCAGCGACAAACTGGCCCACAAAAGAGACTCCTCCTACCAGCAAAGCTAGGAAAAGATTCCGTGGCAAAGATTTAATTTTCGGATCTGTAAGAAACAGCAAGACAAGGGGAATCAGAAACATCAGAACGGAAAGTTGCAACACCACATTGGCACTTAAATGCAAAACATTAAGGTTGGTCTCTTTGGCAAGTACCAAAACCGGAGTACCAATAGCGCCAAAAGCAGTAGCCACACTGTTTGCAATCAGGCTGACTACAGCCGAAAATATCGGTTTAAATCCAAGACTTATAAGAATTGCAGCAGGAATGGCCACAGCTGTTCCAAATCCGGCCATTGCTTCCAACAATCCACCAAATCCCCAGGTGAGTAATAACACCTGAACACTTTTATCTGATGAAATAGAGGTGAATTGTTGTTTGATGATCTCCATCTTTTGAGTATGCAGCAATATATTATAACTAAATATTGCCATCAATATAATAATCAAAATAGGGGAAATTGCTTTTAACGCTCCATACAGAAATGAAAAGAAAATTGTATCTGCCTTGGCATGAAATGCCAGAAATGCAATCAGAATAGTCACAACGAGTGAGATTACACTACTTTTATCTCCCGGCATTTTTAAGAATGCCATTAAAACAATGAGGAGTAAAACGGGAATAACAGCCCAAAATAGTTCCATATAGTATCGATTAAAAGATAAAACAATCAATGTTACTAACTACGGAATAGAATTACCGGATTTTATCAGAAAAGGACTTAGTTTACATCTTATTAAAAACAATACGAAAGAAAGAATGTTCAGCTAAAAACGGTTTCTCATTATTGCCAAAGGCAAGAGCATATATTCGTTGTTTTAGAATATTAATAAAAAAGATCAGACCAGTGAAAGGTTATTCAAAAAACGACTCAATCCTTCACGTGCATCAGCAAGTTTATCTTCCCAATGTTTAATAGAATTCTCACCAATCTTATCAGTTACATATTTAACTGAAATAAAGGGAATGTTCTTCATCTGGCATACTTGCGCCTGAGCAAAAGCTTCCATATCAAACACATCACCATGCGAACCTGCTGCCTCGGTCAGAAAACTATCCCCCGTATTACATACACCCTCTGGTTTCCAGTTGCGGCAATAACCTTTATCTGTAAGCAAGGCAGAAGAATCTATTTCATGCTCCAGGCCCAGACATTCCACCTTCTGAAGATCTCGGTCAATAAAGTAGCGGCATACAAATACATCACCCACACTGTGTTCCAACGTACCTGCAGTTCCAATATTTATTACCACATCCGGCCATTCCTGCACCAAAGCATCCATCAAACGCATAGTGGATTTCACCTTCCCAATACCGGTACACACATATTTAACCTCACAATCAGGCAGATTTACCGCAACCAACTCGTCGTTCACGGCATGAGTTATCAAGACTTTCAGCATAAATTATTTTTTTATGTGACAAAGATAATAAACAAACGTGGAAAACATCAGTAAATCCACCCAGATCTAATTTAGACATTCAACTCAAATAGACCAATTTCTCACATATAAGGCCAAAAATATTCATCTATTTCCACAATTATCAAGAGACAACATCAATTCGGTTTCAAAGAAAGAACTGTCTATTCAAAAAGCTTAACGTAACAATTAATTTTTCATTTAAACAGAATAATTCCAATTTAAAAGAAAAAATTGGAGATTTGAAACTATTTTTAGCAATTATATGCAATTTTCGTAGAAATATTTTTGTAATTTCAGACTTAATTGTATTTTTGTGTACAATTTGGGCGTAGAAATGACAGAGGAAGATAAAAAGTTATTAAGTACTTTTGAGGCAAGGCTAAGGCATTTAATGTATTTACATGACGAATTGAAGCGTGAAAATGCAGAAATTAAGCAACTTCTGGAAGCAAAGCAAGAAGAGGTCGCAAAGTTGCGAAGTGACTTTAATGAACTGGAAGTCGTATATGCCAATTTGAAAATAGCAAAGACAATTAGCTTAACAAGCAACGAGGTAAAAGATACCAAACAAAGATTGTCTAAATTAGTGCGGGAAGTCGACAAATGCATCGCTTTATTAAATGAGTAATTAACATGAAATAAGAAGATGTATGAACGATAAGATAAAAATAAACCTGCAAATAGCAGATGAGTCCTTTACAATGACCATTAATCGTGATGAGGAAGAGTTGTTCAGGAAAGCTGCCAAGCAGGTAAACGATAGAATGAACGTGTATCGTTCGATGTATAAACCATCCGGAATTCCGGGAGCCAAAGTGTATGGTCCAAAAGACTTTCTGGCAATGGTTGCTTTTGATTTCGCATGTAATAATCTGAAATTAGAAGAGAAGAATGATACATCACCTTTTACTAATAAAATTGAAGAACTGACACAAGAATTGGAAGAACACTTCAGAAATGAGTAAAAGCCAAAAAACACTCTATCTGTTTTTTGAGAATATTAACCCCGCATTACTGATACCCGGAATTTAAAGGTTTTCCGTGTGTAAGTAGTGCGTTTTTATTTATAAATAAATTAATTGTAATGAACGTAATAATAGCATCAATTTTATGCTTTATTTTGGGAGGCTCTCTTTCTTACGTTTTGTTTAGATATATTCTAAAATCAAAATACGAAAGCACCATTAAGGAAGCACAGGTAGAAGCAGAAGTTATTAAAAAGAACAAGCTTCTCGAGGTTAAGGAAAAGTTCCTGAATAAAAAGGCCGATCTTGAAAAAGAAGTTGCTATCCGCAACCAAAAGATTCAACAGTCTGAAAACAAGTTAAAACAACGCGAACTTGTTTTAAATCAAAAACAAGAAGAAATTCAGAGGAAGAAAACTGAAGCGGAAGCTGTTAAGGAGAATCTTGAAGTGCAACTTGGTATTGTTGAAAAGAAAAAAGAAGAACTGGATAAGTTGCAACACCAGGAAAGAGAAAAACTGGAAACTCTTTCAGGTCTTTCTGCTGAAGAAGCAAAAAGCCGTTTAGTTGAATCTTTGAAGGAAGAAGCAAAAACTGAAGCATCTTCTTTCATCAACGATATAATGGATGATGCAAAACTTACAGCAAACAAAGAGGCTAAAAGAATCGTTATCCAGTCTATTCAGAGAGTAGCTACAGAAACTGCTATTGAAAACTCTGTAACTGTATTCCATATTGAAAGCGATGAAATAAAAGGTCGTATCATTGGACGTGAAGGTAGAAACATCCGTGCTCTTGAGGCAGCAACCGGTGTAGAAATTGTAGTGGACGATACTCCTGAAGCAATTGTATTATCTGCATTTGACCCTGTTCGTAGGGAAATTGCTCGTTTAGCTCTTCACCAGCTAGTTACCGATGGACGTATCCACCCTGCCCGTATTGAGGAAGTAGTTGCTAAAGTTCGTAAACAAGTGGAAGAAGAAATTATTGAAACTGGTAAACGAACAACCATCGACTTGGGTATCCATGGATTGCACCCTGAACTTATCCGTATTATCGGTAAAATGAAATACCGTTCTTCTTATGGACAGAACTTACTGCAGCACGCTCGCGAAACAGCAAACCTTTGTGCTGTAATGGCGTCTGAACTAGGACTGAATCCTAAAAAAGCTAAACGTGCCGGATTATTGCACGATATTGGTAAAGTGCCTGATGAGGAACCAGAATTGCCACACGCATTATTAGGTATGAAACTTGCTGAGAAGTTTAAAGAAAAACCAGATATCTGTAATGCTATTGGCGCTCACCATGACGAAACAGAGATGACTAGTTTGTTTGCTCCGATTGTTCAGGTTTGTGATGCTATTTCTGGTGCACGTCCGGGAGCACGTCGCGAAATTGTTGAAGCTTACATCAAACGTCTGAATGACTTGGAACAATTGGCAATGTCTTATCCGGGAGTAACTAAGACTTATGCAATTCAAGCTGGTCGTGAACTTCGTGTTATTGTAGGAGCCGATAAGATTGATGATAAAGCTACAGAAAACTTATCTTCAGAAATTGCTAAGAAGATTCAGGATGAAATGACTTACCCAGGTCAGGTTAAGATTACAGTTATCCGTGAAACTCGTGCTATCAGTTTTGCAAAATAGGATATAAAAACACATTTATATTGAAAGACCGTTTACGTAATTGTAAACGGTCTTTTTTTTTATAGATTCTTTTATGCTTCGATACATTCGTTTAATTTCTTATCAACATGTATTATTTTTAAATAATCAAATACCGCACTTATGGTATATTTCTAAATTGCTAAAAAACAATATACTATTCGATCTATAGAAAAAGCTTCTTTTATTTTTTTGCTAACCAAATCTAATTTACTTTTGTAATCTATAAGACGATATTTGAAACAATAGGTAAAATGAAAGAAATTAGTTTTGAGTCTCAGGTGCTTCATACACCATTTGAGAAAGAAGATGCTTACCATTCTCTGTCTATGCCGGTTTATAACACTGCTGCTTATGAATTTGATTCTGCTGAAGCAATGGAAGCAGCCTTTTGCGGACGAACATCCGACCATGCATATTCACGTATTACTAATCCTACAGTACAATATTTCGAAAAAAAAGTATGCAGTGTAACAGATGCTTTAAGTGTTACCGCTCTTAATTCGGGTATGGCTGCTATTAGCAATACTTTAATAACCGTGGCCTATGCAGGTGCTAATATAATCACCTCATCTCATCTTTTCGGGAACACTTATTCTTTTATTAAGAACACACTTGGTGCTTTTGGAGTAGAAGCACGGTTCTGCGATCTTACAAACCCGGAAGAAGTCCGTTCACAAGTTGATGAAAACACTTGTGCTATTTTTCTGGAAGTAATAACCAACCCACAACTGGAAATTGCTGATTTGAAAAAACTTTCTGCAATAGGAAAAGAAATGGGTGTTCCTTTAATTGCAGACACCACAGTTGTGCCTTTTAATATATTCAAAGCCAAAGATTTCGGAGTAGATATCGAAATTGTGTCCAGTACAAAATATATTTCAGGCGGAGCCACCAGTATTGGCGGACTTATTCTCGACTATGGAACATTCGACTGGAATCATTCTTCAAAACTATCTGAGATGGTTGATCAATTTGGCAATGGAACATTCACTGCTAAATTAAGAAAAGAGATTCACCGTAACCTGGGTGCCTATATGACTCCGCAAGTAGCCTATATGCAAACACTTGGATTGGATACAATGAAAGTAAGATATGAACGTCAGGCACAAACATGTCTCGAACTGTCAAAACGATTGCAGTCACTTAAAGGAATTGAATCCGTAAACTACACAGGGCTAAAGGAGAATAAGTTTAACGAACTTAGTAATGCCCAGTTCGGACTTTATCCCGGAGCTATGTTCACTTTTAATCTTTCCTCAAAAGAAGTCTGCTTTAATTTCATGAACAGATTAAAGCTTATCCGCCGCGCAACCAATCTGTTTGACAATAAAACATTGGCTATTCATCCTGCAAGCACCATATATGGTACTTTTACTGAAGAGCAACGCCAAAGTATGGATGTAGATTCAAAAGCAATCCGTTTATCAGTAGGTTTGGAAAGTGTAGACGATTTATATAATGATATAAAACAAGCGTTAGAACTATAAATTTGTAGTTGCCAAAACACTGCAAAAGTTCAAGAAGCTTAATATATAAAAAAGAGCCTCTAAAATAAACTTTTGAATCTTCTTGATTTAAAGTTTATTTTAGAGGCTCTCTTTTACGCACAATCTGATTACCGAGTGAACACGACCCCAACAGGCCGACTATTTCAGACTTTTATACTTTGATTTTCTTTAACTGACTTTCCACAATAAGCTTAGGAATTAAAGAGGGTTCTCTTGCCACCATTACCCCAGCAGCTTCGAATGCTGCTATTTTTTCTTCAGCAGTACCCAAGCCACTTGAAATAATAGCTCCGGCATGTCCCATCTGTTTATCTGGAGGAGCAAATTGACCTGCAATAAAAGCAACTACAGGTTTAGTAATCTCCCAACGAATAAATTCGGCGGCACGTTCTTCTGCATTACCACCTATTTCTCCTATAATTACAATAGACTGTGTTTCTTTATCTTTCTCGAATAATTCCAGCAATTCACGATAATAAAGTCCGGCAATCTTATCACCTCCGATTCCTATAGCGGTTGATTGTCCCATACCTTTTGCTGTAAGATGAGATACAACTTCATAAGTTAATGTACCGCTTCGGCTAATAACCCCAACTCCTCCTTTCATGAAAACATGCGAAGGCATTATACCAACCAGACTTTTACCGGGAGATATAACTCCGGGACAATTGGGCCCAACTAATATAGATCCTTTTTGTTGTGCAAATTGATATGCTTCAATAACGTCGAGTGTAGGAATACCCTCTGTTATGCAAATAATTAATCCAATTCCGGCATCTGCAGCTTCCATTATAGCATCAGCAGCAAATGCAGCAGGCACAAATATAGCAGAAGTATTTGCACCGGTCTGGTCTACAGCTTCATACATTGTATTGAACACCGGTATATTATCAACATTTGTTCCCCCTTTGCCCGGAGATGTTCCGGCTACAACATTTGTACCATAGGCTTTCATCTTCATAGCATGAAAGTATCCATCTCTACCAGTAATACCTTGTACAACCAAACGGGTTGATTCATTTATAAGAATACTCATATAGAATGATTTTTTTGAATGTTAATACTTCTCTAACCAGCCTTAATTGATTGGTTTACAGCCATACGAACAGCCTCATTCATTGTCTCTGCAACAAGAAAGTCTGAAGAGCTAAGTAATGCTCTGCCTTTTTCTTCGTTAGTACCTGTAAGTCGAACCACAACCGGAATCTCAGCATGTAAGTCCTCATAAGCCTTTAACAATCCATTTGCAACATCATCACAGCGGGTAATACCTCCAAAGATATTAACCAAAATAACTTTTAGCCTGCTGTCTTGCAACAAGATCTTCATTGCTTCGGTTATTTTTCCAGGATTTGAACTGCCTCCAATATCCAGGAAATTAGCGGGATGCCCTTCATTAAGTCTTATCATATCCATTGTAGCCATAGCGAGCCCTGCCCCATTGACCATACATCCAATATCTCCTGTAAGATGAACATAGCTGAATCCTTTAGCCTTTGCATGTAACTCTAAAGCTTCTTCTTCTGTGGGTTCGGAAAAGAAGCAAATATCTTCCTGCCGATATAACGCATTATCATCAAAAGTCATTTTTGCATCAAGCGCTATCAGATTACCTTCTTTGGTTAAAACCAAAGGATTAATCTCAATAAGTGATGCATCAGTATCAATAAACAACTGGTACATATTTTGCAGGATTTGCACCATTTGGCCTACCAGTTCCATATCCTCGAACAAAAAGAAAGCAATTCTTCGTGCCAGATAATCAGGCATTCCTAGAAAAGAATCGATGTTTATCCGATAAATATTTTCAGGAGTATATTTAGCAACTTCTTCAATATCTACACCCCCCTCAGAACTGAGCATCATAATAACAGATCTGTTCTTTCTGTCAATACTATAGCTCAAATAAAATTCCGATTCAATGTCTATTGCTTCACTAACCAATAATTTATTAACCGACAAACCATTGATCTTCAACTGAAACATTGAAGCTGAATAGTTTATTACATCATTTTTATCATTTACCAGTTTAACTCCGCCAGCTTTTCCTCTACCACCGCTAAGAACTTGCGCTTTAAGCATAACTTTCTCTCTATTGAGATTTTCATATGCAGCCAATGCTTCATCGGCACTACAACAAAGAACATGCTGTTCTACGGGTATACCATAAGATGAGAACAGTTTTTTTGCCTGATATTCGTGTATTTTCATCTCTTAGAAATATTAAAGTAACAGATACTATTGATGGTTATATTAGAACAATTACTTTGTTCGTATTGTTTAAATTCAATCCTTACATTTTTTATATAAAACAAAGGAGTTATCTTTGTGGTGAATTAAGAAAATAAACTTTCCATGTTGAAATTGATAGTAGGCATTACCCGCCATCTGAATTTAGGTACTCTTTTGATTCCTTATATTGTTAAAACAGAATCCGAAGAGATTATCCAGGTGGAGGAGCAAGCAACATCTTCATCTCTATCCGATAAATCTTTAACCGAGGCTGAAAAAGAAATAATTACACTCTCTTTATGCTATTCAGAGAAAAACTTAATGGAAGTTTATTCAAAAGAAAAAACTGTTTCAGCATTTCTACGTAAACTAACAGATGAGAAGCTCAGGGATAATATCCGGCCTTATATAGATAAAAAACAGATGGAAATTATCCGGTTAATCCGACTGAATAAAATTCCACTGTATTACAAAGAATTAGGGAAAAAGGTTCTGTACAACCACAGTAAAATTAAACTAATAGATAAAGATGCTGAAGTATTCTTTAATTTCAAATCAACAGATCAGCTCTTCAGCTATTCAATTACCTGCAAAACAGATGGGGACCCTTTAATCTTAACGGATAAGAAGCCTGTTATCATTGTTACATATCAGCCTGCATGTATCTTAGCTAAAGATGAATTACTAACATTTAAAGATATTGAGGCTTCACGCTTACTTCCTTTCTTTAATAAGAATTCGGTAGATGTGCCAGCTTTAATGACTGGCAAGTACATGGAACAAATAGTAATTCCAGCAGTAGAACGTTTTCAGGTTGAAGCATCAGGATTTGATATTATTAAAGATGTAACCAGACAAAAAGCTATTTTATCGATTGAAAAATCAGTAGTACAACAGCCATTATTAAAACTCCGTTTTGAATATGATGACCATTTATTCACTCAAGACGATTCAATGCAAAAGAAGTATGCAAGAGTGGATGAATGCAACGGAAAGTACGCTATCCGCTACTATACCCGTGATAGTAAATGGGAGAAAAAGTGTGTTGAGGAGCTAAAGAAACTGGGACTAAAACAATTTAGTAATTCTCAGTTTCAATTATCAGAGGAAGCGTCACAAAGAAATCTTATCAGTTGGATTGGTGCGCACAAGGAGTCGCTTCAGAAGATGTTTGAACTTAGCCAGTCGGAAACAGGTTCAAACTATTACCTGGGAGAGATTTCTCTCAAACAAGAAATCAGTGCTCAGCCCGACTGGTTCGATATACAGATAAAAGTGCATATCGGGAATTATCAGTTTTCTTTCATCCATTTTAAAAAACATATCATCAAAGGAATTCGTGAATTCATTCTTCCAGATGGTAATATAGCCTTACTTCCAGAAGAGTGGTTTGAGAAATACAGCGAGCTTTTAACTCTGGGAACTAAGCAAGATGAAGGTATCAGACTACAAAAAGCTAATTTTAGGCTCTTGGATAGCATAGAAGGAGGAGAAATATGCAAAGAACTGAAAAAGTTACAGTTAGAATATATAAATAAAAAAGAATACCCTATTCCAGCAAGAATAAAGGCTACTCTTCGCGGGTATCAGAAAGAAGGATTCTGGTGGATGTTACATTTATGGGAGAATAACTTTGGAGGATGCCTTGCCGACGATATGGGATTAGGTAAAACTTTACAAACAATTACCATGTTACAGCATTTGTATAATCCATCAGAAACTGTAACTAAAGAAGAAGTCTCTCCATCAGCCAATATTTATTGTGCCGACAAGTCGGGACAACTGTCATTATTTGGAGAGGATCAGACTGAGGATTTTATTAGTGAAAACAGTTTGACTGATGTTTCAAAAGCAGACTCACCCGAATTTACTGAATCTATTTCAGAAATAAAATCTGTGCCTGATACAGAATCTGAAGTAGCAAGCGAAGCAGTTCCTGTTACCGAACAACGTCCTGCTTCACTGGTAGTTGTACCAACATCTCTGCTTCATAATTGGTTAAGGGAAATAAAGAAATTCAGTTCTTTAAGCACCTACGAATATTCAGGTACAGGCAGATTAAGAAGCAAAAGCATTAAACGCATATTCAATCACTACAATATTATTCTCACCACATACGGAGTACTCAGAAATGACATTGAACTATTCGAGGACTATCCATTTGAATGTGTTATACTTGATGAAAGTCAGGCTATCAAGAACCCGGATTCTGTAACCTATCATTCGGTTATCCGACTAAAGGCAAAGCATCGTTTAGTACTTACAGGTACTCCTATTGAGAACTCCCTGAAAGATCTTTGGGCTCAATTTAACTTCATAAATCCGGGAATGCTAGGTAGTTCTGAGAGTTTCAGGAATTATTTCATCACTCCTATCACAAAAGAAGGCAACACAAGAAAAGAAGCTAAATTACAACAACTTATAAAACCATTTTTCCTGCGAAGAACAAAGAATCAGGTTGCACCAGAACTTCCTTCGCTCACAGAAGAGGTGCTTTATTGCGAAATGTCTCCTGAGCAGGAAGAAACTTATAAAAAGGAGAAGAACATATTACGAAATGCTCTGATGGAGATCAGCAACAAGGAAAATTTGCAGAAGAACAGTTTCATTGCTCTGCAAGGAATGACCCGTCTGCGCTTAATGGCCAACCACCCACGTATGTTAATGCCGGAATATTCATTTACTTCGGGAAAGATGGAACAGATTCTTGAAGCCTACGAAATGCTAATGAGTGAAGGACACAAAGTTCTTATCTTTTCTTCGTTCGTGAAATATCTCCATCTGCTAGGCGAAGCTTTCGATAAAAAAGGTTGGCACTATGCTCTGCTCACCGGACAAACTACCGACAGGGAAAAAGAGATTAACCGTTTTAATAACGAAAAAGAAATATTTGCTTTCTTTATATCTCTTAAAGCTGGTGGTGTGGGGCTTAACCTAACCGAAGCTGATTATGTATTTATTATAGATCCCTGGTGGAATCCGGCTGCAGAGATGCAGGCAGTGAGTCGCGCACATCGCATCGGACAAACCAAACAAGTTATGGTTTACCGGTTTATTACCAGCAACACGATAGAAGAAAAGATTCTCAGACTTCAGGAAAAGAAAAGCAAGCTGGCAAAAAGCTTCATAACAACTAACAATCCATTAAAATCGTTCAACGACAAAGAGTGGAAAGAACTATTTAATGTTTTACTGCTATCCGATTAAGATAACCTCTTCCAATGAGTAAATTAAATTCCTTTTCTTAGAAATATAAGTAAGTTCACAGCCCAGAACCCATGGGCCCTTAATAGAGGGCTTATGGGTTCTGGGCCGTGAACTCACGGGTTTTCAATTGTGGACTTACTTAATTATTCGGGAGTACAGTTTAATAATGAGCTGAATTATAAATAACCAGTTAGTCAGGATACTTTAAATTCAAACATTCGCCCGAAACAACTGATTTATCTATAGGTTTTTTAAAAACCATTCAGCTACTGATTAGTAGCAGATGATTGATTTTGGTAGCAGATAAATTGTATAACAAATTTATCTGCTACCAATGCAAAAAGCTATTTATCAATAATTTAAAGCAGATTTAGTAGCAGGTAGCAGATATGTTTGCGTTTTTTTATTTTTTCTGGAGATAGTTTATTGAAAACCGGAATGTAGATATATTCTTTTGCTGAAGCAGCAAAAAAATAACGTTAGGTTCTTTATGCCTAACGTTATTTTTATATTGAATAACTTTATCTTTTATCAATTACTTCTTTTCATTAACTGAAAACGAATAAGGAAAATCTTCCTTCTGAATACCGCGTTGCTTATTGGGAGTTTCACTCATTTTAATGTTGATCTCTCCACCATTAATCAAATCGGCATGCTTCAGGTAATTCTTTGTATAGGGTTTACCATTGAGTGTCATTGCTTCGATATAACGATTCTTATCACTATTCTCCGGAGCATTGATAATCAGTTTGTTTCCGTTTTCGAAATAAACAGTTGCTTTCTTGAATAACGGCGCACCTAATACGTATTCGTCTGTCCCGGGGCATACAGGATAGAATCCCAAAGAAGAGAAGACATACCAGGCAGAGGTTTGTCCGTTGTCCTCGTCACCACAATAACCATCGGGATTGCAGGTGTACATGCGGTTCATCACTTCACGCAACCAGTATTGAGCTTTCCATGGTTGACCGGCATAGTTGTACATATAGATCATGTGCTGGATAGGTTGATTGCCGTGAGCATAATTTCCCATATTCATAATCTGCATTTCACGGATTTCATGGATTACCTGTCCGTAGTAACTTGCATCGAACACTGGCGGTACGGCAAAAACTGAATCGAGCATGTTTACAAAGACATCCTTACCCCCCATCAGGTCTATCAATCCTTGTGGATCATGGAATACCGACCAGGTGTAATGCCAGCTGTTTCCTTCAGTGAAAGCATCTCCCCATTTCAGTGGAGAGAAAGGAGCCATAAACTTACCATCGGCATTCTTTCCACGCATCAATTTGGTTTCTTTGTCGAACAGGTTTTTATAATTCATAGCGCGTTTGGCAAACAAGTCAATCTCCTTTTTAGGACGTTTCAGTTCTTTGGCCAGTTTATAAATGCACCAGTCGTCATAAGCATATTCAAGCGTACGTGCTGCATTCTCGTTTATCTTAACGTCGTAAGGAACATATCCAAGTTTGTTGTAATACTCATATCCCAAACGTCCGGTTGAGGAAACGGTTGGATGAACACTCTCTGTGCCATGAATAAGTCCTTTGTACAGGGTTTCGAGGTCGGCTACCTTAACACCTTTCATAGAAGCATCTACCAATATGGAAGCGGAGTTGTTTCCCACCATACATCCACGATGACCAGGGCTGGCCCATTCTGGGAAGAATCCGCTTTCTTTATACACATTCATAAGTCCTTCCTGAATTTCCTTGTTTGTTGATGGGTACATTAAATTAAGGAATGGGAACAGGCAACGGAAAGTATCCCAGAAACCGGAATCAGTATACAGATATCCGGGAAGCACCTGACCGTTGAACGGACTGTAATGTACTATTTTTCCGGTTGCATCCAGTTCATAAAACTTACGAGGGAAGAGCAAAGAACGGTACATGCAGGAATAGAACGTACGGTACTGATCGAGTGAGCCGCCTTCTACTTCTATTTTACTCAGTACTTTATTCCAGGCGGCTTTGCCTTTGGCAGCTACCTGATCAAAGCTGCCATTACCCAGTTCCTTTAAATTAAGCGAAGCTTGTTCGAAACTGATAAAGGAAGAGGCAACTTTAGCGTGAACAATTTCACCTTTGGTTGTTTTAAATCCGATTACAGCGCCTACATGATCGGCTGTTTGCTCCTGGGCTGTTTTTAACGCACCATCGGCAAAAGTGTATTTGTAAGTAAACGGTTTATCGAACGTAATAACAAAGTAGTTTTTAAAGTTATCGGGTACTCCCCCACTGTTCTTTGTGGTATAACCAATAATCTTATTCTCTCCCGGGATAATCCGAATATACGAACCTTTATCGAAAGCATCGATCACCACAAAGGAGCTGTCGTTCTGAGGAAAAGTGAAACGGAACATCGCTGCACGTTCGGTTGGTGCAATCTCTGTTACCACATCATGATCGGCAAGGTAAGCTTTGTAGTAGTAAGGCTTAGCTATTTCCGATTTATGCGAAAACCAGCTGGCACGTTTCTCTTCATTAAAGACAGGAGAACCGACCACAGGCATAATTGAAAACTGACCGTAGTCATTTATCCACGGACTGGGCTGGTGGGTTTGCTTAAACCCGCGAATCTTGTTGGCCGTATACGTGTAAGCCCATCCATCGCCCATCTTACCTGTTTGAGGTACCCAAAAGTTCATTCCCCAGGGAAGAGCTATGGCAGGATAGGTATTACCGGTTGATAACTCATAAGTAGACTGGCTGCCAATCAAAGGATTGACGTAATCTACCGGAGAGGACATATCACTGCTGGCTAAAACAGAGAAAGGTTTCCCAATCCAGCTAAGCATAACAGCAAGAATAATTGTAGTTCTAATATTATTTCTCATGGTATTTATAAAATCTATTAATATTTTAGGGGCTACATTAACAATATCTTGCAAAATAAATGCTTTTTAATTTCCCATGCAATTAAAATAATAAAAAGAGAGCACTATATTATTAAAATACAATAAGAGGTATATAATAAAAGCCAATCCACACAAATCAAAGATATATGCGGATTGGCTTTACAAATAAACTCTTTCCAGAGAATTTATAAGTCTTAAGAAATTTCTATCAGAGTTTTACTTTTGCAATCAGTTTTCTGATTTTACCTTCTCCAATAACCGGGGCGTGAGCATCTTCGGGGTATACCAAAACAAACTCACCCGGATTAATATCTACATAAGTGGTTGGTGTATCTGAAAAAAGAGCACAATCACCTTCTTTACTATAAGGTTTAGTTTCCTCTTTCAGATCTTCTGTTGCTTTCCAACCTATAGTTTCTTTTCCCTGAAGAAGGATATGCACATCAATATAATCGTGATGCAATTCCAGAACCTGCACATCGCGTGCCATACAAGTTGGATTCACATTGTTGATAAACAAGTTATCACCGTCAATTTCAATACGCCCTAACTCTGCATTTAATAAATCGTGCGACTTTACATAATCAAAGAGTTTAGAAAAAAGAGGATGAAGCGATTCTATCCTTTTACTATTCTGCAAATTAGATACTATCATAATTTCTAAATTTTATTGGTTACTAATTAATCCACATTATCTGCTTTTGGCCTAAGGAATGACAACTGCAATATTAATGCAACCAGAACAACACCTCCCAACATGGAGAAGCCTAATCCCAGATTACCACCATCTGTCCATTTTCCCAGCAGCTGAGTAACTGAAGCGCCGGCAAACACTCCAACCATATTCATTATTCCATAAGCAGTTGCACGATGTTTTGCAGAAACAAACTGGCAGAGAATTGGCATATTGTTGGCATCGAACATACCGTAACCAACTCCAAATAACAGTCCAGCACCAATTACGCCTACAAAACTATGCCCAAATCCAAGTAAGAGCAATGAAGGGATGGTCAGTCCCAAACCAATTGCACCGGTATAGACACGTCCGCGAATATTCTTCTGAACCCATCTATCAGAAAGAATACCACCCACAATAACACCAACAAAAGATGAAACAGCAATGGTAAATGTTGATATCGGACCCGCTTGTTCCATAGGAAGCCCTAAGTTTTCGGAGAAAAGAGTAGGCAGCCAGTTTTTAGTAGCCCACCCCGGAAGACTCGGAGCTGCAAAATAGATCAAAATTATCCAGAAAGCAATATTGCTGAACAACAAGGATAATCCTTTGAAAATCGGAGTTTTTTCTCCTGCATCTTTTAAAGTTATCTTTTTCACCTTAATGTGATTAGGATTTTCATACAAGAAGAAAATCAGAATCAGAGAATATATAATTCCAATAATACCAAACCAATGAAAAGCACTTTGCCAGGAGAAAGCGGCAGCAACGGTTGCACCAAACCCTCCGATGGCTTGCCCGGTATAAAGGCCAGTCATGTGTATACCAATAGCCAGAGATCGTGTTTTATCCTGATGCCAATCGGCTATTAATGATAAAGCTGAAGGTATATACAGGGCTTCACTGATACCCATTAAACCGCGCAATACATAGAGTTGGGAATAATTTTCTGTAAATCCCATCAGGAATGTAACTGCCGACCAAACGAACAAACTTCCTACAAGAAGCCATTTACGATTTAATCTATCGGCTATCATTCCGGCAACCGGACTCATGATACCATATATCCAAAGAAATACAGCCATCAAAGCACCGAAAGCTTCCGCTTTATTCAGCTCTATAATATCAACTTTCATTGCTTGCTGCATAGTAGAAAGCATTTGTCGGTCCATATAGTTCAACAAAGCTACAACCCACAACAGGCCAACAACTACCCAAGGGTAAATCTTACTGTTTCTCATTATTATTTAATTTATAATTTATTTACTTTGAAAAGTGGAAGTAGGCAAACCGTCGCTATTTACTAAATTAGCGCGGGTAAAGGGCTGCCAGCCATAACGGACAGATTCTGGTTTTTCAACTTTATCCGACCATATTTTAACCATATCTGCAACAATTTCCGCCTTAGCAGGATAATAAACTTTATCAGCTCCGGCAATCTCAAAAGTGCGCAGATCTTTTTTGTCAGAGGAAGAAAGTCCGCGAGCATAATCAAATGTTATGTAAGCTACTCCTTCTTTGAATGACACTGAACGGAACAACGGTCCGGAAGGAGTAATATTCCCCTTGCTATAAACACTGTTCAAAATCCAGCATCCTGCGCGTTCACCTATTTCTTTTTTCATCCTTGGATGAACATCTAAGGAATCTCCCTTATCACTCGAAACTACCATATATGTGTTTGGAACAGTATTCATCAGTCTTCGTTGAGCATCACGGAACCAAGGCCAACTTGGGCGATTGAGACTTGAAAGCTGCACATAAACGAAAGGAAGAGTGGAATTGTTCCAGTTTTTCCGCCAGCTATTTACCATCATAGGGAAAAGCTTTTCATAGAGTTCCATATTGTGCGCATTCGATTCACCCTGATACCATGCCACGCCTTTAATTGGATATTTCGTAAGCGGAAGAATACCTGATTCGAACAAGTAGCAAGGTTCGTACGGATGACGTTGCAGCTTATTCTTTGCTTGCTTTACATTAAGAGCAGCTCGTCCGCGAACCCAATCCTGTATCATATCATTATTCGTATAATCTTCCAGCATATCGGGAAGTTCGTATTGCAATGTGCGACGATCAATCCATGATTCACAAGGTGAACCTCCCACAGCATTGTTAATCAATCCCACCGGAACGCCCAGACTATCTGCCAGCATTTTCCCGAAATAGTAACCAATAGCGGAGAAAGATGCCGCATTTTCAGGTGTACATTCTTTCCATGCTGCATCCTTATAATATTGCAAACGGCTCAACGAATCGAGTACACTTGCATCCCATTCCACTGCATAAGTTTCCCAACGGGGTTTCATATCGAAAAGACGGATATTAGGGTTCTTTGCTCCAGCAATATCTTCTTTAGCTGTGACTGCCTGTTTAAGCATAAATGCCATATTCGACTGTCCGGAACAAAGCCACACCTCACCAACCAATACATTTTTGTAAAGCAAAGATTTACTCTTCGCACGAATACCCAATGTATATGGCCCACCCGCTTTCAGCGGATTAAGAGTTATACTCCATTTACCATTTTCGCCTGTTTTGGTTGTCTGCTTCAGACCATTAATTTCTATAGTCACCTTTTCATCGGCGTCAGCAATACCGGAGATATTAAGAGGTATATCCCGCTGCAAAACCATATTATCAGAATATACCATCGGCATTTGTAAACCTCCGTAATTCCCGGTAAGAGTAGAATAAACAGTTTTCGCCAATATTCCTGCGCCTTCCACATTAGGATGAAGAGCATCGGGAAGAAGATCGGGACGATTAAAAAGCCCTTCTTCAAAGTCAATCAACCCAACGTTTGCATAAGTCGCAATATTTTCAATTGCCTGCTGAATCTGACCATACCAGTCGCGGGTACCAGAGCGAAAGCGTTTATGAAGATGTGTAATAGGCGACAATCTACAAATCCAGATCTTACACTTTGGATTTACACTGCGGAAAGAATCGATTAAAGCCCGGTAATCAGTTACAAATTCATCGCGGTAGTTAGGCCAGTCGCGGGGATCAGTATCATTCAACCCTAAGTGAATAATAACTCTGTCGGCTGCAAAATTCATTGCAGCACGAAACTCTTCCTGCTGCATATACGGACGGTGTCCATGATTCAGAAGCGTTGCTCCGCTTTTCCCAAAGTTTCCCACCTCATAATCGGCACCGAGCATTTTCTGTAATTGGAATGGATAAGCATTAACTTCCCTGTCCGGGAGCAAGTAACCATAAGTTACGCTATTTCCCACACAAGCAACCTTGATTTTCTCTTTGGCAAAAAGAGAGATTGTACAAGTTAAGAATAAGAAAAATAAAATTCTTTTCATCAGCTTACCATATAATTAATTTACATACTGTTTAATCAAATCTCGCCATAGCATATAGCCTTTACCAAGCAAGTGAAGTCCGTCATTTGATAAGTCCGAGCGCATTTTACCAGTTGCCTTGTCTACGAAATGAGAATATAAATCAATATAAAAGACTTTTTTCTCTTTAGCCAGCTCAACCAATCTACTGTTTATATCCACCACTACTTTTCCTCGGGAAGTATGTGACTGAAACATGTTATACACATCGCTTACCGGAAGCACGCTCTGCAAATAAATTTTAGTACGGGGCGAATCGGATTTTATCTTTTCAATAATACGTTTGATTCTTCCTGCAATACTATCGGCAGAAGTTCCTCTGGCAACGTCATTGATGCCTATTAGTAAAAACAACTTAGCAGGTTTTCCTTTTAGAATTGGGTCCAAACGATCATATACACCTTCACAAATATCCCCGCTTATTCCACGATTCTTTATATGCGGATTATCAAGTAATTCAGCCCATTCACAGCCATTTGTAATACTATTGCCCAAAAAGATAATATCTTTGGGCGAAGTGTGCAGCGCTTCAAACAGAGTGGCACGTTGTTCATAGAAGGTAGAATATTTTCTATTCTGAGCAGATACGGACGTAAATGCAAGAATCAATACTGCAAATAAAATTATCTTTTTCATTACTATAAGTTTATCGTTTCGTTTTATCGGGTGAATAGATTAATCCATCTACCGCCTTATCTCCATCGGGAGTAACAAACACAACTGTGAATTGCCATTTAACCAATCTAACTTCCGGTAAAGAGAATTTCCCTACAGGGAGTTTCAGGAAAACTTTATTCCATCCCTTATTTAGATGAACCATTAAAGGAGGACGTGCCACGCAGTTCTCATTACCCAGAGGTATTTCATTACTCTTTTCCTTATGAGTAGCCGTCCAAACCGGTGGTTTAATTTCATTATTATTGAGCCAGATGCGACTTCCTTTATAATCCCATTTACCTTGAAGAGGTGATAAATCCATCTCCGACCGACTATAGTTCTGGAACTCCACCCATAAACCAACATCTTGTTTCTTAGGAGACCATACCCATGTCCAGGCATAAGCCGTAGAGTTTTCTTTGGGATCTTTATAAAATGCAGGAACAAACGTTCCCCATACATGCCGCAAATAAATACCTGCACCTATTGCCTGACGAGTTCCGTACTCTTTTCCATTATAAAGATAACTTGCTTTCAACTCATCTTCAGGAGGAAAAGCCTTTGTCAGATCACCATCATTAGGGAAAGCATCAGTAATATTCCATTTCACATTCGTCTGCTTCACATAAGCAAACGGGTATCCTTGGAAAGAGTGTTCCTTATGCCAGATCATCCGTCGCTCAAAATCGGCAAATTCTTTAAACTCTTTTGTATCTTCCTTTGGAAGTATCACACCGTTTCCATTAAAATATTCCGAGCCGCCACCCAGCCAGGAGCGTTCTGCAAAAGCCAACATGTTTGGATAAAAATTATTTTCGAGAATCATGTTTTGCTCGGGAACTACCAATCGGTCGTGCCAAATTCCCATAATGCCTCCCGCAATATCTTCACTTCCCTGTGCCTGATTGTATATGCGACTGTTATAAAGTGCCACAATATCTCCAAACGTATCAAAATGATTCAGGTAATGAAACTTGGAATCTATAGCAGGAATACCTTCCTGAGCTTTTCCCCGGTAACTCCAAAGATGAGTCATATCAATCTCACCAGGTTTATAATTCCAGCCGGGATTCCATGAAATTACTTTCTTTCCTTTTGAGCGAACGTAAGCTACCATTTCAGGAGCAAAAGTCTTATTGGTAAACTGCACTTCATCCGTACCAATATGCAACCAGGGCACATCAAACGTTTCACAAACTTCATCTACCAATCGTTTAAGAATCACCATTCCCTCGGGGCTTTGCATATCACATTTAAAAGTACGAACAAAAGCCGCACTGTGTCCCGGCATATCAATTTCAGGAATCAACATCACGTTGTGCTGTTTACAGAAAGAAACCAGTTCTCTTGCCTCGTTCAACGTGTAATATTTTCCTTTCATACGTGTAACATTAGCACTATCATTTAGTGCAGGATAGACTTTACTTTCCAGTCTCCACGCCTGGTTCTCGGTGAGATGCCAATGAAAAACATTAATCTTATAGCGGGAAAGTATTGCTATTTCTTTCTTTAGTTCAGGAAGTGAGACGTAACTCCGTCCTACATCCTGCAGAAAACCGCGAATGCGAAAGGACGGCCAATCCGTAATCAAACACCCTTCAAAATAGGCTTTTTCCCCATTTCCGTTCTTTAGCTGACGAAGAGTCTGAATCGCCCAGTAAACACCTTTTTGAGAAACAGCCTCAACTGTAATTTTATTATTGGTAACTTGAAGTCGGTAAGCCTCATCAGCGTTGAGTGTTACTCCAGGTAGACTATTTATAAGCCGGACTTCAATTTTCTGTTTTGTCCGAGGATCAACCTTTCCCCCTATTTCCCGAATGAAATCTTCCCATTCAGTTTGCAGTACCGGTGTAGAAATAAAAATATTGCATATATTAAACTGCTGGCCATTTGCTGTAAGCTGTTGCGGCTTTGGTAAAAGGTGAGTAATGCCTGCACGAGCCGGAGAGACAAGTGGGCAACTAAAAAGAAGTATTAAAATGAAGAAAAAGACTTTTATGAGAGAAAACAACGACTGTTTCCTCTGCATAAAAGATACATTAGTGCTTGCCGCTGAATTATTCAACGGCAAGCACTTTTGTGTGTTATAAGTAACTGAAATGCAATGGTGTGTTATAGTATCAAATCCCATTTTATCTTGATTCTTTTTTATGTAATAAAGCAAACTAAAGACCGGCAAAATATCCACGCATTACCGATAAATTCAAGAAACTCGCGGGAGTTTATTAATTCATGGCGGATAGTAATTATATTCTTGTACAAAAGAATGCAATCTTCTGTACAAAAGAATTAAATGTTTTGTACAGAACAATTCAATCTTTTGTACAAGGAAATATTATTGCTTAACTATATCTTTTAATTTAATGGCCTGAAATGTCATATGAGCAACGCTTCCTTCATAAATAATGCCCACAGTTTCTTTATCTATCATTGTGAGACAGGAATAACCCCAAGCCTCATCCTCATCCAGAAGTATCTGATTCTCGGGCAACCAAGTAAGACCACCATCCAGACTTGCTTTAATTGTGATGTGATGGCGACCTTTTACTGTATTTGGGTTAGAGAACAGCAGGATATCCTTGTTCAGAACATTATCTTTAGCAGCAACTTTAATAAGACTTGCCATGCAAACAGGTTCAATCAGTGCACTTCTTGAAGAAGGATGCTCAGTCCATGTTGCTCCCATATCTTTTGTTGTAGCAACAGCACGGCTTCCGCCACGGTTATCGCGCATATTCAGCATCAGTTCACCCGGTTTAACTTCTGCTACCTGAGCTTCTGTTGTATTCGTACGGGCCAGTGTGCTTATTTTCCAGGTCTTTCCATGATCTTTGCTATAGATAATTCCGGCATTAGGAACACGTGTTGAATCAATATACTGAGAAGCAAAAACCAATGTTCCATCACTCATAGTGATACCTCGGCCCGGTCCTTGTAACAAGAAATACCAGGAAGGATCTTTTACCTGAGATGTAATATTGATTGGAGCCGACCAGGTTTTGCCATCATCGTCGCTCTTTGCCAATACAAGCTGAGCAGTGTGATTTAAATCCATGCCCGGATGAGAGCTCCACCACGCACGGTTATTACCCATTCCATGAGTCCATGCTGCAACAACCCATGCTGTTCCGGTTTTCTCATCGACAAGAATAGCAGGATCTCCTACTCCATTCTGCGATTTTGGCAGTCCACCATACTCACCAAACGAGAGAGGAAATCTCATCTTTTCCCATGTTTTTCCACCATCCGTACTTCTGCTTAGTCCGATATTTACATATTCCTGAAGGTCTGCACTATTATTGTAACGAGCATCGTACACAGCTAAAAGAGTTCCCTTATTAGTAGTAGCAATTCCCGGAATACGGTAAGCATTCACTCCGTCATCTCCAGCATGGCGAATACCTACACCCATCAAATGCTGAACCGGTGCTGTTTCAAATACCATTGGAGCAGCTTTTCCATCAAGCGAAACTTCTGCAATCTTACCGCTAATCTTAGTATTTAAAGACGCAGTAGGTTTCATTTCCAGGCTAATCCAGAAATAGTTTACACCAGGGAAAAGATTCTGATTGGCCGAAAGTTTAATTTTATGGGAAAGTTTATCGGTTTTAGACTTCAATACAGAGTACGACATATTTGCCACCAAAGTTTTACCCGGTTCATCACGTGAAATATATGGCTGAGGAAAAAAAGTATTCTTTTTCTCGTTCTGTCTGGCTTCAGTTCCACCATAATAAAGCTTCACCGATTTAATCTCATCAAGCGGTACGTTCTTGTCTAACGCAAGCGTTACATAATCGAGCGAACGACTCTCCTTTGCATTAAGGCGGATATAATAAAGAGCATTATCCTTTCTTTCAATAAGTACAGGTATTTGAGTTTCCTTTACTTTAACTGTGTCCTGAGCTAAAGAGTTGATTGTTCCGCCAAATAGCAGAAGGGAGAATAACAATTTTATGCAATTCATGTCAGTTTATTGATTTATTAGTTTAATTACAAATATATACAAATATCAGTTTAGAGGTAAGTTTTGATCTACTTTTCCCCTCCATATTTCGGGCGTCCGGATGCCAGGTTTGAGTTCTCCACCAAATAGATAAAAAGCATCTTCCAAATATATGGCAGTTGCCCCTGCACGTGCAGATTGCTCATAACTTCCTAACGCAGTCCATTCATTTTTATCTGGAGAATAAACCAGCAGCTCCTTGTTGAATTTATACCATTCAGGAGGCTGATTCATATACGCTTTTACTTTTTCTCGCAGTAGTTTTTCTGCTTTCTGGTCATTATCAGCTACTGCCTTCTTCAATGCTTGCTCACGCTTTAAAGCATCGAAAAAAATATCTTTGTTAACACCACCCATACAAAGCATCAGACTGTCACCTAATGATACGGCAACACCTCCACCCAATGAGATAGGTTGACCATCTGCACCACAAGGTTCTGCAATCTTTGTCCAGCGATTAATATCAGGTTCGTAACAATATGCATCCGTATTCAGAGAAGCATCTCTATTATCTGTGGCAGAAGCAAATCCACCTGCAATGAACAAACACATTTTTCCTGCTTTCTTCACAGCTGCACACACAGGTTGTATTCTAGGATTACCAGGAACAGGCGCTAATTCATGCCACTTTGCAAAACTTTCACCTAAATTTAATGCAAACATCCGAGAAGATGGTTTTTTATCAACATTTCCTCCAACTATATATAAAGTATCTCCTATTATTGCGCCAGCCATGTTATCAATTGCATAAGGTAAAGATGGCAGCGAATGCAATAAAACAATATTCTTTTCAGAATTATATTCCAATCGATAAACGGCAGATGTAGATCCGTTGGGAGTAACACCACCCACGCATATCACACCCTGCGGAACATAAAACGAAACACCGTAAGCTGTAGGTGAAAGAAGACTTCCCGCCCTTTTCCATTGCTGTACAGTATCACCTATAATACGTGCTACATATACATCATCATAAAAAACTTTCTTCCCTCCTTCTGCAGCCGGTATATCAGGAAAGTTACAACCGCCGGCAACAAGCAGGTAGCCATTCAGGTTTCCTGCAAAACATGCAGAAACACCTTTAGTAAAATGTCCATTTTCGGGAGAAACTTTTATCAGCGACTGCCAACTTACTGCACGAATATTATTTTGACTCTGCGAATGCAGAGAGCATGCTCCGAGCAGAGTTGAAAAAAGAACTCCAATACCTATTCTTAATATCTTCATAGCAGCTTATTGAATTTGAGTCAAAGTCTATAAAAAAAACATTCCAGAGATCGTTGGAGATTATTAATGTTATATGCCTGTCTTCTTTGTTTATTTTAAAATAGCCTTTGCATTAAAACTTCCAGATTAAAGTTTTGGTGCGGAGGTACTAAATTCATATACAACAGAATATTTGCAATTTAAGTATTTATAATCTACAAACAAATGCTCTTCTTTGTTTTTCTTAATTATATTGATTCAGCATATCCAGATACAATGAAAATTGCAGGTGGAAAAAACCACCTGCATTTTTCTTTATAACATAATTACCAGCTTTCTGTTTGCTGATTTAGATCCGTATATCCCGGAGTTTGTTTCAGATTAGGGTCAGCATTTAATGTTGCCACATCTACAGGCCACAATAATTTATGCTTTTCTGTAGCGTAATTCAGAATAGGAGTTCCTTTATAAGACGCTGCAGCATCAAATACCAAAGGTTTACCATCTTTTGCATCCTTCATTCTGCAAACATCAAACCAACGGGTTCCTTCATTTACGAACTCAAGATCTCTTTCATGAAGGATAGCAAGTTCGTTTGTTTTGAAGTCAGCATTAGTATATCCATACAATGTTGCATCCCAGTTAGCACCGTAAGCACGAGCACGAACCTGATTAATGTATTTAGCAACATCACCACCTTTCATATTTTCTACTTCAGCTAACAACAACAATACATCTGCATATCTGTACATTGGTTCATCACCGCAGAAAATACGAACATTGCTGGCATTTACAAAGCCCAGATTCTTTTTCAACACAGTTCCCATCAAAGAACCGTCTGCTTTATAGAATTCAAGGAATGTAGCATCACGTCTTGAATCGTTGGCATTGAATGCCTGCCAAAGTGATGGCATGTATTCATTTCTCTGCCAGCCACTACCTTTCAGGTTAAGAGTATCGGTAGCAATAACCTTATTATTACGCCCGTAAACCGTACCGATAAAACCTCCATTCGGATTAGCGTAAACAAACTCACCTGCAGAATTCGTTGCTTCTCCCTCTGCATATCTGATAGTGAAGATAATTTCCTTATTACCTTTATCAGTAGAAACGGCACTGAAGACAGTACTGTAAGAAGGTAATAATCCAAAACGAGAATCGTTCTTAATTGTATTCAAGTCTGTTTCAGCTTTTGTTAAATCACCAGCTGCAGGAGTCTGATCTCCGAGAGAAACCTTTGCCGACCACAAATAGACTTCAGCAGACAACATAGTAGTTGCAGCCTTAGACCAGAAAGATTTAGTTCCATTGATTGTTTCGTTAGTACCGAAATAATCAAGAGATTTCTGCAAATCAGCTTTGATAAAATCCATCACCTGTTTAGGAGTAGATCTCGCAGTATAAAGATCTTCAGGAGAAACCTTTCCATCCAAAACCTTTACACGGTCAATCAACGGTACACCTCCATACGTTCTATACAAATAGAAATAGTACATTGCTCTGATACCATAAGCCTGAGCAAGCGCATAGTCAATAGCCGCTTTATTTTCCTGATGTAAAGCAGTTCCCTCTACTTTCTGAATAACAAGATTACAGTCAAAAATATAACCATATAATCCGGCCCAGGAAGAAGTTCCTGTATTAGAAGCATCAAAGTTATTTTCTTTAATTCTATCGTAATTAATAGAGGTATTCAAAGAAGAAGTACCTGATTTGCTAGTTCCACCACGTGCTTCACCCAAAACATAATTACGGGTAAAACTTGTAGTTCTTAAGTCCATATGAATACCGTTCATGTATGCTTGTACCTGAGGTACAGTATTCCAGAAATTACCACTTGCATAGTAATCTATAGGCGATAACTCCAGTTCGTTGCAAGAAGTATAAAAAGCCGAGGTGACTAAAACCGCACAGCTAAATATAATTGATTTTATTGTTTTCATAATTGATTCTGATATAAATTATTAGAATGTTACATTAACACCGAACAAAAGCGTACGTGGAAGTCCATATCCAGAACCAGCTCCTGTTCCTGCTTCCGGAGTTGTGATAGTCTTACACTGTGTAAGATAACCAAGATTCTGTCCGGTAACAGAAAGATCTACTTTCTCAAGTTTAGCTTTGTTAATGATACTCTTTGGTAAAGAATAAGAAAGAGAAATTTCACGGAATGCTACATAAGAACCATCGTATGCAAACATAGTTGAAGTTCTGTAGTAATTACTTTTTCCTAACTGGTCAGCCCAGTAATATTTTGGTAATGTTCCCTTTGGATTTGCTTCAGACCATGTTTTCTTTACATCTGTAGTCATGTTATATGTACCTTGCATATTTCCTAAGAACCAAGGTGTTGTATTATCATATATTTTGAAACCCAAAGCATAGTCGAATGCAGCAAATAAAGTAAAGTTCTTCCATGAAAGCGTAGAAGTGAAACCACCTAACCAGTGTGGAGTTGTATTACCCACTTTTACCAAATCATAATTATCGATAACACCATCGCCATTTACATCTTTCCATTTTACATCACCTGGCTGGATAGGCAATGCCTTTACTTTAGAAGCACCGGTTTCTCCTGAACCTTTTTGAGCATTAGATAATTCTGCCCACGATTTTTTACCGTAAAGAACACAAGCAGAGCTACCTCCTCCTCTATCTACCATATAATCTGGGATTTCATCATAGCTTTTATAAATACCTTCGGCTTTATAAGCGTAAAGAACACCTGGTTCCAATCCTTCCTGATAACCACCTACCCACATTTTATCATTGCCGTTTCCGGTATATACCTGATATGCATCCTGACGGTTCTTTTCCAATCCGTTATTTGGTAACTTAACGATAACATTCTTGTTATAAGAAATATTTGCGTTCATACTCCAATTCCAGTTTTTAGACTGAATAGGTTTAGCAGCAAGTTCTATTTCAACACCACGGTTACGGAATCGGCCATTGTTTGTAGTAATGCCACTAATACCAGATGAAATAGGCAAACTAATTCTTGCATACTTATCATCAGTTAAACGGTTATATACCGTAAAGTTTGTAGAATAGCGATTATTCAAGTAACTCAAGTCTAAACCAAATTCAAATGTTTTAGACTTTTCCCATCTAAGAGTAGGATTAGGAACACCACTCATTATAAACGTTGCATTTCCGTTGTAATTTGCAGATGTAGCATAAGCTCCTTGCAAATCATAGCTTCCAATACCCGAAACGTTACCATTCAAACCATAGCTGGCACGTAATTTACCAAATGATACAACATCAGACAATGAACTCATAAAGTTTTCTTTAGAGAATATCCATCCGGCAGAAAGACCAGGGAAAGTACCCCAACGATTGTCAATCAGTTTAGAATATCCATCACGACGAACAACTAATGACAACAGGTATTTGCTTGCATAATCATAGTTAACACGTCCGAAGAAAGAGAGAATACGTTGACGATTATGGTAAGAATCAATAGAACGCATATTTTCTTTTGAAGATGTTAATCCCAGATCCTGAAAATCATCTGTTGCAGCTCCTTGTCCTGCAGCACTGAATCCACGAGAATATGAATTATAATATTCTGTACCAAGCATTGCTGTTACATAATGATCGCCAAACTGGTGTTCATAGTTCATAACAGCATTATAAGTCTGGTCGAAAGTACGATCATAAGATGCCGAAGAAGAACGGGTAGACACAATGTTAGTAGGGTTACTATAATAATCTTTATTAAATGACTCATACAAACCTTCACTATAGTACCAGTTAGCAGAAACTTTCAAATAAAGTCCTTTTGATAAATCAAGTTTAAAAGCCTGATTCATAGTAAACTTATCTGTTTGATTATCACGGATAAATTTATTCGCCTGATACTGTTGGTTACCATCTCCATAGCTATTACCCAACATCATATTTCCTTCTTCATCTACATAACGAACTGTTGGAGGCATAGACATAATACGACCAAAGTAATTATATTCTGATGTTTGAGAGCCAGGCATTGATTGCCAGTTTGCACGGTTATAGTTCAAGCTTGAATAAGAAGTCAGCCAGTCTCTGATTTTATAATCGCCATTGAAAATGAAAGAGTAACGATCATAGTAAGAGTCAATAGGAAGACCTTCAGAATGATTGTAACCAAAGCCAGCATAATAGTGACCTTTTTCATTACCACCAGACATGTTAATATTATAATCTTGTGTGATTGATGGGTTCTTTAGATTATAAGAAGCAACATCTGTATCTTTAAAAATCAACTCTTTTCCAGTAATAGGATCAGTCATTGTTTTCCAGCCTTTATCCAACAAGAATTTGTTTGTATCATCTAATAACATTGTACTCCAGATAGCGCTATTACTATTCTTTAAAGGAGTAACTCCATCTGCAGCAAAATACTTATTGCCTGTTCCATAAGGATAATTACCAGTTAAACTACTAGAACTAACATATCCTGCTCCTGGTGTTCCATCAGCATTCTGCCACATGTTGGAAGAACGAGAGTAAGCAGTACGCATCCACCACAAATAATCGGCTGCATTACAAAATTCATAAGGAGTATTCAGATAATTAATACCAACTTTAGCCTTAACATTAATTTCAGAGCTACCAGCTTTACCTTTCTTTGTTGTGATAAGAATTACACCGTTATTAGCACGCGCACCATAAATAGCTGTAGCTCCGGCATCTTTCATCACTTGCATATCTGCAATATCCTCAGGGTTGATGTCGCTCAGACTAGAACGAATCTGTCCATCCACAATCACAATAGGAGAACCACTACCATCTAGATTTGTTCCACCACGTAGTACAATGGCTGGAGTTGCTCCTGGATTACCAGAAGTTTGGACAACTCTTAAACCAGAAACCGCTCCAGAAAGAGCTTGTGCAGGATTGGAGTAAACACCAACACTCAATTTCTCATTACTCACCTTTGCAATAGAGTTTGTTGATTTTGAGCGCAACTGAGTTCCAGAATATCCGGTTACCACAATTTCGTCTAACACAGTAGAAGTTGGTTTTAGTTTAATTTCCAGATTCTTTTGACCTTTAATACTTACTATTAGTTTTTCATAGCCAATATAAGTCACAGAGATTTCCCCTTTCGGGTTTACGACCAGTGAGAATTTTCCATCAAAATCGGTAATAGTACCGTTTGTTGGGTTCCCCACTTCAGATACACTAGCACCAAGTACTGGTTGATTAGTTTCATCAGTAATTTGACCAGTCACAGTCTGCTTTTGAGCCATAACGTTAAGTGACAGCAAAAAGCACATCAATAATAAAAGCTTCCTCATAGTAGGATCAGTTGAATAATGAATAGATTAATTTTGTTTTAGGTATAGTAATAGATTTAACCACATAAATAGTTAAGAAAGTTAAGTCTGGTTTAATTTAACCAGTCTAGTATTTTAGTCTACAATTATTTATAGAACTATTAAGGTATATATAAATAGTTTAGTTCAGTTAAGTCTTTCTTGATAGTTTTTACACAGTTTAGAATTTGATGTCGTTTTCTCGTAAATGCTATTTTAGAATTTCATTACACAAATCATAACACTTTACCATCATTCTGGGAATATGGAAAGGTCCTTTAAAAAGATTTCCTTTTGCCGGTTGTGAAACAGAGCCATCCATATGTAAATAGCCATACCACTCTCCATATTCTTTATCAGGAAAATGATTATATGTCCAGTCACTTATTTGTTTGTGCATATCCAAATATTTATCATCTTTTGTAGCTTCATATGCATAAAGTGTAGCAATAATCGCTTCGCACTGTGGCCACCAGAATTTCATATCATGAGCATAATCCTGAGGAGGATAATTCTTACAGTCACGGAAATTAGTTATTCCTCCATAAGTTTCGTCCCATCCCCATTTCCATGACCAGTCTAAAATTGTCAAAGCAGTATCTAGCAATTCTTTATCCCAACCACGGAGTTTAGCTTCTTCCAATATAAACCAAGCAGTTTCAATGCAGTGTCCCGGATTAATTAAACGTCCATTGATGGTATCAATAAATTCACCGTTTGGTCCAACGGTTTCTAACAATGCACTGAATTCCGGATGCATAAAGTCTTTGCGGAGCTTCATCACAGATTTATCAATTTGCTCTGTTAACTCAGGAGCATTAATTGCTTCACGTATACGAGAAGCTGTATTGATTAAAATCATAGTTAAAGAATGTCCCTGCATATTCACATTTTCACAATACTTAGAAGGTAGCAACCCCGGAGTTGAAATTAAGCGTTGTATATTATGGTACATTTTCAGTGCTTTTTCTGCATAGCTCTTATCGCCTGAAGCTAAAGAATATTCAGACATTGCAATAGCCGCAAAGGTTTCTGAAAAAACGTAGCGGCGTTTCCTGATAGGTTCGCCCGTAGCTGTTACTTCAAAGAACATGTGTCCGTCTGTATCAATACAGTGCTGTTCTATAAAGTCAATTGTACTTTTTGCAGCAGCCAACCATTCCGGATTTCTTTCCACCTTATTATATGCATATGCGCAGACAAAAGCAAAGCGTCCTTGAAACCAGACAGATTTAGTAGAGTCAAGAAGTGTTCCATCTCTATCTACGCATGTATATACGCCACCGTTTACACGGTCAAGACCGTACTTTAACCAAAAAGGCATAATGTTGGTTGTCAGGTCCTGGCGATAAACATCAGCCCATTGGGATAAGTATTCATTTATATTTTCCATTGTCTGTTTTTAATCAAAGTTTGTTGCAACGATTAAAGAAGTTGATAGCTTCGAGTTCAGCCTTCATTGCAGCTTCTTCAGCATCAGTCATATTCTGGAATGGAGTGCGATTCTTTCCTAGATCTAGTCCAATAAGTTTCATGATGCGCTTTCCACCTACGATATTACCACGATAATGGCAAATCACATTGATTACTTCCTGAGAGAAATTTTGCTTTTCACGAGCAGTTTCAATATCACCGGCTTTCCATGCATCAATAATGCCAACAAGTTCTTTTCCATTGTAATTGGTTGTACCTCCAATGCCACCTTGCGCACCTCCCATTGCCAGGCAGGGTAAAATGGTTTCATCTTGTCCATGAAGCATATCAAATTTACCACCTTTATATAGGCGACACTGATTGTATTCATAAAGACTCTCGAAAGTATATTTAATTCCGGCAAAATTAGGAATTCGTCCGTCTACTGCTTCCAGGAAAGAAACCATTGGAAGAAAAGCTCCATTAAATGCAGGAATATGATAAAAATAGAAAGGAAGATCAGGTGCACCGCAAGCTATTTCTTCGCAATACTTAACCAATTCTTCTACTCTCCCAACTTTTGGAAAAGGAGGTGCCATGGCACCAATACCCCATGCTCCAATTTTCTGTGCATGTTCTGCCAACAAATGGCTTGATTTTACGCAAGTGCTTCCAACATGTACTATTACTTTGAAGTCTTTTGGAGCAACAGATGCCCAACGCTCTGCAAGCTTCATTCGTTCTTCATCATTAAGCATATATCCTTCACCTGATGATCCATTAATAAAAACCCCTTGTAGTCCATTTTTCACGAGCATACTGCAATATGCATCAATTGGCTCGTAATTCACTTCTCCATTTTCATAAAATGGAGTAAAGGGAGCGTCAATTAATCCTTGAATCTTTTCCATAATAAATTGTTTATATTGTTTAGTCTAATCCCTGCTTTTAATATATCCGCAGCAAATATATTATTATTTTATTAATCAAGCAATATTTTAATGAATATTTAATGTTAAATCATCGTTATTTTTTAATTATATTTTTATTTTACCCATATAACCACCATTAATTAATAATAATTAGACTTAAAGCGTCGTGTATAATTAATTATATTAGTTAATACACCAATATTTATAAAAGCTCGATAATAAAAAGAAAGAAAGCATAGATTTGAAAATATCCTTTAAACAATTTATTCAACAAATGTCAGACTAGGCATTTAAAACAATTAAAGTTCAAAAAATATAATCAAGCAGGTATGAAGAATTTAAAGATGAAAGTATCTAATTTCTCAGTAAGACACTTTAATCATAAATTATTAATGGAACAAAATAGAAAAATTTAAAGTTCGTTTTATAAAAAATAAATTGTCGAAGAAGATAATAAATATGATTGCTAAGCTTATTTGGGCACAATTCTATGCTTTGTTATATCTAGAAGCGAATAATTAAGATGTATAACAATAAATCTAATAACTTAAAAGTAGAAGTAAGAATAGTCACAATCAATAGGAACAAAAATTAATAGTTGGAGAAAAGAAATAGAAGATTCTCTCAGCATATACATATTAACCGATCAATAAATACATGTTGAGAGAATAAGTTGGTTTATGTTTTCTGATATCCCTTGAAATTTAGAATCGAACTGTAAATAGTAGATATAATATCTATCGATTTACTATTATTCAAATAGCTATACTTCAAACAGTAATTTTATAATGTTAATAAAACATAGTATTATTCATCCCAAACTATATATGCTGATACAAGCCAGTGATTCATTTTGTCGCCTTCAGAAGCTTGCGCTTTTGGAATCGCTATATTCAATGTGTGATCTCCAGGAGATAAATTACCTAATAATACAGAATATGGGGCAACTACACTTCCTGGACACCAATTTGATCGAGATAAATCTGAAGAAGCAATTGGTTCTTCAATTTCCTTCTCAGCACGTTTACCCTCTTCTGATATATAAGAAGCATTACGCTTCTGCAACCAGACACCTGTTGATGGATTAAAACGCCTGAAAGACGCACAGTCGTTTCTCCATGGAACAAATCGAATAACTTCATTTCCATCAATCGATACTATATTTTCTTTCTTTACAAATTCATCTCCGCCATCATGCCCCCCGTGCCCGGTAGTAATATAATTCAGCCGAACATTCTTTGCATTCTTCGGCAAAGTGAAAGGCACACTCAAAGACTTACGGGCAAACAAATCGGGTATTGACTGGCCGTAATAGTAAACTGTATTCACCAATGGCAGAACTTTTCTTTTAGGCAGTTTATCGCACTTCAAAGTACTTTCTTTAAAATCCAACTCCAAAGATATTTTATACCCCTCTTTCGTCCATGTATCAATAAAAGTACCTACATAAACCTCACCCTCTAAAAGTGGGTAAAGATCTGTTATATTCTGTTCCCATTCAGCATACGGAGCAAACTCATCTATGTATACAGGTTTTCTCCTCTCAGCAGTAACACTATCCATTTTACTAAAATAACCAACCCCGAAAGGAGTCATAAAACGCATAAATTCAACATTGGGAGAAAAATTATCGCCTGGAACTATTCCTTGAAAATGTTTTAATTTAGTTGAATCAACAGATGGATATTTTGCGTGTCCTGCCGCCACTTCAATCATATTGATAACAGATGAAGCCGGAATCACAAAACAAGATCCACTTTTATCCCATCGATCGCCATTAGAGGTTAATTTCACCTTTGCCGATACAACAATATTCTGTTTAAACTTAGGCACACGAATTTTCTTAAGTACAACTCGTCCGTGATCGAGACGAATTAATCCATCTCCTTCCCATACTTTATCAGGATAATCATTAGAATTAAAACATACAGCAGTTTCGTTAAATGGTTTGATGACAAATTCTGCATTATGATTTGAAGCAGAAAGCTTTTGCCCACTAACAACCAATACCAAAATCAACATAGCTATAAAAGCTTTGACGCATGATAGAAATGAGTTTTTATTCATATATTCAAATTACATTTTTAGTTATAAAAGCAAAAAACACTATTTTATAATAAATAGCAGCATATATTTTATAAGAATAGCATACAAAAATACACATTATATATTAATACAATCAACTATTGGATCATATTTTAAATCAAATTAAAAATAACACTAATATTTTTCTTACATTTTTAATATAATACCTATTATATTAAAGATAGATTTATTAGACCAATTCATTCTATTTGCTGTTTTTTTTGTAATTTCGCGCCCTTATTTTATGAATACAGAATAAATTATTATAAAGAAAGAGGTCAATATTCATCTCATTCTGAAATAACAAGGAAACATTATAAATTATGTAATATATGGATATTCAGACAGAAACAGCAAAAGAGAAGAGCACTCCGACTGCGTCTTCGGACTTAATTTACGGACTCGATGAGCGTCCACCGTTTAAAGATGCCTTGTTTGCAGCGCTACAGCATTTATTAGCTATCTTCGTAGGAATAATTACCCCTCCTCTGATTATTTGCGGAGCATTAAAAACAGACCTTGCAACTACAGGATTTATGGTTTCAATGGCTCTTTTTGCCTCAGGACTATCCACCATTATACAATGTAGGAAATTTGGGCCTCTCGGATGTGGCTTGTTATGCATTCAGGGAACAAGTTTTTCATTTATTGGTCCTATTATTACTGCCGGAATGCAAGGAGGCCTACCACTTATATTTGGTTGCTGTATGGCAGCTTCGCCCGTTGAAATGATTGTTAGCCGCACCTTTAAATATATGCGACACATCATTACTCCTCTTGTGTCGGGAATTGTAGTTTTACTTATCGGATTAAGCCTTGTAAAAGTGGGTATCGTATCGTGTGGTGGAGGTTACGCTGCAATGGATAATGGAACATTTGGGAGCATTGAAAATATAGGGATTGCCGCTATGGTATTATTGAGCGTTATGTTTTTCAACCGCTGCAAAAATAAATACCTTCGAATGGGGTCAATAGTTTTAGGATTAATCCTTGGATACGCTGTTGCTTTTGCCTTGGGTAAAGTAGATCTTTCAAAAGCAATGTCAACAGATATATGGGCATTCAATATTCCTATGCCTTTCAAATATGGTTTGGATTTTGACTTTTCCGTGTTCATCGCGTTGGCTTTGATATATCTGATTACCGCTATTGAAGCAACTGGAGATGTTACTGCCAATTCAATGATTTCAGGCGAGCCAATTGAGGGCGAGCTTTACCTTAAACGTGTTTCGGGAGGTGTTTTGGCTGATGGCTTCAATTCTTGCCTTGCCGGAGTATTCAACTCATTCCCAAATTCAATTTTCGCACAAAACAATGGAATTATTCAATTAACCGGAGTTGCTAGTCGTTATGTGGGTTACTATATTGCAGCTATGCTTATTATACTGGGGTTGTTCCCTATTGTGGGTATCGCCTTTTCATTAATGCCTGATCCGGTACTAGGAGGAGCAACATTGTTAATGTTTGGTACTGTAGCAGCATCCGGAATTCGTATTATTTCTTCACAGACTATAGACAGGAAAGCTTCTTTAGTTTTAGCAGTAAGTCTTGCCATAGGTTTAGGTGTTGAGTTGATGCCTAATATTCTGGAACAAGCACCTCAGGCTATCAAGTCAATATTCTCATCAGGCATAACAACCGGTGGATTAACCGCAATTCTTGCAAATGCATTGATACATGTAAAAGAGGGAAATGAAGAACAAAAAAAAGAAAGAGAAATAGTCGATTAATTATGGATATATTAAAGAAACGCATTCTGCAAGATGGCAAATGCTATGAAGGCGGAATTTTAAAAGTAGACAGTTTTATCAATCATCAGATGGACCCCATGCTGATGCATAAAATAGCTCAGGAATTTGTTACCCGTTTTAAAAACGAACACATAAATAAGATAGTAACAATTGAAGCCAGCGGAATAGCTCCGGCTATTATGGTAGGGTATATAATGCAGCTTCCTGTTGTTTTTGTAAAGAAGAAACAGCCCAAAACTATGGAGAATATGCTTACCACAACAGTGCATTCTTTCACTAAAGACCGGGATTACACTGTATGCATAAGCAACAACTTCCTCACACCTGAAGATCATGTTCTCTTTATAGACGACTTCCTTGCATACGGAAATGCAGCCTTAGGTATGATCGACCTGATTAACAAATCTGGCGCTACTCTTAGTGGTATGGGATTTATCATTGAAAAAGCATTTCAGGACGGAGGAAAAATTCTTCGCGAGAAAGATGTTCATGTAGAGTCTTTAGCAATTATCGATGATTTATCTAATTGCGAAATAAAAATCAGATAAAATACGAATATACTGATACAAAAAAATGCATTGCTGATTTTTATAAGTTCAGCAATGCATTTTTAGTTATTGGTTAATTCAACTTTCTATTAACAGATTATTTAAGATCATACTTAATAAACCAATTATTAATATTTGATTCCAATTTTGTTTTAATAGTACTTCCACCATTAGGATATTTAGAAGCAACTTTATCTGCCCATACCTTACGAGTGTTGTCTCCCCAACGTTTAGCCATACGAATCATCGTATAATATGCAGAAGCTTCACCAGCCATCTCTAATGATGTTTCTTCAACAAGAAGAGAATCGAGCATCATCTTATCTTTATTAATATCAGTATCAGGAGTTTTAAGAACCGACTCTCCTACTTTTCCTAAGTCAACTCGTCCACGAATTCCACGATTTGCTCTGTTGCTAGCAGAGGAAGTTACATATAACGACGATGGATACTCTTGGAATGGAGGCAAAAATACACCAGTAGTAGTATCGTAGTAAGACCCGACTCCATCATTTAGGAATGCCAAAGCTTCCTGAAAACGTCCAAGTCCAACCAAAGCTTCTACTAAGAAAAGGTGAATCTGTGCAGCACGATATAAACTGATCTGTACATCATTTCGATAAATTGTACTTGAGGTTTCGTGACCAGAAAGAAATTTTTCCATGACCCAATCATTATTGACCTGTTTAAATGTAACTCCATTTCCTCTATATTTATCACCCAAAAGACCACCAGCGGTATATTGATTATTGAATCGATCCATTGCAACCTCAGTAGGTCTAAGATAATATGAATTAGGTGTTGAATTAGATAAGTAATCAATTACATGATTAGTCTGATTTAAGCTGTAGTCAAAGAAAGCAACTGTTATATGTTCCATACGGCAGAATTCTCTACCAAACTTTTTCCACTCTCCATTGTATTCACTTAGGTTTAATTGGAAACTAGCTTCTTCACCTCCCTGGCGGATTATACTCACACAATTATTCCATGCTTCCTGATAGTTATTCTGGTATAAATAAATTTCTGCCAATAAACATTCAGGAGTTGGGCATATACGATTCCATTGCAAGTTGGTAGGAGAATCAGCCTGACCAGGAAAAAGTTCAGCCGACCATCTGATTACACCTTTACCATTTACACCAGCCACACCATCAACTATTAATGAACGGCATTTTTCAATAACCTCATCAAAGCCTAATGTTGGATACTTTGACAAATCTTTATAGGAAGTAAGGGGATCATCAAGATAAATTGCTTCACCATAAATTTTAGCTAACATTAGATATGCCCATGCTTTATAACGAAGCGTTCCACCTATTAAACCGTCATAGACATCTGATGATAATGCCGTAGGATTTACTTTTCTGTATGCTAAAACATGCTGGATATAATCATTACAGTTTAATATAACATTATAATAACCTTTAGGATCAGCCAAAGAGTTGCCTTTCAAATTATCAGAGTAATTATATACATCCCAAATATCACGTGATGCATTATTTGTTGGTTCGAACAAATCACCACGTAAACCTTCTAGAAACATGCCTTTTTCTGATACAGACTGTACAGTTCCGGCAATTCCCATAAATCCAGAATAAAGTTCTGTATAATTACTAACATAATCTTTTTCCTGAAGAACATCATCTGCATCAGGATTAAAAAAACTATTGCATCCTGACAGCAAGATAGAAAAAGAAAAAGCACATATTGAATATATTATTTTTTTCATAATTGAGCACAATTAGAATTGTAATTTAAAACCAAATTTAATAGAACGAGGAAGAGCTATCTTACCATAATCAAATCCTCTCATTGAAGAATCATATGAATACATTGTTTCAGGATCTAATCCCAGATAATCTGTTATAGTAAACAGGTTTTCTCCTGACACAAATACGGTAGTACCTCCTAAGTACTTAAATTTATAACTTAACATCAGCTCTTTAAGTTTGATAAAAGAAGCATCTTCAATCCAACGATCAGAGAAACGTGCATTTCCCATCGGATCTCCATAAGTGGCTTTTGGCATATTAGTAATCTGTCCTTCAGTAGTCCAACGATTATTTACCGAAATCAACTGATTTGTAAAGTCCTTCATAGATTCCATACTCTGACGAACGGCATTATACATTTTGTTACCTTTGCTATAACCAAATGTCGCTGACAATTCGAAACCTTTATATTGTAATGTTGTGAAGAAATTGCCATAAAAATCAGGAGCTGCACTTCCCAGATTTACTCTATCTCTGTCATCTATTATACCATCATGATTCTGATCTACAAAATGTACATCTCCTGCTCCAAAAGCTTTTCCTGCAATATTAGTCAAAGATGTTCCGTTTTTCCCTGCTGTCTGAGCCTCTTTTGAAGTTGAAAATACTCCAGCTGTTTTATATCCATAAAAACTATACAGAGGACTCCCAACTTCAGAAACAATAGCAGAACCATCAGCCATATTCAATACCAAACTGTTTTCTCCACCTAAATCTGTAATTTCATTTTTATTGAAAGAAACGGTTCCACCTACATACCATTTCCAGTTTTTTGTCTGAACAACAGCTAGTTGCAATCCTGCTTCAAATCCTGTATTCTTTGCTGTAGCTACATTATCATACAAATAGTCAACACCAAAAGCAGAAGAAATAGAGCGTGGCATAATCAAATTACTATTTTTAGTATAGTAGTAATCTAATGTCATATCTATACGGTGATTCCATAAAGACAAATCGGTACCTAGTCCAAATGTTCTATTCAGTTCAGGAACAATATTAGTATTAGGTATGCCGGCTCTGCTCAAGCCCGATAGTTGTCTGAAAACTTTATTCAGATAATTGTATTTACTCAAAGAAGAAGAAAAGCGACTATTACCAGTAGTAACATATTCAGCTCTTAAAGTTAAGTTATTAAGAATATCAACATCTTTAAAAAGAGAGTTCTTTGCGTACCATGCTACATTGAAAGCTGGATAAAGATGATATCTGGAGGCATCTGGCCCAACCGATGAAGATGCATCCATTGATAAGTTAATTCCTGCAGCAATCTGGTTATTGTATGTATATTGTGTGCTACAATTATAATTTAACCAATTCCATAAATCATTATATCCATAAAACGAACGACCTCCGGTAGTGCTCACATAATTTAATGTTTTATAGAAGTCCGAGCTTGAATTGATACCTTTACCTGCATCACATTCACTCTTATTCATTGCAACCTGAACTCCTAGAGAAGCTTTAACAGCATGAACTTTATTAAATGTCTTTGCATAATTTGCATTCAGGTTAAAGTATGTATTGAAAGTCTCTGTTTGTCCAGCTCTGATTGTATTTTCAGCAATCTGATCTTCAAGAGGCATAATAGTGTGATCCGAAACACCCGGAACAAATGCAGACTGATAACCTCTGTTATAATATAATCCAACTATCCCTTTCAAACTAAACGCATCGGTTAATTTGTAATTCAAACCAAAATTCATTTGTACATCATAAAAATGTTCCTTCATCTCCACATTTGAAACTACAGCCAAAGGGTTACTTACCATATTATTCTCAATAAGATTTCCATCGGCATTACGGATTATTGCTAAATCCGGAAGTAAGTTATTATCTGCATCCTTTTCATAAGGAGATAATAGCGGAGCTTTCTTTAATGCTGTAAGCAAAGGATTTGTTTCTTCAATCATACCTTGTTCCTGCATCTGACTATTAATATAAGCCATTGAAACAGTAGAAAACATTGATATTTTCTTATTCAGATTCACATCAGCATTTAAACGTGAATAGAATTTAGAAAAGTTTGCACCTTTGATTTGACCAGTCTTATTCTGATATCCCAAAGAAACATCGTATTTAGCAATAGCATCTCCTCCTTTAATCTTTAATACATTATCTGTAAAGAAACCTGGAGAATAGATCTCTTTCTGCCAATTAGTATTATTATTGTATTTATACTTATAGTAGAAAGTTGGATCATCAACCAAATAAGGGAACTGTGTCAGTACATCTGCCATATCAGAGTACTTGGTCAAAGCAACATTACTAATATAGCTTTTATAATCATTTACTCCCATTACAGGAAAAGTTGACTGATTCTTTTCAAAACCATACTGACCAATAAATTCAACCTTAGTATCTAAGTCTACAGCTTTATCTGTTTCAATCATGATAACACCATTAGAGCCTAAAGAGCCATATAATGCAGCATCTGCGCCTTTCAATACTGTAATATTCTGAATATCGTGAGCATTCATTGCACCTAAAATATTTCTTGAATACCCCCCAATAATACCAGATTCGTTCATATCTGGCATATATGGCACACCGTTAATAACAATCAAAGGCATAGAGTTTGCAGTAACAGTATTGTCTCCTCTGATGCTGAAAAAGTTACCTTCACCAGGCATTCCTCCTTTACCGAGAACTTGCAAACCAGGAATATTCACAAGACTTTGATCCAAATCTACTTTATTCAAATTTATTCCATTTTTGGAGATAGTACTTAGATTAGTCTGTTTATTGCGAAATTCTGTAATTCCTTTTAGTGGTAAAATCATATTTTCGGAATAACCAAATTTATCTTGAGAGACCATTACAAATCGTATTTTCTTGCGATTAGCAATAGGTTGAACATTTGTATAATATCCGGGATACCATACACTAATTTCTCCTTTCAAGGATTTAGCTTCTACTTGAAAACATCCTTTCGCGTCAGTTTTAACCGAACCAGACTGTCCGCTAAGACTTATCACAGCTCCTTCAATTGGAGCATTATTATAAGGATCTACTACTGTACCTTCCAATTTTATGAGATTCTGAGCAGCCACCGAAACAGTGCCAAGAAACATAAAAAGTATCAGTATTATATATTTATATTTATTCATTCTAATATCTATTTTAAAATTAATAATTATTCTCTGTTGGCTTTAATGCCCAATGATAAAGACCCATTTTCTTTGGATTTCCAGGTGCAGCAAGTTTACTAAATTCAACCTTTATTCTAAATGAGGTCATTGCATCTCCGCTTACATTTACAACACCAACTAAGCCACCTAATCCGTCCCATTTTTTCACTCCACCTTTAATTAAATCGGCTTCAGTTTCAGTAACACGGTCAAAATTCCAAGGTGTTGACAAACTTGCCTGCAAATTTTCAGCAACTTTATTATATATATAATTTCCAGACTCATCATCATTAGCAAAATATACATTAACATACGGATGCAATGAGCTACGGAATCCCATATACAAATTATATTCTCCAGGTGGAACTTGTATTTTACGAACCAAAGTCTTTGATCCTTCCACATATTTCTCCAGTGGAGGAAAACTAACAGAGAATTCATCAGCAGAAGCCGTGTTTCCTGTCATACTCAAAACTAAGTAGTTTGGAAGTACTGTTGGTTTAGGAGTCGCCGCATCTGTAAGGATAGATATATTATCAGATCCATCCGTTTTTTTCAAAACACCCTTAAACTGATACCAGTCTTTTTGATCTTCAGACAAATATTGCCAGTACTCAATCAAGGATTTCACACGACCAAGAATCACATTATTCGGTATTTTTAAATCGGTAACATAATATAACATTCCATTGCTTAATTCTACAGGATCTGAATCGTCAATCTTCTGAATAGGATCACGCCAAACACGATTAAATGCCGATTTAGTATCTTTATTACTAAAATCAGTGATAACACCATTATAAAATGTAGCTTCTTTAATCCACGTCATAGCTAAAATCGTATCAGCTTTACTAAGCTCTTTACCCATCAATTTATACTGAGTATTAAGTTTTTCGAAACATTTTTTTATAACAGCATTACTAGGAACCAAAGCTGTAAACTGAGAAAATTCAGAATTAAACTTAACCTTATCAAATAATGGATTATACACATAGAATATAGAATCATATAACGTATTACCAGTCTTGTCAACACCAATTGGAATAGAATTAGCTTTATCAAAGACCCTAATATTTTGTGCAAAAATAGAATCGCGAATTATTGAATAATTATCACCTAACTGGCGCAAATAATCATACATGTTAATTTTTGACTTTAACAATTTATCTATAACATGTACTACTCCGTTTTTCAAAACATAAGTTTTTACGATTTTGGCATTGTTTATATAAAGATCCTCACCATTCTGAGAAATCTGAAGATATATACCATTTAAAGAACGAATACGAAGTCCATCTTTCAAATCAGAATGAATAAACGGCAAATAATTCATATGATACTTCATTCTTAAAGTATCATTTGACACAATACCAGATGCCGACATGGCTTCATTATTTGCAACCCACAAAGTAATCTTTTGATCTTTTGTAAGTTCTTTGTTTAATCCCGTATTCTTTAACTGATCATAGAATTGAGAATATTCTGAATTTTCTTGTAAGAATTCTGTTAAAGTCTTAGAACTTTCATCAATTTCCAACCCCTTATCTCCATAAAAATAATCATCCCAGGTATCATTACAGGATATAAAAAGTGGACAAATAAATAATAATATAATAAATATCTTTTTCATATAGATCTATTTTAAATAATTGGCTTAAAGATTAAACAATCCAAATATGAAATATCTGTATCACCAGCCAGAATCTTGAGTGTATGATTTGTTGTTGCAGTAAATTCTACCTGGCCGATTGTTGTACTCAGGTATTGATCCTTCTTTGATGAATTACCAGAAGTTGCGATTTGGCTTCCTACATATTTACCATCAATAATAAATGATAGTTTAGCACCTTTAGCACTGGCCAAAGCATTAAAGTGATTTATCATTAAAGTATATTTACCTTTAATAATAGCAGGAGTTTTCATTTCAACCCATCCAAACATACCTAACTGAAGCATCAAGTAGTCGGAGTTCAATGCCAACTTCTTAACCGTTGATCCTTTATCTGAAACATAATATCCTACTCCATTTCTATCTTCCGGAACTGACTGCCATTTATAACATTCAACACCATTTGCATTACTATCAATCCAATTTGAGAAAGAAGAACTTAGCGTTGTGATTCTATAAGAAGCAGAATAAAGTGCCGCCAGATAAGAATAGTCTGTCAATTCCCATTGAACAGTCGTTGCGCGTGGAGTTGTTACAGGCATAATATTATCAACTTCATGTACTACCCCATTTTTACAATTGCTATTTATTACTTTAAGTAGCACACCGGATGTTGTATTAGCATCGTAGTTTATGTACAAATTATTATTTTGAACAGATAAGTTAATCAACTCATTTTCTGCTAAAGTCGCAATATTTTTTGAAGTTTCATTTGCTTCAAATTTTGCAAGTGAGTTAAATGACAACATCTGGCCTATAATATGATAAGATATATACTTATTTACAGGGTTAGAAGGGGCTGCATAGTTAGCATCTGTAGCTCCTAAGTATGTAGCCAATGAGCTCAAATCTGTAATATTCATTTTTGCAAAAGCATCATTAGACACAGCAAACAATGTATACTTATATTTTCGTACACTAACAGTATTATCTGGCAAAGTCTCTGTTGTTACTATCTTTTTTAGTTGTTCACTATAACCAGTAGCTTCAATGGCACTCTTCAATATTGAATATGAAGGAGCCTGCATTTTATCCCAGATTGTTTCTGTAATAGGAGTCAATACATGGTCAATTGTTTGAACTACTCCATTGGTCACATCTTTATCCAATCCAATAATCAGTGCTTCATCATTAATGCGAATTGCATTTAGCCCACCATTCTGTATTGATAAGAAATCACCAGTAGCAGTTGTATCTGCCAAAGCTCCGTTTTCAAAATCGGACGATGTATACTTTGCTCCTTTTATAGTGTGATATTTCACTAAGGTTATTGCATCGTTCCTATTTAAATCTTTTACAGAAGATACATTTTTAGATTTCAAGTATGCATTCATAGCATCATTGTCAGGAACAAAGCAAGTATAACTTGAATTCAGATTTATTGTATTGTACAGATCTGTATATTTCAGTAATTCAACCCAAAGTGAATACGTCTCGGGGTTCTCGTTCAAATATGTAGCAGCCGGAACTTCCTTCATATCCTCAATATATGCAGAATTTGCGTATGGATCTGAACATGAACACATGCTAACTATAAGCAGGATTAATAATCCACTAATATTTTTCATATAATTATATTTATTAACTGTTTATAATTATTTACCAAGTTTTCCATAATAAGAGTTTTGCTTAAGCAATGGATTCACAGCTGTTTCATCCTCATGGTATGGCATATACCAAGAATTTGTATCAGCTAGTTTAGAACGCATTACTGCCTGATTATTAGCACCAGCAACAGACAAAACCTGTTCAATTAGAATATCTTTGTATTTATAATTATCTCTGGATCCTAAACGCAATAAGTCAAACCAACACTTTCCTTCAGCAAAGAACTCTCTCTGGCGCTCTTGTAATAATAGAAGTAACATTGATTGTTGATTAGATGTAGCCGAGATATCTGTTAATCCAGCTCTTTCACGAATTGTGTTTATTAATTCTGTACCTTTAGCATATCCATCATCAGTTCCTAACATTATATTTGCCTCAGCTTTCATTAAATAAATGTCAGCCAGACGATATATTATATAGTTCTGATCATTTTCTGTACTCCCATCACGAGCAGTTGCTCCATCGTTCAATTTACCTACATACTTCCAGATAGTAGATTCATCACTTGTCATATATGAAGCATTTCCACCTCTTAAATCATTTTCACTATCAAATAATGATAGCTCATAAGGAGATATTATATAGTAATGATTCGTGTTAAACCAACTAATAAAACTATTAGTTTGCGCTAAAGGCTTACTATATTGTATCTCGAAAATACTTTCGTTACTGTTCCCTGGATAAAAGTTTGTAAACCAGGAAGTACCTGAAATCAAACCAACTCTTTTGGAATCAATAACTGCATCACAATCCTTAATACAATCATTATAATTTCCCATCCACAGATTTATATCTGCCAATAAAGAATAAATAGCCCATTTAGTTGCACGCCCTTTTGTGTTCATTGGGTTTGATGCATCTGATTCCGGAAAATATTCTTTTGCAGCTTCTAACGAAACGTTTAAGTCCTCAACACATTTTTTCAAAATTTCATTTCCAGAAGTTGCACCTAGAACATAAGAAGCATTATCATCGACATATGGTTCTACAACATAAGGTACATTCTCAAAAACGCGTACCAGATAAAAATAAGATAACGCACGAAGAAAATATGCTTCCGACAAATAAGAGTTCATTACATTTACATTGAAAGATTTATCTCTTTCAACCACGAATGGTGCATATTTTATCACTGAATTAGCCATATTTATGACCTTATAAATAGCATCCCACTTTGCAAGGTCATTGTTCAGCAGAATATCCATAGAGCGAACCTTCTGAGCAGCTTTTTGAGATGCAGAACCATCACCCAGAAACATAATGCCGTTACCTCTGGATTCTCCCCAAAGGAAAATATTTTCCTGAGCCGAGCGTAAGCAAACATATCCCGAAGCCAGTACAGCCTGTACCTCTTCTTTTGTGTTCCAATACTCAGAACTATTTTGTTCATTCTCTGGTAGAACATTCAAATAGTCCTGACAAGAAGAAAAAACAAATAGAAGAGCCAATACTGATATATAATATTTCAGATTTTTCATATCATATAGTGTTTATTTCAAAATTTCAAATTTAATCCAAAAGCAAATCTCAATGGTTTAGGAGTAGAAGCTTTATCTAATGCTACTTCATACATATTGTCAATTCTAGAAGTAGTAATTTCCGGATCCTGACCAGTGTATTTTGTTATAGTAATCAGATCATATCCAGTAAAATAGAGCTCAGCTTTTTGAACGCCCACTTTCCCTGACAAAGATTTAGGAAGAGTATATTTCAGAGTCAGTGTTTTTAATCGCAAGAAAGAAGCATCTTCCACAAAACGATCAGATCCTAAATAGTTATATCCACGATCGTATAGTGCACGTGGTATTTCTGTATCGTCACCTTCATGTCTCCATCTTTTCAAAACAGCTGTACTCTGGTTGTTTTTTCCATACATATTTTCCATATTAATTCTAGCCTGGTTAATAGCTTTTTGTCCTGCTCTACCATGGAAATTAGCAACCAATCCCCATGATTTATAACGGAGATTAAATCCAAAACCGCCAGTTACCGTTGGATTGCAATTACCGATATAAACAATATCATATTGATTAATTACTCCATCACCATTCACGTCCATGTATTTTGCATCACCCGGATATACTTTCAGGTCATTGTTTCTTATTACTACAGGTTTACCATCAACATCATTAACTAACTGACCATTATTGTCACGAGCATAAGTTTCCTGTGTATTTTGATATACACCCATATATTTATATCCATAAAAAGAGCCAAGAGGATCGCCTTCTACTAACTTATATGCATATGCACCATTCTTTAAAGAATAGTTTGTTGCAGTTTTATTTTCCGGCATTTCTAATACTTCATTTTTATTCTGAGCAATATTAAAGTTTAATTGTAATCCCCAATCTTTGCTTCTTAGTACATCATAATCTAAACGAAATTCCCAACCCTTATTAGACATCTTGCCTGAATTATACCATGCTACGCTAGAAAAACCAGTTGATGTAGGTATATCCACATCTTTTTGAAGCATATCTGTTGTTAGCTTTTTATATAAGTCAACAGACATATTCAAGGTATTATCAAAGAAACCTAAATCAAGACCTAAATTTGTTTGAGTAACAGTCTCCCACTTCAAGTTATTTAATTGAATTTTATATGGTTGAATTGCAACCATCTCTCCATATCCTGGAACAATTGGTTTAAATGTGCCAACGTATGGAGAAGCCCCTGTAGGAGTATTTCCACTTTGTCCCCAGCTTAACCTTATCTTAGCAGTTGATACATGTTTCAAATCTTTCACAAACTTTTCGTCTCCTAATTGCCAGGCAACACCAACGGTTGGAAAACCTCCCCAACGTCCTTTGCTAGCCATACTAGAACTAGCTTCCATACGATATCCTGCATCAAACAGATATTTGTTGAAAAGTGTATAATGAGCATTCAGTACACCACCTAATTCACGATTTATAACTCGTCCGGAACCACCACCGCGGATATTTGATCCAGAGATCGGGTCTGTAATTTCACTGCTTGAGTTACCGCTAGTAGAACTTGAATAGCTTGATGTAGTTTGATCAGATGTCTGGAATATTGCACTTAATAACAATTTATGGTTATCAGAGAATGATTTATTATAGATAAACCGGTTTTCTGTTGTCAAATAGAGTTTATCATTTCCACCAGTTGTACTATAATTGAAATTGTTATCAATCCATGAAACGCCAGTCACGCTCTGAGGCAAGAATGTATTACTTTTAGATGTTCTAACATCAAATCCCACAATACCACGATAATCAAAACCTTCAAAGAAATTATAATGTAGATTGAAAATCATACGATTACTAGTAGTAGTATTCTTATTTACGCTTTCATTAACTAAAGCAACAGGATTAATTACATTCGAATATTGTCCTTGAAAGTAAGAATATGGAGTAAAATAGTCGCTCGTACGCTTACCATCTTCACCAATCACATAAGGACTCATATTTGGCATTTTTGTTAAAGCCTGAGAACGTGCATTATCTGTATAATTAGCATTCTTTTCGCCCTGAGTAAAATTAAAGTTTGCCGAAATATCAAGTTTATCAGAAAACTTGTAGTTTACATCAAACATTGCACTAATACGATTAAATCCAGTGCCAATAGTAGTACCTTCTTCTGTAAGATACCCTAATGACAAACGATAAATTGCTTTATCACCTCCACCCGACATTGAGAAGTTATTGTCTACAGAATATCCTGTTTGTGAAACCTCTTTAAGCCAATTTGTATCTTGATTATACTCCTTAAAATATTTCCATGAAGGATCAAAACCAATTTCTTTAGTATCATAAAGCAAAGCAAGGTATGTATTAGCTCCAGCACCACCTTCTCCAAGATCGCCAACAGTATTCCAGATAGCATCCTGAATCATTGATACATATTGATTTGCATTTAACATAGGAAGAGAACTACCTTCTTTTCTAAATTCATATTTTGTATTAAAAGAAAACTGTATTTTCCCCTTTGCACCCTTTTTAGTTTTAATCAAGAGTACTCCGTTTGCACCTTTTGATCCCCAAACTGCAGTTGCTGCTGCATCTTTCAACACTTCAATAGACTCAATATCACTAGGAGAAATATTAAGCAACTCACCATAATCATCGGAATTTGCTGTTGCAAAACTAAAATCAGAAGATACATCTACAGGAAGAGGTACACCATCAACAACAAACAAAGGGTCTGATGATGCATTTAAAGAAGAAGTTCCTCGAATACGAATAGAACTTTTCCCACCAGGATCTGCTCCTGACAAAACATCCACATTTGACATTGCTCCCTGTAATGCTTCTGTTAGCGAGGAAACCGGAGCTGTTTCAATATTTGCTAAAGATAGCTTCTGAGAAGAAGATATCTGTTCTTTGGGCGTCATACCCAAAGAATTCTTTTCGACTTTCTTCGCAGTAATTTCAATGCCAGAGATAGTTAACCCCTCTTCTTCCATTAAAACATTAATCGTTTTCTGACCTGTATATTTTTCTCTTATGCTCTTATAGCCAATAAAGGAGAATACTATAGTCAGATTTTTCTGAGATGGAACTGAAAGACGAAATTCACCGTTCATATCAACAGAAGTACCTGCCAATGAACGATTAGTTGAATTCATAACAAAAATATTGGCTCCCACCAGAGGGTCGCCCGTCACTTTATCTTTTACAGTACCAGTAAGTACAGTTTGCGCAGCTACTGTCTGAACAACAAACAACGCCAATGCTATAAAAAGAATATATCGAATATTTTTCATATTTTTTTTATTTTGTATCTGTTATTCTACTTCCAGTAATCCATCAATCAAATAGGCAGCCCCATCTGAATAAATCTTTGGAAAATAACTTACTACATTAACTATATTTCCCTTAACATCTTTAATTTTTAATCCAGATCCGGTATCAATCAGAGTAAGTTTGGCCGATTGTCCGATTGATAAGTCTCTGAAAGTTGTAAGTTCACCTTTTATATCAGCTCCCGGGAATGGATAATCCAACAAATTGCTTGCATTTACATTTACAAAATAATATTTTAAGAACTCAGCAAGTTTTGCAGTTGCAGGAATCTTACCAGCAGCAACAGCTTTATCTAGAGCATTTTGAGTAGGGATCAATACAATAAAACGATTTCCTTGCAAGAAACTAAATGCAGGACTAGTCTTTGCTAATCCAGATGTTCCAATTAGTTTACTAAAACCATTAAACTCTGTTGGGCACGAAATTGTACTTGTTACAATATCTTTAAACTGAGAAAACTCTGGAAGTAAAGCAGAAGCTTCACCTTCGAGCGCGTATCCTGTTCCATTACTCCATGAATTTATCTTACTGAAAGTTGGAACATCAGCTCCAGAATTATATGCTGCCGATGAATAAATCTTATTTCCCTTTACATATATATAATTATAAGGGCTTATTGTTTTGTAAACAGCTTCATCATCGCGGGTAGACATTGTTTTTATTACAATATGATTACCAGACAATATCTTTTTAGGTGTTTCTTTCATTGTCTCCAAGCCATTCAATCCTTCTATTAGAATTTCTTGTGAACCATATCTCTTCGGATTAGTATTAACATAGCTTATTGATGATCCTGCATACGTAGTGTGATTCACAATCATATTATCCGTTGGATAAAAAACTTTAAACTGATTCTGATCGCTTAATAGCACATCCATATAAGAAGAAGCCATATTAAGGAATATATTATATTCCGGATTGCAATACATAGGTGCTGTAACCTTCTCAAACATTGGTGGTACTATAACATGATCTAAACCATAAAGAGTACCATTAACACACATCTGTCTCAGTTTTGTCGATTTTGTATCAAATATTATTGGAGTACCCAATGAAGTTTCAATCTTGCCTGCTTCTATTGTTTCCGGGAACAATACTTCCCCACTATTTACATGATTACTTAATAAAGCAAGCAGAGGTACTAAGTTTACATTATTTATACCGCTGTTTCCGTAATAAGGTCTCCAATATTTATCATAGAATGCCTGTAAAGATGCATTATTAGGTGCGAATACATTCATAGCCTTCTTCGACAAATTGGATAATTGTGCATAATCGGCCACAGAAGAAGCCAGATCATTAGTCCATTCTGAAGCTATAGCAGGTATTGGAGTATGATAATGCAAAAACAAAGAATCGCCTTTCCCATAAGAAGTTGTTGAAGATGCATCGTATTTGTAATTAATAAACTTATCATAAATACCTTTAAAAGAATCGTAATCTGCAGCTTCTGACAGTTTATTATAGATAGTTTCAAGTGGGTCAACTACCTGGTTTAATGTATACACATAACCATTATCAGTAACAATACCGTATTCATTTACTGTTGCATTAGATACATTGAATCCATTGGCACCGCTCCATGTAGATTCTGGATAAAAATATTCATAATTAGATTTCGCATCAATATGCTTTGAATTAAACAAGTTATAAGAAAAAACAGGAAGGAAGCGTTCCTTATGCATTACTTTCTTACTTCTGTTATTGTCTGTGGAGTCTGTTTCTGTAGTTATTTCGTCACGACTTTTAGTTCTGAATTTATAAAATAATCCAGGACTTGTTGTTTCTGATTCTGCATCTATTCCTTCCGGATTGTAGTTTTCAAATCTCTCTTTAGTAAAGGAGTAGTAAACCAAATGATAAGCAATAAGCTTATCGAGTTCATCAGCAGGCAGATCATCAAGTGAATTGATTTTTCTTTTAGCAAAATAAGCTTTAAATGCCTCGTCAGTAGGGGCCATTACTGTAACCTGACCTTTTCCTTGAACCAGATCTTTATAAGATGTTTTTTCAACACCTTTCAGGAATATAGAAAAATTACCTTTAGATTCAAGAACCTCCCAGGAATTACCTTTTAACCAGGAAGGCAGTTCATAATACTTATCCATTTCTGTCTCACACGAGGTAAGCAAAAATAAAGAACAAGCAAAAAAAATGATCCATCTTTTCATTATTTTTTCCACGTAATAAAGTTGTTAAGTTAAAAAATAGATATTTAGATATTGATACAAAATGAATATTTATAGTTTGATTATGGGATACCTCTGATATGATTATCCGACTCATATATGGAGTAAAAATACAGAATAGAGATAGAATTAAATTTAAAATACAAAAAAGGCAAATAAGAGTTCATAAAATCAGATTTATAGATTAAAGTTATAAGGCGTCAGATATTAAATTATATTTAATAATCTACAAAGAAACTCATTATTAAGTAGGTTTTTAATGCTAAAAATGATTCTTATAATATCATTTTTGATATTCATTCACCTTTTTTAATATATCTAATGAAGAAAATACAGTATGTTCAACAATTATAATTTAATTACAGACATAGCTATATAAATATAAATTTATTCTTCTAACAACCTATACAACAGACAAATAGGTCGTTATTTATTCGAAAAATAAATTAATTTACATACAATCATTGCACGATAGTAATATTAACGATTTAAGGATATCAATTTTGATAAAAACAGAGAAGACAAAAGACAATATATTTCAATCCAAATAGCTTCTACACACTGCTTTATTGCAAAAGAGTAATTGAATATTATACAATAACCAAAAGATAGCAAGCGCTATAAAAAGCTTTCAATAATTATAATTATCTCAAAACAATTTTGAATCCGTTGGAGTATTAGTGAGAGATAAGCCCAAAAAGTGAGAGATTAGTGAGGGTAAAGTGAGGGATGAATTACAAATACACGATCATAATCCTTTGTACATCAATATATAAATATAAATTAGTGAGGGAGTGAGGGATAAAAAAATAACCGGATAGTTAAGTATCCGGTTATACAATAAAACGATTGAACGATATTTTTAAATTATTCACCAATAATTTTCAGCCATTGGTGAATGGATTTTATTTATTGATGAATAATTCCAAAAGTATCATTTATCAAATTCCACATTAAGCCCTTGGTATATTTCATCATCTGTTTTAACTTCCTTGCTCATAAGAAATTCACACTTACCACCTTTTTCATCCAATTCTAAAATTGAGTTTTGTTCTAAATTCCATCCAAGCCTGCTCATATAGTTAATTACATCTATATTTGATTTAAACAGTATAACGTTTTTGTTCTCATCACAAAGTTTTGCTTTATAACCAGACCCGAAATCAAAATAGGTTTTACTTTTAATAAAAAACACTCCTTCGAAATATTGGAACTTACAAAATGCTTTATAGGCAAATGCATTCGTTGTAAAAATGGCAAAGGCAGCCATTAACAGAATCTTTCTCATAGAATAGTTATTTTAATCAAACATACATTTTTGCCTTGTAAGTATACAATAAAAAAACAAAACGCATAAATATGTAAGGACAAAAATCAGTTTAATTAAAATTACAAAGGCCTATTTTAACTAAATTTTATCTTTTAGAAAAGGATTATAACTAATCATCCTCTCTCTTTGACTGATTCTTATTCCGACTGTTAAAGAAGGATCTTCTTTCTTTTTCTTCTTACCATCGCGTTTCTTTATCAATTTTAAATCTCGAATTTTTAATTTCACATAATCTAATTCTTGTACTGTTAGTTCATTCAGCAAGTTTATTACTTCGTCAACTTTTTCCATAAATTCGGTTTCTATTTATTATTTTATTTATTATGAATCTATTACTCAAAAATAAATCCGTATAAACATTTAATTTATACGGATCTATTTTTTGCATAAAAGTGGAGCTGGAGGGAATCGAACCCTCGTCCAAACGAGGAAATCATAAGCTTTCTACATGCTTATCTTCGCCTAATTTTTCGAGTACGGCAAGACCGAAGCCACCAACCAGTACCTTAGTCTCTAAATTTTCGCAAGAGCCACGAGACGGGACTCAAACTATCTCCGATATAACTGCACCACTAAACCGGAACGCTTCGGAACAACAGCAACCGAGTGATGTCTCGTCTCCGCACCTAGTGCAGAGATTAAGCTAATCTACTATGATTCGATTAAGCAGCAAGAGCGTAATTATTTTCGCCAGATAAAATTTTGATAACTGAGATTTAAGTGCAAATCACCGACGCACTGCATGCTTACATACCATTTCTGCCCGCTGTCAAATCCAGTCAACCCCAATTTCTCATAATTGGTTAATATTCAAAAGAATGCAGCGATATTAAAAGTAGCTGGTAACAAACTAGTAACAAAAGGTACATTAATAACACCTTAACGCTGCTTTCTTTGATACAAAGATAGAAAAACTTTTGTTACCATGATTAATTTATTTGCAATTATTATAAGATCGTTTGATTAGACCTTAGGCAAATAAAGATTAAAACCAGTCGCCAAACATTTCAAACCGTTCAAAGTCTCTAGCAAGCACTTTCCTTACCCATTCTCACCTTTCTGTCAAAGCATTTACCAGTTTGTATTACCCGCTTTTAGCTCTCTGTCAAGGCATTTATTAGCCTGATTTGCAAGTCTTGTCATAGAATCAGACTCTTCCAGGGTTATTTCACCATCATCTAGTTTCTTCAAAGAATTCATTAGAAGTGCGATTAACGATGCGCTATTTTCTGGTGTTAGTGGTGCTTGCGATGTAAGCGCCTCCATCGCCTTCACGTCTTCAGTAGTCATTTCTTTATTCTTTAATTTTTTCATCTGTTTGGCGATAAATGTTGCCATTGATTTTGCCTCTTTGCTGGTTATTTCCCTGTTGTCTAATTTTCTCATCTGATTCACAATAAATGCGAATAATGACATGTTATTTACTTGTGTTTCCATGTTATTATGATATTAATAGATTAGTACTTATTTATAAATAGTCTTGGATTGTTTCGGCCGCCTTTAACAGTTCGACAAACTTATATTCAACTGTGTTTGGTCTTTTATAACGCTGAACTTTCCTTCTATCTACCCAGCGTTTTACATTCGCCTCTCCAAAACGCTTATAAGCTTGATTCTGACTTATGTAGTCTTTCTCTTCTTTCTTTATCTTGTGCGCTACAAGGAAGTTCAGATAGCACACCTGTTCCGGGGTTAAATCTACTAGCATATTTGATTATGAATTTATTGATAAAATTGGAATATTGGCCCTAAATATAATCATATAAGGGTGTAATTACATCATTTTATTGCAACTTTCTATTGATTTTGTGTCTATAAATGCGCCAATAATCTTTACTAGCTCCTCGTTTAATCCAAAGAATTTTTCTTCAAAATTACCCATCATTTTATTACTGCTATCTTTATCGTATTGGTCATTAACAATATTGCTAACATTATCATAAACATCCAATAGCATTGCTTTGCAGAGCAATAACGATTTTGTTTCATCACTAATTTTAATATCTAAAACGTTTGCAGCATGTTCTTTGCTGATCTTAATTCCTTTTGTTTCCATAATTGTTTCTATCTAAAAGTTACTTTCTTGTTATTGGGTCAACAGCGTGCCTAAGAACGTCTGCGGCATTACATAACCATTTACCCATTTGTCGATCATCTTGTTTTGTTGCTCGAATCTTTCTTTCACCTACAAGCTTTTCAAGTTTTCTCCTACCACCAACGATTAAGCTAGCGGTATTCTTACTAAAAGTTAGATTCCGAGTCGCGGCATATATAGCACTTAGCTTGTCCGCATTTTCTTGATCGTAAGTTTTCATCATAATTTTATTTATTAGGCATAGACTCATATACTGCATCAATAGCGCTTTGTCCTAATATGAAAGATGCTGCTTCCATAGATTGACATATACCTCGGCAAAATTGATCCTCATAACCAGGAACGCGCGTTTCATCGTCCCGCATGGTTTTAGTATGATTGCATAGTAATACTTCCGCCTCTCGCAATAAGGCTAATACTTGTAATAAATCAGCATCAATTTTTATCCCATTTGTAGTTTTTGTCAATGCTTCATTTTCTGCTAAGTTCTTATTTTCCATAATAATATTTTTTTGATAGCTCTTGACTATCTGGTTAACTTCATTTTTACTATATTGATCTTATCGTTCAACTCTAAAGCCTCAATATAAAGCTCTTTAATATTTGCTGAACCGCACTCCATTTTATCGAAGACATTTGAAAGCATCGTTTTGTAAACGTCAATCTGTCTTTTGATTGTACAAATTCTCTTCTTTTTCATAACGCTTTAATTTTATATTTGTGATTAAATATGTTATTTTACACTTGCAAATGTAACGTATAATATCACAATCACAAATTCAAAGAGAATAATATTTTGATATTTAACGTTAATTAATATATATTCTTGTGATATTACGAGTTACAAAACTAATTTTGTACAACAATAATATAAGTAATATGAATTTAAAAGTAAAGGAGATATGCAAACAGCAAGGAATCACACTGAGTGATCTTGCAGACAGGATGAATATGAAGCGCGAAAGCTTAAGCCGGGCAATTAATGGAAATCCCACCCTCGAAAGTTTGGAAAAGATTGCCATTGCATTAGGTGTTGGAGTTGTCGATTTATTTGAGCAAGAAAATAATAGCACTGTTATTGTTTGCCCTAACTGTGGCAAAGAAATAACTCTATGTATAAAAGAATAAGCTTTTTATAAGCTTTAAATTAGGCCGTTTAAGACGTTATCTTTTAAAAACAGTATAATTAAAGGGGATAGCCCAAGCAATTCTAAAACAGCTTAATTTAAATAGCATTTATTGTTTTATAATATATTGAATTGATAAGGGGTGAGCCTAAGCCCACCCCGGAAAACCCAAATAATCAAATTATGAAGCATGAGATGAAGAGATAAACGTTTTACTTTAATGTGCTAACCTCAAAGCTATTTGGCCTCTTTGCTTTAATGTCAAGGAAGAAATTAATATTAATAATCGTAAGACCTTCAACGCATTTTGTGTATGGATCAAGTAAGAAGTCCATCGGTCCAAACATCCCGATAATCATATTTGACCAGTCACCAAACGCAATACCGTACTCATCAGAATCGGTCTGCAAAGCGCTAGCCATTGATTTAGTCGAATAACAAGAATAGCCGTTTAGGTCCTTCCCGTTCAAAATATAACCATTTCCCTGAGTTTCAGACTTAGGAGTTAGTTTCAACTTCTTAGCTAAAGAAGGGTGAACGATATAAGCAGCTGAATCAGAAAGAGCATTATTGAGCGCTGCGGCTTCCTCAATAGTGACAATCTTCTCAAATGTTGCGGCTCCTCCTGCGACTGGTAAAGTAGTAAACAGACCGTCGGGAATATTATCAGAATGTACATGAGCGCCTAGGATCGTTGTTTCTATTTTTTCGGCAACGGCCGAAGCGATTTCTTTCTCAAAGAAAGCGTCTAAATCCTCCGAGGAGCTAAGAAGCAAATTATTTGATACTTCAAGCCTTGCAGTCAAACGTTTTGATGTCATTGGAGTAGAACCAAAGGTTCCTGCACTGTCTGAAGACTGTTCTGTTTCACCTGCCCAAGAGACACTACTACCGCTATAAGTAGGCAAAGAGGCCTTTCCAGATAGCCCTGTAATTAAAGTTGCCCCGGCCTTTGTTAAAACTAAATTATTCCTCAAAGGTTCGAGGATAGGAAGCATTGTACTCGGAATAGAGGTATATCCCTCTTGAACTATAACAGCACGTTCTTCTGTAGGTATAATGTTACCCTTAGTCCGAACTACTATTTTATCCTCAGAGGCTATCACTTGACGCCCCTGTCCTGTAAATTTATTACTAAGACTTTCAGCCAAGACTTTCCGGAGATTGACCTTTTGGGGTTCTGGCTTTTTGGGTGCTGGTGGAATCGGTTCTTCTTTTTTCCGTTCCTCCTTTTCGCGTTTTTCTATAATAACGATTTGTTCTTGTCTTCCAACACCTGCAACCGGACCTCGTCTGTCCTCTAGATTAGTGCGGTTAAGGATCGCATCAATTTCTCTATTATCTGCTTCTGTGGCCATTCTTGTGATACCATTTTCTCGAATTGTTCTTTTCATTGCTTAATTATTTTTATTTTGTTTGTACTCTGCCGCTTTCTATCCAAGCGTTTAAATCCGATTTCTTAAAGAGCAAGGTCCCGCGAGTTGGCTTGCAATGCGGGAGTGTCTTATTAAAAACTGCACTATATACGAAGCTGATAGATACGCCCAGATAGGCGGCTGCTTCGTCGGCATTTAGATATTCTTTTATGCCCATCATCGCTGTTCTGATTTCTACGGCTTTTTTATTCACGGTTATATCTCTTTTTAAATGTTTATATTAAACTTTTTTATTGTCTGACACCTTTGAAGCGGCATCTAAAGTCTGCACATTTACCTGAACAAAAGCAGAATCCCCATGTTCTACGCGTGGCAAATTGTTTTCTCTTCTGACCTCGTTTGGCGTAGCTGCCCCGATATTAAACATAGTCTGCCAATATGAACTTTGTGCGGCTTTGTCGGCTCGTAAAAGTGCGGCTGTGTTAAACTCTATAAGTATAGACTTTTGTTCACTAGGCTTGAAAAGTTTGCGCTGTAGTTCTAATTCTATCTTGGTAATAATAGGAGCCACAGTGTCAGTTAAAAAGGCTAATTGAGTAGCCTCAACAGTTGAGTAGCTAGACTTTGATAAGTCAAAAGCCTTAACCGGAGATACGGAGAAGAACCTACAAATGTCAACTACGTTAAACTGTCTTGATTCCAATAGCTGAGAATCCTTCGGACTTACTGAAATAGGTGAATACTTCATATTACCTTCCAGGATAACGATCCCATTCGGTGAACCGGTTACCGGATTGGTCCTTGCTTCCCACTCCTTGTAATTCTGATCTTTCTGTTCTTTGTTTAAACGAACTCCGTCAACAGTAAGTACTCCGGTAGCATTACCTCCGCCCCGAAAGAATCCGGCTGCATGTGCTTCGGAATCCGTCGCAATACCTAGTGTTTGTCTTGCATGTGTGAGTGTTGATACTCCTATAATGCCATCGTAGCTGAAATTAAGAACATGAATCATATCTATAGGCTCTACTAAATTGATATAGCCTGTAACTCTGTATCTCTTTCTCTGAATGCCTTGTGCATCATTGATCCAACAAATTTGTACGTTATTAGAAGGTATATAATGCACTTGTATAACATTACCTTTGGGGTCTCGTTCTATATATGCGTAACCGTTACCCGTCAACAATACAGATGCTACTAGAGTTTTAAAGAAAGTTGATCTAGTCATATTCTCGTTAGGCTCTACATTCATCAACGAGTAGACCGGGTGATTCTTATACTGTTTTTTATAGCCGTCTGAATCTACTAGATAAGTCTCTAAAGGCAACTGAGCAACTGAATCACTAATCACGTCTACACATCGGTAAACAGTAGATAGCAACATGGGACGTGATTTGCTATGTAAAAACAAGCCTGATCCCGTATTCATAGCAGGAATAGAATTGATTTCCTGCTTAGAAGCTTTTCGAAAATTAAAGTTATATCCTAGAATGTTCATATATTAACCGTTTTATTTATTACTAAACTTATTTCCCCGATTGTTTTTTGTAGTTGTTATAAACTAAATATAGATCAGAGCCTTTAATCTTAACAGATGTAGTTCCTGCAGAACCACTATTCATTGCATTGTACAAAGCTCCTTGCTGATTCTTATTAAGAATTACCTCACCGCTGTTAAGACGAGCTAGTATCTTGTCACCATAAAAAGAGTTTCCCCCGACCACACCACCGTTTGCGAATTTAGGAATAGAGGCGGCTGCGATCATTGCTTCCATCGTTGCAATCTGACTAGCTGCTAATCCAATTCCCAAGAATGGTATAGCTGCATAAGCTGCGGTTGATTTAGCCGCCATTTCTGCGGATGCTGCGGTAGTCTTTAAAGATGAAGCTGCTAACTCTGCGGTTGTCGTGGTTGCTAATGCCGTTACTTCTGCACCTGCTTGTTGAGTATTTGCGGCTGTCTGCACTTCTGTGGCTGTAGTTAATGAGGTCATTAACGGAATTATCGAAGAGATAGATGAGAGCACAGAAGTCCCCCAATTAAGCCATGCAGAAACACCTTCTCCCGTCATGCCTGTTATAGTCCCTATAGCATTTGCAATAGAATAAAGACCATCTACATAAGTATTAATATCCTTTTTATTTTCTTTAGAGATCAAAGATGGTAATTGCTCAATCTTATCGGGCATAGTGAAACCTTTAGTTCTATCTCCTAACACTCCCGCTGGTGTAAGATTCGTTTTCTTGATATCACCGTACTTTGCATCAAAAGTCAGCATTATTTTCTTTGTTTCCAGTTCATCGATCATTTTTTGAGCTGATCTACGCAACGCTTTAGTAGTTGCCTCTGATAACTTCTTATTCCAATCTGATAACTCCTTATCTAACTCTGCAATTGATCCCAGAGGCTTATCTTCCTCTGCTTTTTTGCCTTTACCTTTGCCGCCAATACCCAGTACTTTATCAGCTTTCTTTTCCTGCTTAATCGCAAAGTTCAAATTTTGCTCTGCTTCGGCCTTTGTATCGTAAAACTCCTTAAGTGAGTTATAATATTCTTCCCATTGCTTATCCCCCTGCTTAGACAGAATACTCATACGGTCAAGTTCATTATTACTCTTTCTGAGTTTAAGTATTTGAGCCTCTACTTTTGAATCCTTATAATCGCTCCCCGCATTTGTTCCGTGTACCCACAACTTTGATTCTAGCTTTTTCATTTGCGCATTATATGCGTCAAAAGCTTGCTTTCTAGGATCAGTCGAAGCTGGGTTATTATAGATCATTGCAAAGTTTTTGACATCGTTTGAAGAGTAGTATCTTCCCGTTTTAGCAGACGCGTTTTGCTTAAGTTCAGCAACATTAATACGGTTTTGCCCTTCAAGTTGCTTTGTGAAGTCCTTAGTTATTTTTAAAAGCTGTGCTTTTGCGGCTGTTACTTGAGCTTTTGAAGATGAAGGATCATTAATTACAGCCTTCAATGATTGAGCCTGATAGTTATATTGAGAGCGAAACACCGAAGTAGAGTTCTTAGTATCGGCTAAGTCGTCACGCAATCGCTGCAATTCCATTAAGTTTTTAATAGTACTATTTATGCCTCTATTAAATGCCGTAAAATCTCCGGTATTAAGTGAAGTGAAAAACATATCTACACTGTCCTTTGCAGTTCCTACCGCAAAACTAAACGCATCGCTAGAGCCTTGCCCTGCATTGATGAACTTATTGAAAATCTCTGCAGCTGAACCAACAGCACCAAGTCCGGCTGCAAATTTAGTAATAGAGCCAGTAACGGACTTCCCTATGTTCTGAAATTCCTGGAGCTGCTTTGAGCTCTTTACTATGTTGCTATCGAATTGGCTGCTATTGAGTAATAACCTCGTTACTAAATCCATTTTGTTCGGTTTTTATATTGTTTTTATATACAGAAGGAGTAGCGGCTTACCACTACTCCGTACATCTCTAATTACGTGATTTTAACCATCTGGAATAAGCTTCTACATCTGCCCCAGAACCATCGGATAAAATAAATGCTGCAGGATAAAAACCTTTTCTATGGCATTTTGAGGTGTCTTCAATAAGTTTTAGCTCTGCTTCATCTTCTTTTGTAAATACATGCTCGCATTCGGACTGTATAAACGATTCCAGTTTATCAGTATCAAGGGCTAAAGTGTTATCTTTGATAACCCAGATATCAGGAAAACCGGACCTATACAGTAAAATTTTGGCTTCTTTTTCAAAGTCTTTTATCTCATCCCAGAAGACATAAACTAATTCGGCTATTTTTTGGCGGGTAGACAATAAGGCATCAGCACCTTTATTTCCAGCTATTAGCCTACCCCAATCAATTCCAGGCATAATTTTTTCGATCAATTCAATTGCTTTCTGGTCGATTATTGTTTTGATAGAGACGTCTTTTCCCTTAGTGAGTTCTAGTATTAACTCAGCAATATTAAACTCAGCAATAGCACACTGAGCAACCAGGAAACTTAAATTAATCTTTGCGCTTTCAATATCTCGACGGATATCCTCTTCTTTACTTTTATCAAAAAACTTCTTCATGCTTTACTTTTTTTATAATAATTACTTGGTTATGGAAACTTCAAAACATATATTTCACTTATAATTAATTCTTTTTTAGTGCCTTTTGTGGCGTTTTTACTATTTCTTTTCACCCCCATTGTGCAGAAATTCGTTCAAAAACAAGGAGGACTCTTACCGTGTATTTGACTAAATACTTTTTATTTTTCATTTCTAAAAGCCCTAAAACTAAGCTGTTTGTCGAATTTTAACAGATTGCAACACTTTGGCAATTTTCAAAAAGTTCTGTTTGTGTGTAATGGGGGGAGTTGGGGTTCTAACAACTTTATTCTATAAAATTTAACCCCATACCCCCAACCCACCCAACAAACACAAACAAACAAGACTTAAATATCATTTGCCGTTAACAGATCTGTGTCGGATAGACTGTAAAGGTCCATCGCGTTTTTAATTCGTTCAATGGTATCTGGTTTCAATCTTCCTTCATCATCGATCATTAGACTAACGCCTTGCATTACAAAGACTCGTATCAATTTAGAGGCTGTCACTCCGGTCGTGCTGGATATCTCCTGCAGGGTATTAACTAAAGACTCGTTTAATCGAATCGTTAATCGTTCCCTCTTTGACTCTGTTGATATTCTTCCCATATTTCAATTGCTTTATTTCTCGTTATATGTAGTAACTTTTGTTTTGTCAGACAAAAACTTAATAGCTTTTAATGTAGATGCCTCGTCTTTGTTTGCCCGGAATTCTAGCATATTGAACCTAAAGAAGAAAAAGGTTTTCAACTCAGTATCATCCAAGTTCCTAGCCCTTGGATCAGATGACACTAATAAGATCGTATCTTGAAATATATCTTCAAAACATACACCTGGTATGCTCTGATTAATATGTGAATAGAGGTCATCTTTAAGCCTATAGTACAGCCTTGCTAGCTGGCTCATTACTTCGTGATCATATACCTTCTTTTCCATAAGGCTGAATTATTAATTAGATATGAACTCCGTTAAAATCAAGCATCGCGTCTATATTATTCTGCTTTGCGTAATGAAAGAAAGTTCCAATTGAATATTTATAATTACCTTTTAAACATTCATCGTACTTTCTGTCGGTTACGTCGTAGTCATAAGAAGCAGAGTACTGGCTTATCGCTTGGTACATCTCTCGGCCACTGTCTCCAAAGGTATTAGCCAACGAGCAGCCGAGCTCAAACCATTGCATGTATCCACCGGTTATATCGACTTGGTTACTAGAAATAACAGAGATCATGCGTGCCACTTCTGTTGCTATCTCTGCCATTTCCTCAACAGGTATCGTATTGCCTACACCGTAAGTCTTTGATGCTTTCTGAGGTTCAACAATAAAACTATAGGTTTCAGCATTTAAGTTTAAATATGGGGCTGGATCATAAGATATAAAGCGCTTACGGCCTACGTTTTTACATGCTGCATCAATTACAATCCCGCACCTTTTAAAATCCATTTCAAGGCTTGTATAATGCGCTCTGTGCATTTCTGGGTTAGAGATAGGTACAATAACAAAGAATCCGGCACCACGAACTGAAACACCACAGTATGCTATATAAGGGATATTCTTAATTAAGAGCTTTAGTTCATTGAAATTAGTCAGCCCTGGATTATCTTTTTCATCGATATCTAAACAGATAAGTCCTGAGTGTTTTATCAGGTCCTTATCCGCACTGCCTTTAAATATACCGGAAGGGCTAAAGCACGGTAGCTTGCTCTTTAATTTCTTTTGCTTGTCTGCATCCGGTTCTGTTCTAATTCTATCGACTAGATTCTTATATTGGTTGGACGTCAATAATTGGTATAAATTGGTATCCTTAGGGGTTGTATCCGAATAATTCTCGAATAAAGAGACTGTTTTATTTAGCTTATTCATGTAGTTGTTTGACTTACAGCATTTTACAATTAGTATATTTTGGTATAAAATGGTATATTTTACACTATTTTATATTAGTATATTTTGGTATAATCGCCTATATAGTAGGCGATACCATAATATACCCATATCTTATACGAAATCACAGAACATATAAAACCCGTCTTTTTGTTTACTGATTAACCCTAATCCTATAGCCTTTGAAACATTTTTCTTTGCTGTACTTTCCACACATCCGCTTCTTTCTGCATAGCTTGATACAAGACCCGTGTATGAGTATTTCACGTTCTCTGCAAATAAAGCTCTGATATAGTCTCTGATCTTTTCTTCTGCCGCATCAGTCTTGCTTATTTTAACCGGAGCTTCAAGAGGTTGCGGCTTTCCGTCTTCATCAATGCAAAAAGACCATTTATCAATAGGGGCGTTCCTGGATTCAGTCTGCTCTACAATGACCGTACTTTCTTTTTTAGTTACCTGGTAAGCCTCTGAACATTTATTTAAAAGCTCCGTCCCCAGGTGACCTCTCATGTTACCATCACTTTTGTTCTCATGAAGAACACACATAATAGCGCATTTGCAAGTAGAACTTAACCGCATCAGATCATTGATAAGCTTTCCGCTTTCGGTTATGTCATTGAAGTCATGCAGTAAGTCACGGACTCCATCGATAACAACTACATCGGGCTTATACATGGCTAGGGATCTCTCAACAACCTTTATTCTTTCTTCTGCAGAGCACTCCCGAAGCGACAGTAATACGAGCCTATCATTATTCTTTGAAATATCCCAATCACAAAGCGAGTAGATCAGTTTAGCTTTGTTTGCGACATTCAGCGGGTTCATTTCAGTATCAATGTGCAATACTCGAATATCTTCGTAAGTCGCTGTAAAGCCCATGAAATCCCCAGATAAGACAGCCGTCTCAAGAGATGTACAAGCAAAGCTTTTTCCCTGTTTAGCTTTTCCTTTAATCGCTTGGAGGTCTCCTCGGGATAAGCAGCCGACACCGTTATAACTAAGGAGGAAATCGACAGGTGAATACTCTTTTGTAATGTCAATTAAGTACTTATCCAAAGACTCCGGAGCTTGTATCTGACAAGAGTCCTTTACGCTGAATCTTGAAAAGTCGATTAATTCCATAATACGGCTATTTTTCCTCCGTCCCGGTTAAGCAGATCGAGAACTACATAACCTATTTTAGCAGCGTCTTTATCGAAGGCCTCTGAAAGGCTATTGAGTTGGATAATATCAGCTTTAAAGCCGTCTTGGGCTCTTACTAATTTGCCTATAAGCGTAGCCAAAGACGAAGTATCCTCTCTAAATAGGGGTTCTGTAAACTCTTGGCGCCAAATTTCCTTTTCTTCAGACATTTTTTGGTTAACCACTGCATAGGCTTTCGCGTAAACCTTCCCGTCTTCCTTACGTGAAAGATCAACTTTGATCACGTTAGTAAACATCTTTTTCCAAGGAAAGAAAATATAATCTCTATTCGCTCCACGAACTTCACGTTCGCCAGCGTCTACTATTATAGCGGACCGGCCATCGGGTAATAATAAGTGTTGAATTTTTGGGTGTTCTTGATTCATCGCATGCCTCCTTTCATTCTTCCAGTTGCCATATAATCGGCGGACACATGTTCTATTTCCTGTTTTGTAGCAATTCTATTTTGTTTCATCCAGCTTTCTAGTTCAGCACGATCGAAATAGATTTGCTTTCCGTTAGGTTTATAATGCGGTATCTGGTGGCTGCATGTGAGTTTATACAGGTGGCTCTTACTTAATCCTGTGAGAACTGCCACATCCTCAAAACTAAGTACATTTTTTGCTGCTAATAAGCTATAGCGCTCTATTCGGCTTAACTGATCTAAAATTTGTTCTTCCATTGTCTTTAATATTATGACTTTGAAAGGCTGTGCACCGCCCCCACTGTCAGGTTATGATGCAACAAAACTAAGTTTTAAATAAGGGCAAAAAAATAGCTTTATAGCTGATTTTTTCTTTAATAAATCAACTATAAAGCTATAAATATATACTGATTATCGGTGTTTTATATATACTTTTGGTTTCTGATTTTGTTTACTATTATATTAAGGTCTTCATGATACTCGCTCTTGATATCTTTACTCCAATCTTTATAAGGATTGTAATCCTGCAGCTTAAATTTATTACCACCATCAATAGAAAAAGTATTATTAATTATTGACTTTATCTCTTTTTCTTTATAACCTAATAATACTAACAGGTCTAGTAGGCTTTTTTTGCTTGGCGTTTTTGTTCTGCTATTCTTTTTTATCCAAATTATATTATTATTGAGAGCATTTTTGTTACATCCGAAACACGATAAAAATTCATTCTCATCTGTATAGCTTGAAATATAACCCTTTGCGATTAATTCCTCCCTTAATGCTTTAGCCTCTTCTGTGCTTAACTTATTGGAAAAGTTCTGCTTTTTTTCCTGGGGTTCACAATATTCTTCATCGTTGGTATCCGGAACAACAAGGCCTAAGTCTTGGCACTTGCTTTTAAATTGTCTTGCAAAGGTTTCAAAGGTTTCATTTACTTTTGCTAAGTAGGACAAATCATCTCTGATAGGCCCAACATCAGCAAAATCTATTTGAGCTGATATAGGCCTAAACTTATTAAGTATTTCGTCAATCTGGGGTAAAGTCCACTTCATAAGTATACGACAATCTTCGCCGTTTTTTTCGAGCGTCTCGTCAATTAAGTCCAAATAGTTATTTACTTCATCTAAATCATATAACTCTGAACCATATTTCTTTTTAAGGTCCTTATAGAAGGTATTAAAATCATCACCATAAAGCATATCAACCATATCTGAATCATATTCAGAAATTAATCGTGTTACTTTTGTACAGTAGTTGTTTATCTCTTTTTTCATAGTATTCATTTTTAATCAAAGATCCCATTTTGTTTATTTACAGCCTCTTTCTGCTTTTCATCTATGATCTTAGCATAAATCTGCGTAGTGGCTATTTTAGTATGTCCCATGAGCTTGGAAACGGTTTCTATCGGTGTACCTAAATATATATTAAGTGTTGCGGCCGTATGTCTACTGCAGTGGAAAGTGACTTTCTTAGCTATTCCCGCTGAGGCTATCCACTTTGATAATTGCTTGTTTGCGCTGTCATTCTTTGGCAAGTGGTATATTACATCGTCATCGGTCGCCTCTCCACGTTCAGGAAGCCACTTTAAAGCCTCATCGCTTAAATAAAGATCATTTCCACGCTTCACCTTTTTCATCCTAAACCTTAATAAAACAGCTCCGCTGCTATCTTTTACCATTTCTCCCCAGGTAATTGTTGAAACATCGCTATATCTTAGCCCAGTCAAACAGCAAAATAAAAAGGCGCGTTTTAAGGTCTCATTCTTGCAAGGTGAGGTTAGTAATTTCTTAATTTCTTCAATAGTAAGGAATTCACGTGTCCCTTCCTCCTCTTTAGGTTTATCACTGTTTGTAAGTTTAGCAATCGGATTCAGCGAAATAATATCAGCTTTAATAGCCTCCTCTATTACGTATTTAAATTTCATATAGAGGTTGTGCTGAGTGTTTTGGCTTAACAACAGATCTTTGTCCTTATCAGTTCCGCTCCTTTTGTAATTTAAGTTTTTAGCTGTTTTCAGATAATTGATAAAACCCAATACATAGTCTTTATCTAATTGCTTAAAAGTGGTTTTTTCCCCAGAGTATAAAGCAACGTGTTTGGACAATGCCCGGAGCGTGTAATAATAGCCGTGAGGGTTACCACTTTTTTTAAGCGCCTCGTCTGCCTGAAAAAGAATGTATGTGATTAAATTTACTTTCCCCTTAGAGGAAACAAAGCCGGCTCCTTTCTTATTCAAATCTGCAATCTTTGAATAAAGAATCGTATTTGCAATTTCTAAAGTTTCCCGGTTCCGTTCTTTTGCTTCTAAATTAACCTCCTCATTAAGATATAATTTAAGGAATTCATACTGTCGTTCTCCATCTTTGTACAAATCTAAATACAAAGACAAAGAATTTGAGAGAACTTTTGTCCTTAATTTTATAGGTTCTTTGGGTTGATTTTTAAGCCTCTCCTTTTCTTCTTTTGTAGGCTCCGGGAAATAGCCTGCTAGTAATTCAGCAGGTGTTTTGAACAGTTTTTGTACTTTTCTTGCCATAAATGTACCTATATTTTGCCATTACTAATTTGTTACCGCCACAAATATAAGCATTTATATTTTAAAACGAGTAACAAACGAGTAACAAAAAGTACATAAATAACAGCTAAATAAAGGAAAATAACAAAGTTTAAAAGTAGGCTAAAAAAGAAAGAAAACGCCTTATTTATAAGCATTTCCTTTCTTTTTATTATCTCTTGTTTTCTTTTAAAAATCAGCCTAGTTTGTCAAATCCAGTCAACCCCTTAAGGAGGGTTAATGTAACCACTCTATAGCGCTACAAAGATATAAACTTAGTATTGATTTGCCAATTTTTTATTGTCTCTTTTGAGAATTATTTATTCTTATTATACTTTACACTGATTTCCTTTCCCCAATTGTTAAGAGTTTCAATAACAGGAATAACGGATTCTCCCATAGAAGTTAGCTTATACTCAACTTTTGGCGGAACTGTTGGATAAATAATACGTTCTACCAAACCCGTTTGTTCCAACTCCCGAACTGTTTGGGTAAACATTTTATTGGCTATACCATTCAAGCTACGCTGAAGTTCACCCGAGCGCATCACCCCATCTCTAAGATGATATAACACAATCGGTTTCCACTTTCCACCAATCATGTCCATTACTAGCTCTAAAGAACAAAAATAATCCTTTCCCTTAAAAATATATTTCTCTATACACCCTTCATTTCTCACAATTCACTCCTTTTGGTTACTATACTACTTTTTAGTAGGTACTTGTACAATCGATATTAATATCTGAAATTTGCAGCAAAGAAACAAAATTAAAAGGAGAAAAGAAATGAAAGTTGTGGCAATTAACGGAAGTCCTCGTAAAGAAGGTAATACTTATCATGCATTGATAGGTGTTGGAAAGCAATTAATGGAAAACGGTATTGAGTTCGAGATTATCCACATCGGCAATAAAGCAGTGAGAGGATGCATGGCCTGCGGCGGATGTTCCAGAAACAATGACGAGAAATGCGTTATTACAACAGATCCTTTGAATGAATGGGTTCAGAAGATGAAAGATGCTGATGGAATTATTCTAGGTTCGCCTGTTTACTATGCCGGAATATCGGGAACCATGAAATCTTTCCTTGATCGTGCTTTTTATGTATCGGGCAGTAACGGCAATTTATTCCGTCAGAAAGTTGGTGCTGCAGTTGTTGCTGTACGCCGCACCGGAGGTTCGTCTACATTCGACAGCCTGAACCATTATCTGAATTATTCGGAGATGATTCTTGCCACGTCAAACTACTGGAACATTACCCACGGACTTTCTAAGGGAGAAGTTCTAAAAGATGATGAGGGCGTACAGATTATGGAAGTTCTGGGAAGAAACATGGCATGGATACTTAAAATGCGCGAACAAACAAAAGAATCCGTTCCAACTCCTGAGAAGGTTGGTAAGATTTACACTAATTTTATCCGGTAATATAATAGATTTTATACATCCTCATTACTGGTTATTAAGTTAAAAAATAAGCCGGATATATAAAAAAGTTCTCCATTGTAACTATTGTTACAAGTAGAGAACCATGAATTACCATACCTTTGCAGCATCATCCAAAATATTGAAAGAATGAAACGAACTGTGATTAAAATAGATGAAGCGTTGTGCAATGGTTGCGGAATGTGCGTAGAAGGTTGCCACGAAGGTGCTTTACAGCTTATTAACGGCAAAGCTGTGATGATCAGCGATTTATATTGCGATGGATTAGGAGCATGCATTGGTGAATGTCCGGTAGGTGCTATTGAACTGGAAGAGCGGGAAGCAGAGCCTTACAGCGAAGAAGCTGTTATGGAGCGTATTGCTCCTAAAGGTGAAAAAGTAATTCTGGCTCACTTGAAGCACTTAAAAGAACATGGCGAAAAAGAATTGCTTATGCAAGGAGTTGATTATCTGAGAAGAAACAATATAAAGGTAGATCTTTCACAGGTTCATGGGCAGCCTCATGCCGGCGGAATGCACGGAGGGTGTCCAGGTTCTATGGCTCGCACACTGAAATCTACAGGACCATCTGTTGCTAGTGCAGGATTTGCAGCTGGCGGCGCCGCTATTTCAGCTCAGGCTTTTTCGGCCACACCTCAAGTTTCGGAACTTCGTCAATGGCCGGTTCAGCTACATTTACTTAATCCGCAAGCTGGATATTTTCAGGGAGCAGATGTTTTATTGGCTGCCGATTGTACATCTTTTACAGCCGGTAACTTTCACAGCCGTTTTCTAAAAGGGAAGATTCTGGCTATTGCTTGTCCTAAACTTGATAGCAACACGGAATCTTATATAGAGAAACTAAAAGTTATGATAGATGAATCTATGATAAACACTCTTACAGTGTTGATTATGGAAGTTCCATGCTGCGGAGGATTACTTCAAATGGCAAAAATAGCAAGAGAGGAAGCCACACGCAATATTCCTATCAAAGCAATTGTTTTGTCTTTGGAAGGGGAAGTTAAAAGTGAAACATGGATTTAATCACTCAAAAGATTTATTTCTTTGATATATTAAATAGTTAAGAGTAGTCAACGCAAGTTGGCAGATTAGCCTCATGAACTTGGTAATCTTGTATCGAACAAGTAATTATTAAGATCTTGAGGCTCTTTTTTATACATATAACCTGTAAAAGCTGATTTTAACAAAATGATACAAAAAAAACAATTGTCACATAAAGTGATAACTATACACTTAATCATAGAACTCATCCTCCTATTATTAAAAGGCAGATATAATATTAGCAGCATATTTATAACGTCAGAAAATGTTCTAGAAAGTGTTACTTTAAATAAAACAAAGCTCAAAAACTTCTGATACAATGAGTTTCGTTTGTCTTTTTTTTAATTATTTTTGCAGCAAAAAACATGAAACAAAGAAAATTACTCTTAATTATCTTGTTGGCAGTATGCCAATTCGTTGTAGCACAAAATCTTCAGTTACATTACGATTTCAGACATGCACTACACAGCAAAGTTTTTTCTGATAATTACGTTACAACAACATTCGAAATGTTTAAGCCTGATAAATGGGGTTCTACTTTTATGTTCGTTGATATGGATTACAACCAAAGTAAGGGAAATATTGGAACTGCTTATTGGGAAATTGCACGTGATTTTAAAATTGGGAATTGTCCTATCATGCCACATATTGAATACAATGGCGGAGTAGGTAATGCAGAAGGCTTCGGATTTTCAATTGCTAACGCTTATTTAGTAGGAGCTTCTTATCCATTTAGCTGTGGAAATGCTAATTTCAGCACATATATTGCTTACAAATACAATGCATTTGCAAAAGCTAGTAATGATATTCAATGGACAGGTACATGGGGTATTCCTGTATTAGATGGAAAAATGACTCTTTCCGGATTCATTGATGTATGGACTGAAAACAAAGATCGTTCAGGAGTAGAATCAGGAAAAAAGGTTATTTTGCTTACAGAACCTCAGATCTGGTATAATGTTAATTCAAAATTATCAGTAGGTTCGGAAATTGAAATCAGCAATAATTTCAATGGTAATGATGCTTATATATGCCCTACTATTGCAGCCAAATGGAATTTCTAAACCAGAAAAAGATAAATACCAATGATTGAAAAACTATTTAAGCTGACAGAAAATAAAACTACTGTCAGAAAAGAAATCATTGCAGGATTAATCACATTCCTGACAATGTCTTACATCTTAGCTGTTAATCCTAGTATTCTTAGTGCAACAGGGATGGACAAATCTGCCCTATTTACTACAACAGCCCTAGCCACTATTATAGGTACGCTTTTAATGGCTGTTTTACCTAATCTGCCTATTGCACAGGCTCCAGGTATGGGACTAAACAATTTCTTTGCGTTCTCAGTAGTGCTTACTATGGGATACAGTTGGCAGATGGCTCTTACTGCTGTATTTATTGAAGGTTTGATTTTCATTCTTCTTACCTTTTTCAATGTACGCGAATTGATTGTGAAGAGTATTCCTCAAACATTAAAAGAGGCTATTCCCGTTGGTATCGGACTTTTCATTACTTTAATTGGTATGAAAAATGCAGGAATAATTGTTGGGAATCCTAATACTCTTGTCTGCATGGGTGATTTAGCTAATCACAATGTTTGGATTGCAATGATAGGACTTATTATTACCGGAGCTTTATTCGCAATGAACGTTCATGGTTCTATCTTAATTGGTATTGTTATAGCAACAGTATGTGGAATATTCTTCGGAGAAGTTCACACTCCAGAAGCAGGTTTCTTCTCACTTCCTCCTTCTATTGAGCCTATCTTCTTTAAGTTCGATTGGAACCATATATTCACTTTTGATATGCTTGTAGTAGTATTCACCTTCTTATTCGTGAACCTATTCGACACAGTAGGAACTCTGATTGGAGTAGCATCAAAAGCTGGATTTATTGATGAAAAAGGAAACTTCCCACAAGTCAAGAAAGCTCTTTTTGCTGATGCTTTAGCAACAACATTTGGCTCTATCTTAGGAACAAGTACTGTAACTTCTTATGTAGAAAGCTGCGCAGGTGTTGCTTCTGGTGGTAGAACCGGTTTAACAGCAGTAAGTACAGCATTTATGTTTATTATTGCATTATTCCTGTCACCGTTATTCCTTATGGTACCGGCTTCAGCAACTGCTCCGGCTCTTATCATCGTTGGTTTATTCATGATTTCTTCAATAATCAAAATAAATTTCAACGATATGACGGAATCTTTGCCTGCATTCCTTACAATTGTAATGATGCCATTCTGCTACAGTATCGCTCAAGGTATTGTATTCGGATTCCTAAGCTACACTTTCTTAAAAGTATGTACAGGACAAGCTAAAAAGGTTTCAGTAGCTGTTTATGTAATCGCTTTATTATTCCTTATAAAGATGGTTATTGATGCTTTGCATTTAGTATAGTGCTATATAACCTAAAAGCTCTCTTTCGTTGAATTATCTCTTCAACTAAAGAGAGCTTTTTAGTTCTGAGCCTTAACCTTTAACTCTTTTATTATTCTTATAAAAGAATCTCTTTTATTACAACTCAAAACAATATTCTCAGAATTGGTTTTAATAAGCACCATCTGACTTTCATTCAAAACAAACATCTTATACAATATTCCACCATTCTTAAAATAGCCAATATAACCAAAAAGCCCACCTGAAGCAAATATTCTGACCAACGTATCTTTACTAGAATATTGTTCTATAAGATTTATATCTTTAATCTGTATCTGCTTTTGTCCAATAAATCTTTTTATAGTTACCTTTTTACTATCGACTAATATACTTTGAGGCATATAAAATAAAAGGAGCACTAATACCACAGAAAGCAAGATAGTTATAAACATCAGCTTTACAGACACTTTCATATTACTCTTTCTGTAAATTAATGCTTTACGCATCAATGATAGTATAATTGCAAGGATAAAAAGAAGAGCAATTACTGTTATTATCACAACCTTTTGACTCCACTCACAAGTAAATAAAATATCAGTTAGTAGCATCCTTTATCTTTAAGATTACTTCTTTTACCAAATCTTGATTTCTTTCACAGCTAAACACATATTTAGCACCATTATGAGTTTGAATAATAATAGCTTCATCATAATTACATACATACGAGTAATACTTACCATACTTACTATTCATGTATTTTCCTAAATACCCAAAAAATCCCCCCGATCCAAATATCCTCAAATCTGATTTATCAGGATTATAAATTTGAATATATTCTATTGCATTTAATTCAATAGAGACATCCCCTATTATTCTTTTGATATATATAGCAGAATCAGTTCTCACTATCTTCCGTGGAGTATATAATATAGAAACAATTATAATAACAGGCAGTGTTATTATTCCTGCTATTATAATAAAATCAAATCCATTCTTAATAAAATAATCTACCAAAACATATTCTGACACAACAAATAACAACAAACATAATATAGTTATTACTTTTGTTTGATAACTCCATCGAACCTTTCTTACAATACTATTCTCTACCATAGCCTAAATTTATGCATTTACTTTTAGTAACTTATCTTTTAGATATTATTACATTAATCACTATTATTCAACTACTTACATTTTAATTACAGATAAAATTCAAAACAAAAGTACAACCTTTTTTTTTAAAGTCTGAACATTAATGGTTATATTTAAAAGAAATCAAATAAACATTCCATTGAAATGCTTTTATAAAAACGATGTGAATGTGCTATAAATATACATATAGATACAGTAATAACAAAATTCCTTACTTACAATAATAAAAAAGTAAATTAAAAGGGTAATGAGGTTTATCCAAGACTGCAATGCTTAAAGAAATATAAATGAGTCGCATTGATTTGTTTCACTTTTTAAAGCAAACTAAAAAAGAATGACTACTTATTTAAACAAGAAAAAAGCACAAAACTGTTACTATCGGAATAGGATATTTGGAGTAAAAAACAAATAATATTGCTTTTGCATAAGACATAAACAATACTTTTTTTATCAGATAATAATAAAAGTGAATAAAAAAAAGCGGCACCAATAAATGAACAAGATTCATTTATTGGTGCCGCTTACTATATCTAAAAGAAATTAAAACTCACTAGTGAAATGGAACTTAATGCTCTTAAAGTCCATTTGCGCCATCTGAAGTACGTAGTTACTATCGGCAAGGAAAACATCTCTGCCTTCTCTATCCTTAGCCATAAACTGATATTTACGCTTCTTGAAAGCTTCGAGTTCTTCTTTATTATCGCTTTCTACCCAGCAAGCTTTATAAAGGCTTAACGGTTCCCAACGACAAGCTGCATTATATTCATTCAGTAAACGGTATTGTATTACTTCAAACTGCAACTGCCCTACCGTACCAATAATCTTACGACCGTTGAACTGGTTGACGAACAACTGAGCAACACCTTCATCCATTAACTGATCAACACCTTTATTGAGCTGTTTAGTTTTCATTGGATCTGCATTCTCGATGTATTTAAACATTTCAGGAGAGAAGCTAGGCAAGCCTTTGAAGTGTAATTCTTCGCCCTCTGTTAAAGTATCACCAATCTTAAAGTTACCTGTATCAGGCAAGCCGATAATATCTCCTGGATAAGCCTCATCAATTGTACTTTTCTTTTGAGCCATGAATTGTGTTGGCGAAGAGAAACGCATGGTCTTTCCATGACGAATATGTTTATAAGGTGCGTTGCGCACAAACTTACCTGAGCATACTTTACAGAAAGCCACACAAGAACGGTGGTTAGGATCAATATTAGCTGTAATCTTAAAGATAAAACCTGTGAATTTTTCTTCTTCGGGTTCTACTGTTCTCTCTTCAGCTACTACCGGACGAGGAGATGGAGCAATTTCTACAAAGCAATCGAGCAATTCCTGTACACCGAAATTATTAAGTGCAGAGCCAAAAAAGACTGGAGCTATTTCAGCGCTAAGATATTCGTTGATATCAAAATCCGGATATACTCCATCAATCAGTTCAAGGTCTGTACGAAGTTTATCTGCCAGAGGTTTCCCTATATTCTTATCCAGGTCTTCACTATCAATACTAACTTCTATCTTTTCTGTAACAACCTGTTTACTTGGTTGATAAAGATCAAGCTTTTGTTCGTATATATTATAAACGCCTTTAAAACGAGCACCTTGTTCAATAGGCCAGCTTAACGGACGAACTCTAATCTGTAATTCAGATTCTATTTCATCCAGCAAATCAAAAGGATCACGTCCTTCACGGTCCATTTTATTTATAAAGACAATTACCGGAGTATTTCTCATGCGGCATACCTCCATCAATTTACGAGTCTGCGCCTCAACACCCTTTGCACCGTCAACAACAATAATTACACTATCTACAGCAGTCAGCGTACGGAATGTATCTTCAGCAAAATCCTGGTGACCCGGAGTATCCAGAATATTCACTTTATAATCGCGGTAATCAAACTCCATCACAGAGGTAGTTACAGAGATACCACGTTGTTTTTCAATCTCCATCCAGTCGGATGTTGCCGTTTTTTTAATCTTATTAGACTTCACAGCCCCGGCAACCTGAATTTGCCCTCCAAACAGAAGAAGCTTTTCCGTTAATGTAGTTTTACCCGCATCCGGGTGAGAGATAATAGCGAAAGTACGCCTTCTTTTTATTTCGTCAAGCATATATTGGTTTAATTAATATCATTTATGCACTCTTGTAAGCTCACCTCCCAGTGAGGAATTTCAATATCAAAAGTCTTTTTTATCTTTGTTTTATCTAATACAGAATAATGAGGACGTGCTGCTTTTGCAGGATAATCGGCAGTGTGAAGAGGACTCACTTTGCATGTGCTGATTCCGGCAATACGATGAATGGCAAGTGTAAAATCGTACCATGAACAAACTCCTTCATTGCTAAAGTGGTAAATACCCGGAACAATACCTTTATTTATTGCAGCATAAATAGATCTGGCAAGATCGCGCGCATAAGTTGGCGTACCTATCTGATCAAAAACAACTCCTAAAGATTCTCTTTCCTTACCAAGTCGAATCATTGTCTTTACAAAGTTGTTTCCAAAGGTAGAGTAAAGCCAGGCTGTTCTTATCACAATTGCTTTTGAGCAATTACTCATAACATTCTGTTCGCCTTCAAGTTTTGTATTTCCGTAAACAGAAGCAGGACAAGTTGGTTCTTCTTCAGTATACGGGATGTGATTGGTTCCATTAAAAACATAATCTGTTGAAACTTGAATCATCGCAGCTCCTCTGCTTTCTGCAGCTTTTGCAAGATATCCCGGAGCAACAGCATTCAATTTCCTACATAAATCAAGGTTATCTTCAGCTTTATCAACAGCTGTATATGCTGCACAATTTACAATTACATCAATCTGGTTTTCTGTAACAAACTTCTCTATAGCTTGTTCATCACAAATATCAAGTTCTTGTACGTCTGTAAAAAAATACTTGTATTGATTGTTTTCCGAAGAAAGCAAACGCATTTCATTGCCTAATTGACCATTGGCACCGGTTATCAACATATTTTTCATGACTAATCGTCTAATTTTAATTCTCCGTTTCTATCCTTTTCATAGTAGTTTGACAATAACGAAAGAAACTTCGATATTGTTTCTATTGCTTTACTTGTTTCAGGAGTTATTTCTTTTTTTTGAAGCTTCAGTAACATAACGCCATATAACGCTTCAAAACAGGTTTCTATTTCAGACTCTTCTGTATTCTTATTCTTATTTCGCAATTCAACTATAAAAGGTAAAGCTTTATAATACGCCGCACCATAAAAAGGTTCTTTTGGAGAACGTAACAACTGTAAATGCAAATCTGTAAGCGAGATAATTACATTCTTATTTATCTGCAGATGCCCCTTTTCCATTACGCCTTCAACACGCATCATGCCTATTAAATCATCGTACCATTGAGTCAATTTAACTTTTTCCTCTTCATCTATCTGGTACTGGCTGATAAAGTTTGATTTCAACAGATCAATATCACATCCGGCAGCGCGAATAATATCTTCTATCTGCCACATGTATATAAGGTATTCAGCAATATTAGTTTGCTTAAGTTTCTGTGCAATAAACATATTCTATTTAATTAGTAAAGTGGTTTTCCAAAGAAAGTAAACATCAATCCAAGAACAGATAGCACCATTACCACTACTCCAATTGTCCGGTTAATAACCCAGATACCTCTTACATTAAATCTTGTACGCAATTTACTTACAATAAATGTTATTAAAAACCACCAGGTAAATGCACCCAGAGCAATTGACAAATAACCTACTATTTTTTCATATAAATGTATTTGCGGTGCAATAAAGGTAAAGCGTGCAAAAAGACCTATAAAAAGGAATATTATAAGTGGATTAGAGAGTGTTACCGCAAAAGCAGTAATAAAATTATGTAAATAAGTTCCTTTGGAAGGAGATGCCGGTCGTAATGAGTTAACCGGATTGCTTCTGAAGGTATATACTCCAAAGACAAAAAGCACTATACTACCCAGCAGCTGCAGATAAAACTGATTTGCTGAGATAAAGTCAAAGATAAAACTCATCCCATAACCAGTTAATAATGCATAAGCAATATCACTTAATGACGCACCTAAACCGGTAACAAATCCATACCATCGCCCTTTATTCAGAGTACGTTGAATACACAGCACTCCAACGGGGCCTAGAGGAGCAGAGACCACTACTCCTATGATAAATCCTTTTATCAACAGATCTAATATCGTTACTTCTATAGCTAACATTTTGCAAAGATGGCACTTTTTTGCGAAATCTGAAGCATTCTGTTCACGTTTTTTGCCTTATCTCACTTTGGTTTAGCTTTTTTAGCAATCATTTTGCACAAGCAAAAAACCGGCTAAATAAATTATTTAGCCGGTTATAAAAAAGAGTTTGTAAATTACCTAGTTCCTACAACGCCCGAAGGTAATATTAAATCCAAAACAAATGTTTGTATTAAAGTTATTGGTTGGTATATATTGAGGGGTAACATTTGTTATCATTCGGTCGGACCCAACAAAGAATGTAAATCCTTTAGGATGTATATTCAGCATCCAGCCAAGATTGGAACCAAAAGTTGAATAAGAATAATTAACCGATGCATCCAACCACCTTGCCGGTCGCATATTTAATGCAGCCATCGCCTGACTCCATGTATATGGTTTATTTATGTGAGTCGTTGTTAATGCTCCTAACGACATTTTATCATTAAAGAATAAGTATTCGGCTCCAAAGTTTACAGTAGAAGCAAGCGTTGTTGTGCGGCTTACTTTTCCTTCATCGTAAAACTTTGTCATATCTTCCAGATCATCTTTCATGTTTTCGAACTGTTCATCAACACTATTAGGATCTCCGTCTTCTGGGTCTACTGCTATGTTGCTAAAGCCATCAAATGTAAAGGGTTCATTATTATGGGTTGCCCCCTTAAGACTGTTTTTCCAATTGATAAAACCAAGATCAAGAACAGAGGCAGACAATATTAAATTATCTCCAATTTTATAAGTTGCTCCTAAATCAATTCCGGCTCCATAACCTGCAGGACCAGCATCTTTTTCCACATCAAAACCAGTAATCTCACCAGGATTCTCAGCTTTCATTTTATAATAGCCTCCTCCAACAGCAGTATTTATTGTTCCATTAGCCATTATCTGCCATTTATCGCCAGTCAGTTCAACATCCATCTGATCTATTTTAGTATCAACATTGGCACCACCAACCAAGAATTTTAATTTAGCACCAATGGTTAACCGATCATTAATATCGTGTGCATGCCCCAATGCCAGCTCAACATAATTATTTGAATTAGCAGCAAAGTCTTTAATGTGATAAATTTCCTGATCCATACCAGTCTTCATAAAATTGAATAGTTCGTATGGTAAGTTCACCGAACTGTTAGACTTTACTCCAAGCTCAATGGTATTAAATCCGCCCCATGCATGAAAGCCGGCAGAAAGGATTGTTAGTCCGAAATTTGTATTTATCTGGTTGTTTGTCTTTAAGTTGCCAAGAAATTCTTCTCTTGACACAGACGAACTCATGAAAGTAGTCAGATCGTATTTACTTTCCGGATCTTTGTATTTATAGATAAAATCAGTAAGTCCAACATTACTGCTAGTCCCCACATTTACATTTCCAAGTAGAGGTATACTGATATAATTTCTTTGGCCCATAAAAGCAGGATTCAACTGATGACGGAAAGTTGCCCCTTCGAGGAAATAAGAAGAATTCAATGTTTGTGCCAGAATATTTGTTGATGCTCCTCCGGCTAAAAGGAACAATATAATGATTTGTAAACGCAATTTCATATCTATTTGTTTTATTTCGGTGCCAGGTTAGTTAATCATTTAAATCGTAATCCATTCCACTTGCTGCTTTAGCTTTGATATTCTTCAGGCGGATGTATTGATCTTCTTTCAATGGCATGCCATTCACAGTTTCTGTAGATTTAGCCGTTACTTTTAGCAACAAACCATCCAGATTCTTAATCGCTCCATCCGTTGTTTCCGTCAGTTCAATAGTTATTGGAGATTCCTGAGCCTCTCCATTTGCAGCACATGATTTAATATCACCTGTAATTTTTACTGAAACACAAGGCAATGCTCCCGCATTTTTATTAATTCCTACCGCAGTAGCATTTAGTTGCAGTTCCAATGGTATCGTATTTTCAACTGTAGCTGTTACAGTCAACGACTTTACATTCAAATCTTTGATATCATCATTAAATCCATCAATCGAATCATTGTATACGATTGACAATCCAGAGCCAAATTTAAACGGAACTTCCACGCTATAATTCATTCCTACATTATAGCTTTTACCTAACTGTATTCTGTGCGATGTACTTTGATCGGCACGGGCATTCATTACAAACCGAATATGATTAGGTATCTTCTCTATCAAATCGTTTAAGTTTGCTATTTTATAGTTTTTGCTGCCAACCGGACCTCCTTCACCTGTTCTGGATAAACAGATAACTGTTTTAGCATTGGCATCAATGGTTATTGGATTACTGGTTGTTCCTTCAACAGCAACTTCACTTAACTCCGTTCCATCTCTATATCCTTTCAAAAGACCAGAAATAATTACTGGAATATCAGTGCTATTTGTAACAGTGAGATTAATCATAGGATTCACCACATCCATTTTCACTTCTTTATCTTCCAGAAATTCCGGAATTTCAAAAGAAACCGGATCTGGATTTATACTAATGGAAGGATCTATAATTCCTTCAATTTCTGATATTGTTGCTGGACTAATCTGTACAGAAGTAGCTAGTGATACATTTCCTTTAAGCTGAGAGTAATCAACATTTGAAAGAGCTATACCGCCAGAAAGAGTTATATTTTTAATAACATCCAGTATCTTATTATTTATAGTCGATGCTCCTCCACTTTCATTTGAGAAATCGAAAGAAGTAATATAAATATCTTTAGAGAATTCGGAAGATGCAGTCTCATTCAGAACTAGTTCATTGCTGGAATTTAGCTGAGATGAAACCAAATAATCAGGGAACTTCAGTTTCAGATTATTCAGATTTATCAAAGCACCGGAAGGAATTCCTGAGAATGCATATTTTATTGTAGCTTTTACCGGCGAGGCAGAAGGAAATATCACTTTTTTTATAGAAGAGACCTCAGAAGGAATGCTACGATGTACAAGTTCGAACGAAGAAGTAGTAGTAGGTACGGCAAAGTCTATACTACCAATGGAAGATGCTCTTCCTGCTAATCCAGCAGTTCCAAAGTCAATCAAAGGCAAAGTAATTGGACTTATACTAATTGGAGATACACTGTTAATCTTTATTTCAACCGGATCAACCGTCCCCTCTTTGTACAAAGAATACTCACCTCCATTAAGATGTATAACATCCGATTCATCAGCTTTTATAATTTTACTCAGTTTAATATAATCTGTGTTACCAATAGGCATTGCAAGCGCATTCCCTCCTACATGAATTTTTAAATCAATATCCTTACTTAAATCATAAGTATTGTCTATGCACGATGTAGATAAAAAAGAAAAAAACAGCGAACTTGCGAAAACAACTTTCAAATAGTTTTTAGTTACAGGCATTATGTGATAATTTAATTCTTAAAAAGACTCTTTAACGTTTTCCTGCGCAAACATAGTGTTTTTTTTAGAAATATAAATCATTCATTTTTTTCATTATTTCATCAAACTAAAAGTTTATTACCGCATTTATTTAAAAAAACAAAGAATTGAAGTTATTAAAACATCCAATTTAAAAGAAACAAACATTCAAATCGTCAAATGAGGTGTAGGTTAAGCAATTTTACTTATTAATAAATCTTATATTTTTAAAGTTTCAGGAATGCCCCCATTTTTAATATGCAAGAATAGCCTGTTTATTCAAAAGCGAAAAAAACAAAACCTGTACTAACCAAATTTAAACTATAAACATAAAGAAGAATCCATTCACCGAAGATTTTAAATTTATATTAGAATCATTTCTATTTTGATGTACATCTAAGCACCCCTTTGATATACATCAAACACATACTATGATGTATATCATAATATTACTTTGACGTACATCATAATTAAAATATAACTATATGAATAGTATAACTCGCAAATAATAAACACATTTCTTTCACAGCCCAAGGGTTTTGTGTAACTTTGCATGCAAAATAGAAAATAATTCATCAGAATTATAATAACCCATATATACTTAAAGTGATATGATTCTTTTTTTCAGAACCCCTTCTCAGAGCGTGGTGGCCGTAGAAGCCGACCATGAATTCTCTTCTGAGGATATCAAAAAACTCAGTTGGCTTTTAGGTGAAGCAAATGTGGAAAGCGAAGACCAGTTACAAGGTTTTTTTGTTGGCCCTCGTAAGGAAATGATTACTCCTTGGAGCACAAATGCCGTAGAAATTACTCAGAACATGGGTATTGAAGGTATTCTCCGGATTGAAGAATACTTCCCTGTAGAAGATGAAAACGCAGACCGGGATCCAATGCTGCAACGCATGTACAAAGGTTTGAATCAGAATGTATTTACAACCAATCGTGAGCCAGAATCTATTATTTACATTGAGGATTTAGCTGCTTACAATGAAAAAGAAGGTCTGGCTCTTTCACAAGAAGAAATGGATTACCTTATCAACATGGAGAAATCTATGGGACGTAAGCTTACGGATTCTGAAGTTTTCGGTTTTGCACAGATTAACTCAGAGCACTGCCGCCACAAAATCTTCGGTGGAACTTTCGTTATTGATGGTAAAGAGATGGAATCGTCACTTTTCCAGATGATTAAAAAGACTACTGCCGAAAATCCAAACAAGATTATTTCTGCATACAAAGATAATGTAGCCTTTGCCGAAGGTCCGGTTGTTGAACAATTCGCTCCGGCCGATCACTCAACATCTGATTATTTCCAGATTAAAGATATTAAAACAGTCATTTCTCTAAAGGCTGAAACTCATAACTTCCCAACTACTGTTGAACCTTTCAACGGCGCATCTACCGGAACAGGTGGTGAAATTCGCGACCGTATGGGTGGAGGAAAGGGTTCTTTACCTATTGCAGGAACTGCTGTTTACATGACTTCTTACCCTCGTACCGAGGAAGGACGTGAATGGGAAGAACTTCTTCCGGTTCGCGAATGGTTATACCAGACTCCGGAACAGATTCTTATCAAAGCTTCAAACGGTGCATCCGACTTTGGTAACAAGTTTGGCCAACCACTTATCTGTGGTTCTGTACTAACTTTCGAGCACGAAGAAAACAATGTTCGTTACGGATATGATAAAGTTATCATGCTTGCCGGTGGTGTAGGCTACGGAACAAAGCGCGACTGCCTGAAAGGTAAACCAGAAACTGGTAATAAAGTTGTTGTTCTTGGTGGTGATAACTACCGTATTGGTCTTGGTGGTGGTTCTGTTTCATCTGTAGACACAGGACGTTACTCAAGCGGTATCGAGCTTAACGCCATACAGCGTGCAAATGCAGAAATGCAGAAACGTGCAAACAATGTGGTTCGTGCACTTTGCGAAGAAGATGAAAACCCTATTGTATCAATCCACGACCACGGTTCTGCCGGTCACGTAAACTGCCTTTCTGAATTAGTTGAAGAAAACGGTGGAGTGATTCACATGGATAAACTTCCTATCGGCGACAAGACTTTATCTGCAAAAGAAATCATTGCAAATGAGTCTCAGGAACGTATGGGATTATTAATAAAGGAAGAAGCTATCGAACATGTTCGTAAGATTGCCGAACGTGAACGCGCTCCAATGTATGTTGTAGGTGAAACCACCGGCGACGGACGCTTCGCATTTGAACAAGCTGACGGTGTTCGTCCATTCGACTTATCAGTTGATCAGATGTTCGGAAGTTCACCTAAAACTTACATGATAGACAAGACTGTCGAGGCTCATTACGAGAATGCTACTTATAATGTAGATAATCTTGATGAATATCTTACTCGCGTTCTTCAGCTGGAAGCTGTTGCATGTAAGGACTGGTTGACTAATAAGGTAGACCGTTCTGTAACTGGTAAAGTTGCCCGTCAGCAATGCCAGGGAGAAATCCAATTGCCATTAAGCGATTGTGGTGTTGTAGCTCTTGATTACAGAGGAGAAAAAGGTATCGCAACTTCAATTGGTCATGCACCTCAAGCTGCTTTAGCCGATCCTGCTGCCGGTTCTGTTCTTGCTGTATCTGAAGCTCTTACCAATCTTATATGGGCTCCTCTTGCAGAAGGTATGGATAGTATTTCTTTATCTGCCAACTGGATGTGGCCTTGCCGCTCTATGGAAGGTGAAGATGCACGTCTTTACACTGCAGTAAAAGCTTTATCTGATTTCTGCTGCGGCTTACAAATCAATGTACCTACAGGTAAAGACTCTTTATCAATGACTCAGAAATACCCAGACGGAAGTAAGGTTGTTTCTCCTGGAACAGTAATCGTTTCTGCCGGAGCAGAGGTTTCTGACATTAAGAAAGTAGTTTCACCAGTACTGGTTAACGATCCAAAAAGTTATTTATACCATATAGACTTCAGTTTCGATGCTTTGAAACTTGGAGGTTCTGCATTTGCTCAATCACTTAACAAAGTGGGAGACGAGGTGCCATGCGTACAAGATGTGGAATACTTCCGCGATGCATTCCTTGCTGTTCAGGAATTAGTAAACAAAGGATTAATCATGGCCGGACACGATATCTCTGCCGGTGGTTTAATCACTACTTTACTTGAAATGTGCTTCGCAAATGTAGAAGGTGGACTTGAAGTTAACTTGGATAAGATGAAGGAAACAGACCTTGTTAAGATCTTGTTTGCAGAAAATCCTGGTATCGTTATTCAGGTTAAACACAAAGCTGAAGTAGAAAAGATCCTTGAAGATGCAGGCGTTGGCTTTATTATGATTGCTAAACCAACTGACGAACGTCATATTCTTGTTTCAAAAGATGATGCTACTTACCAGTTTGGTATTGATTATATGCGCGATGTATGGTACTCTTCTTCATACTTACTCGACAGAAAGCAATCTATGAACGGTTGTGCTAAAGCTCGTTTCGAGAATTACAAGATGCAACCAATAGAATTCGCATTCAATAAAGAATTCAAAGGAAAACTTTCTCAATATGGCATTTCTCCTGATCGCCGCACTCCTAGTGGCATAAAGGCAGCCATTATTCGTGAAAAAGGAACAAACGGTGAGCGCGAAATGGCTTACTCATTGTATCTTGCCGGATTTGATGTGAAAGATGTTACTATGACCGACCTTATCAGTGGCCGTGAAACATTGGAAGACCTTAATTTGATTGTATTCTGTGGTGGTTTCTCAAACTCAGACGTACTTGGTTCTGCTAAAGGATGGGCCGGAGGATTCTTGTTCAACGAAAAAGCAAAAGCTGCTCTTGATAAGTTCTTCGCTCGTAAAGACACATTAAGTCTTGGTATCTGTAACGGTTGCCAGCTAATGATTGAACTTGGATTAATCAATCCAGAACATGAGAAAAAAGCAAAGATGTTGCATAATAACTCTCATAAGTTCGAATCATGCTTTGTCGGAGTTACTATTCCAACCAACCGCAGCGTAATGTTTGGTTCATTAAGCGGATCAAAACTTGGTATTTGGGTAGCTCACGGTGAAGGTAAGTTCTCATTGCCTTATGAAGAAGATAAATACAATGTAGTAGCAACATACTCTTATGACGAATATCCTGGTAATCCAAATGGTTCTGATTACAGCGTAGCAGCTCTAGCTTCAGAAGATGGACGTCATTTAGCTATGATGCCTCACCTGGAACGTGCAATCTTCCCTTGGCAGAATGCATATTATCCGGCAGACAGAATAAATAGCGATCAGATCACTCCATGGATGGAAGCATTTGTTAATGCTCGCAAATGGGTTGAAGAGCATAAATAAAAACTATATACTTTCAGAAAAGGGCGAAGAATTAAAATCTTCGCCCTTTTTTTACATCCAAACAATACAATTAAAAGCAAAGTATTCTACAAAAACAAAGTCAATAACTTATTGATTTTCAAAATAATAACCATTATTTCTCAATTTATAAAACAATAACCCTCTCGCTTCTTAAATACTTTTACAAATATTATATATAAGACTTTGAAATATTAACTTTTTTTTTGACTTTTGTATACTACGTAGTAAAAAGGCCTCCCACTAATGAAAAACACACTATTTATACTATTATTTTACATTAGTACCTTATGTTCTGCTCAGACATATAAATATATTGGTGTGGAGGATGGGTTAAGCAACAGGCGTGTATACAGCATCAATAAAGATAAAAAAGGGTACATGTGGTTTGTAACGCAGGAAGGTATAGATAGATATGATGGAACATTCTTCAAACATTACAATCTGATAGCCGGAAACGAAAGGATCAACTCGTTTACTGAAATGAATAATCTTATGATGGACAAAGAAAGAGTTCTTTGGGAAGTAACAAAAAACGGACTTATCTTTAAATACAATTTTGATAAAGACTATTTTCAGCTAGTTTTACAATTAAAAAAGAAAGACTTAATAAGTTATACATATATTGATGATAATAATAACATCTGGTTATGTACCGCCCATAACCAATACTTATTTAACATAGATACTCAAAGATTTATTCCGCTGATAAATACCAATAAATATACTATTAATGATATAGTACAGATAAGTACCAACACCTATTATATTGGAACTGATAAAGGAGTACATGAGGTCAAATTAATAAATAATACTTTATTAAACGTTAGTCAAAAGAAATTAGATAACTTATCTGTTCAGGTAAACAAGCTTTATTATCAAAAAGATAAAAGAAAGTTGTTCATTGGAAGTTTCAAAAAAGGAATATACGTATTCGATAGCAGCAAGCAAACTTTGCAGTTAGTTCAAACCGATCTTAATGATATCAGTATTAACTGCATAAAGGAGCTGAATGAAAACGAAATTCTTATTGCCACAGATGGAGCTGGTGTTTATAAAATGAATTCGGACAATTATCTTTCATCTCCTTATATTGTAGCAGATTATAGTAAGCCCAACACGATGAACGGTAACACTATAAATGATATCTATGTAGATAACGAACAACGTATCTGGTTGGCAAACTACCCTATTGGAATAACCGTACGATATAACCGATTTCCAAAATATCAATGGTTTAAACATGCAATCGGAAATAAGAATTCTTTGGCTAACGACCAGGTAAATTCTATCATTGAAGATAAAGATGGTGATTTATGGTTTGCAACCAACAATGGAATTAGTATTTACTATTCAAAGACAAGTAAATGGGCCCATATACTTAATGATACAGATAATAGTTCACTCAACAAAAATCAGGTTTACACTACTCTTTGTGAAGTATCTCCCGGCATTATATGGGCTGGAGGATATACTTCAGACATTTATATTATAAATAAACATAGTCTAAAAGTAAGTTTTTTCTCTCCTTCACAGTATGGAGATAAAGATTTTCAGCCAGACAAGCATATTAATTCTATTATAAAAGACAGTAACGGATGTATTTGGCTAGGTGGTTATTATAACCTGAAGTGCATTGATTTAAAAAACAAAAAGATTCGAAAATATCCCGCAATAAATTCAGTAAATATAGTTTTAGAAAAAGATACTAATCATATATGGGTGGGATGTTCTAACTGGTTAATCCTGCTAAATAAAAAAAATGGTAAATTCAAACGGATAGAGTTACCTAAAAAGGCCTATATATACACCCTTCATCAGGAAAAGAATGGTTTGCTATACATTGGAACCTGCGGTTCCGGAATGTTGGTATACAACAGCAAGACGAATTCTTTTATCAGTTATAACAGGGAAAACAATACACTTATGTCGGACAATGTTTATACAATATTATCCAATCAAAAAGGCATTCTATTCATAAGCACTGAAAATAGTTTGGTACGGTTTAATATTTCAAAAAGAAACTTCAAGAACTGGACAAAAGGACAAGGATTGGTTTTAAAGCATTTCAATCCTACATCGGGTATATATAGACAAAAAGGAACCTTTGTTTTTGGAAGTTCTGAAGGAGCTATAGAATTTGATGAAAAAACCAAACTACCTCAAAATTATTCTTCAAAGTTAGTATTCAGTAACTTTACTATTTTCTATAAAACAGTATCTGTCAATGATCCGAATTCACCTTTAAAACAAAATATTGATGAAGCAAAAAGAATAGATTTGAAATATGACCAAAACATTTTTTCAATTTTCTTAGCCTCAATAAATTACGATTACCCTTCTAATATTCTATACTCATGGAATTTGGAAGGATTTTATGATAAATGGAGTAAACCTACTTATGACAATGTAATTCGTTACACGAACCTGAGCTCCGGGAAATATAAACTTCGCGTACGATCTATTTCAGAAGATAACTTGCATGTAATAGATGAAAAAAGTATTGAGATAGTAATTCACCCTCCATTCTGGAGAACAATATGGGCTATATTATTGTACATAATTATTCTAGGTCTGATAGTCTGGGATTTTATGCAACATTACAATACGAATAAAGAGCAAAAGGCATCTACTGACAAGATTCGTTTCTTTATTAACACAGCCCATGACATCCGCACACCTCTCTCTTTAATAAAAGCCCCATTAGATGATCTGGCTGAAAAAGAAGAACTATCACTTGAAGGAAAAAGCAAATTAGACACAGCTGTAAGAAATACCAATTCTCTATATCAGCTAATAACAAATCTGATTAATTTTGAGAAAGCAGAAATATACTCGTCAAGAATGCATGTAAATGAATATGAGATATTCACATTCTTGGATGAGATTATTAAAACTTTCCAGCCATACGTTGATTCAAAACATATAGAGCTTTCATACGAAAGTAATTTCCGTTTTTTGAATGTATGGTTCGATAAAGAAAAGATGGAATCTATCGTTAGAAACCTACTATCAAATGCAATTAAATATACACCTAATAACGGAAAAATAAAATTACTAGCTTTCAGTAATCCTGATTACTGGGGATTTGAAATCAGTGATAGCGGAATAGGCATACCCGAAGATGAACAAAAGAAACTATTTAAGTTATTTGTTCGTGGTAGTAATGCTGTAAATTCTAAGATCACAGGTAGCGGAATTGGATTGCTAATGGTTCGAAAATTAGTGCAGCTACATAAAGGAGCTATCAGTCTGAAAAGCAAAATAAACAATGGTTCTACATTCAGAGTATCTTTTCCACAGGGGCATAAACACTTTAAAAAGCACCATTTGGAATGGAATCACGAATCAATTTCCGATTCTGATACTTTATTCACTAGTGTCAAAACAAAGGCCGGAGAAGTTTTACCTCCATCCATACCTCTTAACAGCATGGATTCTCCTTCACAAAGAATATTGATTGTAGAAGATAACGACGATATGAGAAATTATTTGCAGCATACCCTTGCCGACACATATTATACCTTTGTGGCTAGCGACGGACAAATAGGATGGGATATTGTACAAAACATCAAGCCCGATCTGGTTATTTCAGACATTATGATGCCCAATATGAACGGTGACGAATTATGTTCCAGAATAAAGAGTGATATTAACACATCACATATCCCGGTCGTTCTGCTAACAGCACTCAATGACAAGAACAATATTATCCGGGGGTTAAAATATGGTGCAGATGAATATATTACTAAGCCTTTTGACATATCAATATTGAAAGCTACAATCATAAACATTCTGAATAATCGTGAAGTGCTAAAGAATAGTTTTTCTAAATTAGAACTAAAAAATACAGATGAATCAATCAACTATGCTTCAGAACTAGATCGCGAGTTTATGGACAAAGTGAAAGATATTATAGAAAAGAATTTATCGGATTCAAACTTTAATGTAGATGTATTATGCAGTGCTCTCAACATGAGTCGCTCTAGTTTTTATAGTAAAATTAAAGCTCTAACAGACCAGGCTCCAGCTGACTTCATAAGGTCAATACGTCTTACTCATGCCACGAAGCTGCTTAAGAGCAAAAGATTTAATATAACAGAAGTTGCAGATATGACAGGTTTCAGTGACGCCAAATATTTCAGGGAAGTTTTTAAAAAGCATTATAAAATGAATCCAAGTAAATACATGAACGAAGGATAGTTGAAACAGCATAATGCTCTGATTTCTCAAAACAAAGATATATGTATCCTTTAGAAGGATAATTAATCCAAAATATCTCAGACTACTTAATAGATATAAGTAATGAATAAAAAAACGCGTAACTTCAAAGTTAAAGTTACGCGTTTTTTTATTCATTTATTCAGATTAGGCATTTCTTAATGCATAACTTTGATCAGAGTTTTATCTTTTTGCTTTTCATTTTTGATTCATTATGCAACCTGTCGAGTGCAGTAACCACATAACGATACTTCACCTTACCTGTATCATAAGGCAGTTTATAATAACAAGTTCTTGTTACAGCTACAATCTTTGAAGGATCATCCAGGTTCACTTTTTCCTTATTCTCAAAACGGTAAACACAATAGTTAAATGCTTTATCCATTTCATCCTTCGCTTTTGGCTCTTTCCACATCAGAATATAGCCATCCTCAGTCCAGATAGCTTTCAAACCTCCTACATTTCTGGGTGCTTTATCATCCATAAAGGTGAATACAGGAGGAAGAGCCGGATAACATTGATAAGTATTAGCTAAAGCAGTCAATGAGTTACCAGGATTTCCAAGTAAGGCTTTTCCACTCCAGAAACAATTTCCCATCACATTAGGAGTTGTACGTGATAGTTGCATTTTTCTTGGGAGCTGATTTATATCCGGTTTATTAAGATCTGCAAATTTAGCAGTGCGTTCTATATCCTGCCCAATAAAGAAAGGACGATCGTATGAATAAGTAGCCCACCAATTCACTAAAGTTTCATGATCAGCAGCTTTGTTTCCTATTTCCCAATATATTTGTGGGATATTATAGTCTACCCAACCATTGCGAATCCACAGAAGTACATCAGCATACAGTTCATCATAGTTCTGCAAACCATTAGTCTCACTACCTATACCATCAAGCGTATTCTTTTTATTACGATAAATGCCAAAAGGAGAAACGCCAAACTTCACCCATGGTTTTGTTTCGCGTATAGTTTCATGTAACTCTCTAATCAGGCAACTAACATTATTTCTACGCCAATTATCTTTCTGGCCTTCAAAGCCACCAGGCACACCATAGGTTTGAAATGCTTCTTCGTCAGGAAATTCTTTTCCTACAATAGGATAAGGATAGAAATAATCGTCCATGTGAATAGCGTCAACGTCATAACGAGACACAATATCTTTCATCACTTTATTAATAAATTCACGAGATTCAGGTAATCCTGGGTTAAAGAAACGTTGATTGCCATATACAACAAACCATTCCGGATGTTGATAGTAAATATGTGTTGGTGCCAACTTTGAACTAATGTTCAATTGCACTCGGTAAGGATTAACCCACGCATGAAACTCCATCCCTCTCTTATGACATTCATCAATAACAAAGGCCATTGGATCAAAATCATCGGATGGTGCTACACCTTGAGTCCCTGTAAGGAAACGACTCCAAGGTTCTAATTTGGAAGGATAAAACGCATCCGCTTCGGGACGAACCTGAAACAATACTGCATTGATCCCTGCCTTTTGAAAAGTATTGAGTTGACTAATCAGGTAAGTTTTAAATTCGTTTGTTGATTTTCCGGTATAATCTCCGTTGATAGTGTGTAACCATACTCCTCGAAATTCGCGTTTCGGCAAATTATGTGCAATAGTGTAGAGCGAACAGCAAACCATCAGGAAGGTTGCCAAAAAAGTCTTTATCTTCATTCTTAAGTTTTGTTATGTTATACATATACAAAGATATGTAATATTTTGTATTTATCAAGTTGACAACTCTTTAATAAAACAATGATTCATTTAAGCATTCCTTTGCACTATGCCATTTTTTATTTACTTTTGCAGATTCTTTCAAAACAGCTTATGTCTCAAGAAAAATATATATCTGTAAAAGGTGCACGCGTCAATAATCTAAAGAATATTGATGTAGATATTCCTCGCAATAAATTAGTTGTAATCACAGGATTATCAGGTTCAGGAAAGTCTTCACTCGCTTTCGATACGCTTTATGCGGAAGGGCAAAGACGATATGTGGAAAGTCTTAATAGCTACGCACGTCAGTTTTTGGGAAGAATGACAAAGCCCGAATGCGATTTCATAAAAGGTATTCCTCCCGCCATCGCTATTGAGCAAAAAGTAAATAGTCGGAATCCTCGCTCCACAGTAGGAACTTCAACAGAAATATATGAATATCTGCGTTTGCTTTATGCCCGCATAGGAAAAACTTATTCTCCGATATCCGGTACTCTTGTAAAAAAGCATCAGGTTGAAGACATTATCAGTTGTATGCTTTCATATCCGGAAGGAACACGTTACGTTATTCTCACTCCTATCCTTTTACGCAAAGGAAGAACAATGAAAGAGCAACTCGAAATGGACCTGAAACAAGGTTTTAACAGAGTTGAATTAGATGGAGAGACAGTACGTATTGATGACTTGCTAAAGAAGCAGGACATTGAGACTGATAAAGAACTTTATTTGCTTGTAGATAGATTAGTATGCGACAAATCAAAAGACAGCATTAGCCGTTTAACCGATTCTGTTGAAACTGCTTTCTACGAAGGTAGTGGGAACTGCATGTTGCGTTTCTATCCGGAAGAAGGACCAATTGTACATTCTTTCAGCAAAAAGTTTGAGGCTGATGGCATTGTTTTTGAAGAACCCACCGACCATATGTTTAGCTTTAACTCTCCAATTGGCGCTTGTCCAAAGTGCGAAGGTTTCGGAAAAGTAATAGGCATAGACGAAGGTCTGGTTGTACCTAACCGTTCACTAAGCATTTATGATGGTGCTGTAGTTTGCTGGAGAGGTGAGAAAATGGGAGAATGGAAAGATGAATTTATACGTTCCGTTGCTAAATATAACTTCCCAATTTTTGTTCCATACTACGAGCTAACAAAGGATCAAAAAGATTTATTATGGAAAGGAAGTAAAGATGTTCATGGTATTGACGAATTCTTTGAGATGCTTGAAAAGAATCAATATAAAATTCAATACCGTGTAATGCTTGCTCGCTATCGGGGAAAGACTTACTGCCCCGACTGCAATGGAACCAGATTAAAGAAAGAAGCCGGTTATGTAAAGATTGGCAATTGCTCCATTTCAGAGTTAGTAGACCTTCCAATACACGATTTAAAAAGATTCTTCGACAATCTTTCTCTCGATGAACACGAAGCTGCTATAGCTAAGCGAATCCTGACAGAGATAAATAATCGTATCACATTCCTCATGGATGTAGGCTTAGGGTATCTTACACTCAATCGTTTAAGTAATTCATTATCCGGAGGAGAAAGTCAACGAATCAATCTGGCTACTTCTTTAGGCAGTAGTTTGGTTGGATCTCTTTATATTCTTGACGAGCCAAGTATCGGACTTCACTCACGAGATACTGATCGCCTTATTAAAGTTCTTCGTCAGTTGCAGCAATTAGGTAACACTGTTGTAGTAGTGGAACACGACGAAGAAATTATCCGTGCAGCCGATTATATAATCGATGTAGGTCCAAAAGCCGGTCGTTTGGGAGGAGAGATTGTTTATCACGGTGACATGAAAAACCTTAAAAAAGGAAGCAATAGTTATACCGTTAAATATCTGCTTGGAGAAGAAACAATAAACGTCCCTGCCTTTCATCGTCCATGGAATAATTACATTGAGGTTATTGGTGCCAGGGAAAACAACCTGAAAGGAATTAATGTAATTTTCCCTCTGAATGTAATGACTGTTGTTACCGGAGTAAGTGGTTCTGGAAAATCAACACTAGTTCGTGACATCTTTTATCGGGCATTAAAACGTGAATACAGTGAAATAAGCGAACGCCCGGGAGAATTTATTTCTCTTGATGGAGATATCAATATGGTTAAGAACATAGAATTCGTTGATCAAAACCCTATAGGAAAGTCTTCTCGTTCTAATCCTGTTACTTACATCAAAGCATACGATGAGATCCGTAAATTGTGGGCAGAACAACCATTAGCCAAGCTTATGGGATATTCAGCTTCATACTTCTCTTTTAACACAGAAGGTGGTCGATGCGAAGAATGTAAAGGCGACGGTACCATTACAGTTGAGATGCAGTTCATGGCCGACTTAGTACTTGAATGTGAAAGCTGCCACGGAAAACGATTTAAATCAGAGACGCTGGAAGTTAAGTTCAAGGACGCAAACATTTACGATGTACTTGAAATGACAGTCGATCAGGCAATTGAGTTCTTTACTGAAAACGGACAAAAAAAGATTGTTAAGAAGCTTTCTTCTCTTCAGGAAGTCGGACTGGGATACATTAAACTAGGCCAATCTTCATCCACACTTTCCGGTGGAGAGAATCAGCGCGTTAAACTTGCCTACTTCCTAAGTCAGGAAAAAGCATACCCTACTATCTTTGTCTTCGACGAACCAACAACAGGGTTGCATTTCCATGATATTAAGAAACTACTGGAAGCCTTTGATGCGTTAATTTCAAGAGGACATACCGTTGTTATCATTGAGCACAATATGGATGTTATTAAATGTGCAGACTACATTATCGACCTTGGTCCTGAAGGTGGAAATATGGGAGGTAACTTAGTATGTTGTGGAACCCCAGAAGAAGTAGCTAAATGTGCAGCTTCATACACGGGCCAGTTCCTTACTGAGAAGCTTCAGTAAAACAAGAATGAAAAGAGGTTGACTTAAATAGATAAAATAGCCTCATCTTCATTCCGTAAGTTAAATGGTAAAATGCCTATTTATTATTGGCTTGTTCTATTAATAAACTATGAAGTGCACCCCAAAAGTTTAAGTCTAACTTTTAGAGTGCACTTCACTATTAATAAACCAACATAAAGGGACTTTTCAAAATTGGGTTTCAGCCTATAAGATTTTCAATTTTGAATTTCTATTTTTACACGGTCTTTACTATCTCTCAAAACCAGTTTCTTAAAAATAGAATCCAAATCCTATTTTCACACCAAACTTACTATAATCATGATCAGTCAGACTCTGGTTATAATAAATAGCAGGTTCCACAGTTACTGTGCGACTCAGGAAATAGGCATATCCAACTTCTGCACCAAGAGTTGCATCATTCTTATGTCCACCGGCATAGAAATCATAATTATCATATTTAAACTTTGATCCAACATAAATACCAGTCTGTTCAAAGTAATAACGAACACCAGCTCCTAAAGAAGTTCTATCATCTCCTCTATCTTTAATATCTGCTCCAGCATTAATAAGCAGAGCAAAATTATCCATTAAAAAAACGCCACCTTCAGCTTCAAATCCTAACGAGAATTTATCCTGACCGCTATAAGACATACCAAGCCCTGTTATTGAAGGTGTTATTAACCATTTATTCTGTTCAAATTGCGCTTGTGCAGTAACAGTACATAATAAAACTGCAATACAAATAAGTAATTTTTTCATTTTATATTTAGTTGTTTGAATGCTCCGAATCATTTTTCCACTCTTCCATTTCTTTACGTCGTTTTTCAGCCAATTTTTCTTTCTGTCGTAGCACGAGCCACAATAGTAAAACAATAACATAAGAAACAGCAACAGTAACATATTTCTCCATCTCACTAATAGCATGATTACGAGGCACTAAATATATAGCCATAGCTGTTACATAAATAAAGAGAGCACCACAAAGCCATGTAGATTTCTTATATTTTTTCATTAGAGTCTTCTTTTTAGTATGAAAAAAATCTTTCATACACTGTTTAGCTTTTTCCTATTTTGTATTTAAAACAAAAATAAGTAATATTATTTATTCGTGCCCCCTTTCAGTTGAAAAAGAGGAATCTTCTAACGCTTTTTTACGTTCTTTTATCTACCTTTGCAACATTACAGCAAGCGAAAATGAAACATACATACCTTATTCTTTTGTTCCTTTGTTTTTTCATAACTAATACACAGGCACAACCTAAAAATGAGATACGAGCCACTTGGCTGACAACAATATATGGACTTGACTGGCCAACAATCAAAGCCACCTCTCCTACCACTATCAATAAACAAAAAGCAGAATTATGCAGAATTTTAGACGAGCTAAAAGCTGCCAATTTTAATACCATACTACTTCAGACCCGTTTACGTGGAGATGTTATCTATCCATCTTCCATTGAAACCTATAATGAGACGTTAACGGGAAAAGCCGGTTGCTCTCCCGGATATGATGCTCTCGCATTTGCTATTGAAGAGTGCCATAAACGCGGAATGGAATGTCATGCCTGGATAGTTTCAATTCCATTGGGAAAAGAAAAACATGTAAACACATTGGGAAATAAATCTGTTACTAAAAAGCGCCCACAAATATGTAAACGATATCAGGGTGAATGGTTTCTTGATCCCGGCAACCCAGCAACTAAAGACTACCTTTTTTCTATTGTAAAAGAAATAATTACCGATTATGATGTAGACGGCATACATCTTGATTATATTCGTTATCCCGATCAGCCAAATGAATTTCCCGATAAGGAGACGTTTCGTAAATATGGCAACGGAAAAAGTCTGGATAGTTGGAGAAGGGACAACATTACAGCAATTGTACGATACCTGTATCAACAAGTTAAACAAATCAAACCTTGGGTAAAAATGAGTAGTTCGCCTGTTGGCAAATTCAAAGATACTTCTCATTACCCATCAGGGGGATGGAATGCTTATCACACTGTTTACCAGGATGCACAAGGATGGCTTCGTGAAGGAATACAGGACATTCTATTCCCCATGATGTATTTTAACGGAAACAACTTTTATCCATTTGCCTTGGATTGGCAGGAAAACAGCTTCGGACGTTGTGTAGTTCCCGGATTAGGTATCTATTTCCTTGATCCGGCAGAAAAAGACTGGCCGCTCAGTGAAATTGAGCGTCAGATTTATTTTACTCGCAGACATGGACTTACCGGACAAGCTTTCTACCGTACGGAATACCTATTAAAAAACACCAAGCATCTGTTCGATGAACTAAACGGACTACATTACTCCAGTCCTGCCCTTCAACCTAAAATGAAATGGCTGGACAATACAGCTCCAACACGTCCTATGGATTTATCAAGTAACCGGATAGGATCAACCGTACAATTAAGCTGGCAGCCATCAACCGACAACGACTCACGAACAGCGCCATACTATATAGTATATGCTTCTGATAAATTCCCTGTTGACATATCCAAGCCTTATAATATCGTCGCACACGATATCAGAGAAAATCATTATGCATACAAGGAGGAGTCCGCCAAAGAAAATAAACTTTATTTTGCAGTAACAGCAACCGATCGTTTTGGAAATGAAAGCGCAGCAGTACAGTTAACACCTCCTGATAATAAATATCAATTATCTCAGGATAGCCTATTATTGCAGCTTCCTAAGTCCGAAGAATTTGAGAATATAACTATTACAGATCTTACCGGCAGATGTGTATTACATTCAAAATACGAAGAAAAGATTCCTTTGAATAACGTACAAAAAGGACTTTACAGGGTTTTATTTACAGATAAAAACGGAAAGATTCATCCTTCAACCAAAATGCTTGCACGATAATTTTTTTGTTGTGTTACAGGTGTTAATTCCATATAGCCTGACACAATACTGCCATTTTCAACTACGAGTGGAAAATCAGCCTGCTTCTGTTCGTGATCTGTCATCAGTAAAGAAGGATCGTTAAAATAATCAACCCTGAAATAGCCCATCTTTCCAGGAGCAACAAACCGGTTGAAAAATAGTCGGGACAAAATACCCATATTCATACGCAGGTTCACCTCCACACAAGGATGAATACGATAAACTAGTTGTTCAGAGAAACGACAGATCATCATATCTATCCCCAGATATCCGTTATACTTTTCACCTATCAGTTGAGAAAGTTTTATTTCAAGCTGATCACGCAACAAATGCAAATCGGCTACAGTAACAAATTCGGCAAGGCGCTGTTCTATCAACTCATCAGAAGCTAGCAAGTTACCAGTGTAAGCTCCCCGTATATCTGTTTCAAAAAAAGAATAACCGGCAAAAGAGACTTTACCACATTCATCACAAAAAAATTCCATGGCAAAATCCTTCACTTTGTCCAGCCAAGGTTCGCCCACCACACAACGCTGATTCTTTATCACCCGGTTACTCCATCCCTGAATATGTTTGGTATACTCACCTTTGCCCGGCCGTAATCCCTTGCCACTACCTGACCATGGCGCTTTTAAAAGCACGTGAGGATGATGTTCTACAAATTCCCGAACATCCTCATCAGAAGTTAATTCTTCCGAAACGCCACAAAAAGAAGAAGAAACATTCAATTCTTTAAGCAAAGAAACAGCCAGAGAGCGGTGAGACAAATCACGTAATACCTCCATTTGCTTTTTATCAGGTAGAAAGTCATCCGAAAAACCTAATAATCGAGCTTGTTTTATCAAAGCAGCATTCCATCCCCACGGACAAAGTTTCAAAGATGATTGAAAAGCAATCTCATCTTCCTTGATTCTTCCGACAGATAAACCGAACAAATTCTTCATCTGCAGCATCCACTCATTAGGATCCGGTTCATTACTCATCACCAGCATTCCCGGTGAAGCATACCATATTGGCAGCAATGAAAGGTCGTCTGCCATCTTTCGGGCAGAAAGAGGTGGTGTATAATTCTCATCACCATTTGCCAAAGCCAAATCATTATCAGGATTGAATAAATATACTTCCACCATTTCTTTTTTATGTATTTTGTATACAAAAATAAGCAAAAAGAAAAATAGAATAATCAACCATCAGAAATAAATTTATTTTTGTACAAAAGAATACTTTATTTTGTACAAGATAATATGTATCCCATAAAACATCCGGGATATAACAGAGCCAAATAAATAAGATCTGTACAACATTTAGCATCTGCATAATTGAATATTTATAAGTTACATAATCATTTTCCATAAACAAAACCATAAACAAGTTTAAATAGATGAATATTTTGCAATCTCTACTTTGCAAAGTAGATAATTATAATTATCTTTGCCTCGACAATAAAAGAATGTTTATGGAAGCCTTTTACAGAACTCACAGCTATCTGGTAGAACACACCAATGCCTCCGTTCGACGTGATTTAATGGATGAGATCGATTGGAACGACCGTCTGATTGGAATCAAAGGGACTCGCGGTGTAGGGAAAACTACTTTCCTGTTGCAATATGCAAAAGAGCGATTCGGAACAGACCGTTCATGCTTGTTTATCAACATGAATAACTTTTATTTCTCTGGGCATACCATTATAGAATTTGCAGAAGAATTTCTTAAAAACGGTGGTAAAGTACTTCTTATCGACCAGGTCTTTAAGTATCCAAACTGGAGTCATGAGTTAAGAATTTGCTATGACCGTTTTCCTGGATTAAAAATCGTATTTTCCGGTTCCTCGGTTATGCGATTAAAAGAAGAAAACGCAGAATTATCGGGTATCGTAAAATCATATAATCTACGTGGATTTTCATTCAGAGAGTTTTTGAATCTGCAAACCGGTAATAGTTTCCCGGCTTATTCATTGGAAGATATTTTATCTAACCATGAACAAATAGCCAAGACTGTTCTCTCAAAAGTTCGCCCCACAGATTATTTTCAGGACTACCTTCATCATGGTTTTTATCCATTTTTTCTTGAAAAAAGAAATTTTTCCGAAAATTTGCTTAAAACAATGAACATGATGGTAGAGGTGGACATTCTACTTATTAAGCAAATAGAATTGAAATATCTCTCAAAGATAAAGAAGCTTTTATACCTGCTGGCAGTAGATGGTCCTTCTGCTCCTAATGTTAGTCAGTTGGCAACAGAAATTGAGACATCCCGTGCAACGGTTATGAACTATATTAAATATCTTGCTGACGCACGGTTAATCAATATGGTTTATCCCAAAGGTGAATCTTTCCCTAAAAAGCCATCAAAGATTATGATGCATAACACTAACCTTATGTACTCTATCTATCCGGTAAAAGTGGAAGAACAAGATGTTGCCGAAACATTCTTTCTCAATACACTCTATAAGGATCATGTTCTTAATAAAGGAGAAAAAGGAACTTCTTTTCTGGTAGATGAAAAGATTCCATTTAAGATATGTACCGACGGATTTAAGGTCAAAAATAATCCAGCCATTACGTATGCCATTCACAGGGCAGAAATAGGGCGAGGAAATCAGATACCTTTATGGTTATTTGGTTTTCTTTATTAACTGAGTTTTTTTATTTAATATATTAAATGTTATGACTAAACAGAAGAAATTCATCACATGTGATGGTAATCAGGCTGCTGCACATATCTCGTATATGTTCTCAGAAGTAGCTTCGATCTATCCTATCACTCCTTCTTCGACTATGGCAGAGTACGTAGACGAATGGGCAGCAGCCGGACGTAAAAATATCTTCGGCGAAACAGTATTAGTACAGGAAATGCAATCTGAAGCAGGTGCTGCAGGTGCAGTACACGGTTCACTTCAAGCTGGTGCACTTACTACCACTTACACTGCTTCTCAGGGATTATTACTTATGATTCCTAATATGTACAAGATTGCAGGTGAATTGCTACCTTGCGTATTCCACGTATCGGCTCGTGCTTTGGCTTCTCACGCTCTTTCTATCTTCGGTGACCACCAGGATGTTATGGCTTGTCGTCAGGTAGGTTTCGCTATGTTGGCTGAAGGTTCTGTACAGGAAGTTATGGACTTGTCAGCAGTAGCTCACTTAGCTACAATTAAATCACGTGTTCCATTCGTAAACTTCTTCGACGGTTTCCGTACATCACACGAAATTCAGAAAATCGAGATGTTGGAAAATGACGATCTTGCACACTTGATCGACAAAGAAGCTTTAGCTGAATTCCGTAACCGTTCTTTGAACCCAGAGAACCCAGTTGCACGTGGTATGGCTGAAAACCCAGATGTTTACTTCCAACACAGAGAATCATGCAACAAATTCTATGACGCTGTTCCAGGTATCGTAGAAGAATACATGAAAGAACTTTCTGAAATCACAGGACGTAAATATAGCTTGTTCGATTACTATGGAGCAGAAGATGCTGACCGTGTAATCATCGCTATGGGTTCTGTAACAGAAGCTGCTCGCGAAGCTATCGACTACTTGACTGCTCAGGGAGAAAAAGTTGGTTTGGTTGCAGTACACTTGTACCGTCCATTCTCTGCTAAACACTTCCTTGCTGCTGTTCCTAAAACTGCAAAACGTATTGCTGTATTAGACAGAACAAAAGAACCAGGAGCAGTAGGCGAACCATTATACTTAGACGTAAAAGATTGTTTCTACGGACAAGCTGATGCTCCGGTTATCGTTGGTGGTCGTTATGGTCTTTCTTCTAAAGATACTACTCCTGCTCAGGTAATCTCTGTATACGAAAACCTTTCTTTGGCTATGCCTAAGAACCAGTTCACTCTTGGTATCGTTGACGATGTTACTTTCACTTCTCTTCCTAAGAAAGAAGAAATGGCATTAGGCGGTGAAGGTATGTACGAAGCTAAATTCTTTGGTTTAGGAGCTGACGGTACAGTAGGTGCTAACAAGAACTCTGTTAAGATTATCGGTGATAATACTAATAAACACTGTCAGGCATACTTCTCTTACGACTCTAAAAAATCAGGAGGTTTCACTTGTTCACACCTTCGTTTTGGTGATACTCCTATCCGTTCAACATATTTGGTAAATACTCCAAACTTCGTAGCTTGTCACGTTCAGGCATACCTTCGTATGTATGATGTTACACGCGGTTTGCAACAGAATGGTACATTCCTTTTGAATACCATCTGGAACGAAGAAGAATTGGCTAAACATTTGCCTAACAACGTAAAACGTTATTTCGCAGAAAAGAACATTTCTGTTTACTATATCAACGCTACTCAGATTGCTCAGGAAATTGGTTTGGGTAACAGAACAAATACTATCCTTCAATCAGCATTCTTCCGTATCACTGAAGTTATTCCAGTTGATTTGGCTGTAGAACAAATGAAGAAATTCATTGTTAAGTCTTACGGTAAGAAGGGACAAGACATTGTTGACAAGAACAATGCAGCTGTTGACCGTGGTGGCGAATACAAGAAACTAGCTATCGATCCAGCTTGGGCTACTCTTGCTGACGAAGATACAGCAGCTTCAACAGCTCCTGAATTCGTAGAAAAAGTAGTTAAGGTTATCAACGCTCAGAATGGTGATGATCTTCCAGTATCTACATTCGTTGGTATCGAAGACGGTACATGGCAACAAGGTACTGCTACTTACGAAAAACGTGGTGTAGCAGCTTTCGTTCCAGAATGGAATTCAGAAAACTGTATCCAGTGTAACAAGTGTGCTTACGTTTGTCCTCACGCTTCTATCCGTCCATTCGTACTTGACGAAGCAGAACAAGCAGCAGCTCCTTTCACTGATATGTTGAAAGCAACAGGAAAAGTATTCGACGGTATGAAGTTCCGTATCCAGGTTGATGTACTTGACTGTCTTGGTTGTGGTAACTGTGCTGATGTATGTCCAGGAAACAAACAAGGTAAGGCTCTCAAGATGCAACCTTTGGAAGGTCAGCTTCCACAAGCTCCAAACTGGGAATATGTTGCTACAAAGGTTAAGAGCAAACAACACTTGGTTAATGTTAACGCAAATGTGAAGAACTCACAGTTCGCTACTCCATTATTCGAGTTCTCTGGTGCATGTTCTGGTTGTGGTGAAACTCCTTACGTTAAATTGTTAACTCAATTGTTTGGTGATCGTCAAATGATTGCTAATGCAACAGGATGTTCTTCTATCTACTCTGGTTCAGTTCCATCAACTCCTTATACAACTAACGAAAAAGGTCACGGACCAGCATGGGCTAACTCATTATTCGAAGACTTCGCTGAATTCGGTATGGGTATGACTCTTGCAGTTGATAAGATGCGTGATCGTCTTGTAGACTTGATGACTAAGGGTCAGACTTGCGACTGCTGTTCAGACGAACTGAAAGGTTTGTTCACTGAATGGATTGCCGACAAAGACAACACAGAACGTTCAATCGAACTTGAAGCTAAGATTACTCCACTTGTAAAAGCTTGCGATTGCGATATTTGCAAAGAAATTGCTTCTCTAAGCAAATTCTTAATCAAGAAATCTCAATGGATTATCGGTGGTGACGGTGCTTCTTACGATATCGGTTTCGGTGGTTTAGATCACGTACTTGCTTCTGGTAAGAATGTAAATATCCTTGTTCTTGATACTGAAGTTTACTCAAACACTGGTGGTCAGTCATCTAAAGCAACTCCAGTTGGAGCTATTGCTAAGTTTGCTGCTGCAGGTAAGAGAGTACGTAAGAAAGACCTTGGTTTGATCGCTTCTACATACGGATATGTATATTGCGCACAAGTTGCTATGGGTGCTGACCAAGCTCAAACATTGAAAGCTATCCGCGAAGCTGAAGCTTATGACGGACCTTCAATCGTTATCGCTTACTCACCATGTATCAACCACGGTTTGAAAGCAGGTATGGGTAAAGCTCAAGCTGAACAAGCTGCTGCAGTAGAATGCGGTTACTGGCACTTGTGGAGATACAATCCTGCATTGGAAGCTGAAGGACAAAATCCATTCACATTGGATTCTAAAGCTCCAAACTGGGATAACTTCCAAAACTTCCTGAAAGGTGAAGTTCGTTACGCTTCATTAGCAAAACAATATCCTGCTGAAGCTGGTGAATTGTTCCAGGCTGCTCAGGACAACGCTAAGTGGAGATATAACAACTACAAGCGTTTAGCTAAGCAACAATGGGGTGTTGAGCAAGAAGACTAATTAATATTTAGTTCTATATAAAAAGGCTGCTTCAGGATTCTGAAGCAGCCTTTCTTATTTTAAATCCGCAAAAAATTAACCAGCCAAGGCATCAGCCACAACTTTGGCCAATGGTGTTGTAGGGCGACCTATTAATCGGGATAGTTGGTGAGAATCATCAAACAAATCATTTTTAGAAGCAGAAACATCCCATCCGGCAATAGCTAATGCTAAACCTTCCGGTAAATTAAAACTCTTCAGGATATTAGCATATTCTGCTTCCGATAGGTTGTTATACGGAATATTTTTCCCTGTCTGTCGCGAAACTTCGGCAGCCAAATCAGTAAGTGTATAGTATTCGTCTCCGGCCAGTTCGTAAACTTTACCCACATTGCCTTCACTCGTTAGCACTACAGCAGCAGCTTCCGCATAATCGGCACGGGCTGCCGAAGCAATTTTCCCATCACCAGCACTACCTATTAAGGCTCCAGCGGCAACAGCTCCTGATAATGAACCTGTGTAATTCTCGGTATACCAGCCATTACGTAATATAGTATATGGAACACCCGATGCTTTTAAAGCTTCTTCAGTAAGCTTATGTTCTACAGCAAGGCTCAGTGTTGATGTATCAGCACGTAGCACACTGGTATATACAATCCATTTCACACCAGCCTGTTTAGCTGCATTAATTACATTGGCATGTTGCTGAGCACGTTGCCCAAGCTCGCTACCTGAAATAAGCAATAAACTGTCAATACCTTGTAACGATTCTGCCAGACTTTCCGGTTTATTATAATCAAACACACGGGCTTTCACACCTAAATCCAACGCTTTTTCGGGGGTACGAACCAAAGCTACAATACTTTCAGCTGATACTCTCTCTTTCAGTTTCTCTACTACTATGCGACCTAATTGACCAGTCGCTCCTGTTACTCCAATTTTCATTTTTAAGTTCCTCTCTTTTTTAATACATTATATACTGAGTTCATTTATGCTTACCAATCCATGATAAAGAGAACATTTTATATCAGGTTCTGATATATCATAGACAGTTAAATAAATACAAAACAAATAGACCAATTATCCGACTTATTGATATTGCATTTACTTTTGTTACGCAAAGTAACTAATAATAGTTTGTATTTGTAACTGGTTACTTTTTAGTAACTTTAAAAATAGTAGTAACCTAATAGTAACCATTGTGGCAAAATCGAATAAAAAATATAATTGTCCCGTCACAGCAACTGTTGAATTGATCGGTGGAAAGTGGAAAACTATCATCCTGTATTCTCTCTCATCGGGGACAAAACGTTTTGGTGAAATAGCTGTTCGCATACCTGAAATATCCAGAAAGGTGCTTACCGAGCAGTTGAAAGAGCTCGAAAACGATGGATTGATTCTGCGTGAACAGTACAAGGAAATCCCTCCGCGCGTGGACTACTCACTTACCGACCTTGGAAAAAGTCTCTCTCCGGTATTTCAGGCACTGGAAATCTGGGGAACTGCAAATGTTTTAAAAAAGGATTGATTTAAAGTCATCTAACAATAACATGCATAAAAAAGCCACTTCAAAATATTGAAGCAGCCTTTTCTTATTTATATCAAATAATGTATTACCTAGCTATTTCATATTGATAATAAATGGCACCTGGAACATCTACTTTTATAAAGTTTAGTTTCTCACAGATACTTATAGAACCAATATTCTCAGGATACATACGTGCTATAATCTTATCCGCACCTAATATATTAAAGCCGTAATCAAGTAATCCACTACAAATTTCAGTACCATAGCCTCTATTCCAATAATTATTATCAAGGATATAGCCTAACTCAAGAATCTTCTTATTTCCAAAGGAATTGAATAAACCTGCCTCACCAATAATATCTCCATCAGCAACAACAGAAAAAATACCATATCCTTGCTTATAGCCATCAGTATTTACTTTCTGATATTTGCCTTTCAATTCTTCAATAGTCCAATCATATTTGCCATTAGAGATATACTTCATATTTTCCTCTTTGGAATAAACAGACAATAAAGCATTGATATCCGATGGCATTATCTCCCGAATTAAAAGGCTTTTAGTTATAATTGGCTCCATAATTTTGTTTCTATAAATAAATCTAACGAATCATCATATTTTACAAATATATAGATTTACTTAGCTATAATCGAAATTTAATCTCAAAAAACATTTCTTTTCAAATTAGCCCTAACTCCCTCACTAATATCACCCATTGCATTGTAAATCAATATTATAAATTAGTGATGGTAGCATTTTGAACCATCACAAAATGGCTTTACCCTCACTTTTTCGATGCCCATCAGCCATTTTTGAATGAGAAATTTTGCCGAAGTTGCATGCCTTGCTCCTAAGCAGAAAAACAAAGTATTAAGTTAATGAACAATAAATTTTCATCCAATTATATTGTACGCAATTTAATTTTGTATATATTCGCATTATAATAATAAAAAGAACGATTATAAAGTCAGTAATAACAAACTAAAAAATAGAAGAATATGAGCACAGTTTATAATTTCACAGTAAAAGACAGAAAAGGAAACGACGTATCTTTGAACGAATTTGCAGGTAAAGTTTTGTTAGTAGTAAACACAGCAACAGCTTGCGGTTTTACCCCTCAGTACAAAGAACTGGAGAAAATATATGAAGAGTATAAAGATCAGGAATTTGTTGTTCTTGACTTCCCTTGCAATCAGTTTGCCAATCAGGCTGCAGGAACTGATGAAGAAATTCACGAGTTTTGTACTTTGAACTACGACGTGCAATTCCCACAATTTAAGAAGTTAGAAGTTAACGGAGAAAATGCCCATGACTTGTTTAAGTTCTTAAAGAGCGAAAAAAGCTTTGCCGGATTTGATATGAATCACCCTATCGCAAAAATCCTTGATGATATGCTTTCTAAAGAAAATCCTAATTACAAAGAGGATGCTGAGATTAAATGGAACTTCACAAAATTCCTTATCAATCGTAATGGTGAAGTAGTGAAACGTTTCGAACCTACTGAAGATATGGCTAAGGTAGAAGCAGAAATTAAGAACTTGTTGTAATCTAAAAAAAAGATTGAAAAAGTTCGCTGTCTATCCAGGCAGCGAACTTTTTCATATAGCAAATTAATTGCGCACAATTATATTTTCTGTAATTTTGCGGCAAATATAATGAGATTATGAAAGAGAATTATCCCGAGTTAAAGCTAGAGAACCAAATTTGTTTTCGTGTATATCGCCTGAACCGCGCTATTACGAATCATTACCGCCCGTTTCTTAACGAGCTGGATTTAACTTATCCGCAATATTTGGTTATGATGGCCCTATGGGAAAAAGACGGAATACCAGTAAATTCACTCAGCGAAATTCTTAAGTTGGATACAGGAACACTGTCTCCACTGCTGAAACGCCTGGAAGCCACCGGTTATATTCATCGTAAAAGAAGTAAAGAAGACGAACGTACTGTTATCATTAAACTAACAAAAGTCGGTGCAGAACTGCAGAAAAAAGCTATAGAGGTTCCTCACGAAATGGCTCGTTGCCTTGATCTTACAGAAGAAGAATATCTAAGCCTGCGGGAAACGCTCGATAGTCTGATCCTGAAAGCAGAACAAAGATAACTTAACTTTAGCAATCAAAAAGCAGGGGCAAAGGCTTACTTATTTTTATTAAACAAATAACTTACCAGACAGTAATTGTGCTACGAAAACATTTTTTTAAATTTCAAGGTTTGCAACTTTAAAAAAGATGAGAGAAGTTTTAAAACTTCAGTCCGCCTTTCCAAAAAAGTATTCCAGACATTTGTGTGTTTTTGTACAAAAGAAAACATTCTTCTGTACAAAACAATTAATTCTTTTGTACAGAAGATATAATTGTTTTGTACAAAAGTTCAGAAACATCCCGCCTAAGATATGAAAAGTTATTCGGGAGTTTGAAGAAGCTCTCGTCGCATCTTTCCGGAGAGCCGGAGTTAGATTTGATAGCATTCAACATCACTACATAAAATTTAATTTTGCAAAATTGATCTAGCAATCTAGCAGTAGGTGCTTAATCCGTTGTGTATAAACGTCATACAGGTGCTAGATCAAAATAATTTAATCTAGCGGTGATCTAGCAATCTAGCACTTTCTGGTATCCACTGGCAGTAGGAACAATCGGGAGATTAATAATGTCGGTTTTTGGTGTATTTCTCTTTTTGCCTATATTTACTCTAAAGAAAAAATGCTAAGAAATATCGACAATTTTATGCTCTATTCATGCCTTTTTCCATTATTATTTGCCACAGAATGCATTATTTTACCGGCACAAGCATAGCCTTCATTATACAAATCAGTGAGTTTCATCACATCTTTTTCAATCCTATCTACAACTATTGGCTTTTCCGGACGGATAACAGTAATTTGTCCTTCGTCCTCCATCCGTTCTACCATTTCAAGTTGTTCGTTATAAACGGCACAACGACGACTTAAGGCTTCACGGATATTAGGGTATTTGCGATAAATGATAGAAGGTATTTTGTGATCTTTAGCATCTTTTCTATAGCCTCTGTTACGGGTAAGAACTACAACATTATTCTGATAACCATCTTCCACAGCACGCATTAAAGGAATGGAATCTACAATTCCTCCATCCAGCATCGGAACTCCGTCAACATAAACTATCGGACAAACAAACGGCAGACTGCTTGAGGCTTTGCAAATATCGAGTACGCGCTGTTTGTCTTTCTTTTCTTCAAAGTAGTTGGCTTCTCCGGTTACACAATTGGTTGTAACCATCACAAAACGATCTGGCGAAGAAAAATAGGCATCGTAATCATAAGGAAGGATTCTTTCAGGAAAATCACCAAAAAGAAGATCGTAGTCCATTATGTTCTTCTTTTTGAGAAGATGTTTCAAACCTATATAATGATATTTATCGAGCAAATCAATGCTACTGCATTTAGCACGTCCACGCTGGCGGGAAATATACGATAAGCCATTACAGGCTCCTGCCGAAACTCCTATGGTATAAGGAAACCGAATATTGTGATCCATAAAATAATCCAATACTCCACAGGTAAAAACTCCGCGCATACCGCCACCTTCAAGAACTAATCCTGTATTATTATCTATTGTCATTTCTAATATACACTTTTATATAAAGTAAAGACAGAAAGAAAATCGGTCTAATTATTTAGTATCGCTTTTTGGACTCATAACCAATAACGATGGCAAAGCCTCATATTCTTCCTTATCCTCAGCTATTTTTTCACAAACAGTATGACTCAGAATCAATAATCCATCCACACTTCTATAGTTAATCTCAGACAAATCATGAATAGGCTGCAAAACAACCTGTTCAGGATAGTTTTCTAAAAGATCATTCACTTTCTTTGTAAACTTATCATCGCCAACAAACAGATATAAATGAATATCCTTTATTCCATTCATCAACAACGATTCCAGATAAAACAACATGAAAGAATCGATTGCTCCACCAAGAACTATTGCAATATCTCCACGTCTATAGCCACGATTAACAAAAACCGCAACGTCACAATTTACCTGCCCAATTATATCGTCTACTTTATTTCTGAATAAACCAAGAAGAGGAAGCACCTGGGTACCACCTTCCAGCATGTAATTACTACCAGCACCCAGTAATAATAAATCGGGATTTTCCGTTTGAACCAGATGTGCCATATCTTGTATGAGTTTATCCGTTACTTTATAGCGGCAATCCACTTTTATAGAAGCTCTCCGTGCTTCTGTATTTAATAAATCAAAGCTTTCTTCCTCATACTGTTTAGCTTGTATTGGATTTACGTCTGTACCAAGTGTGTAATGCGCAGCAATCAGTTCTTTTTGCTTCAATCTAGGGCCAAAAAGCAACTCATAAACAGAAAGTAAATCTCTCCCCGACTCTATTCGCCCAAAACAAAGAATAAGCTTCTTTGTAAGGCTTATTGGCGGCTTCTTTATTTCAAAGATCTTCTCCACTAGAGTAAGAAGAGGGGTAGTCATAAAGGTCGTAACCAAAGCCATGATAATGAGAATTACAAATATAGAAGGAGGAAGAATTCCCATTTCATATCCTATATTTAACGCAACCAGTTGCATTAAACCACGAGTATTCATGAGTGTACCTACTATCAGACTGTTTTTCCATGATTCTCCTACTAAACGCGCAGCAATTGTACAACCACCAAGCTTTCCTGCAATAGCAACAGCTACCAGTAATCCCAAAACACCAAATAAACTTGGACTGTTAATCAATCCAATTTGAGTATGTAACCCTGTGAAAGCAAAGAAAAGAGGGAGAAAGAATACCAAAGAAACATCCTCTACTTTTTCCATTAAAACCTTACGGAAGCCAAAATTTGAGGGCATCACTACTCCGGCAATAAAAGCTCCGAACAAAGCATGAATACCGATAACCTCTGTTAAAGTGGATGAAACTATTAATATTATAAAGATAAACCCAACAAACGTTTTATTGATTACTTCTTTGTTAGCATACAGATCTCCAATTTTTTTCAGGAACGGACGAATCACCAGAAACATAACCACTATATAAATAACGGTAAGCCCCACAGCATAAAGTGCACTACCAAATGTTCCTGCTTTCGAAATAGCAATAACAACTGCCAGTAAGCACCAAGCAGTAACATCATCATTAGCAGCCGAAGCGATAGAAAGAATACCAACTGGTGATTTAGTGAGATTCTTTTCCTGGATAATACGTGCAAGGACAGGAAAAGCAGTTATACTCATGGATATACCAATAAAGAGAGCAAAAGGCAAAAAAGCTGTTTGCTGAGCAGCATACTCTTCATAAATCCAATACGAGGAAATCACTCCAAGGAAAAAAGGTACTAATATTCCTGCATGACTAATAACAAGCGTTTCATTTATTTTATTTTTCAGCGTGCTAAAGTCTAGCTCCATGCCAATAACGAACATGAATAGAATAAGACCAATCTGGCTTACTATCTGAAGATTTCCCAACGAATCGGGCCGGAAAAGGAATCCAAAAAAATCGGGAAACAGATAACCAAATAATGATGGACCAAGAACTATACCTGCAACAATCTCTCCAATAACACCCGGCTGACCAATATATTTAAAGAGATAAGAAAAAAGGCGAACAGTAAACAATATTACAATGATTTGCAATAGCAAAATTGTAAATGGACTATTTACTTTTTCTATTAAAATAGTTTTAAACATCTGGAAACTATCTCCTATAGCTCCTTGCGGAACATGTGCTTTGGAATAATGGTCAAAACGTCCACCCTGTTCCAAAGCTACATAGATCATACCGGAGAATAAGACCAGCATTATAAAATATATCAGATAGTCTTTCTTTACTTTGCTCATAAACGTCTTTAATTTATCTGAAATTATTAACAAATTTAATAATTTTTATTTCTCCATTGCTTATCTTTGCCTAAAATATAAATAAATATAAGTAGATTTTATGAAAAAGATTATTAGTATTGTTCTTTTTTCCGCCCTCTGTTTTAGTATTTCGGCGAAAGAAAAAGCAAAGAAAGAGGAAGGATTTGTCTTCACTACAGTAAAAGAAAACCCAATAACATCTATCAAAAACCAAAACCGTTCAAGTACATGTTGGAGCTTCTCGGGTGCAGCATTCCTTGAATCGGAATTACTTCGCAAAGGCAAAGGTACTTATGACCTTTCTGAAATGTATATTGTACACCACACAATGGAAGACCGTGCCGAAAAATATGTTCGTCTTCACAGTGAAGGTTCATTCGGACCTGGAGGAAGCTTTTACGATGTAATGTACTGTCTGAAAAACTATGGACTGGAACCACAGGAAGCCATGACCGGATTGCATTATGGCGACTCTCTTCCTGTTCACAACGAGCTGGATGCTGTAATGAAAGGATATCTTGATGCAATTGCAAAAAGCACTTTGAAAAAACTTACTCCGGTATGGAAAAGAGGTTTTGATGCTGTAGTTAGCAACTACCTTGGCGCACGTCCTGAATATTTTAATTATAACGGAAAGAAATACGATGCTAAAGCATTTGCCAGAGAATTGGAATTAAACGCTGACGACTATGTTTCGATTACTTCATATACTCATCACAAATTCTATACTCAGTTTGCTCTTGAAATTCAGGACAACTGGCGTAATGGTGAATCATATAACTTGCCTTTAGACGAATTTATGGCAGTAATTGACAATGCAGTAAACAACGGATACACTGTAGCATGGGGAAGTGATGTAAGCGAAACAGGATTTACCCGCAATGGTATTGCTGTAGTTCCTGAAGAAATTAAGACTGCTGATTTAAGCGGATCGGACATGGCTCGCTGGACAGGCTTAACTAAAGAAGAAAAGAACAAGGAACTGACAGCAAAACCAAGACCAGAAAAAGAGATTACTCAAAAAATGCGTCAGGAAGGCTTCGATAACTGGGAAACAACAGACGATCACGGTATGCTTATCTACGGTATTGCAAAAGATCAGAACGGAAAAGATTACTATATGGTAAAGAATTCATGGGGAACTGACAACAAGTACAAAGGTACCTGGTATGCTTCTAAAGCATTTGTTCAATATAAAACCATAAATATCCTTGTTCACAAAAGCGCTCTTCCTAAAGAGATCGCTGACAAGCTTGGTATTAAGTTGTAATATTCGCTATTGAAGATATTTTCTTCTATCTAGGAAATAAAAAAGGTTCGGGTAGTTTTCTATGCTATCCGAACCTTTTTGTTTTAATTATTAAACAACAATCATATCCAAAACAATATTATAAAACATTATCCCATTTCATAAATATTTACTATTTTTGCAAAGAAACAAACAACTATCAGTGAAATATATATATTTATTAATAGCATTACCCATTCTTTTTCTCTTTTCATGTTCTGAAATAAAAGAAAAAGACTTATTTACAAAAGCAAGCAAACTAAGTAGCACAAGGACGATGATAAAAAACTGTTTTCTATTTTTAGTGATACTTTGCTGCATCAGTTGCAATAGGTCACCTAAATGTTACTATATGATAAGGAGTGATAGAGGTGTTTACTTTAAAAATTATTCAATTCCAGATACAATTCCTTTTAACACATCCGTATTGTCTGATGAAATCAAACTCGACACTTACGATGCTGATCTTATAGCTAAAAAAGTGAACTTAAAAAAACATCATGAGAAATTATTTCATTATTTTATGAAGGAATATATAGCAAGTTCGGAAGAGTTTTATAAGAATTTCATGGGAGATGAATATATGGGAATCGGTATTGATACAACCCTTAATAAGGTTGAACTATTCTTTTGCGGAAAACTAACTTTACAGCCAGGTATTCAAAGTCTTGTTTTATTGGAACGAGAACCAGATTTTTGGCATAAAAATGAATTTCTAAAGTCTCTTATTTTGTGTAATATTAAAAACAATCGACTTTGCTCAATAATATCACTCTCTGAAAACATTAGTGATTTTGATATAAAATCATATCTTATGCAAGGAAATTATTTTAGCCGAGTAGATATAGGTCTTCTTAATGGTTATACACCGGAACATTTACTCACTAAATTAAACATAAAAGAGGAAAATAGTGAAGTGTTGTATTATTCTCAGTTTGTGATAGATAAAAACGGATACGTAAAATTCATAAATTTATAAATAACGATATATTTAGTTCCTATGTTTTTGATATACAAACATAGGAACTATTATTTTTTTAATTAAAAAAGAAAGTAAGTAATTATATCAAAAATGGGATAAACTAGTGCACCAATAAAATTATATGTAAAAAGAAGAGCATAATACAATTTTGAGAACATTATAAAGAGCTTATTAATAGAGAGAAATAATTAAAGACAACTCAATTTTAATTATAAAGATGAAAAAATTAGTTTACTTATTTGGATTCTGTGCTATGCTTATTTTAACCGCTTGTCCAGAGGATTTTGGTGACAGTATTACGATTAAAAATGATTCAGATCATACAATAGCGGTTTATATAAGACCTGACAAGAAAGGGGCAATATATCCAGACACAGCCCTTCCTTTAAATAATGAAACATTTATTATTGAGAAGAAAGGAATAAGAGTTACCAATTTTTATTATTCCACTGATATTCTAAGAGATACGCTAAGAGTCTTTATCTTAGACCAGGATACAATAAATAAATATACTTGGGAAAAGATTAGATCTGATTATAAAATATTAAAACACTATGATTTACTCTATAGTGATTTAGCTAAGATAAAGTGGAAAATTACTTATCCATAAGGTATAATGAATAAAGGAGTTGATTATTATTTATTTAGCATATATGTCTGAAGATAAGACTAAAATAAATTCTTACCCACTGAATGAAGTTAAATATTGGAGATTGTTTAATCCTGAAATACGATTAAATAAAAAAGGACAGAAAATATTAAAACATTATTGAGAGCTAGCCTAATATTTTAACACTATATCTTAACAAAATGAGCATTAATTATACAAATTCATATATTGTTCATATTTCTAATATAAAAGATAAGAATGAACTGATTAAAGAATTAAGTGAACAACTAAAATTTCCAGACTATTTTGGTTATAACTGGGATGCACTCTATGAATGCTTAACTGACTTAAGTTGGATACAAGAAAGACATATAGTAATAGTGCATGATTTTAAGTTAAATATTGATATAGAATCTCTTAATACTTACTTATACCTATTATATGATGCTAACAACAAATGGAAAGAAAAGGATGAACATACTCTTGAAATCTTATTTCATCAAGATGGAACTAGCAAAAGAGATTACTGAAGATATTGGTTATAAATTAAACATTCTCAATTAAATATATTTTCTTCTATCTTAAGAAAACAAAAAGGTTCGGATAGTATAGAAAACTATCCGAACCTTTTTGTTTTATAATTACCTCGCTGCAATCTGATAAATCTTACGAGAATCTTCTCTCGTGAGTTTCTTAAAGAATCCTACTTTTTCTCCTTTATTATCGTGAAGTCTTTTCACTAACAGATCAATATCCTCTTCTTTGGCTCCCAGCTCTTTGAATGAAATAGGTAAACCAATAGAAGAGAAGAAATTCTTTAAAGCCTCAACACCTTTCAAGGCAACAGCTTTTTTATCATCCGATTCAGGAATTCCCCATACACGAACAGCATATTGTGCAAGCATATCAGGATTAAAGTCGGCAAGGTATGTCATCCATGCAGGGAACATAACAGCCAGTCCGGCACCATGAGTTACATTATAAAGTGCACTAAGTTCATGCTCCAGCAAGTGAGTAGCCCAATCTTCTTCACGCCCTACTCCACAAGTTCCATTATGAGCAATTGTTCCTGCCCACATTATGTTTGCTCGTGCATCATAATTCTCCGGCTCATTCATAACAACTGGAGCTTCTTTTATTATTGTTTGCAAAACAGCTTCTGATAGTCTGCTGCTAATTTCTACACCTTCGGTATTAGTGAAATATCGTTCCATCACATGCGCCATCATATCTGCTATACCGCAAGCCGTCTGATAAGGAGGTAGAGTATAAGTCAGCACCGGATTCATTACAGAGAAAACCGGACGCAACAATGGTGAACCAGTTCCCAACTTAATGGAACCTTCTTCTTTAGTGATTACAGAATTACCCGAGCCTTCACTCCCTGCTGCAGGAATTGTAAGCACGTTAGCAACCTTCAATGCAGAGGTTATTACCACTTCTTTATTATAAAAGTCCCAGAAGTCGCCATCATAAGGGACTCCGGCAGCAATTGCTTTTGCAGTATCGATAACACTTCCGCCACCTACAGCCAAAATAAAATCAACCTTATCCTTACGGCAAAGTTCAATTCCTTCGTAGACTTTTGTATCAAGCGGATTGGGTTGAACGCCGCCTAAAGTGATATACGAAACACCTTCATTCTTTAAGGATTCTTCAACCCGACTCATCAGACCGCTTTTTATTACCGATCCACCACCATAAAGAAGCAATACTTTTTCTGCACTGTATTTCTTTAACAACTTACCGGTTATTGACTCGGTTTCTTTTCCAAACACAAATTCTGTTGGACTGTAAAATACAAAATTATCCATTGCTAATATCTTTTTTATAATCCTAAAACTATTGATTTCTGATTATTCTGATTCCTGATGAGAACCAAAAAACATAACAAATATAGTTTATTGATAAAAGAACTGCAAGTATTGATATAAATCATTAACCTTATTAAAATATTCACAGAGGAAACTAATGAATCAAGCTGTATCAGTATCCTACTAATAAAAATTAATATAGCCCTCTTGGCTTAAGAGCTCTTTACTACCACAGTGCTCATAAAATAAATCCAGTGTTTTTTTAGGGCGAATAACTTTATAAAAAAGCCTCTTTTCTGAAAATCTCATGCTATAAAGTTCTGAAAACCATTCTATTTTCCATCTTGTTGGATCGTAATTTATATCTCCTTGCCGATAATATATATACTTAATAGCGTCCAATCTTTGAGGTACAAATCCAGATTTCACCAACATTTCTTTATCATGATATATATTACTGACATCAAAAGAGTACTTTCCTCCTTGAGCAACAACAGATGGTTGCGAATAATTAGTAAAGCCACCATCTTCACCTTCTTCAATATAAGAAACAATCGCGCGTTGTTCTTCTAAATTAAATTTAATAAAACTAGAAGGGAATGTACTATTCTTGCCCAACGGATCACTATAAAATTTTAAATACACATCGTATTCTATAGGCCTCTCAATAAGATATCCATTTCGAGAGGGAATTCTATATTCTTGTTCACTGGATCTTGGATTTTTCAATTCCAAACTTACATAAAGTGGATCTGTCGTTATATCAAATTTAAACTGAGTTTTTACTGGAGAATTATCAGCTAAATATGAATAACTACAGTATATTGGAACTCCTGGTTTGTCAACAGAAAAACTTCCTTCTTGGGATAGATGCTTTACGAAATCTTCATAGCCATTTAAAATACTAAATCCAGATTCACCAGATTCGCCAATAGTATATAATCTCATTTCGGAATCATTCAACACTTTTATTTCCTCTGAAGTCAATGTCGTCTCTTTCTTAACAAAAATCTTATTAGAAACTGAATTGAATATTTTTTTGGCATATTCCGAAAGTTCATTTGTTTCAATTGCTAACACCGCTGTTTTCCCATAAGTAATAGATCTTACATATACAGGAGAATAAATTTCATCAGATAAATTTCCTTCAATAAGTGACCCTTTAGGCAAATCCATGTCTAAAGTAAAATTCCTTTGTACATATTTTATATACAAACCATTAGTCTTTGATATTTTCTGACTTTCTTCATAAGAACTTGTATGCTTACTAAATAACCCACTAGTATTTACATTTGATCCAAAGGCCAATCTAAGTTCATCATAGGAAGTAAAACTATCAATATTGAAATTAAATGAAGCTATTTGGCTCCCAACATCTTTATTCTGTTTCATCTTATCCCTTAAGAACTGCCTCATATTTGCTAATGAAGGATGCTCAATAACACCTACAACATTTGATCCTGGAAATGAAACAGAAACAGTTATCGGTTTTATATTTGCAGATGTGATTGGTTGATATTTCATGTCCGAAATAGAATTACCTTTTAACAATGAGCCGAGATATAAATACGACTGAAGTTGAGGTAATACAATTGATTCATCTGATTCACCATAAACTGTTTTGCCAAAATCATTTCCCCAAATACTATCTCTATATGTATATCCCTTGGTCTGGACTTCTTCATTAAGTTTTTTCATAGCAAAATCAGGAGCATAATTATGAGTTTTTATATTAATAACTTGCTCTGGATATTTCACACAATTAGTATCGTTACAATTTAAATCGTTGATTATCAGATTTTGTTCATTACAAGATGTATGAAAAACTAATGATAACAAAATAAAAAACAAACAAATATAATTTTTCATAATGCCGCCTTTATTCTGATATATTTACTTTAAATCGAGTATAATAAGGTGAGTTATCAGATAAATAACTAGCTGTAAATGAAATCGGTAAACCAGGGTTATTCGAAGAGTACTCTCCCTTTGTTAATATAAAATTTTTAAATTCATCGAACCCTTCTACAACTTTATATGATTCATCTCCCCCAATTATATATATCTTAATATCACAGTTTTCTAATATCGTTTGATTCTCAGCTGAAATATTTAAATTACCGTTTATTTTAGCTGCATTAAAAGCAGCTTTAAAAGCCAACTTCACATCTTGATATTCTTTATTTGACTCAACTGTTATAATACCAAGTCTACCAAATGCAATAGAGTTTATGTAAACGGGAGAATAATTTCCAAGACCGGACAGGTCATTATTATTTAATAACAAATTACCATCTGCTGGTATATCCATATCGACAGTATAATACTTTTGTATTACTTTAGCAATTATGCCTGTCTTTGATTTAATTTTATGCGAACTAGCTTCAATGCCTATATTTAAAACATTTGCTACATTAATATTAGAGCCAAATGCAAGTTTCACTTCATCATAATAAGAGAATTTTGTCATATTATATTCAAAAGATGCAGATTGAGTTCCACTCATATTATTATTCAGTAAAACCTCTCTTAAGGCACTTCTCATTGCAGAAAGAGATGGACGGTTTATTGTTTTAACAACATTGTCCGCAGGAAAAGATACAGATATCGTAATAGGATCTGTAGGTTTTGAAATTGGTTTATACCTATTATTAGCAAATGATTCACCATCAATTAAATCACCTAAATAAATATATGAAGACAAGCTAGGAGATACTGTGATCTCATTATTTTCATAGGTTTGCGTATGCCCTTTACCATCAGCCCAAATACTATCACTAATAAATTCCGCTCTAGTTCTAACTGCCTTATTAGAAGTAAAAAAAGGAGGTAATGTATCAGCCTTTATTTCAACTATTTTTTGAGGATATTTATCCCATTTATTTATTAAAAAAAGTCCATTTTCAAATTCAACTTTTTTGTCTTCATTATTACAAGAGCAAAGGACTTGACATAAAATAATGCCAATAAAATAAATTGTTTTTTTCATAAATTACTAATTACATTTTTACTGTTTTTTTATATAAATAGCTACCATTGCACCAAGCAACAGTATCTCGAATATCCGTTAAGGCTTCTGGATTCGGTAAAACGGCAGTCTCAAAAAACCTCGTGTTATAGCTCTGTATTCCATAGTCTGAACCTATTTGCCAAAAAGAGCCTAAATACCCATGAAGAGTTGTAGTAAAGTAAAAGCCCTTGTTATAGATAAAGCCCTTATCTGAATTTGCACCTAGAAAAGACCAAGTATTATTATTTCTTTTAATATAAATAGCACCTTCACTATTTTTATAACTATATTTTTCAGGAGAATAGATAAACTTTAATATTAAATCTGAATCATTACAAAAAATAATGCTATCAGGTCTATTTGATTCAAACCTATTCTTCCAAATCCTCTTAGGATCAAAATTATTCACATTCTGTTTTTCTCCTTTTGGACCTATATATAAAACAAAATCGTTAATACTTTTTTCCCCAGAATATGAATAAATAATCGGATACTTTTCTATCACTATAGGCGGATCGGGAACATTATCAAAACCACGAGAACATGAGAATAGAGCTATGCAAAATCCTATCAAAATTACTTTATTCATAATTGTCAACAATTACAATATTTAATTCAAATAAATTTTCCCAGAAACATTTATACCACCATTTACTATATCAATTCTAAACTCAGAAGAACTATCATTTAGAAAAGGAACAACAAGAACATTCTCTGAGACTTGTTGTTCAAATACAATAGAACCCGTTTCAACATCTGTAATGTATACTTTAGAATCATCTAAATTCTTATTAAAAAACAAGAAAAGCGAACCATCTTCAAAATAGCCCGTTAAAGTTAACTCTGGCGATCTGGTTTTAACGCTTTGTGAAGGCTTATAATCTACTCCCTTTCGTATTAACGTTTCATCTTGAGCGCCTAAAATATTTAATGGAAATTGAGGAAAGAATAAAAGAAGAAAGAACAATGTTAAAATTTTAATTTTCATAATCATCTAATTTATGTTTAGTTTCAATGCAACAAAACTAAACAAATAATTAGACAGAATAACTTTTTATCGATAACAATATATATTTACAAACACCTGTTAATCAATAAAATACCAAATCAAATAATAACAATTACTCTTCTGGAATCATTTTAGACTTAAGACGGTATCTTCTTTGATTTACAATCTGCTTATTTGAATTGCCAAAACATAGCGCTATAGTAAAAGCATTTAGCCCTGCAGTTTCAAGGCAAGAAAAGAGTAAATCATCTTCAGTCATTTTAGGATATTGGGTATGCAAATAGTCTATATATTCACTATATATTTCGGAAACCTGTTTTCTTAAAATCTCTTGTTCGGTAAGTGTTAATACTTTAATCTCTTTTTGCTGATCAGTAGCTTGTGCCGAAAGTTTTTCAATTTTCTTATAAATAGGGGTCTGGAAAAATATTATATTTCTAAGCGCTGATTTTTGAAGAAACAAACTCTTTATTTCCTGTTCTTTGAGAGAAAGTTCTGACTCACTTATTTGCTTTTCATTTTTTAGCTTTATAATAATTTCTTTAGTTTCATCAATACGATTTTGCAAAGCAGCCATTTCACGCTCCATATCTTTAGTTCTTTGTTCAAATATTAGTTTTGCAACCTTTTTATGACGGTTCACATTTTGAAGGATAAGAATTAAAATCAGAATCAATATAATTGAAATCGTTATTATCAAAGTATTAGTTTGTTGCATTTTAGCTTTGTGCTTTGCTACTCTTGCTTCTGCTTCATATTTATATCCCAATTGTTCTATTTTAGAAGATTTATCTGCCGTAAATAATGAATCTATAACATTTGTATACTTTTCTAAATGCGAAAAAGCTTCTTTATAGTTACCATTAGCTTTTTCTAAATCAGACAAATATCCATGAGCTAATGCTTGCTCTTTTATATCCCCATCCAGACTTTTATTATAATAATAATTAGCAGAATCTTTTTCCCCCCTATCAAGTAATAAACTTCCTATTGATCTATAGTAATTTGAAGGAGCTTTTCTATCAGTAGGAAAATAATCCAATGCCTTGCGGGCATAAAACAAAGCTGAATCTGATTCATCAGCAAGACTTAAACTTTGATATACACCACTAATCACTAAAGAATCTGTTGTTTGCAATGCTATTTTCAATGCCAAATTAAGTACTTCATAAACTCTTTTATCTTTTTTCTGCATTTTATAAGCCATCCCTTTTAGTCTCAAAGCATTAATCATTGCTACGCTATCCTTTATTAAGGAATAAGAAGTAAAAGAATGATCTATTTTTTCTAATGCATTTTTATACAAACTATGATCCATATCAAGTTTTCCTAAATCTTCATAGATCATCCCTTTTATTCGAATATCTGCATAATTATCTTTCAGCTCAGGCAAAGCACTATAATAGCATTTCAAAGCTTCTTTCTCTTGTTCCATTTCTATTAATATACGCCCCTTATAAAAAAGAGCTTTAGCTTTGTTTGATCCTTTTGTATAATAATCCAAGGCTACGTCTACTAATGAATCGCAAGGTAGTATTGTTAATTCTGCTTTATCAGTTGCCTGAACCAGTAATAATCCATAATAAGCTTTTTCTTCTTTTGAAGACAAGGCAGACGGATTTATTCTTTTTAAAAGCTTTAATGCTTCCTTAGGATTAGAACACAGTAAAGAGTCAACTTTAACTAAAGAGGAATAATGCGACTGGCTATTAACGCAAGATAATAGTATATAAACCATTAAAAAAGGAAATAAAAGAAAGTAGGGCTTGTCTCGCATAATAAAAAATTAATAATAACATTGCAAATATAGCACAATAAATATTATCAACACAAATATATCTTTATTATACAGACAAACTTTAATTGCAACAAAATAATAGCCTGCAAACGACTTCAATAATAGTTTTACAGGAACAGTTGCAAATCTAGTACAAATATTGAGTTTAGTAGAAAATCTTATTCTTTTGATAAAATGATTTTAATCAGCATAGACTTAACTAATATTCAGCAGAGCACTAATTTTTTCTTTCAGCAACAAAGCATTAATTGGTTTGGCTACAAAATCGTTAAAGCCACCTTCATTTATCTTGCTTCTGTCTTCTTCCGAAGCGTATGCTGTTACGGCTATAACAGGAATCTCCTTTGAATGCATTCTTATCTCCTCAACCAATTCATATCCATCCATAACAGGCATTTTAATATCTGTCAGAATCAGATTGGGCTTATGGTCATTGTATAACTTTACAGCTTCTTCGCCATTCCAGGCATGAATAAGCTGATATTCTTTGCCAAGAATTGCTTCCATTAATTTATAGTTACTCTTGTCGTCTTCGGCAACTAACAATGTAACTTTATCCGTATTATTTATCAACATAGATTTCTTATCAGGCTCATCGAAAGATTCTTCCTCATATGTCTCAACCGGCTTGTAAGGAATAGTAAACCAAAAAGTAGAACCTATTCCCTCTTCCGAGTCAACGCCAATTTCACCACCTAGTTTATACACTATGGAAGCACAAATAGACAATCCCAATCCTGTTCCCTGAGCAAATGTATTCAATTTTACAAAACGGTCAAAAACAGAGCCCTGCTTATTCTTAGGAATACCACACCCTGTATCTGTTACATAAAAACGTAGTTTATCTTCGGACAAGGTATATCCAAATATAATGCTGCCCTGCTCTGTGAACTTGATAGAATTAGATATAAAGTTTGAAATAACCTGCGACAATCGGTTTCTCTCTGTATGGATAACACATTTTGGTAATTTATCCTTGAATATTATTTTTACAGCATTCTGATCGACTTTCATGGCCGAGGTTTGTTCTATTTCATCAAATAGAGTATTAATATCGACATCAGAATAAACAAATTCCAATGTTCCGGCTTCTATTTTAGAAAGATCGAGAATATCGTTAATAAGCTGCAGCAATAAATTGTTATTGCTTTCAATAATACCTGCAAACTGATTTTCCATTTCTCCACTATTTATATCTGCCAGAATTCTTGAAAAGCCTACTATAGCGTTCAAAGGAGTGCGTATCTCGTGGCTCATGTTTGCCAAAAAAGCAGATTTAAGACGATTTGATTCCTCTGCCTTCTCTTTTGCCTCAAACAAAGCTTGCTCTGTTTGCTTTCTTTTGGTTATGTTGATACCCGCTCCAGTAACAAAAAGAATTGAGCCATCTTTATCACGTTCTGTAACCATACCTTGCAATTCATACCATTCGTAACCATTGCCATAAAAATTAACCCTGAGATCAAGATCAACTCTATCTGATTTACCTTCAAGAAAGTTACTGAAAGTTATAAATGCCCGTTCTACATCATCTGGATGAGTAAGTGAAAGAACATCGTCCAAAGGTTTTGTAAGACTCTTCATTTCCGGCAGATAATCCTCATTCTTCTGATAATCATAATCAAAAGTTATTGTTCTTACTCTTACATCCCATACCCAGGAAATGATTTCTCCCGCATCCATAACCATTGCCAACTGGTTATTTGCTGTCTGAAATTTACGTTGAATAGCTTTCAGTTCTGTAACATCCCAACCACTAAACAGCATGTAAGCAGGATCTTTATCTGTTTTTATAAGAGCCTTAGATATATTAACCGAATGTAACTTATTATCAGAAAAAAGAAATTCCTCTTCATAGCTCACAGAATGTCCTTCCTTCATTAGTCTTTTATCAATATTCTGATGTTTTCTATATATTTCGAGAGGGAATAATTCCTTATTCGTTTTCCCAATTGCGTCTTTTGATTTGATCAGTGTCATGTCCTCCATTCTCTTATTCCAGTAGATAAACTTATTGTCAGTAAAATCTCTCACACATATTGCAACCGGAAGATTATCAAGAATGTTTGTGAAAAATAGTTTCATTTTTTCATTTGTATTCTTTTCTTTTTTCAAAAACCATATTTTTGATAAAAGGATAGAAAAACAAATCAACAAAATACTTACAATAGATATTATCAGAATCAGATTCTCTTGAAAAAAGCTAGCTGGTTTGTGAAAATATTCAGCATCAGAAGGGAAAAGGTCTTTGTCGACTCCTGCCTGAATTAAATTTCTATAATTCAGATGAGCGTGTGGAAATGGAGCTAGTTGAAAAGGAATTTCGTTTGCTTTCTTACCATTAAGAACCATATTTAAAATTTCACCAGATTTTTGTCCATAGTCTTCGCTGGTTGAATAATATCCACCTGCAAAATCGCCTAAATCTTCTCCAAAGTCGGTCAAGCCAAACATAGGTAAATTGGTAAAACTACTAATCATTTTCTCCGTTCGGTTGTTTGAAGAAATACCACTATTACCATCTTCGTACCATCCATGATAAAGCAGACCAGTATTTTTATCCATTTGAGACAAAGAATTCAGCAAATTATTTGTTGTAAGATCTTTCTGGCACAAAGATATCTCTCCTAACTCCGGAAAATATTTTTTTCTTATATATTTAAAAAGAAACCTGTTATAAGTACTAGTATACCGTTTATCGGAGATAAATACTATCTTCGTCATTTTAGGCATCAGTTTCTTCATCAATTGTATAGTCTGCTTTATGTGTACAGGATGAAAAACACCTGTTACATTAAAACCTTTTGCAGCTTCCTTGTATGGTATAAGCATTTTAGAATCAATTTCTTTTCCGGAAATAAGATTCTCGAGAGAAGTAGTATATCTTTTTGCTGACGTAAGCACAATTGGTATTTTTTTCCAGGACTCAGGTAGTGTATTACGATAGACAATCCACCCAGCTTCTCCAATAACAACAACAGCTTTAGGTTTTAGTTTATAATCTCTATACAAGCTATCTGCTCTGTGTGACACGTCCTTCATAGAAGAGAATCTGCAATTATCAAGATATTCAATACCGACAGATATATTTCTTTTATTATCAATCGATTTAATTATTTTATCCTGAATTTTTTCTGCCCACAAATTACCTTCGTTATACGAATTGATAATTAAAACATAATCTTTAATCGGTGCTGGTAAAGCTTCAATTCTTGTTAAGAAAAAGAGGGAAAAAAGGAGAAAAGAGTAAAAAAATCTATATTGTGCCATCGTATCGGTTTTATGTATTAATTATCTACAAAAGCCATTTTATTTGTATTTCTGCGAGCAAATTGGTCATTTATAGAATGCAAACATAAAAAAAACGACGAAACCATTCCCAATTCATTAGCACTATTTTTGGGTATAATATAAAAATAACACCATTAAAATATAATATCGCATTATTATATTGATGTTTCATATTCCACCTCCAATTTCATCTTTAATATTAAGCAGATTTTATACTAATTAAAAATAATTTATAGTTCATTTCATTTATTCACAAATACAGACCTTTTTCATTTGCTCATAAGCGCTATTTTTGTGCATTTTTAAAGAATAAAGTTTTGTAGAATCAACTGTTTGAGTAATTTTGCAGGCTGATTATACAGCAAGTTATCATCCTGTTTGTTAGCTTACTTATATTTGTATAAAATACTAATACTAAAATTAATAACATGAGTTTAAAGATTATTGTATTGGCAAAACAAGTTCCCGACACACGTAACGTTGGGAAAGATGCCATGAAAGCCGACGGAACAATTAATCGTGCGGCACTTCCGGCCATCTTCAATCCTGAAGACCTTAATGCCCTTGAGCAAGCTCTCCGATTGAAAGATGCACACCCCGGTTCTACCGTAACTATTCTGACCATGGGTCCTGGACGCGCGGCAGAGATTATTCGTGAAGGTCTTTATCGTGGTGCCGATAATGGCTATTTGCTAACCGACAGAGCATTTGCCGGAGCAGATACGTTGGCCACTTCTTATGCACTTGCTACTGCAATACGTAAGATAAAAGATTATGATGTAATTATAGGCGGTCGTCAGGCTATTGACGGTGATACCGCACAGGTTGGTCCTCAGGTTGCCGAGAAACTGGGATTAACTCAGATTACTTATGCCGAAGAAATTGAAAAAGTAGAAAACGGCCGAATCACTGTAAAACGTCACATTGATGGCGGTATTGAAACAGTAGAAGGTCCGCTTCCTATTGTTCTTACTGTTAACGGTTCTGCTGCTCCTTGTCGCCCTCGCAATGCTAAGTATGTGCAAAAATACAAACATGCTAAGACTGTGACTGAAAAACAACAGGGAAATCTTGATTATACCGATCTGTATGACACAAGAGATTATCTTAATCTCGCAGAATGGAGTGTTACTGACGTAAATGGAGACACTGCACAATGTGGTCTTTCTGGTTCTCCTACAAAAGTTAAAGCAATTCAAAACATTGTTTTCCAGGCCAAAGAGAGTAAAACTATTTCTGCTTCAGACAGAGAAGTAGAAGATCTTATTGTTGAACTATTGGCAAATCACACGATTGGTTAATCACTAAAGAAAGAACTAAAAATGAACAATTTATTTGTATATTGCGAAATAGAGGACGGCATCATTGCTGACGTAAGCCTTGAGTTGCTTACCAAAGGCCGTTCTTTAGCTAACCAGTTAAAATGCCAATTGGAGGCAATTGTTGCCGGTTACAAATTAGACGATATTGAAAAGCAAGTATTACCTTATGGAGTAGACAAATTGCACGTTTTCGATGCAGAAGGACTTTATCCATACACTTCATTACCACACACTTCTGTCCTGGTAAACCTATTTAAAGAAGAAAAACCTCAGATATGCCTTATGGGAGCTACCGTTATTGGTCGCGACCTTGGTCCTCGTGTATCTTCTGCATTAACAAGCGGACTAACAGCCGACTGTACTGCTCTTGAAATTGGTGATCACGAAGAAAAGAAAGAAAACAAGGTTTATAAAGATCTTCTTTATCAAATCCGTCCTGCTTTTGGTGGTAACATCGTTGCTACAATCGTTAACCCTGAACACCGCCCACAGATGGCAACCGTTCGCGAAGGTGTAATGAAGAAACAAATCCTTTCTAATGATTATAAAGGAAAAGTAATCCGCCACGAAGTTGGTAAATATGTAGCAGATGCCGACTATGTAGTAAAGGTTATTGAACGCCACATAGAAAAATCAAAAACAAATATAAAAGGAGCTCCTATCGTTGTAGCAGGAGGTTACGGAGTAGGTTCTAAAGATAACTTTAAGTTACTTTTTGATCTTGCCAAAGTACTGAACGGAGAAGTTGGTGCTTCTCGTGCAGCTGTTGATGCAGGATTTGCAGATCATGACCGCCAGATTGGTCAGACCGGTGTAACCGTTCGTCCTAAACTGTATATCGCTTGCGGCATCTCAGGTCAGATTCAGCATATCGCAGGTATGCAGGAAAGCTCTATGATTATCTCTATTAATAATGATCCGGATGCACCAATCAACACAATAGCAGACTATGTTATCAACGGAACAGTAGAAGAAGTTGTGCCGAAGATGATTAAGTACTATAAACAAAATTCGAAGTAGTAAAATGGCAAACTTATATTTAGATACACCAGAACTGAAGCATTATCTCAACCATCCATTGATGAAGAGAATTGTTGAACTCAAAGAGCGCAACTATGCTGACAAAGATAAATTTGATTATGCTCCTGTAGATTTCGAGGACGCAATGGACAGCTACGATAAAGTACTGGAAATTGTAGGTGAAATATGTTCGGAAGTAATTGCACCAAACGCAGAAGATGTAGACCATGAAGGTCCTCAGGTTATCAATAACCGCGTGAAATATGCAAATGGTACTGCCATAAACCTTCAGGCTTTAACAGATGCCGGTTTAATGGGTGTTGCTATGCCTCGCCGTTTCGGTGGACTTAACTTCTCTACTGTACCTTACATGATGGCAGCCGACATGGTTTCTACCTGCGATGCAGGTTTCGAAAACCTTTGGGGATTGCAGGATTGTGCAGAAACTCTTTATGAATTTGGTAATGAAGACCAGAAGATGCGTTATATCCCTCGCGTTTGTGCAGGTGAAACTATGTCTATGGACCTTACCGAACCAGATGCTGGTTCCGACCTTCAGGCTGTAATGCTGAAAGCTTCATTCTGCGAAAAAGATAACTGCTGGTACTTGAACGGTGTAAAACGTTTCATTACTAACGGTGATGCAGATATTCACCTTGTGCTTGCTCGTTCTGAAGAAGGGACTCATGATGGTCGTGGTCTTTCCATGTTCATTTACGACAAGAAAAACGGTGGTGTAAATGTTCGTCGTATTGAAAACAAGATGGGTATCAAAGGTTCTCCTACTTGCGAATTAGTATTTAAGAACGCTAAAGCTGAACTTTGCGGTGATCGCAAACTTGGTTTGATTAAATACGTAATGGCATTGATGAACGGTGCTCGTCTGGGTATCGCTGCTCAATCTGTAGGTATTTCTCAGGCTGCATACAATGAAGCTTTAGCTTATGCTAAGGATCGTAAACAGTTTGGCAAGGCAATTATTGAATTCCCTGCTGTTTATGAGATTATTTCATTAATGAAAGCCAAACTGGATGCTTCTCGTACACTTTTATATGAAACAGCTCGTTTTGTAGACGTGTACAAATGCCTGGATGATATTTCAAAAGAACGCAAACTTACTCCGGAAGAAAGAGCAGAACAAAAGACTTTCTCTAAATTTGCCGACTGCTTTACTCCGCTGGTTAAAGGTATAGGTAGTGAGTTTTCTAATCAGAATGCTTACGACTGTATCCAGATTCACGGTGGTTCAGGTTTCATGAAAGATTATGCTTGCGAACGTATCTATCGCGATGCTCGTATCACAAGTATCTACGAAGGAACTACTCAGCTTCAGGTTGTAGCTGCTATCCGTTACGTAACGAATGGTACTTACCTTGCTCGCCTGAAAGAGTACGAAACAATGCCTCTTGCTCCGGGATTCGAAGGTTTACGTAACCGCTTGAAGGCTATGACTGAGAAATATGCTGCTGCAGTTGAAAAGATTGTAACTACAAAAGATCAGGAATTGCTAGACTTCATGGCTCGCAGATTGGTTGAAATGGCTGCTTATAATGTTATGGCTTACCTTTTAGTACAGGATGCTTCTAAGTGTGATTCGTTTACAGAATCGGCACATGTATTCGTAAGATACGCTGAAGGTGAAATTGACAAACACGCTCAGTTTATCAACAAATTCGATGTTGAAGAGTTAGCTTATTACAGAAAGTAATCTGATAATTCACAAATAATACTGGAAGAAGGCGTCTCAAAAGGATGCCTTCTTTTATTTGTAACAAGACTCTGGTTATACTTTTAAAGAAGTCCTCGACGAGTTTAAATTCTCTTGTACAAAAGATTGCATTCTTCTGTACAGAATAATTAATTCTTTTGTACAGAAGAATGCAATCTTTTGTACAACGCTGAATAATTATTATTCCAATGAAATAAAATATCCCGAAAAAAAGATAAAATAGTCAGCTCTATAGTTATAGATGATTAAAGACGTGTTTATTATTAAACCGAAGTAATAATCTTGCTAATGGAAGGTAAAGTAAAGAAGAATTTGCTTCCTTCATCCTTAATGCTTTCAACCCTTATATTCCCACCGTTCTTCTTAACAAAGTCCTGGCAAAGAACAAGTCCCAACCCCGATCCTTTTTCATTGTTTGTACCATAGGTGGTATGGAACTGGTTGTCCGTAAACAGCTTATCGGCCATTTCCTTAGACATGCCTACCCCATTATCAGCAATTTCTACTTCAATAAAGCCATCTTGCTCTGATAAACCAACCGTAATTAAACCTCCTGAACGAGTGAACTTAATTGCATTCGACAGTAGGTTGCGGATAACCAAGTTTGTCATATCGTAATCGGCATAAGCTGTATAATTAGTGTTTGCACTAAACTGAATCTGAATTGATTTTTGTCCTGCAGTACCCGACAACAATGAAATATTATCGTTTACCAGCTTATTAATAATTATACTTCCCGGATTATATACAATTTCGCTTCGTTGAGACCTCGACCAGTTAAGCAGATTCTCCAATAAATAGAATGTATTCTTCGACATATCTTTCAAGTCATTAAGAAGAGCATTTTCCATATCGGGAGTAATTTCCATATTGCTTGTAAGAAGCTCTATTACTTGCATAAAACTACCTACTGGACCACGAAGATCGTGTGCAATAATAGAGAAAAGCTTATCCTTGGTTGCCAAAAGCCTTTTTAATTGTTCTTCATTTTCCTTCTGCTTGCTGATATCAATAAGAGTACCAATAGCACGGGTTGCTGTACCTTCTTCGTCTCTCTCAATAATTCTGCCATGATTCAGAATCCATTTTTCCTTGCCCGATTTGCCAAGCACCCGGAAAGTAGCCTCAAAATAATCTATTTTACTATTCTTGTGAGCAATGAAAAGTTGAGAAACCCAGCCCCAGTCATCAGGATGAACAAACTTTTGCCAGTTGTGCCCTTTTCCTAACGATTCATCAAGATCCTGATCTATAATTTCATACCCAATATTAGTAAAGAAAATCACATCCTTCTGGAGATCCCAATCCCACATTCCCTCTCTTGCCCCATCCAGAGCAAGTCTTAATCGCATTTCACTGTTCTGAAACTGATTCAGATATAGTTTTCGTTCAAGAGCATTTGCAATATTTCCTGTTACCGTTTTAAGCAGACTGATTTCTTCTTCCAACCATACTCTGTTGTGAAGACAATCATCTAAACCAACAAATCCCCAAAGGCGATTCTGGATATAAAGAGGATAAATCAATATTGATTTTATCTGAAAACGTTCCAACAATGGAACAATATCATCAGGAAGTTCAATAATATCACTTGAAGAAAGATGTCCTTCACTATTTATAATTTTAATCCACGAAGGTATATTCTCAAAAGAAACCCTTTGAAGAACTTCTTTTTTACTAGCTATTCCTTCATTACACCATTCAAACGTATTAGTGATAAATAGTTCATCGGGGGTGTTTTCGTAAATTGAAACACGGCATACATTAGTATGCTGTCCTATTAGCCGCAAAACGACGTTGATAATATCGTCAAAGTTATCGGACTTATTAAGTATCTGAGCAATATTGGCCAGCAACTTCTGCTGATTTCCAAGCTTTTTCAGTTTCTCTTCCATCTGCTTTCTTTGAGTAATGTTGGTCGCAGCAACAAGCATATACTCGTTATTCTGTATCTTAATCTGTTCGAACGAAAACAGGCAGACTATCCGTTCACCCGACTTACTTCTGATAGTAAGTTCTCCTTTTACAGAATCTTTGCCGTTAGATTCGGCAAGTAGATTCTTTATTTGCTCACTGTCATAAAACAGATCTAATTCCCTAACCGATTTACCGGATACCTCGTCCAAAGAGTAACCTATATTCTCAAGGAAAGCAGTATTTGCATTAAAAATTATTCCGGTATTAACCGACCCTATTGCCATCATTACCTGAGAGCTATTAAATATGCTGAAAAAGACTTCCTTTGAGAAATGTTCAACAGATAGATTAGTGCTCACAACGGCTATAACATTTTCTTCATTCCACCACCCGAAATAGAATTTTGTATCTACAGGTATTATTCCTCTATCCTTTTTTACGAATGGGTATGGGCATGTAGTTATATCACCTTTAATGACCAAAGGGATAGTCATACCTGATTTAACTTTGTATTCATCCGGGTAAACAGTAGAGAAGTGCTTTCCTCTGAGTTCATTAAGAGAATATTTGAGTACATTATTGACTGCAAAATTTGCTGTAATAATGTTCCCATCCATATTTAGTATGAATAAGAAATCAAATTCGTTACTTAAAAGATCTTTTAGTTGGCTTTCGGGAACAAAATTCATCATATTTTTCTGATAGTTATAAGGTCACGTCATGTTTGACGTAAATATATAAAAAATGAACCTAAATGTCACTAATAACATCTAGATTCATTAAAAAACAATTCAAAATATTATTAGATATTTTGTAGTGCATTAATAAAACCAGTCACATCTTCTTCCGTTGTATCAAATGATGTAACCAGACGTATTTCATTGTTTGCTTCGTTCCAGAAATAGAAGAAATAAGATTCAAGCAACTTATCTATCATCTGGCGAGGCATAGTAAGAAACAGTGCATTAGTTTCTGGCTTTTGAGTAAATTCGATCTCAGGAAACTTCTTTAATCCTTCATAAAGCATTTTAGCCATATTATTGGCATGAGTAGCATTCTTCAACCAAAGATCGTCTGTAAGATATGCAGTAAACTGGCAAGACAGATAACGCATTTTGGATGCTAACTGAGCCGATTGCTTGCGATAGAACTTTGCATTCTTAATTAAAGCCGGATTGAATACCACAACGCACTCACCTATCATCAGTCCATTTTTTGTTCCACCAAAGCTAAGTACATCAATACCACAATCTACAGTCAAAGCTTTCAGAGAAACATTCAATGCTGCAGCAGCATTGGCAATACGCGCTCCGTCCATATGAACAAACATGCCGTTTTTATGAGCAAGTGCAGTAATGGCTTTCAGTTCTTCAACGGCGTATATGGTACCAAGTTCTGTACATTGTGAAATATAAATAGCTCCTGGCTGAGAGTGGTGCTGATCTCCAAATCCATGAAGATGTGGCTGAATAAGTTCAGGAGTAAGTTTTCCGTCGGGTGTTTCAATCGGACGGATCTGACAACCTGTTGCTTTTACCGGCGATCCACATTCATCTACATAAATATGCGCAGTCTCTGCACAAAGAATTGAATGAAACGGACGAGTCAGCAGTTGTAAAGCAACAATATTACTTCCTGTTCCGTTAAAAACAAACAAAGGTTCACAATCGGGTGTAAACGTATCTTGTATTTTAATAGTAGCCTCAGCGGTCCATTGGTCATCTCCATAGCCAAAAGCATGGTCAGTATTGGCTTTGGAAAGGGCTTCCATTACTAAAGGATGAACCCCTGAATTGTTGTCAGATGCAAAACTTCTCATATAATTTTCTATTTTAATGCAAATAAACTGTTTTTTATTGAAAAATTGCTAGCTTAAGTTGTTAAATCTAACTATTTCAATAACTTTGCCTGAAACGTAAAATGGCAGAATATTATGAAGACAGATATTCGCAATATCCGGAGAGAGTATTCAAGAGGCGGACTGACACGAAAGAATATGTCTGAAAACCCTTTTATACAGTTTCAACAGTGGTTGGAAGAGGCTATCAATGCTGAGGTTAACGAGCCTACTGCAGTAATTGTAGGTACGGTTTCCGAAGATGGAAAACCTTCTACCCGTTGTGTTTTACTGAAAGAACTCCGGGATGGAGAATTTATATTCTACACCAATTATGAAAGCAGGAAGGGTAAACAACTTTCTAACTCTCCTTACATATCGCTTACGTTTCTTTGGCATGAACTGGAAAGACAAGTACATGTGGAGGGAATTGCAACAAAAGTTTCGCCCGAGGTGTCTGATGAGTATTTTAAAACCCGACCTTACAAAAGCAGAATCGGTGCACGGATATCTCCGCAAAGTCGGCCTATATCCGGAAGAATGGAAATTATGCAGGCATTTCTTCGTGAGAGCATCCGCTTTGCCGGCCACGAAGTGAAAAGACCCGAAAACTGGGGTGGATATGCCGTTACTCCAAATCGCATTGAATTCTGGCAAGGACGGGAAAGCCGATTGCACGACCGCTTCTTATACACATTACAAAGTGACCAAAGCTGGAAAATAGAGAGATTGGCTCCTTAATATCTTGGAAAACGAGTTTTTCTTTTACTAATAAAGGATTTTGCTTTTACCGGCAACAATATTTTAATTGCTACAAAATAGATTTTATAAAGCTTAAAGTATTATTTTTCCAGACATAGTTCTGCGTTGCTCTTCTCCGAAGCCAAACAGAGCAAAATCATACTTACAAGGATCTTCCGGACAAAGTTGAGAAAGATGATTCGTAATTATCAGGGCGGTTTTAAGTCGTTCCGTTCTAGGGAGGTCATCCCATATCAGTCTTGAAATGCGTGCCACGTGCACATCAAGTGGAATTATAAGCTGAGCCGGAGAAATGTTTTTCCATACACCCATATCTACAATTCCATCGTTCCTCACCAACCACCGAAGCATCAGGTTACTACGTTTACATGGACTCTTAGTTTGCGGTGAAGAGATATGACGAGTATTCATCAACCCGGAAAGTTTATCAAGTCCAGATAATATGCCATCTGTCAGGAATAAGCTCTCCAACGTTTCATTTTCAAGATAATAATGGTAAAGTCCTTGGCAAATATTCCACATATCGCGTTCAAAAAAAGTGCGATGAATGTTCTTACCCGAATCTTTCAGAACTTTCCATTCCTGATTCATAATGTAATTGTATGGACTATCCCCCATCATTTGGTGCATTCGTTCCGCATCACGGAGTATTAAATCACGCTTCCCCCAGGTTATTACAGAAGTCAACAATGCCGATATCTCAATATCCTTCAGATTAGAGAATCTACGGGGAAACTGAATAGGGTCTGTTTCTATAAAAGAAGGAATATTATAAGTTACAGTCAGTTTATCTAATACATCTTTAAGAGGCACGTGTTTATTTTTAAATTCCATTCAATTAGCATATTAATCAATACTATACGCAAAATTAATACTTTTATAATAGCTGGAAGCTATACTCAATATAAAATATAAATAACAGACTCTGCATTGACATTCAATAATCATAGAAACGGTCAAACAACTTCACAGCTTATATCTATTTATAAAAGAGCTATTTACAGATTGCATCTTTATACATTTATGAATATAAATACTATTTACTTCAAAAATTATACATATATTTGCGATAATGATATAAAAAAATATATATAAATGAATACTAAGTTCCTCTTTTACACTGTTATTGCAAGCTCGCTAATTGGTTGTTGCTCAACTTCCAAAAATATCAGTATAAAAAAGGAGCGATCCCTAATAACAAATAATGTGCAATTATCGAACAATTTCAGATCTTTCTGGAATGAATTAAACAACGAAGCCGGCAATAAACCTTTAGATCAATTTATTCCATCCAATATACTAATTGCACGATATTCACTAATAGAACATGATAAGCAATTTTATCTTTCAGGGTTTCTATATTCGGATAGTACCTTTAATGAAGTAAAGATCAAAGATATTGGAGGAAATGTTGTGACATACACTGACAAAATCAAAACGTTCTCCATTCCAGTCAAAAGTATTCCTTTACTTATTCAGATTAAAGGAATTACCTATATTGAGATTGGCAAAAAGACGAAGATAAAATAAAAAACGCGAAAATTTAAAATAAAACACAATACTTAAAAAGACAAAATATGAAACGTATCACTCTGCTGTATTGCTTCTTAACGATTCTTTTTCTTGCATCGGCACAAGCACAAGTAGCAACCGGGAAATTATCTCCTCACACAAAGACTTTCTTGTTAAAGATGAACCAAAAGGATATATCTACTACCCAAAGAAAAGCGATATTAACAAAAAGTGCAGTAATTGAGACTGGTGTACAAGAGTACATTAGTGCATTTATCTATCTGAAAGAAAATGCCGGAACAGAATCATTGGAGCAGCAAGGAGTAAAAATCAATAGTCACACAGGATACATAGTTACAGCAATGATTCCAATTAGTTCAATTGAAAATGTAGCTTCACTGCCGGAAGTTAAGTATGTACAAATAGGAACTCCTGTAAATAAGAAGATGGATAAAGCAAGGGTTACTTCAGGTGTTGATAAAGTACAGGCTGGTACATCTCCATTATCTGCCCCATTCTTTGGAAAGGGTGTGGTTATTGGAATTATTGATACAGGATTTGAGTATGGTCATCCTAATTTTTATAATAAAGAGCACACGGAGTATCGTGTAAAGAGAGTCTGGGAGCAGAATGCAACATCAGAAACACACCCCACAGGCTTTAATTATGGGAAGGAATATATTTCGCAAGATTCCATTCTGAAAAAAGCTTATGATTTTACTGATCAGTCTCACGGAACGCATGTTACAGGTATTGCAGCAGGAGCCGACCATTCTAACAATAACATTTACTATGGTATTGCCGGTGAAGCTGATATTGTGTTGGTTTCTTATATTGGATATAACACTGATGTTATAGACGGTATTAAATATATATATGATTATGCTACTTCAGTAGGCAAACCTTGTGTTATAAATCTCAGTATAGGTAGCTATAGTGGTCCACATGATGGAACCTCATCCTTTGATTTAACTGCCGATCAGATGCAAGGAAAAGGACGATTAATTGTTGGTGCTGCTGGAAATGAAGGCAATAAATATATACACATATCCAAGACCTTTAGTCAAACAGATACAATCTGTAAGACATTCCTCAGATCAAATAATATTGCTGCTGATATCTGGGGAGAAGCAGGAAAAGATTATAAGGTACAAGTTTGTGTGTATGACACGATTAATAATACTAATGTTTATATTAGCCCTGAATACAAAGCATCTGACAATGTGGACATTACAACCAGATTAAAGAACAATACTACTGTTAAAAATGGGGCAAGTGGTTATCTATATATTACATCAGAGATTAATACATTAAATAAGAAACCTCATTTTGACATTAACACTACGTTTGCTTCAGTAGTTGCCGGGAATTGCATCGGAATCATTATTAAATCGACAGAAGGAACAGTGCATGCATGGAGTGATGAATCTTATCATTTCACCAGCAACGATAAACCTGGGTGGACTGATGGTGATAATAATTTATCTATAGGAGAAATTGGAGGAACAGGCAAACAAATAATTAGTGTAGGTGCCTACGTGAGCAAAAACATGTTTACCAACCTAAGTAATGAAATATATGGTATAGGACAAAACTTAAATACAATTGCCACTTTTTCAAGCACCGGCCCTACTGTTGATGGACGAATGAAACCAGACATCACTGCTCCGGGAAGTGTTTTAGCTTCATCTTTATCCAGCTATGACACAACACTGAATACATATAGAGTTAAGGAAACAACTGTTGACAATAAAGCTTATTATTATGGAATAATGGGTGGAACATCAATGTCTACTCCTTATGTAACCGGTGTTCTTGCTACCTGGCTACAAGCGAATCCAAACCTTACGCCAGATAAAGTGAAAGCTATTTTTCAGAATTCAGCTATCAACGATTCATATACCGGAGATATACTTCCCAACGGAAACAACACATGGGGATATGGCAAGGTTAATGCCTTTAACGGACTTCTGGAAGTTATTAAGCAATATACTTCCATAGAAGATATGCCCGTATTGCCACAATCAATTATTATGTATTCAGGAAACAATCAACAATTCAATTTCTTGTTTACGCAAGAAGATACAAACATAAAAATCAATGTATTCAATGTAAATGGTCAGCAAGTTCTTGCTAAGAATTTCAATGAAGTATCTTGTAAGCAAGAAGAAACTGTTGATTTAAACGGTTTGCCTAAAGGACTTTACATTATCAAGATTACGGGTAATAAACTGAATCAGGTATTTAAAGCAAGTACTAAGTAAAAGGCTGGATCTCTTTTAATGGGAGTCGGTCTAGGATTACTAGTCGGATTTGTTATTTGTATATATACAATCGGAGGTTACTAGGTAACTCTATAAGCAGGGAAGTAAGAGATACAGCAGGATTGTATGGTGCATCTTTTTCTAATCTTTGGAGGATTTTGACTAATTGCTGCGTTCATTGTAGAAATGAAGTATTCCAAAAAAGATAAGGATGAAGCTTAAAACTATTAAAAGGAAAAGGCTACTCGTAGGAGTAGCCTTTTCTTTTTAATAACTATAGTGGAGAAATTACATCATTCCACCCATGCCGCCCATTCCTGGAGCGCCCATTGGCATTTCTGGTTTATCTTCTTTCTTTTCTACAATAACACATTCAGTAGTTAAGAACATACCTGCAATAGAAGCAGCGTTCTCAAGAGCTACACGAGTAACCTTAGCTGGATCAACAACTCCGGCAGCGTACATGTTTTCATAAACATCGCTGTGAGCATTGTAACCAAAGTCAGCTTTACCTTCACGTACTTTCTGAACAACAACAGCACCTTCTTTTCCAGCGTTAGCTACAATCTGACGAAGAGGTTCTTCGATTGCACGTTTGATGATTTCAATACCAGTTGTTTCGTCAGCATTGTCACCCTTCATTCCTTCCAATGCATCAATTGCACGGATGTAAGCAACACCACCACCAGGAACAATACCTTCTTCGATAGCTGCACGAGTAGCACAAAGTGCATCGTCTACACGGTCTTTCTTTTCTTTCATTTCAACTTCAGAAGCAGCACCTACATAAAGTACAGCAACACCACCGGCTAACTTAGCCAAACGTTCCTGAAGTTTTTCTTTATCATAATCAGATGTAGTAGTCTTAATCTGAGCCTTAATCTGGTTGATACGAGCTTCGATATTTTCTTTTGCACCTGAACCATTTACAACAGTTGTATTGTCTTTTGTTATAGTAACTTTCTCTGCAGTACCAAGCATTTCAAGAGTCGCTTGTTCCAGTTTGATACCTTTTTCTTCGCTGATAACGATACCACCTGTCAATGTAGCGATATCTTCAAGCATTTCTTTTCTTCTGTCGCCAAATCCCGGAGCTTTCACTGCACAGATCTTCAATTGAGAACGAAGACGGTTAACAACCAAAGTTGTTAAAGCTTCGCTATCTACATCTTCAGCAATGATTAACAATGGACGACCTGTCTGAACAGCTGGTTCAAGAATAGGAAGCATATCCTTAAGATTAGAAATCTTCTTATCATAGATAAGGATATATGGGTTTTCCATTTCGCATTGCATCTTCTCTGTGTTAGTTACGAAATAAGCAGAAAGATAACCACGATCGAACTGCATACCTTCTACAACACCGATAGTTGTATCAGTACCCTTAGCTTCTTCAATAGTGATAACACCATCTTTAGAAACTTTACGCATAGCATCTGCCACTAATTTACCGATAGTCGAATCGTTGTTAGCAGAGATACGAGCTACTTGCTCAATTTTATCATAGTCATCACCAACCTTTTCAGATTGTTTTTTGATAGAACCAACTACAGCTTCAACCGCTTTATCAATACCGCGTTTCAAATCCATTGGATTAGCACCTGCAGCAACGTTCTTCATACCTACACTAACAATAGACTGAGCAAGAACAGTTGCAGTTGTTGTTCCGTCACCAGCATCTTCACCTGTTTTAGAAGCAACTTCTTTCACCAACTGAGCACCAGTGTTCTGGAATGCATCACTCAATTCGATTTCTTTAGCAACTGTAACACCGTCTTTTGTAATATGAGGAGCACCGAATTTTTTTTCGATAATTACATTACGACCTTTAGGGCCAAGAGTTACTTTTACTGCATTTGCAAGCTCATCAACACCTTTTTTCAGTTGTTCGCGAGCATCGATATTGAATTTTATATCTTTAGCCATGATTTTAATATTTTATAATGATTAATGAAAAATGAATAATTAAAATTTAGAGAGTTGCCAGTACATCGCTCTGACGCATGATAAGGTATTTTGTACCTTCAAATTCAAGTTCTGTTCCGGCATACTTGCCATAAAGGACCGCATCGCCAACTTTCAGTACCATTTCTTCATCTTTTGTACCGTGACCAACTGCAACAACTTCACCTTTTAATGGTTTTTCTTTTGCTGTATCAGGAATAATAATACCGCCGATTGTCTTTTCTTCTGCAGGAGCAGGAAGAATAAGTACTCTGTCTGCTAATGGTTTAATGTTCATAATTCTTTAATATTTTAATGTTTACTATTTATTTTATGTATAACGCTAATAATACAGCCAAAAGTGTGCCAAAAGAAATAAGGGCACTAAAAAATATACTTTAAGTCAGATTCAAAGACAAAAAAGGTCAATTTGTATCTTACGACTGACAAATTGACCTTTTATATTGAGTTATTAAAGTTGTTATTTTGTAACAGCAGCTATTAACTGAACAATGTCCACCAGCTGTTGTTCTCCAGTTTCCATATTTTTAAGCATAACTTTGTCTTCGTTCATTTCGTTTTCACCAACAATGGCAACAAACAATATTTTCTTATCGTTGGCATATCCCATTTGCTTTTTCATCTTGGCAGCATCCGGATATATTTCTGCACGGATATTTGCTTCGCGAACTTTTGTTAATAAAGGTAAGCAATACTCAGCCTCTTTCTCTCCAAAATTCACAAACATAAGTTGCGTTCCATTCACTGCTTCTTTTGGATAAAGATCCAGTTGGTTCAAAACGTCAAAGATACGATCGGCACCGAAAGAGATTCCAACTCCGGAAACTCCTGCCATACCAAATACTCCTGTCAGGTTGTCATATCTACCACCACCTGTTATACTACCAATCTGTACGTCAAGCGCTTTAACTTCAAATATAGCTCCTGTATAGTAATTTAATCCACGGGCCAGAGTCAAATCGAGTTCTACATCCGATTTAATATTCAAAAGAGAAAGTTTAGAAAGGATAAATTCACTTTCTTCAACCCCTTTCATTCCCACTTCACTTGCAGCAAGAACTGTTTTAAGGGTATTCAGTTTCTCAAGATTTGTTCCGCTCAATAAAATAATAGGTTGAAGTTTAGCTATTGCTTCGTCAGAAATTCCTTTAGAAGCAAGTTCTGCATTCACATTCTCCAAACCAATCTTATCAAGTTTATCTATAGCTACAGTAATATCAACAATTTTTTCAGCCTCGCCAATTATCTCGGCAATACCGCTTAATATCTTACGGTTGTTGATCTTAATAGAAACTCTTACACCCAGACGAGTGAATACAGCATCTACCATCTGCATCAGTTCAACTTCGTTAAGTAACGAATTACTTCCCACTACGTCGGCATCACATTGATAAAACTCACGGTAACGACCTTTCTGTGGACGGTCGGCACGCCAAACCGGTTGAATCTGGTAACGTTTGAAAGGAAAGCTGAGTTCATCACGGTGCATCACCACGTAACGGGCAAAAGGCACTGTAAGGTCATAACGCAATCCTTTTTCACAGAATTTGCTGGCAAGCTTAGCTGCATTGCGTGACAACAGTTCTTCGTCTGTTAATCCAGAGAAATAGTCACCTGAATTTTGTATTTTAAATAAAAGTTTGTCTCCTTCATCTCCGTATTTCCCCATCAAAGTTGAAAGGTTTTCCATTGCCGGAGTTTCAATTTGCTCGAATCCGTAAAGATGAAAAACTTCGCGAATAGTATTGAATATATAGTTACGCTTCGCCATTTCAACGGGCGAGAAATCACGTGTTCCTTTAGGTATACTTGGTTTTGCCATAATTAAAATCTTTTAGTGGCACAAAGTTACACTAAATTATTGATTCTATAAAAAAAAGGGCCCATTTACTAAAACTTATTAGTACCTTAACGCGTCATATTATATGAATAGACACTAATGCTAACAGAACTAAACTTATATAAAGCAGACTTATGAGAATATCAGTTTGTATACTGTTTATTATCTGGAACATATCAACTATAAATGCCCAGATTACAATGAATGAAGTAAAGAAATACTTTACTGAACAGAGCTATCTGGTGAAACAAGCACGCGATGCAAAGGATTTCCAGAAAGCGGAAGAACTGGATTTTACAATGTTAAGAGCAGTACTCTCCTACCCCGAAGATATAAAGAAGAAAATAAGTCCCATTAAAGGTGTTCTTTATTATAATATAGCCTGTTACCGTTCACTTCTGAACAAAAAAGAAAAAGCAGTGGAAGCTTTTGCACTGGCTGTTGAAAACGGATGGACAAATTATGCTCACTCTAAAAAAGACTCGGATTTGGATAATATAAGATCAGACAAGCAGTTCATTGCTCTGATGGAAAAGATCCAGGCCGAGAATGACTACCTTAATATTCTGGCAAAAGCAGGGGGATATATTAATAGCATTGATTCTCTTTTACCTAAGTTCACTTATTCAGCAACAAACGATTGTAATTTGGTGAAGGTTCGCGAATACTTTAATCTGGATAGTATTGGCGGTAGTGGGAATGAGATTTCAAAAATAAAGAATCTCATGTATTGGGTGCATAATGTAGTGCGTCATGATGGACGTTCAAAGAATCCCGAATTAAAGAATGCTATCGATCTGGTTAATATTTGCCGAACAGAGAACCGGGGTATCAATTGCCGTATGATAGCACAAATCCTGAATGAATGTTATCTGGCTATGGGGTTCAAGTCACGTTATGTAACTTGTCTGCCCAGAAAGTACGTAGACGATTGCCACGTTATCAACATGGTTTATTCTAACACATTAGATAAATGGCTATGGATGGACCCCACTTTCAATGCATATGTTATGGATGAAAACGGAACGTTGCTTGGCATTTCGGAAGTGCGCGAACGATTAATCAACGGAGACTATCTTAGAATAAATGAAGATGCTAACTGGAACAATAAGAAGAGAGAGACTAAAGAGCATTATCTGGACTATTACATGGCCAAGAATCTTTATAAAATGGAATGCGTGCTTCACAGTGGATATAACACCGAAACCCAAATAACAGGAAAGCCATCACCCGCAACCATTATGCTTTGTCCTTCATCAGCTCAGGAAATAATGGATAAGCAGACTGGCGTTACTGACAATGCTGAGTACTTTTGGCAGCCGCCCGAAAATTAAGAGCATTAATAGATATAAAGAAAATCTACCCAAAAGAATATTTAGTCTCTGAGAATTGAATATTTGGGAAAGATTTAAGATAAAAACAAGAAGAATATATTAAAAGAAGGGGTTGTTCCAACTATATGGACAACCCCTTCTTCTCTATATTTTATAAGATTGTATTAATCTCTTCTTCCCATAAAAATCATAATGTAATAAACCAAAGTTGCTAAAGAACCAAGAGCAGCAACTACATAAGTGTAAGCAGCCGAGCGAAGAGCATCTTCTGCCTGATTATGGTTGTATGAATTGGTAATACCTGCACTACTTAACCATACCAACGCACGTTTACTTGCATTGATTTCAACCGGCAGTGTAACAAAACTAAATACAGTTGTCATGGCAAACAGAACAATACCTGCTAGCAATAATTGTGGGAAAGAATTCACCATAATAATACCGGCTAATAATAACCACTGCATCCATTGAGATGCAAAATTTACAGCAGGAACAAGTTTTGAACGCAATGTAAGAGGAGCATAAGCGTGAGCATGTTGCACAGCGTGACCACATTCGTGAGCTGCAACTGCTGCAGCTGCCACACTATTGCTTGCATATACACTTTCACTCAGGTTGACTGTCTTATTGGCAGGATTATAGTGGTCAGTCAGATGTCCTTGCGTGCTGGTAACCTGCACATCATAAATTCCATTATCGTGAAGCATCTGCATTGCTACATCACGTCCTGTCATCCCGTTAGATAAAGGAACTTTTGAATATTTCTTAAACTTGCTTTGCAACGATTGTTGCACGATAAAGCTTACTAAGGCAATACCGATAAATATAATCCATGAAATAGGCATATCTTACTTTTTTATTAGTTAATACTATTAAGTATAATACAAATAGCTTGCCAAATATAATAGTTTAAGAGAAGTGAAACCAAAAAACAGAGATATTTTTAGCAAGATTTATAAAAAATCCAAAACTACTTTCATTATTCAGTTATGAACGTAATATTTAACTGCCAACAATAAAAGGATTCTTCGTCACTTTTGATGGAAAATATCGTCTTAAGCTTCTTATCTTGATGTTTGCAAACATTTTATCAGATTCATCTCCACCATCTGCCACCAAAATGCATAAAAAGCCTTTAGGCAAAGGATTCCAGCTGGTGGAAGATAAAAATATTAAACTTTCTATCTGCTACTAACCTGATGTATCTGCCACCGAATTGAGCGCTCTACAGCATCGCAACAGGTGTTTCCTATAATCGTTCGATGAGGTATATTCTGCTTTTTAGAACATAGCTAATGTAAATGTAGGTTGTGGCAAAAAGCTTGTTTACCGCTTTTCCGGGATGGATTAACCTATTTTGTCAGGAAATATAAGTAAGCCCGCGGCTGTGGGCTTACGGGTTCTCGAACAAGACCGATGGGTTCTCGACTTAGGGCCCATGGGTTCTGGGCTGTGGGCTTACTTAGCTTAAACAGGAAAATTGGGTAGCTTATTAAGCAGAATGCCATATCCAAGAAAGCTGAACGATCTGCTGATGTTCTAAATACGGTGTTATTGAAACAGACGCTTAGTGGAAGATAACTGATTCTAGTGGGAGATGAATGCAGTTTAGTGGTAGACAAATTGTATAAAAAGTTTATCTTCCGCCAAGGTATAGTATTAATTATCAAATCATTAACACAATTTAGTAGCAGATAGGGAGATAAAGTGCATGAAAAAAAATTAGGCGGATAAAATCTGATTTATCCGCCTGCATTCTTTATTATCAAAGCTATGTATATTAATGACCTTTGCTTACTTTTCTCTTTTCTACGTTTTCAACAGCTTCTGTTACCAGAGGTTTGTTTTCGAAACGTTTTGCATAAGTAGAATAATCAGGACGAGTACGTTGATATTCAGGATCAACGAACAGCGGACTGGAAATAATATGATCGGCAGTAGAACGGTTGCAGCAAAATACAATATTCTCTACTCCAGCCAAACGAGTCAATGCCTTTACGTCTGTATCATGAGGTTGTAGAGTCATAGGGTCAGTGAAGAAGAACAGATAGTCAATTTCACCATCCACAATGCGAGAACCCATTTGTTGGTCGCCACCAAGCGGACCCGATTTTAATATTGTGATATCCCATTCAATATCAGGGTGTTTTTCTTTTAAAGCTTCACGAATCAGTGTACCGGTAGTTCCTGTACAATAAAACTTATGACCCATCATTAGTTCTGAATTCCAGATGACCCATTCAATAAGGTCTTTTTTCATACCATCATGAGCTACCAGACCAATCTTTCTAACTAGTTTTTCCATAATCAATTTATTTTAAGTAAAACCTATCTATTCGAGAGAAATATTTCTTTCCTCTCAAATAATAGTGCACTAAAATACTCTTTTTTATTTGTTCGGGAATCACCTGAAGAGAAGTTTTTTCCAAATTTTCTTTCCGCGATGGCCTAAAATCCCTTCTTATGGCACTATATTCCTTGCGGGCTTGTAACACAGCTGTCATATTTGCCACTCCACCTTTTAACAAAAAGGAAAAGGCTGCCACGTAATCTAACATACAGCGCACTGTCATTACATACCTCAATTCGCTCTCCGGAAGATTTTTATAGAGCATTAAAAGATTATTCCTGAAATTAAGGAATGTCTTTCTTGGATTTTCTTTTTTCAGAGTAGCTCCTCCCACATGATATACCACGCTTTGGGGTACACAAACCAGGCCTCTACCACGACTTCTCAACCGCCAGCAAAGATCAATCTCTTCCATGTGAGCAAAGAAGCGCCCGTCAAGTCCTCCAACATTCCAATAATCGGCCGAGCGGATAAATAGAGATGCTCCGGTAGCCCAGAACACGGGAATAATATCATTATATTGACCATTATCCTTTTCAACCATCCCCATGATTCGTCCCCTGCAGAAAGGATATCCAAAATGATCGATATACCCACCGCAAGCACCGGCATATTCAAAATAATCTTTTTGTCGCCAACTTAAAATCTTTGGCTGGCAAGCTGCTACCTCAGGATGTTCATCCAGGTAATCAATCATTGGTTCCAGCCAATGTTCCGTTACCTCTACATCCGAGTTAAGAAGAACGTAATATTCTGCCTCAATCTGAGCCAGTGCCTTATTATATCCATCAGCAAAACCATTGTTTTCTTTCAGTACAACCTGTTTTACAGAGGGAAATTCATCATTTAATACTGCCAGTGAATTATCAGTAGAACCATTATCGGCTACATAAACATCTACTCTGCTTAGTGCAGAATAACTTATAACAGAAGGAAGAAACTTACGAAGCATCTCACTTCCATTCCAATTCAATATAACTACAGCAACTTTATTCATCGTTCCACATTTTGACGTTTATGCTTCCACCGCTTATGTGACCAGAACCAATATCCGGGTTCGCGAATTATTGTTTGTTCCACCTTACGTGCAAACATCTCCGTAATCTCTCCTTTAACAGTCTGCTTGGGGAATTCCACCATCAGCTCGAATATAGCTTCGCAATAACCTCGTTTTTCTTTTTTCAGTTCGCAATAGAAAACAGGAAAATCCATCATGCGGGCAATGCGCTCTCCTCCATCCATGAAAGAAGTTTCCTGATGCAGGAAGTTTGTCCAGAAATGAAGACTGTTTTTATTGGGAGACTGATCGGCGATCAATCCTAAAGCTAGTTTTTTATCTTCTTTTCTAGCCTTTATAACCTCTTTTACTGCCTCGTGCTTAGGAACGTTATAACCTCCAAAGCGAGATCGGGCACGTTTAAACAGTTCATCAATATATTTATTCTTGATAGGCTTATACACTTGCATAGGGATATCTCCCTCTTTCATGATTGCCCCCATTGCAACAGTCCATTCAAAGTTTGCATAGTGAGGCATCATTACAACAATTCCTCCATACTTCTCTATCATTTCAAGATACTGTTTTGTGTTCTTAAATGTAATCCGGCGAAGTAATTCATCTTTAGAAAGGAAGGGCATCTTAATACTTTCAAGCATATAATCACAGATATAGTGATAATACTTACGCTCGATAGCTTTAAGCTCATCTGCTGATTTCTCAGGAAAAGAATTCCGCAGATTCTGTCGCACTACCTTTTTCCGATAGCCAACAATCTTATACATGAACACATACAGAAGATCAGAAAATTTATATAGCACATTAAAAGGCATAATGGCTAGCAACCATATACCTAAATATGCAAATATGTAGACTAACTTCGACATCTGTTATTCAATTATAGTTCCTTTCAAAGCTGTTTCATCTTCGTTGAATTCTCCTAAACGAACTTTCACCAGGTGATTATCTAATTTAGGTTTACTTTCCACCTCAACCCGGATATAGTTATCAGTAAATCCATGCATCGGAGCACCAGCTTTTGGTTTCTCCATAAGAACGGTCATAGTTTCTCCTATTCTCTTTGCATAGAACGCTTTTGTCTTTTCATCGGAAAGAGCCAGCAATCTCTGACTTCTTTGATGTTTCACCTCTGGTGTAACCAAATAATCTATATTCAAAGCCTGAGTGTTCGGGCGTTCTGAATAACTAAATACGTGTAATTGACTAACATCGAGTCCTTTGATAAATTCGTATGCTTTTTCAAAATACTCATCAGTTTCTCCACGTGTACCAACAATTACATCCACCCCGATAAAGGCATCGGGCATCAGTTCTTTTATTTTCTTTATTTTTCCGGCAAAGAGTTCTGTATCATATCTGCGTCTCATCAGTTGCAATACTTCATCACTACCCGATTGAAGCGGAATATGAAAATGAGGCATAAAGCTGCGCGACTTAGAAACATATTCAATAATTTCATCAGTCAGCAGGTTTGGCTCAATAGAAGAGATACGGTAACGTTCAATTCCCTTCACCCCATCCAATGCTTGTACCAGTTCAAAGAAACTCTCACCGGTTGTTCTTCCAAAATCGCCAATATTCACACCTGTAAGTACAATCTCCTTTCCTCCGTCTGAAGCAGCTTGTTCAGCTTGCTCAACCATTGAAGCAATTGTTCCGTTGCGGCTTCTGCCACGTGCCAAAGGGATAGTACAATATGAACAGAAGTAATCGCATCCATCCTGCACTTTAAGGAAATACCGCGTACGGTCTCCTCTTGAACACGATGGAGCAAAAGAACGAATATCTTTAAATGAAGAAGCTACAGCCTCTCCCTTATCATGTTTATGTAAGTCTCCCAGATATTTTAGCAAATCTTTCTTTTGTTCAGCGCCCAACACAACATCCACACCTTCAATATCGGCCACCTGATCGGGCTTTAACTGAGCATAACAACCTGTTACAACAATAAAAGCATCCGGGTGCTGTTTCCGAAATCGATGAATAGCCTGGCGACATTTCTTATCAGCCACTTCAGTCACAGAACAAGTATTAATAACGCAAATATCAGCCTTTTCGCCTTTTCTTGCCGTACGCACACCTGCTTCTTTAAGAGTTTTGCCAATTGTAGAGGTCTCCGAGAAGTTTAACTTGCAGCCTAATGTATAATAAACAGCTGTTTTATCCTGAAATATAGAGGTATCTATCATAATCTTTTAAACATAAAATCTGGTGCAAAGTTACACATTATTATAATTAAAAGTTGTTATAGAACTATTTACTTTCTTGAGGGAACATTTCTGTGTATGAAATATAATGTCTATTTTCGCACAAATTTTAAGCAAACGTGCAATGATAAAAGAAAACTTTATCAAGCTATACGAAAATAGCTTTAAAGAAAACTGGGATCTGCCTTGTTATACTGATTATGGAGAAGGCATTACATTTACATATGGAGAAGTTGCTGAAGAAATAGCCAAACTACATCTTTTATTTCATCACTGCAATCTGAGACGCGGAGACAAAATTGCCATTATTGGCAAAAACAATTCACGTTGGTGCATTGCTTATATGGCAACAATCACATTCGGCGCAATAGTAGTGCCCATCCTGCAAGATTTTAATCCCGACGATGTGCATCACATTGTTAATCATTCCGAATCTGTATTCCTCTTCACCAGTGACACTATCTGGGATACATTAGAGGAAGAAAAGCTGGATGAAATAAGAGGAGTTTTTTCATTAACTGACTTCAGGTGCTTACACCAACGAGACGGCGAAACTATCCAGAAATTTGTAAAGCACATGGATGAAGCCGCTAATAAAGCATATCCGCAAGGATTTAGTAAAGAAAACATTGAATACACTACCTTATCTAACGATAAAGTGATGCTCCTAAACTACACCTCAGGCACAACAGGTTTTAGTAAAGGTGTAATGCTTACAGGAAACAACCTGGCCGGAAATGTAACTTACGGAATTCGTACTGAACTACTGAAACGCGGAGATAGTGTTTTATCATTCCTTCCTCTGGCTCATGCATACGGATGTGCATTCGACTTTCTTACAGCCACAGCTGTTGGGACACATGTTACATTATTAGGGAAGACTCCTTCTCCTAAAATTCTGATGAAAGCTTTTGAAGAAGTTCGTCCTAACCTTATCATTACTGTTCCTCTTGTTATCGAAAAAATATATAAGAACGTAATTCAGCCTCTTATTAACAAAAAAGGAATGAAGTGGGCTCTGAATATTCCTTTATTGGACTCGCAAATTTATACTCAGATTCGCAAGAAATTGGTTGATGCACTCGGTGGCCGGTTTAAAGAGGTTATTATTGGAGGGGCAGCTATGAATCCTGAAGTTGTTGATTTCTTCTATAAAATAAAGTTTCCATTCACTATTGGTTATGGAATGACAGAATGTGGCCCGCTAATAAGTCACAGCCCATGGAACGAATTTATTCCGGGTTCTTCGGGTAAGATTCTGGATATTATGGAAGTTAGGATTGACTCTGAGGACGCATATAACATGACCGGAGAGATTCAGGTAAAAGGTGAAAACGTAATGAAAGGCTATTATAAAAACGAGGAAGCTACAAATGAAGTCTTTACAGAAGATGGATGGCTCAAGACAGGCGACCTTGGAACAATAGACGTTGATGGTAATATCTATATAAGAGGAAGAAGCAAAACTATGATTCTTAGTTCGAGCGGACAAAACATCTTCCCGGAAGAGATAGAAGCTAAATTAAGCAATTTACCATTCGTTACCGAGAGCTTAATTATAGAACGAAATAAGAAATTAGTGGCTCTTGTTTATCCTGATTTTGAGACTCTGGACTCTCTTGGACTAAACCATGAAGACAATTTAAAAACAATCATGGACGAAAATCTTAAAAGTTTGAATAAGGTAGTAGCAAACTATGAAAAGGTAAGCCAGATTCAAATCTATCCAACAGCATTTGAGAAAACTCCTAAAAAGAGCGTCAAAAGGTACTTATATAACAGTATTGCAGAAGATTAAATATGTTATAAAACATGCGCAAATGGAGAACAAAATAAAAAACTAAAAAAAAAATGAAAATAATTCGATTTTATGATACAACATATCAAAAAAGTACATACATTTGCAACGTTTTAATAAAGCAATTAATTGTATTACAGATTTAAAAATCAAAGAAAATGAAAAAGTTAGTATTAATGTTCGTTGCTATTGCAGCAGTTTCTTTCGCATCTTGTGGTAACAAAGCAGCAGACCAAGCTGCAAAACAAGCTGATTCAATCAGAATCGCTGATTCAATCGCAGCAGCAGAAGCTGAAGCAGCAGCAGCAGCAGCAGCAGATTCAACTGCTACTCCTGATAGCGCAGCAGCAGCTACAACTACAACTACAACTGCTCAGTAATTAGTTACGAACTGTAGGAAATTAAAGTCTGGTACTTAGTACCAGACTTTTTTTGTGCCCATAATTTCAGATTTTCACTTCTCTATTACAGACTATTTCGGATTCCCCAAAATAGAGCAGCCCTAAAATTCTATTGCTACTTATTTTTTTGCAAATATCATTCGAGCCTATAAATAAAGAATGATATATCTATTCTCCTATTCAAGAGCAATAAAAGGTACAACTCTCAATAACCCCCTTGCATTTTTCGCATTAAACAGCCCATTAGTAATGGGCGCTATTTTTCTAGCAAACATATACTAAATCTACACAGACAACATCAGGACGCAAATTAATAACACTCACAACAGCTATAGACCACGAAATCTTCAAGACAGGCTCTCATCAACCTCTATATATAAACCTCTTTAAAAAGAGTCTATAAATCACACAATACAAATAACACTAAATATAAGATTGGAAAAGAAATTGCTCGGACATATAGTGCATTACCAACCAATCAGTATCATACAAACAGATAAGAATAAGGCAAAAAAAAGAGACCATCTCAATGAGATGGTCTCTTTAATATCTTAGATAAAAATCCTATTATTCAGCAACTACTTCAAAAGGAATTTCAACAGAAACTTCTTTGTGTAATTTAACTACAGCCTTGTAAGAACCAACTTCTTTTACAGCGTCCTTAACAACGATAGTTTTTCTATCAATTTCGAAGCCAAGCTTAGCTAATGCATCTGCAATCTGAATGTTAGAAACAGAACCAAAAATAGTACCTGTAGAGCTAACTTTAGTTGCAATTGTAAGAGATACACCTTCAAGTTTAGCAGCAAGTTCTGCTGCATCATTTTTGATTTTCTCTAGTTTGTGTGCACGTTGCTTCAAATCTTCAGCTAACATTTTCTTAGCCGATGGAGTAGCAATAACTGCTTTTCCTGCAGGAATAAGGAAGTTACGTCCATAACCGTCTTTTACAGTTACGATGTCGTTCTTATAACCCAAATTTACGATATCTTCTTTCAATATAATTTCCATACTATTCCTCCTTATTATTTCATCATGTCAGTTACATATGGTAATAACGCCAAGTGACGTGCTCTCTTAACTGCCTGTGCAATTCTACGTTGGAACTTCAAAGAAGTACCAGTGATACGACGAGGAAGAATCTTTCCTTGTTCGTTTAAGAATTTCTTCAAGAATTCAGGATCTTTGTAGTCGATATATCTGATACCGCTCTTTTTGAAACGGCAATATTTCTTCTTCTTAACGTCTACTGAAGGTGGAGTCAAATATCTGATTTCCGATTGAGTTTGTTGTGCCATGATTAATCCTCCTTTTTTGTTAATTTTACATGTCTTCTCTTAGCAGCATATTCAGCAGCATATTTATCCATTCTAAAAGTCAAGAAACGGATAACTTTTTCATCACGACGGAAAGCAATTTCCAACTTTTCAACTACTGTAGGTTCAGCGTTGAATTCTACTAACTGATAAAAACCAGTTGACTTTTTCTGAATTGGGTAAGCCAATTTCTTAAGTCCCCAATTTTCTTCATTGATAATCTCAGCTCCTTCAGCTTGAAGAACAGCTTTGAATTTTTCTACCGCTTCCTTCATCTGAACATCAGATAAAACGGGAGTTAAAATGAAAACGGTTTCGTATTGATTCATACTCGTTTAATTAATAAAATAAATACTTGTTTTTATTGAGTGTGCAAAGGTAAACATTTAATTCTTAACCACAAACCATTTTAATTCTTTTTTAATTTTATCGTTTTTTCACCCAACAGGATTTATATTTTAAAATAAGAATCTTATATTTGCAAAGTTGTTTAAACAATAATTTCATGATAGAGCAATTCAATTTTGATATTCAGCTGATTTTCGCCATATTAAATGGCAAGGTTTCGGCAGCTATAAACAGGAAATTGTCCCGTAATTTCAGGCAGAACAATCTAGATATCAGTCCAGAACAATGGACTGTGCTAATTTTCTTATGGGAAAAAGATGGAGTTACCCAGCAAGAGTTGTGTAATGCAACCTTTAAGGACAAGCCAAGTATGACTCGTTTAATCGACAATATGGAAAAGCAACATCTTGTGGTACGTATCTCTGATAAAAAAGACCGTAGAACAAACCTTATACACCTCACAAAAACCGGACGTGAAATTGAAGAAAAGACAAGATTGGTTGCTGCATTGACACTAAAAGAAGCGTTGCGTGGCATACAACTAAAAGATCTGGAAATTAGTCAAGAAGTTCTTCGTTCCATATTCCATAATACAAAGGACTAGTTCAATATACTTTAAAAGTACAAAGGAACTATATAAAAAGTCAACTCTTTATTTTTATATCTTATAATCTTGTTTGCTGAGAAACAATTTCCGTCAGCCACATAATCCTGCAATACTTTTACCCCATTCAATTACTTTTAAAGGGCATTACTTTAAAAACTTAAGAAAACAACAAGAGCTGCCCAATTCTGGACAGCTCCTTATATACTGTTGACTATTATTCTATACTTATACTTCTGCTTCAGGAGTAATCAGTTTATATCCTTTTCCGTGGATATTGATAATCTCAATTGATTCATCTTCTTTCAAGTGCTTACGAAGTTTTGTGATATATACATCCATACTTCTTGCATTGAAATAATTATCATCAATCCAGATTGTTTTCAAGGCAAAATCTCTTTGCAAAATTTCGTTAGCATGAGCGCAAAGAAGACCAAGTAATTCAGATTCCTTTGTTGTTAGCTTAGTCTGATTGCCATCAATAGATAAGATTTGTTTTTGTGTATCAAAAATAAACTTACCAATCTTATAAACATTACTTTCCTTATTCTTTTTACCTCTTACTCTTCTCAGAATTGCTTCAATTCTGAAAGTAAGTTCTTCCATGCTGAATGGTTTGGTCAAATAGTCGTCAGCTCCTATCTTGAAGCCTTCAAGTATATCATCTTTGAGTGTTTTTGCTGTTAAGAATATAATAGGAATTTCAGCGTTGGCAGCACGAACTTCTTGTGCCAAAGTAAATCCATCTTTCTTAGGCATCATAACATCAAATACGCATAAATCATACTTATTCTTCAAAAATGCCTTATAACCAGCCTCTCCATCAGGATATAGCTCTGCAGAATATCCTTTAGCTTGCAAATATTCTCTCAAAAGCATGCCAAGATTCTCATCATCTTCGCATAACAAAATACGCATTTTCTCGTCCATATTATTAATTATTTAGTAAAGGTAATACAATTATAAATTTACTTCCCACTCCAGGTTCACTTTCAATCCGTATGGTTCCCTTGTGATCCTGAATTATTTTTTTCACATAAGCTAATCCCAGTCCAAATCCTTTAACATCGTGCAAGTTACCGGTATGAACACGATAGAATTTATCAAAAATCTTTTTCAGATCTTCTTTTCTGATTCCGATTCCATTATCTGCTATAGAAACACATAACTTGCCTGGTTCATTCCAGGTTGTTACTGTAAGCAGCAAGTCTTCTTCCGGCTTCTTATATTTCACAGCATTATCCATCAAGTTAAAGATCACATTTGTAAAATGCATCTCATCTACAAATATATTAGGATCTTCAGCTTTTAAATCAGCATTGATCTTTCCGTTATATTTCTCAACCTTAAGGGTAAAGGTATTAATAACTCCTGAAATCAAATCGTTTGCATCAACCTCCTTCATCTTCAGCGTTGCTTTCTGACGTTCGAACATTGACATCTGAAGTACCTTTTCAACCTGGAATCTCAATCGTTTTGTCTCATCATTTATCACGCCCGATATATGCTGGAACATTTGCGGAGATTTACCCACTGCCGGATCTTTCAACATCTGAGCCGCAAGAGAAATGGTCGATATAGGCGTTTTAAACTCATGAGTCATATTGTTGATAAAATCATTCTTCATTTCTGTAAGCTTCTTCTGTCTGAAAGCAATATAAATGGTAAAGATAAATGTGATAAGCAGTACCAGTGTAAATGCTAAAGACGGAAGCATAAAGCTAATAGAATCAAAAATATAATCCTGTCTTGAAGGGAAATGCACCTTCACAAAACTTATTCTTGACGGCGGATCGTTAGGAAAAAGAATTTGTGTATACGAATTCTCACTCCCTACATCTTCATAATCCGGACATCTGTACGCCTCTCGTCCATCTTTATCTGTAACCGTAAAGTGATAAGGAATATCAATTCCGTTATTAACAAACTCGGATTTCAAATACCCATCCAGATTTTTGAAGTTAACACGCTCATTTAAAGCTTTATCACTTGACTTATAGAGAATATTCAATACTACTTCATCCAGCAGAACTCTTTGATGCAGGTATCTGTTTTTTATAGCTTCCTGCAGTGATTTTGACGTTTGAAGTATATTATTTTCTCCATGCTTTCTTGAAATCATTGCCTTAGGCAACCCTGAAGGCTTTGTCATTGTTGTTTTCAATTCAAAATCTGAAGAAGGAGAAGATATATCATAATGATGCGCCTCCACTTCTTTATCATTTTCAACAGCAACCGACTGCGGAACTGCCTGAGAACTTAAAGCTACGCGTTCTGTCTCAGCAACATCCTTCTCGAGATATCTCAATGTTTCGTCGTATTCCAAATTCTTAGAAACCTGATACAAACTACGTTTTACCGATTCATCAAATTGTTCGTTACGCATTTTGACCATCTCTTCGATATAGCTTACCTGAAGGTAAAGTAAGCTAAGAAAAGAAAGCCCCATCACAATACCTAATATCCAGATTGTTGATTTTTTCATACAACAAATTTAACATCCCTAAATTAACACTCAAAGCGGATTAACCAGTTTTAACGGAGTGTTGTCTATAATTAACCGAACTGCACCTTTTAATTAATATTTTGTATATTACAACAATATTAGTGCTTGTTTAGTTGCAAAAATAATATAAAATTAAGTATTTTACTATAAAAAAGATGAATTTATCAATCATTGTTAAAAAAAAGTCGCCGAATATATATAAACGACGACTTTAATCTTTTTAATATTGAATTTGTTTTATTCTTCTTTCACCTGTTTAGCTTCATGATCTTTGATTAATTTATCCTGAACATCGCTCGGAACAAGCTCATAACTAGCAAACTTCATAATAAATGATGCCCGGCCACCAGTAAGAGAGCTAAGCGAAGTTGAATAAGATGACATTTCTTTTAATGGAACTTTTGCAACCAGCTTTTCAAATCCCTTTTCACTGCTCATACCCATAATCATGGCACGGCGTCCTTGCAAATCACCCATTACATCACCCATCTTGTCACTCGGAACAAAGACTTCCACATCGTAAATAGGTTCAAGAATCTTTGGTCCTGCATTTTTAAACGCTTCACTGAACGCATTTCGACCGGCAAGCATAAAGGATATTTCATTAGAGTCTACCGGGTGCATTTTACCATCGTAAACAATAACACGAACATCGCGTGCATAAGATCCGGTAAGCGGTCCCTGCTCCATTCTGGACATGATTCCTTTTAAAATAGCAGGCATAAAACGAGTATCAATAGATCCACCCACAATACTGTTAATGAATACTAACTTGCCTCCCCATTCCAATGACACTTCTTCTGTTCCTTTTACAGAGATTTTAAATTCCTGTCCGTTAAACTTATAAGTATCTGGTACTGGCATTCCTTCTTTGTAAGGTTCTATAATAAGATGCACTTCACCAAATTGTCCGGCACCACCAGATTGTTTCTTATGACGATAATCAGCACGAGCTGCTTTAGTTATGGTTTCACGATAAGGAATACGAGGTTCCTCATATTTAATCATGAGTTTTTCGTTATTCTCCAAACGCCATTTCAAAGTACGAAGGTGGAATTCTCCCTGACCATGAACCAATGTCTGCCTCAACTCTTTTGACTGTTCGATAACCCATGTAGGATCCTCTTCACGCATACGGTTAAGAATACTCATCATTTTTTCCGTATCGGCTTCATTTAATGGTTTTATAGCCCTGGTATATCTTGAGTTAGGATATTTTATGAAGTTAAACTTATTATCGCAATCTTTTCCATTCAACGTATTACCAGTCTTCACATCTTTCAGTTTCACTGTTGCACCAATATCACCAGCCTGAAGTTCTTCAACCTTTATACGGTTAGCACCTGCAACAACAAACATCTGAGCAATACGTTCCTTAGAACCTCTGTCGGCATTAGTCAAATCATCTCCTTCTTTTATTTTTCCACTCATCACCTTGAAGTAAGAAACTTCGCCAATGTGTGGTTCCACACTTGTTTTAAAGAAGTAGAGAGAAGTTGGCCCGTTAACATCCGGTGCAATTTCTTTTCCTTCCGTGTTGGTTACTTTAGGCATATCAGAAACGTAAGGTACTACGTTACCAAGAAATTCCATCAATCGGCGAACACCCATATCTTTTCCGGCACAAACACAGAAAACAGGGAAGATGCCGCGTGTTACTAATCCTTCACGAATACCTAAACGCATTTCGTCGGGTTCCAAAGTTTCCTGTTCGAAGAATTTCTCCATCAAGCTTTCATCATTTTCGGCAGCTGCTTCAACCAATGCTTTATGCATTTCCATAGCCTTATCCATCTCCTCTGCCGGAATTTCTTCTATCGTAGGCGCACCACCTTCAGGGGGCCACGTATATTTTTTCATCAAAAGCACATCAATCAGAGAATTGAAACCTGGACCACAGGCTATTGGATATTGAATTGGCACTACTTTAGGACCGTAGGCATCTTTTAATTGTTCGAGAACATTGTCGTAATCGCACTTATCATTATCAAGTTGATTAACAAGGAAGATTACAGGTTTTTCAAATTTTTCAGTATAACGGAAATGGTTTTGGGTACCAACTTCAACGCCATACTGACCGTTGATTAAAATAATAGCGGTATCTGTAACATTCAAAGCTGTAACAGCTCCACCAATAAAATCGTCTGAACCGGGACAGTCAATCATATTCAATTTTTTCCCGTTCCATTCGGTATGGAAAACAGTAGAAAACACAGAATAGCCATATTCCTGTTCTACAGGAAAGTAATCGCTAACTGTGTTTTTTGCGGCGATGCTTCCTCTACGTTTTATAATACCACTCTCGAATAGCATCGCTTCAACGAGAGTGGTTTTCCCAGAGCCAGAACTACCTAACAAGGCTATGTTCTTAATTTCATTAGTCTGATATACTTTCATAATATATAAGATTTAAATTATTAACTCGGATATGTTTAACGCATACCTTTTTACTTGTGCGCAAATTATAAATTAAAATTTTCTAAAACAATTATTTAGCCGTGTTAGAGAACAATGTTGTGCAACACAACCTTAAGGTTAAATATATTTATAACTAAGAGTTTAAAATAACAATTAGACCATTTATTAATAAAGTCTACTCCTTTTAAAAATTAGCTCTAGTTTATATTTATATAAGCAGTAGACCTTTTTAAGAATATAAGCCTTATAGATAATCTAACCCTGGTTAATAATTCCTTAAGTATTCAGCTTTAGAAATTTAAATGGTCTTACAATATCGTTATTTTAGCAAATAAGCCTTATTTTTGCATTCAGAAAAATTAATAAATATGGCCGGCATCTACTTACATATTCCCTTTTGCAAAACCCGCTGCATATACTGCGATTTTTATTCCACCACAAGGAGTGAAATGACCGATCGTTATGTTTCGGCACTTTGCAAGGAATTAGAACTCCGGAAATCTTATCTGGATAACGAGACGGTTGAGACCATCTATTTCGGAGGAGGTACTCCTTCACAATTATCAAAAGAGAATTTTGAGAAGATATTCGAAACAATTGAGAGAGAATACAATCTGGCAGAATGTAGAGAGATTACGCTTGAAGCCAATCCCGACGATTTAAATCCGGAGTATATAAAGATGCTGGCATCTCTTCCTTTTAACCGCATCAGTATTGGTATACAAACATTTAATGAACAGACTTTGCGGTTGCTGAAACGACGACACACTGCCGGGCAAGCTATAAGCGCGGTAAAAGAGTGTCGAATGGCTGGATTTCAGAATATAAGCATTGACCTGATCTATGGCTTGCCGGGAGAAACTCCGGAAAGCTGGAAAGCAGATTTGGAGCAAGCCATCAGCCTCAACGTGGAACATATTTCTGCGTATCACTTAATATACGAAGAAGGAACGCCTCTTTATGAGATGCTACAAAAGCATAAAGTTGAAGAAGTGGATGAAGATTCGAGTGTTGACTTCTTTGCACTAATGATAGACCGACTTACTGAAGCCGGTTTTCAGCATTACGAGATATCCAATTTCTGTAAACCGGGCAAGCATTCCCAACACAACTCAAGCTATTGGACAGGCAAAAAATATCTGGGGTGCGGACCTTCGGCACACTCTTTTAATGGAAACACCCGTCAATGGAATGTTTCATCACTCGACAAGTATATTGCCGGTATAGAAAAGGAAATTCCTAATTTTGATATAGAAGAGCTGGACATTACTACCCGATACAATGATTTTGTAATTACATCGCTTCGCACCATGTGGGGATTGTCCTTAAATCGACTTGAGGAAGAGTTTGGAACAGAGTTCAAGCAGTATTGTCTTGAAAACGCACAAACCTACCTCAAGTCAGGCAAACTGGAGATTAAAGACAACACTCTTTTCCTATCTAAAGAGGGGGTTTTTATTTCGGACGGCATTATGAGCGATCTGCTCTGGGTGGAAGATTAATTTATAAAAGGATAAAGAATGCTTGTTATAACCATCATACTGTTTATTGCTGCGGGGATATTTACCGGATACAGACTACGCAACCGAGAAACCGGCATAGTAAGCCGTATTGTAACCGGATTTATTTGGCTACTTCTCTTCTTACTTGGAATGGAAGTTGGAAGTAACGAGAAATTAGTTAAGGGAATCTATACTTTCGGACTCGAAGCTCTTTTGCTTACAATATCCGGAGTTATCGGAAGCATCCTTGCATCGTGGGGACTTTGGTACTACATTTCAAAGAACAATCTCAAAAGGGAAGGAAAGAAATGAAGGGGAGTCTGATTATAGTTGGTTTCTTTATACTTGGCATTATTGTCAGCCACTATCATCTGTTGCCAGAAAGTATTATTCACTGCGATATAAGCTTTTATGCCCTCTGCGGATTAATGTTCTTTGTAGGTTTAAGTATTGGTAGTGATACAAATACCCTGAAAAGTTTCCGACAGCTGAACGTCCGCTTCGCCTTACTCCCATTAATGACAATACTAGGAACAATTACCGGATGTATTCTTGCCTCTTTATTATTATCCCATCGTTCAATCAGCGATTGCTGTGCTATTGGCTCCGGAATGGGCTACTATTCACTATCCAGCATCATCATAACAGAATACCGTGGTGCCGAATTAGGAACCATTGCTCTTTTATCTAATATAATGAGGGAAATTATCGCTTTACTATTCGCTCCGGTTCTAATGAAATATTTCGGTAAACTGGCTCCAATATCTGTAGGAGGAGCAACAACAGCCGATACTACCCTACCTATTATTACTCAATCATGTGGAAAAGACTTTATGGTTATTTCCATTTTTCATGGTTGTCTGACCGATTTTTCAGTTCCTTTCCTTGTAACTCTCTTCTGTTCACTGTAAACTATTCTCATTACCATATTTTCTTCAATTCATTTTCTTGTTCATTCTTCATTATTAAAAAAATAATCATTCCTGAATTTTGAAAATCTCAAAAAAGATGTACCTTTACAATATTTAAGCATAAATTTCAATTTACACTTAAGCTAAATACATCTCAGTACTATGAAAAAAAACGTATCCTTATTCCTACTTCTTGCATTATCATCTATTTTAACCTTTGCGCAGGAATACAGCTATAATTATGGAAAAGTGACAGATAATGAGCTTTCTATGAAGGTTTACAAACCAGATAGCACAACATCAGCTGTTACAATCTACAAAAATATAATCGCCAAATACAGCTATAAAAGAGAACGTTTTACAATAGAATATAATTACGAAACAAAAATAAAAGTTTTAAAGTCAGAAGGCGTTAAATATGCAGACATCAGAATTCCTGTTTACGACAAAGGCAAAAGTGATTTGTTCAAAGAATATGTATCAAAGATTGAAGCTTATGCATACAACCTGGAAAATGGCAAGGTGAATAAAACCAAATTGGATAAAAGTTACATTTTCGAAGAACGTGTAACCCCTTATTATAAACAGATAAAGTTTTCCATACCAGCAGTAAAAGAAGGAACCGTAATAGAATATAAGTATCTACTGACCTCTGAATTTCCACACCAGATTGAAGAATGTGTTTTTCAGCAAGATATTCCGGTGATCTACAGCAACTATGATGTTACAATACCTCAATATTTCGATTTCAATGTGGGACTGAAAGGGAATGAAAAAATAAATGTATCAGAGTCTGTTGTTGAGCAGTGCGCAAACGGAGAAGATGAATACCATCAGACTTATTCAATACGGTTTAACAGCCGCAGGATATTTCTTACCGTTATAAACCTTCCCGCAATAAAAGATGAACCTAACATATGGTGTCCGGATGATTTTCGCACCAAAGTAACATTCGAATTAAAAGGAACACGCTTTCCCGGTTCTGACTATAAACCTTATACCAGTACATGGGAAGATATAGATGAACTTCTCAAAAAAGATGAAGACTTTGGAGCAATTCTAAATATGTCAAACCCATTTAAAGAAGAGATGCGAGCTGCAAATATTTTATCTATGCCAAACAAGAAGGATAAAATACGCGCTATTTTTCAACTTTTAAAGAGCAAAATATCATGGGATGGAACTTATAGGTTTTATGGAAGCAATATAAAGAAAGCAATTAAAAGTGGTACCGGGAGCAATGCCGATATTAATTTCATATTAATGAGTATGCTTAAAGATGCAGGAATAGAATCGTCTCCTGTAATGATGAGTAAAAGAGATCTTGGGAGACTTCCCAATCTTTTTCCTAGCATAAATAAACTAAACACATTTATTGTAGCCATAAACGATGACGAGAATTCAACCGTTTATCTGGATGGATCTGTAACTAAAGGAGATGTCAACATTCTCCCTCCTGTACTGATGGTTGAGAAAGCCCGAATTTTTAGTCAGGACGGAAAAGGCAGTTGGGTTAATCTGACCAATATAGGAAAGAATTCAGTTACCGCTCTCACATCCGGTACCATTACTCCTGAAGGAATAGTCAATGGAGAACAAAAAGTTTCCTATACCGGAGAACAGGCTTACAAATTCCGCAAATCATTTTATGAAGCCAAAGACAGCACCGCTTTTATTGAAAAAAAGGAACTAAAATACGGGATATCTATAAAGAAATCATCTTTTACTGATATTAATAGTTTTACTTCCAATGTAAAAGAGCAATTCTCTTTCACAAAAGAATTATCACACAACGAAGATCATATTTACATTAACCCACTGATCTTTCCTCATTTAACAGAGAATCAGTTTACAAAAGAAGAGCGTAAACTTCCTGTTGAATTTGATTATCCGTACACTTTTAAACTAATTACCACACTAAATATTCCCGAAGGCTATCAGGTTGAAGAAATTCCAAAACCGGTTATGATTCATCTGGACAATGATGGATGTATTTGTACCTACAATGTGCAGGTTCTTAGTAATACCATCCAGTTAGGATATACATTCTCTTTAAATAGAATCTTCTATAACAATGATGAATATTCTGCTTTGCGTCAGCTTTGGGGAACCGTAGTTAACAAAAACACGGAGTTGCTGGTATTAAGAAAAACAACTTCACAACCAACAAAGACAGAAGAGAAGCAAACTACTCAACTATAAAATTACAATTAAATGGTATATTCAAAACAATAGTAAAAATATAAACTTTTAAATAAATCCATAAATCACTCTTTATGAAAAAAACAATACTTATGTCACTGCTGTTCATCACATCTGCAATAACAGCATCTGCACAAGAATTCAGCACTCGTTATGGTAAAATTACCAAGGACGAGCTCAGTATGACCTCTTATCCAAAAGACACGACTGCTACAGCAGTAACTCTTTATAAAAATGTAGAGGCCAGGTATGCATATATCTATGGAAAATTCGTAATAGAATATTATTACGAAACAAAGATTAAGATCTTAAAGGCAGAAGGCAAGGAATATGCCGATGTAAACATACCTTTTTATAACACCGGAAAATCGGGTGATGCAAAAGAGACTGTGAGCAGAATAGAAGCCTATGCATATAATCTGGAAGACGGAAAAATAAACAAAACAAAAATGGAGAAAAGCTACATTTTTGAAGAACAACTAAACGCCAACCTTAAACAGATAAAATTCTCTATACCATCAGTAAAGGCGGGAACAGTAATAGAATACAAGTATAATATAACTTCCGAACTTTACTGGCAGTTTGCCGATATGATTATTCAGCAAAGCATTCCGGTAATGTATGCCAAATATGAAGTTCAGATACCCGAATATTTTAATTACAACATTGAGACAAGAGGTGGTGAGTTCTTAAATACCAAGGAAGTTCCTGGTAACCAAAGTTTTACCGTTATGGGCGACGACCATCAAATGTCTTCGGTAAATTGCTCTTCCAGACAACTGACATTTACAGTAAATGATCTTTCTGCGTTGAAAGACGAACCTAATGTATGGTGTGCCGAGGATTTCTGTACAAAAGTTACATTCGAGCTAAAAGGAATTCAATTCCCTTATTCAATATACCAATCGTACACAACTGACTGGAACAAAATTGATGAATTACTCAAAAATGAAAACGATTTTGGTGGATTACTTAAACTTAAAAATCCATTCAAGGAAGAAATGAGTGCTATTAATATGAAAGACTTAAGTACACACGATAAAATACGTTCTATTTATCAGTTACTTAAGAAAAAAATATCATGGAATGAAAATTACCACTTTTATGGAAATAATATAAAGAAAGCCATAAAAGAAGGATCTGGAAGTAATGCTGATATTAACTTTATTCTTATAAGCATGTTGAAGGATGCAGGTATAAATGCCTTCCCCATTATGATGAGCACAAGAGATCAGGGAAGACTTCCTTTAACCTACCCTAGCATCAACAAACTAAATACCTTTATTGTGGGAATAAACGACACAGACAGTACAGTTGTTTTCCTTGATGGTTCAGTAAAGAACGGAGATATAAACATATTACCTCCCAAACTGATGGTAGACAGAGCTAGAATTTATAATGTAAATGGAAAGGGAGACTGGATTGATTTAACTAATGTGGGGAGAAATAACGTCAATACGTTAATCAAAGGTTCTATTACTCCTGAAGGTAAAGTAGACGGTGAAAAAGTCACATATTATTTTGGTGAATATGCTGAACAGATACGCACATCATTCAAGGCGGCCAAAGATAGTACTACTTATATTGAGAAAAAAGAAACTGAAGATGGCATTGCCGTAAAAGGGTTCTCATTTAAAAATATAAATAAATTCTCTTCTAACGTACAAGAAAACCTCGTATTTAATAAAGAAGCAATCTTTAACGATGAGCATATATATCTGAATCCTATGATATTTCCTCACCTAACAAAGAACCAGTTTACAAGCGAAACTCGTAAATTGCCTATAGAATTTAGCTATCCGCAGACATTCAAGCTAACATGTGTATTAGATATACCTGAAGGTTACCAGGTTGAAGAATTACCCAAATCTGTTAAAATAAACCTGGATAAAGATGGATGCAGCTGCACTTACAATATTAAGGTTATTGATAACAAAATACAATTGCTTTATATATTCTCACTAACAAGAATACTTTACTCAAAAGAAGAATATGCAACCTTGCGTAATTTCTGGGGAACCATTGTTGACATTAACAACGAACAAATCGTATTAAAAAAGGCCGATCCTCAGAATACAGCAAATAAAACACAAACGTCACAGTTATAAACAGAAACTTTAAATTATGTGGAATAATAAAATTAAATATCTATTTTTCATTCTTCTGACTTTTGGCACTGCAAATGCACAGGATCAACTTACCTTTCCTGAAATAGCAGATTCATTGAAAGAAAACGCATACTCAGTAGTAAGGTTCTACGAGAAAGAATTCAAGTATCAGTCTGATGTTAGTGGTGAAGAAAAAACAACCACAATCATTACCGTCCTCAACTCTAAAGGAGAAGATGATGCAGGTTTTGGATGCTACACAGACCCTTTCCACGAATTAAAAGACTTTAGCGGAGCTATTTACGATGCCAGTGGTCGTTTGATTCGTAAGATTAAACAGTCCGAATTAAAGTCTACCGAGTTTTCAATGAATCTTGCATCAGATGACAAAAAATACTTTTTCAGTCCCACATTAGTCAATTATCCAGTAACAATAAAATACGAATGGGTTATTAAAAACAAGAAAGGATTACTGGGATTACCGGTATTCTGGCCTCAGGACAGCTACAACCAATCGGTAGAAGAAGCTACATATCGTCTTTATGCACCTGCAAACTCTGAATTTCTTTATAAGGCAATCAATATGAGTTCACAATCCGAAAAGAAAAACGGAAAAGAAGGAGCCTATCAGGAATGGAAGCTAAAAAATATCAAAGCTATTGAAGATGAGCCTTACTCAAGGTCTTTATCAACATTGGTACCTCTTCTTTATATTACTCCGAAGGACTTCACATACGACAAGACTCATGGTAATTTAAGTAGCTGGAAATCTTTTGGAGACTGGGAATACAGCTTATTGAAAGACAGAGATATTCTGCCTGATGCTTTTAAACAAACTCTTGCAGAAATCACTAAAGATTGTAAAACCGATTATGATAAAGTAAAAGCCGTTTATGATTATCTGGCAAAAACCACCAGATATGTCAGCATCCAGTTAGGCATTGGAGGATACCAGCCCATGACAGCCGAAGAAGTTGCAAAGACAGGCTTTGGAGACTGCAAGGCATTGTCCAACTATGCAAAAGCCATGTTAAAGGAATTGGGTATTCCGTCCACATATACGGTTATCAGTACTATCTATCCAAAATTATTTAAGGACTTCCCAAACTTTAGTCAGTTAGATCATGTAATCCTTCAGGTTCCATTAAAAGAAAAAACACTTTGGCTGGAATGTACCAACCCAGATTTACCTTTTGGGTATGTCCATAGTCACATTGCCGGTCACGAAGCAGTTTTAATAAAAGAAACCGGAGGAGAAGTCCTCAGGTTGCCAGCTTACAAAGATTCATTAAATACAGAAAGCCATACAGCCACCATTAGTCTTACAGAAAAAGGATCGGCAATGGCCAAAGTTATACGAACAAGTAATCTTATTCAGTACGAACAAATCTCCGAAATAACAAAGCTACCTCCCGTTAAACAGATAGACTATTTGCGAGAAGATATTCAACTACCACAAGCAAGAGTGAATAATGTTACTTACAAGGAAGATAAATCGGCAAAACCATCCATCGTTGTAAATTACAATATAAATTGTGAAAAGTACGGAAACAAAACAGGGAACAGACTATTCGTACCTATCAATATTTTCCGACGCGGACCGTCCAAACTGGCCAACAAGAAAAGAATTCATCCTATTTACATCAACTATGGATATCTGGACAGTGACACTATAACTCTTGAAATTCCCAAAAACTATATAGTAGAATCTTTACCTAAACTTCCAATTATTGATAAGAAGTTCGGGAAATTCAATGCAAGTATTGATGTAAACGGAGACAAAATAGTTATTGTTAATAAGCTATTTTTCCGTTCGGGTGAATACGATACTAAAGCATATCCTGAATTTGCGGCATTCTGTAAAGAGGTATCCAATGCATACGCCAGTAAGATTATTTTAAAGAAAAAAGCAGAATAGCAATTTAAATAAAAATATCAGGCAATAATTGAATAACAAAATGTTTAGTACAAAAGACCTGCTTTTTGTACTAAACATTTTTATTATACGGGAGTTTTTTATAATCATTCTAAAAAAATCATCCATCGATTAATATGACGATTAACGTTTTTTTGTATCTTTACGAAATGAAACGTTTAGTTTCATGACGCCTGTTTTTATAGGCCTCTAGTCTCAAACTTGAGACACTCCAACAAGATAAGAAAAAATAAAATATATAATGAGTCACAAATGGAATTATCAACCTCTCACACAAGAACAGAAAGAAGCAAGCCTGAATTTATCTGGCGAATTAGGGATTAACCCTATTCTGGGAGATCTTCTTGTCCAGCGAGGAATTGAGACCGCCGCAGAGGCCAGAAAATTCTTCCGCCCACAGCTGCAGGACCTTCATGACCCTTTCCTGATGAAAGACATGGATGTGGCTGTTGACAGGCTCAATCAGGCCATGGGACGGAAAGAACGCATATTGATATATGGAGATTATGATGTTGACGGAACAACTGCTGTTGCGCTAGTCTACAAGTTTATTCAACAATTCTATTCAAATATTGACTATTACATTCCCGACCGTTATAGCGAAGGATATGGAGTTTCCACTCAAGGAATCGACTTTGCCGCCGAAACAGGGGTTAGTCTTATCATTGTGCTCGATTGTGGCATAAAAGCAATTGATGAAATAACTTATGCCAAAGAAAAGGGTATTGATTTCATTATCTGCGATCACCATGTGCCGGATAATGTTCTGCCACCTGCCGTTGCTATTCTGAATGCAAAGCGGGAAGACAACACTTATCCCTATAATCACCTTTCCGGTTGTGGAGTAGGCTTTAAATTCATGCAGGCATTTGCCATGAACAATGGAATTGATTTCCATCAGCTCACCCCATTGCTTGATCTGGTCGCAGTAAGCATTGCTTCAGATATTGTGCCTATTATGGGAGAAAACCGTATTTTGGCTTTTTATGGGTTAAAGCAACTGAATGCCAATCCAAGCATAGGTTTGAAAGCCATTATTGATATCTGCGGACTAAGCGAAAAAGAGATCACCATGAGTGATATCGTTTTCAAGATTGGTCCTCGTATCAATGCTTCCGGAAGAATACAGAACGGCAAAGAAGCTGTTGACCTTCTTACTGAAAAGGATTATTCTCTCGCTCTGGAAAAAAGCAATCAGATTAACCAATACAATGAAACCCGCAAGGATCTGGACAAGACCATGACAGAAGAGGCCAACAATATTGTTGACCGTCTGGAAGGTTTAGCAAGTCGTCGCTCAATAGTACTCTATAACGAAGAGTGGCACAAAGGAGTGATTGGCATTGTGGCTTCAAGACTGACAGAGATTTATTACCGTCCGGCAGTAGTACTAACCAGAACCAACAACATGGCAACCGGTTCGGCTCGTTCTGTCTCTGGATTTGATGTATATAAAGCGATTGAACATTGCCGAGATTTACTCGAAAATTTTGGTGGCCATACTTATGCTGCCGGACTTTCAATGAAGGTTGAAAATGTAGAAAAGTTCACCCAACGGTTTGAAGATTTTGTTTCTGATCATATTTTGCCTGAGCAGCAAAGTGCTGTAATCGATATTGATGCAGAAATTGATTTTAAAGATATTACTTCCCGCTTCTTTTCCGATCTGAAAAAGTTTAATCCTTTTGGTCCGGAAAACCATAGACCCATATTCTGTACCCACAATGTGTACGATTATGGTACTAGCAAAGTAGTAGGCAGAGAGCAGGAACATATCAAGCTCGAACTGGTAGATAACAAGTCCAACAATGTAATGAATGGAATTGCCTTCGGACAAAGTTCACAAGCTCGTTATATCAAAACAAAGCGATCCTTTGATATTTGCTATTCCATAGAAGAAAACACTCATAAACGCGGAGAAATTCAACTTATCATTGAAGATATAAAGCCTACAGAATAAATATGGCGGCGAATTACCGTGACATACTGAAACAATACTGGGGATACTCTCACTTCCGCGATTTGCAGGAAGAGATTATCAACAGTATCGGTGAGGGAAATGATACACTTGGATTAATGCCTACCGGTGGGGGTAAGTCAATTACTTTTCAGGTACCAGCTCTTGCAAAAGAAGGTATTTGTATTGTAATTACCCCTCTTATTGCCTTGATGAAAGATCAGGTGGATAACCTTAAGAAACGGGGAATAAAAGCTGTAGCCATTTATTCCGGTATGACACGGAAAGAGATACTTATTGCCTTGGAAAATTGTATTTTCGGCGACTACAAGTTTCTTTATATTTCTCCGGAACGACTCGATACAGAAATATTTCAGCTGAAATTGCGAAGTATGAAAGTGAGCATGATTACGGTTGATGAATCTCACTGCATCTCCCAATGGGGATACGACTTCCGTCCAGCTTACTTAAAAATTGCCGACATCAGAAGTCTGCTTCCTGGTGTTCCCGTTTTGGCACTGACAGCTACAGCCACTCCGGAAGTAGTAAAAGATATTCAGGAAAGACTTCACTTCCCCAAGGAAAACGTCTTTCGCATGAGTTTCGAACGGAAAAATCTGGCTTATATCGTTCGCAAAACAGATAATAAGCAAGATGAGCTGCTACACATTCTCAGCAAAGTGCCTGGTACAGCAATTGTATATGCCCGCAGTCGTAAAAGAACAAAGGATACTGCCGATTTTTTACGAAAAGCAGGCATATCATCCGATTTTTATCATGCCGGATTAAACAATGAAACAAAAGATCTCCGGCAAAAGCAATGGCAAACAGGGCAATTCAGGGTAATGGTTGCCACTAATGCCTTTGGTATGGGTATTGATAAGGCAGACGTAAGACTGGTTGTTCATGTTGATTTACCCGATTCACCAGAAGCTTACTTCCAGGAAGCCGGTCGTGCCGGTCGAGACGGGAAGAAAGCTTATGCAGTAATTCTCTATTCCAAATCAGATAAAACCACACTCAACAAACGCGTGTCTGATACTTTTCCGGAGAAAGAGTATATCAAGCAAATCTATGAACATCTGAATTACTATTATCAGATGGCCATGGGCGACGGACAAGGCAGAATGTACGACTTCAGTCTGGAACAGTTTTGTCGAAATTTCAAGCATTTCCCCGTTCCGGCAGATGGCGCACTAAAAATCCTGACTCAGGCCGGATATATAGAATATACTGATGAACAAGACAATTCTTCAAGACTAATATTTACTGTAGGAAGAAATGAGCTCTATAAATTCCGTGAAATGGGACCGGAAGTAGAAACACTTCTTCAGGCTATACTTCGCTCCTATACAGGAATTTTCACAGACTATGCTTATATTAGTGAAGAATCACTGGCTATTCGTCTCAATTTAACCCGGGAAAGAATTTATGAGATACTTATCTATTTATCTAAACGGCGAATCATAGACTATATACCTCACAAGAAAACACCTTATATTATATATACTCGTGAGCGAGTTGAGCTCAACCATCTTCATATTCCAAAAGAAGTGTATGAAGAAAGAAAAGAGAGATATGTAAAACGTATCAATGCAATGCTTGAATACGTCACCACAGATAATGCGTGCCGCAGCCGAATGTTGCTTCGCTATTTCGGAGAAAAGAATGAGCATAACTGTAAGCAGTGCGACGTTTGTCTGCAGAAGAATAAAAGCGGATTAAAACAAGCTGATTTTGACGAACTGGCTTCCCAAATATTTACTGTATTGAAAGAAAAGAGCATGACACCGGCCGAAATAGTCAGGAAACTTAATCTTGAACCAGACAGAATAAGTGTTGTTATCCAGTACTTGCTGGATGAAGGAAAATTAAATATTAAAGACGGATTTATAAACAATTCAGCAAATTGATTATTTTTGTCCTCAGTAAAAACGAATAAAAATCATATTATGGCAAACTTTTTTAAAACCTTCTTCACAGGCAACTCAGGAGAGTCAGAAGACGATAAAGCTAAAGCAGAGAAAAAGAACTTCGAGTTATTCAAATATGACGGAATGCGTGCAGAACGTATCGGGCAGATTGACTATGCCATCAAATGTTATAACGAAGCTTTGGCAATTCAAGACGATTTCGAAACTCTCGATTACCTGTCCAAAGCATACATTCATCAGAATAATCTGGAAGAAGCAATAAAAACCTTGCATAAAATGATTGAGGTTGATCCAGAAGTAGCCGCAACTTATCTCACTCTGGCAAATCTTTGCTACATACAGGAAGATTATCAAAATACGATTGATTATTGCCTTAAAGCTATTGAGTTAGAAGAAAACAACCTTGCTGCCTATCTGCTGCTGGCTAGAGGAAACCGTGGACAAAAAGATAATATCAATGCTATTGTAAACTTAACCAAGGCTATCTCTATTAAAGCCGATTTTGCTCAGGCTTATCTTCTTAGAGCTGAGATTTTAAAAGATATGAACCAATATTCTAATGCATTAGAAGATGTAGAAAAAGTACTGGAACTAATGCCGGAAGAAGAAGCTGCTTATCTGCTTCGGGGAAAACTTAAGGAGCAGAAAGAGTTATTTGATGAAGCCAGCGCCGATTATAGTAATGTAATAGAGCTTAATCCATTTAACGAACAGGCATATTTATACCTGGGGCAGTTACTTATCACCGAAAAGAAATATACCGAAGCTATTGAACATTTTGACGAAGCAATAGAGTTAAAAGAAAACTTCAGTCAAGCCTATCACGAACGTGGACGTGCCAAATTCCTTAACAATGACAAAGAAGGCTCACTTGAAGATATGAAGAAAGCAATGGAACTTGACCCCAAAGCAGAGGAAAATGTAAACGGTGAATTCAACAACTTTGCTGATATGTATTCCGGGGCAAAAATATTCTAAAACTTACTATTTAAAACAAAAAGCTCTTTTTTTTGAAAAAAAACTAGCTATTTTATTTGTTCTTCCAATAAAAGTCGTACATTTGTCCCCGAATTATTACAGAAGACAGAAATGAAATTATTCTCTTATACATATTCATTCTTTTTTTACTTTTACTTTAGCCAGAAAGTAGAGCGGGAATTTGTATGTGTAAACTAAGAACATAAATATTAAAAGAAATAAACATAAAAATCCCGCTCCTTAGGAAGCGGGATTTTTTGTTTTACACAATTACTCAATATGAAAAAGATAGCCATACAAGGAACAAAGGGTTCATTTCATGATATAGCAGCTCATAAGCTATTCCCTGATGAAGCAATTCAGTTAATTTGCTGTGCACATTTTCAGGATGTTTTTGATGCAGTAAAGGCCGACAGCCAGGTTATTGGTTTGGTTGCTATTGAAAACACCATTGCCGGTAGTCTTCTGCAAAACCACGAATTACTGCGTAAAAGTCAATTGCAAATTATCGGAGAATACAAACTACGCATCTCCCACTGCTTAGTTTGCCTGCCCGATGAAGACTGGAAAGATATTGTGGAAGTAAACTCCCACCCCATCGCATTAATGCAGTGTCAGGAGTTCCTCGATAGCCATCCCAGTTTCAAGGTTGTAGAAGCAGAAGACACAGCAAAGAGTGCGGAAATGATCAAGAAAAAGAATCTAAGAGGTCATGCCGCCATCTGTTCCAAAGCAGCTGCCGAAATCTACGGAATGAAAGTCCTGCAGGAAGGTATTGAGACCAATAAGCATAACTTCACACGCTTCCTTGTTATAGCAGACCCTTGGTTGGCAGACGACTTCCGAAAAGACAAAAACATCAATAAAGCAAATATCGTTTTCTCATTACCACACACAGAAGGGAGTCTTTCCCAGGTTCTTTCAATTCTATCTTTCTACAACATCAATCTCACAAAAATACAATCATTGCCAATCATTGGCCGGGAATGGGAATATCTTTTTTATGTAGACATAGCTTTTAAAGATTATCTAAGATACAAGCAAGCTATCGACGCAATAACACCATTAATCAAAGAGCTAAGAATACTAGGAGAATATGAAGAAGGAAAATCAAGTATTTAACATCGCACCTGCTTCAAGACTGAACAGCGTAAGCGAATACTACTTCTCCAGAAAGCTGAAAGAAGTAGCACAAATGAATGCAGAAGGGAAACAGGTTATTAGTCTGGGAATTGGAAGTCCCGACCTACCTCCATCAAATGATACCCTGCAGACCATGTGTGAACAAACAATGCGCACTGATGTACACGGTTACCAACCTTACACCGGTATACCAGAACTTCGTAAAGGATTCTCCGATTGGTATAAAAGATGGTATAATGTTGATTTAAACCCTAACACAGAAATACAGCCACTAATTGGTTCCAAAGAAGGAATTCTTCATGTAACGCTTGCTTTTGTGAATCCGGGAGAACAAGTATTGGTACCAAACCCAGGTTATCCAACCTACACTTCACTCAGTAAGTTATTAGGTGCCGAAGTTGTTGCATACAATCTGAAAGAAGAAAACGGATGGATGCCCGATTTTGAAGAACTGGAAAAGATGGATCTGAGCAATGTAAAACTGATGTGGACCAACTATCCCAATATGCCAACAGGAGCCAATGCTTCTATGGACTTATACGAAAAATTAGTAGCCTTTGCCCGTAAACACAATATTGTAGTTGTAAACGACAATCCATACAGTTTTATCCTGAACGATAAACCTTTAAGCCTTTTAAGTGTTGAAGGAGCTAAGGAGTGCTGCATCGAATTCAATTCAATGAGTAAAAGTCACAATATGCCGGGATGGCGTGTGGGAGTAATTGCCACAAATGCACAGTTCATTCAATGGATATTGAAAGTAAAAAGCAATATCGACTCTGGTATGTTCCGCCCATTGCAACTTGCTGCAGCAAAAGCTTTAAATTGCGAAGCATCCTGGTACACCGAAATGAACAGCGTTTACCGAAAGCGCCGTAAATTAGCGGGCGAAATAATGCACACTTTAGGTTGCACTTACGATGAAAATCAGGTTGGAATGTTCCTTTGGGGAAAAGTTCCTGAATCGTGTGAAAATGTGGAAGCATTTACCGACAAGGTGCTTTACGAAGCAAACGTTTTTGTTACTCCGGGATTTATATTCGGAAGTAACGGAGCAAGATACATTCGCCTTTCCCTATGCTGCAACGAAGAGATGCTGGCAAATGCATTGGAAAGAATTAAAAACATGAATAAGTAAAAACATAAAAATATACTCAAAATGGAATTAGAATCTATTTTATTACCAGGAGTGGAAGCAAAACGACCAATCGTAATTGCAGGTCCATGTAGTGCAGAAACAGAAGAACAAGTGATGGAAACAGCCAAACAATTGGCTAGCAGAGGAATTAAGATTTTCCGCGCAGGAATCTGGAAACCACGTACTAAACCGGGAGGTTTCGAAGGTGTAGGTATTGAAGGTCTCTCCTGGTTACAAGAGGTAAAAAAAGAAACAGGTATGTATGTATCTACAGAAGTAGCAACTTCTAAGCATGTAGATGAAGCACTTAAACACAATATCGACTTATTGTGGATCGGCGCCCGTACATCTGCTAATCCTTTCGCTGTTCAGGAAATTGCCGATTCACTAAGAGGTGTAGATATCCCTGTATTAATTAAAAACCCGGTAAATCCCGACCTCGAATTATGGATTGGTGCTCTGGAACGCCTTCACAATGCAGGTATAAAACGTCTTGGAGCAATTCACCGCGGATTCAGTACATACGATAAAAAGATATATAGAAATCTTCCTCAATGGCACATTCCAATTGAACTACGTCGCCGTATTCCTAATTTGCCAATATTCTGTGATCCTAGTCACATTGGCGGAAAGCGTGAGCTTATCGCTCCACTTTGCCAGCAAGCAATGGACCTGAATTTCGACGGGTTGATTATTGAATCACACTGCAACCCTGATGTAGCCCTCAGTGATGCTTCTCAGCAAGTTACTCCTGACATCTTAGATTACATCCTTAACCTGTTGGTTATCCGTAACGAGACTCAAACAACAGAAAGCCTTGCAGAGTTAAGAAGACAGATTGATGATTGCGATAACTCATTGCTAGAAACACTGGCAAAAAGAATGAGAATAAGCCGTGAAATTGGAACTTTCAAAAAAGAGCACAATATGACTATCCTTCAAACCGGACGTTATGATGAGATTCTTTCAAAAAGAGGAGCACAAGGTGAAGAGTTTGGCATGGATGCAGAATTTGTAAAATCAGTATTCGAGGCAATCCATGAAGAATCAGTTCGTCAGCAAATGGAAGTTATAAACAAGTAAAGCAACAATCAACATGAGAATATTAATTCTTGGAGCCGGTAAAATGGGCTCCTTCTTTACAGACGTATTAAGTTTCCAGCACGAAACAGCCGTATACGATGTTAATCCACAGCAACTTCGCTTTGTATACAACACGTATCGTTTCACCACACTGGAAGAGATAAAGGAGTTCGAGCCGGAACTTGTAATCAATGCAGTAACCGTAAAATACACACTGGAAGCATTCAAACAGATCATCCCTGTATTGACAAAAGACTGTATTTTAAGTGATATTGCAAGTGTAAAGACAGGATTAAAGAAATTCTATCAAGAAAGCGGATTCCGCTACGTATCCTCACACCCAATGTTTGGTCCTACATTTGCCAGCCTCAGCAACTTGTCGAGTGAAAGTGCCATCATTATTTCAGAAAGTGATCACCTGGGTAAAGTATTCTTTAAAGACCTCTACAACTCACTTAGTCTGAATATCTTTGAATATACATTCGATGAGCATGACGAAACAGTGGCTTATTCACTCTCCATTCCTTTTGTTTCCACCTTTGTATTTGCAGCGGTAATGAAACATCAGGAAGCGCCAGGTACTACATTCAAAAAGCACATGGCTATAGCAAAAGGCCTGATGAGTGAGGACGATTATTTACTTCAGGAAATCCTTTTCAACCCACGTACTCCTGCACAAGTAGAAAATATTCGTCGTGAGCTGAAAGAGATTCTAGAAATTATAACCAATAAGGATGCCGACAGATTGAAAAAGTATCTTACTAAAATTCGTAAGAACATTCAATAAACTTAAAACAACCAATCAAAAGGCTCAAAACGCATTCATTGTAATGCGATTTTGGGCCTTTATTACTGATTAAAGGATTCTAAAATAATTTCAACCCTTTTGCAATCCGACATGCTTCAATTGAATTATCCACATGGAGTTTCTCTAATATATTTTGTCTATGCCTGTTTACAGTATTTATACTTATGGATAAATCAGAAGCTATTTCTTTACTCATTTTACCTTTATCAATTAACTGCAAAACTTCCTTCTCTCTACAGGATAATATATTATTAGTGGTTTGAGCTTCAGGTTCAAGAATACACCCATCTACAGAGTTAATTATAATATTTCTCGGAGATAAATCTCTCGATAAATTGTATAGACATAAAGCCAAACAGATGCTACCGTTTGACTGACTTGCTATATAGAACATTCTATGCAACACCTGAACATACTTCCCAGTGCTATCACACATGCGTATATTGTTGGCAATATAGTAATCCGTACGTTCTTTCTTTGGTATAGTCTTTAAAAAATTAAAAAAGCGAAGTTCCTGCAGATGTTTTTCCACTAAATCATCCGGATGAATGCGACTAAAAATATCTTCTTCCCATATAGAATGAATAATTTTCGTGGTACTTCGCTTAGCCAAGCCTAATCTTTCTGCCACTCCTCCATAAAATATATAGCTTGTATTTGTTTTCATATCACTCAATACAGCTATCGAATTTTCCACCTGTGCATAACTTAAAGCTATATGTTTGCATTCATCTAATTGGGCAGACAACTCTTGTTCTTTTATGAATTTTTGTTTTAGCAATTCATCATTCAACTTGTGTATAACATCCATAATAGTAGATAAAAGAATGGTTATTAATCAGTATTGCCATTTTATATACAAGCATTTACCTTTGCAAAGGTAATTAAAACACATGGTTATTCTATTTTAAAGGGATTAAATATGAAGACAAATAAAAAAACTATTTCAATATTATTTGCACTGCTTATAACGCAAATAATCTCTGCTCAAACATTAGAAAAGATGCAATGGTATAATGAACCCGAACAATGGGAAATTAAGGATAAAACTGTTTCAATGTATGTTACTCCGCAAAGCGATTATTGGCGTATCTCTCATTATGGCTTTACAGTTGATGATGCCCCTTTCTATTATTCAACATACGGTGGTGAATTCGAAGCAAAAGTAAAGATTACAGGTGAGTATAAGGCACGATTCGACCAGGCCGGATTAATGCTACGCATTGATCCTGAAAATTACATTAAAGCTGGTATTGAGTTTGTAGACGGGAAATTTAATCTGAGCACAGTCGTTACTCATAAAACAAGCGATTGGAGTGTTATTACAATAGATAAGCCCATTCCTTATATTTGGATTAAAACCATCAGGCGACTAGATGCTGTTGAAATATTCTATTCATTTGATGATAAAAATTACATTATGATGCGGAATGCATGGTTAAAAGATAACACTCCTGTAATGGTTGGAATCATGGCTGCCTGCCCTGATGGAAAAGGATTTAATGTAAAATTTGAACATTTCAAAGTGCAACATTTACCTGACATGCGCAGATTGGAATGGTTGAAAAGGAATGCGGACTGATAGCTTGCAAATATCCGGGCAAATTATATTTAATCGTCAACAAACAAATCATAAATTATTGATCCATTCTATTATTTGCCCGAGAACATCTTCTTTACAAACATTTCGCCCTGTCTTACGATCTTTTTTCGTCAAAGAATGATCACATCTATCCATTATTATAGATTTTAAATTTTGATTTCCTCCTTTTTTCAATAAACTGATACTCGATTTTTCCACCAACTTGGTGGAAAAATTCCCTGGCAACATGACGTTTAATTCCTTTGTTTTTCTCATTATCATCAGCCTTAGGGAACGGTTATTTCCCAATGTACACTTCGACTATCCATTATTCCTACGCTTGCTTCGGCTTTTGTCTCATTGAAACACGTCTTTTCTCACGTAAATTATTAAGTAATAAATCAAATGATCCAAGGGATGGCCATTTGCGATAATAATAGTAAACCAGTCACAATAAGAAAAGATTTGAAGGCAACTTACGCTATTAGCAATCGGCTTTTACAACATAAAAAACAGTCCCCCACATTTTAAGCAAATCATGCTTTCGCTTTATTTCTAGCATTTTCAAGATCTTATTAATAATTTGCCATTGTGAATCTTGCAAATCCGTTAAATACATAATTATTTAAACTATGACAACTAAAAACAATCATTTTAACGGAAAAAAGAGACACTTTTTCATTCCTAAATTTTAAATTTAAACATACTCTTAATACCTTTGCAAAATATTAGAGTAAAGTAAGTGTAATTATAAATTCTATCTTTATTAGTGAATCTATGAAAAGAAAATTGATTTTGCTATTGATATGCCTTTTTACAGGTATTAGTTTAGTAACCGCCCAAAATCAGAAAGTAACAGGAGTTGTTATTTGGGAAGAGGATGGGCAACCTGTTGTTGGAGCTTCTATTTTAGTGAAGGGTACAACTGTTGGAACTATCAGTGATATTGACGGTAATTTTACGCTATTTAATGTTCCAGGTTCGGCAAAATCTTTAGTCGTTTCATTTATTGGAATGAAATCAGTAGAGGTTGCTGTTAAACCATCTGTGAAAATTGTTTTTGCATCTGATGCACAAGTTGTTGATGAAGCAGTTGTAACGGCTTTAGGTATTTCTCGTAAGAAGAGAACTTTGGGTTATGCTGTTTCTGAGATCTCTGGAGATGAAATGTTGAAAGCTCGTGGTGGTGTAAGCAACCCGGTTAACTCATTGCAAGGTAAAATTGCCGGATTACAGATTCAAAGCGGATCTGGTTCTATGGGTGGTTCTTCTAAAATACTCATTCGTGGTGTAAAATCAATCTCTGGAAATAACCAGCCATTATTTGTAGTTGATGGTGTACCTATTGAAGGTACAGACTATAATAGTACAAATACTCAAACGGGTGCCGGTGGTTACGACTATGGCAATCTGGTTCAGGACCTTAACCCAGATGATATTGAGAATATCTCCGTGTTGAAAGGCCCTAATGCATCTGCTCTTTATGGTTCTCGTGGTACAAACGGTGTTATTATGATTACTACGAAGAAAGCTAAAAAAAGCGATGGATATGGTGTTACATTCAACTCTTCTATTGGTTTAGAGGTGGTGAATAAATTACCAAAGATGCAAAAGTTATATGGTGGCGGTTATTATGGATTCAAAAACATAGCTATCAACGGGAAGAATTATTTGTATCCGGATATGGCTACTGACGAAAGTTGGGGTGATAAATACGAAGGTCAGGAATTCGTTTCATGGCTTGATTTAGCAAAATGGGAAGATGGTGGAAAAGTTGGAAATCCAACAACTTCCAAATGGAATGCTCCTAAACATGATATCGATGATTTCTTCGAAACAGGGGTTTCATTTACTAATAACATAGCTGTAAGTCAGGCAACAGATAGAGCAAATATACGTTTATCATATACTAATTCAGATCTTACTGGTTATATGCCAAACAGCTCTTTAACAAAGAATATTTTTAATGTTGCTGCTTCTACAATTAGTGCAGATAAACGTTTGGAAGTATTCACTAACATTACTTACTTCAATTCAAGAGCAAAAGGACGTCCAGAAACCGGAAACTGTGATAACAATGTTATGAAGCAATTCATTCAATGGGGACACCGTGAACTTGATATGAAAGAATTGAAGAGTATGTATATGAATTCAATCGGACATCAGGTAACCTGGAACCGTGCAAGATGGGATGTTCCGGCTCCAATGTACAACGATAACCCATATTGGTCACGTTATATGAATTATGAAAACGATTCACGTAACCGTATTTATGGTAATGTTGGATTGAGCTACAAAATTTTGGATAACTTAAAGTTCCAATATAAAGCAAATGTTGATTTCTTTGTTGACAAACAGTATGAACGTAATGCTGTTTATTCTAACGAACTATCTCGTTATTATGAGATATCTCGTCAACAGATTGAAACCAACCATGAATTTATGTTGTCATACAATACTCGTTTTAAGAACGATTTCTCATTTGATGCCAACATTGGTTCAAACTTGATGAATCGTAGGTATGAGTATATTTTCGGTGAAACAGATGGTGGATTAGCTATTCCTTTGTTCTATAACTTAAAGAATTCTGTTAACACTCCAAAATCAGAGAACTATTTTAAAAAGAAATCTATTCGTTCTGCATTTGCAAATGCTACGTTAGGATATAAGAGTACCTATTATTTGGATATGTCTTTACGTGTTGACTGGTCATCAACATTGCCAAAGAATAATAGTTCGTATAAATATCCTTCTATAGCAGGTAGCTTTGTATTCTCTGAATTATTGAAAGATAAAACCCCTTGGCTTAGTTTTGGTAAGTTGAGTCTGAGTTATGCTCAGGTAAATAATGATACTGACCTATACCAATCAATATATACATATTCTCAGTATACAGATATCACTGCTACTCCAGGATATAATATGAGTACTGCTTTAAAAAATACTGATCTGAAACCTGAGTCTACAAATTCTTATGAAGCCAGTCTTGAAATGTCTTTCCTGAATAACCGTTTAGGCTTTGAAGCAACTGTCTATTCAAGTGAAACAAAAAATCAGTTTATTACTATACCAATAGTTTATTCAACCGGTTATAGTTACTATACTACAAACTCAGGTTTAATGAGTAATAAAGGTGTTGAATTATCAGTTCATGCAACTCCTGTGAAAGCTGCAAAATTCTCATGGGAATCATCACTGGTTTTGGCATCAAATAAAAACAAAGTTAAGAAACTAGTTGATGGAATAGAATATTATAGCTTAGCTAAAGCTCCTTTTAAAGTTAGAATTGGTGTTATCGAGGGAAAAGAATATGGAACTATTCAAGGTAACGATTTTGTATATGATGATAAAGGGAATAAAGTAATCAAAGCAGATGGAACTTATGCTTCTGCTTCAAATAGGCAAAATCTTGAAAATCTTGGAAAAGTCTATCCAGACTTCACCGGTGGTTGGACTAATACATTCCACTACAAGAATTTTGATTTAAGTGTGTTGTTTGATTTTTCTAAAGGCGGACATTATTTTTCAACTTCTTATATGTGGGGAATGTATTGTGGTATGCTTGAGGAAACTGCTGCTATAAATGAAAAGGGAGTGAATATCCGTGAATCTATTGCTAACGGTGGTGGTGTATTATTGAAAGGAGTTTTGGCTGATGGAACTGTAAATACTAAACGTATTGATGCAGAAACCTATGGCGATCAATATTATACAGGTCCGGCTGCACAAGATGTATTCAAATCTGATTATTTGAAATTGCGTGAAATAAATATTGGATATACAATTCCTTTAAGTAAGTCTTATTTTATCAAATCATTCCGCGTAGCAGCTTACGGACGTAACTTAGCTATTTGGGGACCAGATGTTAAACACTTTGATCCGGAAGCAATAGTAACAAGCTCTGGCAATGTTCAGGGGATAGAAAGCGGTGCTTTGCCTTCAGTTGCTAACTACGGTTTAAACTTTAGTTTGAAATTCTAGTCGTAATAGATTCTGAAAAAATACGATTAACTATCTCTTAATAATCCTGTGATAAACAAAAGCTATTAAGCTATGTATATTGCAGGATTATTATTTTCATCTATCCGTAAATTTATTCAGCGTTAAACAATACTATTAGAATTTGTTGATTTCTTCCTCTGTTATCTCCTTAAACCGAGGAATCTCAACTCCATCTCTCACTACAGTCTCAAAAAACATTTTCTCAGGACGAATCCAGAACCCCTTTTCACCGTACAATGCCTGATAAACAACCATACGTTCTAAGGTTTCACTATCATTGGCAACTGTTATCATCTTATACAAGCCTCCTTTAAAATGGCGGAAATATCTTTCTTTATTCATGATTTTACTTTTTATATTCTCATTAAAGTCTTCAGATTGAACTATTAGGAAATCCCGAATAGTTGCTTCGGATTCCAACTCTCCCTAACCAATCATATTCTTTATTACTCTTTGTTATATCCAAAGACTCCATTAATACAGGAGCAATATATAAAGAAAGTACTGCATATCAAAGAAAGAAAGCGAGAATATGATCTAACCTTGCTTATATAATATTTTGATTAAATAAAATTTAAAACAGACTCTTCTATTTTTCGGCCCATATATTAAATGGATTTACTACATTTGTATATAATAAATAACAAAATTATGTTTGAACAGACATTTAAGAATATAGACGACATATTATATAAAGATTCGGGAGCGGATAGTGAGTTAGATTACATCGGGCAAACCTCATGGGTACTCTTTCTTCGTTATCTCGACGGATTGGAACAAGATAAGGCGGACGAAGCAGCATTACAGGGGAAAGCGTATAAAAGTATTATCGATGAAGAATATCGTTGGGGAAACTGGGCGATGCCTAAAAACTCAGAAGATGAGCTCGACTATAACCGGATAATGACCGGACCCGATCTGGTGCAGTTTGTTGACGGCAAACTATTTCCTTATCTGGCAAAGTTTAAAGAGAAAGCTGATAGTCCGCAAACCATTGAATACAAGATTGGTGAGATTTTCAGTGAACTGAAAAACAAGATACAAAGCGGATATAATCTTCGGGAAATCATTGAACTGGCTGACGGGCTTCCTTTCTGTTCTCAAAAAGATAAACACGAACTTAGCTATCTGTATGAATCCAAAATCAAGAACATGGGTAATGCAGGTCGCAACGGTGGGCAGTATTACACTCCACGTCCGCTTATTCGCGCCATTATAAAAGTGGTTAACCCTCAAATTGGTGAAACTGTTTATGATGGAGCTGTAGGTTCTGCAGGTTTCCTTTGCGAAACGTATGAACATATGACAAGGAAAAGGGAAACACTGACTACAAATGATCTAGAACACTTCAAAAGAGAACATTCTACGGAAAAGAGAAAAAGAATCTGGCTTACGTAATCGGTGTTATGAATATGATATTGCACGGCATTGAGGCCCCCAATATTATTCACACAAACACACTGAGTGAGAATCTGCGTGATATACAGGAAAAAGATCGTTATAATGTAATTCTTGCCAATCCGCCTTTCGGAGGAAAAGAACGGAAGGAAGTACAGCAGAATTTTGATATAAAAACTGGTGAAACAGCTTTCCTGTTCCTGCAACATTTCATAAAGATACTAAAGGCAGGCGGACGGGCAGGTATTGTAATCAAGAATACATTCCTAAGTAATACCGACAATGCTTCCGTTTCGCTACGTAAACATTTGCTGGAAAGTTGTAATCTTCATACCATACTCGATATGCCGGGAGGAACATTCCTCGGTGCCGGTGTAAAGACGGTGGTTTTATTCTTCGATAAAGGTGAACCTACAAAGAAAGTTTGGTATTACCAGCTCGATCCGGGAAGAAACATGGGTAAAACCAATCCGCTGAATGATGATGATCTGGCCGAATTTATTGCTCTGCAAAAAGATAAAGCCGATAGCGAAAGGAGCTGGACTATTGATATTTCTGATATTGATACCGAAACATACGACCTCAGTGTGAAGAATCCTTTTACTCCGGAAGAGGCACCTTTGCGCTCTCCGATAGAGATTATTAAAGAGATGGAAGCGCTTGATGTACAGACTTCCGAAATTTTGAAACGAGTAAAAGCTATGCTATGAGCGGAGAACTGTACCATAACGTTTCCTATAAAGATTGGCTGAAAGAAATTAAAGAGCGGATTCGTACATCCCGGGGTAAGGCAGCACTTGCAGCAAATGCGGAGCTGATAGTCCTTTATTGGGACTTAGGGAAAATTATAAATGAGAAATCGAACAATAGCAGAATATTCACTAAAAGACATAACTCATCCTATTGGTATTTCGGATTATCAGCTTACAAAGCTTTTTCCGGAAGAGTTTAAAAGTAGCTTACCTACCGTGGAAGAATTAGAAAATGAATTAAAGAAACTGGATGATGGAGAAGAGTAGAAAGAAATTACCTGTTGGATGGGAGATGAAGAAGCTTGGGGAGGTTTTGTCTTTAGAATATGGTAAACCGTTAGATAAAGGAAAACGCAGCTTCGATGGACTTTATCCTGTTTATGGAGCGAATGGAGCAATAGATAGAACAAACGAATATTATTGCAACGAAAAAAGTATTATTGTTGGAAGAAAAGGTTCTGCAGGAGAAATTAATTATACAGAAGAAAAGTTTTGGCCTTTAGATGTTACATACTTTATAAAATTTGATAAACAGAGCTATAATCTTGATTTCTTATTCTACTTATTTAGACAGTTAGATCTAACCCAATTTGCAAAGGGAGTAAAACCGGGGATAAATAGGAATGATGTTTATCAGATAAAAGTCGCTATTCCTTTACTACCAGAGCAACAACGAATAGTAGCCAAATTAGATGAAGTCTTTGCTGAAATTGCAGCAGCCCAAGCAAATATAGAGCGTAACTTGCAAAATTGTAAGAAGGTTTTTCAAAGTGAATTGAATGCTGTGTTTGCTAATAAATGGGAAAAGAGGGAGTACAAAACCTTGGAACAGATTTCAAAAACATTTGGAAGAGGTAAATCAAAGCATCGTCCAAGAAATGACAAAAAATTATATGGTGGTGATTACCCATTTATTCAAACTGGAGATATAAGAAACTGTGATCATTTAATAATTCAATACTCGCAAACATATAGTGAGTTGGGACTTGCTCAAAGTAAACTTTGGCCGGCAGGAACAATTTGCATTACAATAGCTGCAAACATAGCTGAAACAGGTATATTAACTTTTGATGCCTGTTTTCCAGATAGTGTAATAGGTTTAGTTGTGAATGAAGATTTGGCAGATAGATATTTTGTTGAATATCTATTGCAGTTTTTTAAAGCAAAACTGCAAGCACTAGGTAAAGGAAGTGCGCAAGCTAATATCAATATGGGAACTTTTGAGAATGAATTATTTCCTATTCCGACTTTATCCGAGCAACAGCATATAGTAGAGACTCTTGATACACTCTCTGCCGAATGCAAACAATTAGAAGTTAATTATCAACAAAAACTATCTTCTTTAGAAGAGCTAAAAAAGAGCATATTACAAAAAGCTTTTAGCGGAGAATTAATTTAAATACACACAATACTATGACACATATTTTATCAGAAATTAAGGTTACTAATTTTAAATCAATAAAGTCTGAGACTTTTGAATTATCAGCTTTTACTCCTCTTGTTGGTTATAATAATGCTGGTAAATCAAATATATTAGAAGCTATAAAATGGTTATTAAGAAAGAACTCACTTTCTGATACTTATTTTAATAATAAAAGCCTTCCCATTAAAATAGAGGGCAAAATATCAGGAATTACAACTAACATACTAAATCAATTGCCTGAAAGCCAAAGAACAAGCATTGAAACTTATTTGTTAAGTGATTCTTTATATATTAAAAGAGAACAATTGACACCTGGAGCCTCTGTTTCACAAATAAAATTATATATAAAAGATCCTAGTGATGAAGAATGGAAACCAAACCCGACAGGTATTGATCAAGCAATTCAAGCTTTATTTCCTGAACCAATACATATTGGTGCTATGGAAAATTCCGAAGAAGATGTAAGCAAAAATAAAAGTACAACTACGATAGGAAAGTTATTATCTGAGATTTTAGTACCTGTTCAAGAAAACTATACCGATACGGTACAACAGGCACTTGATGATGTTAGAAATCTGTTAGAAGTTGATGGAACAGAAAGAGCAACAGAGTTATCTGAATTTGATGAAGCTGTTAATGGTAAGCTCGATTCTATATTTCCAGGAATTAGTATAAAAGTACATATACCTGCTCCTGAACTAAAAGATATTTTTTCTAAAGGGACAATTAAGGTTTATGAAAATACTACTATCAGTCGAGATGTTTCAGCACTAGGAAATGGAGCTCAAAGATCAATTCAAATGGCCTTAGTAAGACACTTAGCAGATATAAAAAGAAGTTCAGGAGAACAATTGTCTAATACAATCTTATTAATTGATGAACCGGAATTATATTTGCATCCTCAGGCTATTGAAATATTAAGAGATGCACTTAAGACTTTGTCTAATCAAGGTTACCAAGTCGTATTTTCTACTCATTCTCCGTTCATGATTACATCAAAAGATGTTGAGAATACTTTATTAATAATAAAAAATAATTCAAGAGAGACGAAAAAAAGGGTTACTTTAAAAGAAGCTATACCAAGAGTTGAAAGAGAAGATCCAAGTCAGTTATCAAGAATATTCTCATTAAGCAATTCTTCAAATATATTATTCTCTGAAAGGGTTATTTTAGCAGAAGGTACTACTGAAAATAGATTATTACCTTCTTTAGTGTACAACATAACTTCTAAAACATTAGGTTTACATAAAGTAGCTCTAGTTCCAATGGGGGGCTCTACAAATACTCGAAAAATGATGGATGTTCTTAATGTAATGGATATTCCAACAAAAGCTCTTCTTGACTTGGATTATGCTTTATTAAATGGGGAAAAGGAAGGATTTTTAGTCCAAGATGATACTGACATTCGTGCTATAAAAACACATTTGGCCTCAATAGCACCTAGTAGTAATATTTCCTTATCTAGAAACGGATGGCCTCAAAAGAATGGTAGTTCTTTATGTGCAGCTGATGCAATTAGCTTATTAGCACAAGAGTCAAATATTCAAGGGAATATTATGAATATAAAAAGTAAATTTAAAGCTCATAATATTTGGATTTGGACCAAAGGAACAATAGAAAATCATTTAGGTGGTATATCTAAGGATGAGAACTCTTGGGCGCAGTTTAATAAAAGGCTTGAAGAAGAAGATTTAAATGCTATTTTGCCAAATGATTATACCGAAATTACGAATTTAGTAAATTGGATAATATCTTAATATGAACGAACCACAAACAAGACTAGAACTCATTGACACAGCACTGCGTGCTGCAGGATGGGGAGTAGTGGAGGATAGCAGAATATTGGTAGAGCATCCTGTTACAATAGGGCGACTTATTGGTTACGGCAAGCGTGCGAAACCCATGAAGGCGGACTATGTGTTGCAGTATAAAGGACGAAAGCTTGCTGTGGTTGAAGCCAAGTCTGATGAAAAGTACTACACAGAAGGTGTGGCGCAGGCAAAGACTTATGCTGAGAAACTGCAAATCCGCTTTACCTACAGCACTAATGGCAGGAAGAATTACGGCATTGACATGCAGCTGGGCAAAGAGGGAGATGTGGCTTCGTTTCCTTCTCCCGATGAGCTTTGGGCCATGACCTTTGCCGAAGAGAACTATTGGCGTGATAAGCTTTTATCTTTTCCTTATAAAGACAAAGGTGAAGCGTGGCAGATTCGCTATTATCAGGATATTGCCGTAACCCGGGTAATTGAAGCTATCACCAAAGGACAAAATAGGATATTACTAACTCTTGCCACCGGTACTGGGAAAACATCTATCGCTTTTCAAATAGCATGGAAGCTGTTTCAGGGCAGATGGAATATCAAAGACGACGGAAAGCGTTTACCTCGCATCCTTTTTCTGGCTGACAGGAACATTCTGGCAAGCCAGGCATTCAATGATTTCAATTCATTTTCTGCCTTTGAAGAAGAAGCTTTGGTACGCATTAAACCCGACAGCATAAGGAAAAAGGGAGTACCAAAGAATGGAAGCGTTTTCTTTACCATCTTCCAAACATTTATGAGTGGTGAAAATGATTCGCCTTACTTCGGTGATTATCCTAATGACTTTTTCGATTTTATTATCATAGATGAATGTCACCGGGGCGGGGCTAATGATGAAAGCACATGGAGAGATATTATGGATTATTTCTCGCCTGCGGTGCAACTAGGGCTTACTGCTACTCCTAAACGGGACAAGAATATTGATACATATAGGTATTTTGGAGAACCGGTATATATATATTCTCTCAAAGAGGGAATTAATGACGGTTTCCTTACACCATTCAAAGTAAAACAGATAGATACGACCATTGATGAATATGTCTATACATCGGATGATGAAGTGATTGAAGGTGATATTGAAGAAGGAAAACGCTATACGGAACAGGACTTTAACAGGATTATAGAGATTAAGCAGAGAGAAGAGTATCGCGTGAAAATCTTTATGGATATGATGGATCAAACTCAGAAAACAATTGTGTTCTGTGCCAGTCAGCCTCATGCACTTGCTATCCGCGATTTAATCAATCAAAATAAAAAGAGTAAAAATCCCGATTATTGCCACCGGGTAACAGCCGATGATGGTGCCCTTGGCGAACAATACCTTAGTAACTTTCAGGATAATGAGAAGTCTATTCCTACAGTGCTCACCACTTCTCAAAAACTGAGTACCGGTGTAGATGCCCGACAAATAAGAAATATAGTACTGCTTCGTCCCATAAATTCAATGGTTGAATTTAAGCAGATAGTAGGGCGCGGAACTCGTTTGTTCGATGGAAAAGATTATTTCACCATCTATGATTTCGTAAAAGCGCATCATCACTTTGCAGATAAAGAATGGGACGGAGAGCCAGAAGAACCAGAAGGTGGAGAAGATAATTCTTCAGCCAGACCTCCAAGACCTTATACTCCACTGGAAGGTGGAGACACTACAGGTGAACCGCCTGTGCCAATAAACAAGATAACTAAAGTTCGATTGCCAAACGGTAAAGTTATGGAATTTCAGCATATGGTAAAGACCTCATTCTGGAGTCCCGACGGTAGACCAATTTCTTTGGAAGAATTCCTCCAAAGCCTGTTCAACACTCTTCCCGAGCATTTCAAGAGTGAAAATGAATTACGAAACTTGTGGAGCAAGCCGGCTACAAGAAAAGAATTACTGAATGAATTAAGTAATAAAGGTTTTAAGACAGAACAGTTAAGGGAGTTTCAGCAAATAATAAAAGCTGAGAACAGCGATTTGTATGATGTATTATCATACATAGCTTTCCATGCAGAACCCATTGCCAGAAGTCAAAGGGCCGAAAAAGCCAGAGAGCATTTCGAACTTTACGATACCAAACAACAAAAGTTCCTTGATTTTGTATTGCAACAGTATGTGCGCAGTGGATTTGAGCAACTGGATGATGCTAAACTGTCTAACTTGCTTAAATTAAAGTATCGTTCCATTGCTGATGCAAAGAAGGAACTGGGAAATACCAGCAAGATAAGAGATACCTTTATTGGTTTTCAGGGGTATTTGTATTGATTTTTAATGTCAAAGTAACTGGTATTATTTATTATATGAGTGTATTTTAAATATTAATAGAATTTCTGGAGTTTAAATGAATAATAAACAAATGTAAAATTATGGAAGTAAGCGAAGATATTAAACGTAAGTTGTTTTCTGTAGGTGTTAACACATTTATTAAATATTATGATGAGTTTAGAGAAGGTCTTGATAGCAAAGAATTAATTGAACTATTTGAGAAAAACTCTGAAAATTGGACCATTAATTCGGCAAGAGCAAAAATTAATAATGGAAAATGGTTTTTTAAAGGTGATGATAATAACGAGTTAGATGCTTTGTATTATATTATTAATCAAGCGAATGTGAATAAAATAGGGATTGAAACAAGAACAAGAGCTATTAAGATTTATAATGAATACTTGAAAGATGAATAAATACAATTTTAAGCCATATATCTGGATGATATTCGACTATAAGGGCACTTCCGCCATTGGAAGGACAATATATGGGCCAAAAAAAGAAGAATTAATAGCTTTCGTTACAGAAACAGGCAAGCAAAATTGTATTCCTTATTCTGAAATGGAACGACCAAGGATATTAAATATCCTGAGTAAAAAAGAACATGATAAAGACAGTCACCGCTATTTCATGAATGGGATAGAGGGTGGAGAAGCTTAATTGTATAGATCACTTAAACTAATTTTTAAACAATATGAATAACACAAAAGAGACTGATAAAGAGAATGAAATAAGCGATGGTCTTAATGCCTTGACAAAACTATTTAAAGATGATAATGCATTATTAATAGAACATGTAATAACAAATACATATTTCTTTGAAAAGGATAGTGTTTTAGACTATACAGCAAAAACGTGTAAAGACATTTGTGAAGGAAAAACCATTCCAGTACGCTATACATCAACCGGAAGTTTTTTTCAAAACAACGAACATCGAAGAACAACGCCCAATTTAAAAAGCAGGAAAGAGGCTGTTCACTATTATAAATATAAAAAGGATGACAAGGATTTATATCATAAAGAAACCGAGATCAAGATTCGTTTTGACAATGATGGGAATTATGCTCCAAAGCAGTTTATTAAAGAATACACCGGTCATCTACTAAGCCGTGGAGAAAGTAGTACAATACAAAATTTTATAATTGCCCATATTTGGAGCAAAACAGATAACCCGCTCTATTTTAGTTTACCTTGGAATTATGTTCTAATGCCTTGCCATTGTGCATATATAACAGATAAAAGAGATGATTCAAATGATCTTGTAAAAGATATAAAAGATTTAATTAAAGCTATCAGTATAGAATTATATAATCCTAATAAAATAATGAACATAGGCAAGGATCAGGATGTGATTACATCTGTAGATATGCCTGATTCAAAGTATTTAATACAAGCCAGGCAATTTATAGATGCAGACAAAATAAAATTTCTGAAACATATATCTTGAAATCACATCTCCCTCACATCCATAAACCACTATAAATAAGCCAAATAAAAATCATCAGGTGTCAGAGGTGTCAGTAAAAAAGCCCATTTCTAGATTCCAAAAAATGAATTTCAAAAATTCTGCATTTTGAGGAATTTTCAGATTTTAATTTCTCAGAACGGAAAAAGTATTATTTTACTGACACCTCTGACACCCGATAAAATATACATCTTTAATAATCAACACTTTACAAAATACACGACTACAAAAAGGGTGTAGATGGTGTAGATAAAAAGAGTTTTTTAGCTTTCCACAGAATAAATTTCAAAAAATCTGCAAATTGCGGAATTTTCAAATTTTTATTTTTCAGAACGGAAAAAGTACATTTTATCTACACCATCTACACCCCACAAAACATAACTATCTGATTATCAAATATAATATTTTCTACAACTTAATAAGACGAACAAATCAGGCAGAAAAAGTCAACCATCATCTGTGGAAAAAAGTAAAGGAGTCTACAGAAAACAGTGTTAGGAACACTAAACAGAATCCCTAAGCGGGCTAATGGAAGTAAAGAATAAGATTAGGAAAGCAATGGCGAGAGGATAAAAAAATCATGTACAAGTTTGGGTATAAACATGTACATGATTGACTCCAAACATGTACATGTTTGGATTGACTTAACCTTATAAAATGGTTAGTTTCCGGTTATACATTCATTAAGTATTGCTTGAATGATTCAAAGTCTTTCTCCATCAATACGGTTTTCTTCTCGCCATGCATAAAGGCTTGCAGCTTGGCTGGAATATCTACCTTCTCTCCTATTATCTTTTCAACTGTTTCAAGGAACTTGGCCGGATGAGCTGTTTCAAGGAATACTCCCGTTTCGCCCGGTTTCAGGTGTTCAGAAAGGGCACGGTATCCGCATGCTCCGTGAGGATCGAGCAGATAATGAGTTTTATTATATACCCACTGCACTGTTTCACTAATCTGTTCGTCGGTATATGTAGCGCCGCTCACCTCTTTTACTATAGCTTCGTGACTTCCACCATAAAGGTCGAGAACACGTGCAAAGTTACTTGGATCGCCTACGTCCATAGCATTTGCTATTGTTGCAACAGAAGGCTGTGGAGTATATTTTCCGGTTTTCAGGTATTGATAGAAGATATCGTTTTTATTGTTTGAAGCTATGAAACGAGAGATTGGTAATCCCATGCGCTTTCCAAACAATCCGGCTGTGATGTTACCAAAGTTTCCGCTTGGTACACAAACCACAACGTTGTCTGCCTTGCCTAGTTTCTTTAATTGTGCATAAGCATAGAAATAATAGAACGACTGAGGCAGGAATCGTGCAACGTTGATTGAATTGGCTGAAGTTAAAGAAAGGTGTGCATTCAGTTCCTTATCCATAAAGGCCGATTTTACCAATGCCTGGCAATCGTCGAATGTTCCGTCTACTTCAATAGCTGTGATATTTTGTCCTAGTGTGGTGAACTGTTTTTCCTGAATTTCGCTTACTTTTCCCTTTGGATAAAGTACATATACATGAATGCCTTCCACACCCAGGAAGCCATTAGCTACCGCACTTCCTGTATCGCCGGAAGTTGCAACCAGCACGTTTACATCTTTCTGACCTTGTTTCTTGATGAAATAACCCAAAAGACGAGCCATGAAACGACCACCTACATCTTTAAATGCCAGTGTAGGACCATGGAAGAGCTCCAGAGAGTAAATATCTTCTGTTACTTTCACCAAAGGAACATCGAAGCTTAATGTATCGTATACGATTTTTTTCAGGACTTCTGCCGGAACATCTTCTCCAAAGAAGGCATCAGCTACACGGTAAGAGATTTCCTGAAAACTCATTGTCTCAATCTGGTCAAAGAACTCCTTTGGCAATGGTTTGATTGATTCGGGCATAAAGAGTCCTTTGTCGGATGCAAGTCCTTTTACAACCGCTTCCTGCAAGTCCGCTACAGGAGCCTGCTTATTGGTACTGTAATATTTCATTATGTTATTTATTTTATTCATTGCTCAGAAACGCGTTAATAAACTCATTTTCCTTTAATAAACCGTATGCACCCTCTTTTACTGAGAATTCATCGAAAGTTTGTACTGCATCTGCTTCAATACCCGGATAGTAAATCAGGAATGGCACAGGGTCTGAAGTATGTGTACGCAGTTCGCATGGTGTAGGATGATCGGGCAACACGGCAATAGCCACAGGTTCGTCCCAATTCTTCACCGCTTCATAGATAGGCCCCACAGCACGGGAATCCAGATATTCTATTGTTTTCAGTTTCAAGTCCACATCTCCTTCGTGTCCAGCCTCATCACTTGCCTCAATATGAAGGTAAACAAAGTCTTCAGTACGTAGCGCTTCGAGTGCTGCAGCTACTTTATTCTCATAATTGGTATCAAAAAGTCCGGTAGCACCTTCCACCTCAATACGGCGAAGTCCGGCATAGTAACCAATTCCCTTTATTAAATCGACAGCCGAAATTACAGATCCTTTCTTCATGAACGGAAAAGTCTGCGACATAGGCTCCATCTGTGGACGATAGCCCGGCGACCATGGCCAGATACTGTTTGCTGGATCTTTACCTTCGGCCATTCGTTTCTGGTTAAGCGGATGATCCTTGAGCAGTTCCTGAGATTTGAGGATTAAGTCATTGATAAGATCGGCAGTTTCCTGAGCTTCGGGCACTGTAGCCTTAACAAGAAGCGGACGGAACGGATGAAGGGGTACATCATGCGGAGGAGTACAATCAATATTCTTGTTTCCTCCTTTAATAACCAGTAAGTGACGGTAAGCCACTCCGGTGTGAAAGCTTATGCGATCATTGCCTAATTTCTCTTGCAGAAATTTAATCAGTACATCCGCGTCTTCAGTAGTTATATGGCCGGAAGAGTGATTCTTTAAGATCTCTCCTTCAACGCAAATAAGATTGCATCTCATAGCCATTTCTCCGGGTTGTAGTTCCACCCCGATGCTGGCAGCTTCGAGTGGACCGCGACCTTCGTACACTTGTGGCAGGTTATAGCCGAGAACCGACATATTTGCCACTTCACTTCCCGGGTGAAAGCCCGGTGCAACTGTTACCAGCTGACCGGTTTTTCCCATTTTTGCAAGCAAATCCATGTATGGTGTCTTTGCATATTGCAACAGTGTTTTGTTTTGTAATGATTTAACTGGCCAGTCGGCCATACCATCACCTAAAATTATAATATATTTCATCTCTATCGAATATTAGCAATGCTCATTATATCTGCAAAAACTCCGGCGGCAGTAACTCCGGCGCCAGCACCGTATCCCTGAATCATCATTGGATATTCACGGTAACGTTCGGTTGTTAACAGAATAATATTATTGCTTCCTTCAAGACCGTAGAACGGATGTCTTGAATCCACTTCCTGCAGACCTACTGATGCTTTTCCTTCTTCGAATCGGGCAACAAAACGCCAGCGTTTCTTTTCATTTTCCAGCACTTTTCTTCTGGCTTCGAAGTCAGCATCCAATGAAGGAATCTTTTGCCAGAAATCTTCCAGGCTACCTTTGAAAAATTCGTCAGGTATAAACAAATTCTTTTCTACATCTGCCTGTTCAATCTTATACCCGGCCTCACGTGCAAGAATCACCAGTTTACGGATTACATCCTTACCACTAAGGTCGATTCGAGGATCGGGTTCTGAGTAGCGTTCTTCCTGAGCCATTTTTATAGTCTGGCTAAAAGGTACATCGGCACCAATCTTATTGAAAATATAGTTCAACGTTCCCGAAAGAACTGCTTCTATTTTCAGAATCTTATCACCACTGTTTATTAAGTCGTTTATTGTATTTATAATTGGTAAGCCGGCACCAACATTTGTTTCGAAAAGGAATTTCACTCCACGGTGACGGGCTATCTGCTTCAGTTCGAAATAATCTTCGTATTTTGACGATGCAGCAATCTTATTGGCTGCCACCACCGAAATATTGTGCGAAAGCAATTCTTTGTATATTGAAGCAACATCTGCGCTTGCAGTACAATCTACAAATACAGAATTGAATATATTCATACCTAGCACTTCATCTCTGAATACTTCGGGTGAATTTGCAATTCCTTTTTCTTTTAGTTCTTCTTTGTAGTTGCTCAAATCAATTCCTTCGCGGCAGAAAATTGCTCGTCTGCTATTGGCAATTCCTACCACATTCAGTTTTAAACCATTCTGTTGCACCAGGTTTTTCTGCTGACAACGAATCTGTTCTATAAGACTTCCTCCTACAGTACCGATACCGCTAATAAAAAGGTTCAGCACCTGATATTCAGACAGGAAGAAAGAGTCGTGAATTACGTTCAGAGTCTTACGAAGGAACTTTGCATCAATCACAAATGAGATATTAGTTTCCGAGGCTCCCTGTGCACAAGCAATTACATTAATGCCGTTTCGTCCCAATGTACCGAAAAGCTTACCTGCAATACCCGGAGTATGCTTCATATTTTCGCCTACAATAGCCACAGTTGCCAAACCATCTTCTGCAGTTACACAGCTGATTTCGCCCATTTCTATTTCTTTGGCGAACTCTTCATTCAGCAATTCACATGCCAATTTTGAGTCTGCGCTTCTTACACCGATAGATGTATTGTTCTCTGAAGACGCCTGAGAAACCATAAACACGCTGATACCACCTTTAGCCAAAGCTTTAAAGATACGGTAATTAACGCCGATAACTCCTACCATACCCAAACCTGTTACAGTAATCAGACTGGTATCGTTAATGGAAGAGATACCTTTAATAGCCTTACCTCCCGAAACCGATTTCTCCTGAACAATAAATGTGCCAGGTGCAGATGGGTTGAATGTATTTTTAATAACGATAGGAATATTCTTGTGACAAACAGGATAGATAGTAGGAGGATAAACTACTTTTGCGCCAAAGTTACACAACTCCATAGCTTCCACATAACTTAATTCGCTAATAGGATAAGCAGCGCTAATCACTCTCGGATCGGCTGTCATAAATCCGTCTACGTCAGTCCAGATTTCAAGTACCGAAGCATCAAGGGCAGCAGCAAGGATAGCAGCAGTATAATCCGAACCTCCTCTGCCAAGATTAGTAACATCACCGCTAACTTTATCAGAAGATATAAATCCTCCCATCAAAGAGACACGTGGAATTACCTTGAATGTTTCCTTGATCAGTTCATTAGTCAGTTCCTTGTCCAGAGTATGTTTGTTGTGCTTGAATTCGGTCTTGATAAATTTACGGGAGTCGAACCATTGTGCACCATCAATCAGTGCAGCAACAATAAGAGATGAAATTCTTTCACCATAACTTACAATTGTATCGGCTGTTTTTGCAGAAAGATCTTTTATCAGACAAATTCCCTGATAGATGTCTTTCAATTCATCAAGAAGTGCACGTACTTGCTTTATTAGAGTAACTTGTTTCTCGCCTGCAGGAATTACATCCTTAACCATATTTATGTGGCGCATCACTATTTCACGAAAATCCTTTTCGTAAGATGCATCACCGGCAGCGGCAATTTTAGAGGTATTTATCAGTTGGTCTGTTACTCCTCCCAATGCGGAAACAACAACAATAACAGGCTCTTCTGATGACTCAACTATTTTTTTAACATTTAAAATGCTGTTCACGGAACCTACGGATGTTCCGCCGAATTTCATTACTTTCATGTTTATAATTTTAGGAACTTACGCCTCTCAAGACACAAGTTAAATGGATGAACTAAATAATAAGATTAAAATTGATGCTTACCTACTGTAAGCGTGATTCACGTAGAAACACAAAAACTATCCCTAACCCCAAAGGGTTGTGGTGCACATGGATGTGGTATGTGGATAGTAATTTGTCATAATATTGTTTCTATCATCATTGATAAGTGCTGCAAAAATACAAATTATTATTATCAATCTATCACTTTTCAAGAAAAAAATGTGATAAAAAGCATTTAAATCAATAAAAAACCGATTAAAAAATTATTTTTAAAAACTTAGCACATGTAAAAAACAATAAAAAATATTCGCATTTTGTACAAAACAAACCCTTTTTATAGTAGAAGGAGGTAAGTATAAAAAAATCAGGGCATCCCTTACATGAAGTAGAGATGCCCTGATTTTATATTGCTATTCCTGAATTAGTTCCAACCAGGATTCTGTGTCAGATTTTTATTTTTCATCAATTCAGTCTGAGGTATAGGGAATAGATACATCTTATCATCCCACTGACGGCTTACAGTATTACGAGTATAAGTAATTGTACCATCTGTATTCTTTGTCAATTTCATCTCCTGAATGCTCTTAAAGTATGTATTAGCTTCTTTCCAACGGCGTACATCCCAGAAGCGATGGCCTTCAAACGCTAACTCAACCATACGTTCGTTTTTATACTTAGCCCAGAATGCATCATTTGCCAATGTAGTTGGGAAAGCAGGCATGGTAGCGCGAGTACGAATCTTATTGACTGCAGTTACAGCAGACATTGTTAAATCATCACTTGTTGAATAAGGGCTATCTAAATATTTGTATACAGCTTCGGCATAATTCAGATAGAACTCACCAAGACGGAATGTAATCCATGTATGGTTATCAGTCTTATATTTACTGTTCGATGCTAAACTGATAGCAGAGTGACAATGCTTTTTAAGGTAATAACCGGTTGGAGTACCACCTGTCAACGGTTCGGCATTTAAACCACCATAATATGTTTGCAATGCCACAGTGTTGCTTGATGGCCAACTTGTATCTCCATTCTTAGCAATGGTTACAGCAAAACGAGGGTCACGTCCTGCATAAGGATTGGTTTCAACATAACCACTACCTGCCTCATTTATACCAAGACCGGTACTTTTCATTTCATAAGCATCGACCATTGTTTGCGTTGGACAGTTACCACCATTTCCTCCTTCAATACCGATTGGATAGTTATAACCTTCAAATGTACTGATAGAACCAGCACGACGACCAAAGATGATCTCAGATGTTATCTTTGCATCGCTCCAATTGTCTTTTGACCATAATGATTCGTAAGAAGTGGCAAGTTTCATGCCTCGTGCTTCACAAGCGTCAATAAGTTGCTTGTTATATAGAGCAGCCGTATGCCAACGTCCCTTATCATTGTTTGTGTTGAATAAAGGGCTTGCCCAGTAAAGAGCTGCACGTGCCTTAAGTGCAAGTACTGCCAGATTATTAGCTCTACCGGTTTCCTGTTCGTTTAAGGCCATAGCACCTAAGTTACTGTAATCAGCAACTATAGAATCTTTTATATCATCACACTCTGTAAAGATGTAATTAAAGATATTATCTGCAGATGTTCTGGAAGCAGTATTCTTCTCATCGGTAGTCATATTCTCAGTGATCAATGGCACAGCACCATACTGACGAACAAGATTAAAATAGAAATATGCACGCCAGAAACGAGCTTCGTACTTATAGTTCTCATAACGATACATCTGTTGATCATAATCACTATTCAATACCAGTTCATCAAATTTAAGGCCCTGGAATTCTTTCAAAACAAGGTTACAGTCTGCAATACCTTTATAGCTATCTGACCAGATTGCACTCTTTGCATTAGTTGGACTCCATGAACCATTATAGAAACCTTCGATAGAATTACCTGTGATAGCATACTCAGATTCATCAGATGCTGAACCCAGAATAGCTCCTGAATAGTAGTTACCGAAGTCATAGTCTACCTGACGATATATAGCTGTCATTAAGTTACCCACATAAGTGAAGTTCTTGGTAACATAATCTTTATCGTAAACGTTATATTCATTATAGTCCATCTTGTCTGAACACGAAGCAAGTGCCAGTGTTCCAAGAGCTACCATGATTAATTTATTTAGTCTCATAATTTTCAATTTTTCAGATTTCATTATTCATTATTAGAAAGTTACTGAGAGTCCTGCAACAACACTTCTGTTCAAAGGATTAGTTGCACCATAAGACTCGGGATCAGAAACAGACAAGTTATCAAGACTAAAGAGGTCAATACCTCTCAAGTAAATTTTAGCAGCGTTCACAACTTTTGTGTTCTTCAACAATTTCTCTGGTAAGTTATAATAAACTTCGAGGTTACGCAATTTTAAGAATGAACGATCAGCTAACCACACTGTGTTTGTCTGATAGTTATTTGCATTACTTACAGAACTCAAACGTGGGAATTTGGCATCCATATTATCAGCTGTCCAACGGTTATCATAAGCATATTGTGATATTGTTGTATTATTGATAAGTGGCCAGTACATACTCTTTGTATTAAGTACAGCAGAGTATTTTCCTACTCCCTGGAACATTGCATCGATTCCCAAACCTCTCCATTCTGCTCCAAGATGGATAGAATAATATAGTTGAGGAGCAGCTGTGCTGTAACCTATAGCTGTTTTATCGTTAGCATCAATTGTTCCATCAGCATTTACATCTTCATATTTGATATCACCTGGTTTAACTGTTGAGAATGTCTGTGTAGGACTGTTAGCAATATCGTTTTGATCCTTGAAGAAGCCAATAGCTTTAAGACCATAAATCTGGTTCAATGAACGACCTGTCTGAACAAGGTTTTTGTAAAGGCGAGGTTCTTCTAACTGTTCCTTAATCTGATTACGATTTAAATTGAATTCACCTCCAATATTGAAAGATACTTCTCCAATCTTCTTATTATAATCAAGGCTAGCTTCAAATCCCCAGCTATTAACAACTCCTGCATTTTCATAAGGAGCGTCTACACCTATTACATCAGTATACTTACCACTAGACTCAACCCAGATATCTTTACGTTTTTGGTAATATCCTTCTAATGTTACATCAAGACCTGAAAACAAAGTAGCATCAAGACCTACATTATATTTATAAGCTTTTTCATGTGTGTAGTTTTCAGTTGCCAATCTGGTAAGAGTTGTCATACCAAAAGAAGAACCATAACCAGAATTAAACGGATATGTAGTACCTGATATTGAATACTGCTGGATATAATATGTCCAACTATCTTCTGGAAGATTATCAGTATTAATAAGACCGGCAGAAGCACGTAGTTTAAGGAAATTAACCCACTTAACATCTTTCATAAAGTTCTCGCGAGAGATAACCCACGCAGCAGAAAGAGTTGGAGATAAAGCCCATTTTGATCCTGGAGCTAAACGGTTAGAACCAGACTCAACCAAAGCTAAATCAGCAAAGTAACGATTGTTGTAACCATAATGTGTCCACCATGAGTAATTCTGACGATAGAGAGTAGTATTTACAGCATATTGATCCTGGAACTCATAATCCCATTTTAACTGAGAATAAACTGAGTGCTTTCCAAATTCGTGTTGATAATCGAAGCCTCCATCAAAATGAAAACGACGAGAAAAAGAGTTTGTTGAAGCTTCAGTATTCATTTCTGAATCAGAACCACCTGTATAGTTACTTGCTACTGTAGGAGCGCCATCAACCCATGCTCCTGGAGTTGCACTACCATAAATATAAGTTTTGCTATGATCTTCCAGAATATTTGAAGTGTTATCGTATGATACTCGGATTTTTGCACTAAGTCCATCTAAAACACCTGAAAGATTCTGATCAAGAGTAATGTCAGAAAATAAACTACGTGTGTTATTTTTAGTATATGCAGCACCAATAGACTGAGCAACAGGATTTGTTGTTCCATTCCATGTAGCATTACCACCCCAGTTTCCACTCTCATCCTTAATAGGATAAGCTGCAGAAGGAAGAGAATAAGCCAAATCCCAAAGATCAGCAGAATCACCTGGGCGACTAACCTCATTCAACACACCAAGAAGATTTACTTTAAGCTTAGTTGAAGGAGTAAGGTCTATATCTAAATTACTACGCAAGTTTGCCTTTACATACTTATTCTGTGTAGAATACGTATCATTTTTTCCAGGATTAGCTACAAAACCATTATCTGAAATTAAATCGATCATGGTATAATAGCGGAATTTTTGGCCTCCACCTGTAAAGGCGATATTCAATTTATTTGTGACTGCATTATCGCGGAAAGTTTCATCCACCCAATTTACATTAGGATAAAGAGATGGATATTGTCCTGACTTAAAGGCTGCAATTTCATCATCAGTATATCGAGCAGCAAGTCCATCGTTAGCACGAGCCTCATTTACAGCACTACCATAAGTTGCAGCATCTACAAACTTAGGTTTATTTGCCATAAAGTTAAACAGGTGGTCGAAGGTTACTTTTACGGATTTTGAATTGTATTTACCACGTTTTGTTGTTATCAATACAGCCCCGTTTGCACCTTTGTAGCCATATAAAGCAACAGCAGCAGCATCCTTAAGAACTGTAACAGATTCAACTTCCTCTGGAGTAATATTATTTATATCACGTTCTATACCATCAACCAATATTAACGGAGTACTTCCTGAAAGACTCTGAAGACCGCGTACATAGAATGTTGGGTTTGCAGCAGCATAATTACCGGCATTTTGTAATGAGATAAGACCTGATCCCTGACCAATAATTGAGTTACCTATATTTCTAGCACTACGCTTATCTGTAGAATTGACGGTTATAACAGATACAGAAGCGGTTGATTCACCGCGTGTTAACACTTTATCTGCTCCCACATCAATTGTCTGATCAGCATATTTACCATCAGGCTGTGCTTTATCGTTTTGTTGTGCTACTGCAGGAATGGTTAAACACGCCAACAATGACAACACTAATATTTTATTTCGTTTCATAATATTTCAAATTTCAATTTCAATATTTAACCGATTACCATCCTGGATTCTGGACCAAACCATATTTCTTATTTACTTCAGACTGTGGGAATGGTTGAAGATACCATTTTGCATCAAATCCACTCCACTGTACACGAGTTCCACTTGTCAATTCGAATTTTTCGAAATCGAAATGAGTTGGTTCATAGAATCCTGGAGCAGTTTTATTTGCTTTGTCTGTTTTCTTATCACCATTCCACCATTTATCTGTAGCGCGAACCCATTTACCTGTAGCGTCTTTCTTTAGACGATACATACGTAAACCGTGAGTATTTGTTTCAAAACGATCTGCACGTTTATAACGTACGAGGTCAAAATAACGAGAGTCTTCAAGTCCTAATTCACAAGCACGTTCACGAAGAATCTCTTCAAGTAAATTAGCCTTATTAGATGTAAGGTTCTTATCTGGATTGCAAGCTGCAAGTCCACCAAGTCCTACACGTGCTCTAACGTCATCTACATATTTTAAAGCACCGGTAAAATCATTGCTAGCCTGTAACAATGCTTCAGCATAAGTTAAATATATATCGGAAAGACGAATTGCACACCAGTGAGGATAATGCGCTGTTGTATAGAAGATATCTCCTGCATAATATTTATTATTTGCATATCCTGTAGCAAAATATCCAGTTTCAGTGGCAGGCTGAGTTCCGGCATCTGAACCACCAACCCAGTTTTCATAGATGTTTCCAGAGATTAGACCCGAGTTCCAGTCAATACCCTGAGGAACACCATTAATACGAATGGTTTCGTAAAGACGAGGGTCACGAGTCAAAACTCTATGTTGCAAGTCCTGATTACCTACAATAGTATCTCCCTTGATAAACATTTGGTCCAGTTTACCTGCATTTTGAGCTGCACTCCAATCAAATGGAGTACCATCGTTCCAGGGAAACATTTCTACATATTCTTGTGTCGGAGTATATGAGTAACGCTCATTTCTACCATTATTTAAGTATGCCCATTGATATTTTGAATCACGAGTACTTGTAGAAACACGCACTGAATGTAGTATTTCTGTACTTGCTTCGTTTATATATCCAAAACGATATGCATAACGATATGCTTCCTGCGTTTTAGCTGTAGGTTGAGTCAATGCATATACACCATTAGCATTAAGCTGTGCAAAGAAGTCGGCACAAGCTTGTTTACACTGAGTCCACAATTCCGCTCTATAACCGCCATACCATACAAGACTATCTTTTTCGGCTTCAGTTGATCCGCCATAATAACCTTTTGTATCATTAAACAAAGGAGAAGCTGCAAATTGAAGTATTTTACACTTCATAGCCATTGCTCCGGCTTTAGTCCAACGACCTGTATTTGTTTGTGCATCTGCTCCGGTATATCCCCAAGGCAAGTTTCCACCTGTAATAACTTTATCGAGAAGACCAACCATGAAATTAACCGTTTTTTCCACTGACGCACGAGGTATATCATACGAAGTTTCTGTACCGGTAAAAGTCTTTGTAATAATAGGAAGACCTCCATAGTTACGGAACATATTGAAATAGCTGGAAGCAATAAGGCATCTTGCCTCATCACACAGACGAGCCTTTTCTGCAGCATCCATATTTGGTACTCTGTCTATATTCTCTAGCAGCAAATATGCACGGCGTACAAGAACCCATACATTCTCTGTCAAATAACCATAAACACCTCCTCCGGTATTTGCATTAAACGTACCTGAATAGTATTGCTTATAAATACCTGAATTTGGGAAATGCAATTGATAACAATCAGATAATGCATCAAATTTACCAGTCCAGTAACTTGTGGTTAATGGTGCGCTCGAACTACTTTGATATGGTAATCCATAATATTGTAGTGAATAAATTGCAGCCAGAAACTGACGTGTATATTCTGGATTATTAAATACGGTATCTTGAGTTACTGATGCTCCGGCAGCCTTGTCGAGGAATGCATTTCCAACAGCTAACTCATCAGTACAAGAGCCTGTGCCTATGGCTGTGATCGTAGCCATAACAACTCCAAAAAATAATTTCTTATGTAGTTTCATTTTAATTTCGTTTTAATTAGAATCCAAGTTTCAAACTAAGAGTATAAGTTTTCTGTAATGGATAAGAAGGTGAACTACTTGCTCTTGTTTCAGGATCACCCCAGATATATGAAGAGAATGTTAGTAAGTTATATCCACTTAAAGCTAATTGCATTTGATTTAATCCAACCTTTTTCATAAATGGGAAATTCAAATCATAACCAATCTGGATAGTTTTCAGACGTAAGTATTTAGCATCTTTTTCATATAAATTTGATTCAACGTAATTCTGCGCAGCATTTGCCCAGGTAGCACGTGGATAGAAAGATCCCTGTGAAGGATTATCAACTGTCCAAGTATGATCTAAATGATACTTAAGCAAACCACCTTCTGTAGAACCTGATGCATTTAAGAATGGTTGACGGAATACGTCTGACAACATACGAGATACGTTCCATGCACCTGTCCACTGTGAACTTACTTCAAGGTTCTTCCATTTGAATCCGAAATTTAATCCGATCAAATACTGAGGATCATCAGTATATCCGTTGCTACGAGTCTTATCATTCTCATCAATCTTACCATTTTTATCAAGGTCAACATAAACTGCATCACCAGCACCAATTGTTGAAACTAACTGTGTAGGGTAATCTACACCATATTTATTTTTATAATCAGCCTCGCAGCCATCATAATAGAAATTTGCTAGCTGATACATTGAACGCGCACCAATACGATGACCTTTTGCATACTGATAATCGTTATTCATCGGAGCTTCTTTCTCTTCAATAATCTTGTTCTGATTATAAGAGAGATTCACACCAGCCCAATAGCGGAATTTATCACCAATTTTATCCTGCCATTTTGCAGACAATTCCCAACCCCAGCTATTAACAACACCTTGATTTGTATAAGGTACTGTAAATCCGATTATTGAAGGAGCTGTATAGTCTCTCAACAGAATGTTTGTACGATGTTCATAATAATAATCAAATGTAGTGCGCAGACGATCATTCAGGAAGTTTGCATCAATACCATAGTCTTGCTTGAAAGCTTTTTCCCAGGTTACATCCGGGTTGTTTTTAGAATCTTCATAAGCTCCTTTGTATGCTGTAGAGTTTTCAATACCAAAGTTATATGCATAACCGCCTCTTGAAGTAAAACTACCATTATTTACTCCATAAGGGTCAGCCAAATACATGAATCGGGAACCACCAATTTTATCGTTACCAACAAGACCCCACGAAGCTCTCAGTTTCATAAAGTTCACAATTGGTTTTAATGGCTTAAAGAAATTTTCTTCACTGGCAATCCATCCGATTGATCCAGCCGGGAAAGTACCGAAACGCTTGCTTGGAGCAAAGTTTTCTGATCCATTGTAACCAACATTAAACTCAGCCATATAACGATTGTTCCAATCGTAAGTAACACGTCCAACCAATCCTACATAGCCACGAGGGATATCAGGATAATCTGATGAACTATAATAGTAGTCCTTACTCTGATTATAAAGTAATAAAGCAGTTATAGTATTTTGTCCGAAAGAACGATTATAGTTAAATGACGACTCTAAATACCAGTCACGTCCCTTACCTGTTGATTCAGAATAAGAAATAGCACCATTCTCTCCTGATTTTTTATATAGAATACCTCCATCTTTCTGAAGAACAGGAAAATAGGTAGCTTTTGAAACAGCTCCATTCTTGTATACAGAGAAATCACTGTTATAAGAACCTTTCACTTTAAATGAAAGTCCCTTTGTCAACATATCCAATTTCTGATCTAATTGCAAGTCGAACTGCAATTTATTATAGTTGGTTTCCATAAAACCTCCTGTTGTAGAAGCATTACCAAAGTATGTTATACCACTTCCACCAACAAATGGTAACTGAACATCATCATAATCAGTTGCAGTACTAATGTACTTTCCATCAATAATACCAGGACTGGAGAATGGAGTAGCCTGATACATTGCTTTAATCATTCCGGAACTACCCTGTCCTGTATAAGGTTTATTGGCATTACTTACATTTCCAGCAATATTAAATGATAATATTGTTGACTTGGTAACATCAATATCTAAGTTTGAACGATAATTGAAACGGTTATATTGATAACCGAAATTATAGTTCTGACCAAATTCCTTAAACAATCCACCTTGAGTAAAAACACCTGCAGAAATAAAGTAGCGCACACCTTTAGAACCACCACTTATATTTATGTTGTGCTGAGTCTGCATTGTTGCATCCTTCATTATATAATTAGCCCATCTTGTATCAGGGAAACGGATTGGATCAGAATGATCTTTGAATTTAGCCATAACTGCATCTGAAAACATTGCAGTAAGACCATCGTTAGCACGCATCTGATTATAGAATGTAGCATATTCATAACTATTTGCCTGCTCAACCATCTTGGTTGGAGTTAGAATACTGGAAGATGTAGTGATAGATATTTTTGCTTTTGCATCTTTACCACGTTTTGTAGTTATTAAGACTACACCGTTAGCACCTCTAACACCGAAAACTGCTGTAGCGGATGCATCTTTCAACACAGAAACGCTTTCAATTTCGTTAGGGTCAATATCACTCATGCTTCTTTCAACTCCATCTACCTGGATAAGAGGTGAAGAGTCTGTCCATGTTGCCTGACCACGAACGAATACAGATGCAGCATCAGATCCCGGTTCACCAGAATACTGGATTGTTGTAACACCCGACAATTGACCAGCCAGGATATTATTTACAGAACTGACAGGAGTACGAACCAACTCTTCGCTTTTTACACTTGAAACAGCACCGGTAAGTGTTACTTTCTTCTGAACACCATACGCCACGATCTCAATATCCTTCAACATCGTTGAATTATCAGCCAAAACAACTTTCATTGCTTCACCTTTAGCAACTACAGTTTTTGTTTCATATCCTATAAATGATACAACCAATTTTGTACCAACAGGAGCATTAATTTTAAAAGTTCCGTCGATGTTTGTAGTAGTACCTAGCTTTTCACCCTGTACTTTTACGTTTGCTCCGATAATAACTTCCCCTTGAGAGTCTGTAACAACCCCAGTGATCATCTTCTTTTGCTGTTGAATAATATTCTCTGCAGCCGAAGCAGATTGTATCCCCACAGGGGAAAGAAAAGATGCAGCTAAACAGAATATTAAAATTGGTGGTTTCACAAATAGTTTTGTGTTCCATCTGCCCAAACTAAAAAGTATGTGCTTCATAAAATTAAAACTTTAAAATTAACATATTAATACTAAATATTTACGTACAAAGAATAACTATATCTTCAGTTGGTTTTAATAAAGCAGTGTACAATAACGATTGGTAGATTAACAACTCAGCAATAGAATAACTATAAAGCAATTATATTAACCGAACAAAACACATCACCATCTATTTTCACACTATTTTAGGCTACAAAAATAGATTATAACATTATTTTAAGGAATGTATAATCGTACAAACACATGTAAAATATATCAGATCAAGGCATATCTGCCTTATTTAACACTAAATATAGCTGCACGAACAAACAAATCAGATTTGTATTTTTACAATAAAGTGTTAATTAATTGATTAAAAAATACATACATATATTTATGCATTACCGTTTAGATAAAAGGATTCTTTTATCTGAATGAAGTTAGATAGAACTCCGGCAGATCTAAAAAATAATTCATTTATATATATTAGAGTAAGCATTCATCAGCTTCTTCTAGCTTTCTTATTCTTTTAAAGATATTTCGTAGATTTACGAAATCGGAACCAGAAGTCTTTTTTAAATGAATAAAGTATTTGTCAAGGATATAGCTCCAAAATATATTCAAAACCATATCTTTTATATTTTTGTTATACAGATATTTATCATTTTGTTATGAAATAATAGAATAATACCTATATTTGCATTACAACAAAGGTAAAATCCAAAGGATGAAACAAGAAAATGCTTCCGTATTGATAATTTATACTGGCGGAACAATAGGAATGATTGAGAATGCTGAAACTGGAGCTTTGGAAAACTTCAATTTCGAGCAATTACAAAAGCATGTCCCAGAACTTAAAAAGCTGGACTTTAAAATTGATTCCTGTCAGTTTAATCCGCCAAGGGATTCTTCAGACATGGAGCCTGAGGCATGGGCTGATCTTTGCAGGATCATCTATGAAAATTATCGGAAATATGACGGATTTGTAATCCTTCATGGCACAGATACCATGGCTTACACGGCATCAGCTCTTAGTTTCATGCTGGAAAACCTCAACAAACCTGTAATTCTCACTGGTTCTCAGCTTCCTATCGGTGTGCTTCGCACAGACGGAAAGGAAAATCTGATGACTAGTCTCGAAATAGCTGCAGCAAAACGCAGAGGGAAACCGCTGGTTCCGGAAGTTTGCGTTTTCTTTGAGAACCATTTAATGAGAGGAAACCGGACAACTAAGATTAATGCAGAGAACTTCAATGCATTTCGTTCTTACAACTATCCGGCACTGGCTGCAGCAGGTATACATATAAAATATGAGCCTTCACTGATTCATCATTGCACAAACGGCAGACCTCTTACTCCACACCTTTCAGTGGATACAAATGTTGTGATTCTTAAACTATTTCCAGGCATTCAGGAAAATGTGATTGCTGCAATTCTTGCCATCCCGGGATTAAAGGGTGTAGTTCTGGAAACTTACGGATCGGGTAATGCCCCCAGAAGTGAGTGGCTTATCAACCAACTTATTTCGGCTAACGAAAGAGGTATAGTTATTGTTAATGTCACCCAATGCAATGCGGGAACTGTGGAAATGGATCGTTACGAAACAGGCAGGCAATTACTTGAAGCCGGTATCCTCACGGGATATGACAGCACAACAGAATCTGCCGTAACCAAACTGATGTTTCTTTTGGGACATGGGCTCCCTCCTGAGGAAGTGCGACAAATGATGAATATTTCCATTGCCGGAGAAATTACGATCAATTAATCTGTTTCTGAAAAAAATATCGGTACTTTTGCAATTATATATAATATTGATTGCAAAAATGGCAAAAGACAAAACCGTATATGTGTGTTCGAACTGCGGACAAGATTCTCCAAAATGGGTAGGCAAATGTCCTTCTTGTGGAGAATGGAATACGTACGTTGAAGAAATTGTTCGTAAAGAGGTTGCCAATAAACGCCCAACTTCGGGTATTGAAACGCCGAAAGCCAAACCTATATCTTTATGTGATATTGTTACATCCGATGAACCTCGTATTGATTTAAAGGACGAAGAGTTAAACAGGGTATTGGGTGGCGGACTTGTTCCCGGTTCATTGGTACTTATCGGCGGCGAACCCGGCATTGGTAAATCTACCTTGGTATTACAAACAGTACTTCGCATGCCCGATCGCCGTATTCTTTATGTTTCCGGTGAAGAGAGTGCACGCCAGCTTAAACTTCGTGCCGACCGAATTAAGCATACTTCATCTGATTGCCTTATTGTTTGTGAAACTTCATTAGAACAGATATATACTCACATAAAGAATATACGCCCCGAACTGGTTATTATCGATTCTATTCAGACAATTTCCACAGAAACCATAGAATCATCTCCTGGCAGTATCGGACAAGTGCGTGAATGCTCGGCTTCTATCTTGAAATTTGCTAAGGAAACTAATACACCGGTAATACTTATCGGCCATATAAATAAAGAAGGCAGCATTGCCGGACCAAAAGTACTGGAACATATTGTAGATACTGTGCTTCAATTTGAAGGAGATCAGCATTACATGTACCGCATTCTTCGTTCCATAAAGAATCGCTTTGGAAGTACTTCCGAACTGGGTATCTATGAAATGAGACAGGATGGTTTACGACAAGTAAGTAATCCATCAGAACTTCTGCTATCGCTCGACCATGATGGAATGAGCGGGGTAGCCATTGCTTCCGCTATTGAAGGAGTTCGCCCGTTCCTAATCGAGACACAAGCACTTGTTAGCTCGGCGGCCTATGGCGTGCCGCAACGATCTGCCACAGGTTTTGATCTTCGCCGCATGAATATGTTACTGGCTGTACTTGAAAAACGAGTGGGATTCAAGTTGGGACAGAAAGATGTCTTTTTAAATATTGCCGGAGGATTGAAAGTTAATGATCCTGCCATCGACTTATCGGTAATCAGTGCCATTCTTTCTTCAAATATGGATACAGAGATTGAAAGAGAAGTCTGTCTGGCCGGGGAAGTTGGCTTATCAGGAGAGATTCGTCCGGTAAACCGCATCGAGCAACGCATTGGTGAAGCAGAAAAGCTGGGATTTAAACGAATGATTCTTCCCAAGCATAATTTGCAGGGACTGGACAAAAAGAAAATAAATATAGAACTGGTTCCGGTAAGAAAGGTCGAAGAGGCATTCCGTTGCCTATTCGGTTAAAACAAAAATAGATATGATACAAGAGATACAACTAAGAATATTACCGGAGATTGCGGCCAATGAGCAGCGTTTAAAAGAATACCTTTCAAAAGAAAAGGGCATTTCTCTGAAGCAGCTCAATGCAATCCGCATCCTGAAGCGCAGTATTGATGCAAGACAGCGTACTGTTTTCGTGAACTTAAAGGTTCGTGCCTACATCAATGAGATGCCTGGAGACGACGAATATACACATACAACATATAAAAAAGTAGAGAATGCTCCACAAGTAATTGTTGTTGGAGCAGGTCCCGGCGGTCTTTTTGCTGCTCTCAAGCTAATTGAGCAGGGAGTAAAGCCTATTATTGTGGAACGTGGTAAGAATGTGCGCGATCGGAAAAAAGATATTGCACTAATTTCACGCGAACACATCGTTGATCCGGAATCAAACTATAGTTTTGGTGAAGGTGGAGCCGGCGCTTATTCAGATGGGAAACTCTATACCCGCAGCAAGAAACGTGGAAATACCGACAAGATTCTGAATGTATTCTGCCAGCACGGTGCAAGTACTTCCATTTTGGTTGATGCTCATCCACATATTGGTACGGATAAATTGCCGGGGGTAATTGAGAATATGCGTAATACCATTCTGGAATGTGGCGGTGAAGTGCATTTCGAAACAAGAATGGATGCGCTGATTATAGAGAATAACGAGGTAAAAGGTATAGAGACAAATACCGGAAAGACCTTACTTGGCCCTGTTATCTTGGCTACCGGTCACTCTGCACGCGATGTATATCGCTGGCTGGCTACCAATAATGTTGAAATTGAAGCTAAAGGTATTGCAGTAGGTGTTCGTTTGGAACACCCTCAAATGCTAATTGACCAGATACAGTACCATAACAAAAACGGAAGAGGTGACTATCTTCCTGCAGCAGAATACAGTTTTGTTACTCAGGTTGATGGCAGAGGAGTTTATTCATTCTGCATGTGCCCGGGAGGTTTCGTGGTACCTGCGGCTAGTGGACCTGAACAAGTTGTAGTTAATGGCATGTCTCCATCTAACCGTGGTTCAAAATGGAGCAACTCGGGTATGGTTGTTGAAATCCATCCCGAAGATTTTCCTGAATATGCAAAGTATGGTCCGTTAGCTTTGATGGAGTTCCAGGAAGAGTTGGAACGTCAATGCTGGATGCAGGGAGGAATGCGACAAACTGCACCGGCACAACGAATGGTAGATTTCACCAAAGGAAAGTTAGGCACTTCCCTACCCGATTCTTCTTATAGTCCGGGATTAATATCTTCTCCGCTTCACTTCTGGATGCCACCGTTCATTGCAAAAAGATTATCGCAAGGATTCCAGCAATTCGGGAAGTTCTCACACGGATTCCTGACGAATGAGGCTACCATGATCGGTGTAGAAACCCGAACATCTTCACCGGTACGTATTATTCGTGATTCGGAATCATTGCAACACATCACCATTAAAGGATTATTCCCTTGCGGTGAAGGTGCAGGATATGCCGGTGGTATTGTTTCTGCCGGGATAGATGGTGAAAGGTGTGCCGAGAATGCTGCAAAATATGTGCAGGCAATCTAAAAAATTAATAGTAAACAATATAGGTTATGGAGAATTTAGAAATTGCAATTATCGATGCAAATACGCTTACCTGCGTTGGCTTGAGAAATTTGCTGGAGAAACAACTACCTAAAGCTGTTATCCGCACGTTTGAAGATTTTCCCACATTTGCCGATGACACGCCGGATATGTATACTCACTATTTCATATCCTCACAAACCTATATTCTTTACAATCCATTCTTCCTTCCACGTAAAGAAAAAACCATAATAATGATGCATGGAGCAGGGAATCATACGTTTCCTGCTTCCAATCATATTATAAATATATTCCTTCCAGAGAAGAAGCTGACCACGGAACTGATGAAGTTCTTCTCTCATAAATCGAGTGAAATGGAGAAGCTTCCATCGGACAACGAGCTTTCGGCCCGCGAAATAGAAGTATTGATCTTAGTAACTAAAGGGCTCATAAACAAAGAGATTGCAGACAAACTCAACATTAGTCTTACTACAGTTATCTCTCACCGCAAGAATATCACTGAAAAGCTCGGTATAAAGTCGGTTTCCGGATTAACAATTTATGCCGTGATGAACGGATACATTTCACCCGATAGTATATAAAATCCCCATAAATGAGGATTGTGTAGTTTTTTTAATAGTCCGTTCTTTGCAGACGAATTAAAAAACTACACAAATGAAAAAAAGTATATTATTATTCTTTATTCTGTTACTTACCGGAAACTTACTGGCAAGTGATTTTATTCCAAAGGATTCTACCAAAAGCGTTAAGATAAAAGAGATTATAGTTACCGCTTCTCCCAAAGAATCCAAGCATTTTCGCCAACTTCCGGTTACTGTTTCAACAATCTCTCAACAAGAGATGCAGGCTTACCAGATAAACTCACTGAAAAGCATGAACGGGATTGTACCAAACCTTTTTATTCCGGATTATGGTTCTAAGCTGACTTCAGCCATTTATATCCGCGGAGTAGGTTCACGAATAAATACTCCTTCTGTTGGATTGTATGTTGATGATATCCCTTATATCGACAAATCGGCATTCGACTTCAGTTTTTCGGATATTGAAAACATTGAGGTATTGCACGGACCACAAAGCACTCTTTACGGAAGGAATGCAATGGGCGGACTTATAAAGCTACACACTAAATCTCCTTTTGCTTATCAGGGAACCGACCTGAAATTAAGTGCCGGTACTTATAATAGTTATTCCACTGCATTAACTCATTATCACAGGGTTAATGATAAGTTTGCCTTCTCTACCGGAGGATTCTATGAAAAGAGTGGTGGATTCTTTGAAAATACTTACCTGAACAAAAAAGCCGATCCGCTAAGTAGTGGTGGTGGAAGAATACGCAGTATCTGGTTACCAAAGGATAACTTAAAACTAGATTTGAATGTGAGCTACGAATACAGCGATCAGGGAGGGTATCCTTATGCTATCTATAATAGTTCAACAGGTAAAATTGGCGATGTTTCCACAAACAGAGAAAGTAAATATTACCGTGGATTACTCAATGCAGGCCTCAACATAAGCTATCAGGCAAGGAACTATATCATGAATGCTGCTACTGGTTTCCAAAACCTAAAGGACAGAATGTATATGGACCAGGATTTCACGGCTAAAGATTTCTATTCCATTACCCAAAAACAAAAGCAGAATACCATTTCCGAAGAGATAACTTTCCGTTCCTTTGAGAATGAACGATACGAATGGACCTGCGGAGCCTTTGGCTTTTATCAATCACAAAAGACTAATTCTCCGGTTTATTTCGAAAAAGATGGTATCTCCATGATTCAATCGGCAATGGATGCAGCCATGGCTGGACTACCGATGACAGTTAAACTAACCGATACTTCAATGCCTGTATATGGGAATTACAACACACCTTCTTTAGGAGCAGCACTCTTTCATCAATCTACTTACAATGACTTCCTTATCAAAGGGTTGTCTGCAACAATCGGTCTACGACTGGACTATGAGAAATTAAAAATCACACACAGCACAAATGCAACCATGAATGCTGTTATGACCATGCGCGGAAAGACAACAGATGCTTCACGAATAGTTGATATTCATGGCAAAGTAGATGATGATTATTTGCAATTACTTCCAAAGTTTGCACTTAAATATGATTTTCCAAATAATAAAACAGGTAATGTTTATGCCTCAGTAAGCCGTGGATTCCGCTCCGGAGGATATAACTTCCAGATGTTTGCAGACCTTGCACAAGGTCAGTTAATGGGTCGCTCTTCTACTGCATTAACAGACAAGGATGTAGCTAAAGCAATTACCTATAAACCTGAATATACATGGAACTATGAAGTGGGAACGCACCTTTCTTTGCTAAACAATAAGTTGATAGCCGACTTTGCTGCCTTTTACATGGACACCAGAGACCAGCAGGTGGTGCGCTTTGCCGATAGCGGCTTAGGACGAATGACAGTGAATGCCGGACACAGTGCCAGTCTTGGAGCAGAAGCCAGTATTCGTGCAACAATTACCAATGCATTTAGCCTGAATGCTGCTTACGGATATACTCATGCCACTTTCAAGGATTACGTCAGCAACCAAAAGAATCAGGCAGGAGAGCTAGTTTCTGTTAATTACAATGGCAATTATATTCCAATGGTTCCTCAGAATACCTTCAGCATTGGTGCTGAATATGGTTTTTCATTTTCCAACAGTCTGGTTAGCAGACTAACCTTTAATGCACAATATAACGGAGCCGGTAAAATATACTGGACAGAGAATAATGACCTTGCACAAAAGTTCTACGGAATTCTGAATGGGAAAATTGGAGTTACAATGAAGAAAGTACAACTTGATTTATGGGCCAGAAATATGTTAGACGAATCTTATGCAACCTTTGGCTTTGTATCAAGCGGAAAAACCTTTATGCAAAAGGGAAAACCGGTACAAGCAGGGATAGACTTGCGCTACAGATTCTAATTGACTTAAACTAAATATAGCTATTTCTTTTTTCTGATCAGAGAACCACACTATTGAAGACAGAGTACGGATATTGTTCACTTACAGAACCTGAGTAAAAGAACAATATTTAATGCTTTTCTTTAATAGCTGTGGTTTCTTTTTGCTGCTTATTACTGATTAATTGCTCCACACGAAGGACATTCTCCTTTATCTTTCATCAGCGCTCCACACTTGCCACACCGGTATTTATACGTCATCCTTCCATTAACCTGCTTCATAAGGATGTAGAAGAAATAGGCCAGAAACAGGTAGCCTATGTAAAATGATGTAGCAATTATAAATAAGAAATAGCAGAAAATACAGCAGGCTGCTAATCCCAACAGATACAAGAAAGCAGAGGAAGGAGAAAGCTGGCGGAACAACTCTTCGAGCGAAGCCAGAAATACCACAATAAAGGCCCACATACTCAGCACAAATACAGAAAGTATAAAAGGCACCTTAAATGGACTCAGCGTAGGATTAAAGTAAAAATGCTGCCAGGTTTCCGGTGCAAACATCTGCATACTCTCATAAATGGTAGCAGAGAAAGCCAGAAGGAAGCAAAGCATCAACGGATATACACTGTTGATATCATTAAAATAAACCAGCATAAGCTTCTTTTTCCTATAAACTCTGAAAAGATAAATAGCCAGTACTATTGTTAAAATAATCAAAGAATAAGAGGCGTGGGTGTGGCTAAACACAAAAATAGCCTGAGAACCTGGATTTACGGGAACAAAGTTATCAACAATCGTTGATTCGTGCACCCATCCCTGGGTTTTCTGATCACGGGCTATTTTTACCCAGACAGAATCTACCGTATCCGATGGCTGTACCATAAACTCGGCCACTACTACCCTATCTCCTTTGGTTATGGTTACAAACTTATCCTTAAAAGGTAGTTGTGCAAGCTTAACCGTGTCCGACCAGGCCTCAAGGTTTTTATTCAGCGTATAGTGATAATGGTATAACTGATAAAGAGAATCTTTCGACTTATCAGAAATTTCCTCTTTATCTATTTTTGGTTCGGTATATTTACAGGAATAAAAAGTAACAGAAATAAAAAGAGCAAAAAAGAATAAGAGACTACGCATGCCAAAAAGCAATTCAACTCTTCGAAAAGCATTCAACAGCGACATAATCGCCTTTTTATGTAGAAAATCTTGCTCTTTCTTTTTCATGATTTTAATTATTCATTAATCACTTTCATCTCACAATTCTTGCAATCAAACGATAAACGGAACTTTTTATCCTTGTATGTAAGATAATACGGCTCGGTATAAGGAGATTTACCTCCCTGATGAGTAGGACAATAACCTAAGTTATAGCGAATGCAATGCTTGCAGAACATTAAAGCAGCACCTTCCACCGGAGTTTTTTCGAATGCCGGCTCTATTTCCTTCACCCCATGATCTCTGTAGAACGTTTCGGCCTCAGCATTCATCACGTTGCCCAGATATGTAAGCTTGTTTAACGGGAATGAATGAGTAGTAGGCTGTATTTTGCGTACAGAACGGCGGTAATTGATTTTCCTTGTCTGCTGCAGCTTATCAATCGTTTCTCGTCTTAATTCAGCTAGTACTGAAGCAGGAATGAACCAGTTTTCCTGAAAGTCCACATCTATTCGTGATGCTTCAAACGGAGTATTACCCAGTTTACCCAGCTGATTACGAAGATTGTCCGTTTGTGGAGTGCGTGCAAGCTCTTTTTCACGAGGAAGTGTAACGCTTACAGCATTTCCATCCTCGTCTTTTGCAGAGAGCGTAAAGCCAAAATTATTTTCTGCGAGGCACAATTCCACATCAATCTTCCTTTCTGAAGATTTACGCGTCAATAGTTTCTCAAATTCCTGATCGAAATTGCGGTAAAGCACCGTGCGGGGCTTCACATTCGGCATCTCCTGAGGAAACAATTTATTGGTCTCAACACGGTTAATGCGAAAGCCGGAGAGTTCTCCATGCTCATTTATAAAGCAAACCCCATCACCGTTATTGAACGATTTTACTCCTGCCACTGTAAGGTAGTTTCCACGCAATTCTTTCACCGTACCCATCTCTTCACCCAAAGACTTTGGAGTATCCATTGATGATATATCCTTGGAGCGATTGAAAAGGAAATAGTTAGTGAAACCACGGCTGAAACTTTTATCCAGCTGCGGAGTAAATTCATATTTGCAATGTCCGGAAGAAGCCCGGATATATTCTGGTCGCTGCGCAAATATCTCGTCCAGTTTCTGACGATAATAGGCAGTTACATTCTTTACGTAAGTTACATCCTTGAGTCGTCCTTCTATTTTCAGTGAAGAAACACCGGCATCGATCATTGCTTCCAGATTGTCCGACTGATTCAGATCTTTAAGCGAAAGCAAGTGTTTATTACGAACAATTACCTCACCCTTGGCATCTACCAGGTTAAAAGGAAGGCGGCAAACCTGTGCACACTCTCCCCTATTGGCACTTCTGCCATAAAGAGCCTGACTGATGTAACACTGTCCGCTATAGCTCACGCATAAAGCGCCGTGAACAAAAGCTTCTAAAGGCACATCTGTGGTTTGATGTATTTTCTTTATCTCAACTAACGACAATTCACGGGGAAGTACCACCTGTTCAAATCCGGCAGCTTCCATAAACTGCACCTTTTCAGGCGTACGGTTATCACACTGTGTACTTGCATGCAGGGCAATAGGTGGCAAATTCATTCGGGTTATTGCCATATCCTGAATAATCAGTGCATCCACTCCCACTTTATAAAGATCCCAGATCAGCGTTTCGGTTTCTTTTAGTTCCTCATCGTGAAGAATGGTATTGACCGTAACATAAATCTTTGCGTTATACAGATGAGCGTGCTCCACCAACGCAGCAATATCTTCCAGAGAATTTCCGGCGGCTGCACGTGCACTGAACTTAGGCGCACCGATATAAACCGCATCTGCACCATGATTCACCGCTTCTATACCGCACTCCAGATTCTTTGCCGGAGCCAGCAGTTCTATTTTTCTTGGCTTCATCATTTAATATCGTCAATATTAAACGGAGTTTCCTGATATACAAAGTAATTGAGCCAATTAGAGAACAACAAATTGGCATGACCGCGCCAGCGAACCAGCGGCTCATTATCAGGGTTATTATCGCGATAGTAATTGCAAGGAATCTCAATATCGAGTCCTTTGCCAAGGTCGCGTTTATACTCCTCATCGAGCGTATAAGGTGAATATTCCGAATGTCCGGTTACAAAGAACTCTCTTCCGTTTCTTCCCATAACCAGATAAACTCCGGCCTCATCCGACTCAGAAAGAATCTCAATCTCGGGCACTTTCAATATATCTTCCCTGCGAATTTCCGTATGGCGGCTGTGAGGAACATAGAATACATCATCAAAACCACGGAAAATAGGGTTAAGCAAATTCTCGGGAGTATGGTTAAACACACCAAACATCTTTTTATCGAGCGGGTACTTAGGTACACCGTAATAATGATACAGTCCGGCTTGCGCAGCCCAGCAGATATAAAGTGTAGATGTAACGTGAGTTCTGGCCCAATCAAAGATTTCCGTTATCTCGTCCCAGTAAGTAACGTCCTGATAGTCCATTTGTTCTACCGGAGCGCCAGTAATAATCATACCATCATACTTCTCGTTTTTCATATTTTCAAAGTCCTCATAGAAAGTCATCATGTGTTCTATAGGAGTATTCTTTGAAGTATGGCTTTTCAGCTTCATAAACAAGACTTCCAATTGGAGAGGCGTGTTGGATAACAGGCGAATCAAATCGGTTTCTGTGGTAATTTTTATCGGCATCAGATTGAGAATCACAATCTTAAGCGGACGAATATCCTGCTGACTGGCACGCGAATTATCTATCACAAAGATATTCTCTTCCTTCAACTGCTCAATTGCAGGTAATTTATCAGGTAAATTTAACGGCATCTTTTCTTACTCTATTTTTTAAAACAGCTGCAAAAATAATCATTTCCCCGCAATCTTATCCAGATTATCCCACTAATTAATCTAAACATAATTCATAATTAACCATTTATAAAGGTTAGTTTACCCCAGAACTGAGCAAACATTATTATTAGGGTCGGGAGGCTAATATAATAAGGTCGGGAGGTTAAAATATCAAGGTCAGGAGGCTAAATATTTAGGGTCGCGACCATAATATTAATTATTCAGGGGAAGATGGTTAATTTTCCTAGGGAAAATATTAATTAATGGAATTAAATTAATTAAATTAGTAGCGTGATCAGTGAACAAAGTGAAGATACCTGCGTTATCTATCACAAAATAAATGATAAACAACCATTAATAAACAGAGATATGAAAATATTATTTGTACTTACTTCCCACGATGAACTGGGAAATACCGACACAAAACCGGATTCTGGATAGAAGAATTTGCAGCACCATATTATACCCTGTCTGATGCACAGGCTAGTATCACGATTGCTTCGCCAAAAGGCGGACAACCACCGATTGATCCTAAAAGTGAATTGCCGGATTTTCAGACTCCGGCCACTGTAAGGTTTTATAAAGACGAAGCGTTGAAAGAAAAACTTGCTCATACATTGAAACTGAGTGAAGTGAACCCGGCAGATTATGATGCTGTTTTCTATCCCGGCGGACATGGACCACTATGGGATTTGGCAAACGACAAAAATTCCATCAAACTGATTGAAGATTTTTATGCTGCCAGTAAACCTGTTGCATTTGTATGTCACGCTCCCGGTGTACTTCTCAACGTAAAAGCTCCTAACGGAGAACCATTGGTAAAGGGCAAAGAAGTAACCGGATTCTCCAATTCGGAAGAAGAAGCCGTGCAACTGAGCAAGATTGTTCCGTTCTTATTGGAAGATGAAATACAAAAGTTAGGCGGCCATTACAGTAAAGGTCACGATTGGGGCTCGTACATCAGAAAAGATGGTTTACTTATTACAGGACAGAACCCAGCCTCATCGGAAGCAGTAGCCAAGGAATTACTGAAAGAATTGCAATAAAAACCGGCTTTTTACTCAAAAAAAGTGAGGGTAAAGAGGTGAAAGTTATAGATAAGTGAGGGATAAAATAGCATCTCTCACTTTTTATTTAACTGTATATAAAGCCTTTAATCAATTTTAGTGAGGGAGTGATGGATGAGAAAAATAGTTCTGTTTTCAAGGAAAGAATGAAATAGTAAACAAATAAAGCAAATACAAAAAAATGCTGTAACTTTGCACAAAATTTACAAGAGTTATGAAAAAGAAAAAGAGTAATCCTTTGATGGATTATGTAAAGGCTGCCCGCCGTGGAAGCAGGGAAGCAGAGATTGAACAACACGGACACCCGATAAACTATCGGAAAGTAGTACCTTCGAAGAAAGCGTACAACAGGAAAAAGAATAAGGCAGACGATAAGGGTCTGCCTTATTTGTTTTTATACAATTGGGCTATGAATAACTAACAACTCATTTCTCCTGCATTTTTCTTTGCAGAGAGTAAGTTATAAGCACCTTTAACAACCACCTTGGTAGTATTTACATCAAAGCCTTCGGGTAATACAACCTCTGTATAACCACTATCAGTTACCCCTTTACGCACTTCGACCATGCGATATTCAGTAAATGACTTCCCGCTTTCCTGCTTATTCTTATCAAAAACAAAGATATAATCTTTATCATCAAAGCTAACAATAGCCTCCGAAGGCAAAGCAGTTACTTTATTACCAAAGGTTTCGATAGCAGCATTTACATACATTCCGGGAATAACGTTCTTACATTTGCTTACCACATTGGCATAAACTTTATAAGTTTTGTCTCCACTTACAGACTTTCCAGTCTGAAATACAATAGCTTCGTGCTGATCTGATTCATTATTGATAAGGAAATTGATTTTTTGTCCTTTACTTACTTTGGCAGCATCCTTTTCAAAAAGAGTGAGCTCAAGGAAAAGCTTATCATTATTGACTATCTCGAACATAATATCGGACGGAGTAACGTACTTTCCGATGTTTACATTTACCGTTTTTACAAATCCTGTTATAGGAGATACAATGGAAGTAGAAGAATGAATCGTGTTTTCATTCAATTTATCGGGATTTATACCAACAAGAGCAAGTTTCTGTCTTAAAGCATTCAACTGTGCCTTTAAATTTTTATAATCGGCAGTATTCTGCTGCATGCTCTTTTGAGAATATACATCATTCTCATACAATTCAGAATGGCGTTTGTGCTCTGCCACCGCAAACTTATATTTGTTCTTTGCTTCAAGATAGCTCTGCTGAAGATCAATAAAGTCTGGATTTTCTATAACAGCAAGTAATTGTCCTTTATGAACCAGAGTTCCAGGCAGAAGTGAAGTTCTTTTCACATAACCGCCCATTGGCGCACAAACAGTGGCAAAACTTTGTGGTGCAACAGATACTACACCGTTTACTTTAGTAGCACCGCTTAAAGAACGAGTCTCTATTTTTCCAAGCTGAATATCGGCCAGTTTTATCTGATCAAAGCGCATTTCTACAATATCTTCCGGAAGTACTTCGGCTTCTTTAGCTTCTTCGTCTGCTTTTTTACTTCCGCCACACGCAGCTAACACTGTAACTAACACAAACAGAAAAGAAACAGTGATAAATTTATATTTTGACATATAGTTCATTTTTAGAATATTTTACCTGTTATAAATTCAATATTAATGATGGTTTGGTTGTAGCTATTAAGAGCATCAAGATAATTCTGCTTTATGTCTAAGGCTCTTCCAAGGCTCAGCACATATTCAAAATAATCCATTGCCCCCGATTTATAGCTACGTGTAGATTGGTCAATAATAAGATTGGCTTCGGGAATAGCCTGCTTCTCATAATAATCTACACTACCGGAATATTTACTATACTCATCAAGCAAAGAGCGATAACTTTCCGACAACTCTTTCGAATAACTTTCGGCATTAGTCTTAGCAATCTTCTCAGAGATTTTGGCAGCTTTGTTTTTTGAATTACCAGAAACAAACCAAAGCGGAACTGCTACTCCTACTTGTACAGAATTAAACCGGTCTTCCCTTCCAAAAGCTCTTGATATACCATTTACATCTTGCGTTCCCACCATTGTCTGACTGGAATAGCCGATACTAAAATCGGGCAACATCTTGCTCTTTTCCAGCTTTCTTTCAATCTGTGAAACCTGAACCTGTTGCTGCACATATCCAAGCGATGGATTCTGGGCAACAGCCATACTATCAGTTAATGGAGTATATTCTATTCGTTTCAATATACTATCTGCCGGAGAATAAAGAACATCGGTATTTAAAAGAGTCTGCAACTTTCTTTTCAATATGTCCATATCTGCAACCGTTTGGCGCAGCTGATTTTTAATCTCCATGCTCTGAGAACGAGCAGTAATCATTTCCAGTTTATTGGTTTCACCAACTTTGGTACGTAACTCGGCAGCTTTCAGGAATCCGGTATACAAACTATCCTGATAGCTCAGCAATTTTTGTTTTGAGTGCAGAAAAGCAAGTTGCCAATAAACCTGCTTTACCATAGTTGCAGTTTCAAGACGTGAACCCTTTAATTGCCATTCACTACTCTTCACCTTAGCATCGGCCAGTTTACTCTGGTTTATATAAACAGTTGGAAATGCAATAGATTGCGATACTGTAAAACTATTATCTTTCGTATAAGAATTAAATTTGCCATACTGCATTTCAACACTGGTCTTCTCCAGGTCCCATGAAGCTCCTTTCAAAGCTTTCTGGGCATCAACGGAGTATGCTGAAGAGCGAACGTTCAGGTTATTGTCCAATGCCAGCTGAATAGCATCGTGCAAACTAACAGCCTTTGATTGCTGAGCTTTTATACCATTAAAAGCCGGTGCTGATAAAAGTAAAAACAGGAATACTGAAAGTGTTTTCATTGATTTACGTTTAAACAGTGCTTTAAAACTATGAGTAGAGAATATAACATAGAATACCGGAAGAATTATCAGAGTCAGCAATGTAGAAGTAATCAGTCCACCAATCACCACCGTTGCCAACGGCTTTTGCACTTCTGCTCCGGCCGAAGTGGATATTGCCATAGGCAAGAAACCCAAAGAAGCAGCCGCCGCCGTCATAATAACAGGTCGTAAACGAGTCTGCAAACCTTTTATAACCCTTTCCGTTATATCTTCAAAACCATCCTTTTCCAGTCGGTTAAACTCAGAAATCAGCACTATACCATTGAGCACGGCCACACCAAACAGAGCAATAAAACCAACTCCGGCGGAAATAGAGAAATTCATTCCACGTATCCACAATGCAAGAACACCTCCAATGGCGGACATTGGTACTGCTGTATATATCAATAAAGTCTGTTTTACTGAATGGAAAGTAAAGTACAATAAAACAAAGATTAAAAGCAGTGCAATAGGTAATGCAATAGCAAGTCTGTCTTTAGCAGCCTCAAGATTCTTAAACTGACCGCCATAAGATATATAATAACCAGTAGGAAGGGTTATTTGCTTGTTTATCTTGGCTGTTACGTCACTAATTACACTCTGAACGTCTCTGTTACGAACATTGAACCCTACAGTAATACGACGTTTGGTTTCTTCTCTTGAAACCTGTGCCGGACCGGACTTAATAGATATATCGGCCAATTGTTCGAATGGTATCTGCTCTCCATTCGGAGCTACAACAGATAAGCTCTTTATATCATCTAAATTCTGACGGTAATCTTTATCCAGACGAACAACAAGGTCGAATCGTTTTTCCTCATCGTATACAACTCCGGCCTGACTACCAGCAAATGCTGATCTTAAAATTTTATTTACATCATCTATTGAAATTCCATATTGAGCCAAACGATCACGATTAAAATTAACCTGAATCTGAGCTAATCCTGTAACCTTTTCAACACTTATATCTTCGGCACCATCAACTTCTTTTATTATTTTTTCCACATCGGCAGCCTTATCAGCCAAAGTATTGAGATCGTCACCGAATATTTTAACCGCCACATCCTGTTTAGAACCTGATAGAAGTTCATTAAAACGCATTTGAATAGGTTGCTGGAATTCAAACTTTACTCCTGCAAGAGGAATTAATTTTTCCTCCATCTTCTCAACCAGTTCTTCACGTGTTTCTGCCGAAGTCCATTCACTCTTATCCTTCAGCGTAATAATATAATCTCCGGTTTCCATAGGTGTAGGGTCTGTAGGAATTTCACCAGAGCCAACCTTACATACAATATGCTTTATTTCGGGGAAGTTATCAAGCAGAATCTTATTTGCTTTCTCAACCACCTCAACCGTATTTGAGAGTGAACCACCTTGCAGTGTAATAACACCTGCAGCAAGATCTCCTTCTTCCAACTGCGGAATAAATTCGCCTCCTAAAGAATTGAACAAGAACATACTTAGAACAAAGGCCACAACAGCACTTATAGACACGGTACGTTTTCTTCTTAAAGCAAGCTTAAAGATGGGATTAAAAAAACAATGAATTTTATCCATCATCTTATCTGAGAAGCTCCGTTTATGCACAGTTTTCCGGTCAAGGAAAAGAGCCGAAACCATAGGCACATAAGTAAGAGAAAGAATAAATGCTCCCAGAATAGCAAAGCAAACAACAAATGCCATAGGCTGGAACATCTTTCCTTCAATGCCTGTTAATGCCATAATTGGTAAGTACACTATCAGAATAATAATCTCACCAAATGCTGCCGCTTTTCTTATCCGGCTTGAAGCTTTAAACACACTTTCATCCATCTCATCCTGAGTTAGTGTACGTCCATCAAGTTTTAAGCTGGCCTTTGATACATGATGTACTACACTCTCTACAATAATTACAGCTCCATCTACTATCAAACCAAAGTCAATAGCACCGAGACTCATAAGATTTCCCGAGACACCAAACAGGTTCATCATGGAAAGAGCAAACAGCATTGAAAGCGGAATAACAGAAGCTACAACCAATCCGGCTCTTACATTTCCAAGGAACAGCACGAGAACAAAAATAACAATCAGTGCTCCCTCAATCAAGTTACGTGAAACAGTGCTTATAGAACGTCCTACAAGATCAGAACGATTCAGAAATGGTTCTATCTTCACCCCCTTAGGCAACGATTTCTGTATGGATTCAATCCGGGTCTCAACATCCTTAATCACTCTATGTGCATTAGCACCTTTAAGCATCATAACGACTCCACCTACGGACTCGGATGTATCGACAACAAAAGCACCATACCGGGTTGCATTACCATATTGCACCGTGGCTACATCTCTTATCAGCACCGGAATACCAGAAGAATTACTCTTAACAACTATCTTCTGAATATCTTCTATCGTTTTTACCAGTCCGATACCTCTAATAAAATAAGCCATAGGTTTCTTATCAATATAAGCACTACCGGTATTTTCATTATTCTTTTCGAGAGCATTGAAGATATCAGTAAGAGTGAGATTCATAGCTCTCAGTCTTTCAGGATTTACAGCAATCTCATACTGCTTTACAAATCCTCCGTAACTATTAATTTCTGCAACACCAGGCGTTCCCAACATTTCTCTACGCACTACCCAATCCTGAAGTGTACGCAAATCCATTGGGGTATATTTATGTTCGTAACCCTTTTCAACTGCAAGGCGATATTGAAAAATCTCTCCCAGCCCGGTTGAAATTGGGGCCAATTCTATTTTTGCCAGACCTGAAGGTATAACTTCTTCAGCTTCTTTCAGCCTTTCATTTAGTTGTTGTCGAGCCCAATAGACATCAACATTATCTTTAAAAACAACAGTAACCACAGATAATCCTAAACGTGATATAGAACGAAGCTCTATAATATCGGGAATATTGGCAACAGCTACTTCAATTGGTGCAGTTATTACACTTTCCACCTCCTGAACAGCTAACGACGGAGCTATTGAGATAATCTGCACCTGATTATTCGTAATATCAGGTATAGCATCAATTGGTAAACGAGTCAATGAATATGTACCCCATCCAATCAATGCTACAATAAATAACCCAATAATAAATTTATTTTTTATTGAGAATTGAATAATACGTTCTATCATGAAATATATACTTTATTAAATTAATACAGGATTAATGATCTCATCATGATAAAATCATTAATAAATAACGAACCGAGAAAGAATATTTCTTTTTTGATACAGTTAAAAAAACTTTTCAGTCACAAAAAAGAAACAGAAATTCATCCGTTATTCGTTAATATAAATTTGATGAGAGTCGAGATAGGCAGATTACAGAAATCAATCTACCTTAGAAAATTAAAAAACAGGAGGTGCACGAAGACTTATGGAACGGGATATATTCGTACCATGGAGAAACTCGATATAATAATAAAATCGATTAAAAATTTCCAGTCTGGGAGGAAGCAATGAATTTAAAATTGTCCTGGTAAACAATGAAATATCCTGGAAATAAAGAGGCTGCACAACTGTATTAACATAATGTTGAACAGAAAAATGAAGATTAGTGATACAATAGCCTTCACAATCAGGATTTGATTGATGATGGGCAGGTGTTGAAGTATCATCATCGTGATGAAAACAAATATCGTCATCATAATGGTGATGATGGGGCAATACCGGTATAATCAGCACAAGCATGCTGACCATCAATAAAAATACACCGAAATATTTCCTCCTTTTCATTCTTTTAATCTTACGGAACAAAAGTAATGTTTTAAATTAAGAGATAAAAGAAAAAAAAGAGGTAAATGCCAATAATCTCGACATTTACCTCAAAAATATTATAAAAGAAAACTACTTCTACCAAATAGATACTCTCTTTTCAACAGGAAGATACATTGCATCTTTCGCTGTAATATTGAAAGCATCATACCATGCGCTAATGTGAGGAAGAGCTCCATCAACACGCCATTTACCCAATGAGTGAGGATCAGACTTTGTACGACTTAAAATTGCTTCCGGACGAATATTGTTTGCCCATACACCTGCATAAGACAAGAAGAAACGCTGTTCCGGAGTAAAACCATCTATTATTTGAAGAGGAGCATTTTTTGTTGCATTTTTAAATGCATTAAAAGCAACCTGCAATCCACCATGATCGGCGATATTTTCTCCAAGAGTAAACTTACCGTTAGCATGTACTCCAGGAGCAACTTCAATATTGTCGAAGAAGTTTGTCATTACAGCAGAACGAGCTTCAAAGTTCTTTGCATCTTCGGCAGTCCACCAATCTTTCAGGTTTCCGTCTTTATCATATTGTCTTCCTTGATCATCAAATCCGTGAGTCATTTCATGACCGATAACCACGCCAATAGCTCCATAGTTAAAGGCATCATCGGCATTCATATCAAAGAAAGGATATTGTAGAATTCCGGCAGGGAAACAAATTTCGTTTGTTGTAGGATTATAGTAAGCATTCACAGTCTGAGGAGTCATCTGCCATTCACTCTTATCCACTGGCTTATTAGCTTTGCTAATCATATAATGATGTTCAAAGTGGTTTGCACGTTGTGCATTATCCCAGTATGAATCATTCTTAATCTGCAATGAAGAATAGTCTCTCCATTTATCAGGATATCCGATCTTTACAGTGAAAGCTGACAGTTTTTCCTGAGCTTTAGCCTTAGTTGCATCGCTCATCCAAGCTAAATTCTGAATACGTTGTCCTAATGATACCTGAAGGTTTTTAACCAAGGTTACCATTCTTTCCTTTGCTGCAGCAGGGAAATACTTCTCAGTATACATTTGTCCAACAGCTTCTCCTAACGAACCATCAACAACTGCTACGGCACGTTTCCAGCGAGGCTTCATCGCCTTAACACCATTTATTGTTTTGCTGTAAAAATCAAAGTTTTGAGCATAAATTTCATCGCTAAGGAAAGAAGCTGATGCATCAATCAGTTTCCATTGCAAATAAGCAATCTGATCTTTCAATGGCAAAGTATTAATAATAGCCACAGCTTCTTTTATTGATGCCGGCTGACCAATATTGATTTCTTTCAGACCTTTCAATCCAAAATTAGTAAAGAATACATCCCAACCAAAAGAAGGATATTGCTTTTTAAGTTCAGCAACTGTTACTTTATTATAATTAGCATGAGGATCTCTCAATTCAACCTTTGTACGAGCAGCCTTAGCCAATCGGGTTTCAATCAGCATGACAGATGCCATAGCCTTATCTGCAGAAGCTTTATCGAATCCGGCTAAACGGAACATCTTAGCAACATGCAATTTATATTTATCCCGAATATTTTTTGTCTTGTCATCGTTATCCAAATAATATTCGCGTTCTCCCATGCTAATACCACTTTGATAAGTGTGAACCATATTCATTGAACTGTTCATATCATCAGCACTCACATAAACAGTGAAGTATGGATCAAGTCCCATCTGACGCATCTCAGCGATTAAAGGAAAGATAGCAGTTTTACCTTTTATTGAAGCAATTTTCTTCAAATAAGGTTTAATAGGAGCAGCACCTTCTTTGTTCAGTTTAGCGCTGTCCATGGCAATATTATAAAGATCACCTATTTTTTGTGCAACTGTACCCGGCTGATTCTTTGTAGAAGCAAGTCCCGCAATCAATCCTTTTAACTGTTCACGATTATTTTCGGCCAACTTATCAAAAGAACCGAAGCGTGAATATTCTCCCGAAAGCGGATTCTTTTCCATCCATCCGCCACATGCGTATTGATAAAAACTAGTTCCCGGTAAAGCATTCTTATCGAGATTATTAAAGTCAACTCCTGGAGCTAACTGCGCATTCATTTCACAATTCCAGCCTGTACTCATTACACAAAATGCAACCAACGGCAAATAATTCTTTAATTTCATATATTCACAATTTATGATATCAATTTTTAGATTTGACGCAAAGCTGAGAAAAAAATCACAGAGAAAATACTATTTATACAAAATTTATTCTAAGATTATTTTTTATTCACCTTTAGCCTCTTCAAGTTCTATTGAAGCAGATTCCCACTCTTCCACTACACGGTCCATATCCTGCTTCAGCTTTTGATGTTCAGCATAAAGATCCATATCCGAAGCCCCTTCAGGAGTCGCCATTTTAAGTTCTACAGCCGAGATTTTATCTTCCAGATTTTCTATTTTCTTTTCGCAATCAGCTACTTGCTTTTCGAGTTTACGCAGTTTCTTATTAAGTTCTTTCTGTGCTTCATAAGAAAGTTTATTCTCTGATACAGTTTCTGATTCAATATTCTGGGCAGTAGGAGAAGCAGATAATTCAGGTTTTCGCTGCAAGTCATTAAGACTATCCATCTTTTTCTTTTGAAGGAAATCATAAATACCTCCCAAATGCTCTCTAACTACTCCACCACCAAATTCATAAACCTTAGTAACAAGACCATCAAGGAATTCACGGTCGTGAGAAACAATAATCACGGTTCCATCAAAATCCCTGATGGCATCCTTAAGCACATCTTTTGTTCGTAAGTCGAGGTGATTGGTAGGCTCATCGAGGATAAGCAAATTAACAGGTTCGAGCAATAGCTTAATCATAGCCAGACGGGTACGTTCACCTCCGGAAAGCACCTTAACCTTTTTGTCGGATGCCTCACCACCAAACATGAAAGCACCCAGAATATCACGAATTTTAGTACGAATATCTCCAGTTGCCACATAATCAATAGTATCAAAGACAGTAAGACTTTCATCAAGCATCTGAGCCTGATTCTGTGCAAAGTAGCCAATCTGTACGTTATGACCAATGGTTAGTTTACCTTCATAGTCAATTTCTCCCATGATACATTTCACCAAGGTAGATTTTCCTTCACCGTTCTTTCCAACAAAAGCTACTTTTTCTCCCCGATTGATTGTGAGGTTCACATCATGATAAACCACATGATTGCCATAAGCTTTCTTCAAATCCTCAGTAATAATCGGATAGTTTCCTGAACGGGCAGCAGGAGGGAATTTAAGCCTCAACGAAGAGTTATCCTCATCATCAATTTCAAGACGAACAATCTTATCTAATTGTTTAATGCGGCTTTGCACCTGTACAGCTTTTGTAGCTTTATAGCGGAAACGTTCTATAAAATCTTCCGTATCCTGAATCTGTTTCTGTTGATTCTCATAAGCACGCATTTGTTGTTCTCTTCGTTCTATCCGAAGTTCCACATAACGTGAATAAGGAACCTTATAATCATATATTTTTCCGCAATTAATCTCAATAGTACGGGTAGTTACACCATCCAGAAAAGCACGGTCGTGAGATACCAATACCACTGCATTGCAACGAGTAGCAAGGAAATTCTCCAGCCACTGAATACTTTCAATATCCAGGTGATTAGTAGGCTCATCAAGTAAAAGGACATCTGGTCTTCTAAGCAGTAATTTCGCTAATTCGATACGCATACGCCATCCTCCACTAAATTCAGAAGTTGGACGCGACAAATCTTCCCGGCTAAAACCTAACCCAGCAAGTGTGCGTTCAATTTCAGCTTGGTAATTAGTACCACCCATCATCAGGAAGCGTTCATTCTCGTGAGTAAAGCGATCAATCAGCTTATGGTAACTCTCCGATTCGTAATCGGTTCTGTCCGCCAATTCCTGATTCATCCTCTGAATATCTTCTTGCAATTCTTTGATATGACCAAATGCCTGCTCTGCTTCTTCCATTACCGTGTAATTATCACTCAGAATCATCACCTGAGGAAGGTAGCCTATAGTAACATCTTTTGGAATAGAAATAGTGCCGGCAGTGGGAGTTTGCATTCCGGCCAGGATCTTTAACATGGTAGATTTTCCTGCACCATTTTTCCCAGTCAAACCAATGCGGTCTTTTTTATTTATAACGTACGATACTTCGTCGAACAAAGCTCTAGCATTAAACTCGACTTTTAATCCTTCTACTGAAACCATCTTATTTTTGTTGTCTCTTTTCTTTGTAAAGCGCAAAGATACAACATAAAACGTGAAGAGAAAACTTTTATTCGAGGCTTCTTTAAATTATATAAAAGAACTATTTTCGTCAATACTTAAAATTTAATTTTACAAAACGAAGTTTTATTAAAATGGTATTACTATTTTTGGACAAAAATAAATCTTAATATACAACATGCGAAACCTTGGTCTTTTAATTACTGAGATACTTTTTCTATTTTTAATAAGTTCATGTACTATAACAGATGTAAATGAACCTGTTACAATTTCCGGTAAAATAACAGATTCTTCGGGAAAAGGATTACCCGATGTAAAAATACTATTAGAGACATCCTCAGAAAAAATTAATGCTCAAACATCTTCAGATGGGAAATATACTTTAGTGATACCAAACGGAGGTGTTGCATTCGCCACTTTCTCAAAAGAAGGATATACCAGTGAAACTAAATCAATAGCATTCAAAGGAGGAGAAAACAGAGCCATTAATTTAAGCATGAACACTCTTAAAGAAGATGCTTATTTTAGAATAATCACTAGCGATGTATCTGTAAAAAATAGGCGCGGAAGTTTTAGCGTATCAATAGATACAAATGTTAAATACGAGTTCTCATGCAAAGAGGATTGGATTAAATGCGAAATTTTGTCTAATAACATTTATATTGAATATGATGAAAATAAAACATTAGAGAAACGCACCGCCACAATTACTTTTAATGCAGATTTCGGATTAACTCATACCATAAAAATTACACAAGAAGCTGGTCCGATTCTTAAACTAATTGATTATATAGGCAAAGACAATCAAACGAACTTCCTTACGTCAGTTCCATTTATAGCATTTAATAGAGAGGTAAAACTTGTATCTATAAGTTCCTCTTATCAGGACATAGATTTGACCGCAGAATATTCAGCAGACAAAAAGACAATTTATTTTCCTAATATTAAATTACCTCCATTCATTTCTACAACTATTACGTATGAGGTAGAGTCTACTGATTCAGCAAAAATAAAAGAATCGTTTAAACTCAATGTTTATGAAGGAAAGCAAGAAGCAAAAAGCAATAATGGACAAAAACTCCTTTTCACAAAAGATGGAAAATATTGTTGGCTATATACTGCTATAGTTTCTGGAACATCTACTCTAACTCAATATTCTACAAAGGATCTTTCGATTACTGGAAGTATTGCCTGGAAGCGAAACGATTATAGTGATTTCTTCTATAACCGATATAACAACTGCTTGTATATATTAAGGAACTATCGCACAGATATTGAAAAAATGGATGTCTACGATGCCACTACAGGCCAGTTTATTAAAGAAGTGGATTTATCAGAATACTTAAACAACAGCTATATAGGCACTATAGGATTTGCTGAAAACGGTTTGGGATTAACATTTATGAACAACAAATTATATTCAACAAATTCAGCACAAAATGATAAATTCGAGTTTTTTTCAAACAACAGTATGCTTTATGATCCACATCAGGTAAATTATTTAATACCCAGGGAAGTTGATATATGCAACAATGGAAAAATGTTTGTACTTACCAAAGGTTTTGAAATGGAAGACGTATATACTGTTGATGCTGAAACAAAAGAATTAAAACATTATTATAATATTAGTGCTAAATATGCTGTTACTAATGATTCATATTCTGGAGTAGTATTAGGATCTTACTATAATAAGAATATTACTTATATTGATTTCAAAACAGGAGAAAAGCGCAATGTCACAACAAATAATGCAGACAGCTATGCTACTGTAATAGCTACAGGAGAGCAATATCCTACAATATTAACATCCTCTTTAGCTATGATTTCTCTTGAAAGCGGAATAGAAAAGAAATTCAGCATGAGCTCTTCTTCAGCCTATATAATGAAATCTTCAAATGATGGAGAGAAAATAGCGGTGATATACAATAATAATCTCTATCTTTTCAAATCGGAATTATTCACCAAATACAGCAACAAAATAAAATAAAGGACCATGAAATATATAATAATACTTTTTCTAACATTTTGCACCGGAATAAGTTTATATGCACAAAGCAATTACAAACAAGGATACATAATAACAAACGAAAATGATACTATAAATGGTCTTATTGATTTTAAAACTGACTGGACTAATTCTAATGTATGTAAGTTTAAAAAATCTGAAAAGTCTGATGAACAGACATTTCATCCGGGTGAAATATTAGGCTATAGGTTCATTAAAGAAATGAAATATTACGTATCCAGAACTATTGAAATAGATAAAATAAAACAAACTGTATTTCTTGAATATCTGGTTCAAGGAATAAAAGACCTCTATTTTTATTCCGGAGATAAAAATTACTATTTCATAGAAAACGAAGACGGTAGTTTGCTATCAATTACACAGGAACCAGATAAGATTATCGATAATAAAATCAAAGTAGATAATAAATACAAAGGCGCTCTAAACTATATTTTCAGAGATTGTAAATCCGTTTACAAAAAGATAGATAAGACGATATTGGATCGTAGTTCTATGATTAAGCTGACAAGACAATACCATTCCGAAATGTGTTCACCAGGAGAAGAGTGTATAGTTTTTGAAAATGATTATAAGAAGGTCTTTTTAAAATTAGACTTTTCGTTATTTGGCGGTTTTCAATACATGGATTACATACATGAAAATACAGAATTAATTAGATTTGGGTCTGCAAAATCTTATTCACCAATAGTTGGAGGTTTAATAAACGTATCCAATCCCAGAATAACAAAATCAATAAGCTTTCAGGTTGGCATTTCTTTTTCAAGCATAAAAGGCTCAAATGAATTTGCGTCTGAACAAACGATCTATGAAAAGTTTAATTTTGACGCTTTGATGGCTAGCGGAAATTTAGGACTAAAATATACTTACCCAGGATGGAAATTACGTCCCTCAATTGAGGCAAACTTTAACTATTGCAGACTCTTTAAGACTTCTACCACACTGTACTCTGAAAAGTCTATCGGTGATAACATTAATAAAGTCACAAATAATAATTATGTTTCACTGTTAGAAAACTATATAGGATTTAATTATGGCTTTGGATTAAACTATCAATTAAAAAAAGAAAATTCTATTTTTTGCAGATTGTTATATAGCCAAATGAGTAATAATGATGGAAATATTAAGGGGCTTCAATTAAAATTGGGATATGAATTTTAATTGAGGGAGTAATGGATGGGAAAAGAAACGTAAAAAAGGGCATCCAAAATAATTGGACACCCTTAATTCTATATATTCTATTCAATTCTAAATCTTACTGCTTAGAACAATTTAGCAGGATATTCTCCAGCATCAACCAATGCCTGAATTTTGTCAACTACCGACTGACGATCATCAGCATAAGTTACACCAAACCATTTTGATGTAGTATCAAGCACTTTCACACTTGCTGTACCGTTGTTGATAAGTTCATTAACCATCAGCGGAATAAAGTATTCACATTTCAGGTTGCTAATGTTTTCTTTCAGGAATTCAATGAAGAAATCTTCTGAATATTTGAAATAGTCAGGAGTGAATCCCCACATGTTCATTGATACAGGAGTATTATCATCAATAGTAACAGTTTCACCGTTTTCGTCCTTGAACTGAACTTTTCCATCAATACGTTCAATAGCTGTACGTTCTACTACAGTAGTCAGGTTACCATTTTCGTCTGTTGCACAAACACCACGTGCCACGCTACCACTTTCAGAAAGAGTGTTACCTACACGGTAGCCTACCATGCAATATTCATTCTTCTTTCCTTCCATTTCAGTAAGAGCCTTACCTAAAACAGCAAAGCTATCTTTTCCGTAGAAGTCATCAGCATTGATTACGGCAAAAGGTTCGTTGATTACGTTCTTACCCATCAATACAGCATGGTTAGTTCCCCATGGTTTTTCTCTTCCTTCTGGACAAGTAAATCCTGCTGGTAAATCGTTAATATCCTGGAATACCAATTCTACTGGAATATGATCTTCATATTTTTTGATAATCTTTTCACGGAAGTCTTTTTCAAAGCTTTCACGGATTACAAACACCAATTTACCAAATCCTCCACGGATTGCATCGTAAATTGAATAGTCCATGATAGTTTCACCGTTAGGGCCCAGACCGTCTAGTTGCTTAAGACCACCATAACGACTGCCCATTCCGGCAGCAAGTACAAATAAAGTTGGTTTCATTTCGCTTATATTTTTAAATAGGTTGTTAGTTATATCAATTTTTTACGCCGCAAATTTACAAAATTATATTCAACGGAGGTACAACAAATAGTTCAAATATGATCACAAATAGTTCAAATAAGAAAGTATTTTCCTAGAATGGATAGCCGATTGCCAGGTGAAGGCCCAGTCCGTCTTTAAAAGAAGGAATATTGTAATAGCCTGATTTTGAAGTATCATAAGGAGCATGTAGTCCTATTCCGGCATCCAAACGGATGACTAGAAACGAGAGATCGTAGCGTAATCCGGCACCGGTGCCCAAAGCTATCTCTTTTCCAAGTTTAGACAATCCAAATTTTCCACCAGGACGAGCTGTATCATCTTTCAATAGCCATATATTTCCGGCGTCTAAAAAGATAACACCATTAAGGTTTCCCAGCAGGTTAAAACGATATTCTACATTGGCTTCCAGTTTAAGGTTACCGGTCTGGTCCATGTATGAGTATGTATCTTCAGCATTTGGCCTGTAACTTCCCGGTCCCAACGAACGGATAGTAAAGGCACGCAAACTATTTGCTCCTCCAATATAGAATTGTTCACTATACGGTGCTACTTCCGAGTTTCCGTAAGCATAAAGGATTCCTCCGCTTATGCGAGCAACTAAAGATTGCCGTGCAGTTATTTTATAGTTATATCTCACTTCAGAACTAAGTTTCAGGAACTGCGCAAACGGATTTCCCAGAAGTTTCTTTTCTTCATTAAAGCTTCTTCCAAATAATCGGTATATGGCAGAAGTAACATTCCCGGCAGAGGTAAGAGATGTTTCCCACCAAACATGATTCCGTTTGCTTTTCACTCCTGCATCATCGTAGGTATATGTATAATTCATTGCCGGAATAAACTGGTTCTTCAGACTGAGATACAAAGCAGGATTGGCATTCGTAACAGAATCAAAGCGCTGTGTTGTACTTTGAAGCACATTAAAAGTCAGTTTGAACGGCGTTATGGAATGACGGCTTACCCGTGAAGACTGAAAATCATACGTTGCATTCCCTCCGAAAGCCAATAATTTAAAATATCGTGCACGATTCATCTGATCGGCATACAGTCTGAAAGTAGTAGTTGCCGGATAAGTCAAATCTTTATATTCCATGCCAGGCAATACAATCCGGGGAATTACAAGTGCGGCTGATGCCCCCAATTCGTAAGAGTTAATAACAGAACTGCTTCCACCCACCGGATCATTAGTCTGCCATTCATAGCTACCATTAAGCTTCACAGTTAAATTCTCGCCTCCTCCAAAGAGATTTCGTTTTGTAACGGAGAATGCTGCACCAGGTCCCACCTGATCATTGGACTTGGAAGTTACATTCAATTCCAGTTCTCCATCAAGAGGAAGATCATAGGCGGCATTCATCTGCACATCAAGTACATTATTTCCCTGTGTTGTATCACGAGGAGTGAACTGTAAATCGGCATACTTAAAAATACCCAGACGATTTATATTTTCCTGTGTACGCAATTGTTTTATCTGGGAATAGGTTTCTCCCGGCATTAAACGAAAACGATTATAAAGTACAACCGGACGAACACGTAATTTACCCTGATAATATATCATCAAGTCTTTATAAAGCAATGAATCCGTAGGCGGTTCTCCGTTTATTCCACTCAAAGCAACCGACCGGTTTCCCATTTTCCAGGGACGAAGAACTAGATCGGGCAAATCAGCTTTCGGAGTAATCTTAAGGCTTACGCGGCCAGATTGCCTCGTTGTATCAGCCAAAAAGGCTATAAATTCCGGACGAAAATAGTAATAGCCGGCATTACGTAGTAAAGTACTCAACCGCTGACGTTCCTGGTCTAGTTTCAAAACGCTGAAATGATCGCCCGAGCGAAGCACTTTATCAACAATATGCCGATGTAACAAACTATCAGTACGTGCACTGTAATGCGAATAAAAAATAGAATCCAGAAAATAAGGCTGCTGCATATCTATTTTATATTTCAGTTTAGCCTGACGTTTTTTGGTGGGAATTACTTCATAAGCAACTTGTCCGTTGAAATATCCGTAATCACGGAGTAAATTTCTGGCCACTTTAACCCGAACATCCGGATTGACTGTCGAGATTAGTACAGGTTCCGAGGAAAAACGATTAAACATCCAGCGTCCCAATCCCTTTTCACTCTTTTTAAACGCATTATACATCCACAATCCGAATGGGAAAGGAACTCTGACAGATGAACTTCCAAAAAGAGCATTATTGGGAGGAACGGCCAATGCTGCATACACTTCCTCAAGAGCCTCATCGCCAGCCTTCGAAGCATCACGATTCTCCACCACTGTTTTCTTCATACCCGTATATAGAGTTTCATCCTCCGGTAAATTACGAGTGGTTGAACAAGCAGCCAAGAACAACAATGACAAGTAAAGTAGTTTCCTCATTTCGACTCTTTTTTATCTTTATTACTTTTGAATATAAACAACTCACCAAGTCGGCGCATTTTTTTGCGAAGCACCACACCAACTCCCGTTTCTATTATTTCACCTTCCAGCAAGCTTTGGTAATTTTTATTATGGAATAATTTCACATATCTGGTTCCACTGGTATCAAGCCTGTATTCCAATGAAATATTATCAATAAACGATTGCTTTTCTTCCACAGTTTCTCCGGTAGAGATTTTGCCACCAATCACTATCCGAATACGATCATTATAGAATCTTTTGGCAAAACGATAAGAATAATCCGTCCGTTTTCCGGTTCCCCTTGCACTAGCCTCATCATAAGATTCCATTCCAAAAGATATATCAACCTTTTTAAGTGCACTACCCGCAATATTGGCAATCTCGCCCTGAAGGAAATTATTCAGAGCACTTCCTACATTTATTCCACTACCTGTGCCTGCAGAGGTCATTCCTTGAGGCATATACATTCCTGTAACAAGCATTGTGATAGCCTGCTTACTCCTTTCCTCATCCGACATTGCCGAAAGCTGATTCTGTACCGTCATATCTTCGGGCGCTTCAAGGTCAAATACCATACCCAGATTCTTCAGGGTATTTTTAATGGATACAGAAACATCAAAGTTGACTTGCCGGCTGGTTTGGTTTTCACCAGTAACGGAAGCACGCAGTCTTTCTGTAGCTTTGAAATTTATTTTCGGATCCATCATATTACCTGACCATTCCACATAGCTTCCTTCTTTTATGGCAAACTCTTTCAAAGGAATTACCGGTAAGGTATAGTTCAATAAACCACCACTAAGAGTATAACGTCCGTAAAGCAACATATCTCCCTGAGGAGTATATTGCAGTGAAAGATCACCTCCACCTTCCAATTCCACCCGGTTCTGGCGATCGGGAGATAAATCTGCCTTTAAGCGGACAGCAGGTTCCACCTGAATATTAATCAGCATATCCAATCCGCCCAAAGAAACTTTCTTAGGCTTTTCTTTCGGAGGCTGCAACGTATCGGCAAAGTTGACGAAAGTCACCATATCTCCCAGCCTATCCTGCACAGTCAGCGGAGAATCCTTCAGAACATACGTAGCATCTGTATTACCCAGTAACCGCATATTTCCACGCATAACCAAAGCATCAACAGGTCCGCGAATTGTGGTATTCAAATCAACAAAGAGTTTTCCGTATACAAGCGATTGTTTGGTACGGTTAGCATTAAATAACTGGTAATCGTTAGCAGTAAGCTTCAAATCGGCACGCATATTCTGCAAATCTTTAAGGTCTACTGTTCCCACAATATTCAACGGATTTTTACCTACTGCATAGATATGATAATTATCAAAAACGAGCTTATTATTGGTCACCCTTATCTCTTTCTCATCCAGCCGCAAACGAGCACCCGCCTGAGCAATATAAACCGAACTGGTATCAGCTTTGAATCCTCCGTTTATCTTTGGCGATTGTGTACTTCCTTCCAATGCTACCTCGCCATTCAAAGCGCCGGATAGTTTTGCCATACCATCGGGAATAAACGCATTGGCTACGCCCAGAGGAAAAGCTTTAATTTTGGCAAGCACTTTCATTGTTCCCTCCCCTTCTGCATGGTATGTTCCATCTGCAGCAAGCACTTCCCTGCCATTATATCCCAGCTTAGCCTCCAACTGATGCACATTCTTTTCGACAGGAAGATAAGTAGCCTGCAAATTCATATTGCCAACCAGCTGCTTCTCATACATAAATTTCCGGATTCCCGCATCAGCAATTACCTGAAAGCGGTTATTCTTCTGAATATATTCGGCTTTAGTAGAAAGAACACCTCCAATATCCGGTAAATAAGGCAAGGACTGCACAACTTCTTTCAAGTCTATATTTCGTAGTTCAGCAAGAATATCCTGCTGAGCTTCCATGTTTTCGACCGAATGAATGAACAGTCCCGTTCCATTTTTATCCTGCAATTCAAGATTTGCGGTAACACGTTTTGCATTATCAAGAAAAATACGGTTATCTTTATTTAGGAAGAATGGCCGAAAAAATAGTATTGGCTGATCGGGGAAGAGATTAAACAGAGTACCCTCTTCCAGTAATTGTGCTCTGATGCCCAGATTCGCTCCGGTCTCTCCTTTGGCATTAAGATATTTCAGCATTACTTCGGCATTATCATCCTGAACTACCCCATCGGCATATGCCTGAAATACATATTGCTTATTGAATTTATTATTAATAACTCCTGCATGCAGATGAATTCCTGCTGTATCTTGTCTCATCGCCACGCGGACGGTATCCAGCAACACGCTATCCATTCGAAGATAATGAAGATACGCACTACCTTCAAATCCGTTTTTATGAGCAGATGTAAGGTTGAATGATGCATCTTTAAAAGATATTTTAGAAAGAGCCAGATATTCGCTCAGCGGATTATTCTTTCCTGCCATGAAAGAAAGCTGAGCCGAAGGCATCGCTTCACTAAGTTCCTGATGATTTAGCCTTTTTTGCTGGATTTGTTTGGTTATGAGAGTTGAAAGATTGGTTGCCTCCTTAATAAAATTATTAATAGGGATGCGACTGTTAAGTGACAGCTCCATGTCGCCTGAATGAAGTTCCACACTAGTTTCACCAATATTGGTAGAAGCATTAACAGTAAAAGCAATAGGATCCTTCAATGGATGTTTAATCAGTCGCAGTTTGTATAAATCTAGATCTCTTACAAACATAGACAATTCACCTTTCGTTTGTTTTTTATGCAGAAGCGCTGTTAAGTTTGCATCCATCTTAAGCAATCTGCTTTCGCTTTTCAGCACAATTTCCGCCAAAGATTTCTGCAATTTAGCACGTAGATCAATGCCGGTAAAAGTAGATTTATCATATTGAAGTTCCTTCAAATTGAATCCTCCGTTAAGTTTTGTCTTTGCAGAGAAGAAGTCCGTACCCTCTCCGGCAGCATCAAAAGAAGCTGATAACGAATAGATCGTGTTCTTTGGAAGGAAATGGTTAACTTGTAGTTTATCAACAGACACCTTTGCGCTGTAAGAATTGCTTGCCCTGTTGTATTCAGCATCAGCTTCCACGGTTCCTTTATCCTCTGTTAAGGTTAACCCTGCTAAATAACGTTCACCTTTCATTGATGCCTGCCCCTGAAGTTTCATATTCTGAGGAACCTGCACACTGCCATTAGAAGCAGATTTTATCAGATTAGCCATAAAATCGAGATTTTTAGCATCCAGCTGAAATTTAATTTCCCCGGAACGATTTTGCTTATCAGACAGATTTCTCATCTCGCCTACAGATGCCAGAGAAAAAGAGCCCGGCAAAACGGCAGTTAACCGCGACAGACGGATACTTTTCTTATTGCCTTGCACCAAAGCCCGGAGTGTAATTGCACGAAACGGATATGAATCACTGAACTGTTTAGATAATCCTCCCACAAAAAGGAGCACATCCTGCTTGCCGATATTAGAGACAACAGACGATTCAAAACTTCCTTTATCAGGATTCTCAACCAGTAACCAGTCGGCCTTTGCAGTGAGGTTAATTTCCGAATGAGGAGTATTCACTTGTAATGCAGGTATTCTTATGGCACGGTTATCGGCAAGGATACGACCGGTAAGCGAAGTAATGCTCAACCCCGAGCGATCCCACAAAGATACTCGCTTAATGCTTGCTTGCAATTCTCTGTCTTGTTTCATAAGAGAATCTACAGAAATGGAAATGTCACGCAATGCAAGGTGTGACGGATCGAATCCTTTGGACGGTTTTCCCGCACCGGAATCATAATTGAACGAAGCTTTTTCAACGGAAAAATGTCTCAATTTATACAATCTCCGCATAAAGTCCAGCTTACCGTTAGTAAGAACAGCTCCACCAACACTGGCTGTCAGACGGAGAGAATCGGCCGGTTGATCCATGTGAAAGGCTACATTCCGGAGTTGCAACCTCTGAAGTAAGATCTTCCAGCGAAAAGGCTTGGATGGCTTCTCCTTTTTCTCTTTCGTTGTGTCGATAAGAGAGAGTTTTAAATCGGCATCTTTCAGAAGAGCATCCGTTATCAAAGCCTCTTCCCGCTTTAGATTTACCTTTTCTGAGCAAAGATATAACTTGCCAACCTTACCCCGGATGCGCATGCCCTCCATCAAATTAGACGAATTAACGAAAACCTTACTCAGGGTGATATCATCTACCCGCAACTCCTTGTGGAATATGCGGCGCAGACCAAGGTCAACAATCATTTTATCGGCAATAAGCAATGTATCTTTGGATGAAATTACACTCACTTCATGCACAGCCAGATCCAAAGGAAAAGAGAGTCTTATCCGATCTATCGATATATGCATACCCGTTTCCTGGGAAGCATATTTCACAAACTGGTTTTTCAAAACATTTTGAACAGGAGGTAGATAGAGCAATACAAGGAGTATCACCAAAAGGATTAGCGGGCTTAGCAAAGTAATGCCAATCCATTTCAACCATTTTTTCTTTTGCTCATCCATGTTTGGGTAAAGTCTTATACAAAGAAAACATTTATTTCCACATCTTGTTTGTTTTTAGATTATTTATTCACACAAAAAATATATATTTGTTCCCATTCTATTAACATCTAAAGAAAAAGATATTATGCTATTATCAACTACTAACAACATTGAAGGTAAAACTATTGCCACCTACTACGGTATTGTTTCGGGCGAAACCATTATTGGTGCTAATATTTTTAAAGATATATTTGCCGGAATACGTGATATTATCGGTGGTAGATCCAATTCATACGAGAAAGTTCTTCGTGAGGCTAAAGAAACAGCCCTGAAAGAAATGTCAGATCAGGCTATGAGAATGGGAGCCAATGCCGTTATAGCTATTGATATTGATTATGAAACAGTTGGATCTAACGGAAGTATGCTGATGGTTACTGCTTGCGGAACTGCGGTATTCTATCAATAAAAGAGTTTATAACCTGTTATATTTTCTTCAGAAAGGTGCGGATTCTATAAAAGGTCCTAATTAGCACCGGTTTGTTTTGGCTTAATAAGTCCAAAGTACTATTTTTGTCCCTAATTTATCAGTTTATTCTCATGAAAAAGCAATTACTGATTATATTATTAAGCCTTTTAACAGGTATATTTTCACCGGGATTCCCCCAAAATAAAAAAGAAAAAATGGAAAATCAGAAAGAAACAATGCTGTTGATACAAACAGATTTAGGTGACATAAAGATTAAACTCTACAACGAAACACCACAACACCGTGATAACTTCATCAAACTTGCTAAAGAAGGCTTTTATGACGGTACTATTTTTCACCGTGTAATTAAAGACTTTATGATTCAGGGTGGTGATCCGGACTCAAAGAATGCGCCTAAAGGCAAAATGCTTGGTTCGGGAGATGCCGGTTACACAGTTCCTGCTGAGTTTGTTTACCCACAATTATTTCATAAAAAAGGAGCTCTTTCGGCTGCCCGTCAAAGTGACGAAGTAAATCCGAAGAAGGCTTCCAGTGGCTGCCAGTTCTACATCGTTACCGGAAAGAAATATTCTGAAGGTCAGATTCTGAACATGGAACAACAAATGAACCACGGTAAAGTTGAAGAGGTTTTCAATACTTTGGTTAGCAAGAATGCAGCTAAGATTAAAAAGCTGAGACTTGACCGCGACAAAGAAGGTCTTTATGAATTGCAGGAAGAGCTGATTGCCGAAGCAAAAGCAAAGGCTGATTCCCTACCCGACTTTAAGTTTACTCCTGAACAGGTAAAGGCTTATACTACTGTTGGTGGAACGCCTCATCTTGATAACCAGTATACTGTATTCGGAGAAGTAGTGGAAGGGCTGGACATTGTGGATGCTATCCAGAAAGTAAAGACTAACCGTGGCGATCGTCCTGAAGAAGATATTAAAATGAAAGTTATCGTACTGGAATAAGATGATTGAAGTAAACAGACATAACCTTGAAAACGGACTTCGCCTGATACACTCTGAAGATTTAAGCACTCAGATGGTTGCCATCAATGTGTTGTATAATGTAGGGGCGAAGGACGAAGACAAGGAACACACGGGGTTTGCCCACCTCTTTGAACATTTAATGTTCGGAGGGTCGGTAAACATCCCCGATTATGATGCTCCGGTTCAGCTGGCCGGTGGGGAAAATAATGCGTGGACCAACAATGATATCACCAACTATTACCTTACCTTGCCTAAACAAAACGTGGAAACAGGATTCTGGCTGGAATCGGACCGCATGTTAAGTCTGGATTTTAATCCTAAAAGCCTTGATGTTCAGCGTCAAGTGGTATCAGAAGAGTTTAAGCAACGCTATCTGAATCAGCCTTACGGAGATGTGTCTCACCTGGTTCGCCCGATGGCTTTCAAGGAACATCCTTACCAATGGCCTACCATCGGCAAGGAACTTTCACATATTACCAATGCTACGCTGGAAGATGTAAAAGATTTCTTTTTTCACTTCTATGCACCCAATAATGCTATTCTTTGCGTTACCGGAAATATTTCGTTCGAGGAGACTATTCGCCTAGCCGAAAAATGGTTTGGTCCTATTCCTGCACGGGATATTCGTGTAAGGAATTTGCCTTGCGAGCCAAAGCAGACAGAGGAAAGACGACAGGAAGTGGAACGTGACGTGCCGCTCGATTCTCTTTTCATGGCTTTTCACATGACTGAGCGTATGCATCCCGACTATTATGCATTTGATATTTTATCGGATGTACTGAGCAATGGTAACTCTAGCCGGCTTACCCAGCATCTGGTTAAGGAACGCCAGATTTTCAGTTCCATTGATGCCTACATATCAGGAAGTGTAGAACCGGGCTTATTCCAGATTTCAGGTAAACCGGCGCCGGGTGTTTCTCTGGAGCAGGCGGAAGCTGCTGTTTGGGAAGAGCTTGAAGCACTAAAAAATACGCTTGTTGATGAGCACGAACTGGAGAAAGTGAAAAACAAATTCGAGTCGGAGCAAATCTTCAGCAACATTAATTACCTCAATGTTGCCACAAATCTGGCATTCTTTGAACTGATAAGCAAAGCGGAAGATCTGAACAACGAAGTGAACAATTACCGAAAAGTTACTGCCAATCAGTTAAAAGAGATTGCCTGCAAGGCTTTTGTCCGCAACAACTGCTCTACTCTTCATTATAGAGCTAAAAAGGAAGCATGAGCGAATTCTTTGCAACATACAAAGAACACTATAATGCGCTGCTCCGTTTAGGAATTCCTATTGTTATCGGGCAGTTGGGCATGATTATTCTCGGCTTTGCCGACACAATAATGGTGGGCCAGCACAGCACCATTGAGCTGGCAGCCGCCTCTTTTGTGAATAATGTATTTACACTGGCCATTATTTTCAGTACAGGTTTCTCCTACGGGCTCACTCCCATTGTGGGAAGTCTCTTCGGGAAAGGCGATTCTACCGGAGCGGGACAAGCACTGAAGAACAGTCTTGCCGCCAATATTCTGGTGGCACTGCTTATTACGGTCATCATGTTCGTAATCTATCTCAATGTGCACAACTTTGGTCAGCCGAAAGAACTTCTGCCATTGATTCGTCCATACTTTCTCGTCCTGCTGGCATCGCTTATTTTTGTGCTTATCTTTAATTCATTTAAGCAATTTGCCGACGGAATTACGGATACGAAAGCCTCGATGTGGATTCTGCTGATAGGCAACACACTACACATTATCCTTAATTATTTGCTGATTTACGGTAAGCTTGGCCTTCCAGAAATGGGACTTATGGGCGCCGGAGTGAGTACGCTCATCTCGCGTATCCTGATGGCTTTGGCCTTTGCCTGTATATTTCTGTACAGCAAACGATATGCTATCTATCTGAAAGGGTTTAAACTGAAAGGATTCTCGCACAGCATTTTTAAACGGCTCAACGAACTTGGCTGGCCTATTGCCCTGCAAATGGGAATGGAAACTGCATCTTTCACCTTCAGTACCGTAATGGTTGGTTGGCTTGGCAGTATTGCACTGGCCTCACATCAGGTAATGCTAACCATATCAAGTCTATGCTTTATGATTTACTACGGAATGGGTGCTGCAATAGCCGTGAGAGTTAGTAATTTCAGGGGGCAGAACGATATTGTTAATGTACGCCGTTCCGCTTATGCAGGCTTTCACATTATCCTGATGATGGCCATAATCTCAGCCGGATCTATATTCCTTTTGAGAAACCATCTTGGTGGTATGTTCACGGACAGCCCGGAGGTTAGCCAGACGGTAGTGGCTCTTATCTTCCCATTCCTTTTGTATCAGTTTGGCGACGGCACACAGATTACTTTTGCCAATGCACTTCGTGGCATAGCCGATGTAAAACCAATGATGTATATAGCTTTCATCAGCTATTTTCTGATATCTATTCCGGCAGGTTACTTCTTTGGATTTATACTGAACTGGGGTATTGTAGGTATATGGATGTCCTTTCCTTTCGGACTTTCCAGCGCGGGAATTATGTTCTACCTGCGATTCAGGAAAAGAACCTTATCATAAAAAACACAGAACCGGAGGTAGGTTATCCCATCTCCCGCCACTGTTTTTTATTCCTTCGAATTAAATAAAAAAATCCTTGTACAAAAGAATGATTTGTTTTGTACAAAAGAATGTAATCTTCTGTACAAAAGATTGCATTCTTTTGTACAAGGAAATATTAATTAAACCTGAAGTTTTTTAAAGCTACGGTTAAGGTTATAAAAAAGCAGCTCATAAACCTTCTGAAACCTCTATAAGGAGAAGTCAGGGTAAAGGTCGGAACAGTCTTACTTCAGCAAAGCAGTTAAATCATCACGCCAGTCTTCTCCATTGATAGGCTGAAACGTCATCATACCTAATTCTTTTGCCATTTTAATATTGGCTGGTCCATCGTCAACAAACAATGTTTCTCCGGGCACCATATCCGCATCTTTAATCATTAGTTCAAAAATGCTTTTTCCTGGCTTTACAGCCTTTAATTCGTACGAAGTATATATTTTATCGAAATAGTCATCCAACGGTCTTCCTGCAATCGTAAAATCATTGCTGCGAGCCCAGCTCATGACATAAGGATTCGTATTACTCAGAATATAGAGCTTATATTTCTTTCTAAGTTCCAGCAAATATTCCAAACGGTATTGAGGAACATCGAGCATAAAACCCAGCCATCCTTCTTTAACCTGCTCGTAAGTGAGTTCTTTTCCGGCCAGTTCGCTCAGAATAACACGAAACTCTTCCGCACTGATAGTTCCATCCTCCACTTGGAGAAAAGCCCCCTTCTGATGGTATGCATCCAGTAAATCATTGGCATTAGCCACTCCTATCTCTTCAAACTTCTTCACTGCAGCTTCACGCGAGAAATTCACAATCACTCCACCGAAGTCAAATACAATATTCTTTATTCGTTCCATCTTTTTATCACCTATGAAATTCACTGCAAAAGTAGGCAAAAAACAAATCAAAAGTTATAAACCCTGGGATTATTCCGCAAGTGTGCAGCAGGTAATCCTTTTAAGCTTATCTTTGCCAACAAAAAAAAGATATGCAAGACGAGAAGAAACTTCCCATTCACTTTGCTCCCCTACAAGGATTTACCGATGCGCCTTACCGCAATGCTCACGAAACAGTTTTTGGCGGTATTGATACTTACTATACTCCCTTTGTACGTTTGGAAAAAGGGGAATCTTTCCGCAACAGAGAGCTACGGGATATAGAGAAAGAAAATAATACAGTTCACCATCTTGTACCGCAACTAATTGCAAGTACCGCTGATGAAATGAAGAAAATCGTCAATCTTTTCCAGGAGAAAGGTCACACAGAAGCAGATATAAACTTAGGCTGCCCTTTCCCTATGCTGGTACGTCGCCATAAAGGTTCGGGTATTCTCCCCTTTCCTAACGAAGTTGAGGAGCTTTTAAAGTGTATTCAAGACTTCCCAGATATAGCGTTTTCGGTAAAGATGCGTTTAGGTCTGGAGAATCCAGAGGAATGCCTCGCACTTCTGCCTTTACTAAATAATCTTCCATTGAAACAAATCGCCTTACATGCCCGCGTTGGTAAACAGCAATACAAGGGAGAAACCAACCTGAATACTTTTGAAGCATTTTATAACGCCTGTAAGCATCCGATTATCTACAACGGAGACATCACCACCATAGACAACATAAAAACGATTTCAGACCGTTTTCCGAGCCTCTCAGGGATAATGATTGGCAGAGGATTACTTGCCAATCCTGCACTAGCTTATGAATACCTGCAGGGAAAAGCCCTTTCTCAGGAAGAAATGTATGCCAAAGTGAAAGCATTTCATAGTTCACTTTTAAGCTATTACGAGGCTCACCTGCAGGGAAACGATCAGCTGATAACTAAGATGAAGACTATCTGGGAATATCTGCTGCCTGATATGGATAAGAAAACTAAAAAGAAAATTCATAAAAGCACAAAGATTGAGACTTACAGGGTTGCTGTTTCTGAAGCATTAAAGTAAGGCAAATTATATCTGTTTTTTATTTTTCTGAAGATTTATTTATTTTTTTAAGAAAAATAACCACCTTAAGCAATTGTATAGCAAACAATTACTAAAGTTATAATTACTTTTATCAAACGATACCCAAAGTAATAGTTCTTCGTCAGTTTTGGTAAAACAAGCTGCCTCAAATGATTGTCCTATAAAGAATATACATGCTTTTTGATAGGCATTTCTATCTGGGATTATTTGCCGCCTGATATGGATAAGAAAGCTAAAAAGAAAATTCATAAAAGCACAAAGATTTGAAGCATATTTGGCCACTATCTCTGAGGGATTAAAGTAAGGCAAATTATGTCAGGTTTTTATTTTTCGAAGATTTATTTATCTTTTTAAGAAAAATAATCAGCATAAGCAGCTGTATAGCAAACAATTAATAACATTCAAATTACTTTTATCAAACGATAACCAAAGTAATAGAACTTCGTCACTTTTGGTGGAAATAAACTATATCAAATACTTATTCAACAAAAATTATACATGCTTTTAGATAAGCCATTTCTATCTGGGATTATTTGCTCCTGATATGGATAGGAAAGCTAAAAGAAAATTCATAAGAGCAGCAAGATTGAAACATATCTGGCCGCTGTTTCTGAAGCATTAAAGTAAGGCAAATTATATCCGATTTTTATTTTTCGGAAGATTTATTTATTTTTTTAAGAAAAACAATCAGTATAATCAGCTGTATATTAAACTATTAATAAAGCTCAAATTACTTTTATCTAATGATATCCAAAGTAATAGTTCTTCGTGACTTTTGGTGGAAACAAACTATCTCAAATACTTCTCCAATAGAGATTATACATGCTTTTTGATAAGCCATTTCTATCTGAGGATATTGCTGTCTAATATGAATAGAAAAGCTAAAAAGAAAATTCATAAAAGCACAAAGATTGAGACTTATAGGACGGCTGTTTCCGAAGCATTAGAGTAAGGCTAATCATCTCAGTTATTTATTTTTCGGAATATTTATTTATCTTTTTAAGAAGAATAACCAGCATAAACAACTGAATAGCAAACTATTACTAAAGTTAAAATTACTTTTATCTAATGATATCCAAAGTAATAGTAGACGTAAAACCGAGGAGTAGAAAAATAGAGTAAGACCCTCTTTTCTGATTTTAAAGATTATAAGATTGTACTTGCCTATACAGTTATAAAAAATCAGAAAGCTTTAGATGCGTATTTAAGAAAAAGAGCTGTCCGCCGGATTTTATTCCGGCAAACAGCTCTTTAATTATTTTTTGAGAAGATAATGATTATCCAAGCATTTCAAATCCATTCCATAAATTACCTTCAGGAAGCGGAGCTTCCAACTCAATCAGTTCTTTTGAAACCGGATGAATAAAAGAAACTTTCCGGGAATGCAAGCAAATACTTCCGTCCGGATTTGAACGGGGAGAACCATATTTCAAGTCTCCTTTAATGGAACATCCCATTTTAGCCAACTGACAGCGAATCTGATGATGCCTTCCGGTATGCAGGTGCACTTCAAGAAGATAATAATTCTGCGAATGCCCAATCAACTTGTAGTCGAGAATGGCTTTCTTAGAATCCTTAACCTCCTTATCATAGGCATAACTTTTGTTTTGTTTCTCGTTACGCAACAGATAGTGAACCAATTCGCCTTCGGGTTCCTTCGGACAGTTCTTCACTATAGCCCAATAAGTCTTTTTCACCTCACTATTCTTAAACATCTCGTTAAGACGAGGAAGAGCCTTACTGGTTTTGGCAAACAGAACTATTCCGCTTACAGGTCGATCTAACCGGTGAACAACTCCCAGAAAAACATTGCCTGGTTTGTTGTATTTCTCCTTCAGGTACTGCTTTACAGTCTCCGACAGAGGAGTATCTCCCGTTTTGTCTCCTTGAACAATCTCAGAGCTCGACTTGTTGACAACAATAATGTGATTATCTTCGTATATTACGGTCATTCCTCAAATTACATGTTCATACCGCCACAGCAATGAATTACCTGTCCACTTACATAAGAAGACAAATCAGAAGCCAAGAAAGTAGCTACATTAGCAACATCTTCCGGTGTACCACCACGACGTAATGGAATAGTCTTAGCCCATTCTGCTTTTACTTCGTCTGTCAACGCTGCAGTCATATCAGTGATAATAAATCCTGGAGCAATAGCATTAGCACGGATTCCACGAGAACCTAATTCCTTAGCAATTGATTTAGCTAAACCAATCATACCAGCTTTAGAAGCTGAGTAGTTACATTGACCAGCGTTACCAGAAACACCAACAACAGAAGCCATATTGATAATGCTACCAGTCTTTTGTTTCATCATAACCGGAGTGATAGCGTGGATAAAGTTGAACGCAGATTTCAGGTTCACGTTAATAACCATATCCCATTGTTGTTCGCTCATACGCATCATCAAACCATCACGAGTGATACCAGCGTTATTAACAAGAATGTCTACACGACCGAAATCCTTAACAATCTCAGCAACAACATTAGCTGTATCTTCAAAGTTTGCAGCGTTAGAAGCATAACCTTTAGCTTTTACACCTAAAGCTTCTATTTCTTTCTCAGTATTTTTAGCATTTTCATCAATAACTAGGTCAGTGAATGCAATATTTGCTCCTTCAGAAGCAAACTTCAAAGCAATTGCCTTACCGATACCGCGAGCAGCTCCGGTTACAATAGCTGTTTTTCCATCTAATAATCCCATAATAATTGTAATTTAATCGTTTATTTATTGATTGATTTCTTTTCTACGTAATGCAGCATAAACAAGGTTAGTAACATATCTTTTGCGGGTATCTGCATCCAAATTACGTCCCAGATGACCGCTAATATATGGAACTTCTATTCCTTTAACGCAATAATGAACTATATTCGCTGTAATGTTTACGTCATCGATCAGGAAAACACCTTTTTCTCTTCCCTCAGCAAGAACAGCTCTTAAAAGTGCAATTTCCTTTGCATCAAATCTCCTTCGAACTCTTTCTACACGCCAAATATCACGAAAAAAATTGGCCTGCAAAGAGCCATTTCTGGAAACAACTTCCTTAATAGCATCCAAGCGAGTATAAATAAGTTCTACAAGCTTCTCATCAGGTGAAATATCCTTCTCTGCAACCTTTTTCATTGTTTCAGAAAGTATATCCAACTCAGATTCTACCACAGCAGAATAAATTTCATCCTTATTTTTGAAATAAGTATAAAGAGTACGTCGTCCTTTCTTAGATGCAAGGGCGATATCATTCATTGTAGTATTTTCTACTCCATTATGAGCAAAAAGCTGTCGAGCAACGTCTACTAGTTTAATTCTGGTTTTTGATACAGTCATAGGCTATACCTGCACATTATTGTTTTATTTGAGCAAAAGTAGTTCTTTTCTTCTTATTACACAAGAAAAGATTTACTAATTTAATTAATCGTGTTATTCGATAATCAATTCATGCAACTAGTGCTGAGCACTTTACGTTCAATTATTATTATTATTGAAAATTTATTCTTAAAATAATTTGTTTTATAAGATAAAAGCAGTACTTTTGTGCTCAGAAATATCGCGGAGTGGAGCAGTTGGTAGCTCGTTGGGCTCATAACCCAAAGGTCGTTCGTTCGAGTCGAGCCTCCGCAACTAAGCAAAGAGAATCAAAAAATTGGTTCTCTTTTTTTGTATATAGCTATATTGCTATTAATTATGAATCAATTCTTAAGCGTTCCCAATTTTCGGGTCAGCGGATATTTTCGGTTGTTTTTATTATCTTGATATATTATTATCTTTGCCCCATGAAATCAGATAATATACTTAGAGACATCCTCCCCGACGTATTAGTTGACAATTTTGATATTGTCAAGCATGAAAAGACATCCATCCGATTTGATATCTGGCTTAATGAGAAAAAAGTCAAGTTGGATGAAGACGAAAAAAATCCCGACATCATATCTCATGGCTTCACCGATTATCGTACAATACAGGATTTTCCAATTCGAGGCAGGGCCTGTTATCTTCACGTATGCAAGCGTAAATGGCTTGACAACTCAACAGGAGAAATATTCAGCTATGAATGGGATCTGTCAGATTACCACAGGACTAGACTCAATGCCGAGTTTGTCGATTTTTTAAAAGGCGGAGATTGAGAGCACCCCCATAAGTATCTCTACATTGGCATCTCGCTATGGTTTAAACGGACAGACCTTACGCAAACAGTATAAGGAAGTAATCAGCGATTACCGTGACTGGAATCAGGAAAAGCATGCAGAAGAGTACCTGTTGTTTCCTGAAAACCTCGGGGCCGACCTGAGTCTTGATGAGACCTGCCTTAGCAATGGCGACGTATACACAATACTTACAAATAAAGCAGCCCACGGACGTAAAGGTGCAATTGTAGCAATTGTAAGAGGCGTTGCTTCTGATACAGTCATATCCATATTCAGACAGCTTCCGCACAACAAACGTACAAAGGTGAGAACCATAACAACAGATTTATCATCAGCCATGATGCTTACGGCAAGAAAATCTTTTCCGCATGCTAAGCTTATAAATGACAGGTTTCATGTTCAACAGCTGATGTCAGAAGCAGTTGATCAGATCCGTATACGCCTTAGATGGCAGGTACTTGATCAGGAGAACAAGGCTATAAAGGAACATCGACGCCGACGAAAAGAAGCCAAAACAAAATCAGAACGTGAGAAGATAGGAGAATGGATTCCCATACGGATGGAGAACGGTGAAACAATGCCACAAATAATGGCAAGGAGCAAACATATAATATTGAAACACAGAACGAAATGGAACATACAGCAAAGAGCCAGGGCAGAAATACTCTTTAACCAGTTCCCTATTTTAGAAACTGCATACGAATTATCTATGGACCTAACCGATATATTCAATAAAAGAATAAAACCACAAGAAGCAATGCTTGAACTTGCAAGGTGGTATAATGAAGTGGAAAAGTTTGGCGAAAACTGTCTTAACCGTGTTCTTGAAACATTTGAGAACAATTATGCAACTATCATTAACTATTTTGAGAAAAGACTCACAAATGCTTCAGCAGAATCATTCAATGCAAAGATCAAAGCATTAAGGAGTCAGTTTAGAGGGGTTGGAGATATTAAGTTCTTCATGTATAGAATGGCCAAGTTGTATGCATAAACACAAACATCACCAACTTAATAAATCCGCAGACCCCAATTTTCTCTGCTTAGCAACAATAACAAAAGTCCTTATATTCTTCTTGCTTTATACACTAACAAACCATAGAACAAGCTTTAATTTGGCTGCATTTTATCACTCTTCCATTTCTATGGATACTTTTGAAGTAAACCCCGTATCTACATATCCAACCTTCGCTTTTTTATCTTCCACTTCTATGGATACTCTTGAAGTAAACCTCTCCCATTTAGCTTATATTTCACTATAATTACTAACCCAGATCTTCACAAAAACTGTTCAGACAAACGAAAACACTAATCTAACACAAATAGATCTAATAAGAAAACAGCAATCAGAGAACTAACTGCAACAGAAATAGAATACAAAAAGCAAAAATATAAAATTGAGAATCAGGCAATTACCATCAATACATACAATAATTACTTAAATAATTTGCTTTTTAAAATAAAAGTAGTACTTTTGCACTCACAAACATCGCGGAGTGGAGCAGTTGGTAGCTCGTTGGGCTCATAACCCAAAGGTCGTTCGTTCGAGTCGAGCCTCCGCAACTAAGCAAAGAGAATCAAGAAATTGGTTCTCTTTTTTTGTTTTTACTCCACAATAATAGCATTAAGCAGGATCACTTTAATAAACCACACATTTAGGATGAACCCAGGTTGATTCCTAATCACTCATAAATGCGATAAAATAAAATTTCCGACCTATGAACAGGAATAAAGGAATTACAAGAGGGTAAAAAGGGAAGAAAAAGAGAATAAAAAACAACAAAATAAAAAGCAAAAACGCAAAATAGCACCTGATAATCAATAATTAACAGGCACAAAACATCAAAGCAGTTACAAAAATATAACCACTGTAAAAGGTATTATAAGACTTACTAAAAAATAGCTCAATAGAAAAAAGCTCAATAAAGCTCAATAAAGCTCAAGATATAGATACAATCTATAGAAAAAAAGGCTGAATGAAAAACTAGAATTATAGGTGCACAAAAGATATTGTCTGCTATCAAATAACAAACAACATAAAAAGTACAACTATTTTATGAAGAAGCAGAAATAAAAAAACTGCTTCTTCATAAATATATAATTCTAGCTATTTCTTTTTCTTGGATCCACTTAAGCCTTCAAGGGCTTTAAGGGCAGTTGAGTTTCCAGGCTCTATCTTCAGAATCTTATTCCAATAGCCTTTGGAATTTTCATATTCACTGGCACTCTTACTTTTTTCGCCAGCTACCAAATGGTAGAATCCTAAATAACTATAGCATTCTATAAGAACCGGATTATAGCGAGGATCATTTTTTGCTAAACAAATTTCGACAGTTTTTTCGTAATATGGTTTAGCTAAACCTTTTGTTGCCTCCGGATCTAAGTTAGAATTTGCTCTTGCTCTCCAGCAATTTCCTCTATAATTATCTGGCTCCATTTCTGCCACTTTAGCAAAAATGCTATCAGCCTTCAATAATGAAGATGTTTTTATATTTGGAAGAATTTTATCAGTATTTGCATATGAATAATATTTCTTACCCAATTCTACTAATAAATCAGCACTAGGTTTTGAAACATTACCTAAATATTTCTCATATGACTTTATAGCATTTACAGGATCTCCAGCTTGTTCGTAAAGACCAGAAATTGAAGATAAAAGTTCTGTTTTAGTAGTATCAGCTTCAATAGCTTTTTCAAAAGAAGCTATTGCTTCCGGATATTTTTTCTTTTCAGCTAATATAGTACCATTGTATGTATAATCAAAGTATGAGAACTGAGCATCTTTTGATTTATTAAAAAAATTATCAGCAGCTACAGTAGCATCATCAAATTTCTTAAGTTCTACATTATTATACATTGCTAAACGGTTGAAAGCAGGATCCTGAGCATTAAGCTTCAAACCCATTTGAGCAATTTCTAAAGACTTGTTATAATCTTTGTTTAAGAAAAGAGTCATAGCATATTGCTTCAAATCGTCAGTATCATAATTTCCTGAAGCGATATACTCTCCATAATATTTTGCAGCATTATCAAAGTCATTTTTAGCATAATAAAGATCCGCTAATTCTTTGTTAGCTAGAGAGAAATTAGGTTCTTGAGTTTTAAGACGACCTAGCATTTCAACTGCTAAAGCTTGATTAACATCACGATATGCACGAGCATACTTCACATAAGCTTCACGACAATTTGCATCAAACAAAATAGCTTGTTCATACATGCTACAAGCTTGACCTGCATCTTTTTTAGATTCGAAAATATCACCAGCTAATACAAAAACAGGTGCATACTTTCTTGTTATTTTTTGTGCTCTTTCCAGATAATCATTTGCGGCCAAAAGCTCGCCATTTTCTAAATAAGCACGTCCGGCTTCCAAAATAAGATCAACGTTCTTCTTATTTTTTCCTTTTAAAACGTTTTCAACTGCATCTTTTGCTTGAATAGCATTTGATTTAATCTGTAACTTTGCTAAACCAATATTATTCAAAGCACTCTCAGCATCAAATGACAAGCCCTTTTTATAGTAGTATAAAGCAGAGTCATTCTTGCTCTCTCCAAAATAGACATTTCCTAAGAAGTAACAAGTTTCAGCAGAATTTGCAGCATTTGATTTTAATTCCTGAAACAATAGGACTTTAGCCTGTTTTTGGAAACCTGCTTTATAGAAAGAGATACCTTCACTATCCTTCGCCTGAAGTGGAGAAAAAGCAAAACTTGCCAAAAAGAGGATTGAAGAAAATATTAAGTTACATTTCATCACTTTGCAATTTTTAAATCAATAATTAGTATTCGTCTTTAACATTTACAATACGCACCGGTTGTGTTGCAGGAACCAAACCGGATTTAAGAATGATCCTTTGTCCGCGATCTGAAGTTAAGAAATTAGCAAATCCAGAAGACAAGCCTTGTCGAGGATCGTTAATTAATAAATATACAGCACGGTAAAAAGGATAATCGCCCAAAGCAATATAGGCTTGATAAGGTTTATAACTATTTGAACCGTCAGCTATATTATCTTTACTAACAGCCATTACCCGAACTTCCTTCTTAAAGGTTAAATTTGTTGTGTCATTTTTAGCACCTAACCAATTAACACCAATAATTCCAATCGCATTAGGCGTTTTTGAAACATAATCAAACACTTGCAGATTAGTCTTTTGAGCATTAATACCTTTAGATGCAAAAGGTTTTCCTAAACAAATAGAGTCCTTTGCAAAACGGACTGTACTTGAATTTGGATTATCAAAAACAATTTGAATATTACCCAATTTAGAATTTGGATAAATTTCTTTCCATTTAGTAATCTCACCAGTTAGAATTCTTCTAACCTGGCTAACAGTAATAAAAGAATCTGGATTTTGATTATTAGTAATCAAACCAACACCGTCATAAGCCATTATAACCTCACGTGGGAAAAACTTACGACTATTAAAAGATTGTGTTTCTTTAGAAGATAGTCTGCGAGTGGAAACAACCAATCGCACACTATCTTTTAATAAACTATTTATAGCATCTACCTCACTACAATATTTAGGTTTTATATGAACCTCAGAATTAAGTCCTTCAAACACTGCAATTTCTTCTTCAATAATGGGTTTAAAACCTTCATCAACAGCAACAGGTATTGTACCCGATGTTAAAGTATCAGTCCACCCATCTTTAGGCTTATTATCTTTGCATGAGCAAAGAAGCAAAAAGAATAATATTGGAATTAATTTGAAGAACTTCATCATTTTATTGTAATTTAAAGGTAATAGGCACTACATAATATACTGGAACATTCACACCATTTTGTTTACCAGGAATCCATTTCGGAAGAGTACGGATTACACGGAGAGCTTCTTTATCACAGTAAGGATCCAAAGAACGCATTACTTGTGCATCTTTAACTTCACCTGTTTTAGAAACAACAAAACGAATATAAACTTTACCTTGAACACCATTTTCCTGAGAAATTGTTGGATATCTCAATTTATCGAAAATGTATTTCAAAAGTTCAGCTTCACCACCAGGGAACTGAGGCATCTGTTCTACAGCAGTATAAGGTTTTTCTTCTACTTCTTCTACAGGAGCCTGAGTTACAACTTGCTTAATTTCAGCAATGTCTTTACCGTGTTCCTCATCGTTACCTTTTACGTCAGCGATAGAAATAGTAACCTTAGATTCTTGCAATTGTTCCTGACTCTTCATTTCGTCTTCATCTCTAACTTCAGAGTCTTTCTTAATTACAGGAGCTACGAATTTTACAGAGCTCTTTAAAGGAGGAGGAGGAGGAGCGATTGGCTCAACCTTATTCAACTTTTTATCCTTTACTTCAGCTTCATCCAACTTAGACAAAGTAGTTACTTCAGTCATAACTTCTTTTTGTTCAGGAGTAGCCAATTTAATAAGTTCTGGTACAGCTATAAAGAATGCAGTCAAAAGAACGATAATCAGCAAAGACAGATTATGTCTTTTTGGAGCATCCTGACGCATTTTGTATGCACCGTACCCTTTATTTCTTCCTTCGAATATTAAGTCACACCATTCTTCAGAAGCTAAATTAATTTTTGCCATTTTACTTTCTTGTTTTAGTGTTAACTTTATTATTTCACACCTTGGGTAGTAGCTAATAAAGCCTTTTCGCCATCAGTGATAGGTACAATTACATACTTACTAATACAGCAAATCTGCATTTCGTCTAGAGCATCAATAAGATTTTTGTATGTTGATTTGTCTGCTGCTTTGATAATTACTGTAGGAGAACCTTTTTCTTCCTTAGCTTCAGCAATTTTTGCAGCACATTCTTCAGCAGAAATTTTCAAATTCTTTTTCTGTTGTTTCAAATCATTAACCTTCGCTACAATACTTCTGTTCTTATTCAAAAGTAAGTCTCTTATACCAGTAGCAGTATAAGAAGTAGCTTGCAACAAAGAATTATCACCAGCTTTAAACTCACCTAGATAATAATAAACCTTATCGTTTTCACCAAGAATTAAAGTTACAGCTTGAGAAGCCTTAACTTTAGTTTGTTGAGATTCATCAACTTTATCATTTGTTGGCATACTTATTTCCATCGTTTGAGGTTTACTCAAAGATGTACAAAGCATGAAGAAAGTGATAAGCAACATGTTCATATCCACCATCGGCGTAAAGTCGACGCGGGTTTTCATTTTTTTCTGCTTTCCCTTTTTTCCTTTTCCGCTATCTTTTTGTTCTACATCAGCGCTCATATTTCATCTATTTTTTTTCGGCTTCAACAGCTTTCAAAGAAGTGATCAGATTATATCTGTTTTCTTTAATGTCTTGAAGTGAATTCATTACTTTCTTAATTACAGAATAAGGAGTATTCTGGTCAGCTTTAATAGCAATACGTAGATCTGGATTCGTAGCACGAGCAGCTTTTACCCATACTTTGAATTGATTATCAACACTATCTGTAGGTATACCTTCATTTTTAAGAACTTCGTCCTGCTTTGCTTCAGGTAAGTCTAAGAAAGTACTCATACTCTTCATAGGCACACCAAATGTGGTGTTCTTTCTGAAACTCTTAATTTGATTAGGTGTAAATTTTACACCATATTGTTCTCCCACACTTACAAGTGTTTGTTCCATGTCATCTGGTCTATCCAGGGCCATAAACACCTTGCCTGCTGGATCGACAAGGATTGAGAGGACATTCTTTTCTGGAATTTTAATTTCAGAAACAGAACCTGGTGTCGTTACTTTTACTGGTTCCTTTTGTACGAAGGTTGAGGTCAACATAAAAAAGGTCAAGAGCAATACAGTAACGTCACTCATCGCTGTCATATCGATGAAGGTGTCCTTTTTCGCAACTTTTACTTTAGCCATAAGTTATTTCTATTTTAAAAAATTTATTTACTGCTTATTAGTGAGAAGCTGCAAATGTCTGAACAATAGAGAAACCTACTTCGTCAAGGCTAAATGTTAATTTATCGATTTTGTTTGAATAATAGTTGTAAGAAATAACAGCTAATGCACCAGTAGCAATACCACAAGCAGTATTAACCAACGCTTCAGAGATACCTTGTGACAAAGCTGTAGAGTCAGCACCACCACCAGAAGACAAAGCAGCAAATGAACGGATCATACCAATTACAGTACCTAGAAGACCAAACAATGTACCTAAAGTAGTGATAGTTGCAATGATAGGAAGATTTTCAGTCATCATTGGCAATTCAAGTGCTGTAGCTTCTTCAAGTTCTTTTTGGATTGCTAGCAACTTTTGTTCTTTGCTCAACTTAGTATCTTTTTCCATTTCATCATATTTAAGCAAAGTAGCACCTACTACATTAGCAACAGAACCTCTTTGTTTGTCACAAATTTCCTGAGCACCTTTAAGATCACCTTTTTCCAAAGCAACTTTAATATTTGCAACGAACTTAGTTAAAGAACCCTTACCATAAGCACTGCTAATAGCGATATAACGTTCAACACTTAATGACAATACAGTGAATAACAAAGTCAAAATAATAGGTACGATAACACCACCTTTGTACATAGTACCTAGAAGTTTACCTGGAAGAGGGTTATTCGAAGGATCATTATTCACAAAGTTTGAAGGATTACCTAATACAAAATTATAAAAGCAAACTGCAATAACCAAACAGGCAATAATAACAAGACCCGCGTTTTTAATACCTTTAACAGACGTTTTCTTAGATTTTTTTTGAGTAGTTTCCATAATAGTTTTTTTTAAACAATTTATTTTTAGAAATTAATAATTTTCACTTATATAAAACAACCTTGGTATACAACAAATATAAAGCTGTAAAAAGCAATGTGCCATTTTTTACAATAGCATATTCCAATTACGACTAACTAATTTATTATTTATTTCATAGCATATAATATATACCAAAAATGTGTCTCAAATAGCATTTACCGTCTAAACGTAAAACGTGCAACAAAAATAAGAACAAAATTGTTACTATGGTACGTTTTTACAATTTTTAATCAGTTTTTTTTAGAGTAAATAGACTTTATACACCTAAATAGATAAAAAAATATAACACCAAAAACACATTGGCAATTATAACAGATTATATATCTGTATTTTGTTGCAAATATAACAACAAAAGTAATATATACATTATCAAATTTAAAATAAGTATGTAAATAGATATTATTTTGCTAAAATTAATATTTTATATCTATAATCAATACTCCAATAAAACCTAATATATCAGATTAATATGCTTTTGTAACTATTTAGATAGTAGATTCTAACATTATTGCCAAAGACTTTTGCCACATAATAATTTCAACTCCAAACACATTAAAACTATCATTGCTTTATTAGCGAGCAATAGTACTAAAAAAAACACAATTAGTCAATAAATTGCTATATAAATTCAATAAATTTAATTCTATATGACAAAATATAAGCAATAATTACATTTATCTAAATTCAAAAGCTAAAATATATAATTAATCAGCCCGAATAATTAGTTGATTTTCAAATAATTAATCAGCATCAATCTTTCTCCATAAGATTGATATATGCCTATAAAAAACTGCAGCGATAGCATTCAGCGTAATATGAAAGGCTCACATTATCAAGGGAGATGAGAGATACATCGATAAAGACGTATATACAAAAAAGAGTCCCATTCATTATTCAATGAACAGGACTCTTTGATAAAACGGCAGCTACCTACTCTCCCACTGTTACGCAGTACCATCGGCGTGATCAGGCTTAACTTCTCTGTTCGGAATGGGAAGAGGTGGAACCCTGATGCTATAGCTACCTTAATATTTTTAATTTCTTAATTTCTCTATTAAGATAAACACAATGTAAAAGCAATAAATTAAAGCTCATTCTAGTATAAAGAGCCAAATTATCTAGCCAACCATATATGGCATAGAAGAAAGTGTACGGGCAATTAGTACTGCTCGGCTTTGACATTACTGTCTTTACACCTGCAGCCTATCAACGTTGTCGTCTTCAACGACCCTAAGAAATCTAATCTTGTGGCTGGCTTCGTACTTAGATGCTTTCAGCACTTATCCAATCCCGACTTAGATACCCGGCAATGCACCTGGCGGCACAACCGGTAAACCAGCGGTCAGTCCAACACGGTCCTCTCGTACTAGTGTCAGAGCCACGCAAATTTCATACGCCCACGATAGATAGAGACCGAACTGTCTCACGACGTTCTGAACCCAGCTCGCGTGCCACTTTAATGGGCGAACAGCCCAACCCTTGGGACCTTCTCCAGCCCCAGGATGTGACGAGCCGACATCGAGGTGCCAAACCGCTCCGTCGATATGAGCTCTTGGGAGCGATCAGCCTGTTATCCCCGGAGTACCTTTTATCCTTTGAGCGATGTCCCTTCCATACGGAAACACCGGATCACTATGCTCTAGTTTCCTACCTGATCGACTTGTCGGTCTCTCAGTCAAGCACCCTTATGCCATTACACTCTGCGGACGGTTACCAATCGTCCTGAGGGTACCTTTAGAAGCCTCCGTTACACTTTTGGAGGCGACCACCCCAGTCAAACTACCCACCAAACAGTGTCCTCACAAACGCGAGTTAGAACTCAAATAATCAAAGGGCCGTATTTCAACAGCGGCTCCACAAATACTGGCGTACCTGCTTCAAAGCCTCCGGCCTATCCTACACATCAATTACCCAAATTCAATGTTAAGCTATAGTAAAGGTTCACGGGGTCTTTTCGTCCCATCGCGGGTAATCGGCATCTTCACCGATACTACAATTTCACTGAGCTCACGGTTGAGACAGTGTCCAGATCATTACACCATTCGTGCAGGTCGGAACTTACCCGACAAGGAATTTCGCTACCTTAGGACCGTTATAGTTACGGCCGCCGTTTACTGGGGCTTCAATTCAATGCTTCTCTTGCGATGACATCTCCTCTTAACCTTCCAGCACCGGGCAGGTGTCAGGCTATATACTTGATCTTTCAATTTTGCATAGCCCTGTGTTTTTGTTAAACAGTTGCCTGGACCTATTCTCTGCGCCCTCATTACTGAGGGACCCTTTATCCCGAAGTTACAGGGTCAATTTGCCTAGTTCCTTAACCGTGATTCACTCAAGCGCCTTAGTATATTCTACCCGACTACGTGTGTCCGTTTACGGTACGGGTACCTTAAAGATTAAGTTTAGCGGATTTTCTTGGGAGTCTGTTTACATACGCTATCCAATCACCACAAGGGCTCTCGGTACTATCAGGTTCGACTAATCTTCCGGATTTGCCTGGAAAACTAATATCTACACCCTTCAACCAGCTATTCCGTCAGCCGGCGGTATTATCACTACTCCGTCTCCACATCACTCTTTAAGGTAGTAAGGGAATATTAACCCTTTCTGCCATCGGCCTCGCCGTTCGGCTGAGCCTTAGGACCCGACTAACCCTGATCCGATTAGCGTTGATCAGGAAACCTTAGTCTTTCGGCGAGGGGGTTTCTCACCCCCTTTATCGTTACTTATACCTACATTTGCTTTTCCACACGCTCCAGCAGAGCTCACGCTCCACATTCAACGCTGAGTGGAATGCTCCCCTACCAACCATTACTGGTTCCATAGCTTCGGTAAATTGCTTATGCCCGATTATTATCCACGCCAAACTCCTCGACTAGTGAGCTGTTACGCACTCTTTAAATGAATGGCTGCTTCCAAGCCAACATCCTAGCTGTCTTAGCAATCTGACTTCGTTAGTTCAACTTAGCAATTATTTCGGGACCTTAGCTGATGGTCTGGATTCTTCTCCTCTCGGGCACGGACCTTAGCACCCATGCCCTCACTCCTGATATCAAACTAATGCGCATTCGGAGTTTATCAAGACTTGATAGGCGGTGAAGCCCTCGCATCTTATCAGTCGCTCTACCTCACATTAGTAATTATCAAGGCTGCACCTAAATGCATTTCGGGGAGTACGAGCTATCTCCAAGTTTGATTAGCCTTTCACCCCCACCCACAGTTCATCCGGAAGCTTTTCAACGCTTATCGGTTCGGTCCTCCAGTTAGTGTTACCTAACCTTCAACCTGACCATGGGTAGATCACTTGGTTTCGCGTCTACTACCACTGACTAAATCGCCCTATTCAGACTCGCTTTCGCTTCGGCTGCAAAACTTAATTTCTTAACCTTGCCAGTGACAGTAACTCGTAGGTTCATTATGCAAAAGGCACGCCGTCACAGCACGAAGCTGCTCCGACCGCTTGTAAGCGCATGGTTTCAGGGACTATTTCACTCTTCTATTCGAAGTTCTTTTCACCTTTCCTTCACAGTACTGGTTCACTATCGGTCTCTCGGGAGTATTTAGCCTTACCGGATGGTCCCGGCAGATTCATGCAGAATTCCTCGTGCTCCGCACTACTCAGGATACCACTACAGTATATATTGGATTCATGTACGCAACTATCATGCTCTATGGTGACACTTTCCAGAGTCTTCCATTCTCCAATATAAGTCCGATATCGTGGTCCTACAACCCCAATTATGCCGTAACATAAGTGGTTTGGGCTAATCCGCGTTCGCTCGCCACTACTTACGGAATCATTCAATTATTTTCTTCTCCTACAGGTACTAAGATGTTTCAGTTCCCTGCGTTCGCCTCCATCTAAGATGGATAATATCCCTTCAGGATATTGGGTTGTCCCATTCGGAAATCTTCGGATCAATGGTCATTTGCACCTACCCGAAGCTTATCGCAGCTTATCACGTCCTTCATCGCCTCCGAGAGCCAAGGCATCCGCCATGCGCCCTTGCTTACTTTCTTCAAACACTGTAAACTATGCGTAAATATACGTTTTCGTTTACCATATGGTTCGATATATACTTTAGCTCTTTTTATCTCTAAAAATTACTTTGCTTTATTGCTTTTGTACATCATGTCAAAGATCATTTCAAGCGTTAGCTTGATCGTGGAGAATAACGGATTCGAACCGTTGACCCCCTGCGTGCAAGGCAGGTGCTCTAGCCAGCTGAGCTAATCCCCCGAAATTATAAGAAGCGTTTGTTTGGATGGTTAATCCGTTTTGCTCCTCTTTTCGCGTAGTCCCAGGCAGAGTTGAACTGCCGACCTCTACATTATCAGTGTAGCGCTCTAACCAACTGAGCTATAGGACTGTCGTTCAAAACCTCTTACCTTTCGGCTCGGCTTCTTTCTAATCTCTTATTTCATATATAGAATAAACAAAAACCAGTAGTACAATAAAAAGCGAACCAGATAAAAGGAATCACTCCAGAAAGGAGGTGTTCCAGCCGCACCTTCCGGTACGGCTACCTTGTTACGACTTAGCCCCAGTCACCAGTTTTACCCTAGGGCGCTCCTTACGGTTACGCACTTCAGGTACCCCCGGCTCCCATGGCTTGACGGGCGGTGTGTACAAGGCCCGGGAACGTATTCACCGCGCCGTGGCTGATGCGCGATTACTAGCGAATCCAGCTTCATGGAGTCGGGTTGCAGACTCCAATCCGAACTGAGAGAGGCTTTTGGGATTAGCATCCTGTTGCCAGGTAGCGACCTTCTGTACCCCCCATTGTAACACGTGTGTAGCCCCAGACGTAAGGGCCGTGCTGATTTGACGTCATCCCCACCTTCCTCGCATCTTACGACGGCAGTCTCGATAGAGTCCTCAGCATAACCTGTTAGTAACTATCAATAAGGGTTGCGCTCGTTATGGCACTTAAGCCGACACCTCACGGCACGAGCTGACGACAACCATGCAGCACCTTCACAGATGTCCGAAGACTATCTAGTTTCCTAAATATTCATCTGCAATTTAAGCCTGGGTAAGGTTCCTCGCGTATCATCGAATTAAACCACATGTTCCTCCGCTTGTGCGGGCCCCCGTCAATTCCTTTGAGTTTCACCGTTGCCGGCGTACTCCCCAGGTGGAATACTTAATGCTTTCGCTTGGCCGCTTGCTGTATATCGCAAACAGCGAGTATTCATCGTTTACTGTGTGGACTACCAGGGTATCTAATCCTGTTTGATACCCACACTTTCGTGCCTCAGCGTCAGTTGTACCCCGGTAAGCTGCCTTCGCAATTGGAGTTCTTCGTGATATCTAAGCATTTCACCGCTACACCACGAATTCCGCCTACCTTATGTACACTCAAGAATAACAGTATCAACTGCAATTTTACGGTTGAGCCGCAAACTTTCACAACTGACTTATCATTCCGCCTACGCACCCTTTAAACCCAATAAATCCGGATAACGCTCGGATCCTCCGTATTACCGCGGCTGCTGGCACGGAGTTAGCCGATCCTTATTCATAGTATACATACAAAAATCCACACGTGGATCACTTTATTCTACTATAAAAGAAGTTTACAATCCATAGGACCTTCATCCTTCACGCTACTTGGCTGGTTCAGGCTCTCGCCCATTGACCAATATTCCTCACTGCTGCCTCCCGTAGGAGTTTGGTCCGTGTCTCAGTACCAATGTGGGGGACCTTCCTCTCAGAACCCCTATCCATCGAAGACTTGGTGAGCCGTTACCTCACCAACTATCTAATGGAACGCATCCCCATCCATAACCAATAAATCTTTAACTTTTTCAAGATGCCTTGAAAAAGTACTATCGGGTATTAATCTTTCTTTCGAAAGGCTATCCCCGAGTTATGGGAAGGTTGGATACGTGTTACTCACCCGTGCGCCGGTCGTCAGCGGTATTGCTACCCTGCTACCCCTCGACTTGCATGTGTTAAGCCTGTAGCTAGCGTTCATCCTGAGCCAGGATCAAACTCTTCATTGTAAAAGTTTCATTTAAATTCTGTCCAGGATTCCGTTTATCTTAATTGACGGTTCGCATTTTTATTTACCAAGTACATGTATCAATACACGCACTTAATGCTCTTGTACTACTTGTTTCGTTTATTTATAATTTCTTCAAAGAACGATTGCTTTTTGTTACGCCTTTTTTCGTAAGCGGATGCAAAGGTAGAACTTTTAATTTTAACCTCCAAATGTTTTCGAGAATATTTTTTTAATTTCTTTTTCTCTAGAACCTCGATGAATGCACCGGTTATCTTACATTATGTCATTTTGCGTAGGCTTTGTTTCTCTTACAAAGCGGGTGCAAAAGTAGAGCTTTACTGCTACCAATCCAAATATATCTGACTCTTTTTTATAACTTTTTTAGCAGATATTAGTTAACTCGCTGAGCTTCAAGTGTGTTACAAAACATATTTTTTCTTCTTTGCAAGAATGGTTGTGAAAGCTCATTCCTTTAATACATTATTTATTTACGTGCGCGCGTAAGAAGGGTATTCACTATAATCACGATTAAAGGCTCTTTGAGATGTACTAATACAGTTGAAAGAGAAAAGAGCACCCATAACCAGATAGAGAGCCCAGTATAATCACAGAACCAAGTATAAAATAGAATAGTGATCGAGTAGGATGAAAATGAAATAGTTTTCCTCCTATTTCATTTTCCGACCTCTCACACCACCGTACGCGCCGTTCGGAATACGGCGGTTCCTTATTTACAATGCAATTTTATAGTAATAATCCGTCAGGCAAGAATAGCCCGCTTTGCTAAGGTTTTCGTTGCTGATAGCTTCGTTCAGGATTTGATGTCCAGCCATGCGCCAGCAACTTTGACAGGCATTGGCAAATCTCAAAGCACAAATTTTGTCTATTTCACAACGAATCAAATTGTTAAAGTGAGTCATTATCTTCTTCCAGTATTTCGATATGCACATGCGAAGTCGGCGACGGAGCCATTTATCTATCCTCTTCAGATGGTTTTGCATGTCTGCAAGTTTGAAGTATTCAATCCAACCACGAATAAACTGATGAAGTTCGTATTTACGTTTCGCGTAACCCATACCATTACTACGTCTCGTCAGCTCTTTCAAACGAACTTTCTGTTTCATGTAGCTTTTGGGGTGCACTGATAAACGAAAACCTGATTTATTCTTATAGAATGAATAACCAAGAAACTTCATCCCCTGCACGTAACCGACTTTCGTTTTATCCCGATTTACTCTCAGGGAGAGAGATTCTTCGATAAAACGGATAATGTGATTCATTGTGCGAATGGCAGATCGTTTACTTTTGCAGAATATCATGCAGTCATCTGCGTAACGGACAAACATATATCCTCGGCGATCCAGTTCATTGAGCATTATATTGCTCAGTAACGAACTTAAAGGAGCGCCTTGAGGGACTCCCCGACTGCTTTCCTTAAATTTATGACCAATTATAACTCCTGCGCGGAGATATTTATGAATAAGAGAAATCACTCTCCAATCTTTTATCTTGCGGGAAAGGATTTCTATCAGCTTGCTTTGGTTGACTGTGTCGAAAAGCTGCTCCAGGTCTAAATCTACGGCATATTTATTGCAGGCATTGATATCGTTCTGGGCTGTTCACAGAGCTTTATGCGCACTGCGTCTCAGACGAAAACCGAAGCTGGTGTTACTAAATTCCCGTTCATAAATTGGAGATAAGATTTGGGATATGGCTTATTGGATAAGACGGTCGACTACGATAGAATACCAAGCTGACGCTTCTTGCCATTCTTCTTAGGGATTTCTACCCTAAGGACAGGATAAGGATGGTAATTGCCATCCATTAGAGATCTTACCAGTTCGTCTTTATGGAGTTTCAGAGACGAAAGGAACTCTTCCATTTCCATTTTATCGACAACTCCACTGCCACCATTAGAAACGACCTGTTTATAGGCCTTGTTTAAATTGGCAGGCGAAAATAATCGTTCCAGTAAATCATCTTTTGTAAAATGCACTTCCGTGAGGTTGTTTTCAGTAATCCTTATAAAAATCAGCACTCCCGCATAGCCTTCGGATTCCATTCTATTCTTTTGTGAGCAGCTATCATTCGCCGCTTATATTTTCTGCATTCTTCCCTTCATAAGGCTACATTCATTTACTTCTCACTTAGATAAGGTTCAGACCGCCCCTGAATGGTCAATCTACATCGGGTACTATGTCCTCGGCTAACTTCTCACGAAAATTGTTATCCGTGCTTCTGAAAAAAAATATCCACATGTCCGTGAGATTTCCCGTGGTAAGAGGCATAACCTTCATCCCATGAACCGCAACATTTATACGCTGACTCCCCGGGTAGTTATAGGACTTCATTCCGTTTTGCAAACTCGTCCGAATCAGCTTTGGCTGATGTTGTTATTGTTCCTCGGTTCGGGACTTTGCCGCCAGCTTCTTTCAGATTCGGCTCGCGGTCGACACCATTGCTATTGACTAATGGTTGGTAACTACTGCCCCCATAACGGACTTACACCGTCAAGTTATGCACCATGCACGGCACACAAAATAAGATAATATAGCTTATTCTTAATGCTACATTAATTTATAATATCAAATTTATAAAGAGATATTACAAATAAATTAGAAAGAATGTTGTCATAAAAAGAGGTAATATAAATTAACAAATAGGATATATAATAAGAGAAGTTCGATAATATTGGGGCAGATAAAACGTTAAATAGACGAAGAGATTTTTTCAAACAACTGGCAAGAGTATAATATACATGAAGACTGCTAAAGCACAATATTCAGCATAACCAAAAAGGCTAGCGTTATCAGGGAAAATGAGATTTAACCGATAAATTATTACTTCAAAAATAAGGTAAGGCGATAAAATAATTCATAAAGGGTAAGGTTAATCCTAATTTTATTTATTGTTGTCCGGTAAAACTTTTTAGAACAAAAAAAATAAAGGGCTGAGTTCAAAAAGAATTCAGCCCCAGTTGTCTATATTCGTTTCTGCAAGAAAATCCTTCATAGACATGGACAAAAGTATGAATTTTAACGGACAGCCGGTTCTCTCACAGCTATTAAAATTAATTGACAAGCAAAAAATCCTAGATTTAAGTCGAAAAATGGGTTGTGAACGTTATGTTAAGAGCTTAGATGGCTATACTCATCTTGTTGTTATGCTTTTTGGTGTGCTCAAACACTTTGATTCCTTGCGAGAACTGGAGATTGGAATGCTTTCAGAAGCAAATAAGCTGCAACACCTTGGAATCGATTACATGGCTAGGCGTAATACTCTGGCAGAAGCAAATAAAAGACGCTCTCAGGAGTTTTTTGCCAATGTCTATTCTATGCTGTTAGAACAATATGGACCATTTTTAGCGGACAGCCGCTCACGAAAAGAACAGAAAGATTGGGAACGGCTGCTTTTTATGATGGATTCTACGACAATCAGCCTGTTTGACAATATTCTCAAGGGTGTTGGTCGTCATCCCAAAAGTGGAAAGAAAAAAGGTGGTCTAAAAGTCCACACTGTAATGTGCTATGTAGTAGGTGTCCCTATGGTTGTTCAACTGACATCCGCAGCTAAACACGACCATTATCTGCTCAAAGAGGTTCATTTACCGCAAAACGCCACTCTTGCTATGGATCGTGCCTATATCGACTATGCACAATTCCAACGATTAACAGAAGAGGGCGTCTGCTATGTTACAAAAATGAAGAAGAACTTGACATACAAAGTATTGAAATCCACCACTTATGTCAATCCGAAAGGTTTGGTAACGCATACCGACCAGCAAATCATCTTTGAAAAAGGCGACTTGCAACATACTTCCAGGCGAGTAGAGTTATGGAGCAACAATAAAAAGAAGTCTGTGGTACAGCTAACCAATAATTTTGATTTATCGGTAGAGGATATTGAGGAGATTTACAAACGGAGATGGGCTATTGAAACGTTATACAAACAGCTCAAACAGAACTTCCCGCTACATTTCTTCTATGGTGACAGTGTCAATGCTATAGAAGTGCAGACATGGGTAGTTCTCATTGCTAATTTACTGTGACAATCATGCAACGTAAACTTAAAAGACACTGTTCTTTTTCTAATTTGGTTACCATGGCTAGACTTCTATGTTGTATTCCTAATAATTGAATACTTTTTATTTGAATTTAACCTTAAAATCAATTACTTAGCAATTATTCATGCAAAAAAAGGACAATTCACCTCACGAATAAGATAATTATCTCACTCTCCAGACAGCATAAGACTTTTTTCTTTGTGCTTTTTTGTTTAAATAAAAGCCCTGCTAAACAAACTTCTATGAGTTGAACTGCAACTTAAGGCAGGCAACAATTTACTTCTTCAGAATAACAGGATGGACGCAACAAACTTATCTGAGATGCAGCTCTTGGCTCATCATTCTAGCATTAGGAGTCGTCCAATATGAAATTTGCCTAACGGGCTTTTATAAAAAACGCTAACGACATTTATCATATTCATACTTCTTTCCATTCTTTAATATGCTTAATATTCTGTTGGCTAATTTGTGGGCGATACGTATAATGGCTTCCTGAGGTTTCATGCGTTTGCAATACTCTCCGTAAGAAGCAGCCATTACGCTGTCGTATTGTATCGTGATCCAGGCACTCTCTATTAACACCGAGCCAAGCAATTTGTTTCCTCTGAAAGTCTTTTCACCATTATTGATCTTTTCACCACTACTATGAGATACTGGAATTAACCCAAGATAGGAAGCAAACTGTTTTTCGTTATGGAAACGGTTTATGTTATCTATTTCAGTCAGTAAACACATACCGGTATTCATTCCAATGCCAGGTATGGAAAGTAAGTTATTATATACTTCCGCATAACGCTCTGTCATTGATAACATGCGTACTTGACGAGTGGATTCTAACAGATTCTGACGGAATAGTTCGACTTGTTTTAATAACAAGTTTAAACTATTGCGGGTGGAAGACAGTAGAACGACATCATCACGCAACCAACGCATGAAACGTTTCGACCAATGTGTTCCCGGCTTTTCAAAACACTCAGGAAGAGTTATTCCATTAGTATAGAGCAGATGCTTCACACGGGATTTATACCCTCCAAGTTGTTTCTGCAAGGTTTTGCGCAAACGGACAACACTACAGTCATCCAGGTTGTCTTTACGACGGATATAAATTCCTTTCAATATCCCTGCTTTCAATGCTTTCGCCAACTTTTCTGAATCAATAGAATCTGATTTCATCAAATTCTCATATTGAGTAGTGGGAACATCTGCAGCATGGATAACCATACAGTTAATGCCATATTCCTGCAATGCGTAGTAAGTGGAAAAACCACTGAAGCCAGATTCGTAGACGGCTTGATAATTACCATTAGGATAATGTTTTTTCAAAGATTCAAAGAGCTCTTTGGCTGAAGACTTTTGGCTATGTTTACGCTTATAACCGGATTGAGTTATTATAGTTATATTCCAGGTCTTCAAATGAACGTCAATACCTATGTAGATATTTTGACCTTCAAAATTAATTCCGTTACTTTGTGTCATAGGTGTAATAGTTTTAATTACTAATATTTTGTTTATTAACTCTATACAAATTTAGTAATTCAATTATTACGCCTATTCATTTTATCTAAAACTCATCGGTCGGGGAGCGCCATACGGCAAGGAGCGGGACCACCCGTCCCGACGAGATGTAGCTAGACCCCAAATACAAACATAGTAACTTATGCTGATGTATTATGTCGATTTTATAGCTTTTCTCGAAAAACCTGAAAAGGATTGGGAATATATACTTCAAAAAGCCAATTATGAGCCTCCAAATGTTGAACCCGTATTAGAACTTGATTTTGATTAGGAGGCTTACTTTAAAAAAACATTCCGAACCACCATTTTATAGGTGGTTCGGATGCTTCTTTATGAATTTTAAAGTTTTACCGGACAACAATAAATTTTATTATTCTCTTTTAATCTCCAGACAACCTCTTAACACCTGCCACCGAGAATATCAGTAGATCAAAAAGACGTATATATACAAAAAAGTCCCATTCATTATTCAATGAACAGGACTCTTTGATAAAACGGCAGCTACCTACTCTCCCACTGTTACGCAGTACCATCGGCGTGATCAGGCTTAACTTCTCTGTTCGGAATGGGAAGAGGTGGAACCCTGATGCTATAGCTACCTTAATATTTTTAATTTCTTAATTTCTCTATTAAGATAAACACAATGTAAAAGCAATAAATTAAAGCTCATTCTAGTATAAAGAGCCAAATTATCTAGCCAACCATATATGGCATAGAAGAAAGTGTACGGGCAATTAGTACTGCTCGGCTTTGACATTACTGTCTTTACACCTGCAGCCTATCAACGTTGTCGTCTTCAACGACCCTAAGAAATCTAATCTTGTGGCTGGCTTCGTACTTAGATGCTTTCAGCACTTATCCAATCCCGACTTAGATACCCGGCAATGCACCTGGCGGCACAACCGGTAAACCAGCGGTCAGTCCAACACGGTCCTCTCGTACTAGTGTCAGAGCCACGCAAATTTCATACGCCCACGATAGATAGAGACCGAACTGTCTCACGACGTTCTGAACCCAGCTCGCGTGCCACTTTAATGGGCGAACAGCCCAACCCTTGGGACCTTCTCCAGCCCCAGGATGTGACGAGCCGACATCGAGGTGCCAAACCGCTCCGTCGATATGAGCTCTTGGGAGCGATCAGCCTGTTATCCCCGGAGTACCTTTTATCCTTTGAGCGATGTCCCTTCCATACGGAAACACCGGATCACTATGCTCTAGTTTCCTACCTGATCGACTTGTCGGTCTCCCAGTCAAGCACCCTTATGCCATTACACTCTGCGGACGGTTACCAATCGTCCTGAGGGTACCTTTAGAAGCCTCCGTTACACTTTTGGAGGCGACCACCCCAGTCAAACTACCCACCAAACAGTGTCCTCACAATCGCGAGTTAGAACTCAAATAATCAAAGGGCCGTATTTCAACAGCGGCTCCACAAATACTGGCGTACCTGCTTCAAAGCCTCCGGCCTATCCTACACATCAATTACCCAAATTCAATGTTAAGCTATAGTAAAGGTTCACGGGGTCTTTTCGTCCCATCGCGGGTAATCGGCATCTTCACCGATACTACAATTTCACTGAGCTCACGGTTGAGACAGTGTCCAGATCATTACACCATTCGTGCAGGTCGGAACTTACCCGACAAGGAATTTCGCTACCTTAGGACCGTTATAGTTACGGCCGCCGTTTACTGGGGCTTCAATTCAATGCTTCTCTTGCGATGACATCTCCTCTTAACCTTCCAGCACCGGGCAGGTGTCAGGCTATATACTTGATCTTTCAATTTTGCATAGCCCTGTGTTTTTGTTAAACAGTTGCCTGGACCTATTCTCTGCGCCCTCATTACTGAGGGACCCTTTATCCCGAAGTTACAGGGTCAATTTGCCTAGTTCCTTAACCGTGATTCACTCAAGCGCCTTAGTATATTCTACCCGACTACGTGTGTCCGTTTACGGTACGGGTACCTTAAAGATTAAGTTTAGCGGATTTTCTTGGGAGTCTGTTTACATACGCTATCCAATCACCACAAGGGCTCTCGGTACTATCAGGTTCGACTAATCTTCCGGATTTGCCTGGAAAACTAATATCTACACCCTTCAACCAGCTATTCCGTCAGCCGGCGGTATTATCACTACTCCGTCTCCACATCACTCTTTAAGGTAGTAAGGGAATATTAACCCTTTCTGCCATCGGCCTCGCCGTTCGGCTGAGCCTTAGGACCCGACTAACCCTGATCCGATTAGCGTTGATCAGGAAACCTTAGTCTTTCGGCGAGGGGGTTTCTCACCCCCTTTATCGTTACTTATACCTACATTTGCTTTTCCACACGCTCCAGCAGAGCTCACGCTCCACATTCAACGCTGAGTGGAATGCTCCCCTACCAACCATTACTGGTTCCATAGCTTCGGTAAATTGCTTATGCCCGATTATTATCCACGCCAAACTCCTCGACTAGTGAGCTGTTACGCACTCTTTAAATGAATGGCTGCTTCCAAGCCAACATCCTAGCTGTCTTAGCAATCTGACTTCGTTAGTTCAACTTAGCAATTATTTCGGGACCTTAGCTGATGGTCTGGATTCTTCTCCTCTCGGGCACGGACCTTAGCACCCATGCCCTCACTCCTGATATCAAACTAATGCGCATTCGGAGTTTATCAAGACTTGATAGGCGGTGAAGCCCTCGCATCTTATCAGTCGCTCTACCTCACATTAGTAATTATCAAGGCTGCACCTAAATGCATTTCGGGGAGTACGAGCTATCTCCAAGTTTGATTAGCCTTTCACCCCCACCCACAGTTCATCCGGAAGCTTTTCAACGCTTATCGGTTCGGTCCTCCAGTTAGTGTTACCTAACCTTCAACCTGACCATGGGTAGATCACTTGGTTTCGCGTCTACTACCACTGACTAAATCGCCCTATTCAGACTCGCTTTCGCTTCGGCTGCAAAACTTAATTTCTTAACCTTGCCAGTGACAGTAACTCGTAGGTTCATTATGCAAAAGGCACGCCGTCACAGCACGAAGCTGCTCCGACCGCTTGTAAGCGCATGGTTTCAGGGACTATTTCACTCTTCTATTCGAAGTTCTTTTCACCTTTCCTTCACAGTACTGGTTCACTATCGGTCTCTCGGGAGTATTTAGCCTTACCGGATGGTCCCGGCAGATTCATGCAGAATTCCTCGTGCTCCGCACTACTCAGGATACCACTACAGTATATATTGGATTCATGTACGCAACTATCATGCTCTATGGTGACACTTTCCAGAGTCTTCCATTCTCCAATATAAGTCCGATATCGTGGTCCTACAACCCCAGTCATGCCGTAACATGAATGGTTTGGGCTAATCCGCGTTCGCTCGCCACTACTTACGGAATCATTCAATTATTTTCTTCTCCTACAGGTACTAAGATGTTTCAGTTCCCTGCGTTCGCCTCCATCGAAGATGGATAATATCCCTTCAGGATATTGGGTTGTCCCATTCGGAAATCTTCGGATCAATGGTCATTTGCACCTACCCGAAGCTTATCGCAGCTTATCACGTCCTTCATCGCCTCCGAGAGCCAAGGCATCCGCCATGCGCCCTTGCTTACTTTCTTCAAACACTGTAAACTATTCGTAATTATACGTTTTCGTTTACCATATGGTTCGATATATACTTTAGCTCTTTTTATCTCTAAAAATTACTTTGCTTTATTGCTTTTGTACATCATGTCAAAGATCGTTTCAGACGTTAGTCTGATTGTGGAGAATAACGGATTCGAACCGTTGACCCCCTGCGTGCAAGGCAGGTGCTCTAGCCAGCTGAGCTAATCCCCCGTGAAATTATAAGAAGCTTGTTTTTGGATTTTGGTTAAATCCTCATGCTCCTCGTTTTCGCGTAGTCCCAGGCAGAGTTGAACTGCCGACCTCTACATTATCAGTGTAGCGCTCTAACCAACTGAGCTATAGGACTGTCGTTCAAAACCTCTTACCTTTCGGCTCGGCTTCTTTCTAATCTCTTATTTCATATATAGAATAAACAAAAACCAGTAGTACAATAAAAAGCGAACCAGATAAAAGGAATCACTCCAGAAAGGAGGTGTTCCAGCCGCACCTTCCGGTACGGCTACCTTGTTACGACTTAGCCCCAGTCACCAGTTTTACCCTAGGGCGCTCCTTGCGGTTACGCACTTCAGGTACCCCCGGCTCCCATGGCTTGACGGGCGGTGTGTACAAGGCCCGGGAACGTATTCACCGCGCCGTGGCTGATGCGCGATTACTAGCGAATCCAGCTTCATGGAGTCGGGTTGCAGACTCCAATCCGAACTGAGAGAGGCTTTTGGGATTAGCATCCTGTTGCCAGGTAGCGACCTTCTGTACCCCCCATTGTAACACGTGTGTAGCCCCAGACGTAAGGGCCGTGCTGATTTGACGTCATCCCCACCTTCCTCGCATCTTACGACGGCAGTCTCGATAGAGTCCTCAGCATAACCTGTTAGTAACTATCGATAAGGGTTGCGCTCGTTATGGCACTTAAGCCGACACCTCACGGCACGAGCTGACGACAACCATGCAGCACCTTCACAGATGCCCGAAGGCTATCTAGTTTCCTAAATATTCATCTGCAATTTAAGCCTGGGTAAGGTTCCTCGCGTATCATCGAATTAAACCACATGTTCCTCCGCTTGTGCGGGCCCCCGTCAATTCCTTTGAGTTTCACCGTTGCCGGCGTACTCCCCAGGTGGAATACTTAATGCTTTCGCTTGGCCGCTTGCTGTATATCGCAAACAGCGAGTATTCATCGTTTACTGTGTGGACTACCAGGGTATCTAATCCTGTTTGATACCCACACTTTCGTGCCTCAGCGTCAGTTGTACCCCGGTAAGCTGCCTTCGCAATTGGAGTTCTTCGTGATATCTAAGCATTTCACCGCTACACCACGAATTCCGCCTACCTTATGTACACTCAAGAATAACAGTATCAACTGCAATTTTACGGTTGAGCCGCAAACTTTCACAACTGACTTATTATTCCGCCTACGCACCCTTTAAACCCAATAAATCCGGATAACGCTCGGATCCTCCGTATTACCGCGGCTGCTGGCACGGAGTTAGCCGATCCTTATTCATAGTATACATACAAAAATCCACACGTGGATCACTTTATTCTACTATAAAAGAAGTTTACAATCCATAGGACCTTCATCCTTCACGCTACTTGGCTGGTTCAGGCTCTCGCCCATTGACCAATATTCCTCACTGCTGCCTCCCGTAGGAGTTTGGTCCGTGTCTCAGTACCAATGTGGGGGACCTTCCTCTCAGAACCCCTATCCATCGAAGACTTGGTGAGCCGTTACCTCACCAACTATCTAATGGAACGCATCCCCATCCATAACCAATAAATCTTTAACTTTTTCAAGATGCCTTGAAAAAGTACTATCGGGTATTAATCTTTCTTTCGAAAGGCTATCCCCGAGTTATGGGAAGGTTGGATACGTGTTACTCACCCGTGCGCCGGTCGTCAGCGGTATTGCTACCCTGCTACCCCTCGACTTGCATGTGTTAAGCCTGTAGCTAGCGTTCATCCTGAGCCAGGATCAAACTCTTCATTGTAAAAGTTTCATTTAAATTCTGTCCAGGATTCCGTTTATCTTAATTGACGGTTCGCATTTTTATTTACCAAGTACATGTATCAATACACGCACTTAATGCTCTTGTACTACTTGTTTCGTTTATTTATAATTTCTTCAAAGAACGATTGCTTTTTGTTACGCCTTTTTTCGTAAGCGGATGCAAAGGTAGAACTTTTAATTTTAACCTCCAAATGTTTTCGAGAATATTTTTTTAATTTCTTTTTCTCTAGAACCTCGATGAATGCACCGGTTATCTTACATTATGTCATTTTGCGTAGGCTTTGTTTCTCTTACAAAGCGGGTGCAAAAGTAGAGCTTTACTGCTACCAATCCAAATATATCTGACTCTTTTTTATAACTTTTTTAGCAGATATTAGTTAACTCGCTGAGCTTCAAGTGTGTTACAAAACATATTTTTTCTTCTTTGCAAGAATGGTTGTGAAAGCTCATTCCTTTAATATATTATTTATTTACGTGCGCGCGTAAAGAGGTGCCGGAAAGTTTTATAATTCATATTGTAATGGGAAGGCTTAAAAGTTACTTTTAGTAAGTTTCTCACGAAAAAAAATAAAAAACACACTTTTATCTACCACATCTGCCATTAAACAGGTTTTATTTTTTGTATATCAGTTATTTAGGTTGGTTGGAGATAAAAACTATCTACAAATCATCTGCTACCAAGTGGTTGTATCTGCCACCAAAATAGTCACACTATCTATTTAAAAAAGCAGACCGGATGTTTTTCAGGATCCCACGAGAGATTTTATTTCTTCCGAATAGATATTATCTATTCTTGTACAAAACATTACTTTCTTCTGTACAAAAGAATGAATTGTTCTGTACAAAAGATTACATCCTTTTGTACAAGAATGCACAAAGATGTCTAGGAGAATTTTAAAAAGGTGGAGAGTGTTTGAAAAAAGGCAGCGAGTGTTTGGAAAAAGACTAAGCAGGTTGGAAGAAATTAAACCGCTGGTGATCTTTCCTGGAACTGACTTTCAGATTTTGCTGTTATTACTAATATTTGGATTATTATATTTTTGGTATTCCTAAGCCGGCTTGGCATTAAATCTTTTATTTCAAAATGCGGTTTACATAATTTCAATGGGTAATGTAGATCGGAAGTTCTGTTCTCAAGAACGGGAAGGGTCGATATTGACCTTTCCTGGAATTTACTTTCAGATTTTGCTATTATTTCGAAGACTGGATTATTATATTTTTGGTATTCCTAAAAAGGCTTGGCATTAAATCTTTTATTTCAAAATGCGGTTTACATAATTTCAATGAGTAATGTAGACCGGAAGTACTGTTATCGAGAACGGGAAGGGTTCAATTTTGACCTTTCCTGGAATCTACTTACAGATTTTGCTATTATATCTAAGAGTGGATTATTATATTTTTGGCATTCCTAAAAAGGCATTACAGAAAATGGAAGAAAATACAATGAAGTAGAGTTTTACAATTGCGGCGATACAAAAGTGAATAGATTAAAGATGAATGAGGAGATTGTTTCTAAAGACCATTTTATATACTCATAAATAAGAGCACCCGTTCAGAAGAAGATATAAACTATCCGGGCAAGTTTCAATTTTATATACTCATAGATAAGAGTACTCCCACAAAATATAAAGGGGTTGTTTTTAATGGCACACTACAGTATCTATATATAAAGGAATACCCCATAGATACGACACGAAAATATATTATAGCACGCAGAAGATAGCCGCTTACTCGATCAACCTCTAGTTACAACACGAAAAATACTCCGTACGGTTAGTTTTTACGTACGCTTACTCTCTAGTTAGAACACGAAAATAGATCTATTCAGCAATTCTATTGCACTTATGATATAATGAGGTTAAACCAGTGGTAGCAGATAAATGCTTTTAGTGGGAGATAAAATGTACCATATTTTTATCTCCCACCAAAGTAAATATCAACGTCATGAGTACTATTTGGTGGCAGGTGGGAGATGATGATGATGTTTTTTACTATTTTTCTGGAGAAAAGTAATCTTTTACCAGAATAAGCAGCTCTTTATCAATCTAGATAAAATAAATTCCATGATATAGAATTCTTTTAATGTTGTTTTGAAAGATAGTTTTCGTAATTTTGCAGAGACTCGAAAGAAAATAAGATGATTGATCAAGCTACTGTAGATAGAATTATTGATGCTGCACAAATTGTAGATGTAGTATCCGAATTTGTAACCTTACGCAAAAGAGGGGTGAATTATGTAGGACTTTGTCCTTTTCATAATGAAAAAACTCCGTCTTTCAGCGTATCGCCTTCCAAAGGTTTATGCAAATGCTTCAGTTGCGGAAAAGGTGGAAACGCTGTTCATTTTATTATGGAGCATGAACAATTATCTTATTATGAAGCTCTAAAATTTCTGGCAAAAAAATACAACATTGAGATAAAAGAAAGAGAGCTCAGCAATGAAGAGAAGCAAGCTCAGAATGCCAGAGAAAGTATGTTCATTGTAAATGGCTTTGCCAGAGATTATTTTCAAGATATTCTTGTAAATCATATAGATGGGAAAGCTGTAGGAATGGCTTATTTCAGACAGAGAGGATTTCGCGACGATATTATAAAAAAATTCCAACTAGGATTTAGTACAGATGTGCGTGATGCCTTGGCACAGGAGGCACAGAGAAAAGGATATCAAAAGGAATTTCTGCTAAAAACAGGATTATGCTATGAACGCGAAGATCATTCCTTAAGTGACCGTTTCAGAGGAAGAGTTCTTTTTCCGGTTCATACTTTATCCGGAAAAGTTGTAGCCTTTGGAGGTAGAATTCTTACCACAGATAAGAAAGTAGCCAAATATGTTAATTCGCCCGAATCTGAAATATATCATAAAAGTAGCGAGCTATACGGTATATATTTCGCCAAGCAAGCAATCGTTAAACAAGACAGATGCTTTCTTGTAGAAGGTTATACTGATGTTATCTCCATGCACCAATCCGGCATTGAGAACGTTGTAGCTTCTTCCGGCACATCCTTAACATCGGGACAGATAAGATTAATTCATCGTTTTACAAATAATATCACCGTGCTTTATGACGGAGATATGGCCGGAATTAAAGCCTCGATAAGAGGTATAGATATGCTTCTGGAAGAAGGGATGAACATCAAGGTGGTATTGTTACCAGACGGAGATGATCCGGATTCATTTACAAGAAAGCATAACGCAACAGATTTCCAGGCATATATCAATGAGCATGAAGTAGACTTTATCAGATTTAAAGCCAATCTGTTAATTGACGAGGCAGGAAAAGATCCGATGAAACGCGCTGAGCTTATTTCGGATGTTGTAAGAAGTATATCTGTAATACCGGAAGCGATAGTCAGATCAGTATATATAAGAGAATGTAGTCAATTACTCAGAGTTGAAGAGAGGCTGCTTCAGATGGAAATGGGGAAATTAATTGAGAAGCAGCAGGAAAAGAATAACAAACCGGCATACAACGAAGCTCAGTTCCCTCCTCCCATAGAAGAAATCATTCCGGAAGAGATTTATCAGTCGTTTATACCGACTGAAGGTAAAGAAGGAAGCGAATTTTATGAATACGAGCGCCTTATTATGAGCACACTTGTAAGATATGGCGAGAAAGTTATGTGTAATATGACAACTGAAGAAGGAGAAGAAATTCCGACTACAGTTATTGAATATGTTATCAATGACTTAAAACAAGACGATTTAAAGTTCCACAATCCAATCCATCGAAAGATTCTTTCTGAAGCAAAGGCACATTTAAAAGATAATAATTTTATCTGCGAGAGGTATTTTATTGCACACCCTGATCCGCTTATCAGTAAGCTAGCAGCAGAACTTTCAAGTGATCGCGACCAACTAAGTAAATATCACACCAAGGGGCAGCATATAGTAACAGACGATGAACGATTACACGAATTAGTACCGTCCCTTATGACAAGTTTTAAAAACGCCATTATTGAGGAGGAACTAAAACACATTATGTATGCACTTCAGGATCCTGAGAATAGCAAATCTGAAGAAAAATATATGGCCATAATGAAACGCTATAAAGATGTTCAACATATACGCGACATGATGGCCAAAAGACTTGGTGACAGAGTTATTTTAAGAAAATAAAGCTCTATTTATGGGCTATCAGATCCATAAATTCACTACGAGTTGTAGCATTCTTAAAAGCCCCGGAAAAATCAGAAGTAGTAGTAATTGCATTTTGCTTCTCAACTCCTCTCATCTGCATACACATATGCTTTGCTTCAACAACCACCATTACTCCTAACGGATTGAGAGTTTGCTGAATGCATTCCTTAATTTGCAAAGTCATTCTTTCCTGAACCTGCAAACGATGGGAGAAAATATCAACTACGCGGGCAATCTTACTTAGGCCTGTAATATAGCCATTAGGAATATAAGCTACATGAACTTTTCCATAAAAAGGAATCATGTGATGTTCACAAAGAGAAAAGAAATCGATATCTTTAACTATCACCATTTGGTTGTAGTCCTCTTTAAACTTAGCAGAGCGAAGCACTTCATGAGGATCTTCTCCATATCCCCTGGTTAAAGTAATCATAGCCTTGGCTACTCGTTCGGGAGTTTTCAACAAACCTTCTCTGTTTACATCCTCACCTAATAATTCTAATATATTATGATAGTTTTTCTTTAATTCTTCTATTTGGAAATTCAAAGCTTCTTCCTTAGTCATCATCTATAGTGGTATAATAATTTGCGTTCTTACAATAGAAGCTTCACTAAAAGCTCCCGTTTGCTTCATTTTTTTCATCATTGCATACGCTTCTTCTATTGTTTTATAATCGCCAGCCTGGCACAACCATCTTGGTGAGATAAAAATAGTATAAACCGGTAATTGTGGAAAATAGCTTTTCACTTTTCCCTCTATTTCGTATGCAGTATTTCTTGCTTCTCTTGAATCACCGCCAGAAAAAACAAGAATTCTATATCCTGATTCTTTCAGCACTTTTGCTTCTTTGGCATGTTGCGACCCAATTAAAGATTCCAAACGTCCATCCTGATGAATTGTTACAGTTCCGCAACCAGGATCCTGACGCTCCAGACTCTTAATTATATTATTTTGTGCTTTAACGCCTGTTACAAGACAAAATAAAAACAACAGTAAAACAGGATAACGTTTCATGGCTGAAAAAATAAATAAAAGCAGAAGGAAGAAAATCCTTCCTTCTACTTATAATTTTTTATGCATTAAAAGCATCAATAATACCTTTGAAGTCAGCAGCATTCAAAGAAGCACCACCGATAAGACCACCATCAACATCAGGATTAGCGAACAATTCTTTTGCATTAGAAGCTTTACAGCTACCACCATACAAGATAGAAGTGTTATCAGCTACTTCTTTTCCGTACTTTTCAACAATTGTAGAACGGATATATGCATGAATTTCCTGAGCTTGTTCTGCAGTAGCAGTTTTACCTGTACCAATAGCCCAAACTGGTTCGTAAGCTAAAACGATTTTAGAGAAGTCTTCAGCAGAAAGATCAAACAAAGAACCTGCCAACTGAGAGTATACAACTTCATTTTGCTTTTCAGCTTCACGTTCTTCCAAAACTTCACCAATACAGAAAATTGGAGTTAAGCCATTAGCTAAAGCCAAAACAACTTTTTCTTTAAGAATTTCTGCAGTTTCGTGGTAGTAAGCACGACGTTCTGAGTGACCAAGGATTACATATTTAGCTCCTGTTGATGCAACCATAGCAGCAGAAACTTCACCTGTATAAGCACCTGATTCTTTATCTGCACAGTTCTGAGCAGCAACACCAATCTTATTTGTATCGATAGCAGCAGCTACAGATGCAAGGTGAATGAAAGGAGTTCCGATAACTACATCACAATTTGGCTTTTCGTTAGCCAATACTTCATTTAACTCTTTTGCCAATGCTAAACCTTCAGCAAGGGTCTTGTTCATTTTCCAGTTTCCTGCAACAATGTTTTTTCTCATTTTTCTATTTTTTAAAGGGTTAATTAAATACCTTTTTCGTTTTTTATCCAGACGTTTAATCACTAACAGGTCTAATCCCAACACAAATAACAAAGGGATTATAAACCATAATATGACCAAAACAATAGTATGTTTATCATCAACCAATTTCTGATGACCTATTTCAAGTTTATCTAGCTTCCCGGAAAGAGCATATTCATCCGGAAGATTTGAATGATGCCACTTATTTAAAATGACCCCGTTCTTAATCAAGACTAATCCCGGATTAGAACGGATTATTGTTTTTAACGTAATATCATCACTAAAGCAGAAAGGATATTCTGCACCAGTTTTTCCTTTCCACTGTTCTATTTGATTATCTAAAGAAGAGGTAAGACAATAGAATGAATAGCCATTTTCAACACTATAGTCATAAATTTCATTGATTAAATCAATATCGTTATCATCAGCTTCTTCTATTCTATGTGCTATCAACAAGAAAGTGTAACCTTTATCGGTTAGTATCTTATTCGTTATATCCTCCCCTGTTTTCATTTCAGTAATAGAGAAATCGTGAATTGGAGGTTCGTAACCTTTTTCTTTTAAAACAGTTCTTGAATCAACAAAATTCCAAGTACTATCGGGATAATTTTCCAATGTAAACTCTTTCTTTACACCATTCTTTTCAAGGGTAAAGAAATTCTCATAAACACTTTTCTTTGCTCCTTCAGGAATCGACATACTCTGAAGTATATTAGTTCCAATTTTATAAGGGCGAAAATCTAAGATTGGCAAATTCCGATAACAGTAAATAGATAGAACTAAGCCGAAAAATATAATGTATAAAGCAATAAGCCACTGCGTTTTTTCGCTGACAAATCTAATAATCCGGGGTTTCCAGATAAAGCAAGAAATTGCAGCAATAAGCAATACTATGTTTTTGAAAAAAGTTTGCCAGTTAGTCAACACTAAAGCATCACCAAAACAGCCACAATCAGAAACAGGATTTTTTAGAGCTAAATAAAATGTGAGAGGAGTCATAAACATTAGCATCAACAAAGCTAATGCAGTACTTGCATTTTTCCGAATCCCGAAAAGAAGATATCCTCCCACTGATAATTCAAAAACAGCGAGAAAAATAGCAAGAATAAGAGGGAGAAAATCAGGCATGAATGAAGTTAATCCAAAGGCTTGTGCATAATCCTGGATCTTATAGGTAGAACCAAGCGGATCTATAGCTTTCACGAAACCCGAGAAAACAAATACAATGCCAAGGAGAAATCTACAAAGATTTACCCATACATCCAAAATTCTATTTTGCTGATTCTTTGTCTCCAAATTCTATCTTTATCAAACCAAATACTGAATAATTAATCATATCCATATAGTTGGCATCTATTCCTTCCGAAACTAAAGTCTGTCCGGACAGGCTTTCAATTTGTTTAGTCCTGTAAATCTTCATCAAAATAAGATCTGTATATGAGGTTATTCTCATAGATCTCCAAGCCTCATCATAATCATGATTTTTAGCCAGCATCAATACCAAAGCAGAATTAGCATATTTATCATACAAAACCATTGCTTCATCAACAGTAATATCTGCTGATTCGGCATATCCTAATTCAAGCTGAATTAATCCTACAATTCCATAATTTACAATAGCTATAAATTCAGATCGAACTCCTTCATCTACCAATGAAACCCCTTTAGTTTCAATTGAGCGTATACGGTTTGCTTTAATAAAAATCTGATCTGTTACAGAAGCCGGACGTAAAATGCGCCATGCTGGTCCATAATCATGAAGCTTCTTAAAAAACAAATCACGACAGAGAGCTATAACATGTTCAAATTGTTGCTTAGTATCTTTCATTTCATTATAAATAAAGTGCAAAGTTAAGAAATTATTAAGAAAAAATAAGAAGAGGATGCTCTAAATTACATTAAAGCATCCTCTTCTTTTAAATATCATTGAAAAATCTATGAACAACGTATAATCTGACCTGGTTTTAATCTAGATTTCTTTGTAAGTCCATTCATTTTACGTAACTCAGCAATAGTAACTCCTCTTTCTTTTGCAATTTTAGCAAGTGTATCTCCTCTATGAACCTTGTGATACTTAATAACATTATCATCAGCGGTATTAGAAGCTGCAACAGCAGTGGCTCCTTTGCGATCATATCTACCATTTCTGTTAAATGTATATGTATCAGCAACTATATCCTGATTTGGGAAATCGAACATTAATGCCGGATTTATAGCAATACCCAAAAAACGAGTTTCAAAATGAAGGTGAGAACCTGTTGAGTGTCCTGTATTACCTCCTAAACCGATAACTTCTCCAGCTTTAACTATTTGATCAGGATCTACTAATTGTTTAGACAAGTGACCATAAATTGTTTCAAGTCCGTTTGCATGACGTATCACAATATATTTTCCATATCCGCGAGCTTCATATTTTACAATACGTACTTTCCCGTCAAACGCAGCACGAATCGTATCGCCAATTTCAACCTTCAAATCGAGCCCATTATGCATTCTTCTCCAACGAGGACCGAATGGAGATGTAATTGTTCTGCTTGGAGTAGGCATGTAAAAGCCTCTTAGATCAACAGTGAACGATTCAGGAACAACTGTTTCTGATCTTTTCCCATAAGCATGCACATATTCGTTATTCCAGCTTGGGTACAAGCTGTAAGCAGGATAAGTAGCTTGTTCAGCTCTTATCTGTTTCTGTAAAGCTAAGGAATCAACACTCTTTAATTTTCTGTCAATAGGAGCCTGACGCGCAATAAGATCCTGAGAAAAAGAACTCAGGCTTACCATTGCAGCAGCTGCGACTAACATTGTTTTAATGCAAATAAAATTCATTCGTACTATTTTTCGATTAAAACTCATCGTTAGCATACAAATAATCAAATGTAGCTACTTTATACTCGAAGAGTTCATCGGGTTTAAAAAATCTGTTTAACTCTGCTTTCGCAGTTTCGGGTGAATCGGAAGCATGAACAATGTTTTCTTGAAAACTCATACTAAAATCACCTCTAATTGTTCCGGGAGCAGCCAAACGTCCATTTGTTGGTCCAGCCAACGTACGAACAACTTGAATTGCATCCACACCTTCATAGCAACATACAATAACAGGAGCAGTCATCATTGAATCTTTCACGCGTTGAAAGAATGATTTTGTGCTAAGGTGTGAATAATGCTCACTTAGAATATCATCTGTTAATTGAATCATTTTCATTCCTGCAAGTCTCAAACCTTTCCGTTCAAAACGTTTGGTTATCTCACCAACTAGTCCTCTTTGAAGAGTACAAGGTTTTAGTATTACCAAAGTTTGTTCCATGCAGAATAATGATTTTTTATCAGTTTTACGCCCTGTTTTATTTTTAATATTCTCAAAGATAGCATTTTTCCGAGAAAAGTCAAAACCCAATTAACTATTTTTTAGAATTAGAATGTTCACTTTTTTAAAAACGAATCCCGCAAAGCCCCGCCTATAAGTAGTATCAATAACATACATGTTTTAAAACATACAGCAAAATAATATTCTGCATTTTAACTGTATATTAAAAACATTTTCAACTTATAGACGCCCAATTTACATTAGTTTTGCGTAAGGATTTGAGCTGTTTCCACAGCAATTCATTATCTGGACTAACACCCAAAGGGTCATCATCAACAATTTCCTGTGCTATATTACGCACATATTGAAGAAGTTGTCCATCACGCGCAAGATCGGCTATTTTCAGATCAAAAGCTATCCCGCTCTGCTGCGTACCTTCTAAATCGCCAGGACCACGCAATTTTAAATCGGCCTCTGCTATTTCGAAGCCATCATTTGTGCGAACCATAATTTCTAGTCGTTTGCGGGTATCTTCGGATAGCTTGTAATTAGTAACCAAAATACAATAAGACTGATCGGCACCCCGACCAACTCTTCCTCGTAACTGATGTAATTGAGAAAGTCCGAACCGCTCTGCATTTTCAATCACCATCACAGAAGCATTAGGCACATTTACTCCTACTTCAATAACAGTAGTAGCTACCATAATCTGTGTTTCACCGCTGACAAACCTCTGCATCTCAGCATCTTTCTCTACAGCTTTCATCTTTCCGTGTAATTTACTAACTTTATACAGAGGAAAGGCTTCACAAATATGGAGATAACCTTCTTCCAGATTCTTTAAATCGATTTTCTCGCTTTCTTTTATTAAAGGGTATACAATATAAACCTGACGACCTTCTGCTATTTGCTTACCAATTGAAAGATATAGGTTTTCTCTTCTATTATCAAACTGATGCATTGTTGCAATTGGCTTTCTTCCCGGAGGAAGTTCGTCAATAACAGAAACATCTAAGTCGCCATAAAGAGTCATAGCAAGCGTACGAGGTATTGGAGTTGCAGTCATAACAAGTATATGAGGGGGATAGCTGCTTTTCTGCCACAACTTAGCACGCTGGGCTACTCCAAAACGGTGTTGTTCGTCGATTACCACTAATCCGAGTTTTGAGAAAGTAACATTATCTTCAATAACAGCATGTGTACCTATGAGAATATTAATATTTCCAGTAATCAGATCGGATAATAATTTCTCTCGTTTCTTACCTTTAACAGAACCTGTTAATAACTCTACATGAATATTTAATCCAAAAAGCAGTTCTTTTATTGTTTCAGTATGCTGATTTGCAAGGATTTCAGTCGGCGCCATCAAGCATGCCTGATATCCATTATCAATAGCAATAAGCATACTCATTAATGCAACAAGCGTTTTACCACTACCCACATCTCCTTGCAAAAGCCGATTCATTTGCTTGCCACACCCCACATCATTCCGTATCTCCTTAACAACACGCTTCTGGGCTCCGGTCAATTCAAAAGGAAGGTTTTTGGTATAAAATTCATTGAAAGCTTTTCCTATATGCTCGAATATATAACCACGATATTTCTGTTGGCGATCCTTACTGTATCGAAGAATATTTAATTGTATATAAAACAGTTCTTCAAATTTCAGGCGCATTTGTGCTTTACGCAATAAATCCGGATTCTTTGGGAAATGTATATTCCTCAATGCATCTGTAAGAGACATCAAATGATGCTTAGAAATAATTGCAGGAGTAAGAGTCTCTGGTAATGGCGACTGAAGTTGCAGAAATGCAGCCTCAACAAGCTTTTGCATGGCAGAAGAGTTGAGAAAGCTACGCTTCATCTTCTCCGTTGTATTATAATACGGCTGTAACCCCATTGAAGAAAGTGTCAGTTCTGAAGCGTTATCTACATCAGGATGCGCAATATTAATTCGCCCCCCATAAACTGTAGGTTTACCAAAAACTATATATTCTTCGTGAGCTTTATATTTACCTACAATGTATTTAATTCCCTGAAACCACACCAAATCGACAACTCCCGTACCATCCGAAAAATGGGCAACCAATCGTCTTTGTCTTCCCTCTCCAAAAGTCTCGAAACTAAGTATTTGTCCTTTAAGCTGGATATAAGGCATATTGCCATCTATCTCGTGCACGTAGTACACTCTGCTTCTATCCACATATTTGTATGGGAAATAATAAAGCAGATCATGCAAAGAATATATCTCCAGTTCTTTATTCAGGATTGCCGCTTTTTGAGGTCCTACTCCGGGCAAATATTTTATATCTCGTGTAGTTATATCAAACATTCACTAATGCTTTAGCAATAATCATATCAAAAGGGGTAGTAATCTTTATATTCTCCCTGTTTCCTTCTACAAGCGTAACTTTCACCCCCATTGCTTCTACCACAGAGGCGTCATCAGTAAACAAAGGAGTGTATTCTTGTCCATAGGCTTTTTTTAATAATGACGTAGTAAACACTTGCGGAGTTTGAACAAGCTTATAGTTATTTCGGTCTACAGTTTCACTTTGCTCTCCGCTTATCTTTCGTATAGTTTCTACCACGTCAATTACAGGAATGGCAGCTTTATCAATATTAGCAGTATCAAAACAACGAGTAATGACTTCTTGAGAAACAAACGGGCGAACTCCATCATGCACTCCAATCAGCCCATCATCATCGGCTAAGGCTAATCCGTTTTTCACCGAATGAAAACGAGTCTCGCCTCCATCTGCTAATAAATAAGGAATTCTAAATTGATATTCTGTGCATAAATCATTCCAGTAAGCTTGTTGCTCCTTAGGCAAAACAAGAATAATTTTCATTTCCGGATCAAAACGATGAAAAGTTTCAATAGTCAACATTAACACAGGTTTGCCGTTGACCGGAAGAAATTGTTTCGGAACTTCACCTCCCATACGCAAGCCTTTTCCGCCTGCTACTATAATTAATTGCTTTTTCATCATTATCCTTTGCTGTAAACGTTCCTACAAATATAATATCTTTGCTTTTAAATCTAAAAGATTAAATCTAAAAAAGAGCAATTATCACATTTAGCAAGTCTTAATAACTATTTTGATTAAAATCCCTTCACCAATAAATAAAATCTATTCGCCAATGGCTTAAATTTATTGGCCAATAAATTTAAAAGAAAGGTCAATCATTTCTACTAGTTAGATTATGTTATTAAAGGGCGTAACTAATCCTCTCTTTTAACGTGAAAGAAAAAGCATCTACTATTCCCCAAAGCTTCTTAACAAAAGTTTCGAAGAAAAATGGGAGATGGTAGACGCTTATATATTTATTTCGAGTAGAAACTTTTAGTTTCTGATTAGCATTCCTTTAGCTATTTCATTTGCTTTTTCTTTTCCTAAGAAATAATCAACGATTTCTAAAGCAAAAGCCGGAGCTGCAGCCGGACCTTCGGCTGTTATAAATAGCCCATCTTTGACAACTGCTTTATCGCGGGTTAAAATTGCACCTTCAAGAAACTTCTCAAATCCAGGATAACAAGTTGCATGCTTTCCTTTTAGTAAACCTAAATTTCCATAAACCAGGGGAGCCGCACAAATGGCAGCCAATGGCTTGTTTGCCTTTGCAAAATTCAGAATCAATTCGCGTAACCCTTTATGAGCATCAAGTCCCGACGCCCCAGGCATTCCACCTGGAAGAACCAACATTGCAGCATCTGCAAAACTTGCTTTTTCAAAAACAATGTCAGCTACAACTGATATTCCGTGTGCACCTGCAACAATATTGTTACCGGCAACCGAAACCGTCTTTGCACTTATTCCGGCACGACGTAAAATATCAACCACAGAGAGGGCTTCGATCTCTTCAAAACCTTCAGCTAAAAAGATATAAACTGTTCCCATAGTACAAATTATTTTAGTTTGAAATAATAAGTAATTGTTCCTGTTTGATTGTTTAATCCACTTACAGAGTTAAAATGAGCTTTTTTGGCTGCATCCTCTGCTGCTTTTCTTAGTGCCTGATTAGTGGTATTAGTCATTTTATTAATGCTCGTTCTAATTACCTGACCAGCTGGATTTACAACAATAGTAACAACAACTTTACCTTCTTCTCTTACATTATAGCTAGGACGAGGCAAACCACCAGATCCTAACGAACGCCCATCTAAATCAAAAGATCCGTTTCCTGAACCATTCCCGGTACCATATCCTGTTCCCGAACCTATTCCACGACCCGTTTCGGAATTTCCTCTGGAACCATCGCCCAAGCCTGTGCCAGTTGTACCAGCACCTACACCACCTAAGGATTTTGCTCTTCCAAATGCACTCGAGGCAAGTTTATTAGCTGCTGCAGCCGAAGCTTTTTCAGCTTTTACATTTTCATCCTCAGCCGGTAACTGTTGCACAATCTTTATCTGATCGGACTTTGCTGCATTATTTACTTTCGTAGAATTGCCTACAGGGATAGCCTCACCTTTAATAACAGGAGCCGCTCCTGGTTTCTCTTTTGAAACAACGCGCTGTTTAGGTTCACCTCCGCCTTTCTTGGCAGCTTCACCATATTTGGGTTTAGGTTCTTCAACCGGCATTGGCTCTTCCAACATAGAGATTGCCGAGACCTCTACTAATTTTTCTTCTTCTTTTGGAGTGGTAACTTCACTAATCTTAAGCAAGCTAAATCCAATCAAGACAACAACAAGAATAATAAAGAATGAGCGATTGTGCCTTGTAGGGGAATCAAGTCGCATTCTATAGGCTCCATATTCCTGATTTTTTCCCTGGAATATCAAGTCACACCATTCTTGTGATGTTAAATTATCCTTTGCCATTATTACTTCATTTTAGCACGCTAAATATCAAGCGTAATTATCACATTATCGCAAACAATTTTTATATTCATGAATTGCCTTTTCAAGTCCTATATAAAGAGCATCACTTATAAGTGCATGCCCAATTGAAACTTCATCAATCCAAGGAATATTCTTATAAAGGTAGTTCAGATTAACTAAACTAAGATCATGACCGGCATTTAATCCTAATCCTAAACGACGAGCAGCTTTTGCAGCTTCAACAAAAGGAGCAATTGCAGCTTCCGGATCTTTAGGATAAAGCGTTGCATAAGGTTCTGTGTATAATTCAACTCTGTCGGCTCCAGCCTTAGCTGCATACTCCACCATTTCAACGTCAGCAGCAACAAATACAGAGGTACGTATTCCGGCACGAGTAAACCTGTCAAGAACTTCAGTCAGAAAAGCAAGATTGCTTTTAGTATCCCATCCGGAATTTGAAGTTATCTGCGAAGGATCATCAGGCACCAAAGTCACCTGATTAGGTTTTACCTGCAATACTAATTCTATAAATTCAGGAGAAGGATAACCTTCAATATTGAATTCTGTTTTCAACAACGGACGTATTTCATACACATCAGAACGACGAATATGTCTTTCATCAGGACGAGGATGAACAGTAATGCCTTCTGCCCCAAACATTTCACAGTCTAACGCTACTTTAGTTACATTGGGAGTATTTCCTCCTCTTGCATTACGAAGTGTTGCCACTTTGTTGATATTTACACTCAATTTAGTCATAACTATTTTTATATTGTTAGGAATCAGCTTGTTTTTTCAAGAAATAAGAAAAAATTAGCAATCAATATTGCTATAATACAAAAAAGATTCCCCAAATTTGCATATAACGTATCGACTGCAAAAGTAACAGTATTTACCGAATACTAAATATTTTGTATCGAAAAGATTCATAAAAGCAATCACTTAAAATAAAAATAAGATGAAATTCGCTATTTTCGGAAACTGTTTTCAAGCAAAAAAATCACTACACGCGGAGAACTTATTTGCAATTCTAAAGCAACATGGTGCTGAAATTTATGTAGATTGGGAATTTTATGAATTCCTAACTAAAGATCTTAATTTCACGCCGAAGGTTAGTGGACTTATTGGTGATAATGATTTTGAAGCTGATATGGTAATCAGTATCGGAGGCGATGGAACATTCCTTAAGGCTGCAAGCCGCGTGGGCAGAAAAAATATTCCCATATTAGGAATAAACACAGGACGATTGGGTTTCCTAGCTGATGTTTCTCCCGAAGAAATAAACGATACTTTTAATGAAATACACAATGGGCAATTCAAGGTGGAAGATCGTAGCATTCTACAATTAGAAAGTGATATGGAAGAACTTAAAGGTTATCCCTTCGCTTTAAATGAGATTGCCATTCTTAAGAGAGACAGTTCATCTATGATTTCTATCCATACAACCATTAATGGAGCATATCTTACCACTTATCAGGCCGATGGGCTGGTCATCTCTACCCCTACTGGGTCAACAGCCTATTCGCTAAGTATTGGTGGACCAATAATTGTGCCTCATTCCAACACTATAGCAATAGCTCCAGTTGCACCGCATAGCTTAAATGTTCGTCCTATAGTAATTCGCGACGACTGGGAAATTAATCTCGACGTTGAAAGCCGTAGTCATAATTTTCTTATAGCGATTGACGGACGAAGCGAATCATGTAGTGAAGGAAGTCGCTTAACTATTCGAAAGGCTGATTATAACATAAGAGTCGTAAAACGATATAACCACGTTTTTTTCGATACATTACGTACCAAAATGATGTGGGGCATCGATAACCGTTCAAAATAACACTTTACATTAAATAAAAAGAAGGCATCCTTTTGGGACGCCTTCTTTTATTATATAGGAAAGCAATACTTAGATTGCGTTCATTTCTGCTAAAACGTCGTTTGTTTTGCGAACAGCAGCTGCGCTCTTTTCGAAAAGTTCTTTTTCTTCTGCATTCAATTCAATTTCAACAATCTTTTCAACACCGTTACGGCCGATGATTGCAGGAACACCAATACAGATATCAGATTGACCATATTCACCTTCCAAAGCAACACATGAAGGAATCATCTTCTTTTGGTTCTTGATAATAGATTCAACTACATAAGCTCCAGCAGCACCTGGTGCATACCAAGCAGAAGTTCCAAGAAGACCTGTCAAAGTAGCTCCACCTACCATAGTAGATTTAACAACTTCATCAATTTGTTCTTTGCTTAAGAAGTTACTTACAGGAAGACCTTTGTATGTAGCAAAGCGAGCCAAAGGAATCATTGTTGTGTCACCGTGACCACCAATTACCATACCTTCAACTTCGTTAGCATTGCATCCTAAAGCCTGAGACAAGAAATATTTGAAGCGTGAGCTATCCAAAGCACCACCCATACCAATAATTTTATTCTTTGGCAAGCCAAGTGATTTAAGTGAAAGATAAGTCATTGTATCCATTGGGTTAGAAATAACCACAATGATTGCATCTGGAGAATATTTCAAAATGTTACCAGCAACAGACTTTACAATACCAGCATTAACACCGATAAGTTCTTCACGAGTCATACCTGGTTTACGAGGAATACCTGAAGTAATTACAACAACATCTGAATTTGCTGTTTTAGCATAATCATTTGTACAACCAACAACTGTAGTGTCGAAACCCAACAATTGAGCAGTTTGCATCATATCCATTGCTTTACCTTCAGAAACACCTTCCTTAACGTCAAGCATTACTACTTCATCTGCCACTTCATTAAATGCAAGTACGTTTGCACATGTAGCGCCTACATTACCAGCGCCTACTACGGTTACTTTTGACATAATATTTATTTTTATAACAAGTTAATAATATCTCTCTTTAAATATTCTGCAAATTTACAACCTTAATTCCTATTAAGGAAAAATTTCCATAATAATTTTAGTTAATTAGTTAGAAAGGAATCTTTGACTATAAAAACAATTAATGTTTTTGCTATTCAACATTAAAAGCATTACTTTTGCAAGCTTATTACAAAACATCATAATATTTACAACATAGGCTTTTAATAATATGAATAAGAAAACAACATGGATAGTGGCTATAATCACTACCATTTTAGTAATTGCTATTGCAGGAATCACTTACTTATTCCTCCGTTCTGAAAAAGAAAAAAAAGAATTAGTTCAAAATTTCGAGTTAGACAAAAAGGATCTGGAAAATGAATATACCGGGTTCGCGAAACAATATGATGAATTAAAATTTATCACATCAAACGATTCTTTGTCTACCCTTTTAAGTGAAGAACAAGTAAAAGTACAACGTCTGCTCGAGCAACTTCGCTCAGTAAAAGCTACAAATGCATCTGAAATAAGAAGGTTGAAAAATGAATTGAATTTACTTCGTAAAGTAATGGTAGGTTATGTAAACCAGATTGATTCACTTAACCGCCTGAACAAATCACTTACAGCCGAAAACCAGGAAGTTAAACAGAAATATCTGAGTGCAACAGAACAAATAAGCAATTTATCTGAAGAAAAGAAGAGCTTACATAACAAAGTAACTTTAGCTGCTCAGTTAGATGCTACAGGCATCTCTCTTTTAGCAAAAGATAAAAAGGGTAAACAAGCCAAGAAAGTTAAGGATATTGTTAAATTCCAGATAGGATTTACTATAGTAAAAAATATAACTGCCGAAGCTGGAAATAAAACAATCTATATAAGAATAACTAAGCCTGACAATGACGTATTGACTAAAAATGGCGGAACGTTCTCTTATGAAAATAGAAATCTGACATATTCGATTAAGAAGTATATAGAATATACTGGCGAAGAACAATCTGTTACCGTATTTTGGGATGTCGAAGAATTCTTATATGCAGGTTCTTACGGCATCGACATCTTTGCCGACGGTAATCTTATTGGTTCAAAGAGATTTACTATTGAGTAGAAAGAGCATTAAGCTTCTATAAAAAACGCTTCAATCTTTTTGTCAATTCGCAGAAACAATATATTTTTGCATCGTTGTTTATGCAATTATTTGTTATGCACATAATATTGTGCATTGCAAATAATTGCAACTATAAACAAAAACAAAATGTTTTTTTAGTTGAATACTATTACGTTCATAATGTTTAAGATGCAATGAAAAAATTACTCAGTTTAGTTATACTGTTAAGTATTACTTGCTCATTAAGTTCGCAAGAAGTTCTAAGTTTAGATAGTTGTCGTGCTTTAGCTCTTGCCAACAACAAAGACTTGCAAATTGGTAATGAAAAAATTAAAGCAGCATACTATGAGAGAAAAGCTGCATTCACAAACTATCTTCCCAACATTTCTGCAACAGGTTCTTATATGCGCAATCAAAAAAATATTGCGCTTCTTGGCGAAGATAAGTTCTTGCCAATCGGGTCATTAACGTCAAGCGGTACCTTTGGATACACCCCTGGCGCCGGACAAGTTCAAGAAATTAAACTTCCTTCGGGGCAATGGGTACCTACTGATGCCAGTGGCACTCCTTTTGATCCTACCAAAAATCCAGAGAAACTTGTTTGGAAACAATACACAACCATTCCGAAAGAGCAATTTGAGTTTGACACCAAGAATGTTTATGCCGGAGCAATAACACTTACACAACCTATTTATATGGGTGGTAAAATCAGAGCTTACAATAAAATAACAAAATTTGCAGAAGAACTAGCTAAAACACAGCACAAGTCAGGAATGCAGGAGGTTATTTTAAACACAGATCAGGCATACTGGCAAGTAGTGTCTCTGGTGAATAAAAAGAAGTTAGCAGAAGGTTATCTGGAACTCCTGAAAAAGCTGGAAAGCGATATAGACAAAATGATTGCAGAAGGAGTTGCAACAAAGGCTGACGGACTTTCTATAAAAGTAAAAGTTAACGAAGCCGAAATGACACTTACAAAAGTAGAAGACGGTTTAAGTCTTTCCAGAATGTTGCTTTGTCAGATCTGTGGTATTGATTTATCAACACCTATTAAATTAGCCGACGAAACAATTAATAACTTACCGGTCAACCCATCTGTTGGAGTTGTTGATATAGATATGGCTTACAAAAATCGTCCAGAACTTAAAAGTCTGGAATTAGCTACTAATATTTATAATCAGAAAATAAACATAACTCGCTCTGAGTTTCTTCCTTCGGTAGCATTAATAGGAAATTACATTGTAAGCAACCCTTCAATATACAATGGATTTGAAAATAAATTTGGTGGACAATGGAATGTAGGTGTTATGGTAAAAATCCCTATCTGGCATTGGAAAGAAGGTTCTTATAAGGTAAATGCAGCCAAAGCAGAAGCACGTGTCGTTCAATTTCAATTGGCAGATGCGAAAGAAAAAATACAGTTACAAGTTAATCAGTCTGCATATAAAGTAAATGAAGCATCGAAGAAATTAGCCATGGCAGAAAAGAATATGGAAAAAGCTAATGAAAATTTACGCTATGCAACTTTAGGATTTGAAGAAGGTGTAATTCCTCCAAGTAATGTGCTTGAAGCGCACACAGCATGGCTATCTGCTCAATCAGAAAAAATAGATGCGCAGATCGATGTTAAACTAACCGAGATATATCTACAAAAATCACTAGGAACATTATCAAAATGATATAAAAAACAAATAATATGGCATCACAAAAATCACAAAACAGTAATATGCTGCTGGCATTTATTACCCTACTTGGGGTTATTGCAATCGTTGCTTTAGTAGGTTTCTTTATGCTAAGAAAAGGCCCCGAAATTATTCAAGGACAAGCTGAAGTAACCGAATATAGAGTTTCCAGTAAAGTTCCCGGCAGAATTCTGGAATTCAGAGTGAAAGAAGGTGATAAAGTTAAAGCTGGTGATACACTGGCCATACTTGAAGCGCCTGAGGTTACCGCAAAAATGATGCAGGCACAAGCTGCTGAATCTGCTGCTCAAGCACAAAACCAGAAAGCTATCAAGGGTGCCCGTTCAGAACAAATTCAAACAGCTTATGAAATGTGGCAAAAAGCCAAAGCCGGAGTTGATATTGCCGAAAAGTCTTATAAAAGAGTAAAGAACCTTTTTGAGCAAGGTGTTATGTCTGCTCAAAAAATGGATGAACTAACAGCACAACGCGATGCTGCCATAGCAACAGAAAAAGCTGCTCATGCACAATATTCAATGGCTAAAAACGGAGCGGAAAGAGAAGATAAGCTTGCCGCATCAGCATTAGTAGATAGAGCAAAAGGTGCTGTTGCCGAAGTTGAATCGTACGTAAAAGAAACGGTATTAATAGCTCCAATGGATGGTGAAATTAGTGAAATATTCCCTGAAATGGGAGAATTAGTTGGAACAGGCGCACCAATTATGAACGTAGCTAAGATGGACGACATGTGGGTTACATTCAATGTTCGTGAAGATCTGCTGAATGGACTCAATATTGGAACTGAGTTTACTGCTATTATTCCTTCTATGAATAATAAAGAGGTGAAATTGAAAGTGAACTTTATGAAAGACCTAGGTACTTATGCTGCATGGAAAGCTACTAAAACAACCGGACAATTCGATTTAAAAACATTTGAAGTTCGTGCGCTTCCTACTGAAAAAATACAGAATCTTCGTCCAGGAATGTCTGTTATTATTAAGAAATAGATATGATGGAAACAAAACAAAAGAAATATATTAGTCTGGGGCAAGTCATGAAACGTGAATGTAAGCGTTTGGTGTCACGCCCGCTTTATCTCTTTTGTATGGTTATAGCACCCATGTTCTGCTATATTTTCTTTACCACATTAATGGGATCCGGACTTCCCACAGATCTTCCTATTGGTGCTGTTGATTTAGATAACTCGTCTACCTCTCGCTCCATTCTTAGAAATCTGGATGCTTTCGAACAAACGGATATAGTTGCCAGATATGAAAGTTTTGATGATGCAAGAATAGCCATGCAGCGAGGAGAAATTTACGGATTCTTTTATATTCCTGAAGATTTAGCCTCAAAAGCAATAAGCGGTCGCCAACCTAGAATATCTTTTTATACAAATAATTCTTATCTGATTGCAGGTTCTTTGCTTTTCAAAGACATGAAAATGATGTCAGAACTAGCAGGCGGTGCCTTATCGCGTGCCACCCTTTATGCCAAGGGCGCTACCGAAGAACAAGCCATAGCAATTTTACAGCCAATAGTAATTGACACCCATCCACTAAATAATCCATGGCTCAATTACTCTGTTTATTTGTGCAATACGCTTGTTCCGGGAATATTGATGATACTCATATTTATGACAACAGTCTATTCAATAGGAGTTGAGATTAAAGACAGAACCGCCAGAGAATGGTTAAGATTAGGCAATAACTCTATCTATATATCATTAGCAGGGAAGCTGATACCGCAAACAATAGTATTCTTTGTGATGAGTATATTTTATAATACTTATCTCTACGGATATTTACATTTTCCTTGCAATAGTGGCATTTTACCAATGATTTTTGCTTCTCTGCTTCTGGTTCTTGCATCGCAAGCCTGCGGAGTAGTGATGATCGGTACTTTTCCCACGTTACGACTAGGATTAAGTTTTGCCTCACTCTGGGGAGTTATTTCCTTCTCTATTTCAGGATTCTCATTTCCGGTAATGGCCATGCATCCTGTACTTCAGGGTCTCTCCAATCTATTTCCATTAAGACACTATTTCTTAATTTACGTAGATCAGGCGCTTAATGGATATAGTATGGTATATTCCTGGACAAACTACATGGCATTACTGCTATTTATTATGCTACCATTTGCTGTAATGCAAAGACTAAAGCGTGCTTTAATTTATTATAAATATATGCCATAATGAAAGAAGCAACTTTCAAAGACAAGATATCAGAAGGAATTCATGATCTTTTTTATATATGGAAAAGAGAATTCCAAACAACTTTTAGAGATCAGGGAGTTTTGATCTTTTTTATTCTTGTGCCGCTCATGTACCCATTAATATATGGATTCATATATACAAATGAAGTAGTACGGGAAGTTCCGGTTATAGTTGTTGATGACTCTCATTCTTCATTGAGCCGTGAATTTATACGAAAAGTTGACGCTACAGCCGATGTTGAGATAAAGACTTATTGCAGCAATATGGAAGAAGCAAAACAGTTGATGAAAGAAAGGAAAGCTTATGGCTTAATATATGTTCCAAGTAATTTCAGTAAAGACATTGCACTAGGGAGACAGACTAAAGTGAGCATCTATTGTGATATGAGCGGATTACTTTACTACAAAGGTATTTTGCTTTCAGCCACAGCTGTATCCTTAGACATGAATAAGAATATCAAAATCAGTCGTGCCGGAAATACAACCAATCGCCAAGATGAAATAACTGCACGTCCGATAGATTACGATAATGTAGCATTGTTTAATCCTCAAAATGGTTTTGCAGCTTTTCTTATTCCAGCCGTACTTATTTTATTGATACAGCAAACGTTATTGTTAGGTATTGGACTTTCAGCAGGTACAGCACGCGAACATAACAGATTTAAGGACTTGGTGCCTATCAATCGTCACTATAACGGCACACTAAGAATTGTCATGGGAAAAGGCTTAAGCTACTTCATGGTATATTCTATTATATCAGTTTATGTGCTTTGCGTAGTTCCACGTATTTTCGATCTGAACCAGATTGGACAGCCAGATGATTTAACTCTGTTTATGTTACCCTACCTGGCCGCTTGCATATTCTTTGCAATGACTGCTTCTATTGCCATTCGTAACAGAGAAACCTGCATGCTTATTTTTGTATTTACTTCTGTTCCTTTATTATTCATTTCTGGAATTTCATGGCCGGGAGCAGCTATTCCTCCATTCTGGAAATATGTATCTTACATATTCCCTTCTACATTTGGGATCAACGGTTTTGTGAGAATCAACAATATGGGTGCAACATTAAATGAAATTTCAACTGAATATAAAGCCCTCTGGATACAGGCAGGAGTCTATTTTCTTACCACTTGCTGGGTTTATCGCTGGCAGATTCTTAGAAGTCGTAAGCATGTATTAGATCGATACAGAGAAATGAAAGCCAAACAACAACTCTCATCCAGAGAAATTTCAGACTAAATTTTATTGAGCTGATACAGTAAAACAAATTATAATAGTACAGACGGGAGTAATAACACTTACTCCCGTTTTTTAATGTAACAGACTGCTGTATCAGATTTTATATATATCTTTGTCGCAAACTTTATAATAAAAAACAATGAAAGAATTTTTCCAGATTTTAAGAAGGTTTGTACCTCCTTACAAAAAGTTTTTGATATTTAATATCCTATCTAATGTCCTTTCGGCAATACTTAATATTTTTTCATTTTCTCTCATAATTCCAATTCTGCAAATCCTGTTCAAACTCAGCGATCAGGTTTATAAATTTATTCCGTGGGATGCAGACATGAGCATGAAAAAGATTGCTTTAAATAACTTCTACTATTATGTAACCGAGTTAATTAAAACATACGGACCTAGCAAGACCTTGCTTATCCTGGGACTCTTTTTGTCTATTATGACATTCATGAAGACAGGTACCTATATACTAACCTTTGCAACTATTATCCCTATCAGAACGGGAGTTGTAAGAGATATACGTGGCCAGTTTTACAAAAAGTTGCTTAACCTACCTCTTAGCTTCTATTCAGAAGAACGTAAAGGAGATATCATGGCAAGAATGAGCGGTGACGTGCAGGAAATTGAAACTTCCATAATGAGTAGCCTTGATATGATATTTAAGAATCCTATTCTTATTATTATGTATTTCGGAACATTACTTGCTATTAGCTGGGAGCTCACACTGTTTACAATAGCCGTGCTTCCTGGAATGGGATGGTTAATGGGAACTATAGGAAAGAAACTTAAAAGAAAATCACTTATTGCTCAGAGCCAATGGAGCGATATGATGTCACAAATGGAAGAAACGTTAGGTGGACTTCGTATCATTAAAGCATTTAATGCAGAACATAAAATGGACGAACGTTTTAATCGCTGTAATAACGAATATCGCCATACAATAAGCAAGGTAAATACCCGTCAACAGATGTCGGGTCCAATGAGTGAATTCCTGGGTACAGTGCTTATTGTAATTGTTTTGTGGTTTGGAGGAACATTAATTTTAAGAAATTCTTCAACCATTGATGCACCATCTTTCATTTTCTATCTGGTAATTCTTTACAGCCTTATTAACCCTCTGAAAGATTTCTCGAAAGCAGCCTATTCTATACCAAAGGGACTTGCTTCCATGCAACGTGTGGATAAAATTCTTCAGGCAGAAAATACAATGGAAATTTCAGAGAATCCAACTCCTATCAAAGATCTTAAAGATAAGATTGTATACAAAGACGTTTCATTCAAATATGAGTCAGAATACGTATTAAAGCATATCAATCTTGTTATTCCAAAAGGAAAAACGATTGCTCTTGTAGGACAATCTGGTTCTGGAAAATCTACTCTTGTTGATCTTCTACCTCGTTTTTACGATGTTACTGAAGGGGAAATTCTTATTGATGGTGTGAATATAAAAGAGGCCACGCTGTATGACTTAAGAAGCATTATGGGAAATGTAAATCAGGAAGCAATTTTGTTTAATGATACATTCTATCATAACATTGCTTTCGGAGTTGAAAATGCAACAATGGAGCAGGTTATTGAAGCTGCTAAGATTGCAAATGCACACGAGTTTATTATGGCAAGTGAAAAAGGATATGAAACAAATATTGGCGACCGCGGAGGTAAACTATCCGGTGGACAACGTCAGCGAATTAGTATAGCACGTGCCATACTTAAAAATCCTCCGATCCTGATTCTGGACGAAGCAACTTCTGCTCTTGATACAGAATCTGAACGTATGGTACAAGAGGCTCTTGATAATTTGATGAAGAATCGCACAACGATTGCCATCGCTCACCGTTTATCTACCATTAAGAATGCTGACGAAATCTGTGTTCTTCATGAAGGTGAAATTGTAGAACGTGGAAAGCATGATGAGTTAATTGAACTCGATGGTTATTACAGACGTCTGTGCGATATGCAAGGATTCTGATTTAGACTATAATAGAATAATTCTTTATATTGGGGCTGTTTATATAAACAGCCCTTTTTTTGGCTTTTTCTTCGACTATCAATCTGAAAGCATTGACAGAAATTCGAATTTCAGAGCTCTCATTTTAATTTAAAAACAGCAACTTATTCATTTACCTCCTTTAATTAGATCAAAATAATTCATCCATTAACATTATTTACACTAGCAACGCATTGTTAATTACGAAATATTCGTAGTTTTGCGATACAATCGTAATAAACTTATAATCATGGATAAACTAACAAATCAAGAAGAAGAAGTTATGATCTATATTTGGGAGATAGGCCCATGCTATGTAAAAGACATTGTTACAATGTTTCCCGAGCCATATCCTCCTTATACAACTATTGCTTCAATAGTGAAGAATCTTGAGAGGAAAGGATATCTATCCTCTAAAAGATATGGCAACACTTATGAATACACTCCTCTTATTAAAGAAACTGAATACAAGAAAACATTCATGAGCGGAGTTGTTCGTAATTACTTTGAAAACTCATACAAGGAAATGGTTTCATTCTTTGCACGCGAACATAAAATTTCGGCAGACGAACTGAAAGAGATCATTAAGCAGATAGAGAAAGGAAAAGAATAACCACATTAATAAATTATACTATGACAACCGAGCTCATCTATTTTCTAAAGATAAATATTGGTATAGCTTTGTTTTATGCATTTTATCGTTTATTTTTTTATCGCGACACCTTTTTTCAGTGGCGAAGATATGCGCTACTATCCTTTCTAGTTATTTCTCTCTTCTACCCTCTAATGAATATTCAGGATTGGGTAAAAGAGCAAGAACCAATAAACCAGATCGCGACTATTTACGCACAAACTATTTTACCCGATGTAGTGATTAGGCCTGACAATAGTAACAAGTGGACTAAATTAATAACTAATATAGTACCATACGTTTATTATTCAGGAGTAATATTACTATTCACGCGTTTTATAGTTCAGTTATTCAGCATCTGTATACTGGCTTTACGTAGTAAGAAAACAAAGATCAACGGAATAACAGTGAGGATACCTGTAAAAGCCTCAGCTCCTTTTTCATTTTTCCGCTGGATATTTATATCACCGGAATTACATACAGAAAAAGAAGCTAAAGAAATACTGGTACACGAAGAAACACATGTACAACAAATGCATTCCATCGATGTAATTCTCAGTGAAATTGTAACCATCTTATGCTGGATAAACCCATTTGTATGGTTACTAAAAAGAGAGATTCGTAATAATCTTGAGTACATGGCGGATGATAATGTAATTCTATCCGGACACGATACAAAAAGTTATCAATACCATTTATTAGGATTGGCAAATCAAAAGGCTGCAGCAAATTTATATAATAGTTTTAATGTATTACCTCTTAAAAACAGAATTACCATGATGAATAAAAAAAGAACAAAGAATATCGGTAAAACAAAATACGCGATGTTCATTCCTCTAGCAGCCTCACTAATGTTGGTTAGCAATATTGAAGCTGTTGCGAGAGTAACAAGCAATTTAACAAAAGAATTTGATGTTTCATTGACTAAAAATGAATCAGCACTTGAGACTGCATCTTACGCTCCAACCCCAATAACGCATGAAACCGACTCTGCAAAGCCTAAAAAAAGCAATGTTTTCACAGCAGTAGAAGAAATGCCTAGATATCCTGGTGGCGAACAAGCATTATTAAATTTTATTATAACTAATCTAAAGTATCCTGTTGAAGCACAAAAAGCAAGAGAAGAGGGAAAAGTATATGTACGTTTTACCGTAACCGAAAATGGTAATGTTGAAGACCCAACTATACTACGAAGCGTATCACCTTTATTAGATAATGAAGCTAAAAGAATAATCAGTACTATGCCTAAGTGGATTCCGGGAAAACAAAAAGGAGTAAACGTACCGGTTTATTACGTTATTCCAATTTTATTCAAGTTAGACGGTTCTCCTGCAAATCCAAAAACCAAAATTACAATGGTTGACTATGGAGATAAATCTGACTCTAATGACAACACATCTCAAAAAACAAATGAGTTCAATAGCACAGTTATTCCTCTTTTCATTTTGGATGGCAAGGAAATATCCGGTGATGAATTAAAGAAGATAGATCCCAATAGTTTTGAATCCATTAATGTTTTAAAAAATAAGGCTGCTACAGATATATACGGAGATAAAGGAAAAAATGGCGTAGTCTTGATAACTCGAAAAAAACAGTAATCAAAATGAAAAATCAAAGGTTGACATTCTTTCTGATAGCATACAGCATTTTTATATTCAATGCTAATGCACAAAAGGTTTCAATACAGCAAGCTATACAACAATCTAACTATCCGTTGGCGATAAAACTGATTGATAAAGAAAAGCCAACCTTTGATTTAGAGATGCAAAAGGTTACGTGCTTGAAAATGATGAATAACTTTTCGAGTGCAATACCTTTGCTGGAAAGTATATCTTCACGATATTCACCCAATGTATATTGTCTGAGAGAACTGGCCGATTGTTATCAACAGGTTGAAGATTACAAGAAATCAGAGATTTGTATTCAAAACGCATTAAGCCTATCTCCTGATAATTCTGTATTACTACGGTTATTGGGAGAAAATTACGAACAGGAAGGCAAAAAAGATTCTGCCATTGTTTATTATAAAAAGACAATAGAACAAAATCCGGCAGATTTTGTAACCGCCCAAAAGCTTGCGAAGCTGTATCTGAAAAAAGATCAGTTGGAAGATGTAATAAGTTTAACGGATCAATATCTTAAACAAGATTCACTCAATGTTCAAATGAATAAACTTAGCGGGGCTGCTTATTGTCTTTTGCACCGATATTCAAAAGCCATTGAGCAATTACAGAAAATCGAAGCAGTAGACAGTACTTACGACACAAATTATTTCCTGGGAATGAGTCACTACGGGAATAATAATTATTTCAATGCCATAAAATATCTCAAAAAGGTATATCAAAAAGATAGTACCAGCCTAAGTAACATATACTATTTAGGGAATTCTTATGAGGAATGTTTCAATTCTCCAAAAGCGATAGAGTACTTAAACAAAGGTATCTGTATTGCACAGAAGGTAGACTCCGTACTTTATAATTTTTATATGACTCTTTCAACAGCCTATCATTCTGAAGAAAAATATAAAGAAGAGATAGCTGCTTTAACAGAGGCTCACAAGCGTATGCCCACTCATTCGCTTTTACTCTACAAAATTGGCTCAATATACGACATCGCACTGAAAGACGAGCAGAACACGAAATATTATCTGGAATTATTTATCAGTAAGATTCAGCAAGGGGTAAAAGACAAATACGAGAAAACAGGGAAAGACGTCGATCAGATGTATCTCTTATCTGCAAAAAGAAGGCTGGATGAACTAAAAGAAAAGAAACTAGCCCAAAAGAATAAATAAAGCTTCAAAGGCAATTCACATTTAATACACTGTTGAAATATCACCTCCACCCGGGTGGAGAAGTTCCTTACATCCGGGTGTACCAACCTCCTACACCCGGATGGACAGCCCTGCTACACCCGGATGAAACCACCATTTCCTCAATAAATGTTAACTAAACAAAATAAAATAAATTTATAAAAGTTAGACGTGATTTTTATTCACGAATATACGTCTAATGCGAAAAAAGCACATAATATGAAAAAAAACTTATTAACTCTACTACTACTTTTATTGTGTCTCATAGCAAAGGCACAATCAGAAAAACCTGTATTCTTTACAGTAAAAGGAGTATTGCTGGATTCTATTTCAAAAGCCGGTGAACCCTACTCCACCATACGGATTTTTAAAAAGGCAGCGCCAAATAAGCCGATAAAAGTCCTGACAACCGACCTGAATGGAAAGTTCACACAAAAAATATCCGAAGAAGGTAATCTGGTTATATCATTTACTTCCGTAGGTAAGAGTGTTGTATATAAAGAGTTTTCAGTACAACCTAATTCCACAACTGTAGACCTCGGTATTATCTACACAAAGGATAATGCAAAAGAATTAAAAGGCGTTGAAGTCGTTGCACAAAAACCTTTAGTAAAAGCAGAAATAGATAAACTTGCTTATAATATAGAAGATGACCCAGATTCAAAAACAAGCAACACACTGGAAATGCTACGAAAGGTACCTTTGGTAACAGTAGATGGCGAAGATAAAATTCAGGTTAATGGTAGCAGTAAGTTTAAAGTTTATGTAAACGGTAAGCCAAACAATATGATAAGCAATAACCCGACTGAGGTTTTAAAAAGCATGCCGGCAAGCTCTATTAAATCTATAGAAGTTATTACTAATCCGGGAGCTAAATACGATGCAGAAGGAGTAGCGGGTATATTAAATATAGTCACTTTCGGCAAAGGAATGCACGGATACACCACAACATTCAATGCAGGTGCAAGTACCACAGGAAGAAACGCCGGAATTTATTCTACCGTACAATCAGGTAAATTCACTGTTACAGGAAACTTTTATTACAACTATTATAAATCTGCCGGTGACGTGGATACATATAGTAAACGTGAGGATTTTAGTTCCGAAGCAAATAAATATCTGATCAATGAATCAAATTCGGATTATAAAGGTAATTATAATTCCGGTAATATTGAAGCCAGTTATGAAATTGATTCATTACGTTTAATCACATTCTCCGGTAGTTTGTTTGGAGGAAACAGCAAAAATAATTCAAACGGAACTACAGAAATGGAAGATGCTGCTCTTAATCCAATGTACAGCTATGAAACCAGCACTTTCAGTAAAACCAACTTTATGAGCGTTGATGCCAGTCTTGATTATCAACGAACATTCAAAAAGAAAGACGAACTGCTTATTTTATCATATAAACTCAACGGTTCTCCAGAGAAATCTGATGCATATACATCTTACAAGAATTTTCAGAACTACACCCCTATGCTTGATATGCGCACCAAAGGAGATCCCAGTACAACGGAACATACATTCCAATGCGATTACACTTACCCTATTACCAAAGAGCAGACTCTTGAATTGGGGGCCAAATATATAATCCGTAATAGTGATAGTGATAATAAATATTACACTGCAAATTCGGGAACCAAAGACTATAATGAAAATAATGATAAAAGCAGTAAATACAGTCACCTTCAGGATATTGTAGCTGCTTATGCCGGATATAGTTTGAAACATAAAAGTTTTGGATTCAAAACAGGATTGCGTTATGAGTATACAATGATGGACGTTAAATACTATAGCGCTAAAGGAGAAGACTTCAATAAGCGTTTCAGCGACTTGGTTCCATCGGCTAATATCTCATACCAGATTGCTCCTACCCAAACATTAAAGGCTTCTTATAATATGAGAATCAGCAGACCAGGTATATGGTATCTGAATCCTTTTGTTAATGATACAGATCCTAAAAATATCAGTTATGGTAATTCTAAGCTGGATAGTGAAAAAAGCCATTCATTTGGACTGAACTATAGCAGTTTCACTCAGAAGTTCAATATTAATCTTTCTTTGGGACATACATTTGTTAATAACAGCATAGAGTCTTACTCTGAAATTAGGGACGGTATTGTTCATAACACGTTTGACAATATTGGTAAATGGTCATCAACACGTTTATCATCTTATATTAACTGGAATATGACTTCTAAAACCAGAATATTCATGAATGGAAATACAAGTTATGAAGACTTTAAGAGTGACAAAATGGATCAATCTAACAATGGATTCAATTACAACATCGGCGGTGGAATACAACAAAACTTGCCATACGACCTGCGATTAAGCTTAAATGGAGGAGGCAGTGGGTCTCACGTCGAGCTTCAAGGTAAAAGATCCGGATATAAATATTATGGAATAAGCCTGAATAAGTTAATGCTCAATAAGAGACTAACAATCTCAGTATATGCTCGTAATTTGTTTAACAAAAGCATTAAATTTACTACTAATACAGAAACTAAAAGCTTCCGTTATTACAGCGAGACTAATTATCCAGCACGCAGTTTTGGAATTAATATCAGCTATAGAATCGGAGAACTTTCTGCAGCAGTGAAGAAAACTGCTAAATCAATTCAGAATGATGATGTTAAGGGTGGCGGTAGTAATACCGGAGGAGGAGCTCCTTCAGGAAACTAAAAAACTGTAATGTAATGAGAGTGTCTAAAAAGTCAAAATACCCCCTTGAAGAATCGGATATTTGATTTCCAGTCTCCATTAGTGATACAAATAAATGATGTGCCCCCAAAAAGTTTTTTGTTTAACTTTTGGGGTGCATATCATACTTTTTGAGCACCCTCTTTATACGCGCGGAATTACTCTTCCTTTTTCTGTATTTATAGGGGGTGAAATAAAAAAGCCCGCAGCTTATAATCAATTAATTAGATTAAAAAGTAAAACGGATTGTCAGAAAACTCCCTTTATAGTTTCTCCAAAAAATAGAAAGATCGAGTTAAAAAGTGTTTCACGCCTGATTTTAAACACTATACAGGGGGCTAAAAAAGAACTAAATTTCGAGCATATTTTTATAACATTACAAACAAGATCAATAAAATGCTTTCATGAAGGATAAAAATCTATTTATATAGTTAATCAATTAAAAGTATCTATTTAATAAACAACAATTTAGAGGAACAAACCCATTGTGTAAAATATTAAAACTTCAATCAAGAATAGATTACAGAAAATAGCCAAGCAATATTATAATAAATCTCTATGTCTTAGTAGCTTTTCATACTTAGAAAGAAAGGGCTGTAACGCAATGTTACAGCCCTTTCGCCTATATATGCAAACAAATTACTTATGCATTTCAACAATCTTAGTCGGAGCTAATTTCTCATTACGTATATTTACCTGGCTCACTACATTTTCTGCCAGTGCAAGAAATGCCTGTCCGGTAATTGAATCTTCATTCAGTGCAACAGGAACGCCACTGTCTCCACCTTCACAAATGCTTTGAACGATAGGAATCTGTCCAAGAAGAGGAATATTCATCTCTTCAGATAATAGTTTGGCACCTTCTTTTCCGAAAATATAATATTTATTTTCAGGTAACTCAGCAGGAGTAAACCACGACATGTTTTCTACCAATCCCAGGATAGGAACATTTACCTTATCATTGGTAAACATATCAATTCCTTTACGGGCATCAGCCAATGCTACAGCCTGAGGCGTGCTGACTACAATTGCTCCGGTTAAAGCAACTGTCTGAACAATAGTGAGGTGGATATCACTGGTTCCTGGAGGAAGGTCGATAAGGAAATAATCCAGTTCACCCCAGTTAGCATCTGCTATTAATTGTTTCAGCGCATTACTTGCCATACCTCCACGCCACACAGTAGCCTGATCGGGATTAACAAAGAAGCCGATAGATAATAGTTTTACGCCATACTTTTCAACAGGTATAATAAGATCTCTTCCCTCTACTCTTTCAAGGAAAGGACGAGCATCCTCAACCTGAAACATTTTAGGCATTGAAGGACCAAATATATCGGCATCCAGCAAGCCTACTTTATAACCTAGTTTTGCCAAGGAAACTGCAAGATTAGCAGATACAGTAGATTTACCTACTCCTCCTTTTCCAGAAGAAATAGCAATCACGTTCTTCACATCAGGCAAAAGCTTTGCTACCTCAGGACGGGGTTTCTGAACTGCTACCACATTAATGTTACCTACTATTTCTACATCCTTACTCACGTAAGTAAGAATTGCAGCCTCAGCAGATTTCACTAACGATTTAATAAACGGATCTGTAGGTTTCTCAAAAATCAAAGAGAAAGAAACCTTCATACCTTCAATGCGGATATCGTCATCCACCATTCCGGAAGAAACAATGTCCTTGCCTGTTCCGGGGTAACGCACATTACTTAGTGCGTCGAGTATAAGTTTAGGATAAAGTGTCATTTTATTATTCATTTTCTAATTGTTCATCTTCAAAAGCTAACGTTGTCTTTTTACCGCTTCGTTTGCTACGGTTGTAGCTACGATAGGTATCAAGTTCAATTTCTTGTTCAGGTTCTTTTAAAGCACCTTCCTGAGGAAGGGTAAACTTAAGATATTTTATATTCAGTCCTCTGTCCAGCCATTGTTGCTCATAATAAGTCTGAATTCCCAGAATATCATCTACCAAACCAGAATGGTATAAATCTTCAGTAACAAACAGCACCGGGAATTTATTTTCCTGAACCATATAGTTTGTATAGGTAAACATGAAGTTACTGTCAGTCTTCAGATGGATTATTCCATCAGGAGCCAGGAATTTGCGGTAACGTTCCATGAAGTAAGTAGAAGTTAATCGCTTGGTTGCTTTCTTCATTTGAGGGTCAGAGAAAGTAAGCCAGATTTCGCTCACCTCACCTTCCGCAAAGAAGCGATCGATAATCTCAATATTCGTACGCAGGAAAGCTACATTGTTCAGTCCTTCTTTCAGAGAATCGGAAGCACCACTCCACATTCGTGAACCTTTAATGTCCACTCCAATAAAGTTTTTATCAGGAAACATGCGCCCTAGTCCCACAGTATATTCTCCTCGTCCACAACCTAGCTCGAGCACAATAGGATTGTCATTCTTAAAAAATTCTTTTCCCCACTTTCCTTTCATTTCAAAAGGAACATTATCAACAACCGAATACGGATATTCAAATACGTGCGGATAGCTCCGCATATCAGCAAATTTCTGTAATTTATTTTTTCCCATTCAATCTTTTTATTTTATTTCTTCCACCCATCCGGTATAGTTATAGAACACACGTGTACTAAATCCCTGATGGAAACGTGCATAGTTATCTATTCCCGTACAATGACAAACGCCCAGACGTTTAGGCAGCTTTCTTCCCAGATAAGTACTTATCAAATCAAGCTTTTCGTCTCCGGCATTACGTACATGGAAACCTCCGATCAGAGTATTCAACGTGTGTTCAGGAAATGCTTCCAATGCCGAGCGAATAATATTGGTAATACCCCTATGAGAGCAAGAGCTAAGTACCGAAATAGTTTTTGAATCCGATAAAATCAATGCTAATTCATCTTCAAAGGTATCGGGTACAATATTACCATCTTTCACAGTAAAGAAGTGTTCAAAATGAGTATCTCCTTTCTCCGTTATTTTAATCTGAGGAATGACAAATACTCCCGGAACTATTTCTGTTAAACTATCTACCAGCCATAAGCGGTTTTCATCCACCTGACCAGCACTTACAAAACCATTTTCGCGAGCATCTTTATATTTCTTCTGCAAAGCTTCCTTCTTGCAAACAACCTTAGCTTGCTGATTGAGTTCAAGAAACTGCTTTACCCCTCCCGTATGATCACTATGGCCATGAGACAGAACCAGATAGTCTACTTTCTTTAAATCAATGCCCAGTATTTCTGCATTTCTGATAAACAAATCAGAAGCTCCCGTATCAAACAGAATTAGTTTATCTTCGGCAGCAATCAAGAGAGATAGTCCATGCTCTGCCTGCAATCCCCGATCATAAACAACATTATCAACAAGAGTCGTTATTTTAAAGCTCATAATAACATCTGGATTAAATTAACTCAGGCATTTGCCTTTAAAGGAAAAAGGGGTATATTATCTCATAGTAAACTGACTATTTTGATAACACACCCCTTCTATACTAATTATAACAAATATTTTGCAATATACTTCTGTCTTTCAGAATGCTACTCTTCTGGAATATTATTCCACAATAGTAATCCATCCAAATTCATCCGGTTCGTCACCGTACTGAATTGCACGAAGTTTATTATATAATTTTGTACTTATCGGACCTGGTTTGCCATCTTTTGCTATTACATAAGATATTCCTTTTTCAACGTCATCAATACGTTCAATAGGACTGATAACAGCAGCTGTACCGCAAGCGCCGGCTTCTTCGAAAGTAAGAAGTTCTTCTTCGGCAACCGGACGACGTTCTACCTTCAAACCAAAGCTTTCGGCCAATGCGATAAGGCTTCTGTTGGTTATAGAAGGAAGTACTGAAGTTGACAGCGGAGTAATATATGTATTATCTCTGATTCCGAAGAAATTGGCAGCACCACATTCATCGATATATTTCTTTTCTTTTGCATCAAGATAGAACTCAGAAGAGTAACCCATATCGTGAGCTTTCTTATTAGCTCTAAGGCTGGCTGCATAATTACCACCAATCTTAAATGTACCTGTTCCAAGCGGAGCAGCACGGTCGAACTCACGAATAATCACATAAGGATTGCATGAGAAACCACCTTTAAAGTATGGGCCTACAGGAGTAACAAAAACAATAAATGTATATTCGCTGGCTGGATGAACACCTACCTGAGCACTTGTACCAAATAGAACCGGACGAATATAAAGTGAAGCACCACTTTCATAAGGAGGAACAAAACGTTCGTTCAATTTAACAGCCTTCAATATTGCTTCTTTGAATTTATCAACCGGAAGCTTAGCCATCAAAATACCATCACAAGAAGATTGCAGACGTTTAGCATTCTCTTCCAGACGGAAAATACGAATCTTACCATCTTTCCCTTTAAAAGCTTTCAAGCCTTCAAAAGCTTCCTGACCGTAGTGTAAACATGTAGCCGCCATGTGAAGATTTACATACTCACTGCTGCTTACTTCAAGTTCTCCCCACTCACCGTTGCGGTAATTATACCGAACGTTGTAGTCTGTCTTTATATAGCCAAAGGACAGATTAGACCAATCTATTTGTTCCATTATTATATGATGTTTTTGTAAGTTTTCTATTGATTAGCAAAAGTAACTTTTATATTTCAAATTTCCACTTAATAGATTAAGAAAATTATGAAAGAGGAATCTTTTAAATGGGTTTTATATAAATCAGTTACCCTCACCTTCCATTATCTTTTTTATTTCTTCATCGGCTTTGTAAAGTTTCTCCTTACAAAAGCTGACTAATTTCTGAGCCTCTTTGAGCTTCTGGCTCAGCTGGTCTATATCCAGTTCATCTTTCTCCACAGCCGATACTATTTTTTCCAGTTTAGCCATAGCCTCAGCATAAGATTCTTTTTTTTCTGCCATATACGGTTGTCTATTAATTATTTAACTTCACTTATAACTTCACCCTTTGCCAGGCGTGTTGTAATTACATCTCCCGCTTTCAGTTGCGTGCTATCCGTCACTGCTTTCCCATCTTTTAGGGTTATACTGAATCCTCTTTTCAATAAGCGTTCAGGAGAAGCATCGTTCACCCGTTGTTCTAGTAACATCAGCCGATGTTGTTTGTTCGTCAAGCTGCGGACTATTCCAACATTTATTCGCTGAATCAGTTGATCTAACAAGTAGCCTTCACGAATTGTTCGGTTTTTAATTACCAGAGGTAATCTGTTGGTAAGCTCAGACAGTCGCGAATGTTCTTTATCCATGCGTATAGATACTGAAGATATCAGTGTTTGAGCCAGTTCCTCCAACGACAATGCCGCATCGTGCATGTGAGTTATTAGGAATTGAGCTGCAGCTGTTGGCGTTTTTACCCGGGTGTGAGCCACAGAGTCGAGCACTGTATCATCTCTTTCGTGCCCTATTCCGGTAATAATCGGTAATGGAAACTGTGCACAGTTGGCAGCCAGCAGGTAAGTATCAAAGCCGGAAAGATCGGATGTTGCACCTCCTCCGCGGATAATTACCACGGCATCGAAATCATCCCTGCGATCATTCACAGCATTCAGTGCATTGATGACCGATTCCTCTACCTGATTGCCCTGCATCAATGCAGGAAAAAGGCGGGGATAGAACACAAATCCATAGGGATTCTCTTCCAGTTGTCGGCAGAAATCTCCATAACCCGCAGCAGACGAAGAAGATATTACCGCTATTCGCTGAACCAGCATAGGCATTTCAAGCTCTTTATTGAGAGTCAGTACCCCTTCTTCTTCCAGCTGTTTAAGAATTTCACGCCGTTTGCGTGCCATATCTCCCAACGTATAAGTAGGATCTATATCAACAACCGTAAGACTGAAGCCGTAAAGCTCATGAAACTCCACAGTAACTTCCACCATCACTTTTATGCCCGAGACAAACGCCTGACCGGTGCTCTCCTCGAAATAAGGTTTCAGCATACGATATACGTTGGCCCAGATAGTTCCCCTTGCTTTAGCAATGAGATTATTGCCACGAGCATCTTTCTGAATAAACTCCAGATAACAATGTCCGGTGGCATTTGAACGCACATCGCTTAGTTCTGCCTGAATCCAATAGGTATCAGGGAGTGATTCATTCAATGCCTGTCTAACCAAAGCATTGAGTTCGTAAAGTGATAATGGTTCTTTTTCCATGAATGAGATTTCTATTTTGTTGCTATTTCCGGATGAACGGTAAGATAAGCCTTATATATATCGGGCACACCATAACCGTAAATATTATCAGGAAAAGCATAATGATTGCATGATTTGCGCACCAGTTCAATAACATCTTTCGCTGTAAGCTGAGGGCAAGCCTGCCACAAACAGGTAACCAATCCGCAGAAGGTAGGAGTAGAAAAAGAGGTTCCATTTGCATGACCTACTTCTCCGTTTGTATTCAGCAGGATTGTTCTCTCTCCAATAGCAGAAACATCTGGTTTAACGCGGTTATCGGTAGTATTACCAACCGAAGAAAAAGGTGCTAGATTTAGGGTTGAATCTACCGCTGCAACAGTTATTACATTGAATGCATCGGCAGGAGGAGTAATCTTTTTCCAAGATCCGCGACCTTCGTTTCCGGCGCTGCACACCAAAACCATACCTTTATCGGCAGCCATTCCGGCAGAACGTGAAATCATTGCTTTCCTTCCGTTAAGATCCTGATAAGTATAATTTTTAGAGGAATCGTCGAAAGTGCGATAACCAAGCGATGTGTTTACCACATCCACTCCCACACTATCGGCAAATTCAATGGCAGCCGCCCAGTAATCCTGTTCCACTAAGTTCTCGGAGCTGGTATCTTCTGAGCGAAGCAACCAGTAAGAAGCCTCCGGTGCTGTACCAACAATGGAATAAGGTTCATTGGATGCCATGCATGAAAGCACCTTCATTCCATGATTGTTTTCCTCATAAATATCTGAATTAGGTTTCACAAAATCTCGTGTTCCTAATAACTTCAACGATTTTAAAGCTGTTAGTTTATTTGCATTCTTAAATCCACCATCGATAATGGCCACTGTCATTCCTTGTCCTCGGAAACCAGCCTCATGCAATTTCTGTCCGTTATGAACTTCAATCTGATGAAAAGCTCTTCCATAGTAGTTATCTGTTTTTTCCAGCTTGTTAGTAACTTCATCTTTCTGTGCAGCGTCGGAAGACTGAGTTTGTTCTTCACCCATCCAAACAAGTTCGGTATTTGCTACGAACGGAAGCTTTGCTATTTTATTCACCAATAATGAATCTGCACAACTCACAGCTACTGTATTGTTCCATTTACTTATTACTAGTACCTTAGCACCAGTGGCACGAATTGCTTTAATGTATTTACCGGGAATAGGAAGGTCAGTAGAATCAACTGCCAGTTTTTGTTTGGCACGGCGAAGCAATGCCTTTTCTGATAAGAATTGCTGAGGTTTATCAAGTGAATATTCAGTATTATTTTTGTCAGTCAGACTGATTCGAAACTTATACGTAACTTTTGCCTGAGCTATAGCCACCAGTAAAAGGGCGATAGCAATCAAACTTACTTTTTTCATTTTCTAATGTGTTTTATCATTTAATATAGTTATACATGCAAATATATGTATTGATGGCAGGAAATAAAAAGGATTATGGAATTAAATTTAAATAGCCGACGAATAATAAATAAATTCTTGTACAAAAGATTGCATTCTTTTGTACAAAAGAATTAATTATTCTGTACAGAAGAAAACAATCTTTTGTACAAGGGCATAAAAAAAAGAGCCGAAGCTCTTCTTTTCTATCTATAAGTTTTTCTATTCTTTGGTTATCAATACCGTGGCATAGGCCGAAATACCTTCTTCCCTACCCGTAAAACCCAGTTTTTCGGTAGTTGTTGCTTTAATGGAAATATCTTCCTCGTCTACATTCATTACAGCAGCCATTGCTTTTTTCATGGCCGGAATGTGAGGATTCAGTTTAGGCCGTTCGGCACAAACCGTAGCATCAATATTTCCCAACTCATAACCTTTGGAACGAATCAGTTCCATTGTTCTGGCAAGTAGTATTTTACTATCTATATTCTTATATTCTCCGGCATTATCAGGAAAATGAAATCCGATATCCCTCATATTTGCCGCACCCAATAGTGCATCGCACACTGCATGAAGCAATACATCTGCATCCGAATGTCCTAACAATCCTTTTTCGTGCTCCAGCTTTATTCCGCCGAGCCACAATTCACGTTCAGAAACAAGTGCGTGAACGTCAAATCCAAAACCAACTCTTATTTTCATCTTTTACCAAAAATATCTTTTATACCATCCATATCAAAAGAAAGAGAGAATCGCAATGTCTGATCCAACGGATTGCTTTGCGCTGTTGATATCAGATAAGCTGCATCCAGTGAGAATACATTCATTTTAAAGCCTGCTCCTACTGAGAAGTATTTCCTATTCCCTTTGTTCTGATTCTCATAATGATAACCACCTCTTACTGAGAATTGCTGGTGATAGGTGTATTCAGCACCAACCGACAATTGAACTTCCTGCATTTCTTCTTTAAAACCACCCGGTGCATCGCTGAAGGACTTAAATATTCCGGAAATAGGCGACATATCGCGGTAATCTCTTTGCAGTCTGTCCTGATAATCTGTATCACTCTCACCATCTTTTTGCAAAGGACGGGTAGGAACCAGCAATTTATTGGCATCTGCACTGATGGCAAAGGTGTTATACTCGTCAATAGGCATTAACAGAGAGCCTCCCAAACGAAGATTAGTTGGAATAAACTCGCTGGTGTTACCACTGTCATAGGATATTTTACTACCTATATTGGATATATTCATACCAAAAGCAAGGTTGCACTCACGTTGCCCCATCATAACGTAACGATTGTAATACATAGCTACATCTGCAGCAAAGGCAGAGCCGGGATTGACATCTTCATCCTGTCTGTAAGCCAAATCCGAATAAATAAAACGTAAGGCTACAGCTGCCGAGAAATTCTCGGAAAGCATACGCGAATATCCCACATCAAAAGACATCTCATACGGATTGATGGTATACCCTATATCCTGGGCCGAACTTTGTCCCACGGTTACTTCTCCCAGAGAAAAGTATCTTAAAGAAGCACTCAGCGCCTGATAGTCACCGATACGGTAATAACCTGCCACATAAGCCAGATCAATATCATTCACCAACTGACGAAGCCACGGGGTATAGGAAAGAGAAACTCCTGCCCGGCTCACGGTAAACGGATACTTCGCCGGGTTCCAGAATTGTGAGTTCACATCCGGATCGGTTGCTGCACCAACATCACCCATCGCACCACCTCTTGAATCGGGAGCAATGGAAAGAGAAGTTACGCCTGTGTTTACAGGGTTAAACTGGTTCTTCACATCTTGCGCCTGCAAATTGTTATTGGCAAAGAGGATAAGGATTAAAAGGATATATACTTTTAGTTCTTTCATACTTTCTTTTTAAACATCTGTTTATATAAAACTTTTTATCGGGGTTATTATTGTGCCAGAATGACTATTTTTCCTGCTCGGGTACTCTCTTTACTTCCACCCGATGTAATGGAAGCTCGGAACAAATAAACTCCCGAAGCAAGCCGCTGACCACCATTGCTTGTTAAATTCCAATCTACGTAATAATAGCTATTGGCACTCATGCCCGATTCGGTATGTGTCCACAATACTCTTCCGGAGAAATCGTATACAGAGAGTGTTACGTCCAGATTAGCTTCCGGGCGATCGTGACTAAGTACAAACGTTGTATTGTCTCTTGCCGGACTCTTTGTGCAATACACATCAAACAATCCTGGCTTCAGTCCGTTAACAACCTCAAACTCCAGGGAAGTTGAGGAAGAGTTGTTCATTATATCCCAGGCACGGAAGAACAGCTTGTGCTTTCCTTCGGTCAAAGTTGGAAGACTGTATCGTACTGTTCCTTTTGTATAATCTCCAAAATAAGATTCATAATAGTTGTTCAGCACATAAGAATATACAGGCGAATTATCTATAATTGCCACAATATCATGTCCAATGCCATTTCCAACCGTATTTACGCCATCACTATCTTCCAGCTCTGCAACAAGGTAAGGAGTTTCGTTCGTCTTTCCTCCATAAACAAATTCGGGAGTATTGAGGTAAAGGTTTATTTTCGGGCCTAGCGTATCGGTATCTACCGTTCCCTGTTCAGTCCCTCCAATCACGAAATTATTGTAAGCCCCCTGAGCTTCTCTACCAGTTACAGATTCGGCAGCATAGAAATTAAGCATACCTTGTTCGTTGGAATAATTAATATCTTTGGGAATCGGAAAGGTAAAAGAGAAATTTCCAGACCGGATGGAATCGCTGCCCGAAAACAGTTTCTTTTCTCTTTGAGAGAAAGTAAAACCTCCCGCCTCTGATGTTCCGTCATTATTCAAAGTAGTAACCGTTTCTTTATTATCAAAAACTGTTGGATAAATCTTTCCATTAAAATCGGTCAAGGTATTTCCGTCAGTGTCAGTCACCCTTCCCTGAACCTGAACTTTTCCACCGGCTTTTATAATGAGATCGGAGGCCGAAGCATCTTCACCTTTAAACTTATCAACCACAACTTTATAATCCGGATAGGCAAGCATCAATGCGGGGTCGCCAATCAAAGAGAACTTCAGTTTATTCAAGTCTCCGCTTAAATTCGGATCGCATTTAGACAAACGCATAATATCTCCCAATCGTAATCGGTTACCATCTTGTTTGCTGAACACGTATTTACAAAACACTTTATTCAGATTGGAATTGTTTTGTGCATACACCACTCTGGAAGTAGTAAACAACGCAATTGCTCCACCCTTATTATTCAGAAAAGCCAGCTCACCGGCAGAAGTTGAAATATCATCATATCTGCAAAAATCGCAAGTGGCAGTAACCCAAAGCGGTAATTTGGAAGAGCTTAATGCAGTTATATCCGAAGAAACAAGGATATTCTCTGCCGACCAGCCATTAGGACCTCCGTGCCCTGTGTAGTTTACCATAAACATACCTTCCTTGAAAAGTTCGAGTAAACGTTTGGTTGCCTGTTTATAAGTATGTCCAGTAGCTGTTGTTTCCCACTTATAAGCATCTCCATAAATACGATTCACCAAAAAATCCGGATAGTTTGTCTCTACTTTATTAGCCAACTCTTCGGCCTGAGTCATGTGCAAATTATTATCTCCATCATCGGCCACAAAGCAGATAGAATTCTTCCAGGAAGCAAGTTCCTTATTTTGCATATAAGCTATGGTTTTATCAACCATCTGCTTCGCTTCTGTAGCTGTACGAACCGGGAACCGACCCACTCCAATATCCATTCCATCATATTCAAGACTTGCTCCGTCTTCATCATCCAGTAAGCCCAAATAGTCATCCGTTACATAAGAGTAAGTTTCCCACGTAGAGTTATTAGATTGATACCCCAATAGAAAATCATCGGGCGAATATCCCTGCCAGGAAGATGTTATCATTCTATTATCCCAGGCACAATCACCAAAAAGCAATAGATATTTAGGGAGTTTCTTATCGGTTGTATTCTCAGTTCCAGAAACAACAGCACGATCATAAAACATCTTCATAAACCAACGGTAAGCGGTAGCATCAGGAGTACCGGATGAAAATTCATTATAAACCTGATCTGCCGTAACAACATGAACCGTCATTCCATCTTTAGTGCGGTGAGCTTCGGCTAAACGTTCAACTTCAGATAAGAAATCACCATTGGAGGGCACAATAATCACCATATCACACTGTTCCAATGAATGCAGATTCTGATTATTTACATTACCAACAATCTCTACTTTCTTAAAACTAGCTCCGTTAACATCTACCGCAACAAATTCTCGCAAAGATGGGTTATCAACAGTGAAAGAATATTTGCCATCGGTCAATGTACCATTCATTTGCCGATAATCGCCCGGAGTGGTAACATCCCAAACTTTCATATTACTGTTAGCCCCAGCAATAACATAGGTAGCAACATTGCTCACGGATGATAAATCGCGGAAGGCTGTATAAGAATCATACAGTGCAAGCTTTCTTCTGTAATTCAGTTGAATATAGTTAAGTCTACCAGAGGATCCAGCTCCACGAGTATGTGTAAGAGTCACGGTAGTATTCTCGTTTTTATTGCCATCCCAGAGAACTGTTCCACTCCCTGGTTGTGCTTTACAATACGAATCGCTTATAGGAGCCGAAGCAATAGAGAATTGTCCATAGCTTGTACCGTCTATCTGAACTCCAACAGTTGTATAAACGTCAGATTTAGCAGCAAAAGCAACAGTGCAATATGCTTTATCGTTTGTTATCCCCGGCAAGGTGAAGGAATAATTTTTCGTATTTCCGGAAACATAATCGTAGCTATCATATAATTCTCTTCCAGAAGCAGTCCAGTTATAAGCATCCTTCTCATACAAAGCATAATCATCAAAGGTAGTCACAGTTTTTGCATTTCTCGAAGTCAGCGATTCTTCTGCAGGAAAAGTTAAAGGAGTACCATCTCCTTCAGTCAGGAAGTAATACCCATAGCTGGAATAGCAATTATTGGTATGCGAGAAACCCGTAACTCCGGAGTTCTCATCCCAACGAACTACGCCATTGGCATAAAAAAGAACATAACCATTGCCCCGCCATAACGGGATTTCTGGCAAATCATCAATCTTTGATTTCTTAAAACTTTCAGGAAGAATGCCACCCCCATAACCATACAACCGCACTTTTGCAGGATTTGTAAATCCCATCTGTTGAAGTTCTGCGGCAGTTATTTTGTATACGCCTGATTCGCCAACCCGTATCTTCACCCACTTACCTGTGGATAATATGGAACTTGAAGCAAACGAATGAAGACTTGTTCCAGAGCTTGCCCGTTTTTGCTTAGCAATAGATTTCTCCAGCGATAGTTTGAAAGAATTTATGCGTTGATATTCACCGTTGCGATAAACAAGAGGCACGAAAGAAACTTCAAGAATTCCTTTCCTGGCAGAAACAAATATGCGGGTATTAGCTTGCGGATATGAAGCAAGAGATTCTCCTAACGCCGTTAAAAATGAAATGCTGCTTTTTGATAATGTCTGAAACTCCGGATATTCAATCTTTACGCTGTATGTGTAATTATTATAATCCGGTCCAAGATCTATATTTTGAATATAGCGGGGTAGTTTACTATTTGCTACATAATGTGCATCTGCAAATAAAGGCTGATCCGAAACAAAAGAATCCTGCCACTTCAACGAAGTAAAGTTCTGCGCTGAAATAGACAAGGAAAATAGAAAAAGAAGAAGTAAGAAAATATGGTTTCGGCTACACATATACCCTCCTTGCTTTTAAAAAAGCAAATAACTTATCGAATGTAAAAATCGAGCAGTTTCTCTTCTTCCAGATAACCTTCCAGATGTTGGCCTATTGCAACCGGTCCTACTCCAACAGGAGTTCCGGTGTATATTAAGTCTCCTATTTTCAGCGTAAAGAAACGACTGACATAAGCAATGATCTCGTCTACTTTAAACAACATGTCGGCAGTATTTCCTTTCTGTACCTGATTGCCATCAATATCCAGGTGAAAATTCAGGTTTTGAATATCCTTAAACTTATCAACAGGAACAAATTCGCCAATTGCAGCAGAATCATCAAATCCTTTACATATCTCCCAAGGATTACCTGCTTCACGAATTTTTCGTTGCAGGTCTCGGGCTGTAAAGTCAATACCAACAGTCACCTCGTCATAATAACGATTAGCAAAACGTTCAGCTATATTTTTCCCCAATCTGCTTATTTTCACTACCAACTCTGTTTCATAATGAACTTCGTTAGAGAAATCAGGAATAAAGAACGGCTTTCCATTTTTAAGTAAAGCAGAATCTGGTTTCATAAAGATAACCGGCTCTTCTGGTATTACTAACGTGGGATGCAGTTCTTTATTGTGTTCGGCGTAGTTCATTCCTACGGCTATAATCTTCATTACTTTATCTGATTAAAATTTAAACGATTGAACATTACAGCTAAATGAGCATACAGAGAAGTATTCTGAACCACAATATTTTCCGGTACCCGAATACGTAAAGGAGTAAAGTTCCATACAGCCTTTACGCCTCCTTCAATCATTTTATCAGTAATATTCTGAGCTATTTCAATAGGGACAGTCAATACTCCAATATTCACATTATATTCAAGCATCTTTGCCTGAAAATCATCCGAATGAAAGATTGGAATACCGTTTATAAATGTACCAACAAGTTCAGGGTTCACATCAAAACCTGCAACTATTTCCAAGCCAAAATGATTCAAACCGGAGTCACGAAGAAGAGCTCCTCCCAGACTACCTACACCAAACAAGAAAGCTTTATGCATATTAGTAAAGCCGAGGAAGTCCTCCAGAACAGCAATTAGATCATCTATATCATAACCTACCCTTGTTCGCCCTGATATATTTACATACGACAGGTCTTTTGCTATCTGAGAAGCATCAATATTTATCTCTTTAGAAATCTGCGTAGAAGAGACAAATTGTTCTCCTTTATTTTTAAGCAGTTTCGCATTTGATAAATACCAAGGAAGTCTGCGCAAAGAAGGTTCCGGTACTTTTATTACATTTTGCTCATTATCACTCATAAAACCCCATTTTATTAAATTGGTATTTGCAAAAATACACTATTTTTTCCAAACAATCGAGCATAAAGAAAAAGATTATTTTGTACATATCCATAAGTTTGTTACATTTGGATATAAATAAAATAAGAAAGCATGAAAAAGAATGACTGGAAAGAGAGATTGAATGTGGTATATTCAACCAACCCCGAGTTCAATTATGATATAGAAGAAGATGCAGAACAGACAACTTTGGAGCCAGCAAAACAGAATCTTCGGGTAGCTATTGATAAGAAAAACAGAGGAGGAAAGGTTGTAACACTCATAACTGGATTTGTAGGCACAGAAGAGGATTTAAAAACTCTTGGGAAGCTATTGAAAACAAAATGTGGAGTTGGTGGAGCTGCCAAAGATAAAGAAATTATTATTCAAGGTGATTTCAAGCTCAAGATTGTTGAGCTACTTAAGAAGGAAGGATATATAAAGACTAAATCCGTTGGAGGATAGTTCTATTTTAAAAGCAGATGCCATAATAGCCCCAACAGAAGGTTAGCAATAAACCTATTGGAGGATAGTTTCTTAAAAAAGAGTTTGTATTTCAATGGCCCCTATATGGGCAATACATTCTCATTGTAGAATCGTTGATTAAATAAGTTTGTATTTTAATACCTCATAGATGGGTAATACTTTATTGAAGAATAGTTTATTTCAAAGCAAATAGAGGAAATTAAAAAGGGTGGTTAAACAGATTTTGTTCAACCACCCTTTTAAGTATCTTTAAAAAGACCTTGATTAGTCAGCGTTCAAAGTAAAACGTTTGAAGTTAACTACAGTTAAGTCTTTGTTAATGTTCTTCAAGAATTGAGCAACACTAATCTTAGGATCTTTCACATATTCTTGTTCCAACAAGCAAACTTCTTTGTAGAATTTAGCGATACGACCTTGAGCGATACGTTCGATTAAGTTCTCAGGTTTACCTTCCTGGCGAGCTTTGTCAGCTGCGATTTCTTTTTCACGAGCTAATACGTCAGCTGGAACACCTTCCTCATTAACAGCGATAGGGTTCATTGCAGCGATCTGCATAGCAACTTCGTGAGAAACCTGAGCATCAACACCTGCAATATTGAAAGAAACTGCAGTAGCCAAACGATTTCCTGGATGGATATAGATAGCAGTAGAAAGACCTTCTACAACTCCGTATCCATCAAGTTCCATCTTTTCGCCAGTGATACCACTTCTATCAGTAACAGCATCAGCAACTGTTCCTTTACCCATAGGAAGAGCTTTCACATCTTCGATAGTAGCACATTTGTTTGCGATAGCAAGATCAAGAATTTCGTTAGTCAAAGCAACGAAATCAGCATTCTTAGCTACGAAGTCAGTTTCACATTTCAATGCGATAACTGCAGCAAATTCGCCTGCTGACTTAGCAATAACACAACCTTCTGAAGCTTCACGATCAGAACGTTTTGCAGCTACTGCTTGTCCTTTTTTACGAATAATTTCAATTGCTTTATCAAAATCGCCTTCAGCTTCAGTCAAAGCATTCTTGCAATCCATCATACCGGCACCTGTCATTTTGCGCAAGTGGGTAATATCTGCCATTGTTACAGCCATAGTCTTTATATTTATTTAATTGATATAGTAATTAAGCTTCTTCATCATCTTTCAAGAAAGCAGCAGCTTTTGCAGCGTTGATTGCTTCCTCGTCGTTTTTGTCAAGTCTAGCTTTAGCTGTAGACTTTCTCTTACCTTTGTTAGCAGGAGCTTCTCCGGCAGCTTCCATATCAATTTTTTCAGCTTTTCTTTCTTCCAGACCTTCGCTCATAGCTGTACAACAAGCTTCAAGAATTACTTCAATAGATTTTGTAGCGTCATCATTTGCTGGGATAACGAAATCGATATTTGAAGGATCAGAGTTTGTATCAACGATAGCAAATACTGGAATACCTAAACGGTTAGCTTCACGAACTGCAATGTTTTCTTTCATTACGTCGATAACGAACAAAGCAGAAGGAAGACGAGTTAAGTCAGCGATAGAACCTAAGTTCTTGTCTAACTTAGCACGTTGACGAGAAATTTGAAGAACTTCTCTTTTAGAAAGATTAGAATAAGTACCATCGTTAGTCAACTTATCGATAGTAGCCATCTTCTTAACAGCCTTACGGATAGTTGGGAAGTTAGTCAACATACCACCTGGCCAGCGCTCGATTACATAAGGCATATTAACAGAAGCTGCTTTGTCAGCAACTACTTGTTTTGCTTGTTTTTTAGTAGCAACAAAAAGGACTTTCTTTCCTGATTTTGCAATTTGTTTTAAAGCTTCAGCAGCTTCTTCTACTTTTGCAACTGTTTTGTGGAGGTCAATGATGTGGATACCATTGCGTTCCATGAAAATATAAGGAGCCATTGCAGGGTTCCACTTTCTTCTTAAGTGTCCGAAGTGGCAACCGGCTTCCAATAAATTATCAAAATTTGTTCTTGACATTTTTTTAATCTTTTAATCGTTTACTTTCTTTTTTGTTTTATAACCAACTCTCGGGTAGCCTACTTAAGAGTCCCGATAGTTTAGATACTAAACGTAGCTTACTCCAGAGATTTCTCCAGCAAGTATTAACGTTTACTGAACTGGAATCTTCTACGAGCTTTTGGTTGACCCGGTTTCTTACGTTCAACAGAACGTGGATCACGTGTCATGAAGCCTTCTGAACGAAGAGCTTTTTTATCTTCTGCGCTGATTTTCACAAGAGCACGAGCGATTGCTAAACGCAAAGCTTGAGATTGTCCTGTGAAACCACCACCTACCAAATTAACTTTGATGTCATACTTCTCAGCAACACCTAATTTGTTCAATGGTTGTTTTACAACGTATTGAAGAATAGTTGATGGAAAGTACGTTGCAAGGTCTCTCTTGTTAATAGTAATCTTTCCTGTACCTTCGCTTACGAATACGCGAGCAATAGCGCGCTTACGTCTGCCTAATGCATTTACTACTTCCATTATTTATTATTTAAGTAAGTTAATATCAATTGACTTAGGGTTTTGAGCAGCTTGTTTATGTTCGCTTCCAGCGTAAACATACATGTTGCCTAATAGTTGTGCACCTAATTTGTTTTTAGGAAGCATACCCTTTACTACTTTTCTCAATAACTTGTCGTCACCGTTAGGTCTTGCTTGCAAACGAGCTGGAGTAATTGCTCTTTGACCTCCAGGATAGCCAGTATATGACAAATAGATTCTGTCATTCCATTTGTTACCTGTCAACTTTACCTTGTCGGCATTGATAATAATTACGTTGTCACCACAGTCTACATGAGGAGTGAAGTTTGGTTTGTACTTTCCTCTCAACAGTTTGGCAACTTTTGCACCTAAACGTCCCAACACTTGATCTGTAGCATCAACTACGACCCATTCTTTTGTTGAGGTTGCTTTGTTTGCAGAAATGGTCTTATAACTTAAAGTATCCACTGCTTAATTGTTTTTAAATTGTTAACTACTAATAAACATAAATATCCATGCTGATTACAGTTCCCCGGACAAAGGAACCTAATTAGCTATGAATTAATCTTTTATCCTTTTAGATAATAATCGGCTTGCAAAAGTACTGCTTTTCTTTTAATTGGCAAACTATTTAAGTTATTTTTTCTCTTTGCAAGACCTTAAATAAGAACATTATACGTTTTATCGACCACATTAAAAAGTAATAAAATGGAGATCGATAGTTCTAATAAAAAGAAAGATGACACAACTTATGGCCGTGTCATCTTTTATATAAAGAACAAAAAAGTCTAAATTAGAACTCGCAGTTACGAGGTGTTCTAGGGAAAGGAATCACATCACGAATATTGGTCATACCTGTTACAAAAAGCAACAAGCGTTCAAAACCTAATCCAAAGCCAGAGTGAGGTGCTGTACCAAAACGACGGGTATCCAGATACCACCAGATATCTTTAGTTGGCACGCCCATTTCTGCTGCCCTACTTGATAATTTATCAAAATCCTCTTCACGTTGAGAACCACCGATAATTTCTCCGATTTTTGGGAAAAGAACATCCATTGCACGAACTGTTTTTCCATCTTCATTTTGCTTCATATAGAAAGATTTGATTTCTTTCGGATAATCAGTAAGAATTACAGGACGTTTAAAATGATCTTCGACCAAATAACGCTCATGTTCTGAAGCAAGGTCAGCTCCCCAATATATAGGGAATTCAAATTTATGTCCTTTAGCTACTGCTTCTTCAAGAATTTTAATACCTTCAGTATATGGAAGGCGAACGAACTCATCTTCAAGTACAGATTGCAAGCGAGCGATAAGCTCCTTATCAAACATATTATTCAGGAACTGAATATCTTCTATACAGTTATCCAAAGCCCATTTTACACAGTACTTAATAAAATCTTCAGCCAACTGCATATTATCCTCAATCTCATTGAAAGCAACTTCCGGTTCAATCATCCAGAACTCAGCCAGGTGACGTGGAGTATTTGAGTTTTCGGCACGGAAAGTAGGACCAAAAGTATAAATAGACCCCATTGACATTGCAGCAAGCTCACCTTCAAGCTGTCCGGAAACAGTCAGACTGGCTTGTTTGCCAAAAAAGTCATTATCATAATTTATCGAACCATCTTCATCCTTCTTCAAATCATAAAGATTCATGGTAGTTACCTGGAACATCTGTCCTGCACCTTCACAATCTGAAGCTGTAATAATAGGAGTATGAAAGTAGAAGAATCCACGTTCATGGAAAAATTTATGTATGGCAATAGCCATATTATGACGGATACGGAATACAGCACCAAAAGTATTGGTACGAGGACGAAGGTGTGCTATTTCACGAAGGAACTCCATAGAGTGACCTTTCTTCTGCAAAGGATAAGTATTAGGATCAGCTGTACCTAATATTTCTATTTCAGTAGCATGAAGTTCTGCTTTCTGTCCTTGCCCAAGCGATTCTACCAATTCGCCATTTACACTAATACATGCTCCAGTAGTAATTGGTTTCAAGTATTCTTCTCCGAATTTCTCTATATCAATTACAATCTGAATATTATTAATGGTAGAACCGTCATTCAAAGCGATAAAGTTAACTTGTTTACTGCCCCGGCGAGTTCTAACCCATCCCTTCACGTTCACAATTGTTCCAAAGCTATCCATCTTCAGAACATCAACAATTCTTGTTCTACAAATCTTTTCCATAAAAATCTTTTATATGCATTATTATATAAGGTAGGGGTATATTTGCATATACCCCCATTCTTTATTATTCAAAAGCTCCCATTCGAAGTATGTTTACTTCTTGTTCTGTAAGATATCTCCATTCGCCACGGCGAAGGCCTTTCTTCGTCAATCCGGCAAAGAACACACGATCTAGTTTTATAACCTTATATCCCAACGATTCGAATATACGGCGAACAATACGGTTCTTACCAGAGTGAATTTCGATTCCTACCTGATCCTTATCTGTTTCAGTAGCATAACTGATTGCATCTGCATGAATTTCTCCATCATCCAATGTTACACCAGCTGCTATTTGTTCCATATCATGTTTAGTGACATTCTTATCCAGATAAACATGATAGATTTTCTTTTTAAGGAACTGAGGATGAGTCAGCTTAGAAGCCAAATCTCCATCATTTGTAAGCAACAACACACCTGTAGTGTTACGGTCAAGACGTCCAACAGGATAAATTCTTTCTTTGCATGCACCTTTCACTAAGTCCATAACTGTAAGACGAGCCTGAGGATCATCCGAAGTAGTTACACAATCTTTTGGTTTATTCAGCAACACATAGACTTTGCTTTCCAAAGATACAGATTCTTCATGGAACTTAATCACGTCAGTACGTTTAACCTTTGTTCCTAGTTCAGTTACAATCTCACCATTTACCGAAACAACTCCTGCTGTAATAAATTCATCAGCTTCACGTCTTGAACAAACACCAGCATTAGCCAGATACTTATTCAAACGAATCGGTTCATTTGGATCTGTGAACTGTTCTTTATACTCAATTCTTTTCTTTTCGCTATACTTAGCATTTGGATCATAATCATCGCTTCTTCTACGAACCGGACGCGCAAACCCTTGAGGTCTTGAATCATTTGATGAGAATCTTGGACGTCTTCCACCATCTCTGGAGATAGTTGGATCACCATAGTTGCTACTCGGGCGACGGAATCTTGGGCGTTCACCTCCTTCACCTTCCTGATTTTCATTTCTTCTCCAAGGTTTATCTTCACGATTAAATGACGGACGATAAGGTCTATCACCACCTTCGCGGTTAAATGATGGACGTGGACGATCTCCACCTTCACGGTTGAACGATGGACGTGGTCTGTCACCGCCTTCACGGTTAAAAGAAGGGCGTGGACGATCTCCGCCTTCACGATTAAATGATGGACGTGGTCTGTCACCACCTTCGCGGTTAAATGACGGACGTGAACGATCTCCACCTTCACGGTTAAAAGAAGGACGTGGCCTGTCACCACCCTCACGATTAAATGATGGACGTGGACGATCTCCGCCTTCACGATTAAATGATGGGCGTGGCCTGTCACCACCTTCACGGTTAAAAGAAGGACGAGGTCTGTCACCACCTTCACGATTGAAGCGTGGGCGATCACCCTCTTCTCTGTTATATGGACGGGAAGGACGATTAAAACTTGGACGGTCATTGCCGCCTCTGTTAAAAGAAGGGCGTGAGGGGCGATCACCACCTTCACGACTGAAACGTCCTTCACGGTTAAACTTACCATCTCTGTTAAAAGAAGATCTGCTGTCATCACGACGGCTAAATCCTTCTCTGTTAAAAGACTTATTACCATCACGGCTGGCGTCTCTACTATCATTGTTAGAATCTCGCCAATTTTCGTTGTCTGTACTCATTTTTTATTCGAATAAAATTATAACTCTGGCCTCGCGGCCTTTTAAAACACTTAATATATTAAATACCTGTATAACTGTGTGGGGTTATACATCTTAGTTCTTTTTTAACATCCTCACTAACATTGAGTTCTTCAATAAACTCTTTAATAGAAGACTCTGTGATAGCCTGATTAGTTCTTGTCAGTGCCTTTAACGCTTCATACGGATGAGGATAAGCTTCACGACGAAGAATAGTCTGAATAGCTTCAGCAACTACACTCCAACAATTATCCAAATCATTATAAATAGCAGTTTCGTTCAAAATCAGCTTACGTAATCCTTTCAAAGAACTCTGAATAGCAATTACAACATGACCAAAAGGTACGCCGATATTACGAAGAACAGTAGAATCTGTTAAATCTCTCTGTAAGCGAGAAACCGGTAATTTTTCTGCTAAATGATTAAGAATAGAATTTGCTATTCCCAAATTTCCTTCTGCATTTTCAAAATCAATCGGATTTACTTTGTGAGGCATTGCACTAGAGCCCACTTCTCCTGCTTTAATTTTCTGCTTGAAATATTCCATAGAAATATATAACCAGAAATCACGATTCATATCAATCATGATAACATTGATACGTTTCATCGCATCGAAAACAGCAGAAAGGTTATCATAATTTGAAATTTGTGTAGTATACTCTTCACGTTCCAATCCAAGTTTTTCTGAAACGAAACGATTACCAAAAGCTTTCCAGTCATAAGAAGGATAAGCTACATGATGAGCATTGTAATTACCTGTAGCACCACCAAATTTAGCAGTTACCGAGCAAGCTTTAAGCGTAGCCAACTGGCGCTCCAAACGGTAAGCAAAAACCATAATTTCTTTTCCCAAACGTGTTGGAGAAGCTGGCTGACCGTGAGTCTTTGCAAGCATAGACACATTAGTCCAATCAGTTGCATATTGTTTTAGCTGCGCAATAAGCTCTTCAATCAAAGGATAATAAACATTATTAAGCGCTTCCTTTATAGACAATGGAATAGACGTATTGTTAATATCCTGAGAAGTAAGTCCGAAGTGTATAAACTCTTTATATTCTTCAAGACCACCAAGCTTATCAAATTCTTCTTTGATGAAATACTCAACAGCTTTTACGTCGTGATTAGTCACACTTTCAATATCCTTAATACGTTGTGCATCGGCTTCAGAAAAGTTTCTATAAATATTTCTTAAAGACTCGAAAACATCTTCACCAACACCATTTAGCTGGGGCAAAGGCAGTTCACACAAGGTTATAAAATACTCAATCTCAACCTGCACACGATATTTGATCAATGCAAATTCAGAAAAATAAGCAGCTAAAGCCTCAGCTTTGCCTCTGTAGCGGCCATCAATTGGTGATATAGCCGTAAGTAAATCAAGTTTCATAGTGTAATGATAATTATCAGACTGCAAAATTAATTCTTTTATTTGAATAGATAGTTACACAAATAAGAAAAAGTTTGTATCAAAAAGGTAAAGAAATAAAAAAAGCCTCACAAACATACTTGTGAAGCTTTCTATCTAATGTGGGCGTTGACGGATTCGAACCGCCGACCCTCTGCTTGTAAGGCAGATGCTCTGAACCAGCTGAGCTAAACGCCCTTGTTTTATCAACGAAAGTCTCTGGATTTTGAAGTGGGCGTTGACGGATTCGAACCGCCGACCCTCTGCTTGTAAGGCAGATGCTCTGAACCAGCTGAGCTAAACGCCCGAGACACTTTCGTTTCAAAAGCGATGCAAAGATATAGCTTTCTTTGAAACTAGCAAAACTTTCTGCAGTTATTTTTTAAACAAAATTAAAGTCAATTACAGAAAGTGCTGTTTATCAGCACCAAAAGAGCAAATATTTTTTTTGCAAACTAATATACATTTTTTCCAAAAGTATCATCACTCTATAAAATGTCCGAATATGAACACCCTGTTCATATTCGGATAATCAAAGAACACGCTACAAACTAAAAAGGAAATAATCAAGAATGTTTTTTTTCTTAAAATTTAATTATTTATCAATTAAATCCGAACCACTTAAAAGGCTTGGTTACAATCTAGCTTTCAATAAGTTAAGATTAAATATTTACAATTTCAAAAGAACTAAAAGGCTTTAGTACAAAAAATAAACTTAAACATAGCTGCAACTTTTGGCAAGGTACTTGCGTCTAAAGGATGTAGCGCTAACAAAATAATAGATTCATTAACGAATGAAGCAATAAAATTGAAATGAAAAAAATATTCAGTGTATTAGTTTTGATCTTTATATGCCAGGCAACATTTGCACAGGCTTTACAATTAAAAGGGCACATTCTTACAGCTACAAAACAGCCAATTGAGTTTGCTAATGTGATTCTAAGGAAGTCGGATTCAACCTTCGTAACCGGTGGAATGACCGATATAAAAGGTAAATTCAGTATGGAAAATTTGGAGAAAGGAATATATAACCTTCAGATTTCAAGTCTTGGATATCAGACTAAGAGTCTTGAGATTCGTGATTTCAATAAAGATGTAGACCTTGGAAATATTGAAATTGATTCTGCAGCAATAGCATTGAATGAAGTAGTGGTGACAGGTGCCAAAGTTATCAACGAAGCCGACAGAAAGATATTACTGCCAACTTCAAAACAGATGAAGGCAGCAACTAACGGATTCAACCTCTTACAGAAGCTAAATCTTAAACGTATTCAGGTTGACGTGTTAAGAAATACCATTTCGGCTTCGGGCGGTGGTGAAGTACAGCTCAGGATAAACGGAGTAAAATCAAGTATTCAGGAGGTAATGTCAATACGTCCAGAAGATATCCTGCGTATTGAGCATCATGACGATCCGGGACTTCGATATGGTGGAGCGGAAGCAGTAATCGACTATATTACCCGCAGAAAAGATAGTGGAGGTTTCCTGGCTTTCGATTTCACAAACTCTCCCCATGTTCCATTCGGAGATAATAGTGTAACGGCAAAATTCAACTATAAAAAATCTGAGTTTGGACTATTTTACAATGGAGGCTACAGAGAAATGGATCACATGTGGCGAGAAAACTCAGAGACATTTAATTTCTCTGACGGGAAAAGCCTTACCCGCCTGGAAGATGGCATCCCGGATAAGTGGGCAAAAAACTGGCATTATATGCAGATGAACTATAACTATCAGGAAGGTCAGGACTGGTTCTTCAACGCAACTTTAAGAACGAATGTAAATGATAACCCCAGAACAAACTATAAAAGTTATCTTTATCCAACCAACAATCCATCAAATGGTGTAAATATGACCGACCGCTCTTCTTCATGGGAGCATATTCCATCTTTAGACCTTTACTATCAACGCAATTTAAAAAACCAGCAATCATTAGTCCTGAATATTGTGGGAACATATCTTGATTCGAACTCACAAAGATATTATAAAGAGATACAGGGCTTACAGACTTTAACAAACCTCTTTACTAATGTTGACGGAAGCAAATACTCAATAATTGGCGAGGGTATATACGAAAAAGGATTTAAAGCCGGACGTTTAAGTGCCGGAGTGAAGCACACACAAAGTTATACTAATAATGAATATACCGGAAGTTCTTTATCTCAAACTAACATGAGGCAATCCGAAACTTATGTTTATACTGAATTTAAGGGCAAAATTAACAAGTTCAATTATTCTTTGGGAATAGGCGGATCACGCTCATGGTTTAACCAGGGCGGCGAAGGATACCATAACTATACCTTCCGTCCTACGGCCAGCTTGAAATATAATTTCAATGATAACTCATTCCTTCGTTATCGTGGGAACATTTACAGCACAGCACCTTCACTATCCGATTTAGGAAATATTGAACAATCCATAGACTCATTACAGATAAGAAGAGGTAACAGCAACTTAAAACCGGTAATGAGATATACCAACTCTTTGAATTATGACATAACAAAAGGTATATTCAGCGGAAGTCTGTTCCTTGGCCATTGGTATTATAACAAGCCAATTATGGAGGAAACCCGAGTTGAGAACAACAAATTCATCCGTACCAACGACAATCAGAAAAGCTGGCAGAAACTTAATTCCGAAATGGAATTATCAATCAATCCTTTCAAAGATGTTTTCGTAGCAAAGATTGTAACCGGAATGAGTTATTTCGATAGTAAAGGAAACAATTACCATCACACATATACAAATTTGTACACGCGTGTAGAAGCAAATGCCAGCTACAAAAACTGGTCGGTTTTCTTCCAGATGCAAAACCACAAAAACGATTTATTCGGAGAAACTCTTGACATTGGAGAGAATTTCCACCTTTTCGGAGTAATGTATAAACACAAACAACTAAGTCTTGGTGCCATGATGATTAATCCGTTTGTGGACAACTGGAAAGCAGGAAGTGAAAATCTAAATGCCTCAGCTCCTTCAAAGAACTGGGTATATATAAAGGAAACATCACGCTTATTTGCAATTCAGGTATCATATAGCTTTAACTTCGGACGTAAATATCAGTCTTCACAAAAACGATTAAATAACCAGGATACAGATACAGGGGTTATGAGTAGTAATAAAAAATAAATTCAAGTTTAACTTCACAATTATACTTACTAACAGAGGGAGGATCGTTGCGAAACGCTCCTCCCTCACTTTTTATAGATACCCAAACACCATATTCGTCTAATAAAAAGCTACAAATCACTTTATTGTCTGCAACCTTTCTTTTCCCAGTTACGTCTAAATATTGTAGCGCTTACATAAAGACAACTTGATTGTATTACCTGTAGACAATAAACCGAAATGAAAAAGATTTTTAGCGTATTATTTTTTATAATACTTTGCCAAACCATAACAGCCCAATCTTTCCAGATCAAAGGATCTATTCTTTCCACAGCAAAACAGCCTATTGAATTTGCAAATGTAGTTTTAAGAAAAGCCGACTCCACATTTGTAAATGGCGGAATGACTGATGCCAGAGGTAAGTTCAGCATGGAAAATCTGGAGAAAGGAATCTATAACCTTCAGATTTCAAGTCTTGGATACCAGACCAAGAATCTTGAAATACGCGATTTTAATAAGGACACAGATCTGGGAACTATTGAAATAGATTCAGCTGCCATTGCACTAAATGAAGTTGTTGTTACCGCAGCTAAAGTTATTAATGAAGCCGACAGAAAGATATTACTGCCTACTTCAAAACAAATGAAAGCAGCAACCAATGGGTTTGATCTTTTGCAACAACTCAACTTAAGACGTATTCAGATTGATGTTATGAGAAATACCATTGCCGCGTCAGGCGGAGGTGAAGTAGACCTTAGAATCAATGGAGTAAAGTCGAGCATTCAGGAAGTTATGTCATTACGCCCGGAAGATATTCTACGTATTGAGCATCATGAAGACCCGGGACTCCGCTACGAGGGAGCAGAAGCTGTTATTGATTATATTACCCGTCGTAGAAACAGTGGGGGATTTATCTCATTCGATACAGAAACCTCTCCACATGTTGCTTTTGGTAATAACAGCGTAACAGCCAAATTCAATTACAAGAAATCGGAATTCGGACTATTCTACACAGGTGGATACAGATCTGTAGACCACATGTGGCGTGAAAATTCAGAAACATTCAACTTCCCCGACGGCAGAAGTCTAACCCGCATGGAAGATGGTACTCCTGATAAATGGTCTATGAACTGGAACTATATGCAAATGAATTATAACTATCAGCAAGGAAAAGAATGGTTCTTTAATGCAACGCTCAGGGCAAATATCAATGGCAATCCAAAGCAGAATTTCAACAGCTATCTTTACCCAACCAACAACCCTTCGAACGGAGTACACATGACAGATCGCTCTTCTACCAAGGAGCGCAGACCTTCACTCGACCTTTATTATCAACGCAATTTCAAAAATCAGCAATCATTGATTCTTAACGTTGTAGGTACATATATGGACTCCAATTCAAAAAGAGATTATAAGGAGATGCAGGATACAGAAACCTTAACCGATCTGTTTTCAAATGTGGACGGAAATAAATATTCGATTATTGGTGAAGGAATATATGAAAAAACATTCAAGGCAGGCAGACTAAGCGCCGGAATAAAGCATACCCAAAGTTTCACTGACAATGAATATACAGGAAGTTCTGTATCCAAAACAGATATGAGACAGTCCGACACATACATGTATACAGAATTTCAGGGAAAGATTAATAAGTTCAATTACTCCTTAGGAATAGGAGGCTCACGTTCATGGTTCAACCAGGGAGGAGAAGGATATCAAAATTACAACTTCCGCCCCACTGCAAGTCTGAAATATAACTTTAACGAGAACTCCTTTATCCGTTATCGTGGTAATATTTACAGTAATTCTCCTTCTCTATCCGACCTTGGAAATACAGAACAAGCAATAGATTCCTTACAGATAAGAAGAGGAAACAGCTCTCTGAAACCGGTAATATCATACGTAAATACATTAAACTACGACATAACTAAAGGTATATTCAGTGGTAGTTTATTGGTTAGTCACAGACACTATAACAAACCTATAATGGAAGAAACCATTATTGAAAACAAAAAATTTATCCGTACCAAGGACAACCAAAAGAATTGGCAGAAGTTGAATACAGAAATGGAGGTATCAGTAAATCCATTCAAAGATCATTTAATTACCAAAATAACGACTGGAATAAGCTACTTCGACAGTAAAGGAAATAATTATGCACACACATATTCAAACTGGTATTATAGAGCAGAAGTAAATGGATACTATAAAAACTGGTCGGCCTTCTTCCGTATTCAGAATCACAGAAACAATTTCTTTGGCGAGACTCTTGATATTGGAGAAAACTGGCACATGATTGGAATTATGTACAAGCATAAACAAATAACTATAGGAGGTATGATGCTTAATCCATTTGCCGACAATTGGAAAGTAGGTAGTGAAAATCGCAATAAGTTTGCTCCTTCCAGAAATTGGGAATATGTTAAAGAGAGCTCACGACTATTTGCATTCAAGTTATCATACAACTTCAATTTCGGGCGTAAGTATCAGTCTTCACAAAAACGATTAAATAACGAAGATACCGATACTGGAGTTATGAGTAGTAGTAAAAAATAATATTATTGCTTCGTTGTAGAAGAAGGAACGTTGTGAAACGCTCCTTCTTTCTTTTAATACAGCTATTCATTAGTATAAATAATATGCAATAACAAAGAAATATTTCCATTCAGGAATAATCTATAAGTATTTTTTTTAAATTTATTCCTAAAACTTAAATATTTAATAAACAAGACATAAAAAAGAGACAAACGATCAAATATCGCATTACTTTATTTATACATTTGCACTTATTAATTTAATACTGCTATATATAAATAATACATATGGAAGAAAAAAAAATGCTCCTTCTAAAGTTAAAATCTAAAGGAAAAGCTAAAAGGATTGAACATATTTTGAAAACACAACTAGGTGTAAATTTTGTAAGTCTTGATTTTGAAAACAGATTAATGACAATTAATTATAATCCTGAACAAATCACAATTGAATACATAAGCCTTCTTATTCGCTCTGTTGGTTCTGAATTAGTATTCAGCGAACATGAAGTTAAGTTCTGGCAAAATCAATTAGGAAACTATTTTGTTTTAAAGAAAAGGCGAAAAGTACTTTACTCACTCTCAGCAATAGCTCTAATAATGCTTTTAAGCCATCTTCCTACCTGGCTTTTGTTAGGCATTTCATTATTAACATCTATTGTTTATCTATCTCTATTTATATATAGATCAAACAAGCGTTTTATCCGATCACTTTGGAAAAGTGATAAGCTAGGGATATTATCCTCTTTCATTTTTACAGCCTTAGGAGGTGTAAGCATATACTATCAAATAATTAATAGTTTTATTTTCATCTTACTCATTATTTCAATTTTAATAGTTGATATTATAACTATTTATAGATGGCTTAATGAAAAAAAATCTATTGAAATGAATTTATTTTAAAGAACAATCATTTTAAAACCCACTTTAATCAAATAGGTTAAAAATACGAACTAAATAAAATAATATTATAGATTTAATCAGACAAATAACTATAACAAAAAAACCTAATTCGTTCTGGTAAATAATTTAGCAAAACTATTCACATTAGAATGTCATTGAATTTATACATCCCTCTTAAACAAGCGTTCTTTTCACAACAGCCGGATTTCCTACAGCCAGCGAATCATCGGGAACATCTTTCGTAACCACACTTCCTGCACCTATTATACAACGATCGCCGATCGTTACCCCCGGACAAATAACTGCCCCTCCACCTATCCAGCAATCATTACCGATAGTCACGGCATGAGCCGTTTCCACAGTTTCACGTCGTTCAATATGGTTCAATGGATGCTGCGGAGTATAAATCTGCACCGCCGGACCAATTAATGTATGATGTCCAATCTTAACCGGAGCTCCATCGAGGATCACACAATTAAAATTAATAAAAGCATGTTCGCCCAGCTCTATATTATAGCCATAATCGCAAAAAAAAGGTGGACAGATCTTTGCCGTAGGATGAATATTAGGAAGCAACTCTTTCTGAACTTCCTGCAAATCCGGCGAGCCAAGATACATCGTATTCATTTTGGATATTAAAGCCTTCGCTCTTAAAAGGTCGGCAAATAATTCCGGGTCGGAAACATTAGCAAGCTGACCGCTCCTCATTTTTTCTTTTTCTGTTGCCATATTATCTTAAATTACAAGAAACTCAAAATGCTATTCTATCAGCATATAAAAACAAATTTATTATCTTCTGAATGTTCTGGATCGAACCCGAACCCCTCCCATGTAAAAGCTTTCAATGCTTCAGATTCCTGTATTCGGTTCTTAAGAATAAACCGAGTCATTTCACCGCGTGCCATCTTTGCATAAATAGTCACCGTGTCGAGCTTGCCTTTCTTCCACATTTTAAATTCGGGAGTTATAATCAGCACTTCCTTTTCCACTTGTTTCCAGTCGAACGAAGGCTGAATATCCATACTTGCCAGATTTATCAGCACTCCCCCATTCCTCTTCACATCCTCAATAAAAGTCTCAGTAAGTATCGGTTTCCAGAAATCGACCATTGGTACATTTCCCAGTTCGGGCAACTTCACATCATACTCCATCCGGTAAGCCTTTATCATATCGAGCGGACGAACCAATCCGTAAAACGGAGAAGCGATTCGCAAATGCTCATGAGCGTAAAGAAAATCCTCGTCCGAGAAATCTGCCGGAGCAATATGTTTAAATACCATTCCGGTATAAGCCAACAAAGCCTGCAGAGAGGGAGCCTCATCGGAATAAAACGCTTCAAACCGTTTAAATGTATCCAAAGCTAGCTTGGGACTAATCTTCAAAAGTCGCTCCAGTTCCTCCACTGAATATTGTGCCATGTGGAGTGCAATTTCTTTTGCTTCACCGGCAAACTGCGGGATTGATTTTGTCGGAGCTTTCTGCGAGCTTTTAGTATTTATTGTTTTGGCTGGGGATATTATTATTTGCATTCTATCTATTTAATAAATTTCTTAGGTTTGTGTTATTGATAAACATCTGCAATTTATAAAAAATAATAGAAAATGGTTCTGCAAATAAAACATTCCTGATATTCACTTTTTTAAATATTGCCATCATGCTGTCTTTAAGGCATGCTCTTATCACAAGTTTATTAGCAATAAAAATAAACAAATATAATGTTCTTTTTGATAAAGAATATTATATTTGCACACATTCATACTTCATTATCAGCACTTTATTTTGAAATAATGAATTTAAGACAGCAAATGCGATGAAAAAAACTATTTTTTTATTTATGCTTATTAGTACAACACTGGTTAATAAGCTTCCGGCACAAGAAAAGATGCCAAGCCATGAGGAAAGGATTTATTCACTATCGCTTATCTGGAAAGAAATGCACTACAGCTTTGCTTTTCCTGAAACCCTGCAGCAAGTAAATATAGATAGTTTATACATGACTTACCTACCGAAAGTTGAACAAGCAAAAAGCAACTTCGAATACTTTCGTGTATTATCTTCATTCATGACACATTTCAACGAAGCACATACGCGTATTTATACTTCTCACCGCCCGGACGATGTTCCACCTTTGAAAACTATAAATTTTGATAAAAAGATTCTAATAAGCAACATTGCTAAAAGCATGGTTGATAAAGTTCCGTTGGGAAGTGAAATTACTAAGATTAATCAAATTCCGGTGTTAGAATATATTAGAGATTCTGTATACCAATACATATCTGCAGCAACTCCACATTGGAAGTTTGACAAGTCAGTGAATGAAATGTTTTATGGAAAGCCGTATTCGAAAGTAAAAATAACAGTTATAACTCCAAAGGGTAAAGAGAAAGAAATAGAAATGATTCGGAACTACAACTCTAATGGACTTAAAGAGATTATGGCAGGTCCTACTATTGTGCCGCCCATAAATATAAAAATCATTGATGGGAATATTGGGTATATACAATTAACGTCTTTTGCCAGACTATATATTGATTCGATAAATACTGTTTTCAACAGTTACTTGCCACAATTAAAAAGATGTAAAGGTTTGATTATTGATCTTCGTGGAAATAGAGGAGGCACAGACCAGGCATGGGAAAACATTGCATACCATTTGTTTTCTAAATCACAATTCCAGTATCAAGGAAAATGGTTTTGCAGGAAATATATCACCAGCTATAAAATGTGGGGAGAATATGATTCTAGACTCAAAGATTATTATTTAGATAAAGCCATGGAAGAAATAAATCATCAACCATATACAAACAATTTAAATGATTCTTTAAAATTGCATCAACCGCTGATTATAATTTCTGGGCAGTATGTTGGTTCTTCTTCTGAAGACTTTTTGACACTAATGAAAGAAACCAGACGAGCAGTTGTTGTAGGAGAGCCAAGCGTTGGGTGCATGGGTGAACCAATGTTTATCACATTGCCTGGCGATTTTGAAGTAATGATTTGTGCTAAGAAATATGTGAATCCGGATGGTACTCAACCTAATAAGACTGGTATTTTACCCGACATTGAAGTCAAAAGAGACTACAATGCATATTTAAAAGGCAGAGATAATGTGCTGGAACGTTCAATTCAAGAATTATGGAAGAAAACAAAAAAGTAAATAACACAAATAATCATAAGATCATGTTCTGCTAGTATATCAATGCAACAAAATACAGAAAAAAAATCTACCATCACTCCATCACTAATCACCCCAAACATCTTGATTAAAAGCAAATTAAAAAGTGATGGATTGCAAATTATCCATCACTTCATCCATCACTTTTGGGCTCTACCCTCACTTTTTCGGTGTACTTCCTGGCAAAATGAGCGTAAAAACGACAATCTTACTTCATTTACAAAGACATTTTCCTTTTAGTTTTAATTTCTAAAAAGAAGAAAGAGAATGTTTTAACAGTGGCTATGTTTTGCGATAAATTAGTATCTTTGCGGCAAATTATTTAGAAACAAAGAAATTATGGAAACAGTTGTTAGTGGAATTCGCCCAACAGGTAATCTGCATCTGGGCAACTACTTTGGAGCAGTGAAGAGTTTTCTGCAAATGCAGAATGAATATAATTGTTATTTCTTTATCGCCGACTGGCATTCCCTTACTACTCACCCAAAACCTAATGATATAGTTCAGAGCGCTCGCACTATTCTTGCTGAATATCTTGCTTGCGGTATTGATCCTGAGAAAGCTACCATTTATGTACAAAGTGACGTGAAGGAGGTATTGGAGCTTTATCTTTACCTTAACATGAATGCTTACCTGGGCGAGCTGGAACGTACTACTTCTTTCAAGGAAAAAGCACGTAAACAACCGGATAATGTAAATGCCGGACTTCTTACTTACCCTACTCTTATGGCTGCGGATATTCTTATCCATAAGGCAAAAAAAGTTCCAGTAGGCAAGGATCAGGAACAGAACATGGAGATGGCGCGTAAGTTTGCCCGTCGTTTCAATACAATATATGGTACTGACTTATTCCCAGAACCAGCTTCTTTCTCTTTGGCAGAAAAGGCTATTAAAGTTCCGGGACTGGATGGTTCTGGTAAGATGGGAAAATCAGAAGGTAACTGTATTTACCTGATGGATGATGCCAAGACTATCAGCAAAAAGGTTATGAAGGCTGTTACTGATGCCGGACCAACTGTGCCTAACAGTGAAAAGCCAGAGGTTATTCAGAACCTGTTTACTTTCCTTGATATTGTATCTACTAAAGATACTTACGATTATTTCAACGAGAAGTACAACGATTGTTCTATCCGTTACGGAGATTTGAAGAAACAACTTGCTGCAGATATCGTTGCTTACACAGAACCTATCCGCGAAAAGATTGCGGAATATTCTGCAAACACTGAATATCTTGCTAAGGTTGCTAAACAAGGTGCAGAGAGAGCACAGGAAAGTGCTGCTAAAACATTGAAGGAAGTAAGAGAAATTATCGGATTCCGCGAGATTTAATTATCACACTATATTATCAATGCCCCGCTATCTTGATTCAGAAAGCGGGGCATTCTTATTTTTGTACGTTAGTTCAGACAGTCATCATCGCCTCTTACAAACAATCCACTTTATCCTTTCCGTTCAAAAGTAGCATCTTTCATCTTCGTCATGAATGATGGTGCCGGACGAAGCAACAACCGCCCTACCTTTACATCTGTAACACGAAGTTTATCGGGGTTAGTTACTTTGTTTGAGGTGAGTGACAGCGAAAAAGTTCCTATCTTATCGAGCTTTACTGAGTTACCGTTTTTCAGTTCGTTGATCAATGTATTGGCAAACTCCTCCAGTACCAGTTTCACATCGCCCGATGTGGCGGTGCATCTGCCGGATATCATCGTGCTCAGTTGGTCAATGGTTACCAGTTCCTTGCGTTGAGGAACAGCATAATAGAGTTGTGTTTCTTCTTTCTTACGGGCATCATTGAGGGGCGCCGCCTTAAATAAAATGCTCATTCAGGTGATAATTTAAAGTTAGTATAATCGTTTTTATCATTATCCGCCGGGATGTTTCCGGCGACCTGCGCAGGTCGTTTTAATGAGCTGCGCAACTCAAAGAAACGACCTGCGCAACTCGTTTATGCGAGCTGCGCAGGTCGCTAAAAATATCTCACCGGTAATCTATAAAGATCCCGTTACTTATATCTTTTTATTAACCGGAGATCGTGTGTGTACTTATTTAGATCTTTACTGAAGATCCCTTGATCGTCGAGTTTATCGATATGTACTGAGCCGGAACAGTGAATAATATATCCCTTTTCGGCCACCATTCCCACGTGTGATATCTTTCCATCGGCATGATCAAAGAAAGCCAGATCGCCTGGTTGGGCATCTGAAAGAAAAGAAACCAGTTCGCCTTGTGTAACCTGGTGACTTGCATTACGAAGAATATGGATGCCATGCATACGCATCACCACTTGTGTTAGTCCGGAACAGTCCATTCCCATAGCATTTTTGCCACCCCACAAATAAGGAGTATTCAGGAAACGAAGAGCTGTATCCAGCAATGATTCAGTCAGTGGTTGAGCATCGGCCGGATTAATGCGGAAGCGGTCGTTCTTTACTCTGAATGTTCCGTCTTCTTTATATTCGGGAAGCAGACTACCACCCGTAAGCAACATCTTCTCGCCGGTAGTTTCGCTCACTGCCTGAGAGAAAAGCGTGGTTAAAACTCTTTGCTCTGCCGGTTCGTAAGCATCAAAGTACTCTTTACTAACCTCAGTAAGCATCTTTGTAGTTACCCAGCCAACGTATCCCTCGGCTTTATTGATAATTTTACTCCAGTTGCCCCATGATTCGGTCACGGTGCAAGCTTCTCCAAACAAGAGTTCAGTCAGCATCTCCGAGCATTCATCATGATCTACCCGAAGAGGATTATTGGGAACAAAACAAATAGCGTATTCCATAGATCTTTATTTTAAAATCGTTACTTGAAGAGTTTTTCTATATCCTCTTCTTTAAGTAAAGACAAAACAGTTTTTCCGTCGGGAGTATAATTCGGTGTGGCGCATGCAAAAAGAGAATCCACCAGTTTGGTCATCTCATCATTTCCAAGAACCTGACCGTAAACAATGGCGGCAGCCTTGGCCAATGTAAGAGCCAACGTTTCTTGCACCTCTTCTTTCACATCGCAACCTTTTTCCATTGCCGTGTGCAGCATATTCCTTATCAACTGAACAGGAGATAACCCCTCAATGCCCGAAGGAACACCGTTAATGGCATAACTTCCTCCGCCCAGATTAGTCAGGTCGAAGCCTATAGCGGCAAGGTCATCGGAGATATCCTCCAATACTACTGCCTCCGAAGCCGGAAGCTCTAATATTTCAGGAAAAAGAACTCCCTGAGATACACCCTGGCGATTCTTTATCTGCTGAAGATACTGGTCGAACAATACTCTGATATGTGCACGGTGCTGATCAATGATCATCAATCCGGATTTTACGGAAGTAAGAATAAACCGTCCCTTAAACTGGAACTGAACTGAACTTTTCTCGGCTACCGTTTCATGATCGTACAAAGTAGTCTGTTCGGGCTCTATTTCATCATCCTGGAAAGCGGGATATTCTATCACTTCAGGCTCATAATCGGGTTCCGCTCTTTGCTCTGCTTTTTCAACTCCTCCATACAAACTCTCCCACTCTACCTGAGGGCGTGAGTAATTTGAAGCCGTTTTCTGGAAGGGATTAAAGTTTGGATTGAAATTCAGCTTCGGCGGCTGAATAGGTGCAGCGGCATTATAAGCCGGTATATCGGGCATGCCTTCTGTGTCGAAGTCGATAGAAGGTACTTCATTAAACTTACCTAGAGATTCCTTTACCGAAGCTGCCAGAATTTGCCAGATAGGAACTTCGTTTTCGAACTTAATCTCGGTCTTGGTTGGGTGAATATTCACATCAATATCGGCCGGATCAACATCGAAATAAAGAAAATAAGAAATCTGTTCTCCCACCGGAACCAGCTTTTCATACGCTTCCATCACTGCCCTATGGAAGTATGGATGACGCATGTATCTGCCGTTAACAAAGAAGTATTGGTGTGCTCCTTTTTTGCGGGCAGAATCGGGTTTACCTACATAGCCGGTTACTTTAATCAGCGAAGTATTAACATCTACATTTAGCAACTGCTGATTCAGCTTTTTGCCAAACACGTTGACAACTCGCTGGCGAAGAGACGAAGCCGGAAGGTGAAACAACTCTACATCATTGCTGTGCAGCGTAAATGCCACCTCGGGATGAACAAGAACTATACGTTCAAATTCAGACAATATATTACTTAACTCAGTTTGGTTAGACTTGAGGAATTTGCGGCGAGCAGGCACATTAAAGAAAAGGTTCTTCACAGAGAAGTTACTTCCTTTAGGACAGGATATAGTTTCCTGGCGCTCAACCTTAGAACCGGCCACGGAAATAACCGTACCCAATTCTTCATTTTCAAGGCGTGTTTTGAGGTCCACCTGTGCCACTGCGGCAATAGATGCTAACGCTTCACCCCTAAAGCCCATAGTAGTAAGGGCAAACAAATCCGCCGCATCACGAATTTTAGAGGTAGCATGTCGTTCAAAGGAAATCCGGGCATCAGTCTCTGACATTCCTTTACCATCATCTATTACTTGTATGCAGGTTCTCCCTGCATCAGTAATCAATATATGTACTTCCTTTGCACCGGCATCAATAGAATTCTCGACCAGTTCCTTTAAGACTGAAGCAGGGCGCTGAATTACCTCGCCGGCAGCAATCTGGTTGGCAACTGAATCGGGCAACAAACGAATAATATCACTCATAACAATCTTTCAAATAATTACATGGAACTTACTGTTTTACTATTCCATGGTTAGGCAAAGGTATTGATTTTCTTCCTTTCTTCTTCAATTCCTGCCCGGCTTTTTTGCCCCGCCATTCATAGATGTCATCTTTATTGAGTGGCCGGATAAAGTCGAACCAACCGAAGTTTGTCAATCGCATTTTATCTTGTGGAATCATTAGCATGGGGTAAAGGGTACCGTTTGACTGAGGACTCATTACCATTTTCTCCATTTTTTTCTTTTTAAGATAAATATTTAGCAAACTAGTCTCCGACACATTCATCCCCATCATTGTACTATCTTTTTCTTCCGGATAATATACCAGTCGCACATTTCCAATAACATCTACTTTGTTTAGCTCGCCACCCAGGAAATAGGCCTTGATATCTTTACCCGTTACCTGATTATAGTGGATAGAGTCTTTCTTTTCTATGCTCAATGCCTGGTTTACAATATGTGCCCAGTCTATTGTGCTGTCGTTCATATAAACCCTGATTTCTTCACCCAGTAACTGTTGATTTTCATTCCAAAGAATAGGATCTTTATACATTATAAGGCAGGAATCTTTTGAGGTGAAGAACAATGAATCGCAAACTCCCTGAATATCTTTCCGGAAAATACGTACTTTATTGAAAGCTCTCACCTCTCTGTACATAGAATCGGTTTTAATATTGAAGGTATTCAGCTTAAGCGTGTCTCCATGAACAAATAAACTATCGCCCTGCGAGTAGTCAACTGCCAACGCTCTCTTTGTAGCAACGGCATTTCCTTTTATCTCATCGTAAAAACAATAGTCTCCTTTCAGGAAATTCTTATTTACGGAGTCGGACATAAACACATTATTGAAAGCTTCCCCGTAACCCTTCTTGCGGTCATAGTAAATACTATCGCCAATCAATCTCTTACCATCTTCATTGGTCAGCACGGAGCGATCTACCAATTGAGCCTGATCTGCACGCGTATTATAGTATCCTCGTTTGGAAACAATGTGATTTTTATCACTATCAATCTTTGAAGGACCTACAATATGGGCAATAGCGGTAGCCGAATTATACTTTAAAGTATCTGTTTTCAATGTAAAACGTGGATTTACCAACTTTACATCAAAGTTGAATACTGCATTCTTTGTTGAAGGACTATATTCTCCCCAGTCGGAGGTAAGTACATTTTCCTTATCCAACATGGTTCCACCTTCAAAATAATAAGCTTTATCGAGCACACGGTCGTAGTCGAGACTATCTGTCAGCAAAGTTGTTCCGCGGTTCACCAGCTTAACGTTTTCGCGAAGATTGGCCAGTTCTTTGAAACCATCATATTTCAGATAGTTACCATAAACGAACAAGGTATCTCCCTGCTCCATATGAACCTTGCCAAAAGCCTCAAAGGAATTTGTTTTTTCATTAAGGAATGCACTATCACAGTACATATACATTCCTTTATGCCTCAACTTTACATTTCCTTGCAAGACAGTAATGTCTGGTCTTAATAATTGGTTCCCCATGGTTTCATCCGAGTTAAGGATATAAACCATATCTTTCTTAGTTTTCTGCTTTTTATTCTTATTAGCAGGTTTGTTTCCAGCTATCAAACAAACACCAAACAGGCACAGAACACCCATTAGGAGTATTCTGTGCCTGCTTATTGAATATCTTCTTTTATTATTCTTCAGCATATTAAATTGTGCTTCATTTCATTTACTTTACCCAACCCGGATATTTAAAGTCGCATTTTTTCCATCCTTCGTTGATACGAACATATGTTTTTTTCTGCTTATCTTTAATCCACTGATCAAGTTTCTGCGCTCTGATTTTACTAAGAACAAGATCTTTTAGGTTCTGATAATCATCTGTAATAGTTGCTTTATGACCATCAATTCTTGTTTTCAGTTTAACAACTGCACAAACTTGCTTCCCTTTATCATTTACCATGGTAAATGCTTTAGAAATTTCTCCAATATTTAGCTTATCAACAGCTTTTGCAACTTCCTGTGGCAACTGATCCATTTCAAATTTAGAAGTACTAGTTCTTGAATTTGCCATAAGACCGTTGTTATTACGTGTTTCCTTATCGTGAGAAATTACTGAAGCAGCCTGATCAAAAGTGAACTTAGCACTACGGATATCATTAGCAACAGAATCTAAACGCCCCATTGCTGCTTGCAAGTCTTTGTCCGACACTCTTGGCTTCAAGAGAATATGACGGCAATTAATACGGTCGCCACGTTTTTCTATCAGCTGAATAATATGGAAACCATATTCTGTTTCTACAATCTTAGATACTTTTTTAGGATCGTTCAGGTTAAATGCTACAGCAGCAAATTCTGGTAACAGTTCTCCTTTTCCCATGAATCCCAGTTCACCACCACGGCGTGCACTTCCCGGGTCTTCAGAATAAAGGATAGCTAAAGAAGAAAAAGGAGTGTCTCCGGAAGTAACACGGTCTGAATATTCACGCAGTCGCTTCTTTACATCATCAATTTCCGCAATCGGAATCTTCGGTTGCTGGGTAATAATCTGAACTTCTACCTGAGTTGGAATAAACGGAACGCTATCCTGAGGCAATTCTTTGAAGTACTTTCTTACTTCAGCAGGAGTAATCTTTATATCGCCCACCAGCTTTTTCTGCATTCTTTCCACTGTCAGTTTCTCGCGAGCACTCTCACGCATCGTTTCTCTGATCTGGGTGTAGGTCTTATTGAAGTATTCCTCCATCTTTTCCTTAGAACCTATCTGACGAATGATATTGTTAATCTGCCACTCCACCTGTTGCATAACTTCCGAGTCGGTAACTTCAACACTATCGATAGCAGCCTGGTGAAGATATAGCTTCTGGATGGCTATTTGCTCCGGAATAACACAATAGGGATCACCTTCAAACTTGACTCCATTATACTGTGCATTCAGACGTTCTTCTTCAACATCCGATTTTAAAATGGCTTCATCACCTACAATCCATACTACTTCGTCAATTACATTGTCTTGAGCATACACTTTTATTTGAGAAGTGCACAAGACGAAGAGTAATACCAGCGTTTTAAAGTTCACTAACTTTTTCATTCTTTTCATTTAATATTTTATTCCTTTCTCTACTGCACTCATATAACACTCGCTTATAGTAACACAAGAGAGCAACAGAGTTTAGTACTCTTTGTTTAACGTGTTTGTTTTGTTGCCAAATAAATTTCAAGACCGGTTGATTTAAAAAAACAGATGAAAAACAACGCCCAAAATCTCGTAAAAACTTATTAGATACAATCTAAGGCGAAGATAGTGTAATAATCAATCCGTTCAATGATTATTAACTGTTTTTAAAATCTGTTGGTTAATTTCAACCTTATATTTTCCTTTTAATTCTTTAATCCAATCTGCTTCCAGGTAATTTTGATAGTCGGCTGTTACTGGTCCACGAACATCTTTGTAACTTTCAGGGCCATTCTTCAACATTTTACCGATAACAATTGTCACAGGATAGCCTTTGAGAGGTTCAACATTATCTCCCTTAAACTTATCTTTATCAACATATTTGTTATCTCCCTTAGCAAAAAGGCCTTTTTCAACTTTAACTACCGAAACCGAATCGTTATTAAGAGACTTACGAATAACGTTAGTCCAATCTTCCTCCGGATTCTTTTTAGTTAGCTTCTTCACAGCCTTTGCTGTTTTTTTATCTTTGCAGTGCACAATCACTCCTTTGAAACGAGGAGAAGTCCACTTATAATTTGCTTTGTTTTCTTCAAAGAAAGTAGTCAGCCCACTCTCGTCTTTGGAAGCTTTATCCCAAACACGGCGATTGCTTACATCGAACAACAGAATTCCATCCCGGTACTCCTGCATTAAATGACCAAAATCGGGATATTTTTGTTCCAGGCGACTATCTTCGTAATCCAAAACAGAATTAAGAGTATATTCTTTTAATAGTTTTTCTGCACTTCCCTGTCGGTTCTTTGCCCAATTAACAAAACCTTGCACCGGGTAGTTTGTACCATTCAACATAAAAAGATCTCCCGAAAGTTTCATTGCATTGGCAGAAGTAAGTGAATCTTTTCCTGCCTGAATATTCTTCATCAGGTTCTTAATGGCATTAACTCCATTATCATTGTATGCGAAATGATATTCGTTTTTCAGTCTTTCAACAAGAGCCTCAACACCTTTTCCACCTCTTCCTTGTCGGCTCATGCGACGAACAATCTCATCTTTCTTTTCATCAAATGGCTCAATATCCTTGCGGTCTATCAGTTTCACAATATGCATACCACTTGGTGAGCGGAATGGCTTGGACATTTCATTTTTTTCTAATGAAAAAACTGTATTCTCAAACTCTTTAACGGTTTGACGGAAACCAATCCATGGCAATTCACCACCGCGCTGTGCAGTAGATTTATCGTCCGAGCACTTTTTAGCAAGTTCTTCAAAATTTGCTCCTTGTTGCAGTGCGCCATAGATAGAATCAATCTGTGCCATCACTTTCTTTTCCTGCTCTTTTGTTACATTTTGCGGAAGAAACTTAAAGATATGAGCAACCAACACTTTGCCCATATCAGGACGACGATTAGTTGTTTTAATAATATGATAGCCAAATTCTGTTCGAACAGGTTTACTGATCTCTCCATTTCTTAATGAATAAGCAGCATCTTCAAAAGGAATAACCATTTGCAATGCAGTGAAATATCCCAAATTTCCTCCGTTCTGCTTTACAGACGGATCATCTGAAACCTCACGAGCTACTTTTTCAAAATCTTCACCATTTAGGATTCGCTGGCGGGCACGCTCTGCTTTACGGTAGGCTGCAAGAGAATCTTCGGGAGTTGCATCGGGTTTGCAACGAATTAATATATGCGAAGCTTCTACATTTTCCTTTAATCTCTCGTAGATAACTTTGGCATTTGCTTCGTCAATTGATTCGTCGGTAAGATAAGATTTTGCCAACTGCTGACGATAGCCAAGGAATTCATCACGAAAAGCTCTTGTTGTATCCACTCCTTCAGCCTCAGCTGCAGCAACCTTTAACTTGAAGTTTACAAATAAATCGACATACTCATCTAAAGACTTTTTGTCCAATTCATTGTTTGAATTATTTTTGTTATAAATGTATTCGAATTCTGATCGTGTTATATCTTTGTTGTTTATCCTCATCAGGACCTGATCTTTTTGCTGAGAAAAAGCACAAGTACTAAGAGTTAAACCTACAAATAAAATAATCTCTTTTTTCATTATTGGTGTTTCATTAGATACATATAAAAATCAGATTGGTATAACAATCAATAATTCAACGGCGAAAATACGCAAAAATTGCATATTCTATTATGAAATTCATTTGTTTTTATTGTCAGGAGAGAAAATAAGCACTTAATAAACAACTAAAATCTTTTGAAAGAAAATAAAAAGGCTAACGTTAAAAAGGTATCATTAAAACAAAGAAGAGGAACAACCCACAATACAATTCTTTCCCTGATAGAGCAATAACACAGGCTTTGATTAAACAAAGAAAGGGAACAACCTCTGTTTGAAGTTATTCCCCTTTATCTTTATGCTGATTATTATCTGCTTATTCAGGACGACTATAATTTGGAGCCTCACTTGTAATTGTAACATCATGTGGGTGACTTTCCAGTACACCGGCACTTGTTACACGAGTAAATTTAGCATTGTGAAGTGTATCTATATTTTCAGCTCCACAATATCCCATACCCGAACGAAGTCCGCCGCATAGCTGATAAATTACTTCGAAAAGTGTTCCTTTATATGGTACACGTGCAGCAATTCCTTCTGGTACAAGTTTCTTCACATCTGTTTCTCCAGACTGGAAATAACGGTCTTTTGAACCATTTTCCATTGCTTCAAGAGAACCCATACCACGATATGATTTGAATTTTCTTCCGTTGAAGATAATTGTTTCACCCGGGCTTTCTTCAACACCAGCTACTAATGAACCGATCATTACAGAACAACCTCCGGCAGCCAACGCTTTTACAACATCTCCGGAATATCTTAAACCGCCATCGGCAATCAAAGGAATACCTGTATTCTTTAATGCTTTTGCTACATCATAAACAGCAGATAGCTGAGGAACGCCAACACCGGCAACAACACGGGTTGTACAAATTGAACCTGGGCCAATACCTACTTTTACGCCGTCGGCTCCTGCTTCAACAAGTGCCAAAGCAGCATCGGCAGTAGCAATATTACCGACAACAATATCAATAGTAGTAAAGCGTTTTTTAGCTTCTTTCAATACATCAATTACGCCTTTTGAATGACCATGAGCTGTATCAATAACGATAGCGTCAGCTCCGGCTTCAACCAATGCCTGCATACGAACAAATGTATCAGCTGTTACGCCTACACCTGCAGCTACACGAAGTCTTCCTTTAGAATCCTTGCATGCCATTGGCTTATCTTTAGCCTTAGTAATATCTTTATATGTAACCAGACCTACTAATTTACCGTCTTTATCAACAACTGGTAATTTCTCGATTTTATGTAGCTGAAGAATCTGAGCTGCAGCTTCCAGGTCGGTTGATTGATTGGTTGTGATTAAGTTTTCTTTTGTCATAACCTCGTCAATGCGCTTATCCATTTCACGTTCAAAGCGCAAATCACGGTTCGTAACAATACCTACTAACATTTTGTTATCGTCAACAACCGGAATACCCCCGATTTTATATTCAGCCATTAAAGACAAAGCATCACGCACTGTTGAGCCTTGCTTTATAGTTACAGGATCATAAATCATTCCATTCTCAGCACGTTTCACAATGGCAACTTGCTTAGCCTGAGCCTTGATTGACATGTTTTTGTGAATAACACCGATACCACCTTCACGAGCAATAGCAATAGCCATTTTCGCCTCGGTTACAGTATCCATTGCTGCAGTTACAAAAGGAATTTTTAATTCAATGTTTCGTGAGAACTTTGTCGAGAGATCGACGTTACGGGGTAATACCTCAGAATATGAAGGGATTAAAAGTACATCGTCGTACGTTAATCCATCCATGACAATTTTATCTGCAATAAATGACATAGGGTTTGCTTTTAGAAATTATTGCGTGCAAATATACAAAGAATTCTTTTTTCAGTAAGAGTATTCTCCCATTTTTTTTGAATAATTATAAAAAGATAAGGCGCAGAATATACAAACTTAATCAGATTAATTAGAAATTATAATCTAATAACAATTTGTATAGCCTACGCCTTAAAAGAAAATTCTTTCTGCTAGTTTGCCATTTCAGAGATGAATTTAATTCTCACCAGACGGATTTCGTCTTCGGAATAATCACCTCCAAGTTCTTCAACAGCATCTTCAATTTTATCTGTAACAGATTCTTTGAAATAGTCATAAATATCCTGCATATGATCTTCATCCATAATTTCATGAAGGAAGTAATCAATATTCAGCTTTGTTCCTGAATACACAATTGCTTCAATTTCATCAAGCAAATCGGAAAACTCTATTCCTTTGGAAAGAGCAATATCATCTAACGCTACTTTTCTGTCAACACTCTGAATGATAGAAACTTTTAGCTTAGATTTATTTGCAACTGTACGTACACGAAGATCTTCCGGACGGTCAATTTCATTTTCTTCGCAATGCTTTTTGATCAAAACACAGAATTCCTGACCGTAACGTTTTGCTTTTCCTGCACCCACACCTGGTATATTCTGCAATTCATCCAATGTAATCGGATAAATTGTAGCCATAGCCTCCAGTGATGGATCCTGGAAAATAACATAAGGCGGAACATCTAGTTTCTTGGAAAGCTTCTTCCTCAAATCCTTCAGCATTGAATAAAGAGCAGGGTCAGCACATGCAGCACCTCCCCTCATAGGAGTTTCTTCTTCTACTTCTTCAAAGTCATTATCCTCTGTTATTTTAAATGATTTCGGATGTTTCAGGAATTTGCGTCCTGCATCCGTTACTTTTAATAGTCCATAATTTTCGACATCTTTACTTAAATATCCAGCTATTAAAGCCTGTCGAATAACAGCATTCCATGTTTTATCTTCATCACCCATTCCTGATCCAAAGACCTCCAAGTCTTCGTGCAGGTGAGCTTGCACTTCGGAAGTTTCTCTTCCTTGTAATACATCGATAATATAGTCTGCTTTAAAGTTTTCTTTTACTGCCAAGATAGCTTCTATCACGGCACATAATGAATCCTGAGCTTCCACTTGTTTCTTAGGGTTTAAACAATTGTCACAATTACCACAATTATCTTCCGTAAATTCTTCGCCAAAGTAATGTAACAAAGACTTTCTCCGGCATACGGAAGATTCGGCGTACGCAGCGGTTTCGAGCAGAAGCTGCTTGCCTATTTCCTGTTCTGCCACAGGTTTGCCTTGCATAAATTTTTCGAGTTTCTGCAAGTCTTTATTGGTATAGAATGTAATACACTGACCTTCTCCGCCGTCACGTCCGGCACGACCAGTTTCCTGATAATAGCCTTCCAGACTTTTAGGGATATCGTAATGAATAACAAAACGAACATCAGGTTTATCAATTCCCATACCAAACGCAATAGTCGCAACTATCACGTCAATTTTTTCCATTAAGAAATCATCTTGATTCTCGGTTCTTGTTGAGGAGTCCATACCGGCATGATATGCGCGCGCATTAATTCCATTTGCTTGCAATATTTCAGCCAGTTCCTCAACTTTCTTTCTGCTTAAACAGTAAATAATCCCCGACTTCCCATGATTTGCTTTAATAAACTTAATAATTTCTTTATCTATACTATTTGTTTTAGGACGTACCTCATAGTAAAGATTGGAGCGATTAAACGAAGACTTAAAGACTTGCGCATCAATCATTCCTAAATTTTTCTGAATATCATGCTGAACCTTCGGAGTTGCCGTTGCTGTTAAAGCTATAAGAGGAGCTTTTCCAATTTCATTAATGATAGGTCGAATTCGTCTGTATTCTGGGCGGAAATCGTGTCCCCACTCTGAAATACAATGAGCTTCGTCAACAGCATAAAAAGAGATCTTAACATTTTTCAGGAACTCTACGTTTTCTTCTTTCGTTAAAGATTCCGGAGCCACATAAAGCAACTTCGTCTTCCCGGAAAGAATATCAGATTTCACCTGATCAATAGCAGCTTTATTCAATGAAGAATTGATAAAATGAGCTATCCCATCTTCTTCACTAAAATTACGCATGGCATCTACCTGATTTTTCATCAAGGCAATTAAAGGAGATATAACGATAGCCGTTCCTTCCATTACTAAAGAAGGTAACTGATAACAAAGCGACTTACCTCCACCTGTGGGCATAAGTACAAACGTATCATTGCCGGCCAATACATTTCTAATAATCGCCTCTTGATTGCCTTTGAATTTGTCAAATCCAAAGTACGCTTTTAGTTGTTCCGTTAAATAATTCTTCTCTGCCATTGTTTTAAGTTGTTTTTTGGCTATTCATCGTATAAGACTTGAATTCATCTTAATGAACTCAAACAAAGTTATAAACAACTTCTTAAATAATACGTATTTTCCACAGAATATTTTTCAAAAAAATAATGCTTTACACTATTATTTTTGCTTTACTTCTGATATTAAGCTGTTTGTAAGCGAGCAATATTTGCTTTTTCGAGCTGATGCTTTGAATATTCGAGTGTTACATTGTATTCTGTCTTGCCTTGCGACGGAATTTCAAACATAACATCCGTGATTATTGTCTCCACAATAGAACGTAATCCACGTGCTCCAAGTTTGTATTCAACAGCTTTATCTACAATATAATCAAAGACTGCTTCTTCGAAAGTCAACTTAATGTTGTCCATCTCGAAGAGCTTAACATATTGCTTGATAATAGAATTCTTCGGTTCTGTTAGAATTGCGCGCAAAGCGGTTCTGTCCAGTGGATTCAAATAAGTAAGCACCGGCAGACGACCAATAATCTCGGGAATAAGTCCGAAAGATTTCAAGTCCTGAGGAGCAATATACTGCATCATATTCTTCTTATCGACAACAGCTGTAGCCTTTGAAGCACTATATCCTACCACATGTGTATTGAGACGCTGAGCAATTTTCTTTTCAATTCCGTCGAATGCACCGCCGCAGATGAAAAGAATATTCTTGGTATTTACCGGAATCATTTTCTGATCTGGATGCTTACGTCCGCCCTGAGGTGGAACATTAACAACAGCACCTTCCAATAATTTCAGTAATCCCTGTTGAACACCTTCACCACTAACGTCACGAGTAATAGAAGGATTATCTCCCTTGCGAGCTATTTTGTCTATTTCATCAATAAACACAATACCTCTTTCAGCTTCAGACACATTATAATCTGCAACTTGTAATAAGCGAGTGAGTATGCTTTCAATATCTTCTCCAACATAACCGGCTTCTGTCAACACGGTAGCATCGACAATTGTAAAAGGAACATGCAACAATTTAGCAATGGTTCTTGCTAAAAGAGTTTTGCCTGTACCAGTACTTCCAACCATTATGATGTTAGACTTTTCAATTTCCACATCATCTCCGCTATCTTTCTGCAGCAGACGTTTGTAGTGATTATAAACCGAAACCGAAAGATATCGTTTAGCATCATCTTGTCCAATTACATATTGATCAAGAAAACTCTTAATATCTATAGGTTTAGGCAGATCTTTGAGATTTAATGGTTTTCCGGCACCCGATTGTTTACCAGCACTCATTGCTTCCTGAGTGATTTCGTAAGCCTGAGCGGCACAACTATCGCAGATGTAACCATTCATACCCGTAATCAGAAAAGAGACTTCGCTTTCGGGACGTCCACAAAAGCTACATCTCTTTTTATTTTTTGATGGTTTTGAATCTTCCAAAGTTAGTTATTCGTTTTAGTCTTTTATACCTTCAATTATATAGTCGCAGGTTTACGCATAAGAACTTCGTCGATCATACCGTAATCTTTGGCTTCCTGAGCTGTCATCCAGTAGTCACGATCAGAATCGGCCCATACTTTATCAAAATCTGTATGAGAATGATCTGCGATAATAGTATAAAGTTCCTTTTTCATTTTCTGAATTTCGCGGGCAGTAATTTCGATATCAGAAGCTTGTCCCTGCGCACCTCCCATTGGCTGATGAATCATCACGCGAGAGTGTGTAAGTGCAGAGCGCTTTTTATCAGCTCCGGCAACAAGTAATACCGCTGCCATTGATGCTGCCATACCTGTACAGATAGTAGCTACATCACTGGAAATAAACTGCATTGTATCGTAAATTCCTAGACCTGCGTATACAGATCCACCAGGAGAGTTGATATAAATAGAGATATCCTTACCCGGATCTACTGAATCCAGATAAAGCAGCTGCGCCTGAAGCGTATTTGCTGTATAGTCATCAATCTGTGTTCCAAGAAAGATGATACGATCCATCATTAAACGAGAGAACACATCAAGTTGTGTTACGTTTAGTTGTCTTTCTTCCAAGATATAAGGATTCAAATAGCCGTTCTGTGATTTGATTACATCATCCAAAACCATACTACTTATACCAATGTGCTTGGTTGCGTATTTTCTGAAATCATCCATAATGATTGATATTTTAAAATTAACACATAGAAAGGAGGCTTTTGACCATCCTTGATAAGAGCTAACAAAATTACAAAAATAAATCAGACTAATCTTATTTATTCTCAGTAAGTAGCTCTTTTTTAAAGTCAAAAGCCTCCTCTTTTATGAAGATTTAGCTAAATGCTTCTTTCTACCAGTTATTACTGGAACATTTTATTGAATTCTTCCATTGAAACTGTTTTGTTGTTCAATGTAGTTTTAGCTTTCAATGCTGTAGCAAGTTTAGCTTCAACGGCGCGGTTAACCAAGCCTTCAACGCTTTCTTTCTTCTTCAACATTTCCTGAGCGTAGTTATTCAAAAGATCTTCTGGAACATTCAACATTCCGTATTGAGCAAACTGAGCTTTAGTAGCTTCTCTTGCGATGTTTACGATGTCTTCTTGTTCAACTTTAATTTCGTTATCCTTAACTAATTGTTCTTTGATTAAGTGCCATGTTAATTCTTCAATGCTCTTTTCGTAGTTTTCTTCAACGAAGTCAGCACCTTTATCCTGGTGGTTAAGCAACATGATACGTTTTAGCAAAGCTTCTGGGAATTCCAATTTACCAATTTTGTTCATCAAGAAATCGCGAACATCAAGTAAGAACTTATAATCACTATCAGCAACAAATTGTTCTGCAATAGATTCTTTGATTTTTGCACGGAACTCTTCTTCAGTCTTAACTACTCCTTCACCATAAACCTGATCAAAGATTTCCTGGCTAAGTTCAGCTTCTACGAAACGAGTAACTTCTTCAACCTGGAAGCTGAAGTTGCCTGTATAGTTTGAAACAGCTTCTTTTTCGATCTTAAGAAGAGAAGCGATTTCTGTTTCGTGACCATCGTAAGCTGTATTTGGATTGAAAACCAATACATCATTTACTTTGCATCCGTTGAAGATTGCTTTCTGATCATCGTTCTTCATGTAAGCTGGCATCAAAACTGCGCCTTCTACCTGAATACCGCCTTCTTTTGTATTACCTGCTTCATCAAGTTCAGCAATCAGACCTTTCAACATGTCTTTATCCTGATACTCGTCTACTTTGTCATACTTACCAGCACGTTGAGTATAAGATTTAACTTGTTGATCAACCATTTCTTCTGTTACATCGATAGTATAGTAATCAACAGAATCTTTGTCTGAAAGTTCTGCTTTAAATTCAGGAGCCAAAGCGATATCGAACAAGAAATCGAATTCATCCATTGTTTCGAAGTCAATTTCTGGTTGCTTATCTTCGTTTGGAAGAGGTTCACCCAAAATATTTACCTGATTTTCTTTGATATATCCGTATACCTTTTCTGAAAGGATTTTATTGATTTCTTCAGCCTTAACAGCTTTTCCATACATTTTCTTCACAAGGCCCATTGGAACCATTCCCGGACGGAAACCCGGAACATTAGCTTTTTGACGGAAAGTCTTCAGTGATTTATCAACTTGTTCTTGGTAATCAGCCTTTTCAAGCTTTACAGTAAGCAATGCACTTACTTTGTCAATGTTTTGCAATGAAACGTTCATTCTGACAATTATTTATATGATTTATACTTTATCTTTTTAAAGAGCGTGCAAAATTAGTGTTAATCTTTCAATTATCAAATTTCTATCTGATAAATTATTCTGCAGTTATATTCTTTTAAGTCAATAGCTTGTACTATTTAAGAGGTTTGTTAGTGAAAAACAAAAGAAAAGGTTTTAAATAAGAACTACACCTTTTTATAATTAAACGTAGGCTATAATTTATAAAGACGTACTCCTTTTATAATTATACTCTAGAATCGAAAAACAACCTTTCAGCAAGAAATAACTTAAGTTTATACATTAATCAATTTAAACTTCTCAAAAAAAAGAAAAAGAGTCAATTATACACCGCACATCTATTCAAAATAAAATAACGACATCTTATTTTATAAATTTCTAACAAAAAAATACATTCTGGCACAAAAAATGTGAAGAAAAAGATTGTCGATTAAAAATAATTGTTTTTCTTTGCTATGAAATGATGATATTTAGTTTTTCGATTTCAATTACATGGTTTTTACTTTCGTTATAATAGCGCCTTTGTAATCTCTCTGTCATTTAAAATCCTTACAATCTAGATCATCTTTTAGAGAAATTTATCTATTTATTTATTTTTATCCGTTTAACTATGAACATTTACGTAGGAAACCTTAACTACCGAGTTAGGGAAGCAGATTTACAACAGATTATGGAAGATTACGGAACTGTAACTTCTGTAAAAGTAATTATGGACCGTGAAACTGGAAAATCAAAAGGCTTTGGTTTCATTGAAATGCCTAACGATGCAGAGGCAGCAAAAGCTATTGCAGAACTTAACGGCGCAGAATTTGAAGGTCGCGCATTAGTTGTTAAAGAAGCAAGACCAAAATTCTAATTAAATAGAATATTAGGAAATTAAGTAAAGCCTTCTGTCGATATTTACGACGGAAGGCTTTGTCTATTAAATAAATTAAAACCTAACCAGCCAACAAATGAGAAGAGGTACATTTGAAAATTATTCCGGATTCGCCAAGATCTCCTTACTGGCGCTTGTATTCATTTTTTTTACATTGTTCTGCTTAATTATTTTAAAACTGGAAATGTTATTCTTTCCAGGAATGAAAGAAGGCAACTTTTTAAGACTGACTCTTTTTACTCAGGATTTAATAATATTTATTTCAACTCCTTTACTTGCACAATTCTTTCTATGGAAAGATTCCACAAAGAAGAGTTTACAACTAAGAACGCCCAATCTTATCATCCTGGCTCTTGGAGTAATGGCTATAATTTCAATTAGCCCGCTAATAGACGTGCTAAGCACATGGAACCAGGGATTACAGCTGCCTGAATCTTTGAAGTCTATAGAAGACTGGATGATTAATACCGAAAAAGCCGCCGAGGTAACAACCAACACCCTGCTTAATACAGATAGCTGGGGAGGATTCGCTATGAACATAATAATTATAGCCATCATGGCAGGTCTCGGAGAGGAACTCATGTTCAGGGGAGTAATTCAGAAAATATTAATTGGCTGGACAAAAAATATCCATCTCGGCATATTATACACTGCCATTATATTCAGTGCAATTCACTTTCAGTTTTATGGATTCGTGCCACGTATGATATTAGGTATGGTACTGGGATATTTATATATATGGAGCAAAAGCCTTTGGGTACCTGTAATTGCACATGCAATTAACAACGGATTAACCGTAACTTTTACTCCAAATACATTCAACAAAGGGAACGAATTGGTTAAAATAGTTTCTAACAATCAAAACAGCATAGGCTACATCATTGCAGGAATCTTTGTTTTCACATTTTGCATGTGGAGAATCTGGAAGTACTATCAGATACAATCTGCACTATCAGTTTTAGATGAATAGTAAATAAACTGAAAGATAAAAAGAAAGCCGGGAATTACATTAAAATTCCCGGCTTTCTTTTTATATAGTGAACTATATTATTCTCTATTTTCAAAATCTTTTCTACGAAGCACAAAGCTGTTACTAAGATATTTTTCACGCACAATCTTATTTTCAGCTAGTTCTTCCGGAGTTCCCTGGAAAAGAATCTTCCCTTCGAACAAAAGGTATGCACGGTCGGTAATACTTAAAGTTTCCTGTACATTGTGGTCAGTAATCAAGATTCCAATATTCTTATCTTTAAGCTTCCACACAATGTGCTGAATATCTTCCACCGCAATAGGGTCTACTCCGGCAAACGGCTCATCAAGCATAATGAACTTCGGATTAATAGCCAGGCAACGGGCAATCTCAGTACGACGTCGCTCACCTCCGGAGAGCTGATCTCCCAGATTCTTACGCACCTTTTGCAAACGGAATTCGGCAATAAGACTTTCGAGTTTTTCTTTTTTATATTCTTTTGAAGTATTGGTCATCTCCAATACCGCCATAATATTATCTTCCACGCTCATCTTCCGGAAAACAGAAGCTTCCTGTGCCAAATAGCCAATTCCATTCTGTGCCCTTTTATATACCGGATACTTAGTAATTTCAAGGTCATCAAGAAAAATGCGGCCTTCATTTGGAGTAATCAATCCTACAGTCATATAGAACGATGTTGTTTTACCTGCACCATTCGGACCTAGTAATCCTACAATTTCTCCCTGCTTTACGTCTATTGATACATGACTAACTACCGTTCTCTTTCCGTACTTCTTTACAAGATTTTCGGTACGAAGCACCATTTTAGATTCCTCCTGTGGTTCGATAGAGATATCTTCCGGTTGTTCAACCAAAGTATCGGTAGTATTAAGCTCAACCTGATTTTCAGTAAATCCTTCTTCAGCCATTGTTATTCTATATTTTGGGGGCAAATGTAGCAAAAATATGCATAAATTAATGTACATTTGCCCACAAATAAGATAATATGTTCAAAGTATTAAGGACTTTTGGAAGATACATCATGTTATTGGGCCGAATCTTTTCACGCCCTGAAAGTATGAAGATGTATTTTAAACAATTTGTAAAAGAAGTAGAGCAATTGGGAGTAAACTCAACTGGTATCGTTTTACTGATTTCATTTTTTATCGGAGCGGTTATTACTATCCAAATCAAATTAAACATTGAAAGCCCCTGGATGCCGCGTTGGACTGTAGGTTATGTTACCCGTGAAATTATGTTGCTAGAGTTTTCGTCTTCAATTATGTGCTTAATTCTTGCAGGTAAGGTAGGTTCAAACATTGCATCCGAATTAGGCACTATGCGAGTTACTCAACAAATAGATGCACTTGAGATAATGGGAGTTAACTCAGCCAGTTACCTCATCCTGCCAAAAATTGCAGCATTGGTTATGTTTATCCCTGTATTGGTAACCTTCAGTATCTTTTCCGGAATTATCGGAGCATATGCCACTTGTTGGTTTGGAGGCATAATGACATCAACCAACCTCGAGTTTGGACTACAATACACATTCGTTGAATGGTATGTTTGGTGTGGTATTATAAAGTCGCTATTCTTTGCTTTCATCATTGCTACTGTATCGGCTTTCTTTGGATACACAGTCGAAGGTGGTTCTATTGCGGTAGGTAAGGCTAGTACAGACTCTGTAGTTTGTAGCAGCGCATTAATTTTATTTGCAGATATTATTCTTACTAAATTGTTAATGGGATGATCGAAGTTAAATCACTATATAAATCATTTGACGGCAGAGATGTTTTAAAAAATATAAATGCCGTATTCGAAAATGGAAAAACAAATCTGATTATCGGACAAAGTGGGTCTGGTAAAACCGTATTAATGAAATGCCTGGTAGGTCTACTCACTCCGGAAAAAGGAGAAGTACTCTACGATAGCAGGAATTTCGTGACAATGGGAAAGAAAGAGAAGAAACTGTTAAGGAGTGAAATGGGAATGATTTTCCAGAGCGCAGCACTCTTCGATTCTCTCTCTGTTTTAGATAATGTTATGTTTCCTCTCAACATGTTCTCTAATGATTCTGTAAAGGATAGAATTAAGCGTGCCATGTTCTGTTTGGAACGTGTAAATCTAAAAGAAGCTCATTCTGCTTTTCCTGGAGAGATAAGTGGTGGTATGCAAAAACGTGTTGCCATTGCCCGTGCTATTGCTCTAAATCCTCAGTATCTATTTTGTGATGAGCCGAACTCGGGACTTGATCCAAAAACCTCTCTTCTTATAGATGAACTGATTCAGGACATTACCAAGGAGTACAACATGACTACCATCATTAATACTCACGATATGAACTCTGTTATGGGTATTGGAGAAAAGATATACTATATCTATCAGGGTAATAAGGAATGGGAAGGTACAAAAGATGAGATTTTCACAGTAAACAATAAGCGATTAAACGATTTCATCTTTGCTTCAGATTTCTTCCGTAAAGTGAAAGAAGTGGAAGTTCAGAGTCTGTCAGAAGAATAATAATCAATTTTAGATAAAAAGGCAAGGGGCTGTCCAAGTTGGAACAGCCCCTTACCTTTTTAATATCATTTCTTCAGGTATCTATCTGAGAACACTTTTTTGTTATTCAAAATTCCTAAATCTAATTTCACTTTTCAGATAGCGTCTTTCCTTCTAAAATAGACAAAAAAATAGAGCCGCTAAAACTTATTTGCGGCTCTATTTTTTATTCATTATTTCTGTCTAATAAATATATTTATTGGAGTTCCTGTCAAATTCCACTTTTCGCGTAATTTATTCTCCAGGAATCTTTTATATGGCTCTTTTACATACTGTGGCAAATTAGCAAAGAATACAAAAGAAGGAACCTGAGTATTCGGCAATTGAGTCACATATTTAATCTTTATGTATTTACCTTTTGTTGAAGGTGGTGGATAAGCCTCGATTAATGGAAGCATTTCTTCATTTAATCTTGCAGTTGAAATCTTTATAGATCTATTTTCATAAACTTCTCTGGCAACTTCAAGCACCTTAAATATACGTTGTTTAGTAAGAGCTGAAGTAAAGACGATAGGGAAATCAACAAAAGGAGCGAAACGATATCGAATAGCGCTTTCAAACTCTTTCATCACCTTATCGGTTTTATTTTCAACTAAATCCCACTTATTAACAACAACAACAAGACCTTTTGCATTTTTCTGAATTACAGAAAATATATTAAGATCCTGACCTTCGATTCCTCGGGTGGCATCTAACATCAGAATACAAATATCAGCCCCTTCAATAGCGCGAATAGAACGTACTACCGAGTAATATTCAAGATCTTCATTAACCTTTCCTTTCTTTCTGATACCAGCAGTATCAACAAGATAAAAATCAAACCCGAATTTTTCGTAACGAGTATAGATAGAATCGCGTGTTGTTCCGGCTATTTCAGTTACAATATTTCTTTCTTCACCGATAAATGCATTGATAATTGAAGATTTTCCTGCATTAGGACGACCTACTACTGCAAAACGAGGAATATCATCGTCCAGAAGTTCCGAAGTATCTTTCTTAAACTTACTAACCAAAACATCTAGCATATCTCCTGTTCCACTTCCAGATAAAGAGGATATACAATGAGGATCTCCCAAGCCAAGACTATAAAATTCAGGTGCATTATATTGAAGGTCACCATTATCTGTCTTATTAGCAACTAAGATTACTGGACTTTTTGCACGACGAAGAATTTGTGCAACTTGTAAATCCAAATCGGTAACCCCATTCATTACATCTACAACGAAAAGAATTACATCTGCTTCATCAACAGCAAGTATTACCTGTTTACGAATTTCTTCTTCAAAAATATCATCAGAGTTAACAACCCATCCTCCTGTATCAACAACCGAAAATTCTTGGCCTAACCATTCCGACTTACCATATTGACGGTCACGAGTGGTTCCTGCTTCGTCATTAACAATAGCCTGACGCGTTTTGGTCAAGCGATTAAAAAGCGTAGATTTTCCTACGTTAGGACGACCTACAATTGCTACTAAATTTCCCATTTTACAACTTTAATTTACGACTATCACAGTCGGTGAATACTAATCCAATTGGTAGCCAAAACTCTTTAGTTCTCTATCAGAACTTCTCCAGTCTTTATCAACCTTCACAAAAGTTTCCAAAAATACAGATTTACCAAAGAATTTTTCCAATGAGCGGCGCGCTTCCGTAGCCACTTTCTTCAAGGCTTTGCCTTGTTTGCCAATAATGATGCCCTTTTGGGAATCTCGTTCAACATAAATAACCGCATTGATGCGAATCAATTTTGGTTCTTCTTTAAATTGCTCTACTACTACTTCAACAGCATAAGGTATTTCTTTGTCATAATAGAGCAATATTTTTTCACGAATAATTTCTGTAACAAAGAAACGAGCTGGTTTATCAGTCCATTGATCCTTATCAAAATAAGGAGGAGAATCAGGCAACAACTCCTTAATTCTGCGCATAACATAGTCTACATTAAACTTAGATATAGCAGAAACAGGTATAATCTCAGCCTGGGGAAGTAATTCCTTCCACTCTTCAACAAGAGCTTCCAGTTTTTGTTGATCTATAAGATCTATTTTATTAATCAGGACTAAAACAGGAAATGCCTGTTGACGAACTTTTTCAATAAATTCATTGTTCTTGCCTCCTGTTTCAATTACATCTGTTACATAAAGCAGTATATCTGCATCAGATAATGCTGATGTTGAAAAATTCAGCATTGATTCCTGCAATTTATAGTTAGGCTTCAAAACACCCGGTGTGTCTGAAAATACAATCTGCATTTCATCAGTATTTAAAATACCCATGATACGGTGACGCGTTGTTTGCGCTTTAAAAGTCGCAATAGAAATGCGCTCCCCAACCAATACATTCATCAATGTAGACTTTCCTACGTTAGGGTTACCCACTATGTTTACAAATCCTGCTTTATGCATACATTTTATATTATTGAAAGAGACAAAAAAACGCATCGAAAATGGGATGCGTTTTTTATATCAGGTTATTTATATATTTACTTTTCAGCTCCGTCATAACCCCATTTCACATAGACGGTTCCCCATGTGAAACCAGCTCCAAACGCCGTAAAGAGCATATTGTCGCCTTTCTTTAGTTTTTTCTCAAAATCCCAAAGACAAAGAGGTAATGTAGCCGCACTTGTATTTCCATATCGTTCTATGTTAACAAGAACTTTTTCAATAGGAACTTCCAGGCGGTTAGCAACTGCATCGATAATACGCATATTTGCCTGATGAGGAACAACCCAATCAATATTTTCTTTTGTCAGATTATTCTTTTCAGCAATGTGAGCCGTTACATCAGACATATTAGATACTGCATATTTAAAGACTGTACGGCCTTCCTGATACAGATAATGCATTTTATTATCAACAGTAAAATATGAAGGAGGACAAACTGAACCACCTGCTTTCATATGAAGGAAAGGAAGACCTTTACCATCTGTACGTAAACAAGAGTCCATGATACCATAATCTTCAGTAGTTGGTTCAACCATAACAGCAGCCGCTCCATCACCAAAGATTGGGCAAGTTGCTCTATCTGTATAGTTTACCATTGAAGACATCTTATCTGCCCCAACAATTATAATTTTCTTATATTTGCCTGTTTTGATAAATGCAGAAGCAGTTTCCATCAAATATAAGAAACCACTACAAGCAGCCTGAAGGTCAAAAGCAAACGCATTTTTCAACCCTAATTTATCACAAAGAATTGATGCTGTTGATGGGAAATGATAATCTGGAGTAGTTGTAGCAACAATAACTAAATCAATATCATCTGGGTTAGACCCAGTTTTCTGCATTAATTGTTTTGCTGCTTTACGGGCCATATAAGAAGTACCTAATCCTTCTTCATTAAGGATTCTACGTTCTTTAACCCCTATACGCGTCATAATCCATTCATCATTGGTATCTACCATCTTTGATATCTCTTCATTAGTCAAGATATAATCAGGTACATATCCACCAACGCCTGTGATTACTGCATTAATTTTTTCCATTAATTTAATTTTAATGTAATTATACCGCAAAACAAGCCTGGGAGTAATCTCCCTGGCTATATTTTAATAGTATAGAACTTTTTCTGCTTAGATAGCAGCTTCTTTTTCGATAGCAAGCTTGCCTCTGTAATAACCGCAAGCTCCACATACTGTATGATAAACATGCCATTCACCGCAATTTGGACAAATTGCCAATGTTGGAGCTACAGCTTTATCATGAGTTCTTCTCTTTGCAGTTCTCGTTTTTGATTGCTTTCTTTTAGGATGTGCCATTTTCTTAAACTTTAATTATTATCTAATATTTTTTTTAATTCATTCCATCTAGGATCAATAGAATCTTCTTCCACGTCCTCTATTTCTTCAGCAACTGAAGAATCTATTTCATCAGCACCCTCATCATCGGATGTTGTTCTAAGATGCTTATTTAGTTTGCTTACCATACCTTTATTACATTTACCAGGAGCATGGACATGTTTCATTGGTATAGCCAAAGCTATAAACTCATAAATAAACCAAGCAACATTTATATATCCCTCGTCTTCAGGAATAATAATCACATTGTTATTCTCCTCAGCATAGTCACTACCAAATTTAACAATCAACTTATCTGTTGATGTTACAGGTACTTCCATATCATCAAGACAACGGTCACAAGGAACTAATACAATTCCTTCTGTTTGGAATGCCAGTTCAAAGGCTCCAGCCGATCTTTTAACAGTAAGAGTAACATTGACTTTGCCTTTTTGAACTTCGGGTCCGTCAATATTTGCAAAAAATACATTATCAAGCACAAATTCAAATGAACATGAATCAGCTTGCATTGTTTTTAAATCAACTTTATATTTATCGAACTTTCCCAAAACTAGTAATTTATAATTTTTGCAAAGGTACAAAAAAAGTGTAAACCTATTCTGTTTAATGCATTATTTTTACCTTAATAACAAGTCATTAAACACAATTCGGGCGACAAAGATACAAATAATAATCCTCATAAAGTATAAATGAGGGTTAAATCTTTATTTTTTCAGTTCAATTCTAAAAATTGTACCTTTATTTATTTCAGAACGTTTCACGTAAATCTTTCCATGATGATATTCTTCCACAATTCTTTTAGCTAAAGATAAACCGAGTCCCCATCCGCGTTTTTTTGTTGTATATCCCGGTTGGAAAACTGTTTTATATTTAGATTTTGGAATACCTTTTCCTGTATCTGAGATATCAATTATAACCTTCTTCTCATTATTTAATACTGAAAATGTTATAATGCCTTGCCCCTCCATCGAATCAATGGCATTTTTGCATAAGTTCTCTATAACCCATTCAAAAAGTGAAGAATTTAGTTTAACCCACACAGGTAGATCATCAAATTCTCTAACAAATACAACTTTCCCGGAACATCTTTTTGATAGATATTCTATAACATTATTAAGTATTGAGATAAGTTCGCATGGGTTGGGTTCTGGCATTGAACCAATTTTAGAGAAACGTTCAGCAATGAGTTGCAATCGATTTACATCATTATCCATTTCGGATATTAAGCTATCATTTGCATATCTTAATTTCAGGATTTCCACCCAAGCCATCAATGAAGATATTGGTGTACCAAGCTGATGAGCTGTTTCTTTAGAAAGACCAACCCAGACTTTATTTTGTTCAGCCTTCTTAGAACTCAGCAAAGCGAAAATAGCTATTACAACAAAAATAAGAACAACCCCTAGTTGAACGTATGGATAAGTTGCAAGCCGTTTAAGCATTAATGAATCGTCATAATAAATATCAATATAGTCAGTATGTGCCTGCTTAGTTATTGCATTATCAGATTTTAGAAATATTCTTATCTTATGATTATTATACCCGAAACTAGTAACTTTATCATGCAAGTATTTATCAGAATTTGAAGAAGGTAATGAAATATTCCTATAGCTTTGTATATCACCTTTCCTGCCAACTACGATTACAGGTATTGTATTATTACCATTCAATACTTTAAGGACCAAAGTTAAGTCTGTTGTTTCATCTGCATTATTGAAAGCCTTCATTGCCTCAGACCAAACTTCCATCTTATTTTTTTCCTCTGCCGACAAATCTTTAATTAATACATGAGAAATAACTAGCGATGAAAAAGCAATTATTATTGCAATCGACACTAGTACTATCTTTATCTGTTTTATTCTATCCCCAATTATCATTATTAAAAGATTTATTGAAATATAAAACGCAATATTACAAATTATATTTTAATGCACAGTGAATTTATCTATGAGAGAGCACATTAAGAGCTAAATACAATCTAGGGAACGAATAGCAATCCTATAATATAAGAACAAAGAAAATCATTTTGATTAGGAATATCCTAACTTATTCGAGTTTGTTTATAAAACAAGGTTATGGTAAATAAGAGAAATGATATTTGCATAAAAGTATCAACTAACTTTTAAAATTGCTCCAATAGTATATTAGTAAATACTTTCATTTCAATATTTCGAGAAAAAGACAGAGCAATATGTATACAAATAACAAATAAGGGTGTATAATAAGAGTAATCCTATATAACCAGGGAACATTAGATATATCACCAGAGACGTATATACAAAAAAAAGAGTCCCATTCATATTTGTATGAACAAGACTCTTTGATAAAACGGCAGCTACCTACTCTCCCACTGTTACGCAGTACCATCGGCGTGATCAGGCTTAACTTCTCTGTTCGGAATGGGAAGAGGTGGAACCCTGATGCTATAGCTACCTTAATATTTTTAATTTCTTTTGTTACTGATTTTATTCTGTTTCTGTCGTTTCCTTATTGCAGTATATTAAGATAAACACAATGTAAAAGCAATAAATTAAAGCTCATTCTAGTTTGTAAAGAGCCAAATTATCTAGCCAACCATATATGGCATAGAAGAAAGTGTACGGGCAATTAGTACTGCTCGGCTTTGACATTACTGTCTTTACACCTGCAGCCTATCAACGTTGTCGTCTTCAACGACCCTAAGAAATCTAATCTTGTGGCTGGCTTCGTACTTAGATGCTTTCAGCACTTATCCAATCCCGACTTAGATACCCGGCAATGCACCTGGCGGCACAACCGGTAAACCAGCGGTCAGTCCAACACGGTCCTCTCGTACTAGTGTCAGAGCCACGCAAATTTCATACGCCCACGATAGATAGAGACCGAACTGTCTCACGACGTTCTGAACCCAGCTCGCGTGCCACTTTAATGGGCGAACAGCCCAACCCTTGGGACCTTCTCCAGCCCCAGGATGTGACGAGCCGACATCGAGGTGCCAAACCGCTCCGTCGATATGAGCTCTTGGGAGCGATCAGCCTGTTATCCCCGGAGTACCTTTTATCCTTTGAGCGATGTCCCTTCCATACGGAAACACCGGATCACTATGCTCTAGTTTCCTACCTGATCGACTTGTCGGTCTCCCAGTCAAGCACCCTTATGCCATTACACTCTGCGGACGGTTACCAATCGTCCTGAGGGTACCTTTAGAAGCCTCCGTTACACTTTTGGAGGCGACCACCCCAGTCAAACTACCCACCAAACAGTGTCCTCACAATCGCGAGTTAGAACTCAAATAATCAAAGGGCCGTATTTCAACAGCGGCTCCACAAATACTGGCGTACCTGCTTCAAAGCCTCCGGCCTATCCTACACATCAATTACCCAAATTCAATGTTAAGCTATAGTAAAGGTTCACGGGGTCTTTTCGTCCCATCGCGGGTAATCGGCATCTTCACCGATACTACAATTTCACTGAGCTCACGGTTGAGACAGTGTCCAGATCATTACACCATTCGTGCAGGTCGGAACTTACCCGACAAGGAATTTCGCTACCTTAGGACCGTTATAGTTACGGCCGCCGTTTACTGGGGCTTCAATTCAATGCTTCTCTTGCGATGACATCTCCTCTTAACCTTCCAGCACCGGGCAGGTGTCAGGCTATATACTTGATCTTTCAATTTTGCATAGCCCTGTGTTTTTGTTAAACAGTTGCCTGGACCTATTCTCTGCGCCCTCATTACTGAGGGACCCTTTATCCCGAAGTTACAGGGTCAATTTGCCTAGTTCCTTAACCGTGATTCACTCAAGCGCCTTAGTATATTCTACCCGACTACGTGTGTCCGTTTACGGTACGGGTACCTTAAAGATTAAGTTTAGCGGATTTTCTTGGGAGTCTGTTTACATACGCTATCCAATCACCACAAGGGCTCTCGGTACTATCAGGTTCGACTAGTCTTCCGGATTTGCCTGGAAAACTAATATCTACACCCTTCAACCGGCTATTCCGTCAGCCGGCGGTATTATCACTACTCCGTCTCCACATCACTCCTTAAGGTAGTAAGGGAATATTAACCCTTTCTGCCATCGGCCTCGCCGTTCGGCTGAGCCTTAGGACCCGACTAACCCTGATCCGATTAGCGTTGATCAGGAAACCTTAGTCTTTCGGCGAGGGGGTTTCTCACCCCCTTTATCGTTACTTATACCTACATTTGCTTTTCCACACGCTCCAGCAGAGCTCACGCTCCACATTCAACGCTGAGTGGAATGCTCCCCTACCAACCATTACTGGTTCCATAGCTTCGGTAAATTGCTTATGCCCGATTATTATCCACGCCAAACTCCTCGACTAGTGAGCTGTTACGCACTCTTTAAATGAATGGCTGCTTCCAAGCCAACATCCTAGCTGTCTTAGCAATCTGACTTCGTTAGTTCAACTTAGCAATTATTTCGGGACCTTAGCTGATGGTCTGGATTCTTCTCCTCTCGGGCACGGACCTTAGCACCCATGCCCTCACTCCTGATATCAAACTAATGCGCATTCGGAGTTTATCAAGACTTGATAGGCGGTGAAGCCCTCGCATCTTATCAGTCGCTCTACCTCACATTAGTAATTATCAAGGCTGCACCTAAATGCATTTCGGGGAGTACGAGCTATCTCCAAGTTTGATTAGCCTTTCACCCCCACCCACAGTTCATCCGGAAGCTTTTCAACGCTTATCGGTTCGGTCCTCCAGTTAGTGTTACCTAACCTTCAACCTGACCATGGGTAGATCACTTGGTTTCGCGTCTACTACCACTGACTAAATCGCCCTATTCAGACTCGCTTTCGCTTCGGCTGCAAAACTTAATTTCTTAACCTTGCCAGTGACAGTAACTCGTAGGTTCATTATGCAAAAGGCACGCCGTCACAGCACGAAGCTGCTCCGACCGCTTGTAAGCGCATGGTTTCAGGGACTATTTCACTCTTCTATTCGAAGTTCTTTTCACCTTTCCTTCACAGTACTGGTTCACTATCGGTCTCTCGGGAGTATTTAGCCTTACCGGATGGTCCCGGCAGATTCATGCAGAATTCCTCGTGCTCCGCACTACTCAGGATACCACTACAGTATATATTGGATTCATGTACGCAACTATCATGCTCTATGGTGACACTTTCCAGAGTCTTCCATTCTCCAATATAAGTCCGATATCGTGGTCCTACAACCCCAGTCATGCCGTAACATGAATGGTTTGGGCTAATCCGCGTTCGCTCGCCACTACTTACGGAATCATTCAATTATTTTCTTCTCCTACAGGTACTAAGATGTTTCAGTTCCCTGCGTTCGCCTCCATCGAAGATGGATAATATCCCTTCAGGATATTGGGTTGTCCCATTCGGAAATCTTCGGATCAATGGTCATTTGCACCTACCCGAAGCTTATCGCAGCTTATCACGTCCTTCATCGCCTCCGAGAGCCAAGGCATCCGCCATGCGCCCTTGCTTACTTTCTTCAAACACTGTAAACTATTCGTAATTATACGTTTTCGTTTACCATATGGTTCGATATATACTTTAGCTCTTTTTATCTCTAAAAATTACTTTGCTTTATTGCTTTTGTACATCATGTCAAAGATCGTTTCAGACGTTAGTCTGATTGTGGAGAATAACGGATTCGAACCGTTGACCCCCTGCGTGCAAGGCAGGTGCTCTAGCCAGCTGAGCTAATCCCCCGAAATTATAAGAAGCGTTTGTTTGGATGGTTAATCCGTTTTGCTCCTCTTTTCGCGTAGTCCCAGGCAGAGTTGAACTGCCGACCTCTACATTATCAGTGTAGCGCTCTAACCAACTGAGCTATAGGACTGTCGTTCAAAACCTCTTACCTTTCGGCTCGGCTTCTTTCTAATCTCTTATTTCATATATAGAATAAACAAAAACCAGTAGTACAATAAAAAGCGAACCAGATAAAAGGAATCACTCCAGAAAGGAGGTGTTCCAGCCGCACCTTCCGGTACGGCTACCTTGTTACGACTTAGCCCCAGTCACCAGTTTTACCCTAGGGCGCTCCTTACGGTTACGCACTTCAGGTACCCCCGGCTCCCATGGCTTGACGGGCGGTGTGTACAAGGCCCGGGAACGTATTCACCGCGCCGTGGCTGATGCGCGATTACTAGCGAATCCAGCTTCATGGAGTCGGGTTGCAGACTCCAATCCGAACTGAGAGAGGCTTTTGGGATTAGCATCCTGTTGCCAGGTAGCGACCTTCTGTACCCCCCATTGTAACACGTGTGTAGCCCCAGACGTAAGGGCCGTGCTGATTTGACGTCATCCCCACCTTCCTCACATCTTACGACGGCAGTCTCGATAGAGTCCTCAGCTTAACCTGTTAGTAACTATCAATAAGGGTTGCGCTCGTTATGGCACTTAAGCCGACACCTCACGGCACGAGCTGACGACAACCATGCAGCACCTTCACAGATGCCCGAAGGCTATCTAGTTTCCTAAATATTCATCTGCAATTTAAGCCTGGGTAAGGTTCCTCGCGTATCATCGAATTAAACCACATGTTCCTCCGCTTGTGCGGGCCCCCGTCAATTCCTTTGAGTTTCACCGTTGCCGGCGTACTCCCCAGGTGGAATACTTAATGCTTTCGCTTGGCCGCTTGCTGTATATCGCAAACAGCGAGTATTCATCGTTTACTGTGTGGACTACCAGGGTATCTAATCCTGTTTGATACCCACACTTTCGTGCCTCAGCGTCAGTTGTACCCCGGTAAGCTGCCTTCGCAATTGGAGTTCTTCGTGATATCTAAGCATTTCACCGCTACACCACGAATTCCGCCTACCTTATGTACACTCAAGAATAACAGTATCAACTGCAATTTTACGGTTGAGCCGCAAACTTTCACAACTGACTTATTATTCCGCCTACGCACCCTTTAAACCCAATAAATCCGGATAACGCTCGGATCCTCCGTATTACCGCGGCTGCTGGCACGGAGTTAGCCGATCCTTATTCATAGTATACATACAAAAATCCACACGTGGATCACTTTATTCTACTATAAAAGAAGTTTACAATCCATAGGACCTTCATCCTTCACGCTACTTGGCTGGTTCAGGCTCTCGCCCATTGACCAATATTCCTCACTGCTGCCTCCCGTAGGAGTTTGGTCCGTGTCTCAGTACCAATGTGGGGGACCTTCCTCTCAGAACCCCTATCCATCGAAGACTTGGTGAGCCGTTACCTCACCAACTATCTAATGGAACGCATCCCCATCCATAACCAATAAATCTTTAACTTTTTCAAGATGCCTTGAAAAAGTACTATCGGGTATTAATCTTTCTTTCGAAAGGCTATCCCCGAGTTATGGGAAGGTTGGATACGTGTTACTCACCCGTGCGCCGGTCGTCAGCGGTATTGCTACCCTGCTACCCCTCGACTTGCATGTGTTAAGCCTGTAGCTAGCGTTCATCCTGAGCCAGGATCAAACTCTTCATTGTAAAAGTTTCATTTAAATTCTGTCCAGGATTCCGTTTATCTTAATTGACGGTTCGCATTTTTATTTACCAAGTACATGTATCAATACACGCACTTAATGCTCTTGTACTACTTGTTTCGTTTATTTATAATTTCTTCAAAGAACGATTGCTTTTTGTTACGCCTTTTTTCGTAAGCGGATGCAAAGGTAGAACTTTTAATTTTAACCTCCAAATGTTTTTGAGAATATTTTTTTTAAATTCTTTTTCTCTAAAACCTCGGTAGATGCACCGGTTATCTTACATTATGTCATTTTGCGTAGGCTTTGTTTCTCTTTCAAAGCGGGTGCAAAAGTAGAGCTTTACTGCTACCAATCCAAATATATCTGACTCTTTTTTATAACTTTTTTAGCAGATAATAGGTAACTCACTGAGCTACAAGTGTGTTACAGAACATATTTTTTCAAACTTTTAAAGAAACCATTTAAAATGAAAATCCGCATATACATATTATACATATGCGCGCGCGTAAGGCTGATAAAAAAGATATCATTAACTAATCACAATAAATTTCAGATCCCACTATTATTATTTTAGAATGGTTACCTTTGCAAAAAATAAATTTATGAGATCAAAAGACTTAAAATCGGCACAACCAGCCAAAATATTAGTGATTGGTGAAGATTCTAATCTTCAATGGTCGGATACAGCAACTGGATATGCAATGTTCGCCGACTATTATTTTCGTAGTTTTCCCGAAGATCATGGTGAACGCAGCAGAAATGTAGAGGCACGTAACCTGTTTAACCACATTATGTATGTTACCCTTAATAGATTTAAGTCTGACGAGATTTACATAACTAATTTATGCAATGATTATGTAGAATCGGCTCCCAAAGGTAAAAGAGTACTTATACCGGAGGAAAAAGCTATTAAAGGATTTGAGCACATAAAATGGGTGCTAGAGCAGAATCCAACCATCGAGATTGTTCTGTCCATGTCATTGCAAACTAACTACTGGTTACAAAAATTAGGTCTTTATGGGGGCGATGAGAATTTTATTCATGGTGCTCAGCCACGCCGCGTAGGTTTGGAATCTATCGAACCCTATTACCAACCTGTTGATGGCAAATCACTTAGAACAATCTGCGGGAATGTTTATGATGCTATTAACTATCCAGTAAAGGTTATCCCTATACTTCCGGCGAAAGATTATCCATTAAAAGATAAGAATCTTGAGTTGTTCAGTGCTTCTTATGAGAATATAAGATCATATTTTCGTAAATAATCACTGCATTTCAATCAAAAAAAGCAGAAAGGATCTGCTACCTCCCACCAAAACACATAAAAAGCCCTGATAAAGGGGCTTTAAGGTGGTAGCAGATAAAAAATCATCTGCTACTAGTTTTTTTATCTGCCACCACCATGCTTTAACAATAAGCATATCAAAAGAGATTTTATTCACCTCAGATACAATATTGGTTCAAGGAACTTATTATTCAGAGAAAACATATAGTAACTGGACAGAATATAACCTGACTAATTTTTCATTTAGTCTAGACATCTTTTTCGTTTGATATACATCTAAAGGGTGCTTTGATGTACATCATAAATAGTCTTTGATATACATCAAAATAGGTCTTAGATATACATCAAACTAAAAATATCATAAGGGCTTTACTATTATTAATAGTTATATTATAAGGAATAAGAAGATAGAGATATAAGTATGTGCAATAGCTGCAGCATACATTGTTTTCTAGTTTCTAGTAGCAGATGAGAAATGTTAGTAGCAGATAATTTTAGATCTGCTACCAACCAAAGCCCCCATATATAAAGGGGTCTATACAATTTAGTGGCAGGTAGCAGATCTTTTTGTGTTTTTTAGAATTAAAACACGTAGTATTTATATTGACTTAGATACTCTTCTCTATATTCCAGACAAAAGCACGAAGTCCAAGTTGTTCGGTAGATTTATCCAGGCGATGAAGCATTTCCAGAAGTCGGTCAACTCTATCATCCTCTACAACTGTAATAATCGCTGAGCACATGGATGGCCACGCATGACTTCCATAATGAGGATTCCCCGTTTTACTCCCCCTTCCTTTTACATCTTCAACATAAGAAAAACCACGGCAACTATTTCTATCAAGAATAGCTATCACGCTATCGTAAAAGGCCTGGTCAAAAGTTATCATTACTGATTTCATATTTCATTATTTTCTTTATTCATTATTACTTTCCACAGCATTCAATGCAGCTTCGAACTCACGCATTTTCTTACGTCGGCGTTTCACACCTGTTCCGGCAAAGATACAATACAGAACCGGCACAATAACCAAGGTTAAAACAGTAGAAATAGTTAGTCCGCCAATGATTGCAACACCCATCGGACGCCACATCTCTGCTCCTTGTCCTCCACCTATAGCCATAGGAATCATACCAAGTATTGCAGTTAATGAGGTCATTAATACCGGACGCAAACGAGACTTTCCTCCTTTTACAACGGAATTAATAATACCCAAGCCACGTTCACGGTTCAGATTTATATAATCCACAAGTACAATACCATTCTTAACTACAATACCAATCAACATAATCATACCAATAGCAGACATCAAATTCAATGTACTACCAGATATCCACAAAGCCATTAGTACTCCCGACAGAGCAAACGGCAATGCAAACATAATAATAAACGGATAGGTAAGAGACTCAAATTCTGCTGCCATTACAATAAATACCAGAATAATAATAAGTCCACCGAGTGTTAGCAAGTCGGAGAATGATTCCTGCTGATCTTCATAAGTACCCGAAACCTGCACAGTTACGCCGGAAGGAACATTCAGTTGAGATATTTGCTGACGAGCGGCAGCTACAACTTTATCCATTGAAGCACCAGAGATTACGGCCTGAACTGTATTAACGCGTTCGCGGTCTTTTCGTTCAATTGTTGGAGGTGCGCTTTCTTCAACAACAGTTCCAAGATCTTTAATACGTATTCCCTTACCCTGACTATTATATACCATTATATTTTCAATAGATTCAATAGACTGTCTATATTCGGGAGCATACATCACCTTGATATCATACTCATCGCCCTCTTCGCGATATTTAGAAGCTGTTGCACCATTGATTCTATTTCTAGCGTATGTTGCTGCAGTAGACAGATTCAATCCATTCAACGCCAGTTTCTCACGATCGAACTTAATCTGGTATTCAGGTTGATAGTCTCCACGGCTGATTGTAACGTCCACACAACCAGACACTTTACTCATACGTTCTCTTAAATCCTTGGCAATCTTATCAGTTTGTGAAAAATCGTATCCGTAAACTTCAAGGTCGAGCGTAGCTTGTCCGCTACCCATCATGCTAGATCTGCTACCGCCAACGTTTACCATAAACTTCTTCAATTCAGGATAGTTATCAAGATCTTTACGCATCTCATTACAGATTTCCACAATTCCCCGTTTACGATCGGCCGGATCAGACAAACGGATATTGAAAGACATAATATGAGTTCCATTATCACTCATTGAAGCCCAGGCATTATCCGAAGAAGCCTGACCAACAGTAAAGTTGATAACCTGAATCTCTGGATATTTGCTCTTCCACTGTTTTTCAATTTTCAGGGCTATATCACGCGATAACTCAGTTCGAGTTCCAATAGGCATTTCAAGAGTTACACCAATTCGTCCGTTATCCTGCGTAGGCATAAACTCTGTACCTATGAACTTAAATAAGAACATAGAAGCAACAAAGAAAATAAAACCTCCCGAAACAACAACAGTTCGGTGGCGTACCGCCCAGTTCACCAATTGTGCATAAGATACATCAAGCTGATCTAATCCTCTTTTAATAGGAGAATAGAACTTCTCGAAAACTTTATTGTGTTTTGGATTTAGCTGAAGCAACTGAGAACTCATCATTGGAGTCAGTGTCAATGCACAGATAAGAGAGATGGCCATAATTATACAAACCATCCATCCTAATTCACGGAACAGGACACCCGTCATACCCGAAACCAAAGTCAGCGGGAAGAACACTGCAAATAAAGTCAATGTAGAGGCAACAACAGATAACGCCATTTCATTTGTACCATGAACGGCTGCCTGTCTTGGATGACTCCCCCTTTCAACATGCGTGGTAACATTTTCCAAAACCACAATAGCATCATCCACCACCAACCCAATAGCAATAGACAGGGAAGACAAAGAAATAATATTCAGAGAACTGCCCGTTACCGCCAGATAGATAAACGAAGCTACCAAAGATAGCGGTATAGTTATAAGAATAATCACACAAGATCTCCACCTTCCAAGGAAAATAAACACTACTAATCCCACAAAGATTAATGCATCACGTATTACATCGGCCAACGATGCAATTGTATTTTTAATATTGTCGGATGTATCTACAATAATATCCAGCTTCACATCAGATGGAAGTTTAGCTTGCAATGAAGGTAAAGCAGCACGTACCTTATCTGCAATTTCCACAGAGTTTGCGCCCGTTTGCTTCTGGATAACAATCATTGCTCCTTGCACCCCATCATTATAAGTTTCCTGAGTACGCTCTTCAACAGAATCTTTAATTCTTGCAACATCTTTAAGATAGATATTCTTACCATTGAAGCTACCTACCACAATGTTTGCCATTTGCGACGCATCATCAAATTCTCCTTCTACTCTCAAAGAATAAGTATTACTACCAATATCGAAATTACCGCCCGGTACATTCTTATTCTCTGCAGCAATGATTGCCGAAATAGTTTCCACACTCAGATGATATGCTTCCAAACGAACAGGATCTATATATACCTGAATCTGACGCTTTGGTGCACCGGAAACAGAAACAGTTCCCACGCCACCAATTCTGGCAAGCGGATTGGCAACACCTTCATCCAGAATCTTATACAAGGCCGGCATACTTTCCTTTGCTTTAGCAGAAAGCACGATAATAGGAATCATGTCTGTACTAAACTTAAAGATAGTAGGATTTTCGGCACCATCCGGCAAAGCAGACTTAACCAAATCCAGTTTATCACGGACATCGTTTGTCAGTTCATCTATGTTTTTCCCATAATCAAATTCCAAGGTAATTACAGAGATATTTTCTCTTGATTTAGAAGTAATGTGTTTTAGATTACTTACTGTATTTAAAACATTTTCGAGAGGACGGGAAACATTGTTTTCAATATCCGAAGCACTTGCACCCTGATATGATGTCATTACCATTATGGTATTGGTTTCAATATTAGGGTACAAATCAATGGGTAGTTTCTTCAAAGAAAAAAGCCCAAGCACCAACACCGCTACAAAGCAGAGCGATGTCATTACAGGACGATTTACGGCTCCTTTATAAATACTCATATATTCTTTTAATTTTGTTAGTCTGCCTTTCTTTAAAAATCAATATATCTATAAAGATGTATCAAGATAAAAAAGAGTGCCAATTATTATTTTTCAACTACAACAGCCGCACCATTATTCAAGTGAGTCTGTCCTGCGATTACAACCTGAGAGTTGTTTGGAACACCAGAAATCAATTCATATTCTGATCCCATCTGGCGACCAAGTTCTACTTTATTATATGAAACTTTCCCATTATTATATACATAAACATATCGGTCGCCGGAACCAGTTTGCTTAACAATAGCACGATCAGGCACAACAACGTGTTCCATAGAACCGAAGCTCATAGTAACGCGGGCAAACATTCCCGGACGTACTTTCTGTCCGCCATTAGCAACTGTTATTTCAACAGGGAATGTACGGGTGGTATTGTCAACTGTAGGATAAACAAGACTAACTCTGCCGGTAAATTCTTCATCACCATAAACATCAAGCTTAATCCTTGTTGTCATCCCCTTCTTCACTTTAGTAAAATAATCCTCGGAGATATTGATCATTAGCTTAACAGGAGAAATCTGTTCCACAGTAAGCACTGGTAGTCCGCCCGAATACATATCGCCACTATCATAATTACGTGCAGTTACCACTCCGCTTATAGGACTGGTCAAAGAAGTATTTCTCACAAGGTTATTGTATGAAGTCTGAATCATATCAAGATTCATTTTCTTAGCATCCCATTCAGATCTTGAAGCACCGCCAACTTTGTATAGTTCGTCGATTCTTGCAAATTCAAGTTTCTGATTATCCAATTGAGCTTTTACCTGATTCAAACTAGAAGCATCCATCTGCACAAGTTTCTGACCTTTGCGAACCTGATCACCAACTTCAACAAAAATCTTTTCAATACGTACAGGACTTGAAGGAGCTATATTATTTTTAATATCAGACTCGACTGTTGCTGTAAACTCTTGTATTTGTTCTACATTCTCTGCTTTCACGAAAGCTAGTTTAACTTTCGGCTTTTCTTCCTTTACTTGTGTGTTAGAAGCTTTTTCTCCTTTCCCGCAAGAGCAAAGTAGCATCAGGGTAGTTAAAGTGAATAGCTGAATTTTACCAGATCTTTTCATATTTCTAAGTTTATTTAAATTCGATTCGTGTTTTATTTATTTAGTTCTTCATTTTTTGGAGTAGTATTGACAATTCTATCTTTACCCAAAACCATTTCAAGATCAGCCTTTGCCGATAGGTAATCGAAAATAGCTTGAGTATATGCCAATTTAGACTGAGTAAGAGCCAGTTCTGAATCATTTAGTTCAAGAACAGTACCTTTACCAACTTCATATCTTTTCTTAGCAATCACACAACCTTTCTCAGCCTGCTTTACACTTTCCTTATTAGATCCCACTTGCTCTATGGACTTCTGTATATTATCCATGTAATTTTTTACCTGAAGATCAATATTTCGGCGCAAATTCTGTGTATTCAAGGCTAATTGCTCCATTTGAAGCTTTGTTTGTTTTACTTTATAAGAGCGACCACCACCATTATAAATTGGAACGGAGAAAGTAAAACCAATAGTGCTATAAGGATTCCACTTATAATCTCCGAATTTAAAGTTATTTGCCATAGAGACATAAGAGAACTGAGTAGACAATGATACAGAAGGAAGATAAGCACTTTTATTAAGTTGCAATTGTTTATCAAGCATCTCTGCCTGTAATTTCATTTGTTTTAATTGCGTGTTATTTTGCACCATTGCTGTATCTACATTCAATGCTTCAGCGTACATATTATTCTCGTAATCCGAAAGATTTCCAACAATTTCTATCTCCTGATTGGTATCCAGTCCCATTAATACCATCAATTGAAGTTTTGTCAGATTAACTGCATTTTCTGCCGAAATCATACTTGGTTTTAGATTTCTTACCTGAACCTCTGCACGTATTTTATCATATTCGGAAACTACGCCCTGCTTAAATTTATTATTCACAACCTCATAATTAGCTTCCGATTGTGCATAACCCTTTTTAAGTACCTCATAAGAATCCTGAGCCAGTAATAACTGATAGTAAGCTTTGGTTACTTCATTAACAAGATTAAGATTGGAAGAACGGGCACTTTCCACAGCCAGCTCTACGTCTTTTGCCGACAGGTCAATTGATTTCATTAATGTTGGTGCAAAAAGAGGCAATGAAAGATTTACTCCAGCATTGTAGTTATTGGTCTGCCCAACCTTTAATGTTTGTCCCATTATAGCAAAAGTCTGCTTCTTTATTGTATATGTAAATCCGCCACCTACATTTATGTTAGGGAACAACCCAGCTATAACTTCTTTCTTTGCGTACTTCTTTTTTTCTATTTCCTTATTTGCGACCTTTATTGTGGGATTTTCGCTTTGTGCAATTTCCAAGGCTTTTTCCAGGTTAAAAGTTAACTTTTCCTGTGCCTGTGCACCACTGTACAATAGCAAAGCAATAATTACGCATACAAACTTTTTAGAAAAAAAATGTTTTCTTTTATTCATATTTCCGTAGTTTAAATCTGTCCAGACTGATTTATATTTTGTTTTCTATATTCAATAATAAATTCTTCTAATATCTGTTGTCCCCTATTTGTTGATATTCCACGTAAGAAGGTAAACATTATTAACTCATAAACTTCTACTAACGAATAGGATTTAAGCATATCACTATTTATAAGAAATTCCACTTGCTTATGTAAAAGGAAATAAACTATTTCAAAATCAATATCATCTCTGAAAAGTCCTTGTTCTGTACCTTTCTGAAAGAAATCAATTGCTTTGGTTTTGTTCTTGTCGAGTTTATTACTAAGAAGTTCTTTTACTTTTGGATATTTACTTAGGTCTTCAAAAAATCTTTTATTTATCTTATAAAATATCTCAATGTATGTTTTATATAATATAAGAATAACCTGAAGAGCATTATCTGATTCTGATAAAACTTTGATTTCAAATTTTTCTTTCTCTTCAATTTGTAACTGCACACATGCCAATAGCAATGTTTCCTTATCTTCAAACATCTCGTACAAGGTACGTTTTGAGATTCCGAGATCAGAAGCAATATGATCCATTGTTACACTTTTTATCCCATTCATTGTAAAAGATTTCAGTGCTGCAGCAATTATTCGTTCTCTGAGTTCAGGCTTTATTTCATTCAGTTTATTTTCAATTCCAGACATTCTATATTTGTTTACTTTTATATACTTGTTTATTCGTTCTATTTTGGTTACAAATATAGCATGAAAACTCAAACTATTAAAATAGTTTTCCGGCTTTTATTTAATAAAAACAGCATTTATTGTGGCTGATAATGAAATAATTAAATGGCCTACTAATAATCTTCAATAGGATTTGTGTACTTTTGTAGTCATAAAATCACAGAACACTTAAAAACATTATATAAAATGACTAAGAAAATTAAACCGGAAACAATATGCGTTCAAGCAGGATGGGAGCCTAAAAAAGGAGAGCCTCGTGTGCTTCCTATATATCAGAGTACTACTTTCAGATACGAAACCAGCGATCAGATGGCCCGATTATTCGACCTGGAGGAAAGTGGATATTTCTACACTCGTTTGCAAAATCCTACCAATGATTCTGTAGCTACAAAAATTGCAGCTCTTGAAGGCGGTGTTGCAGCAATGCTTACTTCATCAGGACAATCGGCTAATTTTTATGCCATCTTTAATATTTGTTCTGCAGGAGATCACATTGTGAGTGCATCTACAATTTATGGAGGAACATTCAATTTGTTTGGCGTAACAATGAAAAAGCTGGGCATTGAAGTTACTTTTGTTGATCCGGATGGCAGTGAAGAGGAAATTTCAAAAGCATTTCAACCAAATACAAAAGCACTTTTCGGTGAAACAATCTCTAATCCGGGATTGAATGTACTGGATATAGAGAAATTTGCACGAATAGCTCACAGTAATGGAGTGCCTTTGATTGTTGATAACACTTTTGCTACTCCAATTAATTGTCGTCCGTTTGAGTGGGGAGCTGATATTGTTGTTCATTCTACCACTAAATACATGGACGGACATGCTACTTCTGTAGGCGGTGCCATTGTTGACAGCGGAAATTTCGACTGGGATGCTCATGCAGACAAGTTCCCGGGATTAACACAACCTGATGATTCTTACCACGGACTGACTTACACTAAAAGCTTTGGAAAGAATGCTTATATTACTAAAGCTACAGTACAACTGATGCGGGACTTAGGTTCTGTTCAGTCTCCATTTAATGCATTCTTACTTAACATCGGACTTGAAACTCTTCACTTAAGAGTTCCTCAGCATTGCCGGAATGCTCAGAAAGTTGCTGAGTACCTTGAACAAAACGATAAAGTAGCATGGGTTAATTACAGCGGACTGAAAAGCAACAAATATTATGATCTGGCACAAAAGTACTTACCAAACGGTTCTTGTGGAGTAATTGCATTTGGATTGAAAGGCGGACGTGATGTTGCTATTAAATTTATGGATAGCTTAAAATTGGCTGCTATTGTAACTCATGTGGCCGACGCACGTACCTGTGTACTTCACCCGGCAAGTCACACTCACCGTCAGCTTAGTGACGAGCAATTAATTGAGGCTGGAGTTGCGCCCGATTTAATTCGCTTCTCTGTAGGTATTGAAAATGCCGACGATATTATTGCTGATATTGAACAAGCATTAGGCCTATAATATATTAGTAAAAAACAATAATTCCCCGAATCCGGAATGAAGTAAACCCAAAAAGTTTTAAGTCTAACTTTTAGGGTTCATTTCAGAGGATATCGGGGAATTGTTTTATATATCGGTATCTTTTTAAGGAATCACAAAAACTTCTTATTTCCTTATCCAATCAAGCAATTCCTGCTCTTTTTGGAATGCCAGTTTTTGAAAATCATCCGATTTCTTTGTCAGTTCAATCACAATGCCTGTACTTTTAAGCAGAAGTATATTTTCTTTTGTAATAAGTACAGAACCCAAAACGGCACTGTGAGCTAAAGACATTGCAGCACAAACATCAGTAATAGTCATTTTATCGGCCTGCTTAGCTACCTCAAAAATAAAATCCATCATCATCACTGCCATCTCGGCCACGTCGAAAGGTCTCATGGCAGCAATTAGAATCGCTTTCTGAATCTGTTCATCACGATCTTTTTTATCATCTTCAGTCTCCTCCGGCATTTTATAAACATTCGCGAGTTCCTGGTAAGCTTCCACATCCCGATCTATACAGAGTGTAAATTCCTCACGCAGGGCATTCATTCGTTCCGATATTTCTTCTATTTCGGCTTTAGCAGCTTCATCTTCTTGCTTAGACGCAATAAGATTGGCTATTTTTTCTGTCAGCGACGCAGCCAAAGCAGCACTTAGGGCTGATGCGCTACCTCCGGCAGGAACAGCATTCTTTCCTGCTGTCTTCTCCAAATATTCTTTTATTGTTAAGTCTGATAACATTATTCTTCCTTTTTTTCTTGTTATTATACTGACGAAGATAAAAGATTCCGTAACAATGAGCAACTGTTTATAAAGATTTTAACTCTGAGGTGAAAAGAATTAAGAAAAGCTTTCTCATATTCTAAAAAAGAAAGTTACTTTGCAGATAATTACCAATCAAAATAGAATTTATGAAATTGAACATTCTTCTTTGCGATGCATTTACAGGAATTCTTCCTTCCTATATTGAGTCTTATGAGTCCATGTTTTACACCTTATTTGATTCTGTTTCTGCAGATATGGAATATCAGGTTTACGACATTCAGCAAGGAGAGATTCCTAAAGAGATCCGCACGGACGAATTATACCTCATTCCGGGATGCCGTGCAGGAGCTTACGAAGATTCTCTCTGGATAAAGGAACTGATAAATTTTATTCGAAAAGCTCACGCAGTCCGTGCAAAACTTATCGGAGTTTGTTTCGGCCATCAGGTTATTGCACAAGCATTAGGTGGAGTAGTCGAAAAATCGGATAAAGGATGGGGAACCGGAATAAGAACTTCTCAGATAGTTTTACCCGAAGCAAAGAAATTCTTTCCTGATGGATTTATGAATCTGCATTATAATCACCACGATCAGGTTGTGAAACTGCCAAAGGAAGCAACACTATTTGCCAGCAGTGATTTTTGTCCGAATGAAGGATTCATTATAGGAAACCATATTCTTACTTTTCAAGGGCACCCCGAGTATACAACAGATTATGGTCGACACGTAATTATGAATCGTGGAGAAGATGAGCCACAAGCTGTAAAAGAAGAAGCTTTGAAAAGTTTCGAGACTTTATCGGCTATGGGAGAAAATGCCGCACGCTGGATGATTAGTCTTATTTAGGCTAATCTCCTTGTGTCCGGATAGAAAATTCTTCCTTGGGAGTATCAAAGCTATTTCTTTCTTCAAGATAAATTTCAAAGATAGCTTCCTGAGTTTTTACTCCGGAGGAAGCCATAATATTAACTTTATAGAGAACTCCTTCGCCGGGTTTGATATTATCGATTATAAGCGGTGGCGAATAAATAAGATTTCGTGTACCTTTCAACCCTTTAATAATAGGTTTTACATCGTATGCAGTCTGCCCGCCTTCATTATATATCTCAAAAATAAGACGGCAATTTTCATTAGGCTCCACTATTCTGTTCCAGTTTTCATCCTGCAGACGAATATCGCGAATAACAAGATCTGGAGATGAATTGGACACAATTACCGATTTTCGATCTGTTTCTTCCTGCTGTCTTGCTACAATACTTGCGCCAATCATGGCTCCGGCAGCCGATCCTACAAATGATCCTAAATAAGATCCTCTGAAACCGCCAATATTATCTCCAATAATAGAACCAGCAATACTTCCAATGGCTGCACCTGTATGAGTAGCCACTATAGATCTTGATACCTGATCCATAGAACCACATCCTGATAAAAGGAGTACACTAATAGAATAAATCAATAACTTCTTCATATTATTAATGTATTACTAATCATTAATAGCCTGAAACACATACAAAGATAAGCATTTATTGCATCAATGTTTAGGCAAAACGTGCTTATATACTTATTTAACAGATTAGTCAAAAATAGAATTAGGAGTACATCTTTTATAGATATGCTGTACTTTATAATTAAACTAGCTGTACTGCTTTCTAAAAAGATATAGTTAAATAACACCTTAGCGATGGCGTTAAAAGTCATAAACAAAAAAGAAGCATGAACTTTATTTTCTCTACCTTTGCATCACTAAGAATTATTAAGGCAAACAAAATGAGCAATTTAGAAAAGATAAGCACTACATATAAGCAGATTATAGAAGAAACACAAGGCAAACTTACAGGAGTTAAAAAGAGAATCTACCGCATCAGTACAATTCGGGTACTTCTGTTTATTGCCGGAATAACAGGAATTATTTATTTCTTTTCGGCCGGATGGTTAGCCATCTGCTGTGTTATTGCATGCACCTTCGTTCCTTTTCTTGCATTGGTTAAGCACCACAACCGGTTATTCTACAAAAAAGATTATCTGGAAAAGAAGATAGAGGTTAATCAACAAGAACTGGCTGCTATTGATTATAATTTTTCTGCATTCGATGATGGAAAGGAATTTATTAATCCTGCACATTTATATTCTTATGATCTGGACCTGTTCGGCAACAACTCATTATTCCAGTACATAAACCGTACATCAACTTTATTCGGAAAGAATCTTCTGGCAGATTGGTTCAACAATCACCTGAAAAATAAAGATATGATTGAGAAGCGGCAGGAAGCTGTACGTGAATTAGCTCCGGAACTAAAATTCCGCCAACGATTTCGTATCTTAGGTTTGCTGTATAAAGGAGATATTTCCGATGGAGAAAGAATTAAAGAGTGGGCCGAAAGCAAAAGCCTGTTTAAAGAGAATCGCTTTTTTAGTGCACTAACATATATTGTTCCGGCTGTTAACTTCATTATTCTTGCTCTTGCAATAGTCGGTATCGCATCTTTCAATTTACTGGGCGCTTCTTTTGTCTTTTTTGTTATTTGCAGCATGCGACTTTCCAACCGTATTACAAAGGTGCAGATTTCGTATGGAAAGAAACTTCAGATCCTAACTACCTATGCCGGACTGATTGAGATGATAGAGAAACTCGAAACAAAAAGTGAGATATTGCAAAAAGTACAGGAGATGTTGGGAAAGAATGAGAAATCGGCTTCAGTTGCCGTTCATCAGTTGGCAAAACTAATGAATGCGCTCGACCAACGGAATAATATTCTGGTAACAGCACTGCTTAATGGATTTCTTTTCTGGGAACTTCGCCAGATTATCAAAATAGAATCATGGAAGGAGGAACATGCAGATAAACTTCCGGTGTGGCTGGAAGCTGTTGGTGAAATAGATGCTCTTTGTTCGCTATCTACTTTTGCTTATAATCATCCGGGATATAACTACCCGATTATTAATAATAAACCATTCAATCTTAAGGTTGCAGAAATGGGACATCCATTAATGAACCGAAGTAAATGTATAAAGAATGATGTTGATATTCCCAAACGCCCCTATTTCGTTATTATTACCGGAGCAAATATGGCAGGAAAAAGTACCTATCTCCGTACAATCGGTGTGAATTATCTTTTAGCTTGTATCGGATCACCAGTATGTGCCAACGAAATGGAAGTATATCCGGCTCAGCTAATCACCAGTCTGAGAACTACAGATTCACTTACTGATAATGAATCATATTTCTTTGCAGAGCTAAAACGCCTGAAGCTGATTATTGATAAACTTGAAAACAAAGAAGAATTATTCATTATTCTGGATGAAATTTTAAAGGGAACAAACTCAATGGATAAGCAAAAAGGTTCGTTTGCACTGATTAAACAGTTTATGTCACTCAATGCAAATGGAATTATTGCCACGCACGATTTATTGTTGGGTTCATTAATCAATCATTATCCGGAAGATATTCGCAACTTTTGCTTTGAAGCGGAGGTGAAAGATAATGAGCTAAACTTTTCGTATCTACTAAAAGACGGTGTGGCTCAAAACATGAATGCTTGTTTCTTAATGAAGAAAATGGGGATAGCTGTTATCAATAGCTAACCCCAGGTTATTAGTAATTATTAGTATCTCAATTTACATCTTACAACAGCAAACTTAGCATTCTGAACTACTAAGTCCGGTGTAATTTATAGCCCATCGCCTTTCCGACATGCACTTTTGCCCAGATGCTAACCTACAAAGTAAGTGAGATGGACTTCATTCATTATGAATAATAGAAACACCTACGCGCATTACTATTCATGCAATTAATGCCTATCCCAATTTGTTTAAGAAAGCAGAAACTTCCTCGGCTTTCTCTCCGTGGAAATAAGTAATTGGAGTATTGACAGTAAATTTGTATAATGAGAACTGAAATAGCTGAAGTGCTACAAACTTTCCATCTTCTGATTTAAGAATGTCAAGCCTGACACTTCCTTTTTCGTTAGATTGAACTGTACCAGAAAAGACTCCGGACTTAATCATTTTTTCCAGTTTATTCAATTCGCCAATCTCAAAGAAGAGGGATTCCTTCATAACTTTGCTACCTGTAGGTCCATAAACCATAGCTTTCGATCTCCAAACCAAGAGATATATGCCAACAAGTAGAAAACAACCGGCCAGGAACAAAAGCGTAAGCGTTATAGCAGCTGCAACTCTATCTAACTGGCTATAAACAATTAAAGAAACAGCACTTAACAATATTAATAAAACAGCCAAAAACGCACTTGCAATATTAGTACGTTGTTCTACATCCTGATGACTGGATTCAAAAAGATGTTTCTCAATTAATTTTTTCTCCATAGTATTCAAAGGTTATATTTCACATTAATCAAAAATAAACTGGCAACTGAACGAAACGATCAAAATATAATCCAAAAAATTTAAGGCTTTCCACAAAGATAAATAATAATTTGAGACAAACAAGTTATTGAAGAAAAAAGCAATAATTAAGACTAATTTTAAGCTTAAACTAGTAAAAGGCAATACAATACGGCAATACAATACATCAGTAAAATCAGAATAAAAGCAAACAGCTAAGATTACTAAAACACAAGGCAAAATTATTATGCCAAAAGCTTTGAGTTTAGTGACAAAAGAGCTAGTACTTCCTCCCAATTAACACAATCCTTATAGAGAAAGCATTTAGAGCCGCATTAATAGACGTAACAGATATAAGACTCTTTATATCAAGGCTAGACTATATTTTTGCTTAAAGTATAAACTCCAGAAGTTTCCGGAATAAGTCAAGCACACACATTATAGCTATAATTATGAAAGGCAATGAGAAGTATATATAGCAAAAAAGGGAACATCTTATTGATAAGACATTCCCTTATATGAATATATTGGTGTATATTATTCAGCTTTTGCTTCTTCAGCAGGAGCAGCTTCAACTGGAGCTTCAACAGCATCAGATTCAGCAGCTTTTTTAGAACGACGAGTACGAGTAGCTTTCTTAGCAACTTTTTCTTTCGCCATATTTTCGTTGTAATCAACTAGTTCAATAAAACACATTTCTGCGTTATCACCTAAACGGTGACCAGTTTTGATAATACGAGTATAACCACCCGGACGATCAGCAATCTTCACAGAGATTTCTTTGAACAATTCTGTTACAGCAATTTTATCTTGTAAGTTGCTAAAAACAACACGACGAGAATTCGTTGTATCATCTTTAGACTTAGTGATTAAAGGCTCAACGAATTTCTTCAAAGCTTTTGCCTTTGCAACAGTCGTAGTGATTCTTTTGTGCGTAATCAAAGAGCACGCCATGTTAGATAACATAGCACCTCTATGAGAAGCAGTACGACCTAAATGATTGAATTTCTTATTATGTCTCATTTTTTAATCTTTATCTAATTTATATTTAGAAATATCGGTTCCAAACGACAGATTCAGACTTTCGAGCAAATCATCAAGCTCAGTAAGCGATTTCTTACCAAAGTTTCTGAACTTAAGAAGATCAGTCTTATTGAACACTACAAGATCTCCCAATGTTTCAACATCAGCAGCCTTCAAGCAGTTAAGAGCACGAACTGATAAGTCCATGTCAACAAGCTTAGTTTTCAATAATTGACGCATGTGCAATACTTCTTCATCAAATTCTTCATTACCGTCAACATCTGTATTTTCAAGAGTAATCTTTTCATCAGAGAACAGCATAAAGTGATAAATAAGAATCTTTGCAGCTTCTTTAAGTGCATCTTTTGGGTGAATAGAACCATCTGTTGTAATTTCAAGTACTAATTTCTCATAGTCAGTCTTCTGTTCAACACGGAAGTTTTCTACAACGTACTTTACGTTACGGATAGGTGTATAAATTGAATCAATTGGAATTACATTAACATCAGTACAATATTCACGATTTTCATCAGCAGGAATATATCCACGACCTTTATTAATTGTAATATCAATTTGCATTGTAGCTTTAGAATCTAAATGGCAAATAACTAATTCAGGATTTAACACTTCAAATCCAGTCAAATACTTGCCTATATCACCTGCCTTAAATTCAGTAGAATTTTCCACAGAGATAGTGACCTTCTCACTTTCAAACTCTTCAACCACTTGCTTGAATCTTACTTGTTTCAGATTCAAAATAATGTTAGTTACGTCTTCCTTGACTCCTGGAACAGTTGAAAATTCGTGCTCAACACCTTCTATTTTAATAGTAGTGATGGCATAACCTTCTAATGAAGAGAGAAGAATACGGCGCAAAGCATTACCCACAGTAATACCAAATCCAGGTTCCAGCGGACGAAATTCGAATTTACCGAATTTTGAGTCTGCCTCTAACATCAATACTTTATCAGGTTTTTGAAATGCTAATATAGCCATGAAATTAATTATTATTTAGAATACAACTCTACAATCAACTGCTCTTTAATGTTTTCAGGGATGTCTGCTCTTTCAGGAACATGCAATAATTTGCCAACCTTTGCAGTATCTTCCCACTCTAACCAAGGATATTTGCTGTGATTAAAACCTGCAAGTGAATTTGCAATCACTTCCATAGATTTAGATCTTTCACGTACGCCAATAACCTGACCTGGTTTAACTGAATAAGAAGGAATATTAACTACTTTCCCATCAACAGTGATGTGTCTGTGACTTACCAACTGGCGAGCTGCTGCACGTGTATTTCCAATACCTAAACGGAATACAATATTATCAAGACGAAGTTCCAATTGTTGAACAAGAATCTCACCGGTAATACCTTTAGCACTTTCAGCTCTTTCAAATAGATTACGGAATTGTTTTTCTAAAACTCCATAAGTATATTTCGCTTTTTGTTTTTCACGAAGTTGGATACCATATTCTGAAGTTTTTCTCTTTCTAGAATTTCCGTGTTGTCCAGGAGGGTAGTTCTTCTTTGATAATACTTTATCAGGACCGAAGATACCTTCACCAAATTTACGTGCAATTCTTGATTTAGGACCTGTATATCTAGCCATTTTTTTTTAATATTTAATTGTTTGTTAATGAACTTAATCTGTTGCAGCCGCGATTACAGAAAGGAAAATGTAATCCAATAACAAAATCAAGTATCATATTTAAAATAAAGAAATCTTAGACTCTCCTTCTTTTTGGAGGACGACAACCATTGTGTGGAAGTGGGGTTACGTCTACAATTTCAGTAACTTCAATACCGGCTCCGTGAATAGTTCTGATAGCAGATTCACGACCGTTTCCTGGTCCCTTAACATATGCTTTAACTTTTCTCAAGCCAAGATCATATGCAATTTTTGCACAATCTTGTGCAGCCATCTGAGCTGCATAAGGAGTGTTCTTTTTAGAACCTCTAAATCCCATCTTTCCTGCTGAAGACCATGAGATAATCTGACCTTCACTGTTTGCTAAAGAAACAATAATGTTGTTGAATGATGAATGAACATGTAATTGTCCATTAGCATCAACCTTTACATTTCTTTTCTTAGCTGCGACTGTTTTTTTTGCCATATCAACAATTATTATTTAGTAGCTTTTTTCTTATTTGCAACTGTTTTCTTTCTACCCTTACGTGTACGTGCATTGTTCTTAGTGCTTTGACCTCTAACAGGTAAGCCAATACGGTGACGAACACCACGGTAGCAACCAATATCCATTAATCGCTTAATGTTTAGTTGAACTTCAGAACGAAGATCACCTTCTACTTTAAATTCTGCGCCAATAATTTCACGGATTTTAGCAGCTTGATCATCAGTCCAATCCTTTACTTTAACATCTCTGTCAACTCCAGCCTTATCCAAAATCTTAGCTGAACTACTGCGACCTATTCCATATACATAGGTTAACGCTATCTCACCTCTTTTATTTTGAGGTAAATCTACACCAACTATTCTTATAGCCATATATTAAATTATTTTTTTTGCAAAAATAATAAATTATCCTTGACGTTGTTTAAACTTAGGATTTTTCTTATTAATAACATACAAACAGCCATTACGTCTAACGATTTTGCATTCCGGCGTACGTTTTTTTAATGATGCTCTTACTTTCATATTATTTTTTTTTATTTATATCTAAAAACGATTCTTCCTTTAGATAAATCATAAGGGGACATCTCCACTCTCACTTTATCACCAGGCAAAATTTTAATGTAATGCATTCTCATTTTTCCCGAGATATGAGCTGTAATTTCATGCCCATTTTCTAACTCTACATGAAACATTGCGTTAGACAATGCTTCAACGATAACTCCATCTTGTTCTATTGCAGATTGTTTCGCCATATTAAATCGCTTTATCACCTAAAACTTGTTCAACATAATCAAAAGTAGATAGTATATCGGCACCATTTAGACCAACAGCAATTGTATGCTCAAAATGTGCTGCCGCTTTACGGTCTCTAGTTCTGACAGTCCAGCCATCACGTTCCATAACAATTTCGCGAGATCCTAATGTGATCATTGGTTCAATAGCTATGCACAATCCTTTTTTAAGTAATGTGCCATATCCACGCTTCCCATAATTAGGAACCTGTGGATCTTCATGCATATCTTTACCAATACCATGACCAACAAACTCTCTCACGACACCATAGGAATTAGATTCACAATATTGTTGTATAGCATACCCTATATCACCAAGGCGCTTACCAACAACAGCATTCTGTATGCCAACATAAAGTGACTCTTTTGTAACTTCTAATAATTTACGAACTTCCGGATCAACATCACCTACACAAAATGTGTAAGCAGAATCACCACAAAAACCATTCATAAATGTACCACAGTCAATTGAAACAATATCACCATTTTCCAATGGCTTATCATTTGGTATACCATGTACTACTTGATCATTAACAGAAGTACAAAGAGTACTTGGAAACGGATCTCCGTATTGATTAGGAAATCCTTTAAAAGTAGGAATCGCACCATTATCTCTAATAAACTCTTCAGCTACTTTATCAAGTTCACGGGTAGTAACACCTGGTTTAATAAGCTTTGCTACCTCTGCTAATGTTTTACCTACGAGCAAATTACTTGCTCGTAGTAATTCTATCTCTTCTTCAGTTTTAAGAAATATCATTCTTTAATGATTAATACGCAGCAACACTGCCTGAACGTCCTTTAATTCTTCCGGATTTCAACAATCCATCATAGTGTCTCATCAAAAGGTGACTCTCAACTTGTTGAAGAGTATCAAGTACAACCCCAACAAGAATCAACAATGAAGTTCCACCGAAGAACTGAGCAAATTCAGCTTTAACACCAAATATACCAGCAAAAGCAGGCATAATTGCTACAGCAGCCAAGAATAAAGAACCAGGTAAAGTTATGCGAGACATAATCTCATCAATATACTCTGCTGTTTTCTTACCAGGTTTAATTCCTGGAATAAAACCATTATTTCTCTTCATATCCTCAGCCATCTGGGTAGGATTAATTGTAATTGCTGTATAAAAATAAGTGAAAAGAATAATCATAACAGCAAAAACAAAATTATACCAAAATCCAGTATGGTTAGTTAATGCACGAGCAACACCACTTGCACTTGCCACATTTGAATATCCAATAATAGCTACTGGGATAAACATAATAGCTTGAGCAAATATAATAGGCATTACATTAGCAGCATTAACTTTCAAAGGAATATACTGTCTAGCACCACCGGATTGTTTATTACCAACAATTCTCTTTGCATATTGTACAGGAACTTTTCTAGTACCTTGCACTAGCATGATAGCACCAGCAATAACTAACAATAAGAAGACAATCTCAAATAAGAACATGATCAGACCACCCGCACCAGTATCAGTAGTACGAGACACAACTTCCTGAGACAAAGCTTTTGGAAGACGTGCAATAATACCAACCATAATAATTAATGAGATACCATTGCCTATACCCTTGTCTGTTATTCTCTCACCAAGCCATAATATGAACATACTTCCAGCAGCCAAAATGATTGTAGAAGTTATCATAAATAAAGTCCAGTTCAATGAAGGATTCAATGAAGGACCAGCTTGTGCTTTCAAATTCATCAAATAAGAAGGAGCTTGAAACAATAATATTGCTATAGTTAAATAACGAGTATACTGGTTAATTTTTATTCTACCACTTTCTCCTTCACGTTGCAGTTTCTGAAAATAAGGAACTGCAATTGCTAAAAGTTGAATAACAATTGAAGCAGAGATGTAGGGCATAATACCCAAAGCGAATACAGAAGCATTAGAAAATGCTCCTCCAGAGAACATGTTCAACAAAGCTAATAGACCTTCACTAGTTTGCTTATGCAGTTGAGTTAACATTCCAGGATTAATGCCTGGCAAAACTACAAAGGAACCAAAACGATAAATCGCTACAAATAATATAGTGATGAGGATCCGTTGTCTCAGATCCTCTATCTTCCATATATTTTTTAATGTTTCAATAGCTTTTCTCATTGAATTAGAGTTTTACAGCATTTCCACCTAAAGACTCAATGGCTGCAACTGCACTCTTTGAAAAAGCATTTGCTTCTACATCAAGTTTGCTAGTTAAGCTACCATTACCTAAAATCTTCACCAATTGATTTGAAGAGATAAATCCAGCTTCAATAAAGTCATTAATACCAACTTTTGTCAAACTTTTAGCTTCAGCTAGTTTTTGCAAAGAATCAAGATTTAAGGCTTTATATTCTACTCTATTTATATTCTTAAAACCAAATTTAGGGACACGACGTTGGAGAGGCATCTGTCCACCTTCAAAACCAATCTTTCTAGAATAACCAGATCTTGATTTTGCTCCTTTGTGACCTCTTGTAGAAGTACCTCCTAAGCCTGAACCAGAGCCACGACCGACTCTTTTTCTTGTTTTAGTAGATCCTTCTGCAGGTTTTAAATTACTTAAGTTCATATTGTAATTAGTTTTATTATTCAACAATAAATTACTTAATAATGGTTACCAAGTGCTTAACTTTTGCTACCATACCAAGAATTGAAGGAGTTTCTTCGTGCTCAACCACACGATTCAATTTGCGAAGTCCTAATGCATCTAGCGTTCTCTTTTGATCAGCTGGAGCACCAATTCTGCTTTTAATTTGTTTGATCTTAATAGTTGACATATTTCCTCCTTATCCTCTAAATACTTTGTCCATACTAATACCTCTGTTCTGTGCAACAGTTCTTGCATCTCTCATTTCTCCTAAAGCTAAAATTGTAGCTTTAACAAGGTTATGAGGATTTGAAGAACCTTTAGACTTAGCCAAAACGTCAGTTACACCAACACTTTCAAGTACTGCACGCATAGCACCACCAGCTACAACACCTGTACCATGAGAAGCAGGCTTAATGAAAACTTCAGCACCACCAAATCTTGCAGTTTGTTCGTGAGGAACGGTTCCTTTCAATACAGGCACTTTAATCAAGTTCTTCTTAGCTGACTCAACTCCTTTAGCAATTGCTGCAGTCACTTCACCAGCTTTTCCAAGTCCCCAACCAATAACGCCATCTTCGTTACCTACAACTACTATTGCAGAAAAACTGAAAGTTCTACCACCCTTTGTTACTTTAGTAACACGATTAATAGCAACTAATCTGTCTTTAAGCTCTATATCACTAGATATTTTAAATCGATTACTTATTCCTGCCATAATAATTAAAATTTAAGTCCACCGTTACGAGCTGCATCAGCTACTTCTTTTACTCTCCCATGATATAAGTAACCATTACGATCGAATACAACAGTTGTAATACCTGCTTCCTGCGCTTTTTTAGCGATTATTTCACCAACTTTAGCAGCTTGTTCTTTCTTTGGAAGTTTTTCTTCAATACCAAGAGAAGAAGCAGAAGCTAAAGTTTTTCCACACAAATCATCAATGATTTGAACATAGATTTGTTTGTTACTTCTAAATACACTCATACGTGGACATCCGGTAGTACCTGAGATCTTATTACGTACTCTGTATTTAATTTTAATTCGTCTTTCTATTTTTGTTGTCATGATAATACAAATTTATGTAAATTACTTAGCACCGGCTGATTTGCCCGACTTTCTGCGAATTTCTTCTCCAACAAATTTAATACCTTTACCTTTATATGGTTCCGGTTTACGGAAAGAACGTATTTTTGAACAAACTTGACCTATCAACTGCTTGTCACAAGATTCTAAAAGAACAAGAGGATTCTTATTTCTTTCAGACTTTGTCTCAACTTTAATTTCTGCAGGTAATTGCAAGAAAATATTATGTGAATAACCTAGAGAAAATTCAATGATATTTCCAGTAGCCGTAGCACGGTAACCAACACCAACTAACTCTAACTCTTTCTTGTAACCTTCAGAAACACCAACAACCATATTATTAATCAAAGAACGATAAAGACCATGAAATGCTCTTTCTTGTTTATCATCGCTTTTACGAGTTAATAAAATTTGGTCATCAGCTACTTCCACAGAAATAAGCGGATTAACATACTGACTTAATTCACCTTTTGGTCCTTTTACAGTAACCACATCACCATTAAGAGTAACTGATACTCCTGCTGGGATACTAATGGGTAATTTTCCTATTCTAGACATTGCTTATTCCTCCTAAATTAATATACATAACACAAGACTTCTCCGCCAATCTTAAACTCAGCAGCCTCTTTGTTTGTCATTACACCTTTGGAAGTAGATATTATAGCAATACCCAAACCATTAATAACACGTGGCATATCCTTGTATCCAGTATACTTACGTAAACCTGGAGAAGATATTCTAATCAATTTTTTGATTGCGTTTACTTTGTTAACGGAATCATACTTCAAGGCAACTTTAATAGTTCCTTGAGGTCCATCTTCTACAAACTTATAATTAAGAATGTAGCCTTTCTCAAAAAGGATTTTTGTAATTTCCTTTTTAAGGTTAGAGGCAGGAATTTCTACAACTCTGTGCTTTGCACCGATTGCGTTTCTCAACCTCGTCAAATAATCTGCTATTGGATCAGTCATATAAAATTTATTAAATTAATCAGGCATCCCTGACAATATTTAAAAAAATAATTTACCAGCTTGCTTTTTTAACTCCGGGAATAAGACCATTAGATGCCATTTCACGAAATTGAATTCTTGAAACACCAAACTGACGAATATAGCCCTTTGGACGACCTGTTAGTTTACAACGATTGTGCAAACGAACAGGTGATGCATTCTTAGGCAAAGCCTGTAATGCATCATAATCACCGTCTTTTTTTAACTGAGCTCTCTTTTCAGCATATTTGGCTACAAGTTTTGCTCTCTTTACTTCGCGAGCTTTCATTGATTCTTTTGCCATAATATATTAGTCTTTTTTTGAGTTTTTAAAAGGTAATCCAAATTCTTTCAATAAAGCATATCCTTCTTCATCTGACTGAGCAGTAGTTACAAAAGTTATGTTCATACCAAGAATTTTAGTAATACTATCGATATTGATTTCAGGGAAAATAATTTGTTCCTGAATACCTAAAGTATAGTTACCTTTACCATCAAATTTACTTTCAATACCTTTAAAGTCACGGATACGAGGTAAAGCAACGCGAACTAATTTTTCAAGGAACTCATACATTCTTTCACGACGTAAAGTAACCATCACACCGATAGGCATTTTTTTACGTAACTTAAAGTTTGCAATATCCTTACGAGAAATTGTAGCTACAGCTTTCTGACCTGTAATCGCAGTCATCTCATTTATTGCAACTTCAATAATTTTTTTATCAGCAACAGCAGATCCCAAACCTTGATTGATAACAATCTTTTTAAGGACTGGAACTTGCATAGATGAACTATATTGAAATTGCTCTTTTAATGCAGGCGCAATACGCTCTGCATATTCTTTCTTAAGGCTAGCAGTATTACTCATTACTTAATCTCCTCTCCTGATTTTTTAGAATAACGCACTAAAGTTCCATCAGAACTTTCTTTTCTCCCAACACGTGTTGCTTTTCCACTCTTTGGATCTACAAGGTTTAAGTTAGAGATATGTATAGAAGCTTCTTGCTTTACAATACCACCTTGAGGGTTCTTAGCATTAGGTTTAGTACTTTTAGATACCAGATTCATGCCTTCAACAATTGCACGTCCTTTTTTTACAAGAACTTTCAACACGCGTCCAGTTTTGCCTTTATCTTCACCAGCATTGACTAAAACTGTATCGCCTTTTTTAATATGTAATTTACTCATTACTTAAATCTTTTACAAAATTAAAGTACCTCTGGTGCTAATGATACTACCTTCATGTTTGTAGCACGAAGTTCTCTCGCAACCGGTCCAAAGATTCTACTTCCTCTAATTTCACCTGCGTTATTTAACAAAACACAAGCATTATCATCAAAACGTATGTAAGAACCATCAGCACGACGGATTTCTTTTTTCGTACGTACGATCAAAGCTTTAGACACTGCACCTTTTTTAATATCACTCGCGGGGATAACACTTTTTACTGAAACTACAATAACATCCCCAACAGAAGCATAACGACGCCCTGTACCACCCAACACACGGATGCACAAAACTTCTTTAGCTCCACTGTTGTCACATACTGTAAGTCTGGATTCTGTTTGTATCATAATTACTTAGCTCTTTCAATTATTTCAACTACTCTCCATCTCTTTGTTTTACTCAAAGGACGAGTCTCACTGATTCTAACAGTGTCACCAATGTTACAATCATTATTTTCATCATGAGCATGGTATTTCTTCGTTTTACTTACGAATTTACCATAGATAGGGTGTTTTTCTTTAAACTTAGCTGCAACAGTAATAGTTTTATCCATTTTGTTGCTAAGAACAACCCCTGTTCTTTCTTTTCTTAAATTTCTAGCTTCCATCAAACCCATTATTTATTGTTAAGTTCTCTTTGGCGTAATTCTGATTTCATACGCGCAATCGTCCTGCGTAACTGTTTTATTTGTGCAGGATTATCCAAAGGGGAGATAGAATGGTTTAACACCATTTGGTTATAATTGGCTACTTCAGCCTCAATTCTTTCTACCAGTTCTTTGGTATTTATTTCTCTAATTTCTGCAATTTTCATAAACACTATGCATTTTGATTTTGAGTATCATAATCACGTCTTACTATAAACTTGGTAGTAACAGGAAGCTTTTGAGCTGCTAAACGCAATGCTTCTTTAGCTATTTCATAAGAAACGCCTTCTACTTCAATTAAAATTCTACCAGGAGTAACAGGAGCTACGAATCCTTCAGGACTACCCTTACCCTTACCCATACGTACTTCTGCAGGCTTCTTAGTAATTGGTTTATCCGGGAATACTCTGATCCATATCTGACCTTGACGTTGCATATATCTAGTAACGGCAATACGGGCAGCTTCAATCTGTCTACCTGTAATCCATTTATTTTGCAAAGTTTTGATACCAAAAGAACCAAAAGCGAGTTGGTTGCCTCTTTGGGCATTACCTTTCATGCGACCCTTTTGTTGTCTTCTGAATTTTGTCTTTTTCGGTTGTAACATAATTTCCTAAAATTCAAATTCGTTTTAGCGATTATTTTTCTTTCTTTTGAAGTTTTTTCCACCGTCTCTGCTACCTGCATTGCCACGGCCTCCTTCTTTGCTTTGAGTAAAATTAGGAGCAAGTTCTTTCTTGCCAAAAATTTCACCTCTACAAATCCAAACTTTCACACCAAGAAGTCCAACCTTAGTCAATGCTTCTGCATGACAATAGTCAATATCAGCTCTAAATGTGTGCAGCGGAGTTCTTCCTTCCTTATACATTTCAGAACGAGCCATTTCTGCTCCATTCAAACGTCCTGAAATTTGCACTTTGATACCTTCTGCTCCCATACGCATTGTATTTGCGATAGCCATTTTAATAGCACGACGGTAAGCAATCTTACCTTCTACCTGGCGAGCAATGTTATTTGCTACAATTACAGCATCTAACTCAGGTCTTTTTACTTCAAAGATATTAATTTGAATATCTTTATCAGTGATCTTCTTCAACTCTTCTTTTAACTTATCAACTTCCTGACCACCCTTACCAATGATAATACCTGGACGGGCTGTACATACGGTTATTGTAACAAGTTTCAGTGTGCGCTCAATAACTATTCTTGATACGCTTGCTTTTGCAAGTCTTGCATTAAGATATTTACGAATCTTGCTATCTTCTAGCAAAGAATCACCATAATTATCGCCACCATACCAATTGGAATCCCATCCTCTGATAATTCCTAAACGGTTACTTATTGGATTAACTTTTTGTCCCATCTAGCTTAATTTTGATTATCATTAGTACTCTTTGAATCAACGAACAAAGTTACGTGATTTGAGCGTTTACGAATTCTGTAACCTCTCCCCTGTGGTGCTGGTCTCATTCTTTTCAATGTTGCTCCACAATCAACAAAAATCTTTGTTACAAATAATTCACCGCCTTCTGCTTTACGTTCGTTTTTCTGTTCCCAGTTAGCAATAGCAGAGCGCAACAATTTCTCAACTCTTGCAGAAGCTTCTTTCGATGAAAACTTCAAAACACCAAGAGCTCTGTTCACTTCCATACCACGGATCATATCCGCCACAAGACGCATCTTACGTGGTGAAGTAGGAACATTTTGCAATTTGGCAAAATACATGGTTTTAAGGGCTTCTTTTCTTTTATCAGCCGATATTTTCTTTCTTGCTCCCATTATTTTTTATTACTTTATTATTTCAGATTTAATATATCCTGTTAACGTTTCTTGTTACCAGCATGGCCTCTGAAAGTACGAGTAGGAGAGAATTCTCCTAACTTGTGCCCAACCATGTTTTCGGTAACGTAAACAGGAATAAATTTATTTCCGTTATGAACTGCAATAGTATGCCCAACAAAATCAGGCGAAATCATTGAAGCTCTAGCCCAAGTCTTAACAACAGCTTTTTTGCCTGACTCATTCATAGCAAGCACTTTTGTTTCAAGCTTAATATTAATATAAGGACCTTTTTTTAATGAACGACTCATAGTTTACTCAATTAATCAGATTACTTTTTTCTTCTCTCAATAATATACTTAGAAGATTGCTTCTTTGGAGCTCTAGTCTTCAAGCCCTTAGCATACAATCCCTTACGAGATCTTGGGTGACCTCCAGAAGCGCGGCCTTCACCACCACCCATTGGGTGATCGACTGGGTTCATAACAACACCACGGTTACGAGGACGACGACCTAACCATCTTGAACGTCCAGCTTTACCAGAGCATTCCAATCCATGATCAGAGTTACCAACGCTACCAATTGTAGCTTTACATGTACTAAGTATTTGTCTTACTTCACCAGAAGGCAATTTAATAACACAATATTTGCCTTCTCTTGAAGTCAACTGAGCAAAATTACCTGCAGATCTAACCAAGGCAGCACCTTGACCAGGACGCAATTCAATATTATGAATTACAGTACCAACAGGAATATTTTGTAAAGGAAGTGCATTACCAATCTCTGGCGCTGCATTCTCACCTGACATAAGAGTATTACCTACTTGTAATCCATTGGGAGCAATAATATATCTTTTTTCACCATCGGCATAAAATAACAAAGCGATACGAGCCGAACGATTCGGATCGTATTCAATTGTTTTTACTACTGCCGGAACACCGTCTTTATTTCTCTTGAAATCAACGATTCTGATTTTCTTCTTGTGACCACCGCCAATATAGCGCATAGTCATCTTTCCTTCGTTGTTACGACCACCAGAAGAAAGCTTACCAAACACAAGAGATTTTTCTGGTACTGATGCAGTTATCTCCTCATAAGTACCAATAATTTTATGTCTTTGCCCCGGTGTTGTGGGCTTAAATTTACGTACTGCCATTTTTATTAAATATTGCTATAAAAATCAATAGTATCTCCTTCTTTCAATGTCACAACTGCTTTTTTATAAGCATTTGTTCTACCATTGATCATCCCAGCCTTAGTATAACGACTTTTATTCTTACCGGAATAACGAATTGTATTTACATCAACAACTGTAACATTGTATAATGCTTCGACTGCGCTCTTAATTTCCAATTTGTTAGCTTCAGGACGCACGATAAATCCGAAACGATTTAACTTTTCAGATGCAGCAGTCATTTTCTCTGTAACTAACGGTTTAATAATAATTCCCATTATTTAAGCCTCCTTTTTCATTAAGATACTGTCAATAGCCGAAAGAGAACTTTCAGTAAGCACCAATGCGCCAGCATTCAATACATTGTAAGTATTTAATCCAGCGACAGTTAATACATTAGCTCTCTCGATGTTACGAGCCGACAAATATACGTTTTTATTTGGTTCTGATAATACAAAAAGTAGCTTTTTATCAGAAACTTTAAGATTATTTATCAATGCAACAAAATCCTTAGTCTTTGGAGTTTCAAAAGAGAAATCTTCAACAACTACAATAGCATTACCTTGAGCCTTGTAAGATAAAGCTGATTTTCTAGCTAAAGACTTAACTTTCTTATTCAACTTAAAGAAATAGTCTCTTGGCTTAGGACCAAAAACTCTTGCACCACCAACAAATACAGGTGAATTAATATCACCAGAACGAGCTCCACCAGTACCTTTTTGTTTTTTCAACTTTCTAGTACTACCTGAAAGTTCACTTCTTTCTTTTGATTTGTGAGTTCCCTGACGTTGACAAGCCATAAATTGTTTTACATCCAAATAAATAGCGTGGTCGTTAGGCTCAATTCCGAAGATTGATTCATTTAACGTAATCTTTCTTCCAGTGTCTTCACCTTTAATGTTATATACGTTAACTTCCATTATTTCTCAATTATTACGATTGAACCTTTGCATCCCGGAATAGAACCTTTAATCAATAAAAGGTTGTGTTCTGGAATAACTTTTAAAACTCGCAAATTTTGAACAGTAACTCTGTCACCGCCCATTTGTCCACCCATGCGCATTCCTTTGAATACTTTTGCTGGGTAAGAACAAGCACCGATAGAACCCGGTTTACGTAAACGATTGTGCTGACCGTGAGTAGACTGTCCAACACCACCAAATCCGTGTCTCTTAACTACACCCTGGAAACCTTTACCCTTAGAAGTTGCAATAACGTCTACAAAAACTGCATCATTAAACAACTCAACAGAGATAGTGTCTCCTAGATTTAGTTCATTTTCAAATTCTTTGAACTCGGCCAAGTGTCTCTTTGGTGTTACTTTGGCTTTAGCGAAGTGTCCCATTAATGGTTTAGTAGTATGTTTTTCCTTTTTTTCCTGGAAACCTACTTGAACAGCTTCGTAACCGTCTTTTTCAACTGTTTTCAGTTGAGTAACAACACAAGGACCTGCTTCGATAACAGTGCATGGTACATTTTTACCATCGGCACTGAAAACGGATGTCATTCCGATTTTCTTTCCTAATAATCCTGGCATTTCACTTTTTTTTAATTATCAAACTTTAATTTCTACTTCTACTCCGCTTGGCAATTCCAGCTTCATCAAAGCATCAACAGTCTTAGCTGTAGAGCTATAGATATCAATCAATCTTTTGAATGAAGACAATTGAAATTGTTCTCTGGATTTTTTGTTAACAAAAGTAGAGCGGTTCACTGTAAAGATACGCTTGTGCGTAGGAAGAGGTATAGGGCCACTTACAATGGCACCTGTAGTCTTCACAGTTCTTACGATCTTCTCAGCTGACTTGTCAACCAAGTTGTGATCGTAAGACTTCAATTTAATTCTAATTTTTTGGCTCATATTATTTTTAACTATAATTTTATACTAAATCAGCACGTCCCTTAACTTCTTCAAGAACTGATTTTGCAATAGAAGAAGAAACCTTCTCATAATGTGAGAATGTCATAGAAGATGTTGCACGACCAGAAGTGATAGTACGTAATGAAGTTACGTAACCAAACAATTCCGACATAGGAACTTTAGCTTTTACAATTCTTGCACCGGTACGGCTAGATTCCATGCCTTCAACCTGACCACGACGTTTGTTCAAGTCTCCGATCACATCACCCATACTTTCTTCTGGAGTTACAACTTCAAGACTCATAATTGGTTCAAGAAGAGCAGGACCAGCTTTAGCACAAGCATTTTTGTAAGCCTGGATAGCACAGATCTCAAATGATAACTGGTCAGAGTCAACTGGGTGGAAAGATCCATCAGTCAAAGTAACCTTTAAAGTATCAAGAGGGAATCCTGCAAGCACACCATTCTTCATTGCACTTAAGAAACCTTTCTGTACTGAAGGGATAAATTCTTTAGGAATATTACCACCTTTTACTTCGTCAATAAATTGAAGAGTACCTTCGAAGCCTTCGTCAGCAGGACCGATATTTACAATAATATCAGCAAACTTACCACGACCACCAGATTGTTTTTTGTAAACTTCACGAAGGTTTACAGTCTTAGTGATTGCTTCTTTGTAAGACACCTGAGGACGACCTTGGTTACATTCTACCTTAAACTCACGTTTCAAACGGTCGATGATAATATCCAAGTGAAGCTCACCCATACCAGCAATAACTGTCTGACCACTTTGCTCGTCTGTTTTAACAGTGAAAGTTGGATCTTCTTCAGCTAACTTAATTAATCCGTTAGTAAGCTTATCCATATCTTTCTGAGTTTTTGGCTCAACAGCAATAGCAATTACAGGATCTGGGAAGTCCATTGATTCAAGTACGATTGGTTTATTTTCATCGCAAAGAGTATCACCTGTACGAATATCTTTGAAACCAACACCTGCACCAATATCACCAGCACCAATTACTTCAACTGGGTTTTGTTTATTTGAGTGCATCTGGAATAAACGAGAAACACGTTCTTTCTTTCCAGAGCGAGAGTTATAGATATAAGAACCAGCATCAATCTTACCTGAATAAACACGGAAGAAAGTCAAACGACCTACGTAAGGGTCAGTAGCAATCTTAAATGCCAAAGCAGAAGTAGCTTCATCTTCAGATGGTTTTCTATCTTCTTCTTCACCAGTATCAGGGTTAGTACCAACTACAGCTTCTGTATCAATAGGAGAAGGTAAAAATGCACAAACATAGTCAAGCAAAGTTTGAACACCCTTATTCTTAAATGAAGAACCACAAAGCATTGGAACGATAGCCATCTGAACAGTCGCCTTACGAAGAGCTGCAATAACTTCTTCTTGAGTGATAGTTGAAGGATCATCAAAGAATTTCTCCATCAAAGTATCATCGAATTCAGCTACAGATTCAAGCATCTTACCTCTCCATTCGTTGCATTCGTCAATAAGTTCTGCAGGAATTTCTTCTTCAGAATAGTCTGCACCCATTGACTCATCATGCCAGTAGATAGCTTTCATTTTAATAAGGTCTACTAAACCTTTGAAGTTTTCTTCAGCACCGATTGGAACAACGATAGGACAAGGATTAGCTCCTAGTACGTCTTTCATTTGGCGTACAACTTCAAAGAAGTCTGCACCAGAACGGTCCATTTTGTTCACATATCCAATACGAGGAACGTTATATTTATCAGCTTGTCTCCAAACAGTTTCAGATTGTGGTTCTACACCACCAACTGCACAATAAGTAGCAACTGCACCATCCAATACACGAAGAGAGCGTTCTACCTCAGCGGTAAAGTCAACGTGTCCCGGAGTGTCAATCAAGTTGATTTTAAATGTTTCGTCATTCCACTTCCATTTGGTAGTTGTAGCCGCAGATGTAATAGTAATACCACGTTCTTGCTCCTGAGCCATCCAGTCCATAGTTGCAGCACCTTCGTGCACTTCACCAATCTTATGAGTAAGACCAGTATAGAAAAGGATACGTTCAGAAGTTGTAGTTTTACCAGCATCAATGTGAGCCATGATACCGATATTACGGGTCAAATGTAAATCTTGTTTTGCCATTTTTCTACAATTTAAAATCTGAAGTGAGCAAATGCACGGTTAGCTTCAGCCATTCTATGCATATCTTCTTTACGTTTAAATGCACCACCTTGTTCGTTGAATGCATCTAAAATCTCTGCAGCTAATTTATCAGCCATGCATTTTCCACCTCTTTTACGAGCATACAGGATCAAGTTTTTCATTGAAACTGATTCTTTACGATCAGGGCGGATTTCAGTAGGAACTTGGAATGTTGCACCACCAACACGTCTTGACTTAACTTCGACTTGAGGAGTGATATTGTCCAATGCTTTTTTCCAGATTTCCAAAGAGGTTTTTTCCTCGTTAGGAAGTTTTGCCTTAACAGTTTCTAAGGCAGCGTAGAAAATTTCGTATGAAGTATTTTTCTTACCATCATACATCAAGTGGTTTACAAATTTAGAAACCTTTTGATCATTAAACACGGGATCCGGAAGGATAACCCGTTTTTTTGGTTTTGCTTTTCTCATTTGTTTGAAAAATAATGTTTTGTTTTTGGCTGCATTAATTCGTCTTCAACATCCCCGCTGGGGTATTTACTCAACCTTTTATAGCTTATTCCAACAAATCAAAACGGAATTTGTATTTTTTAATCTAAAAAAATAGCTCAGCTAACGATCGAAATTATTTTTTCTTTCCTTTAGCTGGAGCTGCTGCTTGTCCTGGTTTTGGACGCTTTGCACCGTATTTAGAACGTCTTTGAGTACGTCCTGCAACACCCGCTGTATCTAATGTACCACGAACGATGTGATAACGTACACCTGGAAGGTCTTTTACACGACCACCACGTACCAATACGATAGAGTGTTCTTGCAAGTTGTGTCCTTCTCCCGGAATGTACGAGTTAACTTCCTTCTGGTTTGTTAGGCGCACACGAGCTACTTTACGCATTGCAGAGTTAGGCTTCTTTGGAGTTGTTGTGTAAACTCTCACGCAAACACCACGTCTTTGAGGACATGAGTCTAACGCTGGAGACTTACTTTTGTCAACCAAAACGGCCCTTCCTTTTCTTACTAATTGCTGAATTGTAGGCATTTTTAATTGTTTTTTAATTATTATATTATTGTTATATTAATTTCAAAAGTGTACATTTTGGGGTGCAAAAATACGAAATATATTTGAATAACCAATTGATTATTCAAAGTTTTTTCTATTTATCCGCAAAAATAGCTATTTAACAGAACTAAAAGTACTGAAACACCTCAAACTATATGTATCTTACTAAGAAACAAGCCTTAAGCTTCTCCTGCAAAGCCAGGAATTGGCTGCATTGAATTTTCTTCGTTCAAACGAATCGGGCCAAAAGAATTTTCATATTTACGCACATTATCTTCTAAAGCCCTCATTAACCTTTTGGCATGTTCCGGAGTTAAAATCACACGACTTTTTACACCTGCTTTAGGCAAACCCGGCATTACCCTTATAAAGTCAACAATAAATTCAGAACTGGAATGAGTTATCACAGCCAGATTAGCATAAGTTCCCTGAGCAATTTCATCACTCAATTCAATCTGCAACTGATTTGTTGGGTTTTCATTATTCATTTCTAAGTAAATTTCTTCATAACTAATTTGGCTGCAAAGATAGCAAATTGCTATTAGAATATTGTAAATTAAGCTTTTAATTTATCACAAAACAATAAACAAAATTACATTTCAATTAAATATTTACAAGAATATAGATCATTGTCATGAGATTGAATTTAATCGCGCGGAAAAAAAACTAATATTTCTGTATATTATAGGGGTGAAAATAATTTTTCCGCAGCTTATAACCAACCAATTAACTCAAAAAGTAAAACGGATTGTCAGAAAACAACCTTAAGTTTTTCTCAATTCACCCCCTTTATCAAGTTAAAATATGTTTCATCATTCATTATCAAAGCATTAAAACACAAATTAGTTTTTAATTCAATCAAAATTCACTTCAAGAAAACACTAAAATAATTTAAGTATAAAACAACAGCAATAATAAATTAAAAATGAGAAAAGGCATTAAAACACTCTACTATAGAGCTTTTTCTTATTTTTTAAATCAAGAACAATATCAAAACTTATATAATTATAATTACATTCCAAATATTTTATATACTTTTGCAAGCAAACAAAACGATTTTAGACTTATGAAAAAGATTTTTAGCACTCTTTTGATAGCAACATGCTTATTTCTGGCTATCCCTGCACAAGCGCAAATTAAATTTGGTGTAAAAGGTGGATTAAACCTTGTAAATGCTGATTTTTCAGGATTAAATGAAAACTTCAAGACAGATAACATGTCTGGTTTCTTTATTGGACCAATGATAGACGTTAATATTCCTATTGTAGGATTAGGAATTGATGGAGCTATTGTTTATAACGAAAAAGGAACTAAGATTACTAACACAATCACAAACGAAAACGTCACCAACAAACGTAAATCTTTTGATATTCCAGTCAACCTGAAATATTCTATCGGATTAGGAAGTATGGCAAGTGTATTTGTTGCTGCTGGCCCTAATTTCTCGTTTGATATCAATAGTGATAATCTAGCTACCGATTTAACAAGCATTGCAACTCAGGCCATTACAGGCACAACACCTACTATCGACAGCAAGAAAGCTGAGGTTTCATTAAACATCGGTGGTGGTGTTAAATTACTAAAACATTTACAGGTTGGATTGAACTATAACTTACCATTAACTGATTCTGCAAAAGAAAATTTTGCAAGCGGTGATTTAGGTGAACTAGCTGGAGTTATTAGCGGTTCATCTTTCAAAAGCAAAACAAAAATGTGGCAAGTTTCTGTAGCATACATTTTCTAAAAAACATATACCTTATATAAAAAAGGAGGTTTCTCATTTATGGGAAGCTTCCTTTTTTTATATCTTTGCCACACTCAACAAAAAGAAATAGTGTGAAAAAGTTTGCAGACGTTATATTGCCTCTACCTTTACCCAAATGCTTTACTTATTCTATACCTGAAGATATAGCAAATGATATAAAAATTGGGTGCAGGATAATTGTACCTTTCGGACGCAAAAAGTTCTACACTGCAATTGTATACAACATACATTACTCTGCTCCCGAAGGATATGAGACAAAAGAAGTAGCAACTATTCTTGATTCTGAACCTATACTCCTTCCAATACAATTCAAATTCTGGGAGTGGATTTCTTCATATTATCTTTGCACGCAAGGTGATGTTTATAAAGCCGCACTACCCTCAGGTTTAAAACTGGAGAGCGAAACTATTGTAGAATACAATCCCGATTTCGACTATTCTGTTCAACTATCAGAGAAAGAGCAAATATTAATAAATCTGATGGAGAATAAAACCGAGCAATCGGTTACTCTACTTGAGAAAGAAAGCGGATTGAAAAATCTTCTACCAACAATTAAATCACTGCTTGATAAAGAGGCTATCTTTATTAAAGAGGAGCTGAAACGGAATTATCAGCCTAAAGTGGAAATCCGGGTTCGCCTAACTGAGTTTGCAAAAGAAGAAACCAATCTTCAGAAAATCTTCAATGATTTGGAGCGTGCCCAGAAACAACAAGCTCTTTTAATGAAGTATCTGGAGCTATCTCATTTTTACAGCAGTAAAAACATCAAGGAAGTAAGCAAAAAGGATCTGATAAAGAAAACAGATGCTTCACCGGCCGCACTTAATAGTCTGGTCAATAAAAACATTTTTGAGGTTTATAAACAAGAAATCGGCCGTTTGGATACTTCTGAGAAATCTATTTTAGAAATTAATCCACTCAACGAATATCAGCAACAGGCTTACAAGGAGATTCTTTCTAGCTTCAAAAAGAAGAATGTATGTCTGCTTCATGGAGTAACATCCAGCGGAAAGACAGAGATCTATATCCATCTTATAGAGAAGACAATAAAAGAAGGAAAGCAAGTTCTTTATTTGCTTCCGGAAATTGCGCTGACTACTCAGATAACCGAACGTTTAAAACGTGTATTTGGCAATAAGTTAGGCATTTACCATTCTAAGTTCTCGGATGCTGAGCGGGTGGAAATATGGCGCAAGCAATTAGGAAACGATGGATACGACATTATACTTGGAGTTCGTTCTTCTATCTTTCTACCATTCCACAAACTGGGTTTAGTAATTGTAGACGAGGAACACGAAAATACATACAAGCAATATGATCCCGCCCCACGATACAATGCACGTAATGCTGCAATTGTTCTGGCATCTTTATATGGAGCAAAAACATTATTGGGAACAGCCACTCCATCTGTTGAGACCTATTATAATGCAACAAAAGGAAAATATGGATTAGTTGAGCTTAATGAACGATATAAGGATATTCAACTACCAGAGATTCTTCCGGTTGATATCAAGGAGCTTGCACGTAAGAAACGGATGAACGGGCAATTTTCTCCTTTTCTATTGGAGCACGTACGCAAGGCTTTAGAGAATAAAGAGCAGGTGATTCTTTTCCAAAACAGAAGAGGTTTTGCCCCCATGATTGAATGCAAAACCTGCGGATGGGTTCCTAGATGCAAAAACTGTGATGTTAGTCTTACTTATCACAAAGGAATAAATCAGCTCACCTGTCATTATTGCGGTTATACATATCAGTTGCCACGTTCTTGTCCGGCTTGCGAAGGTGTGGAATTAGTGAACCGTGGATTTGGAACTGAAAAGGTAGAGGATGATATAAAGACTATATTCCCTGAAGCAAAGGTTGCCCGTATGGATTTAGATACGACCCGAACCCGTACTGCTTACGAAAAGATTATCGCCAACTTTGAGCAAAGAAAAACAGATATACTAATCGGCACCCAAATGGTTTCGAAAGGACTGGATTTTGATAATGTAAGCGTAGTAGGTATTCTGAATGCCGATACAATGCTTAATTATCCCGATTTCCGTTCTTACGAACGTGCTTATCAGCTAATGGCTCAAGTATCAGGTAGAGCAGGAAGAAAGAATAAACAAGGCTTGGTTATATTGCAGACAAAGTCGATAGATCATCCAATTATCCATCAGGTAATTGCGAACAATTATCAACAGATGTTTGCCAGTCAGTTGGCAGAACGTCAGATGTTCCGATATCCGCCATATTACAGGCTGGTTTATGTATATCTGAAAAACCGTAACGCCGACTTGCTTGATACAATGGCTCGCACTATGGCCGAAAGACTTAAAAGTATATTTGGAAATCGGGTGCTTGGTCCGGATAATCCTCCGGTAGCTCGTATTCAGATGCTTTTTATCAAGAAAATCATTGTAAAAATTGAATGTAATGCATCTATGGAGAAGGCTCGTACTCTGTTACTGCAAGTACAGAAAGAGATGATTGAAGACGAGCGATTTAAATCATTAATCGTATATTACGACGTAGACCCATTTTAATTTATGAGCGAAAAAACAAAATACAGAATTCTTTTCGTATGTCTTGGAAACATTTGTCGTTCACCATTGGCAGAAGGAATTATGCAAACCTATCTTGAAAGAGAAGGACTAGACAATACTATAAAAGTCGACTCAGCCGGTATTCTCAGTTATCATCAGGGAGAATTGCCTGATCAGCGAATGCGTGCTCACGCTGCAAAAAGGGGTTATAACTTAGTAAGCCGTTCCCGACCAGTAAAGAGTGACGATTTTGATAATTTCGATCTGATATTAGGTATGGACGACCGCAATATTGACGATCTGAAGGAATTGGCACCAACCCTCGAAGCAATGCAGAAAATCGGCCGCATGACAGACTTCTGCCAACGCATTCCCGCTGATTATGTGCCCGACCCCTACTTTGGCGGTGCTTCAGGATTCGAAAAAGTTTTGGATATTCTGGAGGATGCTTGCGAAGGACTATTGGAATATTTAAAAAACAAGTCCGAAGAATAATATTATCTTGTACAAAAGAAAACAATCTTCTGTACAGAACAATTTATTCTTCTGTACAAAAGAATTAATTGTTCTGTACAGCATTTAATTAACTATTCTCTTCGTTTCTATTAATTAATTCCGGATATCTGATACGCGTATGATAAATTGTACGGAGTTTCTCTTTAAAAACAATTTTCACAGTAGCAATATCTCTAAATGTAATAGGACAGTACTTAAAGCATCCTTCCGCAATCTGCGAATCAATTATCTTTTCAACTAAATTACTTATAGATTCTTCTGTATATTCAGGCAAACTACGAGAAGCCGCTTCTACTGAATCCGCCATCATAAGAATAGCTGTTTCCTTTGAAAAAGGATTAGGTCCCGGATAAGTAAAGACCTCTTCGTTCACTTCTTTGTCGGGATTTTCATTCTTAAAAGATACATAGAAATACTTAGTCTTACTCAATCCGTGATGTGTGCGAATAAAGTCTTTAATTACTTTAGGCAAATTGTGCTTTTCGGCAAGTTTCAAGCCATCCGTCACATGATGAATTACAACCTGGGCGCTTTGCTCATAGCTCAATGATTTATGCGGATTTACTCCCGATTGGTTTTCTGTAAAGAATGCCGGATTTTCCATTTTCCCAATATCATGATAAAGAGCCCCGGTTCTCACCAGCTGACTTTTACCCCCTACCCTGATAGCTGCTTCTGCCGCCAAATTAGCCACCTGCATTGAATGCTGAAATGTTCCGGGCGCGACCTCAGACAATTTACGCAACAAGGGATTATTAATATTCGAAAGCTCTACCAAGGTTACATTAGATGTAAATCCAAAGATTTTCTCGAACAGGAACAGCAGCGGATAAGCAAAGAGCAGCAATATGCCGTTAATCATAAAATTAACGTACATGCTTAGATTAAGCTTTGACAGATCTGTTTCATGAATTAGTTCCATTGAGAAATTCAAAAGGGCATAACCAAGAACAATTAGAAATGCAGACCGGAACAATTGCGAACGCTGAGACAATTCCCGCAAACTAAATATAGCAATAAGACCAGCAGTCATTTGAAGCAATATAAATTCATAAGGATAACGCAAGGTTATGGAACAAATTAAGATCGTTAAGGTGTAGGTCATAAATGCTGTGCGCGAATCAAGGAATATTCTTATAATAATTGCCAACATAGCATAAGGAACCATATAAACACTAAAAAAGTTATACTTTACCATAAAAGCTGTAATCACAGAAAAGAAGATAGTGAGCGTAAATAGCAAAGACAAACCGCCTTTCTGTTGATAATAATCCTTTCTGAATAAATCAAGAAACAGCATAAAGCAAAACATAAGTATACTAACAAAAAGAACTTGCCCAAGCAAAATAAAACGTTGCTGATTGACAGAGGCATTTCTTTTTATTGATTCTTTCTGCAGAGACTCCAAAATATGAAAAGTGCGATCGTTAACAATTTCTCCTCTGTCAATTATCTTTTGACCAGACTGAACAAGCCCGGTAGCCCAAGATATTGTACCAAGAAGTTCTGCTTTTACGGCTTCAGACTTTTTCCTGTCAAAAACTAAATTGGGAATAATATAGTTATCCAGATCACATTGCCTAAGGATTTCTTTATTAAAATGAGTTGTGTCTGCTTTCAGTAAATATTCATAGGCAGTTTTTACAGTAAAAAGCTCTGCAGAAGGCTTTGCATTTGCCATTTTTTTATCTGCAATCATAACAGTCTGTATACGATCCTTTTTAAGATTGCCCATATCGGCACTAGAAACAACCCCTCTTTTATAAATACCTCTCAGTACTGTATTTATATGCTGGTAATAATAAACTGAAAGCATTTTGCTTTTAAGCCTTCCTTGATAGTCGGACTTAAGTTTCGACAGAGCCTTTTGCTCCATTCTTTGGTTGTATATAAAGTAGGGCTGATAAAACCTCATTATGCTATCCTGCTCTTGTTTAACCAGGCCTTCATCTTTGTAAATTGGGAAGTCAAAAGAAGCTGTGAGCAACCCATATTTCCAAGGCTTGTTAATATCAAATTGATAGTTAAATTTGCCGCTTCGAGGTAAAAAGTATACAATTATGGCCACTGTTGCCAGAAATATCAGGGCTTTAAATATCAAATCTTTATAAGTAGAACGTTTTTTATTTCTTAACTTATTCATTTTATTCAAATTTTGTCGAAAAATACAAAAAAAAACAATAAGAACACTATTTTTTACCATTAAGACCAATACAAACATCAAAGTTATGCTGTAGTTCGGAAAAAATAGATTAATTTTGCTCCGATTTTTATTTTATATAAAACAATATGACAGATAGAAAAGTAAGAGTTCGTTTTGCTCCAAGCCCCACTGGAGCATTACATATTGGCGGTGTGCGTACTGCATTATATAACTATTTATTCGCTCGTCAGCACGGTGGTGATATGATTTTCCGTATAGAAGATACGGATTCTCAACGCTTTGTTCCAGGAGCAGAAGAATACATTATCGAAGCTTTCAAATGGCTAGGCGTTGAGTTTGATGAAGGTGTAAGTTTCGGAGGAAATTATGGACCTTACCGTCAATCAGAACGCAAAGAAATATACAAGAAGTACGTTAAAATTTTATTGGATGACCAAAAAGCATACATAGCTTTTGACACTCCTGAAGAGTTAGATGCTAAACGTGCTGAAATAAAAAACTTCCAATACGATGCTTCTACCCGATTAAGCATGCGCAACTCTTTGACACTTTCTGAAGAAGAAGTTGAAAGCCTTATTGAATCTGGAGAAAAGTATGTAGTAAGAATAAAAATCGAACCAAACGAAGACATTCATGTACAAGATATAATCCGTGGAGAAGTAATTATCAATTCTTCTATCCTGGATGATAAGGTTTTATATAAATCAGCAGACGAATTACCAACATATCATCTTGCAAATATCGTAGACGATCATTTAATGGATGTATCTCATGTAATCCGCGGTGAAGAATGGTTGCCATCTGCACCATTACATGTACTTCTTTATCGCGCATTTGGATGGGAAGAAACAATGCCGCAGTTCGCACATCTTCCTCTTTTACTGAAACCTGACGGAAATGGCAAACTTAGTAAACGAGATGGTGACCGACTGGGATTTCCTGTTTTTCCATTGGAATGGAAAGACCCTAAAACGGGAGAAATTTCTTCTGGATACAGAGAGGCTGGTTATCTGCCGGAAGCAGTTATCAACTTCCTTGCATTATTAGGATGGAATCCGGGAAATGATCAGGAAATTATGAGTATGGATGAGCTGATTAAGCTTTTTGATCTACACAGATGTAGCAAAGCCGGTGCAAAATTCGATTATGAAAAAGGCAAATGGTTCAATCATCAATATATTCAACTTAAATCAAATGAGGAAATAGCTAATCTGTTCATTCCATCTTTAAAAGAACAAGGCGTAGAAGCTCCTTTTGAAAAAGTTGTTACTGTTGTAGGACTTATGAAAGAACGTGTTAGCTTTGTAAAAGAGCTTTGGGATGTTTGCAAATTCTTCTTTGTTGCACCTACAGAGTACGATGAAAAGACAGTAAAGAAACGCTGGAAAGAAGATTCTCCTGCACAAATAACTGAACTTATGCACGTAATTGAAGCCATTGACGATTTTTCTTTGGAAAACCAGGAGAAAATTGTAATGGAATGGATAGAGAGCAAAGGATATCATTTAGGAAATATCATGAATGCTTTCCGTCTCACACTTGTTGGAGAAGGAAAAGGACCTCACATGTTTGACATCTCTGCTGTATTGGGTAAAGAAGAAACTATTGCCCGAATGAAAAGAGCAATAGAGGTTATAAAGAAGTAAAAGAGCAGACATGTTTTATAATTTTGGAATTTATATATACTCGCTATTAATTCATCTACTTGCACCTTTCAGCAGAAAGCCACGCAAGATGATGAAGGGGCATTGGATAGTATACGAACTGCTACGTCAGCAAAAAGAAGATGGTGCAAAATATATTTGGTTTCATGCAGCATCTTTAGGCGAGTTTGAACAAGGACGTCCGCTCATTGAGAAAATAAGAGAAAGATATCCTGAATATAAGATATTACTCACTTTCTTTTCTCCATCAGGCTACGAAGTGCGTAAAAATTACAGAGGAGCAGACATTGTTTGCTACCTTCCTCTTGATAAGCCTCGTAATGTAAATAAGTTCTTAGACATTATACAGCCTTGCATGGCTTTCTTTATTAAATATGAATTCTGGAAAAACTATCTGGACGAGTTACACAAAAGGGACATCCCTGTTTACAGTATTTCATCCATTTTCCGAAAAGAACAGATATTTTTTAAGTGGTATGGAGGAACATATAGAAAGGTTCTAGCTAATTTCGATCAGTTATTTGTTCAAAATGAAACATCTAAGCGCTTTCTTTCCAAGATTGGAATTAATAAGGTTACTGTAGTTGGCGACACTCGCTTCGACCGTGTTCTGGAAATTCGTCAGGAAGCAAAGGATCTTCCTTTAGTAGAAGCGTTCAAAGGCAATTCAATGGCAATTGTAGCTGGAAGTTCATGGCAGCCGGATGAAGATCTCTTTATTGAGTACTTCAACACACATCCTGATATAAAACTTATTATAGCTCCTCATGTTATTGATGAAAATCATTTAGTAGAGATTATCAGTAAGTTAAAGCGTCCATATGTTCGTTATTCTAAAGCAAATGAACAGAATGTGAGAAATGCTGACTGCCTGATTATAGATGGATTTGGACTATTATCTTCCATTTACAGATACGGTGAAATAGCTTATATTGGCGGAGGATTCGGAGTGGGTATTCACAATATACTTGAAGCTGCCGTATATGGTATTCCTGTTATTTTTGGACCTAAGTACCAAAAATTCATGGAAGCTAAACAGCTTTTAGAAGAAAACGGAGCCTTCTCTATAAAGAATAATGATGAACTAAGTCAGTTACTTGACAAAATGATTTCAGACACAGAATATCTGAAGGAAGTTGGAGCAAATGCAGACAACTATGTGAGGAAAAACTTAGGGGCCAGTGAAAAAATCCTGGAACAGATTAAGTTCTAGAAAACAGATATAACATTGCTAAATAAAGAATGTCCGACTTTATGGTATTGCACCTAAAGCCGGACATTTTATTATTAACCATTCCTACTTATACCAATCAGAGTACATAAGATAGTTGTGGGCAATTTTTTCATTCAGCTCCTTCGCTTGTTCGGGATCTACCTTTTTAATAAACTTAGCAGGAACACCTCCCCAGATACTTCCTGGTTCAATTATTGTGTTACTTAACACCAAAGACCCGGCAGCAACAATAGCTCCTTCACCTATAACAGCATGATCGAGAATAGTTGAACCCATCCCAACCAATGCATAGTCTTTTATTGTGGCGCCATGAATAGTTACATTGTGTCCTACTGAAACATTATTGCCAATTTCAATAGTAGACTTTTCGTATAAGGTATGCAATACAGATCCATCCTGAATGTTCACTCTATTTCCGATACGTATAGAGTTTACATCACCACGCAATATTGTACCAAACCAGATACTGCATTCATTTCCCATTTTAACATCACCAATAATAGTTGCATTGTCTGCTAAGAAACAATTCTCACCAAACTCCGGCGTAAATCCGCGCACTGATTTTATTAATGCCATTTTATTTTATCTGTTTATATTATACTATAATGTAGTACAAGAATTAAATAGCTATAGTTTTAGTTCTCAACCACAAAGATTCCTCTTCAGAAAGATAAGGATTTAGTCTATCAAAAACTAACTGATGATAATCATTTAACCAATTAATTTCAGCATCAGAAAGCAGCGATTTTATTATCCCCTCTGTACAAATAGGACATAGTGTCACTGTTTCGAAACGATAAAATTCGCCAAACTCAGTCTCAACATCTCTTCGAACCAAGGTTAAATTCTCTATTCTTACTCCATGTCGACCACCTTTATATATACCAGGCTCATTTGAAGTCAGCATTCCAGGCAATAATAGAACCGGTATATCATTCATGCGAATACCTTGAGGTCCTTCGTGAACACTTAAAAAGTGTCCAACACCATGACCAGTACCATGCAAATAATTCATTCCTCTCTGCCATAAAGCTAAACGAGCTAAAACATCAATCTGCGTGCCACGGGTTCCGTATGGGAACTTACATGTAGCAAGAGTTATGTGACCTTTCAACACCAAAGTATAATCAATTTTTTCTTCTTCAGTGAGATGCCCCAAAGCAATTGTCCGTGTTATATCAGTTGTACCGTCTAAATACTGTGCACCCGAATCGAGCAATAAAAAGCCTTCGGGCTTCAATGTAGACGAACTTTCTGGCGTAGCAGAATAGTGAACAATTGCCCCATGTTCTTTATATCCAGCAATGGTATCAAAACTTTCTCCCATATACAAATCCTGAGCTGCACGGAATTCATGGAGTTTCTCATCAATACTTAATTCAGTTTCCTTTCCTGAAGGTACAGCTGTTTCGAGCCAACGAAGAAACTTAACCAATGCTACCCCATCACGAATCATTGCCGCATGTATCCCTATAATTTCCTGCTCATTTCTTACAGCCTTCAATAGAGCTATAGGAGAATTTCCACGAACAATTTTACATAAAGGATTAACAGCCGAGAATGCATCAAAGTTTGTTCTTGCAGGATTAATTAATAAGGCTGATGCATCAAGTTGAGATAAAACAGCATTAATTTCGCTATAATTCTTTATCGTTACATTTTGAGAGAGAAGATATTTCTTCACTTCATCTGTAAGTTTCTCAGGAGCAATAAAGAAGTAGCAATAGTCTTTTGTTATAAGTAAATAACTAATAACAACAGGATTACATTTCACATCATTACCTCTGAGATTTAACGTCCATGCAATTTCATCAAGTGTTGATACAAGCAGACTTTCAACACCTGCAATTTCCATCTTTTCCCGAACTTGAGCAATTTTATCTATACTAGAAACTCCAGCATATTTTGTATCATAAATAAAAGCTGGATCCTGAGGCATAGCCGGTCTGTCTTCCCAAATTAAATCAAAAGGATCAAAAGATGTATCAACAGATATATTTCTCTTCGAAAGTGTTGTCTTCATACCCTCCACATCTAAAACCGAAAACATCTTACCGTCAATCCCCAAAGATTCACCATCCTTGAGTTCGCTAGAAAGCCACTCTGTAATAGATGGAGTCTCTGGTAAACCATCCTTAAAAAGAGTAATACCAGAATTTTCCAACTGGTCTGCCGCTTGAAGAAAATAACGAGAATCGGTCCAAAGGCCGGCTTTATCGAGTGTTACAACAACAGTACCGGCCGAACCGGTAAAGCCAGAAATCCATTCACGAGATTTCCAATGAGAAGCAACATATTCACTAAGATGAGGATCTGTACTCGGAATAATAAATGCAGAAAGACCATTTTCAGGAAGTAGCTTCCTTAAAGATTCTATACGATTAACTATGTTCATTTTCATAATTACATTTTAAATTTTACAATAATAGCAAAGATAAGTATTCTTTTTATTATATAAATTTATAAGAGTGTATGTTTTGATAATAAAGATAAAGAGTTTCAGGCAGATAGAAATATCATCTTAAAAAAGAAATTTGTTTCTACTTTTTAGAATAATTATTAGTCGAAAGTTTTGTGAATAAAGAAAGTATGTGTAATTTTGCCGCGCATTTTGACTGAAGAAATTATAAATCAACATATTTAATATTAATAAAATGATAGTAGTACCTGTAAAAGAAGGCGAAAACATCGAAAAAGCGCTGAAGAAATTCAAAAGAAAGTTCGAAAAAACCGGAGTAGTTAAAGAATTAAGAAGCAGACAACAGTTTGACAAACCATCTGTAACTAAAAGGTTTAAGAAAGAACGCGCTGTTTATGTTCAAAAACTTCAGCAAGTAGAAGAATAATAATTCATCATTTCTCTTGAATTATTAAATTCTTTTTCATACATTCGTTGCAGAATTATTAACGCAACGATTCATATGCTGATTGACTCTTTTCTAAATTTTCTTCAATATGAAAAGAACTACTCAGAAAAAACCATTAACAGTTATAGAGTAGATTTAATACAACTTGAAGAATATATAAAGAACAATAATGAGGAGTTAACATTAACTGAAGTTGATGCTGACATTATCCGTCAGTGGATCATTGATCTAATGAAGAAAGGATATACAGCTTCATCAGTGAACCGAAAGTTGAGTTCATTGAGATCTTTTTATAGATTTCTTTTATTAAAACAGGAGATAACCAAGGATCCAACAAGAAAAATAAATGGACCCAAAAAGAAAAAACCTCTCCCAACATTCTTAAAGGAAAAAGAAATAAACAAGATTCTTGAAGAAACCAATTTCAAAGAAGGATTTATTGGCATTAGAGACCAAATGATTATTGAGATGTTTTATGCCACAGGCATTAGACTCTCAGAATTAATAGGACTAAACAATAAAGATATAAACTTTGAAGATTCACTCATTAAAGTTAAAGGAAAGAGAAACAAAGAAAGACTAATTCCATTCGGAGACGAACTTAAAGAGTCTATTCTAAGATACATCAGCGTACGAGACGAGACTATAACAGTAAAATCGGAAGCCTTTTTTATAAAAGAAAACGGAGAACGACTTTACAATGCATTAGTTGAAAGGTTAGTAAAACGACAATTATCAAAGGTTGTAACGCTAAAAAAGAAAAGCCCGCATGTATTAAGGCATACGTTTGCTACAGCAATGTTAAACAACGAAGCAAATCTTAATGCAATAAAGGAGATTCTAGGACACTCAAGCCTCGCGGCAACGGAAGTCTACACGCACACAACATTTGAGGAATTAAAGAACATCTATAAACTAGCTCATCCTAGAGCATAAAAAAGGAGGTATGTATGGAAATTAGAATTCAATCTATTCACTTTGATGCTTCAGAGCAATTACAATCTTTCATCCAAAAGAAAGTAACAAAGTTAGAGAGACTTTACGATGATATAAAAGTAGTGGAGGTGTCATTGAAGGTTGTTAAGCCTGAATCAGTAAAGAACAAAGAAGCCGGAATAAAGATAATTATACCGAACAACGAGTTCTACGCTAGCAAAGTAAACGATACATTTGAAGAGTCTATTGATGAAGGATTAGACGCACTATCAAAACAATTGTTGAAACACAAGGAAAAACAACAGAACAAATAAAAAAAAACCAAATAACTTTGCGGTTATAAAATAAATAACTAAATTTGCAGCCGTTTCGCTTAGATTAAACGTAACGGTTGCATTTTTAAGATACCCGCCTCTTTAGCTCAGTTGGCCAGAGCACGTGATTTGTAATCTCGGGGTCGTTGGTTCGAATCCGACAAGAGGCTCAAAATTTTTAGGGCAAATACCAGAGTGGCCAAATGGGGCAGACTGTAAATCTGCTGTCTTTCGACTTCGGTGGTTCGAATCCATCTTTGCCCACAAAGACAAAGCAAATGCTTTGGCAAGAATGCGGAAGTAGCTCAGTTGATAGAGCATTAGCCTTCCAAGCTGAGGGTCGCGGGTTTGAGTCCCGTCTTCCGCTCTCATTCTTGCTGTTGTAGCTCAGTGGCAGAGCACTTCCTTGGTAAGGAAGAGGTCACGGGTTCAACTCCCGTCAACAGCTCATAATAATGTAAATGCTGATTATTAATCAAATAAATAACAAGTAAAGCTATGGCTAAAGAGAAATTTGAACGTACCAAACCGCACGTTAACATTGGTACTATTGGTCACGTAGACCACGGTAAAACGACTTTAACTGCTGCTATCACAACAGTGTTAGCAAAAAAAGGTCTTTCTGAATTGCGTTCATTCGATTCTATCGACAACGCTCCTGAAGAAAAAGAAAGAGGTATTACTATTAATACTTCACACGTTGAGTATCAAACAGCTAACCGTCACTACGCACACGTTGACTGTCCAGGACACGCCGACTACGTAAAGAACATGGTAACTGGTGCTGCTCAAATGGATGGTGCTATCATTGTAGTAGCTGCAACTGATGGTCCTATGCCTCAAACTCGTGAACACATCCTATTAGCTCGTCAGGTAAACGTTCCTAAATTGGTCGTTTTCATGAACAAATGCGATATGGTTGAAGACGAAGAAATGTTAGAACTTGTTGAAATGGAAATGAGAGAACTTCTTTCATTCTATGAATTCGACGGTGATAATACTCCAATCATCCGTGGTTCTGCCCTAGGTGCACTTAACGGTGTAGAAAAATGGGAAGACAAAGTTATGGAATTAATGGATGCTGTTGATACATGGATTCCACTTCCTCCACGTGATGTTGATAAACCATTCTTGATGCCAGTTGAAGACGTATTCTCTATCACAGGTCGTGGTACAGTTGCTACAGGTCGTATCGAAGCAGGTATTATCAAAACAGGTGAAGAAGTTCAAATCATCGGTCTTGGTGCTGAAGGTAAGAAATCAGTTGTAACTGGTGTTGAAATGTTCCGTAAGATTCTTGATGAAGGTCAAGCTGGAGATAATGTAGGTCTTCTACTTCGTGGTATTGAAAAAGAAGCGATTAAACGTGGTATGGTTATCTGCCATCCAGGAAAAATCACTCCTCACACATCTTTCAAAGCTGAGGTTTATATCCTTAAGAAAGAAGAAGGTGGTCGTCACACTCCATTCCACAACAAATATCGTCCTCAATTCTACCTACGTACATTAGACTGTACAGGTGAAATCACTCTTCCAGAAGGAACTGATATGGTTATGCCAGGTGATAACGTTACAATCAATGTAGAATTGATTTACCCAGTAGCTCTTAACTTAGGTCTTCGTTTCGCTATCCGTGAAGGTGGACGTACAGTAGGTGCTGGTCAGATTACAGAAATCTGTGATTAATATAAATAAATTATCAGTTCTTGAGTAATCTCAGGAACTGATTTTTACGGGAGTAGCTCAGTTGGTAGAGCACCGGTCTCCAAAACCGGGTGTCGGGAGTTCGAGCCTCTCCTCCCGTGCAAATACATTAGAGATGAAAAAATTAGTAGAAAAAGTAGTATCTTACTTAAAAGAAACTTACGACGAACTTGTAAATAAAGTATCGTGGCCTACGTATTCTGAATTGACTAACAGTGCAGTGGTTGTTTTATATGCTTCCCTACTCATTGCAGTGGTAGTTTTCGTTATGGACTCTTGCTTCCAGACTCTTATGGAAGATATCATTTATCCACATTAACACAAAGGAGTAAAAAATGTCTGAGATTGAAAAGAAATGGTATGTTCTACGTGCCATTAGCGGTAAAGAAAGCAAGGTAAAAGAATATCTTGAAGCTGATATAAAAAACAGCAACCTTGGTGATTATGTATCTCAGGTATTGATTCCTACTGAAAAGGTATACCAGGTTCGCAACGGAAAAAAAGTTGTGAAAGAAAGAAATTATCTTCCTGGTTACGTTCTAGTGGAGGCTGCTCTTGTTGGTGAGGTATCTCATCATTTAAGAAATACCCCTAATGTGATAGGTTTTTTAGGTGGTTCGGAAAATCCAACCCCCCTAAGACAGTCAGAAGTGAATCGTATACTTGGTACAGTAGATGAACTACAAGAAACGGGAGAAGAACTAAATATCCCATATATAGTAGGAGAAACTGTAAAAGTAGCTTTTGGTCCATTCAGCGGATTCAGTGGAACCATTGAAGAAGTGAATAACGAGAAGAAGAAATTAAAGGTTATGGTAAAGATATTCGGGCGAAAAACTCCGCTTGAATTAGGCTTTATGCAAGTAGAAAAGGAATAGCATTGGTTACGCTGTGTTATCCCTTAATTAATGTTTATATAAAATCAATAAAAAAATGGCTAAAGAAGTTGCTGGACTAATCAAATTACAGATTAAAGGAGGCGCTGCAAATCCATCTCCTCCCGTTGGGCCTGCTCTAGGTTCTAAAGGGATCAATATTATGGAATTCTGCAAGCAATTCAATGCCAGGACCCAAGACAAAGCAGGTAAAATATTACCTGTTGTTATTACTTATTACGCAGACAAGTCTTTTGATTTTGTAATCAAGACTCCGCCTGTTGCTATCCAATTATTGGAAATAGCTAAGCTTAAGAGCGGTTCTGCTGAGCCAAATCGTAAAAAAGTTGCCGAGATTACTTGGGAACAAGTACGTGCTATTGCTCAGGACAAAATGGTTGACTTAAACTGTTTCACTGTGGAAGCTGCCATGACAATGGTTGCAGGTACAGCTAGAAGTATGGGTATCACTGTAAAAGGGGAATTCCCGGGTAATAATTAATAATCTTCAATTATAATGGGAAAACTGACAAAAAATCAAAAGTTGGCTGCCGCTAAAATTGAAGCAGGGAAAGCATACTCACTAAAAGAAGCATCATCATTAGTAAAGGAAATATCTACTACTAAATTTGACGCTTCATTAGATATTGATGTACGATTAGGTGTAGATCCACGTAAAGCTAACCAAATGGTAAGAGGCGTTGTTTCTCTTCCTCACGGAACTGGTAAAGAAGTTAAAGTCTTGGTTCTTTGTACACCTGATGCTGAAGCTGCTGCAAAAGAGGCCGGAGCTGATTATGTAGGTCTTGATGAATATATTGAAAAGATCAAAGGTGGATGGACAGATATTGATGTAATTATCACAATGCCATCTATCATGGGTAAAATTGGTGCTTTAGGTCGTGTTCTAGGTCCACGTGGGTTAATGCCTAACCCAAAGAGTGGTACTGTAACTATGGATGTTGCTAAAGCTGTTAAAGAAGTTAAACAAGGTAAGATCGACTTCAAAGTTGATAAAAGTGGTATTGTTCACACTTCAATTGGTAAAGTTTCATTTGATTCAGATAAAATTCGTGAAAACGCAAAAGAATTTATCTCAACTCTTCTTAAACTAAAGCCAACAGCTGCTAAAGGCACATATATTAAGAGTATTTATCTTTCTAGCACAATGAGCTTGGGTATTAAAATTGACCCAAAATCAGTTGAGGAAATCTAATAATAGGAGGAATAATGAGAAAGGAAGATAAAAATACAGTAATTGAACAAATTGCTGCAACTACAAAAGAATATTCTCACTTCTATCTTGTAGATACAACTGCAATGAATGCAGCTTCTACAAGTGCGTTAAGAAGAAAATGTTTTGAATCAGACATTAAATTACTTGTCGTTAAAAACACTTTACTTCAAAAAGCATTAGATAGCTTAGAAGTTGATTATTCTCCTTTGTACGGATCACTAAAAGGATCTACCACTATTATGTTTTGTAATACAGGTAATGCTCCTGCAAAATTGATCAAAAGTGTAGCTAAAGACGGTATACCTGGTCTTAAAGCTGCCTACGTAGAAGAAAGCTTCTATGTAGGTGCTGACCAGTTAGAAGCTCTAATTAGTATCAAGAGTAAGAATGAAGTTATTGCTGACGTTATTGCTTTACTGCAATCTCCAGCCAAGAATGTTATTTCTTCTCTTCAATCAGGTGGAAACACCCTTCACGGAGTGCTAAAAACTCTTGGTGAAAGATAAACCAAAACAAATTATTTAGTAAATTAAACATTAAAATCATACAAAAATGGCAGATTTGAAAGCTTTTGCAGAACAATTAGTTAACTTAACAGTAAAAGAAGTTAATGAACTTGCTACTATCCTTAAAGATGAATATGGTATTGAACCTGCTGCTGCAGCTGTTGCTGTTGCTGCTGGTCCTGCTGCAGGTGCAGCAGCTGCTGAAGAAAAAACTTCTTTTGATGTAGTATTGAAAAGTGCAGGTAGCGCAAAATTACAAGTTGTTAAAGCAGTAAAAGAACAATGTGGTCTTGGCTTGAAAGAAGCTAAAGATTTAGTTGATGGCGCTCCTAGCGTAGTTAAAGAAGGTGTTGCTAAAGCTGATGCTGAAGCATTGAAAGCAGCATTGGAAGAAGCTGGAGCTGAAGTTGAACTTAAATAACATTAGCCTGTTAATCAGGTAATTCGGTTAAGAGCCCTCCTTAAGAGGGTTCTTAACCTTTTTGTGTATATATTTATAAATAAGTTCTACAAATTCATTAACAGATGTCTTCAAATACTGTAAATCAAAGAGTTAATTTTGCTTCTATCAAGAATCCATTTGGATATCCTGATTTCTTAGAAGTACAATTGAAGTCATTCAAAGACTTTCTACAATTAGATACCCCGCCAGAAAAGCGTAAAAATGAGGGATTGTACAAAGTATTTGCTGAAAACTTCCCTATAGCCGACACAAGAAATAATTTTGTTCTTGAGTTTTTGGACTACTATATTGACCCACCAAGATATACAATCGATGATTGTATTGAGCGTGGATTGACTTATAGTGTTCCTTTAAAAGCAAAACTCAAGTTATACTGCACTGACCCTGATCATGAAGACTTTGACACTGTTATTCAAGACGTGTTCCTTGGTCCGATTCCTTATATGACGGATAAAGCAACATTCGTTATTAATGGTGCAGAGCGAGTTGTTGTGTCTCAGCTTCACCGTTCACCAGGCGTCTTTTTCGGTCAAAGCGTCCATGCAAACGGTACAAAACTTTATTCAGCTCGTATAATTCCATTCAAAGGTTCTTGGATTGAATTCGCAACAGACATTAATAATGTAATGTATGCGTATATTGATCGTAAGAAAAAATTGCCCGTTACAACATTATTAAGAGCAATTGGCTTTGAAAAAGATAAAGATATTCTTGAAATATTTGATCTTGCAGAAGATATTAAGGTAAACAAGAGTAATCTTAAAAAAATTGTTGGCAGAAAACTTGCAGCTAGAGTATTAAAAACTTGGGTAGAAGATTTCGTAGATGAAGACACAGGTGAAGTTGTGTCAATCGAACGTAATGAAGTTATTATCGATCGTGAGACTGTATTAGAGCAAGAACATATTGACGAAATCCTGGAAGCAGGAGTTCAAAGTATTCTTGTGCATAAAGATGAACCTAATCAATCTGATTATTCAATCATATATAATACTCTACAGAAAGACCCTAGTAACTCGGAAAAAGAAGCGGTATTATATATATACAGACAACTCCGTAACGCAGATCCAGCAGATGATGCTAGTGCACGGGAAGTCATCAATAATCTGTTCTTCTCTGAAAAAAGATATGACCTAGGTGAAGTTGGTAGATACAGAATAAACAAAAAGTTAGACCTTTCTACCAGTATGGATGTCAAGGTTCTAACAAAAGAAGATATTATCGAAATCATTAAATATTTAATTGAGTTAATTAACTCAAAAGCAATAGTTGATGATATCGACCATTTAAGTAACAGACGTGTACGTACCGTTGGAGAACAGTTATCAAATCAATTTGCAATTGGTCTTGCTCGAATGTCTCGTACAATCCGTGAAAGAATGAATGTAAGAGATAATGAAGTTTTTACCCCAATTGACTTAATTAATGCGAAGACAATTTCTTCAGTTATTAATACGTTCTTTGGAACAAACGCGCTGTCTCAATTTATGGACCAAACCAATCCACTGGCTGAAATAACACATAAAAGACGTATGTCTGCCCTTGGTCCTGGTGGTCTATCCCGTGAACGAGCTGGATTTGAAGTTCGTGACGTTCACTATACACATTATGGTCGTCTCTGCCCTATTGAGACTCCAGAAGGTCCAAACATCGGTTTGATTTCATCATTGTGTGTATATGCTAAGATTAATGATCTTGGATTTATCGAGACTCCATATAGAAAAGTTACAGAAAGTAAAGTAGATTTTTCTTCAGAAGGACTCACATACTTAACTGCAGAAGAAGAAGAAGGCAAAATTATTGCTCAGGGAAATGCTCCAGTAGATGATGAGGGCAAATTTATCAACAGCAGAATTAATAGTCGCCAAGATGCTGATTTTCCAGTTGTTGAACCTTCAGAGGTTGAATTAATGGATGTAGCACCACAACAGATTGCATCTATTGCTGCATCACTTATTCCTTTCTTGGAACACGATGATGCTAACCGTGCACTGATGGGATCTAACATGATGCGCCAGGCAGTTCCATTGCTTAAATGTGAATCACCAATCGTAGGTACAGGGATTGAAAAACAACTTGTAGAGGATTCACGTACACAAATTGCTGCTGAAGGTGATGGTGTAATTGAATTTGTCGACGCAACTGTTATCAAGGTCCTTTATGACCGAACAGAAGACGAAGACTTTGTTAGTTTTGAAAGCGCTCTAAAAGAGTACAAGTTACCTAAATTCCGCAAAACTAACCAAAATATGACTATTGACCTTCGTCCAATATGTTCTAAAGGACAAAGAGTCAAAGCTGGAGATATCTTAACAGAAGGTTACTCTACACAAAATGGTGAACTAGCTCTTGGTAAGAATCTATTAGTAGCATTCATGCCATGGAAAGGATATAATTATGAGGATGCAATCGTTCTAAACGAAAGAATAGTTCGTGAAGATTTACTAACATCAGTACACGTTGAAGAATATTCATTAGAGGTTCGAGAAACAAAACGTGGTATGGAAGAACTAACAGCTGATATACCTAACGTTAGTGAAGAAGCCACAAAAGACCTTGATGAAAATGGTATTGTTCGTATTGGTGCAAGGATCCAACCAGGAGATATTCTTATTGGTAAGATTACACCAAAAGGTGAATCAGATCCTTCACCAGAAGAAAAACTTCTTAGAGCTATCTTTGGAGACAAAGCTGGTGACGTAAAAGATGCATCACTTAAAGCCTCTCCTTCCTTAAAAGGAGTTATTATTGATAAAAGACTTTTCTCTAGAGTTGTAAAAAATAGAAGTTCAAAATTAGCAGACAAAGCATTACTGCCTAAAATTGATGATGAATTTGAAGCGAAAGCTGAAGACTTAAAATCTATTTTGATAGGAAAACTTCTGACCTTAACAGAAGGCAAAACATCTCAAGGAGTAAAAGATTACTTAGGAGCTGACGTTATAGCCAAGGGAGCACCATTTACTGCACCTGCACTAAGCAATCTTGACTATACAGCTATACAAATAAGTAAGTGGACTGCTGATGCACATAAGAATGAAATGATTCGCGACTTGATTCTAAATTATTTGAAAAAATATAAAGAATTAGACGCTGAGTTAAAACGTAAGAAGTTCAGTATTACTATTGGTGATGAACTACCAGCCGGAATCATTCAAATGGCTAAAGTATATATCGCTAAAAAACGTAAAATCAGCGTAGGTGATAAGATGGCAGGACGTCACGGAAATAAAGGTATTGTATCTCGAATTGTAAGACAAGAAGATATGCCATTCCTTGCTGATGGAACTCCTGTAGATATCTGTCTTAACCCGCTAGGTGTACCTTCTCGTATGAACTTAGGACAGATTTTCGAAACTGTTCTTGGATGGGCTGGCAAAGAATTAGGAGTTAAATTTGCAACTCCAATTTTTGATGGCGCAACGTTAGAAAGCATTACAGAATGGACAGACAAAGCAGGTGTACCTCGTTTTGGTAAGAGTTACCTGTGTGATGGAGGTACTGGTGATCGTTTTGACCAACCAGCAACTGTGGGGGTAATTTACATGCTTAAGTTAGGCCACATGGTTGAAGACAAGATGCATGCACGTTCTATCGGACCATACTCATTAATAACTCAGCAACCTCTAGGTGGTAAAGCACAATTTGGTGGACAACGTTTTGGAGAAATGGAAGTTTGGGCATTAGAAGCATTTGGTGCATCGCACATTCTCCAAGAGATCCTTACAATTAAATCTGATGACGTAATAGGACGCTCAAAGGCTTATGAAGCTATTGTTAAAGGTGATCCTATGCCACAGCCGGGTATTCCAGAATCTCTCAATGTATTATTGCATGAATTAAGAGGTCTTGGGCTAAGTATTAACTTAGAATAATTAATAGATAACTCTTTACATAAATTAATCGTATGGCTTTTAGAAAAGAAAATAAGATAAAGAGTAATTTCTCGAAAATCTCAATTGGTTTAGCTTCTCCAGAAGAAATCCTTGAGAATTCGAGTGGTGAAGTTTTGAAGCCTGAAACTATCAATTATCGTACATATAAACCAGAACGTGATGGTTTGTTTTGTGAACGAATTTTTGGTCCAATCAAGGATTATGAATGCCATTGTGGTAAATACAAAAGAATTCGCTACAAAGGAATCGTTTGCGACAGATGCGGTGTTGAAGTTACAGAAAAGAAAGTTAGACGTGAGCGTATGGGACACATTCAATTGGTTGTTCCTGTTGCACATATCTGGTATTTCCGCTCACTTCCAAACAAAATTGGCTATTTGCTAGGTTTACCTACCAAAAAGCTTGATTCAATCGTATATTACGAGCGTTATGTAGTTATTCAACCTGGTATAAAAGAGGCTGATGGCATTAATGCATATGACTTACTATCAGAAGAAGAATATTTAGATGTTCTAGAAACGCTTCCAAAAGAAAACCAATATTTAGAAGATACAGATCCTAACAAGTTTATCGCTAAAATGGGAGCTGAAGCAATCTACGACCTATTGGCACGCCTTGACTTAGACTCTCTGTCTTATGAATTAAGACATAAAGCAAGTAATGATTCATCACAACAACGCAAAAATGAAGCTTTAAAGCGTCTGCAAGTTGTTGAATCTTTCAGAGCTTCGAAAGGACGCAATAAGCCAGAGTGGATGATTGTACGTATCGTACCAGTTATTCCACCTGAATTAAGACCATTGGTTCCTCTGGATGGAGGTCGCTTTGCTACATCAGATCTAAATGATTTATATCGTCGTGTTATCATTCGTAATAATCGTCTTAAGAGATTGATCGAGATCAAGGCTCCTGAGGTCATTTTACGTAATGAAAAGCGTATGTTACAAGAATCTATCGATTCATTATTCGATAATTCGCGTAAATCAAGTGCTGTTAAAACAGACGCCAACCGCCCTTTGAAATCTTTATCTGATAGTTTAAAAGGAAAACAAGGACGTTTCCGTCAGAACTTATTAGGTAAACGTGTTGACTACTCTGCGCGTTCAGTAATTGTTGTAGGCCCAGAGTTAAAGATGCACGAATGTGGTATCCCTAAATTAATGGCTGCAGAGTTATACAAACCATTTGTCATTCGTAAACTGATTGAAAGAGGTATTGTTAAGACTGTAAAATCAGCTAAAAAGATTGTAGATCGCAAGGAACCTGTTATTTGGGATATTTTGGAATATGTAATGAAAGGTCACCCAGTTCTGTTGAACCGTGCACCGACATTGCACCGTTTGGGTATTCAGGCTTTCCAACCTAAGATGATTGAAGGAAAAGCGATCCAACTTCACCCACTCGCATGTACAGCGTTCAATGCTGACTTTGATGGTGACCAGATGGCTGTTCACTTACCACTTAGCAATGAAGCTGTTTTGGAAGCTCAGATGTTGATGCTTGCATCACATAACATTCTTAACCCTGCTAATGGTGCTCCAATTACAGTGCCTTCACAGGATATGGTGCTTGGTTTGTATTACATTACAAAACTAAGAAAAGGGGCTAAAGGAGAAGGTCTTACTTTCTACGGACCAGAAGAAGCAACAATTGCTTATAACGAAGGTAAAGTAGACATACACGCTATTATCAACGTTGTTGTTAAAGACCTCGATGAGAATGGTAATATTGTTGATGTATTAATGAAAGAAACCTCTGTTGGACGTGTTATTGTAAATGAGATTGTTCCTGCAGAAGTTGGATATATTAATAGAATTATTTCCAAGAAATCTCTTCGCGAGATTATTGGTGATGTAATTAAGGTTTGTGGAGTTGCTAAGACAGCAGACTTCCTTGATGGTATCAAGAACTTAGGTTATAGAATGGCATTCCAAGGTGGTCTTTCTTTCAACTTGGATGATATTATCATTCCAAAAGAAAAACAAACATTAGTTCAACGTGGATACGATGAAGTTGAACAAGTTGTAAATAACTACAACATGGGATTCATCACCAACAACGAACGTTATAATCAGGTTATTGATATTTGGACACACGTAAATTCAGAGTTATCTAACATCTTGATGAAAACAATTTCTACAGATGACCAAGGTTTCAACTCTGTTTATATGATGCTTGACTCAGGTGCCCGTGGTTCTAAAGAACAGATTCGTCAGCTTTCAGGTATGCGTGGTTTGATGGCTAAACCACAAAAAGCTGGTGCTGAAGGAGGTCAAATTATTGAAAACCCAATTCTTTCTAACTTTAAAGAAGGGTTGTCAGTACTTGAATACTTTATTTCTACTCACGGTGCCCGTAAAGGTTTGGCCGATACAGCGTTAAAAACTGCCGATGCCGGATACTTGACTCGTCGTTTGGTTGACGTTTCACATGACGTTATTATCAATGAAGAAGACTGTGGTACACTTCGTGGATTAATCTGTACAGAATTAAAAAACAACGAAGATGTTATTGCAACTCTTTTCGAACGAATCCTTGGCCGTGTTTCTGTACATGATATTATTCACCCAACAACAGGAGAATTACTTGTATCTAGCGGTGAACAGATCACAGAAGAAATTGCACAAAAGATCGAGGAATCTCCGATCGAAAGTGTAGAAATTCGCTCTGTTTTAACTTGTGAATCGAAAAAAGGAGTTTGTGCTAAGTGTTATGGTCGTAATCTTGCTACAAACAGAATGGTTCAAAAAGGAGAAGCAGTTGGAGTTATCGCTGCACAATCTATTGGTGAGCCAGGTACTCAGTTGACTCTTCGTACATTCCATGCCGGTGGTACTGCTGCCAATATTGCAGCAAATGCTGGTGTAAAAGCAAAATACAATGGGCGCTTGGAATTTGAGGAATTGCGTACTGTAGATGCTGTTGACGAAAATGGCGAAGCTATTAAGATTGTTGTTGGACGTCTTGCTGAATTAAGAATTGTTGATGTAAACACAAATATAGTTCTTTCAAACCACACGATACCTTACGGTTCTACTTTATATGCTAATGAAGGAGAAGTTGTTGAGAAAGGTAAAGTTATCTGTAAATGGGATCCATTTAATGCAGTTATTATTACTGAAGCAACTGGTAAGATTGAATTTGAAAGTGTTATCGAAAACGTTACTTATAAAGTTGAGTCTGACGAAGCAACAGGTTTACGCGAATATATCATTATCGAATCAAGAGATAAGACAAAAGTTCCTTCTGCACACATTTTGGATGAGAATGGCGAACTGATTCGTACTTATAACTTCCCGGTAGGTGGTCACGTTGTTATTGAGAATGGACAGAAAGTTAAATCTGGAGATATTCTTGTTAAGATACCTCGTGCTGTTGGTAAGGCTGGTGATATCACCGGTGGTCTTCCTCGTGTTACTGAGTTGTTCGAAGCTCGTAATCCTTCAAATCCTGCTGTTGTATCAGAAATTGATGGTGAAGTAACAATGGGTAAGATTAAACGTGGTAATCGTGAAATCGTCGTTACATCTAAAACAGGTGAAGTTAAAAAGTATCTAGTTTCTCTTTCTAAACAGATTCTTGTTCAGGAGAATGACTATGTACGTGCCGGAACACCTCTTTCTGATGGAGCTACTACACCTGCAGATATCTTGGCTATCAAAGGTCCAACAGCCGTTCAGGAATATATCGTGAATGAAGTTCAGGATGTATACCGTCTACAGGGTGTAAAAATCAACGATAAGCACTTTGAGGTAATTGTACGTCAGATGATGCGTAAAGTTCAGATCAATGATCCAGGTGATACTAGATTCCTAGAACAACAAGTTGTAGATAAACTTGACTTCATGGAAGAAAATGATCATATCTGGGGTAAGAAAGTTGTGATTGACGCTGGAGACTCTCAGAATTTACAACCTGGACAGATTGTTACAGCTCGTAAACTTAGAGATGAAAACAGTATGTTGAAACGTCGTGACTTGAAACCTGTAGAAGTACGTGATGCTATTGCAGCTACATCTACACAGATTCTTCAAGGTATTACACGTGCAGCACTTCAGACTAAGAGCTTTATGTCAGCTGCTTCCTTCCAGGAAACAACTAAGGTATTGAATGAAGCTGCTATCAATGGTAAAATTGATAAGCTAGAAGGTATGAAAGAAAATGTTATTTGTGGACATTTAATTCCTGCCGGAACTGGTCAGCGTGAATTTGATAAGATTATTGTTGGTTCTAAAGAAGAATATGATCGAATTCTTGCAAATCGTAAAACAGTGTTAGACTACAGTGAAGTAGAATAAACATTAAATATATTATTTAAAAGAGAGTGTTCTAAAAGGGCACTCTCTTTTTTTATGATAGTGTCTAGTCCTAAAATAACGTTACACAAAATAAAACGTAAAGAACGAAGGTATTAAAAATCAAAATGTAAGACGAACTCAAAAGGATTATAATATGTCCTTTAAGTTGTAAGTAGTTCAATAGATACCTATTAATTGAAAATTGAAAACAATAGATGAATTAACCTTTAAGCTGTCAGTAGTTAATAGATTGAGCGTGGCGATATAGGTATAACCAGTTCTACTAGTTCTACTAATATGGTATACAAGATCGGGCAACAATTATCAATTGGATTCAGAAATTTAGCACCTTTAAGTGGTCAACTCAATTTCCATCGAATATGCCCAAGTTGTCTCGTCCTGATTTTGGTTGATTGTGTTTAAAAGATCAGAAGATTTTGGAATTAGAATGGAAAATTAAGCGTATTGAGAAGCAAAAGTCCTATTTAAAAAGCAAGCTGAATCCTCAGACTAGAAAGTTGTTTCCTTTGATATACCTCGTCCTAATAGTTGGTTAGCTGTGTTTATTTATAATCCCGGTATTGCTCGTTTAGACCTGATTAATTTTCTAAAAAACATAAACTTCCCTCAATTAGGATTGCTTTTCGCTAATGGAATTAAATTCTAATAATCAACGAGACAAGTATGATTCTTTTTAAATAGCAATTCATTAAGCCATTTGTTAACAGATACATTTACCACTGCACAACCAGAACCTATAGCAGCACCAGCAATAACATCAGAAGGATAATGAACTCCCCTGTTCATTCTTGAAAATCCTACAGAGCAAGCCCATAAATAACCTGGAGCAATAACATACCATTTAGGATATCTAATGCTTAAAGATGTAACTAAAGAAAAAGCTGTAGCTGTATGAGCAGAAGGAAAAGAAGAACTAGAAACTGATTCTCTCTTCTCTATCAAATCTGAATAACGTTCAAAAGGACGTTCACGATCAACAGCATACTTCATTCCGGAAGTAACTACAACGGCTTCGACCACACTCGTGCCAATATAAACAGCATTACTCAACAAATCATGATCTTTATTCAGCAAAGCACAACTACCAAGAATTAGAGGTACTCCAACAGCTATAAAAGGTTCAGTATTTGAAATGACTTCACTGTAATTTGTTACAAATCTATTATCAATCCCATTAATTTCCTTCAGAGTATTTATATCCCAGTTTTGCGCATAGCAATCAAAACAACAAAAGACAGCAACCAGCAGTAAGAGAATTTGTTTCATCGGTATCAACTATACAATTATATATACAAAGATATATATTAAAAGTTATAAATAGAGCATATTAAGACTATCATTCGCAAAAACAAGAAATGATGGGTTGAACGTGAGTATTACTTTATACAGATTTATTATATTCAATTCATTTAGGGGAAGTATAATAATAGTTTCATTATCATCACTTAATATAGAATAATTAGATCTTTCCGTCATAATTTCTAGTAAGATACTAATAAGAAATTAAGTTAAAAGTAGAATAGGCAAAACCTGACATGGTTTAATTAACGAATAATTTCTTTAATCCCTTGCTTAATAGGGGGATTTCATGTACTTTTGCGCAAATAAAGCAGACACTCAAAAAGAAATTATAGTTCTAACAATTAAATAATTTAAATTCAATCATTTATGTGGTTAACTAATTCATCTGTAGGAAGGAAAGTTGTCATGAGCATCTCAGGACTATTCCTTGTCCTTTTTCTAACATTTCACATGTCGATGAATCTTGTGGCGGTTTTCTCTGAAGACGGTTACAACATGGTATGTGAGTTCTTGGGAGCAAATTGGTATGCTATTGCTGGAACGCTGGTTTTAGCTGCTGGCTTTGTTGTACATATCGTTTATGCTTTCTGGTTAACAATGCAAAATCGCAAAGCACGTGGTAATGAAAGTTACGCGGTAGTTGAAAAGCCTAAAAATGTAGAATGGGCTTCTCAAAACATGTTAGTTTTGGGTATCATTGTTGCTCTTTTCTTTGTTCTACACCTTGCACAGTTCTGGTTTAAAATGCAGTTTGTAGAACTTAGCGGCCTTGAAAGCATTAATCCTACTCCACAAGACGGTGCTGCTTTAATTAAGGAAACATTTGCTAATCCATTATTTGCTGTACTTTACCTTGTATGGTTTGTTGCTATTTGGTTCCATCTTACTCACGGTTTCTGGAGTGCACTTCAAACTTTAGGTTGGAGCAATAAGATCTGGTTCGAACGTTGGAAATGTATCTCTAACATTTTTTCAACTGTAATCTTCTTAGGCTTTGCCTTAGTAGTAGTAGTTTTCTACGTAAAATACGGATTACTTGGTTAATTAACCAGTAAATGTGAACTCTAATAAAATCAGAAAAAAGAAATAAAATTATGACTAAGATAGATTCAAGAATTCCTGAAGGCCCATTGGCTGAGAAATGGAGTAACTATAAAGCTCATCAGAAACTCGTAAACCCTGCAAACAAACGTCGTTTAGACATAATCGTAGTTGGTACAGGTCTTGCCGGAGCATCAGCTGCCGCTTCACTTGGTGAACTAGGTTTCAAAGTATTTAACTTCTGCATCCAAGATTCTCCACGTCGTGCTCACTCTATCGCTGCACAAGGTGGTATCAATGCTGCTAAGAATTACCAAAATGACGGTGACTCTGTTTACCGTTTATATTATGATACAATCAAAGGTGGAGACTACCGCGCACGCGAATCAAACGTTTACCGTTTGGCTGAAGTTTCCAACGAAATTATTGACCAGTGCGTAGCTCAAGGTGTTCCTTTCGCTCGTGAATACGGTGGTACACTTGACAACCGTTCTTTCGGTGGTGCACAGGTTTCACGTACATTCTATGCTAAAGGCCAAACAGGACAGCAGTTATTACTTGGCGCTTACTCTGCGTTGAGCCGTCAGGTAAATAAAGGAACTGTAAAATTATTCACTCGTTACGAAATGCTAGACGTTGTACTTATCGAAGGTCGTGCACGTGGTATCATTGCCCGCAACCTTGTAACTGGTAAAATTGAACGTTTTGCTGCTCACGCCGTAGTTATCGGTACAGGTGGTTACGGAAATACATACTTCCTTTCTACAAATGCAATGGCTTCTAACGGTTCTGCTGCTATCCAATGCTATAAGAAAGGTGCTTATTTCGCTAACCCATGTTACGTACAGATTCACCCAACTTGTATTCCTGTTCACGGAGACGTTCAGTCTAAACTGACTTTGATGTCTGAATCACTTCGTAACGACGGACGTATCTGGGTACCAAAGAAACTGGAAGATGCAAAAGCTCTTCAGGATGGAAAGATTAAAGGATCTGATATTCCTGAAGCTGACCGCGATTACTATTTGGAACGTCGTTATCCTGCATTTGGTAACCTTGTACCTCGTGACGTTGCATCTCGTGCAGCAAAAGAACGTTGCGATAAAGGCTTTGGAGTAAACAATACAGGTTTGGCTGTATTCCTTGATTTCTCAGAAGCAATCAACCGTCTTGGCGAAAACGTAGTAAGAGCTCGCTACGGTAACTTGTTTGACATGTACGAAGAAATCACTAATGAAAATCCATACAAGACTCCAATGATGATTTTCCCTGCTATCCACTATACAATGGGTGGTATCTGGGTTGATTATGAATTGATGACTTCAATCCCTGGATTGTTCGCTATTGGTGAAGCTAACTTCTCAGATCACGGAGCTAACCGTTTAGGTGCTTCTGCTTTGATGCAAGGTTTGGCCGACGGATACTTCGTATTACCATATACAATTCAAAACTATTTGTCTAATCAGATTCAGATTCCACGTTTCTCTACAGACCTTCCTGAATTTGTTGAAGCAGAAAAAGCTATTAATGACAAGATCAATAAGATCAAAAACATCAATGGTAAACACTCTGTTGATTCAATTCACAAGAAACTGGGTCACGTTATGTGGGAATTCGTTGGAATGGGACGTACCAAAGAATCTTTGGAAACAGCTATTGCTAAGCTTAAAGAAGTTAAGAAAGACTTCTGGACAAATGTTCGTATTCCTGGAGATGTAAACGATCAGAATATCGAGCTGGAAAAAGCTCTTCGTTTATCTGACTTTATTGAAATTGGTCTGTTGATGGCTTATGACGGTTTGAACCGCGAAGAATCTTGCGGTGGACACTTCCGTGAAGAACATCAGACACCAGAAGGTGAAGCTAAGCGTGATGATGATAAGTTCTCATACGTAGCTTGCTGGAAGTTCACAGGTGAAGACTCTAAACCAGAGTTGATTAAGGAAGATTTGAACTATGAATTTACTAAGGTTCAAACACGTAATTACAAAGCTTAATAATTAGTAGACACAATGGAAAAAATTATAAATTTCACGCTAAAGGTTTGGCGTCAGAAAGGTCCGAAAGCTAAAGGTGCTTTTGAATCATATCAAATGGAAAACATTTCAGGCGATACTTCATTTCTTGAAATGCTCGACATCCTGAATGAAAAACTTATCAATGAAGGTAAAGAACCTGTAGTATTTGATCACGACTGTCGTGAAGGTATCTGCGGAATGTGTTCACTTTACATCAACGGACACCCACACGGACCTGCAACAGGAGCTACAACTTGCCAGATTTACATGCGTCGTTTCGAAGACGGAGATACAATCACTGTTGAGCCATGGCGTTCTGCTGGTTTCCCAGTAATCCGCGACTTAATGGTAGATCGTAACGCATTCGATAAGATTATGCAAGCTGGTGGTTATGTATCAGTAAACACTGGTGGTACTCCAGATGCTAACGCAATTGCAATTCCAAAACCTATCGCTGACGAAGCAATGGATTCTGCATCTTGTATTGGTTGTGGTGCTTGTGTTGCAGCTTGTAAGAATGGTTCGGCTATGTTGTTCCTTTCTGCAAAAGTTAGCCAATTATCACTTCTTCCTCAAGGAAAAGCAGAAGCTGGCCGTCGTGCAAAAGCTATGATTTCTAAAATGGATGAACTTGGTTTCGGTAACTGTACTAACACAAGAGCTTGTGAAGCTGAATGTCCAAAGTCTATCTCAATCAGCAACATTGCAAGATTGAACCGCGACTTTATCGCAGCTAAACTGAAAGATTAATCAACTGATTAGATCATTATATAATAAATCCTCTGCCTGGTAACGGGTAGAGGATTTGTTTTTTATATGTGTTAACAAAAGGAAGGGCAAAAGATGCTGAATTGCTAATTTTAGTTTCAAAATGATATTTCGTGTGCGAAAACAATAAAAAGTCGTGAAAGAAAATTAAAAGAAAGGGCTACAATGGTCAAAAGTTTGGTGGGAATGGCCAGAAGGCTTACATTTGCAATGTGTTTTTCATAGTATTAGATTTAAGGTTAACAAAGATTGGTTGTCGTGATGACAACCATTTTTTTTGCCCCTACCTAAAGTAACTGATACATCCCCCCTGCAAGCACTCTGATAACGCCTTTCATTTCCAGTTCAAACAAGATAGCATTCATTTTATTCACAGGCATATCTGCTTCAACAACCAAGGAATTAATCTGAGAATCTCCGTTTTCCTGAAGAATATCCACAACGACCTGCTCATCTTCACTGAGATCAACGAAAAGCTGACGCTGTACAGCCACCGGAACAGCTTTGGAATCTGCATCCCAGCACATTGCTTTTACAAAATCTTCAGCAGAAAGAATTAATGCAGCTTTATTATCCTTAATCAGATTGTTGCAGCCAATAGAAAATTCATCAGCAATACGACCGGGAAAAGCAAAGCAATCGCGGTGATAACTTTGAGCAATGTCCGCAGTAATCAGTGCACCACCTTTTACAGCCGATTCAACCACAATCGTTGCATCGCTCATACCCGCAACAATCCGGTTTCGCTTCACAAAATTCTGGCGATCAGGGTTAGTTTCTGAAAGAAATTCAGTGAGTAAGCCACCATTTTCGAGCATATCAACAGCAGTTTTCCGATGAACAGACGGATAAATACGGTCCAGTCCATGAGCTAATACGCCAATAGTTGAAAGATTGTTGCTTAGAGCTGCCCGATGAGCATGTATATCGATTCCGTAGGCAAGACCGCTAACTACTAATACATCCGGACAGAGAGCCTTTATATCTGCCAGAAAATCCCGACAAATACGTTGTCCATAATCAGTAGCATTACGAGTACCCACCATGTTAATTATCCGCAATGCATTCATATCGGTGTTTCCTTTAAAGAACAACACAACAGGAGCATCGGGACATTCCCTCAACCTGGAAGGATAAGCCTCATCGTTTATAGTAATACAACTTATTTTGTTTTTCTGTGCAAAAGAAAATTCAGCCTCAGCACGTAAAAGAGTCTGAGGAGAGTTTAGCATTTCCACAGCTCGCGGAGCAATTCCGGGTACAATCTTTATCAGCTCGGTGCGGTGAGTAAAGACCTGTTCTGCACTCCCCACAGCATTTATTAAATTCCGGGCACCAACAGATCCCACTCCCGGAATCTGTGTCAGCGCAATGCTGGCAATTATTTCCTGCTCCGTCATTTGGCGAAGTAAGGTTCGAATACTTTATCAAAAAGTTCACTGTGTCCTAAACGTCCGTTGGTTATACACACCAACTCTACTTTCGATTTGATGGATGGCTTTCCATCCGATAAGCGAAATATATCCTGATAGAAAACATACTTCACTCCTTCTTTCTCAATATAAAGCTTGGAAACAAATTCCTCGCCGCTATGTAATGGAGTTTTATAAGCAATAGAAATACGGGCAACTACAGGATCGAGTCCTTGTCCGTGCAATTCGGCAAAGTTAATACCGAGTGTGGTTATAAATTCGTGGCGTGTATGCTCCAGATAATGCTGATAAATAGCATTGTTGACTATTCCCTGCATATCACATTCATAGTCGCGAACCTTCATGTTCAGTTCGAAAATATATTTATTCATAAGAGTATTTTTAAGGTTATTCCAACAATTAAAATTCCCTTGTACAAAAGATTGCATTCTTCTGTACAAAAGAATTAATTGTTTTGTACAGAAGAAATCATTCTTTTGTACGAGATTTCTTTAATTCCTCGGCGGAGATTAATTTATATAGCTTATCGCTTGGACGAATCTTTTCGGTAAATTTCATAGAGAAGTGCTCTCTCTTGTGAACCACCTCTACAGGCTTCAAATCTACACGCGCTTCTTCGAGCGTAGCAAAGAGGGCTCCTGTAGTTGGACCGGTAACCAATAGCTTGTCTCCCAGTTTCAATTCTCCAGCTTCCAGCATAAATTCGGCCACATTGATGTTGCTGAAATATTTCACGGCCTTGCCTACATAAACTTTCCGTTCAGTAGCTTCCGAGCCATAGTTTTTACTCCACTCTCCCAGCTTTTGTCCCAGATAATATCCGTTCCAGAATCCACGGTTAAAGACAGTTTTCAAACGGTTATCCCAAGCCTCAACTTTTTCATCGGTGAATGTTCCGTCCAAACAAGACTGAATAGCCTGCTTGTAACACTCAACAACTGTACGAACATACTCAGGTCCGCGAGCTCGTCCTTCAATCTTGAACACTCTTACCCCCGCTTCTATCATCTCATCCATGAAATGAATAGTTTTCAAATCCTTCGGAGACATAATGTATTCGTTGTCTACCTCCAGTTCAAGACCGGTATCCTTATCTTTCACTTCATAAGCTCTGCGGCATATCTGCATGCAAGCTCCACGATTGGCAGATGAATTCATTTCATGCAAAGAAAGATAGCATTTACCCGACACTGCCATACAAAGCGCACCGTGGCAGAACATTTCAATACGGAGTTCTTCTCCGCTTGGTCCGCAAATATTATCTTCTTTTATCTTATCGTAAATTGCACGAACCTGTTTTAGGTTCAATTCACGGGCAAGTACAACAACATCAGCAAACTGAGCATAGAATTTCAAAGCTTCTGCATTCGAAATATTAAGCTGCGTAGAAAGATGCACTTCCTGATCAATAGATCGGGCGTAAGTCATCACGGCAACATCTGCGGCAATAATAGCAGAAATCCCGGCTTCTTTTGCAGCATCAATAATGCTACGCATCAAAGGAATATCCTTATCGTAAATAATTGTATTTATAGTCAGATAACTCTTCATGTTATGCTCATCACATATCTGAGCAATCTCTTTCAAGTCATTTATAGTGAAGGTGTTTGCTGAGTGGGCACGCATATTAAGATTCTCTATACCGAAGTAAATTGAATCTGCTCCTGCCTGAATTGCGGCGGCTAAAGATTCGCGAGAACCCGCAGGCGCCATAATTTCAAAATCTTTTAACTGGTGATTCATACCTATTTTATAATTAGTTGTGTGCAAAGGTAGTGGTTTTTTATGTAATTTTGCAGCCAAGAATTAGATGATTATGAAAATTGGCTCTATAGATTTAGGGGAACGCCCCATATTCCTTGCTCCCATGGAGGATGTTACGGATATTGCTTTCCGACTGCTGTGCAAGCAATTCGGGGCAGACATGGTATATACAGAGTTTATCTCAAGCGATGCACTGGTGCGTTTTGTGAATAAAACCACCCAGAAGCTCACTATTTGTGATGAAGAACGCCCGGTTGCCATGCAGATTTACGGACGCGAAGTAGAACCGATGGTTGAAGCTGCTAAGATTGTCGAGGCAGCAAAGCCCGATATTCTGGATATAAACTTTGGTTGTCCGGTAAAGAAAGTAGCAGGTAAAGGCGCCGGAGCAGGAATGCTTCAGAATATTCCTAAAATGCTAGAGATAACTAAAGCAGTGGTCGATGCGGTTAATATTCCTGTTACAGTTAAAACCCGACTGGGCTGGGATAGCAACAGCAAGGTTATTGTAGAACTTGCCGAGCAATTACAAGATTGTGGAATTGCTGCTTTGACTATTCACGGCAGAACAAGAAGCCAGATGTATACTGGTGATGCCGACTGGACTCTCATTGGCGAAGTGAAGAATAACCCTCGCATGCATATTCCAATAATTGGTAACGGAGACATTACAACTCCTCAGCAAGTAAAGGAATATTTTGACCTTTATGGTGTTGACGCTATTATGGTTGGTCGCGCAACCTTTGGCCGTCCGTGGATATTCAAGGAAATAAAGCATTATCTTGAAACCGGAGAGGAACTTCCTCCACTTACCTTTGACTGGAAAATGGATGTCCTTCGCGAACAGGTAAATCAAAGTATTGACAGACTGGATGAGCGTAGGGGAATTATTCATGTTCGCAGACACTTAGCTGCTTCTCCCCTATTTAAAGGAATACCAAACTTCAGAGACACACGTATTGCAATGTTAAGAGCAAATACCAGAGAAGAGCTGTTTACGATATTTGATAAGATTATTGCTGAACATGCATAAATGGCAAAAGGATAAAAAGGCGGAAAGATATCACATCTTCCCGCCTTTTACTATAATAAGTAATTAACTATAAATTTCAACGTTTCTTTTTCTTTTGTGTACGTCTCCACCACAACAGAAAGCCTGTAACCGGCAATGTAGCACCTATCAAGGCAGCAAAAAACACAATGACTTTTCCGGGTAACCCCCATATAGCTCCAACATGGATATCATAATTCATTCTGCGAAGCTTATCTCCAAAACCAGCATCAGCATATTTACCCACATAAGGACCTTTCTGAGGAATTTCCTTCAAGGTGTAACGGTCAAATGAAAAAACATCACGGTTATAATATTTATCTACATCTGGATAAACTGCGGCATATATGGAAGAAGAAGTCTCTTTTGCGCTGGCATAACCAAATTGGAAGCCTTCGGCTTCAGGATATTCCGGCAATAACTTAAAGAAAACACAATCAACAGCCTTTTCCGGAGTAATGTTTGTCCCGGATTTAAGGGTATCCGACTGAGCAATTCCCCAATCCGGCAATTTCTCACCTCCGGTTGTTAGCCAATATGTTCCTTTAGACCACCATTCCAATCCCCAAACCATACCTGTCATTCCAATAGCCAATAACACAATGCAGGCATAAAAACCCAGAACATTATGCAAATCAAACAGGCGTTTAGTACTCCCTGTAGACTTTTTCCACATAAAACCAATTCCGTTACGTAATCCTTTCCGGCTTTTAGGCCACCAAAGTACTAAGCCTGATAATAGAGTGATGACAGAGATTAGGACTCCATAGTTAACAACCAGATGCCCTATATCTTTTGGCAACCAAAGAGTGCGATGTCCATTCAAAACAAAACGGAAAAAATCAAATGAATTCCCTTTTTTATATATCACAGCACCGGTATAAGGGTTAACAAAAAGCTGCGTTCTTTCTTTTTCTTTCGTTAAAGTTAGTTGAGCAGCTTCACCCCTATTGTATTGCACATTCACAGCTTCCATCCCCGGGCAATAAGCCTCAGCAATTGCCTTTAGTTTGGAAGGAGGAAGCAGCTCTCCCGAAATCTGAACAGACATATCTGGAAGAAATGCGCTGTTTATTTCTTTATTAAAAACCCATAGACAACCTGTAACACAGACTATAAACACTACGATTCCAGAAGCTAATCCTAACCATAAATGTATCTTCTTTATTGCTTTCTTTAAACTAATCATTAGAAATTATATGTTAAATTCAAACGGAAATTACGACGTGGTTCTGTTTGCCAATAATAGAAATTTCCATAAGGAGAACCGGAATAAAGATACTCATTTAATAGATTATTCACATTAAGCGACAAAGAAATCTTATCTTTTTTCCAGGATACAGCACCATCCATTCTGAAATAATCGGGCAATTCAGAATTTGCCCCACTAAATACATACCAGGCCGAGCGGTCCAGCTGCCATTGGTAACCTAAAGAAAAACCTAAATTAGCTAAAGCTCCTTCCTGAATTGTGTAGTTTACCCAACCATTAGTAATATGTTTGGTTGTACCAGCCATACTTTGTCCAACTTTGTTTATATCAGCATCTTTTGTAACCTTTGAATCTGTATACGCATAATTAAAAATCACATTCATACCTTTAAACAGGCGCCCTTTTAAGTCGAATTCAACACCCTGAGTACGGCTCTGACCTAACTGAACTGAGTATTGTGGATGATTCTCATCGGTTGTTAATACATTATTCTTTGTAATTCTATATACACTGACGGTTGAATTCCAATTACCATCAAACCAGCTTTTCTTGACTCCAAATTCAAGATTGTTTCCGGTAATAGGATCAAAAGCCTTTCCAGTATAGTCGGTTCCTGTTTGAGGAACAAATGCCTGGTCGTATAATCCGTAAACAGAAGTCGTCTTATCAATAGCAGCACTAACTCCTACACGAGGAGTGAATTTTGTATCATTAGTATTACTTCCGTAACTGCTTGTTTTATTCCCGGTAACACGGCCCGCAAGTGTTAAACGAAGAATATCATTAAAAAATCCAAGTTCATCCTGAATATATAATGCTGTATAATTCTGGTTTACAATATTATTACCGGCACGGGCTCTAAGGCTGAGACTTCTATCAAACTTTGGAAGTGTTGATGCTGTGAGCGTTCCATGTTGTGGATTATATATATTAAAAGGAACTGATCCTTCTAAATCAAAAGCTTGTCCCCAATCAGCAATATAGTTTTTACTTCCCATATCAAGGCCGGCCAAAATTCGATGATTTATACCACCCATAGTAACTTTTCCATTAACAAAGAATTGCCCGAGTTTTGCTTCATTAAAAGCATCCCATATTGTTAAACGGCGATGCAATGTTCCATCCAAGTCTAATGATGTAGGCCATAAGGAAGAACCTTTCTGATTAAAATTTAAATAAGCTAGCTGCCCGGTAAATTTCCAGTCTTTATTAAATTGATGATTCAAGGTAAGAAATAAACTATGATCGTTAATACTGGTTGGATCAAGGTTAGGTTCAACCGTAGTAAAGTCATAAGGTAATTCACCATATCCATTTAGTCCGAAAACATAGCTAGAACCAACAACAGACATTTCCTGATGCTGATAAGTATATTCGGCGGTCAAAGATGTTTTATCATCAAACTGATAGCTCAGAACAGGAGCAATAATATATTTCTTGCTCCACTCATACGGACGATGAGAACCAGCACTCTGCCCCATCAGATTTAATCTGACAAGAAGCTTCTTATCTTTTGTAAGTATACCATCAACATCTAATGCAGCACGATATAAGTCGTTGCTCCCTAAAGAGGTAGAGATACTCCCTTTAGTATTGCCAGTAGGTTTCTTTGTTACAATATTGTAAAAACCGCTGGGCTCACCGTTAGCTAACATAAATCCGGCGGGTCCTTTTACAAACTCAATTCGTTCTACCATACTCATATCTTCGGCTAAAGGCCCCCATGGCATCTGAATATTCATTCCATTTCGAAAAGCGGCAACCTGAGATCCACGCATATACAACAACGCATACGTATCCCAATGCTCCATACGTCTTACTCCACTTACATTTCTTGAAACTCCTTCTAACATTGAATTGACTTGCTGATCAGCCAAAAGAGACTGATCGATTACCTGAACATTCTGAGGTATGTTTAAGATAGGAGTCCCCAACCTCAAAGATGAAGATATTTCTTTCGGATTATAAATTTGTTTAGAGGATGTAATAGTTACTTCATTAAGGTGGTAAGTATTATCATCCAAAATAAAACTGCACTCAGTAATTTCTCCTGATGAAATTGTTATTTGCTTTTTCTGAGTTCCATAACCTATCATTGTTACAACCAAAGTATTACTGCCCGATTGAACGTTATCCAGAGAAAATTCGCCGGAATTACTGGATATAGCATTTACAGATGTACCTTCTATTGCAACATTAACATTCTGGAGAGGCTTATTTTTTGTATTCTTCACAAAGCCTTTAATTTTACCAAATCCAGTATCAGCATTAGCTATTAGTATACCAAGCAATAAAAATAAAGTAAAACAAACGTTGAATTTTAAACTAAATCTCTTTCCCATTTACTTATACCATTTATGTGTTTATTAATGGCAGCAAAGGTACAGTACCTTGTAATCAAAGGAAATCACCACATTTAGGTAAAACAAGGATACAACATCACTAATAGTAGTGATATTTTTATTTCTATTTAGTTATTTAACGGAGTATGGTCTTTAACGAAATAGCGGTTCAGCAAACCATTTCTTATAAATCTTTGAAGTAAGAATATAGATAAAGAAAGCTGAGATAAATCCTGTTATTGAATCAATCAGGTAATGAGCCTGTATGTACACAGTGGCACAGCAAAGAAGAACATAAAATGGCAAAAGGAAAGAGCCAAGTTTTCTGTTCTCTCGGAAAGCAGACAACATCAATATGGTTGACATTCCTACATGCGAACTTGGGAAAGCTGCTGTTGGGCGTTCACCCACCTGCTGTGATCCATCAACCAAACTATAAAAGAATCCATGTGCATAATCTGGTCCGGGGAGTAGCTCATGATGGAAATTAAAATAATTACCTATAGCAGGGAATATTCCGTGCGACACATTCTCCATGCCAATGGCAGGAAAATAAAACTGAGGACCAGCAACCGGAAGAAAAATATAAATAAAATAATAGATAAAAAACGATGTAACAATCACAAAAGACCATTTCTCAAACAACTCATACCGGTGAAAGAAATAATATAATGCCACAACCAAAATCATTGGATAATAAGAAAAATAGCCCAGATTAAAAGGTTCACTAACCCATACATAAGGCAAATGCTTACTAAACTCTACAGCCGGCTGACAGCCAAATATAAATTGTTCAGTAGAAGCGAAGATGTGATCCAGATTTGTGAATAAACGGTTTAATTCATAGGTATCAGGGTACCAGTAAGAAAGAAGTCCCATTTGAACTGCAATTCTTACAAAAGCAGAAAATTTACAAGGAGCAAGGCGATAAAGGTACATCAAGCAGAAGGTTAATACTGCAATTACGATTCTATCCCACAGCATTTGCATGGGATGACTCATTTGAGAGAACATAAAAAGAATCAATATTGATGTCAGAAGATTATATATCAACGAAATCTTCTCAACGGCGAATAACCCTTTCTGAGTCTCAACCTTCTTAAACAAGTCTAAAGCCATCCTTCTTTTTTATACCATGCAATTGTTTGCTTTACTCCTTTATCCAACTGGTATTGGGGCGTGTATCCCAACTCCTCTATTAATGGGGTAATATCACATTGCCAGTTCCTTTGTTTCATTATTTTGTATTTGTCTGCATTCAGCGTACTGCTTTTCCCTGAATATGAGGCAAAAAAATCAGCGCACAAAGATATAACTTTTAAAACAATTAATGGACACTTAATATGTATTACAAAAGGAATTCTTAGCTCTTTTTGAATTAAATTTGAAAAATCCCTACTTGTATAGACTTTTCCATCACTTACAAAATAAGATTTTCTGCAAACATCCTTCTCTATTCCAAGGAAGATCGCCTGAGCCAAATCGGCTACATATACAAATGTAAGGAGCTGTTTACGAAATCCGGCTGCAAAATCGAAATGCTTCTGAATAGACTCAGCCATCATAAAATAATCTTTCTCCCGTGGACCATAAACACCTGTTGGACGATAAATAAGATATGGAAAATCGGGAATATCCTTAATATATTCTTCAGCATGCAACTTGCTCAGACCATAAGCTGTATTTGGTTTAGGAATATCGTCTTCCGAAATTGGAACCATTCTCTTTTCATGGATTGGGCCGAATACACTTAAAGAACTTAGATATATAAATTTCTTAGGAATCATGTTCAGTTTGGTTAAAACCTCTATAAAGTTCTTTGTCCCAACATAATTCACCTTATCAAAATCGCTTTTATCGTTGCATTTGGTTAAACCTGCAGTATGTATAATATAATCCCATTTGGTATTAGTCTCTTTAAAATCAGCAAGCTGTACTTTCAGTGTTGCCGGGTGAGCAAAATCAAGTTCTATCAAATTGATATTATTAGCCTGTAATCCTTCCAAATTACTTGTAGCACGGACTCCAGCCCATACATCATAGCCTTTCCGCAATGCCTCTTTTACTATAAAGTTGCCAATAAATCCACTTGCGCCTGTAACTAAAATACTTTTGCTCATACTAACCTGATTCTCACTTATTAAAATAGTTTCTCACTCTACAAACAACTAGCTGAGAATATTCTCATAGCTTACAAATCAAAAACTTGTCTTTTCGGCAAAGTTAACATTTTTATTCATTTGACGAATCTTATCACTATTATTTTGATTTTAGAGCCGAACTTTCCTAAAAATGAAGCACACTGAATACAATAATTTGTTTACTTTGTATTTAATAACTATAAAAAAATAATTTATGGGTAAACAAGATAAGAAGAAAGCAGGAAAAAGAATGAAGAAAGCCCAACTGGCTGAGTTAATGATGAACCTGTTTCAAACTAAATCGTCAGAAGTTCATAACTTAAAATATATTTTTGCAGAATTAAATCTAAACACACATCCTCTTAAGATGCTGTGCATGGATATTCTTTACGAAATGCTTTCTGATGATTATATCAGTGAAGTAGAAAAAGGAAAATATAAATTAAATACTCGCGGAACTGAAATGGTGGGTACTTTTCTAAGGAAAAGTAATGGAAAGAACTCTTTCATTCCCGATGGAAGTGAAGAATCTATATTTGTGGCAGAACGTAACTCTGCTCATGCGATGAATGGCGATCGCGTGCGCATCGCTTTTTATGCAAAATGCAAGAATAGAGATGCTGAAGGCGAGGTTATTGAAATTCTGGAACGTGCTAATACAAGCTTTGTAGGAACACTTGAAGTTTCCAAAGCTTATGCGTTTCTTATAACAGAGAACCGCACCCTTGCCAATGATATATTTATCCCAAAAGATAAACTTAAAGGTGGAAAAACCGGTGATAAAGCTGTAGTAAAAATCACAGAATGGCCGGATAAAGCTAAGAATCCTATTGGTCAGGTTATAGATATTTTAGGAGTTGCAGGAGATAACACAACAGAAATGCATGCTATCCTGGCTGAATTTGGTCTCCCATATATTTATCCAAAGGCCGTTGAGGAAGCTGCTGATAAAATTCCAGCAGAAATTTCTGAAGAAGAAATTGCTAAACGCGAAGATTTCCGTAACGTTACAACGTTTACTATAGACCCAAAAGACGCAAAAGACTTTGATGATGCGCTATCCATCCGAAAAATGAAAGATGGCCTTTGGGAGATTGGGGTTCATATTGCCGATGTTTCTCACTATGTAAAAGAAGGAGGCATTATAGATAAAGAAGCAGAGAAACGAGCTACGTCTGTTTATCTGGTTGATCGTACTATTCCTATGCTTCCCGAACGCTTATGTAACTTCATCTGTTCACTAAGACCAAATGAAGAGAAACTGGCCTATTCTGTAATTTTTGATATTACAGATAAGGGAGAAGTAAAAGATTCCCGTATTGTTCATACAGTAATTAAGTCCGATCGCCGTTTTACCTACGAAGAAGCTCAGAATATTATAGAAACAAAAGAAGGGGATTATAAGGAAGAGGTTCTAGCTATGGACCACATCGCTAAGATTCTCAGAGAAAAAAGATATAGCGCTGGGGCTATAAACTTTGATCGTTACGAAGTGAAATTTGAAATAGATGAAAAAGGGAAACCAATCAGTGTATATTTCAAATACTCTAAAGATGCAAATAAGTTAGTTGAGGAATTCATGTTATTAGCTAACAAAACTGTGGCAGAAAAAATAGGAAAAGTTCCGGCTGGTAAGAATCCAAAGGTTCTTCCTTATCGTATTCACGATCTTCCTGATCCGGATAAACTGGATAATTTGTCTCAGTTTATCGCCCGTTTTGGATATAAGCTTCGTACCAGCGGAACAAAGACTGATATTTCAAAATCAATTAATCACCTGTTAGATGATGTTCAAGGGAAAAATGAGGAGAATCTGATTGAAACAGTATCCATTCGTGCAATGCAGAAAGCAAAATATTCTGTTCACAACATTGGGCATTACGGATTGGCTTTCGATTATTACACTCATTTCACATCACCTATCCGCCGTTTCCCGGATTTAATGGTTCATCGCTTATTAACCAGATATTTGGAAGGAGGAAGAACTGCTTCGGAAACAAAATACGAAGAACTCTGCGTTCACAGTTCGGATATGGAACAAATTGCAGCCAATGCAGAACGTGCCTCAATAAAATACAAGCAAGTTGAATTTATGAGCGAACGCCTTGGACAAATCTACGACGGAGTTATTTCAGGCGTCACTGAATGGGGATTATATGTAGAACTAAATGAGAATAAGTGCGAAGGAATGGTTCCTATCCGCGATTTGGATGATGATTATTACGAATTCGATGAAAAGAGTTATTGTCTAAGAGGACGTAAGAAGAATAGAACATATAGCTTAGGAGATTCTATCACCATAAAAGTTGCCCGGGCAAACATTGAAAAGAAACAGCTTGATTTTGCATTGGTTGAATAATTCTTTCTATTTTTACAGAACCTTTTTTCCATAAAATTGTTACTTACGTATTAAGTTTTATTAAATAAATGAAGCGAAATAAAACAATAGACACTGTTCCCTATGTTGAAATAGATAGATATGCCGGAGTGTGGTACGAAATTGGACGCTACCAACACTGGTATGAGAAAGGCGCCTCTAATGTTTCTGCAGAATACATTCAAAAAGATGGTTATCTGGAAGTTATCAACCGATACAAGAAATCAAATAAAGATGGCGAAATTAAGGGAAAAGCATTTATTGTACCAAATACCGGAAATGCAAAACTTAAAGTTCAGTTCCATTGGCCATTTAAAGGCGATTACTGGGTTATTGATTTAGATGAGGATTACCAATGGGCTGTTGTTTCAAACTCTTCACGATCCAACTTATGGATTCTTTATCGCAAACCAATAATAGACAATGATGAATTACGCCCCATCGTTTACCGTTTGGTAAATAATGGATTTGAACTGGCAAAAGTACATTGGACAAAACAAACTAACGAGATAAAAGAATGAAGACAGTAGTATTAGACGAACAGGAAAAAGTGGAAGAAATAATCTCCAGATGTGATATTTGTTATGTAGGAATGGTGGATAGTGAAAACAATCCATACGTTATTCCCATGAACTTTGGATATCAGGACGGAGTAATCTATTTACATTCCGGTCCTACAGGACACTCTATTGATATTCTAAATCACAATAACAATGTTTGTATAACTTTCAGCATTGATCACGAACTGGTATTTCAACACCCTCAGGTTGCTTGCAGCTATCGCATGAAAGCAAAAAGTGTTATCTGCAGAGGAAAAGTTCACTTCATTGAAAATTTAGAGGATAAACGAGATGCACTTAATATCATTATGAAACAGTATTCAGATAAGACCTTTGAATATTCAGATCCTGCAGTAAAGAATGTGAAGATATGGGAGATTCCTATTGACAGCATTAGTGCAAAAGAATACGGAGTACCTCATAAAAGATAAAGTTAAGGCTTTATTTTACACATAATAAAGGTTGCAGATATAATAAATTAGTGGTCGATAAATAGTAACACAACTATTTATCGACCACTAACACATTTTACTCTCAGCTAATCAATTAAGACCTAAAAAGTAACAAATCGGAGAGTGTTTATAAAATAATTATCTTCTTTGACGACGAACAGATGCTTTGGGTGCAGAAACAGCAGAGGACTTCTCCCTTTTTACTTTCACTTCAGATACTGCCTGTGCTTTCCTTCTGGAACTTTTTATCGCTTTCGCTTTGACAGAGGAAGCCGCTTTCTTACTTGCAACATTATTCTGTGAGATTGTATCACCCTCCCATAAATGTTCCTCAAAAGCTTTCAGCTGACCTTCTATCTTTTTCTGCTCTTTCATCATAGCACTATCGGTAGTGCAATACTGTGCAAGAGTTTGATTCATCATATTGGTAGTTTTATAAATATCCCCACTAAACTGACGGGTTGTAAAATAATCATCCAGACTAATATTAGATGTATTATTCAAATTACTAGTCATCACATTCATGCGAACCAGATAAGGACTAAGATCGCTGTAGTTTAGCCAAAACATCGGATATTTAGTAACGTCCATAGAGAAATCACCACTACGATGAAGTACCGGACAAATTGCGACCACCTTTGAATTGTAGGTTGATGAATGTTGATCAAAGAACCAAACCTCTTTTATAAAATAACTGAGGACCTCATTACTCGGTATATCACTATTATCAAAGGTAAAAAGAGTATCTTTACTCTGCGCATCTTTCTTTATCTGATGATAAATATGAAAACGGTCGAGTACATCTTTAAATTTCACTTTATTATCAGCAGTCAATACTTCTGTGCCATCCAGGCGATATTCGTAAGCAGGGATCTTACCATCAGCCAGCAATTTAAATATTAAAGTAAAAAGATTCATTTTATCCCCCATTGGCTCCACTGGATAATACAAGGCAGCATTCTTTTCCTTCTTCAGATCAAGCGTTCTGTAAATCTCACGTTTCCAAACTACTTCATCTGGCATATCAAGCTGCCCAGTATACTGAGTTTGCGCCCTTACAGAAAGAGCAGGAGCAGATTCCTTAACTTCTTGCTTAGCTTTACGCGCTTTAGGTTGCGCAGCTACCTGATACATACCAAGTGATGTGCAAAGAAAAGCCATGATACATATAAAGCGTTTCATATCTTCGTCTTTTATTAATTAACAATTACTTCCAGAGTTGTTGGCAGCAAGCGCTCAATACCATCAGGTCCAACAGCTCTTACTCTTGAAATATAGAATCTTTTTCCGCGAGACAATTTACGGAATACGTCTCTTTGTCTTGCCGAAAATTTACTACCGGCCGAAACTTCCGGAACAGCATTCCCCATATTATCAAAAAATACAGTTTCAAAACTGAGAACACGGAAATTTACATTTAACAGCCCGTCGTCTATAGCTGCAACAATACCATCAGTGCCCATAAGAAGAGCTTTAGAAAAACCAGTTCCTCCACGATATCTTTTTGGATTATCAGCACTACCATATTCTATAAACGGCATTGGATCTGGTAACTGGCGTACACGATATACAAAATGCCCCATTACCTGATTCCTTCCCCCTAAATTGGCAGTTACTGCAAAATCAGTCTGCCCAATCCTTGAAGGACGAACAACATATCCTCCCGAAACTTTTCTTAATGTTCCATTTCCATTGGTAACACTCATTTGCACATTCTGATTAGCAACTCCGGGAACAGATACACTCATCGGATTATCATATCCAGCATAAAGCACATTCATCATGGTTGCCGATACCGTTGCCGATGGATCTATCACTGTATATTTCTGAGAGAAATTACGTTTCAATATATCCCCATTGCCTTTGTTTAATTCCAAATAGCCAGTTAAGTTAAACTCTCCTGTATTATTGCAAATAGTTTCAAACAAGCCATTCCGTACACCAGGAAGCAATCTGTTTCCTATATAAATAGAAGGCTTTTGTGTGGAATCTACTGCTGCCAGAATAATCTGAGCACTGAACTTACCTCCACGTACAATGGTTTGCGCATTAGGAATAACATAAGCATTCACCTCATTTACCCGGATATCTCTTACATCTATATTCTTCACTAAAGTATGAAGAACTTCACCCTCGGCATAACGTATATCATTTTGCAGTTTAGTCAGTAAAGTTACTGCAGCCGCCACTGGGGTATTCTCAAAAATATATTCCTGCCAGTTCTTACCAATGGTACTAGCCCTCCGTGGAACAGATGTGCTAAGATTACTGCTTATAATCTTTCTCTGTGTACTGTCCACAACCATTGTCAATATGGCTTTCTTATATCTGTTAACCGCATTGTAGAGTTTCTTACCCTGTCCGGTAACCGGAGCTAACATAACAAAATTTGCAGCTTCCAGATCTTCCTGATTCCTTACTTCCGCTAAATTATTAGCATCACTATCAGCAACCTTTATTATTTTTAATTTCAGTTCATCTACATACTGATAAAGAGAATCCGACATTTTCCGTACATACTGTGCTCTATTAAACCATTCCTGTACCTTTTCAGGATTCTTTTCCAGAAAATCAGACATATCTTTATACAAAGACTTATTCTGTTTCGTGGAATTAGCAGTTGATCTGTTCAAGCTCTCATCTACAAGTGAAAAACCATTGAGCACATCTGAAGAAACATTCAAAGCCAACAAAGCCATCAAGACGAGATACATCAAGTTTATCATCTTCTGCCGTGGAGACTCCGGTCCGATTGATGCCATATCTATCTACTTGTTTATAATTGTTGTTGATTATTCATGTTCACCGTCATAGCCTTCAGCATGCGAGCATAAACTTTGTTTAATTCTTCCATTTGCTGTGCCATTTTTTCGGCTTCCTCATTGAACTTCTCACTATTACCCGTTGATCCTTCATACATCTCCTTGATGCGTTTCAAACCAACGTTTACTTTATCAATAGTATCAATCTGAGAGCTGATACTCTTTAATTGAATTTCATAAATTGTATTTAATCCCATCAGGTTACGGTTCAAGGATTGCATCTGATCTACATATCCAGCCGAATTTGTAGTGATAGAATCCGAATTATCACTGATGCTCTTATAAGATTTCAGTAAAGTATCCGATACCTCAGCCAAAGCATTGGTTGCTGAATTGAAACGTTCCAATGTATTTGCCATTGATTCCAATTTTGTCAGATAGACAGACGTTGCATCTGCCACCTCAGGAGAATTGGCAGCCACCTCACCACTAATCATTGATGCCCAATCTTCACCTCCAGAAACAGGAGTACCACCAGGAACTGATGCTCTTTGTGCCTGCACACCAACCGGAGCATTCTGAGTACTTACTTGTGCAGATGGTGTAACAACCCCTGAATATATAGGTTGAGATACTACATTGCCAGCAACATTCCTAGTTGCAGACTGGTTGATAGCCTCTTGAACAACATCTGGAATCTTAGATTCTCCGACACCATTATCAGCATCCGGCCATTCTTTTCGTTTAGCATAAGTGGTCCCTGATATTCTTATATTGGGAAACACACTCTCCCATTTATATGTCTTGGCAGGACGATCGAAGGCAGAGATAAAGAATACCAATATTTCAGTACCCATACCAATCCACAACATCATATTAGCACCCGGTAAATGAGTTAACTTAAACAATACACCGGTAATTACAATAGAGGCGCCCCAACTATATGCATAGTTGAGTAAAACTTTTCCTTTATAGCTAGCCATAAAATCCTGCAATCTGTGGAATGGCCCTCTCTTTTTAATATCGTTCATCATAGTTATCTGCCTTTTTTATTATAACCAACCTGAGTTCTCACACAGCGGAAACCTATATAAGATCTGCTTTCGTTCTGATATTCATAAGAACGGGCATCAGATCGCACATAAGCAGCCACATCTTTCCAGGACCCGCCACGAACGGTTTTCTTCTTCATCACATAAGGATCTTCCTTCGCTGCGTTGTATTTCAGTTCTGGATTCATATCATTCATGGACAGTACTCCTGCTTCAGTATAAACAGTAGAAGTCCATTCAGAAACATTACCAGCCATATCGTACAAACCATTTGAATTAGGAGAATAAGAACCTACCTTTGTTGATATCAGATTTCCATCCTTTGTATAATTTCCCCTACCCGGTTTATAATTTGCGTAATAACAGCCTTCATCAGATTTTGTATCTTTTCCCTTCCATGGATAAGCATTATCTTCCTTGCCCCTTGCAGCAAATTCCCATTCCACCTCGGTCGGTAAACGATAACGTTGTAGATAGCGGGCAGCGCCACGAAGACCGGCTAACAAATAATTAGTTCTCCATGCACAAAAAGCATTCGCTTGTTCCCACGATACGCCAACTACAGGGTAATCGTTATAACTAGGGTGACTAAAATAGAGCTTCATATAAGGTTCGTTATAGGAATTCCGGAAATCGTTCACCCAACAAGTTGTATCCGGATAAACGTTCACAATATAACTATTCTGGAAATCATATAAAGATGAAAGTCTGCGAGTAATTGTCCTATTCACAATTCGTCCTTCATCATCGAGATATGCAGTATCTTTTGATATCATTACCACTTCATCGTAATTCACCGGAATATCTGTATTCTTATTCCTTTGAGCGGGATTTAATCTGTTTTTACGAAGGGCAGCCTGAGTATAATCAAAGTCTTCATAATAATAATTCATTTGGTCGGCATCAAGCATTCTTGTTCCATCAATCGGATGAGTTTTGTAAATACTGTTAATAGCCGCTTGCTCTTCTTCAGAAGCTCTTCTCCATGGAATTGGTTTAGCCCAGTTTAGATGAGGTTTTACAGGATCACCGTATCTGTCTTCAGATATTTTATAAACTTCATTACCTCCATAGGCAGGATCTGCCAGACGTTCACGAATAATAGAATCGCGCACCCAAAATACAAACTGTTTATATTTGGAATTGCTCACTTCTGTTTCATCCATCCAGAAAGCATCTACAGATATATCTTTAGACGGAACAGACTTGCCCCAAAGACTATCGGTTTCACTTGGACCCACCTTTACTGACCCCCGTTTAATCAGCACCATACCATAAGGTGCCGGTTCATCCCACGCCACTGCACTTATACCGGTCAGCTCTCCTCCCGAGGAAGACTCTCCCACAGGGGCACCGCATGAAATTAGTGCAGCTGTTATTACTAAACTAACTATGAATAAGAGTTTTTTCATAATCTTATAAAATACGTATACTTTTATGTCTGTTTTTACTGTGCCCCGAAAAGTTTATATCTGTCGAATAATTTATAAACAGATCGTGGCTTCCGCTTCCGATCCCTATTTGCGACGTAAACATTTCGTAAGCATAGCCCACAGTAATATTCTTTATTTTTGTTCCAACTAAAAACGTGACAGATGTTCCAGGACTGTAAGATAGTCCTCCATAAAGAGTCTTTTCGTTATAGCTGTAGAACATTCTTCCCGTAAAATCCACTTTTGTAGATACCAGATCACTCTTCAACAAGAATGATGGCTGTAACCAAATTAACGGATTTTTTGTTTTTATATTGCATCCTCCGGTTAAATAAATAGTAGGATCCACTTTTAACTTGTTATTCTCACCCATCAAGACTGTTGGAGCAGAAAGATGAGTGACAGATAATCCGCCATAATATTGAGGATGTGTATAATATATACCTGCGCCTGCATCCATACTTGTTCCAGAGACAGATGTTGCGGGGAACGCATCATCATTGGTCTGGTCGCCCAAGTTGATATTTGTCGGATCAAAAGACAAATTTAATGCACCAACCTGCACACCAACCCCCATTTGTCCTTTACCCAGTTGCTTTTTATAGGAATATTGCAAACCAACTATCTGATTTCTGAAAAGACCAATGCCTTCATTAAAGAGGGTTACACCTACCCCATGTTTACTTCCTAAGAATTTAACAGGCATATCGGCAGCAAAAAACATTGATTTCGGAGCATTGGTAAATCCCATTAATTGCTGACTGTAGGCTCCGGTAATAATTAGTTTGTCGGTTTGTCCGGCATAGGCTGGATTGTAATATCCAGTCACCGCCCAATACTGACTAAACTGCGCGTCGAACTGTGCTTTGACGGAAAGAGAACAAAGCAAAGCGAAACAAAAGAAAAAGTATTTTATTAAATTCATCGAAGCGTATCAATCAAAGTAAACACCTACCTTAATTAACTGCTAAAAGGCTAATAAATTGTATTCCTGAAGAAAAATTAAAAAGAAATACGAAAACAGATAATAAAGAATAAGCCAACAAAAAAGGAAGGTAATTCAAGATTCCTTCCTTTAATAAGTTTTTAGTACTCTTCTTCATTAAAGAAGAAGTCTTCTTTGCTGGGATAATCCGGCCAAATATCTTCTATACTTTCATATATCTCACCTTCATCTTCCAAATCCTGAAGATTTTCAATAACTTCAAGCGGCGCGCCAGAGCGCATTGCGAAGTCAATAAGCTCGTCCTTGCTTGCAGGCCAAGGTGCATCTTCCAGTTTAGATGCCAATTCCAATGTCCAATACATAACTGTTAGTATTAAAAATGATTACTAAACTCGTGTTTTAATTTTCCCGCAAAAGTATAATAAATAATCTCATTTGCAAGTATTATCCCAAAATATTTCATTGCGATTTATATTTATATTCTGTTTTCGGGATAAAAGGAACAAATAATCGGACAAACGGTTTATAAAGACCATTATATTTTTATCAATATAGCAGCTCTCTGAAAGAGATAATATACGCCTCTCCGCTCTTCGGCAAACAGTACGGCAAACATGACAAATTGCCGCTCCTCTAGACCCTCCAGGTATAACAAAACGATTGATCGGTGGTAATTGTTCATCTATTATGTCAATCTCCCTTTCAATTTCCTCAATGTGTGACGGAAAAATAATGCTACATTCCTTCAGCGAAGTTTTATCCTGATCAGTAGCCAGGTAAGAACCAACGGAGAACAGCTTATGCTGTATCTTCAAAAGGAATTCTTTATCTGCATCATCCTCGATATATGTCATCAGCAACCCCAGCTGAGCATTCAGCTCATCTACAGTGCCATACGATTCTAAACGAATATCTGTTTTAGAAACTCGTGTTCCTCCAACAAGCGAAGTTGTTCCTTCGTCTCCAGTTCGGGTATATACATTGCTTTTTTTCATAGTGTTTTTATTTATAGTTCAGATTGAGTTTAGCAAAATCATATCTAAAAGTTAACAACATAGTGTTGCTTTATTTTCTTTCTATCGAAGAAAATAATACCGAAATCGTAAAGATCAAACGTAATGCCCACCCTATCATCAAGCTGAATATTTTTCCACCAGTTTTTCAAAGTAGAAGATTTATGTATATCCTGAATTAAAAAGACAGAACCTGCATTGCTTTTACTTATACACTGTTCGAACATTAACTGTACAGCGTTCAATGGATAATTTCCTGCATGAAGGAACAGAAAATCGAGAGAATCCAATTCTGATATTGCTCCTGAAACCAAAGCAGAAACATCGCCAAAGCGAAAATCTATATTGCCACTGTAATTTTTAAAAAGAGTATTAGCTAAAACATTCGCCGGAGAATTCTTATCAACAGTGATAAAACGAGCTTTTTTTCTACAGCATGAAAGATAAACGCTGCTTGCTCCAACAGATGTTCCTATCTCGAGAATAGTCTGCGGATGAGCATAATTAGTCAATCTAAAAATAAACTCGTATATTTTAGGACTCTCAAGATAACGATTCCAGGAAGAAGAATGTTTCTGACTGGTATTCTCAATTAAATCACTTAAATACTCATAATCGTAATATTGAGCTTTCTCATAGATTACTCCGGTTATCAGATTAAAAGCAAAAGGAGAATGTACTCCATAACCTTTACGGTGCCTGAATCTTAACAACCAAATCAGTATTCTTTTATAAAACATTTGTTTCTTCATGAGGGAAAAATAAATATCATCGTTACGTTTATCCTGCGTATTGATGACAAATATAATATTTTTGGTTTAATAAAATTGAGGATACTGGTTATTATTAAAAAACCTGGTGAAAGGTTCTTAATATCTTGTACAAAAGATTGCAATCTTCTGTACAAAACAATTCTTTCTTTTGTACAGAAGAATTAATTGTTTTGTACAAGGATTTATAAACCATTCGCCATGTTTAATAAATAGCTCAGCACTTTATACAAACACTTCACAAGAGTGTTTATAAAGTTCTTAAAAACAACAAGGGCAGAATTTCGCTCCTTCACAGGACTAAAATTCCGCCTCTTGTAACACTAACAAATCTAATCTAAACAAACATATATTTTAATTCTAACTAATCATCTTATCTCTGCAGAGTTGCAGCCATCAAACCAATAATTACATCATTGGCTTCAGTTCCCAACTCCAGGCTCTTTAATTCCTTAATCTTATTCAAAGGAAGATCAAGTAACACACCTGCACCTCCTTTAATACTTCTTCCGTAAACGCCTTCTATGTGAAGCTCCTTTTCCAGGTTATCACTTACAATACCCGATTGCAGATGCAATCTGTATGGGCGAGGTGACTGAAGCTTAAAGGCAGCTCCGTCTACAAAATAATCTTGTTCAATAGGACACCAATTATCAGGATTAATCAGGTTTAGCACTTCTGCTGATCCATCCTTATAAGTCACTTTTATAATTCCATTTACTATATGACTCTGCATGTGGTTTGTTGTACCCGCCAAAAGCAAATAAATATTAGAAGCTTTTCCTTTTAATTCTACGAAAACCCTTTCTGGATAGTTCTTCCAAAGAGATGTAAAAGCAATATTATTACCCACTGCCGGAGTTCTGAAAGGCACTCCAAGAGTGGTTGACAATATTCCATCACGAACTTTAGAACGAACGCCCGAGTCGTCAATATCCGCAGTTGTCTGAGGATGACACCATTCACCAATGCCTTGTTTTGGCAACTGAAGCGTTGTATATGGTGAGCGAGGCAATAGATATTCGTTTTTAAATATCTTACTTACCGAATCATTCAATGCTCCATCCATATTAACAGGTTCACACGTAGAGCCGTTTACATCAGCAAAAGCCTTAGCTGCAACTTTAGTTTCTCCTTTCACATTAATATTTACCGGCATCCACCATTCCATTTCTCCCTGAGAAACAAGAGCAAATAAGGTGTGATTACCAGCCTCAGCAATTACATTCCCCGAAAGGTTATTACCAGATACTTTAGCATTAGCTAAAACAGTCTGCGGATCATAGATCTTCTTTACTGAACAGTTCAGATTTACGGAATAAGAAGCCCCTTTCATAACAGATACTACTTCCGGAGATTTAACCAGCTTATTTTCTCCCCAAACAATTTCTATTTTGTTGTTTTTAGAAGATGGAGAAGATATTTTTATTATTGGATATCCGGCAGCAGACTCAACAAATGACCACTTAGCATCTTTGCCGTTTACCTTCAAAGATTTAATCTTATCTGAGAAGGCACGAACTTGTAATTCCAAAGCCAGCTGCTTTTCAAATTTAAGTTCAACGTTATAAACTTCTATATTATTAGTACGTTTAAAAGCAAAATCAATATCGGGTGTAGAGATAGATGCATGACCCCAAGCAGATGGATAACCGGGACGAACCAATACCCGCCCATTCATCGCATCAGGCAACACACCAAAAAGTCCCTGAACAAGTGCACGTGAAGCAACTCCAATAGGATCACCAAAATCCCTATAGCATTCTCCGCGGGCAGCATCGTAAAAGCTGACCTGACCAAAGTTACCAGGACTGCTACCCAAATACATACCATCGAGTACCGAGCTCTTTAATAATTTAAATGCTTCCTCATTTCTTCCGGCTTGCCAGTAAGCAAGTGAAGTATGCATTACCTCGGCAAAAGCCACATTATTAATTGACCATGAATAAGGCAACCAATTCGTTGTAGATACGGTTGCATAACCTTCATCCTTTAAACCTTTTGCAACAACAGGTATATGAGGAATCTCTGTATCTACATAACGGGTAGCCTGATAACCCTGGAATGGGTTATGAATATCAGAGTCTATAGCATGATAGATAGTCCACACCGCAGCACTCTCATGAAGCTTCTTTTTGCCCATGAAATCCTGAAATTCTACCCAATGTCCTTTAGAAGGAATCCACAGTCGGGTATTCAATGCATTCAAAATCTTATTAGCCTCATCAGCATAAGGTTTAGGATCTTCTCCTATCTTAGCAGCAATCTCGGCAGCCGTACTGTTGGCACGATAATTATAAGCAGAAGAGTGTGTAACTGCTCCACTGTTGTAATACAAGGCATCGCTGGCCCAGATACAACAATAAGCATCATACAATCCATCATTATCCGGATCAAAGTTTCTTTTTTCCCAGGCAAGGTGGCGGGTAATAACCGGCCACATCTGTTTTGCATAGGCTAAATCTCCCGTCCAGTTAAAATGCCACATAAGTTCATCGATATAACACAAGTTCATATCGTAATGGTGCATCTTGTTATTCTCACGAGGATTGCGACAGATATAACCATTGCTATACATCTGAGTACCCCATTTCTTTTCTGAACGGGCAAGATTCAATGCACTATCCTGAGTTGGATGAGGATATATAGCAGGAACATTGGTAACCTGACTTGCTGCATAGGCATCGAAATGAGTGCGGGCACGATCATGCCAGCCCAATGCATCTCCTGTATAAGCTGCACGCCAGCCACTAAGAGGCATTCGCCAGCCTACTGCTCCGTGAAGCCATGCTTCTCCACTCCAGATTCCATCTGCCGCTACAACCAATGTTGGACCAAGCGTATTGAAATAAGGATCGGGAGTATTTATTTTAATTCGTGAAGCCAGCTGAACGCGAGCTGCTTCGGACTTTGCAAAACAATCTCCCAATGCAGGATAATCTAATGATTTATCCAGGTTTGAACTTTGCAAAGCCATATAATATGTTTTACTTCCAGCAACAGATAATTTTCCATCCAGTACAGGTAGCTCTGTAGCTATATTCAATTTTGCATCAACAGGGAATACACCTTTTAACTGACGTGGTTCTTTCTTTCCAAACTTCAGGGTAAAACTGTTACGGTTTATTGAATAGACATTGCCTACACAATATTCGGGTTTAAGATCAAAGCTGTCATACGGATCAACTCCCAAGTCACCTTCCCGGCTGAATCGTTTATCTGCAGCACCACCAAAGCGCCATGTTAAAGAAGTATTGCCGGGCAAATTATTCGTTTCAATTTTAAAGACAGCACCATCGGCACCATTCATTGAAAGAACTGTTATTCGAATAAATCCTTTACCTAAAACAGGATCTTTTATAGTATAAATCCGGGAACCGGCTCTGTAACGGCTTTCAATATAAGATGCTTTATTTAAAGGCAAGACTTTAGAACCACTAACAATTCCAAAGCTAAGGTTTCCACCCATCCGTGGAAGATAAAGAGCAAATTCGGGCACATCACCTGTCTCTACACGAAAGCCTGTATGAGCTCCATATAGTGCACGATTAAACTTCTTATCACCATTAACAATAACAAAGTCTTCCCCATCGGGAGTATAACGTAATTCACGTTGCGCTCCTCGTTGGGAATCATTAAGTGAAGCTAATGGTTGTGCAGAAACTGCCACTCCCCAAAGAAGAAATGGCAGCATCTTCACTAATTTCAAATTAAACATATCTTTTTTATTTTCTCAAGATCTGATTATTATTTATCAAATAGAGTCTGTTAAGGCATTGGAGAAAGACCTTCCCACTTCACATCCCAGTTTCCATCTTTAGGGAAACCCGGATTGTTTTCCTTACAACCATCCCAACCGGCACACATCATAGAGATAGCAGTCAGCAAACCACCATTTCCTGGAAGATAGATACGTAAACGATCGTCCTGATAATTGTGTCCGTTCACCAGATAAGTATTTGTGCGTTTATTCATCAACAGTGCACCAACTGCTTTTTCCGGTTCACCAAGGCGAGCTGCATTCATTGCAGTCATCGGATAATCCCAGCCCCAAGTCTGATCCCAGTTCCAGTTATCCCAAATCCAGTTCAATGTATTCTTCATATAATCTTCACGAACAAGATTGCACTTAGGCAAAATACCTTCTGCACCAAGTACAGCCATGTGGTCGGAAGTAAAGCGAATATCTTTATATGTATCAAGAGCAGTTTCTGCTGCCAGGTATAAAGTATCTTGTGCAGCAAGAGGAGAAAGCTTTTGTATTAGTTCATCCCAGTTCTTATTACGTTTTTCACCGGTACGTTCACGCCATTTCTGAGCAACGCTCATCGCAAAATGCCAGTAAGAAAGTTCGAAAGGAGGATTTACTGTTTCCGCAGCGCGAAGAGTTTCCTGAGCAGGTATAGCTCCTTTCAATACAAAACGATCTTTATCTTTTTCGTAAGTTGCGAACGAATACATGAATTCAGCAGTTTCCTGCACTAGCTTGTTATATTTCTTAAGAACCTCGGCATTAGGATTGCTACGATAAAGCAATTCGGCCATATAGATTAAGTGAGGTTGCTGCCAGATAAGGAAAGAACCTACTTTTGAAGGAGCTTCAATTGCCGAAGGATCTGTCATCTTCATCCAACGAATACCTTCAAAGCCTTGACGTTTTGCTATTTCTTTAGCTATAGGATAAGCTTTTTCATACCATCCCAGCGTGCGGTCCAGAAGTTCCGGACGATTCCACAAAGCAAACTGTGCCTGGTGCCACCAAATCATTTCAAGGTGGAACTTGCCAAACCAGGAATTATAGGTAAGTCCTGTTTCCTGTGGAGGTGTAGAACCGGCACATTGAATTGCAAGAAGATATTGTGAAAGCACAACACGACGTTCAAGTTCTTTAGCACGAGCATCTTTACATGCAGAAAAGTCTACTGCACCACCATTCTTCCAAAAGGAAGTCCAGTATTTATCTGACGCAGCAAATGTATTTGCAACACCAGGTTGCTTATCATATTGGATATTTGAGGTAAACAAACAAGTAAACGCAAACTTATCAGATTGTGGAGTAAGTACAAAATAGTTTTTCTGCTTTTCCGATAGTTTTGCTTTTCCTTCCCACTTTATCTGAACATAATATATAGTTTCACCAAGCTGTCTTTTAAGAATTGCCGAATTAGCATTCTGAGAAACAACAACAGTGCTGTGAAGAGCATTCTTTGTCCAGTCGCAGGCATCGTCACAATGTCCGCCGGTTGGATAAGGGAAACGGAAATTAACTGCTGGGCGCAATGATGAACTGATCTTTGCAGCAATCATATCCTTCTGAGGATGGCAAGCTGTTTCTACTTGTACAGATTTTCCATTCAGGGTAAAGTTGCTTATTATTTCACCTTTCCACAAATCTAGTTTCTGGTTGATGTTAGTTATATTAGTTGCTTTTACATTCTTTCCTAATTCGAAACCTACAATTCCCAGGTGTAAACGATGAGGATTTACTCTAAACCAGTTGGACGCTTCTTTTTGACGACCATCTTCATTAAATTGAGTTGAGTAAGGCTCTTGCTTTCCATGACCAAAATCATAGTTTTTCAAAGTCTCTTCATGTTTGTAGTTCTTAGGATTTGGATAGCTATGCCATCCCCACTGAGATTGAGTTCCAAGTGGTACTCCATTTGAATACATTTCAGGGAATGTTTGCAAACCTGTAGCATCAACAGTATAGGCGAATTCTCCATTTCCTACTGAAAGAGAAGAAAGAGAATCAAATGCTGTAACCTGTGGATTATTACGGGTAACCAAAGCCAGACGATTAATCGGCGTTTGTTTTGCAACTCCACTCACTGAACAAATGAGTGCTAAGCAAGAATATAAAATCTTTTTCATGGTGTTTACTTGACTATTTAGATAGTATTTTGATTATAAGCACAAATATAGACGTTTATTTTTCTTTAATTTATATAAACAATGACATTTATGCTATGTTATTTGACTGTAAACTAACACTTATTCAAGATATATGCTATCTGATATTATCATTATATTTTTAAATTATTCACCAATAAATAAAATCCATTAGTGAATGGCTGGAAACCAAAGGCGAATAAAAAAAAACGACCATCACTCCGAATCACTTTTTTTATATATCTATTTGATTAGTTGTCAATTAAACAGAGAGGGTAGCATTTTCATCCATCACTTTTGCCATAACTTTCGAGGCCATCCATCACTTTTTCGTGCCATTTTTTGCTATTTCCGGCAAGGGCTCAGGGGCGAGATGCCATCTTTACAAAGAGTATTTTAATATTAATGGAAGTATTTTTTCATTGGAACTCTTCCCTAAATCTATTAATTGTGGTTGAAATTGTGAGAGTAGACCTAGCTTCGTGATGTTTTAGTTAGGTATAAAAGCACATCCATCACTGGGTATCTAACTATAATCCAAGAAATTAAAATATTTAGTGAGGGAGTGATGGTTGAAAATCTGTTTTCGTTGTAGAACAAAAAAGGGTAGCCAAACGACTACCCTTTTACTTATGAGATTTAAAAAGGAATATTAATATTTAGGATGCTGCTGACCAGCCAATCCCTTGTTTACATCCATAACGGATTGTGCAATAGGGAAAAGCTCAACATTATTAGCTTCATAACCTCTGGCAAAGTTTGCAACAAAGTTATCTGAAGGCTTCAAGCCTGTAATATAATCCTTTAGCAAAGTATAGCCCGCAGGACATTTAAATGTAGCTGTTTCAGAAGGTTTCACTTCAATAATATCTTTCAACGTAACGCTAGGATCTTGCCATGTTTTTGAATATTCGTTAGGGTAAGCAACCCATTCAGGTAAATTCTCATAAGGAGCTTGTCTGTTATACATCTTGGTAAGTTCTGTTTTTGTTTGATTCACAACCTGACCTAAAAGATTCCAACGGATAAGGTCTGTACGACGCATTCCTTCAAAAGCCAGCTCATATTTACGTTCATTCACAATAGCTTTAAAGAAGCCCTCGTAATCAGTTGGAGTTGTTCCAATACTATTATTTCCAAAAGCACGTTTTCTTACTGCCTCATAAGCAGCTATCCCCGAAGTTGTTGGTTTACCATTTAACTCGTTCTGAGCTTCAGCATACATCAATAAAACATCTGAGTAACGTAATAAAGCAAAATTTATATTCTGGTACATAGCACTAGTTGTACCTGCTGCACCAGTTCTCCAGTTTACACGCCATTTACCAATAGATTTACGATTAGCAAGATTAGTCATGGTACGTTTTCCATCAGCAGCAATTTCATAGTTTGGACAAGAAACATCACGACGACTATCGCCATCGGCAAATGAATAATAAAGTGTAGGTTGATAATAAACCAGTGATTCACACTTACCATACAAAGCTCCGCTTATAATACGCATACCGTAAGAATATCCAGCACGCAGAGTATTCATCTGACTACCATACTGAGCATATTCAAACATTGATTCCTGTGGATAATACTTACCTTCTGCATAAGCCCTGAATTGTGCTTCAAAAGAAGGGTTAAGAGAATTCTCGCCTTTAGTAATAACAGCCTGACAAGCATCACTAGCAATCTGATATAACTGTTTTACACGGTTTGCATCATCTCTTTTTGCCATCTTACAAGTGCTAGCATCGTATGTATTAAGATCCCAACGCAAAGAATATCCGGCAGCATATAGCGAAATTCTTGCAAGGAAACCGTAAGCAGCGTTTTTAGAGATTCTCTCAGGAGTTGAATATCCACTTTCACTATACCATGGCAAATACTCAATAGCTTTCTGCATATCTGCAATAATACCATCATAAATCACATCACGACTTGTTCTTGAAGAATAGAATGTATCATAATCTTCCTGAGGCAAAGTAATATAAGGAACATCTCCCCAATAACGAATCAAATTCCAGTAATGAATGGCGCGGATAGCAAGACATTCACCAAGATATTGGCGAAGTCGAGCTTTTTCTGTAGCTGTACCATTCTCGAAAGCATCCATTAAAGGTATTTTTTTTATGCAGTTATTTGCTTTGGCAATACCAGTATACAATGAATTAAACTCTGAACCAGGAACATTGCCTGTAGTATAAACATAATTACCTACACAATTTTTAGAACCAGACAATCCTTCAGAAGATTGCATTTCGTCTGTTCCATAATTTACATAATAATTCCATAACAAAACCCATAAACCACTGTAGGCTCCTTTAGTTGCCATTTCTGCACGATCAACAGATGTGAATATAGATGTACTATCATAAGCAGATTTACTTGGCATATCCAACCAATCCTGGCAGGATGATATCATTGTGATCAAAGATGCAGCACAACACAGCATGCAAACTTTTCTTATAATTCTTTTCATAAATTCTCTAATTAAAATGTTAAATTAATACCTATAACGTAGCTCTTAGATCTTGGGAAAGAAGAGTCATCAATACCTGGAGTAAGAGCAGAACTACTACTTGTTACTTCTGGGTCAAATCCAGAATAAGAAGTAAAGGTATGTACGTTATTCAATGTACCATAAATACGGAAACTTTCAATATTAATCTTACTCAACCATTGTTTTGGAAAAGTATATCCAAGTGATATATTATTAATTCTTAAGAAAGAGCCATCTTCAACATAGTAAGAATTCAATGTAGTGTTTGTCTTTACACTTGGATTTACACTCCAGATAGCTGCATTTTTATTTATTTCACTTAAACGAGCTAAGTTTGTTGTTTCAACTCCTGTGGCAGGATCAATGGTTGTGTAACGATTAGCAAGAACACTCAAAGCATTCTGATTTGTGATATATGAACTAACAAATCTTTGAGTACTAAGATTTATCACATCATTGCCATAAACAAAGTTCATAAAGACTGTAAGGTCAAAGTTTTTATATCTTAATGTATTATTAAGCCCCCCAGTAAACTTTGGATTAGCATTACCAATAATCTTGCGATCTTTTGCTTCCCACATAGGATTTCCATCTGCATCTACAGTTGTACCATTAGCCTCGAGCTTAACATCTCCAGGTTTTACAGCAGATCTTTTTGTAGCTTTGTCATAAGCAATACCACTTTTCAATAAATATCCACCATTTGGCAACTGATCAAAATCATCAGAAGTATAGAAACCGTCATAAGCATAACCGTAAATTTGTCCTAATGGCTGTCCTTCTTGAAGCCAGTAAGCAACGCCATTTGATCCAGAAGTTACAAGCTTATAATTTTGTTCAGCATCTTCTCCATAAAGTCTGATAACTTTATTCTTATTAAATGATATATTAAAATCTGTACTCCAGCTAAAATCCTTAGTTTTCACATTGAGAGTATTCAATACGAATTCAAATCCACGATTGCGTAAGCTACCTACATTTTGATATTGAGAATTATATCCTGTAGTAGCAGGGATAGTAACTAGCATCAATAAATTATCAGAAACATTGTTATACCAGTCTACACTTAAATTAACTCGATTATTAAGGAATGACATGTCAAGTCCTAAAGAAGTTGCTTTAATTGTTTCCCATTTCAGTTCTTTATTACCAAGAGTAGTACTAGGTTCAATTGTAGCAGATTCAGTTTTACCAATACCATAAACACCGGCTACATAAGTTGTAGCATACTTCGTATCACCAATATTACAGTTTCCTGAAGTACCATACCCGGCACGAAGCTTTAAGTTTGAAAATATATTCTGATCTTTCATGAAAGACTCTTCACTAATACGCCAAGCTCCAGATAAAGATGGGAAATAAGCCCACTGGTTTCCTTTAATAAATTTAGATGAGCCATCTGCACGCATAGTTGTAGTTAACAAATATTTTCCATCATAGCTATAAAATGCACGTCCAAACAAAGATACTGTCCCAAGGTTGCTTCTGCTCGTTTCATTATTGTTGGTAACCTCGCCCATTGCCATGTTATCCAATCCAAAATTACTTGAAGGGAAATTCTGTGAGCCAGATGATATATTCATACTCTCAGAATACCATACTTCATGACCGGCAAGCAAAGTAATATTGTGTTTCTTGGCTATTGTTGTATCATATGTTAGAGTATTTGTAATCTGATAAGTATATTTCTCAGAATTATTTCTACTTCCATAAGGACCACCTTTAATTGCTGCTTCCAAAGTACGTCCGTCATCCCAATAATCGCTACGTGTTTGTTGCCACAAATAACTACCGGCAACTTTGTAAGTCAACCCTTTATAAAGATCTATTTCTAAACTACCATTAGTATCAAAAGTACGTACTTGTTTGGAATTGGTAATAGCATCATTTGTAATTATTGGATTAGCAATATCGTAATTGATAGAAGGGTCTGCTGCAGACAACTTAGTATCCAAACCATACATATTTAATAGTTCTTCATTAGTATGAAGCAAACCACCAACCGGGCGTGATAAAACAGCATATTTTAAACGGCCACCTAAATCACCACCACCATCTGTTTTAGTATCATTAAATTTTGCACCAAAATCAAGTCTGACACCTTTCTTTATTTCATGGTTAAACTTGGCACGAATACTGTTTTTATATAAACCATATTTATCAAGGATCGAATTATCAGTTATGTTATTATAACTCAATACAAACTTTGTTTTTTCATTACCGCCTGATACGCTCAAATCATGATTATACATAGCACCAGTACCACCAAACATCAAATCAATCCAGTCAATAGCTTCTGCATTATCATACAAAGCATGCATTTGATCCCAGCTACCATACAATGAATTAAATACGCTAAGTTTCTTTCCAAGAGTATAGTGTTCATGTTGCAGTCTAACATACTCGTAAGGAGATAGAACATTCAGATTCTTTCCCAATTTTTGGGAATTAATATATCCATTATATGCAACCTGAGTTTTACCTGATTTTCCTGATTTAGTTGTAATAATAACAACTCCGTTAGCACCTTTAGCACCATAAATAGCAGTTGATGATGCATCTTTCATCACATCAATAGTTTCAATATCACTCGCATTAATTGTTGTTAATGCATTATCCATTTGAAAGCCATCAACAATATAAAGAGGTTCATTTCCTTGAGTAATAGAAGTTCCACCACGAACTACTACCTTAACATCTGCTCCCGGAGCACCACTATAAGATGTAATGTTAACACCTGCAGCACGTCCTGTTAAAGCTTGAGCTGGAGTAGTAACAGGAACAGCTTTAAGATCATTGCCTTGAACAGAAGCAGTAGCTCCAGTCAAGTCTTTTTTCTTCATTTTACCATAACCAATAGCAACAACTTCATTTAGCATAATTGAAGATTCTTTTAAAACTACATCAATTTTTGATTGATTGCCGATAGTTACAGTTTGTGATTCGTAACCTACAAATGAAAAAACTAATTGTTTTGCAGTAGCAGGGACAGTAATGGTATACTTTCCATCAAGATCTGTCATTGTACCTTTGGTAGTACCTTTTACCACTACAGATGCTCCAATAACAACATCAGAAGCATCTTTTACCGTTCCAGTAATTGTTTTGTTCTGTGCAAACGCACTTAAGGTGCAGCTTACCAATAAAAGCATCAGTAAGCATAACCTCGCATGTAAGATTCTCATAGACTAATTATTATAATTGATTAATAGATAATTTAAGATTAACTCATTTATTTTTTGAAAAAATGAGACAATTCCCTCACAATCTGGAAGAAGTATTGCCACAAGTTATTTACTCAAAAAAATGATTTTTTTAAAAAAATATGTAATAATTCTAAAAGCACTAATTATCTTAATCTCTAAAAAGGATAAAAATTGCTGCATGAAGAATTAATCCACATAACAAATGTAGAGATAGCAAAGCCGTACACAGTTGTACTTTTGATTGAAAAACTTAGTTTTTTGATTTTATATTAAAAAGAAAAGAACTACCGTAGTTTCCATAAAGAAAAAAGATTAATCAAAATGATACTCAGCGTATTCTTTTTGATTTTTAAAGTTTTAGAGTTCTAACTCTGTCTCACGGCCAAAACTACGATATTCAAGTGGAGTAAAACCTGTTCTTTTCTTAAATAAAGAGAAGAAGTGTTCGGTTGAAGTATAATTTAATTGATACGAGATTTCTTTGACTGATTGAGATGTGCCAACTAAAAGTTGCTTTGCTTTACGCAACTTCAGTTCCTGAAAATATTTTGCAGGAGCATATCCGGTATAGTCTTTAAATATTTTCCTGAACCAGGAGTAACTGATATTAAGTTTCATAGCAAGCTCTTCAGGATCAACATCTTTAAAAACATTCTCGTTCATTATAATTTTAGCCTGCTCTATTTTTTGATCCATATCTCCAATTTCATATATCTTATTTTTAGAAATTGATAAAATCATTCCTAGCATATGCAATACTATTCCTGCGAGATATTGTTGAGACGATATCTTATCAGTTTCTGCAACCTCAATTGCACGTGAGAACAGATTTACCAGTTCTTCATTTAAACCAACTTCAAGAATCTGCTTTTCTGGAGACAAGAATGAGTTCTTAACAATGTTATCAATCATTTCCCCCTCAAATCCTATGTAATATTCATTCCATCCGGTATGTATTAGTGGATGGTAAGTGTGCCATTGTCCTGGAAAAAGAACCATTAAGCGACCTTTACAAATTTGAGTCTCAGGCGTTGAATCAGAAGTAAAAAGTCCGCGCCCTTTTGTAATATAGACAAACTGATACTCTCTTAATACACGACCTTTTTGAGCATTAAAAAAATAACCTGATGGATGATCTTTAAGAGGATAAGGAGAATTTGGAACTATAGATTGAAAACCTACAGCATTAACAGACAGACCAAACTTCTGGTCCATGTCATTAACAATTAAATATTTAAAATCTACGCCCAAATCGTTATAATCCTTTGTCATTATTGCTTAAAGTGTTGTTATCTAGGCAAAAATAGATATTATTTCTGACAATGAAACGACAAAGAACTAAAGGATCCCTAAAAAAATAAAAAAATAAATGTGAGCTTTTTGCAAAAATAAATATATATTTTTACAAAAGACTCACACTAATATAAAAGAAATAAGGCTATTCTTATTTCTTCACTACTATTTTATCATATTGTTGCTCGGCTTTTATTTCTGTATAACTAGGAGCATCAATCATTTCAACCAATGCCCTTAAAACAGGACCTTCTCCCATTGGATCATTTTCCTGAGTAGGACGATTATAATAATATGTGATAGCAGGCATAATTCCGGTACCTACACAGATACCAGTAACGTCACCATTATCTGTTATTAATTTCATCATTCCTTTAAGTCCCTGTTCGGCCACGTAAATAAAATCAGGATGAAGCCATCCTTCTTTAACACCACGAGCAATACCAAAGACAAACATTGCAGTACCAGTTATTTCTTCAAAAGAATCTTGTTTATCAAGAAGCTGATGCCATAAGCCATTTTTACCCTGATAACGAGCTACACCACTAGCTTGTTGCTGGAAATTCTTAATCACAGCATCACGTAATGGATGATTCTTAGGCATTCGGGAAAGAAGATCTGCCTGTGCCATAAATACCCATCCATTTGCACGACTCCAATGAGCAGCTCCATGCTCATTATTATCAGTATGGTAACAGTGGTAATATATATTTTTCTCAGGGCACCACAAATACTTAGTATAATTCAAAATCTGAGTAGCTGCATCAGTAAAATACTTCTCATCGCCTGTCATTGCACCCATTCTAGACAAGAAAGATATAGCCATAAAAGCATCATCAGCCCAAATTGTATTAACATGTGGCCAAAGGCGAGCAATAGTTCCATCAGCTAGGCGAGGCTCTGCATAATTTAAATGATCAGCTGTCTGATTAATATAATTCAAGAATGATTTATTGGGATGACGTTTCTGAAGTTCTATTAAACTTGCTCCCATTGGACCATTATCATCAAGGCGTTTTCCACGGAATATCATGTGCCAGTTTACTTCACGAACTGCTTTCCATCCTCCTTCTTTTAATGTCTTATCATATAATTTCCTGAAATAATCAAAATTTCCTTCATTAAATACGAAGTTCATGTTTTTTAAGACATATTCATCATACTTTTTATCGCTAATCTTATCTGCTAATTCAAGTAAAGCAATATTCGTTACGCCATTTGTATAATGCCAATCATTATATTTACTTTCAACTTTAACATCCGTTGTAAGAGGCAAATTTTTAAGTGACTTATATACCTCTCCTGTCTTTTTATTTTTAAACTCATATTTAGTACTGCTTAAAATACGATCAGCAATTTTTACAGCAGCTTCTTTAGGAGTCATCTTTGTCTGAGCAGAAATAGGTACAAAAAAAAGGGTGATAACACCCAGCAATAAATTCTTCTTTAAATTCATCATAAACGAATATAGGTTATATCAGAACAAGAGATGAATTTGATTTTTCAAATTCAAATCTCCTATTCTAATATAATATTTTTTAATTATACACTTTACTATTTAGGTAAATTAAATGCTACTTTCAGTTCTTCCATTAATTCGTCAGCCATACCTGTTGGTTCAAAGCCCATAGACTTTGCAGTTAGATATATCTGAGCTGATTTAGAAAGTGTATCAACCATATCAAATGCTTCCATTACATTTTCGCCTACAGCGCAAACGCCATGCTTTTCCCACATTACTACGTCGTAATCTGCAAGCTCTTTAACAGTTGCTTCAGCCAATTCAATTGAACTAGGTAATTTATAAGGAATAATACCTAAGCCTCTTGGACAGAATGCTCTTGTTTCAGGAATCATACTCCAAAGTAACTTTGTAAGCACATCTTTTTCAAGGAATGCAGGATTGTGAGTCATTGCAACCAAGTCAATTGGGTGAGTATGCATTGCTGCTTTATAACTTGATCCGCTGCCAATTAAATAATTATGCATTGACAAGTGAGCAGGAAGTTCTGAAGTAGGAAGAACAACCTGATCGGCAATAATTTCATAGCTGGCACAATCATCACAGATACGGATTACTGAACCATTTTCCATTGGCCAACGAGCCAAATCGCGCATACGTTTGTTAGTACCTTTGCAGAAGAAGTAACAACCTTTCAAATATGGAAGAGTTGTTCCTATTTGCATCTTATCGCTAATAGCTTTCATTCCTCTGATTTCGTCAGTAACTACATCTGTAATATTTATAGTAATGTTACCACCATTACGTTCTGCCCAACCTTTTTGCCAAAGGTATCCAGCTACCTCAGCAACTTCAGCTACTTGCTTGGCAAGAGCCGGATTATTTTCTAAAATTGATTTCATATATACTAAAATTAATTATCATTTTTATGATTGCGCCATTGCAACCACGATTATTGAAGATATAAGGACCAATAAACCTAGGACCAATACTCCAATTGTAGCACTACTGGCACCTTTCCATTCCTTAAGGATAATTCCCCAAAAATTACTAAAAGTAACATTAAGAGACATAAGAATACTCCATGAGAAAGCCAATAAAACAGGACTGTCAAGAAGGAAACTTTTACCCATTTCTAAACCAAAGAACTGTGAATACCAAAGAACACCGGCAAGAGCACAAAATAACACATTATTTGTTAAAGTCTGACTACCAACCGAAAAATATTCTTTTCCAGTTTTGTTCTTTATATTTTGCTGTATACAATATACTGCATTGGTTAAGAATCCGCCAAGTGTTACAAGGAATATAACCGGAAGACCAGCATACAAACCTTCAACTCCACCTGCTATTGCAGCTTCTTTAATTGGTGTTCCAGCGTCGAGTCCTAAAGCAAAGCAAGCACTCATTACACCTGCAAGTAAAGCAACAAGCAAACCTTTTGTTAAAGCAAAATCCTTAACAGCTGCTTTCTTCTCCTCTTCAGTCATGTTTTTAGAGCGAAGACTCCCTGCATATCCGATAATTGCTATTCCGGCCAAAGTAATACATACTCCGATAAGAAGCATTAAACCTTCTCCGTGAAACAAATCTTTACCGCTGAATATTGCAGGAAAAAGAGTTCCAAATCCGGCACAAGTACCAAGAGCAATGCTCTGCCCCAGAGCAACACCAAGATAGCGCATGCTTAATCCGAAAGTTAAACCTCCTACTCCCCAAAGCACACCATACGCCATTGAAGGAAGAGCGCCACCTGAACTCAGCAATTCAAAGAGATTGCTACCTGCAGGAATTGCAAGTAAGGCACCTAGCAAAGGGAATACTAACCAGGCAAAGATACCTTGTACGAGCCAGAAACTCTCCCAGCTCCACTCCTTCACTTTTTTAATAGGCACGTATGAACTACTTTGTCCCAAACTACCTATAGCAATAATTATTAAACCAATCAGTGTATTCATAATATTATATCAACATTACACCTATTTGTACGAATGAACCCATATGCTAAAAAGCATATGGGTATCCATGCACATTCGGCTTAATTAATTATTATCTTTTAATTGTTACCTCAGCTTCGTATTTCTGGATTTCAGCGATGAACTCTTCACCTACTGGAACATTATTCTTCAAGCAGAACATATCCCAAACTGCATTCCAAGGAAGACTCTTAGCTTCTTCAAGAAGAGCAAGACGTTCGAACAACTGATCGTTAGCTTCATATTCACGCAACTTAGCAAGTGGTTCAAGCAATGCCTGCATGAAACATTTTTGTGTTGCACGTGAACCGATTACATAAGCACCAATACGGTTGATTGAAGCATCGAAATAGTCAAGGCCGATATTAACACGATCAAGTGCATTGCAACGTACAATTTCTTTAGCTAAATCTAAAGTATCATCATTCATGATTGTAACATGGTCAGAATCCCAACGGATAGGACGACTTACGTGAAGCATGATTTCAGGAGTATAAAGCAATAAAGAAGAAATCTTATCAGCAATGCTTTCTGTTAAGTGGAAGTGACCTGTATCCAAAGTTACGATCTTATTGTTTTTAGCACCATATCCTAAGTAGAAGTCATAAGAACCTACTGTATAGCTTTCAGCACCGATACCGAATAATTTAGCCTCGATGCAGTCTTTCATGTTATCATATTTAGTTGCAAAAATCTCATCCAAAGATTCTTTCAACAGTTCACGATACTTAAGACGATTAACAGTCTGATCTTTTGAGCCGTCATGAATCCAAAGGTTCATAACACAAGGAGAACCTTGATATTTACCCATTGCTTCAGCAATAGCACGGCTGCGTTTTGTATGTTCAATCCAGAAATCACGGATTTCCTTATCAGGGTTAGCCAAAGTAAGGCTTCCACTCTTTGGATGAGAGAAAGAAGATGAGTTGAAATCCAACTTCATATTGTTTTCTTTTGCCCATTTCATCCAGCTTTCGAAATGTTTTGGTTCAATTTGGTCACGGTCAACAAACTTACCACCAAAATCACCATAAATAGCATGTAAATTCAAACGATGAGTTCCAGGAATATAAGAAGCTGCTTTAAGAATATCAGCTCTTACTTCATCTATATTACGTGCTTTACCAGGATGATTACCTGTAGTCTGAATACCACCTGACAACTGTCCGTCTGGGTTTTCGAATCCAACTACATCATCAGCTTGCCAGCAGTGTAGTGATAATGAAATCTTTTGTAGATCTTCTAATGCTTTGTTTACATCTACCCCAACTGCAGCGTATCTTTCAACTGCAATGTCATAAGCCTTTTTAATTAATTCTTCTTTCATGATGTTTTTGTTTTATTTTTAAATATCCTCTCTATATACTTTTAAGAATTCAGCATAAGCATTACTCCACAACTCATCATCAGTTGGAGTAAATACATTAACCTCAACAGAGCTACGAATTAGTTCGCGCATCTTTTGAATATCAGGCACAAGTCCGGCAGCTTTAGCCTGTAACATAACATTTCCTATAGCAGTTGCTTCAGAAGGTCCGGCAATTACTTCAAGGCCCAATGCATTAGAAGTAAATGAGTTCAGCAGATTATTCTTTGAGCCACCACCAATTACATGTAATTTTTCAATAGGGTAAGTTGACATTTTCTGCAAGCTCTCCAATACCTGACGATATCTTAAAGACAAACTTTCAAAAATACAACGTGTAATTTCACCAAAGGTTTCAGGAACAGGTTGATTAGTCTTTACACAATAATTTTTAATTGCCTCAATCATTGAAACCGGATTTGCAAAACATGGAGCATCTGGATTAATCAGGCTTTTAAAAGCTGGAGCAGCTAATGCAGCATCGATCAATTCGCCATAAGAATAATCTTTTCCCCATTCTTTACGACAGCGCTCAAGCAACCACATACCACAAATATTCTTCAGGAAGCGGATTGTTCCTTCAACTCCACCTTCATTTGTAAAGTTCAGTTCATAACTCTCTTTTGTTACAACTGGCTTATCAAGTTCAATACCCATCAATGACCAGGTACCAGAACTTAAATATGCAAAGTTTTTATTTTCAGCAGGAACGGCAGCAACGGCAGAAGCAGTATCGTGACCAGCTACTGCAATTACAGGAATATCTCCCAGACCTGTTTGTTCTTTTACTGATTTAGAAAGAGAACCGACAACAGTTCCTGGATAAACAATATCGTTGAACATTTCTTTCTTAATTCCAATAGCCTCCAATAATTCCGGATCGAACTGTCTTGTTTCCGGATTAAGCATCTGAGACGTAGAAGCAAATGTATATTCAGTAACCATCTTACCAGTAAGCATGTAAGACAATGCATCAGGGATAAACAGAATCTTGTCGGTAACAGGCAATACTGAAGAGTTATTTTTTTGAATAGTTGCCAACTGGAACAAAGTATTGAAGTTCATAATCTGGATTCCAGTCAAACCATATACTTTCTCACGAGGCATTTTCTTAAAGAATTCTTCAGGAGCTCCCACAGTGTGAGGATCTCTATAGCTATAAGGATTACGAAGGATCTCGCCATCTTTGCCAATGCAAACGAAATCCACGCCCCATGTATCAATACCAATAGATGTGATTTCAATTTTCTCTTTAGCAACAAGCTTCAATCCATTAACAATCTCATTATACAGAGCAAATATATCCCAATAAAAATGTCCATTAACCTCAATTATATTATTGGGAAATCTGGTCAATTCTCTAAGTTCTATAGAACCATCTTTAACTGTGCCAAGAATTGTGCGTCCACTAGTTGCACCTAAATCTACGGCAAAAAAGTTTTTGTTCTCCATTACGTATTTTCGTTTATAATTTAACACTCCAGAAGTTATTCACTGTAACTTTCTCGCCATTGATTTTTTACAGAGAAATCATTAAAGGTCAATCTATTAGCAAAACTAATCTCCTAAAGATGCCCCTCAAACATATAACCGGACTATATAAAAAAATGACATTGATTATATCGCAAATATACTCATTATTATATGAGTACGATTGTAAAATTTGATTTTAAAACTGCTCGTTTTGGTAATTGATTATTCAGAGCCGTTTATACGTTTTACATCCCCTTTAAAGTCACCAAGATTCACCTCTTTACAGTTCCTGATAATCAAAGCAGGTCCCTCAGCCGGATGTATTGTCACATTATTAAGTTTAATATGATCTGATTCTGCTATTTCTCCCCCAATTTTTGAAGTTACAAAAACATCTTCTATAGCTATACCATGTATATTTTGCTCTGGCAAACCGTTAAAAAACATAGCACGGCGTGCATTGCTACAATTTAATCCTTTTACATGAATATTCTTAAAAGCCGGTGTAGTTTCATCAACCTTAGGTAATACTTTCACTTTAGGCTGTCCTTCTTCACCATCTTCCAACACCTCTACAGCTGATTTTCCAGCATAATAAAGATCAAACAGCAGTGGTTCAGTAGCAATATCCATCATGCTAACATCTTTTATAAATATATTCTCTACAACACCCCCTCGTCCACGACGACTTTTAAAACGAAGTCCTACATCTGTTCCAAGAAATTTGCAGTTTGTAACCATCACATTCTTTACGCCACCAGACATTTCACTACCAACAACAAAACCTCCGTGACCTTTAAAAACCGTACAATTATCAACAATTACATTTTCACATGGACGAGCACGACGTCGGCCATCTTCATCTTTACCTGATTTAAGACATATACCGTCATCCCCAACATCAAATGTACTATTAATAATCAAAGCATTTTTGCATGATTCAAGATCAAGTCCATCTCCGTTCTGAGCAAAAGAAGGATTACGGACAGCAACATCCTCAATAATTATATCCTCGCACATTAACGGATGAAGGTTCCATGCCGGAGAATTTTGGAATATAACACCTTGAATATATACATTTTTACATTCTATCAGACTAACCATTACCGGACGAAGGAAGTTTTTAACAGCAAGCCACTCTTCTTCTGTTTTCAGATTACGAGGAACGTTCATATCTGCTATTTTATCACCCAGCAATGTTTTCTCAGAAGGGAACCAGTAATCATTACGTTTATAAGCTCCACCCCTTGAAGTAAATTCTTTCCATTGACTTTCTGTCACTTTCTGTCTTTTAACCGGACGCCAGTAATCTCCATTACCATCAATTGCTCCTTCACCTGTAATAGCCACATTGGTAAGATTACGACCTGAAATTGGTGACTGACAACGACGTGTATCAAGTCCTTCAAAAGATGTTTCAACAAGTGGATAAAGATCAACATCAGGAGAAAACAAAATGATTGCTCCTTTTTCAAGATGAAGATTTATATTACTCTTCAAAACAATAGGACCAGTAAACCAAACTCCACTTGGAACAGTGAGTTCACCACCACCTTTTTTACTTAAACTTTCTATTGCTTTACTAAAAGCTTCTGTACATAAATCAACGCCATTACCTTTTACTCCAAAGTCTGCAATATTAACTCTGTTGGAAGGAAATACAGGCGCCTTAATATGAGGCATCTCAAAAGGAAGATTTTTATATAGAGAGTTATACTTATCGGAGTTTCCCGATGCAAACACAGCACCACTCAAAGCTAAAGCAGCAAGAAAAAGTTTTGTTTTCAAAATCATATAAATATTATAAGTTAATTAATGGTTTACTCGGTTTCATCAAAAAAAATATCGGCAATTGAAACTCAATTATGCACAAAGCCCCAATTGCCGATACCAGGAATATAACTATTTACCAATCAGGTTAACCGGAATAAGTTTTACTGGTCCCAGTAAGCCTGACGGTACAACTTCCCAATTACCATATTTAGTGGTTTTATAGTTAATATCAACCAAGTTTATCTCTTTAAAGTTTCTCCATTCAATGCCACGACGGTCATAATCAGCAATACGATTTGCCGGTAGATTAGTTACTTCTACTTCAATCTTATTTTCACCCGGCTTCAAGAACTTTCCAACTTTAGCGGTAAAAGGAACCGACCAAAGTGTTGCAACTTCTTTACCGTTGATTTTAACGCGGGCACTTTCTCTTACATCACCTAAATCAAGTACCCATTCTTCTGCAGCAATTGTCGGAAGATTGAAGCTTACGCTATAAGCACCCGTTCCCATATTTACCTTCGCTTTAGGCTCATTCAAGTCAGTCCATGAGCACAACTTGCCAATATTGTAAACATCATCAATTGCCGGTTCACTTTGAACAAAATGAAGTTTCCAGTTATTATCAATTGTCAACCCTACAGTCTGTGGTGCTATATATTGCCAATCGGCCATCTGCACATCATCGTTTGTAAATGTTTTCAAGATGATAGACTCACCCGATTTAATTTGAACATATACCTGAGTACGCCCATTTACTTGTCTAACTTTCGCTTTACCACTTTCACCATTTAATGGGTTATAAATAACAGCCGACACAGCCTTAACGCCAAGATTAATCCAGCCTTCAACATCTTTTGGTTGTAAAGAGGCAATAAAATAATGATAACCTGTTTCGTTAGAACGACGAATGCAGTTCAAACCATTAATGGTTTTCATTTCTTCGTTTACTACACCAGTAGCAGCTAAAGTTTTAAGATAATCGCCCCCCGTAATAACTGTTCCTTTTTTCAATGACTTACATGTTGTCTCTTTAAAATCAGGAACAGCAGGAAGCAGACTCAATAAGTTTTTAAAATGAAAACGTCTCTGCTCCAATTTAGAGAATCCAGGAACATCCAGAGGATAATTCTCTATAAAAATAATTTTAGCACCTTGCTCTGCAAGAGATATGAGGTGAGCCAACACATCATCCGGCATCTTTTTCACAGCAGGAATAATAATTGCTTTATATTTAACTCCGCCTTTTGTAAGTAGCATACCATCTACACACTTCGTATTGCGGATAAAATTATCCGAAATATAATCTACATCATATCCGCTTTGATTAATTTTATGAACGGTTTCAATAAACTTTGGAGCATTTTTTTCCATTTTATGAATATCAAACTGCAACAAACGACCATTCACATCATTCCACATATCATAAACCGGCAAATAAACAAGGAAGTCATTATCCGGTTTGCCCATTTGCAGGAAAGACTGGCAACGGGTAATATATTGGAAAAGTGCAGGAGCATCATGCCAGATTGTGTTGGTAGGCGACATATTTACTGAAGCATAAAACAACCAGCCCGGCCACTTTGCATCTTGTGGGGAATAAGGAGTTCCATGAAAATAAGTATGATTTATACCCGAAACAAACATTAAATCTATATCAGGCTTACATTGAGACAATGAAGTACGGAAATGCTCAGTAAGCCAGGTAAATGTTTCGGCAGAAGTATAAGGTTTACCGGAAATGTGGGCTGCAGAAGATGCATATTTCAACATAGAAAGATCTGAGAAATTCTTCAATGTCAAAGAGTCTTTTCTTAAACCTTTAATTCCAAAATTCGAAAGGCCAAAACCTTCGCATTCCGGCACATCTACAGTAGCATAAAGATCAATAAGATTTCCTGGTGAACCGTGAGCCTGATTACGAGTCATGCTTCCATGAGTATGAGCCCAGTTAGTCCATTGACTGGTAAAGTTTTCCTGGAGCAGCTCAGCTATTGTTTCCCGATAATCGGAAATAATACGGGCTGTTATCTCATTACGATTCAGGTTCAGAAATTCCGGAAGATATTCCTCCAATTTATATCCTCGACGTTTATAGAATTGCTCGAAAAGATCAGGGGTCCAGTCAGCATTATAAACTTCGTAAGAATCATTAAAGAAATTATGAGGATAAGGAGTCTTTGTGGAAGCAAAAGCTCTTTCAAAACGATTAAGATAGTTAGCTACAGCCTTTTTTGAAAAATGGTTCATTACATATCCTTCACCACCAGGAGCCGCACGCTTTACTTTCTGTAAGGTTTTGCCGTTAAATACGGCTATCAATCTCCATTTACCAGCCGGAGCAACCCAGCTTAGTTTGCCTTGCTTATCAACTTTTGAAGTAATATCCTTACGCTGACCATTATCAGAAAAAGCCATTAAACGATAAAGAACAGCAATAGATTTCTGCTTTTCATCAGAAACCTGAATATTTGTAGTAAGACGTTCGCCTCCATTTAGTTGGTATTCTTCAAAAAGGACTTTACTTGCAGCATCTTCAATACCTACTTCAGGTCCACCAAAAGGCCATCCTGTACCGGTATTCATGTCCATTTGCATATCAAGCCTTTTTGCTTCAGACTCTGTATGACGTAACATCTTCATCCATGCAGGAGAAAGAAAATTAATATCACGAGCTTCATTACCTTTTACTCCATAAATAGGAGTAATCTCCATTGTTCCCATGCCTGCACGAGAATATTCCTGCAAGTTATAAGTAAGATTCTTCTCATCTACCGCACTTCCAAGCCACCACCAGCGTGCTGCAGGTTTAGCTTCTGTTTTTACAGCTGGCCATCCTAGCTGCTGAGCAGAACAATAGATATAAAATGAGGAAAAGCAACTAACTAATAAAATTCTTTTTATCATCATAGTACAGTTTAAGTTCATATAATTAGCAAAAGCACAAAGTAAATCTTCTCAGAAAATAAACTCTGTGCTTTCTTTTTAACCTGTTATCCTTTTACCTTTAAAAAATCAATGTCCCAATTCTATACATCCCATTATATAAGGACCTGTAGCCTTAGCATCATTATCGCGCATTTTTTCTCCAATATAATATTCAAAGCTTCCGTCACGATAAGGATTTCCACCCAAGCCACCAACCTGGCAACAGCGTGTCAGTGTAAGTGTTCCATCTCCATTTTCCTTAATCAGCTTATTTTTCAATCCTTCAAATGCCTTTTCTGCATAAGCACGATATTTCTTATCAATATATCCTTTGTTTACAGCTTTAGCATAAGCATACATAAACTGAGTGGTAACAGATGCTTCCGGGAAGTTACCTTCGCGTTTCGGCTGATCAAGAACCTGATACCATAATCCATCTTTATCCTGATATTTAGGAAGGGCATCAGCTAATCCTTGTATTTGTTTAATGATAACTTCGCGCCCTTCGTGTCCTGCCGGAATAAAATCAAGCGCATCAACCATAGCCATGAAATACCATCCGATACTTCTTCCCCAGAAGTTTGGAGAAAGTCCGGTTTCCGGATTAGCCCAACGTTGTGATTTGCTTTCATCCCAGGCATGATAATAAAGACCTGTTTTAGGATCATAAGTATGTTTGTGGCAAAGAATGATTTGCTTAACAGCTTCATCAATCCACTCGGGCTGATTAAATTCAGCACCATACTGAGCCATAAAAGGAGAAGCCATATAAATACCATCCAACCATATCTGATGTTGGTAAACCAATTTATGCCAGTAACCACCTTCCAAAGTTCTTGGTTGATCTTTTAATTGTCTGATAAGTACATCCATAGCAAGTTTATACTTCTTATTGCCAGTTTCCTTATATATATCAAACAGAACTTTACCGGAATTCACATAATCAACATTATAAGTCGACTTGTCATACAGATAAATGTCGCCATTATCACTGATAAGACTATCAGCCCATTCTTTTACATAATTAAAATAACGCTTATCACCTGTCTGTTTCCACATTTTTAACATAGCACAGCAACCCACACCCTGAGCATAGCCAAAGAAAGGTTTCTTTCCATGATCTAACATATATGCCTTAGGGAAACGTCTCATTTCAGAATCAGCAAAACGTCTGGCATAAGTATCTTCTTGAAAAGAATCTGTTCTGAAAGGAGAAGCAGGCAAACCTGCTTCATTGTATAAGTTAGCACGGAAGAAGAATCCCCATCCGTAGCGTACAGCAACAGGATCTAGTACTTCAGGTGCAGAAACTTCAACCTTATTATTAACAATCACAGCCTTCGCCGGATAGAAACGTCTGTCGGTTCCGGCAATAAAGAAGCCCTTTAAAGCGTCACCTTTTGAGGTTAGTCCACCTTCTACATAATCAAAAGTAAGAACAGCTTTATTGCCCGAGATCTTCATTGATTTATATAGCGGACCTGAATATGCACTATTCTTTCCGTAAGTTTTAGCCAATGCCCATAATGCAAGACGCTCTCCTGTAATATGTTTATTACGAGGATGAATATCTGTAGAATCTCCCGCATCGGTAATCACAGCCATACCTGTATTCTTAACTGTTTGCCAGGTTTTCAGCTGAGCTTCACGAATTCCTGCAGGTTGTTTATACTGAGGAGCAATTTGCACAAAGTAGAAAGGCATTTCCGGTTGCGCCCATTCTTTACGCCAGCTATTAATTAAATCGGTTAGTACCTCCTGATACTTTTCAAAACGTACAGAGTTTGATTCACCCTGATACCAAATATTACCTTTAATTGTGAAAGGAAGAATAGGATTAATCATACCATTCCATAAAGTAGCCGGAACTTTACAATAATCTTTTTCTCTTTTTACATTACTTAAAGCAAAATCCTGAAGAACATCTGCATAAAGAGGTTTGCTCTCCATCACTTCTTTCTTCATCCACGATTCTGCATGAGTTCCACCCCAGGTAGACTGAATTAACCCCACAGGAACATTCAAACTTTTATAAAGCTTGCGACCAAATACAAAACCTACGGCAGAGAATTCCTTAAGATTAGTAGGATTACATACCACCCAATGCCCTACGCAATCATCCTTTGGTCCCTCAGGTGAAAGTTGATGTTGTACCTGAAATAGTCGAATCTCAGAATAATCAGCATCCTTCATTTCTTCTTCTTCATTCAACATTCCGGTTTTCCAGCCTTTATCTTTAGCAACCTGGAATTCCATATTCGACTGTCCTGTACAAAGCCAAACTTCGCCAATCAATACATTATTGATTTTAATCACATTTTCACCCTTTACAGTAATATTCTGTTCTTTTGTTGCTCTAGGAGTTTTCATCTTTAACTCCCACTTTCCGGCAGCATCGGCAGTCGTAACATATCTTTTAAAATTCCATGAAGTAGTAATGGTTACTTTCTCATTTGCAGAAGCTGTACCCCAGATATTAATCCATGTATTTTGCTGCAACACCATATTATCAGAAAATATAGCAGGCAGCTTAACCGTTGCATTGATCTTAACCGAACATGCAATAAAAAATAAAACAGTAAATAAATAAGTGATTTGTCTTTTCATGATGTATGTTATCTGTCTTTCTAATTTTCGCAAAACAATTGACTTTACAAAAATAAAGAATAGAAAGCATAAAAGTATCTGTATTTTGATGGGAATATTATCTTTTTTGTTGTTTATTAGCATTATAGCTAACAACACTAACCGCGCGAAATAAAAAAGTCCATCGAAAAAACTTTTTTTGATGGACTTTTTTTGGGTAAGAAAAGGGACTGAATTATTTTTTATGCTTACCGCTAACAGCAGTAGCTTGTTCCATTTGATACTCAGATTTTGCTTTTGACTTGTCTTTTGCCTTTTTGGGCTTTTTGTTTCCTGCAGCTCCCATTTTTCTTAAATTTTAAAAGTTAATTTATATGTCTGACAATTTGTGACAGTTCACAAATTGTTATACCAAGAAGCAAAAAGTATACCAACAGAGATCAATGGCAGTTAAATAAGTTAAATAAAAAATTTAGCAATAAAAAAGAATTCAATCCTACTTCAAAAAAAATAATTTCAAGAAAAGTATTGCTCACTAATTTTCAGAACATTCCTATTTTAAATAAATGACATAAAGCAACAGGTCATTCTTATGAAAAAATGCCTTAGACATTATTAATTATAATCATTATGGCCAAATGTTAATTTTAAAAATTAGGAATAAAAATATTTGCTTTTATAATTATTTATTTCAATTTTTATGGAAGTTAAACCTTAATACCAGAAATATATGAGTTCAATTAACTATGTAAAATTATACAAAGGTTTAGGCAATAGCACTTTAACCTTACCAGGCTTTGATAAATCTACAGAATGTAATACAAGCCTGATTGACAATACGAGAATAAAAAGAGATCAAACACCTCAGTTATCTGGCAATTTAAACATTGGAGATAAAATCAGAGATTGGGATTTTAATTCAACTCTGAATGGTTATTACGATCATAAGGATAATGATTTTAAAGAAATCCCTCATGGAAAGTGCACAATTGTACTCCACACACATGGTATTAACGTCTGCAAGGGATTCAATCATTATCCGATACATAATTCCCAGATTATAAACATAAAGAATGTGCGTATCGACAACCTGATATATATGATTGTTAACTACTGGGATATTAAAACTCAATCAACACAGGCATTGGCAATAAGTGGAAAAGAAATCCAGATTCTATCATTTATTGCCAGATATAAAAACGAGATAAGAATTAATTCCTTAAAAAATAGAGTTGCAAGTAAAGAGACAAACCCTGTTTGGTTCTTAATCTATATTACAGCAATAGTTTTAGCGATAATAACCATTTTTCCAATCATCATTAAAACATATTACGGCATTAATTTATAGAAAACAGAGATAAGACAGAGTCAGCTTGCAATTTCTGAAGAAGAAAATCTCTCAGAAAATATTATTTTGCAAATTTGATCTAGCAATCTAGCAGTGGGCATATAACAATCTGATAATAAAGATAAAAAGACTGCTAGATCAATTTAATTTGATCTAGCAGTGATCTAGCGATCTAGCATCTTGTATCGTGCTACAAATTTTCATTAAAACTATGCTTGGATCTATTTCACTCAAGGATATTTTCAGATTTCAAGGAATAATATTCAAGAATCCTTGTACAAAACAATTAATTCTTTTGTACAGAAGATATCTTTGTTTTGTACAGAAGAATGCATTCTTTTGTACAAAAGTATAAAAGAGATTATAATCGTTATTTAAAGCATACAGGAAAGTACACGCGTACAGTATAATTTAAAAGAAGAAACAATTAATAGTTTACCCTAATTAAAACTCTCATAACAAAAATAGTAACTTAGAAAAAATGATGAAACAATTAATTGCATGTTGCGGATTAGATTGCGAAAATTGCGATGCCCGCATAGCCACTGTCGAAAACAACAATGAGTTAAGAGAAAAAACCGCTCAAAAGTGGAGCTCAATGAACAATTCACCGGAAATTACAGCAGCAACCATAAATTGTATGGGTTGTCGTGTAGACGGAGTGAAATTTGCGTATTGCAGCGATTATTGCGAAATCCGCAAATGCGTTCACGATAAAGGATTTAATACCTGTGGTGACTGTAAAGAATTGGATAATTGCCAGATAGTTGCCCCTGTTTTTCAATACACTCCCAGCGCTAAAGAAAATCTTCAATCATAGACAACAAAATAAACCGTCACATTGAGAAATGGTGCAATTGTGGTGCGATTTAAAAGAAAAAGCCTCTCAATCAAATGATTAAGAGGCTTCTTGTACCCAGAGCCGGGATCGAACCGGCATGGAAGTGAATCCACTGGTGTTTGAGACCAGCGCGTCTACCAATTCCGCCATCTGGGCGAATTGCGAGTGCAAAGATACAGCTTTTTTCTATATTTGCAAGACTTAAACCAAAAAAAGATGAAAAAAAGAGAATTACGTTAAGATGAATATGCTTTTTATAAAATTAATAGTACCTTAGCGGAAACTTTTAAAATAGCTATTATCATGACAAACAGCAATAATTATTGTGTAATCATGGGTGGAGGTATAGGAAGTCGTTTCTGGCCTTTCAGTCGTAAAAGTCTCCCCAAACAATTTCTTGACTTTTTTGGAACAGGACGTTCTCTACTTCAACAAACTTATGATCGTTTCAGCAAAATTATACCTGCAGAAAACATATTTATTGTAACCAATGATTTATATTCTTCGTTGGTTAAGGAACAACTACCACAGTTATCACAAGATCAAATTCTATTAGAGCCAACTCGCAGAAATACAGCGCCTTGCATTGCATGGGCATCATATCATATCCAGGCAATAAATCCAAATGCAAATATAATAGTAGCCCCATCCGACCACCTGATTTTAAAGGAAGGTGAATTCCTGGAAGCGATAGAAAAAGGATTGAAATTTGCAGCCAATTCTAACAACCTGCTTACATTGGGCATTAAGCCTAACAGACCAGAAACTGGCTATGGTTACATTCAGGTTGACGAGCAAAAAGACGGTGATTTTTATAAAGTAAAAACATTTACAGAAAAGCCTGAATTAGAGCTTGCTAAGGTTTTTTTGGAAAGTGGTGAATTCTACTGGAACTCGGGGCTGTTTATCTGGAATGTAAATTCCATACTAAAAGCATTCAATGAACTTCTGCCAGAATTGGTATCCAAATTATCTGTCGGCGAAAATATTTATGCCACAGAAAAAGAAAAAGCGTTTATCGATGAGAACTTCCCTGCATGCCCTAATATTTCAATAGACTTTGGAATAATGGAGAAAGCCGACAATGTTTATGTTTTAATGGGTGACTTTGGATGGTCTGATCTTGGAACATGGGGATCACTTTACGACTTATCATCAAAAGACGAGAACAATAATGTTTCTCTGAAATGTGAGACATTAATGTATAACTGCAAAAATAACATTGTTGTATTACCAGAAGGAAAGTTAGCAGTGCTTCAAAACATGGAAGATTATTTAATTGCAGAATCAGATAACGTTTTGTTAATCTGCAAAAAAGATGAAGAACATGCTATACGTAAGTTTGTAAACGATGCCCAAATAAAGATGGGTGAAGATTATATTTAAAAATCAACTATAAAAAAAGAATGCGCGTGATTATAATCATGCGCATTCTTTTTTTATAAGTCGACCTTATTACTGTTTTCCCAAGCTGCTTTAATAGAAGAAGCTATCGCAACGAATTCTTCGTCAGACAGTTTTTGTTTAGGATTTGAAATAATCATATCTGATTCCTTGCTAATTGGAATAAGATGAATGTGAGCGTGAGGAACCTCCAGCCCCATTACTGCAACACCAACCCTTTTACATGGAATAGCTTTTTCAATAGCCTTAGCTACACTTTTTGCAAAAAGATGCATAGCTGCCAATTCTTCATCTTCCATATCAAAGATATAATCTACTTCACGTCTAGGGATAACTAAAGTATGCCCCTTAACTAAAGGATTAATATCCAGGAAAGCAAAGAATTTATCGTTTTCAGCTATTTTATAGCTAGGTATTTCACCTGCTGCAATTTTACTAAATATTGTCGCCATTATTCTATTGAAATTTAGAGAGAAATATTCATCACTTCAAGAGATATCTTACCTTGTGGAACTGTTATTTCTGCAATGTCTCCAACTTTTTTTCCAAGAAGACCTTTAGCAATCGGAGTCTTAACAGACAACTTGCCTTCTTTCAGATTAGCTTCACTTTCAGAAACAATAGTGTATACCATCTTCATTCCGTTCTTAACGTTCTTAAGTTCTACCTTATTCAAAATCTGAACAGAATCAGTCTTCAATTTAGACTCATCAATAATTTTAGCGTTGCCAACAATATTCTTCAATTGACTAATTTTCATTTCAAGCATACCTTGTGCTTCTTTTGCCGCATCATATTCTGCGTTTTCAGACAAGTCACCTTTATCTCTTGCTTCAGCAATCTGTCTTGAAATCTCAGGACGATTTACAGTTTCGAGAATTCTCAGTTCCTCAACTAATTTCTTGTAGCCTTCTTCTGACATATAAGCCATATTGATCCTCCTATTTTAATTAATTAATAATATTCTTTTTAAGCAATAAGTAATTTAACGGTCATATAAACAAAAAAGAATTCCAACATACATATGTCGGAACCCTCTTTCTATTTGAATACTTTGCAAAGATAAGATTTTAAATAACACATGTCAAGCAAATTGGTATGCTTTGTAACATGTTTTACATAAAAGTCCTATATATTAGCAAATTAAAGAAGTTTTTGCAATCCAGATTCTATATTTTTAAGACTTTCAAAACGAGAATTAAGCTCGTTATTCTTATTAATCAAGAACAGAGTTGGCACATTCTTTATATTATACAATGAAATATATCTTGATTCTGCTCCATCTTCGTCACGAACACAAACCCAAGGCAATTTATCTGTTACTGTTTTCCAATAGTGCTCGTCGGCATCCAAAGAAACCTGATATATCTGCAAACCTTTAGATGCATATTTGTTGTACAACTCACGCAAGTTAAGATTATGTTCAGCAGAAGCCTGACTCTGGTAAACTACAAAATCTAATAACACAACCTTACCCTTTAATTGGCTCAATTTTCGAGAGACTCCTTGAACATCTTTCAAGTCAATATCTATTAATCCTGCTTCAGAAATTTTATCAATTGGGATTTGCAGTGTTTTTTGTTTCGCAGGTCTGGTATTCTTCAATCCCTTGATAACAACATTATATAAATTTTTTGTTCTTACAGCATTTGGATATGAGTTGGTTAAGCTTGTAGCCACAGCCTGGAAACATCTAATATCTTCCTTGCTATTCATAGGATCGAAAGCATAATAATCTCCGATTCTCTGGAAAAGCGCAAAATAAGCATAAGTCATATTAGGAGCAGCAAAAATATATTTAGTTTTTACCTTGTCTTTATATCTGCTTATCATGCCAGAAACGCTATCTTGAAAGACATCATTTGTAATCTTATTTTTCTGAGCATCTTTAACCAATCCATCAATCTTGTTTTGAAGATCGATCTGCATTAATGTCAACTCTTTTATTTTTGCACAATTCTCAGATCCAGCAATAGTATACGCTGTAGAGAAGTCACCATATTTAGCTTTAAGATCGAGTGTTTCAGTACTATCAACAGAAAAATTGATAACTTTCTCATCAATTCTCAATCGATAAAATTCCGGAGATTCGGGGCGCAACTGTTTAAAACTAAATTCGCCATCACTTTTCAATTTAACAGAATCAAGCGGCTCAACCCCTTCAATGCCAGAAGCTTCAAGATACAACATTTTTCCTTCAGCATCAGATACGGTTCCTTTGATATTGAATTTGGGTTCCTTGTTACAAGATGCTAAAACAAGAGCTCCAAATATGAATAAACTAATTTTTTTCATGATACAATTCTATAATTCGAACGGTTAATTTGTCATTAATGAGTTGCAAATATAGCCTTTTTCACGTTTAGACAAAGCATTTACTTGTCTACTTCTCTTTAAAAAACGAAAAAAAACGATTTTACAGTAACTTTTTCACTCATTTACACTGTCTTACAAATAAGAAATATATATCTTTGCCATAATTTTGAAAGAAAGAAATAGATAAAACAATTTTTATGATCAACCCAATTGTTAAAACAATCGAGCTAGAAGATGGAAGAACCATCACGCTCGAGACGGGAAAATTGGCAAAACAGGCAGACGGTTCTGTAATGCTTCGCATGGGAAATACCATGTTGCTCGCTACTGTTTGTGCCGCTAAAGATGCAGTTCCCGGAACAGATTTCATGCCCTTACAGGTAGAGTACAAAGAAAAATACGCCGCTTTTGGTCGTTTTCCAGGTGGTTTCACAAAAAGAGAAGGTAGAGCTTCTGATTATGAAATCCTTACCTGTCGTCTTGTAGACCGCGCTCTACGTCCATTATTCCCAGATAACTACCACGCAGAAGTATATGTAAACATTATCCTTTTCTCTGCTGATGGTGAAGATATGCCTGATGCATTGGCCGGACTTGCTGCCTCTGCTGCTTTAGCTGTTTCTGACATACCTTTCAACGGACCTATTTCTGAAGTACGTGTTGCACGTATCGACGGTAAATTTGTTATTAACCCAACTTTCACTGAACTTGAAAAAGCCGATATGGATATCATGGTTGCTGCAACTTATGATAACATCATGATGGTTGAAGGTGAAATGAAAGAAGTTTCAGAAGCTGAACTATTGGAAGCAATGAAAGTTGCTCACGAAGCAATCAAAGTACATTGCAAAGCTCAGATGGAATTAACTGAAGCTGTTGGCAAAACTGTTAAACGTGAATATTGCCATGAAGTAAACGATGATGAACTTCGTAAGGCTGTTCATGAAGCTTGCTATGATAAATCTTATGCAATTGCAGCATCAGGAAATAGAAACAAGCACGAACGCGAAGATGCATTCAATGCTATCCGCGATGAATTCAAAGCTCAATTATCTGAAGAGGAATTAGCAGAAAAGGGAGCTTTGATCGACAAATATTATCACGATGTAGAAAAAGAAGCTATGCGTCGTTGCATTCTTGACGAAGGCAAACGTCTTGACGGAAGAAAGACTACTGAAATTCGCCCTATCTGGAGTGAAGTTGGTTATCTTCCAGGCCCTCACGGATCTGCGATCTTTACCCGTGGTGAAACTCAATCTCTTACTTCTGTTACTTTAGGTACCAAGATGGACGAGAAAATCATTGATAATGTATTAGCACGTGGAAAAGAACGTTTCTTGTTACACTATAATTTCCCTCCATTCTGTACTGGTGAAGCGAAAGCTCAACGAGGCACAGGTCGTCGCGAAATTGGACACGGAAACCTGGCTCACATGGCTTTAAAAAATATAATCCCAGATAACTATCCTTATGTTGTTCGTGTAGTATCTGAGATTCTTGAATCAAACGGTTCCTCTTCAATGGCTACTGTATGTGCCGGAACATTAGCTCTTATGGATGCTGGTGTGAAGATTAAGAAACCAGTTTCTGGTATTGCAATGGGATTGATCAAAAATGCAGGAGAAGATAAATTTGCTGTATTATCTGATATCTTGGGTGATGAAGACCACTTAGGCGATATGGACTTCAAGGTTACAGGAACAAAAGACGGTATTACTGCTACTCAGATGGATATCAAGGTAGACGGACTTTCATTTGACATTCTGGAACAAGCCTTGAGTCAAGCTAAAGAAGGTCGTATGCACATCCTTGGCAAGATAATGGAAACAATTCAAGAGCCTCGTGCTGACTTGAAAGACCATGCTCCACGCATCGAAACATTAACTATTCCTAAAGAATTCATTGGTGCAATTATCGGCCCTGGTGGAAAAATCATTCAAGGAATGCAGGAAGAAACTGGTGCAACTATCACTATTGAAGAAGTTGAAGGTGTTGGTAGAATTGAAGTTTCAGGAACAAACAAAGCTGCTATTGATAATGCAATGCGCTTAATCAAGGGCATTGTTGCAGTACCTGAAGTTGGTGAAGTTTACAAAGGTAAAGTTCGCTCAGTTATGCCTTATGGTGCATTCGTTGAATTCCTTCCAGGAAAAGACGGATTACTTCACATATCTGAAATAGACTGGAAACGTCTTGAAACAGTTGAAGAAGCAGGAATCAAAGAAGGCGACGAAATCGAGGTTAAGTTAATCGACGTTGATTCTAAGACTGGTAAGTTCAAACTTTCAAAGAAGGTTTTAACTCCACGTCCTCCAAAGAAAGAAGATAAGTAATTAAAATACTTCCTTATACAATGAAAGGGTTGTTCATTTTGAACAACCCTTTTTTATGCTTTTAATTTGGGCTTCTTATATGCCCATTTTTAATTATCCAATTATTGAAATATCATTTAAGTGTAAAAGGATATTTCCTTCTTCTACTTTGTCAATTCATATAGTCGAAGAACCGATGGTTGAGGTAGTTTACCAGTTCGTTTCTGGTCGCGATTAGGCGATAAAGCCTCCCAACGAAGCATATACTGAATGTTCTTTTTAGTAGCTCCTGAATCTTTTATCTTATAAACCAACATACCCGGAAATGCAGAATCCGGAGTCTCCATTTCTTTTGGATAAACAGAAGGGATAGGCTCTTCACCTATAGGCGCTAATGTGCTTTCGTTTGCTACAATCTGTGCATCCTTTAAATTCAGCCGATGATATCCCATAGATACTTTTCCATTCTTTACGACCGGAGCATCAATCAACAACTCGTTCACAATGGTACCACCACCTTTAAAGTCCCATCTATAATCCCAATTTGTTTGTTTTACAGCATTCCATTTGCCTCCTTCATAGCGAGAAAAATAAAGTTGCGTATTCCCTTTTCCATCATATTTATGATAGCCTACTATAACTCGGTTATACGAATCAAAGCCCAACTTAATACCTATATTAATAAGTCCCCCTTTCTCTGGAGTATTATCAACCACCAGACAAGAGTCTTTTAAAGTAATAGGAAATCCAGCCTTTTCACCATTCACATTTTCCCAATGGAGCAAATCTTTGCTACGTGCATAAGATAGAGTGTGATTGCTAGAACAATCTGGAGTTTCACGCCACACCCATAATAAGTGAAAATATCCATCCGGACCAAGAATTGGTCCCTGCATATAGGCATTTCTCTCTCCTTCACCATCAATCAAAGGTTTATCAATAAGTCTGCTCCAGGTTTGCGAGGATACATTCAACTCATTAAACACCTCATATCCATTGCCACTACGACCATATCGGTAATGGAAAAGAGTTTCACCTTTGGGCCCATACATAAACTCCGGATAAGTAGTTACATCCTCTTCCTTCCCAGTCATCTTATGAAGAGCCTGTATTGAACTAATATCCCAAGGTTTAGCGCTTTTAAAATAAACAAGACGAGAAGAGTGCATATTTCCTACTACATGAATATATCCTGCTTCGTCCACAAGTAATGAGATATAATTATGACTATCCCAAGGCACTTTTGTATCTAAAGACTTATAACTCCACTTTTTCTGATTCAGCTTACGGGAAGCTACAACCATTTGATGAGCAGTATCATAGTAAGCCACATACTGATAATTACCCTTAGTATAGAGAGCAAAGTTTACCGGAAAATCAGCCGGAACCTTTGCTATATCCACAACTCTTTTAACCTTTAATTTGCCCTGCTCAGTTACTTTCGACAGATTCGAATGAGTTGCTTTTGCAGTTGCTAAAAGAACAGCCCCCTCAGAAGAGGAAGCTGTTTGAGCCGTTGCCAATATTGCAGCGGCAAATAATAAAGTCGAATTTAGAATTCGTTTAATACCCATCATTTTAATTATATTATCTCCAGTACAACAATAGACTTAGCAGGCATCTTCACCTTTAAGCCCTGTTTGGTAATTTTTGCATCCTTGAATTCTTTTGGCTGAACCTTTTCAGGAGTACCAAAATCATTGTAATCATCCGCCTCTTTAGAAGTAAGGATTCGGCCACTAACCTTCGCTGCTTTTAATGAAGGAATATTAATATCCACTTCTTCAGCATTGTCAAGATCCGGATTTGCTATTGTTATATGTATAGCACCCTTAGCATCTTTAGAAGCAGAAGCGCTCAACATAGGAACGGCACGATTCTTCTCAAATTTCATTGTATCACAAGAAAGAGTAAGCGGAAGATAAGTAGCATCCTGATGTACTTTATACATATCAAATACATAGTAAGTTGGAGTAAGCACCATTTGCTTTCCTTTGGTGAGAATCATTGACTGAAGCACATTAACAACCTGAGCTATATTAGCCATTTGAATACGATCACCATATTTATTGAATACATTCAAGGTAAGAGCAGCTACAAAAGCATCACGCATAGTATTCTGTTGGAAAAGGTGTCCAGGATTTGTACCCAGCTCTACATCCCACCATGTACCCCATTCATCAACCATCAATCCAATTTTCTTCTTTGCATCATATTTATCCATGATAGCAATGTGCTTCTTCACAACATCTTCAATTTCCAGACATTTACCTAGAGTCCAGTAGTAATCATCATCAGAGAACTTAGTTGCAGAACCTTTGCTTCCATCCCATCCTTTCACAGTATAATAATGAAGAGATACACCATCCATCTTATTACCAATTTTCTTCATCAGAGTTTCTGTCCAGTTGTAATCATAATCACTGGCACCACTGGCAATTTTGAACAATTTATTATCATCATAATTTCTGCAATAAGTAGAATAACGACGGTATAAATCGGCATAATAAGCAGGTTCCATGCTTCCTCCGCAACCCCAGCTTTCATTTCCTACTCCCAGGAACTTAACTTTCCAGGCTTTATCACGACCATTCTTACGGCGAAGATTAGCCATAGGACTATCACCATCAGAAGTCATATATTCCACCCATTTTGCAAGTTCTTCCACAGTACCGCTACCAACGTTTCCGCTAATATAAGGTTCGCAACCCAATAGTTCGCAAAGATTAAGGAACTCGTGTGTACCAAAGCTATTATCTTCTATTGTACCACCCCAGTTATTATTAACCATCTTTGGGCGATTTTCTTTTGGGCCAATACCATCCATCCAGTGATATTCATCGGCAAAGCATCCACCCGGCCAACGAAGATTTGGAATATGCAAGTTCTTTAAAGCTTCCAACACATCTGTACGGTAACCTTTCGTGTTTGGAATATCGGAATTTTCTCCAACCCAAAGTCCACCATAGATACAACTACCAAGGTGTTCGGCAAAATGGCCATAAATATGTTTGCTGATTTTTTGCGTTCCCTGTTCAGGATTAATTTCGATTGTAGCTTTCTTCTGCGCGGAAAGAGATAAGCTTGCGGCAAGTAAAGTGCCTAAAAGAAGCGATTTTCTCATGTCTTAAAAGTATTAAATATATTTATAATGATATCGTAACAAATTAAACATTACAAATATAACTACTTTTAGCCAATTAATAGTTCAAATAAGGACCATATGGGTAGACAAATGTATCAGAAGCACTAATTTAATCGATTATTAGCTGCTTTATAAGCACTGCTATTTTGTGATAGATATAAAAAATTAGCGAGATTGTTTGTCTCGCTAACAAATATAACTAAGCCTTCCTGGCTCTTCGCCCAGCACATGCCTGCATGTTGGTTTTTCCCGGTTTAAAGAATGCATGTCTGACTGCTTTCTCAAAACTTTCATGCATGCTTGATTTACCAAATTTAGGAATCACCGGTTTGGTTGTTTTTCCTGGTTCGGGAAGGACTGATCTCGGCATTTTTTCTCCCCCAAAGTTCGGCAATATCCTGGTAATGAATTTCCCGAGATTGCTCATCTTCGATTTTTTCTCCATGATAAATTGAGTTTAAATATAAATACCCTTGTATTTATGTAACGCTCCTATTTTGCATTTGTTCGGTAAAAAGCTGATAAATTCAACCAGTCTGATATTATAAAAAAAGGAATATTTAACCGTTTTTTCATTCATAAGCGGAGCAAATGCACTTTCTTTGCAGAGAAAGAATAAAGCATATACATTATTTAAATGAAGTTTAAAGTAAGCAACAGACAATTACTTCTCATTGCCGGAATGGTATGGATAGTGGCCGGAGCAAACATCTTAAGGATTGGCATTCTTACATGGCTCGCAGACTCGCAATACTGGTTATTTAAAATAGGAGAAACAACCATTGTCTTTCTGATCTTCTTCAACTTGATATTCAGAAGGCTTTATATAAAGCACACAGACCGGATTTGCAAAAAAGCCAATAACAACCATCTGCTTTCATTCTTCGACCTCAAAGGATGGATCATAATGATTTTCATGATCACCCTCGGCGTTACAGTCCGCAGGTTCCAACTCCTGCCAAACTCCTTTATCTCTGTATTTTATACCGGACTCTCAACTGCTCTGATTATTACCGGAATTCTATTTTTCCGTAAAGGTATTAGTTAAAAGTCAAAATCATCTCCCACATCTTCCACTAAAATAAACGAAATCTCCTCGCAAAAGGACTTTCAGCTGGTAGCAGATAAAATTATTCAACTAATCATCTGCTACTAAATCCCGTTTATCTGCTACAAACCAAGGCTATCTGCCGCCAAATTCAGCCTTCCACAATTCCATAGTAAGATTTTGTCACTAATCCTTAGGTTAGGAATGCTCAGCATTAAATAGTAAGATCAAACCGAACATAACTTGTGGTAATCAGCATATAAACTATTTCTTTCTAATAAGTTAAACAAACTTTCAAAGAAACTTAAGTAAGCCCACAGCCGTGGGCCCATGGGTTCATGAATAAAGGCCCACGGGCTCTCAACCGTAGACTTATGGGTTCTTGACTGTAGGCTTACTTAGATAAAATGTAAGAAATGGTTAGCTTGTTAAATAAGACACCATACATTAGTAAGCTAAACAAGCTGTTGCTTCCAGAATTATAATGCAAACTAAAAACTAATTGGTAGCAGATAAGTGATTTTAGTGGGAGATGATTTGTATATAAAGTTTATCTCCCACCAAGTTATTGCATTATGGTTCAATACTTTGGCTTCTATTCGGTAGCAGGTAGCAGATAAAGTGATGAAAAACAATATTGCTTGTAGTTTATGATACTAATGGGCTAGATTTTTATGAATGCTGGTTGTAATGAGCTTCAGTTTTAACCTTTTATTGAAAAATCAAATACTCTGAGAAAATCATCTATCAAATAAAATATTTTTATAACTTTGGACGTTAGTAACATAGCATGATCATTTGTAAATGCTATTATTTATATATTATAAATGGGAATTCTTTGAAGGTTGCTCATCTGTATTTCAATGATTTATTTTTGAATCACTTATATAAAACTCAGATTACATACCCCAAAAGATTAATTTATGCAATATTTCAGACTTACTGTTTGTATGATTAAAGAATACATTCCACAGAAATATAGAATATTAACGCTGTGCTAATCAATGAAATCTACTAAGACCTTTAGAAAATAAATAAAATCATTATGGAGATAATTACAATCACGAAAGAGAATCTGGCGCAGGAACACATTTGTTGCGCAATAGCCAGCAACAAGAGCATAATGGTGGCTACAAAGAAGGCGTGGGTAGAGGCACGACTTGATGAAGGACTTATGTTTAAAAAAGGTGACGTACGCGGCAAATGCTTTATCGAATACATTCCAGCCGAGAAAGCGTGGGCACCAATCAGCGCCGAAGGCTATATGTACATCAATTGCCTATGGGTATCGGGTCAATTTAAGGGACATGGCAATGCAAATCTGTTGCTCGACGAGTGTATCCGCGACAGCAAGGCAAAGGGAAAGAAAGGATTGGTTATTCTCTCGTCAAAAAAGGATACAGCATTTCTCGCCGACCCTAAATTTTTGAAGCATAAGAAATTCTTGCTTGCCGATGAAGCCGAACCTTATTTCCAACTAATGTATCTACCGTTTGATGCTTTGGATAAGAATGCTGCCAAACCACAATTCATGGCACAAGTGAAATCACAACAAACATCAGAAAATGATAAAGGAGTCACCATTTATTATACCCATCAATGCCCGTTCACGTCAAAGTATGTTCCGCTAATCGAAATCGTTGCTAACGAAATGAACATTCCTTTCCGCTCGATATTAATAGAGTCGGCTGAACAGGCCCAATCCTCACCTAGCCCTTTTACCACATATTCGGTATTTAATGACGGCAAATTCATAACACACGAAATATTATCAGAACCTAAATTTATTAAAATGGTAGGAGCACTGGGATATAAGTGCTAATATAATATTAAACTCCAATTATTCTTTTACTCGCCTTTTAGGGTATGGTGGAAAACAGACATATTTGTATTTATCATTTTAGCAAGATAGGGAAAGCCGTCCGTATAAGTTTGCCATACATTTGCATACGATAAAGGGACTAAAAGTTGGTTCCGTTCGTTAAAGCATATACAACCATAGAGCCATGCAACAAAAGTTATCAACAAGAGAGGAGTATTCCAAGCGAATAAACATCGTGATAGAATACATTAACAACCACCTTAGCGAAGAAATGTCGGTAGATACACTAGCCGGTATCTCCAATTTCTCACCTTATCATTTCCACCGTATTATGCGAGCCGTACTTGGCGAACCTGTTGGCGCATTTATCACAAGAATGCGAGTCGAGACTGCAGCCCGGCTATTGCGTTACTCAGATATGCCCATCCAGGAAGTAGCTTATAAAGTGGGATATGATGTTCCGAGTTCTTTGTCGAAAGCTTTTAAAACGTTCTATGGTATTTCACCAAACGAATATCGTAACAACAAAACTTATTCAATTATGAAACCTATTCAAGTTAATCCAGATTTTAAATTAGAGCAAAGAATAGTTGACTTCAAGCCGATGCAGGTTATTTACATTCACCTTCAAGGAGATTATAGCAGCAACGACTACGGTGCGGCCTGGGGAAAACTATGGGGGTATGTTCACAAATCAGGACTGTTCACTGAACAGATGTCTCGTCTGTGCAGCAATACGCCAAAGTCGCATATCTTAAGAAAGATGTGCGATGAGACAGGAATCAATCACATCTGTATTTATCATGATGACCCCAAAGTAACTGAAGGTGAGAAGCAGCGTGCTGATGTTTGTTTGTCTATCAATGCAAAGGTTGAGCCAAAAGGTGAGATCGGGGTTAAGCAGATAGAAGGTGGCAAATATGTTGCTTTCCTATACAAAGGCCCATACAGCAACCTTGGAAGTGTGTATGATATGATTTATGGCAAGTATATTTTTGAATTCAAAAATCTATTGGCTTCGCGCCCTGGTTTTGAAGTATACCTAAACGACCCTGAATGCACCAAACCTGAAGACTTGATGACCGAGATTTATGTACCAATAGAGTAAACCATGTTCACTCATTCTGTAACAATCACATTCTGTCCACCATTGTGGATCGCATTATTCGAGATTCACGATGATGGACAATATTCTGTTGCCCGGGAAGTTATAGGAAATTCAGAGCCGACGGGGTCAGATATAAAACTGTTCTTCCAAAGACTTGAATACAACAGATTACGATATACAAAGAATTTAGAAGAGTCCGCTAATACTGAAAATAGAAAATTCAATTATAAGAAATTGCAGAAGAAAGTTAAACGTGAAACAGAGAAAACAAATTTCAGATATGCTTTTACTAAGGCACAAATAGAATTAAAGAAACAACAAGAAGAAATTAAAACCAATAGTAAACGTCAGTCAGTGGAAAGACGCATGGCCTTAGAAGAAAAGAAATTTGATCTAAAGCAAATCAAAAGAAAGGATAAACATCGTGGACATTAACCCCAACCTGAATTATCATTTACACAATTATATTGATGGCCCCGATTTTTTTTGCCGCTATTATAAAATTTAATAACTACGATTTTTACGGCTGTAAATTTTACCACCGTTGCAAAGATTATAAAAATGTCTATTTACAAAATAAAGACATCCAATAATTACTTCCATTTTTGCACATGAATATTTTATACTTTTGTATATTTACACACTGTAAATACTTTGAATATGAATCTAATAATGAATCTTCTGTGGTTACTTTGTGGTGGATTTTTCACTGCTATAGAATATGTTATTTCAAGTTTACTACTGATGATCACAATCATCGGAATACCATTTGGTATTCAAACACTCAAACTCTCTCTATTAGCGCTCTGCCCATTTGGTAAAGTTGTAATAAATATCCCTAGTCCCGGAGGTTGCATAAGCTTAGTCATGAATATAATCTGGCTAGTTCTTGGAGGTATTTGGATAAGCCTCTCTCACCTTGGATTTGGCATTATACTCTGCATTACCATTATTGGAATACCTTTTGGATTACAACATTTCAAATTGGCCAAACTAGCATTTACGGGTCTGCGGATTTATTAAGTTGGTGATGTTTGTGTTTATGCATACAACTTGGCCATTCTATACATGAAGAACTTAATATCTCCAACCCCTCTAAACTGACTCCTTAATGCTTTGATCTTTGCATTGAATGATTCTGCTGAAGCATTTGTGAGTCTTTTCTCAAAATAGTTAATGATAGTTGCATAATTGTTCTCAAATGTTTCAAGAACACGGTTAAGACAGTTTTCGCCAAACTTTTCCACTTCATTATACCACCTTGCAAGTTCAAGCATTGCTTCTTGTGGTTTTATTCTTTTATTGAATATATCGGTTAGGTCCATAGATAATTCGTATGCAGTTTCTAAAATAGGGAACTGGTTAAAGAGTATTTCTGCCCTGGCTCTTTGCTGTATGTTCCATTTCGTTCTGTGTTTCAATATTATATGTTTGCTCCTTGCCATTATTTGTGGCATTGTTTCACCGTTCTCCATCCGTATGGGAATCCATTCTCCTATCTTCTCACGTTCTGATTTTGTTTTGGCTTCTTTTCGTCGGCGTCGATGTTCCTTTATAGCCTTGTTCTCCTGATCAAGTACCTGCCATCTAAGGCGTATACGGATCTGATCAACTGCTTCTGACATCAGCTGTTGAACATGAAACCTGTCATTTATAAGCTTAGCATGCGGAAAAGATTTTCTTGCCGTAAGCATCATGGCTGATGATAAATCTGTTGTTATGGTTCTCACCTTTGTACGTTTGTTGTGCGGAAGCTGTCTGAATATGGATATGACTGTATCAGAAGCAACGCCTCTTACAATTGCTACAATTGCACCTTTACGTCCGTGGGCTGCTTTATTTGTAAGTATTGTGTATACGTCGCCATTGCTAAGGCAGGTCTCATCAAGACTCAGGTCGGCCCCGAGGTTTTCAGGAAACAACAGGTACTCTTCTGCATGCTTTTCCTGATTCCAGTCACGGTAATCGCTGATTACTTCCTTATACTGTTTGCGTAAGGTCTGTCCGTTTAAACCATAGCGAGATGCCAATGTAGAGATACTTATGGGGGTGCTCTCAATCTCCGCCTTTTAAAAAATCGACAAACTCGGCATTGAGTCTAGTCCTGTGGTAATCTGACAGATCCCATTCATAGCTGAATATTTCTCCTGTTGAGTTGTCAAGCCATTTACGCTTGCATACGTGAAGATAACAGGCCCTGCCTCGAATTGGAAAATCCTGTATTGTACGATAATCGGTGAAGCCATGAGATATGATGTCGGGATTTTTTTCGTCTTCATCCAACTTGACTTTTTTCTCATTAAGCCAGATATCAAATCGGATGGATGTCTTTTCATGCTTGACAATATCAAAATTGTCAACTAATACGTCGGGGAGGATGTCTCTAAGTATATTATCTGATTTCATGGGGCAAAGATAATAATATATCAAGATAATAAAAACAACCGAAAATATCCGCTGACCCAAAATAAGACTTTTGTTTTAAAAACAATCTCATTACTTTTCCGAATAGCTTTTTTAGGTTATGCACCACACACGGTACACTAAATAAAAAAGCTCCGTAAATTATTCATTTACGAAGCTTCTAAGGATGCACCTTTGTACCCGAAGCGGGACTTGAACCCGCACAGCTGCAATAGCCAAAGGATTTTAAGTCCTTCGTGTCTACCATTCCACCATCCGGGCATCCTTGATAGAGAGCGAAAGACGGGACTCGAACCCGCGACCCTAACCTTGGCAAGGTTATGCTCTACCAACTGAGCTACTTTCGCGTTTTAACGGGTGCAAAGATATGACTATTTCCTATATCTGCCAAATTTTTCCTTAACTTTTTTTGCTCTTTTCTTTAATTACTTACGTAAAGCTTATCCTGACTTTGAACTATCACCCTATAATCCTTTAAATATTCAGTACCCACACCATTGGGGGCACCATAATTATTTAAGTCGTATATTGTACCGCATTTAGGACATACCGCTTTTCCCAAGCCATCGTTAGTAAGTTCTACAATTACATCACGGCTTGCTTCCACTGGACAGGCTGCATCAAAAGCACAATAGCCATTGTAATATGAATTACCTATTATTAATCCTCCAAATCCAAGTTTTACATTGTGCTCATTCTTGAGCACCAGCACAAAATTACCTTGCGACTGTATCGATTGAAACTGAGCTTGCAACATATTAACTTCAAAGCCAAACCTTCCAACATTCGGAATGCTGGATTCAAAGCTATCTCCACATGAAACTGTGCAGAATAGCAATGAGATAAAAAGGATCAGCTTTCTCATTTATTATAAGCTTCTAGGGCTTTATTGGAGAGATTAGAGAACTGATTTGATTAACTTCATCATCTGTAAACTCTAAATTCTCTACGGTTTTTAAATTGTCGCTTAATTGCTTTACAGAACTGGCTCCAACAATAACAGATGTAACTCGTTCGTCTTTAAGAACCCATGCCAAAGCCATCTGAGCAAGAGTCTGTCCTCGCTTCTCAGCTATTTCATTCAGTTGACGGGCTATTACTATCTTACCTTCTGTTACCTGATCCTTTTTCAGGAATCCTGTAGATTTAGCGGCACGAGAATCTTCTGGAATGCCATGCAGATATTTGTTAGTAAGTATTCCTTGTGCCAATGGCGAGAATGCAATAAAACCTGCCCCGAATTCGTCGGCAAGAGCCAATGTTCCATTCTCCACTTCGCGGTCGAACATACTATATCGAGATTGATTTATCAGACAAGGAACACCGTTATCCTTTAGCATCTGATATGCAATTCTTGCTTTTTCGGGTGGATATTTGGAAATACCTGCATAAAGAGCTTTACCTCTTTTTACAATATCGATAAGTGCCTGAATTGTTTCTTCAACAGGAGTAACCCCATCATAACGATGAGAATAAAAGATATCAAAGTATTCGAGTCCGGTTCGGCGAAGGCTTTGGTCGACGCTTGCCATGAGATTCTTTCGGGAACTACCATCACCATAAGGGCCTGCCCACATTTCGTGTCCGGCTTTAGAAGAGATAATCATCTCGTCACGATATCCCTGAAAGTTATTTTTTAAGATTTTCCCGAAGTTTATTTCAGCAGAACCAGGGCTGGGACCATAATTATTTGCTAAGTCGAAATGGGTAACACCATTATCGAAAGCATGTTTAACCATATCGGTAGCAACGCCAAAATCGTCTACATCACCGAAATTATGCCACAGTCCCAAAGAAATACGGGGAAGTAACAGACCGCTGTTTCCGCAATATTTATATTGCATCTTGCCGAAATACCGGTCCTTTGCAGGTTCGTATTCCATAATATGTATATTTAAGATTAAGAATTATCTTCCTAAAAGGCCTTTTTCTGCCTGAATCATCTTATCGAAGTTGAATCCGTCAACAATATTCTGCATTAACAAAGATATTTTGTCGTTACACAGATTACCGATACTTCCTTCGTGTGTATGTTCAACAGTCTTTTCGTGAGTAAATTTACCAGCTTCGATATCTAGTCCCACTTTTTTATATGCATCACGGAAAGGCATTCCTTCTGCAGCAAGACGATTTACTTCTTCAACACTGAAGATAAGCAGATATTTATCATCGTCAAGAATATGCTCGTTGACTTTAATTTCGTTCATGATATAAGTTGTCATCTGAAGACAATCCTTCAGTTCCTGGAAAGCAGGAATAAAGACTTCTTTTATAATCTGCAGGTCTCTGAAATATCCCGAAGGCAAATTATTGGCAATCATCATGATTTGTTGAGGTAAAGATTGAATCTTGTTGCATTTGGCACGAGTAAGTTCAAATACATCAGGATTCTTTTTGTGTGGCATAATGCTTGAGCCTGTTGTACATTCATCGGGCAACTTCACAAAGTTGAAGTTCTGACTGTTAAACATACAAGCATCAAAAGCCAGTTTTGAAATTGTGCCCGCAATACTTGCCAGGGCAAAAGCTACATTTCTTTCCATCTTTCCACGCCCCATCTGTGCATAAACCACGTTGTAGTTCATGGAGTCGAAGCCCAAAAGATTTGTTGTAAGGGTTCGGTTCAAAGGAAAAGAAGATCCATAACCGGCAGCAGATCCCAGCGGATTACGATTACACATTTTAAAAGCAGCTTGCAAGAACATCATATCGTCTACCAGACTTTCTGCATAAGCACCAAACCATAATCCAAAAGAAGAAGGCATGGCGATTTGAAGATGTGTATAGCCGGGCATCAGAACTTTTTTGTATTTCTCGCTCTGTGATATTAAAACATGAAACAGCTGTTCAACCATTTCTGCAATTTCCTGCAGCTGAGTACGGGTAAACAACTTTAAATCCAAAAGAACCTGATCGTTTCTTGAACGGCCACTATGAATTTTTTTTCCTACATCACCTAATTTACGAGTCAGCATCAATTCTACTTGGGAATGAACATCTTCTACGCCTTCTTCGATAACAAATGTTCCATTTTCGGCAGTAGCATAGATGTTCTTCAATTCCTCAAGAAGAAGATGAAGCTCCTCAGATGTGAGCAGATCAATGGTTTGAAGCATAGTAATGTGTGCCATTGAGCCAATAACGTCATGTTTAGCCAGAAAGATATCCATCTCCCGGTCACGACCTACTGTAAACTTCTCAATATCCTTATTTACCTGTACACTCTTCTCCCAAAGTTTCTGCGCCATAATCTTTTGTTTTAATTTTAATAAGGAATCTTAGATAGCATTTCTGCCATTTTCTCTAATCCATCCTTGAGAGGCTTTTGAATCATTCCTTTTATAAAAGGATTGATCTCAGCCTTGATTGTAAGTTTAATCTTGCACTCTTCATCTGCCGTTGGTACAATCTGTATCCAAAGGTTGAAAGGAAGAGGCGAATTTGTTGTTTCAAACTTAATACATTTCTCAGGCTCACGTTCACAGATACGAAGTGTTATCTTACCAACAGGAGCTATGCTAAAGCTTAAACTGTCTGAATCAAAACTTAAATCCTGAATTTTATCGGCCGGCAAGCGGTCTTTAACTCCTTCCAGATTACTTAAATCAGAAAGTTTACTGTATACACGTCCCTGAGCATAAGGAATAACCTTTATATCACTTTCAAATTGAGTCATATTATTGTATTTTATTTTGCAGCATCCCAGTGAGCAGGATCATTTCTCCATGATTCCAATGTAGGAATATCTTCTTCATCGATATATCCGGTGCGAAGAGCAACTTCAAGAACTGCTTCATAGTTGGTTAAAGTAACCAATTCTACATTTGCATCCTTAAATGCTTTCACTGCAACATTGAATCCATAAGTAAATGCAGCAATCATTCCAATGACTTCACATCCGTCACGACGAATAGCTTCTACTGCTTTCAAACTGCTACCGCCAGTTGAAATCAAATCTTCTACAACAACAACCTTCATACCTGGACGAAGTTCACCTTCAATAAGGTTCTCCAAACCGTGATCTTTCGGTGTTGAACGTACATAAACAAACGGAAGGTTCAGTTCTTCCGCAACCAAAGCACCCTGAGGGATAGCACCTGTTGCCACACCTGCAATTGCATCAACCTGGCCAAATCTTTCTAAAATCAGACGACAGATTTCAATCTTCACAAAGTTACGAAGTGAAGGGTAAGAAAGTGTCTTACGATTATCACAATAGAAAGGAGATTTCCATCCGGAAGCCCAGGTAAAGGGGTTTGCCGGCTGAAGCTTAATGGCCTTAATCTTGAGTAATTTCTCAGCAAATAATCTCTCTAAAGTTTTCATAAATTTATTAACTATATGTATCGTTGCAAAGTTACTTAAACTCATTGAAAATGGGACAAGCAAAACTATTATTTTTTCATTTATTAATATTCTTCTTTCGTTTTATCACCCGAATCATAGAATTGGTTTCTATATAGCACATTGTATCCTTGTACAAAAGATTGCATTCTTTTGTACAGAACAATTCAATCTTTTGTACAAAAGAATTAATTGTTTTGTACAAGACAAAAACAACATAACGAGAATAATTATTTTTAGGCAACGGCAAGTGTTATAATACTAATCTTTACCTCAGACGATTCTAACAGTTTTGCGGCACAAGATACAAGGGTGGCACCTGTGGTAAGTACATCATCTACAAGCAAAATATGCTTTCCCTGAATCTTTTCAGGAGAAGCAACCTGAAAAACATCTTTCACATTCTCCCACCGGTCAAACACGCTTTTCCGAGTCTGGGTATTGTTTGACACAGATCTAACCAATGCATTCAAATCCATTGGAATACCTATTGCATGAGATATACCTAAAGCAATCCATTCACTTTGGTTGTATCCACGAGATTTCTTTCTCTTTGAATGAAGTGGAACTGGTATAACAATATCTACCCCCTTAAAGAAATCTGAGACCAGAAGTTCATTAGCCATATAGCGCCCCATCACTTCGCCAAGTTCTTTATAACCGTTGTATTTCAGTTTAAAAAGGATGTGTCGGTAATCGCTTCCTTTGTTATAAAAAAAGTATGAGGTAGCTCTTTCTATTTCCGCCTTTCCCCAGAAACGCTGCTCTATTTCGTTGTTCGGCTGAAGATGATAATTGGTACGCGGCATTCTTGAGTTGCACATTGTGCAAACAGCCTCTTCCCCTTTCACCAGGCATCCGCCGCACACAACGCAAGAACGTGGAAACAGCAAGTTTAGAAGTGCATCAATCCATTGAATCATACTCATCGGAAAGTTGCATGCATTTACGTATTATGTTCATCTCAAAACCTCGACTAAGGGCAAACCGGATTAGTTTCATGTTTAATTGGTAATCGTCCGAAGCATGAATGGATTTTTTCTTTGAAGCTAATAATGATCGCAGCGTATTCATGTACTCTTTTTCATCAATTTCATTCAGGCAATCACGACTCATTTCTGATGGGATCTTTTTCATATAGAGGGCCTGACTAATCTTTATTCTGCCCCACTTGTTGAACTTAAATTTATCGTTCACAAAAAAACGACAATATCGTTCTTCATCAATAAACCGTTCATCAATAAGTCGTTTTAGTATTCTTTCCTTAGCATCGGCATCCATCCCCCACTGAGTAAGTTTGGTACCAACCTCAGAAAGACAATGCTCGGACGCAGTGCAATATGCCGCCGCTTTATTCAACGCTTCTTTTTCTGTAAGTTCACTCATCTTAATGCTTTTACTATCCTGTCTCTACCGGATAAATCTTTAATAATTTCTGCATCACAATACCCAAGAGAAAGAAGCAGTTCGGCTGTTTCTTTCCCAAAAGCCTGATTTATTTCAAAATAGATTCTTCCACCGGGCTCCAGCATATCAAGACCAAGTTCTGCAATCTTTCTATAAAACAGCAACGGATCTTCATCAGGAACAAACAAAGCTAAAGAGGGTTCCCAATCGAGTACATTGTGCTCCATATCAGTTTTTTCAGCATTCGTTATATAAGGAGGGTTACTCACTATCACACCAAACTTCTCGCCAAGGGGTTGATATTCCAAAACATTAACCTTATTAAAAGTAACAGAAGTACCTAGCTTATCGTTATTTTCTCGAGCGACCTTCAAAGCTTCGTCCGAAACATCCCATGATGAGACTTTAGCCTGAGGAAGATTCTTTGCCAGAGAGATTGCAATGCAACCACTCCCGGTGCCAATGTCCAGAATCTTTGCAGGGCAATCAGCATTCTCTTTAATAATCAAAAATACAAGTTCTGCAGTCTCCGGACGGGGAATCAGAACAGCCGGAGTAACACAAAAAGTCATGCCATAAAATTCGGTACAACCTAATATATATTGAATAGGTTCGTATTTTTGAAGACGGGCAAGAATCTCATCGAGTTGTTCTGCCTGATTTGCAGATAAATTAATATCTTTGCCCATATAATAATCAAGCATATTGAAATGAAGTACTTCGGTAAAAATTATTTTCGTGAAGCCCTTTATTTCCGATTCGGGATATATACCGGTCAAAGCCTGCTTAATATGTAACTCAACTGCATGCATAAATTTTGATTTGTTTGCAAAAGTAGAAAAATAAATGGAATACAACAGAAATTTTACACAAGAAGAAATCTATATGGCCCGTTGCATAGAGTTGGCCAGAAAAGGAAAATATGAAGCTTCTCCAAACCCTATGGTAGGAGCAGTCATTGTGTGCGATGGTAAGATTATTGGCGAAGGATATCATCGTATATGCGGAGATGCACACGCTGAGGTAAACGCAATAAATTCTGTAAAAGATAAATCCAAACTCAAACAATCAACAATATATGTAAGTCTGGAACCTTGCTCCCACTACGGAAAGACTCCTCCTTGTGCTGATTTAATCATAGAAAAAGGGATTCCAAAAGTTGTAATAGGATGTATAGATCCATTTGCCAAAGTAGCCGGAAAAGGTATAAAGAAGTTACAAGATGCGGGCATAGAAGTTACAGTTGGAGTTCTTGAGCAAGAATGTAGCAACCTGAACAAGAGATTTATCACATTTCATTCTAAGAGAAGACCCTATATTATATTAAAATGGGCAGAATCTTCCGACGGCTTTTTAGATGTAAAACGAACCGGTGGTAATCCTGTAGCTCTTTCCACCCCCATGACCAATATGCTTGTACATAAAAGACGAGCCGAGGTTGATGCTATTATTGTAGGAACAAGAACAGCTCTTTTAGACAACCCTACTCTTAGCGTACGAAACTGGTACGGAAAGGATCCACTCCGGGTTGTAATAGACAGAACCTTAAAGATTCCGGAAAGTTTTCATCTGCTGGATGATAAAATTAAAACATGGGTCGTAACAGAAAAAGAACACATCAACAGCGATAATACATGCTATAAGAAACTTCCATTTACTGACGATCTTTTACCTGAGCTATTAGATGAACTTCACAAGAATAATATCCAGTCAATCATGGTAGAAGGAGGAAGTGTGTTGTTACAATCCTTTATTGATAAAAACTTATGGGATGAAGCATTTATTGAGAAATCGGCCATAATTCTGAATGATGGAATAAAAGCTCCACACATCAACGGAAAAAGACATTTTATAGATTTTCATTTTTGTGTTCCAATATTGCATTATTATAACGGAAATAATGTACCCGCGCTCTAATAATATAATATTTGTCGAGAAAAACACACTTATTATCTATAAATATTTATAAAACTTACCCTGAATGTTCAATTGAGAGAAAAAACTTTCTATTTTTGCAATTTGTAAATAAGCATTTTATGATTAAATCTACAATAATTTGATTTAAGATGTAATTATTGAAAAAAAACAGCGTTTTATAAGAAAGACAAACTTATAAGTAATATAGGCATGAAATTTAATAATAAAACGCTCATTTTTATATTGTTAACCTTCTCTACAACTATATTTATTCATGCACAGGAGAATGAATATAGAATGGAAGCAGGAGGATTGCTTGGAGGTAGTTTTTATATGGGAGACGCAAATAACTCTGTCCCTTTTAAAAACTTACAATTTGCCGGTGGTGTTATGGCAAGATATGTCATTAATCCGCACATGGCATTAAAGGCAAACTTAACAATAGGAAAGATATCCGGTGACACGGAAGATTTTGAAAATAAGTACCCGGGTGGTAAACAAGTGGGGTTCAGTCGAAATATTTATGATTTAGGCACTCAATTTGAATACAATTTCCGGGGATATGGAATAGGCCACGAATACAAAGGCTATAAAAGGTTTACGCCTTATATATTGGGAGGAGTTGGATTAACTTTTGCACCTGCAACAGCAAAAGATGTTTTTACAATAAACTTTCCAGTTGGTATAGGAATTAAATATAAATTTGCCAAAAGGCTGAATATAGGTTGCGAAATGTCTATGAGGTTTAGTTTATCTGATAATCTGGATGTAACCAATGCGGATGGGTTAATATTAAATGATCCATACGGTATAAAAGGAAAGGGATTTAAGAATAAGGACAGTTATTCTTTTACAACAGTATTCATTACTTACGACCTTTTTCCTAAATGCAAAAAATGTAATAATTGAAAGAATTTATGCCATATAAAGAAGAAATAGATATTAATCGGATACCCAGGCATATCGCTATAATAATGGACGGTAATGGAAGATGGGCAAAACAACGTGGACATGAACGAAGTTTTGGACATCAGGCAGGAGCTGAGACTGTACATATTATTACCGAAGAAGCTGCAAGGTTAGGGGTTAAGTTCCTTACTTTATATACTTTCTCAACAGAAAACTGGAACAGACCAGCCAATGAAATATCTGCTATCATGAAACTGCTGCTGGACTCTATTGAGGAAGAGATTTTCATGAAAAACAATATTAGCTTTCGGATAATAGGTGATATGAACACATTACCGGAAGATGTGAAAATAAGCTTGAATCACTGCATTGAAAGAACATCGGGCAATACCGGCATGTGTATGGTATTGGCTCTTAGCTACTCATCCCGATGGGAAATTACAGAAACAACTAAACAGATTGCTAAAGAAGTACAGCAAGGGAAACTATCCATTGATCAGATTACTGATGAATGCATTAATTCTCATCTTGCTACGTGCTTTATGCCAGATCCCGACTTGTTAATAAGAACTGGAGGAGAACTGCGCTTAAGCAATTATCTGTTATGGCAAAGTGCTTATTCAGAGCTTTATTTTTGCGATACATTCTGGCCTGATTTCAGAGAAGAAGAATTTAGGAAAGCAATTTGTGAGTATCAAAAAAGAGAACGCCGCTTCGGCAAAACTAGTGAACAAATATAAAATAAATAAAATGCATTATCGTATTTCCCGAATACTACTATTTATCAGCCTGTTTTTATTTACACTATCAGGCTTTGCACAAGAAAAAAGCAATTCAGAGAAGTCTGACAAGCCAGTTATTCTTTATTCCGCTACTCCGAAAAAATACGAAATTGGAGGAATAACCGTTTCAGGTGTTAAAGATCAGGAGGATTACTTACTCATAGGTTTATCAGGTCTGTCTGTCGGACAAGTTGTTTCTGTTCCTGGTGAAGAGATTACACAAGCCGTCAAAAGATATATGCGGCATGGGCTTTTCTCTGATGTTCATATATATGCTACAAAAATAGAAGGCGATAAAGTATATTTGGAAATTGCGCTGAAACAACGTCCTCGTATATCGGAAATCCATTACCATGGAATTAAAAAATCAGATAGAGAAGATCTGGAAGCTAAGTTAGGATTGGCAAAGGGAAGTCAAATTACTCCGAATCTGGTTGACCGTGCAAAGACTATAATCAAAAGACACTTTGACGATAAGGGATTTAAAAATGCAGAAGTGGTTATTGTTCAACGAGATGATGTATCAGATGAAAACAAAGTAATTGTTGACGTCAACATTGACAAAAAAGATAAAGTAAAAGTTCACAAAATAACAATCGAAGGGAATTTAGCGATTAAGGCCAACAAGCTGAAACGCGTAATGAAAAAGACAAACGAAAAAGGCAAAATTCTGAACCTTTTCCGTACAAAGAAGTTTGTGAACGAAAAATATGAGGAGGATAAACAACTTATCATTGACAAGTATAACGAATTGGGATACCGTGATGCACGCATTGTTGTTGATAGTGTTACTCCGTATGATGATAAAAGCGTAGACGTATACATTAAAATAGCTGAAGGAGATAAATATTATCTGAGAAACGTAACTTGGGTAGGTAACACTCTATATACTACTGATTACTTAAACTTCTTACTTCGCATGAAGAAAGGTGATGTTTACAATCAGAAGTTACTTGGAAAACGTACTTCATCTGATGATGATGCAATCGGTAACTTGTACTATAATAATGGTTATCTTTTTTACAGACTTGACCCTGTAGAAGTAAATGTAGACAATGATTCAATAGACCTTGAAATGAGAATCTATGAGGGTCGTCAGGCTACACTGAACAAAATTAAGATTAATGGTAACGACCGTTTATATGAAAATGTTGTTCGCCGTGAACTTCGTACTAAGCCAGGACAGTTGTTCAGCAAAGAAGACCTTGAAAGATCTATGCGTGAAATTTCTCAGATGGGTCATTTCAACCCTGAGAATATCAAACCAGATATCCAACCGGACGAAGCTAACGGAACTGTAGATATTGCTTATAACCTGGAATCTAAAGCTAACGACCAGGTAGAATTCTCTGCAGGTTGGGGACAAACTGGTGTTATCGGTAAATTAAGTCTGAAGTTTACAAACTTCTCTATAGCAAACTTATTCCATCCGGGAGAGAACTATAGAGGTATCCTTCCTCAAGGTGATGGACAGACTTTAACAGTTAGTGGACAGACTAACGGTAGTTACTATCAGTCATATAGTTTATCATTCTTTGATCCTTGGTTTGGAGGTAAACGTCCTAACTCATTCTCTGTTTCAGCATTCTATTCTAAACAGACTGATATCAATAGCCGCTATTACAGTTCTCTTTATTCAAACAGCTACTACAACAGTCTTTATAGTGGATATGGTGGATACGGTAATTATGATTATAGCAACACAAAGAACATGTATGATAAGAGCAAGTCTATTCAGATGTTCGGTCTTTCAGCCGGTTGGGGAAAACGTTTAAGATGGCCTGATGACTATTTCAATCTATCTGCAGAGTTATCATATCAGAAATATATTCTTAGTGATTGGCAATACTTCCCTGTTACAAATGGTAATTGTAACAACATTAGCATGAAACTTGCACTTACAAGAAGTTCTTCCGATAACCCTATATATCCACGCCGTGGTTCTGAATTCTCTTTGTCTGTTCAGTTTACACCTCCTTATTCTATGTTTGATGGAATAGACTACGGTGCATACAACACAAGCAACCAGAAAGACATGAACAAAATGCACAAGTGGATAGAGTATCATAAATGGAGTTTTAAATCAAAAACTTATACTGCACTAACAGACGGCGCAAAATGTCCGGTTTTAATGACCAGAGCTGATTTTGGATTCTTAGGCCACTATAACAGCAATAAAAAATCTCCTTTTGAAACTTACGATATGGGAGGTGACGGTATGACTGGATATTCTTCATACGCAACAGAAAGTGTAGCTTTACGCGGATACGAAAACAACTCACTTACTCCTACCGGACTGGCTGGTTATGCTTATACACGTTTTGGTCTTGAGTTGAGATATCCGTTGATGTTGCAATCATCAACCAGTATCTATGCTCTTAGTTTTGTTGAAGCTGGTAATGCATGGCACGATGTGAAGAATTTCAATGCGTTTGATCTGAAACGCTCTGCTGGTGTCGGAGTCCGTATCTTCTTACCTATGATTGGTATGATGGGTATTGACTGGGCATATGGATTCGACAAAGTATTTGGTTCAAAACAATATGGAGGAAGTCAGTTCCACTTTATCTTAGGACAGGAATTCTAATTAATATTAAAACCGAGAAGTTATGAAAAAGTCTATTCTTTTTTCGATGCTGTTATTTGCCTTTTCAATAGCTGCTAATGCACAAAGATTTGCTTTGATTGACATGGAATATATTTTAAAGAATATCCCAGCCTATGAAAGAGCTAACGAACAATTAAATCAGATTTCAAAGAAGTGGCAAAGTGAAGTTGAGACTTTAACCAATGAAGCTCAGAAATTGTATAAGAACTATCAATCAGAAGCTGTATTTCTTTCCGAAGAACAAAAAACCAAGAGAGAAAATGAGATTGTAGAGAAAGAAAAAGCTGCCGGAGAACTGAAACGTAAATATTTTGGTCCTGAAGGGGAATTGTTTAAAAAGCGTGAAAGTTTAATAAAACCTATTCAAGATGAGATCTACAATGCGGTTAAAACAATAGCTGAAACCAAAGGTTACTCCGCTATTATAGACAGAGCATCGGCCTCTAGCATTATATTTGCATCACCACAAATAGATATCAGCAATGATGTTCTTACAAAATTAGGATATTCAAATTAATTTCATACATTTGCATCCAGTATTAAACTGTAATCATTAATAAAAAATAGAATTATGCTTAAAAAAATTGCCTTACTATTATTGTTAGCTCTTCCTCTTGGAGCTTCTGCTCAAACTTTTAAGTTTGGACACATGAAATTCGCAGATCTTATTACTATTATGCCTGAGTATATTAAGGCACAAGCTGATTTGCAAGCACTGCAAAAACAATATACCACAGAGATTAAAAGAACTTCTGACGAATTTAACAAGAAATATGCTGAATTTGTAGCTGCAAAAGATACATTGCCACAAAACATTTCTGAAAGAAGACAAAAAGAATTGCAGGATATGGCTCAAAGAGGTCAGGAATACGAACAACAAGCTCAACAAGAATTGCAAAAGGCTCAGGAAGAAAAAACTGCTCCTATCTTTAAGAAACTAGAAGAAGCAATCGCTGCAGTTGGACAAGCTGAAGGATACACTTATATCTTTGATGTAAGCAACAAAACAACTATTCCTTTCGTTAATGAAAAAACAAGTATTGACGTTACTCCAGCTATCAAAGCTAAATTAGGAATTAAATAATTAATTCATAGATATTACGAAATTAAAAGGATGATAATAATATCATCCTTTTTCTATATAATAGAATATAGTCTTTTTAATATAAAGCCAGATGGAAAAAGAATTATCAAAAACAGCAGGTGCAATCGGAGTATTCGACTCAGGATATGGCGGATTAACTATTTTAAATCAAATCAGACAGGTTCTACCTGAATACGATTATATCTATCTGGGCGATAATGCAAGGACCCCTTATGGTACACGTTCTTTTGAAATAGTGTATGAGTTTACATTACAAGCTGTAAACAAGCTGTTTGATATGGGATGCCATCTGGTTATTCTTGCTTGCAACACTGCGTCGGCAAAAGCTCTCAGAAGCATTCAAATTAACGATTTACCCAACATAGATCCTAACCGTAGAGTTTTGGGTGTTATTCGTCCAACAGTAGAATCTATTGGAAGCATAACTCAATCAAAGCATGTAGGAATATTGGCAACCTCTGGAACAATAAACTCTGGCTCTTATCCTTTAGAAATTCATAAGCTCTATCCAGACATAGTTGTTAGTGGTGAAGCTTGTCCTATGTGGGTTCCATTAGTAGAAAATAAAGAGTACGATTCTCCTGGAGCGGATTACTTTGTAAAAAAGCATATTGATAATCTAATTAAAAAAGATTCCGAAATTGACACTATCATCTTAGGATGTACTCATTATCCTCTCCTTCTATCAAAAATCAATCAATTTTTACCAAAGGGAATTACTGTTGTATCTCAAGGTGAATATGTAGCCGAAAGTCTAAAAAGTTATTTAAGAAGACACCCAGAGATGGATAATCTTTGCACCAAGAACGGCAAATGTAAATTCATGACCACAGAATCAGAAACAAAATTTTCAGAGTCAGCTTCAGCATTTCTTAACCAGGAAATATCCGTAGAAAAGATTGTAATTGAATAGTTTAGCATGAATATAGATAAACATATGTCTATAGAAGTTGTAATTTAAAATAATTTAATATTGAAAAATATTTTCATGTAATAATAAAATAACATATCTTTGACCTGACTATAAATTTATATACCGAATAACATAGCAAAAAATGTCAAAGATTACCCCACTCAAAAAGCGAGGAGCAACCTTCTTTATTTTTATTTTCTTACTTGTTTTTAATTACACAAACTGTTACAGTGACACAATTGTCCCAAAATTAGATGGACAAACTGCATCATCTATTGGATGGACGTTAAACAACTTATCAAGAAAAACTGATTACTGGCTCATGAATAGTAGTGATTCATATGCAGAGACTACACAGTTTTATGATCTATCCGTCTTCACAAATGTTAGCATTATATCTAAGATTGGAACTTATTATGATTACAAATATAGTTCTACAAAACTTGAAATTTCAGAAGACGGTATAAACTGGACGCTATTACAAGAAAACTTATTTTCTGGGCCTTCAACAGGAACCATGTTTACATTTACTAATACATTATCTTACAAGCATACTAAAATAAGGCTAAGTGCCATAAATGCTAATGTGAGTGCCAGTCCGAAAATATTAAGTGTTGAGATTAAAGGAACAGCAAAATTTATTTCCTGGCCAATTTCAAATGGTGCTAGTAATATTACAAACAATTCTTTTACCGCCCGTTGGAATAATTGCGATAATGCAACCGATTATATACTAAATGTATATAACAAGACAGCTGGTAACTACGAAAAAACAATATTAAATGAAGCCTTCAGAGAACAAGTAAAATATGAGGAATACATAGAATTAGCAACATATCTTCCTAAATGGAGTGGAGATCTTATTAAAATAGTAACATCTGGCTCAGAAGTTGAAAAATTCTTAAGAGTTGGAGTGTCAAATACAGCAGGATATATTCAAACTCCAACACTCAATCTATCCGGTAATAACGGAAATTTTGAACTTAGCTTTGACATAGGAACTGTTAGTATCAGCAAAGCAACAACAGTCAACCTCTATGTCAATAACAATCTTATTAAAAATATAGCTGTCAATGCTTCAAGTCAATTAGCAACTCAACACTTCAGCTACCCTCTAACTGGTGGAACAAACAGCTCTACAATAAAGTTTAAGGGAGGTATGAAGGATAACTATGGATTTGTAATAGACAACATAAAAATAACACAAGTTCTTGATAGCATAGAAACTTCAATTCCTGGCTTTCCTAAACAAGTTGGGAACACAACATCATACTCTATTGATGGTCTTACTCAAAACACGAACTATTATTATACAGTAAAAGCAACAAATGGATATATAACTACAAATGAATCTGAAACTATTTGTGCAAAAACGCTTTCTGAAGAACAACAAGTAGTTGAAGCAGATGAAGTAAAAATATACAATGACGAAACTATAAATGGAGATCTACGTATAATTGACGGAGCTAAAATAAATGGAAAAGTTACTGTTAAAGGAGAAATATCTTATGTTTGCAAATTCTCACCAAGCAAATGGCATAGTTTCTCTCTCCCATTTATTCCAAAAGTCGTAGGAGGCTATATTAATGGAATAGCATACGCTTTAAGGCCTAACCATGACTATTTTCTAAAAAACTATCAAAATGAAAAGTTTGTCAATAGTACATTCAATGGCAGCGGATATATAATAAAAGTCTTACCCAATATTGATAATGGAGAACTATTTTTCTTTTCTGATAAAGGAATAACACTCAATGAAAACAATAATATCTATTCAATTAACAATGGGTATACACACTTAGGTAATCCGTATACATACAGTATCAACCCAAAAGAACTTGTTTCTGCAGACAAGTATTACTGTTTAAAAAACAACAAATTCGTTGAAAGTGACGAAGATCTACTGCCATTTCAGTCATTTATAGCCTATAAAGGAACAAAGCTTAACCAAACATCATACGAGATTTCAATAGAACCCGGAAGTGTTGGCATAACAACAGATAAAGCAAAAGAAATAAAAACGTGGCAGAACGAAGGAAACTTATGGATTACAGGAGCCGAAGATGAAATTAATATCTACTCTTCTCAGGGTAAGCTTGTTTATACAGGATATAATGATGGAAAAACATCAATACAACTTCTTCCTGGAATATATTTAATAAGGACAAAAGATTTAAGCACCAAAATAATTATCAAATAACAATTTATAACTATGAAAAAAATTCTAATTTGCTATTTCCTCTATATAATGGGTATAGGTATTACAACTGCTAAGGCCTATGACAGCAGCAGTTCGTTCTCATTATACTCAAACAATTCTTATGCAGAAGATGATACAGCACAAGAAGCAGAACCAGAAAACGCGCCAGTAGACGGAGGAGTTATAATTCTACTATCAATGGCAACAATATACGCTTTCAGAATATATAGAAAAACAAAGAAAGAAACACAATCCAACTAATAACAACATTACTGGCCTGCAAAGAATAGAAATTGAGGTTCTTTACAGGCCAGTAATATATTGATGAATTGCTATTTTACAAGCAAACGTTTACTCAGATAACGAACGGGATACCATACAGAGAGGAATCCAACAACAAGTACTGTAACAAAAATCAGCAATATATCTAACGGACGAACACTCACAGGATATGCATCAACAACAAAAGTTCCATGCGAACCACCTAATGAGATAATTCCATACTTTTGCTGAATATAACAAAGTACTAATCCAAGAACAATACCAATTACAGCGCCGATCGTTGAAATCATTCTACCTTCAAAAAGAAAAATTCGCGCTATTAATTTATCACTTGCACCCAAATTACGAAGTGTCTCAACATCATTCTTTTTATCAATAATAAGCATTGAAAGTGATCCAATCACATTAAAGCATGCAATCATCAATATAAAGGTCAAGAAAAGATATGAGATGAATTTTTCAATCTTCATAATACGAAAAACATCTGCTTGCTGCTCGTATCTGTCTTTTACAACAAATGAGTCCCCAAGGATTTGCTTTATATCACTCTTTACCTTATCTAAATTCGCTTCTGGTTTTAGCTTTAATTCAATAGCTGAAGCTTCAGTCGTATAATGAAACAGCCTTCTTGCAAAATCAAGAGATGTTAGAATATACGAACCATCATACTTTAGCTGCTTAACAATAAATACAACACCTGGAGAATAAAGATACTGCATATTAAATGAGGCTGCAGGATTTGCCATATTTACTTTAGCATTCCTTATCGGAGCATAAACCTCCAATGGATCAACAAACTTGACTCCTGAACTTAATTTTGAGACCAATTCAACACCCATTACACAATAATCCACTATGGAATCATGAAGCACAAATCGGCCATTACCATAAAGGATACTATCAATTTTTGTCAGCTCCTCAAAATTATCCTGAACTCCTTTTATAACAGCCATCGCCTGGCGCCCTTTATACTGCACCATAGCATTTTCTTCAAGGGTTTCAGTAAACACTGCAACATCTTTCAAAGAGCGTATTTTTTGAATACGTTCATCCTTTGTATCAAATGTCTTTCCGTGAGCCACAGTTATTTTAATTTGTGGATCAAAAGCTGTAAAGAAAGAGGCTACCATATCCTGAAAGCCATTAAATACAGATAGAGTACAAACCAAAGCAAGTGTAGCAAGGGCAACTCCACAAACAGATATTGCAGAAATTATATTAATAGCGTTATGAGATTTTTTAGAAAAAAGATAACGCTTAGCTATGTAAATTGGGAAATTCACGATACTATTTCAACAAAGAATCAATTTTTTCAATATAGTCAAGCGAATCATCTATAAAGAATTTCAGTTCTGGAATAATCCTCAACTGATGACGTACGCGAGTACCTAATTCAAAACGAATAGACTTCATGTTATCATTTATATTCTTTACCAACTCAGTTCCTTTATCTGAAGGAAAGACGCTTAGATATACACGAGCAATGCTCATATCCGGGCTAATTCTTACTGCGCTAACTGAAACCAGAACTCCCTTCATTGATTTTGTCTGTAATAAGAAGATTTCACTAAGCTCCTTTTGGAGTAAACGGGCAATTTTATTTTGTCTGGTAGATTCCATTATTTCTATTTTTTTCTGATAATTGTTAATCCGTCTCTCAACGGCAAAATTACTTTTTCAACTCTTTTATCAAGAGCAATATAATCATTAAAATTCTTAATCCCAATCGTTTGATAATCATTACTCTTCGGTTCTTCCAGAACATGACCGTCCCAAAGTGTATTATCAGCTATAATATAACCACCATCAGATAATTTGGAAAGAACCAATTCATAATATTCGATGTAATTTCTCTTATCTCCATCAACAAATGCCAAATCAAAGGTGATATCCATAGAAGGAAGAAGTTGTAAAGCATCACCTATATAAAACTTGATTTTATCTGCAACAGGAGAGTTTTCTAACCATGGACGGGTAAAATCCTCTTGCTCATCATTAATTTCAAAAGTATGAAGCATTCCTCCTTCTTTCAAACCTTCGGCCAAACATATAGCAGAATATCCGCTATAAGTTCCGATCTCCAATATTTGATTGGGACGAATCATCTCAACAAACATTTTTAGCATCCTACCCTGCAAATGGCCTGAAGCCATTCTAGGCCTCAATAATTTGACATGAGTATCTCTGTATAGAGCGCAAAGATAATCTCCTTCGTCATCAATATGCTTAAGAATGTACTGTTCTAATGATTCGTCATAAGTATTCATCATTCAAGAAAACTTGGTAGCAGATACTTATCTGCTTTCTTTAATATATCTTCTACTTTATTGATTTCTAAGAATGTAGTACCACCGCCTTCGCCGTGACTTCCACTAAGATAAGCAACCAAATCATCTCCAAATACTCTTTTTTCATTCATCAGCAATTTCAATGCTTCAAAGAAATAAGCCTGAGCATTAGCCTTTTCTTCCTGGAAGATAGGTAAAACGCCATAAGAAAGAGCAAGGCGACGCATAGCTTTTTCATTGTAACATATAGCAAGAACAGGATATTTTCCACGGAAAGCAGCCAAATTTCTAGCTGTTCTGCCAGTATAGCTATCAGTTATTATTGCACGAATATTCATTTTTGCAGTGGCTTTAACTGCTTGTTTAGCTAAGAATTCTGTAACATCCGGATGTTCAGAAAAAGGTATACGAATGTCATTTTCTGCCAACTTATCTTTTTCAGCTTCTTCAGCAATCTTGGCCATAGTTTTCACTGCTTCAACTGGATATTTTCCGTAAGCTGTCTCTCCACTTAGCATCAAAGCATCAGTACGATAGTAAATAGCATTTGCAATATCTGTAACCTCTGCACGAGTTGGACGAGGATTGTTTATCATAGTGTGAAGCATCTGAGTAGCTACAATCACCGGTTTCTTTGCCAACACACATTTGCGTATCAAATCACGTTGAATACCCGGAATTTTCTCCTGAGGAACTTCAATACCTAAATCTCCTCTGGCAATCATCACACCATACGCAACTTCTAAAATTTCATCGATATTATCTACACCTTCCTGATTCTCAATTTTGGCAATAATCTTAATATCACTGTTATGTTCATCAAGAATCTTCTGAATATCTAAAACATCTTGCTTATTACGAACGAACGAATGAGCAATGAAGTCAATATCCTTTTCAATAGCAAAAAGAATATTGTTTCTATCCTTTTCTGTTAGCGAAGGTAAGTTGATACGTACTCCCGGAACATTTACACTTTTTCTGCTACCTAGAGTTGTTTCATTCATTACTTCTGCTTCCAAATAGCCATCACATTTCTTAATTACGTGCAGATCAAGATCTCCATCATCAATTAGAATTTGACCGCCTTCTGATAAATCGCGCACAAAATTTGGATATGAAACTGCAATACAATCACGAGTCGTTTCAACTGAAGGATCGCCAATAATACGCACCTTTTCACCTATTTTAAAATCTATCGGAGCAGCACAAGCAGTTGTTCTGACTTCTGGTCCTTTGGTGTCTATAAGAATAGCGATTTTATTAGAGACTGTTCTAACATTATTGATAATCTCCTCAAGACCTTCAGTTCCAGCATGCGCCGTATTCATACGAACAACATTCATCCCTGCTTCATACAATTTAGTAAGAAAGTCAATATCACAACGTCTGTCTGAAATCGATGCTACAATTTTTGTATGCTTTTTCATAAAAATAATACGTTTAGTTTTCCTTTATATTTATATTATACCTTTCATTTTGTTTTGGCAAGCAATGCTTCCATGGCCAAACGATAAGAATCAAGCCCAAAACCACAAATCACTCCAATACAAGCCCCTGAAATCATAGAAACATGACGAAACGATTCGCGAGCATGTACATTTGAGATATGCACTTCTATCACAGGTGATTTTATTGCTCTTATGGCATCCTGGAGAGCTATTGAAGTATGAGTATAAGCCCCGGCGTTTAGAATAATGCCATCAAAATCAAAACCTACCTCATGAATTTTATTAATCATTTCTCCTTCCACATTTGACTGGTAATATTGGATCTCAATATCCGGATATTTTTCACATAGATCTTTAAGATAATCTTCAAAAGAAACTGCGCCATAAATAGAAGGCTCACGTTTACCTAATAGGTTGATATTAGGTCCATTTATAATTTGTATTCTCATAAAACCAACAATTCTACTTAATTCAATATCTTTGCGTGGACTATTTATCAAGGTGCAAAGGTAGAAAAAAGAAATGGAAATAAATAATAAAAGAGATAATAAGGACAAAAACAGACTGTTAATAAAGAAATATGAGCAGTATTTACTCTTAGAGAAGGCCTATTCAAGGAATACCCTGGACGCTTATTTGAGTGATTTAGATAAACTACTTAGTTTTCTAATGCTCGAAGAGATAGAAATAGTGGATGTAACCTTAGACAATTTACAAAATTTCGCAGCCGGATTGCATGATATTGGAATACACCCTCGTTCACAAGCACGCATTATTTCGGGTATAAAATCGTTTTATCGCTTTTTAATTCTGGATGATTATATCGAATCAGATCCGACTGAATTACTGGAAAGCCCAAAGATAGGCTTCAAATTACCTGATGTTTTATCAGTTCAGGAAATCGACTCTATGATTTCAACAATTGATTTAGGGAAAAAGGAAGGACAACGAAACAGAGCTATTTTAGAAACACTTTACAGTTGCGGACTTCGTGTCTCAGAACTCATTAACTTGAAACTTTCAGAATTATACTTTGACGAAGGTTTTATCAAAGTAGAAGGCAAAGGAAACAAGCAACGACTTGTTCCCATATCTCCCCGAGCCATCAAAGAAATAAAAAACTATCTTATCGATCGTAATACCATCGAAATTAAAAAGGATTTTGAAGATTATGTTTTTATAAGCAGAAGAGGTACAAGTCTTTCCCGCATTATGGTTTTTCACATAATCAAAGAGCAAGCAGATATAGCATGCATTAAAAAGAACGTCAGCCCACATACCTTTCGTCATTCCTTTGCTACTCATTTGTTAGAAGGAGGTGCTAATCTTCGCGCTATCCAATGCATGCTCGGACACGAATCAATTACAACCACAGAAATATATACCCATATAGATCGCAATATGCTTAGAAGTGAGATAATTGAGCACCACCCTCGTAACATCAGATATCGTGAAAAACAGAAGATTATAGTTAAAGAAGCAGAAAACAAAGATTGTTTACCAGATGAAACATAACAAAAGCGCCATATTATCATACACAGCAGCAAGAAAATACGTATAAGATTTGCCAATATATTTAAGTTTTAATATCTTTGTCCGAGTTTCTGTTCATAAGCAAATGTTCAGAGTTACAAATGATTTCAATTACAAACATTTAATTTATATCAAAAAAAACATGGTTAAGAAGTTGTATTTGCCATTACTTATGGCTTTAGTTGTTGCACTTTCTTCTTGTGGAAAGATGGGTGCATTATCATCTGAATACTTCACAACTAATCCTCAAGTTTTAGAGGCTGTTGGAGGTAAAGTTCCAGTAACAATTAACGGCAAGTTCCCTGAAAAGTATTTCAAGAAAAATGCAGTTGTAGAAGTTACTCCAGTTTTAAGATGGAATGGCGGTGAGGCTAAGAGTCAACCAGCTGTTTTCCAAGGTGAAAAAATTGAAGGTAATGATCAGACTATCTCTTACAAGATGGGCGGTAATTACACAATGAAAGGTAATTTTGATTATGTTCCTGCAATGGCTAAGTCAGAATTATATTTAGCATTCAATGTAAAACAAGGAAAAAAGACTATTAGCATTCCTGACGTAAAGGTTGCTGATGGTGTTATCTCAACTTCTGAATTAATCAACAACACTTTATCAAGTGCAAACACTGCTGGTTCTGAAGATGCTTTCCAACGCATTATCAAACAAGCTCAGGAAGCTAAGATTATGTTCCTTATCCAACAAGCTAACCTTCGCACCAGCGAATTAAAATCTGCAAGCATTGCTGATTTCCAAAAAGCTGTAAAAGATGCTAACGCTGACACTAAAGGAAAGAAAATCAACAATATCGAAATCTCTGCTTACGCATCTCCAGATGGTGGCATGGATTTAAATACTGGTCTTGCAGAAAAACGTGAAGCTAACACAGCTAAATACTTAAACAAAGAACTTAAGAAAGGTAAAGTTAACGCAACTGTAGATTCTAAATATACAGCAGAAGACTGGGAAGGTTTCCAGGAATTAGTTTCTAAATCTAACATTCAGGATAAAGATCTTATCCTTCGCGTTCTTTCTATGTACCAGGATCCTCAACAAAGAGAAACTGAAATCAAGAATCTTTCTACAGTATTCAAGAATCTTGCTGACGAAATCCTTCCTCAGTTAAGACGTTCACGTTTAACTTTGAACTATGATCTTATTGGTAAATCTGACGAAGAAATCACAGCTTTTGCTAACGAAGATGCAAGCAAACTTAACGTTGAAGAATTGCTTTACGCTGCAACTTTAACTAAAGATAATTCTAAGAAAGAAGCTATCTACAAAAAAGCTACTGAATTATATTCTAACGATTACCGTGCATATAACAACTTAGCTGCTCTTGCTTACCAAAACGGTGACACTTCTAAAGCTCAATCTTACTTAGCTAAAGCTGCTAACTTGAAATCAGCTCCTGAAGTTAACATGAACTTAGGCTTGGTTGCATTGAAGAATGGCGATAAGTCAGCTGCAGAATCTTTCTTCGGAAAAGCTGCTGGTGCTAAATCACTGAACGAATCACTTGGTAACTTGTATGTTTCAAGAGGTGAATATGACAAAGCAGTAAGTTCATTCGGCGATTCAAAAACAAACAGTGCTGCTCTTGCTCAGATCCTTGCTAAGGATTACAACAAAGCAAAGAACACTCTTTCTAACGTTGAAACTCCAGATGCTTACACAGACTATTTAATGGCTATCTTAGGTGCAAGAACAAACAATGCTTCTATGGTAACTAGCAGCTTGTCAAGCGCAGTTAAGAAAGATGCTTCTTTAGCTAAGAAAGCTGCAACTGATTTAGAATTTGCAAAATTCGTAACTAACTCTGATTTCCTTAGCATTATTAAATAATAAGGAACAGAATTATTATAACTAATAATATTATCGGGGGCATCTGTTTATTCAGATGCCCCCGATCTTTTTTTATATTTGTAAAAAACATGTTAGCCATATAGCGGCATAAAACTTATTTGTTACATTTGCAGAAAAAATATTTAGCATGAAAAAAGTTAGTATTATCATTACATTGATGCTATGTTTATTTAGCTGTACAAGCAAAAACAAGAAGATTGTTATTGAAGGGGATATTGATGGCTTAAAAAATGAAATGATTTTAGTTTATGGAGCAGATAGGAATGGAGATGCTTTAGATACAATAAAAGCCAAAGATGGAAAATTCAAATATCAAGCACCTGTTGATACTATAACTCAGGTAGTACTACTTTTCAGCAATATGGAAGAATGTGTTGTTTTTGCTAATAAAGGCGACAAAATAAAGATTAGCGGTGATGCTTCTTCATTAGACTTACTTGAGGTCAGCGGTAATGATCTGAATGATGAAATGAATGAATTCAAAGAGAGCATTAGCGACATATCTAAATCAACAAGTAAATTAAGAAAAGATCTATATACTGCTTATACATCAGGGAATGAGACTAAGTACAATGATTTATTACAATCTCCAGAATTAACCAAATCTACTAAAGAAATAAAAGAGAAAGCAACAGCATTTATAGGTTCACACTCATCCTCACCTGTTAGTGTTTATCTTTTAGACCGCTATTTTGTACAGGAACAGAATCCTGATATTAAGAAAATCAAAGAACTAGCAAACAGAATAACAGGTGATCTTAAAAACGCTCCTTATATGCAGCAAATTTTAAGATTTATAAATAATGAAGAGGCTGTTTCCGAGGGCAAGAAAGCTCCATACTTCAATATTATAAATGCAAAAGGAGAATCTGTCAATCTTGCCAAATTCACCGGTAAGTATCTGCTTCTTAACTTCTGGGCTTCATGGAGCAATTCATCAAGGAAAGAGAATCCTATAATTAATTCTATTTATAAACGATTTGGCAAGAACCATTTTGCCATTGTCAACATCTCATTAGATACTGATAAGAAACAATGGAACGATGCCATAAAAAGTGATTCACTTGCCGGAGAGCAAATTTGCGATTTCTTTGGATGGAGTTCTACTACAGCTCAACAATACGGCATAGAATCTTTACCGGCAAATGTTCTTATTGATCCCCAAGGAATTATTATAGCCCGCAACTTAAAAGAGACAGAGCTGAACAAAAGATTAGGAGAACTTTTCATCGAGAACAAAACCGCAAACTAAAAAACATTTATGCTTGTAAAGGTATTCGGAGCTGCTGTTCAAGGGATAGACGCTACAGTTATAACCATTGAAGTGAACAGCACCAGAGGATGTATGTTCCACCTTGTAGGATTACCCGATTCTGCAGTAAAGGAGAGTCACGAACGTATCATTTCGGCTTTACAGGTGAACGGTTACAAGTTTCCCACTTCACAAATAGTCATAAATATGGCTCCAGCAGATATCCGCAAGGAAGGGTCTGCCTATGATTTACCTTTAGCCATTGGAATGATGGCGGCAAAAGAGAATGTATCAACAGAGAAGCTGGGCAGATACATAATTATGGGCGAACTAAGTCTGGACGGTAGCCTGCAAACCATAAAAGGTGCATTACCTATTGCAATCAAAGCGCGTGAAGAAGGTTACGAAGGACTTATTGTTCCTCGGCAAAATGCCAAAGAAGCTGCAGTTGTTAATAACCTAAAAGTTTACGGAGCGAATGACATTAAAGAGGTGATTGGTTTCTTTAATGGAGAAGAGACACTTGAACAGACTGTTGTCAATACACGGGAAGAGTTTTATGCACAACAAACCTCTTTCGAATTTGATTTCTCGGATGTAAAAGGGCAGGAGAATGTAAAGCGTTCTCTTGAGGTTGCGGCAGCTGGTGGGCATAATCTTCTAATGATCGGTGCACCTGGCAGTGGAAAATCTATGATGGCAAAACGACTTCCCTCTATCTTACCTCCACTATCCTTGGGCGAAAGTCTGGAAACAACCAAGATTCATTCGGTTGCAGGGAAATTAGGAAAAGATACTTCTTTGATAGCCAAACGACCATTCCGAAGCCCTCACCATACTATTTCACAGGTTGCAATGGTCGGTGGCGGAGCGTACCCCCAGCCTGGGGAAATCAGCTTAGCCCATAATGGGTTACTTTATCTTGATGAGCTCGCAGAATTCAACAGAAGTGTACTCGAAGTTCTTCGTCAACCACTTGAGGACAGAACTATTTCCGTTTCAAGAGCAAAATATAGTATTGATTACCCAGCTGGATTCATGATGATTGCTTCAATGAATCCTTGTCCATGTGGTTACTATAATCACCCAACCAAAGCTTGTGTATGCAGCAGCGGACAAGTACAAAAATACCTGAATAGAATATCGGGACCGCTTTTAGATAGAATAGATATACAAGTTGAAATCGTACCAGTGCCATTTGAGAAGATATCCGATAAAAGAACATCCGAACCAAGTTCCGCAATAAGAGAACGGGTAATAAAAGCACGCCACATTCAGGAACAACGATATGCCAATTACCCAGGAGTGTATTGCAATGCTCAAATGAGCACAAAGCTACTGCATACTTTTGCCGAACCGGATAGCACCGGACTAGCTCTTCTTAAGAATGCCATGAACCGGTTGAACCTTTCGGCCCGGGCTTATGATCGTATCTTAAAAGTTTCACGTACCATTGCCGACCTTGATGGCAGTGAAAATATAAAATCAGCTCACCTGGCAGAAGCTATCAGCTATCGCAATCTGGATAGAGAAAGCTGGGCCGGATAATAATTCAACATTAACAATACATATCCTATAATATTGGGCAGTATTTCGTTAAGCTGGGCCGGATAATAGCTCAAAACGGCAAACCTGAATAGAAAAACCTAATAGCATAACTTAAGAATACAACATTTTATAGACAATGAATATGGCTAAATTTATATTTTCGTTACTATTTTGTTCGGCTATTGCATGTACTCTGCATGGGCAAAACCTGAAAATAAAGAATATAGTTATCTCTCGTGTCATTACTAAAATAGAGAATAACGTCCATGAGAAGCATGAGAACGAAGGACCCCGGGCGTATTTTAAAGTTGAACTGGAAAACAATACAGATACCGTACTTGTACTAGATCCTGCTCATTCTAAATTCATGCTTCAATTCAGGTATAATGGACTTGATTACAGAAGAAAGGTTCTCTCTGTATTTCTGAGTTCATTCAATGAAATAAAAGAGATTCGTCTCAATCCGAATGAAAAATACCCTGTTGAATTCGGGATCCGTATATTCTCGGGAACAACTCTGACTAAAGAAAAGAAAAGCAATAAGAACTACTACGATTATTCTCAGGAAATTCTGAAAGCATTACCTACGTTACAACTTCAATACATGGACCCGGATTTGAGAATCATTTCAGGAAAGATAGAAAACATTGATACAGAAGATTATATCTACATTCCAAAGAAAACAACTAAGCATTAAAAAAAATATCTGAAGAACCTCTGTCCTTCAGATATCTTATATACTACCCTAACCAGTTATTTATTACTGAATATCGCTTTATCCAGCAATTTAGATACGGGTACAATATCTACTTTTGCATAAATGCACTCGCCGTACTATTACTGCATAGGGAAAACCTTAATTTATTATTTATTAACTAATGCGCCTCATATTAAGGCTTAATTCTTCAGACACTATTTCTCAACTCGTATACGGGCATCCACAGCAATAACATCCTTATTAGTTGCCAGTAAAGGGTTAATATCCATCTCTTTTATCTCTGTTGCAAAACGAAGCAGAGTAGATAAACGGACAATTATTTCAGCAAACTTATCTTCATTTACTCCTTTCTGACCGCGGGTTCCCTGAATAATTTTATATGCTTTCAAAGAACGAATCATTGAATAAGCTTCTTCATAGGATAAAGGAGCAAGACCGGATGAAACATCTTTCAGCACTTCCACAAAGATTCCTCCCAAACCGCAAAGAACCACATGCCCGAACTTTTCCTCGTATTTAGCTCCAATAAATAACTCTGTGCCTTTCAACATGGGCTGAACCATTATAGCTGTTACCTCCGGAAGTTTCATCATCCGTTCAAAGTCGAGTGCCAGGTGTTGCTCCGATTTTATATTTAATGCAACGCCGCCAATATCCGATTTATGTATAGGGCCAACCACCTTCGCCACCACAGGGAAACCACATTTCCGGGCAAAAGCAAGCACTTCTTCTTTATCTGCAGAAACAAATTCTTCTACAACCGGAATGCCAGCCGAGCGTAATAACTCCTGCACAAGACGGGGTTCTATATATCCATTGTCCTCAATGGAATCTATAATCCTACGAATGCGGGGAATATCAACTCCAAATAGTTCTATTTCCTTCACGGCAGGTTTAGGAACATTCATGATCCGTATTAAAGCAGTACCCAGCGTTACCTCATCAGCAAAGTTCACATGTCCTTTTTTCAGGAAGACATCCACCTCTTTCCCTGCAGTATGCAAAGAAGGAAGCACAGGAAAAACAGGTTTTTTGCAAGTAAGCATCTTCTGATGAAGTACTTCGTAGGCATCAAACATGGAAACCAGTCCGGGAGTCCCGAATATAACCAGAATAGCATCTATCTCTTCAAACTTTTCTTCGCAATAATCTATTGCAAGACCCAGATGTTCCGGTGTACCTGTTGCCAAAATATCAATCGGATTTCCCACGGCAGCTCCGGGAAACAGCTTTCCTTTCAGCTCATCGGCCAGTTCACCTTCAAGTTTAGGAACATTGAGTCCACCTTTTGACAGAGCATCGGTCAGCATTACTCCAGGACCTCCGGCATGAGTAACGATTGCAAAATTCTTTCCCTTCAGTGTTGGAAGCGTAAATATACAGCCAACTGTTGTAAGTTCCTCACGGGAATAACAGCGAACAATACCCGCTTTACGGAACAAAGCCTCAACAGCCGAGTCCGAACTGGCAATAGCTCCCGTATGTGAGGAAGCAGCTCTGCTCCCACTCTCTGAACTTCCCGATTTAATAGCAGCAATGCGACAGCCTTTGCGGATCAACGAAGATGCATGAATCAGTAATCTATCCGGGTCCTTAATACTTTCTATATATATCAGCTTTATCTTTGAATCTGTCTCCGGGTTAAAGGTTTCGTCCATGTATTGCAGCACATCTTCCACCCCAATTTGTTTGGCATTGCCCACAGACCATACGGAATTAAACTGAAGACCTTTGGTTACTGCACTCTCCAGGATAAAAACCGCCGTAGCTCCGGAACTGGAAATAAGATCCACTCCTTGTGGATTAAGCAACGGAATAGGTTTTGTAAAGACGCTGTGATGCCAGGTATTCATTAAACCGATGCAGTTTGGCCCTATCAATGAAGCTTCATACTTATTCACCGTTTCCAGAATGGCATCTTCCAGCAAAGCTCCTTCGTGAGTTTCCTCACCGAAGCCGGCCGATAAGATAATAAAGGCACGAACCTGCTTGTCGCGAGCAAGTGTTTCAACAGCCGACGGGCACATTCCTGCAGGAATTGCTAGAATAGCCAGATCCGTTTCAGGAATCTCAGAAACATCCGAATAGGATTTTATTCCTAGCACCTCGCTTTCTTTAGGATTCACAGCCCTCAGCTCTCCCTGATAACCTCCCGAAATAAGATTCCGAAGTATTGCCCCTCCGGGTTTATGAACATTATTTGAAGCACCCACTACTACAATACTTTGTGGATGCAGTAACTCTTTTGTTATCATAAAATGTATATTTTTTGTTTTTTTATAGAAAACAAAGTTAGCAAATTTGTGAAATTATCAATCTGTAAGCGGTTCTTTTTCACCTCACCTTGAAATATTTATCAACACATAAGATTAAACTAGTCAATCATTGCCCAAACATTAACAAAAACTCCCTGAAAGATTATAATTAAGGTCGCGACCCTAATTTCTTAGCCTCACGAGGCTGACATATTAAGGTCGGGACCCTGGCGCAGCAACCTCAGGAGGCTAATAATAATGTTTCACCGGAAAATTGTTAAGCTTTCTGTTTTTCCGGACTAATATTCCATTATTCCCCTAAAAACCTTTATCTTTGCACGTTGCAAATGCTGAAGCTTTACGGTGTGAAGCCCGCATTTACAACCAAAATATGTAATATAAAAATTCATCATACATGGAAAAGAAATATAAAAGAACCACGGTGACCTCAGCGTTGCCTTATGCAAACGGACCGGTTCACATCGGACACCTTGCCGGAGTATACGTTCCGGCGGACATTTATGTACGTTACCTTCGCCTTAAAAAAGAAGATGTGCTCTTCGTTGGCGGTTCAGACGAACATGGTGTGCCTATCACTATCCGTGCAAAGAAGGAAGGAGTAACTCCTCAGGACGTTGTTGATAAATACCACGGCATTATTAAAAAGTCTTTCGAGGAATTCGGCATCTCATTCGATGTTTACTCACGTACTTCTTCAAAGACTCATCACGAAGTGGCTTCTGATTTCTTCAAAAAACTGTATGACAAAGGAGAATTTATCGAAAAGACTTCTGAACAATACTACGACGAAGAGGCAAAACAATTCCTTGCCGACAGATATATTACCGGTAAATGCCCTCATTGCGGCAATGAAAATGCGTATGGTGACCAATGCGAAGCCTGCGGAACTTCATTGAGTCCAACAGATTTGATCGATCCTAAATCGGCTATCAGCGGTAGCAAACCGGTTATGCGCGAAACAAAGCACTGGTACTTGCCACTCGACAAGCACGAAGCATGGTTGCGTCAATGGATATTGGAAGACCACAAGGAATGGAAATCCAATGTTTACGGACAATGCAAGTCATGGCTGGATATGGGACTCCAACCACGTGCCGTGAGCCGCGACCTAGACTGGGGTATTCCTGTTCCGGTGGAAGGTGCCGATGGTAAAGTGCTTTACGTATGGTTTGACGCTCCAATCGGGTATATTTCAAATACAAAAGAATTGCTGCCAGATTCATGGGAAACATGGTGGAAAGATTCAGATACCCGCCTGCTTCACTTCATCGGAAAAGATAATATCGTATTCCATTGCATTGTGTTCCCTGCAATGTTGAAGGCAGAAGGCAGTTATATCCTGCCGGATAACGTTCCTGCCAATGAATTCCTAAACCTTGAAGGTGATAAGATTTCAACTTCACGCAACTGGGCTGTATGGTTACACGAATACCTGGAAGATTTCCCTGGAAAGCAGGATGTTCTTCGTTATGTATTGACAGCCAATGCTCCGGAAACAAAAGATAATGACTTTACCTGGAAAGATTTTCAGGCTCGCAATAACAACGAACTGGTTGCCGTATTCGGTAACTTCGTGAACCGTGCTTTGGTTCTTACAGAAAAGTACTTCGGTGCTCAGGTTCCTGCTGCCGGCGAACTAAGTGAATACGACAAGCAGACTCTTGCCGATTTCGAAAACGTGAAGAAGGATGTAGAACACTTCCTTGATACATTCAAGTTCCGCGAAGCACAGAAAGAAGCAATGAACCTTGCACGTATCGGTAACAAGTATCTTGCCGACACCGAACCTTGGAAGCTTGCAAAAACAGACTTGAACAGAGTTGCAACTATTCTGAATATCAGTCTTCAACTAGCAGCCAACCTTGCTATTGCATTCGAACCATTCCTGCCATTCTCTTCAAAGAAACTGAGAGATATGCTTAATATGAGTACTTTCGACTGGGCAGAACTGGGTCAAACTGACCTTTTGGAAGCCGGCCATAAGCTAAATAAAGCTGAACTTCTTTTCGAAAAGATAGAAGACAGCGTAATTGAAGCACAGGTACAAAAGCTATTGGATACCAAAAAAGCGAATGAAGAAGCCAACTACAAAGCAAATCCTATCCGTGAAAACATCGAGTTCGATGATTTCACTAAGCTGGATATCCGAGTTGGTACAGTATTGGAATGCCAAAAGGTTCCTAAAGCCGATAAACTTCTTCAGTTCAAGATTGACGACGGACTGGAATGCCGCACCATTGTATCAGGAATTGCAAAACATTATGCACCTGAAGAGTTGGTAGGCAAGCAAGTTTGCTTCATCGCTAACCTTGCTCCCCGCAAACTGAAAGGCATTGTTTCCGAAGGAATGATTCTTTCTGCCGAAAACAATGACGGAAGTCTGGCTGTTATTATGCCGCAAAAGGAAGTAAAACCAGGTAGTGAAGTAAAATAAGCAAGATAAAGACAGAATGGCAAAGACGCTGAAGGAGAAAACCATTTGGGCGCTAGTCTGGAATGTTCTCGACAAAGTAGGACAACAATTTATTCTCTTCATTGTAGGAATACTGGTAGCCCGAATCCTTTCTTCGGAAGACTATGCTCTGGTGGGCATGCTTTCCATCTTTACAGCTTTAGCAAATATTGTAATTGAGAGCGGTTTTTCAACTGCTCTCATTCGCAAAAAGGATGCAACATCAACAGATTACAGTTCTGTGTTCTATTTCAATATGGGCGCAAGTATTGTTGTCTATCTTTTACTCTTTCTATGTGCACCCTTAATAGCCAATTTCTTTAATCAGCCATCACTTACACTGATTGCCCGGATTGTCTTTCTGGCTATTCCTGTTAATTCACTAAGTCTGATTCAAACAACCATACTTACCAAGCAGATTAATTTCAAGAAGCTCACCAAAGTAAACTTTGTCTCTTTGTTAGCGTCGGGATTACTCTCCTTGTATATGGCATACTCCGGTTATGGTGTATGGACATTGGTTGTACAACCGGTATCTCTGGCTATTGTCCGTTCCATGCTTCTTTGGGTTGCAAGCAGCTGGCGTCCTGTTAAGGAATTCAGTATCCAATCCATAAAAGAACTGTTTGCTTTTGCTTCCAACCTTATGTTGTCAAGCATCATCAATACAGGTTTCCTCAATATCTATTCCGTCTTTATCGGGAAAATCTACCCGTTACAGCAACTGGGATACTACAGTCAGGGCGGTAAGATGTCCGATATGGGAGTAAGCACTATCTATGGAAGCATCCAGAGTGCCACTTTCCCTATCTTCTCATCTATACAAGATGACAAAGAACGCCTGTTGCGTGCTTATCGCAAGACTATAAGATTTACCTCCTTCCTCACTTTCCCGGCTATGATCGGTATGGTGCTGGTGGGCAATCCGTTTATACGAATAGCCTTGACCGACAAGTGGGCTAACACAATCCCTTTCTTTCAGTTATTATGTGTGGGAGGTATATTCACCATACTGACAGCCATCAACAGCAACTTCCTTAAAGTGAGCGGGCGTTCAGATATTATGCTAAGACTGGAAGTGTTCAAACTGGTAGTTACAGCAATAGCTTTGGTATGCACTCTTCATCAAAGCGTATGGGTTATGGTGGCCGGACAGGTAGTTGCCCGTATTATTATTTATTTATCGAATGTAGTAATGGTTCACAAATACGGAAATTATCCGGGATGGTACCAGATAAAGGACATCACTCCTTACCTCAGCATGTCCTTGGTTCTTTTCGCATGTTTGTACCCATTAAGTTTTATCATATCAAACCTGGTTCTGTTACTTTGTACGCAAATAGTTCTTTTTGCAATTGCATACATTGTATTGAACAAGTTATTAGGATCAGCAATCTTTGATGAAATCATGGCATTGCTTTTCAAAAAGAAAACAACACAAAATAATCAGTCGGCCGAATGAATGCAAAAGTAAAAGTAAGCGTATTGATGCTTACCTACAATCATGAGAAATACATTGCAGATGCTATAGAAAGTGTAATAAAGCAGCAAACTGATTTCCCGTTCGAGCTGGTTATTGGTGAAGACCGCAGTACAGATAGCACAGCCGACATCTGCCGTGAGTATCAGAAAAAATATCCGGAGATCATCAAACTTACAATAAATGATAAGAATCTGGGATTGCAAGAGAACTTCATCAGTTCCTACAACCGCTGTTCCGGTGAGTATATGGCAATTTGCGAAGGAGACGACTTCTGGATTAACAAGCACAAACTACTAATTCAGGCAGACTTTCTGGACACTCATAAAGAGTATTCAGCTTGTTTTCACCGTGCACTGAATTACTATCAGGAAGATGGAAGTAAAAGCATAGGCAATGGCGGTTATCAGAAAAAAGTTAATACTGTATTCGACATCATAAACTGTAATCCCATCACAAACGTAACAGTTATGTTCCGAATGGGACTATTCGGCGAATTGCCATCCTGGTTCAGCAAGGTAACATCATACGATTTTGCTATCCATGTACTTAACGCCGAACATGGAGATGCTTATTTCATGAATAATGTAATGGCGGTGTATCGTCAGCATAAAGAAAGTATCTGGAGCATGGCCAGCTCTGAAAAACAGATGCTTATTTCTGTTATAAACAGGCAACTACTCATTGATCATTACAAAGAAAAGAACAAAGCTATCTGTGATAAACTCACAGAAACATATACAAACGGCTGCATACGACTTGTGCAATATTACCAATCCATTGGGAATGAAGAAAAAGTAGCCGAAACAGAACAGTTTATTTTTAAAGCCAATCCTTCTTTTACCGTTGAGCAGGTGAAGGAAATGGAAAAAATAAGAAAAACACCATTAAAGAAGATAATATCACAACGCATATTCCGTTTGGTAAAAGTTATCAGACGTGAAATTTCCAAACTAATACCTTTGCCTAAAATCAAATGATCTATGAAAGCTGCAAGTTTTATTCACACCTTTCAATATAAATTGAATTGTGAATTAAATAACATAAAAAGGAAGAATGCTCTTTCCAAAAAAAAGAACGACATATTTTCCTATTTCAAAAAAAATACCCCACAGAATAAAGAGATAGAAGAAGCCCTGAATTACTTTAAGGATTCTCCTCTTCATACATTCTGTGCTCCGTTCCGTGAGGCTTATAACTGGAAAGATATCAATGTTCTCATTGATTCTTCAAATGGACTACGCTATGTAATGCATGAGGGAAAGAAACTATATTTTGTCCGGTCCTTCAATGACAGAACTGTGAAATACAGCTATAACGGATTGAGAACCGAACAAGATCCTGATTCGCCACACTGTTATCTGAGTGATAACTTTACCGTAAAGCAAGACGATGTTTTACTTGACGTAGGTAGTGCTGAAGGAATCTTTGCCCTTACACATATTGAGAAGCTGAAACACGTGGTTCTCTTTGAAAGAAATGCTCAATGGGTGGAAGCTTTGGAAGCAACCTTTGCTCCCTGGAAAGAGAAAGTTACTATTATCAGGAAATATGTATCCGACTGTGATGATACAGAAAATATAACCATCGATTCTTTTCTGGCAGATAAGCCTTATGTACCTACATTTATTAAGATCGACGTGGAAGGAGCCGAGAAGAGAGTCTTAAACGGAATGCAGAAAACCATTCAGTTACCCGAGCTGAAAATTGCACTTTGCACTTATCATCAGCAAAGAGATTTTGTGGACTTCTCACATTATCTCACAGAAGCGGGTTTCAAATGGTATGCTTCAAAAGGTGTCATGCTTTTCCTTAATGATCTGGAAAGCCTGCAGCCACCTTATTTTAGAAAAGGATTAATTAGAGCGAATAAATAAAACATGAAAGTATCGGTTATCATCGTATCCTATAATTTCGAGCAATGGATAGATCATTGCTTGGGTAGTTTGCGCCGTTCAACCTCTCCCATTTCGGTGGTTGTTGTTGATAATGGCTCTAAAGACAGAACAACTCAGATTATTGAAAAAGAGTACCCTGAGGTACATTTAATAAAGACAGGAGCAAATCTGGGATTTGGCAAGGCAAACAATATTGGTATCCGATATGCAATGGAACAAGGTGCAGATTATTTCTTCCTTCTCAATCAGGATGCATGGATAGATGAAGATACTATCAAAACATTACTTGAACTCTTTGCAAAACATCCTGAATATGGAATACTTTCGCCTGCCCACTTAAACGGAAAAGGTGATAAACCTGACTTTGGTTTTTCCACTTACTCAGGAATAAAAGAAAAAGAGGAATTTCTTTCCTTGCAGAAAGATAATGAAGTAGTAACCCTGAAATTTATTAATGCTGCCTTTTGGATGATTTCCACTAAGGCTATAAAAGATCTGGGTGGTTTTTGTCCTTTGTTCTTTCACTATGGAGAAGACATTGACTATATTAACCGGTTACGATATCATGGTTATCTGTTAGGATACTCTCCTCATGTATTTGGCTATCATGATCGAGAGGACAGAGAGATTTCAAGGGCAACTTTTCTACGCTCGGAAAAAATTTATCTGCTTTCTGAATATGCAAATATCAATTATTCTTTTTATAAAGCTTTCGGTTATGGAATCCTGGCTGGAATAAAAAAAGCTATGTTAGCTCTTAAAAAGGGGAAAGTTGCCGATTCTTTTACGTTTATAAATATCAGCATTGGTTTACTTTGTAAGACCAACGAGGTTTTACAGATAAGAAATAAGAATAAAAAAGAAGCATTAAATTATATTTGATTATGATTCATACACCAATGCTTTTATTTCTCAATAATCGTCCCGAGCATACAAGAATGGCAATTGAGTTTTTATCGCAAAGTAATCCTTTACGCTTGGTAGGCAAGCTATTAATCAATGTTTATCGTTAAGTTTTAGCACAATGAAAGTACTCTATACATTTGGCGGAATACCACATTATCTGGACGCCATGCTCAATAAGCTTCACAACAAAGGTGTCGAAATCGTTGTTGTCACACCACAAAAAGGAAATGCAACGATTGGTAAAGGAGTAAAAATGGTGGAGGGAGGCAGTTACAAGCATCTCACAGCCATCGAAAAAAAGATGTTTTACGGGAAAATGGCCTATCCTTCATTGCCACAAATCGTAAGTGAGGAAAAACCGGATATCATAGTAATGGGCTGGCCCTATTTCCTGCAACTCTTTTTTCAGCCTTCACTTCGCAAGGCATTGAAGAGCTGTGGAACACGAATTGTTATTCGCGAAATTCCTTTCCAAACTCCACCTTACGGAAAGATAAAGGCTTATTTCCAAGCACACCCAATGTATAATGAAAACATGCAGTTGCAAAGTACGGGAATTAGTTTCTACATGAAACAATGGTTAACCATGTGTATTCGCCGGTATTGCTACTCCAAAGCAGTTGGAACACTCAATTATTCTACTGTAGCCTATGACATTCTGCCATCTTATGGAGTAAAAAAGGAAGATATACATGTTACTTTCAATTCTACCGATACCGATGCTCTACTCAAAGAGCGGGCAGCAGTATTGAAAAACGATCCGATACTCCCACCTTGCGAACATCGCATACTCCACATTGGGCGGTTAGTGAAATGGAAACGGGTAGATTTGCTTATTGATGCCATGCAGGGAGTGATTGCTCAATTTCCCGATGCAGAACTTGTCGTGGTAGGCGACGGGCCGGAACTGGAAAACCTGAAACAACAAGCTGATAACCTTAAGTTAAATGAGCATATTCGTTTTGCCGGAAGTATATACAAACCCGAAGAGCTAGGGGCTTACATGAACGAATCTGCAGTCTATGTACTTGCCGGTATGGGAGGTCTTTCTATCAATGATGCCATGACTTATGGCATGCCGGTTATCTGTTCGGTATGCGACGGAACGGAACACGACCTGGTAACAGAGGGTAAGAACGGTTTCTTCTTCCAAGAGGGCAATGCCAGCAGTTTAAGCGAAAAAATTACGACTCTCTTCGCATCGCCTGATCTATGCAGGGAAATGGGAAAAGAGTCGCAACGTATTATTAACGAAGAAATAAACATTGAAACGGTAAGCGAACATTACTTGAATGCTTTCCGTAATATAATGAAAAAGAGCTGAGACAAAAAAATCAAAGCAATCTATTCTTGTTCACTTTATAAAAAGAAAACAAAAATCATCTCAGCGCAGCGATAATACGCTCACACGCCTTGCCGTCTCCATAAGGATTATGGGTTTCGGACATCTGTCGATAAAGTTCTTTATCGGCAAGCAGAGCATTAACTTCGCTCACGATGGTCGCATAATCGGTACCTACCAGTTTCACCGTGCCAGCCTCAACAGCTTCCGGACGTTCGGTTGTATCACGCATCACCAAAACAGGCTTTCCCAAAGAAGGAGCCTCTTCTTGCACACCGCCACTATCGGTCAGCAATAGCTTGCTGTGCTGCATGGCATAGATAAATGGCAAGTAATCAAGCGGAGAGATCAAATAAACATTACTCAAGTCTGAGAGCAGTTCATAAACGGGCTTCTGTACATTAGGATTGAGGTGCACAGGGTATACGATATCTATTTCAGGATGTTCCTCGGCAAGCTTGCGGATAGCCTTGCAGATATGCAGGAATCCATCGCCAAAGTTCTCACGTCTATGTCCGGTTACCAGAATATAATCACGTTCCGGATTCACAACATAACCTTTCGCCTTCAACTCAGCGTGAAGTTCTTCTTGTTTTCCAGGAGTTTGCAAAATGATATCAACAGCCATCAAAAGTGCATCGATCACTGTGTTACCAGTCACATAAATACGACTGCCGTCAATCTTCTCGCTAAGCAAGTTTTCTTCTGATTGCTTGGTCGGTGCAAAATAATAACGGCAGAAACGGTCAGTAACCTGACGGTTCATTTCTTCTGGCCATGGCGAAAGTAGATCATAAGTGCGCAAACCAGCTTCTACATGACCAACGGCTATTTGTTTATAAAAAGCAGCCAATCCAGCAGCCATAGAGGTCGTTGTATCACCATGAACCAAAACTACATCGGGTGCAAATTCAGTTAGCACATCGCGCAATCCCAACAATACTTTCGTAGTGATATCATACAAGTCCTGCCCCGGGGCCATTATATTTAAATCATATTCGGGAACAATGCCAAATACCTCAAGTACCTGGTCAAGCATCTGACGATGTTGTGCGGTTACACAAACCCGTGTCTCGAAATGTTCCGTGTCCTTCTGCATGGCTTTAACCAAAGGAGCCATTTTGATAGCTTCAGGACGCGTCCCGAATACCAGTAATATTTTCTTCATATTCTAAATCATTTAATATCTCGCCTAACACCGCAGAAATCAAGTTCCATCTTACCTTCCACACGTGGCAACTCCAAAAATGGAGTGTGGCAAACGAGCCATACAACAATATCTGCTTTTTGGTATGCTTCGCGATAGTCGGTCAGATTGAAACTAGGATGTTTGCTGATATTCGGTTCCACCACCAATACCTCAGCACGCGACTCAGAGATAATACGAGAAGCAATGTATTTGGCAGGCGATTCACGCAAATCATCAATATTTGGTTTAAAAGCCAATCCCATACAAGCCACAATCGGTTCACGATCATTCTCAGCAACAAACTGTTGGCAAGCCTCTACTACGCGGTTGGCACACCAGTCGGCTTTATAGTCATTTGTTTCACGGGCACGTTTTATGATTTGTGCCTGTTCTGGATAATCGGAAACAATAAACCATGGATCAACGGCAATACAATGTCCGCCTACACCACAACCCGGTTGCAAAATATTAACGCGAGGATGCTTGTTAGCTAGTGAAATTAATTCCCACACATTGATTCCAGCCTTGTCACAAATCATCGAGAGCTCATTGGCAAAGGCAATCTGCGAGTCACGTGAAGAGTTTTCTGTCAGTTTACACATCTCTGCTGTGCGAGCATTTGTGCGATGAAGCTTTCCTTTAACAAAGGCAGAATAAAACTCAATTGCCTTTTCGGTAGATTCGGAGTTGATACCTCCAATCACACGGTCGTTGTGCACTAGTTCGTAAAGCGTATTTCCTGGCAAAACTCGCTCAGGACAGTAAGCTATGTATATTTTTCCCTTCAATTCGGGACGTTCTTTAAAAATTACCTCAGCCATTTTTTCGGTAGTCAGCACCGGAGATGTTGACTCAATCACAAACAAATCACCCTCTTTGAGAAAAGGGATAACAGAACGTGTGGCCGACTCCACATAAGTGATATCCGCCCGGTGATTCTGCTTAAAAGGAGTAGGCACAACCACAAAGAAAGCATCTGCCTGCTCGGGTTTCAATACTGCCCGGAGATTCCCTTTTTGAACAGCTTCCTTAACCATCTGATCCAAATCCGGCTCTACAATATGAATTTTTCCTTGATTGATCGTTTCTACTACTACTGGATTCACATCCACACCGATCACCTCAAAACCATGATTTGCAGCAACTGCTGCCGTAGGAAGGCCAATGTAGCCCAAGCCTAAAAACAGAACCTTTTTCATATCTACATCACTTTTATATAAGTGGCGCAAAAATACAAATAATACGTGACTTTGCACCGATTATTACAGAAAACTACTACTTTTGTGGAAACATTTCACAAAAATGAGAGTACTTATTATTAATACTTCGGAACGTATCGGAGGAGCTGCAATTGCAGCAAGCCGATTAATGGAATCCCTGAAGAATAACGGGGTAAAAGCAAAGATGCTGGTACGCGATAAACAAACCGACCAGATTAGTGTAGTACCATTAGACCGTTCATGGAAAACCGTTGCACGATTTGTATGGGAACGAGTTGTAATATGGAAAGCAAACAACTTTAAAAAGAATAACCTTTTTGCTGTTTCCATAGCAAATACAGGAGCAAACATTACTTCTTTACCGGAGTTTAAGCAAGCAGATGTTATTCACCTGCACTGGATTAACCAGGGAATGCTCTCATTAAATGATATTAAGCACATTATCAATTCCGGAAAGCCTATTGTATGGACCATGCACGATATGTGGCCTTGTACAGGAATCTGTCATCATGCACGTGAATGTACAAACTATCAGGATGAATGTCATAACTGTCCTTTCATCTATAAAAACGGAAGTAAAAAGGACCTATCTTACAGAACTTTCAAAAAGAAACTGGAGCTTTATAAGAATGCAAATATAACATTTGTAGCCTGCAGTGCATGGCTTCGCTCCTTGGCAGAGAAAAGCAAACTGCTTACCGGACACCGCACAACCAATATACCAAATCCAATCAATACAAACTTATTCAGGCCAGCCGACAAAAAAGAAGCTCGCTATAAATGCAACCTTCCTCAGGATAAAAAACTATTGTTGTTTGGTTCTGTGAAGATTACCGATAAACGAAAAGGTATTGATTACCTGGTGGAATCCTGCCATCTATTAGCGGAAAAATATCCCGAGATGAAAGACAAGATAGGTGTTGTAGTTTTCGGAAAACAATCTTCACAACTCAAAGAATTGATTCCTTTCCCTGTTTATGCTCTCGATTTCGTAAGTGACGAAAAAGCTATTGTAGATATATATAATTCCGTAGATTTATTTGTTACTCCATCGTTGGAAGAGAACCTTCCAAATACCATTATGGAGTCAATGGCATGTGGTGTTCCTTGTGTAGGTTTCAACATTGGCGGTATTCCCGAAATGATAGATCATCTGCATAATGGTTACGTTGCCGAATATAAATCGGCACAGGATTTTGCCAATGGAATACGCTGGGCCTTGAATGAATCTGAATATCCTACCCTGTCAGAACAGGCTACACGAAAAGTAGTATCCTCGTACTCAGAAGGTATTATCGCAAAGAAATATATCGATATCTATAACAAAATAACCGGGAAAGATGCATAGCAAACTTAATCCGCGCTTCTCAATCATTACAGTTACTTACAATGCGGAAAAAGTAATTGAAGAGACCATTCAAAGCGTTATAACACAAACGTATAAAAATTACGAATACATCATTATTGATGGGGCTTCGAAAGACAATACACTTTCTGTTATAGATAAATATAAAGATATGATAAGCAAAGTGGTGAGTGAGCCCGACAAAGGACTCTACGATGCCATGAATAAGGGTATTGCTGCTGCTACGGGCGATTATCTTTGTTTTCTGAATGCCGGAGACAGCTTTCATGAAGACGACACTCTTCAACTGATGGTTCATTCCATTAATGATGATACACTACCGGACGTACTTTACGGAGAAACAGCTATTGTAAATAATGAGGGACATTTCCTGCACATGCGTCGTTTGCAGACTCCCGAAAAGCTTACTTGGAAAAGCTTTAAGCAGGGTATGCTGGTATGTCATCAGGCTTTCTTTGCCAAGCGTTCACTGGTTGAGCCTTTCAACCTATCCTATCGTTTCTCTGCCGATTTCGACTGGTGTATCAGAGTTATGAAAAAGGCCTCAACACTACATAATACTCACATCACAGTTATTGACTATCTGGACGAAGGATTAACAACTCAGAATCACAAAGCTTCTTTAAAAGAACGGTTCCGCATTATGGCGAAACATTATGGATGGATAAGTACTGTTGTGCATCATATCTGGTTTGTTATCAGGCTAATTGTTAAGCCGGAGAAATAATAAAAGAACATTAAAATACTAAATATTATGAAAACCCGTACACTACTATTCTTATTCTGCCTGTTATGTTGCAGCCTATCATTTGCTCAAAGTTCAAAGACCATCTCCATTTTAGGTGACTCTTATTCAACATTCGAGGGATATCTGCAACCAGATACGAACTTTGTTTGGTACTTTGCCCCACCAAAGAATCAAACCGACGTAACATCTGTCCGTGAAACATGGTGGCATAAGTTTATCAAAGAAAACAACTACCGTCTTTGCGTGAATAACTCTTTTTCCGGTTCAACCATTTGCAACACCGGTTATCGCAAAGAAGATTACAGCGACCGTTCATTCATCACCAGAATGAAAAAGTTGGGTAATCCGGATATCATATTTATTTTTGGTGCCACCAATGATTGCTGGGCTAAATCTCCCATAGGAGAATATCAATACGAGAATTGGACAAAGAAAGATCTATATTCATACCGTCCTGCATTGGCATACCTCCTTTCAAATATGGTTGATTACTATCCAAACGTGAAAATCTATTTCATATTGAACAGCGAATTAACCAATGAGATTAACGAATCTACCAAAACAATCTGTGCACATTACAATATAAATTGTATTGAACTTCACAATATCGAAAAGAAAAGCGGTCACCCTTCAATAGCAGGAATGGCAGAGATCTCTAAACAGATTAAGGAATATCTGCAGAAGAATTAAGAATTTATTCAGGTTTAATCAACCCAAACATGTACAAGTTTGCACCCAATCATGTACATGTTTGCTATCAATCTTGTACATGTTTGGATTGAACTCTCCTTTGAAAATTACTAATCTCCCTTGTCTTATTGAATAACTACAAAGCAGCATTGCAATAATCAATATTGCTTCTATCCTACTATTATTAAGTAATCATTTTATAGCCAGAAAAAAACATCTGGTTATCAAGGAGATACATTTTCGAGGGTGGAGATGGTGGAGATAAATCGTCCTTTTTCCGTTCTGAAAAATAAAATTTTCAAAATTCTGCAAATTGCGGAATTATCAAAATTAAATTTCTGGAAGCTAAAAAAACTCTTTTTTACTCCACCCTCTCCACCCCGATGAACAATCCCTAAAACATAATACACTGATTTATAAACATATATATTTTATCAGGTGGCACAGGTGGCAGAGAAATATTACTTTTTTCGATTCTGAAAATAAAAATCTGATAATTCCGCAAATTGCATTTTTTTCAAAACTTTTATTTCTGAAAGGATAAAAAAGGCTTTTTTACTGCCACCTGTGCCACCTAATTTTTATAAAGAACTGATTATCAACACCTATTTTTATATAAATATTGATTTCACAGTTTATCAACCACACAAAGCTTAAACAATATCTTATTCTGTAGCTACAAATAATCGAAAATATACACTAAGTTTGTCTGGTTTATACGTAATGAAAGAGTTCATTAGACAAATATTGAATGAAAATACAAAAGCAACATTGACAATTAATAAATAAAATATTATGAAGAAGTATGTAATTACATTATTGCTGGTCGTACTAAACTCGGCACCAGCTTTAGTTAATGCCCAAAATGGACAATCGGCCATGGGAAAGGTGACTATTAAAGAAAACGAAAAGACACTTAACACACAATGGCAGGGAAAGAAAATAGCATTTCTAGGCGATTCAATGACCGATCCCGGCAATAATGCCACATCCGTGTGGTACTGGCAATACTTGAAAGAACTTCTAGGCATTAATTATTGTGTATATGCAAAGAGTGGCTACCAATGGGATGGCATATACAAAATGGCAGATAAATTATACACTGAAAAAGCTGATTCTGTTGATGCTGTTTTTATTTGGGCGGGTACCAATGATTATAACCACAATACACCGCTGGGCCAGTTTTTTACTGAAACAACTCAAACGACTAATTTCAACGGACAAACAGTAACTCGCAAACATCGCGAACCTATATTATGCGACTCCACTTTCTGTGGGCGGATTAACAAAGTAATGTCATTTCTAAAGACGCATTATGGTAATAAACAGATTGTTATTATGACACCGATTCATCGCGCTTTCGCTACATTCAGCCAAAAGAATGTGCAGCCGGATGAGAACTTTGCAAATGATCTCGGTTTATACATTGATTCGTATATTGAGGTTTTAAAGCAGGCTAGCGATTATTGGGCTGTTCCGCTAATTGATTTGCATTCTATAAGTGGATTGTATCCATTATACGATTCCAACGTTCTGTATTTTCATGACAGCAAAACCGATCGTCTGCATCCAAATACTTTAGGTCATTATCGTTTAGCTAAGACTATACAATATCAGTTGTTGGCTTTGCCGAGTACATTCTAAGTAAAATGCAATTCCGTTCTTAGTTGGCAATACCACTCAGGAGCAGAAAAGCTTACTGACTCAATCCTGAAAAAATAAAGCCGAAAACGAACAATCAAAAGAGTAATGATATGAAATATTATTTAATAGCCATAGCTAGTATTATATTTGGAGTATGGTCTACTCTATCAACATATAAAGATGAAAAGCGGTTTATAAATCAGCGTTTTACAGTCTCTTATATTATGCATTTTGGAGGTTATCTTGCCGGTATTATCGCAATCATTGTAGGTGTATTAATGCTATTGGCTTTACTAGGGTGTTTTAGTTAGTCGGTAATGTATCAGATTTGGAGTTATCCAAATAAACCCCTCTTAACATCACCGCCCCTCAATGTTCAGACATTGCGGGGCGGTTTATTTGTTCGCCCAGCATGAACAGGGTGCAAGTCCCGAGCACGCAATTATAGTTGGAAGTGTTAGCTTACGGCAAGGGTGTCCATTGCGAAGTGGAATCTGAAGAAAGCCTGTGACAAATTCCCGATCTGACGAACAGAAATGGAAGATAAGGTGATGGATATTCTAAAATAGAAATTCTTAAAAATGTCCTTTCAATTAATAGAAATTTCGCGGTGGCGAAAATAACCATTGCGAAATTTCATTGTTTATTTAGGAATATCCATATTTGTCTCAAATTTCGCCGCCGCGAAAATAACGATGGCGATAAAACAGATTTATAAAAACATAGGTTCCTGGTGGGAAACCTCTAAAGGAAAGAATGTGGATCAAAATGAAATAGATATCATTGCAATTTCAGCAGAATCATCCAAAGTCTTTATTGCCGAAGTAAAACGTCAACGCAAGAACTTCAAGCCAGAACTATTTCAACAAAAGATTGAAACAGTACGCACGAGATTATTTTTTAAATATGAAATAGAGACTGCTTGCCTGACTCTCGAAGATATGTAATTCTATTGAAATGAATAAATAAACAAAATCGCCGGTTAAGCACTAAAAGATACTTAACCGGCGATTCATATTTTTATCTAAAGAATATTCTACTTCTTCCGCTTTCTTACTTCAATCACAATTACTCCTATTGCACCAAGTATCAATACTCCTAAAGCAACATAAGCAATATTCTCAGTAGTGTGAATAGACTGAGGATCGAACTTAAACTCTACTTTATGCTTACCAGCTGGGACCTTCATTGCACGAAGAATATAGTCGGCACGACCATGATCTACCGCTTGTCCGTCCAAATAAGCCTGCCATCCCGGATAATATATTTCAGAGAAGACAACTACTCCGTCCTTTGATGAAGAAGTTTCGTACGTCAGTGCATTCGGTGCATAAGAGGTTAGTTTAACAGTGGACAAAGAATCTTTAAATACTGTTTGAACACCATTAAATACTTGTTTGAAGTCATTAGACACAACTGCTGTTTTAGTAGGTACTGTTGTATTCAAAGCATCAATTTCCTCGTTTGCATTCTGTACATACTTCACGTTCTCAACAAACCATGCATTGCCATAAGCGTATGTATTTTGAAGCGGTGCTGTTTGGCTGTTACCTGTTGGGAAGATAAAGTATTTAGTATTCAGCATATTTATTACGCTGATTGAATCAGAATTTATTTTTGCCATATCTCCTTGAACTGCAGGAATCTGATGTTGCAGATATGCCATCTCTTTTGAAATATGATGATCAATCATCTCCTGATAACGTCTCAGCTTAGCCGGGTGATAACCACCCACACTCTTGTGCCAGTAAGATGTATTGTTATCATTGAAAGTGCTTACTGCAAAGTTAAGAACGCGGTAATCCAGACTCTTATCACGAAGAATATACTCATCTGTCTGAGTTTTCTGAACAGAAACCATTCTTTGTTCCGGTTCAACAAAATCAGAATCTTTCAAATAACGCTTATCTACACTCCACATATCTCCTAAGCAGAGAACTGTAAGAGCCAGAACCATCAGGTTCGCTTTTAGTTTTCCTGCATTGTATGCAAGAACTAATGCAGCGCCAATCAAGATTATAATAACGCTTCTCCATGCATCTGATGTGAAGATGCTTTGACGAATCTGGGTAAGGTTTGCAATTATCGGCGATAACTGTTCTGCCGGAATACCGTTTTGTAAAGCTTGCATCTCTCCCGATGAAATATAAGAAGGGAAGAAGAGTGTTGGAGCTAAGGCAAACAGTAAAGCAATACCTCCTGTTAATCCTAAGCTGATATAGAATTGCTTCAGATTCTGCTTCAGAATCTCTGGCTTTTCAACAATCTCCTTTAATGCAAGTATAGCAAGTAAAGGAATAGTAAATTCTGCTATAACAAGAATTGAAGATACTGCCCTGAACTTGGAATACATTGGTATATAATCGAGGAAGAAATCGGTAAAGCCCATGAAGTTCTTTCCCCAAGAAAGGAGTATTGACAAGACTGTAGCAGCAAGTAATGCCCATTTAACAGGAGTTTTCACAATGAAAAGTCCCAGAATAAAGAGCGTCAATATGAATGCACCTACATAAACCGGACCTGAAGTTCCCGGTTGCTCTCCCCAATATTGTCCTATCTGAGCATAAAGCTGAGCATAAGTAGGATCTGCTTTCTTCATTGCAGATTCATTGTTAGCCAAAGGAACAGAAGCTCCACCTTTTACATCAGGTACAAGTAAAGAGAATGTTTCTCCTATACCATAACTCCATTGAACAATATAATCGCGTTCCAAGCCGCTGTTAGTCTGGTTGGCTGAGTTTTGCTTCACCAATTCGGACTTACCACGCATAGTATCTTTGCTATACTTGTATGTATGATACAAATTAGAGATATTTACCGAGACACCAACTAAAGCAGCGATAACCAACACACCACTTGCTTTAAAGAAATGTGGCAGTTCTTTATTTTTGTAAGCCTCAACAAAGTAAGCAATAACCATAAACAGAATGACAAACAAAAAATAGTAGGTCATTTGTACGTGGTTAGAAAGAATCTGCAATGCTATAAAGAAAGCGGTTAGCACACCACCAATCAGGTATTTCTTTCTATATGCCAGTACAATACCTGCTATTGTTGGCGGGATATAAGCCAGAGTAACAAATTTCCAAATGTGACCTGCACCTATAATAATAAAGAAGTAAGAAGAGAAAGCCCAGACTATTGCTCCCAATACGGACAGATAGACTGAAAAGTTGAATGCCCGCATAAGGATATAGAAGCCAAGCAACATGATAAATACCATATAAACATAATCGGGCAAAAATAGTTTATAAACATTTTCGGCACCTCTGATTACATTGGAAGAATCATAAGTTGGCGAGATCTGATAAGTAGGCATGCCACCAAATATTGCATTAGTCCACCTGGTTTTCTCTCCCGTTTTCTCGGTGAATTCTTTCGATTCCTGCCCCAGTCCGATACTTGCAACAGAATCATGTTGGGCAAGGACTCTTCCCTCTGTTATAGCAGGAAAGAAATAAGCAACCGATATAACAACAAATGCTATTATCGCAATAATATCCGGCAATGATTTCTTCATCATAATCTTTAATAGTTGAACTTTCTACTCACAATTTATTTTTATGAATTAATATCTGTAATGTTCTGCTTTATAAGGTCCATCAGGAGATACTCCGATATAAGCAGCTTGCTCCGGAGTAAGCTTGGTCAATTTTACACCAATCTTTTCCAGGTGAAGACGAGCAACTTCTTCGTCCAAATGTTTAGGCAAACGATAAACATCAATCTCATATTTCTTCTGGAACAATTCAATCTGAGCCAATGTCTGGTTTGTAAATGAGTTACTCATTACGAATGATGGGTGACCTGTAGCACAACCAAGGTTAACCAAACGACCGTCAGCTAGAAGAAGAATAGAGTGTCCATCAGGGAAGAAATACTGATCTACCTGTGGTTTGATGTTGCGGCACTCGATACCTGGATAGTTCTTTAATTTCTCAACCTGAATTTCGTTGTCGAAGTGACCAATATTACAGATAATTGCCTGATCCTTCATCTTTTCGATATGATCGATACGGATAATATCAATATTACCTGTAGTAGTCACAAAGATGTTTCCCTGACTAGCAGCTTCTTCCATTGTTACCACTTCGAAACCTTCCATTGCAGCCTGAAGGGCACAAATAGGATCAATTTCAGTAACCAGTACTCTTGCACCGTAAGAACGCATTGAGTGAGAACATCCTTTACCAACATCACCGTAACCGCAAACAACAACTACCTTACCGGCAATCATAACATCTGTAGCACGCTTGATTCCATCGGCCAAAGATTCGCGGCAGCCATATAGGTTATCGAACTTAGATTTAGTAACTGAATCGTTTACGTTAAATGCAGGGAACAAAAGTTTGCCTTCTTCCATCATCTGATATAAACGGTGAACACCAGTTGTTGTTTCTTCAGATACACCACGGATTTCAGGTACCATGCGTCCCCAGATACCGTTATCTTCCTTCAATACATTCTTCAGAATAGCATATAATTGCTTTTCATCTTCTGCACTAACTTCGTTATCAAGGAAGGAAGCATCCTTTTCTGCGTCATATCCACAATGAATCATCATGGTAGCATCACCACCATCGTCAACAATCACTGTAGGTCCTTGGTGACCTGGGAATGTTAAAGCCTGAAGTGTACACCACCAATATTCTTCCAAAGTTTCACCTTTCCATGCAAAAACAGGAACTCCCGCAGCAGCAATAGCAGCAGCTGCATGATCTTGAGTAGAATATATATTACATGAGCACCAGCGAACATCTGCACCCAAAGCAACTAATGTTTCAATTAACACTGCAGTCTGGATAGTCATGTGAAGCGAGCCCATAATACGAGCGCCTTTCAGAGGTTTAGATTCTCCATACTTTTCGCGAAGAGCCATAAGCCCGGGCATTTCTTGTTCTGCCAAATCGAGTTCCTTGCGACCATAGTCTGCAAGCGTAATGTCTGCCACTTTATAAGGCAGTTCAGAGAATAATTTTGTAGACATACTAAAATATAATTAGTTTATTAAATTAATTTGGCAAAGATAAGGTTTTCTAAATAGTGCAACAAAGGTATTCGGATTTTTTAAGTATGATACTCACCTCTTTATACTTTCTTTTATTTCCTTTTAGCAAAAAAGAGGATATCAAAGGCTAAGAAAAAAGAAGTCCCGACCAAAAACTTCTGTTATTGGCCGGGACAAAAAAGCTATGTTCTAACTATTAGATAATTTGAATTCCTTGTTCTTCACAAAGTTTTAAGCTCATTTCTTTCAACTTAAACTTCTGAATCTTACCACTTCCCGTCATTGGGAATTCATTGATAAAGAATACATATTTAGGTATCTTATATCTTGATATTTTATCCTTGCAATATTCACGTACATCAGATGTCTGCATATCAACACCTTCATGAAGAATAATAAATGCACCAACCTCTTCACCATACTTTTCAGATGGAACTCCGGCAACCTGCACATCTTTTACTCCTGGAAGTTTATATAAGAACTCTTCTATTTCACGAGGGTAAATATTTTCTCCTCCACGAATAATCATATCCTTAATTCGACCTGTAATACGGTAATTACCATCCTCGTCTTTTATCCCAAGATCTCCGGAATGGAGGAATCCATTTTTATCGATAACCTCGGCAGTTGCTGCAGGATTCTTATAATACCCTTTCATTGTATTATAACCACGGTTACACATTTCACCCTGAACACCAACAGGACATTCTTCACCGGTTTCCGGATCTAGAACTTTTACTTCGGTAAATTCAAATTCATAACCTACAGTATTACATCTGGCTTCAAAAGAATCGTCTATTCGGGTTTGAGTCATACCGGGCGACGTCTCTGTAAGACCGTAAACGCTGGTAACCTTCATATACATTTTTTCCTGTACTTGCTTCATTAGTTCTACCGGACAAAGCGATCCGGCCATAATACCTGTACGAAGCGAAGTAAGATCGAACATATCGAACATAGGATGATGGAGTTCGGCTATGAACATTGTTGGTACACCATAAACCGCAGTACACCTTTCTTTATGAATAGAAGCAAGAACAACCAACGGATCAAAACGCTCAACCATTACTTGTGTACATCCATGTGTTAGCACATTCATAGATGCAAGTACTACCCCAAAACAGTGAAACAGAGGTACACAGCAACAAAGTTTATCGTCGGCCGTAAACTTCATGTGCTCACCAGTGAGATATCCATTGTTTGCTATATTATGATGAGAGAGCATAACTCCTTTTGGAAAACCAGTAGTACCGGAGGTATACTGCATATTCACAACGTCATGACAATTAACCTTATTTTTAGCTTCATCCAGACCGCTGTTGTCCATATTATGTCCAAGAAGAAGTATCTCCTGTGAATTATACATTCCACGCAACTTTTCCTGACCAATATAAATTACGTTCTTCATTTCAGGAAAATGCTTGCTCTCTAAATGTCCGCGTTGACAAGTTTTTAGTTCCGGCAACATTTTATAGACCATATCCACAAAGTCGCTATCTCTGTCACCGTTCGTAATGCAGAGTGTGTGCATATCAGAATTCTTGCAAAGATATTCCAACTCAGACAGCTTATAATTGGTATTAACCGTAACATATATGGCACCTATCTTGGCACAGGCATAAAGATATGTAAGCCAGTCGGGCACATTAGTCGCCCAGATTCCTACATGCGAACCTTTGGTTACGCCAATAGAAAGAAGCCCCTTTGCCATTTCATCAACACGATCATTAAATTGCTTCCAGGTAAAGCGTAAGTTTCTGTCGGAATAAACAATGTATTCCTTATCGGGAGTTACCTCAGCCCAGTGCTCCAGCCACTGCCCTAAGGTTCTGTCAAATAACTGCATAGATGTGTATTATGTATTAAATAGGAGTATAGATTACGGCTAATATTTTAGCAGCTTGTCCTTCAAAAGCATGCACGTGGTGAGGAACAATAGAATCGTAATAGATGCTATCTCCTTCTTCAAGTACATATGTGTTCTTTCCATAGTTAATTTCCATTGTTCCTTCCATAACCATAATAAATTCTTCACCTTCATGAGAAGAAAGAATAAATTCGTTATCCGAACTTTCGGCAACATCGATAATGAAAGGTTCCATATGGCGATCTGCTTTCGATTTTGAAAGGGAATGGTATTCCATATGTTTGCGGGAACGAACAGCATTGTTAGAGAAGCTAATGGTATCAGAAGCCTCTTTCTTGCGACAAAGCACCGGTCCTTCATCTGTCATATCATCAAGGAAGGTACCTAAACGAACTCCTAGCACACGTGCAATTTTTATCAGTGGCGCCAAAGAAGGTATATCGATATTATTCTCAATACGTTCAATTTGCTCAACTGCCAAACCAGAACGTTCAGCCAAGTCTTCAATACTTATTTGTTTTGATTCACGAAGTGCTTTAATCTTCTCTCCTACAATTTTACTATTGTCCATATATATTCTTAATATATTAATTCATTATCAATTATCGGCAAAAATAGATAAATCTTTAATCAAATAAAAGGTTTTTCCAAGAAATTATCATGATCAATAAATAACCTTTTATTAAGAACATATAGAATAACACGCAGAAAAGAACTTTGTTCCCAATATTTTATAAAGATTATGCTGAAGGGAGAAAAAAACAAGGTCGTCTCCTATAAAGGAAACGACCTTGACAATACTTTCGCAAGAAATTACTTTCTTAATCCGAGAGTCTTAATGATTGCACGATATCTTTCGATATCTACATCTTTAAGGTAGTTAAGCAACTTACGACGTTTACCTACCAAAATTGTTAATGATCTCTCTGTGGTATAATCTTTTCTGTTGAGCTTAAGGTGCTCAGTCAGGTGAGAAATACGGTATGAGAACAATGCTATCTGAGATTCAGGTGACCCAGTATCAGTGTTAGACTTTCCGTACTTTTCAAAGATTTCTTGTTTCTTAGCTACATCTAAATACATAATTCTTAGATTTTTTTTAAATATAAAATATTTCTTTGAGCGTGCAAAGATAGATATTATCTTCTATTCCACAAAGCTTTAAATCAAATAATTAATAAGTTTCATCACTTTTTTATTAATAACTTTCTTTAAACCAACCTATTTTAACTTTAAAACGCAGATTATTTCCATTAATACATCATTTTTCAGGGAGTTAGCTGTTGCTTTTACATCAATTAATATACAAGTTCCGATATTTTGTCGTACCTTTGCGGCCAAATTACTTACCTATATGCAAAATATTAGAAACATTGCAATTATTGCCCATGTTGACCATGGGAAAACGACTTTAGTCGACAAGATGCTTTTAGCCGGACACTTGTTCCGCGACAATCAAACAAGTGGTGATTTAATTCTGGATAACAATGACCTCGAACGAGAAAGAGGTATAACAATTCTTTCAAAGAACGTTTCCATCAATTATAAAGAAACAAAAATCAACATTATTGATACTCCGGGACACTCTGACTTCGGTGGTGAAGTTGAACGTGTGCTTAACATGGCAGACGGATGTGTATTATTGGTTGATGCTTTTGAAGGCCCAATGCCTCAAACACGTTTCGTTCTTCAAAAAGCACTCGAAATTGGTTTGAAACCTGTTGTTTGTATTAACAAGGTTGATAAACCAAACTGCCGTCCTGATGAAGTTCACGAAATGGTATTCGATTTAATGTGCAGCCTTGATGCTACAGAAGAGCAGTTAAATTTCCCTGTTATCTATGGTTCTGCAAAGAACGGATGGATGAGCGAGGACTGGCAACAGCCAACTGACAACATTCTTCCTTTATTGGATTGCATCGTTGAGAACATCCCAGCTCCTGAAACATTAGAAGGAACTCCTCAGATGTTAATTACATCACTGGATTATTCTTCATTTACAGGACGTATTGCCATTGGTCGTGTTCACCGTGGTACATTAACAGAAAACATGGCTGTGTCTTTGGTGAAAAGAAACGGTTCCATTGTTAAATCAAAAATTAAAGAAGTGCATGTATTCGAAGGACTTGGACGCGCTAAAACAACAGAAGTCTCTTCCGGTGATATTTGTGCATTAATAGGTATAGAAAATTTTGATATCGGTGATTCAATCTGTGACATTGAGAATCCTGAGCCATTGAAACCAATTGCTATTGATGAGCCAACTATGAGTATGCTCTTCACAATCAATGATTCTCCTTTCTTTGGAAAAGATGGTAAATATGTAACATCTCGTCACATCAACGACCGTCTGGAAAAAGAATTGGATAAGAATCTTGCTCTTCGCGTTCAAAAAAGTGACACATCTGATAAATGGTTAGTATTTGGTCGTGGTGTACTTCACTTGTCTGTCCTGATCGAAACGATGCGTCGTGAAGGATATGAACTTCAGGTAGGTCAACCACAGGTTATCTATAAAGAAATAGATGGAAGAAGATGTGAGCCTATTGAAGAACTTACAATCAATGTTACTGAAGAATATTCAAGTAAGATTATTGATATGGTTACTCGTAGAAAAGGTGAAATGACTTCTATGGAAAATAACGGTGAACGTATCACTATGACATTTGACATGCCTTCACGTGGTATTATCGGTTTACGTACAAACGTACTTACTGCATCTGCCGGAGAAGCTATCATGGCTCACCGTTTCAAAGAATATCAACCACACAAGGGAGAAATCGAACGTCGTACCAATGGTTCTATTGTTGCAATGGAAGCAGGTACAGCATTTGCTTATGCAATCGACAAACTTCAGGATCGTGGTAAGTTCTTTATCTTCCCTCAGGAAGATGTATATGCCGGACAAGTTGTTGGTGAACACTGCAAAGACAATGACCTTGTGGTTAATGTAACCAAATCAAAGAAACTGACTAATACTCGTGCTTCTGGTACTGATGATAAAGCCAGAATTATTCCTCCTGTTGTTTTCTCACTAGAAGAAGCATTGGAATACATCAAGGAAGACGAATATGTAGAAATCACTCCGAAACACATGCGTATGCGTAAGGTCATCTTAGATGAAAATGAACGCAAACGTAGTTCAAGATCATAATTGGTCCAAGAATCAATCCACATAAAAAAAGCCTGGAAGTTCACTTTCAGGCTTTTTCTTTAATAAAGAAAAAACATGTCTGCAGAAAAACTAGAATCGAAAATCATCTCATTCTTAAGACTACCATTAATTATAGGCATTGTATTCACCCATGCTTATGGAGGACTAACAATTAATGGTGAGACTGTGGGTATATCGAATCAGTTTCCTATATATGACAGTGTTCAATACCTAATATCCAGAATACTCACAAGCGTATGCGTTCCTTGGTTTTTTTTAATATCTGGTTATCTGTTCTTTCTAAAAAAGCAGAATAACTATAATAATAAAATTAAGAAAAGAGTAAGAAGTCTCCTTATCCCATATTTATTCTGGAACACATTAATACTAGTTCTATTTTACACGGCACAAATAATTCCATCTGTTAGTTCATTATTTTCGGGAGAACATAAACTTATCAAAGACTACTCTTTTAATGATTTTCTTTGTGCATTTTGGGCCTTGGAAGGAAGCGATCCCATAGTTGGGCAATTCTGGTTCCTGAGAGATTTAATGGTTATAGCTATACTTAGTCCTATAATAAAAATAATTATTACCAGCTTTAAACATTGGGGAATTATAATACTTGGTATTTTTTGGTATTTAGGTTACTGGATAAAAACTCCAGGATTCAGTATTACATCATTGTTTTTCTTTTCATTAGGGGCATTTTTTAGTCTTGAAAATAAAACATTCCTTCATTACCAATTTCAACACATTCGCTTTAGCTATTTCATATATCCTATTCTTGTTATATCGGACTTTGTAAGTAAAAGCTACATATACAATATTTATATTCACAAATTGGGGATAATTGCTGGGATTATATTTTTCATTAATATCACTGCATATTTGGTTAAAAAGGATAAGCTGCAGATAATAACGGCACTTTCAAATGCCAGCTTCTTGATTTATGCCATGCATGAGCCCCTACAACGACTATTGAGAAAAACTCTTTTTAAAGTCATTGAGCCAAGTAGTGAGATAGAATTAATCACGCTATACTTTACTTCCCCAATAGTAATAATAATACTTATCATCATGCTTCATTCTATCCTTCACAAACATTGCCCTGCCACATTAAAATTCATTACAGGAGGAAGATAGAAGCCTTTAACAGAAAGAGATCTATTCAATAAATATGCTATTACAATTATAAACAACTAGAGATAAACAGTAATAAATCAAAGATCATTCTAAAGCTATAAATGAAAAAGAGGGCAATCTCATACGAGACTGCCCTCTTTTGGTTGTATAAATATAAAGGGGGGTAACTTTATTAAAGTTGAGGACCAGCAGCAACTAATGCTTTACCAGCGTCGTTACCAGTGAACTTAGCAAAGTTCTTGATGAAACGAGCAGAAAGATCTTTTGCTTTTTCTTCCCATTGAGCTGCATCAGCATAAGTATCACGAGGATCTAAGATCTTTGGATCTACACCTGGAAGAGCTGTTGGAACTTCGAATGAGAAATAAGGAATAGTCTTAGTTTCTGCTTTGTCGATTGAACCGTCAAGGATAGCATCAATGATACCTCTTGTATCTTTGATAGAAATTCTCTTACCAGTACCATTCCAACCAGTGTTAACCAAGTATGCCTTAGCACCTGATTTATCCATCTTCTTAACCAATTCCTGAGCATATTTTGTTGGGTGCAAAGAAAGGAATGCTGCACCGAAACAAGAAGAGAATGTTGGAGTTGGTTCAGTAATACCACGTTCTGTTCCAGCTAATTTAGCAGTGAAACCAGAAAGGAAGTAATATTGAGTTTGTTCTGGAGACAAGATAGATACTGGAGGAAGAACACCGAATGCGTCAGCTGACAAGAAGATAACCTTCTTAGCTGCAGGAGCCTTAGAAACTGGCTTAACGATGTTTTCGATGTGATAAATAGGATAAGAAACACGAGTGTTTTCTGTTACTGATTTATCATCGAAGTTAATCTTACCATCAGCAGCAACAGTAACGTTTTCAAGAAGAGCGTCACGTTTGATAGCAGCGTAGATATCTGGTTCGTTTTCTTTGCTTAAGTTGATAACCTTAGCGTAGCAACCACCTTCGAAGTTGAATACACCTTCGTCATCCCATCCGTGTTCGTCATCACCAATCAGCTGACGTTTTGGATCTGTAGAAAGAGTAGTTTTACCAGTTCCTGACAAACCGAAGAAAATAGCTGTTTCACCATTTTCGTTAGTGTTTGCAGAGCAGTGCATAGAAGCCATACCTTGTAATGGAAGTAAGTAGTTCATGTAAGAGAACATACCTTTCTTCATTTCACCACCATACCAAGTACCACCGATCAACTGAATTTTTTCAGTCAAGTTGAATACTACGAAAGTTTTAGAGTTCAAACCAAGTTCTGCGAAGTTTTCGCCAGCGTCAGTTTTAGAACCATTCATTACAACGAAATCTGGTTCGCCATAGTTAGCCAATTCTTCTTCAGTTGGGCGAATGAACATATTCTTAACGAAATGAGCCTGCCAAGCAACTTCCATAATGAAACGAACTTTGATACGAGAATTTTCGTTTGCACCGCAGAAAGTATCCATTACAAAAAGTTTCTTGTCAGAAAGTTCTTTAGTAACGATTCCTTTCAAAACATTCCAGCTTTCAGTTGAAAGAGGTTTGTTATCATTCTTGTATTCATCAGAAGTCCACCATACAGTATTTTCTGTAGTAGCGTCTTTAACGAAGAATTTATCTTTAGGAGAACGACCAGTGTAAACACCTGTCATTACATTAACTGCGCCTAGTTCTGTTTCCTGACCTTTTTCATAGCCTTCCAAACCAGCTTTTGTTTCTTCCGCGAACAATTGTTCGTAAGATGGGTTATGTAGGACTTCAGCACCTACAATGCCATACTTGCTTAAATCTAAGTTTGCCATTTCTTTTGAATTAATTTAATTGGTAATACTATATCTCTATTTTAATCTACTTTACCTTGGTTTCAAGTAATCCTTGTAAATCGAGTACAAAAGTAATACTTTATTTGGAAAGAAATAACATATTAAAGAAATTTTTCTTTAATTAGATACGTTTTATAATTACATAACAATTTAACGAAGACATTGCGATTCATTTAAAAGAATTTTCGTTATTTTGCAAATTGGTAAGCAAGGAAGCAATGATAATAGTATTTGCTCATAAAAAGAGCTCAAGATTGGAGTATATTTTTTCCCGGATATTCAAAGATATATTGGGAGTTGAGTTCTTTTTTTCCACTAATAAACAGGAATTTATCAATTCACAATTACCATCTATCAATTATTCTACTGAAGATCTTAACAAAGGTATCTGGATTATTCCTCACTCCTTACTATATAATATAGGTATTGAAAAAACAGAGATCGATAAGATTATTCTCTGGAAAAATATGCCAGCATTCTTTTCGCAAGAAAAAGGAGATATTCCTTTTGATTTATTTGCGGCAGCTTTTTATTTAATTACCCGGTATGAGGAATACCATTCAGTAACACTCGATAATCACGGGAGATATCAATACACAGACAGTATTATAAAGAAAATGGGCTGCATTGAAGAGCCCATAGTTGATCAATGGGCTTATGCACTCAGGGATGAATTGCTTAAAGCTTATCCCGAGTGCAAGTTCTCACCACGATCATTCCGTTTTATTCCTACTATTGATATTGATCATCCCTATCTTTACCGGAATAAAGGTTTTGCTTTAAATGCACTCTGCCTGATGAAAGATTTAGTAAAAATGAATTTTTCAGTTTTCAGAGATCGTCTTTTGACCATTCTGCATTTGAAAGAAGATATATATTTCAATTTCGAGTTCCTTCTCCAGCTTTATCAAGACCTGGGAGTTAAGGGACTTTTCTTTGTACACGTAGGACCTTATGGTAAATTTGACCGAAGATATATTTATGCATCTAAACGCTATAGAAAAATGTTAAGAAGGATCGCCGGAAAACATGAGGTAAATATTCATCCTTCGTACATAGCAGCATTCAACAACTTACAGTTTTGTGAAGAAAAAATGGAGTTGGAGAGAATTCTGAGCAGAAGAATTGAAGCTAGCAGGCAACATTTCTTACGTTTTAGATTTCCTGAGACTTTCAGACAATTACTGAGCGCAGACATTCACGATGATTATTCCGTTCTATATTCTAATCAGTACGGATTCCGGACAGGAACAAGCATACCATTTCCATTCTATGATTTAGAAAAAGAGAAGGAAACAAGTCTTATTATTCATCCAACTGCAGTCATGGATGTTACCTTAAATAGAGATTTTAACATGAATCCTCAAGAAGCACTTGAAAAGATTAAAGAGCTTGCTAAAAAAGTTAAAGCCGTAAATGGTGATATCATAACTCTTTTCCATAATTCCTCATTAGCTGAAGATAGTATTTGGAAAGGATGGAGGGAGATGTATACAAAAATGATAGAACAAATCAAATAATAAATTATTTAATAAAAAAACAATGAAGATTATCAATTTCAGTGAAACAAATTCCATCCTAAATCAGTACGTTTCAGAAATAAGAAACGTAGAAGTTCAAAACGATCGCTTGCGTTTCCGACGTAATATTGAACGCATCGGCGAGATTATGGCATACGAGATGAGTAAAGAGTTTACCTACTCAACCAAAAACATTCAGACTCCGCTAGGTATTGCTCCTACAAATACTCCGGATAACAGAATCGTTATCAGTACTATCCTCCGTGCAGGACTCCCTTTTCATCAAGGATTTCTAAATTATTTCGACAATGCAGAAAATGCATTTGTTTCGGCATATCGTAAGTACAAAGATGCACTTAAGTTTGAAATCAATATTGAATACATCGCTTCCCCAAGAATTGCCGGAAAAACACTGATTATTACCGATCCAATGCTTGCAACCGGAAGTTCATTGGAGCTTAGCTATGGCGCTATGCTAACAAAAGGTTGCCCTGAAGAAATACATGTGGCGTGCATTATTGCAAGTAAGCAAGCTCTCGAATATGTGCAAAGAGTTTTTCCTGAAGATAAAACAACTATCTGGTGTGCAGCAGTTGACCCTGAAATTGATTCTCATTCTTATATCATTCCGGGATTAGGAGATGCTGGAGATTTAGCTTACGGAGAAAAAGAATAATAAATTCCAATTCAATAAAGGAGATTATCCAAGAAAGTAAACTTAAGTCTCTGAATATTGAAAAACGGTTTCAAATGGAAACCCGAAAAAGAAAATAAGCAAGGGGCTACTCAAATGAGCAGCCCCTTGCTATTATATTTAATGAGAATTATTTGATTTCCCAGATTTCACCACTAAGCAAGAAATCTTCTAATTTACGAATAGGTTTCTTTGCCTGAACTTCCTTTATTTGTGCATATACACATTCTTCATAGCTAAGAGCCTCAACATCTCTGATTACTCCCAAAGCGATAGGGAAATCAGGGCCTTCCATTAAAGCTAGTTTCATATGAAGAGTGTTATCTTCACAATGAGCATCATGTACAAGGATATCTTTTTCTGTGATACCATTTTCGCCTAAAGTCACAACTTTAAGACCGAATCCTTCCTGCATTAAACCTTTTTCATTGTTTTCGCCAAACAACATAGGTTGTCCATGTTTAAGATGAATTGCATTCTTTGCACGGCCTTCTTTCGTAGCAACAGCACTATGACAACCATCATTGAAGATTACACAGTTTTGCAGAACCTCAACAACAGAAGCTCCTTTATGACGAGCCGAAGCTGTTAATACTTCTACAGAACTCGGGCCATCTACATCCACACATCTTCCGAAGAACTTACCTCTTGCACCAAATATTAATTCTGCAGGACGGAAAGGATCTTCCACCGTTCCATAAGGAGACGATTTTGATACAAATCCTCGAGGAGAAGTTGGAGAATATTGTCCTTTTGTAAGACCGTAAATACGATTATTCAGAAGAACTATATTGATATTGATATTTCTGCGAATAGCATGAATAAAATGATTTCCACCAATAGCCAATCCATCTCCATCACCAGAAATCTGCCAAACTGTTAAGTCCGGATTAGCAACCTTTACACCGGTAGCAATTGCCGCTGCACGTCCGTGAATGGTATGAAAGCCATAAGTATTCATATAATAAGGCAAGCGTGAAGAGCATCCAATACCTGAAATAACGGCTGTCATATTAGGAGCAATACCCAATTCAGCCATAGCCTTGTGTAATGAATTCAATAATGCATGATCACCACAACCCGGACACCAACGAACATACTGGTCACTCTTAAAATCTTTTGCTGTATATAATTGTTCGCTCATCTTACTTTTCCTCCATCAATTTTGTAAATTCTTCAACAAGTCTAACTACATTAAAAGGTTGTCCTTTCACTCTATTGAACTGGCAAATATCCAGTCCTGGAATCTTCATACGAAGAAGACCGGCAAACTGTCCAAGATTTTGTTCTACCACTACAATCTTTTTAAATGCTCTCAACACCTCTTCTGTATTCTTTGGTAGTGGATTGATATATTGGAAATGAGCAAAAGCAACTTTCTTTCCCTCTTCATTGCATTTTTCAACAGCTGAATAAAGGTGTCCGTAAGTTCCACCCCATCCTATAACAAGTAAATCAGCGCCTTTATCACCTTGTACTTCAAGTTCCGGTATACAGTTAGCTATATAATCAATTTTAGCCTGGCGAGTCAACGTCATTCTGTGGTGATTATCAGCATCAGTAGATATAGCACTTGTAACAAAGTCTTTTTCAAGTCCACCAACTCTGTGCATAAAGCCTTCCATACCAGGAGTAGCCCAATAACGAACCTGAGATTCAGGATTACGCATATAAGGTTTCCAAACCTCTTGCATTTCTTTCGTTACATAATTTGGTTTAATTTCAGGATAATCCTTCAGTGAAGGAATTTTCCATGCAGCCGATCCATTAGCAATATAACCATCTGTAAGAAGTATAACAGGAGTCATGTGTTCCAATGCTATCTTAGCAGCCATATATGCAGAATCGAAACAATTAGTAGGAGAAGTTGCAGCAATTACAACCAGCGGACTTTCACCATTACGTCCGTATACGGCTTGTAATAAGTCGGTTTGTTCGCTCTTAGTAGGTAAGCCTGTTGAAGGTCCGCCACGTTGAACATTTACAATAACCAAAGGCAGTTCTGCAATAACGGCTAGATTTATAGCTTCACTTTTAAGACAAACTCCAGGTCCTGAGGTTGAAGTTACAGCCAGATTTCCGGCAAAAGATGCGCCAATAGCACTACATGCACCAGAAATTTCATCTTCACACTGAACAGTTACCACACCCAGTTCTTTCCACTTTGAGAGATAATGTAGAATATCAGTAGCAGGAGTAATAGGATATGATCCTAAGAATAATTGCAGTCCCGACTTTTCAGCAGCAGCAACAAGTCCGTAAGCTGTAGCAAGATTACCATTAACATCTGTATAAAAGCCTTTTTCTTTCTCTCCTTTAGACTCAACAACATAAGTAGAGATAGAAGCGTGTATATTATGACCATAATTGTAGCCATCAGTCAAGACTTTGATATTTGCTTCGGCAATGGAAGGTTTTTTAGAGAACTTTTCCTGAAGCATGTGCATTGCATGATCCAATGGACGGTTAATCAACCAACAAACCAATCCCAACGCAAACATATTCTTGCATCTTACAGCTGCTTTATTATCTAGTCCGCTATCTTTCAGGCTCTCTTTACACATAGAGGTGATAGGAGCATCTATAACCTGATTGTGAATATTTAGTTCTGCGAAAGCATCGTCAGTATTATAGAGAGCTTTTTCCAGATCTTTTTTAGTAAATGAGTCTGAATCAATGATGATAATAGACTGTGGAGTAATAAACTTTACATTTGTTTTTAATGCTGCAGGATTCATTGCAACAAGCACATCACATTTATCACCAGAAGTAAACACTTTCTTTGCACCAATATGCACCTGGAAACCGGAAACTCCGCTTATTGTGCCTTGCGGGGCACGAATCTCTGCCGGATAATCAGGAAACGTAGATATATCGTTTCCCAATACAGCCGATAAATTAGAGAAAATGTTCCCGGCCAATTGCATTCCATCACCGGAATCACCAGAGAAGCGAACTACTACTCTCTCTAATTCTTTAACTACAATTTCGTCTGCCATAACTTATCTTTTTCTTTATTTAAGATTTAATGTTGCAAGAAGCGCATAAATAAGAGTTGAAAGATGTTTAAACATCAACAATCCTCTTATTTATGCGCTTACAAATATCGGAAAGTTATGCGACTTAGCAAAATCTTTTCGAATTTATCAGGCATACAGCCATAAACTATTTAAATTCTCTTATCTCCCTTTCTTTATGGATTTTACAAAAATTATTCCTCATTTCCCATTGGCATTGACATACTGTCATCACCTGGCTTGTTTTGCTTGTTGTTTTTAGCACGCATATTACCAAAATTATAGGTAAGAGTAAAACCAATCTTTCTTCCACCTCTCCAGCTTTCTGAATCCTGAATAAATCCAGTACCATAGGTAATAGTGCGTTGTTTGCGTGAATCCAGAATATCTCGTGCATTGATGCTTAGACTAAACTTTTTATTCATAAACGATTTTCTTAAACCTGCATCCAGCATATAATTAGCCTTCTGAGTTCCTTGCGCCACAACCTGTTTCGCATTATAACCTCCGGTCAACTGCAAAGAAAAAGATTTTGGAAGAATAATATTAGCTATCATTCTTGCATTCCATGAAAAGTTCTCATCTGCATTGCCAATCACAGGAGTTGTTTTTCCAGCAGGTAAATAGCTAAAGCCATCCAACTTATAATAAAACAGATTCAATGTAGTGGTAAGATCTAATATCTTAAACAATTTATCCTTTCCTACCAACTCTACTCCGGCAGAGGTTGTCTGAGCTACATTTTCATAGGTACTTTTCATCACATTTCCATCCAAATATCTGATGCTTTGAATTACATCGTCGGTTGTGCGGAAATAACCAGAGAAAGACAGTGTGTGATTTTCCCAGTTCTTGATATAATTAAGTTCAAGAGCATTTGAATATTCCGGATTCAATTTTGGATTACCAAAAGAGATATTAGTTGAGTCGGTAATATTCATAAAAGAGTTAAGCTGACCTCCCCATGGACGAGAAATACGTCTGGTATAATTCAACTGAATCTCATTATTTTCCGGCAAAGAATATGATATAAAAGCACTAGGGAACAAACTGAAGTAATCCTTCTGAAATGGAGTACTTATTAACGAATAATCTTCCGACTTTGTATTCACTTTCGAGTACTCACCACGCATACCAATCTGATATCCGAACTTCTTAATTCGTCCGGAATAAGTAGCATACAATGCATGAACATCCTGATTATAGATAAAACGGTTATATAAGCTGTTATCAAATGCAGCAGAGCTTTCGGCCAATCCTGAATAAGTTTCAACAGGACTGTTTTCTCTGCCTAAAGTTCCTTTATAACCAGCTTCTAACTTCGTATTATCGTTAATCTTATTCTGATAATCCAACTGGAATTCCCAGTTATGATGGTTCATATTATTAAGCTGACGTTGATAAGACGATGTAGTTTTGTCTGAAAAGTAAGAGGTCTGATCGTATATACTGGTATTATCCATTCCCCATTTGTTATAAGAAGCAGTAAAATCCAGATAACTATCTTTTGTAAAATCACGCTTATAACCAACCTCAAGATTTCCACCATTCATGGAATTATCCGAATTTGATGAACGGAAACTTTTATAAAATGAATTAGGGACATTGCTTAAATAGTTGATGTTACTACTACTGTTCATACCACCAAACATACCAAAACCGCCTACTGTAAAATGATCACTTTTAGTAGCATGATAGGTTACTCCACCTCTAAGGAATACTCCCGAGTGTTCACCATCCTGATCTGATTTAGTATTCAGATAAGTATCATCACTTGTACTTTCTGTACCCTGCGTATTTGTTCTATTGGTATTTCCACCACCAGTTCTTTCGTGATGACGATAACCAACATTTCCGTAAATATCAAATTTACTGCTACTATAATTAATATTAAAACTACCGTTATACCCACCTTTTGAATCTACACCTGCTTGTGCACTACCAAAATATCCGGCTTTCCGATCTTGCTTTAAAACGATATTAATAATACCTGCTGTACCATCAGGACTATATTTTGCTGAAGGATTAGTTATTACTTCAATCTTTTCGATGTTTTCGGCAGGCATTTGTTCCAATATCTGTGCTCTGTTGTCCGCAGACAAACCAGATGCTTTTCCGTTGATCCAGACTGTTACATTTGAATTTCCACGAAGCGAAACATCGCCATCATTATTAACTTCAATTGAAGGAATATTGCTTAGCACATCACTGGCTGAACCTCCAGCAGAAGATATATTCTGGTCTACATCAAAAACCTTCTTATCAATTTCAAATCTCATCTGAGCTTTTTGGCCCACAACTTCTACTTCTTTTAGCACATGGCTATCTTCTGACAAAGATATCTGATTCAGATTTACGCTCTTCTTTGATGAAATTGTAAACTCTTTCTCATAGGCCTTATAACCAATGTATGAAACATTAACAATGTAGGTTCCATCTTTCAACCCGCCTAAAACAAATTCTCCGGACTGATCGGTTACCCCACCTTTAACTAACGAAGCATTTGCTTTCGTCTTAACACTAACATTTACAAACTGCAAAGCCTCTTTCGTCTTTGCATCTATTACCTTTCCTTTAATGACTCCAAGCTCTGCTGAAGCCGCGTAACTACAAATACTGATTACCAGTAAAAGTACACCTGATAAAAATCTCTTCATTATCCTAATCTTTAATTTTCTCTTAAAATATATACCTTTTTTGATCGGCTTACAGAGTAAAGGTTTAAAGCATTGATGTTCTTTAACAAAGATTTTTTTTGTGCATATCAACAAAATAGATTACCTTTGCGCCTGCATTTCGGCCTTGTAGTTCAATGGATAGAACAAAAGTTTCCTAAACTTTAGATCCGAGTTCGATTCTCGGCGGGGCTACTTCCCACCAACAGATTACTGATATACAGACTTTTAAAAATTACAAACTATTTTATCAGCTTCATTTTATTATTCTTCCGCGAGTTCATCATGAAATTGACATATCAGAAAAAAATATTATTTTTCATACTCTCGTCAATTAATGTTTTTTAAGGAGAAAATTAAACTACCAGAATAATCAGATAAAAATTACAAGTAGTATCTCTTAGTTGTGACCATCTAAAAAACTGATAATCATATTATAAATATGACTTCAGATTTGGAAAGCACTTTTCTTTGTTTTATATTTGTAGCTAAACGTTTGATGTATATGTAAGCAGCAAACAGGATTATAAGATTGCTAAACAACTTTTGTACTGAATTATCAGACACATTGATTATTAACATATAAACTTATAACGATGAGAAGTCTTGCCTTTCAACCAGTCAGCCCAAGCTTATTAAATTACCGTGCTTATTTATTAAGTATTGCTTTTATTGCCGGCAACTTAATCTTGCCACAAATCTGTCACTTAGTTCCTGATGGTGGTAAAATGTTACTTCCAATCTATTTCTTTACATTGATTGCATCTTATAAGTTTGGAATCCGAATTGGGTTAATAACTGCTTTATTATCTCCATTGTGTAACCATTTACTTTTCGGGATGCCACCAATCGGCGCACTGCCCGTACTACTAATAAAATCATCATTACTGGCAATTGCAGCCGCATGGGTTGCTCAACGCAGTAAAAAAGTATCTCTACTCCTTGTTGCTGTTACTGTTATTGCTTATCAATTCATTGGCAGCATTGCAGAATACATAATTAGTGGTAGTCTTCCAATGGCTATACAAGATATCACTTTAGGCTTTCCAGGAATGATTATCCAAGTTATTTTTGGCTGGTTAATTCTGAAATCATTGGCAAAATATGAGTGCTAAAAGCTTTGAAGAGGTAATCGACAGGATTCTTAATCTTGAAATAAATGAGCCTTTCGACATGATTGTTGCAATAGCTAATGGCGGTATTATTCCGGCAGCGCTGCTCAATCAACGTTTAAATCTGGAAATACATCTTCTTAAGCTGAATTTAAGAGACAGCAAACAACACCAGATGTATGATCAGCCCCGATTACTGGAACCTATTGATTTTTGTTTTGAAGGAAAAAGAATTTTATTGGTTGAAGACCGCATAAAAACCGGTACAACTATAAAATTTGCACAGCAGCTTCTTGCCGGAGCTGCTAAATTAAAGACATTTGCAGTAAATGGCAATGCAGATTATTGCCTCTATAATGAGAGTTGTTTTAAATTTCCATGGATTTTATAAACAAGCAATATGGATAGACGAGATTTCTTACGATTAGTAGCATTGACAGGCCTTGCATCTACAGTAACGCCAAGTGAAGCTTTTGATTTATTGAAGCAGACCGGCGAAAATGAGGCAACTAAGCAGGCTTATGATATGGTAGCTGTAATGGGTGGCGAACCGGAAGTTATGTTCCGTCATGCCATTAAAGAGATGGGAGGAATGGGCAAATTTGTGAAAAAAGGTCAGAAAGTTTGTATTAAGCCCAATATTGGATGGGACAAAGTTCCCGAACTGGCCGGAAACACAAACCCTAAACTAATAGGAGAGATAGTTAAACAATGCTTTGATGCCGGAGCAAAAGAAGTTGTTGTATTTGACCACACTTGCGATGACTGGCGTAAATGTTATAAGAATAGTGGTATTGAAGATGCTGCAAAAGAAGCCGGAGCTAAAGTTGTACCGGCACACGAAGAATCATACTATCGGGCAATCTCTCTTCCTAAGGCGAAGGTTTTAAAAACAGCCAAGGTTCATAAAGCTTTATTGGATAGTGATGTATGGATCAACGTTCCAATCCTGAAAAATCATGGTGGTGCCAAAATGAGTATATCCATGAAGAATATGATGGGAATTGTATGGGACAGAGGTTACTTCCATGAAAATGATTTGCAGCAATGCATAGCAGATATCTGTTCTCTTGCTAAACATCCGGTTCTGAACGTTGTTGATGCTTACCGGGTTTTGAAGAGTAACGGTCCACGTGGCAGATCGGCTGCAGATGTTGCTTTAGCAAAGGGACTGTTTATATCTCAGGATATTGTTGCCGTGGACACAGCTGCTGTAAAATTCTTCAATCAGATCGCAAAGATGCCTATAGAACAAGTTACTCACATCGCAAATGCTTCTCAGCTTAAACTGGGAAACATGAATCTGGATAAGATGAATATTAAACGAATTAAACTATAAATATGTTACGTAAAACCAGAATAGCGATAGCATTAATCATGTTATCGCTTATTACTTTTTATTTCATTGATTTTGCAGGTATTGCACCACATAAATTAAAATTGCTGACTACTATCCAGCTGGCTCCAGCCTTATTAGCATTAAATATCGGAGCATTGATATTTCTATTTCTCCTCACCTTCCTTTTCGGAAGAGTCTATTGTTCTGCTATTTGTCCTCTTGGAATATGGCAGGATGTATTGGAAACTTTCTCAAAGCTATTCACAAAAAGAAAGAAATACAAATATCTTAAACCTACAAATTATCTAAGATATAGCATACTGATTGGAGTTGTTATAGCATTTTTTGCAGGCTTCACATTTCTATTAAGCTTACTCGATCCATATAGCATTTTCGGACGCATAGCTTCTAGTTTATTCCGTCCGGTCTATCTTTACGGAAACAACCAACTAGCAGGCGTTTTAGGGCATTTCAACAATTATAGTCTTTACGTTGTAGAAATAGTTATCCGAAGCGTTTTCTCTTTCGCTATTGCTTCAATTAGCCTACTAATTGTATCATTCCTTGCGTATAAATATGGAAGACTCTATTGCAACACAATTTGTCCTGTTGGAAGCTTATTAGGACTTATATCCAAATATTCCTTATTCAAAATAAGAATTGACGAAAATACATGTAATAGTTGTGGCGCTTGTGCCGCTAAATGCAAATCTTCATGTATTGACAGCAAAAAACATCAAATTGATCACAGTCGCTGTGTGGGATGTTTTAACTGTTTGCCTGTCTGCAAAAAGAAATCTATAAAATTCACTTATGCATTTGCATCTACATCTGCAAAACAAGAAAATAAACCTAACGACAGCCGACGAATATTTCTGAGCATAACCGGAGCCGGATTAATAACCGTTCCTCTTTTAAAAGCTCAGAATGCTATGGCTGCATTAAGCAAAAACAAACCATACAAAAAGCAACATCCATTATCTCCTCCAGGATCAGTAAGTGCAGAACATTTACTTAAACACTGCACCGCCTGCCACCTGTGTGTAAGCCGTTGCCCATCTCATGTACTTAAACCAGCTTTTACAGAATATGGATTAGGCGGAATCATGCAACCAATGATGAGCTTCGAAAAAGGCTTCTGCAATTACGATTGTACTGTTTGCTCAAATACTTGTCCAAACGGAGCTATACTGCCGCTTACCAAAGAGGAAAAGCATCTTACCCAGATGGGGCGCGTTGTCTTTACAATGGAAAACTGTATTGTTTATAACGACGAAACAGATTGCGGTGCTTGTTCTGAACATTGTCCTACACAAGCCGTTAAAATGGTAGATTACAAAGATGGCTTAACCATTCCAAGTGTAAATCCAGACATTTGTGTAGGTTGTGGAGGATGTGAATATGTTTGTCCGGCTACTCCTTTCAAGGCCATAAATGTTGAAGGTAATATGATTCAACTAAAGGCCAAACCTTTTAAAGACGAAAATAATAAAGATGTAAAGGTTGATAGTTTTGGATTCTAATACAGCCGTTTAAAACAACAAGAGATTCATTTCTATTTGTTGTTATCAACCTGTTATATAAAAAGAACGATTATATCATATAGATGCTACCTTTTAGCAGAAAAAGATATAATCGTTCTTTTTATATTTCTGTATATGCTTTTGTCGTCAAATTCAATTTTAAATAATCAAAGCTGCATTGGGTAATAGCATCTTATTTGCACATCATATTAAAAAAAGCAGTACATTTGCAATGCAAAACCAATCGTTGAATTAATAATATAGTGCTTAATTATCATATACTTAAACAATCACACACTTCCTGAAAAAGCAGAAGGTTAGTTAAGATTAAGCGCTTCGTTGAAATTAAATAAAAATGGAAAGTACTTTCAATATGCCTTTGTGGGTTTCAATTCCTTTTCTGATAATGCTTTTAGCTATTGCTGTAGGTCCGGTTATTTTAGGAAAATGGTGGGATAAAAATAAGAATAAACTTTTGGTATCTATTATTCTTAGTATTCCTGTAGTAGTTTACATGCTGGAAAACGGACTTTCAACAAATCTTATAGACACCGTTGCTCACGATTATGTTCCATTTATTATTTTGCTAGGTTCGCTATTTATTATTACCGGAGGTATTCATGTTTCCGGAGATATCAAAGCCACTCCACGAAATAATGTCTTATTTATGGGAATCGGTTATGTACTGGCAGCTTTTATGGGCACCACAGGGGCAGCCATGCTTCTTATTCGCCCAATGATTAATACCAATCAGGAGCGTAAGTTCACAACTCATACGATGCTATTTTTTATCGCTGCAGTAGCCAATTGTGGGGGACTTTTAACAGCACTCGGAGACCCTCCGTTATTTATGCTTTATTTGCGTGGAGCTGAGTTTTCCTGGTTCTTTACTTTATTTCCTGAATGGGCATTTACCGGTGCATTATTGCTATCTATTTACTACTTTGTAGACAGATATTATTATAAGAAAGAAGAATGGATAGATCTTGCTGAAGATTCTATTCAGCAAGAGCCAATTCGTGTTACAGGCAATATTAATTTCTTATTTCTGTTAGGGGTTATCCTTGCCGTTGCATTTATCAATAAAGGAAATATACCCGCTATGGGGCAAGAGGATACTCCGATATGGCTGGAATATATTCGTGAGATTATATTAGTAACATTTGCTGCTCTGTCTTTATATTACACAAAGTCTGAAGTGCGCAACAACAATAGCTTCTCGTGGACTCCTATTACTGAGGTTGCCTGTCTTTTCCTTGGCATATTTGTAACCATGTCGCCAGCACTAATCTGGCTTGGAAATAATGCTGTAAGTTTTGGACTAACCGAACCCCGTCAATTCTTATACGCATCAGGCGTTCTGAGTTCATTCTTAGACAATACACCTACAGCAGTAGCATTCTATGATCTAGCGCGTGGTTTAGTGGCTGGCGGACTACCTCCATTCTTATCAGAATCAATAAGAGTTGCGGGAGTGCCTGAAATTCTGTTGAAAGCAATCTGTGTAGGCTCTGTATTTTTTGGATCAATGACTTATATTGGGAACGGACCAAATTTCATGGTAAAGTCTATAGCAGAAGAAAGAGGTATCAAGATGCCAAGCTTCTTTGCATATATGTTTAAATTCTCACTGATAGTTTTGTTACCTATCTATATTATTGTGCAACTGATATTTATATAAATCATCTTAACGATAAAAGCACTATTTGCGCTATTTTCAATGAGAACTGATTGAATCTACTCTCGCATAATAATTAAAAATGCAAAATTGATCTAGCAATCTAGCAGACAACACTTAAATGGCTGTATATTAGTATAATGCAGCCGCTAGATCAATTTAATTTGATCTAGCAGTGATCTAGCAATCAAGCACCTTGTCTCGTCCTGGTTTTGGTTGACTGTGTTTATTGATAACCATGTATTGGTTATTAATAACTATATACTTCATTTATTATTCCACTCTTAGCTATTCCATTTTCAGGTTCATACTTATTCTTTTCAAAATTCATAATGAATAATTAATTTATCCTTGTACAAAAGAATGCATTCTTCTGTACAGAACAAATATATCTTTTGTACAAAACAAATTATTCTTTTGTACAAGATAATAAAAAAGATTGGAGTCTCTTTAATATAATAACCTAAATACATTTATATAAGCCACCAAGGCTAATTATACAAAAAAGTAAAGGCTGCCCTTTGCAGAGCAGCCTTTACTATAAACTATATAAAAGTTCTTATTTACCTAGAGCTTTTGCATGTTTCTTAGCTTCTTTCTGTTGCATAACGAATGCAATAGGAGCAGAAACAAAGAGTGATGTAAGAGTACCAACAACGATACCAACCATCAATGCGAATGCGAAACTACGAATAGATTCAGCACCTAAGATGAAGATACATAACATTACTAACAATGTACAAATTGAAGTATTTACAGTACGTGCAAGAGTAGTATTCAATGAGTCATTGAACAACTCTGTACGGTCATGCTTAGGATACAAGTGGAAGAACTCACGAACACGATCAAAGATTACCACCTTATCATTAATAGAATAACCAATGATTGTTAAGATGGCAGCAATGAAGTTCTGGTCAACCTCCATAGAGAACGGCAGTCTACCATAGAATAGCGAGAATACACCGGCTATTATTACCGAGTCCACAACCAATCCCACAACAGAACCAACACTGAAAGATATATCTCTAAATCGTAGTAAGATATAAAGTCCGATAGCTAACAAAGAAAGAGCAACAGCAATGATAGCTCCGATAGTGATGTCTTTTGCAACACTAGGTCCTACTTTCTGAGAACTAATAATGCTACCACCGGTACGAATATCAGGATTCTTAAATGTTTCTAGAGAAGTTCCTGGAGCAAGTAGCTTATCTTTTACAGCATTATAAAGCTTAGCTTCAATTTCTGAGTCTACATTGCTTCCACTTTCTTCAATACGGTAGTTAGTACTTACACGAACTTTCTTTCCATCAGTACCAAGAGCAATAACAGTAACAGAAGCATCACCAAACTGGCTAGCCATTAATGTTCTTACTTGTTCTGGTTCAACTGATTTTTCGAACTGAAGTACATAATTATGTCCACCAGTAAAATCAATACTTGGACTCAATCCGCGAAGTGCAAAAGAAACACAGCAGATTACCAAAGCAGCACCAAATACAAAGAATGATTTCTTATTAGAACCAACAAAGTTATAATGTGTATGAACGAATATCTTCTTAGAAAGATTAGAAGAGAATGTAAGATTCAACAACTTATCTTTGCTCATGAAGTGTTCGTAAACCACACGTGTCATAAATACTGCTGTAAAGAATGAACAGATAATACCAATGATCAATGTAGTTGCGAAACCTTTGATAGGACCTGTACCAAAATAGAACAGGATAATACCAGTAATAATAGAAGTAATGTTTGAGTCGAAGATTGCAGAGAATGCATTTGAATAACCTTCAGACAAAGCTGTTTTAACATTCTTACCAGCTCTTAACTCTTCTTTAGTACGTTCGTAGATAAGTACGTTCGCATCGACAGCAATACCGAGTGTCAATACCATACCGGCAATACCTGACAGAGTTAACGCGGCCTGGAATGAAGATAAAATACCTAACGTGAAGAACAAGTTAAATATCAAAGCTGAGTTAGCAATCATACCTGGAATGAATCCATACATGAAGCACATGAAGCACATCAAAGCAACAATTGCAACTAAGAAAGAAATAAGACCGGCATTGATAGATTCCTGACCCAAAGATGGACCAATGATATCTTCCTGAACAATGTGTGCAGGAGCCGGCATTTTACCAGACTTCAACACGTTTGCCAAGTCCTTAGATTCTTCTGGAGTGAAGTGACCAGTAATTTCTGAGTTACCTCCAGTAATTTCACTATTTACATTTGGAGCTGAATATACATAACCATCCAAAACAATAGCAATTGCTTTACCAATATTCTGTTTTGTCATCAAAGCCCATCTTCTTGAACCTTCAGAGTTCATAGACATGCTTACAGCTGGCTTACCAAATTGATCATAAGTATCTTTTGCATCAGTTACTACATCACCTTCCAATGGAGCACGTCCGTTACGTTCTGTAGATTTAATTGCATAAAGTTCAAAAGTCTGAGCTTTCTTATCACCATCAGCAGCTTTAACACCCCATTTCAATCTTAAGTCTTTAGGAAGCTGATCCTGTACTTGCTTCATAGCAAAGTATTTGTTGATAGCAGCAGTATCTCTATAATTAGCATATCCTACTATACATCCGTAACCATTTGTATTAGGTTGGAAGATTGACAACAAAGGATGCTCTTTCTTAGCACTTGCCAATTGAGCACTGCTTGCTTTGCCTTTTTCTTCTTTCTGAGCTTTTCCACCTTTCAATACAGCTTCAAGGCTATCTTTAGCACTAACCTTTGCAACTGCAACAGCTGTAGTGTCTTTTGCAGTAGTGTCGGCAGCAGCTACAGTAGTACCTTTACCTTCTGCAACCAAACGGATAGTATTATCAATAGTGCTGAAATAAGGAACAATGTCTTTAGAGTCATAAGTTTCCCAGAATTCGAGGTTAGCAGAACCCTGAAGCAATTTTCTTACACGTTCAGGTTCTTTGATACCTGGAAGTTCAACCATGATACGGCCCATCTGATCTGGTAAGCTCTGAATATTTGGCTGAACAACACCAAAACGGTCGATACGAGTACGAAGAACGTTATATGAGTTATCAATAGCTGCTTTAACTTCTTCTCTGATTACTTTCTCAACTTCTGAATCAGAAGATTTCTGAGAAACCTTATCTTTTAGTTGTTGGGTAGCAAATAATTGAGATAATCTGGCACCCGGAGCCAACTTGTGATATTCTTTAATAAAAAGAGTGATAAAGTCTGACTGACTTTTCTCTGAGAGTATCTGAGCAGAAGCTACAGCTTTATTGAATGCAGCATCTTCTTTATGGTCAGCTAATGCTTTTAATACATCGCCTACTGAAACTTCAAGCACAACATTCATACCCCCTTTTAGGTCAAGACCTAAACTAATCTCCATTTCACGACACTGTTTAAGCGTATAATTGCCTAACCACACTTTTTCAGTTGACAGTGAGTCAATGTACTCTTGTTCTAACTTCGGATCTCCTTTAGCATACTCGGCAGCCATTTTCATGTAATGGCGAGTAACAAAAGAGAAAGACAGGTAGAACACACATACTAGTGTGAGCAATACCGCAAAAACTTTTACAAGTCCTTTGTTTTGCATTTTTCTTTTAAATTTATATTACTTACTTTAATTAATTTATACTGCATATAATGCGCAAATATAGCTTTTTTTTCACTTTTATATATAAAGTGTAGCAAATATTTAAGTTACATAGTGCATTTTGAACTTACAAAATATGTTATACAACAGATCTTTGGCAGTAAACAATAAATTAAAGGTCAAACAATGTTATTGAAGCCCTCTGTTTTTTAACATCGGTTCAAGTTTAGGTTCAGTTCCACGGAATCTTTTGTATAATACCATTGGATCTTCACTACCTCCCTTTTCAAGCACATTAGTACGAAAAGCATCTGCTGTTTTCTTATCAAAGATTCCATTTTCTTTAAATGCTTCGAATGCATCAGAATCGAGTACATTTGCCCATAGATAGCTATAATATCCTGCGGCATATCCACCAATAATATGATTAAAGTAAGTAGCTCGGTATCTTGGAGCAATTTCAGGAATCAGGCCGTATTTATCCATCACTTTCTTCTCAAAGTCAACAACATCCAGATTCTTTGCATCCTTCAAGTTATGAAACTCCATGTCAAGAATAGCAGCAGCCAAAAGTTCTGTTGTCATAAATCCTTGATTAAACAACATTTGTTTGTTTAATTTCTGAATCAGAGTATCTGGCATAACTTCTCCTGTTTTATAATTCTTTGCATACATTTTCAAGACTTCTGGTTCTGTAGCCCAATGTTCCATTATCTGAGATGGAAGTTCAACAAAGTCACGTGTAACATTTGTACCAGATACCCCTAAGTAATTACATTTAGTTAAAAGTCCGTGAAGTGCATGACCAAATTCATGAAACAGTGTCTGAACTTCATCCAGTGTTAATAAAGAAGGAATGTCACCTGCAGGTTTTGTAAAGCTGGCAACATTACAAATGATAGGACGAGATTCTCCGTGCTGATCTTTGTAATTATTCATCCATGCACCACCACGTTTACCTGGACGTGGGAAATAGTCTACATAAAACAAACCAAGATGTTTGCCTTTGCTATCTTTTACATCAAAAGCTTTAACGTCTGGGTGATAAACTGGTACATTCTTCACTTCAGTCAATGTTATTCCATACAGCTTATTTGCAACGGCAAAGGCTCCTTCACGAACATTTTCCAACTTGAAATAAGGTTTAAGCTCATCTTCATTCAGATTATATTTTTCTTGACGAAGTTTTTCTGAATAGTACCACCAGTCCCATCTGGCAAGTTTCTCACCTTTACCTTCTTTATCCATCAGTTTTTGCAACTCTGCAGCTTCCTTTCTTGCATTTTCATTTGAGTACTTCCACAAATTATTAAGAAAATCCATAACTTTAGCTGAGTTCTTTGCCATATTTTTATCCAAAACAAAATTTGAATAAGTATCAAATCCAAGTAGATTTGCTTTTTCAAGACGAAGAGTTATAACTTTTGAAAGAATTGCTTTGTTATCGTTCTTATCTCCTTTGTTCGCTCTGTTAATATAAGCATTGTAAATCTGTTCACGCAAAGCTCTGTTATCTGAATATTGTAAGAATGGTAATCGGCTGGCATTGTGCAATGTAAAAATCCATTTACCTTCTTTGCCTGCTGCTTTAGCATCTTCTGCTGCACTATTTACCAACCAATCTGGCAAACCGGCAAGATCTTTCTTATCACTGATAACTAATTGATAAGCATTTGTTTCATTCAAAACATGATTACCAAAATCAATTCCAAGAGTTGCTAGTTCTTTATTAATCTCACGCAAGCGAGCTTGCTTTTTATCATCAAGTGCAGCTCCCGAACGAACAAAGTCTTTATAAATAAGTTCTAATAACCGTTCTTGTTCACGAGTTAATTTTAAAGATCCTCTTTGAGAATAGACTGTTTTTATTCTCTTAAAAAGAGCTTTATTCAGAGATATATTATCACTATGTTCTGATAAGACCGGAGCCATTTTAACTGAAAGGGCTGTTAATGCATCATTTGTTTCAGCCTCAGTCAAATTAAAAAATACGCCTCCTACACGACGAAGAATCTCACCACTGTTATCATAAGCTACAATGGTATTATTAAACGTTGGCTTTGCTTTATTAGAAACAATAGCCTTAATCTGAGCATTCTGCTGACGGATACCTTCCAAAAAAGCAGGTTCATAATGTTCTATCTTTATCTTATCAAAAGAAGGAGCATTGTACAAGGTTTTAAACTCCGAAAGAAAAGGATTTGGGTCTGTCTTAACATTACCGGCATACGAGTAAGTCATACTACAAATAGATAAAATAAATACTATTTTCTTCAAGTCCATATTATAAATGTATTAAAGGGTAATAATTGAAAAATCACTTTTTTAAAGCAATATAACACCAGATTGGATAATGATCAGATTCTTTAATACTATTATCCACCGTACAGTTATATGCTGCTAAATTTTTACTTATAAGGATATTGTCTATTCTAAAATAGAACATATGTTGGTTGTAGGAAATTCCCAATCCTCTGCCTGATTGAGTAAACGCATCATCTAAATCCTGAGCAATTACCCGATGAGCATAAGAAATCGGAGTATCATTAAAATCACCGCAAACAATAATTGACTGATGCTTGGAAGCTGCAATTTCCTTTGCAACGGTATTTGCCTGTGAAGCACGAATAGCAGACGCTTCTGCTAGTTTCTTCACTAAATGTCGCACTCCTCTTTTAACTTTTCCGGCTTCTGGTTCCTTTATCATATCTACATAAACATCCTTATCCTCTTTAGTCAGCTTATTTGATTCAAGATGATTGTTAATAACCGTCACGGTATCTCCTTTAATAAGAAGTTCGTAGATAACAGAACCATTGTAGGTGCTTTTATATTTAATAAGGCGTGATGAAAGTATAGGAAACTTTGAATAACAAGCTACCCAGTTACCATTTCCTACAGCACTTATATTAGTTTTCTTGTGGTAAGAATAATCACTTAAAGCGCTATTAATATTTTTTTCTGTAAGATGTGATTTATCTGAGGAAAACTGAAATTCCTGCAAGCAAATTATATCGGGATTCTTTTTCAGAATATATTCAAGAATAGGATTAGGATCTGTTTGAGTATGCTTTTTCAGCTTATTAAATCCCATCACATTATAGGAAAGCACCTTTATGCAATGCTCGGGTACTTTATCTGTACGAGAATTTATTGGTATGTATGTGCGAATCTGCCCAAAGCATAAAATAAAGCCCAAAGCAGATATCAATGCTAATTTAGGATAAGTAAAAATCCAGAAAACTAGAAAACAAAAGTTTATAAATAAAAAGAGTGGAAGTATTAGTCCGAAACACGATAAAACGGGATGCACAGTAGGATTAATAAGCCATGGACTATACGCAGAAAATAAAAGTAACCCCACAAAGAGTATATTTACTGCTACAATCACATATACCAAAGCTTTACCTAAATGCTTCATTGCTATCTCTTACTTGCATCAAACAAGCTCTTTTTCTCTTCAGTAGTCAGACTTTCATAGCCGGATTTTTTCAGTTTATCAAGGATTCTGTCTACTTCATCACTTTGAGCCTTCTTTTTCGCATTATATTCATAATCCTTATTTTTAGGGCTATTGTTATAATGAACAGACATTTTTGGCTTTCTTGTTCTTTTAAAAGCATTTCCGGAAAATAAAGAAATAAACCAGTCAAGGATTCTATTAATCCAGGCTGTAATATCATGCCCTTTGCTTAAACTTGCAGCAAACCATAAGCCTGCAAGCGCGCCACCTAGATGAGCTATATGTCCGCCAGCATTATCCGAAGTTATAAAAAGAAGATCGGAAAGGATCATAAACAAAGCAATATATTTCAGTCTAACTGAACCCAAAAACAATAACCTGACCTCATACTCTGGTTGTCTATAAGCCGTTGCCACGACAATAGCTATAACTGAAGCCGAAGCACCCAACATGTATGATTGTTCGATAGCTCCGCTGAAATATGGAAACACATTAAAAGAAATCATATACAGAATGGCTCCGCAAATGCCTCCTAAAATATACAATCCACGAAGATGTTTAGCAGAGAAAAAGTAAAGGAAAAGTTGTCCGAACCAATACAGCCATAGCATATTAAAGAGAATATGCATCAATCCGGAATGCAAGAACATATAAGTAAAAATACTCCAAGGCTGAAGTAAGAAGTTATGCAGAGAAGCCGGCATTTCGCCAAATAAAAGAAAGTCTCCGGCACTTCGGTTAAAAAGCGTCAGAAATATAGTAATCAGAGAGGTTAGGATAAAAACTCCTGCATTTATATAAATAAGCTGAATATAAATATTCCCTCTTTTAAAATTTTCTTTCAGATCAGTAATAATATGTCCCATCGTTACCTTTGTTTTTCTTCTTTTTCCAATACATAATCAGAATAAAACCAAAAATCATACCACCCAAATGAGCAAAATGAGCAACATTATCCGTAGGATTATTGGCAACTCCCTGCATTAGCTCAATGATTGCATATCCTGCAACAAAGTACTTAGCCTTTATAGGGAAAGGAATTGGAATAATAAACATTCTTTCATTAGGAAATAACATTCCAAATGCAAGTAGAATGGCATAAACAGCTCCCGAGGCACCTACAGTATTCATTAAATTCAAATACTGAGCCATCGGTACAATCATACCTTCGCCTAAATCAACTTTATCATAAGCCGACAGTTGTACGGCATATTGAATGTACTGCACCAGTTCCTGAATAAGACCAGCACCAATACCGCAGGCAATATAATAAAAAAGGAACTTTTTCGGGCCCCAGATTTGTTCTAATATGCGTCCAAACATCCAGACTGCAAACATATTAAAAAAGAGATGCGTAAAACCTCCATGCATAAACATATAAGAGATTAGCTGAGCAGGATTAAAATCATCAGCCATAAAAAAGTGTAAGCCAAGATATGTAGATAAATCAATACCATACCTGGTTGCTACAACTCCCCCTAGAAAGAATAAAACGTTTATTATTATCAGGTTTTTTGTTACTGGTGGCATATAAATTCATTAAGTTATTAGTCTATTACAGACATATTATTACTACAAAAGTAGTAAATAATTCTGTTTTAGAGCATAAATCACCAATTCTATTAGATTTTTTTCGTTTTCCGTCTGATTTTTTTAAGTTTTATATTTGATATATTGTTTTGATAGTCTATATTTGTGAGGATTTTCGATTTATCTTTTAAGTTACATATATTAATTAATCATTTACGAATTATGAATAAAGCAGAACTTATTAATGCTATCGCAGCAGGATCAGGCTTGAGTAAGGCAGATTCAAAGAAAGCTCTTGATGCTTTCATCACAAGTGTATCAGATACTCTTAAGTCAGGTGAAAAAGTTTCTTTAGTTGGTTTCGGTACATTCTCAGTTAGTGAGAGAGGCGAAAGAACAGGTATCAATCCTTCAACTAAAGCTCCTATTACTATCCCTGCTAAGAAAGTTGCTAAATTTAAAGCTGGTGCAGAATTAGCTGACGCTATTAAATAAGCCATCCTTAGGAAATAAAAAAGGAGATGCAAACTCTTGCATCTCCTTTTTTTTATATCTAAAGCGAAAGTATTATCTTTGCGCACTCATAACATCTCATTTAGAAACACATACAGATATGAATATAGAAAACAAAATAGCAGAATTGGTTATTAACGGACTGAAAGTGCTATACGGACAGGAAGTATCAGCTGCACAGGTACAACTGCAAAAAACCAAAAAAGAGTTTGAAGGACACCTTACATTGGTTGTGTTTCCTTTCCTGAAATTATCAAAGAAAAAGCCGGAAGAAACTGCGCAGGAAATCGGCGAATACTTATTAGCTAATGATTCTTCTATTTCGGCTTTCAATGTAATCAAGGGATTTTTGAATCTCACAATCGCTTCTTCATGCTGGATTGAGCTATTAAACTCTATTCATGCAGAAAAACAATACGGAATTATTCCTGCTAATGAGAATTCTCCATTAGTAATGATTGAATATTCTTCTCCAAACACTAATAAACCTCTTCACCTGGGCCACGTACGTAACAACTTGTTAGGTCACGCACTTGCAAACATTATGATGGCCAATGGTAATAAGGTGGTTAAAACAAACATTGTTAACGACCGCGGTATCCATATCTGCAAATCAATGTTGGCATGGAAGAAGTACGGAAACGGAGAAACTCCTGAATCATCAGGCAAAAAAGGCGATCATCTAGTAGGCGATTACTATGTTTCTTTCGACAAACATTATAAAGCCGAATTAGCAGAACTGCAAGCTCAAGGCCTTAGCAAAGAGGAAGCAGAAGCACAATCTCCATTGATGAATGAGGCTCGTGAGATGCTCATTAAGTGGGAAGCTGGCGATCCTGAAGTAAGAGGTCTTTGGGAAATGATGAACGAATGGGTTTATGCCGGTTTCAATGAAACATACAAGAAGCTTGGTGTAAGCTTTGATAAGATATACTACGAATCAAACACTTATCTGGAAGGAAAAGATAAGGTTATGGAAGGTCTTGAGAAAGGTTTCTTCTATCAGAAAGAAGATGGTTCCGTATGGGCCGATCTTACCGGAGAAGGACTTGATCATAAGCTTTTGCTTCGTTCCGACGGTACTTCTGTTTACATGACTCAGGATATTGGTACAGCAAAATTACGTTTTGCAGATTATCCAATCAACAAGATGATTTATGTAGTTGGTAACGAACAAAACTATCACTTCCAGGTTCTTTCTATCTTGCTCGACAAGCTTGGCTTTGAGTGGGGAAAAGGATTGGTACACTTCTCTTACGGAATGGTTGAACTGCCTGAAGGTAAAATGAAGTCTCGTGAAGGAACAGTGGTAGATGCCGACGACTTGGTTGAAGAGATGGTTAGCACAGCTAAAGAAACATCTAATGAACTTGGAAAACTGGATGGTTGTTCTGAAGAAGAAGCTAACAACATTGCCCGCATTGTGGGAATGGGTGCACTTAAATACTTTATCTTAAAGGTAGATGCACGTAAGAATATGACCTTCAATCCAAAAGAATCTATCGATTTTAATGGTAATACTGGTCCATTTATCCAATATACCTATGCACGTATTCAATCAGTTTTGCGTAAAGCTGCTGAAGCAAATATTGTAATTCCTGAAAATCTTTTTGAATGCAATCGTTTTTCTCCAAATTTAAGCGAGAAAGAAGAAGGACTAATCCAAATGTTATCTGAATTTGCAGGAGTGGTAAAACAAGCCGGAACAGACTATAGTCCGTCTGTTATTGCAAATTACACTTACGATCTTGTTAAAGAGTACAATCAGTTCTATCATGACTTCAGCATTCTTCGTGAAGAGAATGAAGATTTAAAAGTATTCCGTCTTGTTCTTTCTGCCAATATCAGTAAGGTCATTAAACTAGGAATGGAATTACTTGGAATAGACGTTCCGGAAAGAATGTAAGATTATACCGAACCTAAGGAATTTAGTCCTTGGTAATTTATAAAAACCTGTAGAGCTAATCAATCTTAGTTCTACAGGTTTTCTTCTTTTAGTGTACATCTTTCCTAATTTTAGCCTAGGCTAAAATAAAGATCATTCAGTATATATTCCTTTAAACATCACCAGATATTATTTTAGCTCTCTTTAAAAAAGAAAAGTCTGCCAGGCTAAATTCCCGACAGACTTCTCAGTATATATAAATTTAAAAGAATCTATTGATTATTTCTTCTTTGCATAACGTCCACGCTTTGGAGTAGCAGGCTTTTCATCCTGTATTCTAACGATTTCAAAGCAAGTAGCAAGATTAAGATCTTGTGGTACTACATCTTTAGGAATCTTATAATTTGTACCCTTATAAGCAATGTAAGGACCAAAGCGTCCATTCAGAATCTGAAGTTCAGGCTCTTCATCAAAAGTCTTAATAATCTTCTGAGCTTCAGCTACACGTTTAGCTTCAATCAGTTCTATTGCTTCTTCTAAAGTAACCTCCATTGGGTCTGCACCCTTTGGAAGAGAAATAAACTTAGCATTATGACGTACATAAGGACCAAAACGACCAGTACCAATCACAACCGTTTTATCTTCAAAATCACCCAAAGTACGAGGTAGCTTAAATAGTTCGAGTGCTTCTTCCAACGAAATAGTTTCTATGGATTGTCCTTTCTTCATCTGAGCGAAACGAGGCTTTTCTTCATCATCAGCCGAACCAATCTGAACAACCGGTCCATAGCGGCCAATCTTTACTGAAACAGGTTTGCCGGTTGCAGGTTCTGCACCAAGCATACGCTCACCAACTTTGTGTTCAGTCTTTGTAGCTAACGTTTTCTCAACAGAAGGATGGAACTTAGAATAGAAGTCTTTCATTGTAACTGTCCATTCTTTTTCGCCATCTGCTACATCATCAAACTCTTTTTCCACACTTGCTGTGAAATTATAATCGAGAATATCAGGGAAGTATTCAGTCAGGAAGTCGTTTACTACTGTTCCGGTATCAGTTGGGAAAAGTTTCGATTTCTCTGTACCTACAGTTTCTGTTTTAGTAGTATCCACAACAGAAGAATCACTTAACAATAATTGCTGATAAGAACGTTCTACTCCTTCTCTGTCTTCCTTTATAACGTATTCACGCTTCTGAATAGTAGAAATAGTTGGAGCGTATGTAGATGGACGACCAATACCAAGTTCTTCCAGTTTACGAACAAGACTTGCTTCTGTATAACGAGCCGGATGCTGAGTAAAGCGTTCCGTTGCAACAATATCTTTTCTTTCCAGCTTCTGTCCCTTTTTCATAGGAGGAAGCAAACGGCTTTCAACTTCCTGTTCATTGTCTTCATCATAAGACTCTTTATAGACACGAAGGAAACCGTCGAACTTAACAACTTCGCCCACTGCAACAAATTTTTCTGATGCATTATTCAGAATAATAGTAGCTGTAGTTTTTTCCAGTTCGGCATCAGCCATTTGTGAAGCGATAGTACGCTTCCATATCAAATCATAAAGTTTTTTCTCCTGAGAAGTTCCATCTACAGATGGTTTATCCATATAAGTAGGACGAATAGCCTCGTGAGCTTCCTGAGCACCTTTACTCTTTGTTTCGAAATGACGAAGTTTCACATACTCTTCGCCCATTATATTTGTAATAGCATCCTTGCTGCCGGAAACTGCAAAATCAGAAAGGTTCACAGAGTCGGTACGCATATAGGTAATCTTTCCTGCCTCGTAAAGTTTCTGCGCAACAGACATAGTCTGAGCAACAGTGAATCCAAGTTTGCGAGCTGCTTCCTGTTGTAATGTAGAAGTAGTAAAAGGTGCAGCCGGACTCTTTTTGAGCGGACGCATGCTAATATCTTCTATTGTAAAGGTAGCATTCTTGCAAGTCTCAAGGAAAGCTTTAGCTTCTTCTTTTGTTTTCAGTCTTCGGCTCAACTCCGCTTTCATCTCTACAAACTTACCGTCCTGATCAGGAACCATAAAGATTGCAGTAACACGATAAGCTGCCTCAACTTTGAAAGCCTGAATTTCGCGTTCACGTTCTACTACAAGACGCACAGTAACAGACTGTACACGTCCCGCAGACAAGGCCGGTTTAACCTTTTTCCAAAGAATTGGGGATAATTCAAAACCTACGATACGGTCAAGAATTCGTCGGGCTTGCTGAGCATTAACCAAATTAAGGTCTATCTCTCTAGGCTGTTCAATAGCCTTTAGAATAGCCGACTTAGTAATTTCATGAAAAACAATTCGTTTAGTATTTTCCGGCTTCAAACCCAACACTTCATACAAGTGCCATGAAATAGCCTCTCCCTCGCGGTCCTCATCGGATGCTAACCATACAGTCTCCGCATCTTTTGCTTCAGCTTTCAATTCGCTTACCAACTTCTTCTTATCAGTTGGAATCTCGTACTTCGGTTCGAAGTTATTTTCAACATCAATACTAAATTCTTTCTTCTTTAAGTCCCTTATATGACCATAGCTTGAAAGAACCTTATATTCTTTTCCCAAGAATTTCTCAATTGTTTTAGCTTTAGCAGGAGACTCGACTATTACAAGGTTTTTTTGCATAATATACTCTTTTGCAATTAGAGGAAACTAATCTTTTACTTCTGATAAACAGATTACTTCCATTTGAATTTGGTCGCAAAAGTAGAAAAAACTTATTTCCCTACCTTATAATAAGAGAAGAATCTATTGTTTTTTTACGAAAAAACACTCTTTTTATATTATAAGGTAGGGAATATAACTAAAATTGGAAAGATAAACCACCTAAGAAATTTATTCCCTGAACAGGATATGAATAGCTATATTGATAATCCTTATTCAGCAAATTATTGATACGTGCAAAGATTGATACACCTTTAAACAGATTGTATGTAGCTCCTAAACTTAGATTATTCACCGGATCGAGTTTGTGATTTATGGCTTTGTAGCTTGTAGGAGTTGAATTTTCAATCACAAAAAAATCACTTGCTGGAAATTTAGGGAAAGTAATAAAGCCAGAGACTACATCATTACGTCCAATATATGTATATCCTACATTAATCATAAGTTCTGGAAGCACCTTTATATCCGCATTAAATTGCAAATCAAACTTTGGCTTCATCAACAAATAAGAAGCATCACTCTTATTCCATGAATAATAAACTCCTTTTAAAGAGAAATCAGCAATTCCTTTATAATCGTATTTTACATTCGAACCGATATAAAAATGTTTGGTATCATCAACAGAAACATAAGGTTTGGCTACATCAAAGAAATTAACCATCATATTATAAAAGCACAAATCATCCGTAACAATCTTATACCCAGCAAAAGCATTAAACCAAAAACCAGAACCAACATTAGCTTTTAATCCCAAAGTTGCGTCCAACTGACTATATGAATCATTCATTTGACTGAAATAACCATAAGGATTCATATTCATTATTCGGCGAAGATCATTAAGTTCTCTGCCCCCACCTACTTTCAGATAAGCAACATAACTATTTGAGAAAAGGTACTGAGCATCCAAATCCGGAGAAACCTGAATTGTTTTTCCTTTACCAGAAGAGAAATCAACGTATGCACCCAATCGTAGTTTCCATGAATCATTAGAGAACCTATAATATGGATTTAACTCCAAAGAAATATAGTCTTTGTATGCGATAGATTGATAAAAAACATTATTCATTTCAGCGTTAATACCTACACCTTGGTTTTCATCAATTATTCCATAAACGCCGACCTTTGTTCTTAATATAGTCTCACTCAAAGATGCTGAATCCGGATAAGCTAGTTTGGAAGATATTAAATTAGTCTCAGCCTGAAACTGTAAAGGCAGGTCTTTATCCACAGATTTAATCCCTACATGCATACTCCATTTTGAGAAATGCTGTTTATCTGTAGACTGATGAAACAAAACCTTAGTAGCATCTAAGAACGGATGATAATTGAAATTATCTGCCCCCAGGTTAAGAGCAGCATCTAAAGTCAGCTTGTTAAATAAGTGCTGATAATCAACATCCAGGTTAGTACGATAATAACGCGACTTCCAATCACTATTTGCATAAGTGGTTTCGAATATTTCCGGTAATTTTAAAGTAGCATTCATGCCGTCCAGACTAGCCGAGACACCCAGATTGTCTCGTTTGGAGATATTAAACAAATAATTAAGCTTGGCATCTACATTTCCATTATTGCCATATCCCAAACGAGCATATCCACGATTTGCCTTGGCCTGATCCAAATTAGAGGTAATTGGTTTCATTACATAATCAAGCGATTTGAAAGGCATTACCGATGTATTATATTCAATCTCCTTTTTGCTTACTGAAGGTTCCTGCACTTTAGGAAGTACATTCACTTTAGAAGCATCCATAATATCAGGATTATACTCTTTCTCAACAACAACTACACGGTTAAGTGTAGAATCTTTCTTGGCGGTCTGACCAGCCGCAGTAAGTGAAAAGGATAAAAGAGCTGCAGCAAACAGCATATTATTTCTTTGTTTCATGTTCAATCCTTATTTTAGTTTTGCCAACCTACTATTAATCATCTCCTGAATATCGTCTTTCTCGGTATAATTTTGTTGCAAGCTTAGCAAATATTGTTTTGCATCAAGCTTTTTGCCCATTGAGTCATAAATATCTGAGAGCAATACAAAACTGCGAGCCAGCCAATAGATATGTGGAGTACTTTGATCAATATAGTTCAATGCTTCTTTTTCTGCCTGAGCAGTCTGTCCCGTATTAAAATATAACTGAGCTAGCAAATATTTAGCTTCAGCACCATAAAGCGTACGGGTATCTTTCGCCAAAGTCTGCAAATCTTTAATCGCAGCTTTATCTTCGTTCAGTGCCAGGTTAGCTTTTGCTCTGTAATAAGTAGCCTCATTCACAAGTTCCGGTGTAAGTTTCTTGTTTGCCAACAGTTCTGTTGCGGCATTAATGGCATCTTTGCTTTCTCCGGCAAAATAAGCGTTACGAAGAATTCCTGTCTGAGCAAGAGAACGATTCTCTACAGTTGACGCTTTTTCTTTTAATCTCTTATAAACAGGTAAAGCCTCCTTGTATTTTTTCTCATTCATCAGCAAAGAAGCATTCATAACCATCGCTTCTTCCGTGAACTCATTATCCGGATATTCCAAAACCTTTCCTGAATGTTCCAATGCCAAAGCTGCATTCTTCTGATCTGCATAAATAGCAGATAAGTAATAATGAGCATTCGGACTGAAAGCACCAGCCGGAAAACTTTGCAGATAAGAGATAAAACTGTTTTTGGCATTCTCTACATTCCCTTTCATGTAGACTTTTTCTGCAGCCTGATAAGTCAGAGAATCCTGTTCCGTTACATCGAAAGTGCCCATTCCAGATACAGACTGAGTAAAGGTAGCAAACTCACCAACTTTATTCAAATCAACATAAATAGATTTCAGATCACGCATTGCCATACGCGCTTCATCACTTCCGGGATAATCCGTAATAACCTTCTTATAAGCCTGAATAGCCTGATCGTAATTATCATTCTGGTAATATAAAAGTCCAATTTCGCTTGCACCTACTTTACTCATTTCACTGGATGGGAAACGGTCAAGCAATTCTTTGAAAGAAGCAATGGCCTGTTGGTTATTTCCTTGCATTACATAAGCACGCCCTCTCTCATAAAGCGCATTATCAAGATATTGCGAAGAAGGATATTTCTGCATTAACTGATCCAGTAACAAAACTTTTTCAGCATAATTTTTCTGCAATCCGGCAACAAATGCATCCTGATAAAGAGCATAATCACCAGCCGACTGGTCGGTTAAAACAGCTTTCGCATAGTTTCTGCGAGCAGTAGTAAACTCTCTGTTATAGAAGTAGCAATCACCAATACGATTATAAGCATCGGCCAATACTGTTTTCTGATCGGCATTAATGCTCTGAGCTGCATATTTCTGGAACCAGTTCAATGCAGAAGAATAGTTCTTTTGCTTGAAATAAACATATCCCATATTATAGTGAGCCAAAGGATACATCTCCGTTCCCTTTGCCTGAGTGAGCTGCAGGTAATTCTGGAAATCTTTTCCGGCCTGAGATAAATTCTCCTGACGATAATAAGCCTCACCTCTCCAGTAATAAGCATTCGCCTTAGTCTGTGAGTTATACTGACCAATCTCGAGCGAACGATCAAAATAAGTAATAGCTTTAGAGAAGTCAGCATTTGCAAAGCTTTCAGTACCCAGCTGGAATAAGATATTCTGTTTAGCCTCCATAATGCGAACACTTGGACGAGATATCTTTTCTATGGACTTCAATGCTGCAGCATAACTTTTACTACCCATGTAGACTTCTACCAGATAATCGCTCACCTTTTCTGCATAAACAGAAGAAGGAAATTCGTTCAGGAATCGTTCAAAGACCTTTACCGATTCGCCAAAAGCCGAGTATGAAGTTTCGTGTATGCACAAAGCATAGTTGTAAAAGGCAAGCTCTTTAACTTTCAAATCAAAATCGGATGCAGAAGCTTGTTCAAAAGCCATTCTTGCTTTGCTCTTTTCCGATAATTGCAGATAAGTGAAACCTAAATGAAGATATGCATTCTGAGTAAGAGCATCTTTATCTGATACAACCTTGCCTAAAGTCTCGGCTGCCTGAGAATAAACATTTGTTTCATAGTAAGAGAGGCCTAATAAATAAAGAGCTTCCCTTGAAGGAGCATCCGTTGAAGTCAGATATTGATTAAAAGCATCAATAGCTTTGGAGTATTGTGCAGAATAATAGCAAGCCTCTCCCAATATTCGTTGAAGCTGAGTAACTTGCTTACCTCGTGGATATCTGTCAATACATTGTTGTGCTTCTTTTGCTGCATCTTCATATTTACCTTGTTTCAGCTGAATTTCGCCAATAAAAGCAGGTGCCAGTTCACCATAAACCAGATCTCCCTTCAATGAAAGAAAACCTTTCAGTGCAGTATCATATTCTTTCTTGGTATAATCTATATAAGCCAGATAATAAACACAATCGGAAGAATATTTAGTTCCTGTATATTGTAAAGTCCTGAACCAGGTGGCCGCCTGAACCAGATCTCCCTTCTGCATATTAGCCATTGCCATGCGGAAAGTAACATCCTGGCACTCTTCTTTGCTTAATTGTTCAGGATAACATTTATTAAAAAGCTCAACTGCAGCTTCATAGTCTCTATCAAAATAATAAGCAGAAGCTATTAAAGAGTTAATCCGGTTAGCATAATGCGAATCAGGATACTTATTCAAGTAGTTACGCAACTGAGCTATCCGGTCTTTCTCATTCAACTCATAGGAGGTGCATACAATCATATATTCTGCCTCCTGAAGTAAATCAGCATTTTCCTTTTGCTGAACAAATGTTTTCAACACCTGACGAGCCGATGAATAATTTTTCTGTTGAAAAAGCTCTTTTCCATTTTCGAACGAACGAACATACGAGTAAACAGGTGAGGATTGCTGAGCTGCAACAACTATCGGAAAGCCGCAAACAAATTGAAATACAAGCAGGGTTCTTCTTATTCTCATAACAATAGTTTTTACAAAAATACAACCTTCCATTGAGTAGGCAATAGGAATGTTGGTAAAAAAGCTAAAAAAAAGGTATACAGACGTTTAACAAAAACAGGTGGATTTATATCCTGTCACTTTTAACTTCTATTATATCAGGAAAGAGAGATAACATTATCAACTCTTTGTCATTCTGAATGTTATATATATTATACCGGGAAACATAGCTATAAATTCTTTCTCCAATGCACATTAACATACGAAATAACCTTTTAACATGGAAACAACTGATTTAGGCAAATGGCATAAACTTTCGGCTTATCAGGAAAAAGTTGACGAGAATAGCGTTCGCTGTCATATCTGCCCCCATAACTGCATAATTCATGAAGGGAAAGTGGGTCTTTGCAAAACAAGAGTGAACAAGGAAGGCACTTTATACTCCATTGCCTATGGAAATCCATGTTCTGTAAGTATTGATCCCATTGAAAAGAAACCTCTGTTTCATTTCTTCCCCGGAGCAAAAATATTCTCACTTGCTACAGCCGGGTGCAACTTCCGTTGTCTCAATTGCCAAAACTGGGAAATCTCACAATCTTCCCCGCAAGATTTGAAGCATTATGACTTGATGCCTGAAGATGTGGTAAAACGTGCCATAGCTCACGGCACAAATCTAATAGCCTTTACTTATACCGAACCAACTGTTTTTTACGAATATGTATACGATACTGCTCAAATAGCGCATGAAGAGGGATTAAAAACAGTTTTTATCTCTAACGGTTTCATCAACCAGCAACCACTAATTGACCTTTGTCCATTTCTTGATGCGGCAAATATAGACCTGAAATGTTTCGATGATGATATTTATCGGAGACTTGACGGAGGCAGACTTCAACCGGTACTCGACACTCTGAAAACGTTGAAAGAAAATAAAGTGTGGCTGGAAATTACTAATCTTCTTGTTCCTACTTTCACTGACAACAATAAAATGATTGAAGAAATGTGTAAATGGCTGGTCGATAATGGATTTTCTGACACACCTCTTCATTTCAGCCGGTTCTTTCCAAATTACAAATTAATGGATTTACCGCCAACGGCAGAGAAGTCACTTATTCAGGCTAAAGAAATTGCAGAAAAAGCAGGAATAAAGTATGTATATATCGGAAATATCCCTAGCGTTCATGAAGAAAATACCTATTGTCCGCACTGCAAACGTATGATACTAGAACGAATCAGTTATACCATAATAAAAAACAATATTGATGAGGGGAAATGCGAATTCTGCAAAACACCCATTGCCGGAGTGTGGAAATAAAAAGAACAATGGGGTTATTCCAATAGCAGGAATAACCCCATTTCATATAATTTTTTCAAGTCTCTGCCTGAAATAGTTTTCAGTCATTCAACCCTCAGAAACCAGATATAACTTTTAGCGGCTCTCTCCTATTTAATCTGAATTGTCTTTCTCACTGAATATTGTTGCCGTGAAAATATAAATATCTGCATCCTTCCATCCGTCCCATCCAATACCGGCTTTATCACGGGCACAATGACCTAGAAAAGTTTCCTTATCCCACCCGGTTTCAGTAGCTACTTGTGGAAGAAAAACTCCACTGCAATATCCTTGTGATATATAAATGCCATGCACACCCATCTCTATTTCGGATATATCCTGAATCTTCTTCATTGGCGACAATACAGAAATTTCAATATCAACATCATCCAATTCATCTTCAGTAAGCGGAGAGAAACGGGAATCGTTTATTGCTGCCCATATTGCCTTATCATGCACAACTTTCAGCAATGGTTTATCGCCAACCATTTGTCCGATACATCCACGCAAAGAACCATCCTTTTTATGAAGAGAAACAAAAGCTCCACATTTAGTTTTGAGAGCAGGAGAGCAATTATTAATATCCAAAGCAGGCTTCTCCGTATCCCAGAATAAATTCTCTATAGCCCGTCTCGCCTCTTTCAGCAATTGTTGTTTGTCCTCATCAGAAAGAGAAAACTCTTCCTTTTTGGGGTCCTCTTTTTCAGTCAGGGCAATAGCCCAGTACCCCACCACCCTATCGTGTTCACCATAAAGTTCGGCATCACCCGAGTTACTATATTTCACCCCCTTATAATGATACGATTCGTTACCTTCTGTCATATAAAGCAACGTCAGCACAGACGTCCAGCCACAAAGACTGGTTGCCAGACGAGGTATATGCTTACCCGCATTCTCAGACAATACATTCATCAAATGTTTGGGATCATTGGATAGAATTGCCTTTTCAGTATCAAGATCTACAGACTTTGCATTATCATAATCAGGATAGTGAGAAAAATCAGAGCTGATTACAAATAAATTATCTTTTGTGAGGTAGGGTTTCAGGACCGATGCAATATGCCTGCAAGTCTTATGATCTGCCGTACCCAAAACAATAGGCACAATCTTGTACTTTCCATTCAATACATAGTGAAGAAAAGGAAGTTGTACCTCAATGCTATGTTCAGTTGAATGAGGCAACGGATCGTCAGTAAAAAGTTCGGGATTACTCTTCACAAGCATCTTCCCGAATACAGTATCTACTTCTTCTTTTCCATAAGGCATCAGAAAGTCACCATCGCAAAAGATCGATGCACCTTCAAAGTGAACCTGATGCGACGAAGCAATAAGAAAAACACGTTTATAATCAACGTCCTTATCAATCTGATTAAAGGCAGAGGCAGCAATTGTTCCGGAAAAAACATATCCGGCATGAGGAGTAATAATGGCACGAACATGCTCATACATTTTAGGAGCAGCCGCTGCAAAATGCTTCGAAAGCTCTTTCTGCAATGAATCAGGATTTGCCGGATAGAATTGTCCGGCTACTGCAGGATACCGATCGGAAGTTGGATGCTTGTCACTCATAATCTATAGAATTAAATGCTCAAATTAAAAGACATTTACCTATAGATATTAACAAATAAACCTCCGGTAAGTTTTAGAAACCTTTTACAATAAAAAAGCAGGTTCGGGAAAATTATTTTTCGCCTACTTTACATCGGTATAGGACGATCTAAACCTCACAAATCCTTCCCTTACAGAATCCAGACCAAATTCATCAGAATTGATTTTATCCAAAGGAAGGAAAAAAGAATCGGCCACGTCATCCTTTGCATCAAAGGAAGAACTGTCCTTTACCTCACAAAGGAAAAACATATCCAGTGTATGTACCGGAAAACCGGAATAAATATAAATATTGGGAAGAGTAAACAAATAAGTTGCTTTATCTACCTTCAAATTAGTCTCTTCCAGTACTTCCCTTGTTACACCCTCTTCTGCAGTTTCGTGCATATCGATAAATCCTCCCGGTAAATCAAGTGTACCTTTCTTTGGTTCCTTTGCACGGCGACAGACCAACAGCTCATTCTTTTCATTCAGGATAAAAGCAACAGTGGCAGAAGATGGATTGAAATAATAAACAAAACCACACTGGCGACAAACCTTGGACTTCTCATTGTTCTCTTCAAAGTGGGAAGAACCACATTTAGGACAAAAGCCAAACTGGGATAATGGATGCATAGGGATAGATTTAGTTGTAAAAACAAAAAAGCCCACATTAAAAATGCAGGCTTTGTGCTCTTCGAGTAGGACTTGAACCTACGACCCTCTGATTAACAGTCAGATGCTCTAACCAACTGAGCTATCGAAGAATTTGCATTCTGAAAAATTAAGTGGCTCTTCGAGTAGGACTTGAACCTACGACCCTCTGATTAACAGTCAGATGCTCTAACCAACTGAGCTATCGAAGAATGTTTCTTTTTCTAAAATGCGATGCAAAAGTAATAGGAATTATTGAAATATGCAATATCTTTGCAGAAAAAATTTTCAAAATGGATAAAATAATTGGTTTAGGCAATGCCCTGGTAGACGTTCTTGCTACATTAAAAGACGACAGTATACTTCACGAAATGGGATTACCCAAAGGAAGCATGCAATTGATTGATGAGACTAAGCTTCAGCAAATTAACGATAGATTTTCTCAGATGAAGACTCACTTGGCAACAGGTGGATCGGCCGGAAATGCAATCTTAGGATTGGCAAGTCTTGGTGCCGGAACAGGTTTTATTGGAAAAGTAGGAAATGATAAATTTGGCGATTTTTATCGCGAAAATCTTCTAAAAAATAATATTGAGGAGAAATTACTGACCGGAGATATGCCTTCAGGAGTAGCTTCAACTTTTATTTCGCCTGATGGAGAAAGAACTTTTGGTACTTATCTGGGAGCTGCCGCATCTTTGAAAGCAGAAGATCTGACTCTTGATCTTTTCAAAGGATATTCTTACCTGTTTATTGAAGGGTATCTGGTGCAGGATCACGAAATGATTCTTCATGCTATTAAACTGGCTAAAGAAGCCGGATTACAAATCTGTCTGGACCTTGCCAGCTACAATGTGGTAGAGAACGATCTTGAATTCTTCACTTTATTAATTGATGAATATGTAGATATCGTATTTGCCAACGAAGAAGAAGCTAAATCTTTCACCGGTAAAGAACCCGAAGAAGCTTTAGATATCATTGCTAAAAAGTGTAGCATCGCAATTGTAAAAATCGGAGCAAAAGGATCGTATATAAAGAAAGGAACCGAGGAAGTTCATGCAAAAGCTATCCCGGTTAATAATGTAGTAGATACAACAGGTGCAGGAGATTTCTTTGCTGCCGGATTCCTTTACGGACTTACCTGCGGATATGGACTTGAAAAGTGCGCCAACATTGGCTCTGTTTTATCTGGAAACGTTATTCAGGTAGTAGGAACAAATCTTCCAAAACAACAATGGGATGAAATAAAGTTAAATATTAACACAATTATTTCGCAGTAATGAGTTAATCATTTACTTTTATCCAGAATTCAAAAACAGCAGTATGAAAAATTTCCTTGTTAAAAAGATCGCCATCCTGGCCGGAATCGTTGTGCTGGGACTTACATTTTCAAGCTTTAAAGATGATGATAAGAACTTTCAGGTAACAAAGAACCTGGATGTATTCAATTCAATTTTTAAGGAGTTGGACATGTTTTACGTAGATACTATCAAACCGGACAAAAGTATTCGTACCGGAATTGATGCCATGCTTGAAGCATTAGACCCCTACACGGAATATTACGCAGAAGAGGATATGGGTGATCTTAATCTGATGATTAAAGGAAGTTACGGCGGTATAGGTTCAGTTATCTCTTACTATAAAGGAAGAGTAGTTATTGATGAGCCTTACGAAAACATGCCTGCTGCTAAATTAGGACTGAAGCCAGGAGATGTTCTTCTTGAGATTGACGGAAAAGATTTAAAAGGTAAATCTGTAGCTCAGGTCAGTGAGTTATTAAAAGGACAGATTGGTACTACTTTTATTCTTAAAGTAGAACGTCAGGGAGTAAAGAAACCTTTGGAATTTAAACTGACTCGTGAGTCAATCCAGATTCCTGCAGTGCCATATTATAATGTTGAAGCAAATAATACAGGATATATACAGTTAAGCTCTTTCACCGGAAAGCCAGCTAAAGAATTTAAAGATGCTTTTCTTGCTTTGAAAAAGAGAGGAATCACTTCGCTGATTATCGACCTACGTAACAATGGCGGTGGATTATTGGATGAAGCTGTAGAAATAGCTAATATGTTCCTTCCTAAAGGAAAAGAGATTGTTTATACCCGTGGAAAAATGAAGCAATGGGATAGAAGTTATAAAACAACCCACGATCCTATTGATCCAAACATACCAATTACTGTTTTGGTAAACAACGGATCGGCTTCGGCATCCGAAATTCTGGCAGGTGCATTCCAGGACCTGGACCGTGCTGTAATAATCGGAACAAGAACTTTTGGAAAAGGGCTTGTACAAACCACAAGAAATCTGCCTTATGGTGGTAGCCTTAAGCTTACTACAGCTAAATATTATATTCCTAGCGGACGTTGTGTTCAGGCAATCGATTACAAACATCGTAATGAAGACGGAAGCGTAGGTCGTGTTCCCGACAGCCTAACCACCGTATTCCATACAGCAGTAGGCAGAGAAGTTCGTGACGGTGGAGGTATTACTCCAGATATGGAAATTAAAGCTGAAAAAACTCCAAATATTCTTTATTATCTGATAATGGACAAAAAGATTTTTGAGTACGCCAACGACTATTGCGTAAAGCACCCAGCTATTCCTTCAGCACAAGAGTTTGCATTAACAGACGACGATTATAAAGCTTTCAAGGAAATGATGAGCAAATCAGACTTTAAATACGACCGCCAAAGCGACAAAGTTCTTAAAAACCTGAAAGAGGTTGCCGAATTCGAAGGATATATGGACGACGCATCGGAAGAGTTCAAAGCCTTGGAAAAGAAGCTAAGTCATAACCTTGACCGCGACCTGGATCATTTTTCAAAAGACATCAAATCGCTTATTTCAGCAGAGATTGTTAAGCGCTACTATTATCAGAAAGGCGCTATTACTCAGCAACTAAAGAATGACGATGAGCTGGTAAAAGCTATTGATTTACTTAATAATCCAGAAAAATATAACAGTTTATTGAGTCCTAAAGGAAAACAAGAACAAAAAACTATAGCTGAAGTAAAATAAAGCTCTAGATATATTAAGATTGCATTAACCGGAAACTAATCATTTTAAAAGGTTAAGTCAATCCAAACATGTACAAGATTGGAAGTAAACATGTACAAGATTACTCCCAATCTTGTACATGTTTGTTTTATACCCTCCTTTAAGAATCACTAATCTCCCTTTTGATATAAATAATCTCCTGAGTAATATACAGTAATTCATATTGCATTTATTCCATTATCGTCAACGAATCATTTTACAGCCAAACAAACATACCTGGTTATCAATAAGATATACTTTACGGTGGTGTACATGGTGTACATAAATCGTTCTTTTTCCGTTCTGAAAAATAAAAAATTGAAAAATCTGCAAATTGCGGAATTATTGAAATTCATTTTCTGGAAGCCTAAAAAACTCTTTTTATGTACACCATGTACACCACTTTTGCAAATTATTCTTCCACCATAGAGTCTTTTAAGTCTCTAAAATGACAACCAGTATTTTGAATAGGCTTCATTGCAAATACGGCTCTTCGCTTCATTACTAAAGTAAATCCCCAATCTACGACTTTGCCTTCATAACCACATTTTTTTAGTAAAAGCATTGTTGTCAACATTATCAACCTGTTAGAAACAATCTCAATTAATTCATTTTGATTTAAGCAAGAATATAATTCCCCTTTAGGTATTAATGTTGCTCCATGCAACAAACGATTTCGGCAATTAAGGCAATATACCTCATCGTCTGTTAGATATAGATCTAACATTTCAAATGGTGCTTCTAATTTTTCAGCATTAGAGTTTTGATTTATTTGTCCAATTTTTGATTCTAATCTTTTAAAGATCTCTGAACTAACAAGAGGCTTTATTTTCTTCAAACCTTTTGTAAGCTCGTATTTTAGTTTAGAGTTAATACTTTTATCACTTATTAGTTCTTCTTTGTTCTGCTTAATTTTACAAATCTTTGTTTTTATTGTTTCCATAGCAACAGAAGCAAGACAACCTTTAGATATTCCAGAGACGTTTCCTGCTTGTATCAAAAGCTGAGAAGAACGACGCAATTCTTGATTTTTATAAAATAGGGAAACAAGATTTTCAAATTGTTGAGATTTTAATTTCCGTTCCATCTCATCAATATCATTATAGAAAGCACTATCTAGTAATGGATAATTATTATTAATCGAATTATTAAGGTTCTCATATCGAAATGTTATGGATTCTTTTTTATTGGGGGTCATTGCAAAATACCAAACATGATCCGCTATATAATATCCTGAAATTAGACCTAATACAACTCTTACAGATTCTAAAACCGTTAGAAATTTTTCATGATTAATCTCCTTTTGTGATTTAAGTACAAAAAAATGATTTTTGTTTTCATCAGTTTCAAAATACAATAAAAATAGATTCTCTTCAATTTGAAGTTTTAATCCATTTTTCCATGACGATTCTTGATTTTCATCTGTTGTCATATCAAATAGAACTCCGATTTTATTATAATGAAAATCAGTATCTAACCAAAAGCAGTAAGCGGCTTGCTTACTATTTAACCATAATTTATCGTCGATATCTGCTCTAAACGAATTAATTGTTAGATTAGTCTCATAGGTATCATCTTTTGTTGTTATCTTTTGTTTAAATCTCTTTACATCCGTATTTTGTATTAGTAATTTTATACCTTTAGTTAATAACATTATATGATGATAAAAGAAAAAATCCGTACCTACTTGACCTAATATTTTTGAAGGCATTTTAAAACTGAGATCAAATGTTCCATCCTCATTAAAATTTAAATTAGCAGGCATGCAACCACCTTCAATTTCAGTAGCTAAAACAAAATCCTCTTTACCATTTTTTATGATATTAATAAGGTTTAAAGCAGCTATATCATCTTTAAATAAAGTATTGCCAATCATTTTTTATCTAGATTTTAATTTAAGGTTCCATTATTATATTATTCTTCTGTAATAGGTAACTCAGGATCCACAATCTTCACATCATCATAATTGAGACAAAAAAAGGAAAACTGACATTTAAATGGAAACACATAAAGGCACCCTTTTAAGCTATTGTTTTTCTAACAATAACAGAAGGATACTACAAATTAAGTATTTTTTATCAGATAAGTAACGACTTCCTTTATTATTTCTTCTCAACATAATCCCCATTAGCCTTTATAAGCTCAATAAGCTTTTCAACTGCTTCTTCTTCAGGGATATTCTTTTCAATACATTCTTTCTTTTTGTACAGGCTTATTCTGCCACGACCGGCACCAACATAACCATAATCGGCATCGGCCATTTCTCCCGGACCGTTAACTATGCAGCCCATAATACCAATTTTCAAACCGGTAAGATGACTGGTTGCTGCTTTTACACGGGCTATGGTAGATTGCAGATCAAAAAGTGTTCGTCCACATCCAGGGCATGATATATATTCGGTTTTGCTTGTACGAATGCGTCCGGCCTGCAAAATTCCAAATGCAATAGCATCGACTACAGAATGACTTAACTCTCCCTGGTTAAATATAAAGATACCATCGCAAAAGCCATCAAATACAAGAGCACCCATATCAGCAGCAGACTTTATCTGCAAGTCTTCTGAATCGTTTTCGGTATAGTATTGGAAGAATACTACCGGATGTTCGCAACCGGCCGACATTAACTGATGCACCAATGCACGATGTTCGCCTAACTTGTTCTGATGGTTGCTCTGAGAAATGATAACAACGTTTTTCATTTCTTTCAGTTCTTCCGCGAGCTCTTCCGTTAACGCCATATATGGCAGGAAAAGAAAGTTTAGCTCAGCTTCTGATTTACGGAGTGCGTCAATGCTATTAAAATTAAATGCCGGATAGGTATTCTCATCTCCTTTCCACACATCACCATCCAATATATAACCAACTCCGGAGATACATTTAGCCGGAAGTTCACGACCTGCATAAATATAATCGGGGGTAAACAAAGGATTATAGTCTGTTTTGCCATCAAAACGCTCGGCAATTACCACAGGAAGGTTATCACCACCAATGTTCTTTACCGCAAAGGTTTTTCGTCTTGAAGGAGAAAGGTAATCAAATTCCGGAGCAGCAATGCCCGGTATATACTGATGGTCGGCTCTTGCTGCAACATAATCAACAAGTTTGCGGGCTACCGGTATTTCGTATTCGGGATCTTCACTAAGAGATACACGAATAGTATCGCCAATTCCATCAGAAAGAAGTGCACCAATTCCCAAAGCAGATTTTATTCTTCCGTCTTCACCATCGCCAGCCTCGGTTACTCCAAGGTGTAGAGGGAAGTTCATTCCTTCTTTCTCCATGGTAGCAACTAAAAGACGGACGGTTCTTACCATTACAACCGTATTGGATGCTTTTATGGAGATAACAACAGCTGCGAAATTCTCTTCTACACAAATACGAAGAAATTCCATACACGATTCAACAATACCTTCGGGAGTATCACCGTAGCGACTCATAATACGGTCTGATAACGATCCGTGATTAACACCTATGCGGATTGCAGTATAGTTTTCCTTGCAGATATTGAGGAAAGGGACAAAACGATCGCGTATTTTTTGTAATTCCAAAGCATATTCCTCATCAGTGTACTCTAGTTTCTTAAAAGTACGTGCGGCATCCACATAATTACCAGGGTTAATCCTTACCTTCTCGGCATATTGTGCTGCCACATCAGCCACTTTAGGATTGAAATGAACATCGGCTACCAAAGGAACCATATATCCTGCTTTTCTTAAAGCGATATTTATATTCATCAGGTTCTCAGCCTCCTTTATACCTTGAGTGGTAAGGCGAACATACTCACCTCCGGCATCGACAATTCTCTTTGCCTGAGCCACACATGCTTCCGTGTCTTGTGTGGAGGTATTTGTCATTGACTGTATGCGGATAGGATTTTTATCTCCAAGAGGAGTACCTCCAATATTTACGACTGATGATTCACGACGGGAATAATTAAAATAATCCATCTTTAGTCTGGTTTGGGGTTAATAGCCAACATGCCAACAGAAGCCACTTATATGGTTTCTGTTGGCATGCCGGTTTACAAATTCAATTAATTAGTTTTAAACTGATACTTAACTTCCTTCAGCTCTTCGTTGGCTTTTACAATTTTCTTCTTTAAGCCTTCTTTATAAGCTGCAAGTTTCAATTCAAGTTCCTTATCAGAAAGAGCGATCATCTGAACGGCTAGAATTGCTGCGTTAAGAGCACCGTTAATACCTACAGTTGCAACAGGAATTCCCGGAGGCATCTGAACAATAGCCAACAAGGCATCCATTCCCTCCAATGTAGACTTTATGGGAACACCAATCACAGGTATAGTTGTAGACGCTGCTATAACACCCGGAAGATGGGCTGCCATACCTGCGGCTGCAATAATAACCTTAATTCCACGCTCTTTTGCATTCTTCGAAAATTCTTCTACGGCTTCGGGAGTACGGTGTGCAGATAATGCGTTTATTTCAAAAGGCACTTCCATATCATTCAGGAAAGCTGCTGCTTTATCCATAACCGGCAGATCTGAGGTACTGCCCATAATAATACTTACTACTGGAGTCATAATTTTATTTATTCATTAATTAAGTTACGATATGCTGACGCATCAAGCAATGAGTCGAACTCAGAAAGATCTGATGGTTTTATTTTAATAATCCATCCTTTATCATACGGATCTGAGTTTACTAATTCAGGATTATCTTCCAAAGATCCGTTCATTTCAATAATTTCACCGGAAACTGGAAGGAATAAATCTGAAATTGTTTTCACTACTTCAATGGTTCCAAATACTTCTCCTTGAGCCAGAGTATCGCCCACACTTGGTATATCAACAAAAACGATATCACCCAATTGTTCTTGAGCATAGTCTGTTATACCTACGTAAGCAAATTCTCCATCTAAACGAATCCATTCGTGTTCGTTTGTGTACTTTAATTGTTCAGGAAAGTTCATAAGCAATGTTTTTTATAGTTATATAATTAAAGATATAAGATTCCTAATATAGCACAAACAGCTCCTACCATAAAACCTGTCAAGACCTCGGGTAAGGTGTGATGCCTCAATATAATGCGAGCCGATCCTAATACTCCTGCCAATAATATAAACAGGCTTAACCAAAGTGTAGGATTATAATTAAACAGAAAACTAAATGCAATTAATCCTCCTATAACACCTCCTATAGCAGTCATGTGTTCACTGATCTTCCATTTTATATTCACAACAATACAAATAACCATAGCTATAAGTGTTGCAAGTATAATTCCTGTCATATATCTGGGCAAACCAATTCTTATCATCATTACCAGACAAGACACATAACAGATAATGGTTAACAGATAAGGAACAAAACGCTTTCTCCTGTCTCTGAATGCACCAATTCCCCATCCATTGATTTTCCTGAAAAAGAAAATGGCTATCATTGGCAACAGAATAGTAAAAGCGTATACAATTCCCAATACAATTAGCCTGTAGGTTAAAGGGAGCATGCTCAGATAGGAGCAAAAAAATAAAACAAGGAACGCCAAAAATGGTACAACAAAAGGATTAAATATAGCAGATATAATTTTTGCTACTTTTATAACTTTATCATTATCTCTCATTACATCAATCTGTTTAATATTTATTTTCTAAGCCTTGCCACAGGTATATTCATCTGCTGTCTGTATTTGGCAACAGTACGGCGGGCAATGGGGAAACCTTCTTTTTTCAGAATCTCCGTCAGTTCATCATCAGTTAAAGGTTTCTTCTTATCTTCGTTATCAATATGTTCTTTTAAAATTCTTCTAATCTCTCTGGACGACATTTCTCCACCATCTTCCGTAGTAAATCCTTCTCCGAAAAAGAATTTAAGAGAAAATATTCCAAAGTTTGTTTGTACGTATTTGCTGTTGCTTACACGAGATATTGTTGATATATCCAAACCGGTACGATCTGCAATGTCTTTCAGAATCATTGGTTTCAATAAAGATTCGTCTCCTTCAAGGAAAAACGGGCGTTGCATATCAATAATAGCCTGCATCGTTGTGATAAGGGTATTTTGTCTTTGCTTAACCGCTTCAATAAAACCCTGAGCTGCATCAATTTTCTGTTTCAGAAAAAGCATTGCATTTTTAGAGTCTTTTGATTGATTCTGTTTATTTCTGGTGTGCTCATCCAACATATCCATAAAATTACGATTCATCCGCAATTCAGGGACATTTCTGTTGTTGAGGTTTAATATAATAGTTCCATCGTCAAACGTATCTACAATAAAATCGGGCACAATTTGCTGCAGGTTTCTTCCGATGGCTTCACCCATAGAACTACCCGGACGAGGATTTAGTTTGGTTATTTCCTGAAGTGCTTCCTGAAAATCTTCTTCAGAAAGGTTAAGCCTCTGCATTATTTTATCCCAATGCTTACGGGTAAATTCTTCGTAACACTTTTCAATGATATTAATCTCATTTTGTTTTGTGCGTGAATCTTCTTTCCGTTTTATCTGAATAAGCAGGCATTCCTGCAAATTTCGGGATCCAATACCGGCAGGATCAAAATCCTGAATAATATTAAGCACACTCTCCAGTTCTTTCTCGCTGGCATCAATTCCACCATAAATTGCCAGCTCGTCAGAAATATTATATAAGCTTTTTCTCAGAAGTCCGTCATCATCCAGAGAACCTATAAGATATTCGGCTAATTCCAACTGGTGCTCAGTCAGGTTAAGTTCTCCTAACTGTTCTTTTAGAATTTCATAAAATGAAGTTACCTCAGAAAATGGAATATCTTCTGCACGTTCCTCTTTCGAGCGGCTGCTTTCCTGGAGTTTATAATCGGGAATATCATCATCCGTAAGATAATCACCCAATGAATAATCCTCGTTTGAATCTGAAAAAGAGTCATCATCCAGACCGTTTTTGTCTAAACTATCTTCAGCGGAGTTGTCCGGTTCTCCTTCTTCGAGAGCCGGATTTTCCAGAATCTCGGCACGAATACGATCTTCCAGTTCCACCGCCGGCAATTCCAGCAGTTTAACAACCTGAATTTGCTGCGGTGAGAGGGTCTGCACCTGCTGCTGAGACTGTATCTGATGAGTACCTTGAGCCATTCTAAATTATTTAAACCTTTTAATTGTTAAATACGCTGCAAATTTAATGAATAGTTCGATATAGTATACCATTCCTTATTTATTTGTTGCCACAAAATATTACAAAGATTATGCCATTCTTCACAAAAGTCTAATACTTAAAGCTGCTGCCTCCTAAGAACTCTCTTAAAAGGGAAGTTGGCGGAATCTCTTTTTCCTGTATCGGCACAAAATACTTGATAAACTTCAATAACCGATAAGCCTCTGCATATTCCGGACAATTGCGGGGCACTCCTGTTAAGACTGGCTCTACAAAGCGTCGCAACACTGCAATTTCAAATAACAGTGCAGAATTAAACATCACATCCGCATTCTCCTGATAAGGAAAAATCCATTTATCTTCTCCGGCTCTCACACTCGCCCAGCGGGATATCGTATCCCTGGCAGAATATCCACGGTAATTACTATCCCGGATAATTCTACGAATCAAACGATTATCGGTAGTAGGAATCCAGTTATGATCGTCCAATGATATGGTTGTCAATGCCGAGACATAAATTTTAAACTTATTCTTTGCAGGGATAAGAGGGGTCAACTCCGGATTTAAAGCATGAATTCCCTCCAGTATAAGAATTGTATTGGACTCTATTCTAAGTTTATTTCCTTTATACTCCTTTCTACCCAAAGCAAAGTTGAAGGTAGGAATTTCAACTTCTTCTCCTCTTAACAATGCCTCGAGATGGGCATTGAAAAGTTTAAGATCAAGTGCATACAGCGATTCATAGTCATAGTTACCTTTTTCGTCCAAGGGAGTTTCTTCTCTATTCACAAAATAATCATCCAGCGAAATTGAATAAGGTCTGAGACCGTTTGTCATAAGCTGCACCGACAAGCGTTTACAGAATGTTGTTTTACCGGAAGAAGAAGGGCCGGATATAAGTACCAATCTTACTTTTCCTCCATTTTCTCTTCTCTGATAAATAGTGTCAGCAATCTGAGCTATCTTTTTTTCTTGCAGTGCCTCGGCCACATTGATAATGTCTGTTGCATTTCCTTCATTGCAAGCCACATTAAAATCGCCAACATTATTCATATCCATAATGTCGCTCCATCTAAGATACTCTTTGAAAACATCAAGCATCTTTTCCTGCTTAACAACTTCTTCAAGAACATTAGGGTTTTCTCTGCTTGGAATACGAAGAAGCAAACCATCATAGTACTTCACAACATCAAACAATTTGATATCTCCGGTACGTTGAAGAAGACTTCCGTAATAGTAATCTATATAATCGCCAAGTGTATAGTAGTATGTATAGATTGATCCGGACGTTTCGAGCAACTTGACTTTATCCATCATATTACGCTCGGTAAACAGTTTTACGGCTTCTGTAATATGACACTCAGTGCGACGAAAAGAGAGGTTTTCATCAATAATCTCTTGCATTCTTGTTTTAATGCGCTCCACATCTTCGGATGTTATGGCACGACCAAGAAGAAGGTTGCAAAAATATCCTTTTGAAACCGGGTGTTCCAAAAGAATCTTCCCATTCGGAAAAACATCTGCCACCGCTTTACAAAGAACAAAGCACAATGAACGAACATAAGTTCGCATACCCGATAAATCTCTGAAATCGAGAAACTCAATATCTTTATTATTATAAACTCGGAAATTCATACCTTCTGCACGGTTATTAACCTTGGCACTTAGCACCGGATAAGGAAAGTCCAGATTAAATCCTTTAAATATGTGCATCAGAGAACTTCCTATCGGAAAATCTTTATAAGTATTATTATTCTGGCAATATATTCTGACTGTTTCTGTCATACGATTCATTTTTTAGATGGCTAAATATATTACATAATAACAAAGGAGGCAATTAACAGACTAAAGAATTAAATGTTAAGGCCTCCTTTTTATTATTTTTTAAAGCTCGTAAATAAATTCTCTTACCAAATACAGAAGAAAGAGAAAAACAAACTATGCATTAGTTTGCCCTGTCAAAAGCCTTACCAACTCACTCATCCCCTCGGAAGCAACCTTACGGATTACATGAATCTGATGATGATTGGTATTTACTGTTACTTCATTAGGATCCACCAGATATACCGGAGTTTTAAAAGGTACATAACTTAGTAAACCCGCAGCCGGATATACATTCAAAGAAGTGCCTATTATCAGAAAGATATCAGCTTCCTGAACATATTGGATAGCTTCATCAATTTTAGGAACAGCTTCACCGTACCAGACAATATAAGGCCGGTATTGTGATCCGTCGGGAGCTAAGTCTCCAACCTTTATATTATATTCTTCAGGAGATAATTCCTTTACATATCTTTGATCATAAGGAGAATAAGAAGAGCACACTTTAGTTAGTTCTCCATGAAGGTGTATTACCTTTGAACTTCCTGCACGTTCATGAAGATCGTCTATATTCTGAGTAACAACAGTTACATTAAATTCCTTTTCCAGCTCAGCAATCAGCTTATGTCCCTTATTAGGTAATGAAGTGAGCAATTGTCGGCGCATATCATTATAAAAATTCAGTACTAATTCCGGATCGGAAGCATATCCTTCTGGAGTAGCAACCTGTTCAATCGGATATTTGCCCCACAGTCCGTTGGCCCCTCTAAAAGTGCTTCCACCGCTTTCAACACTTATGCCTGCGCCTGATAAAACAACTAGTTTTTTCATAAAAGCACCCTCCCATTTAAACGTTTTTACAAAAATAATAAAAATAAAAGCATAAAAGAAGATTCATTCAAATAAAACTCTTATTTTTGTGTGCTACTTTGTAAGCTTTTGACTCTTAGTCCGGTTTAACAAAGAGCCTATTGATAACACTTATAATTTAAGAATGGATAAATTTAGTTATGCTATCGGCTTAGGTATAGGCCAAAACCTTCTGAGCATGGGCGCTCAAAATATCAATGTTGAAGACTTTGCAAATGCTATAAAAGCAGTTCTGAATAACGAAGAACCAGCTATGTCTCACACAGAAGCCCGAGAAATTGTTAACAAATATTTTGCAGAACTAGAGAGTGAGATGAATGCTACCAATATTGAAAAAGGAGCTTCATTCCTTGAAGAAAACAAGAAAAAAGACAATGTAATAACATTGCCTAGCGGATTGCAATACGAGATTCTGACGGAAGGTACAGGAAAAAAAGCACAAGCAACAGATCAGGTAAAATGTCATTACGAAGGAACATTAATTGATGGTACCTTGTTTGATAGCTCTGTAAAGAGAGGCGAACCTGCTGTATTTGGTGTTAACCAGGTTATCCCAGGATGGGTAGAAGCACTACAATTAATGCCGGAAGGTTCTAAATGGAGACTTTATATTCCTTCAGATTTAGCTTATGGAGCTCGTGGAGCCGGAGAAATGATTCCTCCTCACAGCACATTAATCTTTGATGTTGAATTAATTCAAGTTTTATAATAAACACTTTAAAAGTAAAATGAAAAAAGTTAGTATTTTTATGGCTATTGCTGCAGCAGCAACTCTTGCTTCTTGTACAGGTAAAGGCCCAAAAGCAGATCTTAAGACAGACATCGACTCTTTGTCTTATTCTATTGGTATGAGCCAGACTCAAGGTTTAAAAGACTACTTAGTACAAAGAGTAGAGATGGATACTGCCTATATGGATGAATTCATCAAAGGATTAAACGAAGGCGTTAAAGAAACTAGCAAGAAGAAAGACGCTTACTATGCTGGTCTTCAGATTGGTCAACAGATCAAGAATCAAATGATCAAAGGAGTTAACAAAGAATTATTCGGAGCAGATTCAACTAAAACAATCAGTGTTGATAACTTCATGGCTGGTTTCGTAGCAGGAACTTTGGGCAAAAACCAAAAGATGACAATGCAACAAGCTCAGGAATATACTCAGAAGAATATGGAAGCTATCAAGGCTAAATCAATGGAAAAGAATTACGGAGCTAACAAAAAAGCTGGTGAAGATTTCCTTGCTGCCAACAAAGCAAAACCAGGTGTCGTAACTACAGCTAGCGGACTTCAATATAAAATTGTAAAAGCTGGTACTGGAGCAACTCCTTCAGATACTTCTAAAGTAAAAGTAAACTATAAAGGTACTTTAATTGACGGAACAGAATTTGACAGTTCTTACAAACGTAAAGAACCTGCAACATTTGTTGCTAACCAAGTAATCAAAGGATGGACAGAAGCATTGAAATTAATGCCTGTTGGTTCAAAATGGATTATCTATGTTCCTCAGAATCTTGCTTATGGTTCAAGAGACGCAGGTCAAATCAAACCATTCTCAACTCTTGTTTTTGAAGTTGAATTGCTAGAAATTGTTAAGTAATTAACACGCAAATATATTAGCGAGGGATGTTCTTTTAGAACATCCCTTTTTCTTTTTCATATCGCAAAAAACGAATAATTAGAAAGTGAGTTTTGATTTTTCTTAGATAATTGATAGGTAAATTAAAATATTTATCTATATTTGCTTACTATTTGATACAAATAGAGAACTTATTAATCAATTCATATGGAAAAGATAGACAATCTTGACAGACAGATTCTGGAGATAATCTCACAGAATGCTCGTATTCCTTTTAAAGATGTCGCTGCAGAATGTGGCGTTTCACGCGCGGCAATTCATCAGCGTGTGCAACGATTGATAGATCTGGGTGTTATTGTCGGATCTGGATATCACGTAAACCCTAAAAGCTTAGGCTACAGAACTTGTACTTATGTAGGAATTAAACTAGAAAAGGGTTCTATGTATAAAAATGTAGTAGCTCAACTAGAGAAGATTCCAGAAGTTGTAGAATGTCATTTCACAACCGGTCCTTACACAATGCTTACCAAAGTATATGCATGCGACAATGAACACTTAATGGAACTGCTGAATTCTAAAATGCAGGAAATCCCAGGTGTTACTGCTACTGAAACATTGATTTCTCTGGAACAAAGTATTAAAAAAGAAATTCCAATCAAAATACAAAAGAACCTAGCGGATGATTGAATTACTTAATTCATACCATCTTACAGGACTTGTAATTGGCATTTGTACTTTCCTCATAATCGGACTTTTTCATCCCGTTGTGGTTAAAGCTGAGTATTATTGGGGAACAAAATGCTGGTGGATATTCCTGTTATTAGGGATTGTTGGTGTTATCGCCTCTTTCTCTACTGAAGATATATTTCTTTCTTCGCTATCAGGTGTATTTGCATTCTCTTCTTTCTGGACTATAAAAGAGGTCTTTGAACAGGAAGAAAGAGTTAAAAAAGGATGGTTTCCGAAAAACCCAAAACGAACATACAAATTCTAGAAAGGATGCCTTATGGCATCCTTTCTTTTTATAATCAGCAAAGACCTGTGAGATGGCCTAATCCTTGTCCCGCAAAAGCTATAAGTGCTGCTATCAGAACTCCCAGAATAACATAAATCAAAAGAAAAGGAAAATACAACACATAGGCATAAACTGTTCTTTTGATTGTTTTTCTAATACCTCCCTCAAACAAATGATAAAAGAAGTACAATGTTACCAAAAAGTAAACTATCCAGGTAATATTTTCCCAACCAGATAAATATGAAGAACCCTTCAACAAAAGTTCAACCGGCATAAAAAGGATTGAAATAATAATATATAAACTGGAAAGATAAGCACCACCAAAAAGATATTCCACGAAATTATAATTGTATGCTCCAGCTTTCCGAAAAGCAATCTTCGTAGCCAGAATAAACGGAGGAATAATGAAGATATTCATGAAAGCATAATTCTTCGACAGGTGGTTTATTATATACTCCAGTATATTAATAAAAGTCTTGTTCAGCTGAATAGACGTGCCATCACCTGACACTATTCTAAAAATTCCATCGGAATGCTTGGCTCCAGCTTTCACGGTTTCAACAACTTCAGGAGTTAACCAATGATGAAGAAGACCATAAATTGCAGATAGAATAATAAGCAGAGGGAAGGGCTGGAAATATTTTACTCGCTTACAGTTTATATAATTCAGCACCAGCTCTCCCGGATTAATAAACAGCATTTTTATGGTATAAAAGAAACCTTTATCTACATGGAGAAATCCATGCATCAATGTTTCCACCAATGACTTATAAGTTAATCTTTCAGCGCTGGCTTTCTGACCACAATTATTGCAGAATTTACCTTCGAACTCGTTACCGCAGTTCTTACATGTTAATTGAGACATCCTTATGCTTGTTAAAATTAAGCCACAAAAATATCAAATTTTATTTAATTCTATTGCTTTATTTAATAATACTCCTTACAATTTAGTTTTCCCCTTAAAACTCCTAAAGCATTAAAGGCCAACGCTTCCATCTCATCTTCACCGGGGAACACACAAATTGGAGCAATAAAAGCGATATATTCCTTTAGCTTATTAATGCAATAATCGTTGTATGAAATACCTCCGGTAAGAAGAATAGCATCTACCTTCCCGTGAAGAACTACACTCATGGAACCAATCTCTTTGGCTATATTATAAATCATGGATTTCAGCACAAGCTCGGCTCTTGCATCACCTTCACCGATTCTTTTAACCACATCCCGTGCATCGGTTGTTCCCAGATGAGCCATCAGTCCACCCCTACCGGTAATCATCTTTTTTATCTCTTCTATAGTATAATCACCACTAAAGCAAAGATCAGCCAGCTGTCGGGCAGGAAGTGTCCCTGCTCTCTCGGGAGAAAACGGACCACTGCCTTCAAGGGCATTATTCACATCAATAACTCTACCCTGACGGTGGGCAGCCACAGAAATTCCTCCCCCTAGATGAGCAACAATCAAATCCAGCTCTTCGTATTTTTTGTTAACGGAACAGGCATATTTACGAGCTATAGCTTTATGATTGAGGGCATGAAAGACTGATTTACGCATCATTAATGGAGAACCGGATATGCGGGCAACATCTTCCAGTTCGTCTACTACTACCGGATCGGCAATGTATGCTTTGCAACCAGGGATAAGAAGAGCAATATCTTCGGCCAGTAGTCCGCCAAGATTACATGCATGCTGCATAGAAGCATTCCGAAGATCGTTCTTCATAGCCTCATTCACTTCATACACACCGCTGGCAATTGGTTTAAGTAATCCGCCACGACCAACAATTGCCGCAAAATCTGAAAACAGATTTTCTTTTTTAAGCTCATTAACAATCAACTCCTTTCGATAATCGTACTGGGAAAGGATTGTTGGGAAGGGAGACAGAGTCTCGGGTGAATGATAGAATGTAGTTACAAAAAGGCGGTTTTCGTTCTCGTACACTGCTATTTTTGTAGAAGTGGAACCAGGGTTAATGGCAAGAATTCTCATAAATTAGTCTTTGTTACTTGTAAGGCAAGCCATAGCAATACTATAATACTTTGAGAGTCCACAATCGCTTCTGGAGGGCAATACTACCGGACAAGAAGGACCTTGTAACAGTCCGGCCATAGTAGCATTTGCAAAAAGAGAAACGCCCTTATAAAAAGCATTTCCAGATTCGATATTAGGGAAGATCAGCACATCGGCTTCTCCATCTATAGGGGAAGCAATACCTTTTATATCACCACTCGCCTTTTCGCAAGAGGTTCTTACATCAAGTGGTCCGTCAATAATAACATCTCCAAACTCTCCGGCCTCGGCAAGTTCCACAATGTTCACATAATCCAGCGAATGAGGAAACTTAGCACTTACCTTTTCAGTGCAATGAATCAAAGAGATTCTGGGTTGTTCAATACCAAAGCTGTGACATGTATGGATTGCATACCATATCATTTCGATACGCTGTTGTAAAGTGGGACGGGGAATAACAGCCGCATCCGAGAAAAATAGCAGTTTATCATATGTAGGGATCTGCATAAGAGACAGGTGAGTAAGCACTTTACCCGGAGGCAACAAGCCCTTTTCTTTGTCTAATATGGCACGCAACAGATTATCTGTATTGATAATTCCTTTCATCAGAATATCTGCGCCGCCTTCACGTACAATCCGTACAGCTTCACGTGCTGCTTCATCAGAATCTTCTATGTGAATAATCTTCACATACTCAGGATACTTCTTCAAAGCCTGATACTTATCAATCATAGAAGAATCTCCGATCATAAGAAGTTCGGCTATTCCCTCTTCAAGTGCTCGCGTAATTGCATACTCCGTGTTAGGATCGTTTCCACAAACCACAGCAATCCGTTTACGCTTCTTCAGCGTCATTAAATGAGCTGTCAACTGATCAAAACTTTTAATTGGTTCCATAGTCCTGTGATTTTTAGCAAATATGCGAAAAAAGATTGATATTTGTACTATTTATCCCGAAATATCAATCAAAAAGAAAGTTCAATCTAAGTATTCATCTTAAAAAAGCCTCATTTAATAACAATATGATACTTTTAGAATGCTTAAATCATTAAAAAGCATATCTTTTTAAATGAGCCTAAACCAAATTATAAAATGCTGTAGAGCATACAATATTATAGTCTACAGCTTTTTAAATTTTAGTCTACAACAATTTAAAAAGTATTGGTGAATAAAACACTTAGCATTCACTATTTCCAACTTAGAATAACCTGGAATAAAATTTTAGTGTACATTTGTACAAAAAGAAATATATGAGAACGATTCAATTTCCACCTTATCTTCAGGAAGGAGATAGGGTTACAATAATATCGCCTGCAGGCAAAATAGACAAGAACTTTTTAAAGGATGCCAAAAAGACTCTTGAATCCTGGGGATTGGAAGTAGTAATTGGCAAACATGCTGCAGAAGAAGCCGGAAGGTTTTCGGGATCTGTAAAACAGCGTACTACCGACCTTCAGGCAGCAATGGATGATGAAAGTACAAAAGTTATTCTTTGTAGTCGTGGTGGTTACGGAGCTATTCATCTTATCGATCAGATAGATTTTACTAAGTTCCGTAAAAATCCGAAGTGGTTACTGGGGTACAGTGACATCACTCTGCTTCATGAATTGTTTCAATACAATGGATTTGCTTCGGTACATTCGCCCATGGCAAGGCACCTTTCTGTAGAACCTAAAGACGATATCTGTTCTTTACACCTCAAGAATTTATTATTCGGAGAATTACCCGCCTACCATTCTCCCAAGCATAAACTTAATATTAAGGGAACTGCAAAAGGAACTCTTCGGGGTGGTAACCTCTCTGTGCTGTACGGACTCAGAGGAACTCCTTACGATTTTCCGGCAGAAGGAACAATTCTTTTCATAGAAGATATCGGGGAAAGACCTTACCACATAGACAGAATGATGAATAACCTGAAACTTGGGGGTGTTCTTGAAAAACTTTCGGGCTTGATTGTTGGGCAGTTTACTGAATATGAGGAAGACCTGTCGATAGGTAAAGAAGTGTACGAAATGATTGCCGATATGGTGAAACCATACGGATATCCTGTATGCTTTAATTTCCCGGTGGGGCATGTGGTTAATAATGTGCCACTAATCTGCGGCTGCGAAACAGAGCTGACGGTTGGAAACAACGGCGCCGAATTAATATTCAAATAGTTATGTCAATCCGTTGATTTTTGTGAAATCTACATAGGAAATGAAATTATTCTCCCGAAAGATTTGTACTTTTGGATCCGAAAAAATAAAGTAACACAAGAAGAATGAAAAGAAATTATTTCATGCTTGTCACTGCAGCCCTGCTGTTTGGCTGCGCTTCATGCGGTAACAGTAATAAATCTGCCATGAATAAAACAGAAGAAACAGCTGTTGTAAAAGCACCGGATTTTGATGCAGACAGCGCCTACAATTATGTACAGGCACAGGTTGATTTTGGTCCGCGAGTACCAAACACTAAACAACACGTGGCATGTGGAGAATATCTTGCAAAGAAACTTGCGGCGACGGGTGCAAAAGTCATAGACCAATATGCCGACCTGACAGCTTACGACGGAACAATTCTGAAAAGCCGAAACATTATAGGATCTTTTAATCCTGAGACAAAGAAGCGCGTACTTCTTTTTGCTCACTGGGATACTCGCCCTTGGGCCGATCAGGATAAGGATGAATCAAAACATCACACTCCTATTCTTGGAGCCAACGACGGCGCCAGCGGTATTGGTGTATTACTTGAAATTGCACGTCAGATAGGTAAAAAAGCTCCTTCCATTGGAGTAGACATCATTTTCTTTGATGCCGAAGATTACGGAACACCCGAATTCTACAAAGGAGAACATAAAGAGGAAAGCTGGTGCCTGGGGACACAATACTGGGCAAACAATCCACATGTAGAAGGATATAATGCACGTTTTGGTATTCTTCTTGATATGGTGGGAGGCAAAGGCGCTACATTCTACAAAGAAGCTTATTCAAGCGAGTTTGCAAAATCTACAGTAAAGAAAGTATGGGACAAAGCTAACTCTATGGGATACGCAAGTTATTTCGTCAATCAGGATGGCGGATATATAACAGACGATCATTTGTTTGTAAACAGGATTGCAAAGATACCAAGCATCGATATTATTCCTACCGACTTAAGTACTCCTGAGGGAGGTTTCGGATATTTCTGGCATACAACAGATGATAACATGAGTAATATTGATAGATCAACACTCAAAGCAGTGGGACAAACTGTACTTGAGGTTGTATACAATGAAAAATAAATTTAGAAAAAACAGATAAATATGACCATTAACGAATTACAAGAACAAGTCATTGAAGAATTTAGTGACTTCGACGACTGGATGGACAAATATCAATTGTTGATAGACCTGGGAAATGAACAGGAACCACTCGAAGAACAATATAAAACAGAACAAAACCTTATTGAAGGCTGTCAAAGCCGCGTTTGGCTCCAAGCTGATATGGTAGACGGCAAACTGATGTTTAGAGCCGAAAGCGACGCGCTAATAGTGAAAGGAATTATTGCTTTGCTTATAAAGGTAGTATCAGATCATACACCAGACGAAATATTGGACAGCGAACTCTATTTTATAGATAAGATAGGATTAAAAGAACACTTATCGCCAACAAGAAGCAACGGATTGCTTTCCATGGTGAAACAGATGAGAATGTATGCATTAGCATTCAAAACAAAAGGAGGAAATTAATATTTCCTCCTTTGTTCTTTTATCAATATTATCAGAAATGTCAGAAAAATAATACCTGTAGTCGCTACAGCAATATATCCCCAGGAAAAACTCCAGGTTAGAAATGACAGTGCAAAAAGAATTGTAGAAATAATCAAAGATATAATATCTCTTTTTAGCCTGCCTTTTTGCTTTAGCCTGGCATGAATCTGTTCTTCGTCTATAAGCAATTCACACCCTACAGAGCGAATAAGCATCTGCATCATTGATGGTGTTATGGCATTTGCATCATATTCCACTTTCATCAGCATATTCGACGGAGTTACAGATACTCTTAAGACTCCAATCTGAGATCTTATTATTCGCTTTAGCCATTGGGCTTTTTCTTTATGTCTTATATTCTCAATGAGAAATACACTTCTTGTTATCGTATCCATATTGTCTAGATAATTATTATAGAAACAATATTAAAAGCTCTCAAATTCTGTTTAATATTCTAAAGGTAATAATAATTTTCAGAATTCCGAGATAAGAATTATTTTTTATAAAAAAATTGAAGTAACAGGAATATTTCTTATATATAAGTCAACAAAAAAGAAGCTATAAAGTTCAATAGAGGGATATTATAAGACGGGACGTATAACAATAAAATCTATACAAAATTAAAACCACAATCTATTAATAAAGAGGTATTTGAGACTCAAAAACATTCTCAACATCTTCCTTATCCTGATGAAGCTGAGCCTTCAAAGCTTCGATACCGCTAAACTTAATTTCCGGGCGCATACGCTTAATAAAAGTCAGGTGAATATTTTTGTCATAAATATCATCCGAGAAATTGAGAATGTTTACTTCAAGAGTACGGTTGGTTCCATTATGTACAGTAGGTCGAACACCAATATTAAGCATTCCTATATACTCTTTGCCTTCTACAGAGACGCGTACTGCATAAACTCCGTCGGCAGGAATTATCTTACCGGATGTAATGGCAATATTAGCGGTAGGAAAGCCAATAGTACGGCCAAGCTGAAATCCTTTTTCAACAACGCCGTCTAAATAGTAATGATATCCAAGGTAAAAGTTGGCTTGATCAAGATTCCCTGAAATGAGAGCGGCACGTATTACAGAAGAACCTATTTTTCTATTCTCAATGGAAAGTCCTTTAGCACGCAATACATCCATACCAATCTCTTTACCATACTGGCAATATTCATTAAAGCCCTCACTACGATTATGCCCAAAACGGTGATCGTAGCCAATGATAAGCGATTCAACTTTAAATTGCTTTTTCAGAATATCGGCCATAAAGTCGCGGGCTGTTAAAGCAGAAATCTCTGGAGTAAATTCTAAAAGGAAACAATAGTCGACTCCTGTATTACTTAACAGCTCAACTTTTTCTTTAAATGTAGAAAGCAGGTCTAACTGATAGTTTGCATCAATCACTTTACGAGGATGCACAGGAAATGTTATTAGCGCTGTACGAAGTCCCTTACTTGCAGCAACGGCTTTTACCTGTTCTATGAGATAGCAATGCCCTTTATGCACGCCATCAAAGAATCCTATTGTTGCAACGCATGGTTCAATTGCATAATCTTTTGGATTGCAAATGATCTTCATATTCTGTTTATTTAAAGATATGCCCCCAGTCTTCCTGATCTTTTGGGGTATATGTATGAATACCAAACAATTCTGCCGTTTTACAATTAGCAGCAGAGTCGTCTATAAAAAATGTTTCTTCCGGCTTTATACCAGTCTCAAGCAAAACCGTCTGAAATATTTCTTTGGAAGGTTTTAGCTGATGTAACTGATATGAGAGGAATATCTTCTCGAAAAAATCTTCTGCTGTGAGGTTTTTATATGAGAAGAAACGTTCACAAGACATTTCCCAATGAATCTGATTGGTATTGCTCAACAAGTAAACTGAGTAACGTTCACGAAGACTTAGTAACAAATCCAGCTTATAAGATGGAACGCTTACCAAAAAACTATTCCAGGCATCGTCAATCTGGCTGTCGGTAATATCTTTACCGGCAGCTTTTCTCAACTCTTCATGAAACATATCTGTTGTTATATCACCGTTCTCAAGATCTTTAAGAAGTCCAAGCTGATAATAAGGGTTCAACATTTCTTCGATACAGTCTGCACCAATTCTTTTAAAGGAATCTATGCATCGTGAACGATCTAAATCAACCAATACCCCACCAAAGTCAATAATCAGATTCTTTATATTATCATTCATCTGTTACTTGTTATTCAAACGTCTTACAAAGCGGAACAGCTCACCTGCCCACAAAACAATAGATGTTAAACCAATTATTTTAACCCACGTTTGCAGATCAAGAGGTTCTGTACGGAAAACGTCTCCACCTAATTGAACAATCAGAATTTGTCCGATAAGAATAATCAATAATACAAGTATTGTTCCGTATGATTTTGAAAGACCTTTAAATGAACTATCGTTCGTTCCAAATACTCTTGCATTAAACAGATTCCAGAATTGAAGCATCACAAATGTTGTGAAGAAGATTGTCAGGTTCTGCACAGTCATTACTCCATCATCTCCGGTATTATATACAATCATTCCCAGCAAAAGAACTAACAAAGTTGTTCCAAGGCCCAGAATGTTATAACGCATCTTCTTAGTGATTATAAAATCGGAACTCTTGCGTGGCTTTTCTTTCATTACATCAATGCTAGGCGGAATTGAAGCCAAAGCCAATGCCGCAAAAGTGTCCATTATAAGGTTCACCCAAAGCATCTGAGTAACTGTCAAAGGCAATTCTGTACCAACAAATGCACCAAGCAATACAATAAGCAAGGCTATAAAATTGATTGTCAGCTGGAATACAATGAATCGCTGTATATTCTTATACAGTGAACGTCCCCACATCACTGCTGTACTTATACTGTTAAATGAGTCATCAAGCAATGTAATATCACTCGCCTCTTTAGCCACCGAAGTTCCTGTTCCCATAGAAAGTCCCACTTGAGCATGGTTCAATGCAGGAGCATCATTTGTACCATCACCGGTAACAGCAACAACTGCACCTTTTTGCTGTAATAGCTGTACCAGGCGTTGTTTATCTGTAGGACGGGCACGAGACATTATCTTCAAATCGAGTACACGATTCAATAATTCTTCATCACTTAGTTCAGCAAAGCCGGCACCTGTAATATGATTCCAATCGGTATCAGCCTCTGTCCATAAACCAATCTGACGAGCGATCTCTTTAGCAGTTCCCGGAGTATCACCAGTTACGATCTTCACGTCAATTCCTGCCGATTTACATTTCTCCACCGCTGCAGGAACATCCAAACGAATAGGATCGGATATTGCAACTACTCCAAGGAAGTTAAGATCGTTCCCTGCTGCCAGGTCAACACAGTCATTTGAAGAATCGGCATCAACAATCTTATAGGCAAAACCTAACGTACGCATTGCCATATTTTGATATGCCAGCAATTGAGCTTCAACTGTTGGACGATATTCTGAAGCACTTACGGTTTTATCTCCTAATATAACTTGCTTACATTTTCCCAATACAATTTCAGGGGCACCTTTCACAAATAATATTTTCTTATCAAGAAGTGAAGAGTGCACTAAAGTGGCCATGAACTTTCTTTCGGTTGAGAAGGTTAACTGGTCATATACCTTTGCATCTTCTCTTAACTCGAGATAGTTCACATTTTGTGAATTAAGCCATAACAATAATGCTACCTCAGTTGGGTTACCAACACCTTTTGGTTTAGAACCGGCATCTCCGTTTTCAAGGAAAGCCGTAGAGTTTGCACTAATACCTTCTTTAATCAGATTACTAATTTCATCATCAGCCAATTTTCCGCTTTCTTTCAAACCATAAAACTTGGTTTCGTGCACCTGCATCAGGTTCTGAGTAAGAGTTCCTGTTTTATCTGTACAGATAACTGTTACAGCTCCCATAGTTTCGCAAGCATGCATTTTACGAACAAGGTTATTGGTAGAAAGCATACGGCGCATGTTTAATGCCAGACTAAGTGATACACTCATTGGCAAACCTTCCGGAACAGCTACTACGATTAAGGTAACAGCCATCATAAAGTATTTAAGCACAATCTGGAAAAGTGCTATATATGCTTGCCAATTATCTGTTTCTGTTGAATTAAGCCCATAAGTCATAAAAGCAATAACTGCAATTAATACAGCAGACACAATACCTGTCAGTGACCAGAACCATGACGGTTTCTTGTTTATTGAATAGGAAAATTTATGAGGCATCCACATTTTAATTGCAGCAATCATCAATCCCACAATTGCAGCGATAGAAATGATCTTTGGCCCGATAAGGTTATCATATAAAGTACCCTGATACTCTACAGAGCTTATAAACAATGCATCTTTGATAAAGAAAACAAGGAAAGTAGCAAGTGCTACAGAAAAACCAATTGTTCCAATAAATTGCGCAAGCTTAGACAATTGAATATTTAACGGAGTAGGTTCTTCACTCTTTTCAGTAGACTGTTTGGCAACTTTACCAATCTCGGTAGCATCACCAACACGAAGAACTTTCATTATTCCATGACCATCGACAACAGTTGTACCACGCATCACCATATTGGAAGCATAAGTTGCTTCTTCATCAAAGCGAGATTCATCAGTTGTTTTCTCAACAATAGGCTCACCAGTCAGGTTAGATTCATTAACCTGCATAGATATAGCTTCAATCAATTCACCATCAGCAGGAATCTCTTCACCTGTTTCAAGCATTATTATATCACCGGTTACTACATCTTTACGAGGTATTTCAAATACTTTGCCGTTACGAAGAACTTTAACCGCAGTTTCTTCGTTGACCGCATTCAACAAGTCAAACTTCTTACCTGCATCATACTCAAAATAAAAGCCGATGCCAGTTGCTAGAAAAATAGCAAAGAATATACCAATTGTTTCTGCATATTCATTTTCAATAATTGAAATGAGCAATGAAAACACTGCAGCAACAAGTAATACACGAACAATAGGATCTTCAAACTTTTCAAGATAAAGCTTCCAAAGAGAAGGTCGTTTAGGAGGAGTTAATAAATTAACACCATTTTTCTCACGACTTTCAATAACCTGCTGGTCATTTAACCCAATGTGATAATAATCATTCTTCGATGCAGCCATATTAATTTAATCTAGTTAATTTCTTATCATAATCGCCGGTCTGTAATATTTCAACAGCCTTTTTCACACTCTCGTTTGTAGAGTTCATTACGTGATAGTATTCGTTCATGTCCCAAAGATCACGAGCAATAAGAGCTTTTAGCTGAGTTTTTATCAACGACTCGGAAACCTTAAGTTGTTCTTTATTCAGTTCCACTTTGGCTTCCGTACCCATTGCTATCAGGTTGTCCATCATAGAACTGCTTATCTCAAAATTATTATTGAAATCAGTGAACGATTTGTATTTGCCAAGCAATTCTTTACGATGATTTTCTATATATTTCAGCGTCATTTTCAGGACAACACCTTTTGCCACAAGATTACGGTGATAGTCTGTATAAAGGGTTGTATCGACAGGTACAAAATAATCGGGCATAATTCCACCCCCACCATAAACAATTCTTTCAAATTTCTTTGTTTTACATTTCAAAGAATCAGGGAAGTGAATACTATCAGAATTCATCATCTCACCTTTATTGTATCGGTTAATTAAATCCATATTGTACTTTTCAATACTTTCATAAGGCTTTTGAATACATCTTCCTGCTGGAGTGTAATAACGAGCAACCGTTAAACGTATCATTGAACCATCCGGCAAATCAATAGGACGTTGCACCAATCCCTTACCAAAAGAACGTCGTCCAACAATTAGTCCTCTATCCCAGTCCTGTATTGCACCAGACAAGATTTCACTTGCAGATGCAGAAAACTCATTAACCAATACTACTAACTTTCCTTTTTGAAAGCTTCCTGTACCTTTGGCAAAAAACTCACTACGCGGGGTTTTCTGTCCTTCTGTATAAACAATTAATTCTTTCTCTTCCAGAAACTCATTAGCCAAATCGATAGCAGCATTCAAATAACCACCGCCATTATCCTGCAAATCAAGAATTAAATCCTTCATACCTTTGGATTTAAGTTCCTTTAGAGCTTTGGCAAATTCCTCAGCAGTAGTAGAAGCAAAACGATTGATACGAATATAACCTATTTTGTCCTGTATCATATAAGATGCATCCAAGCTATAAAGAGGAATGCGATCACGTTTTACTTTAAACTTAAGTAGTTCATTCACACCTCTTCTCAGTACTGTTAAATTAACCACTGAACCTTTCGGGCCTTTCAGACGGCGCATAACTTCGTCGGTGCTCATTTTTACACCAGCAATAGCAGTATCATTAACAGCAATAATCCGGTCACCTGCTAAAATACCAATCTTTTCAGAAGGTCCTCCTGATACAGGTTGAATAACCAGCAACGTATCTTCGGCCATATTAAACTGTACACCAATTCCTTCGAAATTGCCCTGCAAGGGTTCATTTAGTTTTTTAACCTCGTCAGGATTAGCATACGTTGAATGAGGATCCAGCGTTGAAAGCATTTTAACAATAGCATCTTCTACCAGCTTATCTTCATTAACCTTATCAACATAAAGATTATTAATTGCAAACTCCGCCATATGCAGTTTGCGGGAAGCCACTGTTCCATAATTCTGAGCTTGTGCACTAACCGCGAACAAACATATCAAGGAAGTAATTACTTTTTTCATTCAAAAACTGTTTTATATCAGATCTCCAGCCCTTTAGGGATGAATCTGCTGATATCTTTATTATAATGCAAAAGCTCTCTAACAATAGTGGAGCTCACGCAAGTCAGTTCCGGTTCTGTAAAGAGTAAAATAGTCTCAATTCCGGCCAATTGTCTGTTGATATCAGCAATGGTCTCTTCATATTCAAAATCCTTCACCGTACGAATTCCACGAACTATAAACTTTGCATCAACTGAATTTGCAAAATCAATAGTCAGGGAGTTATAAGGCACCACCTTTATTCGCGGTTCATCTTTATAGAGATTACTGATCATCTCTACACGCTTTTCTATCGGGAAATAAGTTTTCTTGTTTTCATTTATACCAATACCTATTACTATTTCATCCATAAAGGTCAAGGCACGCTTCACCACAGAAAAGTGGCCAACGGTAAAAGGATCGAATGTTCCGGGAAATATGGCTCGTTTCATAATTTTAAGCTACATCTTCTTCAATAACCAGGTTGTCAATAATAAAATTCTGACGCTCCATGGTGTTTTTCCCCATATAGAACTCTAAAAGTCCTTTCACCAAATCGTTTCTTCGGAGAGTAACCTGTTCTAAACGAATATCTTTACCAATGAAATGTCTGAACTCATCAGGAGAGATCTCACCTAACCCTTTGAATCGGGTAATTTCGGGATTAGGAGAAAGTTTATTAATAGCACTAATACGTTCTTCTTCCGAATAGCAGTAAATAGTCTCTTTTTTATTTCGCACACGGAAAAGAGGCGTTTGCAGAATATACACATGCCCCTTCTTTATCAGATCAGGAAAAAACTGCAGGAAAAAAGTAATCAATAACAGACGAATATGCATACCATCCACATCGGCATCTGTTGCAACAATCACTTTATTATAACGTAAACCTTCAATACCGTCTTCAATATTTAATGCTGCCTGAAGCAAATTGAACTCTTCATTCTCGTAAACAACTTTTTTGGTTAATCCAAAAGAATTCAGCGGCTTACCACGTAAACTAAATACAGCTTGTGTGGTTACATCACGGCTTTTAGTAATAGATCCACTTGCAGAATCACCCTCGGTAATGAAGATACACGATTCTTCCTGATCCTTACCTTTCAAATCGTTTAAGTGAACACGGCAATCACGCAGCTTACGGTTGTGCAGATTCGCTTTCTTAGCACGTTCACGAGCTAATTTGGTTACACCGGCAATCGCCTTACGTTCTTTCTCTGAATCCTGTATTTTTTGAAGTAGAATCTCAGAAGTTTCATGATTGATATGCAAAAAGTTATCGAGTTCACGCTTTACAAAGTCGCCGATAAACTTACCAACAGAAGGTCCATCAGGGCCAATATCTTTAGAACCAAGCTTTGTTTTTGTCTGAGACTCAAACACCGGTTCCTCCACTTTAATACTGATAGCCCCCACCATACCGGAACGAATATCAGCATAATCGAAGTTTTTAGAATAATATTCCTTAATAGTTCTGGCAACCGCTTCACGAAAAGCAGCAAGGTGAGTACCTCCCTGAGTTGTATGCTGTCCGTTTACAAAAGAATAGTATTCTTCACCATACTGATCGCTATGAGTCAGTACCAACTCAATATCATCTCCGGAGAGATGAATAATCGGATAAAGCGGATCAGTAGTCATGTTTTCATTTAACAGATCGACCAATCCATTTTTGGAATGGAACTTCTTTCCATTAAAGATGATGCTCAAACCAGTATTGAGGAATACATAATTCTTCAATAAGGGCTCGATATGTTCATTCAGATAATGATAATCTTTGAATATTGTATCATCAGGGATAAACTCTGTTAAGGTACCATTATCATGTTCTGTTTCCGAAATCGGAAAGTCGTTAATAATATTACCTCGTTCAAATTCAGCGGTTTTTTCCTCGCCTTCTCTGAAACTGGAAATACGGAAGAAAGAAGATAGTGCATTTACAGCCTTAATACCAACTCCATTCAAACCAACAGATTTCTTGAAGGCTTTAGAGTCGTATTTACCACCCGTATTCATTTTTGAAGAAACATCTATCACCTTTCCTAACGGAATACCACGACCATGGTCACGAACTGTAACTTTCCCGTCAACAACCGTAACTTCAATAGTCTTGCCATATCCCATCATGTACTCATCGATAGAATTATCCAACGCCTCCTTCAGAAGTACATAAATACCATCATCTGAATGAGAACCATCACCTAATTTTCCGATATACATACCAGGGCGACGGCGAATATGTTCTTTCCAATCTAGGGTCCTAATATTTTCCTCGGTATATTCTGTAACCAGGATCTTTTCTTCAATATTTTCTTCCATAATTATAAATTTGCCAAAACTTATATACTATAAATCTATTTTCTTTATAAATGCACGACGACGTTTATGCTGAATTGTTTTAAAGTATTCCCACTGAGCCTGAACCTTGCCATTCATCTCTAATTCGGGATTGCTTTCCGCAAATATACAACCTTCTTTTTGGTAAACTGGAATTAAATCAGAAAATAATAATGCATTTACCCCTTTGTTCTGATACTCTGGTTTCACAGCAATCAAAAGAAGATCAATCACTTTTCTTTTACCAAAGAATAGCGCTTTTAGTAAATGGTACCAACCGAAAGGCAACAATCTTCCATGAGCTTTTTGTAACGCAACAGACAAGGATGGCATTGTTATACCAACTGCTACTAAATTGTCTTCCTGGTCAACAATAAGAGGAACCATTTTTAAGTCGACTACCGGGAGATACATTTTGACATAATGTTCAATCTGCTTCTGAGAAAGAGCTGAATATCCGTATAGCGGACTATAAGCTTCATTCATTAAATCGAAAATTTCCTGTCCGTAATCTTTTGCGAGTTTCTTTCTGGAAGTATATTTAAGAACTCTAAGATTGTATTTCTTTTTGATAATATCTGAAATACGTTGATGCTTTTCTGGAACTCCAGTCTCTGGAATATAAATTTGGAACTCAACCCAATCGGCATCCTTCTCATAACCTAATTTCTGTATATGTTCTGGGTAGTAAGGATAATTATAGATTGTAGCCATTGTACTTAACTGATCAAATCCTTCAATCAGCATACCTTCGGCATCGAAATCAGTAAATCCTAAAGGACCTTGAATGTTTTCCATTCCATGCTCTTTGCCATACTTTTCAACAGCTTTAAGCAAAGCTTCTGAAACTTCGAGATCATCAATAAAGTCAATCCATCCGAAACGAACATCTTTTTTATCCCAGGTTTTATTTGCCTTATGATTGATAATGGCCGCAACCCTTCCCACTAATTTGTCGTCTTTATATGCTAAGAAATATTCTGCTTCACAAAATTCAAAGGCAGGGTTTTTATCTTTATTGAATGTATTAAGCATATCATCATAAAGATCAGGAACAGAATATGCATTGCCTTTATATAACTCTTTGTTGAATTGAATAAATTTTTTAAGTTCTTTTTTATTAGAGACTTGTTTTATTATTACTGCCATAAATTGTATAAAATATTAAGGTTGCAAAGATACTCTTTTTCAATAAAAAACATTAAAACCACTACATTAATGTAATTTAAAGGCAGTATTTATACTGTAAAACGACATTAAAGCGTCAGCACTTATGACATTTCACAAGCACTTTCTGTTCATCAACCAAAGTAGTTGCAAACAAATAGGTATCACCACCATCCAACAGTTTTAACCTTTTACGAAGTTCTGAAACAGAAGAAGGGAAATTACGAATAGTGATATTTGCCTGCTTTACATCTCCTAAATTAGTCTTTAGTTCTTTTTTATTCAGGCTAAAAACAGCATCGCACTCAAACTTACGGCCGGGGAAATCAATTTTCAATTCATCCGAAGTATATAGATGACTATTCTGATGTAATTTCTTCAGATTATATCTGTTTGAGATACTTTTATAAGCACCGCCCTTAAGTATGGAAGCGTTGGGTTCATAAAGATATCGTTCCACTTTAGGAGCATATCCGCACCCTTGTAGTTCCTCCTCCTTATCGAAGGAAAAAATCTGAGCTTCTCCGTTTTTTAGTAGATTCACACAATGAATACTGACTTTTGAGTTCGCTGCATCGTTTGCAAGAATAACAAGTAGCTCCTTGCATTCGTTAGCCACCGACACCACATGCACCTCCTTTACAAAAGATAAATGATGCAAAGCCAAAGAAAGATCGAGCATTGGAGATAACTTAATCATCACTTTCTCAGCCTTACTTAGCAGTAAATCTGAGATTTCTGCAACATTTGGCTCGCAATCCGCTATAGCAATTACTTTTCCTCCATGCTCATTTCTTCTTGCAGGATCAATAAAAATCCAATCGACCTTTTCTGTTCGGGAAAGATATTCTACCCCATCACCATTTACCACATCAATATGAGATAAGCCTAATAAAGGAAAGTTAGAGGATGCTATTTCGCACAGTTCAGCCTGACGCTCCACATATACTGCCCGCTGAAAGTTCATTGAAAGAAAAGCACAATCAATGCCAAGTCCTCCAGTTATATCAACCAAAGTATTTCCTTTTACAAGTGATGATTTATAACGAGCCGTAACCTCTGACGAGCATTGTTCCATTGAAAGATGCTTAGGATAAAGAATACCATCGGTATTACCCCAGGAAGGAACTTTTTCCATTGCTATTTTCCGACCAACAATCTGAGTAACAGCAGTTGGCATATCCACGTCTGGATATTTTTTTGCCTGAAGAGCCAGTTTGGAAGGATCATCAGCTATATGTTCTTTAATGAATTCAATTGTTGCTTTTGTATGTTTCATCTATAAATTATAATAATGTGTGAAGTGCAAGCTCCGCATTAAATAGATAAAAAGTAAGGCCATTTTGGGTACATGACTTTATCATTTTATGTTCATAGGGAACAAATATAAAAAGAAAATAGCATTTATCTATTAACAACTGCTCTCATAAGTTTTTTAGAAAAAAGATTCAATCAAAATAAGGCTATGCTTTCTGAACTAATCTTTTTAATAATTAAAAAATAATATATTAACATAAATATATTACTATTATATTGTGCACTATTTAATTTGCAACTACATTTGCAATACTTAATTCATTATAGATATTGAATCATTAATGAAGTAAAAACACAAAACTACTTTATTCATAAATATATAAAATTAAAGATATGGCATTATTAGAGAATTTGAAATGGCGTTATGCCACAAAAAAATATGATCCTACTAAAAAAGTAGCTCAGGAAGATGTAGATAAGATTGTAGAGGCAGCACGACTAGCACCAACATCATCAGGATTGCAGCAATTCAGAGTAATTGTAATTACTGATCAGGAACTTAAAAATAAGATAGTACCAATTGCAATGGAACAGCAGATTGTGGCCGATTGCTCTCATTTGTTAGTATTTGCAGCATGGGATCGTTATACAGAAGAGCGAATAGATAAAATATACAATTATACAACAGATGAAAGAGGCTTGCCTAGAGGACGATTTAAGTCATATACTGATAAACTGAGAGCTCTATATTTAAATCAAACAGCTGAAGAAAATTTTATTCATACAGCAAGACAGGCTTACATTGGCTTGGGGTTAGCCATAGCTCAGGCTGCAGAACTGAAAGTAGATAGCACGCCAATGGAAGGTTTTATTGGTGAAGAGCTGGATGAATTACTCGGGCTTAAATCAAAAGGATTGAAAAGTGTTTTATTATTGCCCATCGGTTATCGTGATGCAGAGAACGATTGGTTAGTAAACATGAAGAAAGTGAGAAATCCAAAGGATAACTTTATCATTAATTATTAAAAGAAAACATTCAGATATTTTTCTCCTGAATGAAATTAGATACTATTCAAATAAACAATCATAAACTATAAACATTCAAAGTTCAGTTCAAACTAGCAGATATATGCCTGTACTGAACTTCGGATGTTTTTGTGTATAAAAATCTGATACTACTTTTTTCCACCAGACAACCACTTTTTCTCCCATTTTGGGTATTTGTTCAGCACACCCTGCGGAGCATAGGTATACCAGCCATATCCACTTCTTCTTTCACGACTGACTTCCGATAATGAATAAAGTATCTTACCGTTTCTGTCACTGAACATAGGACGTTCTGTTTCCAATTCATAATAACGTGTCCATATTGGAGAAGCAAGAGAATCGATAACAACAACTCTGTCGGTAGTGCTTGTTTTATATTTAGATTTTTCGGGTGCTGCCTGTACGGTTTCTACCCGGGTATTTAGAATCATAGAATCCTGAAACCATTTCACAGCAGCTTGCACAGAAGTGATTATTTTCTGGTCGGGATGATCTATACTCATCAAAAATAACACAATCCCTACACTTTCGCCATTACAAATGCATGGCGGTTCAAATGCTCTGGCCCAGGCTGGTTTCAGAGATACTTCATCATGTTGCTGGCACCACGCAGTAAGTCGGCCTTTAGTAACAATCTGCGATTTCAGAATACAGTCAATTCCTTTCTGATAAGCTAAAGCGACTTTCTTTCTCAGATTCTTATCTACAAAAGAATAATTTGCATCGTTAATTATTATCTTCTTTAAAGTACTCATTACGCCAATGTAAGCACCGTCATTAAAAGTTATACGTCGGCTATATCCTTTTTCCAAAGGATAGTATTGTGGCCATCCACCATTTGGATATTGAGCAGAAAGAATGAATTTAATCCCTTTATCACAAGCTGTTTTATATTTCTGAATATGTGTAAGCGTATAAACCTGAGCTAAATAATCAACATGAGTATAAGTTGTAGAATTATCAAAGGTAGTATGAACCATATCCTTAGTCTTCATCAAGCTATCAGTTTGTTGTGGAGTAAGTATTGCCTGCACATCATAGTTCTTAGGCCACCCACCGTTATTCCGTTGAAAAAGCAGAATATTATCTGCAATCTTTATTATTTCAGACTCTTTATATTTAGGCTGACCAGGCAACGGATTAATAATATTATGATCGTCATGAATTCCATACCAGTGTCGCGAACTGTCCGAAAATGGCTTTAAACTTATGGGAGAATACTCTTGTTTCTGATCTTTTCCCTGAGCAAACAGGTTAGCAACTAAAAGCATCATGCCAATGATGGCAAATACTTTTTTAGATAAGATTCGAACGTACGACATGTTTTAATTTAGTATTTCAATGGTTATATGGAATGCAAAGTATGCCTTTATTATTATCGTGTGCGTAAACAGATGCAATGTTCTCTAAATTTTGTGATATATGCAAATTATTTGAAGGAAATGAGTTTAAAAAACAGATTCTCTTTATCCATTTAATATTATCAATAACCTTTTTTGCAACTCAACGCATATACAAATCACACATAATGATACAAAAAAAGCCGTTACAAATATTTGTAACGGCTTGATTTCTAAGAGGTGGGCCATCTTGGGCTTGAACCAAGGACCTCCAGATTATGAGTCTGTTGCTCTAACCAACTGAGCTAAAAGCCCGTGCTACCATTTATTGGTTGCGGGTACAAAAGTATAATGTTTTAGTGAAATATGCAAGAGTTTTTAATTAAAAAGAGAGAAAAAAACATCAGAACAGCTAAAGAGAGAAGAAAAACAAGCTGTATCTGGCAGTCAGGTTAAGACAAAAATTCTTAACCCGACACCAGATCTAGTAGCATTCCATTAAAGAAATTGAATGAAAACGACTAAATTCATTTCCAAGGAATGCCATTAGAGATTTTAAAGAAACAGATAGAATAGTTAAGCGAAAGTCTATTATATGAATACATGTTTTAATTATGCTACTTCTTATCCTGATGCAAAGTAAAGCATAATAAACCAGATTTTGCCGGACAAGCATTGGACAAATCACTATTGCATTACCAAACTGATTTACAAGCGAATGAACCTGTTTTTAGTACAAAAACAAACATTTAAAATTGGACAAATGCAAGAACAAGCAAAGAAAATGCGTACATTTGCCCTGCAAATAATATATTTTCTATTTGCATCATGAAAAATATCCGGTACATACTTCTTGATTTAGACGGAACACTAACCGATCCCATGATTGGCATTACACGTTCCGTGCAACACGCATTAGCTTTCTTCGGAATTAAAGTACACAACCTTGAAGAGCTTTGTCCGTTTATTGGTCCTCCACTTATTGATTCTTTCAAAGAATTCTATCACTTTACAGACGAACAGGCACAAATTGCTTTAGGAAAATACCGGGAATATTTTGCCACCAAAGGTATATTTGAGAATAATGAATATGAAGGAATAAAGGATTTTCTTCAATCGCAAGTCGATCAGGGAAGAATATTGATGCTTGCCACTTCAAAACCTGAGCCTTTTGCAAAGCGAATTCTCGACCACTTCAAACTATCTCACTATTTCACCTTTATAGGCGGAAGTACATTAGACGGAAGTCGCTCTACAAAAACTGATGTAATTAAATATGTGCTTAGCACGAATAAGATTACTGATTTATCTCACGTAATAATGATTGGCGATCGCAAACACGATATTGAAGGCGCAAAGAATAACGGTATTTCTTCCGTAGGTGTTCTTTATGGATATGGAAGCAGAACCGAACTTGAACATGCCGGTGCCGATTTTATTGTTGAAGATGTAGAAGGGTTAAAGTCACTTTTATTATAGATATAAAATACATTATAAATAAAATCCATTGCTCAATGGTTCAGAAACTATTCACCAATAGATTTTATTTATTGGTCAATGACTTTATTTTATTGGCGAACAATTTACAAAGGGAATAAGGAATTGTTGTTAACAAATGTTTTTAGCCAAAAATATAAAGCCTTGTTTTGATATAATAAATACTTGTGGGCATGGTTTTAGCAAGATTAGCTAGCTGAAAATCAGGAATAAAACACATTTTAACTCAAAAAGACACTCAAAAGAAGAAAGATAAAAGGTTATTTTCCGTCTTACTATTTTATTTTTCAAGATAAGCCACTGAAAATAAGGCGCGGGCAACTTTATACCACCCCGTAAATATACAGAAATATGGTATAGTTGCCCGCGCTTATCTGAAACACTTTTTACAGTGTTACATTATATCTTCTTCAGCCCTTTCAGCTCTTTAGCATCTTTAGCTTCAATAATGCTTATTGCAAAACCTCCACCAGGAGCCGCTTTCAATGTTGTTTTAGATTTGTTAGTCACTACCACTTTCTTAATGGTATATGCTGAAGGGTTCTTTTCGTAATGTGCATCTGCAGCATCACAATATATTGTTGCGATATACTTCTTACCCGGATCAAGGAAACTAAATGACAGGTTAGAAACATGTCCGTTTTCATCGCTTGTATTTCCTACAAACCAGTTGTTTGTACCTTTAGCCTTACGAGCTACAGTAATGTAATCGCCCGGTTCTGCTTCCAGATACTTGCTATCATCCCAGTCGACGGCTACATCTTTAATAAACTGGAATGCATCCATATACTTATTATAGCTTTCGGGAAGGTCGGCAGCCATTTGCAGCGGACTATACATGGTTACATATAATGCCATTTGACGAACAAGTGTGCTATGTACAAAAGAGTGTTCTCCCGGAAGGAAACTGATTTTTGTATCTAATATACCTGGGGTATAATCCATCGGTCCACCCATCAAGCGGGTAAACGGAAGAATTGTGGTATGGTCGGGATTGCTTCCGCCAAATGCTTCGTACTCTGTTCCGCGAGCAGATTCGTTACCAATCAGGTTAGGATATGTGCGGCAAAGTCCGGTAGGGCGAACTGCTTCGTGTGCATTTACCATAATTTTGTATTCCGCTGCCTTAGTTACGGCATAAAGATAATGGTTTACCATCCACTGACCATAATGGTATTCTCCACGAGGAATCATATTTCCTACATAACCACTCTTCACGGAATTATAACCATTGTCTACCATAAACTGATAAGCTTTATCCATGTGACGTTCGTAGTTACGAACAGAAGCTGATGTTTCGTGATGCATCATCATTTTTACTCCTTTGCTGGCAGCATAACGATGGAGTTCCTTTACATCAAAATCGGGATAAGGAGTTACAAAGTCGAATACATAATCTTTGGTCTTGCCAAACCAGTCTTCCCAACCTTCGTTCCAGCCCTCTACCAACACAGCATCAAAGCCATGTTTTGCAGCAAAATCTATATATTCTTTCACGTGTGCTGTATTTGCTGCATGTTTGCCGTTAGGAATAGTCTTTGAATAGTCGGTTACACCAAGTTTTACGGCCGGAAGATCTGTGTATGCCCAAGTGCTTTTTCCGGTAATCATCTCCCACCACACACCTACGTACTTAACCGGCTTAATCCATGAAGTATCTGTATATTTACAAGGATCATTCAGGTTTAAAATTGTCTTTGAAGCCAGAATATCACGTGCATCATCGCTAACGATAACAGTACGCCATGGAGATTGACAAGGAGTTTGCAAATATCCTTTATCGCCTATTGCATCGGGAGTAAGCCAGGACTCGAAAGTCATGGTTTTATCGTCCAGATTAAGGTGCATGCAAGAGTAATCTACCAATGCAGCTTCGTGGATATTGATATAAAGTCCGTCTTTGCTCTTCATCATCAATGGAGTCTGAACTCCGGTTGCTGAGAACGGAGTTTGCGAAGAGTTAGGAGTGATAGCCGCTTTCATCTTTCCGCGAATCTCAGAAAGATCGGAAGTTACAGTGCTGTATTCCTGAGTATCGTAATCTCCCGGAATCCAGAATGCTTTGTGATCGCCAGCCATTGCAAACTGTGTTTTCTCTTCCTTTATAACAAAATAGTTGAAATTCTTTTGTTGAGGAAACTCATAACGGAAGCCTAATCCATCGTTGTACAAACGGAAACGGATAACAATATAGCGATCTGCAGCTTGTTGAGTTAATGTTGCTGCAAGCTCATTGTAATGATTGCGAATCGTCTTCATCTCTCCCCAAACCGGGTTCCAGTTTTCGTCGAAAGAGCTTGTTTCAACCTTTGTTTTAGTAAAGCCATCAAGCAGGTCTTCTCCTTCTTTTAAATCAAGTCCCAGCTTACTTTCTTTAACTACCGGTTTGTTTTTATAGGTTAGCTGATAAACAGGAATTCCTCCTTTAACTTCAAAATTAAGTTCCAGATTGCCATCGGGCGACTTAATAGATTCTGCTTTAGAAGCTAGAACCGAACAAGCTAAAAATAGAAATAAGAATACTTTTCTCATGATATTTATAGTTTTTATTAATTTTTACTTTCAATTTTCTTACCAGATAAAGATACAGTAATATTTGTACTATTTGTCCACGGCGAAACAAAAGTTCCTTTATCTGTTCTAACTATTACTTTGTAGTTACGTGATTTCAATTCCCAGTTTCCTGACTCACGCTTTATAATAATATTTACCAAAGAACCCTTTTTCTTAGCAATGAAATAAGAAAGCAAATATTCTCCCTTTTCATATTGATAACCTTCTCCGGCATCTTCATAAAGTCGGCCTTTAGCCAAGCCTTGTTTATCAAGTGAAACCACTAATGTTAACGAATCAAGGGTATATTCATTCGTATTCTGAATAATCTTACCCATTGGAATAATAGCTCCTCCTCTAACCTTCACGTCTGCCTGATATTTATCTGTTTTACTATTTTCTCCGGCAATGGAAACAGTTCTCCATATTCCTTTGGGCAATGAAGGTTTAACGGCCCATTTAGGAACAATCAGCAAATCGCTTCCTACCAAAAATGCCTGATCTTCTTTTCTCAGCGTTGTATCCTTTACATCTGCAAAGAAAACTGGTTGCATAATCGGCATACCTGTTTTAGATGATTCATTGAATAATGTATATAGATAGGGCAACAAGCGATATCTTCTGTTTAATGCCGTACGAGATACATTTTCAATCTCCTGTCCAAAAGCCCATGGCTCTTTATTGTTGGCATCATTACTAGCATGTCCTCTCATAAAGGGGAAAAATGCATCAGTTGCAATCCATTGTCCAAAAAGATCAGGATTAGCATTCTTGGTAAACCCTCCCATATCCGGTCCACTAAACGGCTGTCCAGATAAACCTAGATTAAGAGACATCGGAACAGATAGCTTCATATATTCCTCGGTTGACGAATTATCGCCAGTCCAGGTCGCGCCATAACGATGACTACCTAAGAAGCCCGAGCGTGATAATATAAATGGTCTTTTATCGGGATTAACTTTCATAATTCCTTCTCTTGATGCTTTAATCATCAATGTGCCATATACATTATGATAACGAAGATGAGAACCGGCAGCCAAATCTCCTCCGCCTCGGTGATAGTTATCTTCAGGCATAGTTCCATCAGGACCATCAAAAACAGAAGGCTCATTCATGTCATTCCAAACACCATCAATGCCTGTAGCCATAAAGTTTTTATAGAGATCGCCCCACCATGCTCTGGTCTCTGGTCGTGTAAAATCGGGGAAAGCACAATTACCAGGCCACACGTTACCATTAAACTCTTTTCCTTCTTTATTCAGTACCCAATGATTACCCTCGCTTCCCGAATCGTAAACAGAATATCCTTGTTCGGCCTTTATTCCCGGATCAATCATCCAAATAGATTTAAAGTTTTTGCTATGCAAATAATCGTTGACTTCCTTTGGATTAGGAATTTTCTTTTTGTCGAAAGTGAAAACTTTGAAATTATCCATATAATCAATATCCATCCAGATAACATCGCAAGGAAGCTTTTTAATCCGGAATGTATCGGCCACACTTTTAATACGAGTATCGGGCACATAAGAGAAACGACATTGCTGATAGCCAAGCGACCATAATGGAGGTAAAACCATCTTACCAACCAAGCCGGCTAATGATTTAATAACCTCCTGAGGCGATTCTCTTTTAATGATAATAACTCTGAAAGCAGGTCCATCGGAAATAAAGCGGATACTGTCAGTCAACTCAATCTGTTGCTTCCATGTATTATCTGCAATGATCCCGAAAGCTGTTCCATCGCTATTTACTCCCAGCACCCACGGATGAGACTGATAAAGTCGTTTACCTTCGTCTTTACGGTATTCATAATTATCCGTATTCCATAAAGTAACACTTTTACCATTTCTCAGCAACGGACCTGTATTTTCTCCGGTACCATATAGGCTGGCCCCTTTTGCAATAGGCAAAGTTGCGTAAGATTTCCCGTTCTTATAATAGAAATTGGGGGTCAGATTCCAGTTCTTCGGAATATCACCTATTGCTACAGGCTCCTTAATTAAGGCAAACGAAGGTGAATGAGCTGCCGCATTATAATTTCTGGGATAAAATACTGAAATATTTTTCCCAACAAGTTTATCAGGTTGCCCCGAAGCATAAAATACACCTAATGAAAACAGGCAGAATAGAAATAATTTCTTCATCATGATTATCTGAAAATAAGGATGCTTTATCAATAGCATTAATCGATTAACTTTTTATTAAGCACAAAGCAAGTAAATTATATTCAGACTACACTGAGATAATGTAAAAAACAGAATTCGCCTTAAGTGCAAACGTTTTCAAAAACAGGCAATTCCGGTTAGATAGCAATGAGATATTATGTTAATTAAAAATCCTTAAAGAATAGCTTATACTCCACTTTTTATTTGTTTATTTGCACCAAATTAGGGTGAAGTGTGGCCATACGAAATTTTGGCTACTCAAGATGGTAATAAACAAATGAACAAACTCACAATAAACACTTGTCCTCTTTGCGGTGGAACACACCTTGTTAAGAAGATGACATGTACTGATTTTTATGCTTCCGGAGAGCAATTCGACCTTTTTCAATGTGAGAATTGTGGTTTCCAGTTTACACAAGGATTTCCTGTGGAAAAAGAAATTGGTAAATACTACGAAACGCCGGATTACATTTCCCACAGCGATACTAAAAAAGGGATGATGAACGAGCTTTATCATTTGGTGCGTTCACGCATGCTTCAGAAAAAGGCCCAACTAATCAATAATATTACAGGAAAAACTTCGGGAAAGATTCTGGATATTGGAACTGGAACCGGATATTTCTCTCATACCATGCAGCAAAAAGGCTGGCAGGTAAATGCTATTGAGAAAAGCGAACAGGCACGTTCTTTTGCAAAAAAGAATTTCAACCTTGACGTTAAAGACGATTCCGGACTGAATGATTTTCCAGCAGGTTCATTTGACGTTATCACCCTTTGGCATGTGATGGAACATCTGGAGCACCTGAATGAAACATGGGAAAAACTCTATGAATTACTGAAAGATGACGGATGCCTGGTTGTAGCAGTACCAAATTGTTCTTCTTACGATGCACAAAAATATAAAGAGTTCTGGGCAGCGTATGATGTACCTCGTCATTTATGGCATTTTACACCAGACTCAATGCAGAAGTTTGGAGAAAAGCACAACTTTACATTAGTAAATCATTTGCCAATGCCGTTTGATGCATTTTATGTGTCTATATTGAGTGAGAAATATAAAGAGAGCAAATCAAGTCTTGTAAAAGGAATGTTTGCAGGTACACTTGCCTGGTTCAGTTCTTTAAGTAATAAAGAAAAGAGCAGTTCTATTATTTATGTGTTCAGAAAAAAAGGTTATGAGAAATAAACGTAAGACAAATACTGTTCCATACTTCGATATTCAAAGTGTAACTTCAAGTATCAGCACTATGCTGGTTTTGCTTTTGCTGGGATTAGTAGTGTTTTTTGTGCTCTCGGCAAACAACTTGTCTGTATATGTGCGCGAGAATATAAACTTCTCTATTCTTATCAGTGATGATATGCCCGAATCGGAGATTCTAACCATGCAGAAGGAACTTAATAAAGAGCCTTTCGTAAAGCAATCCAGCTATATATCAAAACAACAGGCTCTTCGCGAGCAAAGTATAGCTATGGGAACAGACCCTGAGGACTTTTTAGGTTACAACCCATTTACCGCTTCAATTGAGGTGAAGCTGAATTCTGCTTATGCAAACTCCGACAGTATTGCCAAGATTGAAAGAAAGATCAAAAAGAATACCAATATTCAGGAGATTCTTTATCAGAAAGACCTGATTGATTCAGTTAACAATAATATCCGCAACATCAGTATTGTATTGCTCTGTCTTGCCGGATTACTCACTCTTATATCTTTTGCACTGATCAACAACACAATACGGTTAACAATATATTCTAAGAGATTCCTGATTCATACCATGAAACTTGTTGGTGCAAGCTGGGGATTTATACGGAAACCATTCCTCATCCGCAATATTTGGATTGGGGTAATATCAGCTTTTGCTGCTGATGCTATATTGCTGGGAGGAGCAAATATGCTGGTAAACTATGAGCCGGAGCTTATATCCATTGTAACTCCAGAGGTAATGCTTATTGTTTCTGCATCGGTATTCCTTTTCGGCATTATAATAACATTCTTATGTGCTTACCTTTCTATTAATAGATATCTAAGGATGAAAGCAAGCACTCTTTACTATATCTAACAACAAGAAACATAATAAACAAAGAATATGGATAAAAAGAAATTAGCCTTTGATAAGACAAACTTTATCTTATTGGCAATAGGAATGATCGTAGTTATTCTGGGCTTTATATTAATGGCTGGTCCTTCTACAACAGAAACAACTTTCCAACCAGATATCTTCAGCGCACGTAGAATTAAAGTAGCTCCTGTAATTTGCTTCTTAGGATTTATTTTTATGATCTATGGAGTAGTTCGTAAACCAAAATCTGAAGAATAAGAATGGGAGATTTATCATATTTACAAACCATCATTATTGCTATAGTTGAAGGTCTAACAGAATTTCTTCCGGTATCTTCCACCGGACATATGATTATTGCACAAAGCATGTTGGGCGTTCAGAGTACTGAGTTTGTAAAAGCATTTACTGTAATAATCCAGTTTGGAGCAATTCTTTCGGTAGTAGTACTTTACTGGAAACGTTTCTTTAAACTGAATAAATGCAAAATCTTTGATCAACAAGCAGCGGCAGACAAACCTTTTTCTGAAAAAGTTGTTGTTTATGTCAAAAGATTCATCTATAAGTTTGATTTCTATTGGAAACTCTTAGTTGCATTTATTCCGGCAGCTGTTTTCGGATTTGCATTCAGTGATAAGATTGACGAAATGCTGGAAAGTGTAACTGTCGTTGCAGTAATGCTTGTTATAGGTGGAGTATTTATGCTTTTCGTTGATAATATCTTTAAAAAAGTAGATGAAAGCAAAGGATTGACAGAGAAGAAAGCTTTAAATATAGGCCTTTTCCAATGTATAGCAATGATACCGGGCGTTTCTCGTTCAATGGCTACAATTGTAGGAGGTATGGCACAAAAGATGTCTCGCAAAACAGCAGCCGAATTCTCTTTTTTCCTTGCTGTTCCTACTATGTTTGCTGCAACAGCCTATAAACTATTGAAGCTTCTTCTGGAACCAAATGGAATTGATATTCTGACTCAGAACATAGGAGCATTGGTTATAGGAAATATAGTAGCATTTATCGTAGCATTGCTTGCTATCAAATTCTTTATCAGCTTTGTAACTAAATACGGATTCAAGGCTTTCGGTTATTATCGTATTATTGTGGGAGGAATCATCTTAGTGATGTTATTGTTAGGACATAATTTAGAAGTCGTTTAATGAACTTTATTGAAGGAGAAGTATTATACTTCAACAAGCCACTAACGTGGACTTCTTTTAATCTCGTAGCAAAGGTGAAATATCCGTTGCTGAGAAAACTTAGAGTAAAAAAGCTAAAAGTAGGCCATGCCGGAACTCTTGATCCGCTTGCTACAGGTGTAATGATTATATGCATTGGAAAGGCAACCAAGCGAATTGAAGAATTTCAGTATCAGACTAAAGAATATATTGCCACGATAAAACTGGGAGCTACCACTCCTTCTTTTGATCTGGAAAAAGAGATTGATGCTACTTACCCCACGGAGCATATTACCCGTGAACTGGTAGAAGAAACTCTGAAGAAATTTATAGGAAGTATTGAACAGATACCGCCGGCCTTTTCTGCCTGCAAGATCGATGGCGAAAGAGCTTACGAACTGGCAAGAGCCGGAAAAGAGGTAGAACTGAAGCCTAAGACTTTAGTTATTGATGAAATTGAATTACTAGAGTGTAATTTACCCGAAATAAAGATTCGGGTAGTGTGCAGCAAAGGTACTTATATCCGTGCTTTAGCGAGAGATATCGGAGAAGCATTGAATAGCGGTGCCCATCTCACCGGACTAATCCGCACCCGTGTGGGAGATGTAAAATTAGAACATTGCATGGAAATTGAAGATTTCGTGGAATGGTTGGATAAACAAGAAATAGAGAAGTAAACTAACGTAAAGAAAGAAAATATGAAACTATCACAATTTAAATTTAAGCTTCCAGAGGATAAAATTGCTTTGCACCCTACAAGGTACAGGGACGAATCCCGTTTGATGGTTCTTCATAAGAAGACTGGTGAAATAGAGCATAGAGTGTTTAAGGACATCTTAGATTATTTTGATGATAAAGATGTTTTTATATTCAATGACACTAAAGTATTCCCTGCCCGTCTTTATGGAAACAAAGAAAAAACAGGAGCTCGCATTGAGGTTTTCTTGTTACGTGAGTTGAATGAAGAACTTCGTTTGTGGGATGTATTAGTTGATCCTGCTCGTAAAATTAGAATTGGTAACAAACTATATTTCGGTGAAGACGATTCAATGGTTGCTGAAGTAATTGATAACACTACTTCACGCGGACGTACGCTTCGCTTCCTTTATGACGGACCTCATGAAGAATTCAAGAAAGCACTTTATGCTCTTGGTGAGACTCCGCTTCCACATACTATTATCAATCGTCCGGTAGAGGCAGATGACGAAGAAAGATTCCAGTCTATCTTTGCTAAAAACGAAGGAGCCGTAACTGCTCCTACTGCAAGCTTGCACTTCAGCCGTGAGTTGATGAAACGTATGGAGATTAAAGGAATAGACTTTGCATTTATCACCATGCATGCCGGCCTTGGTAACTTCCGCGATATTGATGTAGAAGATCTTACTAAACACAAGACGGACTCAGAGCAAATGTTTGTTTCTGAAAAGGCTGTTAATATTGTCAATAAGGCAAAAGATGCTAACAGAAATATCTGTGCTGTTGGAACTACAGTAATGAGAGCTATTGAAAGTACAGTAAGTACAGACGGACACCTTAAGACTTTCGAAGGATGGACTAATAAATTTATTTTCCCTCCTTATGAGTTTACTGTAGCCAATTCAATGATCTCTAATTTCCACATGCCTCTGTCTACATTACTGATGATTGTTGCAGCATTTGGTGGATATGATTTTGTTATGGATGCTTATCAGGTTGCATTGAAAGAAGGATACCGCTTCGGTACTTACGGAGATGCAATGTTAATTGTTGACTAATAAAATAAACAATGGCACTGGTTTATTTCGGTTTAGGTACAAATCTGGGCGATAAAGAGAGAAACCTGTGCACTGCTATTGATAAAATAAGAGAGCGGATTGGGAAAGTTACTTCCCAATCCGCTTTTTATGCTTCTGAGCCCTGGGGATTTGAATCTACAAACTCTTTTCTCAACGCTGTTGTTTGTGCAGAAACATCAATTTCTCCCCTTCAACTGATGGAAGAGACTCAGGAGATTGAAAAAGAGATTGGCAGAAATAAAAAATCGGTCGATGGTCTTTATAGTGACAGGGTTATCGACATAGATATACTTCTATATGATGACCTCATTTTGCACACTGAAAACTTAACCATTCCTCATCCACTTATGACCGAAAGGCTCTTTGTGATGAAGCCGCTTTGCGAAATTGCTCCCGAACTTGTGATCCCCGGTACAGAGAAAACAGTTCAATCTTTCTATGATGATTTGTCTTTATGATTGTTAAAGTCTTAAAATTTATACAGCTAAAAGAACAAAACTCAGGAAATTAGCTATACATTTGTACCAGAATTAAATGTGGAAAGATTTGGGCAGCTTGCAACCACAGTAAAAAATGCTAAATAATAGCTTATTTATCGCGTTTCTTCCTTCCGAATCAATCCCTTTTCAGAATATTTATTTAGTATAAACAGACGAACTAAAAATCCGTCAATCTAAAACTTTATTTATCCATGGGATATTTATTCACATCCGAATCGGTGTCTGAAGGACACCCCGACAAAGTAGCCGATCAAATATCGGATGCTGTACTTGATGAACTGTTGGCTTACGATCCTAGTTCTAAAGTAGCTTGCGAAACTCTCGTTACTACAGGACAAGTAGTACTTGCGGGTGAAGTGAAATCTGAAGCTTATGTTGATCTGCAAGAAGTTGCTCGTAACGTAATCAATAAAATTGGTTATACCAAAGGCGAGTATATGTTCGAAGGAAACTCATGCGGCGTATTTTCTGCCATTCACGAACAATCTCCTGATATCAATCGTGGAGTAGAACGTTCAGACCCAATGGAACAGGGTGCTGGCGACCAGGGAATGATGTTTGGTTATGCAACCAACGAAACAGAAAACTACATGCCTTTATCTCTTGATCTTGCGCATAAAATACTATATATTCTGGCTAAAATCAGAAAAGAAGGCAAGTCAATGACTTACCTCCGTCCGGATGCTAAAAGTCAGGTTACAATAGAATACGATGATAATGGAAAACCTGTACGTATCGACACTATTGTTGTATCTACTCAGCATGATGATTTCGTTAAACCAGAGAATGACTCTCCTGAAGCTCAGTTAAAAGCCGACGAAGAAATGCTTTCTGTTATCCGTGAAGACGTATTAAAGGTGTTGATGCCTAGAGTATTTGCTTCTATTCATAACAAAAAGGTATTAGACTTGTTTAACGGCGCTATTACTTATCACGTTAATCCAACAGGAAAGTTCGTTATTGGCGGACCTCACGGAGATACTGGATTAACCGGACGTAAGATTATCGTTGATACTTATGGTGGTAAAGGTGCTCATGGTGGTGGTGCTTTCTCAGGAAAAGACCCTAGCAAGGTAGACCGTAGTGCAGCTTATGCAGCACGTCACATTGCAAAGAACCTTGTTGCTGCAGGTGTAGCTGATGAGATTCTTGTTCAGATATCTTATGCTATTGGTGTGGCTCGTCCTATTAATATTTATGTAAATACTTACGGACGCAGCAACGTGAACATCACTGATGGCGAAATAGCTAAGAAGATTAACCACATCTTTGATCTTCGTCCAAAAGCTATCGAAGACCGTTTGAAGCTTCGTAATCCTATCTATTCAGAAACTGCTGCTTACGGACACATGGGACGTACTCCAAAGGTTGTAACCAAAAACTTCCACTCTCGTTACCTTGAAGATAAGACTGTAGAAGTAGAATTGTTTACTTGGGAAAAACTTGATTATATCGACAAAGTAAAAGAAGAATTCGGCATATACTAGTCGGAAGATTAATAAATACTAAGCCTGTGCAGTTCCTTACAAAAGGAATTGTACAGGCTTTTTTCTTTTCTATTGCACCTTTCAAATCCGACTATAAAGTAATCTACACTCTAAAAACAACACATAAATGTAGCAAATAATAAAACCTCAAAAGCTACATTCATAGTTAAAGCCCTAATAATTAAAAAGTTATAATTTATGGCACGGCCTTTGTATTCTCTTTCATGAAAAAGACAATGATTAATACTCATTTAAACAAAGAAGAAGATGTTATTAAGCGCAAGAAACACAATTAAAGGTAAGGTAATAGAGATTGTTCCGGGCATTGTTACCGCAAAGGTTAAACTCGACATCGGTGGAGGCAACACTATTGTCTCAGTAATCACAGTAGATAGTATCGGTGAACTCAATATAAAGGTAGGAGATGAAGCATACGCAATATTCAAATCTACCGAAGTGATGATTGGAATTTAAATCACCTTGCCGCATGGATCGCTCAACATTCTCAATGGATGCCCTTCTTACCATTTATCGGGATAACGAAGTCTTTATTGGTCAAAGCCAGTACCGGTTGTTAAAACAGATTTTAGCAGATGGATCTATCAATGCAGCAGCCAAGAGTCTGAAGATGTCTTATCAACATGCCTGGCATTTAATTGATAAGATGAATAAACTCTCGCCCATTCCTGTGGTGATAAGGCAAAAGGGAGGAAAAGACGGAGGCGGCTGCAGTATAAGTCCTTACGGAATGAAGGTCATTGAAAGCTATGCCATGCATGAAATTGAAATCATTAAGCTATTAGAGCAGACGAACAGCGAATTAGAAAGCTGTTTTTTTTAGGAAGCGATATGCTTTAGGGTGAATATCGCTTTCCTTTAAGGAAGCGTTATTCTCTGTTTTTGATAACGGATATTTAATTTAAAAGTTAGTATTATGAAGGTATTAGGTAAAAAATGTTTTTGGATAACAATTGTTGCAACTGTCTGTGCGTGTAAGATGAATGCACAGACAGTAGCTATTGATGGAGAATTAAGGCCCAGAGTAGAGTATAGAGATGGTTTCGGGGCCCCATTATCGGACAGTAATGATCCGGGTATTTTTGCAATTCAACGCACTCGTTTGGGAGCAACCTTTACTTCTGCAGTGCTGAAAACCCAGTTTACTATTCAGGATTCGCGCACTTACGGTAAAACTGCACCCAGTTCGGAGACTGCTACATTGGGAGTGTTTGAAGCATGGGCTGAGTTTTTATTAATGCCGGGAGGCTCTGCTAAAGTAGGGCGCCAGGCATTGACTTACGATGATGGTCGTTTGTTCTCGGCTTCCAACTGGAGTAATACGGGTAATTCACACGATCTGGCTCTGTTCAAGTACAATGTAAATGACTTTCAGGCTCATTTGGGTTTTGCTTACAACAATACTTCTGCCATTTCTTCGGAGACTGTTTATACAAATGGGGCTAAATACCGGTACATGGGACTGCTTTGGCTATCTAAAGGTATTGCCAAAGATTTGACTCTTTCCGCCATTGCTATAGACGAAGGTATGCAGCCCACCAGCGATGCCACGAAATACGGTACAAAGGTTAATATGAATCACGGATATACTTTTGGCGGCAATCTAAAATATGACAATGAAACAAAACCATTTTCCGCACTGGCCACAGCCTACTTTCAGGCAGGAAAGAATCAAACCGGTGATGATTTGAGAGGTAGCATGGCGGCAGTGAAGTTAAACTACAAAATATCTTCCGCAGTTACAACCAGTTTAGGTACAGATTACTTATCGGGAGATGACAACAAAACAGATGGCAAACAGAAAAACTTCAGAAAACTTTATGGCTCGAATCACAGTTTTAACGGTTCCATGGAATATTGGTCAACTCCTCTAAGCGCAGGTCTGCTTGATTACTACGGCAGTGTAAACGCCAAAGTAAGTAAAACAACCAGCATTGAAGGTGCATTTCACGTATTCAGTTCCAGTAAAGACATGACAAGCAATAGTCAAAACATTGGTAAATCTCTTGGTTCGGAGTTAGATCTTTGCCTTAACTACAAACTCAATGAATGGAGCAAACTACAAGTTGGCTGGAGCACCTACTTTGCAAACGACAACACTCGTATAGCAAAGAGCATGAGCGCTGATGCCAAAACCCGCTTTCCACAATGGGGATATGTAATGCTTACAGTCTCTCCTTCTTATCTGAAATCTATATTTACCGATAAATAAATTGAAAAAAAGAATAGTATGAAAAGAACGATTATAACCCTGGCACTGATACTGGTATGTATTCTTGCACAAGCTCAGAAAGTAAATGTGGCAGCAGCAGCCAACCTCCGTTATGTACTGGAGGACATCAAATCACAGTATGAAAAAGAACATCCAAAAGCTAAGATCAACATCACCTTCGGCAGTTCGGGTACATTGGTTCAGCAGATTCTTAACGGTGCTTCCTTCGACTTTTTTATGGCTGCCGACAATGAGTTTCCATTGAAACTAAAAGCAAAAGGAGTTGCCTGGGGAGCCATGAAGACTTATGCCTACGGAAAACTGGCCATATACAGCACTTCATTGGATGTAACTAAGGGACTTTCGGTATTGAAAGACCCGGGCATAAAGAAAATAGCCATAGCCAAACCAGAAACAGCTCCTTATGGTGAACGCTCATTCGAATTGCTTAAAAAGATGGGACTTTATGAATCATTAAAATCAAAGATAGTACTTGGCGATAATATCTCACAGGCTGCTCAGTTTGCCTTTACCGGCAATGCAGAAATTGGTTTCGTTGCCCTCTCGCTTGCACTGGCTCCGGAGATGAAAGGACAAGGAAAATATTATATTGTTGATCCGAAACTTTATACTCCGGTAGAGCAGGCCTGCATCCTGATAAAGACTGCAGTAAGAAACACTGAAACAAGTAAATTTATGGCATACGTTCTTTCAACAAGAACCAAGGCTCTTTGGGAAAAGTATGGATACTCTGTTCCTCGTTAAAGGAACATTAGAGTGATGTTTCGGTATATGTTTTTAGATTGGTGTACACTAGATTTAAATTTAATGTACACCTAAATTATAATAAGTCTACACTATTTTAAATTTTGCTATACATAAATAAAACATTCTTTCAGGTTATTTATGCTTAGCTAACCCCAAACTTTGACTAACGTCTTTAATTGAATATACATAATATGAACGATGATTTTCTACAAACCCTCCTTCTTACCGGCAAGTTGGCTACAATAACTACTATAATACTTCTTTTTATAGGTTTGCCTCTAGGGTACCTGTTGGCATACAAGCGTTTCCGGTTCAAACCATTAATAGAAGCACTCATCAGTATGCCGCTTGTATTACCCCCCACTGTGCTGGGCTTTTACATGCTGGTTGCTTACAGTCCGCAAAATACCATAGGACATTTTCTGGAGCATACACTAAACCTCCGTCTGGCATTTAGTTTTGAGGGAATATTAGTGGCTAGTGTGCTCTTTAGCCTGCCGTTTATGGTTCAGCCTTTGCAAAACGGATTTGCAAGTATTCCCCGGAGTTACAGGGAGGCATCATATACCTTAGGGAAATCATTCTTCATCACCTTTACAAGAGTTCTTATTCCCAACATAAAACCTTCCATTATCACAGCAGTTGCAATGACCTTTGCTCACTGCATCGGCGAGTTTGGAGTAGTAATAATGGTAGGAGGAAACATGCCCGGAGAAACAAGAGTTGCCTCCATTGCCATTTATGATGAGGTGCAATCACTTAACTACGACACGGCAAACAAATATTCGGTTGTATTATTCATTGTTTCAATGGTTATACTAACTATTATATACAGTATTAACGGCAACAAGAAAACACTTTAAGGAATTATGCTGAAAATTGATATAGAACGTCCGATGCTTACTTCGGAAGGAAAAAAGAATCTGAAAATATGTTCCGAAATAGAAGACAGGGAATTACTTTGTCTCTTCGGTCATTCAGGTTCGGGAAAAACAACTCTGCTGAGAATCCTGGCCGGACTTACCACTCCTTCTAAAGGCAAGATTGTATATAATGATACTGTTTGGTTCGACTCCGACAGGAAAATAAACCTCTCTCCCCAGCTACGTAACGTAGGATATATGTTCCAGGACTATGCTCTCTTTCCTAATATGAGTGTGGAAGGTAATATCTGTTTTGCACAAAAGAAAAAAGATAAAGAAGCCATAGAAGAGCTTATGGAGTTATTCGATCTCACAGCACTAAGAAAGCAAAAGCCTACGCAACTATCCGGTGGCCAAAGGCAAAGAGTGGCACTGGCCAGAGCATTAGCGGCAAAGCCCAACCTTTTGCTACTGGATGAGCCACTGTCTGCCCTCGATTTTGAAATGCGCTCTGCTCTGCAACATGAAATTCGTAAAGCTCATCAATTATTAAACACAGTTACTATACTTGTTAGCCACGATATAAACGAAGTCTGCTCCCTGGCTTCATCAGTGATGACCATAAAAAATGGTAAGATCATGGCACAAGGACGCCCAAAAGATATCTTCGGCGAAGGAACATTTCAACATTATTCGCAATTTCTTGGTGAAATTACTGCACTAAGCGAGCTTTTTCTGGGATAATAATCCTACATTTATGTATTATTTCCTACATTTATGTAACAATAATTCCCTCTTCTAAAATCAGCTTATGATAGCAACCCAATTATTATTAATTATTTTCACCCACTAAAAACAACTAATAATCAATTAGTTGCATATAAACCCCACCACTTACCACAATAGCTCTACTTTGCTTTGGCACGCTTTCTGTTTATAATCTTATAAGTTTTAATATTAACTAAGGTAAATAAGGTTATGAGAAAGATTGCTATTTACGGAAAAGGCGGCATTGGTAAAAGTACCACAACGCAAAACACAGTAGCCGGTTTGGCTGAAATGGGAAAAAAAGTAATGGTTGTAGGTTGTGATCCTAAAGCAGACTCCACACGTTTATTGCTTCATGGTCTTGCACAGAAAACAGTTCTCGATACTCTCCGTGACGAAGGTGAGGATATTGATCTGGATGATGTTATGAAACCAGGATTTCACGAAACCAGTTGTGTAGAATCAGGCGGTCCGGAACCAGGAGTTGGTTGTGCCGGTCGTGGTATTATTACTTCTATCAACTTGCTTGAACAGCTTGGTGCATACGATGACGATAAACACCTTGACTATGTATTCTATGATGTACTTGGCGACGTAGTATGCGGTGGTTTCGCCATGCCTATCCGCGATGGTAAAGCTCAGGAAGTGTACATTGTTTGCTCAGGAGAAATGATGGCTATGTACGCAGCCAACAATATCTGCAAGTCTATTGCCAAGTTCGGAAAAGTAGGGACTGTTCGTTTGGGAGGTCTTATCTGTAACTCTCGTAAGGTAGACAACGAAGCAAACATGATTGAAGAGTTCGCAAAGAAACTCGGAACTCAGATGATTCATTTCGTTCCTCGCGATAACATGGTTCAACATGCTGAGATTAACCGTAAGACTGTTATTGACCATGCACCGGAACACACTCAGGCCGACGAATATCGTTCTTTGGCAAAGAAAATAAACGATAACCAAATGTTTGTTATTCCAACACCACTTTCTATGCCAGAACTGGAAGATCTGTTGGTAGGTTTTGGTATTATGAACTAATAAATAAAGGAGGACTTTATATGTATTTATTAAGAGCAATTGTTCGCCCAGAGAAATCATCCGTAGTAATGAAAGCATTATTCGATGCAGGTTTCCCCGCAGTTACAAAACTATCCGTATTTGGCCGTGGTAAACAGCGCGGTTTAAAAGTAGGAAACGTTACTTACGACGAACTGCCCAAAGACCTTTTAATGATAGTTATCTATGAAAAAGATAAAGATTTTGTTATTGAAACAATCATGGATGCAGCCCGTTCAGGAGAGAAAGGACAGTTTGGCGATGGTAAAATCTTCGTTACTCCGGTAGAAGAAACCTATACTATTTCAAGCGGTAGAAAAGAAATATAAACCCAAAGAGTGAAGAAACTATGAAACTAATATTAGCAATGATTCGCATTGCCAGGATGAGTGAAACAAAGATAGCTCTTTCGGAAGCTGGATTGCCATCGTTCACCGCCATGCCTGTTCTGGGACGCGGAAAAGGACATGGCGATTTAGAAAAGGCCGCCGATATGGACCCGGAGCATCTTGAACTCATCTCAGAAATGCCTCGTCTGAAATCCAAACGAATGATTACGCTTGTGGTTACCGACGAAAAGAAAGACCTGGCAGTAGAAACACTTATCAAGGCGAATCAAACCGGGAAAAGTGGTGATGGAAAGATTTTTGTAATTGATACTGTTGGTTCTATTCGTGTTCGCACAGGAGAATCGGGTGATGAAACATTAGATTAAAGGAGGTTACTGCTATGACAAAAGATACAGAAAAGGATATTAACCTCGCTGAATTTAAAGAAGAGGTACTGGCAGCCTATCCTAAAAAGGTTGCAAAGAAAAGAGCAAAAGGAATTGTATATAATGATCCTGACGAGATTCCTCAGATTCAGGCCAATGTACGTACCATTCCCGGAATTATCACCCAGAGAGGATGTACTTATGCCGGATGTAAAGGTGTGGTTCTTGGCCCAACAAGAGATATTGTAAATATCACTCACGGACCAATCGGCTGTGGATTTTACTCATGGTTAACCCGTCGTAACCAGACTCGCCCTGACGAACAGGCTCCTGAGAACTTTATTCCTTATGCTTTCTCAACAGATATGCAGGATTCCAACATTGTGTTTGGAGGGGAAGAAAAGCTAAAGCAGGCCATTCGTGAAGCATACGAACTATTTCACCCGAAAGCTATTGCCATTTTCTCAACTTGTCCGGTAGGATTAATTGGAGATGACGTGCACCGCGTTGCTCGTCACATGACAGAAGAACTGGAAGGCAAAGTAAACATCTTCGGATTCTCATGCGAAGGATATCGCGGAGTATCACAGTCGGCCGGTCACCACATTGCTAACAACGGTTTGTACAAAAACCTTATTGGTAATGACGATTCAGTAGATGGTAAATACAAATTCAGAATAAATGTGCTGGGTGAATATAACATTGGCGGTGATGCCTTTGCTATTGAAACTTTAATGGATAAGTGTGGCATTGAACTTGTAGCAACAATGTCCGGTAACTCCACAAAGAAACAATTTGAAACTGCACATACTGCCGATTTAAGTCTGGTTATGTGTCACCGATCAATAAACTATGTAGCCGAAATGCTTGAAACATCTTTCGGTATTCCATGGATGAAGGCAAACTTTATTGGCGCGGAAGCTACAGCGAAAACGCTTCGAAAGGTTGGTAAATACTTTGGCGATCAGGAATTAATTGACCGTATTGAGAAAGTTATTGCTGAAGAAATGGTTGCTGTAAAAGAGTCTCAGGAAAAAGCATTGGAAAAGACCAATGGTAAGCTTGCTATGCTCTTTGTCGGAGGATCACGTGCTCACCATTATCAGGAGCTTTTCAATGAACTGGGAATGAAAACACTATCTGCGGGATATGAATTTGGTCACAGAGATGACTACGAAGGCCGACGTGTAATTCCTTCGATTCAGATTGATGCTGATAGTCGTAATATTGAACAGATTACAGTTACCGAAGATGCCACCCGTTTCAAACCACGTAAAACAGAAGAGGAATTAAAAGCTTTGGAAAAAGAAGGGTTGGAATTCAACGGTTACGAGGGAATGATGGCCGAGATGAAGAAAGGGACTCTAGTTATAGACGATTTAAGTCACTATGAGATGGAGAAACTTATTGAGATGTATCATCCGGATATCTTCTGCGCCGGTATTAAAGAAAAGTTCTGCGTACAAAAAATGGGTATTCCATTGAAGCAGTTGCACAACTACGATTACGGTGGCCCGTATGCAGCTTTTGAAGGAGCAATTAACTTCTACAAAGATATTGAGCAAATAGCTTGCTGTAGTATTTGGAAAGAAATGAAAGCTCCCTGGGAGAAAGAAGACATCGTCGAAGCAGAATATGTTTATTAACCTGCAAAAACAAAAAGAATTATGTTATTAAAGCACACTACAGATAAAGAAATAGACAGAAAGGCCTTGACCATTAACCCCGCCAAAACCTGTCAACCTATCGGAGCAATGTATGCTGCGCTAGGTATTCACGGATGCTTGCCTCACAGTCACGGCTCGCAAGGTTGTTGCTCTTATCACAGAAGTACATTGACCCGCCATTTTAAGGAACCGGTTGTAGCTGCAACCAGTTCCTTCTCGGAAGGTTCTTCTGTATTTGGTGGTTCGGCCAACTTGGTTCAGGCAATAGAGACTATGTTCACGGTTTACAAACCGGAAGTTATTGCCGTGCACACCACTTGTCTTTCCGAAACAATTGGTGATGACCTTACTCAGATTGTTTCTAAAGCTAATGAAGATGGACTAATACCCGAGGGTAAATTTGTGATCTATTGCAATACACCTTCTTATGTTGGAACACATATCACCGGTTATTCTAATCAGGTTGCAGCAATGGTGAAGTTCTTCTCTACTGCTACACCTAAGAAAAAGAATGTGATAAACTTAGTTGCCGGATGGATGGAACCATCGGATATGAGGGAAATAAAACGACTTGCCAAGGTTATGGAAGCAAGAACAATCATGTTCCCGGATATGACTGGTGTACTTGATACTCCCTTGAACGGTAAATACCACATGTATCCCGACGGAGGTACTACAATTCCTGAACTAAAAGCCACAGGAGACAGCAAGTTTACAATCGGATTAGGACAATATTGTACGGAAGATGCCTGCATTAAACTTGAAAACAAATGCAAAGTTAAGTTTGAGGTTGTAGATATTCCGATTGGATTAAAAGCAACAGACCGCTTTCTGATGTCTCTTAGCCGCCATGCAAATCTTCCTATTCCAGATAGTATCACGGAAGAACGAGGTCAATTAATCGACCTGATAGCCGACAATGCCAAATATCTTTATGGCAAACGCGTAGCATTATGGGGAGACCCGGATACATTGATTCCTCTTACAGAGTTACTAGTAAGTCTGGATATGAGACCTGTTTATATTGTGAGCGGAACACCTGGAAAACCATTCGATGAACGTATGTCCGAGATATTAAAAGATATTCCTGAAGCGAAGTTCATGAGCGGTGAACGTGCTGATATGTTCCGTCTTCATCAGTGGATTAAACAAGAAGGAGTTGATTTGCTGATAGGTAACACTTATGGCAAATACATTGCCAGAGACGAAGATACTCCGTTTATTCGTTTTGGTTTCCCTATTGCCGACCGTTCAGGACACAACTACTTCCCTAAAACCGGATATGTTGGTGCAACAAATCTGGTTATTCAGATTTTAAATGCATTTATGGATCATCAGGATCGAACTTGTCCTGAAGAAAAGGTTGAGTTCCAAATGTAATCTATTGAGAGTTGTTAGTAGAAACGCTTCTGCATCTTTGAGAAAACATATATTTCTCAGAATGCCGGAGCTTTTTTCTAAAGAAACAAGAAAGGATAGAATCCTACGTAAATGTAAGATTATCCCTACCTTCCTACTTCCGGGTAATACCGATATTCTCTCTCTTTTATAATGTTTATCTGTAAATATCTGAATCTGAATACATAGAGCAATCCTAATTATCAAGCAGAACTCTTTGGCATGGTTTTGGTATTATAATAATTAAATAGAAGATCGAATATGGACTATATTTTAAAAGAAAGAGAAAAGCAAGTAGCATTAGCAGGAATTAATGCTGCAACGATAGAGTGCAACAAAGAGAGCCTGGCTGGTTCGGTTAGTCAAAGGGCATGTGTTTTTTGTGGTTCCAGAGTTGTGCTCTATCCTATTGCAGATGCATTGCATCTTATCCATGGTCCTATTGGATGCGCCGCGTATACATGGGATATCAGAGGCTCTCTTTCCTCAGGACCAGAATTACACAGGCTTAGTTTCTCCACCGATTTACAAGAGAGAGATGTCATCTTTGGCGGGATTGATAAATTGAATGCGGCTATGGATGAATTGATTGATCTTCATCATCCAAAAGCTGCTTTTATTTATACTACTTGTATTGTAGGAGTTATTGGAGATGATGTGGAATCAGCCTGCAAACAGATGGCTATCCGTAAAGGTATTCCTGTAATACCAGTTCAGGCACCGGGATTTCAGGGATCTAAAAAAGACGGATACAAGGTTGCCTGTGAAGCGCTCTTTCAACTTGTAGGCACTATTAATAAACCAACACCTAAGTATAGCATAAATATACTCGGCGATTTTAATCTTGCTGGTGAGCTCTGGATTTTACTGGAGTATTACAAAAAGATGGGTATTCACGTAAACGCTACAATTACCGGTGATGGAAGAGTTGAAGATATTTGTAATGCCCACAACGCAGCATTAAATGTTGTTCAATGTTCCGGTTCCATGAATTACCTTGCTCAGATGATGAAAAAGGAATATGGAATTCCAAGCATGAGAGTCTCCTATTTCGGCATTGAGGATATGAGTGATGCTCTTTACGATGTTGCTTCTTTTTTCAAAAGCGAAGAAATGATGGTTAAAGCCAAAGAGCTAGTCCGCGAAGAATTTACCCAACTTATGCCACAGCTCAAGTGGTATAAAGAAAGATTGCAAGGAAAAAAGGCGGCAATCTATGTAGGCGGTGCTTTCAAGGCTATTTCTTTAATAAAAGCTCTTCGTCTGATAGGTGTTCAGACTGTCATTGTTGGATCACAAACAGGAACCACTGAAGATTATGAACTCATTAAAAAACTTTGCGACGAAGGCACAATCATAGTAGATGACTCTAATCCGGTAGAACTATCTCATTTCGTAAAAGAAAAACAGGCGGATATTTTTATTGGAGGAGTAAAGGAACGCCCCATAGCACATAAGATAGGCTTAGGATTCTGTGATCATAATCACGAAAGAAAAGAAGCACTGGCCGGTTATGAAGGTATGATGAATTTTGCACGCGAGATTTATGCTACGGCAATGAGTCCTGTATGGCAATTTACTAAATAAACAAGTATAATATGGAGAAGCAATATATATCAACCCGTAATGCGTGCAAACTATGTGCCCCACTAGGTGCATCGGTAGCATTAAAAGGAATAGAAGGATGTGTTCCGCTTATCCACGGCTCACAAGGGTGTGCAACATATATTCGCCGGTATATGATTAGCCATTATAAAGAGCCGGTAGATATTGCTTCATCAAACTTTAGTGAAGCTGCTACCGTTTATGGAGGAAGTCGGAATTTTATAACAGGAATCAATAACATTATAAAGCAATACAATCCTAAAGTTATTGGAATTGCATCCACATGCCTGAGTGAAACCATCGGCGAAGACTTACCCGGATTGATCAGGGATTATAAAGAGGCAAACAAAGATAAAGAATTGCCTGCATTTATAAATGTATCAACAGCAAGTTATTGCGGTAGTCATATTGATGGATTTCATAATACTTTGCTGGCGGCAATAAAATCTTTAGCCACAGACAAACTCAAAGGAGATTATATAAACATATTCCCTGGATTTGTTTCTCCGGCAGATATTCGTTATCTGAAAGAGATCCTTGATGATTTTGGCATTAAATACATTCTTTTCCCCGACTATTCGGAAACTCTTGACAATGAGCATTGGAAAGATTATCAATTAATTCCTCAGGGAGGAACTCCCTTAAGTGATATAATGCGAACCGGAGGAGCAAAAGCTACAATTGAATTCGGTAATGTGTTCAATAAAGGAGCTGTAAAGAGTAATTCAGGTAAAATACAGACTGCCGGAGAATGGTTGGAAAATGAATTTGGAGTAAAGAACTATCAGATAGGGATGCCTATTGGAATTAGGTCTTCAGATAGTTTCTTCAATATATTGTCTGAAATCAGTAAAAAGAGTATCCCTGAGAAACACCGGAAAGAACGAGGCCGCTTGATTGATGCTTATGTAGATGCCCACAAATATGTGTTCGGAAAACGAGCCATGATTTTTGGTGAGGAAGATTTAGTTTTAAGTCTTGCCGGTTTTCTAAAAGAAATAGGAATAGAACCTGCTCTTATTGGATCTGGAGGAAACAGTGGCTTGCTGAAATCAGAAGTAGAAAAATTATTTGATCAGACAGAAGTTCAAATAAGTGTACTAAGTGGTTCCGACTTTGAAACTATGCGCGAACAGGCTGAAGAGCTAAAGCCAGATATATTGCTTGGCAATAGTAAAGGGTATTACATTGCCCGGGAACGTAAAATTCCATTAGTCAGATTAGGATTTCCTATTCACGACCGCTTTGGAGCAGCTCGCCTGCATCATATTGGATATAGGGGAACCCAGGAATTATTTGACCGCATTGTAAATGCATTAATAGAATATAAACAAGAAAACTCTCCTGTAGGGTATAAATATATTTAGTTATGGAAACAACAGAAAAAAAACATGTCCATCCCTGCTTTGACGAAAGTGCAAAACATTCTCATGCAAGAGTTCACTTACCTGTAGCTCCAAAGTGTAATATACAGTGCAATTACTGTAACAGGAAGTATGATTGTGTAAACGAAACCCGCCCGGGAGTTACATCATCTGTACTTGCTCCTTTTCAGGCAGCCGATTACCTAAAGGCACTGGATGCAAAGCTCGACAACTTATCTGTTGTAGGTATTGCTGGCCCTGGAGATCCTTTTGCCAATCCCGAAGAAACATTGGAAACAATGCGAAGCGTTAAGAGTATTTTTCCCGATAAGATTTTCTGTCTTTCAACAAATGGTCTTGATTTAGAACCTTACATTGATGAGATAGCAGAACTAGGCGTTAGTCATGTTACAATAACCATAAATGCTATTGACCCTACTATCAGTGGTAAGATTTATAAATGGATTCGCTATAATAAGCACGTATACAGAGGAGTTAAAGGAGCAAGAATTTTGCTTGAAAGACAATTAACTTGTATTCCATTATTAAAAGCAAAAGGAATTACTGTAAAGATCAACAGTATTATTATCCCAGGTGTTAATGAGGATCACATTCCGGAGGTGGCTCGTAAATGTGCTGAGCTTGGAGCAGATGTAATTAACTGTATTCCACTAATTCCTACTGCCGAAACTGGATTTGCAGATACGCCTAAACCCGATACAAAGATGATCTTCAAAACCCGGACTTTGGCTTCCGAGCATCTGAAATTAATGAGCCACTGTGCACGTTGCAGAGCCGATGCCGCAGGTTTACTGGGACAAGATCTTGAAGGGACTCATGCATTATTGAAAGAATATGCTTCACGTCCGGCTTTCGATCTGGCAACTCGTCCATACGTAGCAGTGGCAACTCACGAAGGATTGCTGGTCAACTTACATTTAGGAGAGGCAACTTCTCTATATATATTCAAGCAGTCTCCTAAAGGTTTCCAACTGGTTGAAGAAAGAAAAGCACCAATTCCTGGTGCAGGAGACCAAAGATGGGTAGACATGGCTCGTTCACTAAATGATTGCAGGGCAATACTTGTATCGGGAGTAGGAGAAAATCCTAAAACAATACTCAATTCCTGTAATGTACATGTAATAGAGATGACGGGATTAATAGACGATGGACTGGATGGAGTATATAACAATAAACCTATCAGAAGCATTGCTAAACCAGATGCCTTTAAATGTGGCAGCGGGTGCAAAGGAAATGCTCAAGGATGTGCATAATTATATTCAATAACAATAAATCAGGAAAAAAATGAAAAAACCAGCTTATCACATTTTAGTGTGTAATTCTTATCGGGTAGCAGGAGAAGCACAAGGTGCATGCAACAAGAAAGGGGCAGCCGGACTGCTACAATATCTAAGCGAAGAAGCATCAGACAGAGGACTGGATGTAGCAGTCTCTACAACAGCTTGTCTGAATGTATGTTCTCAGGGACCAGTAATGGTCATTCATCCCAATAATTATTGGTATGGAGGGGTTGACAGTGAAGATGTTATAGACGAAATACTTGACGCTCTTGAAAATAATGAGCCATGTAGCAAATACCTGATATCTGACTAAATAATGAAAAAAATAAATAAACCATATTTTATTGATACAACATTGCGGGATGGCGAACAGGCCCCTGGCGTAGTCTTTTCTTTGGATGAGAAAATAAGGGTCTGTTCACTGTTAGAGCAAATCGGCATTCCGGAACTCGAAATTGGGACTCCCGCTTTGGGAACAAAAGAAGCTCAGGAGCTAAACATTATTTGTAAACAAGGCTTTAAATTCAAAACTCTTGCATGGTGCAGAGCTAATAAGAAAGATATTTATTTAGCTGCAAAAAGCGGATCAAATGGAGTTCATTTATCATTCCCGGTTTCTAAAATTCTTCAAAAAGCAATGGGAAAAGATGAAGAGTGGGTTTTGCAAAATTTACAGGAAATGTTTGATTTTGCATCTTCTCAATTTGAATATGTAACCATCGGTGCTCAGGATGCTACAAGAGCCAATTTATCTTTTCTGAAAGAGTTTATAGGGGTTAGTATCTTTTTAGGAGCTTCCAGGATTAGGATAGCAGATACCGTAGGCATATTAAATCCAATTTCAAGTTTTAAACTAATAAAATCCATTCGTGCCACTTACAGAGATTTGCCATTAGAAATACATGCACATAATGATTTAGGTATGGCAACTGCTAATACAGTTGCAGCATATTTAGCTGGAGCCGAATGCCTGAGTGTAACTGTGAACGGACTTGGTGAACGCGCAGGGAATGCTGCTCTTGAAGAAGTTTCAATGGCATTAAAAATGAGTGAAGATATTGATTGCGAATTAAATACAACTCTCTATTCTGAGACTTCGAATTACGTTTCTAAAATTTCAAACAGAATATTACCCGAAAGCAAGCCTATTACCGGAAGCCTTGTTTTAGCACATGAATCTGGCATACATACTCAATGTCTGCAAAAAGACAGAAAAACCTATCAATTAATTGAAGCTTCTCAAATTGGGAAATCAGAGCAGGATTTCATTATAGGTAAACATAGTGGGAAATCAACGGTCAGATATTACCTTCAAAAAGCAAATTTACCAATTGATGATACTATTTGCGACATGCTCTTATTTAAAATAAAGGAAGAGGCTATTAAGACGAAAAAGTGTTTAGATGAGAAAGAATTATATCGAATTTATTGGGATATAAAGAAAAAAGAAAAATATTATGGAGAAAGAGAATATACTGGAATTTATCGTTCCCGATGATGATATGTTGTTATTAGCTAGCAGTTCTCTTGAATATGCTAACAGTTATTTGAAGACTCTTGAAAATAGTTTGAATAAGAAAACAATTTTCAAAAATGATCTTCTATACAATATTGCTGTAATGGCTTTTGAAAAATACTTTGTGAGTTTACTAGCCAGATATAACTGGAGTGCAACTCATCATATGCCTATTGCACTCTATAAAGAAGCAGAGCAGTTTGAAAATGAATTAACTGAGTCAATGAAAACCACTTCAATTTTAGTGGGAAAATTCGAGGGAATCTGTTCTCTGGAAGATTTCGGCTACCAAACTCCCGAAGCAGAAGAACTAGTAGAAATGGTTAAGGGTATGAAAGAAATTAAAGCGCTGGTAGAAAAACGACTGTCAGAAGTCAATGGAACAAAGTAAACCATGCTTCTACCTGCTTTATTTTATCAGCATCTTCATACGATTGGCATTTAAAAAGCATTATATTTATGGCTTCTTCAAACTCTGCTTCAGTAAAAAGAATTAGCTGAGTCTGGAGAAAAACCAATAATTCTTGTTTTGTTTTGTATTTGTAACATTCAGCCCTCCACAATTTATCGCTATCAACTTTAGATATAAAAGTCATTGCATTCTTTATAGACATAATATTTTCATTTTAATTATTACTTCTCGTTACATTCAGTTGAACATGCAGAACATTCTCCACCACATATTTGAATATCAGCATAAGAAGAAATAGCATCACACATTTGCAACTTACTTTGATTAAACAAATCAATATTTTCTTCTAAATTAAAACCTTCTGACAGATAAACTTTTACTCCTTTAAGTATAAACACCTGTAATGCCATAGGATGTATATGTCGGGTAATCACATTATCTACATCTTTAGAAATTAAAGCGGGCAACAGTTCGCCCATATTACTGGCAAGATCGGCTATTCTTATCCATGAATATTGGCCTGAATCTTTATTATAAAGGCAAAGTGATCCTGTAGAATTAAAGCCGTTAGCAATATCGTACTTATGTTCACTATTATCTATTACAGGAATTGCTATTTTCATTCATCAATTGTTTTTGTCCAAAAATACATATTAGGGATACATTCCTTGAAACCCATACTTCTGTAAAGGTTTTGAGCAACCTTGTTATCTTCTCGTACTTCAAGTGATATTTTACAATATTTCTTCAATTCAGAAATATGAATAAGCTCTTCAAGAAGTAATCGTCCCAGCCCTTTGCCTCTATATTTATCATATATAATTAAATCATGCAGATTTATATATGGCTTTACCTTAAAAGTTGAGAAATTGACAAAGCAAGTAGCCAATCCTGCAATCTTTTGATCGTAAATTATGAATAAAACAAAAGAGGAAGGATGATTGGCCAACCCGTCAACTAAGCGCAATTGACTCCTCTTGTTGAGTGGTTCAGACTCACCCATCGGATCATTGATATAATGATTAAGCAAATCAACCAATGCATCAAGATGCATGGGATTCTCATAATCACAGTATTCAAATTCTATCATTTTCATTAATAGTTTTAGTTTTAAATCGTTTAGGATCAATCTCGTATTTTTTTATTCGAATACCCATCATACGCTCAGTAATGCCTAACTGATCAGCTGCTTTTGTCATGTTTCCCTTGCAGGTAATCAGCGTATCCATAATAATCTGCTTTTCCAGTTTACCCAGAATTATTTCCAAAGTACCATTTTGTTCGGTTTCACTTGTTACGGCCGTTTGCAAAGTTGGTGGCAAATTAGTTGTTCTAATCACATTATCATTACTAAGGATACAAGCTCTCTCCATACAATTCTCAAGTTCGCGAATATTTCCCGGCCAGTGATAAACCATCAATGTATCAATTGCCATGGCAGTGATTCGTTTGATGTTTTTTCCGAGACGCTTGTTAAACTTCTCTATAAAGAAATCGACCAAAACAGGTATATCATTAATCCTTTCCCTCAAAGCTGGAATATAAATAGGAAAAACATTTATTCTGTAGTAAAGGTCCTCACGAAACTCTCCTTTTGCAATAAGATCTTCAAGATTACGGTTTGTTGCACATATAATTCGTACATCCACTTTAATAGGCTTTGTACTTCCCAAACGTTCTATTTCTCTTTCCTGCAATACACGTAATAGCTTTACCTGAATTGCCGCCGGTATTTCTCCAAACTCATCTAAAAAAATGGTTCCCCCATCAGCGGCTTCAAAACGTCCAATCCTTTGAGCGCTTGCACCGGTAAAAGCGCCTTTTTCGTGTCCAAAAAGTTCGCTTTCTATCAAACTTTCTGGTAGAGCAGCACAATTTACTTTAATAAATGCTTTATTTTTCCGGGGACTATTATAATGTATAGCATCTGCAATAAGCTCTTTACCTACTCCGCTTTCTCCTCTTATCAATACCGTTGCTTCGGTTGCTGCCACACTATCAATAAGATTAAAGACTTCATTCATCTTTCCAGAATTACCTTTAATATAATCGGGCATTATACGATTCCGCAGTTCACCTTTCAGCTGTCTGTTTTCATTTAGCAGCTGTTCCATCTCTTCTGCATATTCCTGCCTGCGACGAATAGTTCGGCCAATCATAGAAGCAACAATCTTCAATAAACGAGCATCTTCATTAAATGATATATTCCTCAGATAGGCTTTATGAAAACTAAGAGTTCCTATAATTTCGGCCTTATAACGAATAGGAGTACAAATAAACGATACCTCAATACTGTTTATTGATGTTGGAGCATGTGTAAGATTCAGGAAATCCTTTGAATCTTCAATTCTTGGAACCAGAATTGTTTCCCCACTTTTAATTACTTTACCAATAATGCCTTCTCCTACCTGGTAAATTGCATTCTTTTTATCGTCTTCTGTAATACCGTATGAGCCTTCAATAAAAATATTCGAGCTCTCTCTGTTTAATACAGTCAGGATAATTCTTTCGGCATGCAAATGCTCACAAAGGAGCTTAATCACATCATCCAAATTAACCTCTTTATTGCTAAGCATATTACTAAGTTTGAGCAAAAGATTAAGCTCTTTTACACCATAACATTCTCCTTCTCCGAACTTACACAAAGATAGCTTATCCATAATTATCCTGGATTAATGATTATACTTTAATTCAATAAGAATTATTATGATCGCAAATATAACAAATTAGTTTTCATTTTGAAAGCAAACCATCCTCTTTGTAATCAAATTGATTAATTATAATAATATCCTCATTTCTTGAGGAAGTTTTCAAATCAACTTTAAGAAATAACTGCTTTAATGTGATAACCTGTAATATCACTTCTGGCTAAAACTAATTAGTTTGCTAAAAACAAAAGAGCAAACACGAGCGGAACAAAAGTTCTCCTTCAAAAATCTTCCGCCAATAAATAAAAATTTAACCTGATAAATCAGACAAGATAACCTGAATAATTTCTAATCATACAGTATATAATCGGAACTTGTTTTAGTTTGGCTTAATAAGAGACAAAAAACATCTGCCGGAGAGCCTGCATTAAAAATGAAAGCCAGACATCAGAACAAGCCATTTTTAATAAGAAATCAGAATTTATTACACGATAAACAGCTAGAATTCAACCATTAAACACTTTTTGACTCGCATATTCTACAAAAGCAAGCAAAACATAAGGTTATTTTCCGACAATACGTTTTACTTTTTGAGTTAACTGGCTCATTATAAGCTGCGGAAAAATTAGTTTCACCCCCTATAATAACAAAAAACAAGGGTAGTTTTTCCGCAACTTCATTGCCCGTACACCAAATAAGTCAATGAGCACTATTTACTGTCATACTCTATTTGTAAAATCTAAACGATTCCTTAAATAACATAATTCCCTGTTATAAGAACCATAATACAAAAAGAAATGATTAATTTTGCGGCGAATTGTAAAACTGACTACAAGGATGAATAACATTAATTCAGTATGTGTATATAGTGCTTCGAGTACTAAAATTGATCAGACATATTTCAATGCAGCAACCAAACTAGGAGAACTCCTGGCTCAAAAAGATATTCGTCTGATAAATGGTGCAGGAAGTATTGGATTAATGAGAGCGGTTGCCGATGGTTCACTTAAGGCAGGCGGAGAGGTTATTGGTGTTATTCCCCGCTTTATGGTGGAACAAAACTGGCATCACAAAGGACTGACAAAACTAGTGGAAGTAGACTCAATGCACGAACGTAAAAAGTTAATGGCAGATCTTTCCGACGGTATAATTGCCATGCCGGGAGGATGCGGAACATTGGAAGAACTTCTTGAAATTATTACCTGGAAACAGTTGGGGTTATACTTTAATCCGATTGTTATTCTAAACATAAACAATTTCTTTGATCCGCTTTTGACTCAACTTAACGAAGCCGTTGAGCAAAACTTTATGCGCCCGCAGCATGCCGCTATATGGAGCGTTGCCAACACTCCCGAAGAAGCTGTAAATTTACTTTTCACCACCCCGAAATGGGATAAAGATATACGCAAGTTTGCAGCAATATGATAATTGAGTTAAACGATAGCATTCAAAAACCTCAGGTTGTAACTCAGACTCCGGCTCCGGCTAAAGTCCAGACACAAACACAGACTTCTGCAAAGCCTCTGAATACAGCTGTGACTAAACCTCAGAGCAAGGTTAATACAGGAAATACAACTAATGCTCAAACCAAATTATCATCTCAGGTTCCTAATAAGTCTCAAGTTTCAACTGCTACTGCAGTAAATAATCAGGTTCAGAACAAATCAGTTGATGGAAGTCAGACTTCAACAAATACTCAGGCTCCAGCCAACAGTCAGATTTTGTTCCCTATTATTCAAAACGATTCAATTAAGAAATCGCTTACTGAGAAAAACGATACAATTAGTAAAGCAAAGGAAGATTCTGTAGCATCAATGCCCTTATTTTATAAGAAGCATTTTATTCCGGGAGACTCAATAAAATGGACATCATTAGGACATCAACCATCAGGATTTAGTGGAGAACCAATTCCATATCGCCTACGTACAGATGATGTTATTACAGGTCTTTTGTTACTTTGTTTTATCATAACAGCCTATGTTTTTGCATTTGGTAAGAAGAGTCTAATCGAACAAGCAAAGAGCCTTTTCAGCAGAAAAGATCAATCAGACCCTTTTGGAAGAGGAACAGCTTCCGAGCTCCGTCACAGGATAATGCTCCGGATACAAACCTGCATTTTAGTGGGCATCTTTATCTTTAACTATTTTCATGATTATAATCCTTCTCAATTCGAAAGAAGTACCATCTATATAGTATTAGGTGCATATACCGCAGTATGTGTAACATATTTCATCGTTAAATGGATTATTTATAAGTTCCTGGGGTGGATATTCTTTGATAAAAATATAACATCATCCTGGATAGAGTCTTATTCAACCATTATAAATTACCTTGGAATTTGCACTTTCCCATTAATTTTATTGATGGTTTATTCTGAATTATCAGCATCAACAATTCTAATAATTGGTTTTATTCTGATAATAATTGCTAAAATACTCATGTTCTGCAAATGGTTAAAGCTTTTTTTCAGCAATTTGTATGGTCTTTTGTATTTAATTGTGTACTTTTGTGCGCTTGAAATTTTGCCCTGCATCCTTTTGGTTCAGGGACTATTACAAACAAATATCATATTGGAATTAAAACTTTAGGATTTTGAAAATAAAGAAAGTACTAGTATCGCAGCCTAAACCAACCTCAGAGAAGTCGCCATATTACGACATAGCTGAGAAATACGGTGTTAAGATTGATTTCCGCCCTTTTATTAAGGTCGAAAGTGTATCTTCTAAAGAGTTTAGGCAACAAAAAGTGTCTATATCAGAGCACACTGCCGTGATTTTTACATCAAGACACGCAATAGACCACTTTTTTAGTCTTTGTTCTGAGCTTCGTATAACGATTCCTGAAACAATGAAGTATTTCTGTATAACAGAAGCTGTGGCTCTTTATATACAGAAATATGTGCAGTACCGCAAGCGAAAAATCTTTTTCGGTGCAACAGGAAAAATTGACGACCTGATTCCTTCAATCGTAAAGCATAATACAGAGAAGTTTCTTGTTCCGATGTCTGATGTGCATAACGATGAACTAAAAAACCTTCTTGACAAAAACAAGATTAATCACACGGAAGCCGTAATGTATCGCACGGTAAGCAATGACTTCCAGGAAGGTGAAGAGTTTGATTACGATATGCTGATATTCTTTAGCCCATCAGGAATATCATCTTTAATAAAAAACTTCCCTGATTTTAATCAAAAAGATATTAAGATTGGATGCTTTGGCCCTACTACAGCAAAAGCTGTTCGTGATGCTGGATTACGTCTTGACTTAGAGGCACCAACTGTAAATGCCCCTTCAATGACTGCAGCTCTTGATAATTTCATCAAAGAAACGAACAAGGGAGAAAAGAAGTAATTCAATTATTAATTAATAATTCAATTCCGAGAGTTTTGTATTCACAAAGTTGTAACTTTGCGAATCAAAACTCTCGGTGTTTTTTATAGCAACATGGATATACAAAGTAACGGACTAAATAAAGCTGAACGATTAAACAGCAAAAATACAATTGATGAATTGTTTTCGGGGAATAATAAATCATTCTCTGCATATCCCTTACGAGTTGTATATATGCCTGTCGAAAAGAAAGAATATGCTTTAGCTTCTATACTGATAAGCGTTCCTAAAAAAAGATTCAAGCGCGCCGTAAAAAGGAATAAAGTAAAACGCCAGGTAAGAGAAGGCTACAGAAAAAACAAACACGAGCTATTGAATGTTTTAAAGGAGAAAGAGTATGGATTGGCCATTGCTTTTATCTACTTAAGCAATGAAATACAGCCTACGGAAGCAATTGAGGAAACTGTAAAAAAGATTCTGAACAAGATTATAGAAAAGATACAATGAAAAAAATACTTTCGTATATTCTTTTACTACCTATATACTTCTACAGGGCAAGCATTTCCCCAATGACTCCTGCCTCTTGCCGCTTTACGCCTACTTGCTCGCAATATGCCATAGAAGCAATAAAGAAACATGGACCATTTAAAGGGTTATATCTGGCTATCAGAAGAATTTTGCGCTGCCATCCCTGGGGTGGTTCCGGCTTCGACCCGGTCCCGTAATCTTATCTATGGATATTTTAGATATACATACTCATTCTTGCAAAAGCAATCCTTCACAGCATATATTCAGTTGCATGCCTTCTGCTTTTTCACCTCTCGAAGGAGGATACTACTCTGTAGGCATTCATCCCTGGAATATCAATGCCAGGGTTAAGGAAGAATTTGAATACCTGAAAGAGATTAGCTCTCATCCGCAAATTATAGCTATAGGTGAAGCCGGACTTGACAAAATGATTCCCGTAGAATTATCTTTTCAGGAAGAGGTATTCGAGTGGCAAATAAAACTATCTGAGGAACTTGGGAAGCCACTTATTATTCATTCGGTAAAGACATCAAATGAAATAATCCAGCTAAAAAAGAAATACAATCCCAAATCTCCCTGGATAATTCACGGATTCCGAGGCAAAAAAGAGCTTGCAGAACAATTAATTGCACATGACATCTACCTTTCGTTTGGAGAAAAATATCAGGAAAGCGCAATAAACAACATTCCCTTAGATCATCTTCTTTTAGAAACAGACGAAAGTAACAAGACAATTACTGAAATCTATGAAGCAGCAGCCAAAAGCCGCTCAATACCTGTTGAACAATTAATTACCCAGGTTCAGCAAAACATCTCCCGACTCTTTTTTAATCAATAAGTTTTGCTTGTTCAAATAAAGAGTCGTACTTTTGTAATCATAAATAATAAATAAAAGAATCATTCGATGAATTTTGTAGAAGAATTAAAATGGCGTGGAATGGTGCACGATATGATGCCCGGCACAGAAGAGTTACTAGCAAAAGAACAAGTCACTGCTTATTTAGGTATTGATCCAACGGCCGATTCATTACACATCGGACACTTATGCGGTATAATGATGTTGCGTCACTTCCAACGCTGCGGACACAAACCATTAGCATTGATTGGTGGTGCCACAGGTATGATTGGTGACCCTTCCGGAAAATCTGCCGAAAGAAATCTACTTAACGAAGAAACTTTGCGCCATAATCAGGAATGCATCAAAAAACAATTGGCTAAATTCCTTGATTTCGATTCAGCTGCATCTAATGCTGCCGAACTAGTGAACAATTACGACTGGATGAAAAACTTTTCTTTCCTTGATTTTGCAAGAGAAATTGGAAAGCACATCACAGTAAACTATATGATGTCTAAGGATTCTGTAAAGAAGAGACTAAGCAGCGAATCAAGCGCTGGAATGTCTTTCACTGAATTCACTTATCAGCTATTGCAAGGATATGACTTCCTTCACCTTTACGAAGCCAAAGGGTGCAGACTACAAATGGGTGGTTCTGATCAATGGGGTAATATCACTACCGGAACAGAATTAATTCGCCGCAAAGTTGGAGGAGAAGCTTATGCTTTAACTTGTCCTTTAATCACAAAAGCAGATGGTGGTAAGTTTGGAAAAACTGAATCAGGCAACGTTTGGTTGGATGCTAAATATACTTCACCTTACAAGTTCTACCAATTCTGGTTGAATGTGAGTGATGACGATGCTGCAAAATACATCAGAATATTCACATCTTTGGAAAAAGAAGAGATTGATTCATTAATAGCAGAGCACTCTGCTGCTCCTCATTTGCGTACCCTTCAAAAGCGTTTGGCAAAAGAGGTAACTATCATGGTTCACTCTGAAGAAGATTACAACGCAGCTGTTGATGCTTCAAATATTCTATTTGGTAATGCAACATCTGACGCTCTAAAGAAACTGGATGAAGATACTCTTCTTGCAGTATTTGAAGGTGTTCCTCAATTTGAAGTTTCAAAAGAACTGCTCTCTCAAGGAATAAAAGCCGTAGACTTATTTACTGAGAACGCTGCCGTTTTTCCATCAAAAGGCGAAATGCGTAAACTGGTTCAAGGTGGTGGAGTTTCATTAAACAAAGAAAAGCTTGCAGCCTTTGACGAAGTGATCAACACAGAGAATCTATTGGATAGCAAGTACTTACTAGTTCAGAAAGGAAAAAAGAACTATTACCTGATTATCGCAAAATAAAAAATATCTTAAAAAGTTTGGAAGATACAGCCAATTCAGCTATCTTTGCATCGCTTTTTAAGGAAAGCTATAAAGTTTGTCTCATGGTGTAATGGTAGCACTACAGTTTTTGGTTCTGTCAGTCAAAGTTCGAATCTTTGTGAGACAACAGAAAAGAGTCTTAATTATCAAATGATAATTGAGACTTTTTTTATCCCCCTCCACTAGGTAGAATAATCTCTTCAAACGTATCTAATTATCAGTCAAGAGCAATTTTTACATGAAATAGAACATTTATGGCATATAATTGAACCAATTTTACCACATAAAGAATAATCATTTTAGTAACTTTGCGATGTAGCCGATTTATATAAACTACTAAAATCCATATAAAAGATGAAGACAAATTATGAGATTCGTTATGCTGCGCATCCAGAAGATGCTAAGAGCTATGACACAAAAAGAATTCGCAGAGATTTTCTGATCGAAAAAGTATTTACTGCAAATGAAGTAAATATGGTATATTCAATGTACGACCGCATGGTTGTTGGTGGTGCAATGCCTGTTGGTGAAGTTTTAAAACTAGAAGCTATTGATCCATTGAAACAACCAATTTTCCTTCGTAACCGCGAAATTGGTATGTTCAACGTAGGAGGTCCTGGTATTGTAAAAGTTGGAGATGCTCAGTTTGAATTAGATTTCAAAGAAGCTCTTTATTTAGGATCGGGCGACCGTGAAGTTACTTTCGAAAGTAAAGACGAAAAAAATCCTGCTAAATTCTACTTCAACTCATTAACTGCTCATAGAAACTATCCTGATAAGAAAGTTACAAAGGGAGATGCAGTTGTTGCAGAAATGGGATCTCTTGAAGGTTCAAATCACCGTAATATCAACAAAATGATTGTAAATCAGGTATTACCTACTTGCCAGATTCAGATGGGTATGACTGAGCTTGCTCCTGGAAGCGTATGGAACACAATGCCAGCTCACGTTCACTCTCGCCGTATGGAAGCTTACTTCTATTTTGAAGTACCGGAAGATCAGGCTGTATGCCACTTTATGGGTGAAGTAGACGAAACTCGTCACATTTGGATGAAGGGCGATCAAGCTGTTCTTTCTCCAGAATGGTCAATTCACTCTGCCGCCGCAACACACAACTACACATTTATCTGGGGTATGGGAGGTGAGAATTTAGATTATGGTGATCAGGATTTCTCAGCTATCACAGACTTGAAATAATTACTCAAAAAACATAAAATCAAATAAATCAATGGCAAATTTTTCATTAGAAGGTAAAGTTGCACTTGTAACAGGTGCTTCTTACGGAATTGGTTTCGCTATTGCTACAGCTTACGCAAAAGCAGGAGCAACAGTTGTATTCAACGATATCAAACAAGAATTGGTTGATAAAGGTATTGCCGCTTACGCTGCAGAAGGTATCAAAGCTCACGGTTATGTATGTGATGTTACTGACGAAGATGGCGTAAACGCTATGGTAGCTCAGATTGAAAAAGAAGTTGGTGTTATTGATATCCTTGTTAACAACGCAGGTATCATCAAACGTATTCCAATGATTGAAATGAGCGCTAAAGACTTCCGTCAGGTTATCGATATCGACTTGAATGGTCCTTTCATCGTATCAAAGGCTGTTATTCCTTCAATGATCAAAAAAGGTCACGGTAAAATTATCAACATCTGCTCTATGATGAGTGAACTTGGCCGCGAAACAGTATCTGCTTATGCAGCTGCTAAGGGTGGTTTGAAGATGTTAACTCGTAACATTGCTTCTGAATATGGTGAATTCAACATTCAATGTAATGGTATCGGCCCAGGTTATATCGCAACTCCACAAACTGCTCCATTGAGAGAAAAACAAGCTGACGGTTCTCGTCATCCTTTCGACTCTTTCATTATTGCTAAAACTCCTGCTGCTCGTTGGGGAACTCCTGAAGATTTGGAAGGTCCAGCTGTATTCCTTGCATCTGATGCTTCTGACTTCGTAAACGGTCATGTTCTTTATGTAGATGGTGGTATTCTGGCTTATATTGGTAAACAACCTCAATAATTAACAATATAATACCAATGTGCCGGTGTACCTCTGAAAAGAGATTCATCGGCACGTTCGTTTTATAGCATAAGAACCATAATGAAAAAGACAATCTTTTTATTATTAGCAGCATTCGCGGCTGCTTCTTGCTCAAGCAGCAAGAATATTAATGTAAAGGTAACTAATGTTTCTTCGCTTGATAGAAATAAAGAAATGGTAGAGGTTTCAATGGCCGAAATCAGCGCTAAGTTACATCTTGCAGATACAGCTCAGGTTATAGTTCTGGATAAGAATGATCAGCAGGTTCCTTATCAGATTACTTATGACTCAAAGCTGATTTTTCCTTCAACTGTAAAGGCTAAATCTTCTGAAGTATATACGATAAAGACCGGAGTTCCGGAAACATTCAACACTCTTACTTTCGGGAAACAATTTCCTGAACGTGTAGATGATGTAGCGTGGGAAAACGACCGTATCGCATTCCGCACTTATGGTCCGGCTCTTCAGGCAACCGGAGAAAAAGCTTTTGGATATGACATTTGGGTAAAACGAACAAACGACCTTGTTGTTGAGAACAGATATGCTATGGAACTTGACGATAGCACTAATGCCGAAATAAAAAGGTTGGCAGTAACAGACCCTGCAGCTTCAAAAGCTTTAAGAGAGAGAACTTCTTACCACTTTGATCACGGAAACGGACTGGATTATTACAAAGTTGGTCCTACACTTGGAGCAGGAACTTCTGCTTTCCTTGTAGATGGTGAAATGGTTTATCCTTATTGCTACAAAACACAGGAAGTACTGGATAACGGCCCACTACGTTTTACTGTAAAGCTGGTTTATAATCCGCTTAACATTAAAGGAAATTCAGTAATCGAAACACGTATAATCTCTCTTGATGCAGGCTCGCAACTAAACAAGGTGAATCTTACTTACAGTAAAGTTAATGAAGTTATGCCATTGGCTAGCGGTATTGTAGTTCACACCGGAAGCAACGACTATAAAATGTCTGCTCAAAAAGGTTATATTGCTTACGCAGACCCTAAAGATCCAGTTAACGGACAGATCTATGTGGGAGCTGTTTTCCCTGCTAATGTAAAGGAAGCTAAGTTTATTCCTTTTAAAGGAGCTGAAGCTTCTAAAATTAAAGATGGAGCAGAAGGACATGTAACTGCAATAAGCGACTATGAACCGGGCTCTGAATTTATGTATTACTTCGGAGCAGGATGGAGTAAATGGGGTTTCAACTCATCAGCCGACTGGTTTAAGTACGTAGATGAATTTGCACAAAAAGTACGCGCTCCATTAACTGTAACAGTTAAATAAAGCATACTGATTTATAATACAGGAAAACTGTTCTGAATACTCAGGGCAGTTTTTTTGTTTTCCCGCCGCACTATTTCAAATAAGTCCTGAGTACTTTTTAGTGACCTGCGCAGGTCGATTCGGCGAGTTGCGCAGGCTGTTAAAGCGAGTTGCGCAGCTCACATTTGCGAGTTGTGCAGGTCGCTGAAAAGATTAAACCGGTAATTTATAAAGATCCCGTTATTGTTTTAGAAACAGACTAGTGATAATACTAATTTGGTAAGGACTAAATTGAGAAAAGATCAGATGTAAACGGGAATTTAAGGTGAAATCCGGAAAGCCGAACAATCATTCATCCGGCAAAATAGCCTTTAGATTACGAATAAGACCATCAAACTTTGCCCGTTTTACGGCAGAGCCCTTGAAAAGAGTGCGGTATTGTTCTACTGTTAAGGCCTTCCAGTCTTCTTCCTCCATAGAAAGAAGTGCCTCAGAAGGTTCAAAATCTGAAACCTGATGAGGAGAAGCAAACCGATTCCAGGGACAGCATTTCTGGCAATCGTCACAACCATACAGATGATTACCCATTTTCGAGGCTATTCCGGGCTCTATTTCGCCTTTATGTTCAATAGTCAGGTAAGATATACAACGATTAGAGTTAAGAACAAAGGGCTTTTCTAACGCCTTCACAGGGCATGTATCCAGACAGCGGGTACAATTACCGCATTTGCTCTGCATTGGAGAATCATAATCAAGTTCAATATCCAGAAAGATTTCACCCAGAAAGAAATAAGAACCTGCATGAGGGATAATCAGCTGCGTGTTCTTTCCAATCCATCCAAGTCCGGCTTTTTTAGCCCAGTAACGATCAAGAACGGGTGCTGTATCACAGAATACTCTTCCGTTGACCGGTGTCAATTGTTCATTAATGAAGTTAAACAGTTCTGTAAGTTTGGCCTTCATTACCTCATGGTAATCTTTTCCATAGGCATAATAAGCAAACTGAGGCTGATCTTCTCTTAGTTTGTGTGAAGGGTAATAGTTCAGCGCAACAGAGATAATGCTTTTAGTTCCTTCCACCAGCAAACGCGGATCACATCGTTTATCAAAATGATTGTTCATGTAATCCATTCCTGCCTGATTACCATCTGCAAGCCATTGTTCAAGGTAAGTCATACTCTCTCCTACGGTATCTGCACGAGCAATACCACAAGCAGAAAAGCCGAGGCGTAAAGCTTCGGCTTTTATTTGTTGAGAAAGTACTTCTTTATTCATTATAATAACTTAAACTGATAGCCTTGCTCAAGTAACCATTCTATAGAACGAGGTAAAGCATACTTCATGTTTTGTTCGGACTTCAGCGAATCGTGAAAGGTTATAATGGAACCATTACGCACATAATGCTTCACCTTTTCTAAAACCTGCTCGCCATTTAGTTTATTACTATAATCACGAGTTACCAAATCCCACATCACTATCTTATACTTCTTCCTGAGAACATAATACTGAGCGGCTCTCATGTGACCGTGTGGCGGGCGAAAAAGATCTGATTTAATCATCTCATTTGCCTTATCGGTATTAGCCAGATAGCTCTTCGTCAGGTACTCAAATCCCCTGATGTGATTAAATGTATGATTACCCACACGATGACCGCGTTCAATAATCATTTTAAATTCTTCAGGGTGCTTGCGCACATTATCTCCTACCAGAAAGAAGGTAGCTTTAATCCCGTATTTATCTAATAAATCCAATACCCAGGGAGTTATTTCGGGAATGGGTCCATCATCGAAAGTAAGATAAACAGCTTTCTCTTTCGGATCCATTCTCCAAATAGCCCCCGGATAAAGAGCCCTTATTAACTTTGGGGGTTGTTCAATAAACATCTTTTTTTATTCCACTATTTTGCACCGGTTCTCATTGAATAAGAAGCATAAAGTGCTTCGAATTTCTTTGAGTAATCTGGCAATAAAGACGATTTATATGCTTTAAGCAATTTATTTGTTTCGTCCAGAATATATAAATTATAAACGCATTCCTGATTGCTTGCCGCAAGTTGTGAGTTATTCATACTCAAGTACCATTTTGCATACTGAGAAGACTTGTTGAACAAATCAGTAAGAATCTTTTCTGCTTTCTGCTTTTGACCAAGAGCAAAGTAAGCTTTAGCCATTTCCATTGATCCACTCTGGAAATCGTGAGGAACAGAAGTTGTAGGAATAACCTTTTGTCCGTAATCAAGCAATTTCAAAGCTTTATCTTTCTTGCCTTGATTAACAAGTTGAAGAGCCAGCTGAGAGAACAATCTGCGGTGTGAGTAACACATTCTCAGTACATTTTCGTCAAGATAAACTTTAGGATTATCCATTCCGCCCCATTTAAACTTGTTCATGATGTTATTATACATCTTTTCGCTATCCATGCGAGCGCCAAGTTTAGCTGTATTGAACGGAGTAATACGGTAAGCAAGACCTTCCTGACAGAAATTATCTGCGAAACAAAGGTGATTTTCTGACCCTACAGATATTGCCATATAAATTGGGCGTTCCCAGTTACATTCAGCAATCATTTCAAGCATCATCAATTCTGACTTGCTGATTCCACGTTTACCCTTCAATGAAAGAGTCATATAATCTGGAATAACTCCCTTCAGTGAATCAGGAATCATCATTCCCGAACGTTTGATAGCTTCCTTATCAAGCTTGATAACGATACTATCTGTAGGGATGATCTTAAATTCTTCCTTATCTGAACGTACCCAATGCTTAAGAATGTTCTTTAGTTCGAATGGGTTTTCACCAAAATTCTTTATAGCTTCGGCCGGATTACTCTTATAAAGAGCAAGAATTGTTTCTTTCACTTCCGGACGTACCTGAACATATTCGTTTACACCGGTAACATATTCCAAACGTTTCCATGTAATTGGAACTGACGGAGAATCATAAGCCGGACGTTTCATCTGGTCAATATACCAGTCTGTTTGCAAATAACTTAAATTACAAACACGAACATCGGTACGGAATCCTTCTGTTTCCTGATTATACCACAATGGGAAAGTATCGTTATCACCATTGGTAAAGATTATCGGGTTGCCTTTAGTCTGACAAGAATTCAAATAGTTCTGACCAATGTCACGGCAAGCGTAACGATCAGAGCGGTCATGGTCATCCCAAGTCTGACCAGCCATCTGAATTGGTACAATTAAACAAGCTACAGAAGCAATAACAGCAGATGGAGTTTCACCCAGTTTCTTACTCAACATCTTTATTATTCCAGCAACACCCATACCAATCCATATTGCATACGCATAGAATGAGCCGGCATAAGCATAATCTCTTTCACGAGGCTGACTAGGTGTCTGATTCAAATATATAACAATTGCTATACCAGTCATAAAGAACAAGAAGAATACAGCCCAGAATCCCTGAATACCTTTTTGTCCGCGATAAGCCTGGAATAGAATTCCGATTATACCCAGCAACAAAGGAAGACAATAGTAAACATTATGCCCTCTGTTGTTAGCAAGATCATCAGGCAATAAAGACTGATCTCCAACCAATGCATTATCAATAAAAGGAATACCGGTTATCCAGTTACCATGTTCAATTTCCCCTGAACCTTGAATATCATTCTGTCTTCCGGCAAAGTTCCACATAAAGTAACGCCAATACATAAAGTTCATCTGGTAAGAGAAGAAGAATTTTATATTTTCCAGCTGCGAAGGCATGTTAACAGTAACCATTTCGCCACACTGATCATAAGGAACATCATATCCTTCTATATTCATCCAGTTTTTATATTGAGCTTCGTGTGCAGAACTATACATACGAGGGAACAGCATGTTCTGAGCATAAACATAGTCTTGCTGGTTACCGGTTGTAATATATTGGTCTTTTTCGTTTGCCGAAGCTTTTTCTTTTCTGATATAGATTGGAGCTCCTTCTTCAACTACCGGAGAACAATAGCCATCTTTCTCTTCCAATTTTACTTTGGATGAATAAGCAGGACCGTAGAAAAGAGGTCGGCTACCATATTGTTCACGTCCCAGATAACTTCCCAACGTGAAGATATCTTCCGGAGAGTTCTGATCCATTGGCGTATTAGCAATTGAACGAACAACGATCAATGCATAAGATGAATATCCAACCATAATCATCATAATGCAAAGCAAAGAAGTATTCAATGTACGTGCACTAATCTGATATTTCTTATTGATAAATTCAGCAAACAAGTAAATTGCCAAAACAGCTAACACAATAGCACCAATCACTACACTACTTGTTCCGTGGCCATAGAAAGGAATTCCTAAAAGCGCAACAGTCAGCAGGAATGACAACTTCATCTTTTTATCACTCTTTTCTACATAAGATTCATATATCCCCCAGAAAATAGCAGCTAAAAGAATAATAATATAAATAATAAGTCCTGTGTTAAATGGTAATCCAAAGTCGTTTACAAACAAGAGTTCAAACCATCCTCCTACTTTTACAAAACCAGGAACAATACCATAAAGCACTATACCAATCAAGACCATTGAACCAACCAATGCAAGCAAAGAACCTTTTGCATTAGCGTTAGGATGTTTCTTGAAATAGTAAACAAGTACGATTGCCGGAATACAAAGTAAGTTAAGTAAGTGCACACCGATAGACAATCCGGTAAGATATGCAATCAGAACAATCCAGCGATCAGAATGAGGCTCATCAGCCACATCTTCCCACTTCAATATTAACCAGAATACTACAGCTGTGAACAAAGAAGAGTAAGCATAAACTTCACCTTCTACAGCACTGAACCAGAAAGTATCTGAAAACGTATATACTAAAGCTCCTACAAGACCACTACCCATAATGGTAATAAGCTGACTAAGCTTTGGTTCCTCGCCATCTTTTAAAACAAGTTTTCTTGTTAAATGGGTAATTGTCCAGAAAAGAAACATAATACAAGCAGCACTCATCAAGGCCGACATCGTATTAACCATTCTGGCTACCATTGCCGGATCACTAACGAATTGAGTAAAGAAATTAGCTGTCAGCATAAAGAAAGGTGCACCGGGAGGATGCCCTACTTCCAGTTTATAACTTGAAGTAATAAACTCGCCACAATCCCAGAAACTGGCTGTGGGTTCTATTGTCAGGCAATAGACAACGGCTGCAATAGCAAATGCAAACCAACCCGTCAGGTTGTTCACTAACTTGTACTGTTTCATTAAAAATATGTTTATATTGTTACATACGCGCGGCAAAGATAGAAAACTTTAATTAAAAATATGCAAGTAAGGCTTGTTTTCAGTCTTTTAGGAAGTTCAAAGTTTAACTATTTTCATCTTTTTAATGATTATAAACATTAAAATTTTTACTTCTGTTCTTCGTGATGGTGGTTCTTTATAATGCGGTGAGGAAGTTCACCATGTCCCAATAACTCAATAGGGCATTCAAACTTCTCTTCCAGCCATTCTGCAGACACCTCGGAATCGGGATGATAATCGAGGGTTTCATTGACACAAGCTATTGTTTTTACGTTACTGATAACTGTACCAATATCATGAGAAACCAAGATTATTGCCCGCTCTTTATTAATTTCGGAGAGAGTTTCATAAAGACGGCTTTCAAAACGCTTATCAATATAAGTATTTGGTTCGTCAAGAATTACAATTTCGGGATTAGAAACGATGGCTCTCGCCAGCAAAACACGTTGAAGTTGTCCGCCGGACAACTGACCGATCGTTTTTTTCTCAAGCCCTTGCAATCCCATGCGAGTAATAATTTCCTCAACCTGTGCATGGTGCTCATCCGAAAATTTCTTTATCAGAGACTTTTTACGGCTTAGCCCCGAAAGAATAACATCATATACAGATATCGGGAATTTCTTATCTATAGCACTATATTGAGGTAAATATCCCATAGACAAGTTATTCACCGGTTTCCCGTCACGTAGAAAACGAATTTCGCCACTTTCCGGCTTCAGTAAGCCCAGAATAAGTTTAATTAATGTGGTTTTCCCTCCGCCGTTTGGTCCTATAATGCCTAAGAAATCACGTTCATAAACATTCAGGTTTACATCGCGCAACACAGTTTTACGATCATAACTAGCAAACAGATGTTCTATTTCAATAATCTTATTCATCGTTTCAATGCTTGAGCTATTCGAATCATTTCTCCTTTCCAATCATAGGAAAGAGGATTAATGCGCACAATCTTTGTTCCGGTTTCTTTGGCTATTAATTCAGCATTACTCTTATCGAACTCTTGCTGCACAAAGATAACCCGTACTCCCTCCTTTTTGCATGTAAGCATCAATTCCTTCAACTGAGAAGGTGAAGGCTCTTTCCCTCCGGCTTCAATAGAAATCTGATGTAATCCATAATCGCGTGCAAAATAAGACAAGGCAGGATGATAGATCATAAACGATTTATCAGCTCCTTTTAAGATTGTCCGAAGTGTATCTTCAACAGCTTTTATCTCTTGTTTCAGCTTATTACATCTTCGAATATAATAAGATTTATTTTCTTTGTCCAAAGAACATAGAGCTTTACAAGTATTATCTGCTATAATCTGTGCATTTATTGTTGAATTCCAGATATGAGGATCGGCCTCGTTAGAAGAGTGATGATCACCATCTTCACTATCATGGTGATGGGTTCCAAATATTAATTTTATTCCGGCTGATGTATCAAAAGGACGCATTTGAGGAGCATTCTCCATCAAACGATTAAACCAAACCTGCTCAAAACCAATATAGCCAATACGGAGATAGGCTTCACTTTTTCCAAGAGAGACTAGTTGGGCAGGTGTTGGATCATAACTTTCCGGGCTGGTTCCTTTAGGTACCATGCTTATAACAGAATATTTATCTCCAGCTATTTGCTCTGTAAAATAACGCTGCGGCTCAAGAGTAACAGTTAATATTCTTTTACCAGACTCTTTTTTATTTGTACATCCGATAAAGCTTATGCTGATTAATAAAGATAGAGCAATAAGTATTTTATTCATAATTTCGTTTTAATCCGTACTTTGCAAAAGTAAATATAAATATTGATAGTAAGATGAAATTCCTTACCTTTGTTGGCAAAACAAGGGGTCCAAATAAATAATGGAAACAAGAAAACAATCACTTTTATCCGAGATAGAACTTACAGCAGATGGAAGCCATACTCTTTTTGTTCCGTCGATGAATGAGCATTATCACTCTGTAAACGGAGCAAAAACAGAGGCAGAACATATCTACTTAAACTATGGTTTCAAAGAAAGTTGCGCCTCTCCTGTCAACGTACTGGAAATAGGTTTTGGAACAGGATTGAATGCATTTCTTACATTGATTGAAACGCAGAAACTGCAAAAACAAACAGTCTATACAAGTCTAGAGCTATATCCATTATCTCAGGAAATAATCGAGCAATTAAATTATCCAAGCATTATATATCCGGAGTTTTCAAATCTTTATTTTGACTTACACCGTGCAGAATGGAATAAGCTGTGCAAAATCTCATCTGATTTCTCTTTATTGAAAGTCAATATCGATTTTACTCAGATATCTCACGCCAATGAATCTTCAAAGTGGAAATTGGGAACTATAGACAATCAGTCCATTTCTTATGACGTTGTCTATTTTGATGCATTTGCACCAGAAAAGCAACCTGAAATGTGGAATCAGAATTTATTTGATGCTATATATGCTTCTATGAGCAATAACGGTATACTAATGACATATTGCGCAAAAGGAGTAGTAAGAAGAATGCTTCAAACTTCTGGATTTAAAGTGGAAAGATTGCCTGGCCCTCCGGGGAAAAGAGAAATACTAAGAGCCACAAAACAGGGAAATAATCAATTATAAATTTTGTATTAGGGACAGAAAGCCATCAACCGCATACAACATACAATATACAACAAATATATAACGAACCAATTTACCTACAAACATAGAAGTAGTAGTAAGCAGAACATTACTGCGCATAAAGCCCAACGCCATAGAAATAACTTCGCCTATAGTTGGCAAGAAAGCAAAAAATGCCATCATGGCACCTTTGCCCTGAAGAAACTTCTGCATCTTTAAAATCTTCTCGTGTTTCACTTTGAAATACTTTTCGGCCCATTCAATTTTACCTAAATAACCGATAAAGTAGCAAGACATACCACCGGCAGTATTTCCCAATGAAGCCCAGACAACAGAATATAAAGGATCGAAACCCAATTTGATAAGGACAACAAGCACTACCTCTGAACTGAAAGGCACAATACTTCCGGCAAGCATAGCAGAGACAAACAGTCCCGGATATCCCATATCAATTAAAAACTGCTGAACTGAAGCTATTATAGCATCCATAAATTATATATCAAAAGAGTTGCTAATCCTATTAAAGAAACAATAAAGAATATGTTTGAGCTGCGACTCTTCGTCAAAGCAAAAAAGTGGCCGGCCAGAAAACTGAAACAAACCAATAATAAAGGAAATACTGTCACGAAATGTTGTGGCTGAAGTATTAATAGCACAAGCAAGAAGATTCCTATTAAGGAGAAAAAATTTAAATATGCTCTTGTGCGTATTTTATCTTGCCATCCATTTATTAAGCTATTAGCCACACCAACTATAAATAGCAAAATAATGTAACTTATAGTAGCTATTTGCCAACCCTTTAAAACTAAAAGATTAATGGGCTCAAAAGTAATAAGCGTCTGAAAAGGATGATAAATCATTTCCAAATGATTAAAGGTAAATGCATACCCTGCCAGGAACCAAAAAGGAAACATAACACCTAACAATCCGGCAAAAAAGCTTCTGGGATTTAATGATTGAAAGTTGTAAGCAGCAATTAGATAAACAGGAGTCAGATATAATAACTGAGGAAGAATTAAACCACTTAATCCTAAAAACATCCAGGAATAGAAAATATTTCCTGAAGGATTTGCATGCTGATAGGACTTGAAAAGAAAATAGATAGATATTACCATGAAAAGTGTTGAGACCGTTCCAACATGCAACGGATATAACTCAGGACAGGCAGCAATAACTATCAAATAAAAGGAGGTCTGGATGGAAGCTCTAAGGCGTATAATTCCAAAACTGTTATTAAGCTCAATTAATAGATAACTAATAAAAGCATAAAAAATGAAGTTAATTAATAAGCTTATAGACTTGCCTAGAAAAAAAGGCTCCAGCATCTGCCAAACCGGAGATGAAGAATGAGAAAACACAGCTACAGGTTTAATAAAATAAACCCCAAGCCAAATCATAACAGACAATAACATAACGACAGGCAAAGTAATTTTACCTGTCGTTATTCTATGTTGTATACTTTTTCTTATCATCTGTATTTATAAATCAAATCCGATATCTGAACGGAAATACTTCTTTTCAAAATCGATTAGTTTAGCAGCAGAGAATGATTGTGCCAAGGCTTCATCCTTATTATTACCATAAGAGCTGATTGCCAATACACGACCGCCATTAGTAACAACCTGACCATCTTTCAAAGTAGTTCCAGCGTGGAATACAATGCTGTCTTTAACTTGATCTAGTCCACTAATCGGGAATCCTTTATCATAATGTTCAGGATAACCACCTGAAACCAACATTACACTAACTGCCGAACGAGGATCTTCTTCCAATACTTTTTCATTCAGATTACCTGCAGCTACGCCTTCAAAAAGTTCCACGAGGTCACTCTTCACACGAAGCATTACAGATTCTGTTTCAGGATCTCCCATACGAACATTATATTCAATGACCATTGGTTCACCTTTCACATTTATCAGCCCTAAGAATATAAAACCTTTATATTCGATTCCTTCCTGAGCTAGTCCTTCTACTGTTGGACGAATAATTCGCTCGTCAACTTTCTTCATCCAGGCTGCATCAGCAAATGGAACTGGAGTAACAGAACCCATACCACCGGTATTTAATCCTTTATCTCCTTCGCCAATACGCTTATAATCTTTAGCTACCGGAAGTACTTTATAGTTTTTACCGTCGGAAAGAACAAAAACAGAACATTCTATACCGCTTAGGAATTCTTCGATAACAACAGTAGCACTGGCATCACCAAACATTCCACTCAACATTTCCTGCAGTTCTTTTTTAGCTTCTTCTATAGTAGGCAAAATAAGTACACCTTTACCAGCGCAAAGTCCATCAGCTTTCAATACATAAGGAGCTTCCAATGTTTCAAGGAAATCAAGACCTTCCTGCAAATTAGCAGATGTAATACTCTTATAGCCTGCAGTTGGAATATTATGGCGCATCATAAATGCTTTCGCAAATTCTTTGCTACCTTCCAATGTAGCACCTTTTTGTGAAGGGCCTATTACCGGAATCTTATTTAATTCGGAGTCATTCTGAAAATAATCATAGATTCCCTTTACCAAAGGATCTTCAGGTCCAACTACGACCATATTTATATTATTGTCAAGAACAAAAGCTTTGATAGAAGAAAAATCATCCGCCTTAATATTAACATTTTCTCCTACACTGCTCGTTCCTGCATTTCCAGGAGCAATATACAATTTTTCTATCTTTGGGCTCTGCGCTATCTTCCATGCTAAAGCATGCTCTCTTCCACCCGAACCTAATAATAATAATTTCATAGTTGTATTGTATTATTTATTTAAGAAACTCATCAAAATACTGAGTCATTTTATTATTTAAATGTACGCGGTCCTTACCAACAACGCCATGTTCATGTCCTGGATAGATAAATAAATCCGGATAAGTACCAGCTTCAATGCAAGCTTTCATGAAAGAATAAGTATGCTGAGGAACACAAGTTGGATCTACTCCTCCATGAATTACCAACAGATGTCCTTTGAGGTTACCTGCCTTAAGTTTCATATTAGAATCTTTGTAACCTTCCGGATTTGTTTCTGGTGTATCCATATAACGTTCACCATACATCACTTCATAATAGTTCCAGTCAATAACAGGTCCACCGGCTACGCCAACTTTGAATGTTTCAGGATAACGTAACATAAGATTTGTTGTCATAAATCCACCAAAGCTCCAGCCGTGAACTCCTATTCTATTTGCATCAACAAATGGAAGAGTCTTCAGGAATTCAACACCTTTCATCTGATCTTTAGCTTCAACTACACCTAAGTGGCGGAAAGTTGCCTGTTCAAAGGCCAGACCACGGTTTTCACTTCCGCGATTATCGATACTGAACATCACATAACCTTTACTTGCCATATAGATTTCCCAGCCACGTGCTCCACCCAGCCAAGTATTATTAACCACCTGAGCATGAGGACCACCGTATACATAAATAACTGTTGGATATTTCTTTGAAGGATCAAAATCAACAGGCTTTATCAAACGATAATAAAGGTCGGTTACCCCATCATCAGCTTTGATTGTTCCCATCTCAATGGTTGGAGTTTTGTATCCATCATAAGGATTACTTGCTGTAAGCAAATTATTCACCTTTCCTTTAGTCACATCAATAAGATCAATACAACGAGGAGTAGTGGTAGATACATATCTATCAATTACATATTTCCCCGAAGCCGAAAGTATTGTTGTATGAGTTCCGTTAACCGGAGTAACTCTGGTACGTTTACCTGTTTTCAGATTAACTTTATATGTTTGAGCTTCCAATGGACTTACTTCGGTTGATGAAATATAAATATTGTCTCCTTTTGCATCAAATCCAAGAATATCCTTCACTAACCAACTGCCTTTAGTCAACTGTTTTATAAGCTTACCATCAGTATTATATATGTATAGATGATTAAAACCATCTCTCTGACTTTGATAAATAAACTTATCAGGATCTCCCTTAAGGAATAATATAGGATGTTGTGGTTCCACATATTTCGGACTACTCTCTTCAATCAACATCTTCTCCTTATTTCCACTTTCTACATTATAAGAGAAAAGTTGAGAGTGATTCTGATCACGGTTTAATTCAATATAATAAAGAGTTTTTTCATCCGGGCTCCAAGCTATATTGGTAAAATAACGATCTTTTGGATTTCCTGCATTCAGATAAACAGTCTTTCCTGTAGCTACATTATATATTCCAATAGTGACTTCATGACTAGTCATTCCCGCCATTGGATATTTTCCTGGTTTTACTGTAGCAATGCGTGAATCTATATCTACAAAAGGATAATCGGCAACCATCCGTTCATCCATTCTGTAAAAAGCTAAAAAATTTCCTTTTGGTGACCAGAAAGTTCCTTTTGAAATTCCAAACTCATTACGGTGAACACTTTGTCCACAAACAACACCTTTTGGTTCATGAGTAATCTGGATATTCTCTCCTTTTGTATCAGCAATATAGAGATTATTATCAATGGTATAAGCTACAATATTATTTTCTTTGCAATAATCGTTACTCGCAGCTTTCTCTTTTGCATTAATAACATTGGTTATTTTCTGCACTCCAAAATCATAAAAAACACTCTTCTGAGGCAAATCTATTTTCATGATTTTCTTTTCAGGAAAAGGAAAAGAAACTGAATAAAAATGGCTGATCTTTCCTAGTTTCTGATCTCCCAAAGATTTATTTACCTGATCAAGAGTAACAAGTGTGGTTTCTTTCATTTTGTTAGCAGGATCAATAGATAAAAGCTTATCTATATCCGGCTTTATACAAATATCACCCCACCACTGTAAACCATAAATATTTTCAGGAAGATGCTGAGCATACGTAGCACCTCCCGGAATCAAATCATCTATAGTGAATTCTTTCAAATTCTGAGCCATAGTTCCAGCTGATAAAAACAATGTTGCACCCAAGGCCATCATTAATTTTTTCATCTTTAATATGCTTTTTCTTTCTTGAAATCTTTATATTTTCCTCCAAATATCTGGTATTTGCGGAATTCACATTCCAAAGATCCATTGAAAAGTGGAATCTTGCGAGATGGCTTCAAACCAATCTGATCAAAACATTCTTCACGATAACTTAAAATCCATGCGTCCTGATCAGTAAAGGCATGTTTCAGACGTTCACCAATCATTTGATACAATCCCAATAAATCACGAGTAGAGATACGTTCACCATAAGGAGGATTCATAACTATAATCGATTTTTCTTTTGGCTGCTCAAACTGCTGGAAAGGTTGTAGTTTTAAGATAATTTCTTTAGATAAACCTGCAGCCTTTACATTATTGATTGCAATCTCATGTGCCTGAGGATTGTTGTCGTAACCGAATATTTTATGATCGAACTCACGTTCCTGAGAATCATCATTGTAGATATTATCAAACATTTCCTGATCAAAGTCTTTCCATCTTTCGAATGCAAATTCTTTGCGGAAAACTCCCGGTGCTATATTACGTGCAATAAGCGCAGCTTCAATAGGAATTGTTCCCGATCCACACATAGGATCTATCAAATCACATTGTCCATGCCATCCAGTCATCAAAATCATACCTGCTGCAAGTACTTCGTTTAATGGAGCTTCAACAGCTTCCTGACGATATCCTCTACGATGAAGAGATTCGCCAGAAGAATCTAATGATAAAGTACATTTATTTTGTGCAATATGAATATTCAAAAGAACATCAGGCTTATTGATACGTACAGAAGGGCGTTTGCCATTTAAATCTTTGAAATAGTCAACAATAGCATCTTTTACTTTGTACGCTACAAACTTTGAATGACGAAACTCTTCGCTAAAAACAACTGCATCTACAGCAAAAGTTTTATCAGCATCAAGGTACTCTTCCCAATTAATTTTTTTAATCTGATTGTATACCTCATCAGCATCCTTAGCATTAAAGTGTTTGATAGGTTTTAAAATACGAATTGCTGTACGCAAACAAAAATTTGCACGATACATCATTTCTTTATCACCAGAAAAGGAGACCATACGTCTGCCAATCTGTACATCATTTGCTCCTAAATTAGTTAATTCTTCAGCTAAGACTTCTTCCAGCCCCTGGAAAGTTTTTGCTATAAGTTCAAATTGCATATATTATTTTTAAAAATTATTTTTTCGCTTTTGTTTGTACCAGTCTTGCTCCCTGCGGAACATCTTCAGTTACCCATATATTACCTCCAACGGTAGCCCCTTTTCCAACAGTTATACGTCCCAGAATAGTTGCGTTAGAATAAACAATAACATCATCTTCAAGAATAGGATGACGTGGAATTCCTTTGATAGGATTACCATCTTTATCGAGTGGGAAGCTTTTAGCACCAAGAGTTACACCTTGGTAGAGCTTTACATTATTGCCAATGATACTGGTTGCACCAATTACTACACCCGTTCCGTGGTCTATAGTAAAATAAGATCCGATCTGTGCTCCGGGATGTATATCAATACCTGTTTCAGAATGAGCCATTTCTGTAATGATACGAGGAATTAAAGGAACTCCAAGTTTCAACAATTCATGAGCGATTCTGTAATTTGTAATAGCTTTAATAGCAGGATAGCAGCAAATTACTTCTCCAAAGCTTTGCGCAGCAGGGTCACCATTATACGCAGCTTCTACATCAGTTGCCAAAGTACGGCGTAACTGAGGGAATAGTCCAATTAGCTTAGCAGCCAAATCAGCAGCTTTTGCCTGTTTCGTTTCAGTATCCTCAGTACATTCTTCTGAAGCGCCAAAACATAAACCTGCCATTATTTGCTTTGTAAGCAAACCAAAAAGCTTTTCAATATTTACTCCGATGTGATAATTGATAGTGCGGCTATTCACCGTTGAGTTTCCAAAATAACCTGGAAAAAGAATCGCACGCGAAAGCTCTATAATATCTTGAAGAATCTTAGCAGAAGGAAGTGGCTCTCCATCTTTATGCTGATGCATCAATCCCTTATATGATTCGCTTTCCGAAAGCTCATCAACAGCTTGTGTCAGAATGTGAGTAAAATTCATTGGACTCATAAGTAATCCCTACTATTTATAACTGCGCAAAGTTAGGAATTATTGCCAATAATACAATGAATTAGCTTTGAAATCTCACGTTTATTAATAATTGAGCAACAATACCCTATTTCTTGATTTTCTCCTGTAACGAAGTAAGAGCATAACAAATATTCATAAAGTATTTTTAGGGTAAATAAAAGAAACCGGCAATCAATGCTTTTTATCAGCAATTGATTACCGGTTTATATTATGCTATTATTCTAGTAAATATGAATTATTGGGCCAGTACACCTTTAAGAGTAGCAGAGCTTGCTTCATTGATTGTAACCTTAACAAAATCACCAATTCTGTGATTTCCTCTATCAAATACAACCACACGATTCTGTTCTGTTCTGCCTACTAGCTGTTCACGAGAACGCTTAGAAACACCTTCTACCAATACTTCATAAGTTTTGCCAATACAGCGTTTATTGCTTTCAGCAGAAAGTTGATTCTGTAATTCAATAATCTCATTCAATCGGGCAACCTTCACTTCTTCAGGCACATTATCTTCCAAATTTTTAGAAGCATAAGTTCCTGGTCGTTCTGAATATTTAAACATAAAAGCAGAATCATAAGCACATTCTCTCATTAAAGAAAGAGACTCCTGATGATCTTCTTCTGTTTCAGAATGGAATCCAGAGAAAATATCGGTAGACAATCCACAATCAGGAATAATTCTCTTAATTGCAGCTACTCTTTCCAGATACCACTCACGGTTGTACTTCCGGTTCATAAGCTTCAATATTCTTGAGCTTCCACTTTGTACCGGCAAATGAATATGTTTACATACATTTGGCACCTGAGCAATTACTTCCAATGTTTCATCACTCATATCTTTTGGATGAGAAGTTGTGAAACGTACTCGAATATTTGGAACAGCTTCAGCTACAGTACGGAGTAACATAGGAAAAGTAATGGTTTCACCATCTTTTTCAAAACAATATGAATTTACATTCTGTCCCAGTAATGTAACTTCTTTATAACCTTTTGCAGCTAAATCTTGCACCTCATTAAGGATACTTTCCACATCCCTGCTACGCTCACGCCCACGGGTATAAGGAACAATACAATAAGTGCAGAAATTATTACAGCCACGCATAATCGAAACAAATCCTGAAATATGATTACCACAAATACGGGAAGGAATTACATCGCGGTAAGTTTCAGTTGTAGAAAGTTCTACATTCATGGCTTTTTCACCGGTTTCGACAGAAGCGATAAGTTCTGGTAAAGTTAAATAAGCATCCGGACCAACGACAAGATCAACGTGATGATTTTCTATCAAATCATCTTTTACTCTTTCTGCCATACAGCCTAATACACCAACAATAAGATGCTTCTTTTTCTTCTTTAAAGAATAAAAGTATTCCAGACGATTCAGAATCTTTTGTTCAGCGTTATCACGAATTGAACAAGTATTCATAAAAACAGCATCTGCTTCTTCCAGGGTTTCGCACACATTGTACCCTGCCATCTTCATTACTGACGCAATTACCTCGCTATCTGCCACATTCATCTGGCAGCCATACGTTTCGATAAACAATTTCTTGTTCTCAAAATCAGTTGCAGATTTAAAGTCTGCTCCTGTTACTTCATTCATAATCTTACAATTTAAAATTTGGACGCAAAGATACGTCTTCTTAACCAATTACGTAGTGCGGCACTTAAAAAAAATGCATAAACTTACATTTATAAGGAATTCTTAAAAAGAATTATAAGATTTCCTCATCTCCACATCCTGGATATTAGTGGGGAAAATTAGTTAACAGAACAATTAACTATCGAAGTATTAATTAGTTAATGTAATAACAATCACAAAGAAACGGAACTCTTAAAAAGACTGATTTTTAGAACGATTTCTGTAATACTATCAATTTAAATTCATATCTTTGAAAACTAAATTTAAATATAATCATGGATGATTTTCTTCAATACATAATTGTTGTTGTTGCAGTTATTGCAGCAATAGTAAGCAAAATCCGTACACAGGAGAAGGCAGATAATGATAAAAATAATAAGAAGCCTACAGTAGCTCCATCAAAACCGGAAGATAAAAAAGGAAATACTATTTTAGATAACTGGGAAAAATGGTTTGAAGCTGATGAGACTAAGGTTACTCCGATAAAACAGGAACCTGTAAATGTAGCTATTCATCCGTCTTCGAAAAAGACAGATATTTCAACTTCAAACAAACAAGCCGCAACGACCGACCATAAAGAAAAAGAAGATACTTCTCTAAAGAATGAAATACTTGAAAATACTCCCGACATCCAGCTTAATACAATAGAAGATGTGCGCCGGGCTATTATCTATTCAGAAATAATTCAAAGAAAGTACTAAAAAATTTAATTTAACTTGAAATTATACTATTGAAGATTATGTCATTAAAGTTTATTACCGCAGAAGAAGCTGCCAGCTTCGTTAAAGATGGAGATAACGTTGGATTCAGTGGATTTACACCTGCAGGTGCACCCAAGGCTATACCAGCAGCTATAGCAGAAAGAGCGATAGCCGAGCATGAAAAAGGAAATCCTTTCAGTATTGGAGTACTTACAGGAGCATCTTCAGGAGATTCTCTTGATGGTGCACTTACCAGAGCCAAAGCTATAAAGTTCCGTGCTCCATACCAAACAAATAAATCCATGAGAAATGCCATTAATATTGGAGAGATAGATTATCAGGATCTTCATCTTTCTGAAATGGCACAACAGGTTCGTTACGGATTCATGGGAAAAGTAAATATAGCTATTATTGAAGCTTGTGAAGTAACCGAAGATGGAAAAATATATCTGACTACTGCCGGTGGAAATGTTCCTACATATTGCCGCTTAGCCGATAAAATTCTTATTGAATTAAACAGTCATCACAGTAAAGGTCTAATAGGCATGCATGATATGTATGAACCTTTGGATCCTCCTTACAGAAAAGAGTTGGCTGTATATACTCCATCAACCCGCATCGGTCTTCCTTATGTACAAGTTGATCCTGCAAAAATCGTTGGTATTGTTAAAACTAATACTCCTGATGAAGCACGTGGTTTTGATCCTGCCGATGAAATTACTACTCAAATTGGAAATAACGTGGCAGCTTTCTTGGCAAAAGAATTAAAAGCCGGACGTATTCCTTCTACTTTTCTTCCACTTCAATCGGGTGTAGGTAATGTAGCTAATGCTGTTTTAGGAGCATTGGGAAAAGATATGGATGTACCTGCATTCGAAATGTATACTGAAGTTATTCAGGATTCTGTTATCGACTTAATGCTGCAAGGAAGAATTAAATTCGGAAGTTGCTGCTCATTAACATTAACAGATGAATGCTTGCAAACCATTTATAACAATATCGATTTCTTCAAGGATAAAATAGTTATGCGTCCTGCCGAGATTTCAAATAATCCGGAAATTATACGTCGTCTGGGAGTTATCAGTATAAACACTGCTATTGAAGTAGATATTTATGGTAACGTTAACTCTACTCATATTGGCGGAACAAAGATGATGAATGGTATTGGTGGTTCAGGAGACTTTACCCGCAATGCTTATATGTCTATCTTTACTTGTCCATCTATTGCCAAAGGAGGAAACATCAGTGCTATTGTTCCAATGGTTTCTCATTGCGACCACAGTGAACACTCTGTTAACATTGTTATTACAGAATTAGGAGTAGCCGACCTTAGAGGTAAGAGCCCTATGCAAAAAGCAGAGGCAATCATTGAAAACTGCGTTCATCCTGATTACAAACAACTTCTTTGGGATTATCTTAAATTTGCCGGAGAAGGACATAAAGGACATACTCCTCACCGTATTGATGCAGCTCTTGCATTCCATGTTGCATTGGCAAAGAAGGGAGATATGAAAGCTGTAAACTGGGCTGATTACGAATAGTCTTTAAACGATTTATATTTATGAGGGCGCTCCAAAAGGGTGCCCTTTTTTATGCGCGGAATTATTCTTCTTTTTTCTGTATATATACGGGGTGAAATAAAAAATTCCGCGGCTTATAATCAACCAATTAGCTTAAAAAGTAAAACGGATTGTCAGAAAACGTCCTTTATAGTTTCTCTGAAAAACAGAAAGAAAGAGTTAAAAAGTGTTTCATGATTGATTTTAAGCACTATATAGGGGGATAAAAAAGGACTCAATTTCGGGCAATTTTATATAATATTACAAATAAAACCTATAAACTGCTCTTACAAAGCGAAAAAAGCTATTTATATAGTTAATCTATTAAGGATATCCAATTCATATATAATCATTTAGGACAATAAATCAATTATGTAAAACATTAGAACTCAAATCAAGAATAGATTACATATAAAAGACCTGGCAAAACTATAATAAATCTCTATATTAGTAGCTTTTCATACTTAGAAAAAGGGCTATCCTACTTTTTAGACAGCTCCATTTTTTATCCTTTGGGGTTTCAACAAATAAAAATACTTCTTTCATTTCAGGAGAATGTTCTTATTCACAAAGCAATTCACAGACTTTATCCTGAAATGCTCTCGCTTTAGCAGTTGACATAACATTCTGATTAATAATAGAGAAAGCAATTATATGACCGTTGGAAGCTGTGGCGTAACCTGCCAATGAGCTTACACCTGTTACCGATCCGGTTTTAGCATGCACATTCTTATATGCTTTATCTTCTTTCATTCGTCCGCCGAGTGTTCCATCTACTCCGGCAATTGGGAGAGCAGGATATAGTTCATCAAAAATTGGCTTCTTTGAATAAGCATATCTAAGATAAGCAACCAGCAATTCCGGAGAAACATAATTATATAAAGAAACTCCGCAACCATCAACAAGATTATAATCCTTGGGATTGAGTCCTATCTCTGAAATAACTCTTTGAATCACTTTCACTCCTTCTTCACGACTCAGATGCTTTTTGCCAGATTCCTTAGATGCTGTGTTATAAAGTATTGCTTCGGCAGAGAGATTGTCGCTATTCTTCATAGCTCGCTGAAGCACCAGACTAAAGGGATGAGAAAGCCGGGCAAAGAATACTGCTGATGAATCCTTAGGAAGTTCGCCATATACATAACCGGGAAGTTGAATCCCCTTCTCCTTTGCTCTTTCCATGAAGGTATGCATAAAAAAATTGGCAGAGTTAGCTACAGTTATTCGTAAACGTTTGGCCGACTGTACATTTCCAGTAACCAGAATATTATTCTCTTTTTCCATCCAGCGGCGGGTAACATCCAGATCTTCTTTTTCCGGATTGTTACTTACCGTTTGGTTTTTAATTGTATAATATGAGGAAGCAGGAGTACAAACTAACTCTGCAGGTTCTCCCTTTTTCCCTGGTTTTGCATATACCTCAACATATCCTTTCTGAAGCATTAACGGAGATATTTCCGGCTGAAAAGAATAGGGTGCATCGTCCCACGACCAGCCTGCACCCCAGTAAAGTGAATCTGTCATTGAAACATCTGCAATAAGCTTACCGGTTATACTTTTTATGCCCGATTGACTAAGCATTCTTATCAACCCGTTCATGCTGGGATCAATAAACTCTGAATCGAGTCCTCCTACCAGATAAAGGTCTCCATACAAAACTCCATTTCTTATTTCACCGGTATGGTAAAACGTTGTAGAAAAGAAATGATCCGGACCAAGAACTGAAAGTCCGGTTATTGCCGTAATCAGTTTTTGAATGGAAGCCGGACGATAAAGTTTATTATCCTGATAAGCATAAAGAGACCTACCATCTGTAAGATCGTAAACAGAAATGCCTACTTCAGATGTTTTTAAAAAATCTTCTTCCAAAAGTTTATCGAGTTTTGCCTTCAGCTCAGGCTGTGCAAAGACTAGAATCTGACAAAAGAACAAAAAAAACAATATGGAAAAAGTACGTTTCATTATAAAGCCTCCTTAAATATTTCGCCAACAGTAGGATGTGGAAAAACAAAGCGTTTCCATTCCTCTGTTTTTAATCCCAATTCAACTGCCATCACTGCAAGAGTTATAATCTCGGATGCAGGATTGCCATAAACATGAACACCCAGAACAGTATCGTCTTCACCAATCAGCATTTTGCACATTCCGTTTACACCTTCATTTTCGGCAACAAATCTGCCGGAGAATGCCATTGGAAGTTTAATAGATTTATATGCGATACCTGCCGATTGCAGACTCTCTTCTGTTTGTCCCACTCCGGCAATCTCGGGATTAGTATAAACCACACCGGGAATTGCACGATAACTCATTTTATCTTGCTTTCCAAGAATATGATGAACAGCAACCTCTGCTTCCCGAACGGCTGTATGAGCAAGAAGAGAAAATCCTGTTAAATCACCGCAAACATAAACAGCTTCTACAGAAGATTGCATGTATTCGTCAACTTTAATGCATCTGCGTTCAGTTGTGTCGAGGGAAAGATTATCCAATCCAAAACCTTCAGTAACAGGTCGGCGACCCACACTCATTAAAATCTTTTCGGCTGTAATACTTCCTTTGCCTTCCTGATTCTCGAATATAACAGTTGCCCCATTTTCGGCATTCTCAAACGCCAGCACTTTTGTACCAATAAGGAACTTAATACCTTTCTTTGCATAATCGGCTCTTAGTAAAGCAGAAAGTTCTTTATCCATTCCGCCCAGAATTTCATCAAGCATCTCAATAACGGTAACTTCTACTCCCAGACTATTGAAGAAGGATGCAAATTCCATTCCTATTACGCCACCACCAACAATAGCCAAAGAAGAAGGAACTTCTTTATTGTCGAGGGCATCCCGGTGAGTCCAGTAGTTTATCTGATCTACTCCCGGAATAGGAGGAATAAATGTTTCGGAGCCTGTGCATAGAATCAGATTACTGCATTCGTAAGTCTCGTCATTACATTGCACCGTATTTTTGTTTATTACTTTTGCTTCACCTGTTATAATAGTAACATTATTGGTTGTCAGTTTTGATTTTACTCCAAGCACCAGTTTACGCACCACCTTAGACTTCCGGGCAACAATCTTTCCCAAATCAAAAGAAGATTCAGGAACAGTTACACCATACTTTGAGGCATGACGCGCATAATCATAAACTTTAGCCGAATACAGTAATGTTTTAGTAGGAATACAACCTTCGTTCAGGCATACGCCACCTAAGTTTTGTTTTTCAAAAAGGACTACGTTCAATCCTTCCTTTCCGGCAAGCTCGGCAGCTGTATATCCTGCCGGACCTCCTCCAATAATTGCAACATCGTATTTCATAGTAGTTGATCGGTAATGGTTAATTTTTCTTTGTCTGTAAGTAACTGAACCAACTCTGCCTTCTTTTCCTTTGCAGGAAGCAGAGAATAGTATTCTTTTTTGTGTTTTATCAATATAAATTCTGTAACAGAAATACCTGCAAGCTTTAATTTATAAAATTCATCGATAGATTCAATTTCATCAATCGCTATGGTTCTGTTTTTAAAAAATCTGCCTTGAGAAATAATAAGTGTTCGTTCAGGAGTTATTGTATATTGTGTATGAAATGTTTTTTCAAGCATATAGATGAGCCACGAAATAAACAGCATTCCTAAACTAAGAAAATTATCCATAAAAAAGGAAATAGCTAATCCTGATAAAAGAACAAAATAGATATAATGATACCAAATAACCCGTGCTCTAAATACTTTATTCATAACTATGCTCATTATATATATTGTCAATTATCAGTGCTGCAATTTACTAATTTTATTAATTATTGAGCGGGAAAAGTACAATTAAAAAAGTTATTTCGTAGCTTTGTGTTCTCTAAACATATACAATTATGATTAAGAAGTTTGATTTCTTAGTAATCGGTTCAGGTATTGCCGGTATGAGTTTTGCCCTGAAAGTGGCACATAAAGGAAAGGTCGCACTTATTTGCAAGACCACTTTAGAAGAAGCAAACACCTATTTCGCACAGGGAGGAGTTGCTTCCGTTACAAACACACTAGTAGACAATTTCGAGAAACATATTGAAGATACGATGATTGCCGGCGATTGGATTAGTGACCGGGGGGCAGTTGAAAAAGTAGTTAGAGAGGCTCCCGCTCAAATCAATGAACTTATCAGCTGGGGAGTAGATTTCGATAAAACTGAAAAGGGAGATTTTGACTTGCACAAAGAAGGCGGTCACTCTGAATTCCGTATTCTGCATCACAAAGACAATACAGGAGCCGAAATTCAGGATAGTCTTATCCAGGCTGTAAAGCAACATCCTAACATCACAATCTTTGAAAATCATTTTGCCATTGAAATTCTTACGCAGCATCACTTGGGAGTAACGGTTACCCGCCAAACTCCGGACATTAAATGCTACGGAGCTTATATTTTAGATCCTAAAACCGGAAAGGTAGATACTTATCTGGCAAAAGTTACTTTGATGGCAACCGGAGGTGTAGGAGCTGTTTACCAGACTACTACTAATCCATTGGTAGCAACCGGAGACGGTATTGCAATGGTTTACCGTGCAAAAGGAACTGTTAAGGATATGGAATTCGTTCAATTTCACCCAACAGCACTTTATCATCCAGGAGACCGCCCTTCATTCCTTATTACTGAAGCAATGAGAGGTTACGGAGGTGTACTTCGAACTAAGGACGGAAAAGAATTCATGCAGAAGTATGACGAACGTCTTTCGCTTGCTCCACGTGATATCGTGGCAAGAGCTATCGACAACGAAATGAAGAACCGTGGTGATGAGCATGTTTACCTGGATGTAACTCATAAAGATCCGGAAGAAACTAAAAAGCACTTCCCCAATATATACGAAAAATGTCTCAGTCTGGGTATTGACATTACTAAAGATTATATACCTGTTGCTCCGGCAGCTCACTACCTTTGCGGTGGTATACAGGTAGATCTTGATGCTTGTTCTTCAATTGAAAGACTTTATGCCGTTGGAGAATGTTCCTGCACCGGCTTGCATGGCGGTAACCGCCTTGCATCAAATTCACTTATTGAAGCAGTAGTTTATGCCGACGCAGCAGCAAAACACAGTTTAAACACCATCGATCAATATACTTATAACGAGGATATTCCGGAATGGAACGATGAAGGAACACGCTCTCCCGAAGAAATGGTACTTATTACTCAAAGCGCCAAAGAAGTGGGGCAGATTATGAGTACTTACGTGGGTATTGTTCGTTCAGATCTCCGTTTGAAACGTGCATGGGACCGCCTGGATATTATTTACGAAGAAACAGAAAGTCTGTTTAAACGTTCAAAAGCATCCAAAGAAATATGTGAGCTTAGAAACATGGTGAATACTGGTTATCTCATCATGCGTCAGGCAATAGAACGCAAAGAAAGCCGCGGATTGCACTATACAATAGACTATCCGCACGCAAAAAAGTAGGCTGGCATAAACTTCGCCCTGGTTTTTAGAACAAACGGAATAGTTTTCTAAAAACACGGCGAATAAAGAATAAATCCTTGTACAGAACAATTAATTCTTTTGTACAGAAGAATTAATTGTTCTGTACAAAAGAAAACAATCTTTTGTACAAGAATATAATAAAATGCCTCGAAACACTGCCAAAAGAGTCCTTATATCTGTGTCGAACGACCTGGTTACTGACCAAAGAGTCGGTAAGGTTTCGGCTTCGTTGCAACGAAACGGATATGATGTACTGTTGATTGGCTGTATAAAAAAAGAGCGTAAACCATTAGATCGCCCCTATCAGACCTACCGCTTCAACCTGTTTTTCAGGAAAAAATTCATCTTTTATCTGGAATATAACCTGCGTCTGCTCTTTGTATTGCTCTTTAAGCGCAAAGATATTCTTTTGTGCAACGATACAGATGCCCTGCCAGCCAGTTTTATTGCCGCTAAGCTATGCAGAGTTCCGTTGGTTTTCGATGCACATGAGCTGTTTCCCGAAGTTCCTGAGCTGGCAGATCGCCCGGAAGTAAAAAGAGTCTGGGAAAAGATGGAAGATATCTTCTTCCCTCACCTGAAGAATTCTTATACCGTATGCCAATCTATTGCGGAACATTATAAGCAGAAATACGGCATCACAATGAGAGTTGTTCGTAACATTCCCAATAAAGATACTGCTCCATCATCTATAAATAGTGCTGAAAGAAAAAGAATAAGTATTTTGCCTTCGCTCGAAGGAAAAAAACTACTGCTCTATCAGGGTGCTATAAATATGGGGCGTGGAGTGGACTGGCTTATTAATACCATGCCCTATCTTGATAATTGCATACTTTGCATTTGTGGTGACGGAGATTTACTGCAGGAAATGAAGGCTCTTACCAAAGAAAAACAATTGGAAGAAAGAATTATTTTCACCGGACGACTTCCCTTCGAAGAACTTAATCAATACACCGAAAAAGCCGACTTAGGTTTTGTTCTTTTAGAGAATATGGGGTTGAGCTATTACTATTCGCTTCCTAATCGCATCTTCGATTATATGAAATATGGCGTTCCTGTTCTTGCATCTAATTTCCCTGAAATTGCCCGCATTGTCGAAACACATCAAACGGGTAGACTAATCTCTAATTATGAACCGGAATATCTGGCTAAAGTAATTCTTGAAATTCTGAAAGAACGGGAAAATAAACCTGAAGATAAAGTCCGGTTAAAAGAACTTTCCAAAGAATATTGCTGGGAAAACGAAGAAAAAGTAATGCTCGAAATAGTAAAAAACGCAAAATAAAAAAAGGGAAAGCTGCCTAGTTTCGTTCTGTCCAGAAAAAAACTAAGTCAGCTTTCACACTACTAATCAACTAATAATAACCAATCTATTAAGGAACACTTTCCTTTATTTTATTAAACACAAAATCTTCTTTAAATACTAAAATGGATATTTCCCGGCAGCAGCTCCTTGCACAAGGCCATTAAGTGCTTTTGTATCTTCGGCCACTGTTGTTGAACGGTTAAATATACCGCATCCCTTATCACCAGTTCCACCGTTATCCCAGTAAAACGGAACAATACCATAATTTTTAGCCTGCTCTGTTACGTATTTAACGTAATAAGCACGAGAGTCGAGATGATGAGTCAAGGCATCTCCCGTTAATGACATACGGCGTGTTGGAGAGAACTCACCAAGAATAACTGGATAACCTTTATCCACAAAGTTTGTTTTCATCTTGGCAAACTGCGTTTTCACATAGTCTTCTTCGCCAAAAGTGGCAGCTCTTCCGGCTAATTCTCCGGTTGCATACTGATGGAAATCGGCACCCCAAAGAGCAAAATACTTGCCCCAGGTTGCATCACTCTCCAATCCACAGAATTGCCATGGATCATAATAGTGAACTTCAACCATCATTCTGTTGGCTACATTATCAGTAGAAACTTTTAAATTAGATACAGCCTGATCGATGTTAGTATTAAATGCCTGAATAACCAGATTACGATAAGCATTCTTTCCTCCTGTAGAGCGAACTGCATCCACAAAAGTCTGGTTGTAAGACATCTGAACATTGAAATTATCCTGAGTAGGATTACCACCGGCACTACCCATATTTACCTCATTTGCACCGGCAAAAAGAAGATGCTCATCATAATTTCTAAAGTATACAGCAATCTGTTCCCAAATAGCTTTCTGCTTTTTATTAACCTCTGCCTGTTTAGCCAAAGTAGGATTGTTTTCCAGCCATCCGCCATCCCAGTGAATATTAAGAATAGCGTACATACCGTTATTAACACAGTAATCAACTACTTCTTTCACTCTTGCCAACCAGAAATCCTTTATCTTATAATTTGTTGAACTTTCAAGATATCTGTTCCATGCACAAGGAATTCTCACAGCATTAATACCTGTAGCTTTAACAGCATCAATCATAGCCTTGGTAACTGCGGCGTTCCCCCAATCCGTTTCACCGCTTGCCACAGATCCGGTTGTAGTAGCTCCTGTACACTCAAGTGCATTTCCTAAATTCCAGCCTAAATACATTTTCTTTGCAAGAACTAAAGCATCGCTTTCCATTCCTGTTTTATCTGCAGCGATATAGAGATTTTTCGCAACCTGATTAACGGTTATTGTTTCGGTTAAACCCGCCATTGTGAAAGTTATAGTACCTACTCGTGAAAAAGAAAAAGTATTGGCTGCAATAGTAAACACTTCTGTTTTATTGGTTACAGTACGGGTAGCTGTCTGAGAAATCCAATCCTGATTAATTGTTACTGTATGAGCTGCCGTAGTTTGCAATTCTACTGTTATCTGACCACCATCGGCACTAACATCATACATACTTTTCTTTACCACTAATAAATTAGTTAATTCCTGCGTTACTTTTATCTGCTTTGAAAGAGAGCCTGCAGTAACAGTAATTACAGCTTCCCGATTATCATTAGTGGTATTCTCTGTAACAGCAACAGCAATTTGTTTAGTTCCGGCTTCGCCCGAAGAAGTAGACAATGTGCACCACGATTGTGAACTTGTAGCTGTCCAATCTACATTCGATTTAATGTCGAGCATAGTTGTACCGCTTCCTTTGGCAAGTGTAAGCTCTTCTTTTGCCACTATTAATTCCGGTTGAACCTCCGGATCACTGCTTGAGCATGAAAACAAAGCTGTTAAAAGAAGAATTAACCAAAGAGAAAACGTTTTTTTTAAATAATCCATATTATTAGTTATAAGGTTAGCAAATTTAAAAAGTGTAATTTGTTGATTTCGAAACAAAGCTAATCCATATTGATCTATAAATATTGAATTTATGTTAAGACTGAATGGTATATTAGTTAACGCAGGGTATTTAAATGTTATTGAGAAGGGGATGATTTGTTATTAAACAAACAAAGGCTCAAAATAGGCTGATAAACAGGGGATAAAAAGAATAAAAAGAGGTCTCGATTTTACAATAAATTATAAGAAAACAGAATCAAAAATTTAATGCATGTAGCATCATGAAACAGAAAGAGCCAGACACAATTTGTATCCAGCTCTTGCAATCCAAATAAATTAGATTAATAATTATCTTTCTTTATCTCAAAATGAGCTTGTGGATGTAAACAAGCCGGGCAAACTTCTGGAGCTTCTTTACCAACATGAATATAACCACAATTACGACATTGCCATACCACTTCTCCTTCTTTAGCAAAAACTGAAGCTGTTTCAATATTCTTCACGAAAGCACGATATCTCTCTTCGTGAGCTTTTTCCGCAACAGAGATATTACGATACATTGCTGCAATTTCATAAAAGCCTTCTTTCTCGGCAATATCAGCAAATTCTGGGTAAAGTGAAGACCATTCTTCATATTCTCCGGCAGCTGCAGCTTGCAAATTATCGATTGTACGGCCAATAACTCCTGCTGGGAAACTAGCATTAATTTCTACCATCCCTCCTTCCAGATACTTAAACATACGTTTTGCATGTTCTTTTTCCTGTTCTGCTGTTTCAGTAAAAATAGCAGCTATCTGCTCAAATCCTTCTTTTTTTGCAGCACTTGCAAAATAAGTGTAACGCATTCTTGCCTGAGATTCGCCAGCAAATGATTGCATCAAGTTCTTCTCCGTTTGTGTGCCTTTAATACTTTTAGCCATAATTCAAATTATTAATTAGTAAATTATATTATATAATTCGTTGAAGTACAAATATACTTTTTTATTCACAAAATGTATTCAAACAGATTATTAAAATGATCTATAAAAGAATAATTGTAAGTTGATGCAAAGAATTAATATGTTTAAAAACACCCCCTATTCACATTTTTTATATACTTTTGTGCTCTCTTACTTAATTAGTTAAGGATTTAGCGAAATTAACTATACACACATTATACATTCAATGAAAACGTTTGAATTCAGACCAAAGCTTTTCGATGCTTTGAAAAATTACTCTAAGGAGACGTTCCTTTCTGATTTAATGGCCGGAATTATTGTCGGCATCGTTGCTCTTCCTCTGGCTATCGCATTCGGTATTGCCTCGGGTGTTTCACCTGAAAAAGGTATTATCACAGCAATTATTGCTGGTTTCATTATTTCGTTTTTAGGCGGAAGTAAAGTTCAGATTGGTGGACCTACGGGAGCTTTTATTGTTATTATCTACGGCATTATCCAACAATATGGGGAAAAAGGGTTGCTTGTTGCAACTATTATGGCCGGAGTTTTATTAATACTGCTGGGGGTATTTAAATTAGGTACAATTATTAAATTCATTCCTTACCCTATTGTAGTAGGATTTACCAGTGGTATCGCTCTTACTATCTTTACTACTCAGATAAAGGATTTATTTGGATTATCAATGCACATTGTTCCTGCAGATTTCATTTCTAAATGGATAGCATATTTCCAGAATTTCATTTCAATAAGTTTATGGCCAACAATAGTAGGCTTATTAAGCATCCTTATTATTGTTTATACTCCTAAGTTTTCAAAAAAAATTCCAGGATCGCTTGTTGCCATTGTTCTACTAACTGTTTTAGCATATATCCTGAAAACTTATGCGGGCATAACTTCAATAGAGACTATTGGTGACCGTTTTACTATCAATGCTTCGCTGCCTCATGCACAAGTTCCTGACATGTCCTGGGAAGTAATTAAGGCACTTTTCCCAACTGCAATAACAATTGCTATTTTAGGTGCTATTGAATCATTACTTTCAGCAACCGTTGCCGATGGCGTTACCGGAGATAAACATAATTCCAATCAGGAATTAATAGCTCAAGGTGCTGCCAATCTTATAACTCCACTGTTTGGAGGTATTCCTGCAACAGGAGCTATTGCACGTACAATGACCAATATTAACAATGGTGGTAAGTCGCCTGTGGCCGGATTGATTCATGCTGTGGTACTTTTACTTATCTTGGTTTGTCTTGGTCCGCTTACCAAACATATTCCTATGGCTTGTCTTGCCGGAGTATTGGTAATTGTGGCGTATAACATGAGTGAATGGAGAACATTCCGTCAGCTATTGAAAAACCCAAAATCGGATGTTGCCGTATTGCTTATAACTTTCTTCCTGACTGTTATCTTCGATTTAACAGTAGCTATTGAGGTGGGAATTGTTATCGCATGTTTATTGTTTATGAGACGTGTGGCTGAGACTACAAATATTTCGATTATTACAGACGAAATTGACCCAAGTGCAGGACTGGATATTGCAGTACACGAAGAACCTTTAACTATTCCTGAGGGAGTTGAGGTGTATGAAATTAACGGTCCTTACTTCTTTGGTATTGCAAATAAGTTCGAGGAGCAGATGGTTCAGATGGACGACCGGGCAAAGATTCGTATTATCCGTATGCGTAAAGTTCCGTTCATTGATTCTACCGGTATTCATAACCTTACAAGCCTTTGTCGCATGTCAAAGAAAGAAGGAAGTCAGATCATTCTTTCGGGTGTAAACGAAAAGGTACATGCGGTTCTTGAAAAATCGGGCTTTAATGATTTACTAGGAAAAGAGAATATTTGTAGCCACATAAATATTGCTTTAGACAGAGCTAAAGAGATATTAAGCAAATAAATCGCCATAGCTTAGCAAATAAAAGCTATTAAATCAATAAAAAGGTGTACAGTAAATATGAATACTGCACACCTTTTCTATTTTTACTCTATACCTTTACCTAAAAAGCCGGTCAATAATCAGCTTAACATTGACGGCAAATCTATTTTAATAAGAAGCAGTGGCAGAAATACCATTGCTTTTAAGCAAATCGAGAATGCGATTAAGTTCCTGATAAGTTGCTTTAACCAGATATTTATCTGGCGTAGCTCTGTCAATTGTATAAATCATCACTTGAGAAGGCGCTATTGATTTCACCACTTCAAGCCAGGGAAGCACATATTCGTCGCCAGTGTTATTAACATCCTCACCATAACATGTTCCTTTCATAAACATGGTTTGAATGATTACATGGCCTTTAAATGACTTTAATCGGTCTATAATTGCATCCAGGTCATAGTTCCCATTGGGACGATCAACCATTTTTATATAATCTACACTTACGGTATCGAGTTTTAATATATTATTGTCAACCTTCATCAGTGCTTCAAAAACCTTCGGACGATTGATGAATGTAGAATTACTAAGTACACTAACTTTAGCTTTCGGGAAATAACGGTTTCGTAATTCGATTGTATCATCTATAATTTCCGGAAAATGAGGATGAGCAGTAGGTTCTCCGTTTCCTGCAAAGGTAAGCACATCGGGTGATGGACCGTTTGCTTGCATATCTTTTAGTTTCTTTTCCAATTCCGTACGCACCTCTTCCCGGGTAGGCAGGGGCTGATTAGGACGTCGCTCAGCATTAACTCCACATTCACAATAAATACAATCGAAAGAGCAAACCTTCCCATCAGAAGGCAATAGATTTATTCCCAAAGAAACACCAAGACGACGAGAATGAACAGGGCCGAAAATTGGTGAAGGAAAAATAACAGTCGGCATGATATACGTTTTTAAAAAGTTGCTGCAAAGATAAGGGTTAAAGATGGGAAACGAATCTATTTACATTTAAAACTTCCAACGCAACTGAAGATTGATATCCGATTTTGTATTGCCGTGTATAGTTTCCAGTCCCGAACCAATCTCATCCCTATCGGTATACCTGGTTTGTCCAAACTTGGCCATAATCATTAGATTTCTGTTGAAATCATACCTGGCATTTACAGCAAAACGAACTCCTTTTCCATAGAAAGATGGCATGGAAAATGCATAAAGCATCCCGCGCTCATAGGAAGTAATTCGTGCAGCATAATCGTTTGTATCGAACATACCGTAATAAACATCAAAGCGAAGGGGAAGTTCTTTAAGCTTGTAAGAGAAGTTTTGAAGAAGCATAAATCCATGGTTTGGTTTTACTCCTTTAGGATTAACCCAAACCCAGTCGGCCGTTACTTTAACAGATAAATTATCTTGCAATAAATAGCCCACCTGATAACGAACCTTCTGCTGAATATACGGACGCACTTCTTTTGTATCAGATCCCTCTGGAGTATAATTCTTATCTTTTATTTTGTAACGATAGCGAAATAGCATTGTCAAATTTGTTTTAGGCATATAAGTTGCCTGTATTAAACCATCAAAACCAGACGATGGTTTATCAACTCCATACTTCAACCAGGGAAAATGAAAAAGATCAGCATAAGCAAAAAATTTCCAATATTTTACAGGTTTGGCTTCAATTCCTAAATAATATCCGTTTTCGTTTTGCACACTACTTCCTTCAGAAACAGAACGAGCATACAAGGCTCGGTAATCTTTTGCATAATATCTTTGCATCAAAAGAAGCTGGTAACCTGCCAACGGAGAAAAACTAACTGTGTTAATAGAAGCTATCCCTCCACCTTTTCCAACTGCTGTTTCACCATAGAAATAAACTTTGTTCCATCTGTATTTATAATCCATACCCAGATTAAAGAATTCCTTCCCTCTCAGATAATAGTAGTTATAAGGTTTTGGATCGGGACTATATTTCTTGTCGAAGAAGTAATAAGCTCCGGTGAAACCCATCTTCAGATTTTTATGTGAATAACCAACATTTCCACCCATCAGTTGAATATCGGCCACATTCTTCCGTTCTATTTCACGAGGAATACGATGCAATCCATCGCTTTTAATAGAGGTAAGAACACCATCGGTTACAATTCCATCCAAATTCCTGTATGAATAAAAACCGGTAAATGAAAAATCATTTTCCTGATAAGTAGCAGCTACTCCCCGAAAGTAATTATACTCATCTGTTGAAGAGTGTTTTTTTATTCCTGTAGATTTATATCCCATAGTAGCAATAGCAGAACTTTTACCTAATGAACAATCACTGTTAATAACTAATCCTTGTCCAAAACTCAACCGATAATTACCTAAAGCAACTGTCCTGAACTTACCAATATTATGTGCCAAAAAATAAAATGAACAATAATCATATCCTAGGTTATTAACCGATTGTAGAAAAGGCTCGCCTGCATCCTTTTCTGCTGTAACCCCTAAGAATAACAGGTCTTTATAATGAAATCCATATCGTAGGTTATTGTAGTAAGAATTACCTATGAACTGCTTATTAACATTGGATGTTAATAAACTATCAGAGTGATTACGATATCCTTCCTTACGATATAAAGGAATATCCAAACGAGTTAATAACTCATGTTTTCCGTATTTCAGAATATCTTTCCAACGTAACAAATAACTTTTCTCTTCAACCCCTCCAACATAAACAAAAGGAAGTAGATACTGGATAGTCTGTCTATCAAAATCCTCCACCATCTGCAGTTCATAAATAGTCTTCATCGGACCCGAAACATAAAGATAATAAAGTAAGTGTTCTATTTGTTGATCTGTCAAAAAGGGAAATAGTTCCAGTTGTTCTTTAGTTATCTTATTAAGATTTAAAGGATTGTCTTTCAAATAAGCCAAATCTTCCAGATTGTTTGTCCAGTCTTTCTCTTCATCATCATTATCCATTGCTAATTGTTCTGTGATATCCTCCCACTCCGACGTTGTTTCGGTCTGGGCACAAAGAGGCAAATAAAACAGAGATATTAACAGAGATATAAGATATACTCTTCTATTATATACTCCCATCATCTAAAAATTAAATTGTAATCCGCAACAAGAATTAAAACCAAGGACAGGGTGCTTACTAAAAGCCAAATTAACATTAAAAGAATTCAGATTTAATCCAACCCCAAAACTGGGTGTGAAAGGTTTTGTCCACATCCCGGCTCTGACACTCAACTCTTTTATGGGTTCATATTCTATTCCAAACTTATAAATAGCCGGAAGAGCAAAGTCCTTTTCAATTTCAGCTGTTAATAAAAACATATCTTCCGGTTGAAAACTTACTCCCATAGTGAGAATGTTAGGAAGTTGAGCAATTTCCTCTCCCATTTTTAATTCTGTTCTTAACGGATTTACTATTAATAAAGAGATGTTCAAAATATCTGCAGGACGAATTAAAACTCCTATATCACCTGTAAATGCTGCAACATCCGGTTCATCGTCAGAATAATGAATACCTGAATAATTCATTCTAACTCCTAAACTAATCAATCGGGATAACTGTTTATAGAAATTGAGGCCAACCATCGTTTCATTATAAGCATCAAATCCATATTTAGAAATATATAAACCTGTATTCAGATAATGATTGGGGTAATTAACTATACCGGCAAAAGATGATAATTCTTTAATTCCATACCTGTTTATATATTCTAAAGATAAAGAACGTGAAGAGAGAAAACCATATGAAGCAGGATTTGTAAAACCAGGTAATACCGATGAAGTATTCCCCATTGAGTATGCACGAGTATTTATAAAACGATCAGAATCCAGAGCTTTGCAAGTATTAAACGGAGTAAATATTGTAAATAATATAAGAGCGCTTAATGAGATGTATTTCATAGATTAGATTTATAATTTTTAATAAAAAATATATAACAGGGCGCGAAGGTAAGTTAAATTATATATAGGTGCAAACAGAGACAAAAATATTTGTCTTAAAATGATTTGGTTTTAAATTTAATGCACTAATTTTGTAGCTGTGAAAAGAAAGTGTAAAATAGGAATCATTGCATGTTTCGCGCTACTGAGCTTTTCTCATGCAAAAGCACAGAAATTAGAAACCAAACCTGCTGTACAGTGGGTGGAAGCCTGCGTGTATCAAGGAGATACTATTCCTTTTGTGCAACTTCGTAATATATATGTGTATCCTCCGCTAAAATTCAAATCTACAAAAGAATGGCGTGATTATTACCGGTTGGTTTATAACGTAAAAAAAGTACTCCCACTTTCAATAATGATCCATAATACTATTATTGAAACATACGAATACTTACAAACTTTACCAACTGAAAAGGAGAGGAAAGCACATGTGAAAAGAGTGGAAAAAGGTTTGAAAGAACAGTATACCGCTCAATTCAAGAAATTATCATATTCTCAGGGTAAACTGCTCATTAAACTTATTGACAGGGAATGCAATCAGTCCTCTTATGAAATTATTAAAGCTTTTATGGGTAGTTTTAAAGCAGGATTCTATCAGACTTTTGCCAGTTTATTCGGAGCTAGTCTGAAAAAAGAATATGATTCAATTAAAGACGATTCGTTAACCGAAAGAGTTATCACTTTAGCGGCTAACGGTCAAATTTAAGTTTATTAAAGAAATCCCATATAACAATACCTGTTGTAACTGATACATTTAATGAATGTTTAGTTCCATATTGCGGAATTTCAATACAACCATTGCTGTTATCAATAACTTCTTGCTGAACTCCTTTTACTTCATTGCCCATAACAATTGCATATTTCTTTGTTTGATCCAATTTAAGGTCATTCAACATAGTACTACCTTCTGCTTGTTCTATAGAATAAACAAGATATCCATTAGTTTTCAACATATCAACAGCATCAAGTGTATTCTTGAAGTATTTCCAATCAACGGTAAATTCTGCTCCTAAAGCCGTTTTATGTAATTCCGGATGTGGAGGAGTAGCAGTAATTCCACACAAATAAATTGATTCTATTCTAAATGCATCAGAAGTACGAAATACAGATCCTATATTATGTAAACTACGTATTTCATCCAGAACTACTATTAAAGGGAGTTTCTTTGCTTCTTTAAATTCATCGACATTTATTCGGTTAAGTTCAGTAATCTTTAGTTTGCGCATACTATTAATTATTTATTCAGATGCAAAGATAACACAATTAACAATACGGTGTTTATAACCGTTTAAAACCTGTCAAAACTAAGAGAAAACATTTTTATAAATAAAACTAGGATATTTCATAAAAACATTTATGTAATATTCAGAATAAACAATCCAAATAAGTTAGCTAAAAGTTTATATGCATATTTAAACATCTTTTTACCTGGAATTTAGAAACTATTTCTATTAAACTTCTTAACTTTGCACATTATCAACAGGTAGTTAATTAGAATAATATTATTCCTATATATAGCTAATAATCAACAATAAGAATATATTTTACGTTGTTTATAAACTCATAATAACTTTATTCATGAGTCTAACAACTTTAAAAGCAAATAAAAAGCAATTTATTTACCAACACTATTAACAGCCTATTATTACTAACATTAGATTTTTAAATAAAGGATAGAAAATAAAATATAAATATAATGTATAAAGAAGAATGGTTTAAAAAAGGATTTGCAGATGAATCGGTCGATAAAGCGATAGATTTAAAAGCTGCTATTGATTCTTTACGAAAAGAAAAGAATGCTGTAATTCTGGCTCACTATTACCAGACAGGCAATATACAAGATATAGCTGATTATGTAGGAGACAGTTTGGCTCTTGCTCAATGGGCTGCAAAAACAGAAGCTGATATAATAGTTCTTTGTGGTGTTCATTTCATGGGTGAAACAGCAAAGATACTTTGTCCTGATAAGAAAGTATTGGTACCAGACTTAAATGCAGGCTGTTCTCTTGCTGATAGCTGTCCGGCTGATAAGTTTGCACAGTTTGTGAAAGAACATCCCGATCACACGGTTATTTCTTATGTTAATACTACAGCTGCAGTAAAAGCTGTAACAGATATTGTTGTAACTTCTACTAATGCAAAACAAATAGTTGAAAGTTTCCCTAAAGACGAGAAATTAATCTTTGGTCCTGATAGAAATCTGGGTAATTATATTAATTCTGTTACCAACAGAAATATGTTGTTATGGGATGGTGCTTGCCATGTTCATGAACAATTCTCTGTTGAAAAGATTGTGGAGTTGAAGAAACAATATCCTGATGCTTTGATTTTAGCTCATCCTGAATGTAAAGGTGCTGTTCTAGCTCTTGCTGATTTTGTAGGATCTACAGCTGCAATACTTAAATATGCTGTTAAATCGGATAAGAAGAACTTTATTGTATCTACAGAATCTGGTATTATTCATGAAATGCGTAAACTATGCCCTGAAAAGAACTTTATCCCGGCTCCTCCGATCGATAGTACCTGTGGTTGTAACGAATGTAATTTTATGCGTTTAAACACTCTGGAGAAGCTTTATAATTGCTTGAAATACGAATGGCCAACCATTGAAGTGGATCAAGCTGTAGCTAAAGAAGCTGTAAAACCAATAAAAAGAATGCTTGAGGTATCAGAAAAATTAGGTTTATAGTTTTTCTATAACTTATAAATGAATAAAGCGGTGTTGATATTAACATGTTATCAACACCGCTTTACTTATATATACTAATAACATTTTATTTGATGATTAGAATTTTAGTTGCAATACCTTCTTTTCCTTCTGCATCTGCTGCTAAAACAAGATATACACCTGAGGCTACTCTCCTGCCTTTTGAGTTTCTTCCATTCCAGGTAAACTGTCCACCTACTGAAGTTCCTGCAAAAATAAGATTTCCATTAATATCTGTTATTTTTACATTACTATCTCGTATAAGACCTGTAATAGTTATTAAGCCGGTATAATCTGGTTTAACCGGATTAGGAAAAGCATGTGCGGTTTCAGAGAAGGTATTTTCTCCTTCTGTAGCATCACTCATGTAAGAAATTAGTCCTTGATCTGTTCCAATAAATAACTCTCCTGTTTTTTGATTTAATGCTAATGATTGAATCTTATTCGATAACAATGGACTATTTTCAGTTGTAAAATGATTAATGGTTTCAAGTCCATCTTCACTCAATAAAAATATACCATTACTTTCAGTACCTATCCATTTACGATTACCTCCATCTATACAAATAGCATTAATTCTTTCATTTGATAAAAGAAAGTCTGCCAGATTAGTTCCATCGTTTCTAGGTACTTTTATTTGGGTACAATAAAAATCATCATCGAAAAATTTGGTAGGATTATAAATAACGATTGGACCTTTTTCAGTTCCTATCCATATTGCTCCATCTTTATCTTCTGCAATAGATAATATTTTAAGTCTTCCCAGGTTTGTTCCATCTTGATTAATAAAGGAGCCTATGAACTTTGTTTTATCGTCGCTGGTGTCTTCTAAAGTACCGTTTGTATTGAAACAAAATACTCCTGGTTCATATCTCATGGAAGTAATCCATGCCCAGCCTCTCTTATCAAAGATAATTCTTTCGAAAGTAGGTTTTCCGATTAATTCAGGATGATAAAAACTAATCCATTTTCCATCGTCTTTTAAAACATTGATAACGCTATCTACATACGAATTAAGTACCCATAGATTGTGATTCTTATCATATTGTAATCCGTTTGTTCTTACATAATTTAATTTATATGATTCATTTGGAAAGATAGTTTGCAGGGAACTATTGTTTATGCTATAAAGCTTAACGAACTTCCTATCCATAAATTCATATACACCTTCTCCTCCACAAGATGCAAAGTGGTGTTCCGTATTATTAGGATCTTGAATAATGGAAGTTATATCTTTATAATCTAATCCGGTAATATTCTTTATACCTTCTTCCTGGAAATTATACCATTTATTATTTTCCATCATCATTATAGTACCAGGATTATTTAGTCTGTCATAATCCATTCCTCCTCCGCATATCAATAATCTGTTATTGGTAAATGTCATATAGTATGGAAGGTTTCTTTTAGGACTGTCGGGGATGATTGAAGAAACTGTTTTTTCTAGTTTATTATTGTTTAGTTTATAACCATTCAAACCTTTATCTCCATTACTACCCCAATATAGATCATTACTTTTTGTGTAAGATAAATGGTTAAAATTGTCATCTAAATCCATGTATTTCACAGAATTATAATGATCGAATATTGCTATTGAGTTACCATTACCGGCAATAAGTTTATTATCGAAGACTTCCATATATGAGTAGTTTCCACTAATTAAACTAGTTAATTCCAATGAGTTGTTATCAAAAGAATATATACCATTGTATGGTTGACATCCTATAATCTTGTTATCAAATATTGCTAGTTGATTAAATACAATTGAATTAGTAAGTACCCAATTATTAGCATCCAATAAATTATCAGTTAGTTTACCGGAAAATAAACCATCTGCTGTTGCAGCATAGATTACATTGTCTTTAACAACAGAAGAATATACTTTCTTATTTAAGACATATGTATTGCTTATTTCTTTTTTCTTCAGATTTAGAATAAGAATACCAAAATTAGTTGAGAAGTAAGCATAGTCACCTACAATATTTATACTGTTAAGTGTTTTATCCTGACTCATGGTTTTATTCATGAAGTCAGGAATATTATATATACTTTCGTTTGTAAGAAGGTCTATATTAGAGTTTTTATAGACAATGATAAGAGTATTGTGTATACCACTATATTTAATATAACTGATGCCGGTATCACTTAATAAATTGACTTTATTAAATAAACTGATGCTTTGATCTTCTGTATTATAAGAAAATAAAGCACCATCGCTAAGAGCATATATTAAATTGCCTGCAGGTGCAGTTTGGGTTACATTGTTATAGGCCAGGTGAGTTTGCCACTCTCCTATTGCCATTTGAGCTGATGTAACAGATGTTATTAGGAAATATAGAAGACTAAATATTGTTTTTTTCATAGTCATACTCTTTTAAGAAATTGCATAGCTTATTTATAGCTAACGCACGATGACTAATTTTATTTTTTATTTCGTTTCCTAATTCAGCAAAAGTCTTATCATATCCTTCCGGAACAAAAATTGGATCATAACCAAAGCCTGAATTTCCACGTTTTTCTTTGATTATATTTCCTTTTATGATTCCTTCGAACAGATATTCCTTATCATTAATGATTAAAGATACAGCTGTGCGAAATTGAGCTTTTCTATTATTTATTCCTTCCAGCTTTTCAAGTACTTTCAGCATATTAGCTTCAGAACTTTTATCGTCTCCTGCGTAACGAGCTGAATAAACACCAGGTTCATTATTAAGTGCCTCAATTTCTAAACCAGTATCGTCCGCAAAACAGTTTAGACCGTAGTTTTCATGAATATATTGTGCCTTAAGAAGTGCATTTCCTTCTAAAGTAGTTGCAGTTTCAGGTATATCTACGTCACAATTTATATCTTTCAGACTAAGTATTTCCATCTGGTCTTTTAATATGAACGATACTTCTTCCAGTTTATGTTTATTATTTGTGGCGAATACAAGTTTATTTTTCATTTGTTTGTTCTTTAATGTTAAGTGAGAGAAATTATTGCCTATTCATATAAAAAAGTAAAATCATCCCTCACATCCCTCACTTTTTTATTGAAAGGCTTTATTATAGGGGGATATTAAGAGTGAGGGATAAAATATATCGGTTAATAATCGATCACTTATCCCTCACTTTTTAGGTTCATCAGTCACTAAATTCACTCATATTGATTTTTATTTAGTGTATGATTGATGTTTATTATTAATTATTTTCCTTTTAGAGGATCAAATCCTTCTCCATATACTCCAATAACCGAGCTTTGCGATACGAAAGCATTTGGATCTATGTCTTTTACTAATCGGAATATTTCGATTGACTGACTTTTTTTAGCCAAAACAACCACAACTTTAACAGGACTTTTGCTATACCATCCGGTTCCATCGAGAATGGTTACTCCTCTGTGCGTATCCTGGATAATTCTTTCAGCAATCTCTTCATAATGTTTAGAGAAGATAAAGAATTGAACAGATTGACGGGCACTGTTTACAATCAAATCCAGCACATAGCTGATTATTATCAATGTAGTAAAACCAAATACAACCCTCTTCCAGTCATAAAAAACAAAGTAACACGAAGTTATGATTACAATATCGCAATATAGAATCATTCTTCCAAAGGTAACATCTCTGTATTTATGGACTATTGCTGCAATAATATCTGTTCCTCCGGTACTACCATTATTAACAAATACCATTCCTAATCCTAATCCACACAATGAAGCACCAATAACACATGCCATAAAGTCTTGTCCGGGACCCAGAATTTGCATTTTTCCTATTACATGCTGGAATAGCCACAAGAAGAAAGTCAGCGAAAATATTCCGTACATTGTTTTCAGACTAAACTTTGGGCCTAAAATTTTCAGTGCAATTGTTAGTAGAAAGGCATTGATTATGAAATATGTAATTTCAATCTGAACACCTGTTGCATAATAAATAATTGCTGAAATACCAGTTACTCCACCGGTTGTAATTTGATAAGGTAGCAAAAATGCTGCCCAACCCATTGCATAACACATAATTCCCATAGAAATTAAAAGATAGTCTTTTAATTCAATCAGAATATCAGTTTTATTAATTTTTGCCATATAGATAAGCTATATTAAACTACAATATTAACAATCTTCTTTGGAACAATAATAACTTTCTTGATAGGCTTGCCTTCAATCCATTTAATGGCACCTTCTGATGCTAAAACTGTTTCCTGAATAGTGTTATTATCTGCATCGGCAGCAAACTCCATATTGAAACGAGCTTTACCATTGAATGAAATGGTATAGTTTACTACATCTTCTTTCAGATAATCTTCATTATACCCAGGCCATTGAGCATCGCATACAGAAGTTGTATTTCCTAAAGTCTCCCAAAGTTCTTCGCTTATGTGTGGAGCGAATGGAGCCAGAAGAACAACTAAGTTGCTTAATATCTCTTTCTTGTTACATTTAAGAGAAGAAAGTTCGTTTACACAAATCATGAACGCACTAACAGAAGTGTTATAAGAGAACTGTTCAATATCGCCGGACACTTTCTTAATCAGTTTATGCAGAGATTTTAATTCCTCTTTTGTTGCAGCTTCATCTTTAACAATATACTCTCCTGCTTTATTATAGAATAATGCCCAGAATTTACGGATAAAACGGTGAACACCATCAATACCGTTAGTATCCCATGGCTTAGATTGTTCTACAGGACCGAGGAACATTTCGTACATTCTCAGTGTATCAGCACCGTATTTTTCAACAATCATATCCGGATTAACCACATTGAACATAGATTTACTCATCTTTTCAACAGCCCAGCCACAGATATATTTTCCATCTTCAAGAATAAATTCTGCTGTTTTATATTCAGGATGCCAGTTCTTAAAAGCTTCCAGATCAAGAATATCATTAGATACGATATTTACATCCACGTGTAGAGGAGTTACATCATACTGATCTCTCAGGTTCAGCGAAACGAAAGTATTGGTATCTTTTATTCTGTAAACAAAGTTACTTCTTCCCTGAATCATTCCCTGATTAATCAATTTCTGGAATGGTTCTTCCTTGATTGATACACCTATATCGTGAAGGAATTTGTTCCAGAAGCGAGAATAGATTAGGTGACCTGTAGCATGTTCTGTTCCACCTACGTAAAGGTCTACATTCTGCCAGTAAGCGTTTGCTTTTGTAGAAACTAAAGCTTCGGTGTTATGTGGATCCATATAGCGCAAATAGTATGCACTTGAACCTGCAAAACCAGGCATAGTGTTTAATTCAAGCTGATATCCTTCTTCTGTTTTCCAGTTTTTAGCACGGCCAAGCGGTGGTTCACCGGTTTCAGTTGGAAGAAATTTATCTACCTCAGGAAGTTCAAGCGGAAGTTTGCTTTCGTCAAGCATATAAGGCATTCCGTCTTTGTAATATACAGGGAATGGTTCACCCCAATAACGCTGACGAGAGAAGATTGCGTCACGAAGGCGATAGTTTACTTTTACTTTTCCAAGATTTTTTTCTTTGATATAGACTTTAGTCTTTGCAATTGCTTCTTTGATGGTAAGTCCATTCAATACCAATCCTCCTTCAATAGCATGTTCTGGAAGAGGAGAATTCATCATGATTCCTTCTTTGGCATCGAAACTTTCTTCCGAAACATCACAACCTTCAATCAACGGACGAATTTCCAGTCCGAAGTGTTTAGCAAATGCATAGTCGCGGCTATCGTGAGCAGGCACAGCCATGATGGCACCTGTTCCGTATCCTGCCAATACGTAATCGCTTATCCAAACAGGAATTGCTTCTTTGGTCAAAGGATTAATAGCGTATGATCCTGAGAATACACCGGTTACTCTGCGGTCGGCAATACGTTCGCGTTCGGTTCTTTTCTTTGTTGCATCAATATAAGCCTGAACTTCTGCTTTTTGTTCGGCAGTAGTCAGTTGAGCAACCAGTTCGCTTTCAGGAGCCAATACCATGAAGGTAACACCGAAAACAGTATCTGCACGAGTGGTAAAGATGGTAAATTCCAAATCGGAATCCTTTACGCTGAATTTCATTTCAGCACCCTCACTCCTACCAATCCAGTTCTTTTGAGTCTCTTTCAAAGAGTCTGTCCAGTTTAAAGTATCCAGTCCGTCTAGTAAACGTTGTGCATACGCAGATACGCGCAAGCACCACTGACGCATTACTTTCTGTATTACCGGGTGACCGCCACGTTCTGAAACACCATCAACTACTTCATCGTTGGCCAAAACGGTTCCAAGTGCAGGGCACCAGTTAACCATAGTATCGCCAAGGTAAGCAATACGATAGTTCAATAAGATTGTTTGTTGCTCTTTATCACTTTTAGCTTTCCATTCTTCAGCCGTAAATGAAAGTTCTTCTCCGCATGCAGCGTTCAGTCCTTCGGTTCCTTTAGTCTCGAATCTTTTGATAAGATCGGCAATTGGAGTAGCTTTCTTGGCATCATTATCATAATAATGCTTGAACATTTGCTGGAAAGCCCACTGAGTCCACTTGTAGTAGTCGGGTTCGCAGGTGCGTACTTCCCTACTCCAGTCGAATGAAAATCCTATTTTATCTAATTGTTCGCGGTAGCGATTAATGTTGTTAACAGTAGTTATTGCAGGGTGCTGACCGGTTTGGATAGCATATTGTTCTGCAGGCAACCCGTAAGCGTCATATCCCATTGGGTTAAGTACGTTAAAGCCTTGCAGACGTTTGTAACGGGCATAAATATCAGAAGCGATATATCCCAGAGGGTGACCTACGTGAAGTCCTGCACCCGATGGGTAAGGAAACATGTTTAATACATAAAATTTTTTCCTGGATTCGTCTTCCGTTACCTGATAGGTTTTATTTTCAACCCATCTTTCCTGCCATTTTTTCTCTATCTCCCTGAAATTATACTCCATAGCGATATATTTTTATCTTGTTGTATTAATTAATTCGTAAGTCATAATATAGACGGCAAAGATAATGAAAGATAAGCTTATTTGGGTGATTCTTTCAGCAATTTCTTGACGATTTTAATCGTTTATCCTCGCTTATTTAAAGTTTATCCTTTTTGTTTTTTAAATCTTATTAGAATAGTTATTATTTCCTTGTACAAAATATTGCATTCTTCTGTACAAAATATTTAATTCTTCTGTACAAAAGAAAACAATCTTTTGTACAAGATATTTTTAACCAATCAAATTGTTTCGAAAATTGTTATAATTATGAAGAAAAATTGTATATTTGTGATAAACCTAATGTCTTGATATTATGAAAACAATAACCCTTTATCTTGGTAAGAAATACAGGCTATTCTGGGTAGTCGTACTTCTGTTATCTTTTGTTCTTCTTTTTGCAATTATAGAAGAACTTCTCATTATGGTTTATTTATATTTTTTCTTGTTGTTTCCTTTGATGTTTTATGCCTTTTCTAAAGGCGTAGGGAAGGTGTGTTTAAAGGATGACAAGATTGTTATATACAGTCTTTTTGCTTTTCCAAAAGCTGAAATTGAGCTTAAATCGCTTAAAGGGTTTGAATTTATGAGAGATTACTATTATTCCGTTCCTAAAGGAAGAGGTAAATATTTAGGAATTAGCGGACCAACAGTTATGATCTTTCATACTAAGTCTGGCGAACGTAAAGCATTTTCTTTATTCGGATTTCACGATATAAAGATTATTCTCACTTATCTGCAAGATAACAATATACCATTTCTCAATTATAAACCAGTCGACACAAAAGATACAAAGGTTAAGGTAACTACATTCCAGAAATCGGGTATGCAAGCTGTTTTTGCTATTATATTGCCTGCTATGATATTGATTCTGATAATGGCTTTTATAACATATAAGTTTATTATGAGTCCCGATAACCAGGTTATTCATTTACTGCTTTGTTTACTGCCACTTTCGTTATATTTTATTTATACTTACTGGGAGAGGATGTACTACATTAAAATGAAAGATGAATCATTTAAAATAAAAAACTTGCTCAAAAGAAAAAGTAAAGGATTTAAGTATGACGATATAAAGAAAATAGCTTTTGGCTCTAGTTTGGGAAAAGGAGCTTTTCTTTATATTGAGATTCTGGATAAAAACTACAAATATTATCAGTTCCCTTTAGATATGCTTCCTAAAAGAGAAATCAAAGAAATTGTTACAATATTCAAAGAAAAAGGGATAGATGCAACTTCCGAGTGCTGTTGATGGATATTTAATCGTTAATTATTATATAACTTTACACTTTTTCGGTCTGCTTTTCTTCTTAAAAAGAACTATATTTGCGCTTATTATTCACTAAAAAAGAGGAAATAACCGTGGCAAATGATATAGTTCTTACCCCAATGATGAAGCAGTTTCTTGACCTGAAAGCAAAACATCCCGATGCTGTGATGCTTTTTCGTTGTGGAGACTTTTATGAAACTTATTCCGATGATGCAGTAATTGCTTCAGAGATATTGGGAATTACCTTGACTAAAAGAGCTAATGGACAGGGTAAAACAATAGAAATGGCTGGTTTTCCGCATCATGCTCTCGATACTTATTTACCCAAATTAATCAGAGCAGGCAAGAGAGTTGCTATTTGCGACCAGTTAGAAGACCCTAAAACTACTAAGAAACTTGTAAAACGCGGCATTACCGAACTAGTTACTCCCGGTGTTTCCATCAATGATAATATTCTCAATTACAAAGAAAATAACTTTCTGGCAGCTGTTCATTTCGGAAAGAACGAATGTGGTATAGCTTTTCTGGATATCTCAACGGGGGAATTCCTTACTGCCGAAGGTCCGTTCGATTATATAGATAAACTACTTAATAATTTTGCTCCTAAGGAAGTGCTTTACGAACGGAGCAAGAAAGGAATGTTTGAAGGTAATTTCGGAAATAAGTTCTTTACTTTCGAACTGGAGGACTGGGTATTTACTGAATCAAGTGCCCGCGAGCGACTTTTAAAACACTTTGAAACCAGTAGTTTGAAAGGTTTTGGAGTGGAACATTTAAAATTCGGAATTATTGCTTCCGGAGCAATCCTTCAGTATCTTGATATCACACAACATACACAAATAGGCCATATAACTTCACTTTCACGTATTGAAGAAGATCGCTTTGTGCGATTAGATAAATATACGGTTCGTAGTCTGGAGATTATTTCAAGCATGAACGATGGAGGTAAAAGCCTGCTGGATGTTATTGATAAAACAATAAGTCCGATGGGAGCCCGCATGCTAAAGCGTTGGATGGTATTCCCGTTAAAAGACGAAAAGCCAATAAACGACCGACTCAACGTTGTTGAATATTTCTTCCGCGAACCAGAATTCAAAGAGCTTATTGAAGAGCAGTTGCACCTGATAGGAGACCTGGAACGAATTATCTCCAAAGTTGCCGTTGGACGCGTTTCTCCTCGTGAGGTTGTTCAGCTGAAAGTGGCATTGCAAGCCATTGAACCAATAAAAGAAGCTTGTCTGAAAGCCGATAATCCAAGTCTGAACAGGATAGGAGACCAGCTGAATCTTTGTCTTTCTATCAGAGATAAAATAGATAAAGAGGTTAATAACGATCCTCCGCTGTTGATTAATAAAGGCGGAGTAATTAAAAATGGTGTTGATTCAGATTTGGATGAACTGCGTAAGATTGCTTATTCTGGAAAAGACTACTTATTGCAGATTCAGCAACGCGAGAGTGAAATTACGGGTATTCCTAGTCTGAAGATTGCTTATAATAACGTTTTTGGTTATTTTATTGAAGTGAGAAATACTCACAAGGATAAAGTGCCTCAGGAATGGATTCGTAAGCAAACGCTGGTTAATGCTGAGCGCTACATTACTCAGGAGCTTAAGGAATACGAAGAGAAAATTCTGGGTGCAGAAGATAAGATTCTTATTCTTGAAACAAAAATATATAATGAACTGGTACTTGCTCTGACAGAATATATTCCGGCTATACAGATTAACGCCAATCAGATAGCTCGTATAGACTGTCTTCTTTCATTTGCCAACGGTGCTGCCCAGAATAAATACATTCGTCCTGTAATTTCTGATGATGATGTACTGGAAATAAAGCAGGGAAGACATCCGGTTATTGAGAAACAACTTCCGCTTGGTGAGCAATACATAGCAAATGATGTGACAATAGACACGGAGCATCAGCAGATTATTATAATTACCGGTCCGAATATGGCTGGTAAATCAGCATTGCTACGCCAGACAGCCTTGATTACTTTAATGGCTCAGATTGGTAGTTTTGTTCCTGCCGAGAGTGCACATATCGGTATTGTAGATAAGATTTTCACCCGTGTGGGAGCAAGCGATAACATTTCGGTAGGAGAGTCTACTTTCATGGTAGAAATGAACGAGGCTGCCGATATATTGAATAATGTTTCTCCTCGCAGTCTTGTATTATTCGACGAACTTGGACGCGGAACTTCTACCTACGATGGTATTTCTATTGCCTGGGCAATTGTGGAATATATACACGAACATCCCAAAGCAATGGCAAGAACATTGTTTGCTACCCATTATCACGAGTTAAATGAAATGGAAAAGTCCTTCAAGCGTATTAAGAATTATAATGTTTCTGTGAAGGAAGTCGACAATAAAGTAATCTTTCTTCGTAAGCTTGAGCGGGGTGGGAGTGAGCACTCTTTTGGTATCCATGTAGCGAAGATGGCGGGTATGCCAAAAAGCATCGTTAATCGTTCGAATGATATTCTGCATAAGCTAGAATCCGATCACCGTAAGAAAGGAATTTCAAGTAAACATTTGTCGGAAGTAGGGGAGAATAGGGAAGGAATGCAGCTCAGCTTCTTCCAGTTAGACGATCCGGTTCTTGGTCAGATTAGAGACGAAATTCTGAATCTAGACGTAAACAACCTAACACCTCTTGAAGCCTTGAATAAACTAAACGATATAAAGAAAATCCTGAAGGGGAAATAATTTAATCAACCAAACATATACTATGAGAAAAGGCCTTTTATTGTCATTGTTATTACTTGTTCTTTTCTTTTTCTCAGCCAGCGCTCAGGAACCTTGTCCGCAGGTTATTCCTTCTTTGAAGGAGTGGAAGGGTGGAAACGGCAAACTATCTTTGAAAAAGAAAGGAAAGCTAGTGATTCCTCCGGAATACAGATCGAAACTTGTTGCCGGAATAGAACAGTTTAAAAGTGATCTGCTGGAAATGTCCGGTATGAAATATGAAGTTAAGTACGGTAAACCATCCAAGGGTGATATTTATTTCACACTTAATTCTAACGAAAAGTCGTTGGGAGAGGAGGGATATCAGATTAATATCGGCGATTATGTCCGTGTGGAAGCTCCTACAAAAACCGGAGCCTTCTGGGCAACCCGAACTCTTCTTCAGATGATTGTGTCTAGTGGAACCGATTTCCCGAAAGGTGAGATACGAGACTATCCCGATTATGCGAGAAGAGGATTTATGCTTGATTGTGGACGTAAGTTTTTCCCTCTGCAATATTTAAAAGATTACGTGCGTATCCTCTCTTTCTACAAGATGAATGAATTTCAGATTCACCTGAACGACAATGGTTTTGTGGAGTTTTTCGATAACGACTGGAGCAAAACCTATTCAGCTTTTCGTCTTGAAAGTACTAAATTCCCTGGTCTGACAGCAAAAGACGGGTCTTATACCAAGAATGAATTCAGAGATTTACAGCAAGAAGCCCAATATTTTGGAGTTAATATCATCCCCGAAATAGATATTCCTGCTCATTCTCTGGCATTTTCTCACTTCAAGCCTGAGATAGGTAGTAAGGAGTATGGAATGGATCACCTCGATCTTTATAATCCCGAAACCTATAAATTTGTAGATGCCTTGCTTGACGAATATATTGGAGGCGATAATCCTGTTTTTATTGGCAAGGATGTGCATATCGGTACAGATGAATACAATAAAAAAGAGGCTGAAAAATACCGTTATTTCACTGACAGATATCTTAAATTCGTGGAGTCATATCATAAGCAACCTCGTATGTGGGGAGGTTTAAAGTGGCTTTCCGGTAAAACTCCCGTCAAATCCAAAGGTGTTATTGTAAATGTATGGTCGGCTGATTGGGTAGACCCTGTTGAGTCGCTGAAGGATGGTTATGAATTGATTAACACTTGTGACGGTTTTCTATATATCGTTCCAGGTGCCGGATACTATCAGGATTTTCTGAATACGGAATGGATTTATAATAACTGGAGCGTAAATAAGCTTAGCAGTGATATAACTTTGGCAAAAAACGAGCCAGGATTGAGCGGAGCTATGTTTGCTGTTTGGAATGATCACTGTGGAAACGGAATCTCTCAGAAAGATGTTCATTTGCGTACCATGCCAGCTTTGCAGACACTTGCTCAAAAAATGTGGAATGACGCTGGCAAACCTGCAGATTATGCTGCTTTTAATAAGCTGTGTAAAGGCATGATTGAAGCTCCTGGAATGAATCTTTCCGGACGAATAAACAGTAAAACGGACGTTGTTTTAAAGTATGATTTTGTGAAGCCGAAAGCAAAAGATCTTTCCAGAAACGAATTTAATGTAAAGAAACGCAAGGATTATGTTATAGAAACACCGCTTTTTGAAGTTGGTTACCCATATTCTGTACAGTTCGATTTGAATCTTTCTTCAAACAATGATAAGAATATTGTTCTTTTCGGGAATGATTATGCCAAAGTATATGCTAATTGGAATGGAACAGGCAAGATAGCTTTTTCACGTGAGAGATATACTTTCAACTTCAATACAGTGATTCCAACCAACGAATGGGTTAATTTGCGTATTGATGGTACTGTAAATGGAATGTTGCTCTATATCAATGGAAAACAAGTTGAGGAACTTACGCCTAAGAAACGTGAATGTGCTAAGTTAAATGGTGGCACCAGTGCAATGTATTACCAGTTTACATCATTCTTTCCTTTGCAGTTTATCGGTGATAAAACAACCGGATTTAAAGGTGAGATGAAAAATCTGATGGTGAAACAAGAGAAATACTTAAACCTCCTTTACAATCCTGCCAGATTTCTTAAATAAATAGTGATCTGATATAAAAAGATATAATGATAAAGGGGTTTTCAATACATTTGAAAACCCCTTTATATCTTATTTCTTAACTGTTGCTCTAAATTCTATACCGCCTGCTGGAGTAGCCTGATCGGTATCGAATGTACTTCTATACTTTCCATCCGGTAAGTCGAATAGAGAGAAAGTATTGCAACTTCTTGCAGCTACAACTTTATCGGTTGATGCTGTAGCGATAGCTGATGCTGCCATGTCTACCAAAGCACCAAAAAGACCACCGCTGCCGGAATTAATACTTAAATCTACCGTTAATGTTCCTTTTCTGTTAAAGAGAATATCATTGCTTGTTGTCGATTTAAGCAGATATTCAATCTCTACTGTGATTGTGTTTCCGAGGGTAGATTTCGACCATTTGTTAATAGTAGTAAAGAGAGCCGCATCTGCACCGAAAACTTCATTAAACTTTTTTAGATCGCTATTTATAAACATTTCAGAATCATAGGCACTTTCACTTTTTAATGTTTCCATAGAAAGGAAAGGAGAGATTACATAGTATCCTTTTTCACACAAAGGAATAGCCAATGATGTGTAAAAGTACTCTTTGGCTTCCACATTAACAGTCTTGTTTATAGGAGGCATGATAAGAACACTTGTAGGTTTTGCTTCATACATTTTAGGATAATTCTCTCCGCGGGTAAAGTTTTTTGTTTCTCCGCACGAGGTAAGTAGCAGAACAACCAGACTTAGATATATTATTTTTCTCATCTTTCCAACATTTTAATGATTCTTTCAATAAATACTTTAGACTCAGGATATACCTCTATTTCCTTTTTCAACATGGAAATTCCTTCTTCTTTTTTCCCTGTTTGAGCAAGCAGGAAGCCATATTCGGCATAAGTTCCCGGAGGCACTACCTTGCGGGTTCCCTGATCTTGTTTTGCAATTAGTAATGCGTAGGTATTTAATAAAGCCTCAGTGCTTTCCGGTGTTTGTTTTTTGTAGTAGTTATAAGATGTTTTTTCGTAGTTTTTCCACGAATAAAGCGCACTTTGCTGAGTTGTACAAGAACTTAAAAACAGGGCAAAGCAAGCCACACAAATCAGTTTTATTTTCATGGTAATTGTATTTTTTTAGTTTCCTGAGCAGAAACGAATATTACTTTTTCATAAATCACATTTCCATTGTAATACACCTTAAGGTTTCTTTTTCCCTTAGCAATGGCATATACATCTCTCTTGATTGTTCCTTTTTTCTCTTTAATAACTTTTGCGTTGAAAGAGGTATTATTATCAACAGATACCTGTACCTCACCATCATAGTTCTCGTTTGCAACGAAATAAAGATAAGCCTGGTCGGGTAATCCTCTTTCCTGACTGTAACTTCCTACTTTACAGCTTGTGAAAAGTGTGCAAATGCACACTAATAGCAGAGCAATATGTTTTGTTTTCATTATTTTATCTCCTCAATGTAATAGTTTGCTAGATTTGTTTTATCAATTCCTCCTTCGGTAAAGTTTACTAAAGAGTATTCTGATTGAGGAGTGTCTCCACCAACCATGGTAATAGAAATTTCACCTACCTTTTTTCCTGGAAGTTCAACGTTCAATCCTGTCTGTGGATTCTTAACAGTTTTCCCTTTTTCCTTTACTGTAAACTTGTCTCCAACAGCCAATCCCTGACTTTTTCCGCCCGAGATAAGAATTGCATCGTTATCGTAAGCAAGGAAATAAGACTTCCATGGTCTGTCCATGCAGTTATTAATGATATTTTCAACCAGTTTAGAGATTGCCATTGAAATAGCTTTATCACTTAAAGTTGCATCGTAATCGGCTCTACCGCCCACTCCCATTGTTTGTTTGGTTTTTTGTTCGGCAGTTCCTTTGGCTTCTTCAGAATAGATAATCAATCCTGTAGAAACATCTACTAAGCGTACACTTACTGCAGCTTCCACAATCTGAGTTTTTGTTGTTGAGAACACTTTTACATCGCCCACATTTTTGCGGCCAAACTCAGTAATAGAGCCAATAATAAGATAATCTGCCCCAATATTTTGATAAGAGTTTCCTGATTTTGATGATTCACTCAGTAGTTGATTAAGATCATTGCGTTCAAGTAAAATGAATTTGTCTGAAGCAGCCAGCTTTGCAGATAAAATGTCTAACGCTTGCTTACCCATCGGATCATTGTCTTTGTCATAAAAGAGTCCTTTGGCATACTGAGTTTCATTAGAGAAACGAGAAATAGCTACTTTCCTTTTGAGAGACTTACCAATTTGTTTTACAGATGATTCGGGTTCCACCACAGTTACTTTATTTTGCGCGTAAATTTCTGTCTGCGAGCAAATAAGTAATAGAACCAAATAGATGATTTTTCTCATAATATTTTGTTTTTAATACATTTTAGTTTTAGTAAGTCATAGCCTTACTTATAACAAAAGTATGTATTTTTATGAAATAATACCACTTTTAGTATATTTATTTTGTTTTATTGAGAAGGGAACTACTAACTGAATAATTTTTATATATACCGCATGAGTATTACGGGATATTAATCAACACATATAGAATGATTTTTTTAAATCATCCCTCACCCCTCACTAAAATTGTCTGAAATGTCTTTTAATAAAGAGTTGTGACGAGTGAGGGATGCTTTTTATCCCTCACTTTTGAGGCTCATCCATCACTTTTTTGTGATATTATTTTTGAATAATAGGAGGGATGAAAAGTCAGGTTCTATTATTTAGTTATTTTATATTCTGATGTAATGAACGAAATTAACGAGTGACAGTAATCTTACATCTTACAAATTGCCAAGTTATTTCATCTTTGATATTCAGAAAAGTTTCTCCTTCATTCAGAGGCTTTATAAGAACCGCAGCATCATTGCACATTTGGTTAAATGCATTGCTATTCCAATTAATAATTGAATCAACTTTAGCTATATTTTTATTCTCGATAGTAGCCGAATATTTTCCACTTCCTCGCCAAATGGAAATGCCATTAATTCCGTAAGTAAAAGGAATCTTTATAGTAAGTCTTTTTTCGGGTACATATAAATCATATTTGTCCACCACGTTAATATCGAATTCTGAAATTTTCATTTTCCCTTTAAATATGCTGACCGTTGTTTTTCCTATCTCTTTTGCATCGACTAAGAAACTTTTTACCTGATCGCCTACCACTGAAACATCAGCTATTTCTTTATTACTTACTACGAATGTATTATAATCTTTATAATTGAGAGGAGAAAAACTGAACGCTCTTTTTTCTCCTTTCTTTATGTATATATTTTCAATATTATACCAGGTAAAGTCTATTGGTTCTGTTATGCATACCGATACATATTTTACGTTGCCAATTTTGTCGTAAACATAAATGGTGCATTTTCCTACACTATAACCTATTACAGACAAGGTGTCGTTATTAACAACTGCCATAGCTACATTTTCATCATTAGAGTGTGCATAATAACCGCCACTTCCGTATTTAATCAGAACGTCTTCTCTGGAATTTACATTATCAAGTTCAAGATATGTTTTGCTCACTTCGATATTTTTCGAAAAATCATTGTCTTCTTTACAGGAAAACAAAACTAAAGCTAAGAACAAAGTCAATATTATTTTTCTCATAGGATATAATTTATTTAATACAAATGTAGTAAATAAATTTTATATCAAATGGAGAAGTAACTGAATTAGTATTTTTTTACAAAAATAACGTTTAGTTGTCAATTTATAATTCAGTTATAAAATGATTCTAGTATTTGTTAAATCAAATTTCATTTTACAGACTATATATTTTACGATTATCTAAACTTTTCTGCAACCAGTCTGTAGGTAGGCATATTGATTCCAAGCTCTTCTCCTTTAGTAATGAAACTGAAAAGAAGACCGTCTACTTCCGATTCGTGACCTTTGCTGATGTCCTTTTGCATGGATGCTGTACTGGCGGGATCGAGCTTATCCAAAACTTTGAGATTGTAGGTTACCAGATCTTCTACGAAAGTTATGCCAAGGGCTTTACCAATGGCGGCGCTTTCACGTGACAGACCGATAAAAGTATCTCTTTTGGCTCCCTCTTTTTGCAGCTCTCCCATAGGGACATCATAGTATGCACCGGTGCAAGCCATGGCGGAAATGAATGACCATTTCACGAAAGTATCGCGGTTTATATCCTCTGAAATAGGAGCTTTTATGCCACTTTCCTGAAGATCCTTCTGCACAGCCAGTAGTCTTTCATAAGCTACATTGTCTTCCTTGCGGGCACCAAATACCAGGCGGAAGATGGTTCCCATCTGAGTAATCTCGCCCGGAGCAGAAACGAATCCTACGATGTAGATACATCCGTCTAGAACCGTTACGTTTTCAACCTTGCGTTTAATCTTTGGTCCCGTGCCGTATACGTTGAGAATAGGTATTACGATGGTGTCTTTGTGAGAAGCTCTTTCGATCAGTTCGGTGATGGAATCAATTGAATAGCCTTTTACACAGACAAAAATCACGTCAACTTTGTCGTTATACTCCTTAGAGGTGCATGCATTAACATGGACGGTATGATCACCTTTCAGTCCGGATTTCAGCTTCAGGCCGTTCTCTTGCATAGCTTTTAAGTGAGCTCCGCGGGCAATACAAGTCACATCGTGGCCTGCCAGGGCAAGGAATCCGGCTATACTTCCTCCAACGCCGCCCGTTCCAATAATCAGATACTTTGTCGCCATTTTATTTTTTATGAATAAAAGAAGGGGATGAAAATGCTACTTATGCAATTTTAATCCCCAATACTTTTGTTTTACTCTATTTTTTGAGGAATATCTATTTTGTCTGTAACAGATTTACCTCTTAGTTTACTGTGCTTTTTATACGTTAAAGCGGAAGTGCATGATGTCACCGTCTTCCACTACATATTCTTTTCCTTCAACACCCAGCTTTCCAGCCTCTTTTATAGCTGCTTCCGAGCCGTATTGAATGAAGTCGTTGTATTTGATAACCTCTGCACGGATAAATCCTTTTTCGAAGTCGGTGTGAATTACACCTGCACATTGAGGAGCCTTGCTACCTTTCAGGTAAGTCCATGCGCGAACTTCCTGAACACCTACTGTGAAATAAGTTTCCAGATTCAACAGTTTATAGGCAGTTTTAATCAATCTGGCTACGCCCGATTCTGTTAATCCAATCTCTCCAAGGAACATTTCGCGTTCTTCGAAAGTTTCGAACTCAGCAATTTCCGATTCAATCTTGGCAGCTACAACAAGTAACTGAGCATCTTCGTCTTTAATTGCCTCACGAACCATTTCTACGTATTTATTTCCGTTTACAGCACTACCTTCGTCTACGTTGCACACGTAAAGAACCGGCTTACTTGTAAGCAGGAATAGTTCCTTTGCTATCTTTTGTTCGTCTTTTGTCTCGAAAACAACCGTACGGGCAGACTTACCTTGTTCCAAAGCCTCTTTGTATTTTACCAGCACTTCATAAGTCATCTTTGCAACTTTATCGCCACCAGTCTGAGCTTGTTTCTGTACTTTCTGAAGGCGGCTGTCAATAGTATCAAGGTCTTTCAGCTGAAGTTCGTAATCAATGATTTCTTTATCACGAATAGGGTTTACATTTCCGTCAACATGCACCACGTTATCGTCGTCGAAACAGCGAAGAACGTGAATAATAGCATCAGTTTCGCGGATGTTAGCAAGGAATTTATTTCCTAATCCTTCACCTTTGCTGGCACCTTTTACCAATCCGGCAATATCCACAATTTCTACTGTAGTAGGTACTACGCGCTGTGGGTGAACCAACTCGGCAAGTTTATTTAAGCGTTCATCGGGAACAGTGATTACACCTACGTTAGGTTCAATCGTACAAAAAGGGAAATTAGCAGACTGTGCCTTTGCGTTAGACAAGCAATTGAAAAGAGTCGATTTTCCTACGTTAGGAAGGCCGACGATACCACATTGTAAAGCCATTCTTTATATCGTTAATTTGTTTTCTTATTCAAACTTTTTTCAGCTTGCAAAAGTACAAATTATTCGGTGGAATACAAAGGATTAGTCACTTACCTTCTATATTAATAATATCTATAAAGAAAGATTTACTATTTTCCGGTTATATCTTTTTTGTTTGATGTATATCAAACGTATGCTTAGATGTACATCAAAAGGGTGCTTTGATATACATCATAATTATCGTTTGATATAGGTCAAACAAAAAATATTCTTAATAACTTTGAACGTTTTCCCGGCATAAGTGTATGCTATTCCGGAACAGTTCCTTATAACTTAGTATGCACTTAAATGAAATGAAAAATGAATATTAGAAAATTGAAGTATATTTCTGTGATTGTTGCCTGTATGGCTTTGCAATCTTCCTTTGGTCAAACGCCTCAGAAAGTAGTTTCTTTTGTACAAGTAGAGCATAATGCTGAGTGGTATAAGCAGCAGGCAGAAGCATGGAAGGCGGTACTTGCTAAAGACAAACACAACGAGGCTGCGTGGGAAAACTATTATCGGGCCACAAAATATGAATTCGTTTGTGCAGAAGGAGAGAAGGATTACGAAAAGATCTTCGTCCGGTTGGGGAAGATAATGCAGGAAATGAAACTGGCAATACCAAACTCTTACACGTATAACGTAATGATGTATTATAATGGTGGTGGCGATCTTAGTAAAAGTGCTTACATAACTAAAGCTATTGCAATGCGTCCTGACGAAGTGGGCTTTTTCCCCGACTATGTATCCTTTGCGATATTGTCACGGAACGATACACTTCTTACAAGCACCTGCAAGAAATGGTACGAAAGCGGGGAATATTCAGCAGGATTATTGAATTATGATTATAACGAGATGGCTGGAATGGAGAAAGATGGTATTATATTTGCTTATGGAGATAATTCAATCTATCCTAAATTGCTGCTTCAATATGGCAAGAATCTGTTTAAGGATAAAAAACTTATCTGTCTCCCCTTCTTGTATGAGCAGAATTATCGGGAGCGTGTTCTCGAAGAATTGGGAGTTCCTCCTTTTCCGGGGACAGATAAAGAGCTGAACGCAAAGTATCCGGCTAATAATCAATTGTCATTAGTGATTGCAAAACATATAATTAAATACACGCATCGCCCGGTTTATTTCTCAGCTATGGGAGGGGGGGAGCTTGATTCATTTAAAGACAGCCTTTATTCCGAAGGATTACTGATGAGATATTCTGCTAAATCATACGATAATCTGGCTGTAACAAAACGAAATTATGAGCAGATTTTCTTGTTGGATTACCTGAAAGAAGATTTTACTCCCGACAGTTACAAAGATATGGTGGGGCATATTAACCTGAATTATGTAACAGGATTCCGGTCGATCCTGGAGTTCTATCGTGTAACAGGTGATTTAAACAACTATACTAAACTAAAAACTCAGCTACATGCCATTATTGATCGTTATCATTTTGATAATAATAGTGATAAAAATGAGTATCTGAAATGCCTTGAACCAGCAGAAAAATGAGGATATTTCACTCATATAAACAAGATACGGACGAAGAGCTGATGCGAAGGGTTTCTCGAAACGATACCACTGCTTTCGAGGAAATATACACTCGCTATGCCAAACGTATGCAAGGATTCTTTATCCGTATGCTTGGATATGATATTGCTAAAGCACAGGACTTTACACAGGAACTTTTTCTTAAAGTTTACGAAAGCAGATGCGCCTACGAAGAAGGAAGAACTTTCTCTTCGTGGGCTTTCTCAATGGCATATAATCTGTGTAAGAATGAATACAGACATCAGGAGGTAGTTGAAAATCACGAGTTGGAACTGAATTATGATTCTGACATCACAGAGGAACCTGCTTTTGAAAAAATATATGATCAGGCTGTTTTCGAAAATCAGCTGAGTATTTCTCTCACTAAACTTCCCGCCGACCAGCTGGCTGCCTTTACTCTTCGGTATAATGAAGAGTTGTCGGTTTCCGAGATTGCGCGGATACTTGATTGTCCGGAAGGGACGGTTAAATCGAGATTGCACTATGCTTTGCGTAGTCTTTCTCAGTCATTATCAATGTATAATCCAATAAAACCATAAAATATGAAAGAAGATGATTTGAACAGACTGGAACACTCCGACGAGGTTAAGCGGATTGTTAATACATCTAAGATGTTATATAACAATGATAAATCGACTAATACTCCACGCTCATTCGATTCTTTGATGAAAGAAATAAACCGTCGTGAAGGTACTCCGGGAAAGGCTGGAATATCTCCTTGGTGGCTTGTTGCTGCTTGTCTTATTGGAGTATTGATTGGCTGGAATTTTCCCTTTGAAGATACTCCGAAGAATGAAAAACTGGCACTTAATGATACGGTGTATATAACCGAAAAGCATACAGATACTATCTATCAGCAGGTGCAGGTAGAGCGGAAAGCCTTTCAGCGAAAGGAGAGGAGAGAAGCTGTAAGTGTCCGTCAGATGGAGGCACAAACAATAACTCCTCCGGTTGTGCGTAATGAAATGTCATTGCCCGATTTGAAGAGCATTCGTCCTGCCACTTCGGGAAGAAGTCTGGCTCAGGAGAATTTTCCTATTCATCTGCTGGTTTCGTTGTAGAGAAAGAATAAGTGTGTTCTTTTTTCTACTCTTATTTAAAAGTTTGGAAGGTTCTTTTTTGGAATATGCGTTTTAAATAGTAGCTCTTACCTTTGAAAATATGTATTTTTCAGGTTAGCTCTTTTAGATAAATAGCTTTTTATATAAGTAATCTGGGTGAGTATATGTGATTTTAATGAATCAGTACACAGCTAATTGCTTATAAAAAGGAATTGTATATCGTACTATAATTTGATATTTAGAGATTAAACCTCCACTAAAGGTTATTACAGGACAAAAAAGCACAGATGAATGAGATTCTTTGTTAATTGCATGAATCATTCATCTGTGCTTATCTTTCAGGTAGTAATTCTGTATTATATCCGTTTTGAATTTAGTAGAGTGTGCTTTTCTTCTATAATTTTTAGGTTAGTAATACTGTGTTATACCTGTTTATGCTCTTGAAGTTTTTTCAATTTGATTAGTTGCTTTCTAAAGCTTTATCTATAAATATTTTTAAATTTCTATTTTTTAAGAAATTTATCGAAGAAATCCAGCGTTTCTTTCTGCATATCTTTGCTAAAGAAGTGAGGACCATCCCATAATTTAGTTACAAGTTTATTGTCTGCCTTCTGGCTGTTCCACGTGGAATACAGGCTTTTATAAGCATCTTTTACACCATTTACAGGGAATAACTTGTCGCGAAGTCCGTTAAAGAAAAGCATAGGCTTAGGACAAGCCAAGGCGGCTACATCGGGGTAGTCCATATAGTTGCGGATTCCCGGTACAAGCATCGACCAGGCACTGCCGCCTTTATTCTGATTGTTGGTTAATGACATCAGCGTATCTGTTGTGTTCATCCAGCAAATGGCGGCTCCGGCTTTCACTTTATCAGTTGCAGCAGAAAGCATCCAGGCGCGGTGGGCACCCATTGAGAAACCAAGTGTACCGATTCTATTGGCATCTACCTCGGGTAATGAGGCAAGAAAATCAACGCTTCTGATGTCGTCGAACGTAATAACACCGCACCAGTTATATCCCATCTGCATCAAGTTGCAGGCAAGTGCTTGCTGGGTTTCATAATTCATACCTTCTTTTCGACCTCTTTCGCCCCAGAATAGTGCATCAATGGAGAGAACTACGTAGCCATGAGCTGCAAAATAGTCGCCAACGTAAGTACTATCGTAACATTGAACCGCCCATTTATCAGCATCGGCCAGCACTTCGGGTGAAACGCCGAATGGTCTTACCATCTTTTCCTTGCCAATGGAGAATTTAGCACCGTGATCGTGCAGCATCACAACGGCAGGGTAGGGACCTTTTCCTTTATTGGGCACCAACAAATAGGCAGGAATGCGGTCGAACTTTGATATATTTAGTACTATCTTTCGGGCTTCGTATCCATCTCTTTGCTCTTTCTCAAGCACTTTCATATCAAAAGGTGCAGTTGGAGGGGCGGGGTTCAGACAAGAGAAAAGCACATTACGAGCAGCCTTTTTCCACTTATTGAAATCTTTTATAGGAGAGTTTCCCCACGCCATAGGGTAGGTGAGTGTCTCTTTCATCTTTTGATAAGAAACAGGCATATTCTTTTCAACTCCATAAGGCAGATAGTCTTTAGATTGAGCCTGCTGTGCTGATATCGGCAAACTGATAAACGAGAAAAAACAAAGTGTGATAAGTAAATTTTTCATATTAAATTAAGCGCAATATTAGTCTATTTTTTCAGTTTGAACCTGAAAATCTGAATAAGTTTTAAAGTTGAATGGTACGAACCTGAGCATGGCAAAATCTTCAGATTCAACACCTCCCGGATAATAGAGCTCCCATCCTTTCATCCATGCATTATGCTTGAATTCCTTGCTTGTAACAACCTGAATGTTCCCTTGAAACATGATTCCTGTAAAGGATTCGGGATTACAGAAGTAAAGAGCAGCCTTGCTGTTATTCTCAATCTCCTTAATCTTTGCAGACGAAGTATTGGTGGTGAGATAGATAGTAAATTCATTTGATTCTTTTGCATACATCGGAATGAGGTGAGGATACTGCTTTTTGTTCTTCAAATTCAGCATGGCACGGGTGGATGGATATCCATTCTGATCAATTGTAGAGAGGTAAACAGTCTCATAAGATTCTACAATTCCCATTACTTCTTTCAGTTTTTCTGCTAGTTCCATAATTTAATCGGTTTTTAAGGTGAAACAAACTATCTTATCGTTCTGAATTTTAAAAAGGATCAATAATCCAACGCTCTTGTTTTATCTATTAAAGCCTTTACTTATATATAGAAAAGACGTCGTTAAATTAAACAAGTTTATTAAGGAAAAAGATTTTTTTTTGAAAATAATAATATTGTAAATTAAAGGTTATTAGCTGTTTAACCTTTAGTAAATTACTTTTTATCTGTCTTTTTATTGTCTTTATTTTCAATAATTAGTGAACTAAGTTCATTAATTATTCTTCCATTCTTTGCTTTTTATGACAATGTTTTTTAGTAGATGAAAGCGGTTAAGCTTGTAATAGCCATCATATCTTTGCTTTTAAAACAATCTTCTTTTAGTAGTTTATGTGTTATTCCCAAATGCTGTAAAGCTATTTGGGAATAACAAAACTAGAAACCTTTTAGATCAGATTTTTATATTCTAATTTTTATCTGAATTTATAGCAGATTTATCAGTGCGCTTCGAGCCAGTTGTTGCCCCAACCGCAGTCGGCTTTCAATGGAACGTGCATCTTGTAGGCTCTTTCCATCTCTTCAATAACGATTTGTTCCACAAGCTCTTTCTCGTTAGTAGGAACACTGAAGTTCAATTCATCATGTACCTGAAGAATCATTTTGGCCTGTACATTTTCCTTCTTGAAACGGTTATAAATATTGACCATTGCAACCTTGATAATATCTGCTGCACTCCCTTGAATTGGGGCATTGATAGCATTTCTTTCGGCGTATCCACGAACAACTGCATTGTGTGAATTTATGTCCGGAAGGTATCGCTTGCGATTGAATATAGTTTCAACATAACCATTCTTCTTGGCTACCTTTATACTTTTATCCATATATTCCTTTACGCCTGGATAAGTCTCGAAATATCCATCGATAAGTTCTTTGGCCTCCTTCCTGTCAACCCCCATTCTTTCTGCAAGTCCGAAGACTGAGATTCCGTAAATAATACCGAAGTTTGCTGTTTTTGCCTTACGACGCATGTCCTTTGAAACTTCAGAAATGTCTATTTTATAGATCTTTGCAGCTGTTGCAGCATGAATATCATAACCGGAAAGGAAAGCATCTATCATGTTTTTGTCCTCACTGAGATGTGCCATAATTCTTAGTTCAATCTGAGAATAGTCGGCAGAAAAGAACAGGCAATCTTCATCCGGAATAAATGCTCTGCGAATCTCTTTACCATCTTCATCACGAACAGGGATGTTTTGCAGGTTCGGATTGCTGGAACTTAATCGGCCTGTTGCAGTTACAGTTTGGTTGAATGATGTATGTATTTTTCCTGTTTCAGGATTAATCAATTGAGGAAGCGAATCAACATAGGTACTCAATAGTTTCTTTAATCCGCGATAGTCGAGAATTTTTTCAACAACTGGGTGCTTGCTTCGCAGGCTTTCAAGTACATCTTCCGAGGTTGAATATTGTCCCGTTTTGGTCTTCTTAGCTTTTTCTACAACTTTCAGTTTTTCGAAAAGTACTTCTCCAACTTGCTTGGGTGAACTAATATTGAACTCCATGCCGGCCAATGAATATATTTCACTTTCTAAATTGCCCATCCTGGTAGTAAAATCTTCGGATGTTTGCTTAAGAGCATCCAAATCTAATTTCATTCCATTTCTTTCAATGTATGCCAAAACCGGAACTAGTGGCATTTCGATATTATAGAATAAATCTTCAATCCCGTTTTCCTTTAATTCTTTCTCAAGTTTATTTTTTAATTTCAAAGTCACATCGGCATCTTCGCAAGCATACTTGTAAACTCTTTCGGGAGGGAGGTCTCTCATGTTCTTTTGATTTTTCCCTTTTGGTCCGATTAGCTCATCAATGTGAATTGTTTTGTAGTTTAGATAAATTTCGGCAAGGTAGTCCATCCCATGTCTAAGTTCTGGTTGAAGAACGTAATGTGCTACCATTGTATCGAAAAGTTTTCCTTTTACTTCAACTCCATAATTTTGGAGAACTAGCATGTCGTACTTCATGTTCTGCCCAACTTTGACAGAATTTTCATTTTCGAAGACCGGACGAAGCTCGTTAACAATTTTTTGCGCTTCTTCTCTTTTTGGAGGCACAGGTATGTAGTAAGCCTGATTTTCGGCAACACTAAAGCTCATTCCCACCAATTCTGCCGAAATTGGATCGGTTCCAGTGGTTTCTGTATCTAGGCTAACGATGTCGAATGTAAGTATGTTTTGTATAAATTTAGCTCTTAATTCTTCATTATCAATTAGTTGGTAGTTATAATTCAATTCTTCTAAGCTCGTGAGATTCGAATGTTTTTCTTCAACTTGACCAACGGGCGTGAAAAATCCAAAGAGATCGCCTTGTTGAGGAGCCTCGTTTACCTGTTTTTTTTCTTTTTTGAAAATTCTGTCAATCAGTGTTCGAAATTCCAGTTCCTCGAAAATTTTTCTTAGTTCATCCTCGTTTGGTTCTTCACGAACAAGTTCGTCCATTTTCAATTCAATAGGAACATCGATTTTGATAGTTGCCAAAAATTTAGAGAAGGTGATCATCTCTTTGTTGGTTTCAACTTTTGTTTTCAATGCACCTTTTAACTGATCAGTATTCTCAAGCATATTTTCGATGCTGCCAAATTGGGCAATTAATTTTTGAGCAGTTTTTTCTCCAACTCCCGGACATCCCGGAATGTTGTCCGAAGAGTCACCCATCAAACCAAGTAAGTCGATGACTTGAGTAGGAGAGGAGATTTCATATTTTGATTTTACCTCTTCCACTCCAAGAACTTCAAATTCTTTATCTCCATATTTGGGGCGATACATAAAAACATTCTCACTTACCAATTGACCATAATCTTTGTCGGGAGTCATCATGTAAGTTGTGATTCCTTTTTTCCCGGCTTCGGTAGCAAGAGTACCGATTACATCGTCGGCTTCAAAACCTGAAACTTCCAAAATCGGAATTCGATAAGCCCGGATTATGTCCTTGATTATCGGAACTGCCAAACGGATTGCCTCGGGTGTTTCTTCACGATGAGCTTTATATTGTTCAAATGCTTCATGTCTGAAAGTTGGTCCGGAAGGGTCGAATGCAACCCCAATATGTGTAGGATTTTCTTTGTTTATAAGTTCCTGTAGTGTATTTACAAAACCAAGAATTGCTGATGTGTTAAATCCTTTTGAGTTAATTCTTGGGCTCTTAATAAATGCATAGTATGCTCTGTATATGAGTGCATAAGCATCTAAAAGAAACAATTTATCTGTTTGATTCATAATCTTTTCGAATTTTTCTTTGGTAAAAGTACTAAAAAATACCATATTAATTGTTTTATTATTACTTTTGTGGCTAAATCGTATGTTTTATGGACAGATTATCTCAGATTAAGTCTCCTATTATATCAGATCTGGAGCAGTTTAAAGAGCTCTTTAATAGTTCATTGGATAACTCAAACCCTTTGTTGCAAGAGGTTCTTTCTCACATTAAGCAAAGGGGAGGAAAGATGATGCGTCCTATTTTGGTTCTTCTTATTGCCCGGTTATTGGGAAAAGTAACTTTGTCTACACTTCATGCTGCAGTATCTTTGGAATTACTTCACACAGCCAGTTTGGTGCATGATGATGTGGTTGATGAGAGTTCTGAGCGTAGGGGGCAGGCTTCTGTAAATGCGGTATACAATAACAAGATATCTATTTTAGTTGGCGATTATTTGTTGGCAACTTGTCTTTATCAGGCTGCTTTTTCTTCTAATATTGAGATAATTAAAGTTGTTTCTCAACTCGGTCAGGATCTGTCTGAAGGCGAGCTTCTTCAGCTTTCAAATGTCAGCAATATTGAAATTTCCGAAACGGTTTACTTTGATATTATCCGTAAAAAAACCGCTGCTCTGTTTTCTGCCTGCACTAAAACTGCTGCTTTGTCTACGGGTGTAGGTGCCGAAGAGGTGGAAATTGCAAGGTTATTTGGCGAATACATCGGCGTTTGCTTTCAAATTAAGGATGATATATTCGATTATTACGATGACAGGGAGGTGGGAAAACCAACCGGTAACGATATGCGAGAAGGCAAATTAACTCTTCCTGCTATTTATGCTATTAATAATAGTGATAATGCTGAGATTAAAGCGCTTGCTGTTAAGATAAAATCAGGATCCGCTTCAGATTCTGATATAAAGGAAATGATTTCTTATGTCAAGAATAACGGTGGAATTGAATATGCTACTAAGGTTATGATGGATTATCATGCTAAGGCTCTTCAGTTGATCGAATCTTTTCCTGAAAGTGAAGTCAAATCTTCGCTTACTTCTTATTTGGATTATGTGGTTGACCGAACAAAATAGTTCAAAACTTCTCCGGCGATAACACTCTTTTTCCTTATTACTTTCGGGAATGGTGTAGAGTGTATTTTCTAATAGCGTAGGTGCTTCTACTAAAAGGTGTAGACCTTTTCTCTGAAATATAACCAATAATAGCCTTAATACCCTAGAAGAATTTATTTAATCATATATATAAAATCCCCTGCATTCCTTCTTTATTTGAAGTGATACAGGGGATTCCTTTTTTGCTGTTTATTAATCTTCGGCTATATATGAGCTTCTATAAAAATCTAAAAGAATTTGATTTCTTTTCCTTTGATATCAGATAATAATAGATTCGCAAGACGGCTGGTTCCTAAACGGAATAGCTCGTTATTTAGCCATTCGTGGCCCAGAACTTCTTTTACTATCGAGTAATATATAAGCGCATCTTTTACAGTGTTAAGGCCTCCAGCGGGCTTAAAACCGACTTTGTTGCCTGTCTCTTCGTAGTATTCCTTTATAGCTTCACACATTACATAGGCTGCTTCTGGTGTTGCTGCCGGTTGTTGTTTGCCGGTTGATGTCTTAATAAAATCGGCACCTGAATACATGGATAGGATAGAGGCTTTTTTGATGTTCGAAGCGCTTCCAAGGGCTCCTGTTTCGAGGATTACTTTGAGCTTATTTTCTTTGCAGGTATCTTTAATTTCCTGTATTTCATCGCACATGGTTTCATAGTCACCACTTAGGAATTTGCCAACAGATATTACAATATCAATCTCGTTTGCACCACCCATAATGGCCATTGCAGTCTCAGCAATCTTAACCTCGATAAAGGTTTGCGATGATGGGAATCCTCCGCTTACGGCAGCAATCTGAACCTTGTCTGTTTCCAATGTATCGTGTACAACTTCTGCCATATTGGGGTAAACACAGATAGCGGCAACATTGTCCATTTCTCCAAATTCTTCATCAAACTGATTCACTTTTTCTGTGAATTTCATTACGCTTTCTTCGCTGTCAGTGGTGTTGAGAGTTGTCAAATCCAGACAATGGAAAAGGAGTTTTTTAACTTCAACAGTGTCGTTATCGGGCACTTTTTTTTCAATAATTGCAGCTACTTTAGCTTGGATATCATTATCGCTAAGATCAGTGTTGTACTTGTTTAGTACAACTTCATACTTACTTTTTTCGTCTTCTTTATATTCCATTACTTGTCAGTTTAGGATTGTTTATATGTCTTTCGTTATCTCTTTTTGTCTTCTTTTCGAGGTTTCTTTTAAAAGCCTCGGTAAGGTCTACTCCAGTCTGGTTTGCCAGGCAGATAAGTACCCAAAGTACGTCCGTCATTTCATCGGCAAGGTTACATTCTTCGCCCTCTTTGAAAGACTGATCCCCGTATTTGCGTGCCATTACTCTAGCCAATTCGCCCACTTCTTCGGTAAGAACGGCCATATTTGTGAGCTCGCTGAAGTAGCGCACTCCGTATGTTTTGATCCAGTTATCAACCTCTTTTTGTGCTTCCTCGAGTGTCATTATTCCTTGTTTTTAGTATCCATCCAGATTGTTACCGGACCGTTGTTAAGCAATTCAACTTTCATATCTGCACCAAACTCACCGGTTCCTACCTGCTTTCCCAAAGAGATGCTTAATTCATTGCAGAAAGTCTCGTAAAGAGGCACGGAAACCTCGTGTTTTGCCGCCTTTATGTATGAAGGACGATTCCCTTTTTTAGTCGATGCATGAAGTGTAAACTGACTTATTACAAGAATTTCTCCATCAACATCAAGCACAGACTTGTTCATCACTCCATTTTCATCGTCAAAAATTCTCAGATTTACTATCTTTTTACATAGCCATTCTATGTCTTCCTGCCCGTCTGCCTCTTCAATACCAACCAATACAAGCAATCCTTCCTTGATGGCAGATTTGCAGTTGCCGTTGATTGTAACAGACGCATGACTTACGCGTTGTATTACAGCTCTCATTTTATAAAATTTCTTGTTTGTCGCAAAAGACAAAGTTAGTAATTCTAACTTTATTTACGTAGGTTATCGTGTATAATTTTGGCTTTAGCTTCGCCAACTATGGCCGAAACTTCTTCAAACGATGCCTCCTGGATGCGTTTTACGCTCTTGAATTCTTTTAGAAGTGCGGTTTTGGTCTTTTCTCCGATGCCTTTTAGCTCGTCTAAAGCCGATTTTGTTTGCCCTTTGCTACGTTTATTTCGGTGGAAAGTAATACCAAAACGGTGAGCTTCGTCACGTAGATGCTGAATAACTTTCAGACTTTCTGAGTTCTTATCAAGATAAAGAGGGTAGGGATCGCCCGGGAAGAATATTTCTTCCAGTTTTTTGGCTATACCAATCAGCGTAACTCGTCCGGTTAGATTAAGTTCGGTGAATATCTTCTGTGCCGAGCTTAACTGCCCTTTACCACCGTCTACGATGACTAACTGAGGCAATGCCTGCTCTTCGTCTAATAATCGCTTATATCGCCTGTAAACAATCTCCTCCATTGAGGCAAAGTCGTTAGGTCCTTCAACGGTTTTTATGTTGAAATGGCGATAATCTTTCTTTGAAGGCTTGGCTTTTTTGAAAACAACGCACGATGCAACCGGAAATGCGCCCTGGATATTCGAGTTATCGAAGCATTCAATGTGCATGGGAAGCTCTTTCATGTGGAAATCGCTCTGCATTTTTTTCATAATTCGGATGCTTCGCTGCTCCGGATTAAGCTTTTCAGCCTGTTTTAACCGGTCTACTTTATATTGCTTAACGTTCATCTGTGACAGTTCCAGCAGTTTCTTTTTATCTCCTCGCTGTGGAACGGTAAATGTTACGTTGTTTAGCTCCATATCCAGCTCGAAAGGAACGATTATTTCTCTGGAAAGACTTTTGTATCTTTCGCGCATTTCGATAATGCCAAGAGATAAAAGTTCTTCTGTTGTTTCATTTAAGCGTTTTTTATACTCGAAAGTAAATGCCTGATTAATGCTTCCGTTTGTAATGTGCAGATAGTTTATAAAGGCCGATTTATCGTCGTCTGCAATAGAGAATACGTCGATATTGTGAAGAATTGAACTAACAACTTCCGATTTAGCACGGTAATTCTCTATTAATTCATACTTCTCTTTTATTTTATGCGCCTCTTCAAACTTAAGTTCGGAAGCTAATTCCTGCATTCTATCGAATAAAGCCTTGCTTATTTCCTGAGTATTTCCTTTCAGAATCTCTTTAACCTCTGCAATATTCTTCAGATATTCGTCGTGCGCCATTAAACCAACGCAAGGGCCTGCGCAGTTCTTAATATGATATTCCAGACAAACTTTAAATTTACCTGCGCGAATATTTTCAGGTGTGAGGTTTAAATGGCAAGTTCTGATAGGGTATAAGTGCTTTACGAGGTCTAGAAGCGCATTCATTGACGGCGCATAGCTGTAAGGGCCGTAATAAGTAGAACCATCACGAATGATTCTTCTTGTTTTGTATACTCTTGGGAAATATTCGTTGCTTACGCAAATAGACGGATATGTTTTATCGTCTTTCAGAAGAACATTATATCTGGGTTTGTATTTCTTGATAAGATTATTCTCCAGTAGTAATGCATCTTCTTCTGTATTTACTACGATGTAGCGGATATCAGCTATCTTGCTGACAAGTATTCGGGTTTTTCCGGGTTCGTGCTCCTTGCTAAAATAAGAATAAACCCTTCTTTTTAGGTTTTTAGCCTTTCCAACATAAATAATGGTGCCTTCAGAATTCAAATACTGGTAAATTCCAGGCTTTTCAGGGAGATTGGATACAATTCCTTTTAAGTAATCTGATGTATTTAATTCCTGAGGCTCCATTATGTTATACTTTGGTTTTATCAGAGTTCAAGTACGGCTTCTATTTTATCGTCTTCAGAGAAAATAGCTCTACCATTGAGCTCTTTTAATTCAATAATGAAATTAACGTATACATCCTTTGGATTAAATCTCTTCATCAATTTTATGGCAGCTTTCATCGTTCCTCCTGTTGCTAAAAGGTCGTCGTGCAATAAAACTACATCGTCTTCGCAAATTGCATCTTTGTGCACTTGGATAGTATCGGTTCCGTATTCTTTATTGTAACTCTCTTCAACAGTAGCAGCTGGTAATTTACCAGGTTTGCGGATAGGCACAAATCCTGCTCCAAGTCGGGCAGCTAAAATAGGTCCCATAATAAAACCTCTTGATTCTATTCCGGCAACTTTAGTAATTCCTTTGTCTTTGTACATCTCGTACAATTCGTCTGAAAGTTCTTTCAAACAATCAGGGTCTTTAAACAAAGTGGTTTCGTCTTTAAACTGAATCCCTGGTATTGGGAAATCGGGTACATTTCTGATGCTCTTAATAAGCTTTTCTCTGTTCATAGCCAGTATTTTAGTTGTTTCTTGTTAATTTAATTGTTTCACGTGAAACGGGCCTCTATGACTTCCTTAGAAGTACCAGCAGCACGTTAATATCGCTCGGGGAAATTCCTGGAATTCTGCTTGCCTGAGCAATCGTTTCAGGATCAATTTTGATAAGCTTTTGTCTAGCTTCAGTAGAAATAGAATTTATGGAATCATAATCAAACTTTCCTTTTATCTTGATTGTCTCCAATCTCTCAATCTTGTCGGCAATTAATCTTTCACGATTAATGTATCCTTGATACTTGATCAAAATCTCGGCAGCTTCTTTTATTTCCTCTTTTCTTTCTTCAACTTTATCAAGCTCCTCTTTGAACGCAGGAATAGATTCTGAGATATTCTCAAGAGTAATCTGAGGACGATTGATCAAATCGATCAGTTTACATCCTTGTCTTAATGGTGTTGTACCAAGATTCTCGAGAGCATCATTTATATAAGCTGGTTTTAAAGAATAATTGCGAGCAAACTCTGTAATACGTTTCACTTCTTCTCTTTTCTTGTTCAAAAGAGCGTAACGATCGCTTTTTGCTAATCCCAGTTTATATGATTTTTCAGTCAATCGCATATCAGCATCATCCTGACGAAGTAATATTCTGTATTCAGCGCGTGAAGTAAACATTCTATAAGGCTCATCAACTCCCTTTGTTACTAAATCGTCGATTAATACGCCTATATATGCTTCGTTTCTTCCAAGAACAAATTCTTCACCGTTATGGCAATTCTGATGAGCATTTATTCCGGCAATGATACCTTGTCCACCAGCTTCTTCGTAACCGGTGGTTCCGTTTACTTGTCCGGCGAAGAATAGATTTCTAATAATCTTCGATTCCATCGTATGCTTTAGTTGAGTTGGGTCGAAGTAATCGTATTCAATTGCGTAGCCTGGTCGATAGATAACCAGATCCTTGAAAGCTGGAATCTTTTTCAATGCATTGATCTGAATATCCATTGGGAGCGATGAAGAGAAGCCATTTAGATATAACTCCTTTGTAGTTTCTCCTTCCGGCTCAAGAAATAGCTGATGTTGTTCCTTGTCTGGGAATGTAACAATCTTCGTTTCTATACTAGGGCAATATCGGGGACCGATACTTTGAATTTGTCCGTTGAATAGGGGAGAATCTGCTAATCCATTTCTAAGTATCTGGTGTACTTCCTCGTTTGTATAACAAGTCCAGCATTCTAGTTGCTTGAGATGTTTTGTCGGAGTATCCATATATGAAAACTTGTGGAAGTCGTTTTCTCCATCCTGCGTTCCCATCAAGTCATAATTTACGCTTCGGCCATCAATACGGACAGGAGTACCTGTTTTCATTCTGCCGAACTTAACTCCATGTCTTGCGATGGATTCGGTCAAAAGATAAGATGCCGGTTCTGCCATTCTTCCTCCCGGAAGTTGTGTTTTCCCAATATGCATTAATCCGTTGAGGAAAGTTCCTGCGGTGAGAACGACACATTTGGCACGGAATTCAACATCAAGGTATGTTTTAAGACCTACAATTTCTCCGTTTTCAACGATAATTTCCTTTACCGTATCCTGCCAGATATTAAGGTTAGGAATGTTCTCGAGAACCTCTCTCCAAGTCCATATAAACTTATTTCTATCGCATTGTGCGCGTGGGCTCCACATTGCAGGTCCTTTTGATCGGTTAAGCATGCGGAACTGGATAGCAGTCTTGTCGGTAACTAATCCCATATAACCACCCAATGCATCGATTTCCCGAACTATTTGTCCTTTGGCAATACCTCCAACGGCAGGATTGCAGCTCATCTGACCAATTTTATTCATGTCCATCGTAATAAGACATGTTTTTGATCCCAGATTTGCGGCCGCAGCTGCAGCTTCGCAACCGGCATGTCCTGCTCCGATAACAATTACATCGTACTTAAAATCCATTGATTTATTCTATTTTACGCCGCAAATTTACGAAAAATAGTTAGTATGTTTAGTGAATGAATGGAAAAGAATTGGAATCAATCTTTAAGAGTTATTTGTTTGCATTGCATTTATGATTTCGCAGTATATCTGTATAGTGTTCATACAACTTATATTTTTCTCTTTTCTTTTGCCATTTCTTTCTATGGTAGTTAGGCTGATGCTAGGTTAAATAGATACAAGTAGGTTGTTCTTTTATGATTTGTGTTGTGAGCTTAGTTTTGATTAGGGTTCTTCGTCAATTAAGGTGTAAGCTATTAGGTTTTAAACGCAATAAGTTTCACATTAACTGATTGCTTTGCTTATGTCGTAGGAAAAACTATTAATGTTTTAACGCAAAAAGTCTTAATTAAGTAGTATAAGCTTGCCCTATTAAACATCTGCCTCTTGATGGCCTTTGTTTTATTGACAGTTCCTTCCAAGAGTACGTTGTTCAGGTAAATATCCATTGCATTTTGCGCTGCTTGTTGGTTTGCTTTTATTCCACAAGCAAATGTCCTCATGGTTTTTGAATCACATTTCATAGCCTGTTTTATCCAATTTCCAAGAGAGCATTGCTTGAGCTTTTCATTTATTATTTACCAGAATCCCAATCCTAATGTAATGACCTGCTTTATTGATGGATTCTTTAATAAAGTAGTAAGACTTTGCACTGCGGATTCCCCTTTCAATCTAAATCTGGTTCTTCGTCACTTTTTGTGAAAGTAAACTGCCTTAAATGCTTATCCAATCAAGATTCTACATGTTTTTTGATAAGGCATTTATTGAATCTGATAAAAAGTATACAAAACATCATGAATAAGAGGTCTAATATGATATCTTTCAGTAAAAATGATAAAGCTCATTCGTTAGGCTTTAGACTTAATGAAACTTTAGGGTTCTATTTAATATCTTTCTGTAAAAGTGACGAAGAGCCACCAAAGTCAGGATGAGGTAGGGTGCTAGATTACCGCTAGATCAAAAAAATGATCTAGCGGCTCTTTAATATTCATTACGAGATAGTTGTATGCTTACTGCTAGATCGCTAGATCTATTAGTGAGTATTTTATTTTTCTGAGAGGATAAAATGAGCAAAAACTCGGTTCTTCGTCAATTTAGGTGCAAGTAAACTGTCTCAAATGCTTATTTAATCAATATTCTACAGTTTTTTTTGATAAGCCATTTATTGATTCTGATAAAAAGCCGGCAAAATGCCATAATTAAAAGATTCAATGTAATAGCTTGCACCTAAATTGACGAAGAACCAAAAACTCATTAAAATTGCATTGTGAGCTATTTTAATAGTGTTAAAGCTTTATTTTCTTCAGCTTCCATTATTTCACGTTCACCTTCACCTTTGTCGTTAATTCCGCATAGATGAAGAATACCATGAATTATTGTTCGGTGCAACTCATCATTATAGGATGTGTTAAATTGCTCAGAATTGCTTTTAACCGTATCAAGGCTGATAAAGATATCTCCTGAAATGACATTGTCTTCACAATAGTCGAACGTGATTATATCAGTATAATAATCGTGTTGGAGATATTCCTTATTAACTTCAAGGATCTTTTCATCGGAGCAAAATATATACGCTATTTCCCCAACCTTTTTTTCGTACGAACTTGCCACGGCTTTAATCCAGGCGCTAGTCTCTCTCTTTTTTATTGCGGGCATTTTTATCCCGTCTGTCTGATAACTTATAGCCATATTATTAAGAAAAGAATAAATAACAAACTGAAATAGCTGTAATAACGCCTGCTAAATCGGCAATTAAACCACATGCAACTGCATGGCGGGTTTTTCTGATCCCCACGCTGCCGAAATATACTGCCAGAACATAAAATGTAGTATCTGTTGAACCCTGGAATATGCAGGATAGACGACCTACGAATGAATCAGCACCGTAAGTTTTCATTGCGTCCACCATTAATCCTCTGGCGCCGCTTCCGCTTAAAGGCTTCATTAAAGCTGTGGGCAATCCACCAACAAAGCTGGAATCTAATCCGCTAAGTTTAACGAGATACTCAATCCCTTTTGTGATTAAATCCATTGTTCCTGAAGCTCTGAATACTGCTACGCCAACTAAAATTGCAACTAAATACGGGATGATTCTTACTGCTGTAGAAAATCCTTCTTTTGCCCCTTCTACAAATGTTTCATAGACATTTATTTTTTTTCTTATTCCAGAAGCGATAAAGCATAGAATTATAGAGAATAGGAATACGTTGGCGAATAAAGTAGAGTAGGTTCCAATTTCTTCTTTTGATAGCATACTAAACAGGCAAATTACCCCTCCAATGAGTGCGCTAATTATGCCAACGAAAAAGAATATAGCTTTATTGAATAAATTAATCCTTTGAAAAAGACTAGTTGCTATGATTCCGGCAATAGCTGCGCAAAATGTAGAAATCATTATCGGAACAAAAATATCTGTTGGCTGGGCGGCACCTAATTGAGCTCTGTAGACCATTATGCTTATAGGAATCAATGTTAATCCTGAGGTGTTGATAACTAAAAACATTATCATAGGATTGCTTGCAACTTTCTTGTCTTTGTTTAATTCTTGCAGCTCTTTCATTGCTTTTAGTCCAAGAGGGGTTGCTGCGTTGTCAAGTCCCAGCATATTGGCCGAAATATTCATAAAAATAGCACCCATAACCGGATGTCCTTTTGGGATCTCTGGAAATAGCTTACTAAGTACCGGGCTAAGCCAGCGTGAAAATGCTGAGATTAATCCTCCATTTTCGCCAATCTTCATTATGCCTAACCAGAGTGAGAGTATCCCGGTTAAACCTAAAGATATCTCGAAAGCGGTTTTGGATGAACTAAAAGTGGAGTTCATTATTTCACTAAACACCTGAGTGTCTCCCCAAAAAATTAATCTTATCAAAGCAACAACGAAGGCGATGACAAAGAAAGCAATCCAAATGTAATTCAATACCATAAAAGTCTGTTTTAATAGAATTTTGCAAAAATAAGAATATGTTTTCAGTTATTGCTTTAATTATTGCTTTTTATCGGATATGGGCTCAGTAAATTTACTATGGTATACAATATGTAATTGTTCGATATTGATATTTCTGGGCACAAACTTTAATTGCATAACAATTTTAAATTGAAAGATGATAGTGAAAATTCCGATTAATACTATGCTTTGTTATATGTTGAATTTTTTGATTAGATTTATTAAAGAACTTTAATAAGTTGTTTGTTTTGATTCAATAATTACATTCATAAAGTCATTATGATCTTGCAAAACCTTTATTTCTATGATCGTTATTCCTGCTTTATAATTATATATTTGATCCTTATTTCTTCTTATATTCATGTTTTGTATGTTGAGAAAAATAAATTTTTATTTTGTTCTCATTAAAATGAAAAAACAAGATTAATAGCTCTTTTATCGAAGAAAGATTTGCTAAATAAACATAAAAATATACCGTATAAACGTCTATTTTGCCATATAGTATGTGTAGCTAATTATTTTGTTTTTTTTTATTTAATTAAGGATTGTATCTTTACACATAATAAAATAGTCTTAAATTTATTTAGCGGGGAATCAGTATTGAATAAAATCATAATCTTCAATTCTTTATTTGTAAAGATCATGCTTTTAGTTTGCTATAAAAACCATTTTTGTTCATATAAATATTTAATAATCAGATATATAAATAGATTTTTAATTTGTACTAGTAGCTCTTTTATTTTATGAATCAATAAAATGAATATTTGAAATGGCTTGTTATTTGATAAAAATAGAAACTTCATATTTATTTCCTTTTTTCCTGTTTCAAAAAATAAGATGCTTATTTAACGACTATTGTATTTAATCTTATAAAAGCTATTTTAATATTTGATTAACTGACTTTTTTTAATGTTTATAAAACTTAGTACTAAAAAAAATCAATTTTCTTAGAACCTATTTATATATATGATTGTTGACTTAATAGTTTGATTTATCATCAATAAAATGTAAAAAGTATGCTTTTTTATAACAAATTATTCCTAAATCATAAATTTGTATTCCTGAAACTTATATTCGTTTGTTTTAGAGTAACACCATATTATAATGATTAATATATTAGCCACGGATTTAGATCTTTTATACTTTAAACATATTAAACAGAAAAACATATGCAGAGTCTATTTAAGCAGTTTGTAACCCAGCTCGGTTTGTTAAAAGAAAAGGGAACTTTAGAAACCGATATTATTGATGGTCTAGATCCTTCGATAATTAATTTAAATCAAGAAGTGCATATTTATAAAGAAGTGCTTTATAATTTGGATTCCAAACAAATCTATTTAGACCCTTCTTTATCGCTAATAAAGCTTAGTTCTGTTGTAGGGACTAATACTACCTACTTATCTAATTCGATCAATAAGTATTTTGGATGCAATTTCAAAACACTAATAAACAGATATAGAATAGAGTATTGCAAGAAACTACTTGGCAATAACCCAATGTCTGTTCCTATTAAAGAGATTGCAAAGAAGTGTGGATTTTCATCTGTCAGTGCGTTTTATGCATCATTTAAAAAAATTACCGGCATTTCTCCTGTACAATATAGAATGTTGATAATCTATAGAAATGAAACAAATAAAGAATTAGATAAGGAAATTTGATATTGTATTAACTAATTATAATTTATTATGAAAGAACGTTATGATGTTTTTAGTTGTGCGCATCAGGTTAGGATGCCGACTATATTTGAGTTATTGAATACTGGTTATATAGAAAAAATACAAAAAAATGTATTTTATTAATGGTTTTATAAATATAAAAATTGTTTTAATTATGAGAAAAAAGTATTTTCTTGCGAAGTTGGCTATCTATGGATTCCTGACTTTAGGCGCAGCTACTACATTTGTAGGTTGTAAAGATTACGACGGTGACATCACTGATCTTCAGACTCAGATTGATGACAATAAGGCTGATTATACTTCAGTCTTAACTGAGAAACTTGCTGCTGTTAACACACAGATTACTACTCTTCAGGGTACTCAGACTGCTCTGCAAGCTACTGTTGCTACAGCTCAAACTGCTGCTAATGCTGCTAAAACAAGTGCTGATGCTGCTGCTGCTGCCGCTGCTGCTGCTCAACTTGCTGCTGCACAAGCTAAATTGGATGCTATTAATACTGCAGCTTCTGCTTTGGCTACAGTAAAAACAGCTTTGGAAACCAGAATTTCTACTCTTGATGGTAAATTTGCTGCTCTTCAGGAATCTGTATCAAAAGGAGCAACAAAAGATGAACTTACTGCTTTGAATGCTGGTCTTTTAAAAGAGATCGCTAATGCTAAATCATCCATTGAAGCTGATCTTACTACTATCAGTGGTCAAATCAGTGCTGTAGACAGCAAGTATAATACGCTGGCTGCTACTGTTGAAACTTTAGCAACTAAGAGTGAAGTTGAAGCTTCTCTTGCTTCATTAAAAACAGAACTTGCAGCTCTTTATCTACAGAAAGCTACATTTGATAAATATGAAGCGTATGTAGGTACTAAACTTAATTCTGATTCTACTAAAATTGCTGATCTACAGAAGCAGATCACAGATTTGAGTGCAGACTTAACATCGAAGATTGCAATTGCTAAGAATGAAGCTATAAACGCAGCTGTTACTGCAGCAATGGCAGCTGATGCTCAGCAAGCTGTAACGCTTGAAGCTATGTGGAAAGCATATATTGCTCAACAGTTAGACAATTATGTTGATAAATCTACTTATGAAGCAAAAGTGGCTGAAATTAAAGGTCAACTAGAAGATTTGTCAGCTCAAGTTACTGCAATTAATGCTAATTTGAATACAATGAATGCTATCTTCTCACATCGTTTGACAAGTATGGCATTTATTCCAGAATTCTATACAGGTGGAGTTCCAACTATTATTTTCAGTACATTGTATTATACAGATTTGGATCAACAAGCACCAAAGACTACTCTAAGTACTTCAATGCATTCTCAGGCAAAATATCGTATGAATCCTAACGGTGTTATGCTTTCTGATATCAATGATTTTGTATTTACAGGAGAAAAAGCTGAAACAAAAGGTTTGGGTACAGATCCTGCAGCTCCTATATCTGTTGCTGGACAAAAACTTGAGAATGGTGTTTTAACTCTAGATGTTACAAAAACTGCAAATTTTGCAGCTAGTCCTAAGTTTGATATCGTTTCGTTGAAGGCTACATTAGCTGACAAAGCTTTAACTTCTGCTGAAAAAGAAGCTGGAACATGTGTTGCTGTATATTCTGATTATGTAAAAGCAACAGAAGTTTCTCTTGATGGTGCTAATTTGAATATTGCAAAGAATGGTTCTCTTGATTATCATTATGCTTTAACTCAGGCTGGTGCTCAAAATAATGAATATGAAACATCTTTTGTATATAACGGACAATTAGATTTGAAGCAAGCAGTAGCTTCTTGCTACTTAGTTGATGGAACTCATAAAACGTTCAATGAAGCAGCTTATGGATTATGCTATCGTTTTGCAATGGCAAGTAGTCCATATAACAAAATAGATAATGGAGTTACTACAAATCAACAAGATTTTGCTAGTGTTACAAGTGATGGTATTATGACTGCCAGAGTATATCAGGATAATCCTTTAGCTGCAGCCGCAGGTCGTACCCCGATTGTAAAAGTTGAATTAGTTGATGCTAGTAACCATGTTGTAAAACGTGCATTTATTAAAGTTAAGATAACTGCTAATAAGAGAGCTGATATTGTAGTTAATAGTAGTGAAACAATAACTCTTGGCTGTTCAGATGATATTGCAACCTTCAAGATTAATGCTGAAAGAATGAACAGAGAGGTTTACAACGTTATTCCTATGACTCATGCACAGGCAATGGATACTTATACACCGGATGCAACTTCCGTAACTAGTCCTGTATCTGCAGTTCCACAAGTTGTAAATGTTGGAATTGACGGCGTATTATCTACAGAAGTACATTGGGTTGTTCCTGAATCTCAATTTGGTGTTATTCCTGCTGAAGGAAAAGAATTTGTCGCTACATTAAGATGCATTCCAAGATATCCTGATTCAGATTTACCTGACCTTCTATTCAAGTTTACAGTTAAAGTTGTTAAACCTGCTATTTCTATTGTTGGTAAGGAATTAACATATTGGGATGCTCAACAAGCTGCATTTAAAGTTAATGTTGCTGTTCCTTCTTCTCAAATGGATAATAATCCTGCTAATTGTATTTACAGTGCTGACTTAACAAATGCATTTAATAAGAACTCTGATGGTGATGTTAAGCTAAATAACAAACCAAGTTGTGGTAGTTTGAAATTTGTGCTTGTAGGTGCTAATCCTTCTAATGCTACAGGTTTTGCTATTAATGGCGATATTATTACATTCAATCGCAATACTGCAAATGCTGCTGCAATTGCTGAACTTGAAAAGACTACTTTATATGCTAAAGTGAAAGCTTATTATGAATGGAATGGAAATATCGTTGATCTAATGACATTTAATGTTCAATTTATCAAACCTCTTGGTTTAAGTGTTACCACAGATGGTAATTTCACAGATGCTGTAACAGGCGGTTCTGTACTTGCTTATTATTACTCTCATCATAGTGGCTCTATTGATGTTCTTGTTAAAGATTGGAGAGAAGAATCTTTAACTCCTAATACTGCATTGTGGAGTTTCTATGGCTTGGATGGTGTATGGTTTGACACAGAAAATGCTAAAACTAATTTGAAAGAAGTTGGTGGAAACCTTGTGCCAACTGCAGGTTATACTGCTGGAGCACTTCCTACAGATGTTTTACTTTCTCAGAATAGCGTATGGGGTTCTACTTGGTTGAAGTATGTAAATAATGGTACTGCTTTGACTAGTGATTATGAATTATTTATTCCTGTAACAATTACTCACAAATGGGGAACTCTTAAAACAACTTTGACTGTTCCTGTTAAGAGATTGCCATCAGTTGGTACAAGAAAATAGTAATATACTAAAGTCAACCTTTTAATTAAGAATATAAGAGAGAGGGATTAAATGTTTCTCTCTCTCTTTATATCTTTTACGATATAATGTACAAGCAATGGAAGTAAAGACATTCTTTCTTTTAAAAGTTAGAACGAAGAGCAGATCTCGCTGGATTGAGCATCTTATAAAATCGCAAATAGGAGTTAACTCTGCTGTTGTTGATTTTGATAAGCGCTTATTACAGGTGAGTTATAACCAGGATCTGATTTCTGTTCAATACATGAGGATGCTTGTGCGCAGTTTAGGATGTGATTTATTATGCAATGATAAAGATATTAAAGATAAAGTAAACCAGTTAAATAACTATTTGATATTAAACAAAAGAATTCTTTCGACTTCATTTGTTTTTTTTCTTTCTTTTCTCGGATTGATTTTTCCTTATAGAGATTGGACAACATTGTTATTCTCTTCTATAATGTATTTGCTCTATTCATTTTTGTTTGTTCCTTTATTTAATAAAAGAGTTATTCGACGTATTAAATTACTGGATGCAATTGGGATAGCTGTCCCTTTATTATTGATATTTAATGCCGTTTTGGGCATGTTTGTTTTTTTTGATCAGTTTCATCTTGCATGGTTTTTGGTTTCAATATTGTTAATTGAAATTTTTATTTTTCTTAGATGGAAAATAGAAAAAGATGTAGCTGTTAATGATTTACTTTGATATTAAAGTTGTATTGTTATATATAATTTATTTTATCTTTCACTATATTATTGCTGTTACTAGAACTTAAAATATTGTTTTGTAACAATATACTATCTCTAAATTTGAACAATTTTATTTTGTTATTTGTTATTTTTTTTATTTCTTTGTTATATATCTTTCTTATATTTAGGTACTTAAACTTAGATTAATATGAAAAAGAAACTTATTCTTCTAGCAATTTCCTTCTTTTGTATAGCAGGATTTGCACAGTCACAAGAAAAAGCCTTAAAACAATATGGCTTTTGGGACAATTGGTTTATACAAGGTCAGGCTGGAATTGGTTATACAATTGGTGAACCCGATTTTGATAAACTGATTTCTCCAACTGCAGCCCTTTCTATAGGGAAGTATTTCACTCCATATGCTGGTATGCGCTTGCAAGTTGGAGGATGGCAAGGCAGAGCAGGATGGGATTGGAAAGACGACAACTATAGTTGGAATTATGCAGCCGTTTATCTGGATGGTCTTTTTAATATGACCAATATTTTCTGTTCTTATAAAGAAAACCGAGGCTTTAACCTTTATGGTATTGTGGGGGTAGGGTATAATCATGGTTTTAAGAACTCTCCTAATGCATTAGCATCTGATAACTGTGTTGCCAGAATTGGATTGCAGCCTAGTTTCCGCATAAATGAAGCATGGGATTTTAATGTGGAACTAAATGGTAATGCTGCAAGCGATGCATTTAATTCCAAATATGGATCTGAAAATGACTTCTATTTCAATCTCATGGTTGGTTTTACATACAAATTTAAAAATAGAGGATTTGAATTAGTTAGACCTTATGATGAAGCATTAGTTAATTCTTTGAATGATGAGATTAATCAGCAGAGAGCAACTATTGAATCTCTAAAAGCTAATCCAAAAACTATTGTTAAAATAGAAAAAGTATTCGTAACAGATACTGTATCATACTTTAATACGCCTGTTCTTTTCACTATTGGAAAATCTTCCGTAGGTGTTAATCAGGAAGTTTATGTGTATACTGTTGCTCAATACTTGAAAGAAAATCCAAATACAAAGATTACTATAACAGGTTATGCTGATGCAGGCACTGGTTCAAAGGCATTTAATCAGAAGATTTCTGAAAAACGTGCAAAATCTGTGGCTAATGAATTGATTAATAAATATAGTATATCTTCCGATCGTATTAAGGTTATTGAAGGTAAGGGTGATAGTGTTCAACCTTATTCTAAAAATAACTGGAATAGAGTAGTTATATGTGTTGCAGATTGAAATTTATAGTTAGGAGAGATCAAGCGTGATCTAAATGGTAATGAAACTTACGTGAGTAATTTTCAAGAAGGGTATTTGATTAAGCTGTGGCTTATCAAATACCCTTTTCTTTTATAGATAACAAATATTTTATGTTTCCTTTAGATTATATCTCTTGAATCTTTCATACCTTTGTCGCTTCATTATTGTGATATATGGAAGAAAAATTTGATATACGAGATAATCAGCTTACTACAAAAGAAAAGGATTATGAGAACGCTTTGCGTCCTTTAGATTTTGGGTCTTTTAGTGGGCAGGACAAGGTTGTAGATAACCTTCGTATATTTGTTAAGGCGGCTCGTTTGCGAGCTGAAGCTCTTGATCATGTATTACTTCACGGACCTCCCGGATTAGGAAAAACAACTCTTTCAAATATTATTGCAAATGAATTGGGCGTAGGGTTTAAAATAACTTCTGGCCCTGTGCTTGATAAGCCAGGCGATTTAGCCGGTGTATTAACAAGCCTGGAACCCAATGATGTCCTTTTCATCGATGAAATTCATCGTTTATCTCCTGTTGTGGAAGAATATCTTTATTCTGCAATGGAAGACTATCGGATTGATATAATGATTGATAAAGGCCCTTCTGCAAGAAGTATTCAAATAGATTTAAGCCCTTTTACTCTGGTTGGAGCAACTACTCGTAGTGGGCTTCTTACTGCCCCTTTACGGGCACGCTTTGGAATTAATCTTCATCTAGAGTATTATGATGATGATATATTGAGTGGAATTATCAAACGTTCTGCAAAGATACTAGATGTTCCTTGCTCTTCAGATGCTGCCGGAGAAATAGCTTCCCGGAGTCGTGGAACTCCCCGTATTGCTAATGCTTTACTTCGCAGAGTGAGAGACTTTGCTCAGGTTAAAGGATCGGGAGTTATAGACACCGACATTGCAAACTATGCTCTTGAGGCTCTAAATATTGATAAATATGGCCTTGATGAGGTCGATAATAAAATACTATGTACTATTATCGATAAATTTAAAGGAGGACCTGTAGGAATTACTACAATAGCCACTGCATTAGGTGAAGATCCAGGGACAATAGAAGAAGTTTATGAACCTTTTCTAATAAAAGAAGGCTTTATGAAGAGAACTCCTCGTGGCAGAGAGGTTACAGAATTAGCTTACAAGCATTTGGGAAGAAGTCTTTATAGCAGTCAGAAGAATCTTTTTGATTAAAATGAAATGATTAAGAATCTCTTTTTATAATATGTAATCTGAATTCTTGATTCATAAAAGAGATATGTTTGATAAATAAACAATAGGATAGAAGTATGGCCGGATTAAAATCGTTGGCAAAAGATACTGCAATTTATGGTGTAAGCAGTATTGTAGGTCGTTTTTTGAATTATTTATTGGTTCCACTTTATACAGCAAAATTATCTGCTGCTTCAGGAGGATACGGTGTAATAACGAATATGTATTCCATAACCGCACTTTTGCTGGTTATTTTAACGTATGGAATGGAAACCGGATTTTTCCGTTTTGTGAATAAGAAAAATGAAGATCCAACGATTGTTTACTCAACCACATTAATATCTGTAGGTGTAAGTTCATTACTTTTTATTTTATTGTGTTTTCTCTCACTTCAACCTATATCTACTTTTCTGGGATATGAAAATAATCCTGATTTTGTCGCTATGATGGCAATTGTGGTTGCGCTAGATTCTTTCCAATGCATTCCTTTTGCTTATCTTCGATACAAGAAGAGACCGATAAAGTTTGCTGCAATGAAGTTCTTATTCATTATTCCAAATATTCTTCTGAATATCTTCTTCTTTGTCTGCTGCCCATGGTTATTAGTTCATTTCCCTGCTTCTGTTTCCTGGTTTTACAATCCAAGCTATGGAGTTGGTTATGCATTTGTAGCCAATGTTATCTGCACAGTGATTCAGCAGTTTGCTTTTTATCGTGAATTGACTGGTTTTAAATACAAATTCAAGAAGTCATTGTGGAAAGAGATGATGATCTATTCTTTTCCAATTCTTATCCTGGGAATAGCCGGAATATTAAATCAGGTAGTTGATAAGATTATTTTTCCTTTCCTCTTTACAGATCAGAATGAGGCCCGAGTACAACTTGGTATTTATGGTGCAGCCAGCAAAGTAGCAATGGTTATGACCATGTTTACTCAAGCTTTCCGTTATGCTTATGAGCCTTTTGTTTTCGGGAAAAATAAAGAAGAGGGCAGTAAGAAACTTTATGCCGATGCAATGAAGTATTTTATTATTGTTTCGCTGATTGCTTATCTTGGGGTTATGTTTTATCTCGATATTTTCCGCTACATAATTGATAAAAGTTATTGGGATGGATTAGATTGTGTTTCAATCGTTATGCTTGCAGCTATTCTGAATGGTATTTATTTTAATCTGTCGTTTTGGTATAAGTTGATTGATAAGACAATCTGGGGCGCGTATTTCTCTGGGGTTGGCTGCTTCTTAATCATTCTTTTGAATGTTATTTTTGTTCCTCATTATGGCTATATGGCCTGTGCATGGGCCAGTCTTATTGGATATGCAATTGTTACTATCCTTTCTTATGTTATTGGGCAAAAGAAATACCCTATAAATTATGATATGGTGAGGATTGGAAAATATTGTTTGCTTACTGTGGTTCTTTATGCTATCTCTGAATTTGTGAAAATAGATAACATTATCTTACGTTTATGCTTTAAAACCATTTTATTTTCTATCTTTATTGCATATATTATCAAGAAGGATTTTCCATTGAAGCAGATTCCGATAATTAATCGTTTTGTAAAGAAATGATTTTTAGTGAATTGCCTTAAATAAAAGCGGTGGGAGTCTGGTGGTTCTCAGCTGTTTTTGCAAAGAACCGAATAATATAACAGTTATTTTTTATTCGGTTTTTTTAATGGATAGCACACGCTTATGAAAAAGAGCTTTTTAACCTTAGTTCTGTTTTTTATTTCGCTCGTTTCTTTAGCAGACGAGGGTATGTGGATGTTGAATCATATAGACAAGAAAACGGCTCAGCTGATGCAGCAATTGGGGCTTGAAATGCCTTCCAGTCAATTATTCAATGAACGTATTCCTTCTTTAAAGGATGCGATTATTAGTTTTGGAGGATATTGTTCCGGCGTAGTTGTTTCTGAGGATGGATTGGTTTTTACAAATCATCATTGTAGCTTTGATGCCATACAAAATCATAGTTCAGTAGCTCATGATTATATAAAAGATGGCTTTGTTGCTGATAAAAGAGAGAATGAACTTCCCAATCCTGATTTATTTGTGAGTTTCCTTATAAAGCAAGAAGATGTCACCTCAAGAATACTGAAAGATATTCATCCGGGAATGGATGAAACAAAGCGTTTATATATTGTAGACTCTCTTTCTACTGTAATTGAGAATGAAGTTTCTGAAAAGGACTCATTGCTAAGAGGTGAGGTTAGTTCATACTATGGTGGCAACGAATTTTATCTTTCTGTTTATAAAGACTATAAGGATGTCAGACTGGTTTTTGCACCTCCTTCTTCCGTTGGTAAATTTGGTGGCGATACAGATAATTGGGTATGGCCAAGACACACCGGAGATTTTTCTGTTTTCCGCATTTATGCTGATAAAAATAACCAGCCAGCTTTTTATTCTCCTCAAAATAGGCCATTTCATCCATCTTATGTAGCACCTGTTTCCCTTAAAGGATATCAGAATGGTACCTATTGTATGACATTAGGTTATCCGGGCTCAACAGATCGTTATCTTTCTTCTTTTGGCATTGAAGAGCAGATGAAAACCCAGAATCAGTCAATGATTGATGTGCGAGGCATAAAGCAAGCAATTTGGAAAAAGGCGATGGAATCGAATGATTCTATTCGTATAATGTATGCTTCTAAATATGCAGCAAGCTCTAATTATTGGAAATACAGTATTGGGATGAACAAGGCCATTGAAGAGCTTAATATCATTGGAAAAAGAAAGCTATTAGAGGATAAAATAACTCGTTTTATAGAGAATAAGAAAGAGAAGAAACAATTATATGGTAATCTGATTGATTCTTTGAGAGTCAACTATGAAAGCAGAGAAAAACTTGTTCATGCATCTTCTTATTTTGGAGAATGCTTCGGTAATGCTTCAGAATTACTTTCCTTATCCACGCAAGCTATTAGCACAGACTTCTTCAGTGATTCTATTGCTGGAAAGAAGATATACGAAAGTATGGTTAAAGAGTATTCAAATATAAACCTTTCCATCGATAAGAAGGTGCTGGTTGCTATGCTCAAAGAATATCGCGAGAAGGTTGATACTACCTATTTACCCGATACGTATAAAACGATTAATGAAAAGTATAAAGGTGATTGCCAGGCTTATGTAGATTATATTTTTTCTCATTCAGAAATGACTACTCCCAGAGGATTGGAACGTATTTATAGTCGGGATAGTACATTTAATATGTTCGAAGACCCTATTCTTTCGCTGGCCGTAGATGTTGTTACTAAATTTGTTGATTTCTACCAGATTGGTTCAGATGCAAATAATAAAATATCCCGGGATGAAAGATTTTACAGTGAGATAGTACGTCAGATGTCTGTGGATAAAAGTTTTTATCCTGATGCAAATTCAACAATGCGTTTAAGTTTTGGTATTGTAACTCCATATTCAGCAAATAGCTCCTCAGGCATAGATTATTCTACAACTACAAAAGGTATCTTTGAAAAGGTAGAGCGTTATAAAGGAGATTCCGATTTCTGGGTGCAACCGGCCTTGCTCGATTTGCTTTCTAAAAAGGATTTTGGTAAATATGCCGATAAAAAGGGGGAAATGAACGTTTGTTTTATCACTAATAATGATATTACGGGAGGAAATTCAGGCAGCGCAATGTTTAACGGTAAAGGAGAACTTATAGGGCTAGCTTTTGATGGTAACTGGGAAGGGATGAGTAGTAATCTTGAGTATGAGAATTCCTTGCAGCGATGTATTGGAGTGGATATCCGATATGTGCTGTTTATAATTGAAAAATACGGCAAGGCACCTCATCTTATTAAAGAGCTTAAACTTGCTGAATAACTATTATATGCCATTTTATCGTATGTTTCTTTTATGATAAGGATATAATGGGCTTTTTTTATTCGGACTAAGTTGTTTTAATCCAATTGAATAAATGGATCGCATTAGGTTATAAAAAAAGGCAGCTTAATAAAAGCTGCCTTAAATATTTATTTTCTAGATTTCCTTCTTGCCCATCCTTCTTCATTATTGAAGTCTGGTTTTTCATCTCTGAAGGATTGTTGATTGTCATCTCTTCTTTTAGGCCCTCTTTTAGAGGCGTATCCGCGCTCTTCACGGCTTCTTCTTGGTTCAGCTGATGCTGGTCTGTCAGAATACCTTCTTCCGCCTCCTCCGCGGCTTTCTCTGTTTCCTCCGCGGCTTTCTCTACCTGTTCCAGCTCCGCGATTATCTTCGCCTGCTATTTCAACAGATATTGAACGGCCATTCAGTGATGCTTTATTTAGTGAATCCATAACAGATTTCGCTTGAGCATCTTCTATTTCGAAGAATGAAAAGCTTTTCAATAAATCAATCTTACCAATCTGAACACGTTTTCTCATGTTTTTATTGATCAGTTCAATTAATTGGTTTGGATAGAAATTATCTACCTTTCCAGCATTGATAAACATACGAGTAAATCCTGGTTCAGGTTGATGCATTCCTCTTTCAGAACTACGTCCTCTTGTATTACGTTCTCCTCTGCTGGTTTCTGCAGTTGGACTTTGAAGGTCTTCAGCATCACGATAATATTCAAGGAAGTGGTTAAACTCAAGAGAAACCATTCGTTTAATAATATCTTCCTTATCCAGCCATTCAAGTTTGCGATAGATTTCAGGCATAAAGTCGGCAATTTCCTCTTCATTAACCTTTACCTTCTCAATATCATCAATAACCTTAATCAGCTGTTTCTCACAGATCTGTTTTCCGGTAGGCATTTCTCCTACAATGAACTTCTTGCCAATTTTTCTCTCTATATCTCTCATCTTTCCTTTCTCGCGCAAGTTGATGATAGAGATTGAAATGCCGGTTTTTCCTGCACGTCCTGTACGGCCGCTTCGGTGAGTGTATGACTCACTTTCGTCAGGTAAACCGTAATTGATAACGTGTGTCAGGTCGTCAACGTCAAGTCCACGTGCGGCAACATCTGTAGCTACAAGGATCTGAATGTTACGTACACGGAATTTCTGCATTACAACGTCACGTTGTTGCTGAGAAAGTTCTCCGTGCAAAGAATCTGCACTGTATCCGTCCTGAATCAGTTTATCAGCAATTTCCTGTGTCTCTTTACGAGTACGGCAGAAAACGATACCATAAATCTGAGGGTAATAGTCGGCAATACGTTTCAGTGCAAGATATTTATCTTTAGCCTGAACCGTAAAATAGATATGTTTCACGTTCTTAGAACCTTCATTTTTTGTGCCGATGGTAATTTCCTTGGCATTATTCAGATAGTTCTTGGAAATACGTGCAATTTCGGGTGACATAGTTGCTGAGAACAGCAATGTATTACGGTCTTTTGGTACTTCAGCCAAAATAGCATTGATGCTGTCTGTAAAGCCCATATTAAGCATTTCATCGGCTTCGTCCATAATGACGTTTTTAACCGTAGCAAGTTTCACGGTTTTTCTTTCCATCAAGTCGAGCAGACGTCCTGGAGTTGCAACGATAATGTGCACACCATTCTTTAAACTTCTGATCTGGCTTTCAATGGATGATCCTCCGTATACCGGAAGAACTTTTAGCCCATCTATGTATTTTGAGTAATCATTAAGATCTCCTGCTATTTGCAGGCAAAGCTCCCTTGTAGGGCAGAGGATAAGTGCTTGAGGCACTCTGTTATTTACATTAATACCTTGTATAATAGGCAGTCCAAATGCTGCTGTTTTACCTGTTCCTGTTTGTGCAAGAGCTACTACATCATTGCCTTCTCCCAGTAAATACGGTATTACTTCTTCTTGTACTGGCATGGGATTCTCATATCCCATTTCTTCAATTGCTTTAAGTATCTCCGGGGAAACGCCTAACTCTTCGAATGTCTTCATTAATTTCTTTCTCTTATTTCAATTCGGGCACAAAGATACGCATAAAGTGCGAATAAATAGTTATAATGCTGTAAAAGAATACTTTTCAGCTGCATTTTTCATTTAAATATCTATAAAAGTAGCGTAAAATCCTTGTAATTTGTATCAGAACTTTATTGCTTTAACTATATGTTTGTGCTATAATGGAATGTTATTGATATTTTTCTGCAAACTCTTTAGAAACGGAGTTACTGAAACTTTTGCATACTTCGGCAGAGAAATCTTTCCCGCACTGTATAATTTTGTCCCACATAACTTCGCTTAAGTTGTTAAGTTCGTGATAACTAATATTGTACTTTAGCAATCCATAGATAATTCCGGCATTGAAGTTATCTCCGGCTCCAATTGTACTTACAGCATTGACTGGTTCTACCAAATACTCTTTGGATGCTTGTTTTGTTCGCAAACTTATAGATTTATTCCCCGCAGTACAAAGAAAATTCGGGCAATAGAATTGTATTTTATTTTTGTATATCTTATCTACATCGTTTAAGTTATACATGTTGATGAAATCTTCGTCTGATCCTCTTACAATATCTGCATATTCCAGATTTTCGATAATAGCAGGAGCTAGTCTCATAGCTTCGTATTTATGTGTACTTCTGAAGTTTGGATCATAGTAAATAATTGCTTTACGCTCTTTTGCATAATCAAGCAGCTCTGTCATCTTATCTCTGAGAACCGGATTGAGCGCGTAAAAGGACCCAAATATAAGAATATCATCCTCATTTATTGTTGGGAATGCAATATCCAGGCGCTGCTTTGGATAATCCTTGTAGAAAAGATACTCAGCATCATTGTTCTCGTTAAGGAAAGCAAGTGAAACAGGCGATTTTCCATCGGGGAAGATGTTGATGTGATCGGTTTTCACATTGTTTTCTTCCATGAATCTCTTTATAATGTTTCCTACCTTGTCATTTCCTATTTCACTGATAAAACAGACATCGACATTCATTCTGCCCAGTGATATAATGCCATTAAATACAGAACCTCCCGGAACTGCTGCCGAAGGTTGTTCGTTCTGAAAAATGATGTCGAGAATAGTCTCGCCAATACCAATTACTTTTCGCATATTTCTCTTGATTTCTCGCCTAGATATCCACCGTGGTGGCGTTTAGAGTACTCTTCAATAGTAAAGCCTGTTTGTTTCATTGTCTCAACAACCAGAATATCACCAATAACCGTCATCATTGTAGTAGAAGTTGTTGGAGTCATTCCTAATGCACAAACCTCTTTAGGATTTCCTGTGCAAAGACAAATATCTGATTCTTGTGCTAACGGACTGTCTGGGTTACCTGTTATAACGATAAACTTTAAATCGGGATTAAGAACTCTGGAAAGCTGTGTCAGCTCAACAATTTCTCTTGTTTTGCCAGAGTTAGATATTAGCAATAATAAGTCATTCTTCTGAAAAATGCCCAAATCACCGTGTTGTGCTTCGCTTGGATGAAGAAACACAGATGGAATTCCTGTAGAACAGAAGGTTGTAGAAATGTTCATAGCAATCTGTCCGGCTTTACCCATTCCGGTAGTTACCAGCTTTCCCCCCTTTATATGTATTTGCTCCACTATTAGTTTTACAGCTTTCTCGTAAGCATCTGTAATTGGAATATTTCTTACGGCTTCAGCTTCTTTGTTTAATAGATCTTTGATTGATTCAATCATGACTGTCATGTTATTTGTTTAGTAGGTTGGTTAATTCTTTAAATGTATTGGCCACGTCGTAGTAAAGAGATAATTCACCTCGGGTAAATTGTTTCTTTTCAAACATCTTCAGGACGATCAATAATTCATCATAAAAACCATTTATGTTATAAAAGATTATCTTCTTTGAATGGTATCCAATGGTTGCAGAGGCCATTACATGAAAAACTTCATCCAATGTTCCTATTCCTCCCGGTAAGGCAACCATAACATCCGACTCGGCAAGTATTACATCTTTGCGATCGCTTAGATTCTTGGTATGAAGAAATCTGTCAGGGAGAGCACTCACTCTATTGCTTTCTTCCAGTTTTGAAGGTATTACGCCAATAATATTTCCTCCGCTTTGCTTAACAGTTTGTGCCACACATTCCATTAACCCAATGTTTGCACCACCATAAACTAGCGTTTTGCCTTGTTCTCCCATCCATTTTCCCAACTCCTCAGTTTTTTGGAAATATACATCATCAATTGTTTGTGAGGCTGAACAGAAGATACCAATTTTATTCATATAAGGGCTTATCTCATTTTAATCTACAAATATCTATATTTTTCTATAAACCACAATAAGTTTTATTGTATTTTTGCATCGTTATTAAAATATGAAACAACAAGAAAATGCATTATAATCAACATACTTTACCTAACGGATTACGTATTATTCATGCCCCGTCATTATCAAAGGTTGCTTATTGTGGATATGCTGTAGATGCAGGTACCCGCGATGAACTAGAAAACGAACAGGGAATGGCTCACTTTGTGGAGCACTTGAGTTTTAAAGGTACAGAAAAGCGCAAGGCATGGCATATCATTAACCGGATGGAGAACGTAGGGGGCGACTTGAATGCTTATACGAATAAGGAGGAAACGGTGATTTATTCGGCCTTTTTAACGGAACATTTCCCTCGTGCTGTTGAGTTGCTGACTGACATTGTGTTTCATTCCACTTTTCCTCAGCGCGAAATTGATAAGGAAGTAGAGGTTATTATTGATGAGATTAAGTTGTATGACGATACTCCTTCGGAGCTTATCTTCGACGATTTCGAAGATCTGATCTTCAAGAACCATCCATTGGGTAGAAATATACTTGGAAAACCGGAACAATTACGGAACTTTACTACTGCTGATGTATTAAATTTCACCTCACGTTATTATCACCCCACGAATATGGTCTTTTTTGTATTGGGAAATCTCGATTTCAAGAAAGTGGTTCGGATGGTAGAAAAATCAATGCACGATGTGGCGTTTTCTGAATATAAAAGTATCCGGACTTCTCCACCCGTTTATGTGCCGGAACATCTGGTTGTTCCTAAAGATACAAATCAGGCGCATGTAATGATTGGAGGTCGAGGGTATGATGCTTATAGTGAGAAACGTACAGCTTTGTACTTTCTTAATAATATTCTTGGTGGTCCAGGTATGAATAGCAAACTGAATGTTTCTCTTCGCGAAAGAAAAGCTTTGGTGTATAGCGTGGAATCCAATCTGACTTCTTATACTGATACCGGAGTTTTCTGCATTTATTTTGGGACCGATCCTGAAGATGTGGATGCTTGTCTGAATCTGACTTATAAGGAATTGAAACATCTTCGTGATGTGAAAATGACTGCTTTACAATTGAATGCGGCAAAGAAGCAATTAATTGGCCAAATAGGAGTGGCTTCGGACAATAATGAGAATAATGCCCTCGATATGGCTAAATCTTTTCTGCATTACAATAAATTTGATTCTCCGGAAGCCTTGTTCCTTCGCATAGAGTCTTTAACTGCTGAAGGACTGTTGGAAGTGGCTAATGAGATGTTTGCAGAAGAAATGCTTTCAACCCTCATTTACCGATAAGGTTTACTTGCCGGTTTATTGGCCAATAAAATAAATCCATTGGCCAATGAATCTGTTTTATTGGTGAATGGATTTTAGTTACAGGGAAATAATTTTTTTATACTTATTCTTGCATCCTATAGGTGCTGTTGATAATTGCAGAATTACGAAATATATCATTTTATAATCAGATAATCAATGGATTATCCCTGTGGTTTAGCTTGATCATTTCTTCTCTCCAAAAACAGATTTATTGCTAGTATAAATTAGGGGGGTAACAAGGGGGTACCTTCTGAAACGCCTTGGTAGCCGCGGTGCTAAATTTTAGCACGAGACATATAAAAGAAGTTTTCTTTAAAGTTTGTCACCACCTCTGAAATAAATGTATACAAAAACAAAAAAATCCGGATTTCAGATAATCCGGATTAACTTTAGCAGGCAATTGTTCCTTATTTATTAGCGTCACGTAAAACAAGCAAACTTTCTGGTCCCATATTGAAAAGAAGATCAATAATGCTTAGGTTGGGCAGGAAGCTGTGTCGTGTGTCGAATACCTGATAATATGGATTGGCAGTAAAACCTTCTTGCGGAGCTTTTTTAGGATGTATCAGATCTCTGAAATCAATCTCATTAGGCAGGAATGACTGCTTGTATTCTGTTGTACGCTCCATGTTAGGGTGAACATCAATCAACTCGCAGACAAGATTGCAGAGAGCTTCGTTGAAATCGAATAAAAACTCATGTTTCTGTTCGTAGAAAGGTGCAAAATCATCTCTATAATACTCAAAAAACGGAGAACTGCTGTAGGCAGATTCAATAGCAGTCCAATGCAAATGACGCCAGTTTCCATGGTCGGATATGCGAATATCTTTCATAGGGCACTTAAGCGTTTCCGGCTTCTCGGTAGGAATTGAGAGTTTTAGCGGACCATCGGCAGACGCAATAGTGCATCGGTTGCGGTAGGTCTGCTTAATATAGTTGTCGTGTTGCTCAATAAATGCCTTTTCACAGCTATATAGCCGTGCATAATATTCCACTGGAGCCAGATATGCCGAGCTGAGATAAATTGTTTGTTTCATTATTTTACAGATTGAAAGAATCGCTTCCATCGGTAACCGCCAAAAAGTCCGGCCTGGCTGTCTTTCGAAAACCACACAAAAGATGCTTTCCCGATAATATAATCTTTCGGAACGAATCCGAAAATGCGCGAATCGTTGATATTTATGGAGTTATTGGATACCATCCAGTAATAGTCTTTCGAAAACACAAAAGAGGATACTTTTTCTCCGTTAACGTATAGCAGAGAATCTTTGATAATGAAGGCTTTTTTGCCTTCGTGCTCATTGATAGCATTCTTTAAGAAATAAATGTTCCATGGAGTTACACGAATGTTTCGTCCTTTTCCCGGAACAACTAAGGATCGGGTCTGCTTGCATGTGTCAGGAAGAATAGACTTTATCTTTAAATCCGGAATTTCCTGGTTTAACAGATAAATCTCATAACGGCTAAAACTGCGGACATATCCATTCTTGTTGTAGCCTAACAGTCTGTTATCCTCGATACCAAGTTTCTTTATATTTTTCTCTATGGAACTTTCCTTCTCTTTAGGATATACATAGAGCTGCTTATGGTCGGGATTAACTTCTGCTCTGGGGCAAATAATTGAGTATTGACTGCTAATCAATAAAGTGTCTCCCGGAAGACCCATGCATCGGCTTATAAACACTTTTCGCTTATCAGCAGGAAGGGTGGTAGATGTAGCTTGAGGATTATTGAAAACAACGATGTCGTTCTTCTGAACCGGTCGCTCATTGATTCTTTTATAGCCAAAAGTCGACATGAAAGGCATTCGCAGTCCGTATGCCCATTTATTGATAATAATCTGATCGCCACGATACAAAGAATTCTCCATTCCCGATGAAGGAATGTAACAGGAGCTAAAAGCAAAGAATTGCAGGAGTAGTACTCCTGCAACTGCTATTACTAATGCTTTTATCCAGAAAAAGAACTCTTTTGCTCCTGGTCTCATTATTTAATGTTGTCTACGAACTTAAATATACGATTCCAACGGATTTTTCCGCTAAACCAATCTCTGTCTTTATCCAAAGATAACCATACAAGAATTGGCTTACCTACAACATGATCTTCAGGAACAAATCCCCAGTATCTTGAATCGGCAGAGTTGTGACGGTTATCACCCATCATCCAGTAATAATCCATCTTGAATGTATAGCTATTGGTCTGTTTGCCGTTGATATAGATCTTACCACCTTTTACTTCAAGCTTATTGCCTTCGTAAGCACGGATTGGACGTTCGTAGATAGGAAGATTATCGACAGTAAGTTTAACTGTTGCTCCTTTCTTTGGAATCCAGATAGGACCGTAGTTATTTCTATCCCATTTTGTATAAAGGTTCAGTGGGTATAGTTGTCCGGTATAATCTTCTGGTTCCATTACTATCTTCGCAATTAACTTCTTGTTTGAAAGAAGAGCCTGATAAGCCTTTTTGGTTAAAGGCAAATGATAAACCGGAGCCAGTTTGCCTTGACCATCTGTTTTAGTAAAGCCCTGACCTTTTAATTCGTCATTCCATTCGTTAGGCAATAAAGTCTGATCATCTAAGCTGATATCTAAATCGCGGAATACATCATCAGGAATATAAGAACCTGTTGTCTGAACGAAGTAGTTGAATTGAAGGTTTTCCGGATTCTTGGAAGCTACGCTATTTATGTATACTTGTCCGTTCACTATTTTCAAAGTATCTCCGGGCAATCCCACACAACGCTTTACGTAATTCTCACGGCGGTCAACAGGACGTACCACAATCTTTCCAAATTCGGTAGGGTTTGCCATTACCAGTTTTCGTCCTTCAGCATAATAAATGTCGTAAGCAGCTCTTTGTTGTTCGCGGGTTAAGCTATCCATATTTACGCTAGGACAAGTTCTTTTAGCTGCATCGTAGCAAATAGAATAGAAATCTGATTGTTGATAGTTAATAGCAACAGTATCTCCTGCAGGGAAGTTAAAAACAACAATGTCGTTGTGTTGAACCTTTCCGAAACCAGGTGCACGTTTATAACCCCATTGTGGAAATTCAATATAAGATTTGCAGTTGAATACAGGCAATGTATGTTGAGCCAATGGCATAGACAGCGGAGTGTTAGGCACACGAGGACCATAACTCATCTTACTTACAAAAAGGAAGTCGCCAACCAGCAAAGATTTCTCTAATGAAGAAGATGGAATCTGGTAATTCTGAAAGAAGTATATGTTTACGAAATACACCGCTACCAAAGCAAACACAATAGCGTCTATCCAACTCATCACACTGCGTACGGCCTGGTTCTTTGATGTTCTCCAGAAATTCCATGGAACCAATTTTGAGATATAAGCATCGAAGATGAATGGAACAACAATAAGCCCCCACCAGCTACTTACCCAAACAAGAAATAATAGATATAATACAGTGACGATTCCAAAGTTGCGCCATTGTTTGCTTGTTGCTTTTCTCATAATTTGTGTTTTAAAATTTAAATAAATCGCCCATGCCCAATAATCCTTGTTTGCCACAAGTGAATTCAGCTGCTAAAACAGCACCAAGAGCAAAACCTTTTCTATTTTTTGCATCGTGAGTAATGGAAATACTATCAGCTTCTGATTCATAACGAATGGTATGAATGCCCGGAACTTCTCCTTCTCTTATCGAATGAATTGGTAGTTCGTTGGCAGCTTTTGCCTCTTCTTTTACCCAACTCTCTTTACGATCCAGGTTTTCAAGAATTTCTTCGGCAAGGGTTATAGCAGTACCACTTGGTGCATCCAGTTTATGTATGTGGTGAGTCTCGCTCATTGTAACATCGTAAGTTGGGAACTGATTCATTATCTTTGCAAGATATTTATTTACTGCAGAGAAAATAGCTACTCCAAGGCTAAAGTTTGACGCCCAGAAAAGAGTTTTACCACCATTGTTGCATAGATCTTTTATTTCGTCTCCGTGTTCGTCCATCCATCCGGTACTTCCTGAAACCACTTTTACTCCAGCGTTAAAAGCTCTGATATAGTTATTATAAGCAACTGTCGGAGCAGTAAACTCTATAGCGACATCTGCCGATTTGAATGCTTTCGAAGTAAAATCATCCTGATTGTTAAGATCAATAATACTAACGATTTGGTGTCCACGACTAAGGGCAATTTTTTCAATTTCTTTACCCATCTTTCCATAACCTATCAATGCTATTTTCATATAGTTTCCTATTTTTTGTTTATATTTTTACGATAATAAGGAATAATAATGATGCAAATATAATTAATTTAGAGGTAAGTTATTACATTTGCGAGATATTTACAGCTCGTTAACAATGGAACAATTATTACATTATATCTGGAAACACAAAATCTTTCCTTTAAAACAACTCCAAACTACTAAAGGAATGGGGGTTGAGGTGATTGATCCCGGTCTGCCAAACACTGATTCCGGACCAGATTTTTTTAATGCAAAAGTAAAAATTGGCGAAAATATGTGGGTCGGTAATGTAGAGATTCACTCAAAAGCTTCCGATTGGTTCCGGCATGGGCATGATAAAGATAAGGTGTATGATTCGGTAATTCTTCATGTGTCGGGTGATATTGACTGTGAAATTGCCTGTACTAACGGCGAACTTATTCCTCAGATTCAGCTTAGCTGTCCCAGTGAAATCGAACAAAACTATGAATCTTTGCATCGCACAGATATGCTTCCTCCTTGTTATGATGTAATTCCTAAAATATCCAGGTTTACTATTCATTCCTGGTTGTCGGTTTTGCAAAGTGAGAGACTTGAACAAAAAGCTGAAGCTATTAATGCCCGATTAAAACATTGCAATTCTAATTGGGAAGATGCTTTCTTCATTACATTGGCGCGTAACTTTGGTTTTGGTCTCAATGGGGATGCATTTGAGAAGTGGGCTAGTTTAATACCTCTTCGGGCTGTAGACAAACACCGGGATAGCTTATTTAAAATCGAAGCAATATTCTTTGGTCAGGCAGGACTGTTGGAAGAAACGTTGGACGATCCTTATTATTTGAGTTTGCAGAAAGAGTTTGCATATATGAAACACCTTTTTCAGCTGCCAGTTATGGATGCTTCACTTTGGCGGTTTCTTCGATTAAGGCCGGGCAATTTTCCGCATGTCAGAATAGCTCAGCTTGCATCTCTCTATTCAAATGGATGGGGAGTGTTTTCAAAACTGATGGAAGCAGAGTCGATGAAAGCGATTAAGGATATCTTGCATACATCTCCTTCCAGTTATTGGGAAGAGCATTATCAATTTTATAATAACTCTCCCCGAAGAAGTAAAAACCTGAGTAATTCTTCTTTTAATCTGTTAGTAATAAATACCGTGGTTCCATTCCTGTACGCTTATGGAAAACACAAAGCAGATGAAGCTCTTTGCCAGAGAGCAGGTAACTTTCTTGAAGAATTGAAAGCGGAAGATAATCATGTTACCAGAATGTGGAGCAGTGTAGGCTTAAATGTAAATAATGCATCTGATTCTCAGGCATTAATGGAACTTAAAAAAGAGTATTGTGATAAGAAAAAATGTTTGTATTGTCGCATAGGATTCGAATATTTGAAGCAGCGGAAATAATTATTATCTTTCTCGTTTGACATTTCAATTCTTCGTCTATCTTTGTAGTAATAATATATGTAACATAAACACATAAAAGATGAAAAGGAACAGTCTAATCATTTGTTTTTTGTTTTTGTCTTTATTCGCAAGTATACTTTCTGTTACGGCAGCTCCGGCTGCGGAAGATTTTAATTTGTTTCTGAAAAAGTTTACTAGCAGTGCCGCTTTTCAGTATTCACGAATAAAATTCCCACTTAAAACCGATATCGTTCTATCTTTGGGAGATGGTGAAGGAGAGAAAAGTTTTCCATTCACTAAAAATGAATGGCCTCTACTGGATGAAGAAACATTTGTTGAGGAGCGTAACGTGGTTGAAGGAGAAGGTGTTTATGTCTCTAAATTTTCAGTGAAAGAACCAACTCATATAGAATTTGAGGCCGGATATGAAGAATCTGAACTTGATCTCCGCGTTTGTTTTGATTTAGTTAATGGTAAATGGTTTCTTACTGACTGCTTAACCGGATGGTATAACTTTAGTGTGCTTGCCAGCGAATTAAGAAAAACAGTACTTGAAGTTCAGATTGAAAACAAAGAATTTATAAAACATCATCCATAGTAATGTTTTAACTTTACGAAAGCAAGGATTGCTTTCCGATATTTATATTGTATTTTTGTGCAACTAATTATAATTATAAATAATGCAACAACTCAACATAAAGAAAATAACTGCAGAGAGTCTTTTTGCAGCTTCTCTGTCAGCTGTAATGGATCAGGAAAAAATAGAGTTTAATACAGTTGGCTGTGTAAACTGGGATAATTATCCATATAAACCGAAAGTGAAATTCCGTATTGCACATACAGATAATGCCATTCTGATTAATTATCAGGTGGAAGAAGATTCTATCAGAGCTAAATATGGCGAAGACAATGGCTCTGTATGGACAGACTCTTGTGTTGAATTCTTTGTGAGCCCGGCAAATGACGGTCTTTATTACAATCTTGAATCCAACTGTATAGGAACAGTTCTTTTAGGTGTTGGGAATGACAGGCACGATCGTGAACGTGCCTCTTCAGATGTGTTATCAGGAATTCAACGATGGGCGAGTTTGGGAAGAGATTCTTTTGAAGAACGTGCAGGTAAGTGTTCGTGGGAGCTTTCATTGATAATACCATATACTGTGTTCTTTAAACATTCCATTAAGTCTCTTGATGGAGCAACAATAAATGGTAATTTTTATAAGTGTGGCGATGAGTTAAAAACTCCTCATTATATTTCCTGGAATCAGATAAAAACTGAAAAGCCGGATTTCCATCGTCCTGAGTTTTTTGGAGAATTATGTTTTGAATAGTATTTTGGCAGTAACAGAGGTACAAACGCTCTGCAATTTTGTATATTTTATGCCAAAGTATGCTGTTAAGTTGTAGATATCATTTATTTTTGCAGCATGATAAATTTTAAAAATCATAGATTAAAGCATGCTTTTCTAAGTGCTTTTGGTGCTGGCGTTTTAACGCTGGCTATGTATTCATGTGCAAATATAGGTAATCCTACTGGTGGCCCAATTGATGAAACTCCACCAAAGTTTGTTGGAAGTACTCCGGCAATAGGAACTTTGAATAACAACAAAACAAAGCTTGTTCTCGAGTTCGATGAGTTTATTAAGATTGAGAATGCTTCCGAAAAGGTCATAGTTTCTCCGCCACAGGTTATGGCTCCCGAGATAAAACAGAGTGGGAAGAAGGTTGTGGTCAGTTTGCTGGATTCTCTGAAAGCAAACAGAACTTATACTGTAGATTTCTCTGATGCTATCGTTGATAACAACGAAGGAAATCCATTAGGCAATTTTACATATACTTTTTCAACAGGAACAGCGATCGATACGATGGAAGTTTCCGGTTACGTGCTTGATGCTTCAAATCTGGAACCTGTAAAAGGAATATTGGTAGGACTTCATTCTAATCTTGCAGATTCTGCTTTTACAAAACTTCCTTTTGAAAGAGTTTCGCGGACTGATAGCCGTGGACATTTTGTAATTAAAGGAATCGCTGCAGGCACATATCGTATTTTTGGATTACAGGATGCTAATCAGAATTTTGCTTTTGACCAAAAAAGTGAGGCTCTTGCAGTTTATCCTTCTACAGTAACTCCGCATTTTGAAACTCGTAGCAGGCAAGATACGGTATGGCAAGACACTATCACTATAGATACAATTTTTACAAAGCAATATACTCACTATCTTCCGGATAATATTATTCTCCGTTCTTTTAAAGAAGATTTCAAAACACAGTATTTAATAAAAAGCGAGCGTTTAACTCCTCATAAATTTACGCTCTATTTTGCTACTGCGGCTAGCTCGTTACCTGTAATTAAAGGATTAAACTTCAATGAGAAGGATGCTTTCTTCATACAGAAATCTCTTAAGAACGATACTATTAATTACTGGATAAAGGATTCTTTGAACTATAAAAAAGATACTCTGAGTATGACTCTGAATTATCTTTATACAGATTCGTTGGGGAAACTTGTTCCTAAAACAGATACTCTTAATCTGGCTGTGAAGAAAGTAAAGGGGGGTGGTGTAGAGCCTAAAAAAAGCAAAAAGGGCGAACCGGAACCAACAAAGTTTTTACAGGTAAAGAATTCTGCATCTTCCAGTTTTGACGTATATAATAATATCAGGCTTGAGTTTGAAGAGCCGATTGCCCGTTATGATAGTACCGCCATCCACCTTAAACAGAAAGTCGATTCCTTATTGACTGATGTTCCTTTTGTGTTCAGGCAGGATACGCTTCATCCTTTAACGTATGAACTTATGGCCGATTGGCAACCCGAAAAGGAATACGAGTTTAAGGTCGATTCTACCGCATTTCATGGTATGTATGGACTCTTCTCTAATAAAATAGAATCAACGTTTAAGGTTCGTTCTCTCGATGAATATGCTGCTTTGTACATGAATGTCACTGGTGCAGATTCTACAGCTTATGCAGAATTGCTTGATGGGCAGGATAAAGCAATACGAAAAATAAAAGTTGTAAATGGTAGAGCTGACTTTTATTACCTTAATCCCGGAAAGTATTATGTACGATTAGTAAATGATACCAATGGTAATGGAGTATGGGATACCGGAAATTATGAAAAGGGAATTCCACCGGAAGAGGTCTTTTATTATAATCAGGAATTAGAGCTGAAAGCTCTTTGGGAAGTTGAACAAGAATGGAATGTTCGTGGTGTGTCTTTAGATAAACAAAAGCTAGATGTACTTAAAAAACAGAAGCCAGATGAAAATAAGAAGAAAAAGAAATCTCAAAATAGTAAAACGAATTCAAGCAGAAGGTCAACTTATTAAGTCTTACTGCATTTCGTTTTTATTCATGTTCATGCTCGTAGGTGTTACTCCTACGGCGCATGCGCAGTGTGAGTCTAAAAACGATGCTTTTCGTTCGGGGGAGCACGTAATGTATGATCTCTATTTTAACTGGAAATTTGTATGGACAAAAGCAGGGCAGGCCAGCCTCACTACAAATGCAATGAATTATGGTGCTAAACCTGCCTATCGAATCAACTTGTTATCATTTGGCAGTAAAACCGCCGACTTCTTTTTTAAGATGAGAGATACACTTACTTGCATTATAGGTGATCAATTGCAACCTTATTATTTCCGTAAAGGAGCCGAAGAGGGAGGAAAGTATACCGTTGATGAAGTTCACTTCTCTTATCGGAATGGAGTTTGTTATGCAAAGCAGAAACGAATAAGGAACTTTGGCACTCCTAAAATATCATCAGCAGAAGATAGTCGTTGTATGTACGATATGCTGAGTATTCTGGCTCAGGCAAGATCATTTGATCCTACAGACTATAAAGTAGGGCAGCATATAAAATTCCAGATGGCTACTGGTCTAAAGATTGAAGAGCAGACACTTATATACAGAGGAAAGAAGATAACAGAGGTTCAGGATGGTGCAAAATATCGTACTTTGGTATTTTCTTTGGTAGAATATAAAAAGAACAAAGAAAAGGAAGTGATCACTTTTTATGTAACAGATGATGCTAATCACCTCCCTGTTCGCCTGGATTTATTTCTGAATTTTGGATCAGCAAAGGCATTTCTTAAGAGTGTAAGAAACTATAAGCATCCATTAACCTCAATTGTTACAAACTAAAAGGTAGCTTGTTATCTTTGCGGTACATAGTTGCTTCAAAATCGGCGATTAGTTCTCCATTTTGATTTGTAACATCCACATGGTAATGTCCGGTTCGCTTATGAATAAATCTTTCTGTAGCTTCAGCGTATAAAGTATCTCCAGGTCCACTTGTGCGGAAAAAATTGATGGACGAAGTTAATGATAAAGCCAGGTGACCATGAGAGTTTGCTGCAGCTGCCAATGCTAGATCTGCCAAAGTAAAGATAGCCCCGCCCTGTGTCGTATTACCGGCATTCAAATGCTGTTCAGTAACAACCATCATAACCTTTCCGTATCCGGGTCTTATTTCCAGAAGTGTTATTCCGGCTTGAGCAGCAAACCTGTCATCTTTAAAGAAGTCTTTTGCAGTCATATTGTTTTATATAAAAAAAGAGTGAAAAGGCAAATGACTTCGCTTTTCCACTCTTTAATGTTTTCTATATCTTATTTATTGAGTTTCCACTCAAAACCATCTTTTGTATCTTTGATTTCAAATCCTAAAGCAGTGAGCTCATTTCGAATCTTGTCGGCTGTTGCCCAATCTTTATTTGCTTTAGCCTGAATGCGCAATTCAAGAAGCATATCCACAACCTTATTATAGGTTTCTGTATTGCTTTGAGCTGCACCAGCTTCTTCTTTAAGTCCAAGAATATCAAACATGAAGAGGTGGAATACATCACTCAGTTCTTTCAAATCTTCCGCAGAAATAGTGTTGTTTCCAGCAAGAATATTATTAATCATCTTGGTAGCATCAAACAAATGAGAAATGACAATCGGTGAATTCATGTCATCATTCATTGCTTCATAACATTTAGTCCGAAGTGATTTTACATCAACAGTAGAAGTTTCTGCCGGAGTTATTTTCTTCAGATTTGCTACTGCTTCCATTAAACGTTGAAGTCCCTTTTCTGAAGCTACAAGCGCTTCGCTGCTGAAGTCAACAGTACTGCGGTAATGAGCCTGAAGAATAAAGAAGCGAATAGTCATGGCACTGAAAGGCTGCGTAAGCAAAGGGTGAGATCCGTTGAAGAACTCATCTAAAGTAATGAAATTACCCAAAGACTTACCCATTTTAGTGCCATTGATAGTAATCATATTGTTGTGCATCCAGTAATGAACAGTCTCTTTTCCCAGAGCAGCAACCGACTGAGCAATTTCGCATTCGTGATGAGGGAATAGTAAATCCATACCGCCACCGTGAATATCAAATTCTTCGCCCAGATATTTAGTACCCATTGCCGAGCATTCCATATGCCAGCCAGGGAAACCTTCACTCCATTCAGAATGCCAGTGCATGATATGTTCTGGTGAAGCTTTTTTCCATAAGGCAAAATCAGCAGAGTTCTTTTTCTCGCTTTGACCGTCAAGTTCACGGGTGGTGCTAAGTAGCTCTTCCACGTTTCTTCCGGAGAGTTTTCCGTAGTTATGATCCTTGCTGTATTTTTCAATATCAAAGTATACAGAACCTTCGCTTACATAAGCATATCCGGCATCCAATATCTTTTGTACAAAGTCCATTTGTTCAATGATATGTCCCGAAGCCATAGGCTCAATGCTTGGAGGAAGAACGTTTAGTGCTTCCATTGCATGATGGTAACGAGTCAGATAATATTGAACAACTTCCATCGGTTCCAATTGTTCCAGGCGTGCTTTTTTCGCAATTTTATCTTCTCCTTCATCTGCATCATGTTCCAAATGGCCTACGTCGGTAATGTTACGAACATAACGCACCTTGTATCCCAGGTGTTTGAGGTAACGGAATAATAAATCAAATGTAATAGCCGGACGAGCATGTCCTAAATGTGCATCACCATATACGGTAGGACCACAAACATACATTCCTACATGAGGTTCTTTTAAAGGAACAAATAGTTCCTTCTTTCTATTTAATGTGTTGTAAATCGTCAATTGATGTTCCATAACTCATTTATTTTGAAAGCACAAATGTACAATAAATTATTTATGTGGTCATTCTATTTGATTACGTAAATTTTCAATTCTGTTTCCAAATTTTAAAAAGAAAGGTGTTTTAGATAAGAAAATGTGCATTTTAGCCCTTTTTTTTAATAAATCCTTATGTGTAATTCAAAAGATGGTTTAATTTTGCATCCTGATTTATTAAGAAATGGCTAACGACTCTGTTTTTCTCATAGACATAGATAATGTGCTTCGCTCAAAAGCGCCGGGTAAATTTAAGTATATTCCGAAATTTATCATTTCATACTTGAAAAGAATTGTTCATCAGGAAGAGCTGAATGAATTTATGATAAGTGTGAAGGATAGGATAGGAGTAGATTTTCTGGAAGCATCTATGGACTTTCTGGATGCAAAAGTTGATGTAAAGGGCATTGAGAATCTTCCGGAAGAGGGTCTTTATACATTTGTATCCAATCATCCTTTAGGTGGATTAGATGGTGTTGCAGTTGGCTATGTATTGGGAAAGCACTATAACGGTAAAATTAAGTATCTGGTTAATGACCTTTTAATGAATCTTCATAATCTGGCACCGCTTTGTATCCCGGTAAACAAAACCGGTTCGCAGGCAAGGCAGTTCCCGGCAATGGTAGAGGCTGGTTTTGCATCCGATAACCACATGATAATGTTTCCTGCAGGAATGTGTTCGCGCAGACGTAATGGAATAATTTCCGATCTTCCCTGGACAAAGACATTTATTGTTAAGAGTGTACAGATGCAGCGTGATGTGGTTCCGATGTATTTTGAAGGACGGAATTCTGACTTCTTTTACAATCTGGCCAACATAAGGAAGAGCCTTGGAGTAAAAGTAAATATTGAAATGCTTTATCTGGCAAATGAGATGTTTAAAAACAGACATAAAACATTTACCCTGATAATAGGAAAACCTATTCCATGGCAAACTTTTGATAAGTCAAAGTCTCCGGCAGAATGGGCTGAATATGTAAGGGAGATTGTTTATAAGCTCAATACACAAAAAGAAAAAAACACAAAATAAATGGAAGATATAATAAAGCCAATCAGCAAAGAAGTTCTAAAGGCAGAACTTACAGATGATAAACGCTTAAGAATGACCAATAAAAGTAACAATTATATTTATATTGTTACTCATCAGGATTCTCCAAATGTAATGCTTGAAATTGGGCGTTTAAGAGAGATTGCCTTCCGTGCTGCCGGTGGAGGTTCGGGCCTTTCGGTAGATATCGATGAGTATGATACAATGGAAAATCCGTATAAGCAATTGATTGTATGGAACCCTGAAGCTGAAGAGATACTTGGAGGCTATCGTTATATACTTGGTACAGACGTCAGTTTTGACGAGAAAGGACATCCGATATTGGCAACATCTCATATGTTTGATTTTTCTGAAAAGTTCATAAAAGAATATCTTCCCACGACAATAGAATTAGGACGATCTTTTGTAACGCTTGAGTATCAGTCCACAAGGGCAGGAGCAAAGGGATTGTTTGCTTTGGATAATTTATGGGATGGTCTTGGAGCCTTAACTGTAATAATGCCAACAGTGAAATATTTCTTTGGTAAAGTTACGATGTATCCAAGCTTTCATCGCCATGGCAGAGACATGATTCTCTATTTCTTAAGGAAACATTTTGGTGATAAGGAAAACCTCATTACTCCGATGAAACCATTGGAACTGGAAGCTGACGAGTCTGAACTTGCCAAGATTTTTGATAAGGATGCTTTTAAGGAAGATTACAAGGTCTTAAATACAGAAGTTCGTAAGCTTGGCTATAACATTCCTCCTTTGGTAAATGCATACATGGGACTTTCTCCAACAATGAAAATGTTTGGAACAGCTATAAACTATGGCTTTGGAGACGTAGAGGAAACCGGCATTCTGATTTCAGTAGATGAGATACTTGAAGAAAAACGAGTTCGCCATATTGACTCATTTGCTAAAGAAAATCCTCAATCGTGCCTGATAACATCTGGCGCCAATAAGATTATTTTTAAAGCCAACTAGTTGTTTTAAAAAAATATAATGATAAAAAGGAGAGGGAAACCTTTCCTTTTTTTATTCCCCTGTACAAAAGATTGCATTCTTTTGTACAAAACAATTAATTCATCTGTACAAAAGAAAACAATCTTTTGTACAAGATCTCAATAAGTATTGGCGGGCTTTTTATTATTTCCGGTTTATGGCTCAATTTTATAAGTCGGAGAATACAAATTAACTGCCGTTTCACTATTTTGTTTTTGTTGCTTATTGGTAGATTTAGAGTCATTATCTTATTAATTTAGAGACGTTAATGGGTAATTTTAGATAAATTTGTAGTGCAGTGGTGCTTCCCTCTATTAATAACTACTATCTTTGTATGTTTAGATGAGATTTTTACGTATTTTTGCGCCGCTTTTTAAAAAATAAAAAATGAAACATCAACACAAGGTACCCTTCGGAATGATGGGTATATTCTTAGCCATCGGAATTGTGTATGGAGATATCGGAACATCTCCTTTGTACGTAATGAAAGCTATTGTAAATGGCTTACCCGATGGATTGCGTGCAAGTCCGGATTATATTATTGGAGCAATCTCTTGTATTATATGGACATTGACTTTGCAAACAACCATCAAATATGTGGTGGTAACCCTTAGGGCAGATAACAAAGGTGAAGGAGGTATTCTTTCATTGTTTGCCTTAATCCGAAAAAAATATCGTTGGGCATACGTTTTTGCCATGATTGGAGCAGCCACACTGCTGGCCGATGGTATAATTACTCCTGCCATTACGGTAATATCTTCTGTAGAAGGTTTAAATGCATTGGTTCCCTCAATACCTGTAATACCTGTTACACTTGCTATAATCCTGGCGCTTTTCCTTATTCAACCATTGGGTACAGCCCGTTTAGGAAAACCATTTGGACGGATCATGTTTTTATGGTTCACAATGATTGGAATTCTGGGTATTTTAGCTTATTTCCAGTATCCTCTTATTATTAAAGCCTTTAATCCGATCTATGCAATTAGGGTATTGATAGAAGCGCCGGATGCATTTATTATATTAGGTGCTGTCTTTCTTTGTACCACCGGAGCCGAAGCTCTTTATTCCGACCTTGGTCACTGCGGATTGCACAACATTCGTGTATCCTGGGTTTATGTAAAACTAACCCTGATACTAAACTATTTGGGACAAGGTGCATGGATTATCACTCACCCCGATAAAATTGTAACAGATATCAACCCGTTCTTTTCTATCATGCCGGGCTGGTTTTCATTCATCGGTGTTATAATGGCCACATTGGCTGCAATCATTGCCAGCCAGGCTTTGATAAGCGGCTCCTTTACAATTATCAGTGAAGCAATATCACTGGATTTGTGGCCAAATATCAAGATTAAATATCCAACAGAAGTAAAAGGACAAATGTTTATACCTCAGGTAAACTATTCATTGATGATATTGTGTACACTGATAGTAATAGCATTTGGTTCATCTTCAAATATGGAAGCGGCTTACGGGCTCTCCATTACCATTACGATGTTAATGACAACATTCTTGCTTTTCATTTATTTCCAGCTAAAAGAAGTCTCGTTGTTTTTAAGCATTCCCTTAACTGCTTTCTTCATTTCACTGGAAGGTAGTTTCTTTATAGCCAATATGTTTAAGTTTGCTCATGGAGGTTGGGCTACAATACTTATTGCCGGTTGCATATTTGGTATTATGTATGTGTGGTATAATGGCCGACGTATAAAGAATCACTGTTCAACATATGAGCCTATTGCACCTACAATAGAGTGTCTTCAGGAGATTACCGAAGATGAATCCATTCCTAAATTTGCTACTCACCTGGTATACGTTACCCGTGCTAAGTATCCCGATGAAATGGAGAGCAAAATAATTTATTCTCTTATCAACAAGCAGCCTAAACGAGCCGATACATACTGGTTTGTATATCTTCACCGTAGTGATGAACCTTATCATTTTAAATATACCGTGAAAACTTTTGTACCTCAAAAGATGTTCCGGTTAGATATTTATTCGGGATTCAAGCAAGGAGTTCACATGGATAAGTTTATTCACCTTATCTGTAAAGAGATGGAAGAGACCGGTCAGGTTGATTTATTAAGCAGATATCCGTCTTTACGAGAAAGGAATATCGAAGGTGATTTCAGGTTTGTTGTAGTTGAACGAATTGCGCGTAATCTGCAGTTATCGGCAATCAAGAAAACACTTTTATTGCTCTATTACTTAATTAAGAAATGTTCTACATCCGATACTCAGATTCTGGATTTGGATCCATCTGTGGTAACATTAGAATACGTTCCATTAAAGAGCACACCTCCTTTGGAAAAAAAAGATAACGTTTAAATATTAGCGTACCAACTTTATAAATAGTCTGTCAGTGGTTATTATACCGCAGGCAGACTATTTCCTTTTATTTTCCTGTAAAGATCGAGTGCATAAACATCAGTCATGCCCGAAATGTAATCCAGTACCGCTTGTATTTTGCCGTATAGAGTAGGAGCATTAACATTATACTGGTCCGACATTCTGTTAATTAATAACTGAGAATAGGCCTTCTCTGGCGAAGTAACCGCAGCTATAAATAACTCAATCAATGTGCTGATAACGTTGAAACCGGCAAGTTCAATATCAAGCACATCTCCCGAACGATAAATCTTTTTAAAAGAAACAGCTTCACAATGTTCGTAAGCCTCTTTTGGCTTTTCAGATATATTCTTTATCAGACTGCCACTGAAAGTTCCTGCTAATATTGACTCTTCGTTTTCAAGAAATACACGGGTGCATTCCTTTATGAGCAAACCAATTACAGATGAACGGAGGTAAGCAATCTGCTCATTGGTATCGCTTACAATTTTCATTGTTTCGTTCATGTGAATCAGGCGATCTTCTCCAAAGTATCCCATAAGTAGCTCTTTAGTCTCTTCGGTAGTCAGAATCTTTAATTTATGTGCATCCTCAATATCCATCATCTGATAACAGATATCATCTGCAGCTTCAACGAGATATACTAACGGATGACGTGCAAACTTAAGCGGATTCTCATTCAGGCAAATAATGCCAAGCTCTGTTGCTATTCGTTTAAAATCTTCTTCTTCGGTAATAAAAAAGCCAAATTTAGATTTTTTCCCTGCCAGGCTCGATGAAAACGGATATTTTACTATTGAAGCCAGTGTAGAATAGGTCATGGCAAAGCCACCTTTTCGTCTTCCTTCAAATTGATGAGTCAGAAGCCTGAAAGCATTTGCATTTCCTTCAAAATGAATAATGTCTTCCCATTCATTTGGTTCTAATTTCTCTTTTAGTTTTATTCCGTTTCCTTCGGAGAAATACGTTGAAATGGCTTTTTCTCCGGAGTGTCCGAAAGGAGGATTCCCAAGATCGTGAGCCATGCAGGCTGCAGAAACAATAGCACCAATTTCGGAAATATAAGAATCCTGAAGATCGGGCTGCTTAGAAAGAAGTCCTTTCGCTACATCGTTACCCAATGAACGTCCAACACACGAAACTTCCAGACTATGTGTCAGTCTGTTATGAACAAAGATACTACCTGGAAGAGGGAAAACCTGTGTTTTGTTTTGCAGTCGACGGAAAGGAGCTGAAAAAACCAATCGGTCATAATCCCGCTGAAACTCAGAACGGTTTTCTTCCCTATGTTTGTGAAACTCTTCCATCCCAAAACGCTTAGCCGAAATCAAATCTCTCCAATTCATTCTTTATACTGTTTATTTACCTGCAAAAGTATAAAAAAGCCTTTAATAAAGCATTTAATTGAGACGAAATACGTATTTTCGCAAATCAAATGTATAACAACGGATTATGAAAGTACAAATTATAAATAAGTCGAAGCATCAGCTTCCGGCATACGAGACCGAATTATCGGCAGGAATGGATATTCGTGCCAATATTGATGAGCCAATTACATTAAAACCTTTAGCAAGATGCCTTGTCCCAACCGGACTTTACATTGCATTACCCGAAGGTTTCGAAGCACAGATTCGTCCACGCAGCGGATTGGCTATAAAAAAAGGCGTTACAGTTCTCAATACTCCGGGAACCATCGATGCCGATTATCGCGGTGAAATCTGTATTATTCTGGTGAACTTGTCAGCCGATGATTTTGTCATTCAGGATGGCGAGCGTGTGGCTCAAATGATTATTGCACGTCATGAACAACCGCAATGGGAAGAAGTTGAAGTTTTGAGTGAAACAGAACGTGGAGCCGGTGGTTTTGGCCATACCGGGAAAAAGTAGATAGGGTAGTAAATGCTTTGGTGATACAACAATCACGACAGTAAAGTTTAATTTGATAAATATTGAAATAAGAAATGGTTGCACTAACTGATTTTTCTCAAACATACAGACTAAGGCCGATTATAGCAGGTTTGGCTCCGTGGCATATTGGAGCATTGTCAGCTTTGCTGTTTTTCTCTTCCTGTGGTACATCGACTAAAACGGTCCAAAATACGAAAGAATCTCCAGCAATAACAGTTGCAACCCAATTGTCTCCCGATTTACAGAGAAAATACGATTACTATTTTCTTGAAGCAACCCGACAGAAATCAAAAGGTGAATATGCTCAGGCATTTGAACTTTACCAACATTGCTTGTCTATTGATCCAAATGCAGCATCTGCCCTTTCAGAAATATCACAGTTTTATTTCTTCCTCAAGCAGCCCGATAAAGGACTGGCTACCATGGAAAAGGCTGTAGAAAATTCTCCCGGTAATTACTGGTACAATCAGACTCTTGCATCTATCTATCAACAACAGGGTAAGAGCGATAAGGCTATCGAGACATTCGAAAGGATGACCACTCAGTTTCCTGACCGTCAGGAATCCATCATGGCGCTCATTGATTTATATAACCAATCAAAGGATTATGCTAAAGTAGTCAAAGCTCTTGATCTTTTAGAGAAGAAAAGCGGAAAAACAGAGCAAATTAGTATGGAGAAATTCCGTATGTATTTGTTGATGGAGGATAACAAAAAAGCATTCAATGAAATAGAAAGTCTTGCCAACGAATATCCTAACGATATGCGATATTTGTGTGTGTTGGGCGATGTTTATTTAAATAACGGAAAGCCAAAAGAAGCATACGCTACTTACCAGAAAGTATTGGAAACAGAACCGGGAAACACACAAGTACTTGTTTCTTTAGCCAGTTACTATCAACAAACGGGACAGTTAGATAAGTACGAACAGCAAGTAGATTCTGTGCTGCTTAATAAGAAAGTGGAAAGCGATATCAAAGTAGATATCATGCGCCAGATGATTGCAAAATCTCAGCAGACAGGAAAAGATAGCACCCGGATTATTCCTCTTTTCAATAGAATGATGGAAGGTGAACAGGAAGATGCTCAGGTACCCATGTTGTATGTTCAGTATCTTCTGTCCAAAGGAATGGATAAAGAGTCGGAGCCAATCTTGAAACAAATAATTGAATTAGAACCTGAAAATACTCCGGCACGCTTGCAACTGCTAAGCTATGCAATAAAAAGAAACGATTTTCAGGAAGCCATAAAGATTTGTGAGCCGGCTATTGAAATAACTCCCGAGTCTCTGGAGTTTTATTACTACCTGGGACTTTCCTATTACCAGGCAGAACGTATAGATGATGCTTTGGGCACTTTCAAGAAAGGTGTTCAGCACGTAAACGATAAAAGCGATAAAAAGGTAGTTTCCGACTTTTATAGCATGATGGGAGACATCTATCATACTAAAAAGCAGATAAATTTAGCTTATGCAGCTTATGATTCTTCTTTGGTTTATAATCCCGAGAATAATGGTGCACTGAATAACTATGCCTATTACCTTTCTGTGGAAAAGAAAGACCTGGATAAGGCCGAAGAAATGAGTTATAAAACAATAAAGGCAGAGCCGGATAACAACACATATCTCGATACTTATGCATGGATTCTTTTTATTAAAAAGAAATATACCGAAGCCAAAGTTTACATGGACGATGCCATGAAAAAAGGAGGCGATAAAAGTGACGTGGTTGTTGAACATTGCGGAGATGTATACTATATGAATGGGCTGAAAGAAGATGCTTTGAAATATTGGATAAAATCCCGTGAAATGGGGAATAAATCAGAGGTGTTAAAGAAGAAAATAGAACAAAAGAAATATATTGCAGAATGAGAAAAAGTGCTTTAAAGTGCCGTTGTAAGAAAGCGACAATACTAGGATTCAGTGTTATTTGTTTAGTATTGGCATTATCTGCTTGTAAGTCCGCAAAGAGTTTAAGCAAACCTGCAGTTGCAATCACAGAGAATTTAGATTATCTGGGAAGTGTGGCAAACAACACTCCTTCGATAACCAATTTTTCATCGAAAATGAAATTAACCATTAACTCTAATGGTAAGGATATCTCTGTAAACGGAACAATCCGCATGAAGAAGAACGAAGTTATTCAAATGTCGATAGTTCCTTTCCTTGGCATTGAAGCCGGAAGAGTTGAATTTACACCTACCAAAGTTTTGATTATTGACCGGATTAATAAGCAATACGTTGAAGAGCCTATTTCTGAGCTCACAACTATGGCTAATACAGATATGGACTTCTATACTTTGCAGGCTCTTTTCACCAACGCACTTTTTGTTCCGGGGAAAAAAGAGATAAATAATGATCTGTTGTCGGAGTTTACAGTCAATACCAGCGCTGATACCAAGACAATGGAGATACGGAAAAAATCAAAAGGTTTCTTATACAGTTTCTCTGCTACACCAAATACCGGACAGTTACTTGAAAGTTCAATAGCTACCATTTCAGCTCCTTATCAGCTAAACTGGAAGTATTCAGACTTTCAGCCATTTGGACCTAAAAGTTTTCCATCCCGCATGGATATCTCTTTTGAAGGTGGAAAGAAACCATTTTCTGCGGAGATAGACCTTTCCAAACTGACAGAGAATGGAGATTGGGAATACCCTACAAAAGTCTCTTCAAAATATAAAAAGATGGATTTCAACGATTTATTAAAAGTATTATTAGGATTATGAAGCGTCTCTTATTCTTATTGATGAGCTTTCTCCTCATTACGGCTCTTCCGGCTCAGACAAATAAAAAAATAAAGCAGCTTGAAAGCAAGAGAAGTGTGCTTCAAAAAGAAATAACAAAAAAAGAATCTCTTTTAAAGACTACAAAAAAAGATGTAGGTAGTCAGCTAAGGAGCTTAAATACACTTACCGGACAAATAGAGGATAGAAAGAGATACATACAGGTAATAGCAGGAGATGTGCAATCCATTGATCAGGAAGTAACATCCCTTTCTCAGCAATTACGTAATCTGGAGCTCGATTTGCTCGATAAAAAGAGGAAATATGCTTCTTCGGTTCAGTATCTCTACAAGAATAAAACCATTGAAGAGAAATTGATGTTTATATTTTCCGCTAAGTCTTTAAGTGAAACTTACCGCCGCCTTCGTTATGTAAGAGAGTATGCAACTTATCAGCGAATACAAGGACAGGAAATCCTTAAAAGACAAGCCCAGATAGGTAGTAAGAAGAATGAGGTTGAACAGGTAAAGGTTGCAAAAGTGAACCTTCTTTCTGTAGGAGAGCAAGAAAAAAAGAGGCTTGAAGAACAGGAACAGCAGAAGAAGGCAATGGTTTCTGATCTCCAGAAAAAACAAAGAGGATTGCAATCAGAGATCTCAAAACACAGAAGAGAAGCTAATCAACTGAATGCGCAAATTGACCGTTTAATCAATATTGAAATAGAAAAGGCGCGCAAACGTGCAGAAGAAAGGGCTAGAAAAGAAGCTGCTGCCGCCGAAGCACGCCGTAAAGCTGAAGCTGCAGCCGAGGCACGTAGAAGGGCCGAAGCTGCAGAAGAGGCAAGACGAAGAGCTGCTGCAGAAAGTAAATCTGAAAGAACTGAAAAAAGCAGTAGAGTTGCCAGAGCTGAGAAACCAGAAAAAGTAGAGAAGGTTGAAATAAGAGAAAGAGAACGAGAAAGAGAAAAAGTAGCTCCGGCACCAGTTTATTCAATCGATAGCTCTGACAGACAACTCTCGGATAATTTTGAACGCAATAGAGGATCTTTGCCTTCACCAATTACTGGTTCGCACCTTATTGTGAGTCATTACGGTCAGTATGCAGTAGAAGGACTGAGAAATGTGAAATTAGATAATAAGGGAATTGATATACAAGGGCAACCCGGAGCATTGGCACGTTCTATCTTCAATGGAGAAGTGGCAGTTGTATTCCAGGTTAACGGACTGATGAATGTTATCATTCGTCATGGTAGTTATATCTCTGTATATTGTAACCTATCTTCAGCTTCAGTAAGCAAAGGGCAAAAGGTTAGTACAAGACAAACAATTGGTAGAGTTTACTCCGATCCATCGGATGGAGATCGTACAGTTTTACACTTCCAGTTGCGTAAAGAAACATCCAAACTGAACCCGGAAGCATGGATTAGCAGATAATACAAAATGAAAGAACTTATAAAGAACAGCGCTACTCTGCTTTCTGCAAACGCAATCTCACAAGGGATTGCGTTTGCAGTTTTGCCGGTTATTGCTCGTCTTTATTCGCCCGATGAATTGGGCATTTTGGCATTGTTTCTCGGTATAGAAGGGTTATTATCAGTTATAGCAAACGGAAAGTATGAGTCGGCTATTGTTCTGTCGAAAAGCAAATCAATGGCTGCCAACACTTTTAATCTCTGTTTTTTGATAAATGCCGTTTTTTCATTACTCATCCTTATTGTTTTATTATTAGGTTCGCATCAGATTTTAAGTATCCTCCATTATGAAAGTCTGGAAGGAGTAATCTACTATTTACCTTTCTTTGTTTTTATAGTAGCGTTTGCCCAGGCATCTATCTATTGGTTTAACTATAACAAACGATTTGCTTTAACTGCCAGATATACTTTGTGGCAGGGGCTTATAAATAATGGACTGAAAGTGGGCTCCGGTTTCCTGAAAGCCGGACTTATGGGACTCGTTTGGGCCAATTTAACGAGCCATTTCATCTCCATATTGAGTTGTTTCACCCGAAAAGAAACATGGAGACAACTCTTTCATTTTAATAAAAAAGAGATTCTGGCAGCTGCTTCAGAGCACCGCAAATTCCCTTTATATACATTGCCACACACATTTATTAATATGGTTTCAGGGAATCTGCCTATATTGATCTTGTCCGGCTATTTTGGAATGGCGGAGATCGGGCTGTTTTCGATGGGAATTACAATAGGATTCAGACCAATAAACTTGTTAAGCTCTTCACTAGATCAGGTTATTTCGCAGAGTATGGCGGAAAGGGTCAATAAGCAGGAACCTATTTGGACTATTTTAATTCAGTCTATTAAAAAGATTCTTCTTGTAGTTACTCCATTCTTTATACTCGCTTTTTTCCTTGCCCCGTTAGTTCTCAGATACTTTTTAGGAGAAAGGTGGGAACAATCGGCTTTGTATATTCAGATAATGATTCCTTGGCTAATAATTTCTTTGTTTACCGCATCCTTATCATCTATTCCACCTATTTTTGGCAAACAACGAATAGCTTTGATTATAGAGATAATTTATATTTTAGCTCGTTTGATTGCTTTAATTATAGGTATTTACATCCAAAACTTTGTCTGGGCAATTATTTTGTTTAGTTTTGTCTCTGCTGTTGTCTTAATGGCGCAATTAACCTGGTATCTGCTATTGGTGAAAAAGTATGAGCAATCCCTTAAAATCATATAGAATTCTGCAGCTTCCTTCCTGGTATCTTCCGGAAGGTGGAGAGTTTTGTAGAGATCAATCTCTGTTTCTTAAAAGAAAAGGGCTGGAGGTTAATATTTTAGCTAACGTTGCTTTACCTTGGAAGAAGTATAAATTAAAAGCTTTGACCTTTCCATGGCACTCTTTTGAATCAATGGAAGATGGGTTGCTTACTTTCCGTTATTATTATAGACGCATACCAAAACTGGATAAAGCAAATATACTTGCATGGAGCAAACGAACAATGAATTTGTTCGATGAATACGTTGAAAAATATGGTAAACCAGACTTGATACATGCTCACAGCTGTATGTGGGGTGGTTATGCTGCCTATCTTATAAAGCAAAAGTATGATATTCCTTATGTAATAACAGAGCATCGGGGTAGATTTGGCTTGCGTTCTACATTGGCAAATGAAGGCTTTATTCCTATTTATAAACCATTCTTGGAAAAAGGCTTTTCGAATGCATCTTATATTATCCCCGTCTCTCAACAGCTGATAGCTAAGATTAAAGAGTTTTTGCTGAAGGAGGTTCCTATTGAGGTGGTCTCAAATATTCTGGATACAGATTTCTTTCATTATCTTCCTCGTGAACGGACTGATAATTTTACCTTTATTACAGTAAATAGTTTCTCTCAACCTAAAGGATACGATATTCTTTTGCCAGCTTTTGATCGTCTATGCAATAATATTCCGAATGTAATGTTAGTTATTGTTGGAGATAATTTCGAAGATAAAGCTTTTCAGAATATATTATCGGGATGCAGATACAGAGACCGAATTGTTTTTACCGGTTGGAAAGATTCAAAAGGCGTACTATCTGAACTTCAGAAAGCTGACTCTTTTGTCCTGGCAAGTAGAGTTGAAGCACAATCAATTGCTGTTCTTGAAGCTATGAGCACCGGATTGCCTGTTGTTTGTACAGAGGTTGTTCCCGAAGCTATTGTTACTCCTAAAGAAGGATATCTAGTGCCGGTAGAAGACGTAGTAGCTTTAGCTGATGCGATGAAAAGGATGATTTCTAGCAGAGATAAGTTTGATGGTAAAGCAATCTCTGCTCATGTAAATTCTGTGTCTGGCCCCGATGTAGTGACAGAACAACTGATTTCTATTTACGAAAAAGTTCTTTATACAAAGAAATAACTGATAGAATATGCAAGAGGAAATATCATATAGCAACGACTGGATTTGCTGGACACTGAAGCGAGATAAAAACCGTGCATGGTTTTCTGCCAATGGAGTATATGCAAAAGGATATCTTTTTGCACCTGATGGCTCTTTATATCAAGATAAGGATTTGCTGAATTACTTTTCGGATGTAGAGTCAGAAAATCTTTTTGCAAAAAAAATAAAAGAAGCAAATGGCTGTTTTGCTGTTTTGATAAACCACAAAAACAGGGTTTGGGTAGCAGTAGACAGAATGCGTTCATTCCCTGTTTTTTATACCTGTGTAGATGGAAAAATTTATATAACCGACGATATAAATAACCTCGCTGGAATTACCTCTTTTATTATAGATAAAGAACGAAAAGAAGAATTCGCTTTTCTTGGATATACAACCGGAAAGTCTACTTTACTAAAAAGCATTTACCAGATTCAGGCTGGCGAATATATTGTTGTGGACAGTAAGTCTATCCATACTGTAATATATCATTCATTGACCGGTGAAATCGATAAAAATAGAGAGTACGATGTTTGGAAATCAGGACTGAAAGAGATAATGTCCAACGTAGGGAAACGTTTAGTTTACCTGTTAGATGGTCGTCCGGTGGCAATTCCATTAAGCGGAGGATATGACTCTCGACTGATAGCTTATTTGCTCTATAAAGAGAAATATGAACGTGTATTGTGCTTCATTTATGGCAAGCCTGTAGATAATGTAGAACTTAAACATTCTAAGGATGTGGCTCACCGCCTTGGTTTTGAGTGGTTGTTTATTGATTACATAAAGCATGGCGATAACAGGTATATTTATGATCCTCAGTTCCTCAGTTATTGCAGCTATATCACACAATTCTCGTCTTGTTATTTCTATCAGGAGTATCCGGCCATTCAGTATCTTATAAAAGAGAAAAAAATATCTTCTGATACAATTTTCATTCCCGGACATGGTGGTGATTTTATTGCAGGTAGTCATCTTCGTCCGTTTATGCGCAATTATAGCTGTAAAAAGCAAATAGCAACCGATCTATTTACTACGCATTTTCAAGGAAAAGATGCAGATCTGGGAGAACGAAAAAAGATAGTGCTATCTCTTATCAGTCAGTTGAATGACTTTGGCTCTCAATCAGTCTCATTTCAGGAAATAGAAAACTGGGATCAGAAAGAGAGACAGGCGAAATATATAGTCAATTCATCGAAGATTTGGGAATATTTCGGGTTTAGTTATTGCTTGCCTTTGTTAGATACCGAGCTAATGGATTATTTCTCTTCAATGCCATTTGAATATAAGTTGGGTAAAAAACTGTATGATGAAGTATTACAAGAGCTTTTTGCAGAAGAAGGCATTGCATTTGAAGACGATTTTTGTCTCGCTAAAGCTTTTCATCCGTATTTGGATACATTTAAAAATAGAATAAAGCGACATATCCCTTTTGTTAAAGGCAAGCGAAACTTATGGAAGTTTGATTCTGTGGGATTTCAATACATGATGGAGGCATTGATGCAGGAACTCCATGAAAAGAAGCTGGATAAAGATTTGCGAAGTTTTAATGGAGCAACATTTGCGTGGTATTTACTGCAGATAGAGAAGAAATATAGTGTAAAGTAGTTTTTTATCTATTATAGATTTTAAAAAGCAACTTAAACACTCTTGAATAGTACTTTTCTATTAAGAAATAAGACTTTTGCATCGTTGCAAACTGCCTGTAAGAGTTCTCAACTCCTTCAATCATGCCCCCTTCAAAATCGAAACTCTTTGTTTTGTTGACCAGAAACTTTATAGCTTCCCATATTACCAGTGTAGATGCCCCCGAAGAGGCATGATTAGGCGATATGGAATACAGCAGCGTATAAGCGGATGCTTTGTCCCAAACCACAAAAAGGCACGAATGAGTTTCGCCCTCATCGTCTTTAATGGCAAATATTTGTCCGGCATTGTTGTTTTGTGCAGCCTTGTAAATCCGTTGAAACAGCTCATAAGAGTAACAAATCACTTCTCCACGTTCTTGCAACGACTGTTTATGATGGCTGTAAAACTCATCTGGCCTCATATCCAAAGAAAGGTGCAATTTATCCTCGCACTTCCTTACTTGCCTTTGTTTGGCCGGACTAAACCTGCTAAAAACCTTTTCCGGATTGCCTATGCTGTTAATAGCATAAGTATATCTTGTGGTTGCTTTAAAGCCATTCCAGTAAAACGGAAGCCAGTTGGTAATGCTCATGTGAAAGCATTGCTGATAAAAAGACAATCCAAGTTTTTCCAACTGCTTTATCAGCTTATTGAAAACTCTTTTTTCGTAGGAAATTCGTTCATAGTCGGCAGTAACCTGCTTCTTTCTTATCCAGATACCGTTATATTGCGTAAGTTGTGGCTGAACAATACACCTAAAACCAAACTTCTTTCTTAGATGATAAGGCAATGCTCCAACAATTTGCCCCTTTTCTTCGACTAAAAGAACATCCCATTCATCCAGGCACACAGCATCCATCCACCAGTCCTGGCAGAAAAGAGGAATACTGTTTTCCTCTTTGCATAGATCCCGGTATTGTTCTTTAGCAGTCATATCCTTTTAAATATTAAGTCCGTCAAGCAGCTTAAGATATATTTCAATTGCTTCTTCAATTTCGCTGATAAGAATATACTCATCTGCAGTATGCGAACGAGATGATTTTCCCGGCCCCATCTTCACACTAGGAAAAGGCATCAAAGCCTGATCGGAAAGAGTAGGAGAACCGAACGGATTTCTTCCCATTTTAACGGCACGTTTCACAATAGGATGCTCCTCCGATATGCGCGATGAATTGAGGCGAAAAGAACGGGCCTTAACGTCGCTTTTCACGCTTTTCTTAATAGTGTTGTATATATCCTCGTTGGAGTAAAGTTCGTTACTGCGAATATCCACCACAAACGAGCATCTGTCCGGAATTACATTGTGTTGAGTTCCCGCATTAATCTGAGTAACGCTCATCTTAACAGGTCCAAGCATTGGCGATTCCTTTTCAAACTTGAAATCCTTAAACCAGCTGATATCATCAAGAGCCTTATAAATGGCATTTACCCCTTCGTTTCTTGCAGCATGTCCGGCCTTTCCATAACTCACCACATCAAGAACCATTAGTCCCTTTTCTGCGATGGCCGGGTGCATTTCTGTAGGTTCCCCCACAATTCCCAGAGTAATTGGCGGAAGTTCAGAGAGCACACTTTCTATCCCTTCTTTTCCGGAAACCTCTTCTTCACAGGAAGCCAGGAAAATAAGGTTATAACTCTGTTCCGTTTTAGATAATTCCTGATAAACCTGAAAAAGCGTAACCACACTTGCCCCGGCATCATTACTACCCAGTCCGTATAGTTTCCCGTTTTCCTCAGTCGGTGAAAAGGGATCTTTTCGCCATTCATTAACCGGTTTAACCGTGTCTATATGCGAATTAAGTAATATCGTAGGTTTATTTAAATCGAACATAGGAGCAACGCAAATAATGTTGTTCCCTTTTCTTCTAGTCTCAATTCCGATGGATTCTATGTAATTTTGAAGATAATCGGCTACAGCTTCCTCTTCCCTGCTAAAAGAAGGGATAGAAATAAGCGACTTCAGTAAGCCTACCGCTTCAGATAAAAGATATTCTGTATTCATTAAATTTAGCTTTTTGAAACACAAATATACGTATAATTATGATTTGTATAAATGTTTTCGTCAGTTTAAGATTCCTGAAGTATAAATTAGTATATCATTGACCACATATTAGTAAAAACGAAAAGTTGTCTTTTTTCAAACATGTACATGTTTGATCCCAATCATGTACATGATTGCACCCGAACATGTACATGTTTGTTTCAACCTCCCGCCAGTAAATGATTAATATTTGCCGAGAGCTGTCTTAAACTGATTGCAGATAATCGTTAATCTTCTCAATAGTTCTCCAGATTTATTTTTTATAGTATTGATTATCAATGATATCTATTCAATAGTGGTGCACATGGTGTAGATAAATTGTTCTTTTTTCGTTCTGAGAAATCTAATTTTAATAATTCCGCAAATTGCAGAATTATTAAAATTCATTTTCTGGAAACCGAAAAAACTCTTTTTAAGTACACCATGTACACCACTTTTTGTTGATTATAGTGTTGCTGTATTTTGTAATTAGCAGATTACTAATGATGTATATTTAGTAGGTGGTAGCAGTGGCAGCAAAATAATACTTTTTCCGATTCTGAAAATAAAAATTTGATAATTCCGCAAAATGCATAATTTTAAAATTTTAATTTCTGGGAAGCCAAAAAGTTCTTTTTTCCTGCCACAGCTGCCACCTGATGTGATACTAGATACCTTCTATGTTGTAATCCAAATTATAAGAGTATTATTAATATTAATTATACTTTTATTAGCTTTGTAATCAGGACGTTGAAGAGGAAACAAGCTCTGCTGAGGAGCAACTTGTCAGCAATAAACTTCCTGCGTTACGCTGTAACACCATTTTGAGGGGATGGCCTGTCTGATTTTCCCCTCTTTTTATGTTACAGATATCGCTATATGGCTAGGAAAACCTATTATGTATGTTTTTCTAGTCTCAACAATAATTAGTAAATTCCTATATAAAACAACCTTCTATAAGTAGTTCTAACTGATTTTTCCAGTTTCTACATAATCCTTTTCAGTTTAATAGGAAAAGAGGCCGCAATCTGCCAAAGCAGGCAAAGCTGCAAGAAGTGGCTAGCGGTCACTCTTTATATAGATTTTATATGGGTATTATTATTTAACCATTCCATATTCGTATTTATGTTTCTTTTTTAGAGTGTAATATATTCTGTTCAACAACTTTCTCGCAATTCGTATTATTGCCTTATTGGGTTCCATTCTTTTGCAAAGCTTAATAAAACTATGCGTCAGAGCTGGATCTATTCTTGAAGCAACCCATGCACTTTCAATCAGACCTTTCTTTAAATGATTTTGCCCTCTAAAGGTCATCTCTCCATTGTTACTCGTTTCTCCACTCGAATGACAAGTTGGTATTATTCCTACAAAACAGGCTAACTTGTCCGTGTTAGAAAAGCGCTCTATATTTTCTATTTCCAATAGAAAAGTAAGTCCTGTAATCAGACCTATTCCGGGAACGCTTCTTATTAATTCAATCTCCTTAATATATTTATCTGAAATAGCCAGATTATGAATTTTCTTATTCACTTCTAATAAAAGAAGCCTCTGTTGTTCTACTTCCCTTATCAATAGAGATAATGCTTCATTTCCATTTTGCGTATTTAGGGATATCTCTTTTAACCATTTAATAAAGCGTTTTGACCAATGACAAGATGACTTTTCAAATTCAGGAGGATAGGATATCCCATAAAAATGAAGAAAAGACTTTATTCGCTGTTTAAAACGAACCAGATCTTTGACTAACATTTCTCGAGAACGGACCAAAGAACGATTTTCTAAGGTTTCAATTAATGGAATATGTATTCCGGTCAGTTCTTTGGCTCTCAGAGAACGGGCTATTTTCTTGCTATCACAAGAATCATTCTTATGCACATGTTCCTTTTGACTAGTCGGTATGTCAGCGGGATTGACTACTATATTTTTTATATTCAACTTTTCCAGTTCAAAGTGAATATGAAATCCACAGAATCCGGCTTCATAAGCAGAATAGTAATTACCACCAGGAAAATTTTCATCCAGATATTTCCATAATAATATGGGAACCGGTGGCTGACTGAAAGTCTTATGATGCAAATGTTCTGTGTAGATTGTCACCGCCCAACTCTTTAGATGAACATCAATTCCAACATAAATATTTTCTCCATTGAAATTTACTTTGTTACTTTGTGTACGCATAAGCTTTGAATATTTGAATGTTTAAGTTTGGTACCTCAAATATAAAAAATACTCTTAGCTTATGCTTCTAATTTCCTCACTTCAGCATATTTATTACAAACATAGGATCTAGTATGTGGGATAATAATGTATTCAGCTTAATGATAATAAAAGCATTATTAAGTAATGGATTTTTATAATGAAACAGCAAGAATCCAATACAATATATTAAATTTGCCAAGTGCGTTACAATTTACAGAAGGGCATACCTCTGAATATCTTTATGATGCAGCCGAAATGAGACGAAATGTAAGTAACTACTTAAAATGATAAAAGTAACATATAGATTTATATTAATTTTGTTAAGCCTATGTTCAACTGGTTTTCAATTAGAAAATCTTGTTTTTGGTACAATGGTTAAGAGCTCTTTGAATAAACAAAGCGAATGGAGTTATTATGCATATGAATTTATTCCACATTTATTTACGGTTGTGATTTGCTTTTGGTTTATAATACACCAAATTAAATTGCTAATTATTGAGAATAAGCAGGATGCTAAAAAATAATGGTAGAGATATATTAATGGTAAAAGAGGAAAATTGAAATGTGCATTTAAAGTTTTATGAAAATATTAGATTTCTTATTTTATTATACTGTGCAAATGATTACATCTGCGCGTATTCGAAAATTCAGGATGGAAAGAATTCCTGATCAAGCAGCATATTTCCTTGCAATATGTTATTCTGGGATACTTTATTCAATTTCTGTTATTATCGATTACATATGTCCTAATACTTTTAAAACTCCATTTTCTTTAGTAATATGGGTGTCTATTTTTATGATCATTTATTTGGGATTACGACGCGTTTATATAATTAGAGGAGGTATTTGTTGATTTTAGAAAAGAAAATTGCCATTCCAAAAGTTCCTGAAAAGGTGGGCAAAATTATGTCTATTTTATTTTTAGTATTCTTTTATTTTTTTCCATTTCTGGTAATTTACCTATTAAAATAAATCCGCTAAATGTTCATTTAAGCTGGTGATAAAAGTTGAATAGAATTTTTGATCGTTTTTTCTGGTTAAGATGTTGTTTATTTTAAGGATAGCAGCTATGAAAAAGAAAGTCCTTTTATTTGGAATCATATATCTAGTATTATTTATACTTATGTCATTTTTAATATTTAGTTGGAATGCTTTCGGAGGCTCCCAGAGTGCTAATTTTATAGAGAAATTAATTACTTTTTTCTTTACGTTCCCAAGCCATCTAAATATATTAGGAATTAAAACTATATGTTTGTTTCCGCTTATAAATACTTTATTCTGGACAGGAATATTCTATTTGTGCCTACTTGTGTTTTATAAGCTCAAGAAGAAACAATAAAAGAAAGTAATCTTTATGAATAGTAGTCTTGTATTAAATCAGTTATCTATAGATGAATTTGATGATAAATAAAAATAGAAATATCGATTAACAATAAATATTATGATAAATAAGTTTCTAAAGAAAGCATTTGATGAGAAAACTCTTATAGGTATAAGAACTAAAAAGTTAGAGTGGGGGCAAACTATCATTGGATACATTATTGATTTGAATGCAACATGCTTTATAATAAATGAGCTTGATGAGTATGGGATGTTTATAGGGAAAACTCTGATTATGATATCTGACGTACTTCATATTGAATATAATGACAGATACCAAAAACGCTTGAAATTTATATCTGAAAAAAGGTCTATGTTTGATCCTAACAACCGTGTAACGATATGGAAGGAAGGCCAATCTCCTTTTACCTGATTTAAAAACATTGCAAGGAAGTGATAAGATATGCACCTTTTTTCTGAATGAAGATGATTACATAATTGGATTTTTAATTGATATTACTGATGATCAGGTGCTAATTAGAGGAATTGGAGATGAAGGAGATGATGATGGCATATCTTGTTATTATATTGATAGCTTTATCGGAATAAGATATAATAGTCTTGTTGAACAGAAAATAAAGCTATTATATGATAATCAGGCTGTTTTTTATGAATGAAATCCTAATAAATGCAAAAAAGACTTCGTCTAAAAAAATAAGATATGAAAAAATGGAATCCTTTGCTAGTATTTTTTTTATCATTCATTCTTTATTGGATTGTTTTGTGTACAGTAGCAAGTGTTATTGATTCTCAACATGCTGGTGGAGAGCAATATTTCTTGACTGTTTTTGCAAAGGGAATTCAATTGTCTCCAATAATTGGAATTATTATGTTCGGAATTATATGTTTAATATATAAAGAATGGACTATTAGAAATAAATGGTTGTCAATAATTTTACTAATACTCTTGTTGGCTGCATCTACGTTTTTGCTGTTTTTCAATCATTCGTAAAGCTGTTGATCGTTACTATGGCATTTTATCACTCATGAGAATAGGAAGACATTAAAATATGAAATCAAAAAAAATAGTTTTATTATTAATTTTATCGATTGCAGGAGCTAGTTTTATAGTTCCTAGAATTATAACTGCTGATAAACTGAATGAAGAATCAATGTTGAATAGCGAATATTGTTACAATGAAAAGTTCAATATGGAAGATTCTGCTCTATTTAATAGTTTTGGATTAAAAAAAATGAATTTAATTCTTGTTCTGAAAAGTAATTATAGAAATCCTATAAAATGTTATGATTACAATAATCAAGGGAAATTATATTTAACAAAGATCGATTTGGCGAGTGATATTCCCATGGATAAGTTTATACGGTTTCGTGAGGTTCCTTCTTCTGAAACGAATATGCATTCTTATTCTAATTTTTCTTTAGGGAACCAATTTGATTTTTTGATTCTCGGTGAAAAGACAGCTAAAGTCAATAAAGTGATTTTTAGTTTGACAGGAGATGGCATGCCGATACATAAGAATGTATTCAATAAAAATTTTGTAAGCTACTATCTACCCGTTTCTACTTTTTCTTTGAGGTACGATGAAAATGCACCAACTGATATTTTCTTTGGTGGTAAAGAAACTCTATTTGGAGGGAGAAATACGTATCCTTTGATGATTTCATTCTATAAAAAAAAGAAATCTCTGTATGTTTTAATTTTAATTCCTACTAAAAATGAAATGAATCTAAAGGGTGATATATTAGGCAAAATAATGAATGATAATACTCGGTTGTAGTCTGTGATGTTATAATGAATAATAAGTATATTGGAATTACTGTTAATGACGACTTTATTTAAGAGGATTAAGGGACATCAAGCTTTGAAACAAATGGCATAAACTAAAAATCCCTATATAAATCTTATTAAATGAAAGATTAGCTGGCAATATCGATAGTTCTATATGAATAAGTTAGAGCAAATTACTTCACAAATATGGCGATAGTTGCAAATTAAACTATACCTTTGTCCCCTGAAATTACAAAAAAAACATAGTATGACTTATCATCATTTATCTGTTTTGGTTCATCGCCAGGCCGAAAAATATGGCGACCGTGAGGCCCTGAAATACCGGGATTATGATAAGGGACAATGGATTCCTATTACATGGAATCAGTTCTCTGAAACGGTTCAAGTTGCAGCTAATGCAATGGTTGAGATGGGGATAGCCGAACAGGAAAATATCGGTGTGTTCTCTCAGAATAAACCGGAATGTTTATATACAGATTTTGCAGCTTTTGCCAATCGTGCTGTTACTATTCCGTTATATGCAACCAGTTCTCCTTCACAAGCACAGTATATTGTGAATGATGCTGGAATTCGTTTTTTGTTTGTTGGTGAACAATTTCAATATGATGCAGCATTCACCGTTCTTCCTTTATGCGCTTCTTTGGAACGTCTTATTATCTTCGACCGTGCGGTTGTGAAGGATAAACAGGATACTACTTCCATCTACTTTGATGAATTCCTGAAGTTAGGAGAAGCCAAACAGCATGCTGCTGTTGTAGAAGAGCGTTCTTCGAGAGCTAGTTTCGATGATTTGGCTAATATTCTTTATACATCCGGAACAACGGGCGAACCTAAGGGTGTGATGATTCATCATTCCTGCTATAAAGAGCAGATGAGAACTCATGATATTCGTCTGGTTACTATGACCGATCAGGATGTTTCTATGAACTTTTTACCTCTTACTCATATTTTTGAAAAAACATGGGCGTATTATTGTATTCATAAGGGAGTTTTGACTTGCATAAACTTACGCCCAAATGACATACAAAAAACGATTAAGGAAATCCGACCTACATTGATGTGTAATGTTCCTCGTTTCTGGGAAAAGGTGTATGATGGTGTGCAAGAAGTTATCAATCAAGCTACAGGATTGAAAAAATCTTTGATGCTGGATGCTATTAAGGTGGGTAAGGTGCATAATGTTGATTACTTGCGAGTAGGAAAAACTCCTCCGTTAATGAATCAGCTGAAATATAAGTTTTATGATAAAACTATTTTCTCTGTTCTGAGAAAGACTATTGGAATTGAAAATGGTAATTTCTTCCCAACTGCAGGTGCTGCCATTTCCGATGAAATCAATGAATTTCTTCATTCGGTAGGTGTAAATATTGTTGTGGGTTATGGATTGACTGAATCTACTGCAACTGTATCTTGTTTAACTATGACCGATTACACAATTGGTTCTGTAGGAAAAATAATGCCCGACCTGGAGGTTAAGATTGGAGAAAATAACGAGATTCTTCTTCGTGGTAAGTCTATCTCGAAAGGATATTATAAGAAAGCTGAAGCAAATAAAGCTGCTTTTACTGAAGATGGCTGGTTTCGTACCGGTGATGCCGGATATATTAAGGACGGTGAGCTATACTTAACTGAGCGTATTAAAGATTTGTTTAAGACTTCAAACGGTAAGTATATTGCTCCACAGGCATTGGAAACCAAGCTAGTTGTGGATAGGTTTATCGAACAGGTAGCTATCATTGCCAATCAGCGTAAATATGTATCGGCTCTTATTGTTCCTAACTATGAGCATGTGGAAGCTTATGCTAAAGAAAAAGGTATTGAATATTCTTCTTTGCAGGAATTGTTGAAGAATCCTAAGATTATTGAACTGTTCAAGTCTCGTATTGATACACTGCAACAGCAGTTTGCTCATTATGAGCAGGTGAAGTATTTTACATTGCTGCCTGAGCCGTTCAGTATGGAAAAAGGAGAGCTGACAAATACTTTGAAGATGAGAAGAAATGTAATTGAGAATAACTATAAAGAAGTTATTGACAAGATGTATGAGGCGTAAAGTCTAACTAATATACTGTAAGGGGATGCACAAATTGCATCCCTTTTTTTGTTTATTTGTGTTTTGAAACATGTCTGCAAATCTTGCTTATATAATCTATAATATATTTCTTTGTATCGCAGCATAGTTCAGTATGGATATAGGCTGTAACTAGCTAATATAGAATGAAAAAGGAATTTGGACAACATACAACTAAGGTTAAGCAACTGGCTGACTTGATAAGTAAGTCTATCTCAATGGGTACCTATAAAAAAGGCGACCCGCTTCCTTCTATTAACCAACTTAGTGCAGAATATAAAGTTTCAAGAGATACAGTTTTTAAAGCTTTTAAGGATTTGCAGGAACGTGGGGCTATTGATTCTACTCCCGGCAAAGGCTACTATGTGACGAATAAGATCGTTAATGTTCTTTTATTGTTGGATCAGTATTCACCTTTCAAGGATGTGCTTTATAATAGTTTCATCAAACGCTTACCTGCCGGTTACAAGGTTGATTTGCTTTTCCATCAGTACAATGAACGTTTGTTTAAGACCTTGATCAGAGAATCTGCAGCGCGTTACAATAAATACATTGTGATGAACTTCAGTAATGAGAGATTCTCTGATGTTTTGTGCAAGATTGATCCTAATAAGCTGCTTCTGCTCGATTTTGGCAAGTTCGACAAGTCTTCCTATTCTTATGTTTGTCAGGATTTTGATGATGGATTATATAATAGCTTGAAATCGGTACTTTCTATTCTTGGTAAATATAAGAAACTGGTACTGGTATTCCCAAAAGATTTAATGCATCCTCAAAGTAGCAAAGACTATTTCAGAAAGTTCTGTGATGATAATGGTTTCTTGTGTGAGATTGCTGATTCTCTTGATGAATGTAAACTTCAGCATGGGGTAGCTTATCTGGTTATTAAACTTCAGGATGTTGTTGATATTATAAAGCAGAGTAGGGTGCTAAACCTTAAATGTGGCAGTGATATTGGTGTTTTAGCTTACAACGATATCCCTTCTTATGAGGTTATTGATAACGGAATTACAGCTTTGACTATTAATTGGGAAAAGATGGGGGCAAAGGTTGCCGATTTTGTTCTAAATAATACTAGAATATATGAGTATTTGCCCACGGAAGTAATTCTTCGTAGCTCTTTATAAGCTCTTTTTTTATGTGTATTTATCAGCACTGTTCAGCATGGAATTTGGAATTTAATTAATATGATATTTAACGCTTTATACTAATGTAATATGAAAAACTATCCAAAAATCGGGATTCGTCCTACTATCGATGCACGTCAGGATGGCGTACGTGAGAGTCTTGAAGAAAAGACTATGAACCTGGCAAAAGCTGTGGCTAATTTAATTTCTTCTAATTTAAAGAATGGCGACGGTTCTCCGGTAGAATGTGTAATTGCTGACAGTACTATTAGTCGTGTGGCTGAAACTGCTGCTTGTGCCCAGAAATTTGAACGTGAAGGGGTAGGAGCAACTATTACTGTAACTTCTTGCTGGTGTTATGGTGCCGAAACAATGGATATGAATCCTCATTATCCAAAGGCTGTTTGGGGATTTAATGGAACAGAACGTCCGGGAGCTGTTTATCTGGCTGCTGTTCTTGCTGCTCATGCACAAAAAGGACTTCCTGCCTTTGGCATTTATGGTCGTGATGTTCAGGATTTGGATGATAATACAATTCCGGAGGATGTGGCTGAAAAACTTCTTCGCTTTGCCCGTGCTGCTCAGGCTGTAGCTACTATGAGAGGAAAATCTTATCTTTCTGTAGGTAGTGTTTCCATGGGTATTGCCGGATCTATCGTTGATGCTAATTTCTTTCAGGAATATTTAGGTATGCGTAACGAATCGGTGGATATGAGTGAAATTATCCGTCGGGTAAATGAAGGTATTTATGATAAGGAGGAGTTTGCGAAAGCGATGAAATGGACAGAAAAATACTGTAAACCGAATGAAGGTACTGATTTTAATGTTCCTGCTAAGATAAAAACACGTGAAGCTAAGGATGCCGACTGGGAATTTGTTGTGAAAATGACTATTATCATTCGTGATTTGATGCAGGGTAATCCTAAACTAAGAGAGTTGGGATTCAAAGAAGAAGCATTGGGACATAATGCTATTGCTGGTGGTTTCCAGGGACAGCGTCAGTGGACAGATTTTATGCCGAATGGTGATTTCTCTGAAGCTTTGCTTAATACTTCTTTCGATTGGAACGGTATTCGTGAAGCCTTTGTTCTTGCTACAGAAAATGATGCTTGTAATGGCGTTGCCATGTTATTTGGACATTTGCTAACTCAGACTGCTCAGATATTCTCAGATGTACGTACTTTCTGGAGTCCGGAAGCTGTGGAAAGAGTGACAGGAAAGAAGTTGACCGGATTGGCTGCTAATGGCATAATCCATTTGATAAATTCTGGTGCAACTACATTGGACGGAACCGGACAGCAAACAAAAGATGGCCAGCCTGCCATGAAACCGGCCTGGGAAATAACTGAAAAGGAAGTGGAAGATTGTTTGGCTGCTACTACCTGGTATCCTGCCAACCGTGACTATTTCCGTGGAGGTGGTTATTCTTCAAATTTCTTATCTAAAGGTGGCATGCCTGTAACCATGATGCGTCTTAACCTGGTAAAAGGTCTGGGACCAGTGCTTCAGATTGCTGAAGGATGGACTGTTGAAATTGATTCGGATATTCATGAAGCGCTTAATCTTCGTACTGATAAAACATGGCCTACTACATGGTTTGTTCCTAGATTGTGTGACAAACCTGCATTCAAGGATGTATATTCTGTAATGAATAACTGGGGAGCAAATCATGGTGCAATTAGTTATGGACACATTGGTAAGGATTTGATTACTTTGGCTTCAATTCTTCGTATTCCTGTATGTATGCATAATGTAAATGAGGATGAACTATTCCGTCCTGCTGCATGGAATGCTTTTGGTATGGATAAAGAGGGGGCCGACTACAGAGCTTGTGCTAATTACGGACCAATTTATAAATAGTCAGTTTTAAGCTATAACTGAATAGCTTTATAATATATATAAAATAGCTTTTATGGGGTTGTTCTAAGTCAGAGCAGCCCCATTTTTCTTCTTTTATTTGCATCTCAATCCAATAACGCTTTTGGATAATCAATTTTATAGACTTATTTTTCTTTTTTCAACGACCTATTTCCTTGTCTAAAGCGTTGTTATTATGCACTATTTTGGTTTATCTCTTTTATAGCTAATAAAATAATCCTTATCTTTGCACCCTCAAAAATATTAATAAAAATCAGAGATGATAACAATCGAACAACTTAAAGACGTGAAAGAGCGCACTGATGCGCTGAGGAGGTACCTTTGACATCGACAATAAATTAATTCAGGTCGAAGAAGAGCAATTGAGAACTCAGGCTCCAGGATTCTGGGATGATGCAAAAGCAGCCGAGGCTCAAATGAAAAAAGTAAAAGGAATCCAGGGATGGATTGAAGGATACAATGAAATGAAAACTCTGGCTGATGAACTGGAGCTGGCTTTTGACTTTTTTAAAGACGAACTGGTAACAGAAGCGGAAGTTGATGAAAACTATTCCAAAGCTGTGGAAATGCTTGAAAACCTGGAGCTGAAAAATATGCTTCGTGAAGAAGCTGACCAGCTGGGATGCATTTTAAAGATAAACTCCGGTGCCGGTGGTACGGAAAGTCAGGACTGGGCTTCTATGCTGATGCGTATGTATATGCGATGGGCGGAAGCAAATAACTATAAACTTACAATCAATAACATTCTTGATGGAGATGAAGCCGGAATAAAAACGGTTACCATGCAGGTGGAAGGTGATTATGCTTATGGATATCTGAAAGGAGAAAATGGTGTTCACCGCTTGGTGCGTGTATCGCCTTTCAACGCTCAGGGAAAACGAATGACTTCATTTGCTTCGGTCTTTGTTACACCTTTAGTTGATGATTCCATCGAAATAGAAATTAATCCGGCTGATTATACCTGGGATACATTCCGTTCGGGTGGTGCCGGTGGACAGAACGTAAATAAGGTTGAAACAGGTGTTCGTATCCGCTATAACTACAAAGATCCGGATACGGGTGAAACTCGTGAAATCCTGATTGAAAATACGGAAAGTCGTTCTCAGTTGGATAACCGTGAGAATGCTATGAGATTGCTTCGTTCACAGTTGTACGATATTGCTCTTCAGAAGAAGATGGCTTTACAAGCTAAAGTTGAAGCCGGAAAGAAAAAGATAGAGTGGGGATCACAGATTCGTAGTTATGTGTTTGACGATCGCCGGGTGAAGGATCACCGCACAAACTTCCAGAATTCGGATGTAGGAGGAGTGATGGATGGCAAAATAGATGGCTTTATCAAAGCATATCTAATGGAATTTGCCGGAGAATCGGAAGAATAATCTGTTATTTAGAAATGGCGATGTTCTCTTGTAAATATTTGTTTTCAGATAGAAATTATTTTTTAAATAAATATTGCTTGCAATATGATATTTTATTTTTAATTTTGGAGGAAACACACAAGGGAACATGTTAAACCTAATAATTTAAATGCCATGGGAAAGAATAAGAAGGCTATAAACGCTAAAAAGGAAGAGCTTCAGGCTAAAAGAGTATTTCAGATTGTAGTTGTTGCACTAATTATTTTGTGTTTACTCCTGTTGCTTAGTTCTTCTTTATTTGCATAAAATTCAAGCGGAAGAGGAGAACCTTTTCCGCTTCTTTATTTTCTTCCCAAGGCAGCAATAAACATTATATTACAATTATTTAGTTATGAAAAAACTAACATTGCTCCCTCTTTTGGGTTTGCTATCGGTATCTGCTTTTGTATTTGCAGCAGAACCGGGTTCTGTGTCAGAGAACAAGAATGTAACTCCTCTGTTCAATTTATCTCAAAGTGATTTAAAAGTATCGTTTGGTGGACGTATCCAGATGGATGGTGCTGCTTACTTTGGAGGAGATTATCAGCCGCTTGCAAACGGGGTAGGCTTTCGTCGTGTAAGACTTAACACAAATGCTTCTTTCGGAAAAAATCTTTCCGGTAAAGTGGAAATGGATCTTGCCGGAGGAGCTTTTACTTTGAAGGATTGTTTTATTAAGTACGATTTCCTGAATGGATTGAATTTCCGTTTGGGTAACTTCCAGGAAGGTTTTTCTATGCTAACAATGACTTCCTCAGGAGATTTCCTTTTCATCGAACATCCAAATGTAGTTTCAGCCTTTTCACCGGAATATCATATTGGTTTGCAAGGAGCTTACCAAAAAGGACAATTCCTTGGACAAGCCGGCGTTCACTTCCAGAAGATAAATGGCAGCACTGAAAAAGATTATGTTGATGCGAACCTTAAAGCCGGTCAGGACGAAGGTATATCTTATACATTTCGTACTATCTGGATGCCTCTCTCTAAGTCAAAAGATAAGGGATTCCATTTAGGAGTTGCTGCTTCTTATCGTACTCCTAAAACAGATGTAGGTTCAGGAAAGGTAAATACAGTTAGATATAGCACGGCTTCTCTTTCAGGTATTGATAAGATTAAGTTTATGGATACTAAAGATATTACTTCTGTAAACCATGACTGGTTGCTTGGTACTGAAGTTGCGGCTTTTTCTCACGGAGTTCGTTTCCAAAGTGAATATATCCTGAACCAGACTCACAGAATGGGTGACTTAGCTACAGAAAAGTTTGATGGTTATTATGCAGAGGTTGCTTGTTTATTATTTGGTGGTCAGCAATCTTATGTTGCAAGTAAAGGTGCCTTTACTCAACCTCTTTGTGGAAAGGAATGGGGAGATATAGAATTGGCTGCCCGTTTTGACCGTTTGGATATGAATGGAAGAAACGTGAAAGGTGGTGACTCTAAAGGATATACATTGGGTATCAACTATTATGCAAGCAAGAACCTGAAGTTCCAGCTGAATTACTCTTATGTGGATCATGATAAATATGCAAATGCAGGTGGAACTGTTGGAGTAGGTTATAAGAGTTTCAGTGAAGTTACAAAGGTTCCGTCTGAAGTAAATGAAAGTTTTGGTAAGGTGGGTAATGATTATAGCATTGTTACCCTCCGCGCTCAATTAAATTTCTAAACTATGGCACAGGAAATAGAAAGAAAATTCCTGGTAAAAGGAGAATTTAAGTCATTGGCTTATTCTCAAAGCCATATTATACAAGGTTATATAAGCAGTGCGCATGGGCGCACTGTTCGTATAAGAATACGCGATGAAAAGGGATATCTAACAATAAAAGGTGCATCTAATGCTTCCGGTACAAGCAGATATGAATGGGAGAAAGAGATTCCGTTTAATGAGGCTCAGGAACTGATGAAGCTTTGTGAACCGGGCGTTATTGATAAGACCAGATACTTGGTTAAAAGCGGAAAGCATACTTTTGAAGTTGATGAATTCTATGCCGAGAATGAAGGACTTATTCTGGCTGAAGTAGAACTTGGCTCAGAAGATGAATTGTATGAAAAACCTTCGTTTATTGGTGAAGAGGTGACAGGCGATGTTCGTTATTACAATTCAAATTTAATGAAACACCCTTTTAGAAGCTGGAAATAATTTTATTTGTCTGAAATATTTCTTTATATTTCCTCTGTAAATAAAGGACATATTTTTATTAAGCACGCTTATGAATCAAGATTTTTATGTAAGTTTGTATATAAATGATTATTCTCTAATCTGTTATACTATTAGTGATTATCGCAGTGCTTTCAAAATATAATAGATAAGTTAGGATTCATATACTAAATAGAAAAACTAAAGATTATGGAGAAGATCTATCAAATATTCCCTCAGGAACTTTTTACGTTTGTTCTGGTAACTCTTTTTTCCCTTCTTATCGGTCTTTCGCAACGCAAGATGAGTTTGAAGAAGGAAGGAGAAGGAATCGATAAAACCTTTTTTGGAACAGACCGTACGTTTACCTTTATCGGGATTCTTGGTTATCTGCTTTATATTCTTGATCCTGTAAATTTGTTCCTTTTTATGGGTGGTGGACTGGCTCTGATTATTCTTTTGGGGCTGAACTATTATGTAAAAATGTCTCAGCACAATATTTATGGAATTACCAGCATTATTACCGGTTTAATCACCTACTGTCTTGCTCCGATTGTAGAAACTCAGCCTTCCTGGTTCTATATTATGGTTGTTGTTACCGTTCTGCTTTTTACAGAAATGAAGAGTACCTTTACGGAGATTGCTCAGCACATGCAAAATGACGAAATGATTACTCTGGCAAAGTTCCTTGCTATCAGTGGTATTATACTTCCAATGCTTCCCAATGAAAATCTTATTCCGGGGATAAACCTTACTCCCTATACAATATGGCTTGCCACTGTGGTTGTTTCCGGCATTTCTTACCTTTCTTATTTGCTGAAAAGATATGTGTTTCATCAATCCGGTACATTGGTTGCCGGTATTATAGGAGGACTATATAGCAGCACTGCTACTATTTCAGTTTTAGCCCGCAAATGTAAACATGCAAAGGAAAGAGAGATTCCCGAATATGTGGCAGCAATGCTGATGGCGGTGAGCATGATGTATCTTCGTTTCCTTATATTGATACCGGTATTTAGCGTAGAGATATTTCTTTCTGTTTATCCTTATTTGCTGATTATGTCATGTGTATCGATAATAATAGCCTGGGTTATTCATAAAAAAACCGATTTCACCGAGCTAACAAAAGATACAGAAGACGATGGTGAGGAAAGCAATAACCCTTTAGAGTTTAAAGTTGCTTTGATTTTTGCACTTTTATTTGTTGTCTTTACAGTTGTTACCCATTATACATTTAGTTATGCAGGAGCAGAAGGACTTAATATCCTTTCGTTTGTATCGGGTTTAAGTGATGTTACCCCATTTGTCTTAACTCTTCTCCAGGGCACAGGAAGCTTGGCTGTAAGTATGGCCGTGGCTTGTACATTGCAAGCTATTGTGAGCAACAATCTTATGAAAATGTGTTATGCTTTATTCTTCTCAGGTAGGAGAAAAGAGATGCTTCCTTATCTCACAATCGGTTTTACTCTTATAATAGTGCTTAATGTGGCACTTCTTATCTTTTTCTACTTACATTAAAAAACTCCCGCTACCTATACTGAATGTAATTGATAGCAGGAGTGCTTTTATTTTCTATCTTTAATAGATTGGATTTACATATCTAAATGAAGAATTAATCCGATGGAAACGGAATGAATTTCAGGTCCTTTTCCTCCTTCAAAAAGAGTTTGTGGAGAGTATCTTGCATACATCCCGAAACATCCTACACCTGCTTGTACAAGGAAATCAATTGATACCGGGCGAATATTTAAGTCGCTTCCTAGCTTTTGCTTATGACTACCACTTTCATCGTTTAGTTTTACTTTGGAAGAAGAGCATAATTTTACATTACCCACAACGCCTGCCGATAGATAGAGGGGACCTGTGTGGGGAATCCTTTTTTGATATTCAAGCAGCAAAGGTATGGTGAAGTAGGAGGTATGCAGTTTGCTGTCGTCATATCTTCCTCCTGCAGGAGCTGTTCTCAGTTCTGTAACCCCATTAACTTCAATAAGTGCCTTATTCCCGTCAAAGTGATAACTATCAAAACGGAATCCTGTTCCACTAACAATAGCTAATCCACATTTAGATATGTTCCATGCACGTTCGTAAAAGTTCACAATGAATTCCTTTGAACGACTAGATATAAGATCTACTCCATTTACATTGTTCAGGTTCATTTTGTTGTCGGCAAAACTGCAAAAGCCCATTCCAAAACCAGCCCAGTGAGGGTCTGTTATACGATTTGAATTTGAATGTCCTGACCCTAGTTTTGGAATAGGGATGTTTATACTATTAGACATGCGTTTCTCAGTACTTTTCCCATCCCGGTATATGCCTTCAAATATTTGATCATTCTCTATTGTGTCTCCTTGAGCCTTTTGTTCGTACACCTTGATTTTTATTTTATCATTGTTCTCTTTAATCACTATTTTTTTCCCGTTTACATAAATTGTAGTATCGGAAGAAGCTATCTCTCCAGCCATTAAGAGTGTGGGAAATATTAAAAAAACAAGTAACATAATTTTTTTCATACTGTTCTGTGTTTGATTGTGAGTTATAAATCTTTTTTCATAAATAGCAAAGTAATAAGGTCGTCGGATTCTAGTTCACCTTCAATATAAACTAATGTAGCCGCTCCTTTTTTACTGAGTTTAAAAAGTATAAACCGGTTAAGATCTTCTTTTCTTGAAGGAAGCTGATAGTAACCCGATACAAGTTGCCCTCCTTCAATAATCTCTTTTATTTTCTTTGCGCCTTTTTTGTCCGTTTCCAGGCATTGACGTATTTCTGGTAAAGCTTTGTGAGAGTCTTTTATTGTGATGCTCTTATACTTTTCCATACCATAGGTTTCCAGCATCTCTGTTGACAGCTCTACCATGGCAACTCCTTTTTGCTTCCCATACCTGTCGAATATGGAAGCTATTCTTAGCCCGCTTTGTGCCCCACAGACCACAGGGAAACACCCTGAGAGTATAAGCATAAGCAGTAAAAACCGGATTCTTTTCTTCATTATTCTCTGTTTTTAATCTGTTAATCTTTAAATAATTCAGTAAAAACCTCATCTTTGGAAGTGGCCACTTCCTGAAGTGAAGCATTTGCATAAGCCTTAATTGTTGCTTCGTCGGTATAACATTTACCGTTAATTACTACATAATTCCTTTTGCAAGAATCATCAGATTGTTGAAAGAATGTAGATATTCCTATTGCCATAACAATGCAAGCTGCTATTCCGCTTAATGTATAGAACAACGTTTTTCTTCGTGGAATAGCCCTCTTATTAGCCTGTTCAGTCTTTCTGGACTGTTCTGTGGTTATTTCATTATCGAAGTAAACAAACATTGGCTTATAGCAAAGCAAGTGCTCTGGAACCTTTTCATTTGAAAAGTAGTTCCTTATCCATTGCTCTTCTTCGCAGGAAGTTTCTCCTTCAAAGTACTTATTAAGCAAATCGTCTATTTTCATTCTCATTCTCCTTTCTCTCGTTTGTTAATTGCAGGAATATCTCCCTGACTCTTTTTCTTGCTCTCGACAAGTTCATTCTTACTGCCTGAATATCACAACCGGTTATTTCAGCAATTTCCTCCGATTCATACCCTTCTATATCTTTCATCCGGATGATTGTTTGCTGTAAGGGGGGGAGAGTCTCCACTATCTTCCCGATTAATAACACCTGGTCATTTGCCACAAGTGTTTGTTCGGGATTATCCCATCCAGAGAGAACTTTGATCTCATCGAGTCCCACAGATGCATGAACCGGCGATTTCCATCTGTCAATACAGAGATTTTTTACAATCTCTGTGGCTAGTGCATCAATGCTGCGATATTCGTCCAGCTTTTCACGCATGCGCCAAAGCTTAAGAAAAGCCTCCTGAACAATATCTTCTGCATCGGAGGTTTCTTCAGTCATCTTTCGTGAATAATTAAACAGCTTTTCACGAAGTGGCAAAACGTTTATTTTGAATTGTTCGAGATTCATCTATGTATAATAGACGAAAAAGGGATGAAAACATAACATTCATCCCTTTGTTTTTACAAAAAAAATATTTTGTGGAAGATTAATCTGTTTTTTGATAAGATCTGATTTATACCTTATTCTTAGATTTACAGAGATTTAGATAGATTAAGTATATTAATTTGTCCCCTTTACCACATTCCTAAAGTACGGTAAAGGGGGCTATTTTTATTTTGAATTATAGCTTAATAAACTCAACTCTGCGGTTTTTAGCTTTATTCTCAGGACTATTATTGTCTGCAATAGGTGCACTTTCTCCTTTTCCATCTGTTTCAATTCTGGAGCCGTCAATCTTGAATTCACTAATCAGGTATTGTTTTACATTAGCAGCTCTTCGTTTTGATAAGTCCAGATTAAGTGCATCATCGCCATCACTATCTGTATGACCGATAACCTTAATCCGAACTGCTGGATTCTCATTCAGCACATTTGCAATTTCGCGTACTGATCCGTAAGATTCCGGCTTTACTATATCTTTCCCTGAATCAAAATAAATGCCGTAGGAGACAACTTTTCCTTCGGTCAGCAGTTTGCTTCGGGTGTCGGGAGAGGCAGTTGTGACTTTAAGATTGGTGATGTACGGGTGGCTGTTACGATCCCATCCGTTAAACACTATTTTGTTAAACTTTGTAGTGCTGTGAATATTGGTAGGAATGTCAAGAATCTTTGCTCCTTGGTGATAAATCCGCACTCTTCTTTTCTGTACCCAGATAATTACATGGTTTACCTTTTCAGCTACCACGGGATTTGTATTTGATGAACCACTAAGGTTTTCACTTCCCGATTTGTATCCGGTAGTTTCCCATTCGTTCTCTGCTATTATAATTTTTAAACCATGAAGTCCGGGCCATGCGTCATCATTTATCTCCTGTGGCCTTTCCGGATCATCCTCGTAGATATTCAACATTGTTCCGCGGGAGTAATCTTTATCCGGAACAAAATCGAACTCAAATATAAAGTTTTCGGGGAAAGCAATTTTTTTTGTATAGCAGTAAACAGCATCTTTTCCATTCATGTGCAACCAGTTGCCTGGTGCGATATTTAGCTTCTTAACTTCTCCGGTGCTGTTACCTGTCCATTGTGCAGGAAAATCGCCTATGGCATCTTGCGAAAAGTCTTCGAAGAATATAATCTTATCTCCCGGTATAAAGTCGTACTGAGAGTAACTTTCCAGTTTGCCTTTCTCCGGAGATTCCACAGAACTCTCTTCTATTTTACTTTTATCATTTGTACCTTTATTTTTCTTTGTTGTTTTATCCAGCTCATTATCAATAGCCTGATCGGTTTTTTTCTCTACCTTATTCTCAACTTTATCTTTAACTTTCTCGCCTATTTTTTTTAGCCAGCCTTGTGCATTTGTATTAGTGAATACAAATAGAAAAAGTACAAAATACAGAATTCTATTATTTTTCATAGCTTTAGATTTTAATATTGAATATTGTTTGTTTAAAAGTAAAAGGCACCAAGTACAATGGATAATAACAAGGAGATAACTACCAGAAAGATAATTGAGGTGAGGAAATAGGAGGTTACTTTTTCTTCGGGTGTTTTCATCATAGGTGTTAGTCCGATGTATAGAATATAAAGACCGTATAAACCGAAAATACCTGCTATTGTTGACATAGATGGGAACAGATAAAAAACTCCTGCAACAAACATTGGTGTATATGAATAGACAACTAGCTGAAAAGCTTTATCGAAGTTCTCTAAAGAATTAAATCTAGGTGCTAGTTTGTTTATTATAAATGCTGTAAGATAAACTCCGGCAATCATAGCAATATAAGACGTTGCTGCATGACGTATTCCTAAATCAATTGATCCGAAATGCACTCCAAGCACATTGTAACCAACCAGACCGTAACCTATAAATCCACAGATAGCGGGGATAAGAGCCAACAAAAGTAAATAAGAAGTTAATAGCTTGCTGGATGAAATTTCTTCAGTTTCTATAACCATCCATTCCGTTTTTGGAGATAGAATAATGTTCTTTGCTCGTTCAATTGTGTTCATAATACTTTTGATTTTTGTTAGTAGAAGAGTGATAGTATGCTGAGTTAATTATTTGCTCTTAGCATTCTTTTTAGGCGTATCATAAATGAACTCTCCATAATAGGAGATGGATTGCTTATTGTTTGGAGTTACTCGTACATCAGCCGATCCTGATGAGAAAACCTTTATCCAGTAAATATAGCTGTCTTCCTCATTGCGGGTTCTGAAACTTATGTTTGCCGTCCCTTTTTTATCAAAAAGAACTTTGTAGTCTGTTATTTTTTCATCGAAGATTAATCCTTTAGCTCTACCTCCGTAAGGTACAGAGTAGGCAATACCAAAATATGGCAGGTAAGAAAATACTGAATCGTTTCGGACTTCTACGGAATAGTTTGATGTAAGATGTCTGCTTGGCCCTCTCATTGGGAAAGCAATATCGACCTCTACATTTATCTTCTGAGCTTCTATAAGCTCTCTGATGGTTTTGCTAATCTCTTCTTGTTTCTGCTTCTTGCTTTGTGCATTCACCGGTAAAGACAAAGCAATAAAGGCTACAAGCAGACCAATAATTATTTTTTTTGCTTTCATCTCTGTAAAGTTTTGATGTTACAGATAATAAACGTTTAGAGATGATAAAATGTTGTGAGTTAATGTTTTGAAATCTTTCAGGAAAGAATATTGTTTAGACCCGGGTCTCAGTATACTTTACACCCGGGTCTAAAGGGTGCTGAGACCCGGGTATAAATATGTATTTGATGTATATCAAACTGAATTTTCTTCAGTATATATTATATCTTTTATTTATTGTCTTTTTGAGAAGTAACTGGCAAGTCCAGAACTGTTCTTGGCGTAAACGAAGCAGGCATTGGCATTTTATAGATTGACTCTCGCAAGAATTTGCGCAATGATTGATAGTCTGTATATTTTGCCTGCTCTTCAACAGTTATTATTTCACCAATTCCAATTCGGGGATTTTGCTTGCTTTTGTTGAATACCTCATAGGGCATCCTTATCAAACGCACTCTCCAGTCAATTAATCCCAGTGAATAGAAGAAAGGTGAATTTTGGTCAAAGAAGCGGATAGGAACAATAGGCACCTTAGCCTTTTGTATGAGTCTGATAACGCTTTCCTGCCATTCACGGTCTCTTACACATCTGTCGCGCAGACTGAGATCCGAAACAGCTCCTGAAGGGAAAAAACCAACCGGATGATTATCTTGAAGGCGCACCAGGGTTTCGCGGATGCCGTTTATGCTTCTTGTTGAAACTCCGTTATCTTTTTTACCTTTGGGTTTAACCGAAATAAAGTTCTCCTCCATGGGTTCAATCAGAGAGAGAAATTCATTTACCATCACCTTGTAGTCGGGACGTATTCCAGCCATTAGATCTATCAGCATAATTCCATCTATTCCACCATAAGGATGATTGGATATAGTGATAAACCCGCCTTGAGGCAGCTCTTTCAGGCGCTCAGCATTTCCGATGCGATAGTTTACGCTTAAGTTGTTTAATAAACTTGCTGCGAACTCAGAGCCTTTATAATCGCATGAATTCTCGTATAGCTTATTAACCTTATCTATAGCAAATAGCCGAATGACAAATTTTGCCAAATGATTCCCCAATTTGCCTTTAAAAATCGGAGAGGCTTTTTCAAGGTTTTCTGCTTCAATTAATGTTTTTCTCAAAATACAAAAAATTAATAGTTACCATCAACGTCTTGCAGCGTAAGTCTTTTCTGTTTTCAGACGAGTACGCTCTTTTTTAAAAACCCATTTCCGTTGAAGTGTATAATTTATAGCTAAAGAGACAATTAGATCGGTAATAATACGACTAAACTCATAATCTATATTATGAACTGTCGTGAAATAGTATGTTCCGGCAGATTTTAATGCAATACTGTTTAATGCAACTAGAGTAAATCTGATTAACTGACTTTTGTACGAGTATTTATAAGAATCTGCCTTGGACTGGAAAGCCCACGATTTATTTATAGAAAAATTGATAAAAGCTCCGATAATACCACCAATAGCAATTGATATAGTATAGTGTATACCTAGCAGCTCCGTGCATAGAATCATTATTATGTAATCAACGATTCCACCTACGCCGCATGATATCTGGGCTTTTGTGAAAACGAATAATTTCTCAATCATTTGTTTTCATTCATTTTGGTTGCTCTTTCAGTGATGTCCCGGCTGTCTGCCAATCGTAAAAGGTTTCTTGTATCGTTAATGTTTGCGATAAACAACATTATACATATTATACCGCCGGAGTATATAATTGAACCTTTTATAAAGACTTCGAGTATAAGAATCAGAGAAATGAAAATTCGGACTTCTGTAGGGCCAAATAGTCCGCTGTCTATACTATATTTATCAGTAACTTTATATCTCAGTAAGGTAGTAATCATTTCCCAGCCATACATTACAATAAAACCATATCCAAACAAGTACCAAGGACTTCCAACGTAAATCATATATCCGATACCAATTAATATATCGGTGATCCAGTCTACCGTAATATCCAGAGAAAATCCGTACCACTTTCTTGGGGTGTTACGGTAATATGCCACTCTACCATCCAGAGAATCACCAAACCAGTTTATTGCTAACCCGAGTACTCCAAGGAAAAGGAAATATATATTAATATAAGCTGCGAGGATGAAGCTAGACGCTGTTAATACGCTACCCATGAAGCCGATTGCGGTTAGCATATCCGAGCTAATATATTCAGGAATACGTTGAACGAAAAAAGCCAGAGCTTTTTGTTCCTGAACTTTCAGCAGGTTAGTTCTATGTCTACCTTTTGAAATGGTGGATAATGTTTCTACTTTCTCTCGGGATAGGTTATTTTTCATTTGGTTGTTTTTAATATTATAAATTTACTACGAATGTTTTATATTTATATTAAATATTTCGTTAAAAGCTAATAAAGTACAAAAATACGAATATTTTCCATTGAAAAGAATTAAATTTTGTAATTTACGAAATATAAAAGATTGTTAATATCTCATTTGCATCAAAATTGTTCTTTCTAATCGTCAAAATAAATCGGAACTTTCTACTTTTTCTTCCAGTATTTCAAAAACACAGGAATCTCGTATCCAAGCATAACTATCCATCCTACAAGGCAGGCAAAGGCTATTCCTGACAGTCCAAATCGAGGAGCTAATATATAAGCGGCAATAACTCTGGCTGCAATCTGAAAAAATGTAGAATTTAACGTTACTCTCAGTTTTCCTATACCACGGAAAAAGCCCTGAAGCACATTTGTTATGCCTGGCAAAAAGTAAAAGAAGGCCATTGTTTTCAAATATGATACACCTGATACTATCACATTTTCGCCTTCATTTCCAACAAAAAGATAAGTCAACCAATAGGACCCAAAGAAAATACCAAGCATTAATACGATGCTATATATAAGTTCTATTTTAAAAGATGAAATAAATCCTTTTCTCATTCTGTCTGTTTTTCCTGCTCCCCGGTTTATTGCTAAGAATGTTGTGGAAGAGTTTGCAATGCTCTGTTCGGGCGCAAGAACAAAGTCGTCTATACGATTAACCGCGTTAAAAGCAGCAATGGAATGTACGCCAAGAGGATTAACAGCTCCTTGAACGAGCAGTTTGCCCACGTATAGACAAATTTGCTGCATTGCTGCAACCGAACTGTAATTTACAGTACTTCGAAGCAATGAACGGTCAAAAACGAATTCAGAACGCTTAAATTTCAATAACGGGATTCTTTTCCATACATAGAAGATACATAAGAAAGCAGAGATAGCCTCTGCTATAACAGTTGCTACGGCCGCACCTATTACTCCCATTTTAAAGACAACAACGAAAATAATATCCATAATTACATTCAGGATAGATGACGTTATCAGAAAGTAGAGCGGAGTTTTTGAGTTGCCCATACTGCGCAAGGCTGAAGCGTATATATTGTATGTAAAAGTGAATATAAGGCCGAATATTATTATCTGAAGATAATGGGTGGCATCATCTATGATTTCAGCCGGTGTATTCATTAACAATAAAATAGAGCGGGACAGTAGTATACCCAGAATAATGATAGTTAAGGTAAAAATGCCACCGGAAATAAAAGACGTTGAAATTTCACGCTTTAGTTTAGGAAAGTCTCCAGCCCCATAGAATTCGCTCATAAGAACCGACATCCCCAAACAAATACCAACGATCATAAAAATAACAATATTCATAATTGGTCCGGCTGCCCCAACCGCGGCCAATGCATTTGTGCCTACAAACCTACCTACAATTATAGAATCTGCGGCATTATATGTTAATTGAAAGAAGTTGCCAAGTATTAAAGGAATTGCAAAGCGGATTATCTGCGGCGTGATCCTGCCGACAGTCATGTCGGCTGTATTTTTATTTTTCATTTTATATATTTCAATATTTGCCCTTAAATATGATAATTATAACAAAATGAATTTTTCAGATAAAAGATTATAAGGTAGGGGATTTTAGTTTTTCTTATAAAACGGATCTATCAATCAAAGACTCAATCCCAGATTTCTTTCTTCTTATTCAGATTATCCAAAATTTATGCTTAAGATTTTTAATCCCTCAGGATTTCGGTATGATCCAAGAATAAGAGGAGTCGTGATAAAAAGAAAAAGACCTGCAAAATATTGCAGGTCTTTCTGAAGTGCGGCTGAAGGGACTCGAACCCCCACGACTCTCGTCACTAGATCCTAAGTCTAGCGCGGCTACCAATTACGCCACAGCCGCATTTGCGGTTGATGTCGCACTTCTGTTTAGCGGTTGCAAAGGTAGGGATTATTTCTATATATGCAAACAAAATCCAAATTTATTTTCTATTTTTTTAAAAAAGCTCGTGCTCTTTCTATAATTGTATCAATTCCTTTATTATAATCAGTGGATGAAATATCCACTTTTATGTCGGGATCAATTCCCCATTCTATCTGTTCCATATTGGCATCAAAATGCGGACTGGACGAGAAACGAACATTCCACCCATTGGGCAATTCGGAAGTAAAAGGCAACCCCGAACCACCTCCGGTTTTGTCTCCTATGATAGTAACTAATGGCAGCATACGCATGCTGTTTACAAAATCGTTTGTAGCACTATAACTTCTACGGTTGGTAAGTACAACTACTTTTTTTTGCCACCTGATGCTATTGGATGGTTCCAGATAAATTGGATAAGGCTCTGAGAAATCAGTATGTCCTATACCTGTTTTGTGACGTATATAACCAGTAAGCACCTTTTCATTAGTGAAACGTTCTGCAAGTTTGGTGGCGTTTGTAATGGTACCTCCGCCATTGTTGCGCACATCAATGATTAATCCGTCACAAATAGCCAGATTGCTCAGAACTTCGTCCAGATTACCATCGCCAATGCCGGCAGAAAAACTTCCATAATAAATATAGCCAATATTGTCGTCCAGTACTTTGTATTTAATTCCTGATGCAATCTGGTAGTCAGTTCCAAGATAGTTCTTTTGTATACTATCACTGAAATTCATGGGGTAATCTTCATACCATTTCCAGTAACGCGCAACATCGTTGGCCGAATACAGATTAACATGTCCGTCTTTTAGTTCGGCAAGCATATCTCCAAGTACCTGGAACAATCCATTGTTCGTCATATCAGCAGAGATTCTTTTCTTATATTTAGTGTGGATGGCATCCCAGTCAATATTCTTATAATCCAGAAAACAATATTGCTCGTCAATAATAGACCATAATTCTTCGAAATTGCCTTCGGGTGTGTCGCTGTAAGTAGCCTCTTCCACGCACGAAGTCAGGATAAACAGGAGAGAGCAGAAGGCAATGCTCCAACTTATATAATATTTAATATGTTTTTTAAATCTCATTACGATTAATTGTTGTTTTACACATTAATACGCTCTTAATTTTGCTGGAAGCGGATTTCCATTTTTGCTTTTTACAATGTAGAGGTCTTTCACAAAACCCACCATGAAAATATGCGAATTGGTATGTGTTTTTAGCTTATTGACTTTGGATTGCTGAATATCCCAAAGATAGTTGAACCGTATTTTTGTACATCCTACCGGGAAGTCCAAAGAGAACAACTGACGAATTGAAGGCTGGTTATTCAGGCTGGTGAATTTAATAACTCCTTCGCTATTTCCTAAAGTAAAGATCTCATAGTATGATTGTCCGTAGTTGGGTGAAAACATAACACCGGCTACAGGAACATTTGCCTGATAACGTGCTACAAACTGATAATTCTTAATTTTGAACCGATAGATAGCCATGCCGGATGCAGCAATATTTGCATACGCTTTAGCTGATGCAGGGTTATTAGAATTCTGTAGATTATATACGAATCCACCGTTTATGTCACTTAATCCTCCTGCAAGTAGCTTTAGATTATCGTTAATGCGAAACTGGTAATGCAGTCCATAGTTCCAGTTTACCAATCCGGCAAAAGTATTATTGTTATCTACCCGGTTGTGAGTATAAGAAAGATTTGCCTGAAAAATATTCTGCAGCGATACATTCCCGTCAAATAGCTTTGTCATTCTGATTGTTTCTCTGACAACACGTCCCTCCATACCTGTATACTCCTGTGGTGAAAGGTAAGTGTCGAGCAGGTTTGTATATCCTACACCATAAGTTATGGCGCGAGTAACAAAACGGTTGGCCTGCAATGAATCGCTTTGGGCGGAGATAGTTCCACTCAGTCCAATAAGAATGACAAGTAATGCAGTTATTTTTCTCATTAGTTCATTTTGTGTTTAGCAGACATTGTGGAACTGGCAAAAACTTTAACTCATCAGAATAATTTCATTTGTCCTGTTATCTCATCAATTATATCACCTTCACTTTTATCTTTGTCCGGATCCATGTTCTCCGTTTCGGCATCTTCATCTTCGGTTTCTTTGTTCTCCTCCCTGTCTGGTTCCGGGAAGCGAATAGGTTCAAGCTCGTTTATGGCGTCAAAAGTAAAGGTTGTGATACGTTTTCCTTTAGCCTTGAAACTTTTAACCGAGATAAACTCTTCCGCATCTATTATCAATGTTTCACGGAAACTGTCGTTTCCTCCAAATATAACTTCAAATCGAGGATAGAACTCATCTGTGAGAAGAATCAGTTTATTATCCTTATTATCGCCCAGATAGTTCTGCTTGCGCGAAGTAGCATCAAGTGTGAAACGTTTCAGGTAAGGATAATTCTGCTGATCGGCATCATAAAGAGCTGCGCACCATACTTTGTTTGGATCGAATTTTTCAACGATACTCACATTGTCTTCGTAGTGATTGCTGAGATCGAAGTTGCTTAAATAGAATTCTCCATTATTGAGCAAAACAAGAATTGAATCATCGCTTTGGAATTCTCCAAGATATTCTCCTCGTCCATCATAGTTAAGGCGTAATACGTCACGGTCAAACCATACTTTTCTTCCGCCGAGAGTAGAGCCTCCCTTTTGTTTCAGGCCAACTTTATGAACATCATTCTTAGTTAATAAATTACCCATAGACTGACGGCCCTTAATAGCTATCTCGCTAAAATCCTTTTCAAATATAATTTTGCGGATTCGAGGGTTAGGCTTCAATGTTACTTTAATTACTTCTGCTTCTCCATTAGGATTTGCACTGAAATAAACAATTCGTGATCCGGGAGTTCCCTGAGCAACATCATATTCCTTATCACGAGTCATTGCTGTAACATTGAATCGCTTAATGTAATGGAATCCTTCTTTTCCGTCGCGGTAAACAACGTTATAGATGGTTCGTTTGTCATTCTTCTTAAAGATGTTTACGTAAAGAATGTTTTTGCCCACAAACATTTTGTCGGCCACACGAACAATCTTGTATTTTCCGTCACGGTAGAAGATGATCACATCATCAATGTCTGAACAATTGGCAATATACTCATCCTTTTTAAGAGCAGTACCAATAAATCCTTCTTCGCGGTTAATGTATAATTTTTCGTTGGCTTCTACTACTTTAGCCGCCACGATTGTATCGAAATTACGAAGTTCGGTTAAACGTGGATAGTTTTTTCCATATTTGTTTTTGAGCATTGCATACCAATCTACAGTATACTCAATAATATTTGCCAGGTGTTTATCAATCTCCTCTATCTCAGCCTTCATTTTGGCAATCAGTTCTTCGGCCTTCTCTGAATTGAACTTGAGGATGCGTCCCATCTTTATCTCCATCAACTTAAGGATATCTTCCTTAGTTACTTCTCTGATAAGAGATGGATAATAAGGGGTTAACCGGCTATCAATATGCTCGCAGGCTTCGTCCATAGATTTAGCCTGTTCAAATTCTTTGTCTTTATATATCCGTTCTTCGATGAATATTTTCTCCAAAGAACTATAATGTAAGCTTTCCTGTAATTCGCCTTTATGAATCAACAGCTCTTGTGTGAGTAAATATCTGGTATTGTCTACAGACTTTCTCAGAACATCACTTACCCGAAGGAAGTGAGGCTTTTGCTCATCAATAACACAACAGTTTGGCGAAATGCTTATTTCACAATCGGTAAATGCATAAAGAGCATCAATTGTTTTATCAGAAGAAACACCTGGAGCCAGATGAACGAGAATCTCTACCTGAGCAGAGGTGTTATCGTCTACTTTCCGGATCTTTATTTTTCCTTTATCAACCGCTTTTAATATTGATTCAATAACAGAGGTTGTGTTTTTGCCGTAAGGAATTTCCGTAATAGCAAGTGTCTTATTATCAATCTTGGTAATTTTTGAACGAACTTTTACGCTTCCTCCGCGTTCGCCATCATTGTACTTGGATACATCGACAGCACCTCCGGTTTGGAAATCGGGATAAAGTTCGAACTCTTCACCGTGAAGATAAGATATGGAAGCATCACATAATTCATTAAAGTTATGCGGCAAAATCTTGGAAGAGAGTCCCACAGCAATACCTTCTACGCCTTGAGCCAGAAGAAGAGGGAACTTTACCGGCAGTGTAATAGGTTCTTTATTTCGTCCGTCATAAGATTGTTTCCATTCGGTGGTTTTTGGATTAAACACCACATCGAGTGCAAATTTAGACAGACGAGCTTCTATATAACGGGGAGCTGCAGCGCCATCGCCGGTAAGTATATTACCCCAGTTACCCTGACAGTCGATTAATAAGTCTTTTTGTCCAAGTTGTACCAGTGCGTCACCAATGGAAGCATCACCGTGAGGGTGGAACTGCATGGTGTGACCAACAATATTTGCCACTTTGTTATAACGTCCGTCGTCCAGTCGCTTCATGGAATGAAGAATACGTCGTTGAACAGGCTTCAGTCCGTCATTGATATGGGGAACTGCGCGCTCTAGAATTACATAAGAAGCGTAGTCAAGAAACCAGTTCTGATACATGCCAGACAGCTGGTGCTTAATGTTTTCGTCTTGAGAACCAACAGGTTTATAGTCGGAATGTTCGTTGCTGTTTGCTAATTCATCTTCTGTAGAGTTACCTTCTTCTATGAAATTATCTTCAGAAGAAGGTACTATATCGTCGTTCAATTCATTTTTATCGATTGTGTCGTCACTCATAAATCTTCTCTTTCCTCTTTTTCGGTATCGTTTTTAACAACAAATTATGTTTTTTACATCATTATGGGGTGATGTGCAGACAAAAATACGAATTTTATTGAAAAAATTCATTTACTTTGCATTTTATTTCTGGTAAGCAAGTTAACAAATAAAACAAAAGATATGGCACAAGAAGATGTTTTTAAGAAAATTGTATCACACTGTAAAGAGTATGGTTATGTATTCCCTTCAAGTGATATTTATGATGGACTTGGAGCAGTGTATGATTACGGTCAGATGGGAGTGGAGTTGAAGAATAATATTAAGAAATATTGGTGGGACAGCATGGTGTTGCTTCACGAAAATATTGTTGGTATTGACTCAGCTATATTTATGCACCCTACTATCTGGAAAGCTTCCGGTCACGTTGATGCTTTCAATGACCCATTGATTGATAACAAAGACTCTAAAAAACGCTACCGTGCGGATGTGCTTATTGAAGATCAGCTTGCTAAATATGATGAAAAGATTAATAAGGAAGTTGAGAAAGCACGCAAGAAATTTGGTGAATCATTTGATGAAGCTCAATATAGATCAACTAATCCACGTGTACTTGGTCATCAGGAAAAACGTGATGCTTTGCACACCCGTTTTGCTAAGGCTTTAAATGATAATAACCTGGACGAACTTCGTCAGATTATTGTTGATGAAGAAATTGTTTGTCCTATTTCAGGCACAAAGAACTGGACAGAAGTTCGTCAGTTTAACCTGATGTTCTCTACCGAGATGGGTTCTACCAGCGACGGTGCTATGAAGGTTTATCTTCGTCCGGAAACAGCTCAGGGTATTTTCGTAAACTACCTGAATGTACAGAAAACCGGCCGTATGAAAATACCTTTCGGTATTGCTCAGATTGGTAAGGCTTTCCGTAACGAGATTGTTGCCCGTCAGTTCATTTTCCGTATGCGTGAGTTCGAACAGATGGAAATGCAGTTCTTTGTTCGTCCGGGAGAAGAGCTTAACTGGTTTAAATTATGGAAAGAACAACGTCTGAAATGGCATAAAGGTCTTGGATTTGGTGATGCTAAATATCGTTTCCACGATCACGATAAGTTGGCTCACTATGCAAATGCTGCTACTGATATTGAATTTGAAATGCCATTCGGATTTAAAGAAGTAGAAGGTATTCACTCTCGTACAAACTTTGACTTAAGTCAGCACGAAAAATATTCAGGAAAGAATATTAAATACTTCGATCCTGAGTTAAACGAATCATATACTCCGTACGTAATCGAAACATCTATCGGTGTAGACCGTATGTTCCTTAGCGTAATGTGTGCTTCTTATTGCGAAGAAACTCTTGAAGGTGGCGAAACACGCGTGGTACTTAAATTACCTGCTGCACTTGCTCCAATTAAACTTGCTGTTATGCCGCTTGTTAAGAAAGATGGTCTTCCTGAAAAGGCACGTGAAATTATCAATGACTTGAAATTCCACTTCAATTGTCAATACGATGAAAAGGATTCAATTGGTAAACGTTATCGCCGTCAGGATGCTATTGGTACTCCATATTGTGTAACTGTAGACCATCAGACTCTGGAAGACAACTGTGTAACTATCCGTCACCGTGATACAATGGCTCAGGAAAGAGTTGCAATCTCTGAACTGAACAATATCATTGCCGATAAGGTTAGTATCACTACTCTTTTAAAGACTTTGATTTAATATAAGGATATTGATATAAAATTAAGGCCTCAGTTCCTGTTTGGGAATCTGAGGCCTTAATTGTTTTCAGTGCTTTCTATGTTTTTTAATTCTTATTCCTCGGTTTTCAGAAACTTAAAGGAAAAGAAATATTTCCTTGTACAAAACATTGTATTCTTCTGTACAAAAGAAAGAATTGTTCTGTACAGAAGAATGCAATCTTTTGTACAAGATAATAAGCATATGATAAAAACAAATAATATTATAATAAGCTCTAAAATGGATTATCTTAAAGAATTGAACTTAGCAGGTTTTACTTATTCTTCATGTTCTTCAATATATCCTATTGCATATCCCTACATTTCATCAATGCCACCAATACCGGAATTATTGTGATGATATATCTTCTGGTAAGATTTCAAAAGCCCAGATGGTACATGATTTTCCCTCTATTGTCTCTGTGCTCTTACTCCAAGATGACCTATTGAAGAACTGTTTGCCTGAATTATTTATTTCAGATTTTCTCCAGATCCGAACAGTCTTTCCACTTAGTTTAACAGCAACGGAATCTTTTGCACCACTCCATAATTTATAAAAAGTAATATTCGCATCAGATCCAACACAATCTAAAAGGGTATCAATCTTTTGCGGTATTGCTATAGAATCACAGAATTCTCCATAATAAGAGTATAATTCAATTGTTTTCACTGTAGTATTTTTCAGGTGCCATTCCGTATAGAATGATGGTTGTTTGATAATATTTTCCCCTAATCGCCAAAGCCAATCGCAAGAAGACAATCCTATAGTACAAAGAATTACTAATATTAGTTTTTTAGAATCCATATTGGCTAAATTTATCTATTATTTTAATTGCTTTATCCGGATATTTTTGTATCAATCTGGCTTTTAAATCAGCATGGCTTTTTACATCAGAAGTCATACAATCAAAAATTTCCCTCTAAGTTAAAATTTTATCTCTATAAATTTCCCCAATAATTTCAGGCTAAGTTCTCGTTATTATTAAGAATAATCATCTCTTCAATATTCTCTCTTGTATTGCTTAATCTTGGAACCTTGTGCTGTCCGCCTAATTTGCCTTTCATTTTAAGCCAGTCAATAAACAGACCGTTACGAGCCACTATAACCTCTAAAGGCTGAAGCGCAATGTCTTTATACCTTTTAGCCTCGTAATCAGAATTAAGCTCTTTCAAAGATGAATCTAAAATATCAGCAAACTTATCTACAGAATCGGGCATTACGACAAATTCTATCAACCATTGGTGACGGCATTTTGCATTCTTGTCCATAAATACCGGTGCGGCAGAGTATTCGCATATCTGGGCTCCGGTGGCAGCACACGCTTTAGCCAGCCCTTTTTCTGCATTATCAATTATGAGCTCCTCTCCAAAGGCGTTAATAAAATGCTTTGTTCTGCCGGTAATGACAAACTTATATGGATTCTTTGAAGTGAATTTTACTGTATCGCCAATCATATATCGCCATAGACCACAGGAAGTAGTTATCACCATTGCGTAGTTTTTGTTTAATTCTACATCGGCAAGGCAATATATTTCCGGATTCTCCTCGTGAAGTTGGTCTAACGGTATAAATTCATAGAAAATGCCGTAGTCAATCATTAATAACATCGCCGGGTCCGATAGGTCGTTCTGAACCCCGAAGAAGCCCTCAGAGGCATTGTATGTCTCCACATAATGCATTTTGTCTGAATGTATAAGCTGCTTGTACTGCTCGCGATATGGAGCAAAACTTACTCCACCGTGGAAAAAGACTTCCAGGTTAGGCCAAACTTCTTCCAGCGTTTGCTTTCCGGTGATTTCGAGAATCCTTTTTATCAGCACCAGAAACCACGAAGGAACCCCGGAGAGATTGGTTACATTCTTATTAATTGTTTCTTGAGCTATTCGCTCTATTTTGCTTTCCCACTCACTCATTAACGCAACTTCCTTACTTGGAACGCGTATCAGGTTGAATAGAGGATTGATATTCTGAATTAGTATTGCCGATAAGTCGCCTACAAGTCCGTGCTTAGAATTAAGATTCGGGCTGTGGCTTCCTCCAAGAATTAGCCCTTTTCCTGAAAAGAAACGGCTTTCCGGGTTTATTTGAAAGTATAAGGCAACGCAATCCTGACCACCCCGATAATGAATGTCTTTCAAAGCTTCACGGCTAACAGGCAAGAATTTGCTTTTATCGTTTGTAGTACCGGATGATTTAGCGAACCAATCAATTTTAGAAGGCCATAAAAGGTTCTGTTCTCCCGAACGTATTCTTTCAACATACGGTTTAACATCATCATACGTTTGTACGGGAACTCTTTTTTGGAAATCCTCATAAGAGTTGATGCTGTTATAGTCGTACTTTCTTCCCCATTCAGTATGATTGGCTTCTTTTAAAAGCCTGGCAAGTACTTGTTCCTGGATAGATTGTGCGGCTGTATTATATAATGCAAGTTCTTTTAGTCGTGGAATAAAAAATTTACTAATCAGCTTTGTACTGTTCATTATGTATTCGATAATAAGTTCTATATCTTATGCAAAAATAACCTTATTTATTATATTTATACTCTCCCGAATATATTTTTTTACTGTTTTTCTAATTGCTTCTATTTTTTTCTATCTTTACGCTCATATTAGAATTAAAATTTTAGGGTATGAGAATAGGTATATTGACTTCAGGTGGAGATTGTCCGGGAATTAACGCAACAATAAGAGGCGTTTGCAAGACGGCGATGAATTTTTACGGAATGGAAGTGGTTGGTATACATAGTGGCTTCCAGGGTTTGCTGACAAATGACGTGGAATTCTTTACAGAAAAATCAACGTCGGGGCTGCTAAATCAAGGTGGTACTATTTTGGGAACTTCGAGAGAAAAACCTTTTAAAAAGAAAGGCGTCTCACCAGATATTGATAAACCCGCAATAATGGCGGACAATATACAAAAACTCGGACTTGATTGTGTGGTCTGTATCGGAGGAAACGGCACCCAAAAAACAGCTGCAAAGATGGCTGCTATGGGGCTAAATGTGGTTTCTGTACCAAAGACAATCGATAATGATATCTGGGGGACTGACTTCTCTTTTGGATTCGATTCTGCGGTTAATATTGCGACTGATGCTATCGACAGGCTTCATTCTACTGCCAGTTCTCATAAAAGAGTGATGGTAATTGAAGTAATGGGGCATAAGGCTGGCTGGATTGCTCTTTATTCCGGCATGGCCGGTGGAGGTGATGTAATATTGATACCCGAAATAGATTATAGTATTAAGAACGTTGGCGAGACGATAATGAATCGTCTGAAAAAAGGTAAACCATATTCTATTGTGGTTGTGGCCGAAGGCATTAAGACTGCTGACGGAAAGAAAGCGGCCGAATATGTTGCCAGAGAAATAGAGCACGAAACCGGAATTGAAACAAGGCAAACGGTTCTGGGATATATTCAAAGAGGGGGAGCACCAACACCTTTCGACCGGAATTTATCGACCCGGATGGGAGGGCATGCAACAGAACTTATTGCCAATGGAGATTTCGGGCGAATGATAGCGTTGCAAGGGAATGAAATATCTTCTATTCCTTTAAGTGAAGTTGCGGGAAAACTAAAATTAGTAACCGAAGATCAAGATCTGGTTGTTCAGGGTAGGAGAATGGGAATTTGTTTTGGATAAGAGAAGGGCGAAATGCAATGCCTTAACCCAGAAGAGGATTGTTAGGTATCAATTGTTCAGTTACGCTGATATTTGTCTCTTGCTCTTCTTCTAATGCTATTTCATTGTTTTCGGGCTCGAAAGAATCAGTTATCTCGGCCTCAATTTCGGTTGCTTCTGTTTCCAGAGTGGCAATCCCGGAATTCTCATCATCCTTTGCAAGAATATTTTTTTCAGCCATAGCAGCTTCTGCTTTCTTTCTTGCTTCATCAAAGATTTCTTTAAGGAAATTTGGTGTGGTCTGAATCTTTTTCAGTGCCATTTTAGCAGCATTCTGCTGAGATTCTTTTTTAGAATAACCTATACCTGTTCCTGCAGAAAGACCTTCAATAAGAATTTCTGATTGGAATATAGGGTTCGATTCTTTATCAAGAAACTGTTCTATAAGTTCAAAAGAGGCTGTAACTTTGTTCTTCTGAGTCCATTCAATTAGTTTGGATTTGAAATTTACCTCTTTCTTTGCCACTTTATCCAGATCAATAAAGCGCTTAATGATTTTTACCTCTATGAAATGCTTGCAGACATTATACCCCCGGTCCATATAAATGGCTCCTACCAATGCTTCAAAGGCATTTCCACTCATATAACTGTTGTGTGAAGATGTGCGGGTAGAGTATTTTATAAGCTTGTCGAGGCCAATTTCTACGGCAAGTTTATTAAGAGTTTCTCGTTGAACTATTTTGGAGCGCGTGTTCGTTAGAAAGCCTTCCTTTTTACCTTCGAATTTCTTATAAACAATATCGGCTACAATAGCGTCGAGGATAGCATCTCCTAAAAATTCAAGTCGTTCGTTATTCAGAGGTCGCCCTTTTTCAGACTTTATAGAAGATGATTTGTGAAGTAAAGCCTGTTCGTAAAGGCTTATATTGCGAGGATAGAACCCCAAAATAGAATGAAAACGAGAATAAGACTCTCTATCCTTTCGGAAAAAGAGCCTTATTCTATCTATTTTGTTGTTTAACACAATCTTATTCGCTGTATTTTTTAAAGATAACGCATGCATTATGTCCACCAAAACCAAAGGTGTTAGAAAGTGCTACATTAACTTCACGCTTTTGCGCCTTGTTAAAGGTAAAATTCAGGTTATAATCAATGTTTTCGTCATTGTCTCCATCTTCATGATTGATAGTTGGAGGAACGATTCCATTCTTGATAGCCAGAATACTTGCAATAGCTTCAACAGCACCGGCAGCACCAAGAAGGTGACCAGTCATAGATTTAGTAGAACTAATATTCAGCTTATAAGCATGTTCGCCAAATACTTCTTTAATTGCTTTAGATTCTGAAATATCACCTACAGGAGTAGATGTTCCGTGAACATTGATATAATCAATTTCTTCCGGTTTCATTTCAGCGTCTTCCAGTGCATTCTTCATTACCAACATAGCTCCTAAACCTTCTGGGTGAGAAGCTGTTAAGTGATATGCGTCAGCAGAAAGACCAGTTCCAACAATTTCAGCGTAAATTTTTGCACCACGTGCTTTTGCGTGTTCTAGTTCTTCAAGGATAATACATCCACCACCTTCACCCATAATGAATCCATCGCGGCTTGCACTGAATGGGCGAGAAGCTCTTGTTGCATCATCGTTTCGTGTTGACAAAGCGTGCATTGCATTAAATCCGCCTACACCTGCTTCAGTAATAGCTGCTTCAGATCCGCCGGTTACAATAACGTTTGCTTTGTTCAATCGGATATAGTTAAATGCATCAGCTATGGCATTTGAAGAAGTTGCACAAGCAGATACAGTTGCAAAGTTAGGACCGTGAAAGCCATACATGATGGAAATCTGTCCTGCTGCAATATCCGAAATCATTTTTGGGATAAAGAAAGGATTGAATTTTGGGCCGTTTTCTTTGTTGGTAGCATAGTTCTTTACTTCTTCTTCAAAAGTTTGAATACCACCAATTCCAGCACCAAAAATCACACCAATTCTGTTTAAATCTTCTTTCTCAAGATCAAGAGCTGAATCTGTTACAGCTTGTTTAGCTACAGCAACTGCATACTGTGTGTAACGATCCATCTTTCTTGCTTCCTTGCGATCGATGTATTGATTTGCATCAAAGTTCTTTACTTCGCAAGCGAATTTAGTTTTAAACAAAGACGTATCAAAATGAGTAATAGGTCCTGCTCCGCTCACACCATTGACCAAATTTTCCCAAAATTCGGGAATAGTGTTGCCTATAGGAGTAAGAGCACCAAGACCTGTTACTACAACTCTTTTTAATTCCATATTATGAAATCAGAATTAAGCTTTAGCAGTTTCGATGTAAGATACAGCGTCACCTACAGTTGCGATCTTTTCAGCTTGATCATCAGGAATAGAGATTCCGAATTCTTTTTCGAATTCCATAATAAGTTCTACAGTATCAAGTGAATCTGCACCTAGATCATTTGTGAAGCTTGCTTCTAATGTAACTTCAGATTCTTCAACGCCTAATTTATCAACGATAATCGCCTTTACTCTTGATTCAATTTCAGACATAACTTTAAGTTTTTTAATTAATAAATTGAATTATTTTTTTAAATTTGCAGCTGCAAAGGAATGAATATTTATTGTTTCGAGCAAATATTTAACCAATAAATTTCATCCATTTGCACATTTTTCACGATTTTGTGCACAGATTGGCGGTTTTATGAGTATAAAAATAGCAATTTTTGGCTCCGGTTCAGGAACGAATGCAGAGAATATTATCCAATATTTTGAATGCAATCCGTCTATTGAGGTTACTCTGGTTTTATCTAATAAGTTTGATGCTTATATATTAGAGAGAGCTAGATTGCATCATATCCCTTCTGTTGTGTTTACTAAAACTGACTTCAATAATGTTGTAGAACTTCTCTCTTTGCTTAAAGAACATGAAGTAGATTTTATTGTTCTTGCCGGGTTTCTTCTTCAGATTCCTGTAGACTTGATTCACGCGTATCCTAATAAAATTATAAATATTCATCCTGCATTGCTTCCTAAGTATGGAGGTAAAGGGATGTATGGCGATCGTGTTCATGAGGCTGTGATTGCATCGGGCGATAAATTCTCAGGTATTACTATACATTATATAGATGAGCATTATGATTCTGGCAGCATAATTTTTCAGGAAAAATGTGATGTGCTTCCAACGGATACTCCTCATGATTTGGCTACAAGGATTCATACGCTGGAATATAAATACTTCCCAAAAGTAATTGAAGAGACTATCTGCAAGGAATTCAGGTTGTCTTCTGAATAGTCTGAAGGGATAATTTGTTACAAAACAAAAGTGGTGGTGCTAAACTTTGCGGAAAACTTCTTTTATATGTCTTGTGCTAAAATTTAGCACGCCCATTATCACGGCATTTCAGAAGGGATAACCTTGTTACCCCCTCCAAAACAACCTTATGTTTTTCTATTTTTAAGCTAGCAATCTGCTCGTTTCTGTTTTTCTCTATTTTGTGCTGATTAATAATATCTTAGGCCCTCTGTTATTGCGGGTAGTACTTGTCTCAAAATACCTCTCTACCTCGGACGCTGTTACTCTTTTATTTACAGGTATACCGTTCTTCTTATATATATTGGTAAGTACGGCGCTAATTTCGGATGCGGTGTATTGCTTTCCTGTCTCCAAGAGTTTGTGAACTCCGCGGGTTACAGAGGGGCAGTTCTTCAGTTGATGCATGCTCTTTTTCTTTAAAGTACCGAGCATGGTCGACTCGCGGAAGTTTATGCTCCTTATATATTCAGATCCTTTTGAGAGGTAACAGTCAAAAAGTGTATGCTCGTAAGGAGAACGAATAATTTGTTGGATCTGTGCCTCGTAATATTTTCTGTGTTCAGGATTTTCTGAAAAACGAAGATGGTTTGCCCTGTCTAGCTGTCGGAGTAATACTTCCGCTTTCCATTTGCGGGTTTTCGCTCTTTGGCGTGCCAGTCGGTCTGTATCGCTAAACAGATATTCCTTTGGCTGGAAATCGATGGTGAAATTTGGTATTGCTTTATAGGCATTCAGCAGGTTGTCTTTGTTCGTGTAGAGTTCCAGTACTCTTTGTTCATCATAATAGTTGGCTATCTTGTATTCATTTCTGGTTCCGTCTTCATTTAAGTAGCAGTTTCCACTCATTCCAAGAAGCGCTTCAAGGTATGCACCTTTCTCGCCTTCGCTTCTTGCTTTTGAATAGAGGTTCTTTACTGCACTGATGGCCTGGAATATTCCTTCCAGATAAAGCTGTGCTTCCATCTCCGAGCGGTATTCCAGATCTTTTTTTATACTGCTGATGTGCGTAACGCTTTTAACTCCATTGCGGAAACGACCCGCAATCTGGATCGTTTCTGTTCTTGGATCGATGGCCGACTGTGGTGCTCCCATCATGTCCGACAGGATAATAACGTGAGGTTTACTTTTGCATTCAATATCTACCGCCGAGTAAAATCTTCCCGTAAAGAAATTTATCTTTGTGAGCTTGTTCACAAAACTGTAAGCCTTTCGGTTGAAGTTTTTAGAATGCATATACGTAAGCTTCTCCATTGCGCCTTCACTGCAAAAAGTGGTAACCTGTTTCTGAAGGTCGAGTGACAACTCACAGAAAATAGACTCGAAAGTGTCTATTGAATTGCAGAATACACAGATATTGCCCGGGTGCAAAGCAATTTCTTCAAGGAATGCCTCTAGTATATTGTTAGTGGGCAGAAGTTTTATTGGCATGCTGAAATCAAAATCGGGCGTAATTTTCAATAGCGTGAAGCCTTGCTTCTCAAACCTTGGGTCGGCTGCTATTAAAGGTGTGGCAGAAACCATCGCTTTCTCTCTGAACCGAAAGAAATCATCCATAGGAGCCTCAATAGATTCGCGGAAGTCAATGTCCTGCACAAGTTTTTCGCATTCGTCGAACAGTAGAAAGAATTCATTGTATAGATCAATGTTAAGCTCCTCCAGAGTCTCTTTCAGGCGCTGAAAACTTTCCGGAGTAACCATAATCTTTCGTTTTGATTTATGTTTCTGGATGTATTCCTCAATTTTCTGTCCCGTAATACCCGAGTATACACCTAATATACTTCCTTTGTGCTTTTTTACCTTACCTTCAATTACCGGAACATTAGGTTCAACGATGATTGAGTTTCTATCACTCACTAGTTCGCAGTAAGTAGCTCCAATACCTGTTAGTGTTTTATTGATAATGCAATGTGTGGGCAGCATTTGCTTTCCGTCGCGTTTTAATGCATCAAGCAGGCGCTCACCTTTTTTTATTTTTAGTATTACTTCTCTCACCTGTGTTTTTCTTTTGTTTTTTATTAATAAACCTACTGAAACATACTTTTAAATATGTTCATTTATTTTCTATTTTGGAAAGGTTGCAAAGTTAAAATAATGTTTTGATAATTATATAATAAAATGCTTATCTCTTTTAATTATATCAATACTTCGTTATATAGTTGATTTAAACCTTGTAAAAGAATGTTTTATGTTAGAATTTTGTTATGAGTGAATAATTCTATTCGCTGATTTTTAGTATTTTAAGGTATTCTATGGCATAAAGAATATTATATAATCAAGCATTTCCTTAGCATAGTCGACTGTTGATTTATAATTTTCGGGAATAATCTTTTTTGTTGTCAAACTACATGAATGTTCTTTTTCGACCTTGCATACGCTTTAGTTAATCATTATGTTAACACTTGCTTACTCGTTATATATCGCTGTTGTGTTTACTTCAAATCAGTTATTTGAGTTAGACTTTATGGTTGATTTTTAAGATAAATATTTAGTATGTGGATGTTTAAAATTTGATTTATTATTTGTTTCTATTTATATTATTTTATCGATTAAATATATATATAACATTGTAAATTAATATTTTACATTAAATACTAATAATAAATATTATCTATTATTATAAATAAAATATATATAATTATAAAATCAAAAATATAATATTTTATATCTTTGTTGTACTTTAATCCTAAAGCTATAACTTAAACTATGAAAAGTCTAAAATTGTGTTTCTATTGCTCATCGATAACCTTTTTTCTATTTTTATTAGTGGGCTGTGTTTCATACTCTGATTCGCTTAAAAGCAACTTTCAACTTGCAGGAAATAATAAGAGTGAATTAAAAAATGTTATCCATCACTATTCAGTACATCGTGCTGACTCTTTAAAACGAAAAGCCGCAATTTTTTTGATAGAAAATATGGATGCGTATATGTCGTATGTAAGTAAGAGTTGGGGTGATTTTCAGGTAGGAGTGATATTGAAATTAGAAAATCGTTAAAGATAAGAACAAAAGTTTTAAAGTTACTCTCTGCTGGTGCGAGTTTGTTCTTTGCGCATAAATCAGCAAGTGAAGAAGAAATAGAATTAAAAATAAATAACCAAATCTAAAAATCAAATCGAAGATGAAAAAAACACAACTAATCTTTCTACTATTTTTTTTATCAGCAATCGTGGCTTACTCTCAATCTGTGATTAAAAATCCAAGGACAGGATTAAGTCTAAATAATAATTCAACGATTACAAAAGTAGAGCTAACTGATAGCGCTACAGTTTTGTCCATTTGCACCAAATATACTCCGGGTTGGTGGATAATTATTCCAAAAGAAACCTATATTCAGCCTGTGGGAGGTGAGAAACTTTTTATTAAATATTCTGTGGGAATTCCTTTAAATGAACGATATACTATGCCTGTATCGGGCGAAGTAAGTTATAAATTGATATTTCCGGCTATTGCTAAAAATACAAGTTATATTGATTATGGCGAAGCCAATGAAGGTGGTAGTTGGTTTATTTACGATATAGAGATTAAGCGACCTATCGTTAAATTAGGTTTACCAAAGGGATTGAGCGGAAATTGGTTTGATAAATCGACTGGAAACTGGGAATTTGGTTTTTATGATAAATATATTGTCTACAAAAACAAACTTTGGAGTTTCAATTATCCTAAAGTCAAAAAGGTTGTTAATTCATTAAACCTCAAGAGTGATGGAGAATCTATAGAATTGTTTTACAAAATTGCTGCACCGAATAATGTGTTTTTAGGTTTATCGGCTCAAGATTTAAAAGAATATAGTAATAATGTTGCTGAAGGCAAAAAGATAAAACCGGCAAATGACAAACCTTATGAGTTACCCATTTTAAAGATTGATTCCGCTACCTACAGTGGTTATATTAAGGATTGTACTCCACGAGTTGGAGTTAGAACCCTTTCTATCGCCATCAATGATATTATAACCGGAAAACAAAATGTATTTTTAATAAATGTCAATGAAAATGGTTTCTTTTCAACCAAATTGCCTGTTTATTATCCGAATATTTGCTACGTACGTTCGTCTATTTACAATGGCTCTGTTTTCTTAGAACCAGGGAAAGAGGTTTTTCAGCTATTGGGTACATCCGATCAACTTTTCATGGGGACATCTGCCAAAATTAACTCAGACATATCTGAATTATCTAAAATAAGAAGTTTTGATTATAGAGATATGCAAAGTAAAATTCTCGATATGTCGCCTAATCAATACAAGGAATACTGTGATAAATATAAAGCTAAAGACATGAATGCGTTGGATTCAATTATGAAGACAAATGCCATTTCCTCCAAAGCTTACCAAATAATGAAAATGGATTTTGAATACCAATCGGCCTCGAATAAAATGCTTTATGATTATTATTGGGAAAGTGCTTACCGCGAAAAAAATAAAATACCACGCTCGCAAAGAACGTTAACAGTAAAATCGGATTCGTTAACTGCTCAATATTTTGATTTTATAAACGATGAATTGGTAAATAATCCATTGGCTGTAATATGCTCTGGCTATAATTCATTTATAAATAGACTTAAATATTTAAATATCTTGCGAATTGGGGATTCATTCTCGATCAATACACAGGGTCTGGGTGCTGAGCTGGAGAAATCGGGGTATACCTTTACTGAGTCAGAGAAATTAATGTTAGAGAAGCTAAAAGAGGCGGATTTGATTTCCAACTCGGCAGAGGAAAAAGCCTATAATGAGAAATATAGTAAGCAAATAACAGCATTTTATACTAAGTATCAGGAAGATTTTAAAAGCGTATACAAAAACACTCCAAAAGCAGATAATACTGTTGTCGATAAATACTTTAAAGACAATAAAATTAAATTGACTGCAGACGAAAATAAATTATGGAAGATTATAACTAAACATGATAATTCGGAAAAGATTAAGAAGATGCGTGAGTTTTATAGAACGTCCGGTGATTCAACAAATGCATTCCATATAAAACATACCCCTTTTATAAATGAACTTTTTGCTCAAAAGTCGATTGATAGCCGTAATAGAAATCTGAAAACGTTATTTGGTATTGAACCCGGATTTGCAAGTGATTTAATGGTAGCACAGGATAATTGTCGTAATATACTTGAAGAACTGTCACCAGTTAGTCCTAAAAAATTAAAAACTATTCAACAGCAATTTAGTACACCTTTTATTGCCGATTATGTGGAATTATGCAATAATCAGGCAATAGCTAAGATAGAAGCCAATAAGAAAAAAACAGGTTTTGTAGTAAATGAGACTCCTAAGACTGAAGCTGGTAAGATTTTTGATGGTATTATCAAGAAGTACAAGGGCAAAGTGATTTATGTTGATTTTTGGGCTACCTGGTGTAGTCCATGTCGCAGTGGTATTGAGCAAATTAAACCACTTAAAGAAGAATTGGCCGGTAAAGATATTGTGTTTGTGTATATTACCAACCCAACATCTCCACAAAGCACATGGTCTAATATGATTCCCGATATTAAGGGTGAACACTACCGTGTTACAGCTGATGAATGGAATTTCCTAACTTCTATGTTTAATATTTCAGGAATACCACATTATGTGTTAGTGGGAAAAACGGGTGAAATTATTAATCCTGATTTTGGACATTTTGACAATCAAATGCTAAAACGGGAATTAGAGAAGTATATTAAGAACTAAAACAAGCGTATGTATCGACTTTATTTAGACAAAAACAATATCAATAAATCAATCATTATGAAAAAAATAATTCTAGTTTCAATTATTCTTGCAGTGACCACTTTTGATGCATTTTCTCAAACCAAACAGGAATCAATCAAGGAGCTATTCAGTTTAATGAAGACAGAATCAATGTTTGATAAACTTATGATTCCGTTTCAGAACTTACAAAAAGATAGTGTTTCAAAAGGGGTGACCGGTTCATTAATGAATTCACTTAAACCTATGTTTAAGAAAATTATGGACGAAGATATGGTTGGAATATATGACCGGTATTATACTAAAAAAGAAATAAAAGACCTTATCCGTTTTTACAAAACCAAGACAGGACAGAAGCTTATAAATTCAGCACCTGACATTCAAAATGAACTAATGAGTATAATGCAGGCTAAATATATGAGCGAGTTTATGAAAAGCCCTATTTTTAAACCCGAAAACACTACAATCAGCACGAAACCGAAACACGTGGCTGATTCAGCTTTTATTGCTCAAATGAGGAAAGAATATTTGGATATGGATACTTCAAATATTAAGAATGCCACTGCCGAACAAAAGTTGATTTTAAAAAAAGCAATAGGCAGAATGGATCCTTACGTAAAATATGAAAATAAAACTTTCCATTTTACAATAACAAAAGGGAGTGAAGTAAATATATCGGAACGATTGTTTGAACTAATGAAGAAAGTAATACAGAGCACTAATTCAATGATAAAAGACCTGAATGTTGCGCCCGATAAAAATGATTCAACGGTTATGCGCGGCATACCGGAGAAAAGCAATTGATTATTAAAGTTGAATTTATTCTGAAGTCTTTTTTAGCGGAAGGATACATCTCGATTTTAAAAATACAAAACGCAAATTCATCTCCCACCATCTTCTACCTAAATGCACAAAAGTCTTTTAAATAAGGGCTTTCAGCTAGTAGTAGATAAAAAAGTTTAACTGTTTATCTGCTACTAACTTATGATGTTGATTGTCAGATTTCTAATGAGGGATGGTAGCAGATAGACAGATAAAATGCACAAAAAAGTAAACTTCATGAATCAACTTAAAGAGTAATAATGATTTTTGCTCTAGGAATTAATCTAGTTGCCATTTCTTTTGCTGAAAACTCAGAACTTTCTAATTCTCTTTCTGAAATTTATATTATTTCTGCTATTGAACACCTTATTAACTATTAGATGCTATAATTTAGATTAATTAAACATTGAAAACAAAAATTTAATATGTAAATTGCTTGCAATTAAGTTTTTAATATTTATGTTTGCATTTAGTATTTTGTTAACCAGACCTTTATTGTGCCATATTATGAAAAAAATAGGGATTATACTTCTTTCTTTTCATTTGCTCTCTGGCTCTGTTTGTGCTTCGCAATGGATCAGGGTGAATCAAAAAGGTTATTTACCTAATGATGTTAAGGTAGCTGTTTGGCTTACTGATCAATCTGTGTCTGTTTCAGAGTTTCAGATTGTAAGTGACTTGACTGATAAAGTGATGTATAATTGCAAGGCTGTTCAACAAAAAGGTACTCAAGGTCCTTTTTCTAATACGGCTCGTTTGAACTTCTCTGATTTTAAACAATCCGGTTCTTTTTATATTAAAGCCGGAGCAATTAAATCTCCTGTTTTTAAGATAAGTAATGATGTCTATTCATCTGCTGTTGAAGTGCCATTAAAGTACATGCGTCAGCAACGTTGCGGGTTTAATCCGTTTTTAAATGATTCTTGCCATAAGTTTGATGGTAGAATTGTTGATCATCCTACTCGTACCGGAGAAAAAATAGATGCCCGTGGAGGATGGCATGATGCTTCTGATTACCTTCAATATGTAACTACTTCGGCAAATGCTATATACCAGATGTTATTTGCTTATAGTCAGTATCCAAAGGCTTTTGCGGATAATTATAGAGCCGACGGATTACCAGGAAGTAATGGAATTCCCGATGTGCTTGATGAAGCAAAATGGGGTTTGGATTGGTTGTTGAGGATGAATCCTGATAAAGATACTTTTTTTAATCAAATTGCAGATGATAGAGATCATGCAGGCTTTAAATTACCGACTAATGATGTCGTTGATTATGGTTGGGGAAAAGGAAAAGACCGTCCGGTTTATTTTTGCACCGGACAAAAGCAGGGATTGCTAAAACATAAAAACAGAACAACCGGACTTGCTTCTACTGTTGGTAAATTTGCATCAGCTTTTTCTTTAGGAGCCGATTTGCTGGCAAACTTTTATCCTGAATATTCGAAGATTTTAAGAGAGAAATCAGTTGATGCCTATAATAAAGGTGTTGAGTTTCCGGGAGTATGCCAAACAGCTTGTTGTGTTTCTCCTTATTTTTATGAAGAAGATAACTGGACTGATGATATGCAGCTTGCTGCAGCTCAGATTTATAAATCTACAGGCGATAAGAAATATCTGAAAGATGCAGTCTTGTATGGTAGAATGGAGCCTGTAACACCGTGGATGGGAGCAGACTCTGCACGCCATTATCAGTGGTATCCTTTTGTGAATATCGGACACTATCAACTTGCTTCTCAAGATAATCCAGTTGTTAAGAACGAGTTTATTCGTAATTTGAGAAGTGGTTTGGAACGAGTGCGAGAGCGTGCTGGCGATGATGTGTTTTTAAATGGCATACCTTTTATATGGTGTTCTAACAATCTTACAGTTGCACTGATTACTCAATGCAATTTGTATCGCAGATTGACTGGTAATACAGAATTTCTTGAAATGGAAACAGCTATGCGTGATTGGTTATTTGGCTGTAACCCATGGGGAAAATGTATGATTGTAGGATTACCTTCAAATGGAGATTATCCTCTTTATCCGCATTCTGCTTTTTCACAACTTTATCATTATCCTATTGACGGTGGATTGGTTGATGGACCGGTTTATACTGCTATTTTTAAGAATTTGAGAGGTGTTCATTTAGGACAGGAAGATAAATACGCTGCTTTTCAATCAGATAGAGTTGTTTATCACGATGATTATGCAGACTATTCCACGAATGAGCCAACTATGGATGGAACGGCTTCTTTATGTTATTATCTGGCATATTTAGCATCTGAATCTCCCCAACAATACTCGAATAAGCGAGTCCTTGGAGGAATTATTCAGGGAGATACTTCGAAAAAGAAAATAGCTTTGGTTTTTACCGGGCATGAATTTGCGGATGGGGGTAAGACGATTAATCAGGTTCTAAAGAAACAAAACATTAAAGGATCTTTCTTTCTGACGGGTGATTTCTATCGTTCTTTTCCTAAGCTGACAAAGTCATTGCAGAAAGATGGTCATTATTTAGCTCCACATTCGGATAAGCATATACTTTATGCCGACTGGGGTAAGAGAGACTCTACTTTGGTAACCCGTGAAGCTTTTCAGAAAGATCTTAAAGATAATTATCAGGCAATGATTCAGGCAGGTATTCATTTACCGAAGAAGCTTTATTTTCTACCTGCCTATGAGTGGTATAATAACGATATATCTTCCTGGTGTTCAGAATTGGGTGTGCAACTTATCAATTTTACCCCAGGAACGGGATCAAATACTGATTATACTGTGCCGGAAATGAAGACGTATCGATCTTCTGAGGATATTTATCAGAAGATTATCAATTATGAGCAAATAAATACGCTAAATGGCTTTATGCTATTAGTTCATATCGGTACGGATGAAAGACGAACAGATAAGTTTTATAATTATCTTGATAAATTAATTGAGACTTTAAAATCCAAAGGATACGAATTTACTTCTGTAGATAAGTTACTATAAATTTTAATATTAATTCAATTTGATACAAAAATAGCAGTATCAACATTATTCTGATTTTATTATTAGATTAATAGTGTCGTTTTGTAGTTTATATTTAAAATATGAATAAAACATTAAAAAATATAGAATTTATGTTTTGAATCCTAAAATTTAAGTTCTACTTTTGATGCATATTTAAACTAGTTTTATTCTATGATTGGCCGATATTCAATGTGCTAATGCGTTTTTAATAGATCATATTTCAATATGTGGTTTAAATTATTGAATAAATGAATGATGATAATTTTAAAATCAATACTTCTGATATTATTAGTTCTAGATAGAAATTTATATAATTTTCAACTTTAAATTATTGATCTTTTATGAGCACAATTCAACTATCTCGAGGAACTTTCTCAAAGAAGTTTCTGACAGCTTTAGCAGTTGCTTTCCTATTCTCTGCAGTGGGAAGCACTAAAGCTATTGCAGGTGTTTGGGCTGTTAATGTTACTCATGACGTAAGTGAGCCGCAACAACAGACTATCATTCTAAAAGGTACAGTGACCGATTCTAACGGAGAACCGGTGATTGGCGCCAGTATCACAGAGAAAGGGTCACCTAAAAATGGCGCTATTTCTGATATAGACGGACATTTCTCTTTGAAACTTAAACCAAATGCAACTATAATAGTTTCGTATATTGGTTTCCAAAAGCAGGAAATAGCTGTTAATGGTAAAACAGTTATAAATGTTCTACTAAAAGACAATTCTGAATTACTTCAGGAAGTTGTTGTTGTTGGTTATGGTACTCAAAAGAAAGAAAATCTTACAGGTGCTGTGTCTTCTGTAGATATTGACAAATCATTGAAAAATCGTCCTATAGCAGATGTAGGTCGTGGTTTGCAAGGTACAATACCAGGTCTTTCAGTTACAGTAGGAAATGGAGAAATTGGTTCTGATCCTACAATGAAGATTCGTGGTCAGTTAGCTTCAGTCAATGGAACTTCATCTCCTCTTATCCTTTTGGACAATGTTGAGATTCCTAGTATTCAAATGGTGAATCCAGATGATATTGAATCTATCTCAGTATTGAAGGATGCTGCTGCATCTTCAATTTATGGTGCTAAGGCTGCTTTTGGTGTTGTACTTATTACAACTAAGAAAGGTGCAAAGAACGAATCTGTAAATATTCAGTATTCAACTAACTTCTCATGGCAAAATGTTGCCAAAGATATAAAAATGGGCGGCATTGATGCTTTGGATTACACTGTTAATGCATTTGAAAGAGTTGGAAGTTCAATTGCTGGAGCATTTTGGTATGTAACCCGTGAAAGTTATGATAAATCTGTTCTTTGGCAACAAAAGTATGGTGGCACTGTAAAAGCAAACGATCCGATGGTTTATGGTCGTGACTGGTATGTAGATTCAAGCAACCGTAAGATTGGTGTCAGAACTTATGATCCATATAATTATATGGTAAGAGAGTGGACTCCTTCTCAAACACAGAATCTTTCAGTTAGTGGAAAAAGTGGTAAAACAGCTTATAATATTGGTTTAGGGTACTTGGATCAAACAGGTATGATGAAACCTGCAAAACATGATGATTTTAAACGTTACAATGCATCATTAAGATTAAGCACTGAAATAAATAAATATCTTACAGTGAAAGCTGGTATGATTTATTCTAAACGGGAAAAAAGATATGCTTACGTAACAAATTCAACAACAGCTGACCCATGGTTATACCTATATCGTTGGGGACCGCTTTATCCACTAACTACTGAAGATGGTGATCCTGTAAGAAGTCCGGTATCAGAGGCTCAACAAGCAAATACTGCTAACCAGAAATATAACTATACTAATGTGAATATTGGTGCAACTATTCATTTGACTAAAGATTGGACTGTTGATGCAGATTTTACTCATGCTAGTCAGGAATTTACCTCGAATAGACCTGGAACAATTTATACGGCGCGTAACTCATGGGGTGGAGCTGCTTCTAAATTAGATGCAAATGGGAACCGAATTTATGTAGATGATAGCGGACAGGTAGTTGATGCTTCGGCAACAGGAGCTATGCCGGCTTATCAGTTAAGTAATGTGACTTATACCTCAACAGGATCTAACCCAGACCATATTTATCGTAACTCTGAAAATATGGAGCAAGAAACTGCAAACGTTTATACTACATATAACTTTAAACTTGATGAAAACAATGTTTTCAAAGCTATGGGTGGTATTAACCGTGTAACTCAGAAGACTGTCAACAATTGGTCACAAATAACACAACTTTTGGATATTTCTAATCCTCAGTTTGATTTGGCAACAGGAACTCAGACTGCAGGTGGACAAGTGTATTGGGAATCTCAGTTGGGTTACTATGGACGTTTAAATTATGCTTTAATGGATAAATATTTATTTGAGGCAAATTTACGTTATGATGGTTCTTCTAAGTTCCCTACGAATTTAAGCTGGCGCTGGTTTCCTTCTTTCTCTGCCGGATGGAGAGCAAGTGAGGAAAAATTTATGGAATGGGCAAAACCGACTCTTAGTTCTTTGAAGCTGAGAGGTTCATGGGGTACTATTGGTGATCAGACTGTACCTAATTCTATGTATGTCTCTACTATGGGCGTTTCAAATACAAGCTGGCTAGATGGCTCAACTAAATTTGTTTCTGTTGGTACTCCTTCTGTAGTAGTTCCATCAATTACATGGCAAGATATTGAAACACTCGATTTAGGTGTCGATTTTCGTTTGTTTAATAATGAATTTGGAGTTTCATTTGATTGGTATCAACGAACAACTAAAAATATGATTGTAGCAGGTGCTGCTGTTGCTAATACATTTGGTACTAGTGCTCCAAATGGAAACTTTGGTGAATTAAGAACCAGAGGTTGGGAGCTTGCTGTTGACTATAATCACAGATTTAATAATGGCATTGGTGTTAATGCAACAGCAACTCTTGCAGATGCAACAACTATGATTACAAGGTACGCTCCGTTAGCTGTAAAGACTGTTTCCAATACCTATTATGAAGGAAAAAGATATGGAGATATATGGGGATATAAGACAGATAGATTATATCAATACAGTGATTTTGAACTTGGTAGTGATGGTAAACCTCAGTTAATTACATTGACTTCAGATGAAAGTGCCAAATATGTTGGAAAGAAAGCTTATAAACTAAAAACAGTTGATGGGAAGAAGCCTGTTTATCAACCTTATTTGCAAAATTCATCAAATTTCTACTTTGGACCGGGTGATGTTAAATTCGTGGATTTAAATGGTGATGGTGAAATAAACAATGGTAGCAATACAGAAGATGATCATGGCGACTTATCTGTTATAGGTAATTCAACTCCTCGCTATGAATATGGTCTTCGACTAGGTGCTGACTGGAAAGGCTTTGACTGCTCCATTTTCTTTCAGGGAGTTGGCAAACGTCAAATTTGGGGATCAGGTTTCTTAGCTATTCCGGGATATAACTCTTCTGATGGTGCTATGCCTCAAACTTTTGCCGGAGATTTCTGGAAAGAAGACCGTACAGATGCATTTTATCCTAGAGCATATAACCAGGGAGGTAGTGACAATACAAACAATATGCAGGTGCAATCCAAATATTTGTTAGATATGTCTTATATGAGAATTAAGAATATGACATTAGGATATTCATTACCTCAGGACTTATTGAGAAAGGCTGCAATATCTAAAGCTCGTGTATATATTGCTCTTGAAAACTTTTTCACATTTGATCATTTACGTGATCTTCCAATTGATCCTGAAGCTGTGTCTGGATATTCTATGTTTAATTCATCAAATTACAATTCGGGTCGTACCGGAGTAGGTACTCCGATGTTTAAAAGTGTTTCATTCGGTTTACAGCTTAACTTCTAAAAAATATAACAATGAAAAAGAATATATTAACCCTACTCTCACTAATACTCATCGTCTTTTCGGGATGTAGTGATGATGTTTTGGATCGTCCTCAGCTAAATAATGAGCCTGATACTCCAGCGTTCTGGACTCAGGAAAGTAACCTAAGGTATTATGCAAATGAATATTATACCAATTTTTTCCCAGGTTATAATTCTTCCTGGACTACTGATTATGCACCTTTATTAGGTTATAATTTTAGTGATAACTGTGTGAATATTAATGTTCAGTCAAATTTTGAATCTAGTATTCCAGCTTCAAGAAGTAGCAGTACATGGTTACAACAGTATGCAGGTCCATCTTGGTATTTTGGATGGATTCGTAAGTCTAATGTTTTTCTTGAAAAAATTGAGAGTTATTCAAAACCAAATATCACTACGGAAGCTTATGGACATTGGACTGGAATTGCCAGATTCTTTAGAGCTTTAGAGTATAGTAAATTGGTTGCTACATTTGGAGACGTGCCTTATTATGCTAAGACTTTCACTGAAACTGATTATGATCAGATGTTTAAAGACAGAACTCCAAGAGGTGAAGTAATGGATTCTGTTTATGCAAACTTTAAATACGCATTGGATAAGATACGCACAACGGATGGAAGTCAATATGTAAACAAGTATGTTGTTGCAGGATTTATATCACGCTGGATGCTTTTTGAAGGAACATGGCAGAAATATCATTCGAATGATCCCGTAAGAGCAAAGAAATATCTCGAATTTGCGAGAGATGCTGCGGAGGTCATAATGAATAGTGGTAAGTATTCAATATCTTCAGATTTCCGTTCTTTGTTTGGATCTACTGATTTGTCAAGTAATAAAGAATGTATTCTTTACAGAAATTATAATAAAGATCAGGGGGTAACTCATAGTATTGCTTCATATTCTAATGGTTATGAAAGTCAGGCTGCTGCAGCTAACCTTTCTTTGGTGAAAGCCTTTATTTGTGTAGATGGAAAGAACTGGAAAAATTCTTCTGTTGCAAAAGCGGATTCATTTAATCTTTCAAATTTGGTTAAAACGCGTGACCCACGTTTTGAAGCGACATTCTGGTATGCTCCAAGAGTTCAGTCTGCTTCATTGCTTTATACATGCAAATTCATTGACAGAGAAGGCCCAACACATGCTGCTGATGCCATTATACCAGCTAAATATGGAAGTAATACTAATACGAACGCTTATCCGGTAATGCGTTTGCCTGAAGTTTTATTAAACTGGATTGAGGCAAAAGCAGAGCTGGCTACATTAGGTGGAGCAGCAGTTACTCAGGCTGATATTGACAGATCAATTAATGTTATCCGTAATAGACCATTGGATGCAGAAGCCATTTCAAGAGGTGTTAGTAAAACAGCTCCAATGCAATTAGCTAGCCTTCCGGACGATCCTGATCGTGATAGTGATGTTCCAGCTCTTATCTGGGAGATTCGTCGCGAACGTCAAATGGAATTTGTATTTGAACATTCACGTCTTTTGGATATAAAAAGATGGGGCAAGCTACAGTATATGAATTGTACTACTCATCCGGATAATTTAAGAGGAGTATGGGTGAATATTCCACAAGAAGTTCCTGCCTATTTAGTGAAAGCTAAAGTTGGTAAACTTCAAGTTGCAAAAGCTGATGGTACAATAGTTACATATAATGGTACAAATGCAAGTAGTATGGTAGGTTTTTATATCCCTGAAGGCGCGAAAGATAGAATTTCTTTTGATGATAAGAACTATTTATCACCAGTAGCTAAGGATCAGATAGATTTATATACTAAGAGAGGATATAATTTAACACAGACTCCACTTTGGAACTAACCTTAAATAGTTGTGAATAATTTTAAAAAGGGATAGCCTTTTTTAGACTATCCCTTTTTTATAAATAAAAAAGAATGTAGCTTTGTTATTTGTTTGGAAAAATTGAATAAGTTTTGATTAACCTTTTTTTTAATGTAATATTTTAGAAGTCTAATAAATGAATATATGAGTCCAGTTTTAGTCCTATCAACTATTTTTTGTTATTTTGTTATTCTATTTGCTATATCATATATTGCAGGAAGAAAAGCTGATAATCAAGGCTTCTTTGTTGGAAACCGGAAGTCTCGTTGGTATGTTGTGGCTTTTGCCATGATTGGTTCCAGCATCTCAGGAGTAACATTTGTTTCTGTTCCTGGTATGGTGGCCGTGGGCAATTTCTCCTATTTACAGATGGCGCTAGGCTTTTTGACTGGACAGTTTATTATAGCTTTTTTACTGATTCCTCTTTTTTATAAAATGAACCTGGTTTCTATTTACGAGTACCTTGATAATCGCTTTGGCGTTTCTACACATAAAACAGGTGCATGGTTCTTTTTTATTTCAAAAATGCTGGGTGCAGCAGTCCGCCTTTTTCTTGTTTGTGTGGTTCTACAATTACTGGTTTTTGAACCTTTACATCTTCCTTTCTTATTGAATGTGATTTTTACCGTTTTATTAGTGTGGCTTTATACTTTCCGTGGAGGGGTTAAAGCTTTAATCTGGACAGACTCTTTGAAGACTCTTTGTCTGGTAGGCTCAGTACTTTTTTGTATTTATTATATAAGTTCTGATCTGAATCTCTCTTTTAATGGGGCATTTAGTGCTATTATTGATCATGATTATTCAAAGACCTTTTTCTTTGATGATGTTAATGATAAAAGATATTTCTTTAAACAGTTTCTTGCAGGTATATTCACGATGATTGCTATGACTGGTCTTGACCAGGATATGATGCAACGAAATTTGAGTTGCAAGAATTTTAAAGATTCTCAGAAGAATATGATTACCAGTGGTATTTTCCAGGTTGTAATTATTTTATTGTTTTTAATGCTGGGTGTACTTTTATATATATTTGCTGCAAAATCTGGGATTGCAATTCCTAAAAAGAGTGACGAACTTTTCCCATTGATTGCTACTCATGGTTATTTCCCAAAAATTGTAGGTGTTTTATTTATTGTTGGATTAATTTCTGCTGCTTACTCAGCTGCAGGTTCAGCACTAACTGCTTTAACGACTTCTTTTACTGTGGATATTCTGGGAAGTACAAAGCATAAGACGGATTTAGAAGTTGTAAAAGTTCGTAAGCAGGTTCATGTAATGATGTCTGTAGTAATGGGAGTGGTTATCATATTGATAAACTTATTGAATAATACAAGCGTAATAGATGCTGTATATATTCTGGCAAGTTATACTTATGGCCCTATTCTTGGAATGTTTGCCTTTGGTATTTGTACAAAAAAGCAGGTTCGTGATAAATATGTTCCTTTGGTTGCCCTTATTTCACCAATACTTTGTTTTATTCTTCAAAAGAATTCACAAGTTTGGTTTAATGGGTATACTTTTAGCTATGAATTGCTAATTTTTAATGCCTTATTTACTTTTATTGGCCTTACTTTGATAATGAATAAACAAAAATAGATGTATATGAAACCTATTCGTATTTTTGTATTAAGCTTATTATTTTCTGGATTTTTTAGTCAGGTAGCTGAAGCCCAGGAACTTTCTAAAGAGGTGCGTTCAACAATTGGTTCGTATTTGACTCAAGTTTCAAAAAAGACCATATCTGTAGGGCCAATTTATATTGATTCGTTTGCGGTTAGCAAAAGTAAGTTGGAATTATATGCTAATATGAATTGCTCTTATATTCCTTTCAGAGAAGACAATGTAGCCGAAATATATAAGCATATTCGTCAACAACTCCCCCCGGAATTTGCAAATTATGAGGTTACATTGATCACTGATAAGCACCCGATAGAAGAACTTATTCCTCTTGCATTACGAAGTAAGAAAGATAAGAAAGCGAAAACTTTTGTAAATGACATTGATAAGCCTTTAATCACCCGGATCTCGGTACCTTACAGACCAACAAAAGGTCTTTTGAACAGGCACATTGCCATGTGGCAAAGTCATGGATATTATTATGAGTCAAAGCTAACACGATGGGAGTGGCAACGTGCTCGTATTTTTCAGACAGTCGAAGATTTATATACTCAGAGCTATGTTTTGCCATTTTTGGTACCAATGCTTGAAAATGCCGGTGCTAATGTATTTTTGCCTCGTGAACGTGATACAAATACAGCAGAAATTATTGTTGATAATGACGGTTCTTTAAGTACAAGCTCTCGTTATATTGAAAAGATTACTGATAAAAAATGGAATGATGGTGCTGGTCCTGGTTTTGCTCAAAAAAAGGAGTTTTATATAAACAATGATAACCCTTTTCATGACGGGACATTCCGTTTGATAGAAACAATTAAGAAAGGAAAAGAGAGTATAGCAGAATGGATTCCAGATATTCCTAAAGCTGGAAGATATGCTGTTTATATTTCTTATAAAAGTCTTGAAAATAGTTCTGATGATGCTTTGTACACTGTTTATCACAAAGGTGGTTCCACTCAGTTTAAGATCAATCAGACAATGGGCGGAGGCACATGGATTTATTTAGGTCATTTCAGCTTTGATGCTGGTAGAAATTATGATTCCAGAATTGTACTTACAAACAAATCGTCCAAAACAGGGAAAGTTGTTACGGCAGATGCTATAAAGATTGGTGGTGGTTTTGGAAATATTGCTCGTCGTATTGCAGATAGTGGTACCACAGAAAATATAAAGAGCTCAGATACGAAAGCTCAGGAAGAAATAAAACCATTGCCTAAAGTTGACTACCCATACGAGACGAGCGGATACCCGCGCTATACAGAAGGAGCCCGTTATTGGATGCAATGGGCAGGTTTCCCTGAAGATGTATATTCTCCAAGTAAAGGTGTGAACGATTATACTGATGATTATAAATCCAGAGGTCTTTGGGTTAATTATTTAGCAGGTGGATCGAGCGTTGATCCGAAAGCCGAAGGTTTGAATATTCCAATTGATTTGTCTTTTGCTTTTCATACCGATGCTGGAACAACGATGAATGACTCAATTATAGGATCTTTAGGTATTTTCTGTACTAATACTGATGATGCTAAATATACAAATGGCGTTTCCAGATATGCTGCCAGAGATTTGACAGACCTTGTGCAGTCTCAGATAGTGAATGATATTCGTTCATTATATGAACCTAATTGGTCGCGCCGTGGAATGTGGAATCAGTCTTATTATGAAGCACGTGTTCCTAAAGTCCCTGCCATGTTGTTAGAGCTCCTTTCTCATCAGAATTTTGCTGATATGCGCTATGGATTGGATCCTAGATTTCGTTTTACTGTGAGTCGCGCGATTTATAAAGGAATACTTCAATTTGTTTCTTCGCAATATAAACAGAAATATGTTGTTCAGCCATTGCCAATAGACTATTTTAATATCCACTTTGTAAATACTGACGATGTTGAGCTAAACTGGAAGCCAGTTATGGATCCGTTGGAGCCAACTGCTGTAGCAAATAAGTATGTTGTTTATACACGTATTGACGACGGAGAATTTGATAATGGTGTTGTTGTGAATACAAATAGCTATCGCGTATCACAAAATGAAGGTCAGATATATAGCTATAAGGTCACTGCATTAAATGATGGAGGTGAAAGTTTCCCTTCTGAAATTCTTTCAGCCAGTAGGGTTACAAAAGAGAAGGGAATGGTTCTGGTAGTGAACGGCTTTGATAGAATTAGTGCTCCGGCCGACTTTGTAGCTGATAGTATAGCAGGATTCTATGATGTACTTGATCATGGAGTTCCTTACAAGCAAGACTATAGTTTTATTGGAAGTCAGACGGAATTCCGACGTAGTATTCCATGGATGGATGATGATGCTGCAGGTTTTGGAGCTAGTCGTGCAAATTATGAAAAAACGGTTATTGCCGGCAATACTTTCGATTATCCTTTTGTTCATGGAAAAGCAATAACTAATGCAGGATATTCTTTTATCTCTTGTAGTGACGAAGCTGTAATGGATGGGAATGCTAATCTGAAAGATTATAAATTTGTAGATCTGATCTTGGGGAAAGAACGTGAAACAAAGATGGGACGCGGAGGTGTTTGTCCAACTGAGTTTAAAACATTCCCTGATAAATTGCAGTCTGCAATTAAAGAATATTGCGAAGCAGATGGTAATATCTTTGTTTCCGGTGCATTTGTCGGATCGGATTTGTGGGATAATAAAACATCCCGACAGGAAGATAAGAATTTTGCGATGAATACATTGAAATATAAATGGCGTACCGGACAGGCTGCTATAACAGGTAAAGTTAAAAGCGTTGCATCTCCTTTTGCGATGTTGTCTGGTAACTATGACTATTACAATGAACTAAATGCTGAATCATATGCTGTAGAATCTCCTGATGGAATAGAGCCATCATCAAAAGATTCGTATACAGTATTTAGATATTCTGAGAATAATTTGAGTGCAGGTGTGGCGTATATTGGAAAATATAAAACCTGCATACTAGGTTTTCCTTTTGAATCTGTTAAAAAAGAAGAGGGAAGAAATCAGTTGATGAAGTCAGTCTTATCTTTCTTCTCAAAAACTGAATAGTTGATTTTTAAATGGTGAATAATACCTCTCTATTTTATCTATGATGATAAAGAAATATTATTTATCTTTGAGCAATTTTTAATAAGCAAACAATAAATGAAACTGATAGCTGAGAGTGGTTCAACAAGGACAGAATGGGCTTTGATTGATGGAGATTGCGTAACTGAACATATTTTTACAGAAGGAATAAACCCTTTTTTCCAATCAAGGAGAGAAATAAGTCGCAGTGTACGCTTAGGGCTTCCGGAACATTTCTTTAGAAAAAGATTTGAACAGGTTTTTTTCTACGGTGCAGGCTGCTCTTCTCCGGAAAGAAAAGGTATTATTGGCGCTTCTTTAGTTGCCCAATTTAAGTCTCCCATTGAAGTTGAGAGTGATTTATTGGCTGCTGCACGTGGCTTATTAAAAAATGATGCAGGTATTGCCTGTATTTTAGGTACTGGATCTAATTCTTGTTTTTATGATGGGAAAAATATAACTCGCAATGTAAGATCTTTGGGTTATGTTTTAGGAGATGAGGGTAGTGGTGCAGTTTTAGGTAAGCTCTTTTTGGCTGATTGTTTAAAAGGATTAGCACCAGCTTCTCTTATTGAAACATTCTATGAAAAGTTTCGTATTTCGGCTGATGATGCTCTTGAGTCTGTATACAGTCGCCCATTCCCAAACCGTTTCCTATCAACGTTTTCTTATTTTCTGAATGAACATCTTGATAGTGAATATGTCTATGATCTTGTTTCGCAAAATCTAAGAAGTTTCTTTGTTCGTAGTGTTACTCAGTATGACTATCAAAATTATCCAATTCGTTTTGTCGGCTCTGTTGCATATAACTATTCCTCTGTTTTAAATGAGGTTGCAAAGGAATTTGGTATAGTAATTGATAATATAGTTGAGTCACCTATGAATGGACTGGTTGAATATCATACTCAAAACATTTCTTCTATTTCGCATTTTTAATGTTTTGCTTTACATGATTATGTTGCTGATGTTGTTTTTCTAAATGTTATTATTTGCAAATAAATGATTCTAACTCATAAAATAAACGCTCTTATTTCTACAATTAAAACATTTACTTTACATTTGTTTTTATAAGGGCCTACATAGATCTAGTTATGAAAAAAGTCTTTTTATCAGTTCTTTTTTGCCTAATAATTAACTCTTTACGAGGTGAAAATTTCCGCTTTGCATTATTAACAGATTTACATGTTAGTGGTGATTCTCTTGCTTATAATGATTTGAGAAAATCTGTTGAGCAAATAAATAAGACCAAGGATATAGACTTTGTAATTGTATCTGGTGATGTTACTGAAGAAGGAGATCGTGCATCTCTCAAAAGAGTAAAGTCATTGCTTGACTTGTTGAAGATGAAATATTATATCACTTCCGGAAATCATGAAACAAAGTGGAGTGAATCTGGAGCGACTGATTTTGGTCATATTTTTGGTTCAGACAGGTTTAAATTTGAATCTAATGGAATCCTTTTTCTTGGATTTAATTCAGGACCGGTTATTAGAATGGCTGATGGACATGTTTCTCCGCAAGATATTTCCTGGATGAAAAATGAATTGGCAACTTTTGGAAAAGACAAGCCTGTTATTCTGGTAACTCATTATCCACTACAAGATGGTGACGTAGATAATTGGTATGATGTCACAGATGCTGTTCGTCAATATAATATCAGAGCCTTCCTGGGAGGGCATTATCACCGTAATTTGTTGTTCAATTACGATGGTATTCCCGGTATTATTTGTCGTTCAAACTTGCGAGGAAAAGAAAAAGTTGGAGGTTATTCCGTTTTTCAAGTGACTCCAGATTCATTATTGGTATTTGAGCAGAAAATTGGAGGTGAAGCTGAAAAGTGGGCATCATATTCTTTAAGAAAGAGTTATTTTAATTCAGATAATTCCGGGTATAAAAGACCTGATTATTCTATAAATAAAGAATATAATCGGGTTAAAAAACTTTGGATTGTAAAGACAAGTGCGGGGATATATTCATCTCCTGTCGTTTATAATAAAAACGTTTATGTTGGTGATGATTTGGGCTTTTTAAGTTGCTATTCGTTAAGTAGTGGTAAGAAAAAGTGGGAATTCAAATCCGAAAATCGAATTGTTGGAACCCCGGCTGCATCAAACGGTGTCGTTGTTTTTGGGTCTGCAGATAATAAAATATATAGCGTCAATGCTAAAACAGGAAAACTTTGTTGGGAATATCCTGCAAAAGAAGCTGTGCTAGGTGCTGTTACTATTGATAATGGGATTGCATATATTGGAGCAAGTGATCATACTTTTCGGGCTATTGATGTGAAGACAGGAAAGCTTTGTTGGGCATATACAGACGTTAAAGGGTATATTGAAACAAAACCTTTAATTTACGAAGACAAAGTTATTTTTGGTGCCTGGGATAATAATTTGTATGCATTAGATAAAGAATCCGGGCGGGAGCTTTGGAAATGGAATGGAAATCTAACTCGCATGCATTTTTCTCCGGCTGCTGTATGGCCTGTTGCTGCAAAAGGGAAAGTTTTCATAACCGATCCACAACGTGCAATGACTGCGATTGATGTTAATAGTGGCAAAACACTATGGAGAACGTTTCAGTCTACTGTAAGAGAAACCATTGGACTTTCGGCAGATAAGATGCGGCTTTATAGTAAAACAATGCAAGATAGCGTAGTTTGTTATTTTGCTGAAGGAAATGTCCCCAAAGAGATATGGGCAACCAATGTGAAGTTTGGATATGAACATGCTCCGTCTATGTTGGTCGAGAAAGATGGAGTTGTGTTTGGTAGCACTAAGAGTGGAGTCATTTTTGCCTTGGAAGCTTTCTCGGGAAAACTTCTCTGGAAGCATAAAGTAGGGAATTCACTTATAAGTACGGTTGTACCACTGAGTGCCACAGAATGTGTGTTTACAAGTACAAGCGGTGAAGTCGGAATTTTAAAATATTCAAGTGATAAAAGATAAAAATAAAAAGTAATACGATATTAATATGAAAACTACAGTTAATTGTTTTATTCCCTTTATGGGAGCTGCACAAGCAGAACAGACTATAAAAAATTTAAAAGCCAGTGATTTGGTAAGTAAGATCTACTTACTTGTTACAGATAATGTGGAAGATTCAATAGAAGGTTGTGAAAAACTTCAGGTTCCATCATTGAACTCTACTGTTGCAGTCCGCGAAATTGCATCTCACTCAGATGCAGATTACAGCATGATTTATACTAAATATACCACTCTTGAATTAGGAATGTTTGCATTAGAACGTATGTTGCATATAGCAGAAGATTCTGATGCAGGAATGGTTTATGCAGATCATTACCAGGTAATAGGTGAAACAAGAACAGCTTGTCCGGTTATTGATTGTCAGTTTGGTAGTTTGCGCGATGATTTTAATTTTGGCTCAGTATTACTTTATAAGTCTGATGTATTAAAAGCTGCAGCGAATGAAATGGCTACCGAGTATTCGTTTGCCGGCTTGTACGATTTGCGTCTGAAAGTATCTCAAAGATCTTCTTTGGTTCATATCAATGAGTATCTTTACTCTGAAGTAGAATTCGATACACGTAAAAGTGGAGAAAAGATTTTCGATTATGTAGATCCAAAGAACAGAGGAGTACAAATTGAGATGGAAGCTGCTTGTACAGATCATCTGAAAGTGATTGGAGGATATCTTGCTCCAGAATTTAAAGAAATAGAATTTAATGCCGGAGATTTCGAGTTTGAAGCATCGGTATTGATTCCTGTTAGAAATCGTATCCGTACTGTTGAAGATGCTATTCGTTCTGTCTTGAGCCAGAAAACGAACTTTAAATTCAACTTAATTGTAGTCGATAACTATTCTACCGATGGCACAACGGAAGCAATTGATAAGTTTGCGTCAGATGAACGTTTGATTCATATAATTCCGGAACGTCAGGACTTAGGTATAGGTGGCTGTTGGAATCTGGGTGTACACCATCCAAAATGTGGTAAGTTTGTTGTTCAGCTAGACAGTGATGATGTTTACAGTGACGAGAATACATTGCAGAAAATGGTTGATGCTTTCTATGAGCAAAATTGTGCAATGGTAGTTGGTACTTATATGATGACCGACTTTAATATGAATATGATAGCTCCCGGAATCATTGATCATAAAGAATGGACTCCTGATAACGGACGAAACAATGCTCTTCGTATTAATGGATTAGGAGCTCCACGTGCTTTCTATACTCCAGTACTAAGAGATATAAAAGTACCTAACACAAGTTATGGCGAAGATTATGCTTTAGGATTGAACATTTCCCGTAAATATCAGATTGGACGTGTATACGATGTTGTTTATATGTGTCGTCGCTGGGATGATAATTCTGATGCTTCACTTGATATTGTTAAGATGAATGGTCATAATACCTATAAAGACAGAATCCGTACCTGGGAACTTCAAGCCAGAGTAGCTTTAAATAAGAAGAAATGAAAAAAATAGTCACATCATCACAAGTTGCAGAACTGCTTCAGGAACAGCTCAATGTATGGGAACTGGCCCGAAACAATTATGAAGCACTGAAACAAGTAAAGGTTAAAGAACTGGCTTTTGATAATTTTAAGATCAAAGTTCAGTTTAATCCGGCCAGGATTGCTTCTTCTTCAGCCAAAGTAGATACAAAGTCTATTCAGGAACGAAAATGTTTTCTATGTGATCAAAACCGTCCGGCTGAACAGAAAGGAATTCCGTTTGGAGATGATTATAAAATACTTATCAATCCATTTCCGATATTTCCAAAGCATCTTACTATTCCTTCATGCAAGCATGTAGATCAGCGAATTGCCGGTAGATTAGGAGATATGTTGGATCTGGCATATAACATAGATGAATATACTATCTTTTACAATGGTCCGAAGTGCGGTGCATCTGCCCCTGATCATGTTCATTTTCAGGCAGGAAACAAAGGCTTTCTTCCCATAGAGAAGGAATGGAGGCAATTTGCAATTAAGCCCGTTTTAGAGTTTCAATTAGCAAAACTTTATATTTTAAACAATTATCTGAGAGGAACTTTTGTTATTGAATCGGAATCAAAGGACAATGCAGTTGAACTGTTTGAACAAATATATGCTTTATTGGAAGTTAAACCGGGAGAAGAAGAACCGATGATGAATGTTCTTGCCTGGTATGGCGCAGATAAATGGATCGTTTGTGTTTTTCCACGGTCATTGCACCGTCCTTCCTGTTATGCTGCAGAAGGTGAGGATAATATTTTAATCAGTCCGGGTTCAGTAGATATGGGTGGTGTTTTTATAATTCCTATGGAAAAAGACTTTGATAAGATTACTGCAGAAAATGTGCAGACAATTTTAACTGAAGTATGTATGGATGAAGTTGCATTAAAGAAAATCGCAGAACATATAAAACCAGCGTTATGAAAGAACCTAGAGTAGATGTGGGGATCATGTTTGAACCTCAAATAGATTTTGTGTTGCAGGGTAATTATCTTTGGAACGGTTCTTTGGTAACCGGAAGTCAGAACGCTGTTTATTCTGAAGGTAAAATTCTTTGGAACGGTTCGGATTATGAAGAATTGTTGTTTGAACCTTCCGACAGCGCAAATGATTCTTTTGAATTGCTGGATGTAACCATTGGTATTAATTTCCATTGGGAGCGAAAAGAAAACCAGCGTTTTCGTGGTGCTCTGAAACTCATTGTCGAGAATAATAAGCTGACAGCTGTAAATGTAATTTCCGTGGAAGATTACTTAATCAGTGTAATCTCCTCCGAGATGAGTGCTACAGCTTCAATGGAATTATTGAAAGCGCATGCCGTAATTTCCCGTAGCTGGTTATTGGCTCAGATTCAGAAAAACAAAGAGATTGCTGAAACAAAATCAGAATATACTGCATTTTCTCAGACAGAAGATGAATGTATAAAATGGTATGATCGTGAAGACCATGTTAATTTCGATGTATGTGCTGATGATCATTGCCAACGCTACCAGGGAATTACACGTGCTTCTACAAAGAATGTAGAACTTGCTGTCAGAAGTACTTCCGGACAACTCTTAATGTCAGGAGCAAAGATCTGTGATGCTCGTTTCTCTAAATGTTGTGGTGGTGCAGTAGAAGAGTTTCAATACTGTTGGGAAGATGTGAAACATCCCTATCTGGTCAAGTTACGTGATGATAAGAGTGGAGAACCATTGCCGGATTTGACTAAAGAAGATGAAGCAGTAAAATGGATCTATACTTCACCTGATGCTTTCTGTAACACAACTGATAAGAAAATTCTTTCACAGGTATTGAATAACTATGATCAGGAGACAATCAACTTTTATCGTTGGAAGGTTTCTTACTCACAGAAAGAGCTCTCCGAACTGATCCTGAAACGTTCAGATGTTGATTATGGTGAAATAGTAGACCTGATACCTGTGGAGAGAGGTACTTCGGGCCGATTGGTTAAGCTAAAAATCGTTGGAACCAAAAGGACTCTGATAATTGGCAAAGAATTAGAGATCAGAAGAACACTTTCTACATCTCACTTATACAGTTCTGCTTTTGTTGTCGAGAAAGAGAATATTATAAATAATATCCCCCAAAGTTTTAAGATTATTGGCTCAGGATGGGGGCACGGAGTAGGACTTTGCCAGATTGGAGCTGCAGTAATGGGTGAGCAAGGTTATACATACGATAAGATTTTGTTGCACTATTACGTAGGAGCATCCATAAATAAACTATATTAATGCCATATTATGAAAAATAAGAAAACATCACCTTGGGCATGGATTCCCACATTATATTTTGCTGAAGGATTACCTTATGTTGCAGTAATGACTATATCGGTTATTATGTATAAAAAGTTAGGTATTTCCAACACAGACATAGCTTTATATACCAGTTGGCTTTATTTGCCATGGGTTATCAAACCTTTCTGGAGTCCGTTTGTTGATTTGTTTAAAACAAAACGCTGGTGGATTGTCACTATGCAGCTTTTGGTCGGTGCAGGCTTGGCAGGGATTGCTTTTACGATACCAATGCCCAACTTTTTCCAGATTACTTTAGCTGTGTTTTGGTTAGTGGCATTTAGTTCTGCTACTCATGATATTGCTGCCGATGGATTTTATATGCTGGCATTGGATGTTTCAGAACAAGCATTGTATGTAGGTATTCGCAGTACCTTCTATCGTATAGCCACTATTTTTGGACAAGGTGTTCTTATTGTATTGGCCGGAGGATTGGAAAACTGGACCGGGAATATTCCTTTTGCGTGGTCCATCACTTTCTATATTTTAAGTGGACTGTTTATTGCTTTTTGCCTTTATCACAAATTTATTCTGCCTACACCTAAAACAGATAAGTCGACAGTTACTAATGTGTCAGCATCAAATATCTTTAAAGAATTCCTGGCAACGTTCATTACTTTCTTTCAGAAAAAACAGGCTGGTGTAGCAATCCTGTTTATGCTGCTTTATCGTTTGCCGGAAGCTCAGCTAGTGAAACTTATCAATCCCTTTTTGCTTGATCCATTAGAAAAAGGTGGTTTAGGCTTATCAACCGCTGAAGTTGGAATAGTATATGGAACAGTTGGTATTCTAGGTCTTACAATTGGTGGAATCATTGGTGGAATCTGTGCATCCAAGGGAGGTCTTCAACGTTGGCTGTGGCCTATGGCATGGAGCATCTCTTTAACATGCCTTACTTTTGTTTACTTGGGATATTTCCAGCCACAAAATCTGATCATTATTAATATTTGTGTCTTTATAGAGCAGTTTGGTTATGGATTTGGTTTTACAGCCTATATGCTTTTCCTTATTTATTACTCTGAAGGAGAACATAAAACAGCGCATTATGCCATCTGTACAGGATTTATGGCATTGGGTATGATGTTGCCGGGTATGGCTGCCGGATGGTTACAAGATCATATTGGATACGAGAACTTCTTTGTTTGGGTGATGATTTGTTGCGCTGCCACTATCGCAGTTTGTGCATTTGTGAAGATTGATCCAGAGTATGGAAAGAAAAAAGATGAAATAGAATCGGAATAATTTAAAAATAAAGAGTGATGAAACTTAAATATTTATTTACTTTGTCCCTTGCAGGATTATTGGCAGTCAATGTATCTGCACAGAAAATAAGAATAAAAACAGGTATTGAAGTTTTGAAAGAACAGAACTTTAAAATATTGGAAGGTAAACGTGTTGGGTTAATCACTAATCCAACGGGGGTTGACAATGATTTGAAGTCGACAATTGATATTCTTCATGAAGCGAAGAATGTAAAGCTTGTAGCTCTTTTTGGCCCTGAACATGGCGTTCGCGGAGATGTGCATGCCGGGGATCATGTTGATAATTCCAATGACCCTTCAACCGGAGTGCCTGTTTATTCATTGTATGGCAAAACACGTAAGGCTACACCCGATATGTTGAAAGGCATAGATGTTCTGGTGTATGACATTCAGGATATTGGTTGTCGCTCTTTTACATATATAAGTACCATGGGGCTTGCAATGGAAGCAGCTGCCGAAAATAATATTGAATTTGTGGTGCTCGATCGCCCAAATCCGGTGAATGGTCTTAAAATAGAAGGAAATGTGGTTGAAGATGGTTATTACTCTTTTGTGAGCCAATTCAAGATCCCTTATGTTTACGGATTAACCTGTGGTGAACTTGCTATGATGCTTAATAATGAGAATATGCTGAAAAAGCAATGTAAACTGCATGTGGTAAAGATGAAAGGCTGGAAGCGTAAGATGGATTATACCCAAACCGGTTTGCAATGGGTTCCGGCTTCTCCTCATATTCCTCATGCTCATTCTGCCGAATTCTATCCTGTATCGGGAATCCTTGGTGAACTGGGATATATGTCTATTGGTGTGGGATATACCATTCCTTTCCAGATGTTTGCTTCCGAATGGATAAAAGCGGATGAGTTTGCAGCAAAAATGAATAGCCTGAATCTACCGGGAATTAAATTCAGACCTATCCACCTGAATCCATTCTATGCAGTGGGACAGGGCAAGAATCTTCAGGGTGTGCAGGTGCATATTACGGATTATAAGAAAGCTGCACTTTCTGAAATACAGTTCTATATAATGCAGGAAGTTGCAGAATTATATCCTGATAAAGCGGTATTTAATAATGCTGATAACAAACGATTCAATATGTTTGATAAAGTCAGCGGAAGCGATCAGATTCGTTTGCGCTTTGCAAAGAATAACCGATTTGAGGATATTAAAGATTATTGGTATAAAGATGTAGAGAGCTTTAAGAAGCTTTCAAAAAAATATTATTTATATAAGTAACAGGTTTACTAGCCTATAAACAAAGCAAGATCATGAGTAAGAATTATAATTCTTTCCTTGAAGAGATTTCAGCATTTGTGCCTAAAGACAGAATCTACACGGATGAACTACGTCTATTAGCATGGGGCACTGATGCGGGCTTTTATCGCCTTATTCCTAAAATAGTAATTCGTTCTGTCGATGAACAGGAAATTTCCAGAATACTGTTAATAGCTGATAGCTTGAATCTGCCCGTTACTTTCAGGGCGGCGGGGACAAGTCTTTCGGGGCAGAGCATAAGCGATTCCATCTTGATTGTTGCAGGCAAACATTGGGAGAAGTATACAATTTCTCCCGACTATAAAACCATTAGTCTTCAACCGGGATTAATAGGTGAACGAGTTAATCAGATTCTGAAACCTTTTGGGCGAAAGTTTGCTCCTGATCCTGCTTCCGTAAAATCTGCAATGGTAGGAGGTATTATCATGAATAATGCTTCGGGGATGAATTGCGGAACTCATGCAAATAGTGACAAGATGTTACTCTCCGTAAGGATAGTAATGGCTGATGGTACTATTCTTGATACTGGAAATGAAAACAGTAAAAGAGAATTTGCTGATAAAAAGCCTGATTTTATTAAAGGCATAGAGGCTTTACGTGATAAAATAAGGAATGATGAAAAGTTATCGGAAAGAATTCGATATAAATATTCCATCAAGAATGTAACCGGATTGAATATTCTGCCTTTTGTTGAACACGACGATCCTTTTGAAATCATTACTCACCTGATGGTAGGCTCCGAAGGAACATTGGCCTTTCTTTCTGAAGCAACCATGAAAACAGGATATGATTATCCGTTCAGCGCTAGCGCCATGCTTTATTTCAAAGATATAAAAGAGGCATGCCGTGCTGTTGTGGCAATGAAAAAAGGACCGGTAATGGGGGCAGAGTTACTCGATTCAAAGTCACTCAGCTCAGTAAACGACCCAACAGGAGAAGGGCTTACTGCTGTTCTTACAGAAACAAAAGCTGCAACTAAGCAAGAATTGGATGATCAGATAAAGGAGATTGAAACAATTCTTGAATCTTTTGAAACATATACACCGGTACATTTTACTGATAAGGAAAGTGAATACTCCAAGTACTGGAACATTCGTTCCGGAATTTTCCCATCAGTAGGTGGAACTCGTGAACTGGGTACTACAACTTTGATTGAAGATGTAGCTTTCCATATAGAAAATTTACCCGAAGCAACTGCAGAACTGCAGGCTTTACTGGTTAAACATGGCTATGCAGATGCCTGCATATATGGTCATGCATTGGAAGGAAACTATCACTTTATCATTAATCAGGCGTTTGATACGGATGAAAAGGTTCGTAAATATGAGAACCTGATGAATGAGGTGAAGACTTTAGTAGTCGACAAATACGATGGATCTTTGAAAGCCGAACATGGCACAGGGCGAAATATGGCACCTTTTGTTAAATACGAATGGGGTGAGGCTGCCTTTGAGGTAATGAAAGAGGTGAAAAATCTGTTCGATCCTAAGAATCTGCTCAATCCCGGAGTTATCTTTAATGATGATCCCGAATGCCATATAAAGAACTTTAAACCGCTGCCTCTTACCAATGCTCATGTTGATAAGTGTATTGAGTGCGGTTTTTGTGAAGTAAACTGTTTGACTTGTGGTTTCACTCTTTCTTCCAGACAACGTATTGTTATTCGCAGAGAGATTTCCCGACTGAAAAAATCGGGTGAGGACAATGAACGCTTGGCCAAACTCGAAAAACAATATAAATACCTTGGTAACCAGACTTGTGCAGGAGATGGACTTTGTTCCATGTCTTGTCCGATGAATATAAATGTGGGAGACCTTACGCATGATATTCGTCAGGAAGAATTGCCGGTTGGAAGCATGGGGTATAAGATCGGAGATTTTGCGGCCAACCATTTCCAGGGGATGAAGAGTATGCTTCGTCCGGTGCTGAGTCTGGCTAATGGAGCCCATTCAGTATTGGGTACCAAAGCAATGTCTTCCCTTACAAAAGGCATTCGTTATGTATCAATGGATAACTTCCCATTGTGGACTCCCGCAATGCCAAAAGCTTATTATCCGCATAAAATAAATCAAAAGAATGAGCCGTTAAAGGTCGTTTATTTTCCAAGCTGCCTTAACCAAATGATGGGAACGGCAAAGGAGACTCCGGATGCTACTCCTTTAGTGGACAAAACAGTTCAGCTACTCCAAAAAGCAGGGTATGAGGTTATATTCCCTAAAGATATGGATAAACTTTGTTGCGGAACTATCTGGGAAAGTAAAGGAATGATGGATATTGCAGACCGTAAATCGGCCGAACTTGAAGAGGCATTGTTTACTGCCACTGAGCAAGGTAAATATCCGGTGCTTTGCGACCAGAGTCCTTGTTTGCACCGCATGCGAAATGTAATGACGAAAGTCAAGCTATACGAGCCGGTTGAGTTTATCTACACTTTCCTGAAAGATAAGTTAGAATTCACACCAATAGATAAACCTGTTTCCATCCATATAACCTGTTCTACTCAAAAAATGGGATTACGAGATCAGATGATATCTTTGGCTAGTCTTTGTTCAACAAAGGTAATTGTCCCCGAAGAGGTAGGATGTTGCGGCTTTGCAGGCGACAAAGGCTTTACCAATCCGGAGGTAAACACTTACGCTCTCCGAAAATTGAAGCCTCAATTAGAGAAGGCTGGGGTAGAAGTGGGATATTCAAACAGCCGCACCTGTGAAATTGGCCTCACAACTAATTCCGGAATCCCTTATATTTCTATTGTGTATCTTGTAGATCAATGTACAACAGCAATAACAAAATAAAAATACTATGAAAACAAACGTAAGTCAACGACTGCTGGCATTGGATATACTAAGAGGTATTACCATTGCAGGAATGATTTTGGTAAACAATCCCGGTACATGGGGCTCAATCTATGCACCTCTTGGTCATGCGGAATGGATAGGATTAACTCCTACCGATTTAGTATTTCCATTCTTTATGTTCATAATGGGAATCTCAACTTATATATCGCTTAGAAAATATAATTTCGAGTTCAGTCATTCAGCAGCTTTGAAGATCTTAAAACGTACGTTGGTTATTTTTGCTATTGGTCTGGGAATTGGTTGGCTATCCTTATCTTTCCGTACATATAATTCATTGATTGCAGAGAATCTTCCGTTTGGCGAACGCCTTCTGCAATCGGTTACAAACTTTGCCCATATTCGGATACTTGGAGTAATGCAGCGACTTGCTCTTTGCTATGGTGCAACAGCTCTTATTGCTATTTTGATAAAGCATAAATATATACCGGTAATTGTTCTGGTTACTCTTTTTGCCTATTTCCTCTTATTAATCACAGGCAATGGCTTCGAACAAAGCGAACAGAATATTATTTCTGTATTCGATCAGTTTATTCTGGGTGTCGACCACATGTATAAGGATGCCGGTCTGGCTATCGATCCGGAAGGATTGCTTAGCACTATTCCTTCCATTTGCCATGTATTGATAGGATTCTGGTGTGGCGAATTGCTGATGAGCGTTAAAGATAACGGAGAGCGTATTCAACGGTTGTTTCTGGTTGGTACAGTTCTCACATTTTCAGGTTTGTTGTTAAGTTATGGCTGCCCTATCAGTAAAAAGATATGGTCACCTACATTTGTTTTGACTACATGCGGATTAGCATCCAGTTTTCTGGGACTGCTTATCTGGATTATAGATATTAAAGGTTATAAAAAATGGTCGCGCTTCTTTGAATCCTTCGGTGTTAATCCTTTATTTATCTATGTAACGGGAGCCGTTCTTTCAATATTTACAGGTAGTATCCTTTTCTACTTTGATGGTAAAATGGTTAGTTTGAAACTATACTTATACAAATATATCCTTCAGCCTCTTTTGGGCGATTATCCTGGCTCATTAGCTTTTGCATTGTTGTTTGTGGGTGTAAACTGGATGATTGGATATGTATTATACAAAAAGAAAATATATATTAAAATATGATATTAATAGCAGACAGTGGCTCTACCAAGACAGATTGGTGTTTGGTAGAGAATGGACAAGTAGTCCAGCGAATCCTGACAAAAGGAACAAATCCTTTCTTTCAGTCGCAGGAAGAAATTAGTCAGGAAGTAGAGGAGGCATTATTGCCACAGGTTAAAGATTACAGTATTGAATCAGTGTTTTTTTACGGTGCAGGTTGTGCGTTTCCCGAAAAGAATGAAATAGTTCGCCTGGCTATTGCCCAACACATAAAGGCACCAGTAGAGGTGGGAAGTGATCTTCTTGCGGCGGCTCGTGCTTTGTGTGGAAAGAATTCGGGTATAGCATGTATCTTAGGAACAGGATCTAATTCTTGTTTTTATAATGGGGAAGAGATTGTAGATAATGTATCACCTCTCGGGTATATTTTGGGAGATGAAGGTAGCGGCGCTGTACTTGGAAGGTTGTTGGTTGGTGATTGTTTAAAGAATCAACTGTCACCGGAACTAAAAGAGAAATTCCTGAATCAGTTTCAGCTAACACCGGCAATAATACTGGAGAATGTTTATAAGAAGCCTTTCCCAAATAGATTCCTGGCTCATTTATCTCCATTCCTTGCACAGAATATAGAGAATCCGGAGGTTCACCAATTGGTACTGAATAGCTTTAAATCGTTCTTTGTAAAGAATGTAATGCAGTATGATTACCAGCATAATAAAGTTCATTTTGTAGGATCAGTAGCTGTTAATTATAAAGATGTTCTTCTTGAAGCTGCAGAGGAACTCCATATTCAGATAGGTACAATTATAAAGAGCCCAATGGAGGGACTTGTGGCTTATCATTCAAACTAAACAATAAACCAAAAATAAGATATGGCATTTATAAAAATAACCGAGCACCCATCTCTTCATGATAATCTGGAAAAGAAATCAGTCAGAGAATTGCTGGAAGGAATTAATGAAGAAGACCAGAAAGTGGCTATTGCTGTTCAAAATGCAATTCCACAAATAGAAAAATTAGTAACTCAGATAGTTCCCCGAATGAAACAAGGCGGACGAATCTTCTATATGGGAGCCGGCACCAGCGGACGATTAGGCGTTTTGGATGCTTCGGAAATACCTCCTACATTTGGTATGCCTCCTACATTAGTTATTGGGCTGATAGCAGGTGGCGATACGGCTTTGCGTAATCCGGTGGAGAATGCCGAAGATAACATGGAACGTGGATGGGAAGAGTTGGTGGAACATCAGATCAATGAGAAAGATACAGTGATTGGTATTGCTGCTTCAGGAACTACTCCTTATGTGATTGGTGCATTACGAAATGCTCGTGCACATGGCATCCTTACTGGCTCAATTTCCAGTAATCCGGATTCTCCATTATCTGCAGAAGCCGAAGTTCCAATCGAAATGATTGTTGGTCCGGAATTCGTGACCGGAAGTTCACGTATGAAATCGGGTACCGGACAAAAGATGATTCTGAACATGATTACTACATCTGTAATGATTCAACTTGGTCGTGTAAAAGGAAACAAGATGGTAAATATGCAACTCTCCAATAAGAAGCTGGTAGACCGTGGCACACGAATGGTTTCTGAAGAGTTGGGATTGGAATATGAACAGTCCAAACGCTTACTGTTGATGTATGGTTCTGTGAAGAAAGCAGTAGATGCATATCGTGCACAACAAAATAATGAATAAAAATGAAAAGGGCATCAATTCTTTTAGTTCTCAGCTTACTCTTTTGTGCAAATAGTTTTGCTCAACAAGATAAGTACACTACTTATTATTACCAGCGTGCTACATTGTTTGAGAAACTGCCAATCACATCTACCGATATTGTTTTTCTAGGCAATAGTCTGACGGATGGCTGTGAGTGGGCCGAACTTTTTGGCAATCCGCACATCAAAAACCGTGGAATCAGTGGTGACGAGGTTATGGGAATATACGATCGTATTGATCCGATACTGAAAGGTAAACCGGCAAAGATATTCCTGTTGACCGGAGTAAATGATGTTTCTCATGACCTTACAGCAGATAGCATTCTTGTAATGTACAGGAAGTTGGTGAACAAAATCAAATCAGATTCTCCTAAAACAAAGCTCTATATTCAAAGTATTCTTCCGGTGAACGATGAATTCACTCGTTTCCCTAAAGTGCATAATAAAACACAAGTGATACTTGATATAAACAAAGGTTTAAAGCAATTAGCAAAAAAGAATGGGTATACTTATATAGACCTGTATACTCACTTCATTGCTCCGGGAACTCAAAGCTTCGATAAGAAATATACAAATGATGGGCTTCACCTTTTAGGACCAGGGTATCTGGTTTGGAAAGAGGTGCTAAAGCCTTATATGAAATAAATATCTCGCTTTTTTAATTAGGTGTTTTGTTAGTAAAGGGAAAAGCTTCCATGTTGAATGGAGGCTTTTTTTATGAGCATTGGCGGGAGTTTTTTATTACTTCCTCGAATGTTTTTATTATCTTGTACAAAAGAATGCAATCTTCTGTACAAAAGAATTAATTGTTCTGTACAAAACAAATCATTCTTTTGTACAAGATATTTTGAATGTAACGTTATACAATCTGAATAGTATACGCTTCTTTTTCTCTTCTAAACGGATAATCACCCCGCAATTGCTCAAACAGCTCAGGATGAGCCTTCAAAGCATCGCTGTCTCGCCTTGGATCATACATTTGCAAATAAGCATCAGCTTCTGTTGAGGCTTTAATTACTGAGTTCTCCGGTTGGACAGGTTGAATATCAAAATCCGGATTAATATTGAAAAAACGGCAGAATGATTCTAACGACATACGGGTGGCATTCGCTTTTCCATCAGCTGAATAACCTGCAATGTGAGGAGTTCCCAGAAATACTTTGCTAAGCAATTCAAGGCTGATATCAGGTTCGTTCTCCCATACATCAATAACTGCCTCGCTAATTTGTCTCTTTTCTAAAGCAGAGAGAAGGGCAGAGGTTTCAGTCACTTCACCCCGGGAGGTATTTATAATAACCGGACTCTTTTTTAGCGAACTGAAGAATTCGGCATCGGCCAGATGGTATGTTTTGTATTTGCCTTCCTTGTTGAGCGGAGTGTGAAAAGTGATTACGTCGCATTCGCGAGTTATGGTTTCCAGATCCGTAAACATACCGGCACCTTCTTTGTCGGCGCGAGGTAGATCGTTCATCAATACCCGCATACCCAGTGATTGGGCAACCTTACAAACTTTACTTCCCACATTTCCGATACCAACAACACCAATACATTTCCCTTTCAGCGTAAATCCTTTCTCTTTTTCCAGAAGCAATAGCGTGGAATGAATGTATTGAGCCACAGAAGCAGAATTGCATCCCGGAGCATTTGTCCAGGTAATCCCCGTCTCTTTGCAATAATCAGTGTCAATGTGATCAAAACCGATGGTTGCAGTAGCGATAAACTTCACTTTACTTCCTTCCAATAATTCACGGTTACAGTGGGTACGGGTACGTATAATCAGTGCATCGGCATCACGAACAATTTCAGGAGTGAATTTTATTCCAGGTAAATAAATAACTTCGTTGGGAGTATCTCCTCCAAGCTTTTCAATAATTCCCTCTATGTAGGGAATCTTATTATCAATAATTACTTTCATTTAGTTAGTCTTTTAAAAATATCCTCCAAAGGCTCCTCTTTAGTTAGCTCACTCATTGGTGAATCAGCCACAATATTACCCTTATGAATAATAATTGCATGTTGGCATAAATCAGAAACTTCCTGTAAGGAGTGAGAAGAAAATAGAATTGTTTTTTCCTTTCCAAGTTCTTTTATCAGAGAATGGATTTCAGCTAGTTGGTTAGGATCAAGGCCCGATGATGGCTCATCCAGAATCAGCACTTCGGGGTTATGTATTAAAGCTTGTGCCAGTCCCACTCGCTGACGGAATCCTTTCGACAGTGTTCCTATGGTTTTACCGCAAACTTCCTCCAGTTTTACACGCTCAATCATCTCGTCTACCAAACCATGCAGGTTCGCTACCCGGTAAATCTGACCAACATATTCCAGATACTCTCTGACATACATCTCCGGATAAAGCGGATTGTTCTCCGGCAGATAACCAATGCAACGCTTGGCAGCAATGGGATCCTTGGTAATATCATTTCCGCATACGCTAACCGTACCCTTGAAATCGGTCAGCCATCCTGTAATAATTTTCATGCATGTTGATTTGCCTGCTCCGTTTGGTCCAAGAAAAGCAGCAATTTCTCCCGGGTGCACCTCAAAGCTCACATTATGAAGCACTTCCTGATTTCCGTAGAATTTGGATACATTAGATAATCTGATAGACATATATTAATGCATATTTGGGTAGAAGATTAACCACAAAAGTACTAAAAGTTGCTCATTTAACTAATAAAATGTGCGAAAAATTGTTTCTTCGGGAATGAATGTATATTTTTGCGCTTTACTTTTAAAAATACTGATTATGACATTTAGTAACCTTTGCAACGAGATTTTCTTTCAATCAACAGAGAATTACCATGTAACTGATAGTGTAGATGCTCCGATTCAGAATCCTTATGAGCTGAAAACTATTGAGTATTATTTATATTTGAAGAATTGGATAGATGCCGTGCAATGGCATTTTGAAGATATTATCCGTGATCCTCAGATTGATCCGGTAGAAGCGCTTACATTGAAAAGACGCATTGATAAGTCTAATCAGGATCGTACAGATTTAGTAGAGCTGATCGACAGCTATTTCTATGATCAGTATAAGGACGTGAAGCCTTTGGCTGATGCAACTATTAATACAGAAAGTCCTGCATGGGCTGTAGACCGTCTTTCCATCCTTGCATTGAAGATTTATCACATGAACGAGGAGGTAAAGCGTACAGATACTACTCCAGAGCATCACGAACAGTGTCAGAAGAAATTAGATATCCTTTTGGAACAGAAAAAAGATTTATCTACAGCTATTGATCAGTTATTAGATGATATTAAGGCTGGCAGAAAGTATATGAAAGTATACAAACAGATGAAGATGTATAACGACCCAGCTCTTAACCCAGTTCTTTACGCTAAGAAGTAATAATGGCTAAGATATTGATTATTCGTTTTTCCGCGATAGGAGATGTAGCAATGACTATCCCGGTGATTCATTCGCTTGCCCTTCAGCATCCTGAACATGAATTTACTGTGTTGAGTCGTTTGTCGCTTCGTCCGCTTTTTATAGGATTGCCTCAGAATGTTCATTTTATGGGAGCCGACTTGCATGGTAAACATAGTGGGCTTCTGGGATTACACCGATTATTCTATAACGAGTTGAAACCTCAGAACTTTGATTACGTAGCCGATTTACACAATGTACTCCGTACAAAAATAATTCGTCTTCGCTTCAAGATGATGGGTATTCCAACCGCTTACATTTTTAAAGGACGTTTGGGTAAAAAGAAACTGACCAACAGATACCATAAGGTATTTGAAAACCAGAAATCTTCTTTCCGTAGATATACAGACGTCTTCAAGGCTTTAGGTTTTCCAATTCAGCTTAATTTTACTTCTATCTTTGGCGAAGGAAGAGGCGATATGTCTCAGATACAACATATCACCGGAGATAAAGGCGACCTGAAATGGATTGGTATAGCACCTTTTGCCAAACATAAAGGAAAAGTTCTTCCCCTGGATAAGCAGGAAGAAGTGATTGCTCATTTTGCAAAAGATCCCCGTGTAAAGGTATTCCTTTTTGGAGGAGGGAAAAACGAAGAGTCTGTTCTTACCTCATGGGTAAATAAATATCCTTCTGTAACATCACTGATTGGTAAGCTGAACATGAATACCGAACTCATCCTGATGAGTTATCTGGATGCAATGGTGTCTATGGATTCCGCAAATATGCATCTGGCATCGTTAGTCAATGCACCGGTCGTATCTGTTTGGGGAGCCACCCATCCGTATTGCGGATTTATGGGCTGGAAACAATCTCCTATGAATGCTGTTCAGGTTGATCTTCCATGCCGTCCATGTTCTGTATTTGGAAACAAATCTTGCTATCGTAAAGATTATGCTTGTCTGAATATGATTACTCCCGATATGATTATTAAAAAGATAGAGAGCATAATATTTTAATTAGATAGAATGAAGATACTTCTGAATCCGGCATTTGAATCATTGCGAACTTTTGTAGAATCAATTCCTCATATTTTTGGGGAAGAAGGAGAAACCATATACAAAGGCCGGAATAAGATTAAAGTAATCAGAGTAGGAGAGATTGACGTAAACGTAAAAAGATATAGAGTCCCGATGTTCTTTAACCGGGTTATTTATACTTTTATAAGAAAAAGCAAAGGATTGCGTGCCTTTGAGTATCCGCAACAATTGCTCGAGAAGGGTTTTGAAACCCCGCAACCGATAGCCTATATTGAGGAAAGAAGTTTTGGCTTGATCGGATACTCTTATTTTGTGAGCGTGCATTGTCCATATAGCCGCAGATTCTATGAATTTGGCGATGCAGATATAAAAGACTGTTCGGATATTGTTGTAGCATTTGCACGTTTTACGGCAAAGCTTCATGAAGCCGGAATATTACACCTCGATTACTCACCCGGCAATATCCTTTTTGACAAAGAAGATGGTGAATATAAGTTTTCTTTGGTAGATATAAACCGCATGAAATTTGGAAAGGTAAGTATTGAAGCGGGGTGTGCAAACTTTGCAAGGTTATGGGGACAAATTCCGTTCTTTGAATTGCTGGCAAAAGAATATGCTGCAACGCGTGGAGCAGATGAGGCCTTATGCCGGGATTTAATTCTGACTTACAGACGGAAGTTCTGGACTCGCTTTGCAAAAAAGCATCAGGTAAAATATACGCTGAATTTTTAATAGAACAGGAAGATATTACATATTATGGGTAAGCACTATTTGTTTTTTGTTTCATTGACTTATTCTTTTTCTATTTTGCGCCCTCTTCAGGATGAAATATGGCGAAGAGGAGACGATGTAGCCTGGTTTATTGAAGACTCTTGCGAAAGCTGGCTCACAGAGAATGAAAAGCAATTAAAGACAATACAGGAGGTGCTTGATTATAACCCGATTGCAGTTTTTGTACCCGGAAACTTTGTTTACGACTTCTTTCCCGGAGTAAAAGTCGCTGTTTTTCATGGATATGCCATGAAAAAGCGAGTAGAGAAGATAGATGATCACTTTACCATCAGAGGATGGTATGATATATATTGCACTCAGGGAGAAAGCACTACACCCTATTTTAAAGAGCTGGAAAAGAAATATGGTTTCTTTAAAGTGTATGAAACCGGTTGGTGTAAGGTTGATCCTTTTTTTGATAAGGCTGCATCTCATACAGATCAAAGAGAAAATCCAACAGTTCTTTATTCGCCTACATTTACCAAAGGAATTTCTTCTGCACCATTTTTATGGGAAACAATAAAACAATTGGTTGAGACCAAGACCTGGAACTGGATTATTACTTTCCATCCAAAACTTGATGATCCCGAATTAATCCAAAAATATAAAGAGCTGGCCGATACGCATGATAACGTAGTTTTTTATCGTTCCAATGACGGCCTAAATACATTTAGAAAAACTGATGTTATGCTATGCGATAGCTCATCCATTATTGTGGAATACATGTTCCTGAATAAGCCGGTTGTTACTTTTCGCAATACTCATCCAGGCAATCATTTGCTGGATGTCATTAATGAAAACGAGATTGGAGATGCTATTGAAAAGGCGCTTACACGTCCTAAAGAGCTTATGGATAACATCTATACTTATACCATGCACCATGAACCGCATCGTGACGGCAAAAATTCGGCCCGTGTATTAGATGCAGTTGATGATTTTATAGAGAATTATAAGGGGAAGATTAAATCAAAGCCGCTTAACTTAGTACGCAAAATAAAACTAAGATTGAAGATAAAGTATTATCACTGGTAATTCTACTTTTTTTATTTCATATTCCTATAGATTTTATGCAGTATTTTTATATTAATATAGTTTAATTGATGTAATTGTTTTACTTTTGTAAAAAATTATATTGTAAATATAATTAACGTGTAGTGTCAATCAATAAACTATTCGTATTAAACTATTGATAATGATTGATAAAGAATGCATATCTAAGATTATTGTATGCGCCCATAAACCGGATTTTTTTATATCAGATGATTTGTATATTCCTATTCAGGTTGGTAAAGCTATATCTAATGTTGATCTGGGAATTTGGGGAGATAATTCAGGTGATAATATAAGTATAAAGAATAAAGAATATTGTGAACTCACAGCTCATTATTGGGCATGGAAAAATTTAAAAGGGATTGATCAGATTGGTTTGGCACATTATAGGAGATATTTAAATTTTTCAAATAATTCGTCTGTTCTTTTAAATGTTAAATCCAGTAATGAAGTAAATTCTCCTAAAACGGATTTTAATAAATTACTTGATAAATATGACATAGTTCTTTCTAATTATGATTATCATACTGTTTCTAATAAAATACATTATTGTTATAAACACATTTTAGAAGACTATGAGATCTTAAGGGAAACTTTAGCGGAACTATTTCCAGAGTACATACCTTCTTTTGATCATATAATGATAAGAACCAATAAAGCATCTGTAGGGAATATGTTTTTTACAAAGTGGCCTGTTTTTGATGCTTATTCTGAATGGCTTTTTACTTTGTTGTTTGAAGTAGAGAGAAGGGTAAAGCTATCTTCATACGACTATCAGCGCAGAGTTTTTGGTTTAATGGCAGAACGTTTGCTTGATGTGTATTGTCATTATAATAAGTTGAAAGTTAAGCGATACCCAATATTGTATATTGCAGATATTCCAGATGACAAAAAAAATAAGAGTGCGTTAATTTATAATTTAAAAAAAATAAAGAAGACTGTGGTGTTTCATTTATCATCAAAAAGACGTCTTTAAAACTAAACTTTAACAAAATGCATATAGCATGTAATATAGACAGTAATTATGTCCGCTTTTGCTCAATAATGCTAGTCTCTTTGTTCGAAAATAATAAAGGTGAATCTTTTGATATACATATTGTTACTCAGGATATTTCTGAAGAAGGACAGCAGACCTTGAAGGATATTGTTTGTGGACAGTATAAGCAAAGAATCTATTTTTATTTCGTAAGCACTGATTTAGTTAATGATTTTCCTATTGACTCTACTAGCCATATTAGTATATCAACCTATTTACGCCTCTTTTTGGGTAGTGTTTTGCCTTCTTCCTTATCAAAGGTACTATACTTGGATTGCGATATAATAATTCGTTCTTCAATTGCTGCTTTTTGGAACATCGATCTTACCGGTTATGCAATAGGATGTGTAGAGGATATGTGGAGCGACAGAGATGAGAATTACTCTCGTCTTGAATACCCAAAGAATTTCTCTTATTTTAATGCGGGTGTGTTGCTAATTAATCTCGACTATTGGAGACAAAATAATCTGGAAAAAGAATTTACTAACTATGTTAAGCATAATGCAGAAAAACTTCTATTTAATGATCAGGATGTGTTAAATCAAGTACTGCACGATAAGAAACTGTTTATTCCATTTAAATGGAATATGCAAGATGGTTTTTTCCGACGCAGAAGAAGGATTAGAAAAGAAACCTGGGACATTTTAGATAAAGAGTTATGTAATCCTGCAATACTCCATTTTACTGGAAGTAAGAAGCCTTGGCATTATAAATGTATGCATCCATATAAATCAGAGTTTTATGTGTACCAACGTTTAACTAAGTGGAAAGACTGTTACCCTCAAATAGATTACTATTTCTTGTTTTTTATGATTATTCAGAGATTAGCTATATCTTTGGGGATCAAAAGACGTAAATTCAGGAAGTTTAAAAGACAATGGATATAAAGTACGATTATTTAATTGTAGGAACAGGACTTTTTGCCTCTGTGTTTGCTTATCATGCAAAGAAAATGGGTAAAAAATGTATGATGATAGACAAGCGTTCTCATTTAGGTGGCAATATCTATTGTGAGGATGTAGCTTCTATCAATGTTCATAAGTATGGTGCACATATATTTCATACAAGCAATAAGGAAGTATGGCAGTTTGTTAATTCATTAGTAGAATTCAACCGGTTTACCAACTCTCCGATGGCAAATTATAAAGATATTCTTTATAATCTGCCTTTTAATATGAATACGTTTAGCAAGCTTTGGGGGGTAAAAACACCACAGCAAGCGAAAGAAAAGCTCGAAGAGCAAAGACAACGTTATGCACATATTGAAACACCTGCAAATCTGGAAGAACAGGCATTAAAGCTTTGCGGTGATGATATTTATTATGCTTTCATAAAGGAATATACAGAAAAGCAGTGGGGGCGTTCAGCTAAAGAACTTCCTGCATTTATTATCAAACGGATTCCTTTCCGTTTTACCTATGATAATAATTACTTTAATGATGATTATCAGGGTATTCCCAAAGGCGGATATAATAAATTGATAAATGGTTTGCTGGAAGGTGTTGAAGTAAAGCTGAATACTAATTACTTTGATCATAAAGCCGAACTTGATAAGTTGGCCGATACAGTTCTTTTTACGGGAAGAATTGACGAATTGTTTAATTATGAATTTGGTATTTTAGAGTATAGAAGTTTATCCTTCGAGCATGAACGACTGGATATTGACGATTTTCAAGGAAATGCAGTTGTTAATTACAATGAGCGAAGTGTTCCATATACAAGGATTATTGAACATAAACATTTTGAATTCGGTAACCAGCCATTTACTATTATAACCCGCGAGTATCCGAGCGAATTCTCTGGCAACAACGAACCTTATTATCCTGTTAACGATGATAAGAATATGCGGATATATTCAAAATATAAAGAAAAAGCAGAGTTAAATGGAAAGCTCTTGCTGGGCGGCCGATTGGCTCAATATGCATATTTCGATATGGATGATACTGTAGAAGCTGCATTGAGACTGGTGAAAAAAGAATTGTATAATCTCTAAAAAGAGAAAGAATGAATAAGTATTATCTTTCAAAAAACTATCCCAATCTGTCCAGTGCCGGAAACAAGGCTAAAACCGATATTGAAACAATCTTGTCTGATACTGGCTTTGTTAATATAGGATTAAAGCAAACTCATTATAACAATAAGTTGCTGGGATTTATATTTACTCTGTTGGGAGTACTGAAAGCTTCTATTTTAATATCTAAAGGAGATTGGCTTGTACTTCAGTATCCTCTGAAGAAATATTTTTCATTTATTTGTAAAGTCGCTCACCTTAAAGACGCAAAGGTTACAGTTGTTATTCACGATCTTGGAAGTTTTCGAAGGGGAAAACTAACCATTCCACAGGAAATAGCACGACTTAATAATGCAGATTATATAATTGCCCATAACAAGAAAATGGCAAATTGGCTTAAAGAGCATGGAAGTTTGCCTGAATTGGGTTGTCTGGAGATCTTTGATTATCTTTCTGCTAATGTCTCAAAAAATACGGCTAAGATAAATCTACCATTTAGTATAGTATATGCAGGCGGATTGAGTTATAAGAAGAATGCATTTTTATATAAGCTGAGAGAATATGTAAAAACATACCGGTTTGTTCTGTATGGATCCGGCTTTAATGAAGAACTTCTTGGAGGAAATCAGAACTTTGCATATAAAGGATTTGTTCCATCTGATGAACTGATCTCAACAGCAGAAGGACATTTTGGTCTGGTTTGGGATGGAGATTCTATTGATGCCTGCAGCGGAGCTTTCGGCGATTATCTGCAATATAATAACCCTCACAAAACATCCCTTTATATTCGTTGTCAGTTGCCTGTAATAATCTGGAAGAAAGCAGCTCTGGCCCATTTTGTAGAAGAAAATAATATAGGTATCTGTATCGGTTCACTGACAGAGCTTGATCAGATTCTTTCGTCATTAACCGCAGAACAGTATCAGGTGATGAAGAATAATGTGATCAATGTGAGTGATAAGCTAGCTAAAGGATATTTTATCACCAAGGCAATTGAAGAATCAGAGCGAGCATTGTTTTAGTTTTACTCAGCATCCTTATTTCCTGCCAAAGTCGGCAGGAATCTCGCCCCAGTCCTTTGTTTCCCACTTAATAATCTGAGTGGTATATTTATTATTTTTCAACCAGTTCTCTGCCCGTTCAATAATCTGAAACAACTCTTCTGTTTCCGGAGTACGAGGTAGTTTGGTTTTGCATTTCTTTTGCTTTACCCAACTTATAGCATTTACGCTGTCGCTGTAGATAGGAATTTTGAGTTCTTTTTGTTTGAGCAGTGCCAGGCCATGAGCCAAAGCAAGAAATTCGCCGATGTTGTTTGTTCCCTTCATCGGACCGAAATGAAAAATTTCTTCTCCCGTTTCAATATATACCCCTCTGTATTCCATGGCTCCCGGGTTTCCGCTGCAAGCAGCATCTACAGCCAGGCTCTGTTTAATTATGTTTGCCGGAAGCACTTTCGGAGCAGACGCTTTGGCCTGTTTACCAATATATGCGTAAGGAGATGAGGCATAAGCTCGTTCAGCCTCTTCTTTGGACTCGAAAGATTTGTATTTTGCACCTTCGTAACCCTTTATCTGAAGCTGACATTCGTTCCAGGAAGTATAAATCCCTGGTGTAACACCTTCCCAAACCACATAATATTTCTGTTTTGCCATCGCTCTTTTATTCGGAGTAATTGTTTCTTGCCTGTATAAGTTGTGGACAAAGATAACTATTTTTTCTTCTTTCAGCTTCTTGATCTTTGTAAGTTCGTTTTTTTTGTATAATTAATTGTTTTTTTTGCAATAGTCTGGCAGAAACAGAAAGACTCATAAACAAAAGAACGAGACTGTTTTTATAAGGAGATAAGCTCTCTTATTATTAAATATTTATGAATCTAGCTTATCAACAGAATTTGGTAAATCGAAAAATAGTACTACCTTTGCGCCACAATTGAGAAAAGAAGCACTGCTAAAAGTGCTGAAGATTGTCTATTGCAAATTATAAATGGCCCGTTCGTCTATCGGTTAGGACGTTAGATTTTCATTCTAGAAAGGGGGGTTCGACTCCCCCACGGGCTACACTTCAAAACAATCTTATACAGATTACTACCCTTTCAATTCGTTTATAATTTCCCGAAAAATTTCCATATCGTTATTTAGTCTTTTGAGATCCCAGTAAATCTGCAATAACTAATCATGCATTAAGTTAATCCAGGAACCGTTTTAAGGATAATCTGAAAAATAGTCTTACTTTTGTACTCCAATAAAAAAGTAACGATGACAGATAGACTTTTAGTGCGGAAAGGGAAGATCGGATGATAGGAATTGAAGCACTTATCAAACAGAATAAAAGCTTTGTTCTTTACAGGGTTCCGGAAGAGGAACTTGTTTTAATTCTTCAGTCGGCTGGTCCCTCTTTTTCTTTAAATGAACTGGATGAGCTGGACGGCAAGAGGGGATTTGTCTTTGCTCCGTTCCGGATTTCAGACTCGTCTCCGCTTATACTGATGCAACCTGACGTTTTAATTAAAGGATGGAAGGATATAAATAGTTATCTTTCAAAGGAGCAATGTTCAGAGGATGTATTGTCTGAAGAAGATACGAAAGATTGTCCGCAAGCGGATAATTACGATTCTTATTCACAGGCTTTCTCTTTGTTTATATCTTCGCTCAGAGAAAAAAGATTTGAAAAACTGGTGTTGTCGCGTACTTCAGTACAGCCAAAAAACTCATCTTTTTCTCTTGAAAAGGCTTTGCTCAATGCATGTGAACGATATGCAGACGCATTTGTTTATCTTTATCATACTCCTCAAACGGGAACCTGGCTGGGTAGTACGCCCGAGATTCTGCTTTCAGGAAAGGATGAGCAATGGAATACGGTTGCTCTTGCAGGAACTTTACCTTTTCATCGGGCTGTTTTGCCGAATGCCTGGAGTGAGAAGAATGTCCGTGAGCAACAATTGGTTGTAGATTATGTTCGGAATCAGTTGACTGCTTTTGGTATAGCTCCTGAAGAAAGAGGCCCATTTACGGTTCGTGCCGGTGAATTGGCACATCTCAAGAGTGAATTTTCTTTTGCATTACCGGAAAAAGGTCGCTTAGGTAGTTTGCTTGCTTTGTTGCATCCTACACCGGCGGTTTGTGGACTCCCTAAAGAGGAGGCGTATCGGTTTATATTGGAGAATGAAGGGTATAACCGTCGTTATTATTCCGGCTTTTTGGGATGGATAAATCCCGATGGAAAGACGGATTTGTATGTAAATTTGCGCTGCATGGAGATTGGCGATTCTTGTCTTACTCTATATGCCGGAGGGGGATTGTTATCTCATTCGGAGATGGAACTGGAATGGAAAGAGACAGAGGCGAAACTGCAGACCATGTTGGCGATAATTAAATAAATTGGAGGCTTAGTATGTATTCGAATAAGAAAAATGTTCTTCAGTTGGCTGCGCTGTTGCGCGAATATGGTATTGATCACGTGGTGGTTTCTCCTGGATCACGCATAGCTCCCCTTACTCAGACGTTTTCACAGCATCCGGTATTCAAATGCTTTACAGTGGTGGATGAGCGGAGTGCTGCTTTCTTTGCATTGGGCCTTATTCAAAAACTTAATCGTCCGGTGGCTGTTTGTTGTACTTCGGGTACTGCTTTACTAAACTTTGGATCGGCTGTGGCTGAGGCTTTTTATCAACAGTTGCCGCTACTTGTTATCTCTGCCGACCGTCCTGCTGCTTGGATAGGACAGATGGACGGACAAACACTTCCTCAACCGGGGGTATTTAATACACTGGTAAAGAAGTCCGTTCAACTTCCCGAACCTGTTACCGAGGAAGATGAATGGTATTGCAACCGCCTTATTAACGAGGCTTTGCTGGAGTTGAACCATCACGGTAAGGGTCCGGTACAGATCAATGTTCCGCTTTCTGAACCTCTTTTTGAATTTACTACCGAAGAACTTCCGCAGGTAAGAACGATACGATACTCGGGTGGTTATCCAAAATCGTTGGATAATAGCGAATATTTCCGCAATCAATGGGCAAAGAGCAGTAAACGAATGATTATTGTTGGTCAGCTTTTACCCGATGACAAGGTGAGAAAAGCCATTGAAGAGGTTGCTAAGAAATGGGATTGTGTGATTTTGGCCGAACATATATCAAATGTTTCTTCCTGCCCTGTAATTGGCAATTTCGATCAGATAATATATGCTCTTCCAGAGGATAAATGGGATGAGTTTACTCCCGATTTATTGATTTACTTTGGTGGACATATAGTTTCCAAACGCATAAAGAAATTCCTCAGAAAGCAACGTCCGGCTCAACACTGGCATGTTTCTTTGGATGGATCTGTTCCCGATCTTTTCCAATCGTTGACGGATGTAATTGAGATGGATGAAACATTTTTCTCTCTGCTGGGTTCTCCCGATGAACCTGAAATTGCTTCTTACAGCTTGCTCTGGAAACATAAATCGGATGAACTGAAAAGTAAAAAAGATATGTTTACGGCAACTATGCCTTACTCTGATTTGTTTGTGCTGAATAATCTTTTGCCTCTTTTACCGGAAAAGGCTGCTTTGCAACTGGGTAACAGTTCTTCTATCCGTAATGCTCAGCTTTTTGATTTGAATCCTGATATTCCGGTTTATTGCAACAGAGGAACAAGCGGCATAGATGGTTCAATGTCTACGGCTGTAGGATTTGCTGCGATTCACCCGGATCTTACGTTTCTGGTAATTGGCGATCTCAGCTTCTTTTATGATGTAAACGGGCTGTGGAATAAGCATATAAACAAGAACTTACGTATAATGCTGGTAAATAATGGAGGAGGAGAGATCTTCCACTTACTTCCCGGATTAAATAAGGCTGAATCATTAGACGATCATATCTCTTACAGGCACAATACTGTTGCTAAAGAGTGGGCTCTGGCCATGGGATTTTCTTATCTTAAGGCTGAAAATGAAACAGAATTGAAGGAGAATATTACTACTTTTGTGAGCAATACCTCTGAAAAACCAATATTATTGGAGACAATAACGTCAATGGAGGTGAACGCCGAAGTATTTAAAGCATATTATAACAATCTAAAATAGACTGTATATGGAAGAAAGAAAATGGGAAACCATAAAGGAGTATGAAGATATTCTTTTTGAGTTTTATAATGGAATTGCAAAGATAACAATCAATCGTCCTCGTTATAGAAATGCGTTTACTCCTACAACAACAGGAGAAATGAGTAATGCACTTACAATCTGCCGTGAATGTGCCGACATTAGTGTGGTTGTTATCACTGGTGCCGGAGATAAGGCATTTTGTTCAGGAGGCGACCAGAATGTAAAAGGTAAAGGTGGGTATATTGGCAAAGACGGTGTACCTCGTTTGAGCGTGCTTGATGTACAAAAGCAGATTCGTTCTATCCCTAAACCGGTTATTGCAATGGTGAATGGTTATGCCATTGGTGGCGGTCACGTTCTACATGTGGTATGCGATCTTTCAATAGCTTCTGAAAATGCAATTTTTGGTCAGACTGGTCCTCGTGTGGGTAGTTTCGATGCCGGATTCGGAGCTTCTTATCTGGCTCGTTGTGTAGGACAGAAGAAAGCTCGTGAAATATGGTTCCTTTGCAAACAATATAATGCTCAGGAAGCTTTGGATATGGGATTGGTAAACAAAGTTGTTCCTCTTGACAAACTTGAAGATGAAGTGGTGGAATGGGCAGAAACAATGATGATGCACAGTCCGCTGGCTTTACGAATGATTAAGGCCGGATTGAATGCCGAACTTGATGGTCAGAGTGGAATTCAGGAATTGGCTGGTGATGCTACTCTTTTGTATTATCTTACAGAAGAAGCTCAGGAAGGTAAGAATGCGTTCCTTGAAAAACGTAAACCCGACTTTAAACAATTTCCAAAATTTCCTTAGTAATGACTTTTAAAACAACCATACGTCCTTCAATATTGCACTTTAAACAACCTGCCGGAACTTCCCGCGGAGTGTATAATACCAGGAAAGTGTGGTATGTTGGCATTACTTCTGTTGAAGAACCACAAAGAATAGGTTTGGGAGAGTGCGCACCTCTGCCAAACCTAAGCTGTGATGACCTTCCCGATTATGAGGATATTCTCAATGAAGCCTGCAAACAATTAGAATTAACCGGAGTAATTGATAAAGAGGCGCTACGTCCTTATCCATCCATTCTTTTTGGATTGGAGACAGCTCTGTTGCATTTCCAGGCAAACAGTTTTGCACTTTGGGATACACCTTTTTCTCGTGGGGAAAGTGGTATTCCTATCAACGGACTTATCTGGATGGGAGATTATGCTCAAATGTTCCGTCAGATTGAGAAGAAGATGGAACTGGGTTTCCGCTGTATCAAGCTAAAGATTGGTGCTATTAATTTTGAAGAGGAACTCTCTTTGCTGCGACACATCAGAAAGCACTTTACTGCTAGAGAAGTAGAATTGAGAGTGGATGCAAATGGAGCTTTTTCTCCGGAAGATGCCATGAATAAGCTCAACCGGCTGGCTGAACTGGATATTCATTCCATTGAACAACCTATTCGTGCCGGACAGCTTGACGATATGGCTAGACTGGTAAAAGAATCACCGATACCTATTGCTCTTGATGAAGAGCTTATCGGAGTAACTTCATTAAGTGGGAAGGCTGAACTCTTAGATAAAATAAATCCGCAATATATTATTCTGAAGCCGTCTCTTCACGGAGGAATCTGTGGTTCCACTGAATGGATTGATGAGGCTGAAAAGAGAAATATTGGTTGGTGGATTACTTCTACTTTGGAATCAAACATAGGATTGAATGCCATAGCTCAATGGTGTGCAACGCTTTCAACAACTCTTCCTCAAGGACTGGGTACCGGTATGCTTTTTACTGATAATGTAGAGATGCCTTTGGTGATTCGTGAAGATAAACTTTGGTATGGAACAAAATAGGTTGCAGCACTTTGAATTTGATATAAGCAAACAACTCCTGACTTTAGACGGTGTAACTTATTCATCAACTGAGGTATTGGATTTCCTGAAAGGAAAAAGTGAGTATAATGGGTTATACTCCTTTCTGCTTGAATGGTTTGATGGCAAGGCTGAAATAAAGGTTCATACTTCCGGTTCCACAGGCAAGCCGAAAGAGTTGGTTGTACGCAAGGAGCAGATGATGCAAAGCGCACGATTAACCTGCGAATTTCTTCATTTGAGGAAAGGAGACTCAGCACTGATTAATATGTCTCTGGGCTACATTGCGGGAAAAATGATGGCTGTTCGTGCATTGGTTGCCGGACTTGATATTCATTATATTCCTCCTTGCGGCCACCCACTGGAAAATATTAAAAAGCCTTTTCGCTTTTTGTCGATGGTGCCTTTGCAAGTCTTTAATAGTCTGCATGTACCCGAAGAAAGAAAGATTCTGGAGGAATCTGATATCCTGATTATTGGTGGCGGGGCAATTGATACTAAACTGGAAGAAGAACTGAAAAAACTTCCCGGTGAGATTTACTGCACTTATGGAATGACTGAAACTCTTTCTCATATCGCATTGAGAAGAATTAATGGGCCACTGGCATCTACCAGTTATTATCCATTTTCTTCAGTAGGCCTTTCTCTCTCAGAAGACGGTACGCTTGTAATCAAAGCTCCTTTGGTCAGTGATGTTACATTGCAGACAAACGATATCGTCGAGATAAATCCCGATGGCAGTTTCAATATTATAGGTCGTAAGGACAATACAATAAATAGTGGAGGAGTAAAGATACAAATTGAACAGGTAGAAGAGAAGCTCAAGACTCTTATTCATGCACCTTTTGCTGTAACGTCGAAGAGTGATTCAAAGTTTGGAGAGATTGTAGTTTTACTTGTCGCTGCTCCCGTTAATGATGAAATGCTTAAAACGGAGATGAGTAAAGTGCTGACTTCCTATCAGGTTCCTAAAAAGATCTTTGTTGTCGATTCAATACCTTTAACCGAAAGTGGTAAGATCTGCAGAGCTAAGGTGAAAGAGATAGCTTCGGCCTTAAATTAATGAGTAAAGCTTGATTCTTTAAGGCATATAACAATACGAGGCTGTCCAGAAAATAAAATAAGTATCTGAGAATTGAATATTTGAAAACGATTTCAGTTAAGAGAGCCGAAGATAAAGATATAAAAATGGAGTTGTTCAACCTTGGAACAACCCCATTCTATTTGTAAACTCATCAAAAGTTATTAATAATTTAGCATTTATGAGTCATGATATCCAGTATATATCTATCAGTTTCATTCATGCCTTTAGATCCAATGAGAGTAAGGTTCTGAATACTCTTATCAACGTCATCTTCAATAATTCCTTCAACGGAAGAAACGCATTTCTCTTCCATTGCCATCATTGCAGAAAATACAGCAGTTGATACTCCACTTGTCACTTTTAATGCACAGCTCGGTTTGGCTCCATCACAAATCATTCCTGTGAGGTTGGCTATCATATTTTTTACGGCATAGGAAACATTGGTATAGTCTCCTCCCATTAAATAAGTAATACCGCAACTGGAACCTGTGGCAGCTATAACACAACCACATAAAGCAGACAGTCTGCCTAGACTTTGTTTGATGTAAATTACAGTGAGGTGACTTAAGATCAGTGCTCGTATCAGTTCTTCTTCAGAGTTACTATTGTTTTCAGCATAAACAACCACAGGAAGTGTTGCAGCAATACCTTGATTCCCACTGCCGGAATTACTCATTACCGGAATCATAGCACCAGCCATACGTGCATCGCAGGCAGCTGAAGTGTATGATACTATTTTTGAAAAAACATTGTCTCCGATAATTTTTTGCTCTTTTCCTTGTTTTAATATCTTCCCCAAACCGTGTCCGTAATCCTCTTTGAATGCACATTGGGCTGCTATTTTATTCAAACGAGCGGAGTCTAAAATGAATCTGAGATCGTCAATATGGGTCACCATTGCAAAATCGTAAACCTTACGAAGTGTGAGAGTTGGAGTTGCATCGTCATTTTCTTCCGAAGAAGCAGCCTTTACTTCAAGAATAATTTGCTCGTCTCTAGCAATATATACAAAGTTTGTATGTCCGCCTGATATGATTGCTGTTGCACAGCTTTTGTCAGTTTTGCATATTACTTCAATATATAGCTTCTCTGCAATGTTTTCTTTTAGAGAAATTTGAATACTCTTCGCATTGATGAGTTCCTTTCCTCGTTCTACATCGGCTGGAGTTACATCTTTGAGGACTTCCAGTCCATAGGCTGATTTCCCAATAAGTGCTCCTAATGCTACTGCTATAGGCAAACCTATCATTCCTGTTCCGGGAATACCTACTCCCATGGCATTCTTTAGGATATTAGCACTTAAATATACGTCAATGTGAGTTGGTGCTGCTTGTAAAGCTTCCACAGCTTTAGCTACACACAAGGCTACGGCAATAGGTTCTGTACAACCTATTGCCGGAACAACCTCGTGTTTGATTAGGGATATAATCTGTTTTGTTTCAAATTCAGTTATCATCTTCTATAATTATCAAGCCCTTTCTGTAGGAAATTTACATACTTACCTATATCCTCGTTGTAAGCATACGATTTATTTAAAGGATCTCCTTCGTTATTTAGCAACACATAAAATGGTTGAGCATTTGCCCCAAACTTTGTACGTTGCAGGTAACTCCACTTATCGCCTACAGTACGCAGAATACGTTCAGTACCGTTCTCATTAATAGTTACTTGTTGTGGTAATGGTTGTTTCTCATCAACATAAAGAGTGATAAGCACATAGTCATTGTTTATTAGTTCGCTTACCTTGTTATCGGTCCATACGGAAGCTTCCATCTTACGACAATTTACACAACCATATCCTGTAAAGTCTATCATAACAGGTTTTTTATTCTTTTTTGCATACTCCATACCTTCGTCATAGTCGGTAAACTTAGGATGTACTTCATTGGCATATAAATTGAAATCCTGTGTCTTCATCGGTGGAGCAAAAGCACTGACCGCTTTAAGCGGAGCACCCCAAAGTCCGGGAACCATATATGCTGCAAATGCCAGTGAAATGAGTGCCATGAAGAAACGTGGAACACTGACTTTATTATCATCGTCATCATGTGGAAACCTGATCTTTCCAAGTAAGTAAAATCCTAGTAATGCAAAGATTACAATCCACAGAGCGATAAATGTTTCACGATCCAGTATTCTCCATCCATAGGCAAGATCTGCAACAGAAAGGAACTTCAGTGCAAACGCCAGTTCCAGGAATCCAAGAAATACCTTGATTACATTCATCCATCCTCCCGATTTAGGCATTGACTTGAGCCAGGAAGGGAAGAGTGCAAACAGTGTAAACGGAAGTGCCAATGCTATGGCAAACCCTAACATACCAATAGCCGGGGCAATGATATCACCCGTAGTGGATACCTGTACCAGTAGGAATCCGATAATTGGTCCGGTGCATGAGAAAGAAACCAGTGACAATGTGAAAGCCATCAGGAAAATACTTAAAAGTCCCGTTGTTTTCTCTGATTTGCTGTCAATGGCTGTTGTCCACGATGAAGGCAATGTTATTTCAAATGCTCCGAAGAATGATGCTGCAAAAACAACCAGCATAAGGAAGAATAGTATATTGAATACAGCATTCGTAGAAAGAGAATTTAGCGCATTGGCTCCGAACAATAGTGTGATAAGTAGTCCCAGGCTTACGTAAATCACTACGATGGAAGCTCCGTAAGTCCAGGCATCCCTGATTCCTTTCTTTTTATCTTTACTTCTTTTGAGGAAGAAGCTTACAGTCATTGGAATAATAGGCCATACGCATGGAGTAAACAAAGCTAGTAATCCTCCTGCAAATCCAGTGATAAAAATATAAATCCATCCCAGATTCTTCTGGCTGTTGCCATCGCCCATTGCGTTAAGCTGACTGATTACCGGTTTCCAATAATTGCTTTTCGCTGTGTATACAGAGTCGGCAGCCACACTATCAGTTGGTTGTACCGCTTTTACAGTAGCTGTGTCTGCAGCCTGAGCAGTTACTTGTTCATCTTTAGCCTCACTTTCTGCATTAACTTTTACTTTATCGTTTTTGCCCGAAAAGTCGAAAGAAACCTGAGTTGGAGGCAGGCAGTTTTCATCGTCACAAGCACCGTATTCCAGATATCCTTTTAGCTTGTAAACAGGCTTTGTAATTTTGATTTTCTGAACAAAAATAACACTATGTTCAAAGTATCTCAAGTTCATTTCAAAGATCTTATCAAACTTTGAAATTTCCTTTGTAGCAGGAGTTAGTTTTCCAACCAACTTTACACCATCTATTTTGTCAGTGTTGAAAGTAGCTGAAATAGGGCCTCCCGAAGGTAAATTTACAGAATATACATGCCATCCACTTTCAATAGAACCTGTGAATGTGATCTCTGCTTCAGTATCTGATAGCGTTTTAAACTTCGAACTGAACTTTACTGGCTCCTGTATCTGAGCATAGATACAGGAAGCCAGTAATAAGAGAGTTAGAGAAAAGAAAAATCTTTTAAACATAGATTTGGCTATTTAAAAAGTTCATCCAGTTTTTGACTTAGAGATTCTCCGCGAAGTTGTTCCCCAATCACTTTTCCGTTGGCATCTAATAAAAAGATTGCAGGTATTAGTTTAACCTTGAACAAATCAGCGATTCCATTTTGATCCAGATAATTAGGCCATTTAAGCTGTTCTTCTTTCAGAGCTTTTTCCCAGTCTGCTTTTTTCTTATCAATAGATATACTTATAATTTGAAGTCCTTTGCCTGCATATTTAGCATATTGAGCTTTTAGATTAGGAATTTCTTTTCTGCAAGGATTACACCAGGAAGCCCAAAAGTCAATTAGAATATATTTCTTTCCTTTAAATAAAGTTGAAGCAGGAATTATCTTACCATTTTCTGTAACATTGAATGATGGAGACTTTGTACCTACAAATCCTTTAGGATAAAGTTCTTCTTTTACTAATTTGCCATAGTAGCTATTTTTAGCTTGTTGTGAAAAGGCTTCATATAATGTCTTTTGTTCTCCGGTGAAATAACTCATCATATCCATCATAAGAAATGGTCCCCACCATGAATCTTTATTACTCATTATAATACTGTTAGTGATGGTCTCAACAGTATCGAAAAAGTTCTTTTCATCGGCTGCAAATTTTTTCCATTCGGCCGTTTTGTATAAAGAGTCTAATGCTGATTTGTTTTTTTCATTCCTTGCTTTATCTATAGCTTTCAGAATAATATCATTATTATCGTGGTAAGCTTTATAAAGAGAGTCTAAAGACTTTCTTGGAGACTTTTTCTCAAGATATTCATCATTTAGTTTACTTCCGGTAATCTTAATGTTGTCAAAAACATATATTTTATTGTTCCCATTTGTACTAAGAGATGCTTTTGCAGAAACTGATACATTTTCGTTATCGATTACTAAAGAGCAAGAACCATAATATCCGTCAACTGTTATGTGGAACTGGCGAGGTTCTTCAATTGAACTACTAAATGTAAACTGGCCATCTTTAATAATAGCTTCTGCAATAGCCTTTTCTGTTTTGTGAGTTCCGCCTGGTGTTAATAGCATTTTTGAACCATCAGGAATACCTTGTATATTACCCTTTATAGTAAATGAACCCGGTGTTTTTGATATGCATGACATTGGTAATGCCAATAAGATTATCAAAAAAAGTTTTATTAAATTTCTCTTTTCCATGTTTTGTTTTTTTGTTATTATTTATCTACATTTTGAGTGATTGTTCCATTTCCTGGATTGCTAGTTGCTCCCATAGGGAAAGGCATTGTCCATAGATGCGATGTTGGAGATAGTGTATAAGTTGTTCCATTTACAGTTTTGGTGAATGTACGAGCATAATTACTATCCAGGTTCAAACGACGAGCATCAGCAAAGGGCACAATGGAAAATATAAGTTCATTTTCTTTAGTTCTCCATATCTTTTTAACAGCATCGGTAATTGAGGTTGCAGTAAGATCCTGATATTTTGCAGGTAAGATTCTTGTTTTACGCACTGCATTTAATGCATCCATTGAACCGGTTAAATCATTCTTTCGTGCCAGACATTCTGCTTTTATCAGATACATTTCAGTAGTAGTTAATCCACCGTAATTAAAATATCCGTTTGTTGTTCCTGCATAGTAGGTATCAGTACCAACTGTTCTTACTTTCCAGCGTGCAGCAAAACGTGCATCTCCATCTTCAAAGCGTGCAGCTCTACTAACAGGAATATTAACTTCTGTTGAAGCATAATTTGAACTTCCATGACGATAGTTGTAGTTTTCTACGTAAGTGTAGTTATATGGTGATGATGTAGCTGTATATGATATAGGATTAAGAATCTGTGACTTATTACTTTCATAGTAAGCAACCCAGTCATATAATTTATTATTTATTTTCAGAGCTTCTTCAGCATATTTAAGTGCATTTGTGTAATCAGATATTTGTAGATATACACGTGCATAAAATGCATAAGCAGTTGCTAAACCTGGGTGCAGAATTGTAGCTGGCTTTTCCGGAAGATTAGGAACTGATTCACTTAATTCTTTTAGTATATAATCATATAATTCTTTAATTGTAACTTGTTTTGAAGGTGCATTTATATCTGCACTACTGATTACAGGAACAGCCAGTTTTGTGGCAGCAGTTGTTGCCTCATAAGTGTCTGCATAGTAATTTACCAGATTGAAATAGTTCATTGCCCTTAATACCCTTGCCTGAGCTATCAAAGTATTCCTTTCATTTTCGGTGGCATTGGTTGCAGTAGGAGCGTGCTCTATAATTAGGTTGCAGGTTGAAATGGATGCATAGCTTGCATAATAAGTCGTTTCATCGCTATTGTTCAACTTTACTCTGTCTGCAGCTTCATCCCACATATAATTGGCTTTCCATAGTGGATAGTAATTTAAAGATGATGATGAAGGATATCTGTCATTCAATAATAGATTTGCCTGAGTAATATCAACACGATGACAACCATATTCATCTCTTAACAATGCTTCAAAATCTGCAAGTGTTTCAGGAATCTTCTGCCCTTTGGGAACTTCATCCAGATAACCATTACAAGAGTTAAGAGTAATACTTAACCCAATTATTAGAGAGTATAGTATATTTTTTATTATTTTTTTCATGACTAGTTCTTTTTAATGATTAAAAGTTTAAATAAATGCCCATCACATAATTGGGAGAATTGTATCCGCCAAGTTGATATTTTGCATCATTATTAGCAGCCCAGGTATATGCGTTTTCTATATTAAATTGGATACGCGCACTACTTAAATGAGCTATCTTGCAATATTCAGTCGGTATTTTATATGATAATGCTACATTGTTTAATCTTATATTTGATGCACTAATTACATTAATATCTGAGTAAGAATACATAGAATATGAGTCATAGCTGTAATCGGATTCATATTCGTAAACCACTCTTGGAACATTTGTTTTAAGTTCGTCACCGGCTTGTTTCCAACGATTATTGATTTTCTTATTTACAGGAGCAAAATCTGTTATATAACCATATATCGCTGATGAGTAGCTATTATTTAAAGCTGGTAAGAACTTGTTACGCATTTTATGACCTAGGTTATAGATTAGTAAAAATGAGAGTTCTAAATTTTTGTAGTTTAACGAGCTTCCGAATGAACCAGCATGTACTGGCACTGTAGATCCGCAGTAAGTTATTGCATCAAGGGTAGTAGGTTGATGAGTCACTTTATTTCCTGCACCATCATAAACCTGTGGTAAACCGGTACTACTTAGCCCTGCCCATTTGTATCCGTAGATTGCAGTATAGGAATTTCCAATAATTGGATATGCATCGGGATAGTCTAATTGTAAGTAGTATACCGGAGCCTTCACATTAACATAGGTTACTTTATTCTTGTTGTACCCATAAAGTAACGAAGCATTCCAGGTAAAGTCTTTAGTTCGGATAATATCTCCGTTTAATGTAACTTCAACTCCTCTGTTTCTCATACCACCATTGTTTATTTTGTATGTAGAGTATCCCCAGCCTTCTGTTGGAACTCCCATTGTGTTTGCCAACAGATCTTCGCCTTTCTTATTATAGTATTCAATGGAACCATTCAATCGCCCTTGCAAAATAGAAAAGTCTGTTCCAATATTAATCGTAGTGGTTTTTTCCCATGATAACTGAGGATTAGGACGTGAATTAATATTTCCTTGTAAACCGCCTACTGTTGTATTTTGGCTATAACTTGCAGTCATATATGGTGCATTGTTCTTTGCAATATTTCCTCCAATACCATATGATAAACGAAGTTTTAACATGTTAACCCATGAAACATTAAAGAAGGATTCTTTGTTAACATTCCAACTTGCTCCAACAGACCAGATTGGTTTATTTTGATATTTACTATCTGTTCCCCAAAGATTTGAACGATCCCAACGCAGACTTCCTGTTGCTGTATATTTTCCTTCGTAAGTGTATCCGACATTCCCATATAATGATAAAAAGCTATTAGGTAATCCTTTTAGATAAGCCATATTTGATGGGTAAAAATAGTTTCCTGATATTAACTTTCCTGTAAGATTAGATAACATTTTAGCATCAACAAGTTCGAAGGATAGCATTGCAGGATCGTAATTATACAAAGTGTTGTTTGAATATTCTATTTTTGAACGTCTGGCTTCTGTCCCCGCTATAACTGTTAAGTCGTGTTTATCTGCAAATGTTTTATTAAAGTCTAGCTGTTGACGGAAGTTATATGCATTGGAAAATTGATTCTCAGTAAAGTAAATATTTCCGTAGGGAATGTTATATGCCACAGCTCCAGTTGAAGAATTGTATGTTGCAAAACCGTTTACAAGACTACGTACATCATATGATTCCTTATTTCTTAGCTTATTGGAACGAATTGTGTTATATTCATATTGAAATTGAACACTATATTTAAGCCAATCAGCAAGCTTAATATTCAGTTTTGCATAAGTACGATTTGAGAAGTTTTTTGATCTAGTCAGATTACGTCCTAATTCATCCAACGGAGTTAAGTCCATATTGTAAAGACCTCTTAACTTAATTGTATTCAATGTTGATTCACTAAAGCGAGAGGCCATAGTAGACACATAAGGATTCCCATCATTATCGACCAATGAATTGTAGGGCATATAGTCAAAACCTGGGTTAAGTGCGCTATATGATTGTGTTGTACCATTACTATAAAGAGTATAACTGCCCAGTTCCAGTTTTAGCCACTTATAAATGTCAGTTATATTAGCTAAATTAATACCGACAGACTCATTTTGAGAGTATTTATCTTCAAGTTGATTCTTTCTGTATGTAACAGATGATTGGAAAGAGTTGCTATCTGTGGTTTTTCCAATACGTAAGTTTTGCTGTTGGTAAAAAGGATTGCGTTTCGTATACTTTTCTACGTCTTTATAATATTGATAGCCTTTTGATGCTAATGAGCCCAGCGTGGTATTTAAGTCTGTTTGAGAGATATTACCAGAATAGTAGTCTAAAATTGATTGCATTCCAGTACTGGTAAATATAGCATTCTTTTTATAACTGGTAGCATAAGCAATAGCAGGAGCATCAGTAATATATCCTGATGAGTTGGCTGAAACCTTAAGTTTCGGATTATTATCAGCCCATCCTTTTTCAAGCTCAACAATATCAGCTGCATCTGTGCGGTTATCCATATAATAAGAGTAAGGAGAGAAGGTATATGTGCTCGAGAATGAGACATTGGTCTTTCCTTTGGATGCTTTTTTTGTAATGATGACCACAACCCCGTTTGCCGCACGTGCTCCGTAGATAGATGTTGCGGCAGCATCTTTTAGCACTGTAATACTTTCAATATCTTCAATATTTAGATCCGGAATATTTTCTTCCAGACTTCCATACTGGGTATATCGGGTACTTTCTACCGGAAATCCATCTATTACGTATAAAGGCGTTGTCATTCCATTCATTGATGTTACACCTCTTAACTTACCGTCATTAAATCCGGCAATTTGTCCTTCCAAAACCGAATTTAAACTACTTAATCTTTTTTGTTCAAGTTTATCAGCCGATACCTTTGCAAAAGCACCCGTAGCCCGTTCACGGGAAATAGTCTGGTATCCAGTTACAACAATTTCATCTAGCTGCTGATCATTCTTGTGGAGAGTTACATTCAAGGAACTATTCTTGCCAACAACATGTGTCTGACTCAGAAAACCAATATAAGAGAATTCCAGTTTATCAGACTCAGAGTTGATGGAGATTGAATAGCGACCGTCCATGTCTGTCAATGTTCCTATAACTTTATTATTGGAACTGTGTAAAGTAACTGTAGCACCAATTAGTGCCTCGCCTTGCGTATCGGTTACAATTCCGCTTACTTTCCTTTTTGATGTGTTTCCATATTGGGCATTTATCTGGCCCGGAATAAGTAAAGCTACAATCAAAAACAGGCATCCTAAAACAACGTTTCTCTTCATATTTTTCAGCTTTAAAATGATTAATACTCTTTTTGCAAAATAATATATTAATCGCTTAATAAACCTAATAAAAAGGCATTTGATATCGGCAATTGTCGATATCGGAAGAAAAAAGTAAGCTATTTGTTTGTTTTGGTGTTCTTTTGTAATTTTAAAAACCGCATTTATGCAAAGTGAAGGTAGCATATTTATATTTAATAGAAATACTTAGCAAAATATGGAAATGAAATAGTTCTTTATTTCTCGTTTTGTATCTAAGCACACGAATGAGGGCTAATGGGTTCAGATATGAAGGCTTGTCGGTTCTCGACTTAAGTCCCATGGGTTCTCGGCTGTGAACTTAGTTATATTTGTCCGGTTAAAACGTTGTTTTTATTATTAAATGTAGTTATGTGTAGAGGCATGTGCTTATTATTAGGTGTTTAAGAAAGAATGTGGTAATTTATTCTATTTCTACAGAAAAGTTGAGCAGACTGTCCTAAAAATAAATTAGTGGCAGATACCAGGTGATTAGTAGCAGATTAAATGTATTAATAATTTATCTGCCACCTCTGAAATCCCTATAAATAAGGCTATTTATTCAAATTAGTAGCAGGTAGCAAATCAATTTATGTTTTTTTGTTTTGTAGAAAGCTATAACTGGTGGGTATTCTCTATTTCTATTTGTCTATTTCACTATTCTTTTGCAATTCTATAACTTTACTCCTATAAAGTGAAGGAGGCATACCTATACTTGATTGGAAAACCTTATAAAAAGTTGATATAGAATTAAAACCTAGTTGTGCAGAGAGTGCTTTAAGAGGTATATTGTTATTAGGATCAGAAAGAATGTGAACAGCTTCGTCAACCCGGTATGAGTTGATATAATAAGTAAATGAAGAACCAAATTTCTCGTTTATAATCTGAGAAAGATAAGTTCTGTTAGTTCCTAACATATCGGCAAGCTTTTCCTTTGTAATAAAGTTATCTTTATAAATCTGTTTTTCACGCATCAACATTTCTAGCTGCTCATAAAGAGTTGAACTTTTTTCATCAGTTAACGATGAAACAGAATATTTTTCAGATAGTTCATTCTTTTCTCCTTCTTGCAACTGCTTTATTTGCTGGTAGAGATTTTTCTCTCTTTTTATGGCATCTTGATTTTGACGGACAATATTGAGATAGAGCTTATTTTTACGGTAATACAGATAGTAAAGACCACCAAGAATGATAACAACCAGCAATAAAATATAAACAAGAAAGCGAATGTTATTCTCTTTTTGCAATAACTCTAATTTATTTTGCTTTATCTCATTTTCTTGTCTTTCTGTATCATATTTAACTCTGATTTCGTTCAACGAGCGTTCTTTTTCTGCATTGAAACGTTTATTGGATTCCTGATGATAGATTTTGTAGCATTTAAGTGATTCTTTATAATTATTCTCTAATTCATAGCACTTAGAAAGTGACTCGTATAGTTCATAGAGAAACATTTTGTTATTCTTTTTATGACACAATATTATTCCGCTATTTAATAAGTCAGCAGCCTCTCTGTACCTTTTATTTTTCATTAAAAGATCCGCATAGTTTATATAACAATTAGATAAAGACGAAGTATTTGCCAGTTTTGCATATTTAATGGCCTTATCAAAGTATGCTTCAGCCTGTTGCTCGTCTCCCATATAAAATAAAGTTCTTCCAAAAAGTGTATATACATTTGTCTGATCGTAGAACTCATTTTTATCCATAAGAAACTCTGCTTCTCTTAAATATTTAAGAGTTTCATTGTATTTCTTCATTAAGAAATATATCTGCGAAGTATTTACAGCGCCGGCATAAATAATAAAAGGGTCATTTTGCTTATGTCCCAGGTCATAACACTCTAAAGTATATTTTAAACCTGTTGTGTCTTTCTTAAGGTAATATACTTCGCCCATATTGCATAAAAGTATTGAATACAGCCTTCTGTATTTTGAACGTTTGGCAGATTCAATTCCTTTCATATAATATGATATAGAACTATAATAATCATTTTCTATGTTTAATGCATAAAGTCCAAGACCATTATATACGGAAGAAAGGACAGAATCATTTTTTAGTTTTAAAGCCAGCTTTTTAGATTTTTCCAAATAAATTTTAGCCGACTGTTTATATCCTTTCATCATTAATGCTTGTCCCAGATAAACGGAACCATACATTTGATAATTCTCATTTTCTGTTTTTCTTCCCAGTTCCAGCAATTTCTTTGAATATAGAATGGCGTGGTTGAAGTCTGAAATGTTTAGAGAGTGTTGCCCCAAATCTTTCAATATCTTGCCATCATTCTTATTCATAAGCACTTTCGCATATTGCTCATTAATAATATCTCGATTTTTATTTTGTGAAAATAAAAAAGGAGGAAAGAATATAGCTACAAGAATCAGGGCAAAACAATATTTCATAAGTGGCAGAAGCTTAAAATTGACTTTTGAAATACAAAGTTATCGTTAAATTGTAAACAGGGAAATACCATAAATATGGCATTCCCTCTGACATAGTGAGAAATTTATTTGTTATGAAGACTTGCAAACTTCAGACAAACAGGTTTATCAAGTTCAATTTTCTTTCCTGTATCTTCGAGTAAACCTGTCTTAGTATTAATCTTGAAAATCTGAATTACATTACTGTTTTTGCAGGCAACCAGAAGTAACTTACCATTAGGCGTAATTATGAAATTACGTGGATGGATTCCTGTATACTGATATCCGATTTTTGTAAGTTTTCCATTTGACTGGTTTACCTTAAAAATAGCAATACCATCAGCTTTTAAACGGTTTGAGGCATATAAGAATTTGCCATCAGGAGTAAGATGAATATCGGCACTTCCTTTTTTGTCAGTCCCAGAAGTTGTATCTGATGCAATGTATTGAATATCCTTTAATGTTCCATTATTGTACTGGAATACTATTACTTTTCCAGATAACTCATTGATAAGGTAAGCATACTTGTTGTTTGGGTGGAAAGTAATGTGTCTTGGTCCAGATCCCTTTTCTACATCGAAAGCTTCGGGTTTACCTGTTTGCAGGAACTGAACAGAATTATCTTCTGCTTCAGTATAGTTTAGATTGAATTTATGTACTTTATCTTTTCCAAGGTCGTCGGCTAAAAGGTATTTTCCTTCAGGAGTAAAAGCAACACAATGAAGATGAGACTTTGGCTGAGGCTCCGGAGCATCTTTTTTATCAAAGGTAATAATCTGATTTGAAGGGAACAGCGTTCCGTCTTTCTTGATTTTAAATACAGAAACATTTCCTCCTGTATAATTAGCTGTGATTACATATTTTCCTTTTGGATCGATGTTAATATAGCAAGGTGACCCACCGAATGTTTTCTGAGAGTTAAGGCGGGTTAGTTTACCATTCTTTTTATCGAATGAAAGTGCATAAGCCACTCCTCCTTCGTCCTCATTTTCTCCAACTGAATAAACAAACTTTTCATCTTTTGATAGGTTCAGATAAGAAGGATTGGAAAGGCCATCAATCTCATTGACATAACTAGCATCTCCTGTTTCCGTATTAAAGCGGTAAACGTATATACCTTTGCTCGTTCCGGAAGTGTAAGTTCCTATAAGCAGGAAGAGCTCACTGTTCTTTTTATCTTTACTGGAGTTATCTTTCGGTGTGAAAGATGAGAGTGTTAAGGCACAGATACTCATTAGCATTAATTTTTTGAGCATAATTATTCTTTTTAGTAGTGGATTCCTTTGCAAAGATAAAAAACATCTCTACAGACGAAATAGTTCTTCCTTTTAATTTTATCTTTGTAGCCGAAATATTATAAAAGAACAGCAATGACTCGGATTTTTTTAATCGGATATATGGGAGCGGGGAAAACAACTCTTGGTAAAGCTTTTGCCAGAGAGATGAATTTATCTTTTGTCGATCAGGATTGGTATATTGAGGAACGCTTCCATAAAACCGTGCAGGAAATATTTGCGGAGAGAGGAGAACAAGGCTTCAGAGAGTTGGAGCGTCAGATGCTTCATGAAATTGCCGAATTTGAGAATGTTGTTATTTCAACCGGAGGAGGTGCCCCTTGCTTTTTTGATAACATGGATTTTATGAATCAAAAGGGAGAGACTGTCTTTTTAAATGTTGCTCCGGAAGTGCTTTTTAGCCGCCTGAAGCTGGCTAGCCAGAATCGTCCTATTTTGAGAGGTAAAACTAATGAAGAGCTAAAAGCATTCATTGCAAAGGCTCTTGAGAAACGTGCACCGTTCTATTCAAAGGCTAAATATATATTCAATGCCGATGAGCTGGAAGATATATACCAAATAAAATCTTCTGTCAATAAGCTAAAGGAACTACTTGGCTTGTAAATCTTCTCTTTACTTCTTGTAAAGGCAACTTGTTGTCGCATACATACAAGTTGTTGTGTGTATGTTATATATCTATATTCTCGCCTAAAGTATGACATATTTTGTTTTATTATATTAAGAATGTGTCGTATTTAGTAAAAATATACTTTTTACTGATTGAAAACTATAGATTTATACGTACTTTTGCGCTATTAATAACTTGCCTAAAATAGTATAAGATTAGAAAATGAGAAAATGGCGTATTGAAGATTCAGAGGAACTTTACAACATTACTGGTTGGGGAACCTCGTACTTTGGTATCAATGACAAAGGTCATGTAGTGGTTACCCCCAAGAAGAACGGAGTGGCCGTCGACTTAAAAGAATTGGTTGATGAATTGCAACTGAGGGATGTTTCGGCTCCTATGTTATTACGCTTTCCGGATATTTTGGATAACCGGATTGAAAAAACAGCTAAATGTTTTCAGATTGCATCAGAGGAATATGGTTATAAAGCGCAGAACTTTATAATTTATCCTATCAAAGTAAATCAAATGCGCCCGGTAGTTGAGGAAATTATCAGTCATGGTAAGAAATTTAATTTAGGACTGGAAGCTGGTTCCAAGCCTGAACTACATGCTGTAATTGCCATCAATACTGATTCTGATTCTTTAATTATCTGTAACGGATACAAGGATGAAAGTTATATAGAACTAGCTCTTCTTGCTCAGAAGATGGGAAAGAGAATATTCCTTGTTGTTGAAAAACTGAATGAGCTTAAATTAATAGCTAAGGTTGCAAAACGACTTAATGTGTTGCCTAATATTGGCATCCGCATTAAATTAGCTTCTTCCGGTAGCGGAAAATGGGAAGATTCCGGTGGTGATGCAAGTAAGTTCGGACTTACTTCCAGTGAATTGCTTGAAGCGTTGGATTTCCTTGAAAAGAAGGATCTGAAAGATTGTCTGAAACTGATTCATTTCCATATTGGAAGTCAGGTTACTAAAATACGTCGTATTAAAACAGCTTTGCGTGAAGCTTCTCAATTCTATGTTCAGCTCTACTCAATGGGCTTTAACGTAGAGTTTGTTGATATTGGTGGCGGATTGGGTGTTGATTACGACGGAACCCGTTCTTCTAACAGTGAAAGCAGCGTGAACTATTCAATTCAGGAATATGTAAACGACTCAATTTCAGCGTTGGTAGATGCTGCTGATAAAAATAATATTCCACATCCGAATATTATCACTGAATCTGGTCGCTCATTGACTGCTCATCACTCTGCACTTATTTTCGAAGTGTTGGAAACTGCAACTCTTCCTGAATGGGATGATGAAAAAGATGTGGTGAATGAAGACGATCATGAACTATTGAAAGAATTATATTCTATCTGGGATACTTTGAACCAGAACAAGATGCTCGAAGCATGGCATGATTCTCAGCAGATCCGTGAAGAATCTCTCGACTTGTTTAGTCATGGTATTGTTGATTTGGCAACTCGTGCTAAGATTGAAAAACTATTTTGGTCGATAACCCGTGAAATTCATCAGATTGCTTCCGGTTTGAAACATGCTCCAGATGAATTCCGTCAGTTGTCTAAGCTTTTGGCTGATAAATATTTCTGTAACTTCTCATTGTTCCAGTCACTTCCTGATTCATGGGCCATTGATCAGATTTTTCCTATTATGCCAATTCAACGATTGGATGAAAGACCAGATCGTAGTGCTACTTTACAGGATATAACATGTGACTCTGATGGAAAAGTAGATAATTTTATCTCTACCCGTAATGTAGCTCATTACTTGCCTGTACATAGTCTGAAAGGGAAAGAACCTTACTATATGGGTGTGTTCCTTGTTGGAGCATATCAGGAAATCCTGGGTGATATGCATAATTTGTTTGGTGATACAAATGCGGTTCATATTACTGTAAATGAAAAAGGGTATAATATTGAACAGATTATTGATGGTGAAACAGTTGCTGAGGTGTTGGATTATGTACAATACAATCCAAAGAAGCTGGTTCGTACACTCGAAACATGGGTTACTTCTTCTGTGAAGAACGGACGCATTTCAGTGGAAGAAGGAAAAGAATTCCTCTCTAACTATCGTTCCGGACTTTATGGATATACATATTTGGAATAATCATGAAGGAAAAACTTGTTATTATTAAAGTTGGTGGTAAAGTTGTTGAAGAAGAAGCTACATTGAATCAGCTTCTAAATGACTTTGCTGCTATACAGGGAAATAAAATATTAGTTCACGGTGGAGGGCGATCTGCAACAAAGATCGCTTCCCTGCTGGGAATTGAAAGTAAGATGGTTAATGGTCGACGCATCACTGACGCAGAAACGCTTAAAGTGGTGACTATGGTCTATGGTGGACTGGTAAACAAGAATATTGTAGCCGGACTTCAGGCCAAAGGTGTAAATGCTTTGGGGCTTACCGGTGCCGATATGAATGCCATCCGCTCTGTAAAACGTCCGGTTAAGGATGTAGATTATGGTTTTGTGGGAGATGTAGAGCAAGTAAATGCTTCTATCCTTGGAGATCTTATTAAAAAAGGTATTGTTCCGGTAATGGCTCCTTTAACTCACGATGGTAATGGAAATATGCTTAATACAAATGCCGATACCATTGCAGGAGAAACAGCCAAAGCTTTGGCTGATATTTTTGATGTGACGTTAGTTTATTGTTTTGAAAAGAGGGGAGTCCTCAAAGATGAAAACGATGATAATAGCGTAATTCCTCAGATAACTCGTGCCGAATTTGATGCTTATGTAGCTCAGGGAGTTATTCAGGGAGGTATGATACCGAAGTTAGAAAATTCTTTTTCTGCAATTAATGCAGGTGTTTCTCAGGTTGTAATAACCTTATCCTCAGCTATTAACAAGAACGAAGGCACAAAAATTATAAAATAATTCAATTTTTTTTCTGTCTGCCTGTAACTTTTTAAACCCTCACCCGTCATTATTTATAGAGATGCAAGAAATCAGCTTCCGAAACGACATACTGCCACTGAAAGATAAACTTTTTCGCGTGGCGCTTCGAATCACCTTTGACAGGGCTGAAGCAGAAGATGTGGTGCAGGATACGATGATCCGGGTATGGAACAAACGCGATGAGTGGTCGCAACTGGAATCGATTGAGGCTTATTGTTTAACTGTTTGCAGAAACTTAGCCATAGACCGAAGCCAAAAGATGGAAGCTCAAAACGAGTCGTTAACTCCCGAGCTGGAACAAAGAGCAATTGCATCTGGTCCTTATGATCAATTAGTGAACGAAGAAAGAATGAAACTGATTCACCAATTGATTAATGAATTGCCTGAGAAGCAAAGAGTAATCATGCAACTCAGGGATATAGAAGGAGAAAGTTATAAAGAAATATCCGAAGTTCTGCAACTGACAGAGGAACAGGTTAAAGTGAACCTCTTCAGAGCTAGACAAAAGATAAAACAAAGATACACAGACATAGAGAATTATGGATTATAAGTATATAGAACAGCTAATAGAACGATACTGGCAATGCGAGACTTCCTTAATGGAAGAGCAGATTTTACGTTCTTTCTTTTCTCAGGAAGAGATACCGGCTCACTTGCTTCCATATAAAGAGGTGTTTGTTTATCAGCAGACACAACAGGAGGTTAAGTTAAGTGCAGACTTTGACGAAAAGGTTTTAGCTGCAATAGAAACTCCGGTGGTAAAAGCCAGACATCTGACAATTGCAAGCCGTTTTATGCCGCTCATGAGGGCTGCAGCGATGGTGGCATTTGTTATCACTTTAGGGAATGTGGCTCAACGCTCATTCTTTGCTGAAGATCAACTAGATTATAATTACGAATCATATAAGGATACTTACAAAGACCCGCAAATGGCTTACGAACAGTTGTCATCTGCATTGATGAAAGTATCTGAAGGTATTAATAAATCTCAAGCTCAATTAGCTCCGGATAGTATCCTGAAAACTAAGAGTGGAGATGATTCAATATCGGTTACGGAATAATAACAATGAAGAGCGCTCTTTTTATACTGTGGATGACTCTGGTATCTGTTACGGTTTCTGCACAGGATTTTGCTTCTCGTTTTTTAGAGAATCATAACCTGATGGTAATCTTACTTGTGTGACTATTAGTCCGAAGATGATGGAAAAGGTAATGGATCTGGATGTGAATGATGAAGGTAAAATGATGGACATGATCTCAAAGCTTAAAAGCATGCAGATGCTTACTACCCAGAATAATGGGCATAAGTATTATAAAGAAGCTTTGAAGGTTCTCGATAAGAATTCAGATCGGTTTGAACCGTATCTTTCTTTCGAAGATAAATCTGAGAATTTTCAGATCATGGTCAGAAAAAAGAGAAGTTCTATAATTGAACTGGTAATGTTGATGTGTGAAAATGATTGTTTCACAATTATAAACTTTACCGGAAACATGAGTCAAGACTTTATAGCCAGGTTGGCTAAATCAATGGAGCCTAAACACTCATAATTAAAAAGTTTTTTTTCATTTGCTATATAACTGTAATAGTTTTGTGCTTAATTAAAACAAACAATTGATGAAACTGTGAAGTTTCAATTATCTCAAATTTTCATAAATAACTAACTTCAAATAAAATGGGTTACTGCTGGTCACAGTAACCCTTTTATTATATATGCAGGTCAAGCAAAACTTTATTTTTTATCTGTAATACTGGTTTCTTATTTCCGGTTCTGACTGCTTATTTTTTTAGATCCCATATATCGTACATTTCCAAAAATAAGGTGGTTAAACCAAGGGCGATCGTGAAGACCTCCAATGCACCAGGCACATCCGGTATATCCGTTTGGGTCTCTTCCGTCCAGTTGATATTTATCATTCAGATAAACTGCTGTTTGCATCGCCTCTTCAGCTGTAGCCGACCACTCCAGAATTTTTTTCCCCCAATACATCCGTAGGTAATTGTGCATGGTTCCACTTTCTACAAGTGTACTTTGTGCTTCGTTCCAAAGAGAATCATGTGTTTTTGCCTGCTCAAACTCAGCACGAGAATAAAGATATTCCCTTATGTCGGATTGGTGATCTAGTAGCGATTTCTTAGCCCATGAAGGAAAACCTTCAAATGAATCGTAATTGGGATTGTAATAACAGAAATTCTCGGCCAGTTCTCTACGAATGATCAATTGTTCGAGAAACGCTTTTCTGTTATCATCGTCCGGGTGCTCTTTAATTACTTTCAGTGCTATTTCCAATGCGGATATCTGTCCGAAGTGAAGATAAGGCGAAAGCTCAGAACAACCGTTTGCTTTGGTGCTATTCCTTTCAATAGCGTAATGCTGTATCCGCTCTTTAATAAACTGATTCAATACTTTCTGTGCAGCTTTTCCTCCAGCAGTTTTATTTACCGGAGTTATACTCTTGTCTATTTTTAAGGAGTTTAGAATCCCTTTCCAGTCAATACTTTCGGATACAAAAGTTTGTTCTTGTTTTAGTGATTCTATATCAGGCAGCGGATGCAGATAATCGTAAAGTAGCTGAGTAATCTTCGGACGAATTGTCCGGGCAGAGTACTCCTGTTTGTTGGAGGCTATCCAGCAAGGAACGATATTTCGTCCGTCTACCTCATAAACAGGAACGGAAACAGAATGAAGCAATTCTTTTTTCCATGAAACATCGTGACGCAGTGGATTAAAGTCGGTTACTATTATAGAATTCTGATGAAGACGAATATGCTTTATTACTTCTCCAGGAATCTTTCCAATTCGGATGTAAAAAGGAATCTTTAGGCTCTCTAAAAGGAGTTTAACTTCTTGCAGTCCTTCAATCATGAAAGAAAAACTCCGGAGATTGGCATTGGGGTAATTATCGTCAATAACAAATAGTACTTCCAGTTGCTTGCCGCATTCTTTGGCCATATACGATGCAAAGAATAGTGCAGGGTTGCTGGCAACTCTTTGTTCCCGGCTCATCCAATAAAGTATATTGCCCGTTCCCGGTATTCCCTGTTGAAGTAAGCGGCTACGATTTTTCATAGTTCTATTTTTTTTTATTGTAAATATAGTGATAAATACCTGTAATTTACATCTTATTGAGATTAGAAAAGTGATATTGTTTTGCTCCCGGGGTTACTTAAAGAATAAATATAGGGATCTAACTCTTTTTTACACCAGGTATTGTTAACTAATAGTAGCTAATATGTGATTTAGGTGTAGACTAAAATTAAATTAGTAGTAGACATTAAATATATTAGCTGTAGACTATTTGATAAATGTTTCCTAAATAAATGGCTTAGGTTTCTTTGTAAAATAGTTTATTGCTGAGTTTGTTTGACTAAGAATCGTTAGTTTCCTGCTTAAAAGAGAAGAATAAAAAAGGCAGTCTTTCTTCTCACTCTTGAGAGAAAGGCTGCCCTGGTTTATAGAGAATAGAAAATTAATTCATTTTATGTAACTTATTATTGTTCTCGAAATCAACTCTAGGATTTCCTTTGTAAGATACATCGCCACTTCCTTGTATTTTTGCTTTCAAGTCATGAATAGCAAAACAAGAAATACTACCCGATCCCTGTGTAGCTGCATTTACATTCATACCTTTAAGGTTAGCGGCATTGATATCCCCAGAACCTTGAGTTTTCAATATAACAGAGTTTGCTTCACCTTCATAAAGAATATCTCCGGATCCTTGTATGCCGGCTTCTATATTTTGGCATTTGATACCCTTTATTGCAATGTCACCAGATCCTTGTACGGTTGAACGAAGTTCGTTGCAAATAATGCCCGTTCCGTTAATATCTCCCGAACCTTGAACATAAAGATCAAGCTTGTCTGTTTTGATTATTGTTTTGAAAAGAATATCTCCCGATCCCTGAACTGAAGCACTGTATATGTTAGGACTTGATACGATTACCTTTACATCACCATTATTTCCAAACCCAAATATTGAAAAATTATTTTTATGTTTAACAATTAATGTTTCGTCATTCACTCTAATATCTAACAAGTCTACTATATTATCCGAAGCATAAACCTTAACACTTGTTTTTCCGTCAGTACTTTGAGAGAAGAGTATATCTTCACTTCCCTGAACCTTGATTGAATTAAAATCTGGTACTGCTATATTTTTTGTTATATAGTTACCGCTCGCTTTAATACGTCTGGCTTCAATGCAACTTGTATTTAAAGCCAATACAGACATAATCATCGCTAATCCACTGATTGTTTTTACTATTCTTTTCATATTCTATTAAGATTTTAATTGTTTTGTATCTATTAGACGGAGTTGCACTTAAAAAAGTTGCAGCGTCACTAAAATATTATTTCATAACCAAGTATTGCATTTGTTATGCCAAAATAATAATTGCTTTATTTATAACGCTTTATATAAAATATGGTTGTTCATTATTGAACACTCTGTCCGATTTTAACTTTTAAAATTTTATTTCTAAGATAGCTTCTGCGCAAAGATTATCTATCTTTGCTCCATTAATAAGTTGTCATGGTTGGAAAGGAATATTCAGATAAGGATTTAGGTAAGATTGTAATTCGGGAAAATACCCGTGCCCGACGTATTGTACTTCGTACTCGCCCGGATGCTCTTTATATTACTGTTCCAAGAGGAGTTGAAATGCACGAAGTGCAAGGTGCTATTGAAGAGTTAAGAGCAAGATTAATCCGTTCTAAGAAGAAAGTTGAGCGTAAACGAATAGATCTTGACTTTACTATTGACGCAGAGTTTTTTAAGCTATCTTTAGTTCGGGGTACCCAAAGCAAATTCTTATCTTATTCAGAATTGGGTATAACCCGTATTGTTTGTCCTCCAACAGCTAATTTTGATGATGAAGAATTGCAAATGTGGTTGCGTAAGGTTATAGAAGAAGCGTTACGCAAGAATGCGAAAATAATTTTACCTTCACGTATTGATGATCTTTCCAAACTGCATAAGTTGCCATACGAGTCACTGAAAATTAACTCAAGTCAAGGGCGATGGGGGAGTTGCTCTTCCCGAAAAAGCATTAATCTTTCATATTATCTATTACTGCTACCTTCATATCTTGTTGATTATGTGATTCTTCACGAGCTTGCCCATACCAAAGAAATGAGCCATAGTGACAGGTTCTGGGCAATACTTGATGGATTAACTCAGGGGCGTGCTTTGGAATTGCGCAAGGAACTCAGAAATTATACCACAAGTTTTTAGTCATAAGAATAGGCTGTTATTTATCTGAAAAGTTTATTTTTAAGATAATATTGCAAAATTTATAATCATATTATAATAAAATAGTCCTAATATTTTGCTTATGAAGGGATTATTCGTATCTTTGCGGTCGAAATGGATGAATGGTGAGGGCGATTAAAGCCCTTTTTTTGTTCTTAATAGTGAACCAATGATAGAAAAAAGTACTGTTAGTCAGATTGTTAATGACTGGCTTGAAGGTAAAGAGTATTTTGTGGTAGACGTAAATGTGTCTCCTGATGACAAGATCCTTGTTGAAATAGACCATGCTGAAGGGGTCTGGATTGAAGATTGTGTAGAGTTAAGCAAATATATTGAATCAAAGCTTAACCGTGAAGAAGAGGATTATGAATTAGAAGTTGGTTCTGCCGGCATCGGTCAGCCATTCAAGGTGTTGCAACAGTATTATATACATTTGGGTTGTGATGTTGAAGTGTTGACAAAAGGTGGAATTAAATATACCGGACTTCTGAAAGATGTGAACGAAGAACGTTTTATTGTTACTGTTCAGAAGAAAGTGAAAGAAGCAGGAGAAAAACGTCCAAAACTTGTGGACGAAGATATCTGTTTTACATATGATGAAATAAAATATACTAAATACTTAATTAGTTTTAAATAAATTATGGCCAAGAAAGAGGAAACAATCAGCTTGATTGATACATTTTCGGAATTTAAAGAACTGAAGAATATTGATAGAACTACTATGGTAAGTGTACTCGAAGAGTCTTTCCGTAGTGTTATCACGAAAATGTTTGGCACGGATGAAAATTACGATGTTATCGTGAATCCGGATAAAGGAGATTTTGAAATATGGCGTAACCGTGAGGTAGTTGAAGATGAAAATCTTACTAATCCGAATATGCAGATATCACTAACAGAGGCTCAGAAAATAGATGCTTCTTATGAAGTTGGTGAAGAAGTAACAGACGAAGTTAATTTCGTGAAATTCGGCCGTCGTGCTATTCTGAATCTTCGTCAGACACTTGCCTCAAAAATTCTTGAGCTTGAAAAAGATAGTATTTACGCTAAGTATATTGATATGGTAGGAACCATCATCAATGCAGAAGTCTACCAGATTTGGAAGAAAGAAATTCTGTTGCTTGATGATGAAGGTAATGAGTTATTGTTGCCTAAAACAGAACAGATACCAAGTGATTTCTATCGGAAAGGTGAAACTGCACGTGCCGTAGTTGCTCGTGTAGATAATAAAAACAACAATCCGAAGATTATCCTTTCACGTACCTCTCCTGTATTCCTGCAAAGATTATTTGAGATGGAAGTTCCTGAAATAAACGACGGACTGATTACAATTAAAAAAATTGCCCGTATTCCTGGCGAACGCGCAAAAATTGCGGTAGAATCCTATGACGAAAGAATTGATCCGGTAGGAGCTTGTGTGGGTGTTAAAGGTAGTCGTATTCATGGTATTGTTCGTGAACTTCGTAATGAAAATATTGATGTAATTAATTACACTTCTAATATTTCATTATTTATTCAGCGTGCTTTAAGTCCGGCAAAGGTTTCTTCTATTCGTTTGAATGAAGAAGAAAAGAAGGCAGAAGTCTTTTTGAAACCGGAAGAAGTTTCGCTTGCAATCGGTAAAGGCGGTATGAATATCAAACTTGCCAGTATGTTAACTGAGTACACCATTGATGTGTTCCGCGAATTGGACGCAGCTACTGAGGATGAAGATATCTATCTTGATGAATTCAAAGATGAGATCGATGAGTGGGTGATTAATGCAATTAAAGCTATTGGTATTGATACAGCAAAAGCTGTACTTAATGCTCCACGCGAAATGCTGATCGAGAAAACCGACTTGGAAGAAGAAACGGTGGATGAGGTATTACGCATTTTGAAAGCGGAATTTGAAGACTAATGGATGAAGGTTGAGAATGGATAACCGAATGTCTAGACGCATTTCCGTTATCATTTTTAATTTATTCTTCTGTTTTTCAATACTCCAATTTCAATTATCAATTTAAAAAAAGTATGACGATTAGGTTAAACAAAGTAACAAGAGATTTGAATGTAGGAATCACGACGGTAGTCGAGTTCTTACAAAAAAAAGGATTTTCTATAGAGGCAAACCCGAATACGAAAATCACAGAAGAACAGTATGCTATTCTTGTAAAAGAGTTTAGTACAGATAAGAATTTGCGTATAGAATCGGAAAAATTTATTCAGGAACGCCAAAATAAAGATCGAAACAAAGCATCTATTTCAATTGATGGATTTGAACAGGAGAAGAAGGAAGAACCAGCTCAGAAAAAGGAGGAAAAAGTTATAAAAGTTACTGTTCCTGAGGATGTCATTCCTAAATTCAAACCAGTTGGGAAAATTGATTTGGAGAATTTGAATAAGAAGACACATACAACACAAACTGCACCTCCTGCAAAAGAAGAGATTGTAGAAAAGCCAAAACCTGCAGTTGCACCTCAGAAAGTAGCTCCTCAGCCTGTTGCTGAACAAAAACCAGCTGAAGTGCCTCAACCTCGTCCTGTTGTTCCGGAAAAGAAGGTAGAGATTGCAAAGGAAGTAGCTAAAGCTCCTGTAATTGCAAAAGAAGAAGTGAAAGCAGAAAAGCAAGCAGAGCAAATTATTAAAGAAGAAAAACCTGTGGTTATTGTGAAGAAGGAATCTCCAAAACCTGTGGTGAATAAAGAGAATATGCCTAAATCTGAACAAAAAGAGGAGAAAAAGGAAGAAAAAATGGTTGAACAAGTGGAAAAAACCGAAGAAGATGATGTATTTAAAATTCATTCTTCTACAGCGTTTGTATCTAAAATCAATGTAGTAGGTCAAATTGACCTTGCAGCGTTGAATCAGTCCACTCGTCCTAAAAAGAAGTCTAAAGAGGAAAAACGCAAAGAACGCGAAGAAAAAGATAAGCAGCGTACTGAGCAGAAGAAGTTGATGAAAGACGCTATTATCAAAGAGATAAGAAAGGATGATGAAAAAACAGTTAAGACTGTTGATAAGACTGAGGATGATAAAAAGAAGAAAAAACGTAGCCGTATAAACAAAGAAAAAGTAGATATAAGTAATGTGTCTGCTCCTTCTGGAATGGCACGTCCTGTACCAAACAGTGAACGAACAAATAAACCAGCTGCTGGCGGACACCATCCTGGAAATAAACCGTTTAATAAGTCTCAACAAGGGAATCGCTTTAAGAAACCTGTTGTAAAAGCAGAAGTTAGCGATGAAGATGTTGCAAAGCAAATTAAAGAAACATTAGCACGCCTTACCTCTAAAGGTAAAAACAAAACTTCTAAATATCGTAAAGAGAAACGTGACGCTGTATCTAATCGTCAGCAGGCTCTTGAAGATCAGGAAATGGCAGAAAGCAGAATACTTAAGCTTACAGAGTTTGTAACAGCAAACGAGTTGGCAAGTATGATGGATGTTTCTGTAAACCAGGTTATCGCTACTTGTATGAGTATTGGTATGATGGTTTCTATCAACCAGCGTCTTGATGCTGAGACAATTAACATTGTGGCTGATGAGTTCGGATTTAAAACTGAATATGTTAGTGCAGATGTATCTGAAGCAATTGTAGAGGAAGAAGACAATGACGAAGATTTGGAATCACGTGCTCCTATCGTAACTGTAATGGGACACGTTGACCACGGTAAGACTTCATTGCTTGACTATATCCGTAAAGCTAATGTAATTGCCGGTGAAGCCGGAGGTATTACTCAGCACATTGGAGCTTATAATGTGAGACTTCCTGATGGAAAGAGAATAACATTCCTGGATACTCCGGGTCACGAAGCATTTACTGCTATGCGTGCTCGTGGTGCGAAGGTAACAGATATCGCGATTATTATTGTTGCAGCAGATGATGATATAATGCCTCAGACAAAAGAGGCTATCAACCATGCTGTAGCTGCCGGTGTTCCTATCGTATTTGCAATTAATAAGGTTGATAAACCAAATGCAAATCCTGATAAGATTAAAGAATCATTGGCTCAAATGAATTTCTTAGTAGAAGAATGGGGTGGTAAATACCAGTCTCAAGATATTTCCGCTAAGAAAGGTGATGGAGTTCATGAATTACTTGAAAAAGTATTGCTTGAGGCTGAATTGCTTGAATTGAAAGCTAATCCGGATCGTCGTGCAACAGGTTCTGTTATTGAATCAACGTTAGATAAAGGACGTGGTTATGTAGCTACTGTTCTGGTATCAAACGGAACTATAAAGATGGGTGACATCGTATTGGCAGGAACAAACTTCGGTAAGGTAAAAGCTATGTTTAACGAACGTAATCAACGTATTAAACAAGCTGGTCCTTCAGAACCGGTATTGATTCTTGGTTTGAACGGTGCTCCTACTGCGGGTGATACATTCCATGTACTCGAAACAGAACAGGAAGCTCGTGAAATTGCCAATAAGCGTGAGCAATTGCAACGTGAACAAGGCTTACGTACTCAGAAACTTCTTACTTTGGATGAAGTTGGTCGTCGTATTGCTCTTGGTAACTTCCAGGAATTGAATATTATCGTGAAAGGTGACGTGGATGGTTCTATCGAAGCGTTGTCCGATTCATTGATCAAGCTTTCTACTCCACAGATTCAGGTTAACGTACTTCATAAGGCAGTAGGTCAGATTTCAGAATCAGATGTAACTTTGGCTGCGGCTTCCAATGCTATTATCATTGGATTCCAGGTTCGCCCATCTGCTTCTGCACGTAGGTTCGCAGAACAAGAAGGAGTTGATATCCGTATGTACTCTATCATCTACGATGCTATTGAAGAGGTGAAGGCTGCAATGGAAGGTATGCTTGCTCCGGTTGTTAAGGAGGAAGTTACTGCAAGTATTGAAGTTCGCGAAGTATTCCATATCACTAAGGTGGGTACAGTAGCCGGCGCAATGGTTAAAGAAGGTAAGGTTAAACGTTCTAACAAGGCTCGTTTGATTCGTGATGGTATTGTAATCTTTACAGGAGAAATCAATGCACTGAAACGTTTCAAGGACGATGTTAAGGAAGTTGCTGTAAACTATGAATGTGGTATCAGTCTACAAAACTACAGTGATATTAAGGTAGGTGATATTATTGAATCATTCGAAGAAGTTGAAGTGAAACAGACTTTATAATATATTGATTAGCCAAAATGCCAATAGGCAAATTGGCTTGTCAATAAGACAATAATAACGTGCCGATGTGCTGACGTATCTTTTTTGATATAGAAACAGGCACATCGGCACGTTTTTTGTTATATATAAATATAATGAGAACAATTGATATATTGTTATTGCTGGTTATTGGAGCTGGCGCAGCAAAAGGATATTTAAAAGGAGGAGTAAAGCTCTTGCTTTCCACGGTAGGATTAATAGTGGGATTGTATATTGCCAAATTAATGTATATACCGTTTGCAGAGACACTTTGTCCGTCTTTTACTAAATCAATGACGTTTGCCAGAGCTCTCGCTTTCATTATAATATGGGTAGCTGTACCTTTACTGTCAACATTGGCAGGTGGATTTTTTACCAAAACGCTAGAAGCTATGCATATTAATTGGTTAAATAAATGGGCTGGTGCTTTGCTGGGAGGATTAAAATATCTTATATTAGCAAGCCTGTTTATTAATGTACTGGAGTTTATAGATAGTAGCAACCATCTTATTTCGCAAGATAATAAGAAAGAAGCCATCTTATATTATCCAACACAAAAGGTAGCAGGAATCGTATTCCCATTGGTTAAAGAAGTATCGAATAAATATATTCATTAAATATGCAACAAGAAGAACCCAATAAATATTTAAAGGAGATCACGGAAGAAAAGTACAAGTATGGCTTTACTACCGATGTGCAGACTGAAATTATCCCTGTAGGGCTTAATGAAGATGTCATTCGCCTGATCTCTGCAAAGAAAGATGAACCGGACTGGTTGCTGGAGTTTCGCCTCAAGGCTTTCCGCCATTGGCTGACTCTGGAAATGCCCACATGGGCACATCTTACTATTCCCGAGATTGATTATCAAAGTATAAGTTATTATGCCGACCCTACCAAAAAGAAAAAGGGACCGAAATCGCTGGATGAAGTTGATCCTGAACTGATCAAAACATTCAATAAGCTTGGTATTCCTTTGGAGGAACGTCTTGCATTAAGCGGAATGGCTGTTGATGCCGTAATGGACTCGGTTTCTGTTAAGACTACCTTTAAGGAAACACTGATGGAGAAAGGAATTATCTTTTGCTCCTTTAGTGAAGCAGTTCGTGAACATCCCGATTTGGTTAAGAAATACTTAGGTAGTGTAGTGGGCTATAGAGATAATTTCTTTGCCGCACTAAACTCTGCAGTATTCTCTGACGGATCGTTTGTTTATATTCCTAAGGGAGTTCGATGCCCTATGGAACTATCTACCTATTTCCGTATCAATGCTGCCAATACCGGTCAGTTCGAAAGAACACTGATTGTAGCCGATGACGATGCTTACGTAAGTTATCTGGAAGGTTGTACTGCTCCAATGCGTGACGAAAACCAATTGCATGCTGCGATTGTGGAAATCATTGTTCACGATAGGGCAGAAGTAAAATACTCAACCGTTCAGAACTGGTATCCGGGTGACAAAGATGGTAAAGGTGGAGTATATAACTTTGTAACCAAACGTGGTATTTGCAAAGGTGATGATTCTAAACTTTCCTGGACTCAGGTAGAAACAGGATCGGCTATCACATGGAAATACCCAAGTTGTATTCTTGCAGGAGATAATTCAGTGGCAGAATTCTATTCTGTAGCTGTTACTAACAATTATCAGCAGGCAGATACGGGAACAAAAATGATTCACCTGGGAAAGAATACCAAGAGTACTATCATGTCTAAAGGTATTTCGGCCGGAAAGAGCCAGAATTCATACCGTGGACTGGTTAAGGTTGTAGAAAAAGCAGAAGGGGCACGTAATTATAGCCAGTGTGACAGTCTTTTGTTAGGCGATAAATGCGGAGCTCATACGTTCCCATATATGGATATTCATAATGAAACAGCAATCGTTGAACACGAAGCTACTACATCAAAGATTAGTGAAGATCAGCTGTTCTATTGTAATCAGAGAGGTATCTCTACGGAAGATGCTATTGGTTTGATTGTAAATGGATATGCAAAAGAAGTAATTAATAAACTTCCGATGGAGTTTGCTGTAGAGGCTCAGAAGCTGCTACAGGTTTCTTTGGAAGGTTCAGTAGGATAAATAAAAATAAAAAATAATATGCTCGAGATAAAAGATTTGCATGCCAGTATTAATGGCAAAGAGATATTAAAGGGTATAAACCTGACAGTGAAACCGGGAGAGGTTCACGCCATTATGGGACCTAACGGATCAGGAAAAAGTACATTATCTTCCGTGTTGACCGGTAACCCGGCTTTTGAAGTAACTAAAGGATCAGTTCATTTTTACGGAAAAGACCTGTTGGAGCTTCCTCCTGAAGACCGTAGCCGTGAAGGTATCTTCCTTAGTTTCCAGTATCCGGTAGAGATTCCGGGTGTAAGTATGGTAAACTTTATGCGTACTGCTGTGAATGAACATCGTAAATATAAAGGTCAGCCTTCTCTTACTGCCAGCGAATTCCTTAAACTGATGCGTGAAAAACGTGCGGTTGTAGAACTGGATACTAAATTGGCAAACCGTTCTGTAAACGAAGGTTTCAGTGGTGGTGAAAAGAAAAGAAATGAAATCTTCCAGATGGCTATGCTGGAACCACGCTTGTCTATCCTTGACGAAACAGACAGCGGACTTGATATTGATGCTCTTCGTATTGTAGCTAATGGAGTAAACCTGTTGAAAACTCCTGAAAACTCTACAATTGTGATTACTCACTATCAACGATTGCTAGACTACATCAAACCGGATATCGTACATGTACTTTATCAGGGAAAGATTGTAAAGACTGCCGGACCGGAATTAGCTCTTGAACTTGAAGAAAAGGGTTATGACTGGATTAAGAAAGAACTGGGAGAATAATAATTAATTTGTCCGCTTTCCATTAGGAGTGCTGACAATTAACATATAGAATTATGGTAGAACAACAATATATCGACCTCTTTTCTCAGTGTGAAGGGATGATTTGTTCACACAGTGCTGAAGTTCTGAACGCAAGACGTGCAGAAGCTTTTGCCGACTTTGAACGATTAGGTTTCCCTACCCAAAAACTGGAAGATTATAAATATACCGATGTAAGCGAAGCCTTTGCTCCGAACTACGGACTGAATCTTAACCGTTTGGAAATACCGGTTAATCCGTATGAAGTATTTAAATGTGATGTGCCAAACATGAGTACCTCACTTTACTTCGTGGTTAATGATGCTTTCTACTCCAAAGAACAGCCAAAAGTAGAATTACCGGAAGGCGTATTGATGGGTAGTCTGAAAGAAATGGCCGAAGCTCATCCGGAACTTGTAGGTAAATATTACGGAAAACTGGCAAAAACTTCAGAAGATGGAGTAACGGCCTTCAATACTACATTCGCACAGGATGGAGTTTTCCTTTATATTCCCAAAGGAGTAGTTGTGGAACGCACCATTCAGTTGGTGAATATCCTTAGAGGAGACGTGGACTTTATGGTTAATCGTCGCGTTCTTGTGGTAATTGAAGACGGTGCACAAGCCAAACTGCTGGTTTGCGACCATGCACAGGATCAGGTTAACTTCCTTACAACTCAGGTTATCGAGATTTTTGCAGGCAAAGATTCTGTTTTCGATATGTATGAACTTGAAGAAACACATATTGCCAGTACACGAATCTCTAACTGTTATGTTCGTCAGGAAGCAGGTTCCAATCTTCTTCTTAACGGAATGACACTGCATAACGGTACTACACGCAACCGTACCCACGTTTTACTGGCAGGAGAACATGCCGAGATAAACCTTTGCGGTATGGCTATTGCCGACAAGAATCAACATGTAGACAATCATACATTTATTGATCATGCTGTTTCCAACTGTACCAGCAACGAACTCTTTAAGTATGTGCTTGATGATGAAGCTCGTGGAGCTTTTGCCGGAAAAGTTTTGGTTCGCAAGGATGCACAGAAAACATTCTCGCAGCAGACAAACCGCAATCTTTGCATAACCAAAGAGTGCAGAATGTTTACCCAGCCACAGCTTGAGATCTATGCCGATGATGTGAAGTGCGGTCACGGTGCAACAGTGGGACAACTTGATGAGGGTGCACTTTTCTATATGCAGGCTCGTGGTATCTCACAAAGAGAAGCCCGCTTGTTGCTGATGTTTGCTTTCGTCAATGAAGTGGTGGACAATATCCGGATAGACGTATTGAAAGAACGTTTGCATCTGCTTATTGAGAAACGCTTCCGTGGTGAATTGAGTAAATGCGTAGGCTGCAGAGGATGTCAATAAACTCATCCATTTAATAAATAGTAATTCAATGATCAATATAGAATCTATTCGCCAGGACTTCCCTATACTTCAACGCGAAGTGTATGGTAAGCCGCTTATATATTTCGATAACGGAGCTACTACTCAGAAACCTCGCTGCATGGTTGAGTCAATCACAGAACAATATTATTCTGTAAATGCCAATGTGCACCGTGGAGTTCATTTTCTTAGTCAGCAGGCTACAGAATTGCACGAAGGTTCACGTAAAACTGTTCAGCAGTTTATTAATGCCCGCAGTACAAACGAGATTATCTTTACCCGCGGCACAACGGAGTCTATCAACCTTCTTGCATTCAGCTTTGGGGAAGAATTCTGCAATGAAGGAGATGAGATTATCATCTCAGTTATGGAACATCACAGCAATATAGTTCCCTGGCAGATGCTTGCAGCCCGCAAAGGAATTACCATAAAGGTTATTCCTATCAATGAAAAAGGTGAACTGCTGATGGATGAGTACAAGTCGTTCTTCTCAGAACGTACCAAGCTTGTTTCCATTGCTCATGTGTCTAATGTACTTGGAACAATCAATCCGGTGAAAGAAATGATTGCTTTTGCCCACGAACATGGTGTTCCTGTTCTTGTAGACGGAGCACAGTCGGTTCCACACATGAAAGTAGATGTGCAGGATTTGGATGCAGACTTTTATGCCTTTTCAGGACACAAGATATATGGCCCTACAGGAGTGGGTGTACTTTACGGAAAAGAAGAATGGCTCGACAAACTTCCTCCATATCAGGGAGGAGGAGAGATGATTCAGACTGTAAGTTTCGAGAAAACTACATTCAACGAACTGCCGTTTAAGTTTGAAGCTGGTACCCCTGATTATATCGGAACAACCGCATTAGCAGTATCTCTCGATTATATATCAAAGATTGGAATAGAGGAGATTTCAGCTTATGAGCATGAGCTTACTACTTATGCCATGAATCGCCTTAAAACAATTGAAGGAATGAGAATCTTTGGCGAAGCCGACCAGAAGGGTAGTGTAATCTCCTTCCTTGTTGGAGACATTCACCACTTTGATATGGGAACATTACTCGATCGCCTTGGTATTGCCGTTCGCACCGGTCACCATTGTGCTCAGCCGCTTATGCAGGCTTTGGGCATTGAAGGCGCAGTGCGTGCTTCTTTCGGTTTGTATAACACCAAAGAAGAAATAGACGCATTGGTTGCAGGTATTGAACGTGTAAGGAAGATGTTTTAGTAACAAGTGACTAGCCCTAAATAACCGTTATAGGTTTCTGTGGCAAAAATATAAATAATAGCAGATCGTTGCAAGTTTTTCTTGTGGCGATCTGTTTTTTTATAGCACTCTGCTCGAGGAATGCTTAGCGATAAGGGATGGGAGCACTCGTTCTGAAGAGCGAAGACTTGTTCTTCTTTAGAGAATTGTATGTTCTTATAATCACATTACTTTGTTTACGTATTTATTTCGGAGTATTCATGTAACAAGAATAATGCGGTCTTTCACTATTGTATATTCTGATCGCGTCCTTGACTATAGTTTTCATTGTTCCACAATTTACGTTGTATCTTTCCAAAGAGAACTCATCTTTTAATATTCCATAAACCATCTTAGCGACAGCATTAGCATAAGGATCATTTGATTCTGTTATAATGGCTTTTGTTTTATTTTCTGATAAAACCTATTGATACTCATCACAACAATATAGTACACATTTGTCAAAATCTTAAATGAATGTCATTTATTAATTCGTAACGATTTTGTTTTGAGGGAATTGAAATTTATACTATAATTGTAAATTATTTATCTAATTGTGATATAATGGTAAAATACGAACCGTTATTTAAAGATATGACTCATTATCCACCTGGGACGAGCCTCGTTTACCTTACTCATCCCTATTATATGCATCGGGATAGTTTAAGTTTAGCTATGTTTAATGATCACAGATTCGCTTTTTATTTTTGGTCTTTATGGGCTGAGAAACAGCATGATTCTGTAGACTTAGTTACTCTTGATTGGCATCAAGACTTGGCATATCCAGAAGATTGTCAAAAAGAAGAATTAAAGGTATTGGACATCAGAAATACTTTTGAAACATCATTTTATGCTTGGGCAAGATTATCCACATTGAATGATGATCATATTGTAGCAGCTATGTATAAAAATATTATAGGAGATGTTTATGTTGTTTGCAAACAACATATGGATAGTAGAAATTATAACGAATACATTATAGATATGTATGGCAATACACATACTATTAGGAAGTTTATCAATACTTCTGAGACATATGATTATTTGAGAAAAACAAATATTGACAAAGTTTTTTTTGATATAGACCTTGATTTCTTTACCTTGGAAAATATATCAACAAATGCTACTCAGAAAACAATTTTTACTAAAGAAACAGAGATAAAACAAACAATTGACAGTCAATCTGATTTTATGTGGTGGATTTTGGAGCGAATTAAAGGATTTACTATAGCATTCGAGCCTGAGTTTACAGGAGGATATAAAAAATCTATGAGATTATTCAGTATAATAGAAAAAACACTCTTTACAGGTTCTGTTTTTAGAAACACTACTACTTGGCGACATTTAAAAAAATGCTAATATGAAATATCGCATAGAACAGTGGACAAACATACTCGACTCTCAGATTCTGAAGCCAAATTTAGAATTTATATCATTATATATTGCTTTATATGTGAAATTGGAGGACACAATTATTTCTCAAGTCAGGGCTTTTTATACGGTTGTCAATTTAGATGGGAAAGAATGTAAAAATAAAGTTTTAAACTTGTATGCCCCCCCCAAAAAAAAGCCCTAAGATAAATAAACAATGTAAAATTCTAATATCATCATTGATATGCTTGTTTGATGCAGATGATATAACAGATAATGATATTAACGTAATATCTAATCTTATGAAATAGCGAAATAAACTTACCCATGAAATTTTCGACCTTCTAACGCAAGGGTTACCTGAAGATGCACATTCGAGGTTAGCAGATATGATTAATGTATTTAATAAGATTGAAAAATGGTGGATAGTAGGAATTGAAATTCCTATTAGTGGTAACATTAAAATATCGAGGATGCTGATTTTGTTAGTATAATGTCTGGGCATATGCTTATTTTACAAGTAATTTTAAAATTTACAATGATTGAGAGTAATTAATATGTATATAAAATGATGAAGGTAAGAATATCGATAGAACAAAGGGTAGAAGTCATCAAGCAAATTATAAGTAATCCGATGTTTCTTGGTGATTATAGATATGAAGATGGTGGAATTTTAACATTTTTAGAAATGATTTGGGATTTACGTTCTATGCCATCTCAAGATAACCGTTATACAAATGCTCGTGATGATATTTGGAAGCATATTGTTGTAAATGATGATATAAGTATTGAGGAACTTTTCTTAGATCGCCTACCATCATCTTATAAAGATGAGAAAATATTTGTAGCGTTAATAAACTCGACAATACACCCGTCAGTTATTAGCAACGAGAAGAGTCGTGATGGAATGATTAATTTCATCACAACGATATTAGTGAAATATGGGCATAAGCTAATAATAACAGATTACTTTGGGGAAATTCCAGTTTATACATTTGCTGATAATACTAATATCGTAGATCTACCTAAGGGTATAAAGCCTAATATTATCAAGTTCTTTAAATCTTCATATGAGAACAAAGAATATCCCTGTTTTACATTGGAATTTAATTCAGGATGGAATGATTGGTTTAAATGGAAGACATTCTTTCATTTGCGATATTGTGAGTCAAATAACTCTCAAGTATCTATAGGATTTCTAAAAATAATGAAACTCAATACTGAGAATACTAATAGTGTACTTCCAGACAATTTTACTTCATTAGATTCTACATTTTGTTCTGTTGGCTCTAACGAGGAGTTTTACTTAACAATGAAAGAGAAGCTTCCACAAGATTATCATAGTGTATTTTTAGCATTACGAGATGCAGCAATATTCCCAAGTATCAAAGATGAGTTTGAAGATAATGATTGTTTTAAGAGTTCACTGCTTAGAGATATTGAACCAAAACAGCTGTTAAACTCCGCAAGATACATTATGAATGGCATTGATGTTCGTAGTTATTATAAATTCAGTTATGCATTTTTGCCACCATACAGTCCTAATGATAAAGAGAATATTGTTAATTTAGACTTCAATTTTAAGTATGGAACATATTTCGATCAACGAATCTATGCCTTAATAGGGAAAAATGGAACGGGTAAGACTACATTACTTTCACGGATGGCTAATGATTTTGCGCAAGCAAATTCTAAAAATATAATACCTCAAAAACCCTTATACAACAAAGTTATAACGATTTCTTTTAGCTTCTTTGATAAACTCCCATTACCAACTGCGAATGCTCAATTTAATTATACGTATTTGGGATTGAAAGGGAAAAGTCAAGGAATTGATATAGATGCTAATGCTACATTAAAAAGAGAATTAAGAGTATATCTAAATAAGATAAATGATAAAGGCAGAGGCCATATATGGAATATGGTTGTAAGAAAATTGTTTCATGGTGATATTCACGATCCAATTATAGACACTAATGATTGTTTTAAACCTATAGATACTCAAAAGGTAATTGATGCTAATGAACATTTTAGCTCAGGAGAGAATTTGTTGCTTTATATTGTGTCTAGTATAATAAGTGAAATCCAAAACAATACTTTAATTCTCTTTGATGAGCCAGAGAGTCATTTGCATCCAAATGCAATCTCAATATTAATGAATGTACTCTATAAATTATTAGACGAGTTTAATTCATTTGGTATAATTGCAACACACTCTCCTATTGTTGTTCAAGAGGTATCTTCACGTAATGTTAAAGTTCTCAAACGAGATGGCGATGTATTGGAAGTATCAAGTATTGGATATGAAACTTTCGCTGAAAATCTCACTACAATTACAAATGAGATTTTTGGAAATAGAGAAATAGCTAAACATCACACCTCAACAATGAAAGATGTTGTAGATTTAAAATCTAAAGAAAATACTTATGAAGAATTAATTGAAATATTCCAGAATGAACAAGTGCCAACACCATTAAATGTCAAATTGTACCTAAAGGAATTGCTAAATGAAAAATCTTAATCCGTATAGTGGTGATGCTAAGAAAGAGTATAAAAGTGCAGTAGCGAGGAAGCCAAAGAATTCAGATTCAAGAAAAAGATTGGAACTTATTGAACCTGACATTGAGGTTGCCTATGATATATATAAAGACAACTTTGATTCTAACTCTTTACATTCAGTTACATCTCAAGATTTGCCCTCTGAAATTGAGAAGGATCTAGTGAATATGTATGACTACCAAAGTAGAATAATCAGAAACATTAGGGCAAATATAACAAATCATCAAGTAATTACAATACAAAGCACTTGTCAGAACTGCACTATTGATTCGGTGAATACAATGGATCATATGTTACCCAAAGAAAAGTTTCCTGAATATGCAGTAAATGGATATAATTTATTCCCCTGTTGTAGTAGGTGTAATGGATATAAGTCTGAGATTACGGATCATTCTGCATTTTTAAATTTGTTTCTTGATAAGTTACCATTTGTGCGATACCTATTTGTGAATGTCTATTGGGATATAGATAGTATAAATTTTGACTTTTTTTTGTCGAATAGTACAAAGCTAATTTCTGTGGAACTTTATGCTAAAATTGAAAATCATTATACGAATTTACGTTTACTTCAAAGAATGAAAGAGGCCTCTCGAACGTATCTATCTGAATTTATATCATCAAATAAGCATTTTTATAGAAAATTGGGTCGACATAGTATAATTGAGGCAGTACGAGAAAGTATTGAGGAAGATAGGATTGCTTATGGATATAATTATTGGAAGTGCTCTTTGAGATTGGCATTAATTGAGAGTGATATATTCTGGAAATATATGGATGAGATGTGTATGTAGCCCATTATTCACAATATATCCATTTTTTTGTAAACATTGATTTTATAGAAAAGCCCTAAAAAGGCTACTGGAATTGAAACAGACTGTATATCTTTGCAATCGAAATAAAACCATTTTAAATCAGTTCGTGAATGGTTACACGGCGGATTTAGTATATTATCCTCAAATCACTATTGATATACAGTCTGTAATCAATTAGGTAATACTGTTCTGTTTGACAGCCCTTTTGCTTTTTATGTCTCATAACAGATAATACTTTATCTGTTTTACAAGTAGCTCACATTAATCTTTATCTAAACCGGAGGATATAGGTAAAGTTGTGAATGAGTATTTCGCGATATTCTAAGAAAACCAGATTAGTAGGCAAGAACATTCCACAAAGACTTAATTTTCGCTTCCGGATCCCATTTACCTCCAAATGTCCAACGAGCATTAATTTCTTCCGGTTTGGGCGATCCTTTGGCTTCTTCAAGATTATTTTTCATCCATGCAAAGTTTCCACCTTCGCGTTTTATGTTATACATATAAACCCGTTTTCCCCACGGACAAGTATCAAGTACCTTGTCTGAATAAGCATACCCAATAGGATTATCAATAATCTTGTCGGTCATAGTACAATTCAACAAGAAGAATTGCGAGTCGTGATGATAACGGCCAAGGGTGACAGGACTTTTAGAGTCAAAATGTGAATCAGTTATAACAAGTTTCTTGTCATAATCACCACGTCCGTCATGCCAGATTAAAGCGCGTCCATCGCCATAGAATGTACAACGAGTGGCATAACACCAACCGCGAGGGCAAAGGAAATCTACACCGGGACATATTAAATTAAGATCGGCATGGTAATACATTCCATTCTCCGAAGCCCATAATGATAGAGCATCGTTTCCGTCTGCCCATACATTACAGTTTATAATGATTGTACGAGTGGCGCGTCCATAAATTGACATCTGATGTGAAGTCGTTGCTTCTACTGTACTACCATAATTGTTGTAAACAGTCAAACCACTAATTATACAATCGTCTGCACCTTCCTGCAAAACAATAACCCCATTACCTACAGGCTGCCCCTTATATTCCTGAATCTTTCGTTTGCTTGAAAGTTCGGCATATACCAACCGGGTATTTTCCCTATCTTCTCCCAGAAGTACAATGTTTGGCCGGTCAATGATAACTTTTTCATTGTATGTCCCGTTCTTTATCAGAATAATATAAGGCTCCGTAGGTTGTTGAGGAGCAGCTTCAATAGCAGCCTGTATACTTTCTCCATTAGAAACTATTGCATTATAGAGTTTTGAATGGGAAGCATTATTGGAATTGACAGTTGTAGTTTTATTAGCTCCGGTTCTACCATTCTTTGTAGTTTTGGACTTTATAACTTGTGCTGAGCCAAATGCTGCATAAAAGGAAATGGCTATGAACAATACTATTTTTATCATTTGGAGTTATACTTATTAGTTTATTTGGTTTTTGATTGAAAAGTAACTTACATATACTTCTTTTTCCATTGTTCATACTGCTTGTAGAGGCTTGCTGGTGTTCTGTTATACCAACTGTATCCGTTGCGTCGTTCGTGTCCAACTTCTGCCAATGTTTTAACTGGTACACCATTCCGATCGCAAAACATAGGTTCTCCTCGTTCTAAATCATAATCACGTGCCCATATCGGTTCAGCCTTTTCGTCATTTACCACACGTGTATCCGACTTGCCGTTTTCGTTAGTGAAACGTTCTACTCGTATGCCAGTTAGTTTATGAGCTTCGAACCATTTCATTGCTCCATTAACAGCAGCTTTAATCCGTTTGTCGGGATTGGGAAGTTCCATCAAAAGGCGCACCAAAGAAGCACTTTCTGCCGAACAGAAAGAAGCCAATTCGTATGCACGGGCTGAAGTAGGCTTTAAAGTCTTGTAATCGTGCTGCTGGCACCATACAGTTGGTTCGCCGTTTACAACAATTTGTGTATTGAGTATACATTCAATACCTTTATCAAAAGCTTTTGTTAAACGAGATTTCATTGCATCGTCCACCAATGAATCGAAGGGTGCTACACCGTTGCGCAGGTTACGGATAACCGTTAAAGTCTGCACCATTGCATTGTCGTTATAAGTAATCTGTACCTGGTATCCATGATTCTCAGGCCAGAATTGTGGCCAGCCACCATTATCGTACTGTCCACTAAGCAAAAACTCAACACCCTGCAAGAATGCTTTCTTGTAGCGCTCTTCCGGCTGTTGTTTGTAAAGTCTGGCCAGATAAGTCATTTCCAGAATAGTCGCGTCGTTGTCGGTTGTAGAATCATTGCGTTTCTTCTTGTCGCTCAACACAACATCCAATTCGTCGCCAAGTGGGCGATGAATTGGAAGATTCTTAGGCCATCCACCTGTTTCTCGTTGATATGCTAATACGTTGTCAGCAATTCGTTTTGCTTCTTCTGTCTTGAAAAAGGCATCCGGGCTTTCCCTAACAATTCTTTTCCACTCTCTTGATGAGTATTCGTAATCTTTTGGGTTGAGCTGTTGCTGTGCAAATAGAGGCACTGCCATCGTCATTATTAGAATGATACAAATAAAATGTTTTTTCATGATTTTATTAAATTAATGTATTTCTGCCTGTTGATAGCTATTTTCTTACTATTTTCTTTGTCACCGTATTGTCGCTTAGCTTCTTTATGATGTAAATACCGGGAGCAAGGTTTGATATATCAGTGCTGCTGACATTTGAGCGAACTTTTATTCCGGAAACGTTATAGACGTCGATTAAGGTCGACGTATCGTCTGTCTGAACGTTGTTAATACCAGTTGCCTCGCTCGATACATAGAAGTTGAAGTTACGTGTTAGCGAACCGATGTTGTCGTCATCAGTTGCTTTTACCTTTATACTTTGGAAACCTGTGAACGATGTTGCCGGGGTGAATGTGCAGATGCCTTCGTTGCTATCGTAGGACATATCCGAACTGCCCGTAATCTCGAATGAAGGATTGTTGTCGTATCCAGCGAAATATTCTTTCAGATTTACGCTTATACCTTTATTTATCGTGAAGTGAGGTTCTGCAAGCCAGTTAAGATAATCTTCCAGAACGGTGTAACCGTCTTTATCCGGGTCGGCATTATTGTCTGCTTCAGCAGGATTCAGTCCTTTCGCTTTCTCCCACCAGTCCGGCATACCGTCTTTGTCGGTATCGAAATCGCTAGCTCTGTGCGCTTCGTAGATATTAATACCGTTGAAGCCTTCGCATTTGTCATCTTCTTCGGAGTCTATAAGACCTTTCTTTCCCGACCTGCTACCTACGGTTGTTGTAGTACCTTTAAGAGTTTCGTTTACCATACGTATATCGTGGTTGTCGAGCATTGGCATATTGCAGCCCACATCGGACAATACATTTTTGTAAGCAGCTTCAGCTGTTTCTATGGTGGCATATGATCCAAAGAACGGCTTATCAAGGAATACATTCCAGTTCAACACCTGTCCGTTTGATAAAGTATATCTATAAGTATCATCGAGTTTGTCCTGAGTTTTGCTTCCGTCAAGATTTTCGCGTATATTTCCACTTACGTAATAACTCTGTGAGCCAGTGCCGGTACCTTCAAGGTTTGCGGTGAGCAGTTGCAGTATCTTTGAAGATGGTCCCATTTTGTAGTAGTTGCTTACAAAGTTTCCTTCGTGAGTACCACCATCTGTAGTACGTCCGCACCAGTTGTAGCAAACGTTGTTGAATACATCATGGTGACCGGCATAAGCACCGCTGCCGTCCAGCCCGCCAGAGAGACTCCAGTTTCTGCCTTCGTTGTGAGCCATCAGGTTGTGATGGTATGATCCGGTGTCTCCACCTATCGTAGCTGCATAGCCATGCGCTGTACCTGAAGGGTAGTTAGGATGGTTAGCAACATTCAGTGCTTCTGATATCATGGTACGCTGTAATGTTACGTTTTTCGCATTACGGCTACTGAAAGCTTCGTCGATAGTCCAGCTTATAGAGCAATGGTCCATGATAGCGTGGTTGTTTCCAGCCATTCCCAGTCCGTCGCATCCTGTCTCAGATGTTGCAGCATCATGACCGAGAAACATGTGCAGGAAACGGGTGATACCTTCGGATGCCATACCGAACGGGCACGAGCGGAACATAATTCCGTTGCCAGGGGCGGTTTGTCCCGCAATGGTAACATAGGGGTCGCTGCAAGCTAAACGGCTTTTTAACTGGATAACTCCTCCAACATCGAACACGATGGTACGTGGTCCGCTTACTTTACTAATTCCATAACGGAAAGTTCCTGGTTGTGGCGATAACGCATCGTCATCAAGCGATGTTACATGATACACCGTGCCGCCTCTTCCTCCGGTGGCATAACGACCATAGCCCTCTGCGCCAGGGAAAGCGAGATGTCTCGGACGGAATGACCATGTCTCACCTTTATATGTATTTCCTGTTGCATCTTCCTCATCCACTCGCCAATAGTATGTGTTCAGTGAATGCAAATCTTTCATCACATAAAATGTGTCTGTTTGGATAGCGATTTCACTCATAGCGCCTTCGGCTGTTCCCATATAAACATGGTGTTTCACCGCTGTTACTGCCGGCGACCACTTCAGTGTGCAAGTACCGTTGTCCGCATCGGTGTGCATATCGAGATTTTCAGGAGTTGGATTCAATGCCGTTGTTAGTGGATTTGGTTCGTCCAGAATGATGGCATTGACAAACACTGTGGTTGTGAAATATTGAGCGGTGTAGTTCACCGAAGGATCGGGAACAGTGCGGTAAGATATAACCACATCCTTGCCGGCCTCTGCGTTAAACGTAACATACGACTGCCCACTACTTGAAGGTTTCTGTGCTCTGTTGGTTTGTAGTACTCCAGATACCATTTTCACGTTGTCCACATATACGTCTACTGGCGGAGCTGTGAACCCATCGGTATTGTTGTGGTATGCAAGAATGGAATGTTTGCCTGCTGTGAGGCCACTGAATGTGACGGTGAGTTCTGCCGAACCCGACTGTAACTGTGGTGTGTTGTTGTCAACAAAGTCGTATATGGCTATACCGTCTCCTATCAGTTTCGAGTATTTGCCAACTCCGTCTTTCCACCAGTTGGCTTTTAATATTTTACCTGCCGAGTTAGGACCGTTGGCAACAACGACTTTTAATCCGCTAGTTTCGTCTAATACCAATGTGTCTTTGATTCCTGTGGTTATAGCCCACGGAGTGAAGCCGTTTTCGGTAACCTGTTCCGGCTGTCTACCAGGCAGATTGAAATCAATCTTTTGTGCATTGGCATTAAAGGCAAAAGCCAATGTGAAGTACAATGGGAGTAATTTTTTTTTCATGTCTTTCTTGTTAAGGTTATTTCTTACATAAACGAAATGAAATACGCCGTGTACTCAAATAGGTAAGTGATAAACCATATTAACTTTAGCATTTCGTTTTTAAGTTTTGCAATGAAACAAAATAAGCAGTTTCTTAAACTTTGAAAGTTCATTATTTGACGTTTTCTTAGTAATTTTTGACCTGAGAAGATATTTTATTTTATAAAACCCTATCTTTGCTTTACATAAATATAGAAATCATGTTATTACCATATCTCGATAAAGACCTTGTAGAAGCCGGATGCGATGAGGCCGGACGCGGTTGCCTGGCAGGCTCAGTCTTTGCCGCTGCCGTAATTCTTCCTCACGATTTTAAGAACGAATTATTAAATGACTCCAAACAGCTCACAGAAAAGCAACGATATGCCCTTAGGGAAGTCATTGAAAAAGAAGCAGTGACATGGGGGGTAGGTATTGTTACACCCGAAGAAATTGATAAAATTAATATTCTTAATGCTTCAATTCTTGCCATGCACCGTGCGGTAGATCAGTTGAAAGTTACTCCCGAGCATCTCCTTATTGACGGAAACCGATTTAAAAAGTATAAAGAAATACCTCACACCACAGTTGTAAAAGGTGATGGTAAATACCTGTCGATAGCAGCAGCATCCATTCTGGCAAAAACCTATAGGGACGATTATATGAACCGCCTGCATCAGGAGTTCCCTGTGTATGACTGGGACCACAATAAAGGCTATCCCACAAAGAAACACCGCGCCGGAATTGCTCAACACGGCACTACTCCTTATCACAGAATGACTTTTAATCTGCTAGGCGACGGACAATTATCACTCGACTTCTGATAAGAAAGCATCTTTATTAAGGTGTTTAACAAATATCCCGCCGTAAACTAATAAAAACAAAAGGTTACCTTTTTCCAATCATGTACATGTTTGAGTTCAATCTTGTACATGATTGGCTCCGAACATGTACATGTTTATCTCAACCTCCCGCCAATAAATCATTAATGTTTGCTGAGAGATGTATTAATAAATATAGTTGTTTATATTTGTTGTATAATCATATTATAATCTTCTAAAAGTAAAATGGTCTGAGTTATGAAAAACATTCTAAAAGCTATATTGGGGATATTGTTTCTTTGTACTTGTTGCTGCATTAGCTGTAAGAAACATAATGAGAATTCGATCGAATCTATTTATGTGTTGTATTATAATTATACTTTCGACCCTATAGTTCCTATCATATGCAGTGATATGAAAAAATATATTCCACCGATGACTAAATCTACAACTTTTAATGAAAGAGGAGATTCAGTTGGAATGATAGTAAATAATCGTGGAATTTTAGATACAACGTTAACAGATTTATCATTATTAGAAAATATTGCAATTGAATTGAAGAATCTCAGACCAAATGATTCAATTATGTTTGATGCTGATGCTCGCATTTCATGTACAATTAAATATAGAAGTGGTAAAAAAGAACGATTGTGCATTGGTGGAGTATTAGCCGATTGCATTGATTATTGTGGAATCCCTCAAAATAAAAACAACAGATTGTTGTATCTTATAAAAAGCAGTATTGGTTATTATTCCTGGATTGGTGATAAAGAACTGAAAAGTTTTGAAGAGTTACATGATTGTTCATTCAAAAGAGATTCTGTAGTAGGTCATAGTGGAAGGAAGTTTTAAATCATATCAATTTTAATCAGCAATTTATTCCTACTTTATACTTTAACCCTAAATAATATTATTGATATTGTTCTGTTTTTCTTTATTCATAATCGCTATATACAAGCTGGTTTAATGTTAAAATGGATAATGTTTGTAGTTAGCTTTTTCTGTAGTTACTTTAGTATAATATTGATTATCAGATTAATTCATTTTGACGGGGTGGAGAGGGTGGAGAGAAATTGCCCTTTTTCCGTTCTGAGAAATAGAATTTTGATAATTCTGCAAATTGCGGAATTATTAAAAATATATTTCTGGAAGCTGAAAAAACTCTTTTTTACTCCACCCTCTCCACCCCGATAGGCTTAATGTGTTTTGTAATACATTGAATAGTAGATGTATATGTTTTTGCTGGTGGTAGCAGTGGCAGCAAAATAATACTTTTTCAGGTTCTGAAAACTAAATTTTGATAATTCCGCAATTTGCAGAATTATCAAAATTAAATTTCTGGAAAGGTAAAAAAGACTTTTTTCCTGCCACTGCTACCACCAAATTTCTTATTGATTTATTTATGATTGGGATTTATATTACGAATAGATTTTATGTTTCAATTTAATTATTGAAATAATAATAAATATTCAATACAAATAGCTAAATTTGTCAGATGTGATATTCTTTACTTAAGTAGTACCTTAGAGCGTCTTATTATTGTGGGGTAGATTAGGCGTTTCTTAACATTCAAAATGAATTATAATCATGCAACTTATTATGAATAGCATTGTAACAAGTTGCTCTAATACAATAAATATGAGATCTGATAAAAGAACTTTTTCAACGTTTATATCATTTCTGTTATTTCTCTTGATAGCTTTTTATTTTTCTTATCAAATAGGTAAAGATGCAGCACATAGAGATGCCCGAATTAAGGCTAGAAGTGGAATGCTTCAACAAAAATAAATATCCCCAAAGACCAACATACTATGGATAAAGTAAGAAATGTTATTAATATTATAACAATTGCTGCTGTTAGTATTGATTTTATATTTAGAAATAAGTTACCACTTGTAATTCGCAATAATACATGGATAGTTCTAAGCATCTTAGCTATAACAATTCTTGTTCTAGAAATATTAAGGAGGAATAACAAATGAAGAAACTTTTAGTCTATTTCTATAAACATTCTAAAGAGATATTGTTAAACTCGTTCTATACATATTTCTTGGTTTTAGTGGGGTTATATTGCCTTGATATTGAGATTACAGCTATTTATGGTTTTATTTACTTTTTTATTCTTGGCCTGTATTTAGGATATTTAATTGCATTGAAAAAGATACAATATAGCAAAAAGGATAAAGAATAGAATGTAATAGTTTAGTGATATAACTAGCATAAAGTGGGAAGATGAATAAACTTTGTTAAAAAAGAACAGCTATTGCTTCAGTGTAAAAAAGTAAATACGATGAAAGGTGTAAAAAGTAAAAGTGAGAAACTTCATGAACCTTATGTTGCAATCAAAAAAAACGATAGTACTATAATTGTAAAAATATGCTATAGAGGAAAAGAACAAGATAAATATATCTATTATAAGAACAAAGGTGGGTATTGGTACAGTATAATTAAGGATCAGGTAGATCCTAAACTCTATTTTACAACATTATGTGATACTGTGCCTTTTTATACAGAGAGATATTTTTATAATGATACAATTATGGAATATTCTTATTACCTTGAAAATGGATTTATAAAGTCTTTAGAGCAACTCGTTTTTAAGACAAGAAATAATATGAAAGAAATTTGCAAGTAATGATCTGGAGGCAATCGCAATTTAATAGAATGCACAAGTTTTTAATAATAGTAATTATGCTAATGCTTTTTTCTAGTTGTGAGCATAATATCCAAACTAGTGTTAAAACGGTGACACTGTTGTATGTAGGTAATCGTTCTGCTAATCCCAAAAATCTATTCGCTGATAGTATTCGATTTGAGTATACTCAGTTGGACAAATATACACAAAATGTAAATAGAATCTTTGTAAATAGTCTAGGGAAGAGATCTATGAGTTATACCTTAGTAAAATGTGGATCTTTAGTTTATCTGAAACCTTTAAATGAAACTGATAAATCAATCTATATTAACTTTAAAAGTACTGAGCCAACTGACTTGTTTTTTGAGAATCCTCAAGTATATTTATGGGGAGGATTAAGATTTATCAAAGAAGGAAGACTCTTGAATGAAAATAATCAGTATGAAAATTTCTATATTTTATATGGAAATGATATCGGATTTTTTTTAAGTGATAGTTTGTATTATTATTTCGATAAGGATATTCACCTAAGACAGTTAAGCGATAAAAAAGGGAAAATTGTATTTATTGATAAAAGATTAATCAAATGCACCAAGATTTATTGACTCATTCTGTAATTAATTATATAAAATGGGTTTAGAATTAGGATGTGATTTTAAATATGAATAATAACTTTTTAATATAAAATAAGCTGACACAAATATGCAAAAAGAGGTTGATAATTTTAAGAAATAACATCAAATATATTTTGTAAGCAAGCAATAAATAAATTTAATAATCGCATATGAAATGGGCAATTAAAATAATGAAAGTTGGCCTCTTGACGTTTTGGGGTGGTATAGTTTCTTGTGGATTACTATTCATCTTTTCAAAATCATCTTTATCGGATCTATTAGGGTTACTACCTTTGATATTATTTATTATATTAAATCTAGTCTGTTCAAACATTCTCTTTGTCTTTCTTTTATATTTTACTGCATATTTTTTTCGGAATGATATAAAAAGTAACTTGTTCCTATCTAAATATTTATTACTGGAGGTCTCTCTTTTTTATATATTGTATATTCTAGTCATATATATTACAGAGAGTGAGTGGCTTCGGTTACTTATTCCATTTGCTGTTTTGTATATTTTATGGTTAATTTTAATATTAATAATAAGTCTTCGTAATAAAGTAGATTGATCTCAATTTAACTGTGTTAGCTTACTTTTAACTCACAAGAATTAATAAATCAGTTTATGATAAATAGATTAATATTATTGTTTATAACTTGTTTTATAGTGTCTTTTTCAAAAGCCCAAATTAATGTTAGTTTGGATAGAGATTGTTTGTCTATTAATTCTGCAATGTTAGCCCAATCTTTAATAAAAGTAGTTGGATCAAATAAAGTAAAAGAATTAATTGAAAATGAAGTTAGATTTTTGTCCGTTTGGGATGTTGATTCTCTTGGCAGAATATGTAAATTTGATAAATTATTGTCACAGAAGGGGCATTACCAGAAGATATCATGAATAAGTTGGAGCTTTATTTAATTAAAAGAGAAACACGATTTTTTATCTGTTATGATAAGCTTCCAGGGATTAATGATAATGATGCTTACAAACTAATAACTGAAAACTTATTTGCAAGAAATGAAAAATCATTAATTATCAATGTTAGTTTTCCCGGAGATCTTATGGTACTTTATGAGTATGAAAAAGAAAAAGCGGAAAAGAGAAGTAAAAAAAAATCTAGATACGAATATTTTCGAAGACAAATAAAGAAATATCTTTCACAATAAGTGATGAATATATTAAAGAAGGATCTAGCAATGGATTCCAACTGATTAATAGAATTTTAAGAGTATTTAAATAAATGTTTAAATGAGAAAAATATTGATAATACTAGGAATGATGGTTTTTCTATCTAGTTGTAAGTGGGGAAGGATTTCTGAAGTAAATAGGGATTATATAAGTGAACTAAATCATTATCCTAAATTTTTGGTATCTCACTTTCCATCTGAGATAAAATCATTACCCATTGTAAATTATGTAATTAATGATACAACTAATGATTGTATATTATACATGCTTGTTGAAAAGATGGATGATGGGGCTTGCAATATTCAAGATTCTCTAAATAAGACTGTGCTTGCAAAGTACGTTGCTAATGATTTGAATATTGTTACTATTAAAACAGAAGGATTACTCGAATGGCATCCTGAAAAAATAGTTTATTATGATTCATTAAAGAGAGGGGGAGAGGTTTACTATCCAATTCCTTACTTTGAATCGATGGAACATTATTCTCTGACGAAAGATATTTTTTCTGGCAGTACAAGCTCCGGATTGAATAATGATATGATAATTTATATTATAGATTCAAAACCAGGGAAATATTGGAAGGGTTTAAAGCCGAATAAATATATGCCTGTTGGCTGGAAGAATGGTTATTCTAAAGGAATATGTTTAAGTGCCAAAAAAGGTGTTCTAATTTATTGGTTTATAGTTTGGTAATGTTGGTCATGGATATTAATTAATAATTTGAAATAATGATGAAGAATGATTTTTTTAAAGGAATTTTGGCTTACCTATTGGTGATAAATGTGTATAATATTTTAATGTCATTGATTTATATTGGGTTGTCTTATGCGATTGGAAATATAACCTCATTGCTAATTGGGGGTGGAATTGCTACATTTCTATTCGGCTTAATAGTATTTATAGCCTTTGGCAAGATCGCAACAATTAAAATAAATGTAAAATATATTTTTATAGTTTTATTTTTTATAGTTCTATTAGTTTCTAAGGATCTATTGCAAAATCTAAAAATGAATGTGTTGTGTGATACCTTCGTTTCTCAATCAAAAGAAAAATTTGCAGATCTTTTGACTTATATAAATGAGTTACCTGGTCTATTTTATTATTGGGTAATTTTTTGTACTTTGTTCTATTTTAAGAAAACTTTAAAGGAGCCTATAAAGTAAAGTGGTGGAACATAGATATGTAATAAAGATAGTCCTGTTTATTCAGGACTATTTTTAGGCTTTGGTGTGTTTGCTCTTGTATTTGTTTTAAAAGCTCGTAAGTGTTTTTAGACGATTAAATAATTATTTGCCTAATTAAAAAATGAAAAATATAGATACTTTTAAGAAGTCGTTAATTATTTCAATTATTTATGTTGGATTATCTATTTTAGCTCTTCTATCAATATATCCAGGTTCTTCTTTTAATGGGGTATGGAGCTGGTTTGTATTAGAATTAACACTCCCTGTCTCTTTCTTAAGTTTTGGCCTAATTTATTTCGGAATATTAGATGAAGTAGGAATCCTTCAAGTTCAGGGGATAATGTTTTTAATAACTTGGTTTTTTCTTTATTGTGTAATGAAAAAGAAATAATTAAAAATAAGTGGAGGTTCTTCACTGCTTCCATTTATCCATTTCTTGTATTATAATGTGAATGAGTACTAAAACTCACCATCTTATTGCTTTTTTTCGTACCTTTGCACTCGTAAAATGATGCGTAATTAAACAATTAATAGTATGGCTAAGAAAGCTCTTTTAATGATTCTTGATGGATGGGGAATAGGGAACCATTCTAAAGCAGATGTTATCTTTAACACTCCAACTCCTTACTGGGATTACCTGGTAAAAACATATCCAAATTCACAGCTTCAGGCTAGTGGAGAAAATGTAGGTTTGCCTGATGGTCAGATGGGTAACTCTGAAGTTGGTCACTTAAATATTGGTGCAGGACGTGTTGTTTACCAGGATTTGGTAAAAATCAACAAGGCTTGTCGTGAAAATACAATTATGCAGAATCCGGAAATTGTTTCTGCTTTCACTTATGCAAAAGAAAATGGTAAGTCTGTTCACCTTATGGGCTTGACTTCAGACGGTGGTGTACACAGTTCTCTTGATCACCTTTTCAAACTGACTGAAATTGCTAAGGAATATGCAATTGAAAATACATTTATTCACTGTTTCATGGATGGTCGTGATACTGACCCAAGAAGTGGTAAAGGTTTCATTGAACAACTTGATGCTCAATGCAAGAAGACAACTGCTAAGGTTGCTACAATCATTGGTCGCTACTATGCAATGGACCGCGATAAACGTTGGGCTCGTGTGAAAGAGGCTTATGATTTGTTGGTTAATGGAACTGGTAAGAAGGCAGATTGTATGGTTACTGCAATGCAGGAATCTTATGATGCTGATGTTACTGACGAATTCATCAAACCAATTGTGAATGCTGGTGTAGACGGAAGAATTAAGGAAGGTGATGTTGTTATCTTCTTCAACTACCGTAACGACCGTGCTAAAGAACTTACTGTGGTTCTTACTCAGAAAGATATGCCTGAAGAAGGAATGAAGATTGTACCGGGATTGCAATACTATTGTATGACTCCTTATGATTCTTCTTTCAAGGGTGTTCATATTATCTTTGATAAAGACAATGTAGAAAATACATTGGGCGAATATCTTTCTTCTCAGAAGAAAACTCAGCTTCACATTGCTGAAACTGAAAAATATGCTCACGTTACATTCTTCTTTAATGGTGGACGCGAGGCTCCATACGAAGGTGAAGAACGTATCCTGATTAATTCTCCTAAAGTGGCTACTTACGATTTGAAGCCTGAAATGAGTGCTTACGAAGTAAAAGATGCTTTAGTTGCTGAAATTAATAAGAACAAGTTTGACTTTATCGTAGTAAACTATGCTAATGGCGATATGGTTGGACACACTGGCGTATACGAAGCTATAGAAAAAGCTGTAATTGCTGTTGATACTTGCGTGAAAGAAACTATTGAAGCTGCTAAAGCAAACGGTTACGAAGCAATTATCATTGCCGATCACGGTAATGCTGATAACGCTGTAAACGAAGATGGTTCTGTAAACACTGCTCACTCTTTGAACCCTGTTCCATGTGTTTATGTAACAGAAAATAAAGATGCTCAGGTTGCTGAAGGTCGTTTGGCTGATATTGCTCCAACTATCCTTAAAATTATGGGATTGGATGCGCCAAAAGAAATGACTGGCAGCATATTAATTAAATAATATTCGAATGATTCAAATAGACGATACCATCATCAGCTTTGATGTGTTCAAGGAAAAATTCTTATGCAACCTGGATGCCTGCAAAGGGGAGTGTTGTATTGAGGGTGATGCCGGTGCGCCATTGGAAGAAGAAGAAGTTGAACAACTAAAGAAGGTCCTTCCGGTTATCTGGGAGGACCTTTCTTCTGAAGCACAGGCTGTAATAGAAAAGCAAGGCGTTTGTTATAAAGATGAGGATGGTGACCTAGTTACTTCCATTGTGAATGGTAAGGATTGTGTTTTTACCTGCTACGATGAGAAAGGATGTTGCTATTGTGCCATAGAGAAAGCTTATCGTGATGGGAAAGTGGACTTCTACAAGCCGGTTTCTTGTCATCTTTATCCTATTCGTGTGCAGAAGTATCCTGAGTTTAAAGCTGTAAATTATCACCGCTGGAGCGTATGTAAAGCGGCTGTTCTTCTTGGGGAAAAAGAGGATATGCCTATATATAAGTTCCTGAAAGAACCACTTATCCGTAAATTTGGAGAGGATTGGTATACGGAACTTGAGATTGTTGCCGAGGAAATGAAGAATAGAGGAATTATCTAATCTAAATATTACAGGCCTATGAAAACTGCTATTGTGTATCTTTCTAAATATGGAACCACAAAGAAGGTTGCCGGAATGATTAAGGAACGGTTGATGGATGATGAAGTGACTATAATTGATTTAAACGTAGACATTTCTCCTGATCTCTCTTCTTATGAACGTATTATTGTAGGAAGTTCTGTTTATGTAGGTTCTGCTAAGAAGAAATTCAGAGAATTCTGTTTGAAGAATCATGTTTCTTTGTTTGCTGTTAAAGAAGTGGGTCTCTTTCTCTGTGGAATGGAACCTGATGAAATAAAGCAAAAGGAGGAGATGGTGCGTTCGTTTCCTGAGGAATTACTTCGTCATTCCAAAGCAAGAGGGTTTATGGGTGGTGAAATTCAGTTTGAAAAGATGAATCTGCTGGAAAAGTTTGCTGTTAAGAAGATTATGAAAACTACTTCTTCTGTTTCAAATATCAATGAACAGGCGATAGATCATTTCGTACAGAAAATGTTAAGTTGATATGTTTTCCTGAATAGTTAGCACTAATTCTTTTAAATATTTTATAGCATGGAAAAAACGATTGAAATTAATCAGGAACTGATTGCTGTATGTGGCCTCTATTGCGGTGCTTGCCGGCAATATTTAAAGGGTGGATGTATGGGTTGCCTGAAGAACGAAAAAGCGACATGGTGCAAAACACGCACTTGTTGTATAGAAAAGGGGTATAAAACCTGTGCAGAGTGTTCAACTGATGTGGGCAATTGCAAAAAGTTCACAAACGTTGTAAGTAAGCTGTTTGGCTTCTTTTTCAACTCGGATAGAAATGCCTGCATTGATAGGATAAAAGCTATGGGACGGGAAGAATATGCCAAAGAGATGGCGGAAAAAGGAATGCAGACAATTAAAAGGAGATAGTTTACCGGGAACTAAGATGCTTTGATAGGCTAAACCTGGATATAATTTAGAAAAGATTCTCTTTAAAATCAATGATTGCTATATAAAAGAAGAGGCTGTGTAAAACTACACAGCCTCTTCTTTTATAATATAATGTTTTGTTTATGCATCAATATTTGCATAAGTAGCATTTTCTTCAATAAACTCTCTACGAGGTCCTACATCTTCACCCATTAACATTGAGAATACATAATCAACTTCAGCGGCATTGTCAATAGTTACCTGACGTAATGTGCGTTGGTCTGGATCCATTGTTGTGTCCCAAAGCTGTTGGGCGTTCATTTCTCCCAAACCTTTGTATCGCTGAGTATGAATAGCGTTCTCAGAGCCACCTCCGTAAGTTGCAATAAATCGTTGACGTTGTTCTTCTGTCCAGCAATATTCTTCAACCTTTCCTTTCTTACATAAGTAGAGTGGTGGATTGGCGATATAAAGATATCCATTTTGAATAAGCTGAGGCATAAAGCGGAAGAAGAAAGTCATAATAAGCGTGTCGATGTGAGCACCATCGACGTCGGCATCGGTCATGATTATAATCTTCTTATAACGTAGCTTTGAAATGTTAGCTTCCTGAGAGTCATCTTCTGTACCAATACTTACTCCTAATGCAGTGTAGATATTGCGAATTTCTTCACTTTCGTAAGCTTTGTGACGCATAGCTTTCTCTACATTAAGAATCTTACCACGGAGAGGAAGAATTGCCTGAAACGCACGGTTACGGCCTTGTTTAGCTGTACCACCTGCAGAGTCTCCTTCGACAAGGAAAATTTCACATCTGTCTGGGTCTTTATCAGAACAGTCGGCTAGCTTTCCAGGAAGTCCACCACCAGACATTGGCGATTTACGTTGTACCATTTCGCGAGCTTTACGGGCTGCGTGACGAGCTGTAGCAGCTAAAACAACCTTGTCAACAATCATTCTGGCTTCTTTTGGATGCTCTTCCAGATAATTAGTCAAGGCTTCACCAACCGCTTGATCAACAGCTCCCATAACCTCGTTATTACCTAACTTGGTTTTGGTCTGTCCTTCAAACTGAGGCTCTGCAACCTTTATAGAAATAACAGCAGTTAAGCCTTCACGGAAGTCATCACCGGCAATCTCAACCTTAACTTTCTCCAGCATTTTGGAGTCTTCGGCATATTTCTTTAATGTACGAGTCAGTGCACGACGGAAACCGGCAAGGTGAGTACCACCTTCTATAGTGTTGATGTTATTAACGTATGAGTGGATATTTTCTGTATAGGAAGTATTATACATAATTGCAACTTCTACAGGAGTACCTTGTTTCTCTGTGTTAATATAGATTACATCGTTAATTAGTTTTTCACGAGAAGAGTCTACAAAACGAACAAATTCTTTTAAGCCTTCGTCAGAATGGAAAGTTTCGTTCTTGAAACTTCCGTCTTCGTTTTTGACACGAAGATCTGTCAGTGTGATAGTAAGTCCGGCATTCAGGTATGCAAGTTCACGCATACGAGTTGCCAGGATATCATATTTGTATTCTGTTACAGAAAAGATAGATCCATCAGGATGAAAAGTTACACGTGTTCCGGTTTTGTCTGTTGTTCCTACAACCTTAACAGCTTCTTTTGGGATACCGCAGGAATATTCTTGTTGGAATAACTCTCCGTTTCTTGCAACCTGAGCAATAAGCAAGGTTGAAAGTGCATTTACGCAGGATACACCAACACCGTGCAAACCTCCGGATACTTTGTAAGAACCTTTATCGAACTTACCACCAGCATGAAGTACTGTCATTACAACCTCAAGTGCTGATTTCTGTTCTTTCTCGTGGAAATCAACAGGAATACCTCGTCCGTTATCCTGAACAGTAATTGAGTTGTCTTCGTTAATAGTAACGTCTATGTGGTCACAATAGCCGGCTAAGGCTTCGTCGATTGAGTTATCAACAACCTCATATACTAAATGGTGCAAACCTTTTACGCCAGTATCTCCAATGTACATTGCGGGGCGCTTTCTAACGGCCTCTAATCCCTCAAGTACCTGAATACTGTCCGCGGAATACATTGAATCATTATTCGCTATTTGTTCTTCAGTCATATTTAATTTGTAATTATTTAAACAAAGCAAATATAGTGATTTTAATTGGTTCTGAACACTTTAATTTGCCTAAATTTTATATCGTTTCGCTTTTTTATAGTGTCCAGGTTTGGATAACTATAAACACAAAAGGCCGGATTAAATAATCCGACCTTATTATATAAAGAATGTACTTCAGTTCTTTGTATTAAGCAAGCTTGTTAACGTAGATTGCTAACTTAGACTTCAAGTTGTTAGCTTTATTCTTGTGAATAACGTTAGTTTTTGCTAACTTATCGATCATTTTAGTAATGCCAGGGTACATAGCTGTAGCTTCTGATTTGTCAGAAGTTGAACGTAACTTTCTAACAGCATTTCTCATGGTTTTACCATAATATCTGTTGTGAAGCCTTTTTGTTTCAGCTTGTCTAATTCTCTTGATTGATGATTTGTGATTTGCCATCTTTTCGACTAATCTTTTAATTCTTTGAATTTATATTTTAACTTTGTAGCCCGTGGGGGAGTCGAACCCCCCTTTCTAGAATGAAAATCTAACGTCCTAACCGATAGACGAACGGGCCATTGTGGAATCTTTCTGTTTTGCAATCATGTTATTTCCTGATTGCGGATGCAAAGATAGATGGTATTTTTGAAATACCAAAATATTCCGGTGAAATTTTTTAGAGATTTATCTTAAAACTTCTATTTTTACTATGTTATTATTTGATTATCAGAGAAATAAAAGTTTTGCTTTTTTTATTTTTTTTCTTCGGGCGATTATACTTTCAACTATAAATTTGCGGTTATATTCTTTTTTTGTAGCTTTGTTACTAAAAGTCACAAATAAGGAATTGGAGTAATTTATGCTACAAAAATCTTTTGGAATTGTTCTTCATTCTATAAAATACAATGATGTTTCTAATATTGTAGATATTTATACTGAGCGATCAGGAAGAGCTTCTTTTCTGGTAAAACTACCTCGTTCAAAGAAGGCAACTGTAAAATCGGTACTTTTTCAACCGCTATCAATTATTGAGTTTGAAGCTGATTATCGTCCCACTTCAAATCTTCATCGTGTGAAGGAGGCTAAATCTTTTTATCCTTTCTCTTCGCTTCCATATGATCCATATAAATCGGCTATTGCTCTTTTTATTGCGGAGTTTTTATATCGTGCAGTTCGTGAAGAGGTTGAAAACAAGCCTCTGTTTGCGTATTTGCTCCATTCTATTCAATGGCTAGATGAACAAGATAAAGGCTTTGCAAATTTCCATTTAGTCTTTCTTATGCGTCTTTCTCGTTTCCTTGGCCTCTATCCAAATCTGGAGAATTACAATAATGGAGATTACTTTGATTTACTGAATGCTTGCTTTATAGCAAAGAAACCGTTTCATAATTCTTTTATTGAGCCTGATGATGCTTCCAGATTAGTTAACTTAATGCGAATGAATTTTGAAACAATGCATCTATTTGCAATGAGTAGGGTAGAGCGGAACCGTTGTCTACTTATAATTATTGATTATTATCGTCTTCATTTGCCTGAATTCCCAACTTTAAAATCATTGGATGTTTTAAAAGAACTATTTGATTAGCGATTGGTTTGATATAAAAAACGATGTGGTTCAGAATGAACTATTAATTTTCTGAGAATTGAATGATTGAAAAACGATCTTAGATATAGACCAGAAGGAAGGATATAAAAATGGGGTTATCCAATGTGAACAGCCCCATTTCTTTATATGATAAGACTGACTAAACTTATGCCAGCAGTTCTTTAACCAAAGCAGATATTGCGCGTCCTTCTGCTAATCCGGAAAGTTTCTTTGTTGCTGCACCCATTACTTTACCCATATCTTTAGCACTGGTAGCACCTGTTTCTGCAATAATTTCTTTAATTGCAGCTTCCAGTTCTTCTGCGCTCATTTGTTTTGGAAGATAAACTTCCATTGCTTTAACCTGAGCTAATTCTCCGTCTGCAAGGTCCTGACGATTTTGACTGATATAAATTTCAGCAGAGTCTTTTCCTTGTTTAACCAGTTTCTGAATAATTTTTGTGGCAGCTTCATCTGATAATGTATCATTTGCACCTGGAGCTGTCTTAGCTTCAATGAAGTATTTTTTTATATTTCTTAATGCTTCCAGTTTTACTTTATCTTTGGCTTTCATTGCCTCTTTAATGTCATCGCTGACTTTGTCAAATATACTCATAATAGATATTTTTTTAATTAAAACTTATAATATTACTACCATCTTCCGTTTCCGGAGTAGCAACTGTTTCTACAGCTGTAGCCTTGGTTTTGATTTTTTCTAAAGTAACTTTGTCGCGTTGATAGGTTGGAGAGTTTTCAACAGAAGCAATTATTTCATCGTTATCTAAATCTTCCGGATTGAAGATGTAGACATGACGTCGTCTTTTATGTGCTTTTGCTCCTCCTTTGAGTGCTTCTTCACCATAGGCAATAACAATGCGTCGACGATTTTCTTCTTCTTTTTCTTCCAGTTGGGCAAGGCGTTCTTCTTCTTCTTGTGTTCTTTTGCTTATAACCTCATCCATACCAGGTATACTTGTCATGCCGAAGCCTGTAGCCAAAACTGTAATCTTGACCTTATTTCCAAGTGCATCATCAACAGCAACACCCCAGATAACTTCTACACCTTTATCGAACTTACTCATGAATTCATGAACTTCGTTCATTTCTTCCATCATTAGCTCTGATTGTTCGCAGAATGAAACATTAAGCAATACTTTCTTTGCGTTAAAGATGTCATTGTTATTCAGTAATGGAGAGTGAAGTGCATCTTCAATTGCTTTGCTGACACGATTTTCGCCTTCACCTAAGCCGGTACTCATAATCGCTACTCCGCCGTTCTTCAGAATGGTATTTACATCTGCAAAGTCAAGATTTACCTTACCTCGCATTGTAATAATCTCAGCAATACTTTTTGCTGCGATTGAAAGAGTATCATCTGCTTTGCCGAAAGCATTCATGAAGGTTAAATCAGAATAAATCTCTCTTAATCTTTCATTGTTGATAACAAGTAGTGCATCTACATGTCTGCTTATCTGTTCGACACCATCAAGTGCCTGAATAATTTTCTTTTCACCTTCGAAAAGGAATGGAATAGTGACAATCCCTACAGTCAGAATATCCATCTCCTTGGCTGTCTTAGCAATAACAGGAGCAGCACCGGTTCCGGTTCCTCCACCCATACCTGCTGTAATGAATACCATTTTGGTTCCATCGCTAAGAAGTGTTTTAATATCTTCGATACTTTCTTCTGCTGCAGCTGAGGCGCGTTCAGGCTTATTCCCTGCTCCTAGTCCTTCGGTAATGGAACGTCCCAATTGTAACTTAACAGGAACCTGAGATTCTGCAAGAGCCTGATTGTCTGTGTTGCACAGAACGAATGTTACATCATGTATGCCTTCCTTATACATGTGATTAACAGCATTTCCACCGCCGCCACCCACACCGATCACCTTGATAATACTTGGGGTGTCTGTTGGGAATTCAAATGGCATTATATCGTCTGTCATAACTATATGTTATTTATGTGATGTAATTACTATATTGCTATTTATTTTATTCGCCTTCATCGCTGAACATGTCCTTTGTAAGTCTCTCAAACATGGTCTTGATCTTACTAGGTTCTGTTTTCTTAGCAGCTTTTGCAGCAGCTTTCGCTGCGGCTTTTTCTTCTTTTCGCTTTTGTTCCAGTCTTTTTCTCTCTATTTCGGCCTCTTCTCTTCTTCTCTTCTCTTCTTCTCTTCTCTTTCTATCTTCTTCAGCTCTTAGAGCGTCTTTTTCATCATAATCATCTTGTTCGTCATCATCTTCAGGGAAGAGTGTCTGTTCAGGGATTTCTTGTTTAACAGATGTTTCAACAGGTTTGGCAGTTTCAACTAAACAACAGTTTTCCTTTCCTGCATTTAACAATCCGATAATTGTATTTTGCGTTCCATCTTTTATCAATAGATCTGGTCCGTTTGATCTGATTCCGGTCCGAACAAACTTGGCAATTTTTACATTGCTGATTTTGGTCCTGCTTTTAATGGCTTCATCCAGATTTTTCAGGTTGGAACCTCCACCTGTAATTACTATTCCGGCCATTAAATCTCCTTGATAACCGGAAAGCTCAATCTGATTCCATACATTAGCAATGATTTCCTCAACACGTGCTTCAATAATTTCGTTTAAGACCTTTCTTTCTATTGTACGTTTTTCATCCTCCAAAAGGTATGTTTTAGGTCCTTCGTCATCATTTGTTTCAAAAATAGCGTTGCCATATTTCACTTTCAGATTTTCGGCTTCGTCTTCTTCCAATTGCAATGCACAAATATCACGAGTAATATTATTACCTCCCAATGGCAGAACTGAAAGGTAACGAAGAATATTGTTCTTGTAAACGGCAATGGTTGTTGTGTCGGCTCCAAAATCTACTAGTGCACAGCCTGTACGCTTCTCAGTATCAGTGAGAATAACATCCGCTGTAGCTAATGGAGAGATATAATAATCTGCAACTTCAATTTTAGCAAGTTCGAAGCATCGTTGCAGGTTCTTTTTTATTGAAGATCGGGCTACAATATTGAGGAAACGTCCTTCGATATTACTTCCGAGTACACCAATAGGGTCGGCCTGTAAGTTAATACCAATCTTGTATTCCTGGGGAACTTCGTCTAATATATCCATATCAATCAATGGAATCTGACGATTTTCATCTTTGATGGAATCAACAAGTTCGTCTGTAATAATCTCCTCAGTAGCTAAATGACGGGCTACTATATTTTTAACCGTACGGATTGATTGTCCGCCGATGCCTACATATACTTTTGATATTTCATTGTCTAATGCACTCTCTAACTTATTTATGATAGAGGTCAGGCTTTGAGCTGTTTTATCTATGTTATAGATTACTCCTTTTCTGATGAACGAAGAAGATTCCTCCTTGGCATAAGCAAGGACATGAATACTTCCGTCACTTTCTTTTCTCCCTGCTATACCGGTAATCTTAGATGATCCCAGTTCTATAGCTACGATAAAATCTGTTTCTGCCATATCTTTCTAATTTTTAATATGTCAATGTACTAGTCTTTTAGAGTGTAGTTCTAAACGATTAGCTCTATTACACTGGCTTATTAGTTTCTTCTCTTTTTGTGCAAATTATTTGGTTGCTAAACTCTAAGTTGATGCGTTCGTATTTATTCCATCCCACTTTATTCAAAGCTTTTTCATAGAAAATTTTTAGTCGTCCAAGTTTTTCTTCGAAATTATCTATTTTTCCAAGGAATACGACGTGATCTCCTACTCGTGGAACCAACTCGATTTCTCTAGTTGGTGTTACGTTTATTTGCTCAATCTGAGCATTCCAAAACTTATCATTTTGCAAAAATACACCAAACTTATATAAGCTCCTCATTGTAAAGGACTTTTCTGCATATCCTGTTACAATAGCTAAATGTGCTGTACATTTGGCTTCAGGAGGTATTATTTTACCTTGATTATCTAAATAAAAACTCTCCCCCTTGCAGTTCATAACCCTAAGAATAGGAAGACGTTGTGAAATCTCCATACAAATCTTCCCACCCGGTGTTTTGTAACACTCAGCCTTGTCTATCAACGGATGTTTTGCAAGCTCTGTTTCCAGCTTTCTTGTCTGGATTCTTTCCATCTTTTTTCCCACAGGATAAATGCCTTCATCCTTAAGCAAAGAAGCTATCTCTTTTTCTGTGATAAATCCTGCATTTATACTGTCCTTAATGATCAATTCAATGTTCTTACAAGTCTGGTTGTCAGACTTGTTATTGAAAGCTGTTATCGCTGTTATAAGATATGCGATAATGAGCAGCAAAACGGTCAGTAGCAGAATTTTCTTTATCATTTGTTATTCAGTAAATTTTGAATGTCGGTTGTGTAATCTTCAATATCACCTGCACCAAGAGTTATAAGTACCTCTATTTTTTTATCTTTCAATACAGATAGCATATTTTCTTTAGTGCACATACTCTTTTCCACTCCTTCACGAATATTATCGAAAATCAGTTTGCTTGTAACACCTGGAATTGGGAGTTCACGAGCCGGATAGATATCAAGCAAGATAACTTCGTCCAGTAGTGATAAGCTATCAGCAAAATCTTTATAGAAATCGCGTGTACGAGTATATAAGTGAGGCTGGAATATACCTGTAATCTTTTTGTCATTGTACAAATCGCGTACAGAGATTATGCTTTGTTTAATTTCAGATGGATGATGAGCATAATCGCTTAGGTAGACAACTTTATCATTTTTAATTTTAAAGTCAAAACGTCTGTCTACTCCTCCAAAGCTTGCCATTCCACTCTTAATTTCCTCCGCTGTTACTCCGTTTAGCCAGCACAGAGCCATTGCTGCAACTCCGTTTTCAATATTGATGCTCACCGGAACACCTAACTGAATATCTTTGATTACTTCATTGGGAGTTACAAAGTCTATAAATATTTCTCCGTTACCAATACGGATGTTTTCTGCATGGAAGTCTCCTTCCTCTTTGGAGTATGTATACACTTTAACGCCTTCCTGAACTTTTGGCTGCAAAGAGACTCCTTTACGGATTATCAGGCATCCACCAGGTTGTATCAGTGAAGTATACTTTTCAAAACTTTCCAAATAAGCTTCTTCTGTTCCGTAGATATCAAGATGGTCGGGATCTGTAGAAGTTATAACAGACATATATGGGTGCAACCAATGGAACGAGCGATCGAACTCATCGGCTTCAATAACAGTAAAGTCACTTTTATCAGATAGAATGAGGTTGCTCTTATAATTCTTTGAAATTCCTCCAAGGAAAGCTGTGCAATCAACCTCTGACTGATGCAGAATGTGAGCTGTCATTGTGGAAGTTGTTGTTTTTCCATGAGTTCCGGCTACACACAATCCTTTGCTTGCTCTTGTAATAGTTCCCAGAACCTGAGCACGTTTCTGAATTTCAAAATTGTTATCAATAAAGAAGTTTAGTTCAGCATGTTCTTTCGGAATTGCCGGAGTAAGAACAACAAGAGTTGAATTCTTATCGAGACATTCTTCAGGGATTAACTTTATATCTTCTGAATAATGTATTTTTGCTCCTTCTTCAATAAGTTTTTCTGTGAGTTCGCTAGGAGTACGGTCATAACCTGCTACATCTTTTCCTTTTGAAAGGAAATAACGTACCAAAGCACTCATGCCTATACCACCAGCACCAATAAAGTAAACGGATTTTATCTGATTAATTTCCATGATTCTTTCTATATTCATTTGCCAACTTAACAACTTCTTCTGCAATAACACTTGCCGAGTTGGTGAAAGCAAGCTTTTTAATATTCATACTAAGATCATTTAAAACATTATCCTGATGAATTGTTTCAATAGCAATATCTACCAATTTGTCTTCTGCTTCGCTGTCCTTTACGTATAAAGCTGCAGATTTATCAACCAATGCCAAAGCATTTTTTGTTTGATGATCTTCGGCAACATTTGGTGATGGAACCAGGATTACAGCTTTACCTAGTAGGCAAAACTCAGATATTGAACCAGCTCCGGCACGAGATATAACTAAGTCTGCTGCAGCGTATGCATGTTCCATGCTCGAAATGAAATCGGTCACAAACAATGGCAATTCGCCTGCTTTCTTAACTTCCTGCAAAGCTTGCTCGTAATAGATCTTTCCTGTCTGCCAAACAAACTGAACATCCGATTTTTTAATTTTATCCAGATTATTCATGATGCATTGATTAACGGTACGGGCTCCAAGGCTTCCTCCGATAACCAGAATTGTTTTTTTAGCCGGATCTAAGTGGAAGAAGTTAATCCCTTCTTCACGGGTTATTTTATTATTCAAAAGCCCCTGACGAACAGGATTACCTGTCAGAATGATTTTGTCCTTCTCAAAGAACTTCTCCATACCTTCGTAGGCAACACATATCTTTTTTGCTTTCTTAGCCAGAAGTTTATTTGTAACTCCTGCATATGAATTCTGCTCTTGTATAAGAGTCGGCACACCCATCATCCCAGCCATTTTTAGTGTAGGGCCACTTGCGTATCCACCAACACCAACAGCAGCATGAGGTTTAAATTGCTTTATAATGCTATATGCTTTGAATTGACTTTTAGCCAATTTATATAGTACTTCAAAATTCTTAAATAAGTTTTTGCGGTTGAAACCACTAACAGGTAAACCTTTAATTTCATATCCTGCAGCTGGTACCCGTTGCATTTCCATTCTTCCTTCAGCTCCAACAAAGAGAATCTCAGCTTCAGGATGCTGTTCTTTTATAGCATTGGCTATTGAAACAGCCGGAAAGATATGTCCTCCCGTTCCTCCTCCGCTAATTATTATTCTTAATTTCTCTTCCATAATCTCAATCTTGTTGATTACCAACAAATATATGAATAAACTTTTTTTAAGCTAAACTTTCTTCAGCTATAATTTCTTCTTTATTAATGGTAGTGTCTTCTACCTTTGTATCTATTGAACTACTATTATCTTCCAGTTTTGCAGTATATCGGCTTACACTAAGTATCATACCAACATATACGCAATTTATCAAAGTTGAAGTACCTCCTTTACTGATCAATGGAAGTGGTTGTCCCGTTACCGGGATTAGTCCGACGGCCACACACATATTCATGATTGCCTGTGATACTAGTAATAGTGAAATCCCCATAACCAGGAAGGTCGCAAAGTTTCCTTTTGCTTTTTGTGCTATTCGTCCCGCTCGTATTAACAGCCAGATATATAAAATAACTACAAATCCACCACCGATCAATCCTAATTCCTCAATGATAATAGCAAAGATAAAATCCGAAAAAGCTTGTGAAAGGAAATCTCTTTCAACACTGTTACCCGGCATTTTACCAATAATATTACTTGTTGCAATTGCTATATTGGCATGAGCTACCTGTGCGTCTCCGTCTATATCAAATTTAGCAGCAGGAATGTCCTTCTTTGGACTTGCAAATTCGAAAACACGATTTTTCCATGTAGTCATACGATGGAGGAACTTAATGTCTGAATTATCAGGTACAAGCATTGTAACCCCAATTGTAAAAATGCCAATGGCAGCAATACTTCCTACCAGAATAGCTAGTTTCCGGAATGGGATTCGTCCTATAATCATCATCAAAAATACAACCCCGAATAGAAGAGCTGCAGTAGACAAGTTTTCAGGGGCAATTAAAGCACAGATAAGTCCTGTTATCCACATAACATACTTAAATGCCCTTGGATTAGCTTCGTCTTCTTCCTGATTCTTTGCTAATATATATGATACAGCTATAATTACAGCCATTTTAGCAAGTTCCGACGGTTGAAACTGGAGCCCGAAAATATTCATCCAGCGGGCAGCGCCGTTGGTCATGGCTCCTGTGGCAACTACCAAAACCAGTAAAATTACCGATATTGGTACCAGAAAGACTGGAATAGCCTGAAAATATCTGTAATTAACTTTATGGGTAATCCATACCACCAACACACCAACTAATAAAATAACAGTGTGTTGTGTAATAGGAGCCCAGTGATCTCCTGTTTTGTAGGTTAATGTGCTAGCAGCACTAAAAACCTCAACAACAGAGATTACACAAAGGAACAGGAAGATAATCCAGATTACCTTGTCTCCTTTGAATAAGTTCTTTAACAGATCCATATACTAAATTATAAATTGTTGACGCATTCTTTAAATTGACGGCCACGGTCTTCGTAGCTTTTAAATAAGTCGAAGCTTGCACAGCATGGAGATAGCAAAACTGTTTCTCCTTTCTTAGCCAGCTGAAAAGCTTGTTCAACGCAATCTTTCATTGAGGTAACGTCTACTATCTTTTCCACTTTACCATCAAAGAAAGCGTGAAGTTTACTATTGTCCAGTCCAAGAAAAACTAAAGCAGAAACTTTATCCTTTACAAGCTGTTCAATTTCTGTATAGTCGTTTCCTTTATCTTTTCCTCCAAGAATAAGAACCACTTTGGTTTTCATACTTTCCAAAGCATACCAGCAAGAATTTACATTGGTAGCTTTCGAGTCGTTTATAAAGTCAACTCCACGTACACGAGCTACTTTTTCCAAACGATGTTCTACCTCCTTAAAGTCACTCAATGCTGCTCTTATATATTCCTTCTTTATTCCAGCAAGATTTGCAGAGATACCTGCAGCCATAGAGTTGTAAAGATTATGTGTTCCGTTAAGAGCTAACTCTTCCTGCTCCATATTAAAAGCAATTGGCTCACTGAATATAACTTTATCTTTATCAACATAAGCCTTAACTCCATCTTCCTTTTCTATAGAGAAAGGGTAGAGGTGAGCATGTATGCCATGTTTCTTTAATTGTTCTTGTATAATTGGATCATCATTCCAGAAAATGAAGGCATCTTCATCTGTCTGATTCTGAGTGATACGGAATTTAGAATCTATGTAATTCTGCATGTTATGATCGTAGCGATCCAGATGGTCAGGGGTGATATTCATCAGAATAGCTATATTAGCCCTGAACTGATACATATTATCTAGTTGGAAACTGCTAAGCTCGATAATGTAATAGTCATAATTACATTCAGCAACCTGTAGGGCCAGACTCTGACCGATATTTCCTGCTAAACCTACGTTTAGTCCTGCGCTTTTAAAGATGTGATAAATCAAAGAAGTTGTAGTAGTCTTTCCATTGCTTCCGGTAATACAGATCATTTTTGCATTCGTATATCTACCTGCAAATTCTATCTCAGAAATAATAGGAGTACCTTTTTCTATTAATTTCAGAATCAGTGGAGCATCATTAGGAATTCCAGGGCTTTTAATAATCTCGTCAGCATTCAGAATAAGCTCTTCTGTATGTTGTTGTTCTTCCCATTGAATACCTCTTGAGTTTAAAAGCTCTTTATACTGGTCTTTAATGATAGACATATCCGATACAAAAACATCGAATCCTTCTTTCTTAGCTAAAACAGCTGCACCAGCTCCGCTTTCTCCAGCTCCTAATATGACAATTCTTTTAGGCATTTTATCTTATCTTTAAAGTTATTATTGTTATGGCAGCCAATAAAATGGTAACAATCCAGAAACGGATAGTTATTTTAGATTCATGATACACATTGGCTGGCTTTGTGAATTTGTACGTACAAGTTGGGTCAAGCTGTGCTAACGTTGTACGGAAATGGTCGTGTATTGGAGTACGTTTGAAAATTCGTTGGCGAACTCCTTTTTTCTTTCCTCTTTTGAAATAGCTAACCTGCATAATGACAGAGAAGTTTTCGCAAAGGAACACACCACATAATATAGGAATTAATAATTCTTTGTGAATAATAATAGCAAATACGGCAATAATACCTCCGATGGTTAAGCTACCAGTATCTCCCATAAAGACTTGTGCCGGATATGCATTGTACCATAAGAAACCTATTAATGCACCGATAAATGCACAGATAAAGATTACAAGTTCTTCGCATCCGGGAATATACATGATATTCAGATAACTGGCAAACTCCAGGTGACTGGACACGTAGGCCAGTATTCCCAGCGTGAGCCCTATGATTGCCGAGTTCCCCGCGGCCATCCCATCCATCCCGTCGTTCAGGTTGGCTCCGTTGGATACAGCAGTGACAACAAAGATTGTTACCAATACGAAAATAATCCATCCAACTGGTTGAGCCTTATCTCCCAGAAAACTTACCAAATCTGCATAATCAAAGTTATTTTCCTTGAAGAAAGGAATTGTTGTCTGAGTAGATTTTATATTGCTTTTAGTATGAATAACATCTATAATATACTTTCCTTGTTTTATTTCAATGTTTTCGCGGATAGCCACTTGCGGACTGTAATAAAGAGTCAGTCCTACAATTAATCCCAGACCAATCTGGCCTACGATTTTGAATTTTCCGTGAAGTCCCTCTTTATCTTTCTTGAATATCTTAATATAGTCATCCATGAATCCGAGAGCACCTAGCCAAACTGTTGTTACCAGCATCAGTATCATATATACATTGGTAAGCTTACCAAGTAACAAGCAAGGAACAAGTATGGCAAAAATAATGATAACACCACCCATACTTGGAACTCCTACTTTGTTTATATTAAACGGATCAATGCTTGCATCTCTTTGAGTTTCGGATATTTGTTTACGTTTCAATGTATCGATAAACTTATTTCCGTAAATTGATGAGATAAGCAATGATAGAATAAGAGCCATCAATGCACGGAATGAAATATAACCAAATACTCCTGCTCCCGGAAAACCGAATTTATGTAAATATTCAAATAAATAGTATAACATAAGCTTTAGTGTATTAACTTATTAGTTTCCGAAAACTTCTCTAAGAACTTCTTTATCATCAAAGTGATGTTTCACACCTTTAATTTCCTGATAATTTTCGTGGCCTTTACCTGCAACAAGAATTACATCTCCAGGTTGTGCTAACATGCAAGCTGTGCGAATAGCCTCTTTGCGATCAACAATAGTGATTACATTTTTACGTTCTTCAGCATTTAAGCCTTCAAGCATATCGTTGATGATATCCTGTGGCTCTTCGTTACGTGGATTATCAGATGTGATAATTACTTTATCGCTTGCTTTTACTGATTCCTGAGCCATGATAGGACGTTTACCTTTATCCCGGTTTCCACCAGCACCTACTACAGTAATAATTTTCCCTTTACCTTCGAGTATTTCATGAATAGCACTCAAAACATTTACCAATGCATCAGGGGTATGAGCATAATCTACAATAGCGGTATATCCCTGTGGTGAACGAAGTGAGTCGAAACGACCGGCTACCGGACGAAGTGTGCTAAGTGCCAGCAAAACATCTTCTTCATTTTTGCCTAACAAGCAAGCAGCTCCAAACACAGCTAATAAGTTAGACGCATTGAACTTACCGATAAATTGTACAGCAAGCTCTTTATCGTTGAAGCTAAGTAACATTCCCTCAAAGTGGTTTTCAAGAATTTTACCTTTAAAATCACAAAGACTTCTCAATGAATAACTATATGTTTTGGCTTTTGTGTTTTGCAACATCACCATTCCGTTCTTATCATCAACATTAGTCAATGCAAATGCATCCTTTGGAAGATCATCAAAGAATTTTTTCTTTGCTTTCAGATAATTTTCTACTGTCTTGTGATAATCCAAATGATCTCTTGTCAGATTGGTAAATATACCTCCGGCATAACGAAGTCCGCTGATTCTTTTCTGATCGATAGAGTGTGAGCTAACTTCCATAAATACATATTTGCAGCCAGCATCAGCCATTCTTCCCAATAATTCATTTAAGCTAATAGGGTCGGGGGTGGTATGAGTTGCAGGTACAGCTTCATCGTCAATGTAGTTGCAAACAGTAGAAAGTAATCCTACTTTGTATCCAAAGTGACGGAATATATCATATAATAATGTGGCAATTGTTGTTTTTCCGTTTGTTCCGGTAACACCAACTAGCTCTAATTTAGAAGTCGGGTCACCATAAAATGCAGTAGCAGCTTTACCAACAGCATCTTCTGTATCCTTTACCTGAATATATGTAACATTCTCGGAAAGCTCAGTAGGAAGTTCTTCGCACAAAATTGCTATTGCTCCCTTTTCTATAGCTGTTGAGATATAAGCGTGTCCATCAGTTTGTGTACCTTTTACTGCAACAAATAGATGACCGGATTCCACTTTTCTGGAATCAGAGTTAATTCCTTTCAGATCAATATCTGAGTGACCAACAAGGTTAGTCACTTGTATATTCTTTATTACTTGATCTAATTTCATAATTATTATTTAATTCAATTGTATGGTTACTGTTTGTCCTTTTACTATTCTTGTTCCTTGCGGAATACTTTGAGATTGTACTTTGCCCATTCCGGACAGAGATACTTTAAGCCCTTTACTTTCCAGCAAATATACGGCATCTTTTGCACCCATACCTATAACACCAGGCATAAAGTTTTTAAGAGTCATTCTTTCCGTAATAATAACGGCATTAGAGCTTTGCTGAGCTGTTCCCCATGCTTTCCTTCCAAAGCCAATAGGAGTGAATTGTTCCCGGTTTTGTACTTTTAAAGCATCGAGTACATATTTTGTTTCATTAACCTCACCTGATTTTACGTTCGGAATTACCACAGAATTTGAATCGACTGCCAAAGATAAGTCCGTACTCAGGTTTTTAGCATAAACTCTTTCTGCAATTTTGCTGAATACACTACCTGCCATCAAACCACCTGATGCCGGAAGACCTGGCTTCTGTATGGCAACGATGCAGCTATATTTAGGTGATTCGGAAGGGAAATATCCGCAAAAACTAACCAGATAGCACACTTTTCCTGATTTATATCCGCCTTTTCCTTGTGAAATCTGAGCGGTACCTGTTTTTCCTGAAACATGGAACTGTTTAGAACCCGCCGGTTTGGCTAATCCTTCACTTACAACTCTCTGCAGGATAGACTGAATTTGTTTCAATGTCCGTTCAGAACAGATTGATGATTTTACCACTTCTGTAGGGAACTCCTGAATCATTTCTCCATTCTTCATTACCCCCTTAACAAATTTAGGAGCTATCATCACGCCATTGTTAGCAATAGCATTATAGAATGCAAGCGTATTGATAGGAGGTATCTGAGTTTCGTAGCCAATAGACATCCAGGGTAAAGCAGTATTAGACCAGTTATCTTTGTTTGGTATACGAATATAAGCTTTTCCTGCACCTTTTATCGGAATATGAAGATCTGCATTGATGCCCACTCTGTATAATCCCTGAACAAACTTTTTGGGGTTATTAGAATAAGCATTGTCTATTATGGTAGAAACCCCGATATTTGAAGATACCATCAATATTTCGGGAACAGTAAGATACTGATATCCACCTCTTGCCCAGTTGTGATCCTTCATTACTCGTCCATGCATTAATTTCTGGCCGTTGCCGGTATCTACTCCGTCTTCAGGTGTTATTTTACCATCTTCCAATGCAACCATTATAGATGCTGTTTTGAATGTAGAACCAGGTTCCATCATGTCAGATACAGCATTATTCCTTATTTCGCGGTAATTGCCATCATTGCATTTGGTCATATTTACAATGGCCTTCACTTCTCCTGTGGCAACTTCCATTAGTACAGCAACACCTACACTAGCATCAATTTCTTTCAGCTTGTCCAATAATGCTTTTTCTGCAATATCCTGCATTCCTACATCGATGGTAGTAACAATATCAAGTCCGTCCTGAGGAGCAACATCTGTAATGTTCAGGTATTTGTTCATCACCTTCTGGCGGTGAGTAATTCCGTTTTTACCTTTCAGGATAGTATCGTAAGCAAGTTCCAGTCCGTTCTTTGCACCTTGAGCGGTATCGGCAAATACATCTCCCAAAGTACGGGTTGCCAATGAACCGAAAGGTTTTTTACGTTGATTGAAAGCTAATTCATGGAAACCACCTTTATACTTGTTCATGTTGAAAACCGGTAACCTCTTTACCTCTTTATATTGTATGTAAGAGATTCGTTTAGGATAAATAAGGTAACTTCTGCTTCCCTTTTTCCTTCCTTTTTGGAGGTGAGACTTGAATTCTGCAGCCGACATATCGGGGAATATCTTGTGAAGTCCCTGACAAATTACTTTCATGCTGTCTCTTAGAATACTGTCTTTTACCTCTCCACCAGCTTTAAAGTCCATGTAAATCTTATATTCCGGCAAGCTACTGGCCATTAATTTGCCATCGGCCGAAATAATATTTCCCCGGCTAGGATGAACAATTACATTCTCCTTAACAAAACGATCGGCCACATCTTTCCAGTATTGTCTTTCGGCAAACATAATAATACCAGCCTTTACAACAATGGCAACACCAACCAACCCCATCAATAAAATGATGAAGAAGTAACGAGTCATTATGCTTCTTTTATCAACAGCCATTTTTTATTTCTTAATTAAATATGGAGGATTAGTGGCTGTTTGAAGGTCACTTTCCTGAGTTGATACATATTCTTCTATTCTCGATTGTCTGCTCTTTTCCATTAACTCAGAAGAACGAGTCAGTGCATCGTATTTAATATCAGTAAGCTGCTGCTCCAGGCGGTCTATTTCAATCAACTGTTGCTGGCATGAGTAACGGTTGCTGATATAGAAAATTACAAAAACCATGATAAGAACCAGCAATTTTGTCTGGCGACGAAAAAAGTCATTGGCCAGGATATCACCTCCAAGAATACTTTTTAGAGACATACCCTTAGCCTTGGCTTCCTTACGGTTGCCATTTTCCTGAGTCTGTTCTGTTTTAATCTCTTCGTTCTCGTTCATAATTCCTATTTCTTTTCTGCAATTCTTAATTTGGCGCTTCTGGAACGTGGATTGCGGGCAATCTCTTCTTCGTTTGGTACAATCACCTTGTTGTTCACAAGTCTGAAAGGTGTATTCAGATTACCAAAGAAATCCTGATCCTGTTTACCTTCTACATTACCAGTCTTCATTATATTTTTCACCATTCGGTCTTCCAATGAATGATAAGTAATTACCACCAGTCTTCCGCCCGGCTTTAATGCTTCGGTAGCAGCAAGCAGCATCTCTTTCAATGCTTCCATTTCCTGATTTACTTCAATACGTAAAGCCTGGAAAACCTTTGCCAGTTCTTTCTTTTCTCTTTCTCTCCCGAAAAGCGGTTTTATAATGGAAAGAAAATCTTCAATGGTTTCAATATGCTTTGAAGCGCGAGCTTTTACAATAACGGAAGCCAGTTTGCGACTGTTTTTCAGCTCACCGTATAAGTAGAAAATATCGGCTAAACGTTCCTCTTCGTAAGTGTTAACCAGTTCGGCAGCAGTGATTCCGGCGCGCTTGTTCATTCGCATATCCAGTTTACCGTCGAAACGGAAAGAAAAACCTCTTTCACTATCGTCAAAGTGATGAGAAGAAACACCCAGATCGGCAAGGATAGAATCTACCTTGTCGATATTGTGATAGCGCAGAAAATTATGCAGATAACGGAAGTTACTGCGCACAAAGATAAACCGCTTATCATTCACAATATTCTTTTCTGCATCCTCGTCCTGATCGAATCCCAGGAGTGTGCTGTTCTTACCCAGGCGACTTAAAATTTCTTTTGAATGTCCGCCACCACCGAAAGTTACGTCTACATACGTCCCTCCGGGCTGGATATTCATCCCGTCTACACTCTCTTTGAGGAGCACCGGTACATGGTATGTTATTTCTTCGTTCATTCTGTTGTTGGTGGTTTTAATTCGTTAATAACTTTATTGTTCATTACTTTTTCAAGCTCCCGACTGAACTCTTCGGGATTCATAAACGGTTTATCCGCCTTTGTTTTCGCCCATATTTCGATAGTATTGTCCACTCCAATAAATCTGACATCGATTGTGATGCCGGCCATTTGCATGTAACGTTTTGGAATAAGAATTCGTCCGTTACTGTCTGGTGTAATAACTTCTACATCGGAAACAAACTGCCTGAATATTTGCTGGTGAGTAGGATTCCATTTGTTGAGGCGTTCTCGTAATTCGTTAAGTTCTTCATTCCAAACACTTTCGGGGTAAAGAACCAAACAGTCCTGATAGGTGTCTTTGCGCATAATCAGCCTTTCTTCGGCGGCAGCTTGGAGCTGTTTCCTGAATAAAGCGGGAATGAAAAGGCGACCTTTTACATCCGCTTTGGCTTCAATATTACCCAAAAATCGATCCATCAAGTGTACTATATAGTTTGAGATTGTAAAATTACACATTTCTCCACAATTCCCCACTTTTTTTAAGAAAAATATTTCAGGAAGTTATCAACAGGTCTTTTTTAACTTAAAACAGTCTGTTAATTTTATATATATCGCCATAGTGCAAGCAATTTTATCCCCCGGATTTTCTCTCAGAATAATAAAAAATGGAAAATAGTCTAGCAGTCTAGCGCTGTTAGCTTAATGGGCTGTAAATGAATAGAATATAGCTGCTAGATATGCTTGAAGAAGTCTAGCGGTAGTCTAGCAGTCTAGCACTTTTGTTTTTCTGGCATTATTATTTCAAAACAAGTTCTTGTTATACAGAAAAGTAGCTCGGAAGTGTATCTCTCCACCCGGGTGTAATAAGGCTGTACACCCGGGTGTACCTTTGGGGTAGATCCGGGTGTAGGAGGTCTGTCCATCCGGGTGGACAGAGAAATATGTGGTTGTAAAAAGAAAAAAAAGTATAGTGTGTTTTGTAGAGGTACGGTTGCTTGTTACATTTTTTACTCGTATTTTAATTTCCGGGTTATCCCCCATGTTATTAACGCTCCGGCAATGGCTGCGCAAGCTTTATAGACCCAAATGTAGTCCGATAAATGAATGCCAAGTGCTATTGATATTATCACTCCCAAAGCGCTTCCACTGATGATACTCACAAGACTTACCTTTTCCGGTTTCAAAAAGAATACAGCATAGCAAAAGATCATTGGTACAATAAAGAGATAACTTCCCCATTCAATTATATTTTCTTTGAAGTTGGGGATGAGATAGAATTCCCATACAATAAGTAAAATTGTAATGGCTAATCCGATTAATAAAAAGAGTTTCTTTTTCATGTTTTATTTCATTTTCAGACCTTCCTGATAACCTTTGTTGAAGCCATCAACGATCTCGTCCTTTCCGTTATAAATGTCAATGATGAACCACCCGATTATAATTGTTATTATGATTCCAATTGCGATGGTATTAATCTTGTTCCTTTTTTCTTTTGTCTTATTTTTGTTCATGGTCTTTGAAATAATTAGTTTGTTAATCTGGATATTAGTGATATCGTGTTGAATATCAAATGAATGGAATAAACACTTAAAAAAGCATCATTTTTCTTTTGTCGAACAATATACGCATACATATATAATATGCCTGCAGGTATAACTGCAATAATATATGGAATATTATATGCATGAGCACTGCTAAAGATTAATCCTCCTATTAGGATTATTCTACCATTATGGTGTTTTATGAAAGGTATAGAATTTAGAATATGGTACATCCCGGCTTGAAAAATGATAGTTTCAACTATCGGAGCAAATAAAATGGCATAGACTAAAAATTCTATCCGGTTTTGGTCATCAATAGTTATATTATAGCCGCTTCTTTGGGCTGCGATAATAGCAATGTATCCTAGAAATGTAGAACTAACTTTGCAAATCAAAGCCAATAATGTGATGAAATAAAAGAAAGGCAATTCCTCTATTTTGTTTGATAAAGCTTTTAATTTTACTTTAAACATGGTACTTTAAATGTTTTTTAGAATAAAATATTTTGCAAAATTACTAATTAAATTAGTTACTTATGCAAAGAAACTAACCCTCTTTATTCTTTAACCAACTTATTTTCAAGCAGCAATTTAATAGGTTCACTCAACTGTGGAATATTATATTTAGATAAATCATTCTAATATTCATTAGAATATACAGAGGAATATGGCTGATCAGCAACTTTCTTTTTCTTTGAGTACTCTTCTTTGCTAACATACTTCTTATCTACAATGTATAGTTCAGAAATAATATCAATAGCAGCCTCATTTACTTTTCTGTTTAAGGTTACTGTTATAATAAAGTGATTGTAAATCCCACTTGAAGACGGTTGATTTTCAATGAATTCCAAATATCCTGTTCGCTGTTGTTAATTATAGACTTATTGTTCTCAAAGCCTGCTACTGCACTCTTTCTTGAAAGAAAGAAACCACTTTTTTCTTCTATTCTGAATGCTTTCTTTGTGCTAATAGGGATGTTATAAGTCCCAAATAACTTCAGACTGGCAAATCGATTGATTCTTTTAGAAAAAGCAATTTGTGGAGCGATTGTTTTTTGTTGCAGACCATAAGCAAATGCAATTCTTCTTGCATCAATCTTCTCTCCTCCAAAGTGAAACGAAGAGGGATTACTATACGTTCCCAGGTTTACGAAATAATCTTTCGAGCAGTAAGCAATAGAAGGCTCAAAGAATAGCGGGCGACCGGTACTTTTTAGGTTTTTTCTGTATTGAATGCCATAATAATGTTCGTTCGATGAAATGTCACTGTTAAAGTAATCATCTGTTCCTTTCATAAAGATACTAAGATTTTTATTCAGGCGATATCCTATCAGGCTTTGAATAACTACCGCTTCTTTTCTGGAAGGCTGTTGCTTATTAATAGTAAATGGTTGCAATCCGCTTCCTGGATTAAAGATAAAATTATAATTGTTACTGCTGAGGCTTGCGGAGTTGAACGACAAACCATACTCAAAGTTTAGTTTCAGCAGAATCTTTAGTAACTTATTTGTAAATACTAGCTTCTTAGAACTTTTCGTGTTGAAAATCTCTTCTGCGGTTGATGTTGAAAATTGGAGTTCACTTTTCTGAGGTAATGCACTGTTCAGCTCATCATAGTCTGTCCAACCTTTTTTGTTGTAATCATCAGTCTTTTGCATAAACGGCTCAAAGAATCCTAGCCTCCTTTCAAAAGGTATAGGTTTAACAGAGTCTAATTTTACATCGGTAGTTATATAATCGATAGTAGAATTAATATTTTTCCCGTTCAATAGATTTTTTTCAATGTTATTATTTTCATATTGCTTAAGGTAATATTTATCATTCTGCTTTTCATATGTAACTTTTGAATGAGACTCAACTCCTTTAATTCTAAAGTTTGTAGTCTGATAATTCTCAAGATCTTTCTCAAAATAAACATAAGCCAAGCTTTGTTTATCTATTAGTGTTCTTCCTTTGAACACCGTTGAGTCACTTTTTGCGCTGGTATAAGAGATATCATAAAATTCTTGTCCTTCGGATTCCTTTATGCCGTTGAATTTATATTTGTATGCTTTGAAATGCTGAGGATTAATATAATTTTTTCGTTGTAAAACGATATCACCATTTATTGGAACAAATGGCCCGCCATAATATAAAAGTCCACTGCTGCTGATCTCTTTTTTTCTTGATTTCAGAATCTCGACTTCTCCGGATTCTGCTTTCTTTTTGATATAAGAGTCTTTGTAGATAGAAAGCATAGCTTCTGCAAGATATACTTGCTGATACTTCTCATCTTGTACACTTTCTCTATAAAAACCGGTATATAATGAAGGCTTTGCAGGATAGTTTTCTGGTATTCTAAGATATGCCTTGCGTAAAAGAGTCAGCAGAGTACTGTCTGGCATAATATAGATCTCCTTTAAAGTATATGCTTGGGGCAGCATCTTTACATTTATCGACGAACTACCAGAAATGAGAATACTGTCTTTCTGAAAACCCACTCCAGTGAAATACAGATACTTTTTTAAGCATGAAGATGGAAGGTTCAACTTGAAGTATCCTTTGCTGTCGGATATTGTTCCAACTCTAGGATGTTTCACGAAAACACTGATATTAGTTGCTTTTGTTCCTTTCTCTACATTGGTTATTGTGCCGGATATAGTGATTGATTGCGCACAGATATTTGTGTATCCTGATATAGTTTCAAGTATCAGGAGAAATAGAGATGACCTTAAATATTTTATTTTAAGCATACGGGCATGATATTATAACATGAATTCAAGTAATACAAAGAAATTCCATAAACAGTGAGTGATACATACTGTAGAAAAAGCATAAGTTCTGTTATGCTTCTTTCTTTGGACTGAATAAGCTGTAGCAAACGATATTCCCATGAAAAACATAACAAGCATATAATAAAAGTTGTATGGGTGGGCTATGGAAAATAAGACTGATGATAAAAGAATTCTTGCTAGAGCTCTTTTTTTAAACAATTCTATAGGTAAATATTGAAAAAGAAGCGTTTCAAGCAAAGGGGCGATAATACATGCTAGAAGTAACATGGATGTAAAAGACTTGGATTCAAAAATCTTTTCGCCATTTAAATTTATTCCTATAAATGAGAGTATAATACTGATGGTTAAATTAAATATTAAAATTAATGGTATGAAAAGGTAAAGGGGCAAATCGTGTAAAAAAACATAAGTCCTAATTATAATTGATTTATTCATTTGTTTGTGTTAAATTAATGCGATTCTGTCTTATTTGATGTAATATCTTCTAAAGTAGAATGTTAAGTTTCAAAATAGCTAAGAAAAATAGCAAGTCCATTTATCATTGAATGTAGGATAACAACACTCCAGTATGCATGTCTATGTTGTTTGATAACATACAAATACATAAAGAAAGCTCCAGTTATTGTTGTTGTAACAATATATAGTAGCGTGAAAAAATGTACTAAGCCAAAAATGAAAGCGCCCAATATTACAATTCTACATTTATTATGCCTGAACCAATTGAATAATGTAGCTATGAAATAGAGAAACTTTTGAAAAATTAATGTTTCTATTAAAGGGCCAATAATCATGGCTTCTAAAACTGTTATATAAAGTGGCCCTTTTAAAAGCGAAGCGTTGGGATCACCGTCAAGAACTATATCCCAGCCGTTTATAATTTTATATGAAATAAACCATACTATGAGATATATGAAACTTAAAATTGATCCAACAATTAATATAGAATAAACAGCCTTAGAGTCTCTTATGTATTTATTTGCTTTTTTAATTGAGAAGCTTTTTGTTTTATCGGTATCTATCATATGGAGAGTTCACTTCTATTTTTCTTATTTCATATGTAACCCCTCTTGATAACCGTCTTTAAAGCCGGCAACAATATCGTCTTTACTGTTATAAATGTCTATTGCAATCAATGTAATTATTATTGTTATTATAACATAGATTGCTATAGTAGTTATCTTTTTTCTTGGGGTTTTCTCTTTTTTTCTTAATTCTTTTATATCTGATCCATTCATGATTGTTGTGTTTGTATATTGTTTTATTCTGCTAACGTGTTATATATTAGTGCTTTGTTCTTTATTTATGTGTGTATTTTATTTTTTGATTCAAAGTTAAGTATATTTTAATTATAGTAGATTAATTTACTTGATAATTTTATACAAAAAACAATATTTGAGTCGTTGTATAATATGTTTTACTTGAAAAACAAAAAGCGGAAACAATGTTTACCACTGTCTCCGCTTTGTTACTTATTAAGTAATCGTAATACGATTAATACTCTTCAGCCGGAATGTTGTTTAACTGCTCTTTGCTGAATACAGGTCCGTCTTTGCATACATAAAGCTTACCTACGTTGCAACGGCCGCATTTACCTACGCCGCACTTCATACGGTTTTCCAATGTAGTGTAAATCTGATCGTCCTTAAAGCCTAGCTTCTCTAATACAGGGAAAGTAAACTTAATCATAATAGGAGGGCCGCATACAATAGCAATGGTATTCTCAGGAGATGGAGCTGCCTTTTCAACTACAGAAGGAACAAATCCAATTTCACCTTTCCAGTCGGGAGTTTCACCTCCCGGGTCCACTGTTGTTACCAGATTTACATCCGGACGCTCAGCCCATTCTTTTAATTCGTCTTTGTAAACAAGGTCGTTCACAGATTTTGCTCCGTATACGATTGTAATGTCCTTGAAGTTTTCACGAAGGTCGAGTGCGTTCTGGATTACACAACGCATTGGTGGCAAGGCGATACCTCCGGCAATGAATACCAGGCTTTTTCCTTTCCAATCGTCCATTGGGAATGTGTTACCGAAGGGCCCGCGAAAACCCATAGTGCTGCCTTCTTCTAATGCAGCAAGTCCTGAGGTAACTTTCCCTGTTTCACGGAAAGTACATTCAATATATCCCTTACGAGTAGGGGATGAGGCTATACAGAAAGTAGATTCTCCCTCACCGAAAGCAGAATATTCACCAAACTGTCCGGCTTTGAAATTAAATGCATTAGCCTCTTCTTCGCTTTGAAATTTCAATTTGAAAGTTCTCACACCCGGAGCTTCATTGGTAATCTTATCAATGGTCATCAGGTATGGAAGATATATATTTTGTTCGCTCATTTTTTAGTAATTGAAGTTATGTGTTCAAGTATATTCATATCTACCGGACAAGCGCGTGAACAACGTCCACAGCCTGTACAACCAAATACGCTGAGGCGATCGGGCATATAAGAGAACTTGTGCAAGATGCGTTGACGCCAGCGTTGACTTTGTACGGCACGAGGATTGTGTCCTGATGTATGCAAAGTGAATAAAGAAAATCCGCATGAATCCCAGCAACGAATGCGCTTTCCTTTAGAACCGTGAGCATCTTCCTGAATATCGAAACAAGCGCAGGTTGGACAAACAAATGCGCATGCACCGCAACCAAGACAACGTTCTGACTGCTCTTTCCATACTGGACTGTCGAATGCAGTGGCAAGACGTGCTCTTACTTCTTCAAGATCGAATGCCAGAGGCACATCGGCTAAGTATTTAGATTTATCTTCGCCTTTATCATTCTCAAATGCTGAGGCTGCAAGTTGCACTAATGCTTCGCCTTTAGGAGTAAGAATTTCAACGATAGCTCCTCCGTCTGGAAGCATGGTCAGCAGAACATCGCTTCCGGAAGTATTACCCGGTCCGCCATTCACACTTGTACAGAAGCAACTCTTGTCTGCTTTAGCACAACTGAATGTAACAAGAGTAGTCTTTTCAAGGTGGGCGTTGTATAGCTTGTCTGTATAATCCCAGTTAAAGATAGCAGTCAATGGTTTGAATCCTGCTGCATCGCATGGATGAATCTTCCATAGAACTGTTTCTTTCACTGTATCAGGATTAAAGTCTTCTACCTTAACCTGGCCATTTTCTTTTTCGTATGAAAATAAAACTTCGGCACGAGGAAATACAGCCGATTTTATAGACTGCGTAGTTTGAATATATTCTTCGGCAACTTCGCTGAGAGCCTGAACTTTCTTAAATTCTACTTTTCCGCGCTCTTCAACCGGTGCGTAAACACGTTTTCCGCTTTTTACAATCTGGCTGAACCATTCATTCAGTCCGTTTTTACTGATATATTTTGTTTCCATGGCTCCTTATCGTATAAAGTTTTCTTTATCGTCTGCTTTCCATGTGGAAAGAGCGTTTCCATTTTTAGATGGCTGACCAGGTGTGAAACCAAATTCCGGTGCAAGGTCTTCCATCATCTTGCGGGTAAGCAAATGAATAGGAATACCTACCGGACAAGCATCACCACATGCGCCGCAGCCGGTACAACGTCCGGCCATGTGCATTGCACGGTTTATCTGCCATTCCATATTTGCTAAAGGTGCAGCCCATGGATTAATCCATTGTGGACGGTTCTCTTCAACAATACATTTTGTACAGTAGCAAAGCGGACATGCTGCACGACAAGCGTAGCATTTAAAGCAGTGAGACATCTCTTCCATCCAGAACTTGAAACGTTCTTCGCGGCTCATGCCTTCAAGCTTGTTAATAATTTCCTGTTCTTTACCATCAAGTTTCAACTGGAAATCGGCAATATACGCTTCTATCTCTGCGAAGTTTGCAAACTGTTTTACTTCGTCTTTATCTGTTACAGTTATAACCACAAGATTATCTTCGTTTAACTGATTCTCAACAGACAGTTGAAGAATACTTCTAAGTGTTGGGATAGTTGCAATAATAGCTACTTTACCAGCGCCCATAATCTCTTTTTTAGTGAGATAAACGGCCAGGTTGTTTATACATTGACTGCTGTATACCAGTTTAGAAGCTTGTTCGGCTGTGTGGCAGAATACAGGACGAGGTTTATTGGTTCCTTCTTCGTAACCTAAAACCATAGTTACGGTTCCGTCGGCAAGTAATGCGGCGGCTTTTTCTCTCAGCTTATCCATTGTAATCCTCCTTGTCTAAATAGTCAGCAACTTTTTGATATTCTGTGTAAGGACCCAGCTCACGGATATTGGCAACAGTAGTATTAACTATATCGGCCCATTTTGCACCTTCGGCGGCAGAAACCCATGAGTATTGGATTCGGCTTACATCAATGCCCATAAAATCAAGCAATCCGCGGAATGTTATCCAACGACGGCGTGCGTGGAAGTTACCACTTGTATAGTGACAGTCGTTAGGGTGACAACCGGAAACAATTACCCCATCAGCTCCCTGAGCAAATGCTTTAAGAAGGAGCATAAAGTCAATACGTCCGGTACATGGGAAACGAACGATTTTCACGTTCGTAGCATATTTTAATCGGCTTGTACCCGTTAAGTCAGCTCCTGCATAAGTACACCAATTGCATACAAAAGCTACGATTTTGGGTTCAAATTCTGAATTATTATTGTTCATGGTTTTTCTGTTAATGATTCAATAAAGACATCACTTCAGCGAACATCTGTTCGTTTGAGTAACCTTGGATATCGATTGATTTAGAACGGCAGAAAGCAACACAGGTTCCGCAACCCTGACAAAGTCCCGGGTTAACCTTGGCAACTGTTTTGATTACTTTTCCATCTCTACCTTTGATCTCTTCGCGCTCAATTGCATTGTAAGGACAAGCAGTCTGACACATGAAGCAACCCACACAAGTACTGAATACAGGAGGTGCAGAACGATTAACCACAGCAATAAGCGGTTCACGTACCAGTTCGTTGTTAGAGAAAAGTCCGGCAACTTTTACTGCTGCACCCGATGCCATACCTACTGTTTCAGGAATATCCTTTGGTGCCTGACAAGCTCCGGCAAGGTAGATACCCGCTGTATTTGTTTCAACAGGCTTTAGCTTTGGGTGAGCTTCTGCAAAGAAATGATAAGGGTCATAAGAGATGTGCATCTTTTGTGCCAGCTGTTCTGCTCCACAATTAGATACACCGGCAGTAGCAAGTACAACCATATCTGCTTCAATCTCCACTTGTTCTCCGCTAAGCAAAGTGTCTACACCTTTAACAATTAGTTTACCATTCTTTTCATATACTCTGGCAACACGACCACGAACATAGTTTACGTGATCTTCTTCGATTGCACGGCGAACGAACTCTTCATAGTTCTTTCCACCGGCACGGATGTCCATATAGAATACAGTCGATTCACCATCGTGAACCTTATGTTGATAAAGCATTGCATGCTTAGCTGTGTACATGCAGCAAATCTTTGAGCAGTAAGGAATGCCTTTGGCTTCGTCACGTGAACCGGCACAAGCTATGAATACAATCTTCTTAGGAATTGTACCATCCGAAGGACGGCGGATTTCTCCTAAAGTAGGACCAGAAGCTGATGCCAGACGCTCGAATTGCAAGCCAGTAATTACGTCTTTATATTGACCATAACCATATTCAGGGAAGAAATCTGCTCCTTTTACATTGAACCCTGTAGTTACAACAATTGCTCCTACCTGTTCGGTGAGAATTTCGTCTTCCTTATCCCATTCAATTGCTCCGGTAGGACAAGTTGCTTCACAGATTTTACATTTACCGCGTTTGTAATAGTTACAGTGTTCGCGGTCAATCACGGGTTTATTAGGTACAGCTTGTGGGAACGGAACATAGATGGCAGTACGGTTGCCCAGTCCGGCATTAAATTCACTAGGAATTCTTTTTTGCGGGCACTTTTGAAAACAAGCTCCACAACCGGTACATTTCTTATGGTCTACACTTTTAGCTTTTAATCTGATCTTTGCAGTAAAGTTACCGATAAATCCTTCCAGACTTTCAAGTTCAGCATAAGTATATAAAGTGATGTTTGGATGCTGTGCAACCTCCACCATTCTTGGAGTAAGAATACATTGTGAACAGTCCAGGGTAGGGAATGTTTCAGATAACTGAGACATGTGTCCACCAATAGAAGGATCTTTTTCGATTAAGATTACCTGATGACCGGTGTTGGCTATGTCCAAACTTGCTTGTATACCAGCAATACCTCCACCAATAACCAAAGCCTTCTTAGTGATAGGCACTTTGATAGAATCTAATGGTTTATTGCGCTTTACCTTTTCCACCAGCATTTTTACAAGGTCGAATGCTTTTTCTGTTGTAGCTTCACCTTTTTCATGCACCCATGAACAGTGTTCGCGAAGGTTGGCCATTTCACATAAAAAAGGATTCAGGCCGGCCTCTGCACATGCTTTTCTAAAGGTTGGCTCGTGCATACGTGGAGAGCAGGAACCTACAACTACACCATCTAAGTGATGCTCTTTGATAGCATCTTTTATAAGTGTTTGTCCCGGATCGGAACACATATATTTATAGTCAATGGCATATTCTACGCCCTCCACTTTACGTATATCCTGTGCTACTTTCTCACAATCGACGGTAGCACTGATATTTTCACCGCAGTGGCAGATAAAAACTCCTATCTTTGACATACTATTACAATTTTACATTTACAAAATGACGTTCTAATCCTAATTCTTTCGGGCTGAGGCCTAAAGCAAGACCAATAGCCTGAGTGATAAAGATAACAGGAATGTCAGAAGGGTTACTTAAAGTTTCGTTGATAGCTCCGCGGCGCATATCCAGATTAGACTGGCACATTGGGCAAGCTACAATAATAGCCTTTGCATCGCGTTCTGTTGCATCTTTCAGAATATTTCCAGATAACTTTGCAACAAGATCAGTACGTGAAACCGATAATCCAGCACCACAACATTCTGTTTTGAAAGCCCAGTTAATTGGAGTTCCACCTATCAGTTTAACCATAGCATCCATACTTTGTGGATCTTCAACGCGGTCAAATTGCAATATTTTATGTGGACGTATCAATAAGCATCCATAATAACAAGCTACTTTGTGAGCAAACGGTTTGGTTACTTTTTCCTGGATTTTGTCCATTGCATAAGTTTCCAACATTTGCAGTACATTGATAATTTTAAGATCTCCACTATATGGCATCCCGATAATATCAGTAACTCGTTCTCTTTTATTATTATCTTTCAGTTCATGCTGAGTAACCATTAATCGGTTATAACAAGCAGCACATGGTACAACGACTTCTTTTAATCCCTGTGCTTCAGCAAGAGCTAATATTCTGGCAGGAAGTGAAAGTGAGAGTTCTTCGTTCATTGAATGGGCAGCTGTTGCGCCACAACAGTTCCAGTCTTTAATTTCAACCAATTCAATATCTAAAGCTTTGGCAATCGCTACTACCGATTCATTGTATTCGCGGGATGATCCTTTGAGTGAACAACCCGGATAAAAACCTATTTTCATTTATTTTTAGTCTTAGGGTTATCAATCGTCTTAGAAAAAATCTGTCCAATACCTTTCTTGTCTTTTATCATTTCTGGCATTAGATTTAATTTTCCGTTCAAATACATCTTAGGAGCTAATTTTACGTCTTGAGTAAGACGGAATGTGCGAGCTTTAAATGCTGCAATTAAACCAACTTCATAAAGCCGTCCGGTGTACTTAATGGAATCAAGGAATGACTTGTGAAAAGAAACAATCGGATTTGCATCGCGATTAACTTTTTTCTTGTTGAGCGATTGCTCACGAAGATAATCCATAACTTTAGGAATATCGATTTCCATCGGACATCGACCTAAACAGTTTTCGCAATTCAGACAAAGCCAAATCGTATTGGAACGAAGTATTCTGTCATAGTTTTCCTCTGTTCCTGTCTGCAACAGTCGCATCAAATAACTTGGCGGAAAGTTCATTTCTGAAGCAAGAACACACCCGGCTGTACATTTACCACATTGATAGCAGCGCGCAACTTCTACGCCGGTATGTGAATGTATTTCCCCGGAAATCTTGTTTTTGTTTTCCATGTTTACTTGAAAATATGATTAATTAATTAGTAAGGCCGTTATTTGAGATAATCATGCGGTCTTTAATTGCAAATGTATGCAGAAAAAAAAGAAATTTGTGTAGAAGGATTGACCTTTTTACACAAATTTCTGATGTTTTTAATATTAAATATGATACTTTTGTATCTGATTATCAATTAAATATTTTTTTCTTTAATTAAATATTCAGCTATTTGTACTGCGTTTAATGCAGCTCCTTTTTTGATCTGATCACTTACAGTCCAGAAGGTAAGCCCGTTCTCATTTGTCAGGTCTTTGCGGATACGGCCCACATATACTGGATCTTTTCCTGCAATAAACAAAGGCATCGGATATTCTTTCTTAGCTGGGTTATCTTGTAATACCAATCCTTCTCCATTTGCAAATGCTTCGCGTGCTTCTTCAATTGAAATAGGACGTTCTGTTTCAATCCAGGTACTTTCAGAATGAGCTCTTAAAGATGGTACACGAACACAAGTTGCACTTACCTCTATATCAGAGTGCATAATCTTGCGAGTTTCATTATACATCTTCATTTCTTCCTTAGTATATCCATTATCTGTAAATACATCAACCTGAGGAATCAAGTTGAATGCCAGCTGATATGCAAATTTATCAACTGTGACTTCTTCACCAGCTAATACCTGACGATATTGTTCATATAACTCGTCCATAGCAGCAGCACCGGCACCACTTGCAGCCTGGTAAGTGGATACATGTACTTTTTTAATATGAGAGATCTTCTCAATAGCTTTTAGAGCTACTACCATCTGGATAGTTGTACAGTTTGGATTTGCAATAATGCCACGTGGACGATCTTTTGCATCTTCCGGATTCACTTCAGGAACTACTAAAGGAACATCTTTTTCCATACGGAAAGCGCTGGAGTTATCGATCATCACAGCACCATATTTAGTTATAGTTTCTGCAAATTCCAATGAAGTACCCCCACCGGCAGAAGTAAAGGCTATATCTACACCTTTAAAGTCGTCGTTGTGTTGTAATAGTTTAACCTCGATCTGTTTACCGCGGAAAGTGTATTTACTTCCGGCGCTACGTTTGGAACCGAACAATACTAACTCATCCATAGGGAAATTTCTTTCATCGAGGACACGTAGGAACTCTTGACCTACTGCGCCGCTTACACCAACGATAGCTACTTTCATCTTTTCTTTTCTTTAGTTGTAATTAATACCTTTTTTATCATACCTTTACAGCTGGTATGAATTCAGCTGCAAAAATATAACAATTTGCAATATTAAATGAGATAAAATGAAAAGAATTGCATTTATTATTTGTTTTTTATATTCTTTTTGTTGCTTTGCATTCGCAAACAAGAACTTTTTTAATGAAATTTTAAATAAAAGCTCTGTTTGTGAGGAGAATACCGTAAGATTTGGCTCTATAATCTTTAATGAGATAATGGCTAATCCAAAGGGAATAAGCTTACTACCCGAATCCGAATATATTGAGCTGTACAACCGAACAGATAATGTTATTTCTCTCAAAAAATGCACTCTCAATTATGGCGGAAAGAAGTATCTTTTGCCGGATATAACGGTTGATGCCAAAAACTATATAGTTCTTTGTAATCAAAAGTATAAGGATTTATGGACTGCAAACGGAATTTTGGTTACCGGAGTATCTTCTTTTCCTGCTTTGCTAAATACGGGTAAGCTTCTTTGGTTGGAGGATGAATATGGTAATCTTATTTCCTGGGTTGATTATACAGATTCCTGGTATAAAGATAATAAAAAGAAGGATGGGGGATATTCGTTGGAGTGTATTGATCCTGATAACCTTTCTAATGATGCAGAAAACTGGTGTGCAACAAATGATTCGAAAGGCGGAACTCCAGGGAAAGCTAATTCTTTAAAAAAGAGTTTGCCTGATAAAACGAAGATTGATGTCCTTTCTTCTTTTATACAATCTTCAGATACACTAGTGATAGCTTTTAGTAAACCGATGAACGTTATCTCACTTGGTCGGTTAGATAATTATACTAGCTTAAAATCTGCCATTTCTTTTAATAAAGTTATTCCTGATTATCCTTGCGGAAGGAATGTGAAACTGATTCTAAACAATTCATTGAAAGCCGGTGAAAAAGTAGAAATTAAGTTGCACGATTTGATAGATGTTTCCGGAAATGCTCTTGTGGTTCCCATTACATTGGGAGTTTCTATCCCTGAACAGATTGAAACAGGTGATGTGCTATTTAATGAAGTGTTGTTTAATCCTCGGTCTGGAGGTGTTCCATATATTGAATTGACCAATGTATCAGAAAAAGTCTTGCCCTTTAATCAGTTGTTTCTTTCTTACCAAAAAGAGGATGGAGCTCGTTCAGAACCTATCTCTTTGAATAATACTTCTGAAAGTTTTATACCACATACCGAAATCTTCTTTAGTAGTGAGATTGATAAGGTTTCATCTCAATATAAATGTGATGCCTCTAGAGGTATACAAATAGAAAACTTGCCAGATATACCAAATAAGGAAGGAAAATTGTTTTTGATTTCAGCAAAGGGAGATTTGCTCGATGAAATGGCTTATTCTGAGTCAATGCACACTACATTATTGACGGATAGAAGTGGTGTTGCTCTGGAAAAGAAAAGTCCGGAATTACTTTCTTCCGATACGTCAAACTGGATGTCTGCTTCTTTTTCTTCTAGATTTGGAACTCCTGGTGCCCCCAATAAATGCACTATAAATAACAATGATAAGACTGAAGCTGAGTTTTGGTTAGAAAAGAAATCTTTTTCACCAGAAAATAGTGAAAGCAATAAATTACAGATTCGATATTTGCTTTCTGAAGAGAATACTGTTGCTAATATTAAAATATTTGAGGCTGCAGGTCGTGAGGTTTGTTCTTTAGGCAAAAATATAGAACTCTCAGCTGAAGGAATGATTGAATGGGATGGAAAACAAGAAGATAAAAGCACGTGTCGGGTAGGCTTATATATAGCCTATGTTGAGATACATAGTTCAGCTGACACTATAAGAAAGTATAAACTTCCTTTTGCTGTGGTAAGATAAAGTACATTGCTCTTATCATCAGAAATAGGCATGTGTGATTCTTTTTGCTAACTCTTTTTTGTAATCTCCTCTTTTTTTTGTTTTTTTGTGCGAGGATTGTGAATTTAAAAATATCTACCTTATGTATTTGTTTGACTTTAGCTTACAATTACCCATAACAGACCCCACCTGGATCTTCTTTTTAGTACTGGCAATAATCCTTTTTGCCCCAATATTACTGGATAGACTGCATATACCACATATTATCGGCATGATTTTGGCCGGAGTATTAATTGGAGGACACGGTTTTAATATTCTGGAACGTGATAGCAGTTTTGAGTTGTTTGGGAAAGTTGGCCTATATTATATTATGTTCCTTGCTGGTCTTGAAATGGACATGGCTGATTTTAAGAAAAATAAGAAAAAAGCATTTGTCTTTGGCTTAATAACTTTTACCATACCAACTGTATTGGGAATATTTAGTAATATGACGATATTGAATTATGGTATAGTAACTTCTATATTATTAGCCAGTATGTTTGCTTCGCATACTTTGGTTTCATATCCAATTATCAGTCGTTATGGACTTAGCCGGCAAAAGAGTGTGAATATTACGGTTGGTGGAACTGCGATTACTGTAATTCTTGCATTATTTGTTTTGGTAATAATTGCCGGAATGTTTAAAAGCGAAGTAGATCAACTTTTTTGGTTCTTACTTATTGCTAAAATTGCTTTGGCTTGTTTTGTGATTATCTTCTTCTTCCCTCGCATAGGTAGATGGTTCTTTCGTCGGTATCAGGATAATGTAATGCAGTTCGTTTTTGTTCTTGCCATGCTTTTTCTCGGTGCTGGAATTATGGAATTAGCCGGATTGGAAGGAATTTTAGGAGCATTCCTGGTTGGATTAGTATTTAATCGATTGATTCCTCATGTTTCTCCGTTAATGAATCATGTGGAGTTTGTTGGTAATGCGCTCTTTATACCCTATTTCCTTATTGGAGTGGGGATGATTATTGATGTGAAAAGTTTCTTCCTTGAAGGCAAAGCATTTGAAGTGGCAATGGTTATGACATTAGTTCCTTTAATAAGCAAGTGGATTGCGGCTTTTATTACTCAGAAACTTTATAGAATGAATTCTAACGAGAGAAGAATCATCTTCGGATTGAGTAGTGCCAAAGTGGCAGCATCACTGGCTGCAGTTTTGATTGGGCATGATATTATTATGAATAATGGAGAACGCTTGCTAAAAGATGATGTTTTGAATGGAACCATATTGATGATTCTAGTAACTACTATTGTCAGCTCTTTTGTAACCGAACGTGCATCAAGGAAAATAGCTATCAATAATGAGGCACAAGAAAAAGTTGGAGAAACAAAAGGTGAAGAAAATATATTGATTCCAATTTCTAATCCGGATAATATTGTAAACCTGGTGAATCTTGCTTTGATTATTAAAAATCCAAGAAGAAAAGACGGATTGGTTGCTTTAAATGTTGTAAATGATCATCATGGATCTACTGTAAAGCAGGTGCAGGGCGAGAAATATCTTGAAAAATCGGCAATGATATCTGCAGCTGCAGATGTAGAGATGCACACTGTAAGTCGGTATGATTTGAATATTGCTGCGGGTATAATCCATACAATTAAAGAATATAATGTTTCTGATGTGGTGATAGGTCTTCACCGCAAGATAAACTTAGTTGATTCTTTCTGGGGTGGAACTGCAGAAAGCTTACTGAAAGGTACTCATCACCAGATTATGATCGCAAAATGTTTAATGCCTGTTAATACTCTTCGTCGGATTATAGTAGCTGTACCTCAAAAGGCTGAATATGAAGCGGGATTTACTAAATGGGTAAATCAGTTGTGTCGCATGGGAGAGCAGTTGGGATGTAGAGTACATTTCTTTGCACATCCTGAGACATTAGATCGCCTAAAAGTTCTGATCGGTAAGAAGTTTAAAGGTTTGAGAAGTGAGTTTTCGGAATTAGTTGATTGGGATGATTTACTTTTGTTGACCGGACAGGTTAACTTCGACCATTTACTAGTTATAATAAGTGCTCGTAAGGGTTCTATATCTTATGATACTTCATTTGAACGATTACCATCTCAACTCTCTAAATATTTTTCTAATAATAGTTTGCTGGTTGTTTATCCTGACCAGTATGGAGAACCTCAGGATAATGTTACATTCTCTGATCCTCGTGGACATAATGAATCTTTGAATTATGATAAAATGGGGCAGTGGTTTTATAAATGGTTTAAGAAGAATTGATGGAAGAAAGAGAACAGCGAACACAGCTCTTGCTGGGCGAAGATAAAATGAATCGTTTACGCAACGCCCATGTTTTGGTTGTTGGATTAGGTGGTGTTGGTGCATATGCGGCAGAAATGATTTGTCGTGCGAGTGTGGGACAAATGACTATTGTTGATGCAGACGTTATTCAACCGTCGAATATTAATCGTCAGCTCCCAGCATTAAATTCCACTATAGGGAAACTGAAAGCGGATGTTGTGGCTGCTAGATTGAAAGATATCAATCCCGACTTAAAACTTACGGTGTATCCCATATATCTTAAGGATGAAAATATACCTGAATTATTAGATTCTGCAAAGTTTGATTTTGTGGTGGATGCTATTGATACAATCAGTCCAAAGTGCTTTTTAATATTCAATTCCATGAAACGTGGGCTAAAAATAGTTTCCAGCATGGGAGCAGGGGCGAAAAGTGATATTACTAAAGTCTGTTTTGCCGATCTTTGGGATACTTACCATTGTGGATTAAGTAAGGCTGTCCGTAAACGATTACAAAAAATGGGAATGAAACGGAAACTACCTGTTGTTTTCAGTACAGAACAAGCCGATTCCAATGCAATTCTCTTAACTGATACCGAGCAGAATAAGAAGTCTACAACTGGAACTGTAAGTTATATGCCAGCCGTTTTTGGGTGTTATCTGGCTGAATACGTAATAAAACGAATTTAAACGATGATAAAATTAGAAGGAATTACAAAAAGTTTTGGTGATTTACAGGTCTTAAAAGGAATTGACCTTGAGATATCCAAAGGTGAGGTGGTTAGTATTGTTGGACCAAGTGGGGCTGGAAAAACAACTCTGCTTCAGATTATGGGAACTCTGGATAAGCCGGATGCGGGAATAATCAATATGAATGATCAGGAGATAAGCCGGATGAAAGATAGAGATCTTGCTGTTTTTCGTAATAAACATATAGGATTTGTTTTTCAGTTTCATCAGTTGTTGCCTGAGTTTACAGCTCTTGAGAATGTGATGATTCCGGCATTTATTGCAGGAACTTCTACGAAAGAAGCAACAAAAAGGGCGAAAGAAATTTTAAACTTCATGGGACTGACCGAACGCTCGTCTCATAAACCAAACGAACTTTCAGGAGGAGAAAAGCAACGCGTGGCTGTTGCCCGTGCCTTGATTAATAACCCTTCCGTAATTCTTGCAGATGAACCTTCCGGAAGTCTGGACACTCATAATAAGGACGAATTGCATCAACTGTTCTTTGATCTTCGTGATAAGTTTGAGCAGACATTTGTAATCGTTACTCATGACGAAGGTCTGGCTAAGATTACTGACAGAACCATTCACATGATAGACGGACAGATTGTTTAGAAACAGATATAAGGGGCTAACCGCTCAAAGTCTTTTGAACAGAATTCTTCATATAAAGATAAATCCTTGAGACTTTTTATAGCTCCTTTTTTCTTTCTATACTCTATTATTACTTTTGCCTGATAAAAGTTTATATAAGGATGAGCAGTCAAGCGTTCAATGCTAAACTTATTTAAGTTTAATCGATGGATTGGCTCTTTTTTAATGATAAACCATTTGTTTAGTTCGGGCGCAATATGCGATATTTCTTGTAGCTGACTTACCTTGTAGAAACCACCTACAAGCTCCCGGTAAGCAATGATTCGTTTGGCTGTTCCAATCCCAATTCCAGGAATTTTTTTGAGTTCAGTTGTATCTGCTTCATCCAGACTAATAACTGTTCCTTCGGGATATTTATAAAATTTCAGTGTGTCGCGGTCTGCTTTTGCCGAGAATTGCTGAAGAGAATCTATTTTCTTTAAATATTTATCGCCAATATAAATGTAAGGTGCAAGCATTTTGTATTGGTCGGGCGAAAGGCCATAAACTTTGGCAAAAGATTCAGGGGTACGAAACTTCCCACCTTTAGCTCTATAATGAAGGATGTTTCTTGCAATATAAGGTTGTAATCCTAATCGGGTGAATGTAATAGAATCGGCTGTATTAGGATCGAATGGAGCAAGAATTATTTCTTTTTTTCGACGAACGTAATAGTCATTGAAATCCCAGTCTTTTTCTCTTTGATGAACGGATGTAATAAACCTATTATAGGCTTCTTCGTCCATTTCACCGTTAATTTGTGCTGATGGATTAATATAAGGAACCGACCAGTAAATTAGTAATGCTACAAATATTAAGGTGATAAGTGTATAGAATCCGATACGTTCTGTCTTTGTAAAGTAGAAAAAGTCTTTCCACATCTTGCGTTTTTCTTAGAGGGTTTTAGTTACATTTATTTTTCCGAATAATGAGAAATATGAAATGTTTTGTAATTTTGCATGTCTTCAAAATCAATTGAATATGATAAATCTTATTCGAAAATATCCATTTTCTATACTCATAGTGCTAACAGTAGTCTATCTTTCATTTTTTAAACCGCCAAGCACTCCTTTAGACCAGGTTACTAATTTTGATAAAGTAGTTCATGTCTGCATGTATTTTGGTATGTCTGGCGTGTTTTGGCTTGAATACATGAGAAATCATCGTGGCAAATTTCGATTCATGCATGTTTTCATAGGGGCTGTGGTTTTTCCAATAGTATTTAGTGGTTGTATTGAACTCCTGCAAGAATACTGCACCTCGTATAGAGGGGGCGATTGGCTGGACTTTACAGCTAATTCTGTTGGCGTTATTCTTGCAGGAGTTGTTGCATATTTCTTTGTCAGACCGAAATACTTTTTATAAGAAGTCTGCTCTGCTATAAGTATTCAACGATTTGTCCCATCTTCATGCTGTTCGATCCTTTGATAAGAATATAGCATCCTTTAGGTTTATCCTCTTTGATAACTTTAACTACATCCGAAATGTTTGTAAAGCAGTCATAAGAGTGAGTTGTCTGTTCAAACTGATCTCCCACAAGAATAACCTTTTCAAACTCACAAGTATCGATGAAATCGACTATTTTTTGGTGCTCTTCAATGCTTGTATCCCCTAATTCTTTCATATCTCCCAGTACAATAACCTTGTGCTTCGCTTCAATTCTTTTGAAGTTCTTCAAGGCCGCCATCATACTTGTAGGGTTTGCATTGTAAGCATCAATAATAAGTTTATTATCTTCAGTTTCTTTTAATTGAGAACGGTTGTTTTGAGGTGTATAGTTTGTTAATGCATGGTCAATCTTGGCAGGTTCTACACCAAAGAAGCGTCCAATGGCAACTGCTGCTAATGCATTATCAAAATTATATTCACCAATTAACTTGGTTTGAATATGATGAATATTTCCATCTTTTCCCGCTTTCCAGTCAAAAGCAAGGTACGGAGAGCATGAAGTGACTTTTCCGTTCACATAAAGATTCTCTGTTGTCCCGTAGTTGATAAGATTTAATCCATCTGAAATATCCATTAGGAAAGGATTCTCATTCTGAATAAATACGATTGAATTATCTTTTTCACGCAAGAAATCGTAAAGCTCTCCTTTTGTTTTTATTACGCCTTCAAAAGAACCGAATCCTTCCAGATGAGCCTTGCCCACATTGGTAATAATACCATAATCTGGTTCTGCAATTTCAACCAATGTTTTTATTTCACCCGGGTGATTAGCTCCCATTTCAATGACAGCCAAATCGTGATGACCGCGGAGTTTTAATAAAGTAATAGGCACTCCAATATGATTGTTCAGATTTCCCTGAGTATAAAGTACATTATGAACTTCGGAAAGAACGGCAGCAATCAGCTCTTTTGTAGTTGTTTTACCATTAGTTCCGGTTATGCCTATAACTTTAGTTCCTAGTTTCTTTCGGTGATAGTTGGCAAGTTGCTGAAGGGTTTTCAAGCAATCGTCAACTAATATAATATTTTTGTTTTCCGGATCGGCATATTCAGCTTCGTCCACAACTGCATAAGCGCAGCCTTCTGTTAAAGCCTTTTTTGCAAAAGAATTACCATTAAAATTGTCGCCTTTCAGAGCGAAAAAAATAGAATCGTCAGGGCAGTTGCGACTATCGGTGGTCACAACAGGGTATTGCAGATAGATTTGGTAAAGAGCAGCTATTGTCATATCAATAATATTTGGAAATTTCTGTATGCAAAATTAGACAAAATATTGTTATTAATAAGTGCGCACAATAAAAAATACTTCATTTTACTTTTTCTTAGCTTATAAACTATTATAGTCCTGAGGATGAATTAGTAATTTATTGACCAGCTTTCAGTTCAAACATGTACAAGATTGAACTTAAACATGTACATGATTGCCGGCAAATATGTACATGTTTTGCAAAAGCCTTCCTGATTAAATGATTAGTTTATCAGGTAATGTGAGATAGTATAAACTTATTATTGTGGAAAAGATATAACGATTTAAAAAGAAGAATGAAAAATATTATGTATTTTTGCCTTAAACAAATTGTAATCAACAACAATGGTTAGTCAGTCTCTTTCGAAATACATAAATGTGAATGGAAGACTTTTAGATCTTTCAACTCCGCAAGTAATGGGTGTTCTTAATGTAACTCCCGACTCTTTTTATTCAGGATGCCGTGCACAAACGGATGAAGCTATAGCCGATCGTGCCCTACAGATATTGGAAGAGGGCGCTTCTATTATTGATATCGGTGCTTACTCTTCGCGCCCCAATTGTGTAGATATATCTCCCGAGGAAGAATTGAACAGACTACGATACGCTTTGAAGATTTTGAATGAAGTTGATCCCGATGCAATTATATCTGTTGATACATTTCGTGCAAGCGTGGCCGAAGTCTGCGTGAAAGAATATGGAGTTGCCATTATAAATGATATTTCGGGCGGTGAAATGGATAAAAATATGTTCGATACCGTTATAAATTTACAGGTTCCATATATCATGCAACACATGCAAGGCACTCCTCAGAATATGCAGGATTCTCCTCATTATGATAATCTGATGAGGGAGACTTTCCTTTATTTTTCTGAAAAGATACAGACGCTGCATGATAGAGGCTTGAATGATATTATTCTTGATCCCGGGTTTGGTTTTGGTAAAACGTTGGATCATAATTATGAATTGCTTAGTCATTTGGACGAATTTAAAATATTCGAACTCCCTATACTCGTCGGATTATCACGGAAATCGATGATTACCAAATTATTGGATGTTCCTACAACTGAAGCATTAAATGGAACAACCGTTGCCAATACATTAGCTCTTATGAAAGGTGCGGATATTATTCGTGTTCACGATGTAAAGGAGGCAGTTCAAGCCGTTAAGATTGTTCAGAAATGTAGAAATCTATAAAGAATAATAGCATGCCGATAGAATTTGGAGTAAAAGACTTTATTGATATACTGTTAGTAGCATTCCTGCTATACTACACATATAAGCTGATGAAAGCATCGGGCTCTATTAATGCGTTTATTGGTATACTTGTTTTTATTCTTATTTGGCTTGTTGTATCGCAGATTCTGGAAATGCGTTTGCTAGGATCTATTTTTGATAAACTGGTAAGCGTGGGTGTGCTTGCTTTAATCGTTCTTTTCCAAGATGAAATCAGGCATTTTCTACTTACTCTCGGTTCGCATCAACGAACAAGTATCCTGGCGCGGTTTATATCTGGAAGCAAGAAAGAACAAATGGATAAAAGTGATATTGTCCCTATTGTTTTGGCATGCCTGAATATGAGTAAACAGCGAATTGGTGCACTGATAGTTGTCGAAAAGAATGTTCCTCTTTATGAAATTATTCGTACGGGCGAGGTTATCGATGCAAATGTAAACCAACGATTAATAGAAAATATTTTTTTCAAGAACAGCCCTTTGCATGATGGTGCAATGGTAATCAGCAAAAAACGTATAAAAGCTGCAGGTTGTATTCTGCCAGTATCTCATAATCTGGATATCCCGAAAGAATTGGGACTTCGCCATCGTGCAGCTATGGGTATTTCACAGATAACGGACGCTCATGCTGTGATAGTCAGTGAAGAAACCGGCTTTATTTCGGTTGCATATCATGGACAGTTCTATTTAAGACTTAGTGCAGAAGAGCTGGAAAGTATATTAACCAAAGAAGATTAGTTTAGCATCAGACTCATGTAAGGTTTCTGACGGTCGAATATCTGAAGCTCTTTTGGTAATAGTTCTGTTTTATATCCCATTAAAGCTTGTGTAAGCTCCTGAATACTGAAAGATTTGAAATCCTTATTTGTTTTTGTTATCTCTATTTTTCCCGATTTTATCGAATAAAAAGCATTGTTCTTTTCAATAAATTCATCACTAATATTAAAGGATGTTTCAAGTTCGGGATGGTGAATCGCATAAATGTTAAGCAACTTTTCCGCATCAATAATCCGTGCCATTCCTAAAATATTCCCCATTTCATCGTTGGGTGGTTTAATACAAGATATGTCTTCTACTTGAAATTGTTCTGCTGCAGTAAACAGAAGTGTGTCTCTTGCAGAATCGTTCTCAAAGAATAGCTCGGGTACATGGAGTCTGTTCTCTTTTGCATAACAAAATAAAAGCCCTTTGATTTCTTCTTTTGATCTTGCTATTAGTAATTCTCCATTTCCGAGTTTCAGATCGTCCATGATAACTAAAAAATCATCATAAGAATGTTGTATGCAGCATGGACGCTTTTTCATGTTTTCATCGAAGAAAGAGTAAACTTCTTCTTGCAAGAAAGGCTGTGAAGTATATTTAGATATCGTGTATTCAGCAGAAGGCTTTAATTCTTCAACTGTGAAGGTTTTATTTGAATATTCAAAAACAGGAGTATATCCCATTTTTGAATAATAACTAAAAAGCCATTTCTCTGCAGGAATGAGCGTTGTTAAAGGAACTTTATTATCTTGCATTCGAGCAAATGACTTCAAAAGGAGCCTTTTCATCGCTCCTTTTTCTCTATGATCCGGATGAGTGCAAGCTCCGGATATGTATCCGGTAGAGATTATCTCTCCGCCGAAAGTCATTGGATAAGGAAGAATCTGCAAAGCCGAAATAATGTTTCCATTTTCCTCAATAGCAAGATTTACCTCGTCACTGTATCTTTTAGAAAAATACAGTTCAGTAAATGCTTCGTCATCTCCGAAACAAAGATTCCATAGCTTTTTGATTTCCTCTTCCATTCGATTTTTACCCTTTTAATCGAGCTATATTCTTCTCTAAAAGGATAGTTGGCTGATAAGATAACTTAGCTTTTCTCAATCCTTCTATACCTAAATCTTCCTCACGGTTCAAGTAAACAAACTGTTCCGGTATGTGTTTTGCGAATTCTTGATTGATAACATTATATGCTCCTTCAATCTGCGTGTCAGCTTTCTCTACGTGAACTCCAAATGTTTCATGATTAATAGGCATCCCAAAAGTGAATGCCGCAATTTTGCCGTTAGCGTAAAGTATACCTCCGGTTAAACCTAATTCGTCAAAGTGATTTAATGCATAAGTCAGAGATTTACGCTCATTGCCTAATCCATTTTGTTGTTCGCAGTCGTTTGCCCTGCACCATTCTTCTTCCAACCGCAAACATTCACTTATACGATCGGCTGTAATAGGAACGTATTCATAATCGGTATATGTTTTATAGAATTTATTTGCATGATTACGTTTTGGCTGAAACTTTTTCCCTTTTAATTCGGCTAAGTCGGTGCGGAGGTAGATGTAATCTACGTAATCCCTGTTTGATGAAAAGTCGAACTTGCCAGGCATTAGTCTTTCTATTTCGTCTTTCATGTTATTGCAAACGCCATACATCAAAAAAGATTTTCCCTCACTTGCGGCGTTATCTATAATAGCCTCAAGAATATTTTTTAAATCTCCTTCGCCAACCGGCATCATATAGGCTAACTGGTTATTCATGTAGAATTTGAATAACAAGAATCCGTCAACGATGGCAAACTTTGTATCATACATAAATCGCCAGCTACATAAATTAGAGAATGAAAGATCGCAATTCTTTCTTTCGCTATTCATTGTAATAGAGGTAATAGCCTCTTTATCTTTTAGTGTTATATCTTTGAATTTTATCATATCATATCATCAACAAATTATTTGCCATTTTATAATAAGTCTAACAATCTCAATATAGTAGGAGTGAAAAGTGCTGTGAAAATACCGTTTAAAGTAAGACCTAAACTAGCATATGCACCATACTTACCACTTACGTCCATAGCTGTTGAAGTGCCAACGGCATGGGCAGCGGTTCCCATTGAAAGTCCTTGTGCAATGGGACTTTCTATTTTTAAAAGAGCCAAAATCTGAAATCCGAATATAGCTCCGAATAATCCAACGCACACCACTACTGCTGCGGTTAATGATGGTATACCTCCAACAGTTTTTGTCACTTCCATTGCAATTGGAGTTGTGACAGATTTGGCAGCAAGCGACAAAATGACTTCTTTACTGCCACCTAGTAACTTGGCAATAAGAACAACCGCGATTACTCCGACAATACAACCGGCTAATTGTGAGAACAAGATAGGCCACAATTGTTTTTTTATTTTCTCCAATTGTAGATATAGAGGAACTCCAAGAGCTACAACTGCTGGTTTTAGCCAGAATTCAATAAATTGGCCGCCAAAATGATATGTTTCGTAACTGATATTGCATAACTTTAAGAATAAAATTAATGCAGCAATAGTAAGTAATATAGGGTTGAGCAAAACCCAACCAGTCTTCTGCTGAATATATTTGGAAAAGAAATAGATTCCAAATGTTATTGCTAAAAGGAATAAGGGGTTTTCTAGATAATTCATTTGATTTTTCGCATTAATTGGTGAACCCATCCTGTGACAACAAGTACCAGAATGGTACTGATTATTGATGCAATGGCAATTGGCCAGAACTGAGCTGATATAATATCAAAGTAAAGCATTAAAGCAACCCCTGGGGGTACAAAAAAGAATCCTAAATTAGCAACCAGGAAATCTGACATTCCTTTTACCCATTTCAATTTTACCCAGCCTAGCTTTAGAAAAAGTGTGAGTAACAACATCCCAATTATACTTGATGGGAGTTTTATCTCTGTGAGATAGACGGTTAATTCGCCCAATGCCAGGCAACCAAACAAAATAAAGCACTGACGTATCATAATGTATCCTATTAAAAACTGATGCAAAATTAGGGATTAATTGCTCAAATAACGAGAAAAATATAATAAATTGATTAATCTGACATATAATGTTTAATGATATTGTTCTCAAAAGGATTTAAATTTGTTATGATACAGTTTGATGTTTTATTGTATTTAATTAAGATATTCCTTCCTGTTTCTAAAAATGGCTAATTATAAATACTAAATTCTTTTTGATTTTAATATTAATGGTTAAATTTGCCAAACTAGTGAAATCATTGTATGAGAAGCATCATTCAGTATATCGTTTTTATATTATTTATAGTTTGCATCCTCTCTTCCTGCCGTCCAGATCGGCAGTCGGATTATTATTTGGAGCATGCAGAATCTTTGTTGGAACAACATCCTGACAGCGCTTTAATTTTTCTGAATAAAATAACTCCTAAGGATTTATCTACAGGAGAATATGCACGTTATTGTCTACTCATGACTCAGGCGAGAGACAAAAATGGCTTACCGCTAACAACAGATTCGTTGATCAGTGTTGCCGTTGAATACTTTAATGATAAAAAAGATCTTGAAACAAAAGCGAAAACTTATTTTTATGCAGGTCGAGTAAATCAAGACATGCAGAATGCAAAGCAAGCAATGGAGTATTTTCTAAAAGCTGCAGATTTTGTTGAAGATAGTAAAGATTATAAATTAAAGTATCTGATTTATTATTATTTAGGAGATCTTTATTTTAATGAGGGACTTTTTGATTCTGCATTAAAAATGAATCAGAATGCTTTTCTATATTCCCAATTACTTAACAATAAAAATTATTCGATTTATGCACTTAGGAGCATTGCCCTTACATATTCAGGAAAGAAAGACCATTATAATGCTTTAAAATACTATTTTAAAGTACTAAAAATATTGCCAAAAGCTGATACTGCAACTTTAGCTATTCTGCTTAATGAAATTGGTGTCCAATATAACCATTTAAAGGATTATTCTCGCGCTATTCAGACTGTAAATAGGGCTGTTAGCATAAATCAGGATAGTACAAAACTATTATATAATTACTTTGTTAAAGCTGAGATTTATTCTAATACGCATCAATATGATTCAGCTTCTTATTATTATAATAAAACGACACATAGTTTAGATCTTTATACAAAAACAGAAAGTTATAACAAGCTATCTAAACTAGAAAGAAATCGTGGAGATATAAATAGGGCTTTATTCTATAATGATTTTTATTTAAATTTCAGAGATTCTATTGAACAGAAATTGCATGCTGACATGATCATTAAAATGCAGAATATTTATCAGCATAAAAAGTCTGTTGAGAAAATACAATACCTTACTTTAGAGAAAAATCAGCAAAAGATGGTTCTCTATTTAATTAGTGCCATTTCTTTAGGTATTTTGTCTTTATTAGCTAGTATTCTTTTATTATACAGAAGTCGTAAAGAAAGACAGACCCGTGAATTGGAGCTTGTAGTTCAGAAAGAAAAAGAAGAATCTCAAATTGCAAAAGCAAGATTGCAAGAGAGTGAACTGGTAAGAATTCGAAAAGAAAAAGAGTTGCTGGAAAAAGAGATGGAACTACGTACTGACTTTTTTAGCAGACTTAATAATATTACTTTCCCTTTTCTTTCTATTCAGGAAGGTAAAGAGGGGTATATCAGATTAACACAAGAAGATTGGGATGCAATTGTTAAGAATACGGATGCTGCTTTCGATCATTTTTCTGTTCGTTTGGCTAAAACATTTCCTGAACTTAAAAAGGATGAAATACTCTTCTGCTGCTTAATAAAAATGAAGTTAGGTTTAAACACATTATCCTCTGTTTACAACCTAACAAAAGATGCTATCTCAAAAAGAAAAGAGCGTATAAAGAAGAATAAAATGAGAATAGAAGATGGGCGATCTTTAGATCAATTTCTGGCTGATTTTTAGTGTTTTCAATCTCTGTTTTTTTAATTTGTCCAATATCACAGTCTCAAATTATTGTTGAAATAGGGTTTAAATTATTGTTTATTAGATTGTTATTATATAAATGATATGTCCAACGTTTTTTTTGATTAATCAGTCTTTATTCCTTAATTTTGTATCAAGCAATTTTTTAAATCGAATTAGAAATAGTAATAAAAAATAAACATTATGAAAAAGCCATTATTCATTGCACTATGTTGTTCATTCTTCTTTGTCTCATCTTTGTATGCAAAAACTTATGACTCAAATTTAATCAATTTGCAAGCTAGTCGTGATAAAAGCTTTAGACCGACATCTGTTGTTGAGACAGCAATTCCTATTACTGCAACCATTGATGTAGATTTGGTAACTCTAAGTTTTACTTCAAATTTAGGTAACGCAACTGTAACAATTGAGAACTCTTTGGGTGAAGTAGTATATGAAAATACACTCAATGCTCAAGACGGAACAATTCTTCCAATCTCTTTAGCTGGATCGGAATCTGATACATATTATATTGAGATTAATAGTGGTAGCAAGAAATGGTTTGGAGAATTTGATTTATAATAGAAATCAATTTAATCGATTGATTAATTAGATAGTTATTGACACTCAGTTTTAAGCGCTGACTTTTGTGAAAAAGTCAGCGGCTTTTATAAATATTAGTTTTAGTTTGGATATGAATATGACTAACATGCAATATAATATAGATAATATGGGTAGTTCTTACAGCAATTTAGGAAATCATATATTCCGTAAGCCGGCTATGATTTGCATGGATACGGTTCATCTTGTTAATGAAGGGATGCGAAAAGAATCGATTATAATCAATGAAGTAAAACCTAATGCTACTTTATTTCAAGGGCATGACGTTAAAGTATATTCTCGTTCAGAGAATAATTCATTGCTGATTGAAATAACCGGAATGTCTAAAAATATAAAAGCTACTGTTTATCTATTCTCTTTAGAAGGTGCTTTGTTGCAAATGAATCACATTACACAGACTAATACTTCTATTGATGTACTTTCTATGCCAAATGGCAAATATCTTATGAATATTCAAATAGGAAAGGATATTTTTACCTGGAAAATAACTAAGCAATAGTTATTATATATAAAATGGGATTTAGGATGTATTTAGGATAATTTTTTTAAATTTGCGGATTGTTTATTATGAAATATGATAATGAAACATCCTATCCTGTTTTTTTGTTTTTTGTTACTTCTGTTTAGTACGCTTTTCTCATGCCGTCCTAATAGCTCTTCCTATGACATGTTGATGCGGGCTGAAAGCCTTATTGATAAAAGTCCTGATAGTACTTTAGTCTTATTACGCAAAGTTAATTCTAGTGCTTTGGATAGATCTGATAATGCGCGATATTGTCTGATTATGACAAAAGCCCTTTTTAAAAATTCTATTCCTATTGTTTCGGATTCACTTATTAGCATAGCATTAGATTATTATAATAATAGTGGAGATTCTCTTAAGAAAGCAGAAACTTACTTTTATTTTGGGCAAGTGAATGCTGATATGAAAAATTCGAAACTTGCTATGGAATCTTTATTAAAAGCGGCTGATTTTGCTTCTTATTCTAGAAACTATAAATTATTATACCTTATATATTATTATTTGGGAGACCTCTACTTAAATGAATTTTTGTATGGTCCAGCTATTAAAATGAACCAAAAGGCTCTTTCTTATTCTAAATTGTTGAATAATAATTCATACATTACTCATGCTTTAAGGAACCTTGCTATTTCGTATGTCGGTGATGAGAAAAAGGATAGTGCTTTAATTAATTATTATTTAGCATTGAAGGTCATCCCTAAATCAGATACTGCAACTCTTATTGCCTTATATAATGAAATGGGAGGAGTTTATGAAAATTTAGGTAACTATGCACAAGCAATTGAAGTTGTAAATAGGGCTTTAGCATTAGATACATCGACTGAAGATCCTTGTTATAGTTATGTGACTAAAGCACATACTTATCTGAAGATGGCAAAACATGATTCTGCAATTTATTATTATAATAAAACAATACATAGTCCTAATTTGTATACTCGGGCAGCAAGTTATAATGGGTTGGCCGACGCATATAGTGCAATAGGAAATGATAAATTAGCATTTAAACTAATGCAACTTTATGATAAGTGTAGAGATACTATTGAAAATCAAACTAAGACAGCTGCTGTTGTTGAAGTCCAGAATATATATCAGCACGGAAAATCAAAAGAGCAGATTCAAAGACTACTATTGGAGAAGAAAGAGCAAACAATTGCTTTTTATCATTGGGGACTTTTATCCTTTGTTCTATTACTTCTATTGTTAGGCTCCTTCTTTATTTATAGAAGCCGAAATAAGAAAGAGTTATTAGAAAAAAGCAGAATGTTGTTGGAACAAGAAAATAAGTTGATTAAGATGAGAGAGAAAGAATCGCAACTTCGGGAAGACTTTTTTAAGAAGCTTAATAAACTAAATAAAATACCTTCATTAGGACTGATTAATACCAAAAATAAAGAGTCGTTGTCAGATGATGTAGTAAGGATATCTCTAACTGATCGTGACTGGGAAGAACTTATAAGAAATATTGATGTGGCATATGATCATTTTACCGATCGATTAAAAAGAGAATATCCCAATTTAACACTCCAGGAAATTCATATTTGCTGTTTGGTTAAAATTAAAGTTGCACGTAATGATTTAGCAAATATTTTTTGTATTACCCCTCAGAGTATAAAAACAACTAAGTACAGAATTAAAAAAGAAAAAATGGGAATCCTTGATAGGGATATAACTCTTGACCTTTTTCTTGAAAAGTTCTAAATATTGCTTTATTTGGCATCGCTAAACTTAAATTGTTACCGTAAAAGCTATTGACTTTTAATTAATATGTTGATTAATAACAAATTACTATTTTTATTTTGTTACCCTGTTTTTTATCAATTTCTCATTTAATTCCCGAAATTTGTTTCGTAATTCAAAATATAGAACTCCCCGGGAATACTATAAATGAGCAATGGTTAGGGATTTTATAAAGTAGTGGTTGTTAAGCGAGCAATGAATTTCACTCTCCCGGGGTTCTATTTTTTTTAGATGTGTAAATCTTTGATTGAATACGAATACTGCTTTAACACTAATCAGAAGAAGACCAAACTAAAAACAGATCTTCGATTATTTTTTTAAACCACTAGAATTTAATTTGCATTCTTGTACAAAAGAAATATATCTTCTGTACAAATGAATTAATTGTTCTGTACAAGAGAATGTATTCTTTTGTACAAGATTGCTAAAAGATTATCCCAGCTAATTAAAACACCAAGAAGAATAGAAATACTCGTCATTGCTTTGATGAGAAGTTGGAGCTGTGAAATAGTGCTAGATTGCTAGATCACTGCTAGATTAAATTAAATTGATCTAGCACCTTTTTTATGCTTATTGTCAGATAGTTATGTGCCTACTGCTAGATTGCTAGATCAATTTGCGAAATTTTTTTTGGGGAAGACTTATTTTTAAAATAACCAGGGTCCTTTAAAGTTAGTGGGCTTATTTAACTCTCACATTATAATTGAAATTGAGTCTTTTCTTATCTGATTTTTAATTTATTGATTGTGCTGAAATGCAGATTTAATTTGTATTTTTGTTATATAGTATAAATGTAACTCGTACACAATGGATATTGATGAAAAAACAAAAAAAGAATTTATTCGTTTTCAACGAAATGAAATAACAGAGAGCTTGGTTTATTCACGTCTGGCTTCTATTGAAAAAGATAGTTCAAACAAGGAGATTCTTTTAAATATAGCTGCAGATGAGATTGCTCATGGAAAAGTCTTTCAGAAGTATACAAGAGAAAATCCTATTCCTAATCGATGGAAGATATTCAAATACTATTGGTTAGCTCGTTTATTTGGATTGACTTTTGCTTTAAAATTGATGGAGTCTGGCGAATCAAATGCTCACAAAAACTATGATCGCTATGCTAGTTTCCCCGAATTACTTCGCCTTGGTCGTGAAGAAGAAGAGCATGAAAAGAAACTTATTGGCCTGATTAATGAAGAACGACTGGAATATATGGGTTCGGTTGTACTAGGATTAAATGATGCCTTGGTAGAGTTTACCGGTGCATTAGCCGGATTCACACTTGCTTTAAGTGATTCCAAGCTTATAGCGTTAACCGGAAGTATTACCGGTATTGCTGCTGCTCTTTCTATGGCTTCCTCCGAATATCTTTCTACAAAATCAGAAGACAGCAATGAAAAGCATCCAGTTAAGGCTGCTATCTATACAGGCTTTGCTTATGTTGTTACGGTAGTAGCTTTGGTTCTACCTTTTATAATATGTTCCAATGTTTTAGTTGCACTTGGAATTATGCTTGTTGCTGCATTAATGATAATTGCTATATTTAATTATTATTATTCTGTAGCTAGAAGTGAGAGCTTTAAAAAGCGATTTATGGAAATGGCATTATTGAGTTTTGGGGTTGCTGCAATTAGTTTTTTAATTGGCTATTTACTCAAAAAGTTTACAGGTATTGAAGTTTAATCATCTTAAAGGCCTTTTTTATTCTTTTTAATGTTAAAGTATGCAACTTTAGTGCCTTGATTGATTAATTTATCTGCTATTTTGTAATGTAGATATTGCAATTATATGTAATTTTGCAAAGTGAAAGTCAATTACTTCGATATCAGAACATATAAACATATTATTCAATCATGGATTTAATTAATGAAATTATTGCGCGGGCGAAAGCTGATCGTCAGCGTATTGTTCTTCCGGAAGGAACAGAAGAACGCACTTTGAAAGCTGCTGATCAGGTTTTGGCTGATGGTGTTGCAGACATTATTCTTATTGGTAACCCAGAAGAAATTAATGATCTGGCTGCTCAATGGGATCTTAAGAACATTGCTAAAGCAACAATTATTGATCCGGCAAGTCATTCAAAGAAAGAGCAATATGCTGAATTGCTTTGCGAACTTCGCAAGAAAAAAGGTATGACTATTGAAGATGCTCGTAAGCTAGTTCTTGATCCGTTGTACTTAGGATGTCTTATCATTAAGAGTAATGATGCAGATGGTCAGTTGGCTGGTGCTCAAAATACAACTGGTGACGTTCTTCGCCCTGCATTGCAAATTATTAAAACAGCTCCTGGTATGAGTGTAGTATCTGGTAGCATGTTGCTAATAACTAAAGCTCCAGAATATGGCAAGGATGGTCTTTTGGTTATTGCTGACGTTGCTGTTTTACCAAACCCAACTGCAGAAGAACTTGCTCAGATTGCAGTTGCTACAGGCAAAACTGCCCGCGTGCTTGCAAACGTAGAACCAAAGGTTGCTATGCTTAGCTTCTCTTCTAAAGGAAGCGCTAAACATGAAATGGTTGATAAAGTAGCTGAAGCTACTCGCCTGGCTAAAGAATTGGCTCCTGATATGCTTATAGATGGTGAACTTCAGGCTGATGCAGCTCTTGTTCCTTCTGTTGGTAGCAGCAAAGCTCCGGGAAGTGCCGTTGCCGGACAAGCAAATACTTTGGTTTTCCCTTCTCTAGAAGTAGGTAACATTGCTTATAAAATGGTTCAACGTCTTGGCGGTGCAGAAGCTGTTGGTCCTATTCTTCAGGGTATGGCTGCTCCGGTAAATGACCTATCTCGTGGTTGTTCAATTGAGGATATTTATAGAATGATTGCAATTACAGCTAATCAAGCTATTGGAGCAAAGAAAAAATAAAAGAATTCAGTTATGGCAGAAATGATAAAAGAACCAATTGAGAGCTATGGATTAAGTTCCAAAGATCGTAAGAAAACGTTGTTTTCAAAGATTGGTATTGTAGGATGTGGAAAAGAAGGCTCTAAAATAGCTACTATAGCTGCTACTGCAGGTATTGAAGTTGTATTCCTGGAAGTTAACGATGATAAGATTCAAAAGGCATTTGAAAGAATTTCCGGCGAACTTGATATGCGTATTGCTACCTGGGGACTTACTGAGTCTGAAAAGAAGTCTATTCTTGGACGTGTTAAAAGCTCATTGACTTTTGAAGCGTTCAAAGGTTGCGATTTCGTGATCGAAGCAGTACGCTATGATGAAAATGGCGAAAGAAGCCTTAATCACCGTAAAGAGATCTTTAAAAATCTGGAAGCAGTACTTAGTGAAGATGCTATTATTGCATCGAATGCTTCTTCTGTAGTTATCACAGAATTGGCCTCTGAACTTGAACATAAAGAGCGTTGTGTATGTTTACACTTTGTTATGATGCAGCCACAAAGCCGTGTTATGGAAATAGTTCGCGGACTTTATACTTCGGATGATTGTTATAATAAGGTATGCCAGTTTGCAAAACTGATTAGCTATGATTATGTAACAGTTGAAGAATCTGCAGGATTGGTTTGCAATCGTTTATTCTTCATTTTGTTGAATGAAGCTTGCGCTATTCTTCAGGAAGGTTTAACAACTCCTATTGAGATTGATTCAATCATTAAGTTTGGTTTGGGACAAAGACAAGGTGTGTTTTGCATGGCCGACCAAATGGGGATTGAAAAAATAGTTCCTCAGATGGAAGATCTTTACAAAGAATTTGGTTCTTTGAAATATAAGCCATCTCCATTATTGCTTCGATTAAATCGTGCTAAACGTTGGGGAGTAAGTACAGGCATGGGTTTCTATGCTTACGACCAAGAAGGGAACCGTATAATTAGTGAGAACGAGTAAAAGTAAAAACTATGAAGATATTAGTGCTCAACTGCGGTAGTTCATCCATCAAGTATAAGTTGTTCAATATGGACACTAAAGAAGTGATGGCGCAGGGTGGAATAGAAAAAATTGGATTAAAAGGTTCCTTCCTTAAGCTTACCCTTCCTAATGGAGATAAGGTTATGTTAGAAGGAGAAATATTGGAACATACAGCAGGTATTGAATATATTCTTGGTGTTCTGGTCAGTGAAAAATATGGTTGTATCAAGTCATTGGATGAGATCAATGCCGTAGGTCACAGAGTAGTGCACGGAGGTGAAAAGTTTAATAAATCTGTTTTGATTACTGATCAGGTTATTGAAAAGATTGTTGAGTGTATAGATATCGCTCCACTTCACAATCCACCTAACTTAAAAGGTATCCGTGCCGTTTCGGAATTAATGCCAAATGCACCTCAGATTGCTGTATTTGATACAGCTTTCCACCAGACTATGCCTGATTATGCTTATATGTATGGTATTCCTTATCAGCTTTATAAGAAATATGGTATCCGTCGTTATGGTTTCCATGGAACTAGTCACCGTTATGTTTCAAAACGTGTATGTGACTTCCTTGGTATTTCTCAAGAAGGACAACGTATCATTACTTGTCACATAGGTAACGGTGGATCTGTAGCTGCTATTAAAGATGGTAAATCTATGGATACTTCTATGGGATTTACTCCTGTAGAAGGTTTATTGATGGGAACTCGTGCCGGAGATATTGATGCCGGAGTTGTTTCTTATATCATGGATAAAGAGATGATTGGTACTTCTTCTATTTCAACCTTACTTAACAAACATAGTGGTGTTTTAGGAGTATCCGGAATTTCCAGCGATATGCGCGAACTAGAGGCTGCTTATGAAGCAGGTAATGAACGTGCAATTCTTGCTGAGGAGATGTATTTTTACCGCATTAAGAAGTACATTGGTGCTTATGCAGCTGCTTTGGGTGGCGTTGACATCATTGTATTTACAGGTGGTGTTGGTGAAAACCAGGCATCATGCCGTTCAGGAGCTTGCCGTGGACTTGAATTTATGGGAATTTCTTTGAATGAAGAATTAAATAACAAAGTTCGTGGTGAAGAAGTAATTATCAGCAAACCTGACTCAAAAGTGAAGGTTCTTATAATTCCTACTGATGAAGAGTTTATGATTGCTTCAGATACTATGCAAATATTGAAAGGCGAATAGTAAGAAGTGTTCTATATAACAGAAAAGAGGTATAGTCTTTAATGAACTATACCTCTTTTTCTATGAAAGATAATTCTTTATTATTTTAAATCCTTAACTTCCCAACCAAGAGCACTTGCTCCCAGAACAGCAGCATCAGAATCTTTAAGTTCTGAAACAAGAAGTTTAGTCTTTCCTTTAAATATATTCAAAACATTATCATTAAGAGCTTTTTCAACAGGTTTCATGATGTAATCGCCGGATTTAGCTAGTCCACCAAATAAAACGATAGCTTCAGGGCTTGAGAAAGCAACAAAATCAGCTAATGCTTCACCTAGCAGGTGACCGGTAAATTCGAAAATCTCCTGAGCTAACTTATCACCTTTTTCTGCAGCATCAAATACATCTTTTGATGAAATTTCTTCGGCAGGAATATTACGCAATAAACTTTGGTCTGAACGTGCAATTAAAAATTCACGAGCTGTACGGGCTACACCTGTTGCAGAACAATAAGTTTCCAAACATCCTTTACGTCCGCAACCACACATTCTACCATTTTCGCGACGTATGATTGTGTGTCCAAGTTCACCGGCAAAGCCATCATGTCCATAAACCATCTGTCCGTTAATAACAATTCCGCTACCAACTCCGGTTCCAAGAGTAATCATGATAAAATCTTTCATTCCGCGAGCTGCACCATAAGTCATTTCGCCAATAGCAGCAGCATTAGCATCGTTTGTTAAAGCAGTAGGGATACCAATTCTTTGTTCAAACAATTCTGCCAAATGAATAACACCTTTCCAAGGAAGATTTGGAGCAAACTCAATAGTTCCACTATAATAGTTTCCATTTGGAGCTCCAACTCCGATACCTTTTATTTTTTCAACTCCACCTTCTGATTCAATAAGAGGAAGCAGTTTTGCACAAACAGCATCAACATAATCTTCTACTTTATCAAAGGATTGAGTCTTTACAGAATCGCTGCACAAAATAGTACCACGCGCATCTACAATACCAAAAACGGAATTAGTTCCACCTATATCAATGCCTACAACGTAGGGCTTTTCCATACCTGAGATCATTATTTTTTTGTTTAAAGGGTTAATAACTAAACTACAAATTACGCAAAGTTGATTGATTTTACAAAATATTTTTTTAATTTTCTTTTGTTGAACTGCAACTTTTAGTACTACTCTTGCGTCTAATAGAAAAAACGTTGATTAAACATCTTAAAAATGATACATTTAGAAGACATTAACAAGACTTATCACAACGGAGCTCCTCTTCACGTTCTTAAAGGCATAAATCTGGACATAGAACGTGGTGAGTTTGTTTCCATTATGGGAGCTTCTGGTTCCGGAAAATCAACCCTGCTTAATATTCTGGGTATTTTGGATAATTATGATACGGGGAATTATTATCTCAATGATGTTCTGATGAAAAAACTGAGTGAAACCCGTGCCGCCGAGTATCGTAACCGGATGATTGGCTTTATTTTTCAGTCTTTTAATCTGATTTCTTTCAAAAATGCAATGGAGAATGTTGCATTGCCACTTTTTTATCAGAATGTGAGTCGTAAGAAAAGAAATATTCTTGCAATGGAATATCTGGATAAACTGGGTCTGAAAGATTGGGCACATCATATGCCTAATGAATTATCCGGTGGTCAGAAGCAGCGCGTAGCTATTGCACGTGCATTAATATCTCAACCTCAGATTATTCTGGCAGACGAGCCGACTGGTGCTTTGGATAGTAAAACATCTGATGAAGTTATGCAGATATTAAAAGATGTAAACGATCTTGGAATGACGCTTGTTGTGGTAACCCACGAATCAGGCGTAGCAAATAGAACGAATAAGATTATCCATATAAAAGATGGTCTTATTGAGTCAGTAGAAGATAATTCGAATCACAATTTATCTCCATTTGGAAAAGGTATAATGATGAAATAAACCATGAGAATAGGACTTGATATATGGCAGGAAATATTGAGCACAATTAAGCAAAATAAATTGCGAACCGTGCTTACCGGATTTTCCGTTTCATGGGGAATCTTTATGTTGATTGTTTTGTTAGGGTGGGGGAATGGCATTATACATGCTTTTGAAGAATCATCTTCGGATATGGCTAAGAATTCCATTAGGATATTTCCGGGATGGACTGATAAAACTTACGATGGTCTTGAATCTGGCAGAAGGATTAGCTTTAATAATAAGGACATTAATATCACAAAAAATAAATTCAGTGATAATGTTATTACTGCAGGCGCTACAGTTAAAAAAGAAGGCGTTAATCTTTCTTATAAAGATCAGTATGTATCCTTAGATCTAACCGGAGTACACCCTTCTTATACAGAGATAGAACCTTGCAAACTTGATCAGAACGGTGGCCGTTTTATTAATGATATGGATATAGAACAAAGCAGAAAGGTTATTGTGATTCATTATAAAACAAGGGATGTTCTTTTTCGTAAAGAAAGTGCTATAGGTAAGTTTGTAAATGCAGATGGAGTAATTTATCGGGTTGTGGGAGTGTACAGAGATAAAGGAAATCAAGACTCCCGGGCGGCATATATTCCTTTTACAGCTGCACAGACAATATATAATAAAGCTGATACATTAAATAATATCATATTTACTACTCGTGGACTGAATACTGAACAAGCTAATAAAGACTTTGAATTGCAATACCGTAAAGCAATTGGAGGTTCGCACCGTTTCGATCCTACAGATATGAATGCAATGTATATCTGGAACCGTTTTACGCAATACTTGCAGCAGATGACTGCAAAGAATATTCTGACTACGGCCGTCTGGATAATTGGTATATTTACTCTGCTTAGTGGTATTGTTGGTGTAAGTAACATCATGCTTATTACGGTTAAAGAACGTACCCGCGAAATTGGAATACGAAAGGCGTTGGGTGCATCTCCGGCATCGGTATTATGGCTGATTATTCTTGAAAGTATACTGATAACAACGATTTTCGGATACATCGGTATGGTTGCTGGCATTGGAGTCACGGAGTATATGAATGCTGTTGAAGGGGCAAAAACCTTTGGTATGGGAGATATGCAAATGACTGTATACAAAGATCCTACTGTAGATCTTAGTGTAGCAATAAAAGCTACATTGACTTTGATTATTGCCGGAACTTTTGCGGGATTCTTCCCGGCACGTAAAGCTGTTAAGATAAGACCAATTGAAGCATTAAGAGCAGAATAATTATGAGTATAATAGATATAGATCGCTGGGAGGAAATCCTGATAACCATTACCCGAAACAAAACTCGTAGTGTATTAACTGCTTTCGGTATATTTTGGGGAATTTTTATGTTGGTGGCTCTTATTGGCGGAGGAAATGGATTACAGCAAATGATGAGCAGAAACTTTGCCGGATTTGCTACAAACTCCTGCTTTATAATTAGTCAACAAACTAGTGAACCTTACAAAGGTTTCCGTAAAGGACGTAGGTGGGACTTGGAAAACCATGATGTAGAAGTGCTGAAAACTCGTATTCATGATATAGAAGATATTTCTCCATGTCTTTTTAAATGGGGATCTGCCGTAGTACGTGGAGATAAAAAAGGAACATTTACTGCGAGAGGAACACGTCCGGATTATGATAAAATAGAAAAACAGACCATGATGTTTGGCCGCTTCATAAACGATGTTGATATGAGCGAACAACGTAAAATTTGTACTATCGGAAAACGTATTTATGAAACTCTTTTCAAGAAAGGAGAAAATCCTTGTGGAGAATATATTCGTGTGGATGGAATCTATTATCAGGTTGTGGGTGTTTGTTCCGGAGTTAGTAATATCAATATTGGTGGTTCCAGTGAGGAAATGATAAATATTCCGTTTACTACTATGCAGCAAGCTTATAATTATGGAAAGACAGTTCACATTATTTGTTTGACTGCTAAACATGGAACAGCTGTAAGTGCTTTGGAACCTAAAATTCAGGAACTTATAAAATATAACCACTTAATTTCACCTTCTGATCCTCAGGCTGTAATGGTGCTGAATATGGAAGAGATGTTTAAGATGATAGATAGCCTGTTTACCGGTATTCGTACACTTGTATGGCTTGTTGGGCTGGGCACATTATTGGCTGGAGCTATTGGAGTAAGTAACATTATGATGGTTACAGTTCGTGAAAGAACAGTTGAAATAGGTATTCGTCGTGCAATTGGTGCACGTCCGCAAGATATTATGAGGCAGATACTTTCAGAAAGTATGGTGTTGACCAGTATAGCCGGATTAACGGGAATATCGTTTGCGGTGCTTATTCTTCAAGTTGCCGAGGTTGGTGTTACGGCCAGTGGCACTGAAGCCCACTTCCAGGTTTCTTTCTGGACTGCTATTGGTATGGCATTGCTGCTGCTTTCTTTGGGAATAATGGCAGGTATGGCGCCGGCCTACAGAGCAATGTCTATAAAACCTGTAGATGCCATGCGTGATGAATAATAAAATGATAATAACAATACAAATAATACGTATATGAAAAAGTACTTAAGAATCTTTATGATAGTAGTTATAGCTGCTATTTTTATTGCCACTTTCGCTTTCCTTTATGTTAAATCTCAACCAAAGGAAATTGTTTATGAAGTAATAACTCCAAAGGTAGCAGATATTGAAAAAAGCACCGTGGCTACAGGTAAAGTTGAACCTCGCGACGAAATTCTTATTAAACCTCAAATCTCTGGTATTGTTGAAGAAGTTTATAAAGAAGCCGGCGAAATGGTTAAGAAAGGCGAAGTGATTGCTAAGGTAAAAGTTATCCCCGAATTGGGACAATTGAACTCTGCTGAAAGCCGTGTTCGTGTTGCAGATATTAACTATAAACAATCTTTGCAGGAATTCGACCGTCAGAAAAAACTATATAAGGACAAACTGATTAGTAAAGAAGAGTTCGAAAAGAGCGAAGTTTCTATGAAAACAGCTAAAGAAGAACTTTCTTCATCGAAAGATAATCTTGATATTGTGAAAGATGGTATCACTAAGAATTCTGCTACTTACAGTAACACCATGATACGTTCTACAATTGATGGGTTGATTCTTGATGTTCCAATCAAGAAAGGTAACTCTGTAATTATGAGTAATACATTTAATGATGGAACAACAATAGCTACTGTTGCCAATATGAAAGATCTTTTATTCAAAGGAAAAATTGACGAAACAGAAGTTGGACGTATTAGTGAAGGTATGCCTATTAAGTTAACAATCGGAGCATTGCAGAATCTTAAATTTGACGCTAAGCTTGAATATATATCTCCGAAAGGTGTAACCGAAAACGGTGCTAATCTGTTCGAAATTAAAGCAGCGATTAATGCTCCATCTAATGTGAATATCCGTTCGGGTTATAGTGCGAATGCAGAGATAGTTCTTGAAAAAGTATCAAAGGTATTATCAGTTCCCGAAAGTACTGTTGAGTTCTCTGGCGATTCAACTTTTGTATATGTTCTGAAAACAGAGAAGCCGAAACAAACATTTGAAAGACGTCAGATAAAACTAGGCGTTAGCGACGGTATAAAAATAGAGATAAAGAGTGGAATTACAGCTAAGGATAAAGTGCGTGGTGCAGTTATTGAGGATAAGAAGCCTGATGTTGAGGAAAATAAAAAGTAAGTCTATGAAAAAGTATATAATTCTAATTGCTGTATTGCTTGTAGCGGGGGGCAGCTTTGCTCAACAAAGCTGGTCGCTTAAGGATTGTGTGGAATATGCATTGAAGCATAATATCCGGATTCAAAAGCAAGAAATAGCTAACGAACAGCAGAAGGTTGCCCTGAATACAGCTAAAAATCAGAGACTTCCTAATTTAAACGGAAGTGCTTCCCAGTCTTTTAGTTTTGGGCGTGCAGCTTCTCCTGTCGATAATTCTTATGTAAACAATAACAGTAGCAATAGCAGTTTTGGCATAAGTACAAGTATTCCTATTTTTACCGGTTTTCAGATACCCAATAATATTGAATTAAGTAAACTTAATCTGAAAGCGGCTACAGAGGATTTGAATAAAGCGAAGGAAGATATCAGTGTAAATGTAACTTCTGCTTTCCTTCAGGTATTATTTAATGAAGAGTTATGTAAAGTGGCTAAGGAACAGATTAATCTGAGTAAGGAACAGTTAGACCGAATGACACGTTTGGAAGAAGTTGGTAAAGCATCTACGGCTCAGGTTTATGAGGCAAAAGCAACTCTGGCTCAGGATGAGCTTGCTTCTGTTCAGGCCGAGAATAATCGTAAACTGGCAATTCTCGATCTTACACAACTACTGGAACTTTCTTCGCCCGAGGGATTCTCTATTGTTTCGCCCGATATCGAACCTGATTTTCAGGCATTGAGTACTCCTGAGGAAATTTATTCATTGGCAATGGTAAATAAACCGGCTGTGCTGGCAGAGCAATACCGTTTGGAGGGAATGGACAAAAGTATAAAAATAGCCAAGGGTGCTTATTATCCGACTCTTTCTCTGAATGGAGGATTAAGCACTGGATATTATACCATGTCTGGCATTACAGGCCGAAATTTTGGTCAGCAGTTAAGTGACAACTTTAATAAATATTTCGGCTTATCTCTTAACATTCCAATTTTTGACAGGCATGACACACGCAACAAAGTTAAAGCTGCCCGTTTAAATTACAGTACTCAGGCACTTCAGGTGGAAGAATCAAAGAAAAGCCTTTATAAAGAGATTCAGCAGGCGTATTATAGTGCTGTAGCTGCGTTGGCTAAATTTAATTCAGGCAAGACTGCCGTTGAGGCTAGCGAGGCTTCTTTTAAACTGATGCGTGAGAAATATGAAAACGGAAAAGCAACTTCTGTAGAGTTTAGTCAGGTGAAAGTTAATTTAATGAAGGCTTCATCAGATCAGATACAGGCAAAATATGATTATTTATTCCGTGCAAAAATATTGGATTTTTATAAAGGTCTTTCGCTTGTACAGTAATTAGAATTGCTATCTTTGTTGCCCTCTTATAATTGAGCAAAAGATAGTTATGAAAAGAAAAGCATTGTTATTTCTGGGAATAGTCTGTGGACTTTCAATTTGTTTGTCCACTTATTCTCAGACTGAGATAAAGTCGTTTACTACTGATTTGAAACCAACTTTGAACGGACAAGAGGTGGTTTTTACCTTTCCGCTCACGGTTACAAAAATATATTATAAGAGCACATCGATAGAAAGTGTTACTCTTTCTCCCGATGTGCTTTATTCTCCTACCGAGGTAGCCCTACCGGGTACCGATGCAAATAATATTGCTGCCTTGAATGAACAGAATAAACTCACCCTCAAAAGCAGTTCTTTTACTTATACAGACAGCAACAATACGTTGCGAACAGGAAGTAAAGTAACCAGATTACAAGGTACCTTATCTTATAGCAGTGGAGCTTATTCAATAACACCTACTGTACAACCTGTATTTTCAGGAAATGAACGAACTTCTTCTCCAGGTAATATTGGTGCATGCAATTTAAGAGTTGCAAGTTTTAATGTGGAATATTATATTGCTAATAGTTCTTTATGGGGAAGAGGATATGGTGCCGATAACCAGGAAGAGTTTACTCGTCAGCGAGCGAAAATTCTGGCAGCACTAAAGGGTCTGGATGCTGATATTTATGCTCTTTGCGAAGTGGGGCAGGGAAACATCTCTGTAACCGATTTGGTAAGTGGTTTAAATGAAGTTACTTCATCAAACAACTACGTTTATGTGGCAGATAATGACTATTCAGAAAGTACATATACCAAGAATGTTTTTATTTATAATAAAACAAAAGTCACTCCTTACTTGTCAATCAAACTGTTTGGAAGCGGGGGATATCGATTACGACAGGTAGCGCAAGCTTTTGATTTGAATAGTAATGGAGAACGTTTTATTATTGCTGTAAATCATTTGAAAGCAAAATCTGGTACTGGTACGGGAAGTGATGCTGATAGTGGCGATGGACAGGGAAGTTTCAATTATACCCGCGTTACTCAGGCGCAGAATGTTGTAAATACATTGAATACGCTTACAAGCTATTATGCCGATCCCGATGTACTGGTTGTGGGAGATATGAATGCCTACTCCATGGAAGATCCAATTAAAGTATATACCGATAATGGACTTGTTAATCAACTGAAACGTTATTCTCCATCCGATTACAGTTATGTATATAACGGAGCTGTTGGATACCTTGATCATTCACTGGCTACCGCCACTCTTAGTCAGCAGGTAACCGGAGCGCGTCCATGGCACATCAATGCCGATGAACCCAGCTATTTTGATTATAACTATAGTACCTATTATTCAGCCGATCCTTACCGTTGTTCCGATCATGACCCAATTCTAACCGGCGTTAGTCTGGGTACTTACAGTACAGGAATCAAGGATTCTGAAATTGATAAAATCGAAAAGCTTCAAATATATGGTGATCCATCTCAGGGATATGTAACGCTTTGTGCTGCACAAATAGATAGGGTAGAGTTACTGACTGTAAGTGGTCAGCTTGTATTCTCGTCTGTAAACCCTAATCCCGGTCAATATTTCTTGCTTCCTGTAGCTTCTTTACAGAAAGGATTCTATTTGGTTCGGGCATTCAACGGAAAGAAAGCTCAGGTCTCTAAACTGTTTATTCAATAACCCGCCTTTGCTAAGGTAATTTCCCGTTATATCTTTATAAAAAGAACTACGCCAAATGTATTTAAGGTCTACTTTTTACACTGTAAAGGTGTAGACCTTAAATGCGCTATAAGTAGTTTATTTCTTAAAAGTCTCGCCTGTCATTAGCTTAACTCTCTGCATCTTTTGATTTAACTCTGGTTTATCCTTTAACTGATTCTCTATTTCTTTTAAAAAAATGAACAAGTTACAATAGAAATATCTACTTTTGCACCGCAAAAGCAAACTATACAAATGAATTGTATTTAGTATGGGACATAAAACAAAAATAGTGATTCTGTCTGCACTAGCCTTGATTGTTGTGGCACTTATAGCTGCATACATTGGTAGAGACACTCTTTTGAATTACTATGCAAAAGGAAAATTTGACAAATTAGAAAAGAAATACGGACTAAACATCAGTTACGCCCGCCTTCACATGCCCGGAATCAATGAAATAGAGATCGAGAAATTCTCTGTGGTTCCTAATGAAAGAGATACACTCTTAACACTCCATTCGGCAAAGATAGACCTTAGTCTTTGGAAAATGCTGACTTTAAATGCTGAGGTAAAAAAAGTTGTAACAGACAAACTTCACGTTAGCTTTATAAAGAAAGATTCTATCTCCAACTACGATTTCCTTTTTAAGAAAGATAAAAAGAATGAAACCAAGGAGGATAAAAGGGACTATGCCCGTAAAGTATCTGATATTTTAGATATGTCCTTTGGTATGTTGCCTGAAAATGGTGATATGAGAGATTTGGTTATGAGTTATCGGCGCGATAGCGACTATACAGAAGTACAGATCCCGACGCTTCATATTTCCGACAATCGTTTTGTAACTGAGATTATAGTAAAAGCAGATAATGCTGAACATCATTGGATGAGTAGGGGACGTCTCAATAATAATGAAAAAACCGTTGAGGCTGAGCTTTATTCAAAGAAAAGGGGGAAAGTGTTACTTCCCTATCTGAATAAATATTACGGTGCCGAAGTAGCGTTTGATACATTGGCTTATCGGTTGACGGAAACTGAACTTAGAGGTGGCGAGATAGCTTTATCTGGTAAAGCCGAAGTCTGCGGATTGCAGCTTTATCATGCAGGTCTTTCTCCTGAGGTGGTAAATCTGGATAGAGGAAGTTTTAATTATAAAATCAATGTCGGAAAAGATTTTTTTGAGTTAGATAGTGCAACGGTTATCCAGTTTAACAAACTACAATTCCATCCCTATATAAAGGCACAGAAGAAAGAAAAATGGCACATAACGATGTCTGTTGATAAACCTCCGTTTGATGCCGACGATCTATTCTCTTCTTTGCCCAAAGGATTGTTCAGCAGTGTGGAAGGAATAAGAACAAGCGGAAAGCTCTCTTACCACTTTTTGCTGGATATTGATTTTAATAATCTGAATGCACTGAAACTAGAATCAGATCTTAAAAGTCACGGTTTCAGTATACTTGGTTACGGAAAAGAAAACCTGGCAAAAATGAACGGATCTTTTCTTTATACCGCTTACGAAAACGGAGCACCTGTCCGCACCTTCATAGTCGGTCCCGAGAATCCGAACTTCTGTCCGCTCGATAGTATTTCACCACTTCTTCAAACGGCCGTTATGCAATCTGAAGACGGATCTTTCTTTGCTCATCGGGGCTTCCGTCTGGATGCAATGAGAAATGCACTTATATACGATCTAAAACGTAAGAAGTTTGCCCGTGGTGGTAGTACCATTTCCATGCAATTGGTTAAGAATGTATTTCTGAACAGGAATAAAAACCTTCTTAGAAAGCTCGAAGAAGCCATGATTGTGTGGCTTATTGAAAATAAAGGTATAACCTCAAAGCACCGTATGTACGAAGTTTATCTCAATATAGCAGAGTGGGGGCCGCTTATTTATGGAGCACGTGAGGCATCTCACTTCTATTTTGATAAGGAACCATCACAGCTTACCCCCGAAGAAGCTATTTTTATGGCATCCATTATACCGAAGCCGAAGCATTTCCGCAGTTCTTTTGATGAGAATATGCAGCTTAAGCCCTGGCTGGGAAGTTATTTCCGACTAATAGCTAATCGTTTGAGCCGAAAAGGACTGATTACAGAGGAAGAAGCTGCCAATATACTTCCTGTGGTTAAGCTCACCGGTGCATCTGTTAATAACTTTCCTGTACCTGTAGATTCTGTTACGGTGGTTCTACCTCCCGAAGAAGTGAATAACGAATAAAAGCAACCCAAATACAACCACAAGATTCTATTCTGTCCTACCCAAGGAAACTAATAACGAATAAAAGGCAACCACTTCTCAGTGACTGCCTTTTATGAAGAAAATGTTTAGTTAAACTATTTATTGAAACTATTATCTTGTTCTGCCGGTGCTTCTGGAGGAACCAGATGAACGGCTTTCGTTGTTACTGCTTGAGCTTCTTTCTGGAGCAGAACTTCTTACACTGATACTGCTGCTATTACTGGAACTTCTGGAAACGCTGCTGCTTCTGTCAGATGGAGTAATAGTTGGTCGGCTGTAAGATGAACTTCTGTCTGAGTTATCAGAAGAGCGTGTTACGGAACCTCCGGAAACACTGTTACTTCTATCAGAAGGAGTGATCGTTGGTCGACTGTAAGATGAACTTCTGTCTGAGTTATCAGAAGAGCGTGTTACAGAACTTCTGGAAACGCTGCTGCTTCTATCAGAAGGAGTGATTGTTGGTCTGCTGTAAGATGAACTTCTGCTTGAGTTATCAGAAGGACTAGTTACTGAACTTCTGGAAATGCTGCTGCTTCTATCTGAGTTGCTTGAAGAAGAACGGTTATAAGATGAACCTCTGTCACTGTTACCTGAAGAACGAACCTCGTTGCTACTGTTATTATTGCTTGATTCCCGGCTGCTATTATTGCTTCTATCAGAAGAACCGTATGAACTTCGGCTAGATTCTGATGAACTGCTACCAGAATTAAAGCCTTCGTTTCTAGGAGGTCTTACAGTGTTTCTGTCTCTGTTAGTATTATTATCTCTGCTTCTGTTTACATCGCTGCCGGAGTTATTTTTATTTCTGTCAGAAGAAGGGATTTCAATCACTCTATTGTTATTTCTGCCAGAAGGTCTTATATCGCCTGATGGAGTTCTGCTTCTTGAAGAGCCAGAGTTGCGATCGTTATTGTAAAGATCGTCATTAAATGTTCTTGATGAAGATTTTCTACTTCTGTCTTCAGAAGATCTGTTTCTGGAATCATCTCTACCGAAATCGGAACGGCGGTCGTTAATGAATACATTTCTTTCTTTAACCCGGAAGTTACCTCTATAAACATCGTGGTGATATCTGTCTGAGTAAAAACTGTGATTATTAAAGTGCTTACGGAAGTGGCCGCCACTGTAGTTCCAGTAGTGATAAGGCTTTCCAAAGTAGAATAAGTACGGATTTGTATATGTCAGATATATACTAAGTCTCCATGAATTTCCTTCAGAGATAATCGGACTGTAGAAATATTCTGTATTAAGGAATTGTTCGTATTGCCAGTCTTCAAGAACCCAGCGAAGATCATCGTTACGAATATCAAGATATTCATAATATTTGTCCAAAGCCCAGTCATATCCAAAGATTACATCATCCATGATATAACGGACGTTATAGATGAAATCATAATTGATTTCATAAGTATCATTGTATTGATCTGTTGAAAGATCCAGTTCATAAGCCATTTTATCTGTCAGGAAGCGAGTCTCTTGTCGAACCTTATTCAGACTCATAGCAGCCATACTCATGGAACTCATGGAAACCATACCGATGGCAATTAGGGTAAATATAATCTTTTTCATAACTCAACAGTTTTATGGTTCTTTTAATGCAACAAAAATAGGGCGAGGAAACTCCTCGCCCTAATGATATTCCCGATATGTATTTAGGGATTTCCCTATTTGTTCTTTAGTTTTTAGCTAAGCGGATTTCATTGCCTTCAATGACAATTAATCTTTTCTTGTAAAGATCACCCACAGCCTTTTTAAATGTCTTTTTGCTCACCTGGAAAGTGTCATATATTTCCTCAGCCGGACTCTTGTCATTCAGCTGAATACTTCCACCATTTTCCTTGATATAAGATAATAATTTATCAGAAAAATCATCAATCTTTTCAAATCCAGGTTTCTGAAGCATGAGATCAATTTTACCATCTTCCCTCACTTGCTTTACGAAAGCTTTAAGTTGCATTCCGGTTTGTAAATGCTGGAAAATCTCACTGTCATATAGTAAAGCACTGAACTTATTTTCGACAATGGCCTTAAAGCCAAGATCCGTTTTTTGCCAGATAAGAATGGAAACTTCATCATTAGGCTGATAGGTAGGAATCTCTTTCGACAGATATCTGTCTACTTTGGCAGAAGCCACAATGCGGTAGCTTTCTTCGTCGATATATGTATAAATTACATATTTCTTTCCTACCAGCATTTTCATTTTCTGCTCCCGGAAAGGAACAAAAAGATCCTTCATTAATCCCCAGTTAAGGAAAGCTCCGAATTGGTTTACCCAGGAAACTTCCAGACAGGCAAATTCTCCAACCTGAACCAAAGGAGTTAAAGTGGTAGCTATTAGTCGTTCTTCATTATCCAAATAAAGAAAAACATTCAGGAAATCGCCAATATTGCACTCTTCCGGTACGTAGCGGGTAGGAAGTAAAATCTCTCCTTCTTCTCCACCATCCAAGTAAACACCGAAATCGACTGTTTTTACGACCTCAAGTACGTTAAATTTCCCAAGTTCTATACTCATTTATGTGGAATTTGTTATTTTAATCCGAAAAGACTTACAATTAAATAAATAAGTCCACCTAGAACAGCACTAACAGGAATTGTCAGAACCCATGCCCATAAAAGGTTTATAGTAACTCCCCAACGCACCGCAGATAATCTTTTAACAGCTCCTACACCCATGATAGAACCTGTGATGGTATGTGTTGTACTTACTGGAATTTTGAGGATTTCAGTAATAAACAGAGTCATAGCACCTGCAGTCTCAGCACAAACACCTTCCAAAGCAGTAACTTTAGTGATTTTGCTTCCCATTGTTTTTACAATGCGCCAGCCTCCAACCATTGTTCCTAAGCCGATTGCGGCGAAGCAAGATAATGGAATCCAGTCAGGCATTGTATCTACAGATCCTTTTTGGTAATATGCAATCATCGCTGTAGCAATGATACCCATAACTTTCTGAGAGTCGTTCATACCATGCCCCAAACTAAACAAGCCGGAAGAAAATAACTGCAATTTTCTGAATGAATTTTCGGCTGTACGGGCATTCACGTTTTTGAATATCCATAAAACCAATATTGTAATAACTGAAGAGATAACCATACCAATAACAGGAGCCAGCACAATAAATGAAGCAATTTTTACGATAGTTCCTGTGTGAATGGCTTGAAATCCAGCTCCACTGATAGCAGCACCTGCAAATCCTCCAATCAGAGTGTGGGAAGAGGAAGAAGGAATACCTAACCACCATGTTAGCAAATTCCATGAAATTGCAGCAATAAGTCCTGAAAGGATAATAGGCAGAGTTATATATTCTTCCAATACGGTTTTTGCAACTGTATTGGCAATACCAAATTCACCGATAAGATATCTTGCAACAAAAAATGCGATAAAGTTAAAAACTGCCGCCCATATAACTGCCTGAACAGGAGTTAAAACTCTGGTGGTAACTATTGTTGCAATAGAATTGGCTGCATCATGAAAACCATTAATGAAGTCAAAAATTAGTCCTAATGCAATAACAATAATAAGTAATGTCATATGAATTGTATTTTATCAGGCGTATTTTACAAGAATAGTAGTGATTACTTTTCCTGTACTATTGATCTTATTTACTGCTTTTTCAAGCTCTTGAATAATTTCTTTTAGTTTTATTAGCTCTACAGCATTATAAGTATTATTTGTTGCTCCTTTGAAAAGGCTCATAATAGCTTCTTCATATACAACATCTGCCTCTTCTTCTAATCTTTTGATCTCTTTGCAGTGAGCACGAAGACGAAGGTCTGTCTTTTTAATATTTGATAATTCATTTGCAGCATTCAGAATCTCGTCGCTACCTTTTTTGATAATGTCAACCAAAGTAATAGTGTGTTGAGGGAAACTTGTTGGTTGATAAAGTAGTACTTTCTGAGCACAACGGTTAATTGTGTCAATAACATCATCCATAACGTCTGCAAGGGCATGAACGTCTTCCCTGTCAAAAGGAGTAATGAATGTGTTGTTTAATTCATGGATAATGCTCCCGGTAACTTTGTCACCTTTAACTTCTTCAGCTTTAATAAGCTTACACAGTTCATTTCTGTGCTCTGCATTTTCGCAAGAAAAAAGTTCCTGAAGATAGGTTGAAGACTGGGAGAGGACACTAGCTGTTTCTTCCAACATAGGGAAAAACTTAACATCTTTTGGAGCAAACATGCTCAATAAAGTATTAATTTTCATTGGTAGTCTATATTATTTCGAGTGCAAATATAGAATAATCAAATTATTCATGCAATAGTATTTAACTATTTATATTCAAAATAAATGCGGTAGAAAAAACATGTAAAACAAATGTTATTGAATTTATTATCTGGATGTCCTATCAGAATTTGTCTCTAAAAAGATGTATATCAAAAATAGTAAAGATATTGAATTTTATAAATAATGCTTAAATAATACTTATGAAGGTGTTCTGCTCTTCAAATATCTCTTTTGACTGTTGAATAACTTTCTTATTGCGCTGAAAATAATACCACTAAAACGGTCAATTTACTATTTGGAAGATATAAGAAAAAAGGCCGCTTTTAAAAAGCTCTATAGAATATCAATCGAAGCAATTTTAAAGCGGCCTTTTCTATTTTTCCTGTTGTATGGTTTGTTTTATTTTGCAAATGCGTGGCGGAATCCTTTTGTTTTATCCCAGTTTCCACGAGTAAAGTCTGGTATTGCAACTGGTGCAGATCCATTTTCAATTGAAATGGCTGTTAATGGAGCTAAACAACACCATTCTGCAAGGTCGTAAACATCCATGTCTAAAGGTAATCCGTTTTGTAAGCAGTAGATTAAGCGGTAATCCATAATAAAGTCCATTCCGCCGTGTCCTCCCACTTTCTTGGCTGTTTCTTCTAATTCCACCTGGATAGGATGCTTGTATTTTTTCATTAATGCATCTTTTACTTCTGTTGGAACAAAAGAGTGTGAGTTCAAATTTTCATGATCTGGTGTAATAGATGAATCAACTTGCGAACTCTGAAGAGCATATCCTTCAACTGGATATTTCTGTGCAAAACCTTTTGTACCTGTACATTGGTACATACGACTATAAGGACGTGGAGAAGCAACATCGTGTTGAATGTGAATTGTCTTTCCTTTTTCTGTGCGAATCATTGTCATAGTGTGCTGACCATTCTTAAACCCTGCAGGATTCTCTTTTCTCACATTTTTTATATAATTAGGAATGCTTACAGGATCGCTATCCATTGATACCAGATAATTCATTTTGTCACCACGGTGAATATCTAGCAATTGGCATGCCGGGCCCATACCATGGGTTGCATAAACGTCACCACGATGTTCTTTGTTATATTTTAATCGCCAGTCTCCTTCATACGATGGCCAAAACTCTTCCAAATTGTGGATATATGATCCTTCTGTATAAAGAATATCCCCGAAAACACCCTTCTGAGCCATGTTAAGAGTAGTCAGTTCAAAGAAGTCGTATACGCAATTTTCCAGCTGCATGCAGTGTTTTTGAGTTCTTTCTGCAGTATTAATTACATCCCAGATCTCTTTAAGAGTCATTGCTGCAGGAACTTCACAAGCTACATGTTTACCATGCTCCATGGCATAAATCATCATTTCCGCATGGTGTTTCCAATCAGTTGCAATGTAAATAAGATCTATATCCTTTCTATCGCACATCTTTTTCCATGCATCTTCGCTGCCGCTGTAGCTTGTAGCTTCTGGTAATCCTGCTTTCTTTAAAATCTGCTGACACTTTTCTACTCTGTCTGCATGAAGATCGCATAGTCCTTTAATTTCTACTCCTTTTAAATAAGTAAAACGCGAAACAGCACCTGGACCACGCATCCCTAGACCAATGAATCCAACACGAACCACGTCCATTTTAGGAGTAACCAGTCCTAAAACATCCTTTTGTCCTGCTGGGCGGACTGGAACAGGCGTAGTTATCATTTTTACTTTTGCTTCAGTCTTCCTGACTTTAGCTCTTTGTGCATTTAATGGCAATACAAAATTGCACATTAAAGAAAATAAGAATAGTGAGTAAGCTAGTTTTTTCATAATAATATATTAGTTGTTTGTAATCATCTAAATTCAGTTCTGACTATTAAACTTAACATTTCTTGAATGCGTAAATCGATAATAAGGCTTCTTTGTGAGTATAAACTTCGTATTTATACAGATTAAGGCAAAGAAATTCCTACTATTTATCTTCTTTTGGCACTTATACTTTATAAGTCAGGGAGCAAAAGTTTAGGGAACAAAAATAAAAACATAATTTATAACGGCCAAATAAAATAAATAATTAATTTAATTAGTTGCAATAAAATAAAAACGATTAAAATAATAAATTAATTAAGGGATAAAATTAAAATATCTATAGTTGTACAGCTATTGCTAAATTGATCTAGCGAATGTGAGAGTGAATGGTTACGTTGCCGATCGGATTCGGATGTATATATGGAAAATGAAGATGAAAGTGGAAATCTATTTAACTAGCCTAATGCTTAATAGTGTGATAGGCTGGAAAACAAAAGTTGGAAGAAAACAAAGGTGCTTTCTTCCAACTCGATATTTTATTCAATAAAAAAAACTACTTTTTCCAAAGTCTGGCTCCTATTCTGATCACAGGAGATAAGTCTACATTAGGAATGTTGTATTTTGTTCCGTTGAAATCAAGTTGTTTGTCACTTCTCAGATAAACATGCATTGCCGGCTGAACATATAAATAACGGCCGATAAAGAACTGATATCCTATACCTGCTCCTAAATCTGTACTGTGCAGATTCTGCTTCAGGCCAGTACTTTTCTGTTCAATTTCGAAAGTATGCAGTTCAGCGTATGTGTAAATTTCGAGATTCTTCCACACATTATATCCTAAAAATAAACCTGGAGAAGTTTTGTAGTATCTTTTAAATTCTGACGATGAATTATTAATTCCGGCAGCTTCGGCATTATAACTTCCTCCGTTTATAACACTAGCTCTCACACGAAATTTTTTATAGCGGTAACCAACTCCAACATGAAATCCCCCTGTAATAAACATCGGGAACAAGCTCTCAACTTCAAAAGCCTGGTTTACATCATAACTCTTTTGTTTTGTTTCTTTACAACACCCAATTCGTAAAGTTTGGCGTTCATTGTTTATATCAGAACTCTTTTGCTTTGTTTCGATAGATTCTTGCTCAGCAGTGGTTTGAGCGAAGATTTGTGAGATAACAAATAATAAACACGCCAGTAATAAAGTAATTCTTTTCATAATCTTGATATTTGCTAATTTTATTTTCTGATGCAAATATCAGGAGATATAGCAGAACCATAACTCCGCATTTGTTACCAAATCATTATTTATCAAAAAGAATTTCTTATGCGGCTGAGCGATTTGGGAGCAATTCCCAGATAATTAGCTATGTGATATAAAGGCAATCTCTGGAAAATCTCCGGATAGTTTTTTAGTAACTTTTCATATCGTTCTTTAGCTGGAAGTATCTGCAAATCAATACTAAGCTGAACCAACTTTACGAATGCCTGCTCCATGAGAATCCTTCCAAACCGTTCAAGTTTAGGCATTCTTTTATATAGGTATTCCAGATCTTTGCTTTTAATTATCAATACTTCTGAATCCTCAATGGCTTTGATGTAGAGGTGAGACGGAGAATTATTCAATCTACTGTGGTTATTAGTAATCCATTCTCCTTCAATGGCAAAGTCTGTAGTCTTTTCATCCGCATTATCAAGTGTTTTGTAATAGATAAATAAACCATGGTTTATAAAAGCTATTGAGTCACACACATTTCCTTCTTTAAGGAAAAACTCATTTTTCTTTAAATGCCTGATCTCTATATAATTATTTAGCAAAGACCATTCTTCATCATTGAGCTCAATGACAGAACCTATAAATTCCTTTATTTTATCAGTCTCTTTCAAATTTCGAAATAAATAATTACTAATAACAACAAAAGTACTCATTTTAAGTGAGTGAGATATAAATACCTGGTTTTAATTTCTAATCAGAGCAAATTTAGATGTAATAACACAATTGCTTTTAAATATTCCAAAATGAGGTATATTTTACGTTTGATTCCCACTATTTGAATAATTATTCCCAATGGTCAATCTGTTAATGAACTATTTTTGCGGTAATCTTAGTAATGTGGGTATCTCTTTAGTCTTACCCGGAGAAATGAGAATTTATTGATAAGAATACGTTTAATCAAATTATATATAGTGTTATGAAGAAAATATTTGTATTTGCAATTTTAATATCCAGTTTGTTAACTGCATTTAGTCAGGAAGTGCCTACAAGCAGCCAGGTTGGAGCATTAAAACTACCAGATACAATTGCTCCTGTTGTAGCTCCTTTCGAAATGCCAAAGTTGGTAAAACCAGAATTTCCTGATCGGACAATTAATATAGAAAGTGTAGGGGCTCAACAAAATAAGCTATGCACATATATCATCCAAAAGGCCATAAATAAATTGAGTAGTAAAGGTGGGGGCACAGTTGTTGTCCCTGCCGGCCAATGGCTTACCGGACGCATAATTCTGAAGAGTAATGTAAACCTGCATCTTGAGAGAGATGCCGAACTTCACTTTAGTGGTGATATAAGAGACTGCTTACCGGTAGTGTTTACAAGAAATGAAGGTATTGAATTATATTCGTTAGGAGCATTTATTTATGCTAACGAAGCAACAAATATTGCTTTAACCGGACAAGGGAAATTAGTAGGTCCTTCTCGTGATTGTGAGATCTTTAAGAAGCAAATGGAAGGTGTAGTAATCGAGAAATACATATCAACTCCGGTTGAGAAGCGAGTTTTCGATGGAAAGAATGGAAAGCCTGTGTTTCTTCCAATGTTCTTTGCTCCGATGAACTGTAAAAACGTTCTTGTAGAAGGAGTAACCTTTGAGAAAACACTTTTCTGGAACGTAGTACCACAGTATTGTGAGAATGTTATTATACGTGGCATTACTGTAAACAGCGTAGGTATATTCAGAAGTGATGGTATAGATATAGACTCTTCAAAGAACATTCTGATAGAATATTGTACACTTGATTGTGGCGATGATTGCTTTACACTAAAGTCTGGCCGTTGTGAAGATGGTTTGCGAGTAAATAAACCATCCGAGAATATTATAATCCGTTATTGCTTGGCTAAACGAGGAGGTGGATCAGTAACTTGCGGAAGTGAAACTGCTGGAATGATCAGGAATATGTATGTACACGACTGTGTGTTTGATGGTACCAAAAATGGAATTCTTTTTAAAACACGACGCAACCGTGGTGGAGGAGGAGAGAATCTTTACTATGAACGTATTCGTCTCAATATTCCGGGACCAGCTATTAAGTGGGATATGCTTGGCTCGAGAGAGTATGTTGGAGAACTGGCCGATCGTTTGCCTGTTCGTAGTATAACTCCATTAACTCCATCATACAAGAATATTTTTATGAAGGATATTGTGATAGAGAACTGCGATAAATTTATCCGTGCAATAGGTATACCTGAAACAAAGATTTCTAACGTAGTAATTGAAAACTGCAATGTTTCCTCAAAGGCACTTGTTGAAATCTCAGATGTTGACGGATTTATAGTAAAGAATACTCAGATTAAAACAAAAAATAGTGCAATGAATATTGCAGGAGCTAATAATATTATTTGGGATAACGTAAAGATTACAACTAAAGATTAGTAGAAGACTAACAGTTGTATTTCAAAAATAGCCGGACGTGATTATGTCCGGCTATTTTTGTTATATAAACCATGTATTATTTATTGAGCTCTTTTTAACTTAACAGTAAAGTGTCTCATTAATTCAGCTTCCCATTCAATCTCCATTCCTTTGGTGATTGACTCCCTGCGGTCGAAAACATTCTTAAGAGCCACTGCTACTACATCCATGTGATTATTAGTATAAACACGTCGGGGAATAGCCAGTCGTAGTAAGTCGAGCCCGTTGAAACGGTTTTCCCGGGTTAGTGGATCTCTGTCTGCCAGGATGTAACCAATTTCACAACCACGAATACCTGCTTCCAGGTAAAGTTCTACAGCTAATGTTTGAGCAGGAAATTGCTCTTTCGGAACATGAGTCAACACTTTGGGGGCATCTACAAAGATTGCATGTCCGCCAGCCGGACGTTGATAAGGTATGCCATATTCGTCCAGCTTCTTACCAAGATATTCCACCTGCTTGATGCGAGTTTCCAGATTATCAAATTCAGTATTTTCATCCAGACCCACGGCCAAAGCATTCATGTCTCGTCCGTTCATTCCACCGTAAGTAATGTATCCCTCAAAGATTATATTCTTAACCTTGGCAGCATCGTACCATTCCTGTACATTCGTGGCAATAAAACCACCCATATTAACAATAGCATCCTTCTTGGCACTCATCGTCATTCCATCGGCATAAGAGAATATCTCCCGGCAAATCTCCTTAATACTCTTTCCGGCATATCCCTCTTCGCGGGTTTTGATGAAATAAGCATTCTCGGCAAAACGAGCCGAATCTATAATCACCTTCTTGCCATATTTATCAGCCAAAGCTTTTGTTTCCCGAAGATTCTGCATAGAAACCGGCTGACCACCGGAAGTGTTATTTGTACAAGTCATAATGATAAACGGCACCCTGTCGCCATCCTTCTTAAGAACAGCCTCCAGTTTGTTGATATCTACATTCCCTTTGAAAGGTATTTCTAGCTGAGTATCTTTTGCTTCATCAATTGTACAATCAACTGCAAAAGCCTTTCTCATTTCAATATGTCCCTTGGTGGTATCAAAATGTGAGTTTCCCGGACAAACATCTCCCTCTTTTATCAGGCAGGAGAATAAAACATTCTCTGCAGCTCTTCCCTGATGCGTGGGCAGCACATATTCAAATCCTGTGATTCGGTTAATGGCATCTTTCATATTATAAAAAGAAGATGCTCCCGCATAGCTTTCATCGCCCAGCATCATTGCCGACCATTGTCTGTCGCTCATCGCTCCGGTTCCGGAATCTGTTAGTAAATCAATATATACCTGGTCAGCGTTAAGTTGAAAAACATTATAGTGAGCCTCCTTCATCCATTGTTCGCGTTCTTCGCGGGTACTCTTTCTGATAGGTTCAATCATTTTAATCTTCCATGATTCTGCAAATGGTAATTCCATAAATGTATTTTTTGTGTTTTAGAAAAGATAATAGCAACTCAAGCCAGCTATCATTAATAGTTATGATAACCGGCAATTCAATTTTTAAAATAAGGCATTAAAGAGTTGGGATAAAGTGATCTCTATCCTTTACATTCAGGAATACTAATTGGTAGATGAAGCTAAAAGAATCTTTCGAATCCATAGGCCTTAATTAGTTCTGTTTCGGGTATAAAAATAGATTATTTATTGCTATTTCGCAATAAGTAAAGTGTAAAATAAATAGGTTTGAAACCTCTTTATAATGGAAATGGATATTACCCTATAATAGAAACAATAAGAAGACTGATATTGATCTTATTCTTCTGCTTTTTTATAAATGTCTTGTATTACTAATCCGGCCAGTGTAAATCCGAATATTGCAGTAGTATGTGCTAAAGTTCCGTTTATTTGTGCTTTCATACTACACCATTCATGATTAACTAAGCTTGGATCTCCCGGACCTTTTTCAGCTTTGGGGCAAAGACAATTAGCTGTGCCGCATGCAGAGTTACCTCCTTTGTTTTCCAGCAGTTCTTCACTATAAACACATTGAAACTTCTTCGTGAGCTTTTCTCCTTTTTTTATTTTGCGACGGAGAGCAGCACCAAGAGGACAACCGGCTACTTTCCAAAATTCTGCAACTTTAATTTTCAGAGGATCCATTTTTAGTGCAGCTCCCATTGATGAGAAGAACGTAGCATCTGTTTTTGTTGCCGTCCGAATTAAGTCGACTTTATTTTCCAGACTATCTATTGCATCTATAATGTAATCATAGTTTTCCAATTGATAAGAGTCGGATGTTTCAGCGCTATAAATCTGCTGTAATGCATTTATCTCAGCGGTAGGATTAATTTCCAGAAGGCGCGATTTCAGAGCTTCGACTTTAACTTGTCCCACCGTTTTCGTTGTAGCCATTAACTGACGATTGATATTCGTTACGCAAATACGGTCGGAATCAACAATCGTTAAATTTTTAATCCCCGATCTGACCAGACTCTCTGCACACCAGCTACCTACGCCACCAACACCAAAAATGATAACACGAGCGCCGGCAATTCTGTCCATAATATCATTACCCAGCAATAACTCAGTTCTTTTTAAAATACCTCTTTCTAATCCCATCAGTTCACATTCAATAAATTGGAGTGCAAAAGTACAATAAATATTCAAGGTTTAATATTGTGAAATGCTAACATATCAAAATGTATCTATCTGACTCTTTATCCAGAAGAACGTTTTTCTGATAAATAATTGTATATTTGCGCTTATCAATCAATATTTAAGATAATGGAACAAAGCATTGAAATACAACGGTGTGGATGGTGTGGCACAGATCCTTTATATGTGCAGTATCATGATGAAGAGTGGGGACGTGAAGTTACTGACGATCATAAGATGTTTGAGTTTCTTGTTCTGGAAAGCTCTCAGGCAGGATTAAGCTGGAGCACTATCCTGAAGAAACGCGAAAACTATCGTAAAGCGTTTGCCGATTTTGATGTACAGAAAGTTGCTCAGTTTACTGCGGAAGATGTTGAACGATTGATGCAGGATTCCGGTATTATCCGAAATAAACTCAAGATAACATCTACCATATCCAATGCCCGTTGCTTTATTGAAGTTCAAAAAGAGTTTGGCAGTTTTTGTAATTACTTAAAGGGTTTCTTGCCCGAAAGGAAACCAATCATGAATCATTGGACTTCATTAGATCAGATTCCTGCATCTACAGAATTATCAGATGTTATAAGCAAAGACATGAAAAAGCGTGGATTCAAATTCTTTGGAACAACAATTTGTTATGCGCATTTACAAGCTGTAGGGTATGTAAATGATCATTTAGAAGATTGTCATTATAAAACCAAAGGCTAAACTTCTGCTGTTAGAATTATAGATACATTATTTAGAATATGCAATATCTTACGAAACTATCATTTATAAAAAACAGACTATTCTCTTTACTATCAATACTATTAAGCATTATTTCGCTTATTGCTGTAATAAAGATTAATAGAGACATCTCTGCCCGCTATTTAGCATTGGACGGGAAGACTCAACTTTTGCTGGGACTAACCGAATTTGTAGGCTTCTACTTTAAATTCTATATTGTAATAGCCGTAAGTATGGTTGCTATGGGGCTGTCTATTATTGCATTGAGAAAAGAAGAAGAGAGAAGATTTCGTTTAGTTGCTTTTGGTCTGGGGATACTTTCAGTAATTGTTGTAATTCTGAATATAGGTAGATTCATGATATAGAACTGTCACTATTTTCTCTCAGAAAAATAAAAAACACGAAAAAAGTCTTGCAGTCTAGCGGTAGGCATATAAGTTGTTGTGTATAAGTGTGATATAGGTGCTAGATATACTTGGAGAAGTCTAGCGCTAGTCTAGCAGTCTAGCGCCTTGTTATATGAGAGTGGGTGAATCTTTTAATAGATTTTAATCTGGAAAGCCGGATGGACATTTTATAACTTCCCGTTATATTTTTATTTTTACCGGAATAACATTTATTCTTGCTTGTACAAAAGATTGTTTTCTTTTGTACAAAACAATTAATTCTTTTGTACAGAAGAATGCAATCTTTTGTACAAGGATTAATAAACATCTCTAGGGGAAATTTAAAAAGCAGACCGGATCCGATCAATTATCCAATTAGGTAACTAAAATAATAGGTGTGAATTCTGCAGAGGTGAGGATGTATACTCGGTAAAAACAGAAGAATGAACAAACAAAAAACGGGAAAACATAACTGTCTTCCCGTTTTGTATAAAAAAGTTTCGGTTTAGAAGCGTCTTCTATTATATCCGCCTCCGTTTCCGCCACGATTGTTGTAGCCACTGTTGCTTCTTTCTGTTTTTGGGCGAGCAACGGTTACGTTGATTGTCTTTCCTTCAAACTCAGTCTCATTCAATTCAGAGATTGCTTTTTGACCTTCTTCGTCGTTAGGCATATCAACAAAACCAAAACCGCGAGATCTTCCTGTTTCTCTGTCATTGATAATATTTGCTGAAGTAACTTCACCAAATCCTGCAAATAATTCTTGTAAGCTATCACTTGTAGTGTTGTAGCTTAAATTTGATACATAAATGTTCATCTGTTTTTACTATTATTGTTATTGGTTATTCTTATTGTCAAGAGCGATTTTCACGGCACTTGTGCCTCTGACATCTCGTTCCAGCTCAAATGTAACCATATTTCCTTTTGCAATTGAAGCAGGGGCATTACTTATATGGAAGAAATACTTTTCCATACTTCCTGTTCGTTTAATGAATCCAAATCCTTTTTCCTGGTTAAAATGCTCTACCTGCCCTTTAAATACAGTTTCTTCTACCACATCCTCTTTCTTTGGAGTAGAAACAGCAATGTCTTCGATATTAATTTCCTGCTTGTTTTCAGGGTCAGGAGGAGTACTGGTAATAACACCATTCTCGTCAACGTAAGCAATCATATCTTCAAATGATCCACTACCAGCGTTAGCCTTGCGCTCTTCCTTGCGTTTCAGCTTTTCTTGTTTTTTTAACTCTTTTTTCTTTTCTAAATCTCTTTTGTTAAATGAATTCGCTTTTGCCATTAATTATATCTTTTTTATGCCAATACTATGCAGCCTTTAATCTTTTGCCTTTTGGGAAATCGAAATAGTTATACCCTTCTCAACTTTAGAAAGTGGTGATTCTATCTCTCAATATCTTAATAAAAAAATAATAAATACCCCAAAGTACGCCAAATGATGATGATGAACACTTTTGCAACTTGTTAATACATTAAACAAGTAAGTTGATTTTGATGTCGATTTTGACGATGAGAAGACCCGCCAGATAATTGCGGAGCAAAGCATTGCTTAGAAGGATACAATATAAACTTTATTGTTCAGGTAACAAATATATGAAATAAATTTGGCTATTGAAAAAATAGTTTGAAAATAAATATTTTAGTTCTCATTTATTTCCTCGAAATTCAGAGTAGCAAGTAACTCTTGCTTAGTTAGATAGTTAGCTTTATTCGCTCCATATCCCGTTTTTGAACAGTTGGAACCATTTTTCAATATCACTTTTCTCAAATAAAGAGATTTTCTCAAATATTTCTTTCGCAAATTCAATAGAAGCAATTCCATTTGCTGTGATAATATTCTTGTCACTTACAGCCATTGAATTTACATAATTACTTTCGCCTCGATATTGCGGAGCAACTGCTTTCAAATAATTAAGATCAGCGCTGGTATGCTTTACCTTGTCTAGAATGCCCAGCTGTCCTAAGTAAGTGCTTGCCGCACAAATAGCAGCTATCAATTTCCCTTTTTCAAAGACACTCTTCGTGAGTTGGTTTAACTCATTGTTTTCTCCCTTTTCCCAAGCTACGCCGCCGGGTAGAACAAGCAAATCAATATCATTAACATCTACTTCAGCAAGCGAAATATCCGGTGTTACTTTTAGTCCTCCCATAGATACTATAGGGTTTCCGTCTTTTGAGAAATAAACTATTTCAAATTTATCGCTTTTGTTAATCTCTGGTGTGAGATAAGATATTTCCCAGTCGGAGAATCCATCGAATAGGAATATGTGTACTTTTTTGTTCATGCTGTTTTTTTGTTTTATCTTAAATAAACTTCAATAGTCCATTTACTTTCTTGAAATAATCTTCTAGTGTAGTCATTTTGTTCAAAATTGCTTTTACTATTTATTCCAGGTTTCTATTTTCTGATATAATAATCAAATTGGATAATATTAATGCTTAATTATATAATATCCTCCGATTTTTGAGGCCCCCTTAAATTCTATAATTTTGTCTTCTCTTAATTTCTGTATACATCTTTCTATTGTTCGTTTGCTTATTTCTGGTAACAATTCATTGATTTTCTTGCTATTAATACCTGCATTGTCGTAAATGATCTGTTTTACTCGATTAATAGTGTCTTCATTAGAGGTATTCAAAATTGCACCGCCATTTGCACCGCCATTTGCACCGCCATCAATGACACTGTATTTTCTTTTGAATACTGCCGTAAAAATCCCATTAGTATTAAATTCAGGCTCAGGTAAGCCTGCTTCTTTCATCGCTTCTTTCATGCGAGGAATACCGGAAGCAACTTTTTCAACTAGATGCATACGAGTAAACAAGCCAAATATCAATGGATTCCGCGTCATGCTCTTGTGGCCGAAATCTTTGGCTACAATTGGTAATAGTCCTCCAGGGTTGGAAACTTCAACTCGGTCATCAAACATCTCTATCATAATGGTTGCACCTTGCTCGTAGTAATCACGATGAGATAAAGCATTAATAATTGCTTCCTTGAATACAGTCAGAGGTATTTCCCAAATTTCTTCTCTTGGTCCGGGGCCTTCTATTTTGTAGGCTACCTGAAGCTTGCTTTCCAACCATGCCATTGCTTGTAAGTACTGTTGGTATAGTGGGCCGCCGAAAGTTTTATCATCTATGATATATACTTTTGTTGTCCCTTTGAAAAGAACGCATCTCACAACAACATGAGGAAACATATTTTCGGGGTGCTTGCCGAAGAACATAGCTGCTCCATTCTTAACCACACTTTTTTCATTGAATAACATCAAATTCTCGAAAATCTGTTTGTCGGGTGTCTCTGGGCTAAGTTTGGATTCTCTACGAAAGTCCTTTATATTTTGTTCGTCAGCTTCTGTATAAATGTTGAATTTAGGGCAAGGGATGTGATCAAAAAATATCTTGTTACATTCCTGGAAGAAACTTCGCATTTCTTCAACTGTTCGTAGCTTTTGTGAATTTGCACCCTCACGAACAAAGATTGAACCAGAAAATATATAAGGTTTGTCTTTGCCTGATGGGACTTCAATTACCCAAACTGATTTATTGTCAATATCAATAGTATACATTTCGCAATGAAGGGATGGAGATATTTCGCTGATAGAACCTTGAATAGCAGAGCGTTTATCATTTTCAATATTTATTCCTGCTATATTACCGTTATCATCAACTCCTATAAGTAGGTATCCTCCTTCTGCATTTGCAAAGGCGCATATTTCTTCTGTCAGTTCACGAACTTTCGAGGGTACTCGTACTTTGAATTCTACGTTATAGCCTTCTCCGCTATCAATGAGTAATTTAATATTTTCTGTATTCAACATATTTAGATTATAAGAATACAAATATATAATTAATTTACCGATAGTGGTGGATCTATGTTTGAAAAAATAACAATATTGTTTCTTTGAATATGTTCTGAAGATCGTTTCTGGAAAGCGATAAAACAAAAAAGACATCTAAACTTTTTAGTTTAAATGTCTTTTTAAAAGGTGGTGCCACCAGGAATCGAACCGGGGACACAAGGATTTTCAGTCCTTTGCTCTCACGACATCGAAAAGCTTCGCTTTTCAATGCTACCAACTGAGCTATAGCACTTTACATTGTTCTCTTTTCAATAATTTAATCAACAATCATTTCCGGTTTAACTGATGGTTTAACTTTGCGGGTCAAAACAAGAGTGAATTAATAATTTGATTGTTAATAATAGAATGATTTTAAATAAAGATCTCTTCTTTATTTTCCATAAAGATACAAAATAAGATTTTACTTTACAAGTAAAATGAGTTCTATTTAAGTAGTAAAAAGTAGCCAATAAGTGTTTTCTTGTTAGCTTCTATATAATAAAGGAATACAGCTTGGCTAAATAATTTTCTTTTCAAAATAGACCTACCGGGGGGCATGCAATGGACAAGGCATTTACGCTTAAGAAAAATGAAGAATAAAAAAAGTTCCGTATTTTATAAGTAATTCAACATGCTTTTACATTGCAACTTTAAATGTCTTTTTGGTTGTTCTAATAATGTATATTTTATTTTGAGGTACAATTATTTTAATAGAATTATTTACTACTTTTATGGTCTGTAACAAAGAACCGGATTCAGAATAAACGGATATATTATCTCCCTCTGCACCTGTTATTGTTATTGCGTCTCGCTCTGTGAAAATCTTAATATCATTTATTTTATTCTCACTGATAGCAGTTGAAGTCAATTCTTCTTCAATAATATTTGTAAAATCGCCCCATACTGTAGCAGCCCAGTAGTTTCCATAAGCTCCTTTAGGTACATATAGTTTACACGTGTTTTTATTTATTCCATTAAACGAATCAGAAGTAACATTTATAGGTGTTAATTTTTTGCAATGTATCTCTGCAACTCCTGTACATCCACTGAATGCTGTACTTCCAATAGATATTACGTTTTTACCTATGGTCACTGATGTTAGTCCTGTACAATTATTAAATATGTTATTGGGCACGATATTTACTTTGTCTCCTATATTTAATATTTTAAGAGATGATTGATAGGTAAAAGCTCCGGACCCAATAGTTTTACAATCAATTGAATTGAAATTTAATTTAGATATGCTGCAATTATTAAATGCATTATTCCTAATAGATGTAACGTTTTCAGGAATGGTTATTGAAGTTAATCCTGTACATCCCATAAATGCACCACTTCCAATAGATGTAACATTATCAGGAATAGTTATTGAAGTTAATCCTGTGCATCCCCTAAATGCATTATCTCCAATAGATGTAACATTATCAGGAATGGTTATTGAAGTTAATCCTGTACATCCCATAAATGTACTACTTCCAATAGATGCAACGTTATCAGAGATGGTTATTGAAGTTAATCCTGTACATCCTTCGAATGAATAAGAAATATATTTTACGCTATTAGGAATTGTATATATATTTGATTTTACATTAGGATAAGCTATCAAGCTTGTGCAATCTTTATTAAATAAAACACCTTCAACAGCACTATAGTTTGTATTGTTTGCTGATACAATGAATTCTTTTAATTTGGTGCAGTTACTAAATGCACCACCTTTAATTGATGTAACGTTTTCAGGAATGGTTATTGAAGTTAATCCTGTACATCCCATAAATGCACCACTTCCAATAGATGTAACATTATCAGGAATAGTTATTGAAGTTAATCCCGTGCATCCATTAAATGCACCACTTCCAATAGATGTAACTTTATTAGGAATAGTTATTGAATTTAGTCCAGTACATCCATAAAATGCTCCACCTTTAATTGATGTAACGTTTTCAGGAATGGTTATTGAAGTTAATCCTGTACATCCACAAAATGTATAACCCTCGATAGATGTAACTTTATTAGGAATGGTTATTGAAGTTAATCCCGTGCATCCATTAAATGCATTATCTCCAATAAATGTAACATTATCAGGAATGGTTATTGAAGTTAATCCTGTGCATCCAGAGAATGAACAACCTGCAATAGATGTTATGCTATTAGGTATAGTTATTGAAGTTAATCCAGTGCATACTTCGAATGCGTATTCTCCAATAGATGTGATGCTATTAGGTATAATAACTGAGATTAATCTAGTGCAACCATAAAATGTATAAGGCTCAATTTTGTTTATTGATGTTGTATAGTTATTATAGTAACTATTTCCACCAGTAACAATATTTGCTCCAGATAAGTCTAGTACAGAAAGGTTTCCTGTTGTGGATTTTCCATAAATATTATTTCCAGCCATTTCACGAATGAAACAAATGTCTGTTCCATTTAAATTTCCTGTAACAGTAAGGTTTGTAATCAGGTCTTTTTTTGTTGAGGCTATTAATGATGGTAAAGTTCCTGCAGTAGCAACATTTACTGTTACAGGGGGAACATCTTGTGCGTATGAAAAAATGCTAAGTACTAAGAAAAGAATTAATAAGAAATGTTTTATTAACTTCATAGAATCTGATTTAAGTATAATTTTATCTATCGTGAATGTATCTTACTTTGTAAATTATGAAGCAAAGATATATTATCTTATTTATGTGAACAATAAAATGGAATATATTTCACAAAAAAATCTCCCTTAGAGGTAGAATAACTAATTAAATTCATTGTCTGGTTGAAATAAATGCAGTTTAATAAATCCAACTTTTTTACCTTTCAATTCATCTGCACCATAATATTTTCTAATTGTATTCAAATTTACTTTTGCATCAATTCCATAGTTCCTAAATATTTCATAAAAACCATCGATTAGCTCATCTTTTTTATAGGTGTTGTTCTGAGGGAATCTATTCAAGATTGCATCGCAGACTTTTTTTGAGAACATATCCTTTTGGTTAGTTTCTTTTTTTTTCTTTTTTAACAAGTTATCAATTCTATCTTTATAGAAATTAACGGCTATAATATTCTCACTACCGAGCCGTTCATAAGCATCAATTGTGTATTTTGTTTCTTTTTGCATTTCTCTATTTCCGATGCTTAAATAATCTGCTTTTGCTCTTTCAAATTCTTCGGGTGTTATTTCGATAGAATGAGACAAAGCATTCAACTTTTTAATAAGTATCTTTCTTTGCTCAGTTGTGCTTTTCTGTCTTTTATATTTAAGTTTTTCTTCATCACTTACAAAATATATAATATCAGAATGAGTCGGTATAATATGATTGGTCTCTTCGTATGCTGCATGCAAACTATTAGGAGCTTGATAATATCCTCTAATTCTCTCATCATCATAAAAATTGTCCACTTTAAAATAATTGAGGCTACCGTCTTCGTTAATGAATTTATTATATGCACAACCATTTAAGCTATCCTCGAGAGATTTTCTTGAACCCTCATTATCTGCATTTGTAATATTAAGTTTTAATTGTTCGTACGTTTCTTTAGAAGTATTAATATAATTTTCTATATCCGATTCAGAAAAAACACTTCCAACATTTCCATAATTTGATATATGAGTCAATGATTTGAATTTTCCTCCGTCTATAAAAGTATTTCTAAATCTACCATATATTTGGATTGCATTGGTAAATGGGTCTATCATTGAATGTTTGGCTTCCATCAAATCAGTAATGATAATAATGTCCGGTTGTTTTTCCGTGTAAATATCCACAGCTGAGAAAAAACGAGAAGTAAAGAAATTGTATTTTGCTAGTGGGAAGTTGAGGCTTTCATGACTTTTTTGAATTTCTTTTTCTTTGAACTTAATTTCGCTTTTTCTGGAACAAAAAACTTTGTAGTCTTCAATTTCTTGACTTTCAAGTAGATTTACTAGTTTGTTAATCCCATTGGTGGAATTCATGAAAACACAAATGCATTCACTATCTTTTAATTCGTTCATTTGCTTTATAATGGATCGCTCATAGCTGTTTGTCGTAATTAGTTTTAATTCTTTCCTGTATTCGTAGGTAGGTTTAACTTCTAGCCTGAAAAATCCCTGTTTTTTGAATTCAGGATTTCTCATTTTAAGTGGAGTTGCTGAAACAAAAGCTTTATTCTCAAATGAAAAGAAATCATTCATCGGGAGGGAAATAGTATCTCTATAATCAATATCTTGCGTGATTTTTTCGCATTCATCATACAAACAAAAATATTCTTTGTATAAATCGATTTCAATGTCTAAGGCTATATTTCTTACTTTTACATATCCTTCGGGAGTACATAATATCTTTTTATGCTTTATCGTTTTATTTTGCAAATAAGTTTTAATAGTATTTTTATTGCATCCTTCATAAACACCCAAGAGCTCCTTATGAGCAGAAACTTTCCCCTGAATAACGGGAATATTTGGCTCTATAATAATTGAGCATCTTTCCGCAAAAATTTCACTATAAGTTGCACCTAGTCCGGGAAGAGTTTTATCTAATATGCAGTTAGTAGGAATAGAATTTAGTGGATAGTGTTCCCGCGTAAATGCATTTGATAAATGCTCATTCTCGTTAATCTCTAAAAATCGTGTCTCCAAATGAATAAAATCGCTCATATCGTTGTTTTATTTGTCTGTTTTAAGAATGAGATATTTTTTTGAAATAAACTCCCCATATATAGGGCGAAATAAAAAAAATATCTCACTTTTGAATTACGGGCTTAAAATGCATCTCATTCCTTTATTTAGTGATTGATTCATTTTTACACTAAAGAGTAATAGAGTATGCAAAGATAAGCAACCGCATTTTATTATCATTTACTAAAGGATGATTTTATAATAGATTTTTCATAGCTTTGTCTATCTGGATATTATCAAAACTGTCTAAATATATCTGAGTTACTTTTTCTGAGCTATGTCCTAGTGATTCACATATTATAGATGTTGAAACTCCGGAACGTTTAAGCACGGTTGCAAAAGAATGTCTTGCTACATATGTGGTTAGATCAATAGGAATCTCTAATATTGTTCCTATATCTTTTAAATGCTTGTTTACTTTGGTAATTACTTTGTGAACTCTGTTTGCTTTTTGTTGCTCTGTTTTATGAAAAACGCAAAAGATGGGGAAGAGGTACGGATTTTCTGGATTATGATATTTCTTAATAACCTCTATTGCCTTATCCTGCAAAGGAAGTTTTATTAGTTTCTTTGTCTTTCTTCGTGTATAAATTAGCCTATCGTCAATCAGATTCTCTTTTGTCAAATAAGCTATATCAACAAAATTAATTCCGCCCATGAGATATGAGAATAAAAATAAATCAATAGCTAATTTTGAATATTCATTGGTCCCTTGATATGCTATTATCTTATTTATCTCTTCTTTGTTGATTGCTCTTTTTGCAGTTTCTTTATGAAGCTTAGACACTTTGTAATTCTTAAATGGATAAAGGGTTGATTTTACCAAATTATCTTCCATTGCGATATTATAAATAGCCCGTAAAGTTCTGAATCTTATTCCTATGGTATTTTCAGCCAATCCTTTTTTTCTTAACCAAGTTTCGTATTTTCTTAGCCATGTAACATCAATCTCAGAAAAATATATATTGAGGTGCTTATTGAATCTTATAAGCGAGTTGTAAACTTGTTGAATAGAAAGCATGTATCCTCTTCTTTTTTCTTCTGATAGCCTCTGTATTTGTGTCATGAACACTTCTCCAACAGTTTTTGGTTTAACTGTATTTGTAATATTATCTATTAATGTATTGGTAGTAAATTCTTTATCTTCCGATTTTAGTTTAACTATTTCATCTGTAAACTCTCTTTTCTTGTCTGAAATCAACTTCTCAATAGCCGTTTTGTTAGGACATTTAGCTTTGGGTTTTCCTTTCTTGAAGTCCCAATAAATAGGGTTTAATGAAATTCCAAGACTTTTGTACTTCTTCTTTCCATCTTTACAGATTCGAATCATAAGAGGATTTTCTCCATTGGATAATGTTTTAGATTTGTAACACAAGACGTTAACCGTTGTAGCCATGATAATTTTGGTTTAACTCTTGGTTTAACTTACATCGGAAAATCAGCAGAAAATGGTGAAAGATTGATTGAAATAAATTGTAGGGTGGGAAAACAAAAAAAGCACCTAAACTGTGAAGTTTAAGTGCTTTTTTAAAGGTGGTGCCACCAGGAATCGAACCGGGGACACAAGGATTTTCAGTCCTTTGCTCTACCAACTGAGCTATGGCACCTTCTTTTGTGATTGCGGGTGCAAAGATAGATATATTTTTGGAATTACCAACATCTTTTGATTTTTTTCTTTAAATAATTAGATAATTCAAATTTTTGCTTTATTTTTGTATCACTAAAGAAAACGGAGTGTAGCGCAGTTGGTAGCGTACTACGTTCGGGACGTAGGGGTCGGGCGTTCGAGTCGCCTCACTCCGACAAAGCGATGAATAATGTAAATTATTTGTCGCTTTTGTCGTTTTTAGCCACCTCGTCAATCTGCCTGATTACTTTGCAGGGATTGCCGTATGCAAGCACGCCTGCAGGAATATCTTTTGTAACTACACTTCCTGCACCAATAACCGAACCCTCGCCAATGGTAACTCCGGGAAGTACTGTTACGCTGCCGCCCAACCAGCAATTATCGTTTATTGAAACCGGTTTGGCATACATATATCCCTGATTTCTATCTTCGACTGTAAGCGAGTGCACTACGGTGTAGATGGAGCAATTTGGACCAATGAAGCAGTTATTGCCAATTTTGATTAGTGCTTCGTCTAACGCTACAAAATTGAAGTTGATAATGGTATCGTCTCCAATTTCCATATTACCGAGATCTATATTTATAGGACTGTTGGGAAGAACATTTCGCCCTACTTTTCGTAGAAATCCTTCCAACAAGCAACGCTTACGCTCTCTATCCGATGGGGGAGTCTGGTTGTACTGGAAACAAAAATCCTGGCCTTTGTCTAATAGTGGCCCAAAATCCGGGTTGAAGCCCCAATAAACTTCTCCGGCGGCCATTTTCTCCATGTCTGTCATTGTCTTTTTCTTTTTCTAAATGAGTGCCAAATTTACTATAATGAATCTGTTATTTCAAATTAAGTTGTAACTTTGAAGTAGTAGATGAAAAATATCTGACTATGAAATGAAACCTAAAGCCACTAAGATTTTCGGATTTAACAGAAATATCTTCTATACGGGATTGACTAGTCTGCTCACTGATATTTCCACCAAGATGGTTTACTCCATAATGCCTATGTTCCTGCTTTCTATCGGAGCGTCGAAAACCACCTTGTCTCTTATTGAAGGTATAGCCGAGAGTACAGCCACTCTTTTGAAAGCTGCTTCTGGGTTTTGGAGTGACAAGATAGGGAAAAACAAACCGTTCATGATACTAGGTTATGGCCTTTCTGCTATTGTTATGCCAATTTATGCATTTGTTGCAAGCCCCTTGCAGGTTCTCTATATCCGTTTCGTGGAACGAATAGGCAAAGGTATCCGGACGGCGCCACGCGACAGTTTAATTTCCGGATGCGCCACCAATGGCGATTCCGGGAGGAATTTCGGTCTGCAGAAAGCTATGGATAATACCGGAGCTATTATTGGGCCGCTGATTGCGTTTGCTCTTCTTTCTGCCTTTCCGGGGAATTTCCAGGGAGTATTTTTGTTGGCAGGCATTCCCTCTATACTAGGGATATTGGTACTAATATTAGGTATCCGAGAAGCAAAAAAAACAAAAGAACAGCTACTAGGCAAATTCCGTTTCCGGGATTACTCCAAACGGTATTATCTTTTCCTGGGGATAATATTTCTCTTTACCCTAGGCAATTCAACCGATGCTCTTCTGCTAGTCAAGGCAAACGAAGTGGGGATAAAAGTGGTTTATATTCCGTTGGTTTATTTAATAATGAATACTGTCTCTGTAATTTTGGCTATTCCTTTAGGTACATTGTCTGACAAAGTAGGGAAGGAGAAGCTACTGGTTTTCGGATATCTGATATATGCCCTTGCCTATGCCGGATTTGGTGCAACAAGCAGCATCTCAGTAATTATGTGTTTATTTGCGCTTTACGGCTTATACTCGGCAGCTACGGATGGTATTCAGAAAGCATTGATAAGTGATTTGCTTGATGCAAATAAAAAAGGAACAGGTTTAGGCATCTATAATGCACTGTTAGGTGTAACCTTGCTTCCGGCAAGCATTATTGCCGGTTTACTCTACGATCACATAAATTCGTCCGTTCCTTTTTATTTCGGAGCTGTCACCGCAATACTTTCTGCCATATTGATGGCTGTATTCCATAAATGTATTAAATCTTAATAGGAACAAAAAAGATAAAATAGTTTTATTTATTAGTCCTAATTAATACATTTGTAGTATTGCATTTATTTGTTAGCCTAAAATAGATCATAATACATGAAAGTAAAAACACAATGCCTTAATAGGTGTTTTCTATTCTTAATACTCTCTTTGGCTCCTGTAATAAGATTATCTGCGAGTTGGAATAATTTTATAATCAATTATAAAAAAGAAGTTTACGGTAAAGGGTCGCAAACCTGGCAGATTGCATCTTACAATAATAATTGGGTATACTTTGCTAATAAAAATGGATTATTGCAGTTTGATGGCAGTAGTTGGGGGGTATTTCCTTTAAATAATGGATCTGATGTACGATCAGTTTTACCCTCTTCCTCTAAAAAAAGGATATATGTTGGAGGAATCAATGAATTTGGCTATTTCGAACCTGATGAACGAGGCAAGCTGGTTTATCATTGTATGTCCGATTCGGTAAAGAAACCTCTTCGTTCTATTGGAAACATCTGGCGAATTTATGAGAATGATAATATTCTTTATTGGCAGGCTGATGGGGTTGTGCTAAAATGCCTGAATGGAAAGTATACATTAATATCTGCAGATAGTAAGATAGATTGTTCAAATTTGGTTAATGGAATCTTGTATATTGGAACTAATAAGGGAGTTCGGATTCTTATTGGGAATACCTTTTTCCCTTTACCTGGTGCCGAAATGCTTGATTCAAAAAGAATCCGTGGAATTGTTCCTTATAAAAAGGGCGTTATAATTGCTACGGCTTATGATGGCTTGTATTATTGGGACGGGAAAGTACTTGTTCCGTTTATTACAGGGATAGAAGCGTTTATGTCACAGAATGAGATCTTTTCTATTGCGTCTTCAAAGAATTTAATTGCATTGGGTACTGTGCACATGGGACTGATTATGATTAACACTAGTACAATGCAGGTAAAGTATTTTAATGAAAATAACGGATTACAGAACAATACAGTTTTATCTTTAGGTTTTGATAGTCGTGATAATCTTTGGGCCGGACTTGATAATGGGATTGATTATATATGTTTGAATTCTCCGTTATCTAATCTTTATTCCTACCCATATTCTTATGGGGCTGGATATTCGGCTATTCTTTCGAATAATTATCTTTATCTGGGTACAAACCGTGGGCTTTATTACACTCACTATCCGGTATCATTAAGTGATAAGGTTATCAATATAAGTCAGGTTCCTCAATCTAGCGGACAGGTTTGGGATCTTTCTAAAGTTGGTAATGACGTTTTTTGTTTGCACGATAGAGGCATCTTTCTAGTAAAGGGAGAAACAATGAAGCGCATCGGAAAGATATCTGGTGTGTGGAATTGTAAGGTGATGGTAAACAACTCGGAAAAAGTGTTGCTGGGTATGTATGACGGAATTTATCTGATGCAAAAAGAGCAGGGGGAATGGAAGCCGAAAAAGAAACTTGAAGGCATGAATGAATCTGCAGAGAACTTTGAAATTGAATCTGATCATGTTTTATGGCTCCATAATAATGATAATGGATTACTCCGTCTTGAATTTGACTTAGCAAACTTTCGTGTAAGGCAGATAAAATATTACGGTAAAGAAAAAGGATTGCCTTCTAATAAAAATGTATATGTAAACAAGATTGCTAATAAGATATATTTTACCACTCCAAAAGGAATTTATAAATATAATGCTGCAAGAGATGTTGTGGAACTATCTCCGGAAATGAGTAATTTATTGACCGGAACAAAGTCTTATTTAAAAATTTATCAGTATGGGAATAGCATATTGAGCTTAAGTAAAGGTGAAGTAGATATTGCTAGCCTCGATAAATATAAATATCCGGGTGGAAAAGCTTTTTATTCAATAGAACATCCTTCAATTGAATTGGTTAGTGGATTTGAAAAGTTAGTTCCATTATCAGAGTCAGAAGTGATTATACCTAACGATTACGGTTTTGCTCTCTTAAAAGTACCATCAAAAAAAACGCCTTTACTTCGTCCGGGAGTTCATATTCGGGCTGTTTATCTAACTTATCCAAGCGATAGTCTCATCTATTCAGATAATTTCCTAGGTAAAAATTATGTGCCAGAAATCCCTTATCACCGTAATTCTATCCGATTTGACTATAATCTGTTTTCGTTTACCCATGGTGAAGAGGCTAGTTTCCGGTATAGATTCAAAGATCAGAAAGAATGGTCAGATTATACATATTCTTTGACCAAAGAATTTAGTAATCTCGCTGAAGGTGAGTATACATTTCAGGTAGAGGCTGTTTTCGCTGATGGAACAGCTACTATTGATGAGTTTAAATTTGTTATATTGCCTCCATGGTACAGATCATCGGTAGCTTATTTGTTCTATTTCATTCTTTTCTTGTTTTTCCTTTGGTATTTGTACAGGTGGGACGATTTAAGAGTAAAACGTAAAAAACAGCAGGCTGTTCTTGAAAAAGATAGGGAGTTATTCCAGAAAGAAAAAGAATTTGAAAGAGAAAATGCCAGAAAAGAGCATCAGATTATGGAGCTGGAAAAAGAAAAGCTGGAGTACGATCTTCAGCATAAGAGCCAGGAGATGGCAAACCTGATGATTAACTTTGTTAGAAAGAATGAAATGCTTACTGAAATAAAGCACGAATTATTTAAAGTAATATCTACACTGAAAGGAGAGAGCACAAAACAGCCAAAACAGATGTTGATGGTTGTGAGTAGTAAAATTGATTCAAATATACAATCGGACGAAGTGCTTAAACGTATTGAAGAGCAGTTTGACCTTATACATAATAATTTTATGAAGCGGTTGAGTGAAAAGCATCCCGACCTTTCTACCAACGAAAGGATGATGTGTGCGTATTTGAAAATGAATCTTTCCTCGAAGGAAATTGCTCCTCTTTTAAATATCTCTTTAAGAGGCGTAGAGACTATTCGTTATCGTCTAAGGAAGAAGTTTGAACTTGAAAGAGATGAAAGTTTAATTGATTATCTAACCAACAAACTCTAATTATATTTTTTGAAATCACAGCATCGGCCTGATTGCACAATCGGGCCGATGCTGTTTTACGTTATTTAATATGCCTGACGAAATATGTTTGCGTATAATCATGTTGTTGATTATCAATATTATATCATTAATTGACGAGTTTATGACGTATTTATTTTTTTTAATTGACGTATTCGTGAATAGGTGAAAATAATATAAAATAAACGCTTGTTAACTATGTTTGCATCGTTCAAATAGTTAATCTTAATTATAATACTTATGAAAAAGTTATTATCATTTCTATTTTTATTTTGCTTTACCCTTACTGTATTTTCCCAGAATATACAGATTAAAGGTGTAGTCCTGGCAGGTGAAGATAATTCGCCCTTGCTAGGGGTTAATGTGGCGGTAAAAGGTACTACCATTGGTGTAATAACAGATCTGGACGGACAGTTTACACTTTCGGTACCTCTTAAAAGTACTTTAATTATTTCGTATGTTGGTTATAAATCACAGCAAGTTGTGGTTTCTGATACCAAACCTTTACGGATTATTTTGATGGAAGATTCAAAAACACTGGATGAAGTAGTCGTTGTAGGATACGGTGTCCAGAAAAAGAGTGTGGTAACAGCTTCAATTAGTCGCGTAACCTCTGAAGAACTGAAGACTGCTAATCCTTCTCGTGTTGAGGATGTATTGAAAGGTAAGGTTTCTGGTGTACAAATTACTCAAATATCAGGTCAACCAGGTGCCGATTCTCATGTTCGTATTCGTGGTATTGGTACTATCAACAATAGTAATCCTCTTTTTATTGTTGATGGTATGGCAGTTGAAGGTGGTATTAATTATCTTAATCCTGCTGATATTCAATCTGTGGAAATTTTGAAAGATGCTGCATCAGCAGCTATTTATGGTGCACGCGCTGCTAATGGTGTTGTATTGGTTACTACTAAGAATGGTAGTGTTGGCAAAGCAACAATAAACTACAATGTTAGTTATGGTTGGCAGAACCCATGGAAAAAGAAATCAGTACTTAATGCAAAGGAATATATGGTGATAATGAATGAGTCACAAATTAATGATGGTCGTTCACCTTATTACACTCAAGATGAGATTAATGCTGCAGGAAAAGGTACCGACTGGCAAGAAGAAACTTTCTATAAAAATGCACCGATACAGAATCATCAGGTAAACGTTAGTGGTGGTACTGAGAAAGCTTCATATTTCCTTTCATTAGGTTATTATGATCAGGCTGGTATTGTAGGAGGTAATTATGATAAATCTAACTACAACCGCTGGAGCGTACGTACTAATGGTACATATAATGTTTTTGAGGATAAAAGTCGTAGTTTCCTGAATAATGTTAAAGTTGGAATGAACGTAGGCTACTCAAGAACTAAATCCACAGGCATTGAGACTAACTCTGAATATGGATCTATTCTTGGTAGTGCTTTAACATTTGATCCAACAGTTCCCGTTTATGCAGATGAGGCAACTGCTGCTACAATCCTGGCACAATATCCAAATGCAGTAAGAGACAAGAATGGTAATGTGTTTTCTATTCCTCCTACTGGTTTTCAGGAAATAGCTAACCCTGTAGCTATGCTTAATCAACCAACTGCAGGAATAAATAATGCTGATAAGATTGTTGCAACATTCTGGGGAGAAATTGATTTAATGAATGGACTTAAGTTCAAGAGCAGTTATGGCGCCGATCTTGCTTTCTGGGGATATGATTCATATACATATCCGTATTTTCTTGCTGTTCAGGGAAAATCTTTAGATTATAGTACTGTTCAAAGTGAAATGAATCGTGGTTATAGATGGCAGGTTGAAAATGTATTATCTTACAAAAAAACATTTGCAGGAAAGCATAATCTATCTTTAGTTCTTGGTCAGTCTGCACAGAAATATACTTATCGTAATTTAGGTGGAAATGACCGCGACTTGCTTGAAACAGATCCTAGTAAAGCAAATATTAACTCTGCAATAGCAGATCCTAAGTTAGGAAGAGTGTGGGGTGGTACAGGTGGTTATTCAGCTTATACATTAGCTTCTTACTTTGGACGATTTGATTATAACTATGACGAAAAGTATATGGTTCAGGCTACAATTCGTCGTGATGGTTCTTCAAACTTTGGTGCACGGAATAAGTGGGCAACTTTCCCTGCTTTTTCTTTAGGATGGAATGTAAGTAATGAAGCTTTTATGGAAAATCGCCCGGAATGGTTTAATACATTGAAACTTCGTTTCAGCTGGGGTAAGAATGGTAACGAAAGAATTGGTAATTTCAAATACACCTCATTAATGACAGGTGGTCAGAACTATTATTTTGGTGGTAGTTACCAAGTTAGTCAAGATCCAACTAATGTAGGTGAAACATCTGGAACAATGCAGTATGGTAGCTCTCCGGCTGCAATTGCTAATCCTGATATCAAGTGGGAGGAATCAGAGCAAACCGATTTTGGTTTTGATGCACGTTTCTTTAACCAAGCTTTGACTTTCAGTTTTGACTATTTTAAAAAGAAAACCAATGGTATGTTGATGGAATTGCCTATTCCTTCTTATGTCGGTCAAAGTGCTCCAACAGGTAATGTTGGCGATATGGAAAATAGTGGTCTTGAGTTTGAACTTGGATGGAAAAATAAAGTTGGTGATTTTAATTATTCAATATCGGCTAATGCATCTTATCTGAAAAACAAGCTGATAAAATTAGGTAATGCTTCTGGAGAAGCAATCTATCAATCTAATTCAACAGCTGGTGTTGGTTCTTTCGTTAAAGGTAAGAATGGTGATGTATATCCTTACTTCTATGGATTCCATACAGATGGAATAATTCAAAATCAGGCCGAAGCTAATGCTTATAATTCTCAATATGGACAATCTGCTCAACCGGGTGATGTTCGTTTCCGCGATATTGCTGGTGCTGTAGATGAAAAAGGAAATGTTATTGGTGATGGAAAAATTACAGATGATGATAGAACAAAAATAGGTAAAGGTATGCCCGACTGGACTTATGGTTTTACTCTGGCTGCCGATTGGAAAGGATTCGATGTAAATCTATTCTTCCAGGGAACTATTGGTAATGACATTTTTGACTTTGCACAACGTACTGATATTCCAAAAAATAATCGTCCATCCTGGATTCTTGGTCGCTGGATTGGTGAAGGAACTTCCAATAAAATACCTCGTGTAACAGCTGCTAACCCAAATGGAAACTGGCGTTCTTCTGATCTTTATATAAAAGATGGTACATATCTACGTCTCAAAACAGCTCAGTTTGGTTATACTTTGCCTAGCCGGATTACAAAAAAGGCCTCTATTCAATTGTTGAGACTATATGTATCGGCAGAGAATTTGTTAACCTTTACAGGGTATGATGGTTTTGATCCTGAAGTTGCTGCATCTAGTTATACCAATATTGGTGTGGACCGTGGTATGTATCCGCAAGCCAGAACAATTTCTTTAGGTGCTAATATTACATTTTAACCTTCGAAAAACTATATATAATTATGAAAAAATATAAATTGTCATCATTATTACTCATCCTTGGAGTTTTTATTCTAACCTCTTGTGGTGACGACTTCTTAACTGTTTATCCAACAGAATCTCAACAAGCTGGTGGTGCAGCTACTGAAGGGGCTATAAAATCAAATCTGGCATCCTGTTACCAAATATTATTGTTTGATAGTTATGCAAATAACAATTATAACAGTATCCCATTAATGTCTGATTTACGCTCGGACGATATTTATAAAGGTGGTGGTGATGCAAGTGATCAACATCAATTGTATTTACTCTCTTTATTTACTTCTACGCCAGCAGAAGACCTCGACGGACTTTGGTCTATATTCTATAGTGGTCTTGCCCGTTGTAATAATGCTATTATAGCATGTGAGAATGCAGTAGGAGTACCTGAAGCTAACTTGAATCAATACAAAGCCGAAGCTCATTTCCTTCGTGCGTATTATATGCATTGGCTTTGGAAGTTCTGGGGAAACATTCCTTATTTTGAAGAACCTCTTGAAGCTCCTTACATGGCAAAACAATTATCAGCAAATGAAATTTATAATAAAATACTTGCTGATTTAGATTTTGCAATTGCTGATAATAAACTGCCGATGGCTGTTTCTGGTGCAAATCTGGGACGTGTTACAAAGGCTGCAGCTATGATGCTCAAAGCACGTGTTGTGATGTATCAGAAAGATAATTCACAATATGGAAATGTGACAAAAGATATGGCTGAGATTATCAATAGTGGTAAATATGATTTGATGACAGATTTTGCATCTATGTGGTTAAATGAAAATGAATTCTGTAAAGAATCTATTTTTGAAAGTAATCAGCTACCGGAAGGCAAAACCTGGAGTAGTGGTTGGAATGGTTACGGTACAAACTTGCCAGCTTTTATTTCTCCTAACAATTTATCTGCAGGTTCAAAAACCGGTGATTTTAAAGGTGGTTGGGGATTTGGTCCTGTTCGCGAGGCTGCATGGAACATGTATGAAGATGGCGATACTCGTCGCGAAGGTTCTATTAATAAATGGGAATCAGATAAATATTCTGCCCGTTTCCAGAATACAGGTCTATTCCAGGCAAAATATGCAGCTCGCGTAGGGTACAATCCACAAGGTGATACTGATTTGAACTATTGTAATAACTTCCGTATTTTCCGTTACTCCGAAGCACTTCTAAACTATGCGGAAATGGTTGTAATGAACGGACAGGCTGCTGTAGGTGGAGTAACAGCTCAATCTTGTCTTGATAAAGTCAGAAAACGTGCATTTGGGAAAGATAGTTCAATACCTGCAACAGCTGCAAATATTAAGTTAGAACGTCGTCGTGAATTCTTGGGCGAAGGACTTCGTTTCTGGGATATAGTTCGTTGGGGTGATACAAGCTTGCTGACAGAATCAACAGCGCTTAGTACACGTACATGGAATGATAACAAGAAATACCTGCCTATTCCACTAGCTGAAATGGATAAAACTGCAGGAAGCGATTTTGCTTTGGTACAGAATCCCGGATATTAATTTTAATCATTTAGAGATATGAAAAATATAATTAAATATAGTTTATGGGCAATAGTGACAGTTTTTGCTCTTACTTCTTGTGATCCTCAGGAAAGCACCGATTATGCTTTGGGAGAAACTCCTACAGAGAGTCAACTTTCATTTACGGCAACTCCTTCTACTTCAAATGCTAATATAATTGAATTTGCAAATACTTCAGAAATCAGCGGCGTTGCTGTCTGGAGTTTAGGTAACGGAAGTACTGCGAAGGGAGACGCTTCTTCTTCTAAGTATCCTATGGCCGGAACTTATACAGTGACTATGACACTATACACAAGTGGTGGGTCGGCTACTATTTCTAAAGCAATTACAATTGCAAAAAATGATTTTTCATTATTAAATACTCCAATGTATAATGCCTTAACAGGTGGAGCAAGTAACCTTCAAGGAAAGACATGGGTATTTGACCAATATAATGATGGACATTTTGGTGTAGGCCCTGCCGGTGGTGATAGTCCTTCCTGGTGGAGTTGCCCTGCCGGTGGAAAAGATGGTTCAAGTCTTTATACTCAGGAATTTACTTTTACTCAGGTTGGTGTTAAGATGACTTGGAAAAATAACGGATCGGTATATACTAATGCTAATGGTGCTGCAGGACTGAAAGCTTTAGGATATGGCAATGCTGTTTTAAATCCAACAGTTGGTGATTATGATGTAGAATACCAACCAAAAGCAAGTTATACATTTAGTTTGAATGAAGCTGATAAGACAATAACGTTAAGTGATGGCGCCTTCTTTGGACATTTCGCCGGTACTTCTACTTATAAGATTATAACTCTTACAGATGATGTGATGTATATAAAATGTACAAGTTCTGTTGAATCAGGCAATGGATGGTGGTATCGTTTGGTTCCTAAAGAAAAAAATGTAAAACCGGTGGTTCCATTAAAAGCAATAGCATTGAACGATAATTTCGAATCAGCTACAACCACGCTTGCTTTTGTACCTCAGGATATGGGAACACATACCTCTGCTAATTATTCAAATCCTTCACCAACCGGACTAAATCCTTCCTCAAAAGTATACTTGTACGAAAAGGGTAGTGCATTTTATGCAAATCTTTCTTATACCGTATCCGGATATAAGTTTGATCTGTCAAAGGTTAATAAGGTTCGAATGAAAGTATTTATTCCATCTTATAACAATTATGATGATACTTTTGCTACAGCCGGAGATTGGGTTACGATAAATCAGTTGCAATCACAGGTTGCTGTTAAACTTCAGAATAATGGATTGGGAGGTAATGCATATACCACTCAGACAGAAATTGTTAAAGCAAATCTGGCAAAAGATAAATGGCTGAGTCTTGAGTTTGATTTTAGCACAGTGAAAGACAGAACTGATTACGATAAGATTGTAATTCAGTTTGGTGCTGAAGGACATGCTGCTCCTGGTATATTCTTCTTCGATGACTTTTCATTTAGTGAATAATAATCAGTTGTTTTAGTATGAATGGGGGCGAGCTTTATTGCTGCCCCTATTTAATTCTTCAATTTATGAATAAAAGAATAAAGTATTATTTGTTTTTCTTCTTTTGCGGTTTTGGTCTGCTAAATACTTTAGCTCAGGCTCCAAGCGGATATAATATTGTATGGGCCGATGAATTTAATGATCCTTCGGTTGATGGCAAACCAATTGTTCGGGCAAATAATGATTCGTGGTGGTACGAAATCGGAAATGGTGGTTGGGGAAATAATGAGCTGCAATACTATGTTGCGGGTATAAATGGAAGCGATACATTGGCAGCTATTAGTAATGGAACTCTTAAAATAAAAGCCATTCAAAAGAATATTGGTTCCTCACAATATGCATCTATTCGTATGAATACTGCACAAAGCTGGAAATATGGCTATTTTGAGATGCGAGCCAAAATGCCTACAGGAAAGGGAACCTGGCCTGCTTTCTGGATGTTGCCCAAGAATTTTCAAAGCTGGCCACTTGATGGAGAAATAGACATCATGGAATATGTGGGATATGATCCTAACAGAGTGCATGGTTCCATACATACAATGAGTTATAATCATAGTATTGGAACGCAGCGTACTAGCAATAAAATAATTCAAAATGCAGAAACTGAATTTCATACCTATGCATTGCTTTGGACTGAAGAAAAAATTCGCATTTATGTAGATGGCTATAACTATTTTACATTTAGTAATGATGGAACGAATAATAAAGACACTTGGCCGTTTAACGTTCCTTTCTATCTAAAACTGAATCTTGCTGTAGGTGGAAACTGGGGTGGAACGATGGGAGTCGACACTAATATATTTCCTGCAACTTACGAAATAGATTATGTGAGAGTATACCAAAATACAACAGCCATAAATGAAACCAAAGAAGAAAAATTAATTGATTCAAATTTTAATAATATCAGTAACCTACTGCAGGTAAACTTTAAAGAAGAAGGTATTCATCGTTTATCGGTTACTGATATAAAAGGCAGAATAATAAGAAAAATAGAAACTACAGATCTTGTATCTGAAATTGATTGTTCAGCTTGGCCGAAAGGTTTCTATCTGGTTTCTGCAAACAGTGGGAAAAGCTTGTTTACCCAGAAGTTTCTAAAATATTAAAGCATGACATTATGAAAAGAATATTAGTGTTTTCTATTTGCCTGTTTTTTATTTCTTCAGTTGGTTGTACTGAAGCGAAAAACCTGAAAGGCGGGCAAATAGAAAAAAAGGTAGAAGATTTGTTATCAAAAATGACGCTTGAGGAAAAGATTGGGCAGATGAATCAAATAAGTTCATCCGGTAATCTTGAAGAAATGAGTAGGTCGATAAAGAAAGGAGAGGTTGGCTCAATATTAAATGAAATAGATCCGATTCGTGTCAATGCATTGCAAAGATTGGCTGTAGAGGAGTCGAGATTGGGCATTCCTTTATTGATAGCTCGTGATGTGATTCATGGTTTTAAGACTATTTTCCCTATTCCTCTAGGGCAAGCAGCTTCTTTTAATCCTCAGATTGTAGAAGATGGTGCACGGGTTGCGGCTAAAGAAGCTTCATCAGTAGGAATAAGATGGACATTTGCTCCAATGATTGATATTTCGCGTGATGCACGATGGGGAAGAATTGCCGAAAGTTGTGGAGAAGATACTTATCTTACTTCAGTAATGGGTGCTGCCATGGTTAAAGGCTTTCAAGGAAATTCTTTAAATGATCCGACTTCCATTCTTGCTTGTGCAAAACATTTTGTAGGTTATGGAGCTGTTGAAGGAGGAAGAGATTACAACTCGACACATCTTACAGAACGACAGCTCAGGAATGATTATTTGCCTCCTTTCGAAGCTGCTGCAAAGCAAGGGGCTGCAACATTTATGACTTCATTTAATGATAATGATGGCGTTCCTTCTTCTGCCAATTCATTTATCCTAAAAACTGTTTTACGGAATGAATGGGGCTTTGATGGATTTGTTGTTTCTGACTGGGCTTCCATCAAGGAAATGGTTAGTCATGGATTTTGTGCAAATGATAAAGAGGCTGCAATGAAAGCTGCAAATGCTGGTGTTGATATGGAAATGGTGAGCTATACATATATGAACCACCTGAAAGAGCTGATTAAAGAGAATAGAGTGACAGAAAAAACAATTGATGACGCTGTTCGTAATATACTCCGCATAAAATTCCGTTTGGGATTGTTTGATAATCCTTATATTAATGAAAAAGCTCCTTCTGTAATGTATTCTTCAGAGAATCTGGCTGCAGCAAAAGCTGCTGCTACTCAGTCGGCTATATTACTGAAAAACAATAATAATACATTGCCAATTAATTCATCTGTAAAAACGATAGCCGTTGTAGGCCCTATGGCTGACGCTCCTTACGAACAGATGGGAACATGGACTTTTGATGGAGAAAAGTCAAAATCGCAGACTCCGCTTATGGCCTTGAAGCAATTTTATGGAGACAAAGTGCAGATTATTTATGAACCTGCTTTAGCATATACTCGTGATAAGAATACAGAAAACATATCAAAAGCAGTCAATGCTGCTAGAAAAGCCGATATAGTACTGGCCTTTGTTGGCGAAGAAGCTATACTTTCCGGTGAGGCCCACTGTTTAGCCGATCTTCATCTTTTGGGTGCTCAAAGCGCTTTGATTAAAGCGTTGGCTGAAACAGGTAAACCGTTGGTTACTGTTGTAATGGCTGGAAGACCTCTTACTATTGGTAAAGAAGTTGAAATGTCTAATTCAGTGCTTTATTCTTTTCATCCCGGAACAATGGGCGGACCGGCTATTGCTGATCTTCTTTTCGGTAAATCTGTTCCTAGCGGAAAAACTCCTGTAACTTTCCCAAAGGAAGTGGGGCAAATACCGCTGTATTACAATCACAACAATACAGGGCGTCCTGCTACAAAAAAAGAAACATTACTCGATAAAATTGAGGTAGAAGCCGGGCAGACATCTTTGGGTTGTACATCTTTCTACATGGATGCAGGTTTCGATCCTTTATTCCCCTTTGGATATGGTCTTTCATATACCACTTTTCAGTATAATAATCTAAAACTTTCTGCAACAGAATTTACTTCTAAAGGTCAGATAGAAGTTACTTTCGATTTAAAGAATACCGGGAAATATGAAGGAACAGAAGTGGCTCAGCTTTATGTACGTGATAAGATGGGTTCGGTAACTCGTCCGGTGAAGGAATTGAAGCGCTTTACTCGTGTTACGCTGAAACCTGGAGAGACAAAGAATATCTCTTTTACACTACCGGTTGAGGAACTTGCTTTCTGGAATATAGATATGAAAAAGGTCGTTGAACCCGGTGATTTTACTCTTTGGGTGGGAACAAATAGTCAGGAAGGTATTTCTGCTGATTTTAAAGTAGTAGAATAAAATGAAAAATATAGTTTCTTTTTTCTTTTTGTTGCTGGTATTGTCTGGTTGTCAACCTAAAATAATGCACGATCTTTCATCCAATTCCTTTATCAAAGTTGATGGACAGAATCTGAAGAAACCAAACGGAGAAACATTTCTTATTAAGGGAATAAACCTTGGTAATTGGTTGAATCCCGAAGGATATATGTTTTCCTTTAAAGAAGTTAGCTCTGCAAGGTTAATAGATCAGGCTCTTCGTGAAATGGTGGGGCCGGATGTTGTTAATCAATTCTGGAAATATTTTAAAGACAATTATGTAACCCGGGAGGATATTAATTATATCAAGGAAACCGGAATAAATTCTATCCGTTTGCCGTTCCATTATAAGTTGTTTACTGATGAAGATTATATGGGATTAAGTAAAGACCAGGATGGATTTGCTAGAATAGATTCCTTGATAAGTTGGTGCAGAGATGCCGGTTTATATGTTATTCTTGATATGCATGATGCTCCTGGTGGACAAACTGGTGATAATATAGATGATAGCTATGGCTATCCATGGCTTTTCTCCAGTAAAGAAAGTCAGCAACTGTTTTGTGAAATATGGAAAAAAATAGCTGCCAAGTATAAAAATGAACCGGTAATTTTAGGTTATGACTTGTTGAATGAACCCCTTGCTCCTTATTTTAATAATATGGAGGAATTAAATGCGCAACTTGAACCTCTCTATAAATTAGCAGTAAAGACAATACGCGAAGTTGATAAAAATCATATTGTATTATTGGGTGGTGCACAGTGGAATGGAAACTTTAAAGTTTTTAATGACTCAAAGTTTGATTCGAATATGATGTATACCTGCCATCGCTATTGGTGTGATACTCTTCAAACGAATCTGCAAGATTTAATTGATTTTCGCAATAAGGTAAATCTTCCGCTTTACATGGGAGAGACAGGAGAAAATACAGATGCTTGGGTTAACGCTTTTCGTAGTTTGATGGAAAAAAATAACATGGGATGGCATTTCTGGCCTTACAAAAAACTTAAGACCAGCAGTTGTATGGTGAAGATTAAAGAACCAGAAAACTGGGATAAGATCATTAAATATACAGAACAACCTCGTGGAAACTTTAAACAGATAAGAGAAGCCAGTCCTGATCAGGAATTAGTAAAGAAAGCCTTAGCCGAATTTATTGAAAACTGCAAATTCAAGTCTTGTATAAAGAACGAAGGATATATTAAAGCTTTGGGTATGAAGCCGTAATTATATAATTGATTATATATTATTAGTCATGAATAAAATAAAGAAATTAGTTGTTTTAAGTCTCACTCTTTTATCAGTTCCGCTTTTTGCTCAGCAGAAGGGGGCTGTTTATTTAGACGATAAAAAACCGATAGAAGAAAGAATTGAGGATGCTCTTTCGCGTATGACACAGGAAGAGAAAGTAGCTATGTGTCATGCGCAGTCAAAGTTCAGCTCGGCAGGTGTGCCACGTTTAGGTATACCTGAGGTGTGGTGTAGTGATGGACCGCACGGCATTCGTGCCGAAGTGTTCTGGGATGAGTGGAATACTGCAGGATGGACAAACGATTCTTGCATTGCTTTTCCGGCTCTTACTTGTCTGGCTGCTACCTGGAATCCCGAAATGTCAGCGCTTTATGGCAAGTCAATTGGTGAGGAAGCCCGTTACCGCAACAAAAATGTATTATTAGGACCGGGAGTAAACATATACCGTACTCCTTTGAATGGACGCAATTTTGAATATATGGGAGAAGATCCTTATCTGTCTTCAGTTATGGTAGTGCCTTACATCAAAGGAGTCCAGGAGAATGGCGTTGCAGCCTGTGTAAAACACTTCGCACTCAACAATCAAGAAGTAGACAGAGATCACGTTAATGTAAATGTTAGCGACCGTGCCTTGTATGAAATCTATCTGCCTGCTTTCAAAGCTGCTGTTCAGAAAGGTGGAGCCTGGTCTATAATGGGTTCATACAATAAGTACAAAGGAGAACATTGCTGCCACAATCAGTATCTACTCAACGATATTCTTCGCAAAGAATGGGGATTTAATGGCGTGGTAGTTTCCGATTGGGGAGGTGTGCATGATACAAAACAGGCTATTTACAACGGACTGGATATGGAATTTGGTACCTGGACCAACGGACTGAATTGGAGTGCCAGCAATGCATACGATAATTATTATTTGGCCATGCCATTCCTCAAATTACTTCGTTCGGGCGAAGTAAAAGAAGAAGAGGTGGACAAGAAAGTACGAAACATTCTTCGGATGATTTTCCGCACTACCATGAATAAAAACCGTCCATGGGGATCGTTCGGAACTGAGGAACATGCTTTGGCAGGACGAAAAATTGCTCAGGAAGGCATTGTTTTGTTGCAGAACAACAAGAACGTTTTGCCGTTAGACCTAGCAAAGGTAAAGAAGATTGCCGTTATTGGTGAGAATGCCGTTAAAAGAATGACCGTCGGAGGCGGAAGCTCTTCTCTGAAAGCCAAATATGAGCAATCTCCATTGGCCGGATTAAAACAACGAATAGGATCTCAGGCTGAAATTGTTTATGCACCGGGATACGAATCACCGGCTGTAGCTGAACAGGACGTTAAAGGTGCCAAAGCGCCCGAACAGAAAATTATAGACGCAAAGGCATTAAGAGAGAAAGCCGTTGTTGCAGCAAAAAATGCGGATATAGTTATCTTCTTTGGTGGACTGAACAAGAATGAACATCAGGATTGTGAAGGAGTAGATCGTAAGGAATATGATTTACCCTATAATCAGAATGAACTGATCAGCGCACTGGCAAAAGCCAATCCTAATCTGGTGGTTGTGCTTCTTACTGGCAATGGAGTAGCAATGCCCTGGGTAAAAGAGGTTCCTGCTATTGTAGAAGGTTGGTACAGCGGAACGGAAGCCGGAAATGCCATTGCTTCTGTATTGATGGGCGATGTTAATCCATCGGGCAAACTTCCTTTCACCATTCCGGTAAGCCTGAAAGATAACGCTGCTGCTGTTATGGGAGACTATCCTGGCGACGGGAAAAATGAAACCTATAAAGAAGATATTTTTGTAGGATACCGTTGGGCTGATAAGCAGAAAGCCAAACCATTGTTTAGCTTTGGTCATGGCCTGAGTTATACGACCTTTGTTTATGGAAAAGCAGAAATAGATAAATCAAAAATATCTGCAGATGATCAGCTTACCGTTAGCGTAAAAGTTAAGAATACCGGTAAACGTTCTGGCTCGGAAGTAGTTCAACTATATATTAGTGATAAGAAATCCTCTCTTCCTCGTCCGGTAAAAGAGTTGAAAGGCTTTAAAAAGATTCAGCTAAATGCAGGTGAAGAGCAACAGGTCTCGTTTACTATCTCTAAGGAAGAACTAAGCTTCTTTGATGATACTAAGCACTCATGGATAGCAGAACCAGGAATATTTGAAGCGCTTGTAGGTGCTTCTTCTACAGATATCCGATCAAAAACTTCTTTTGAATTGAAGTAGGTATTTCCATATATTTTAAGAGTTAAAAGTGATTGGTTAGATGTTGGTGGGAACGTAAAGTGCAAATTGTGCTTTGCGTTCTCTTTTTTTATACTCAAAGAGTGCATCTTGTTTTGTTTTTGTCTGCTTTGTTAAAGAATTGTTTTCTCAATTTATTCACTAAATTAAGTAAATTAGGCAAAAATGCAGAACTTAAATTCGTATCGTTTTGTTATTAGTGTAGAAATATAATATTCTTTTCATCGATATATAATTAGTGAACAAGGTTTAATATTATGGGAGGATTAATTATGAAACGACCGGCATCTCTTATCTGTGGCATTATTCTTTTAATATTTGCCTTTATTCAACTTATTCGTTATACATTCGCAATTCCAGTTGTAGTTAATGGCATTACAGTACCAATCTGGGTAAGTGCTGTTATAGCAATTATTTTTGGTATGATGGCTTTTTGGCTGTTTAATGAAAGAAAAAACGCCTTAAAGTGAGGGATGAGTGAGGGATTAGTGAGGGGTAAAAATGCATCCATCACTTTGTAATACTCTTTTGATGAGGATGTTATTAAGAATAGTGAGGGAGTGATGGCTATTTTTTATTTTATATAATTTTTTGTCGGAATGCGAAATAATGCAATCCGATTATCAGACAAAAATTATTGAGCAATCGCTGTCCGGTTATTGGCCAATGAATTTTATTTATTCACCAATGCATTTTATTTATTGGTGAAAGGTTTTTGTGGTTATAATATCGCATAAAAAGTGATTTATAGTAATGCAATTCAATCAGTCTCGACTTTAAGGCCCTTTAACGAGGGCTTTTTTTATGAAAGTGTTAAAGAAAGGATAAATAACGTTTTTAAGTTTAAAGTATTCCTTTTGGTTTTATATTTTATATCCATATATAAGCATTTTACTTTATGTTTGTACTTGCAAAGAAGATGGAAGGTTGCTACAAAAGCAGACTCACAAACACAGTTTACTAGGTTGGGAGTTTTGTTCTTGTTACAAAATCAATTAATCAATGCTCTTTTTAGGGGGAAAGAGTAAAAATTAAAACACGAAAAAGTATGAAGAAAATTTTTGTTTTAGCAATCTTTGCGATTGTATCCGTCACAACATTTGCACAAATTTCATGGAATGTAAAAGGAGGTATAAACTTTAGTTCTTTTGGGGGAGAGGATATAAATGGTTCTCAGCTCAAACTTAATTATCAGATTGGAGTAGGTATGGATTATGCGTTGAGCAAAAGATTATCCATTCAACCTTCTGTGCTGTTTATAACTAAAGGAGCTAAGTATAATCAAAGTCAGGAAAAAACGACTTTGAATCCCCAATATCTCGAGCTGCCGATTATGGTTGCTTACAAATATCGCCTTTCAGATAATGTGAAATTAGCTATTAGTGCAGGGCCGTATATGGCTTATGCTCTTGGCGGCAAATATAAAGATGAAGTCTATACATCGGAAACGACAACCTTAGTTGAGAAGAATATTTTCGGAGATCGAAATAATTTTGAAAACAGAGCTCTTTCCGATGACAGATTTGACTATGGCTTGGGAGTGGGTACAACACTTGAGATAAGGAACTTTTTAATAGGCTTGAATGCTTCATCAGGATTGAAGAAAATTCTTAAAGATGTATCCAGATTTAAGGATGCAAAAAACGTTTGCTATTCTTTATCTGTAGGATATAAATTCTGATTCCTGTATCTAATATACCCATAAACCGTATATTAGAAAAAGCATAAAGTTATTTTTCCCCAGACATGCAGATGTTTGGTACTGATCACGAACATATTTATCCCCTAAATATGTTCGTGGTTTTTTTATATATATTCCTCATGTATGTAGTATGAGATATCTGAACTTATAAATCTCTTAGTTTGTTGTTATACAAATAGCACTGAAATTTATCATGAATGAAAAGTGTATATTCTTTCCGGAATAAACGTTTGAAGTAATCCGTATTCGTTTTTTATACTATTTTTTATGCATAAAACTAAAAAAAATCTCAAATTATGCATTTTGTATCCAATAAAATGTATACTTTTGCAGGCAAATTAGAATAATTATACATGACGACGAACAAAAGTAAACGATTAGATTCGATAAAGATGATTATCTCTAGTAAAGAGATAGGTAGTCAGGAAGAGCTGCTTCAAGAGTTGGCTAAGGAAGGCTATGAACTTACACAAGCTACTTTGTCAAGGGACTTGAAGCAAATGAAAGTTGCAAAAGCTGCCACAACAAATGGTAACTATGTGTATGTTTTACCGAATGACACCATGTATAAAAGGACAATTGATGTGCCTAGTGCTGGTGAGATGTTGTTGCAAAGCGGTTTTAAATCCATTGATTTTTCCGGAAATATGGCTGTTATAAAAACACGTCCCGGATACGCAAGTAGTTTGGCTTATGACATCGATAACCGTGAGTATAAGGATATTATTGGCACAATTGCAGGAGATGATACAATATTGTTGGTTTTCAGGGACGGCTATTCCCGAAATGAAATAAGACAGTCATTATCTCAGATTATTCCAAATATTTAATCTACATAATAACACTAAAAATATAACATTAAAGGAAAAAATGGAAATCAATATTGAAATTCTTGTAGCCAACGAGAGTCATATTCCATACGTTGACATTATTTTAAACACAATAGAAGCAGCTGCCAAGGTTCGCGGAACCGGTATTGCAAAGCGCTCTCCTGAATACGTAAAACAAAAGATGATTGAGGGAAAAGCGATTATAGCCCTTTGCGGAGATGAGTTTGCTGGATTTTGCTATATAGAAACATGGAGCAACAAAGCATTTGTTGCCAATTCAGGATTAATTGTTGTTGATAAATTCCGTGGTCATGGCCTTGCAAAGAAAATCAAGCGTCGTGCATTCGAACTTTCACGCCAACGTTTTCCAGAAGCTAAAATATTTGGTTTGACTTCTGGCCTGGCAGTAATGAAAATTAATTCAGAATTAGGATATGTTCCTGTAACTTTCTCTGAACTTACTGATGATGAGGCTTTCTGGAAAGGTTGTCAGAGTTGTGTTAATTACGATATTCTTCAAAGAACTGGCGGAACAAAATGTATTTGTACTGCTATGCTTTACGATCCTGCAAAACATCCGGATGATCCATTCAACAAGGCAAAGGATGATAAAGAAGAGACAGGAAAAGCAGAAGAATCAGAAAATAAATAAGGTTATAAAAATATTAGATAGATATGAAAAAAGAGAAGGTAGTTTTAGCATTTAGTGGTGGTTTGGATACCTCATTTTGTGCAAAGTATTTGTCAGAAGAAAAAGGATACGAAGTATATACAGCTGTAGCTAACACTGGCGGATTTAGCGACGAAGAGTTGAAAGTAATAGAAGACAAGGCTTATAAACTAGGTGCTGTAAAGCATGTAACTCTTGATGTAACTCAGGAATATTACGAAAAGAGCATCAAATATATGGTTTTTGGTAATGTACTTCGTAACGGAACTTACCCTATTTCTGTAAGTTCAGAACGTATTTTCCAGGCAATTGCTATCATTAATTATGCTAAGGAAATAAAAGCAGATTATGTTGCTCATGGAAGTACCGGTGCAGGTAATGATCAAATCCGTTTCGATCTTACTTTCGATGTCCTTGCTCCTGAAATCAAAATTCTGACTCCTACACGTGATATGTCTCTTACTCGTGAATATGAAATTGACTATCTTAAAAAACACGGAATAGAAGCTGATTTCAAGAAACTTGAATATTCTATCAATAAAGGTCTTTGGGGAACATCAATCGGTGGAAAAGAAACTCTTCACTCAGAACAAGGTCTTCCTGAAGAAGCTTATCCTTCACAAATTACTGAAACCGGAACAGAAACATTGAAACTTGAATTTGTAGATGGTGAGATACATGCGGTTAATGGTGAAGTATTTGAAAATAAAGTTGCTGCAATCAATAAGATTGAAGAAATCGGTTCGAAATATGGTATTGGTCGTGATATGCACATTGGCGATACTATTATTGGTATCAAAGGTCGTGTAGCTTTCGAAGCTGCAGCACCTATGCTTATTATTAATGCTCATAAAATGCTGGAAAAACATACATTGAGCAAATGGCAACAATACTGGAAAGATCAGATTGGTACATGGTACGGAATGTTCCTTCACGAAGCTCAATATCTGGAACCTGTAATGCGCGACTGTGAGGCTATGCTTCAAAGTTCTCAGCGTAATGTTAATGGTACAGTCATTATTACTCTTCGCCCATATTGCTTTAGTTTGGTAGGTGTTGAATCATCTTTTGATTTGGTTAAGACTGACTTTGGTGATTATGGTGAAGTTGGTAAAGGATGGACTGCAGAAGATGCTAAAGGATTTACCAAGATTCTTTCTAATCCATTGAGAGTATATTACGCTAACCAAAAGAAAAACGGTAAATAACAAATACGAGTCTTGTAGATTATGATTAAAGTCGGAATTATAGGAGGAGCAGGATATACAGCAGGTGAGTTGATTCGTTTGCTTATAAACCATCCAGATGTTGAAATCGTTTTTATAAATAGCAGTAGCAATGCTGGAAACAAAATAACTGATATTCACGAAGGTCTTTATGGCGAAATAGATATGGTATTTACCGATGAATTGCCTCTTGACAAGATTGATTTGCTTTATTTTTGTACTGCTCATGGTGATACCAGAAAATTTATGGAAAGCCATACTCTGCCGGAAAATCTAAAAGTAATTGATCTTTCGATGGATTATCGCATTGCTTCTGATGAACACGATTTTATTTATGGTCTTCCGGAACTGAACCGTCGTCGTATTTGTCAAAGTAAACATGTGGCTAACCCAGGATGTTTTGCTACATGTATTCAAATGGGTTTATTACCTCTTGCAAAAAATCTGTTGCTGAATGGTGATGTATCTGTAAATGCGATTACTGGTTCTACCGGTGCTGGAGTAAAACCAGGAGCTACTTCGCATTTTAGCTGGAGAAACAATAACATGTCTATCTATAAGCCATTCTCTCATCAGCATGTTCCTGAAATAAAGCAATCTATTAAGCAATTGCAGAATAGCTTTAATTCAGATATAGATTTTATTCCTTATCGTGGCGATTTTGCCCGTGGCATTTTTGCAACTCTTGTTGTTAAGACAAGTGTGACATTGGATGAAATTAAACGTATGTATATTGAGTACTATGAAAAGGACTCATTTGTACACGTTGTTGATGCGAATGTAGATTTAAAGCAGGTAGTAAACACAAACAAGTGTTTAATCCATCTAGAGAAACATGGTGATAAGCTTCTTATCATTTCATGTATAGATAACTTATTAAAAGGTGCTTCCGGACAAGCTGTTCATAACATGAACCTGATGTTCGGACTGGAAGAAACAGTAGGGCTGAGATTAAAACCGAGTGCCTTCTAAAACAACCAACAAAAGAAATGAAACTATTTGATGTGTATCCTTTATTCGATATTAATATCGTAAAAGGAAAAGGATGTAAGGTCTGGGATGATAAAGGTAATGAATATCTGGATCTTTATGGCGGACATGCTGTAATTTCAATTGGTCATAGTCATCCTCATTATGTGGAAATGATCCAAAAGCAAGTTGCAGAGTTAGGCTTTTACTCTAATTCTGTAGTAAATAAACTGCAACAGCAATTAGCAGAACGCCTTGGAAGAGTATCCGGCTATGAGGACTATTCATTCTTTATGATCAACTCTGGTGCAGAAGCAAATGAAAATGCATTGAAACTTGCTTCTTTTCATACCGGACGTAAACGGGTGGTATCTTTCTCAAAGAGTTTTCATGGCCGTACTTCGGCTGCTGTACGCACAACTGATAATCCTAAGATCGTTGCGCCTATCAATGAAGGTATTGATGTAACTTTTCTGGCTCTTAATGACATTGATAGTGTTCGTTCTGAGCTTGTAAAGAACGATGTCTGTGCCGTTATCATTGAAGGTATTCAAGGTATAGGTGGTATCAAAGTTCCTGAAAATAGCTTTATGCAGGAATTGCGAAAACTGTGTACGGAAACCGGAACTATTCTGATTCTGGACGAGATCCAGTCGGGTTATGGTCGTAGTGGAAAATTCTTTGCCCATCAGTTTGCAGGAATTCGTCCTGACATTATCACAGTAGCTAAAGGCATTGGTAATGGATTCCCTATGGGGGGAGTCTTAATCAGCCCTCTGTTTACCCCAGTTTATGGCATGCTTGGAACAACATTTGGAGGAAATCATCTTTCGTGTGCAGCTGCTCTTGCTGTTATCGATGTGATTGAGAACGAAAAGCTTATTGAGAACGCGGCAAAAGTAGGAGCTTACTTGATGGAAGAACTGAAGCAGTTCCCGCAGATTAAGGAAGTTCGTGGAGAAGGACTTATGATTGGTCTGGAATTTGAAGAACCTGTTAAGGAACTTAGGACCCGACTGTTATTTGAACAGAAAGTCTTTACCGGTTTAAGCGGTACGAATGTGATACGACTTCTTCCTCCGCTTTGTTTAAGTATGGAACAAGCCGATGAATTTATAGCAAGATTTAAAAAAGCTCTTAATTGATCTGCCTTCAAAAAGTTAGATTTGTTAATGAATAAACAATAATAGGACTGAGTTCGGAACATAGCCGGCTTAGTCCTTTTTTGTTTAGTGTTAATCTCTTATATAATAAGTAACACAAGACTTTGTTTTTTATGCAAATTGCTTACATTTTGAAGTTTTTTATGTAAGTTTGCAAGTGATACCAAGAATAGTTAAACTAAGATGATATGAAAATAGCAATTATTGGAGCCGGTAACATGGGCGGAGCTATTGCTCGCGGTATTGTACAAGGTTCTAAAGTCAAAGCAGTTGATATTACAGTTGCCAATCCTTCCAATGGTAAACTTGATGCTTTAAAGGAATTCAACCCGGAAATTAACGTCACAAACAATAATCAGGAAGCAATAGAGAATGCCGATATCGTTCTTTTAGCAGTTAAACCTTGGTTGGTTAAGTCGGTATTGGAGAGTGTTAGCTTTGATGCAAAAAAGCAGATTCTTGTTACGGTAGCAGCAGGTGTTGCTTTTACTGAATACTGTAAAATAGTAGGTGAATCAGCAACTATTTTTCGTGTTATTCCAAATACAGCTATCTCACTTCTTGAAAGTACCACGTTAATAGCATCCTACAATGCATCAAAAGAACAGGAACAATTTATGCTCGATCTTTTTGATGAAATGGGACTGGCTATGATTATCAATGAATCTCAGATGAGTGCTGCTACAGCGCTTACTTCTTGTGGTATTGCTTATGTGCTGAAATATATTCATGCAGCTGTTGAAGCTGGTGTGGAGATGGGTATCTATCCCAAAGATGCACAGAAAATGGTGGCGCAGTCTGTTAAGGGAGCTGCTGAGCTTTTATTACAGAACGATACACATCCTGCCATTGAAATTGATAAGGTTACTACACCGGGCGGATTAACAATTAAAGGACTTAATGAATTAGAACATGCAGGCTTCTGCTCGGCTATTATACGGGCAATGAAAGCAAGCAGATAATACCATTTTATCATGGATGAACAAATAAAACAAATTGCAGAACGTTTACGCGGATTGCGTGAAGTACTTGAACTGTCAGTAGAAGATGTAGTAAGAGACTGCGGGCTCTCTATTGAGGAATATGCTCAGGCAGAAAGTGGTGAATCAGACATCTCGGTAAGTATGTTACAAAAGGTTGCCCGTAAGTATGGTGTGGCTCTTGATGCGCTGATGTTTGGTGAAGAACCTAAAATGAGTACTTATTTCCTTACTCGTGCAGGCAAAGGTACATCAATTGAAAGAACCAAGGCTTACAAATACCAGTCATTGGCTGCCGGATTCAAGGACAGAAAAGCTGATCCGTTTATTGTAACTGTGGAGCCAAAGGCAGAAGATTGTCCAATTACTTTCAATGCTCATGCCGGACAGGAGTTTAATCTTATTATTGAAGGTCGCATGTTGTTGAATATTAATGGCAAAGAACTGATTCTGAATGCTGGCGACAGCATTTACTTTGATTCAAAACAACCTCATGGAATGAAAGCACTTGATGGTAAATCGGTGAAGTTCCTGGCTATGATTATGTAAACAACCATAGCTTTTTTATTTAACCGATTTACAACGATAATAACTTATAGAAATATGATCGAAAGATTTTTAGAAAAGACAGAGTTTACTTCACAGGAAGACTTTGAACAGAATTATAAACTTAAGGTTCCTGCGAATTTTAACTTTGCTTACGATGTAGTAGATGCATGGGCTGCTGAGCAACCTGACAAACTAGCCCTGTTATGGACTAATGACAATAACGAATGTCGTCGCTTTACCTTTGCCGAGATGAAGGAAGAAACTGATAAAACAGCTTCTTATTTTCTTTCTCTGGGCATTAAGAAAGACGACAAAGTGATGGTTATCCTGAAACGTAGATATGAATTCTGGCTTACGATTATTGCTTTGCACAAAATCGGAGCTGTGATTATTCCTGCAACTCACTTGCTTACAAAGAAAGATATTATTTATCGTAATAATGCTGCTGATATCATGACCATTGTAGCCGATGGTGATGAACTTATTATTGGTCACATCAATGATGCAATGGCTGAATCTCCATCAATGAAACACCGTGTATCTATCGGTCCGGTTATTCCTGAAGGATGGGAAGACTTCCATAAAGGAATTGAAAATGCAGCTCCTTTTGTTCGTCCGGCTCATGTTAACGATAATGAAGATATTATGCTTATCAGCTTTACTTCGGGTACAACTGGTAACCCGAAGATGGTAGCGCATAACTTTGTTTATCCGTTAGGTCACATTATTACTGCAAAATACTGGCACAACCTTCACGAAGGTAGTCTGCACCTCACTATCGCCGATACCGGTTGGTTGAAGGCTCTCTGGGGAAAACTTTACGGTCAGTGGATTGCCGGCGCAGCTGTGTTTGTTTACGATCATGAGAAGTTTACTCCTTCTGCTATTCTTGAGAAGATTCATGATTATCACATCACTTCTCTTTGTGCGCCTCCTACAATCTTCCGTTTCCTTATTCGTGAAGACCTTACTAAATATGATCTTTCATCATTGGAATATTGCACTATTGCAGGTGAGGCATTGAATCCTGCTGTATACGAACAGTTCCACCAGCTTACAGGTATTAAGTTGCGTGAAGGTTACGGACAAAGTGAAACTACTCTTGTAATTTTTACTTCTCCATGGATGGAACCAAAACCAGGTAGCATGGGCGTTCCTAGCCCTAATTATAAAGTAGATTTGCTTACTCCTGATGGTCGTTCGGCTGAGGAAGGTGAACAAGGTCAGATTGTGATTCGTCTTGATAACGGACTTCCTGTAGGTTTGAGTGAAAGATACTACAGAAATGAAGAACTGACTAATGAAGCTTACCATGATAACATGTACTTTACAGGCGACCTTGCATGGAGAGACGAAGATGGCTATTTCTGGTTCGTAGGTCGTGCTGACGATGTAATCAAGAGCTCTGGTTATCGTATCGGCCCATTCGAAGTAGAAAGTGCATTGATGACTCACCCTGCTGTTGTGGAATGTGCCATTACTGGTGTTCCCGATGAAATCCGTGGACAAGTAGTAAAAGCTACAATCATCCTTTCTAAGGAATACAAGGCAAAAGCTGGTGAAGAGCTTGCTAAAGAACTTCAGGATCACGTGAAGAAGGTTACTGCTCCTTACAAATATCCTCGTGTTATTGAATTTGTTGACGAGCTTCCAAAGACAATCAGTGGAAAGATTCGTCGTGTTGAAATCCGCGATAAAGACTCAAAAAAATAATTTCATTTTTATCGATATAGGAAAAGGCATTCCGTTCTTCGGAATGCCTTTTTAGGTTTATACAAGTCCAATCAAGGTTTGATGTTAAAGCAAATGGCTACTCTTCTAAATGTTTGTATTCCAATGTCTTCTCTCTAAAGAATTTGGTTCCCAATCTATTGGTGAATGGATTTTATTTATTGGGCAATGCTAGTCTGTTTATTCGCCAATAAATATAATTTATTGGCGAATAAATTATGTATATAAACTCTTTTACTCAAGGCTTTTATAACAGTAAAAATATTTTTTAACCTATATCAATAAGCAACCTAATTATCTGTTCTAATAAAGATGATGAATGGATAATATATTGATTGTTAAGTGATTGCAAAAATGGTTATTGTAATGCTAATCTATCTTAAAATATTAATTTTCTAAGTGGTATTTTATCTGTATACATCAACACAAATGGCGCTTACATTTAGAGTGTTACAGTTTCGTCATTATTTTGAAATGAATACTACAATTACATTAATAGCACTCCAATGATGAGTTTGTAATAACTGATTTAAGAAATAGGAATATTGTTTTTCTTCCTTAAAATAGTTTTAAAGCGTTTAATAACAATGATTTTTCCTTTTTTATCTATTGAATTGAAATGTGCTTATTGTATTTTTTGTTTTGTTAGTTCTAATGTGTATAATAACTTTTTAAATAACTATCTATATTACAATAAGACTAGGTAAATGCTTAAGTAATAAATAATTAAAATAAGTGTTCATTTTACATTTATTCATGTACAACGTTTGCATAAGATATTGCATAAATGTACTTTTTGTGTTTTGATGAAGAAATATTTTCTCTATATATTTGCCAGATAATCAATTTTATTTTTATCAATGAAAACTACTAAAATCTCATTAATCGATGTATTTTCTGGTTCACCTTGGGAAGTTGAACTTATTAAAAGTTTATTGGAAAAAGCTAACGTTCAGACTAAAGTAAAAGATGAAGCTGAGATGAGAGTAGCTGTTCCTAGTGAGAGTTATACTCAGGCAATGAAAGTACTAGCCAATCGTATGTAAGCCGCAGATATTTATTTTTGTTACATCAATATTTTGTAATAGAGGTTTGTTATATTTGTACTCGTAAATATAGAAGTAATAATTATGGGTTCAAGTGATAAACTACCTCTGGTAGAAGTATTCTTTGGTTCTCCATGGGAGGCTGAGTTAGTTAGAGGACTTCTTGAAAGTGTTGGCATACAAGCTGCTTTAAAGAATTATAATATGGGATATATGGCAATTACCATGTTAACCGAGGTGCCAACTGGCGGTGGGGTAGCTGTTCTTGTATCTGCCGACGACTATGATATGGCTAGTGAAATTATAGCCAACAGAGAAAATATTGAGTAAAGCAGAATATAAAATCTTTTAGACAACAATTTTATAAAGATTTTGTTATATTTGTGGATATAGTATAAATCCTTAAATATAATAATTATGACTGCAGACGATAAAACTCCATTGGTGGAAGTGTTTACTGGCACTCCATGGGAAGCGGAATTAGTGAAAGGGTTATTAGAAAGTGTAGATATTGAGGCTGCTTTGAAAGATGATAACCTTGGAAGTATGGCTCCTGCTATGACTGTTAACTTTGGTCCGGGTGGTATGAAAGTTCTTGTATCTGCCGATGATTATGAAGCTGCGGTCCAGGTCGTAGAAAATAGAGAGATAAAGAAATAATGAAAAGAGGCATCACAGATTTTGGTTTGTGATGCCTCTTTTAGTTTTTACTATATTCTTTTCAATACCAATATTCTTAGGTCCCTTATGATTTAGGAATGCTGTATATCACTTCTGTTACTAATAAATAGTAAATCTTATACTTGTAATGTTTTAAGGTAAGCCTCAATACGGTCCATGCCTTCCTTGATATTTTCAAGAGAGTTGGCGTATGAGAAACGAATATATCCTTCGCCACCTGTTCCGAAATCTACTCCCGGAGTTACGCCTACATGGGCATGTTCAAGAATCTCGAAAGCAAACTTATATGAGTCTTTTGTGAACTTGCGGGCATCACAGAAAATGTAGAAAGCCCCTTTAGGCTCTACATCAATCTTGAATCCCATCTCTTTTAAGCGGGAAATCATGTATACCCTGCGTTCGTTATAGATGGCTTTCATCTTTTCAACATCCTGATCTGCTTCTTTCAATGCAGCTATACCGGCTTGCTGAGCAATGCTTGGAGCACAGATAAACAGATTCTGTTGTAGTTTTTGCAACGGACGGATATATTCTTTTGGAGCTATAAGATAGCCCAGACGTAATCCGGTCATCGCAAATCTTTTTGAGAATCCGTTTAGCACAAATGCTTTGTCGGTAAACTCAAGGATGCTTCGTGCTCTACCTTCATAAACCAGTCCGTGATAGATTTCATCAGAAATAACGGGTACTCCCAAAGTTGCGATTTGTTTCATAAACGAATCGTCGAGAAGCGTTCCTGTGGGGTTCATCGGTGAGTTAATGAATATGCCTCGGGTACGGGGAGTAATGCTTTTCTTTATATCTTCTATGTCATATTGAAATCCGTTCGAAGCCCGTAAAGGAACCAGTACCGGATTTGCATGTGCTGCAAGCGTAAAGTTTCTATAGCACGCATATCCCGGATTCGACATAATAACTTCACTCTCTGGCTCACAAAGTAACATGAGCGTTAACAGAATTGCTGGTGATGAGCCGGATGTTACCACAATACAGCCGGGATCGACATCCACGTTGTACTCTTTCTTGTAAAAATCTGCAATTGCTTGTCGAAGATCAGGATGCCCCAAAGAATGGGTGTAGTGTGTCTGATGCTTATCGTAAGCAGCCTTTGCGGCCTGAGCCACACATTCCGGAATGTCAAAGTCGGGCTCGCCAACTTCCATGTGAATAATGGAGATTCCCTGTTTTTGCATTTCGTTTGCTTTTTCCAAAACATCCATTACAATAAACGGGGTAATTTGCTCCACTTGAGGGTTTGTAGTTCTCATTAATAGGTTATTTGCTTGCAAAAATATAAAAAATCAGTTTAGCAAATATTCTTTTAATATACTTTTAACGAATTTGAAGGATAAGATTTCTTTTGATTTGATTTCGATAAGCCTTTATTTTCTCTCTTCTGATAATCGGATGCATTGACTATTTCTTTGTATATGGTTTAAGAAAATAGGCGTATTTTATCACAAATAGATTATATTTCCTATATTTGTACTTCTAATTTATAACTAAGAATGGCGTATCAATTTACAAAGATTGCAGTTAAGATAGGCAGTAATGTACTTACCCGCAAGGATGGTTCCCTCGATGTAACACGTATGTCTGCGTTGGTTGACCAGATAGCAGAGCTTCGCAAGGGTGGGGTAGAGATTATCCTTATATCATCAGGAGCAGTGGCTTCCGGAAGAAGCGAAGTGCGTGCTTCAAAGAAACTAGATAGTGTAGATCAGCGTCAGCTTTTCTCGGCTGTGGGGCAAGCTAAGCTGATAAATCGTTATTACGAGCTTTTTCGTGAACATAAAATTCCCGTTGGGCAAGTGCTTACTACCAAAGAGAATTTTGGAACACGACGTCATTACCTGAATCAGAAAAACTGTATGACGGTGATGCTCGAAAACGGAGTAATCCCCATTGTGAATGAGAACGATACAATCTCTGTTTCTGAACTTATGTTCACTGATAATGACGAGCTTTCCGGATTAATAGCAAGTATGATGGATGCTGAAGCACTTGTTATTCTAAGTAACATAGATGGCATTTATAATGGTTCGCCCTCTGATCCGGCTTCTTCTGTTATTAGAGAAGTAGAGCATGGAAAAGATCTTTCAGATTATATCCAGACTGAGAAGTCGGGCTTTGGCCGTGGTGGAATGCTGACCAAGACTAACATCGCCCGTAAGGTGGCCGATGAAGGAATCACGGTTATTATTGCTAATGGTAAGAAAGATAATATTCTCGTTGATTTATTGAAAAAGCCAAAGACAACAGTCTGTACCCGCTTTATACCTTCCACACAGGAAGTTTCAAGCGTAAAGAAATGGATCGCCCACAGTGAAGGTTTTGCCAAAGGTGAGCTTCATATAAACGAGCAAGCTGCCCGGATTATCAATTCAGAAAAGGCAGTAAGTATTCTTCCTGTAGGTATCACCCATATAGAAGGTGAATTTGAGAAAGACGACATTGTGCGCATTATGGATCATAACGGCAAGCAAATAGGAGTGGGAAAAGCTTCTTTTGATTCGTCCGAAGCCAAAGATATGATTGGTAAGCATGGATTGAAGCCAATTGTGCATTATGACTATCTATATATTGAATAGAAAATCTAATTATTGACAGATGATGGATTTAAAAGATACATTTCAGGCCGTTCAGGCAGCAAGTAGGAAACTTGCCCAACTAAGTGACAAACAGATAAATGAAATATTATTGGCATTAGCTAATGAGGCTGAAGCGCAAATTCCTCTTATCCTTGCTGGAAATCAGAAAGACTTGGCTAAGATGGAGACAAGCAATCCTAAATACGATCGTTTGATGCTTACAGCAGACCGCATAAAAGGAATTGCCGGTGATATTCGTAATGTTGCTACACTTCCTTCTCCACTTGGACGCGTACTTATGCAAACCACCCGACCAAATGGGATAGAACTTACAAAGATCAGTGTACCATTTGGAGTGATAGGTATTATTTACGAAGCTCGCCCCAATGTAAGTTTCGATGTATTCTCTCTTTGCTTAAAAAGCGGTAATGCCTGTGTCTTGAAAGGTGGCAGTGATGCCGATTTTTCTAACCGGTCTATTGTGAAAGTAATCCATTCTGTTCTCGAAAAGTTCGGTGTAGATACCCATATTGTGGAACTTCTTCCGGCTGACAGAGAAGTTACTTCTCAGCTTTTGAATGCTGTGGGATATGTTGATTTACTTATACCTCGCGGAAGCAGTAGCTTGATACAGTTCGTTCGTCAGCATGCCACAATTCCTGTTATCGAAACAGGGGCTGGTGTATGCCATACTTATTTTGATGAGTTTGGTGATATTGAGAAGGGAACTGCTATTATTAATAACGCTAAAACAAGAAGAGTTAGTGTTTGCAATGCCTTGGACTGCGTTATTATTCATGAAAAGCGTTTGTCTGATTTGTCATATTTGTGTGAACCTTTACATAAAAGTAAGGTTATTATATATGCAGATAAAGAAGCTTATAGGGTATTGGATGGTCATTATCCTTCAGAATTGCTTAAGTCTGCCATACCAGAAAGTTTTGGAACAGAATTTCTTTCGTATGCAATGTCTGTAAAGACTGTAAAAGATATCAATGAAGCTCTTGAGCATATCTATATAAACGGGTCAAAGCATAGCGAATGTATAGTGACAGAAAATATGAATAATGCGGAATTGTTCACAAAATCTGTTGATGCTGCATGTGTTTATACAAATGTTTCCACTGCATTTACTGATGGTGCTCAGTTCGGTCTTGGGGCAGAAATTGGTATTAGTACACAGAAATTGCATGCTCGCGGTCCAATGGGACTTGAAGAGATTACTTCCTATAAATGGATTATAAAGGGAGATGGTCAGATAAGACAATAATAAATTAGGTAACAACTAAAAAAGAAAATAAGATGAGACATTTTACCAATGTAAATGATTTAGGCGATCTGAAAGCAGCTTTAGATGAAGCTTTTGAGATAAAGAAAGACCGTTTCAAATATGTTGAGCTGGGAAGAAACAAAACCCTTCTCATGATATTCTTTAATTCAAGTCTTCGTACTCGTCTCAGTACCCAGAAGGCAGCTATGAATCTGGGAATGAATGTCATTGTACTCGATGTAAACCAGGGAGCATGGAAACTTGAAACAGAAAGAGGCGTGATTATGGACGGCGATAAGACTGAACACCTTCTAGAAGCTATTCCAGTAATGGGATGCTATTGTGACATTATCGGCGTTCGTTCTTTTGCTCAGTTTCAAAATAAAAACGATGATTGTAATGAAGTAATTATTAATCAGTTCATCAAATATTCCGGTCGACCGGTATTCTCAATGGAAGCTGCTACACGCCACCCATTGCAGAGCTTTGCTGACCTCATCACTATCGAGGAATATAAGAAGACTGCTCGTCCAAAGGTTGTTATGACCTGGGCTCCACATCCTCGTGCACTTCCGCAGGCGGTACCTAATTCTTTTGCCGAATGGATGAATGCTACCGACTATGATTTCGTGATTACTCATCCCGAAGGTTATGAGCTCGATCCTAAGTTCGTAGGCAATGCCAAAGTGGAGTACGACCAGATGAAAGCCCTTGAAGGTGCAGATTTTGTTTATGCAAAAAACTGGAGTGCTTATACAGGCGATAACTACGGTCGTATAATAAGTAAGGACCGCTCATGGACAGTGGGCGCTGCTCATATGGCAGTAACCAATAACGCATATTTTATGCACTGCTTGCCTGTAAGACGAAACATGATTGTAACGGATGATGTAATTGAAAGTCCGCAATCTATTGTGATACCTGAAGCTGCAAACCGCGAGATTTCAGCACAAGTAGTACTTAAACGTATTTTAGAAGGGCTTGAATAAAGCCCTTTCTTTTTTAACATTATCTATTATGAAACACAAACATTACCTTATTACCTTTTTATTAACTCTGCTTTGCTCATTCTATGCTGTGGCCCAAAATACTACTGGCTATCTTTATGAATATAACATTCCGTATAAATCACAGAGCAAGGATGTATACGAACAGAGCCGTTGCAAACTTGATGTTTACTATCCTAAGAACGTGAAGAATTTCTCAACGATAGTGTGGTTTCATGGTGGTGGACTTGAAGGTGGTGAAAAATTTTTTCCAAAAGAATTGCTTGATAAGGGGGTTGCAATAATCGCCGTTAATTATCGTCTTAGTCCAAAAGCTACAAATCCTGCATATACAGATGATGCTGCAGCTGCCGTAGCTTGGACTTTTAACCACATTCAGCAATATGGAGGAAATACAAAGCAGGTATTTGTTTCAGGCCATTCTGCTGGTGGCTATCTTACATTAATGCTAGGTCTTGACAAGAGTTATCTTGCAAAATATAATATTGATGCAGATAGTGTGGCTGCCTATTTCCCAATTAGTGGCCAAACAACGACACATTATACTATCAGAAAAGAAAGAGGACTACCTCTTGATTTGCCTATTATAGATAACTATGCACCTTCTAACCATGCACGTAAAGATGCCTCACCATTTGTTTTGATTACTGGTGATCGTGATTTGGAAATGTCTGCTCGTTATGAAGAAAATGCTCATCTTGCTGCAGTTTTAAAGGCTTTAGGTCACAAGCAGACAGAGTTGTACGAGCTGAAAGGATTTGATCATGGAACAGTTGTTGCCCCAGCTTGTTATCTGATTATTGATCATATCAAGAAATACAGTAAGATGAAGTGATTAGCAGAATCTTGGTATAAATCTCGATTCTGGATAAATTTGTATACTGAAGAATTGCATTAAACTGATTCTAATTCTTAGATTTATAATTTATTGATCTCTTTAATAAATTGAATTATGAAATAGAAAGATATTTGCTTAATGAATGATAACGTATATATAATTAAGTCAACATGCTTTGCTATAAAACAAATTAGAGTATATTTGTCTGATAAAGAAGACATAGGATCGGTGTTTTATATTGAATTGAAAAATAAACCCTATTTTTCACATATTTTATTAGGTATTTCTCCTTTAAAGTTTGTATATATAGCACATAACTCATACAATGGACGAACAAGTAATATACAAATATTTAACAGGACAAGCAACTGCAGAAGAGCAAAAAGAGTTGCTAGGTTGGCTGGAAGCTTCATCGGAAAACAAACGATTGTTTTTTGATATAGAAGCTATATGGAAATCAAAGCATAATTTCACTGATAAAAATCAAACTTTAGAATTTTACAATTCTTTAGTTAGAATGAATAATCGCATTGATCAGGCCGAAGCTAAAAAAAGGACTGTTAAAAGCCAAAAGCAAAAAAAACTTTTATATTGGTGGGGAAGTGTTGCTGCTTCAATTTTAGTGACTGTAATGGTGTTCGCTCATTATATCAATAAAGACTCTTCTGTAATGTATTCCTATGCTAACTTTTTACCCGATTCTGTTAAACAGGTTACATTAAAGGATGGATCTGTTGTTTGGCTGAATACAAATGCCGTAATAAGTTATTCAGATGAGTATATGGAAAAAGAAAGGCATGTGAAATTAAAAGGACTAGCCTTTTTTGAAGTTGAAAAGGATCCGTTACATCCTTTTATTGTCGAAACAGAAGCTTTTCGGGTTAAAGTCTTGGGAACGGCTTTCAGTGTCAACTCAGATTATTCAAAGAATAGAAGTGAAGCTGTTTTGTTGAGAGGATCTATTCAGTTGGAAGATAACACCGGTGAAAACCTGGCTACACTTCGTCCTGGACAACAGGCAATATATTCGGATAAACAAAAAACATTAGAAATAAACGAAATTGATGCCAGTGTATATTCTTTATGGCGCTTTCACTTAGTAGCGTTAACTAATGTCTCTATTTCTGATATTATAAATAATATAGAGCAAAAATATAAAGTGAAGATTCTTATAGATTCAGAGGATCTTAAACTGCGCAAATATAATTTCTATTATAAGGAAACAAATAGCCTTGATGAAGTGCTTGAACAGTTATTTCACCTAACTGGCCAAAGGGCAAAAGTCTCTCACTGATTTTTTTCTAAAAAAAGCGTATTTTCTATTAGGTAGTTCTTCCTCTTAAGTTGTATTAAACGGGAAGACTGGAAATTAATCTGATATATACCTATGTATATGTCAGAGTGCACTTCCTTATTATAATTTAAAATGTAAAATTAGTAGCCTATGTAGTAGAAGTTTAGAAAGAAAAGACGGCAAGTCTGAAATTAGTTAAGTGAAAAAACCAAATCTATTGATTTAAAATAAAAATGTATTTATGAAAAACAAATCTAATGGCTATGCATGTATAAAGCCTTTATGTATTGTGCTTTTTTTAGTATGTTTTGGCTTAAAAGCACAAGCATCTCAAAAAACCGAAGTATTTAATGATAGTTTCAATGTAAACCTTTCATTAAATAATGTTACTCTGAAAAATGTTATTGATTTACTGTCTAAACAGACAGATGTAGTTTTCTCTTATGATAAATCTTTGGAAACAAGGGTTGTAAATGAAGTTGCTGTTAATGCAAAAAATGAAAGTCTTAATGTTATATTAGACAAAATCTTAAAAGGTAGTGGCATTAAGTATGAGATAAAAGATCATGTAGTTCTTTTATATGACTCAAAAAATACTAAACCTGCAGGAACTACCAAATCAAATGCTTCTCAACAAAAGGTAAGAAAGGTTTCAGGAATTGTAAAAGACAAAAATGGTGAATCAATTATTGGAGCTAGTGTTAAGGTAAAGGGAGAAAAAGTAGGTACAGTTACAGGAATGGATGGTGATTTTTCATTGTCTGTTCCTGGTAATGCCACCCTCGTTATCAGTTACATAGGTTATGTAACACAAGAAGTTTCTGTTGCTGGAAAAGAAAACATTACTGTAACATTGGCTGAAGACGTTCATTCTTTGAATGAAGTTGTTGTAACTGCCATGGGTATTAAGAGACAAAAGCGTTCAATTGGTTATTCAACTACAGAAGTTGGGGGGGATCAATTGACTGCATCTCGTGATTTAAACTTAGGTAATGCATTAAGCGGTAAAATCTCAGGTGTGAGTGTTGCTGGTAATGCTACAGGTTTAGGAGGCTCAAGCCGTGTTATTATTCGTGGTAATGCATCTTTGGCAGGAAACAATCAGCCTTTGTATGTTATTGATGGCGTGCCTTTTGATAATGCTAATCAGGGTAATGCAGGAACCTGGGGTGGTATGGATATGGGTGACGGTTTATCAAACATCAATCCGGATGATATTGCAAATGTTCAGGTTTTGAAAGGTGCTGCAGCATCAGCTCTTTATGGATACCGTGGAGGTAACGGTGCTATCTTGATTACTACAAAATCAGGTAAAAAAGATCAGGATGGTATTGGTCTTGAATTTAATAATAACCTGACATTTAACTCAATTTACGATTACCGTGATTTCCAAAAGACTTATGGTCAGGGAACTCAAGGAATTAAACCTGCTGATCAGACTTCAGCTTACCAAACTTACAATTCAAGTTGGGGTACTAAACTAGATGGCAGTAATTTCGTAAATCGAAATGGTGAAACAGCACGTTATGATTATATTGATAACTGGAAAAATTTCTATCGCACAGGTGTTGACGAAACTGCATCATTAGCAATCAGCGGGAAGAACGATAAAGTAACTTATCGTTTTGGCTTGTCAAACACATTCTCTCAGGCTAACTTACCTAATGCCGGTTTAAACCAGCAAGGTATCAACATGAACACAATATATGATATTACCAAGAAACTGCATTTAACCATTAATGCTAACTACGTTTTTGAACATGTTAATGGTAGAGCAAACTTGTCTGATGGAAATGGTAACACAAATGCTACCTTACTATATTTGGCAAATGGCTATGATGTAAGATGGTTAAAAGGAAATAAAGGCGCTGCTACCGATGGCACAGAATTACAGCCTGGTAACAATGTTTATTTCAATAACCCTTATTGGTTGCAGTATAGAAAAATAAACGAGTCTGACAAGAATCGTTTAACTGGAGCTGCTACTCTTCGTTATGATATTACTGATTGGTTATATGCTCAGGGCCAGGTTTCAAGAGATGGTTATATTCTTTCTTTCAAACAAGTTCAACCTGATGGCGCTGCCGCTGACATTAATGGTTATATCCAAGAATATGAAAAAAACTTTTCAGAAATGAACTTGAACTATTTAATTGGTGTAAACAAAAAGTTTAGTGATTTCTCAGTAAATGCAACAGTTGGTGGTAATAGACAACGTGATATTACTAAACAATATGGAACAAATGGTGGTATTCGTCCATTTGTAATTAGCGGTGTTTATTCAACTTCTAATGTTTCTGCAAATACGCGTACTTTTGCTAAAGATTATACTGAATATCAGGTGAATTCTGTATATGGTACTGCCGATTTTGGTTATAAAGATTGGTTATTTCTTAATTTTACAGGACGTAACGACTGGTTCTCTACTTTGGATCCTAAAAACAATCATTATTTCTATCCTTCTGTAAGTTTAAGCTGGATGTTGAGTGATTGTTTTAAATTACCAGAATGGGTTACTACAGCTAAAGTTAGAGCTTCCTTGGCTTCTGCATCTAATGGTACATCTCCTTATTTGACTTTGTTAACTTATACCATGAACGATTTCACTGTTCAAAATCAATCAATGGGTTATATTAACAACTCTGCTGTACCTAATGCTTATTTGAAACCAGTTAAAATCAGCGAAAAGGAAATTGGTGCAAATGCTTCTTTCTTTAAAAATCGTTTAGGATTCGATTTTGCTGTTTATGAAAAAAACACAAAAGACGATATTGTTCCAGTTTCAACTAGTCAGACTTCCGGTTTCAGTTCTGCATATCGTAATATTGGCGAGATCCGCAACAGAGGTCTTGAACTTATGGTGTTTGGCGTTCCTGTCAGCACAAATGATTTTACATGGAATACCTCTTTGAATCTTGCATATAATAATAGTAAAGTTCTTTATCTAGGAGAAGGTGTTAAATCTATAACTATTGATGGAGCACAATCTCGTAGCGGTCAGGCTTCTATTCGTAATATTGTAGGTGATTCTTATGGTCAGATTGTCGGTTATAAATACAAAACTGATGCTAAAGGAAACAGAGTATACAATCTAGATGGACTTCCTGTAAGATCAGACGATGTTGAAGTTTTAGGTGACGGTGTTTATAAATGGACAGGTGGTTTCCACAATGATTTCACTTATAAGAATTTTACTTTGTCATTCTTGCTTGACTTCAAATTAGGTGCTAAGCTATTCTCTGGTACTAACTATAGTTTATATAGCACTGGATTACACAAAAACACATTGCAAGGTCGTGTAGGTGGTGTTTCTGTTAGTGGAGTTGATCTAAGCGGAAATAGCTTCTCAAAATCAGGTATTGATGCTCAGACTTACTGGAAATGGATTACTGACCAGAATATTACAGAGGAATTTGTATATGATGCTAGTTTCTTGAAACTAAGAGAACTTTCTTTTGGATATAATTTCTCTAAATCTTTCTTAGCAAGCAAAGTGCCGTTTATTAAAGGTATGAGTGTTTCTTTAGTTGGACGTAATTTGTGGACTATTGTAAAACATACTCCTAACATTGATCCTGAATCTGCTTATAATAATTCTAACGGACAAGGTCTTGAACTAAACGGATATCCTGCAACTAGAAATGTAGGTTTCAATTTGAACGTTAAATTCTAATATTTGTGAAAAAGAATATGAAAAATAAAGTTTTATATATAGCTGCACTGAGCTTACTTACAACGTTCTCAGGTTGTAGCAGTTTTGGTGATATTAATAATGACCCAGAAGCTATTACTCCATCAGTTATGAATTATACATTGGAGTTCACCAATGTACAACAATATTGCTATGGTACCGAATATGAAGCATGGCGTAATGGACTGATTTATTGCAGTACCATGTTACAACACACTGCATCTACAGAAAGCTACTGGTGTGGTGATAAATACACATACTCAGATGGCTATAACTCAGCATTTTGGGATAGAATGTATCCTAATGGTATACGAAACGTTATCGATTTAATGGAAAATTGGAAAGATAGTGAAAAGTATTATCCAGAGTATCAGATGGCAAGAATTATGAAAGTTCTTTTGTTCCATAGAATGACTGATATGTACGGTGATTGTCCTTATTCTGAAGCAGGACAGGGTTACTATCAAGCTAACGGTTATCCTAAATATGACAAGCAACAGGATATATATACAGATATGCTTAAAGAATTGAAGGAAGCTGCAGAAAACCTTAATGGAAAGTCTTCTACAATTGGAAATGCTGATATTATCTATGGAGGTGATTGTACTAAATGGCGTAAATTCTCTTATTCATTAATGTTACGTTTGGCAATGCGTCTGTCTAAAGTAGATCCAAATACTGCAAAAACCTGGGTTACAACTGCTGTAAGCGGCGGACTATTTGCAAGTAATGATGATAATGCAAAGATTAATCATCCTTCGGCTGTTACTTCAAATAATTCTTGTGAACCTTTTGGTAAGATTTATTGTCATGAAGATCCATCAGCATATCGTATGAGTGATTCTTTCGTTAGCTTGTTAAAGAACAGTAATGATCCACGCTTAAGACTTCTTTGCACTGTCGTAAACGATCCAAGTAAGAAGATTGGTAGTGGTGATTGGCAAATGGGTGATACTATTGCTTCTCATCAAATTGGTATGCCTAACGGATATGATGAAACGAGTGATACATTAGCTCCAACTCATATCAAGAATGCACCTAATTATCCAGGTAATAAAATCAAATATAATCCATTAGATAAGAATTTGTATTCTGTAGCTAATCGCTACACTTATGCACGCATTGATGCTCCTACATTCCTTGTAACTTATGCAGAAAATCAATTGTTGTTGGCTGAGGCTGCTTATCGTGGATGGATTTCAGGTAGTGCAGAAACTTACTACAATGAAGGTGTTAAGGCTTCAATGAAGCAATTTAATCAGTTTACTACTGGTCTGGCTCCAAGTGATGCTGAAATTTCAAACTATCTAAGATTGAATCCTTATAGTGCAGCTACTGCTTTGAAGCAGATTAATACTCAATATTACATTAATACATTCTCTGATGATTATGAGACATTTGCTAACTGGAGAAGATCTGGATATCCAGTTTTGAAGACTGTAAACTATATAGGTAATGTTACAAGTGGTACAGTACCTCGTCGTTTTACATATTCATCAGGTGAAGCTTCTATCAACAGCACAAATTATCTTGAAGCTGTAAGCAGACTTACCGGAGGTGATAAAATGACTTCCAGAGTTTGGTGGGATAAAGCTGAATAAGATCGCTAATATTTTTAAACTCGGAAGAACTATTTTCTTCCGAGTTTTGTTTATTCTTTAGTTTATTTTTATAGGTAATTTCGTAAGGTATAAAGTCCTTTTTATTATATAAAAATCGGAGGATTGTTTTTAGTAATCAATAAACATTTCTTGTTGGTTTTAATGAAAAGGCGTTTGATTGGGTTACTCTGGGTATTTTAAAGATAAGTAATAATAAATATTCAATGGAGTAATCCTTTTTTTATGTGGCTGTTTATCCTATTGATTTCTGATAATAATGTCTATAGCAGAATACTAAAATAGACAAGGTAGGATGTCAGCAGTAATTGTAATAATCTAATCAACTTGGTAATATGATGATGAATTATAAGAAGGTTGTAGTTTTAGCAATTCTTATTCTTTTTTCGTTTAAGATGATGGCACAACCTAATGTACACAATCAGTCAACAGTATATGAATGGCCTAAAGATTCACTAGTGAATAATAAGCTTGATAAATGGCAGGACAAAAAATTTGGAATGATTATTCACTGGGGGCTCTACTCTGTTCCTGGTATCATAGAATCATGGTCTTTGTGTTCAGAAAGCTGGATTGAACGTGATAGTACTGTTTCATACGATAATTATAAAAAATGGTATTGGGATTTATCTAAATCATTTAATCCTGTGAAATTTAATCCTGACCAATGGGCTCAGGCTGCACACGATGCAGGTATGCGATATGTGGTCTTTACGACAAAACATCACGATGGATTTGCTATGTTCGATACTAAACAAACTGAATTCTCTATAGCACAAGGACCTTTTAAGAATAATCCTCGCGCAGATGTGGCTAAATATGTATTTGATGCTTTTCGTAAAAAAGACTTCATGATTGGAGCTTACTTCTCAAAACCCGATTGGCATTCTGAATATTATTGGTGGTCAAAGTATGCTACTCCAGATAGAAATAACAATTATGATATTAATAAATTTCCATGGAGATGGAATAAATTTAAGGAATATACCTATAACCAGATCAGTGAATTAATGCATAATTATGGTTCTATTGATATTTTATGGCTCGATGGTGGTTGGGTTCGTCCATTAGAATCGGTCAATGATGAGGTTCGTTCATGGGGTGCAAATATACCTTCATGGAGTCAGAATATAGATATGAAGCATATTGCAGAAATGGCAAGAGCTGCTCAACCTGGTTTGTTAATGGTCGATAGAACTGTTCATGGTCCCTATGAAAACTATCAGACTCCGGAACAGAAAATTCCTTCAATGAAATTAGATCATCCTTGGGAAAGTTGCATGACTTTAGGCGATGCGTGGGGATTTGTTCCAAATGATAATTATAAGTCTTCATTTAAAGTGATTCATTCATTAATCGAAATTGTGTCCAAAGGAGGAAGTCTACTTTTGGGTGTAGGACCTTCTTCTGAAGGGCTGATTCCTGATGGGGCTGTGAAGCATTTGAAAAAGATTGGTGTTTGGATGAATAAAAACGGAGAAGCTATATATAATACAAGAACCGTTGCAGATTATCATAATGGAAATGTATGGTTTACTCAAAAGAAGGATGGTAGCAAATTGTTTGCTTTGCTTTGTTTAAATGAAGGCAATGTAGTACCAGAATATGTTGAATGGAGTGGAAATACTCCAAAAAAGGGAAGTGAAATGATTCTTTTAGAAACAAATAGACCAGTGAAATGGACACTAGTAAATGGTAAAGTTAGAGTTATTCTTCCTCGTGGTTTATCTAAAGAATTAGAGGCACTTGCTTTTTCATTTAGGCCTGTTGGTAAATCTGTAAATTAGAAATGTCATTATAGATATTGTTCTATACTTGCATTTTTTTTGAAGCTCTTTTCCATGGTTTTATACAACCATCATCTTTTAGTAATAATAAAATAAATATTGATAGAAATGAAAAATAGAAATATATTAAGAGATTCAATGAAGGGATTTTTAATTTGTCTTTTCGCTGTATCTTTTATGCAGCCTTGTATTGGAAAGCAAACAAAAAAAGGCACTCGTTTGCAGAATCTTACTCAGTATGTAAATCCTTATATTGGAACATCTGGTCATGGTCATACATTTCTAGGAGCAAATGTTCCGTTTGGATTAGTGCAATTGGGCCCTAGTAATTACACGCGTGGTTGGGACTGGTGTTCGGGATATCACTACTCAGATTCTATAGTAACCGGTTTTGGACATATGCACCTCAGCGGTACAGGTATAGGAGACTTAGGAGATATATCTTTCATGCCTGCAGTTGGACGAGTTTCAACAAAAAGAAGTACTCCGGAACAATATCTTTCTGGCCTAGGTTCAATTTATCGCCATAGTACAGAAAAGTGCCGTCCGGGTTATTATGCTGTTCATTTGAATCGTTATAATGTCGATGTAGAATTAACAGCAACTCCACGATGTGGATTCCATAAGTATACTTTCCCTGCTTCAAAAGATGCAAAGATTGTTATTGACTTGGAAAGTGGTATTGGATGGGACAAAGTAACAGAGGGCTATATTGTTCAGGAGAACGATTCCATGATCTCGGGTTATCGCTATTCTTCCGGATGGGCAAAAGATCAGCGTATTTATTTCACTGCTGTGTTTTCAAAACCAATTAAACGTTTTATTCTTAGCGATTCAACAAGTGTTTTTTTAGGTTCATCTTTAAAAGCAGAAAAAGTTTATGGTCAGGCTTTGTTTGAAACTCATGAAAAAGAAAGTGTTTTTGTCAAGGTCGCCATTTCTCCAGTAAGTATAGCTAATGCTAAGTTAAATATGCAATCCGAGATACCCGGCTGGAACTTTAAGCAAACAGTAGCCAAAGCCGATGCTGCCTGGAATAAAGAACTGAGTAAAGTAGTGATAAAAGCCGACAATGCGGCCCGTATGCGCACTTTCTATACCGCTCTTTATCATACCATGATTGCCCCTTCTATATTCTGCGATGTTGATAAAGATTATCGCGGTGCAGATAAGAAGATCCATACTAATGCATCTTTCACCAATTACACCACCTTCTCCCTGTGGGATACCTATCGTGCGGCACATCCATTGTTCACTCTTCTGCAGCCCGAAAGAGCCGGTGACTTTGTCAATACCATGCTTGCAATCTACCAGCAACAGGGCGAACTTCCAGTGTGGCACCTGATGGGTAATGAAACCTACTGTATGGTTGGCTGCCCGGCAGTAACCGTAGTAGCAGACGCTTACCTCAAAGGCTTGAATATCGATAAGAAACTGGCCTATGAAGCAATGAAGAACACCATGATGCAGGACGGCAGAGGACTTAAATACGTAAAGAAATACGGCTATATCCCAGCCGATAGCACCGTTGAGTCTGTAGCTATGGGTATGGAATATGCCATTGCTGACTGGAGCCTTGGTCAGGTAGCCCGTAAAGAAGGCTTTACAGAAGATTATAACTATTTCGATAAGCGCGGAAAATACTATAAAAACTATTTCGATGCCCAGACCGGTTTTGCCAGAGGCCGTGTAAACGATAATACCTGGAGAACCCCGTTCAATCCGTTTACCTCCATTCACCGTCAGAACGATTATACCGAAGGTAATGCCTGGCAATATACATGGCTGGTACCTCAGGATGTGGAAGGCTTGATAAAACTCTATGGCAGCGAAAAAGCTTTTACCAAGAAACTGGATTCCCTGTTTGTTGCCAAAGGCGACCTAGGCTCTGAAGCTTCACCCGATATCAGCGGGCTGATTGGACAGTATGCACACGGTAACGAACCTAGCCACCACATAACCTATATGTATGCTTATGTAGGACAGCCATGGAAAACTGCAGATAAGGTACGCGAAATAATGAACACACTCTATACCGATAAGTATGATGGTCTTTGCGGAAATGAAGACGTAGGCCAGATGTCAGCATGGTATGTTTTTTCAGCCTTAGGATTTTATCCTGCTAATCCATCCAACGGATGCTTTGTATTCGGCAGCCCGGTAGTGAACAATGCCACCATCAATGTGGGCAATAATAAAACATTTACCATGAATGTTCTGAATAACAGTGCTGCGAATAAATACATCCAGAAAATTACCCTGAACGGAAAGAACTATCCAAAATCCTATATTCAGTACAAGGATATAATGAAGGGTGGCACTCTTGTTATCGAGATGGGTAACAAACCATCTTCCTGGGGCACCGCTCAGGATGCCCGTCCCCGTTCCGAAATGTAAGAACCTGACAACTATAAAAAACATCAACAGAACAAAACCGAACCATAAATATGATGAAAAAAAACAGTCTGATAGTCGCTTTTCTCTCTCTTATCTGTGTAACGGGCCTTTTTGCTCAGAACCGCTATGAACTCAATAGCGGCTGGAAGTGCAGATCAATAAAAGAAGAAAAAGCCTCGGGAGAGGATATCTCCAGCCCATCCTATACTTTATCGGGATGGAAGAATGCCGTCGTTCCCGGCACTGTTCTCACCACACTGCTTGCCAACAATGAGATACCGGATCCTTTCTATGGCATGAATAACGAACAGATACCGGATATCTATAAAACCGGCAGAGATTACTATACCTACTGGTTTGTAAAGAACTTCAAGGAAGAACAACCTGAAAGCGGAAACCAGGTATGGCTTAAATTCCGGGGCATCAACTATAGCTGCAGGATATACCTAAATGGTAAGCTTGTAAACAAGGAACCATATGAAGGTATGTACCTCCGCAAATCATTCAATATCACAAAACTGTTATCAAAGACAGGAGATAACCGCCTGGCAGTAATAGTCTTTCCTCCCGATCCGGTTGGTAATCCAAATGGAGGCCAGGGAGGCGACGGAACAATCGCACGCGGAGTTTCTCACCAGTATGTGGCAGGCTGGGACTGGATCCGCCCCATCCGTGACCGTAATACCGGAATCTGGGATAAAGTATATATTGAGAAGACAGGTAGCGTGAATTTGAGCGATCCGCATATCATCACTCAGGTTCCCGGCAAACGTACCCCCGAAGGCAGACAGAGCGAAGCCCTGATCAAGGTTTCTGCAGAAGTAGAAAATGCTTCGGATAACGTAGTATCGGGTGTGGTTAAGTTCTCTGTTGAAGGAAATCTAATCTCCAAAGAAGTAACCCTTGAACCTAATTCAAAGCAGATAGTTTCCTTACCTGTCTACAAGATGCAGAATCCCCGTCTTTGGTGGCCTTCCGGTTATGGCGAACAGAGTCTTTATAAATCAGAAATCTCTTTTGAAGAAAAGAACAAAGGAGTTTCAGACAGTGAAAATGTTCAGTTTGGTGTAAGAGAAATCCAGACTCAGTGGAACCCGATAACCAGCAGCCGTGAAATCCATGTAAACGGTCAGAAGATCTTTATCAAAGGCGGTAACTGGATTATCTCGGATGCAATGCTTCGTTTTACCCCCGAACGCTACGATGCCGAAATCCGCTATCACCGTGATATGAATCTGAACCTGATCCGTATCTGGGGCGGTGCTCTGGTAGAACGTCCTGAGTTCTATGAGGCTTGCGACCGCTATGGTATGCTTGTGTTCCAGGATTTCTGGATGTCCGGCGACTGTAATGGACGATGGCTTGATCCAATGAAAAAGGAAGATCAGTGGACACGTAGAAACTATCCGGATAACCACAGCCTGTTCCTGGAATGTGCAGCCGATATGGTTAAGATGGTACGTAACCACCCTTCACTTGCAATCTGGTGTGGTGGTAATGAAATTGCTCCCCCTGATGATATTTTGACAGTTTTGCGTGATTCAATTATCACCAAACTCGACGGTACCCGTATGTTCTTCGATTTCTCCAATACCGAAAGAATGTCATTAAATACCATTGGTGGAAACGGAGATGGACCATACTCCATCCAACCCTTGAGTGTGTTCTGGAATTACAAGACCTGGCCTTTCAACTCAGAAGTGGGTTCAGTAGGAGTAGGCGATTATGAATCCCTGAAACGATTTATCCCTGAAAAGAATATGGTGCTTCCTGTTTATCATCCGAATGAAAAGCCAAATGAAACCGCCGATTCGGTATGGACTTACCATACCTACACCGGAGTCGGTTATGAAGGATTCCTGGAACCTTACGGAACCCCATCGGATATCAAAGACTTCTGCATGAAGGCCCAGTTGGTAAACTATGATCAGTACCGCGGCCTGATGGAAGGCTTCAGTTCTCACATGTGGAACTGGTACACCGGTGTTATAATCTGGAAGACTCAGAATCCATGGACAGCCATGCGTGGTCAGATGTACGATTACTACCTTGATCCAAATGCCTGCTTGTTTGGCCTTAGAAACGGAAGTGAAAAGCTTCATGCTATGTGCAGTCCGGTTGACGGTACCCTGATGTTAGTCAATAACGGCTTCAAGGCATGTGATAACCTGACACTGACAGCAACGTGGTTTGATATGGACGGAAAGAGCAGTGAGATAACTCAGAAAACTACTTCCATTGATGCATCCAGCAGCAAGAAACTGTTCTCCATAAAGAACGAACTGGATGTCCTTGCCAAGGATAAAGGCGGTTTCCTACGTCTTCAGTTGATGGACGAAAGCAAACAGGTTGTAAGTGAGAACATCTATTGGCTGGCTGACGGAACAGGCAAATACAGCGGTCTGTCATCAATGAATAAAGCCAAGCTGAAGGTTTCAGTAAAACCATTGAAGGCAGGCAAAGTGGAAGTTACCCTTTCCAATCCAGCTAATAATCCGGTCGCATTCTTTAACCGTGTATCTGTTGTAGATAAGAAAACGGGTGAAAGAGTTCTTCCTGTATTTTACAGCGACAACTATTTCTCTGTAGTTCCAGGTGGAGAGAAGAAGATTGAGGTAGAATATAATGCTTCATCCAAATCACGTCAGGTAATTACTGTTGCCGGATGGAATGTAGAATTGCAAAGAATTCTTATAGATAAATAGATGTAGTTTTACTATTTATCAGAATAATCAGGTAGGCCCGTAATTAGCATCTTTAATTAGAAAATATCTTCTTAGAATGTTGTTGGAAATGAAAAGATTAATATTACTTTTACAGTTACAATTACGGGCCTTCATGATAAAAAATAAAGCTGTATAACTTTATGCTGATAATAAGTTATTTCAGAAGTAATTATAGAAACGGCTCTAAATATTTTGCTATGCATTAGTTTGTTTGAAAGAATATGCTTTTAAGTAAACTTATATAAAGTAAAATGAGAATATAGATTATATTTATTGTGATGAATTATAGATATTTGAAGTGAAATATAGTTCTATTCTTTGTTTGGAAAATTAATAAATATGTATTTCAAAGAAGGTAAATATTAAACTTCCTTTGTTACTGGAAATTTAATGGCTTCAAATACTTCGAGTGTTGTTATAAATAACAGTTGAAGGAGAAAATATAATTCTTTTAAGACAGACTTGGGCATTGATGGAAAAAGTTATTTCATTAACAAAAAGAATAAAAAATGGTGATAGAGCTGCATTTAACGAGCTTTATTTGATGCATTATTCTGCTTTGCAAAATTATGGAAGATCTTTTCTTAGTGCTGCTGAAACTGAAGATATTATACAGGATGTTTTTTTGAATGTATGGCTACATAAAGAAAATATTGATGAAAGTCTTTCGTTAAAAGCTTATCTTTTTCGCTCTGTATACAATTCAGCTTTGAATGTTTTGAAAAAGAAACAGTCTGATCAAAAAATGTCCGATTACCAACAGTCTATAGAATATCTTAGATATCAATATTACGATCCAGATGCCAATGAAGTGATTCAAAGTCTTTATGACAATGACACTAAAAATATAATTGATTCTGCAATCGATAGTCTATCTCCCCGATGCAAGGAAGTTTTTATTCTCAGCTACATTGAGGATATGCCAAGCAAGGATATCAGCAAACAATTAGACCTTTCATTAAGTACTGTTCAAAATCATATTTACAGTGCTTTAAAACAGCTACGCGAGAAACTTAGAAGAAACAATTGATTTTGATCTTAAATTACCATAAATCAACATTTTAGACATAAATATATAGTTGGATTAAGCATTGTAATCTGCTCTATTTGTTTATTTGTGCTATAATAAAAAGAATTACCATGAAAATAATACATAAAACAGGAATTATTATATTACTGTTATTTCTTATTTCTCAGAATATATTTTCTCAGATAATAATTGTCAGAGGAGGCAAACCTAAGGCACGAATAGTCGTCGATAAGAATGATAGTATAGATATGAAGGCTGCGCTGCTATTTCAGGACTTTACTGAAAGAATAACAGGAGCAAAATTAGAAATTGTATCGATTAAGGAAAAACGAAAAGGAGATGTTCTGATCGGAAATTTTCAACTTCCTATTAAAACATTGAATGCATCAGATATTACTGAAGATGGTTTCTATATTTCTTCAACAGATGGATGTCTGCGTATAGTAAAAGGTACAGGCAAAGGATCTATATATGGTGTTGTTACTATACTGGAAGATTATTTTGGAATACACTATTATGCTGCAGAAACATATAGCATTAATAAAAGTAAGGATATGATCGTACCTTCAGGAATAAGAAAAATCGATAATCCAACATTCCGTTACCGGCAAACACAATCATACAGTTGCAAAGACCCTATATATACACTTTGGCACCGATTGGAAGAACCCAAAGAAGTATTTGCTGCAGACTTGTGGGTACATACTTTTAATTCATTACTTCCTGCTGCAATTTATGGAGAAAAACATCCTCAATACTATTCGTTTATTAATGGACAACGCAGACCAGGAGTTGCCAGTCAGTGGTGTTTAACGAATCCTGAAATTTTTGAAATTGTTTCTCTACGACTAGATTCTATCTTTAAAGCGAATCCTGGGAAAAATATAATCTCAGTCAGTCAAAATGATAGCCAGACTCATTGTTTCTGTGATAGTTGCAAAGCTATTGATGAATATGAGGGTAGTCCTTCGGGAACAATTATTTATTTCCTGAACAAACTTGCTGCTCGTTTCCCAGATAAAGAGTTTTCTACGCTTGCTTATTTATATTCTGTCCCTCCTCCTAAGCATATAAAACCGTTGCATAATGTGAATATTATGCTCTGTGATATAGATTGTTATAGAGAGGTGCCATTGACAGATAATGCAACGGGGCAACGATTTATGAAAAATCTGGAAGGATGGTCTAAAATATCGAATAATATTTTTCTGTGGGATTATGGAATTAATTTTGATAATTATATTTCTCCTTTTCCAAACTTTCATATTCTGCAACCAAATATGAACCTGTTTAAGAAGAATAACGTAAAAATGCATTTTTCACAGATCGCAAGTATTAAGGGAGGAGATTTTTCTGAACTTCGTTCTTATCTTGTTTCTAAGTTGTTATGGAATACTTCAGTAAATGTAGATTCTATAATACATTCTTTCCTGGATGGTTATTATGGTATGGCTGCTCCTTATCTGTATGATTATCTGAATATACAGAAAGATGCGCTTCTGGAAAGTAAGATTCCTTTATGGATATATGACACTCCAATCACACATAAAAATGGTATGCTGAATAAAACTTTTATGCAAAAATACAAAGAGTTATTTGATGATGCCGAACGTGCTGTTGCTGATAATCCTGTATTTCTTAATCGTGTAAGAGAGTCCCGACTTCCTATTCAATATGCCGAACTTGAAATTGCACGAACAGAGCCAATAGTAAATACTGCCGATCTGAAAGATAAATTGGAATTATTCAGACGAAGAGCCGATGAACTGGGAGTGAAATACCTTAATGAACGGAATAATACAGTTGAAGAATATTGTGAACTTTATTCACAAAGAAATCTTCTTCATAAGAATATAAACCTGGCTCAGGGTGCTGAAGTAAATTATATTATTCCGGCAAATGCTCCATACGATAAAATAGCACCTAAGGCTCTTACAGATGGTCTTTATGGAGCAGCTTCCTACAATGAAAGTTGGGTAGGATGGATGGGAAAAGATGCAGAATTTGTTGTTGATTTAAAGAAACCGCAGAATTTTAGCAGTGTAGAAGCTGATTTCCTGCATAATTTAGGTGCTTGGATTTTATTACCTAAAAGCATGACCTGTTATACATCTAGCGATAATAAGAATTTTACGTTGATGGGAACCACAAATATTCCTGAAGATAGAGACAGACCAGTGAAGTATGTAAACATACCTGTGAAATCGGATAATGTTATCAATGCCCGTTATGTAAAAGTAAAGATCGAGACAATTGGCTTGTGCCCGTCATGGCATTATGGCGTAGGAAATCCTGCATGGTTTTTTCTGGACGAAGTAATTGTCCATTAATGTGTTTTTGTTTTTGACAGCATATTTATTAGTATATATAGATTATTAAAAAAATATTATGAGAAAAATTATTTTTATTCTTCTTTGTCTATTGATTGTTAATACATCAGTAGCTCAAAATTTAAGTTCACCCGATGGAAATTTAACACTTACTTTCCGGTTGAATGATAACGGTACTCCTTCATATAAACTTCAGTTTAAGGGTAAAAATGTTATTGGCGAAAGTAAAATGGGGTTTACTATCAATTCTTTGGCTCCATTAACAGATAAGTTTGTTATAACAGATACTAAGCTCTGTACTTCTGATAAAGTGTGGCAACCGGTATGGGGAGAACAAAAAGAGATCAGAGATAATCACAACGAAATGCTTGTTTCGCTAAATCAGACTTCTACCAACAGAAAGCTGAATATACGTTTTCGTTTGTTTAACGATGGGCTAGGTTTCAGATATGAATTTCCTGCTCAGGAGAATCTCCGACATTTTACAATAAAGGAAGAAGCTACCGAATTTAAACTTTCCGGCAATCATAAAGCGTTCTGGATACCTGCCGACTATGATACGAATGAGTTTCCGATAACTACATCTAAACTATCTGAAATAGCTGGTTTAATTGGTAAAGTTCACGAAGAACCTCTTGCTGCAAAAGCTCCTGCGCCAGGATTGGCTGTACAAACTCCTTTGATGCTAAAATCGGATGATGGATTATATATCAATATTCACGAAGCAGCTTTGGTTAATTATCCAGCAATGGCTCTAAATCTCGACGGTAAGACTTTTTGTCTGAGTTCACATCTTACACCAGATAAGAATGGAAATAAAGGCTATATTCAAACTGGAACCGTAACTCCCTGGCGTACTGTTGTTGTAAGTGATGATGCTCGTGCAATCTTAGCTTCAAAACTAATTCTGAACTTGAATGAACCTTGTAAGCTAGACGATACTTCCTGGATTAAACCTGTAAAGTATATCGGTGTTTGGTGGGAATATTTCACAGGCGGCGGTTCAACGTGGGCTTACACAGACAATCCGGATATCATAATTGGGCAAACAGATTATTCAAAATTGAAATGTAATGGTCATCATGGAGCAAATACAGCTCATGTAAAAGAATATATTGATTTTGCTGCGCAGAATGGATTCGATGCTGTTCTTGTTGAAGGCTGGAATGAAGGCTGGGAAGATAATTGGGCATATTCAAAAGAACATATTTATAGCTTTACTAAAGCATATCCCGATTTTGATGTGAAAGAGTTACATCAGTATGCAGCAAGTAAAGGTGTTAAAATAATTATGCACCATGAAACTACATCATCGGCTATTAATTATGAACGTCAATTAAATGATGCTTTTCGTTTTATGGTCGATAATGGATACAATTCAGTAAAGACTGGATATGTAGGACCAATTATTCCACGAAGTGAATATCATGATGGACAATGGATGGTGAATCATTATCTTTATGTTGCCGAAACTGCAGCAAAGTATAAAATAATGGTCGATTCGCATGAAGCTGTTCGTCCAACAGGACTTTGCCGTACTTACCCGAACTGGCTTGCTCAGGAATCAGCTCGTGGCACAGAGTTTGAATCATTTAACGGCAATAAACCTGATCACACAACAATTCTTCCTTTTACCCGATTGATGGGAGGGCCAATGGATTATACTCCGGGAATATTCCAGGGTGATTTGTCTGTTTATGGAAAGAATAAGGCGAAGCTGAGCACCACACTGGTAAAACAGCTTGCTTTATACGTAACAATGTATAGTCCGTTGCAAATGGCTGCTGATTTGCCTGAGAACTACAAACGTTATTCGGATGCATTTCAGTTTATAAAAGATGTTGCGGTTGATTGGGACAATTCCTATATTCTAGAGGCAGAACCAGGTGATTATATAACAATTGCACGAAAAGCTAAAGGCAAGAACGAATGGTATATTGGTGGAATAACTGATGAAAATGCTCGCGAAGCTGTTATTGATTTGAGCTTTCTACCAAAAGGACAGAAATTCCATGCAACAATTTATGCCGATGGTAAAGATGCTCATTGGATTAATAATCCACAGAGCTATACAATAAAAACTATAACTGTGACAAGTACAACTAAACTGAAGCAAAGATTGGCTCCAAGTGGAGGCGTTGCTATTAGTATTAAATAGTTGTTCGTATCTTTTAAATAAAAATCGAATAAAAAAGTAAGAATCAGCCAAACGAGGACAACCGATTGATAATGTACGGGTAAATCCTTTGTTTGGCTTTTCTTTTGTGACGGTAAAAGTTATCGATAGACAAAGTTCAATTATCATATTATTGTTACTGACAGAAAAAAGTAAGCTTAGAATTAAGTATTAGTTGACCTTGCTTCGTATTTAAAATTACTAATATAAATTCCTTTAAAAAAATAGTTAGTATTATGAAACGAAAATTATTAACTTTATTATTAGGTTTTGCTAGCCTTTTCCCTATATCAGCACAGACAAAGATAGCTTATAATGATGATTTTACCGTTACTGTCGATAAAGAGGTTTTATCTGTATATTCAGTGCCAGTTGACCGGGTGGCAAACGGCAAGCACAATGTGGAGAAGAGTAGTTTTGTAACTCTGACTGAAACACAGGGGGATAAGATCGTTCGCGTGCATTATAATAAAGGTCTTATTCACAAGGTTCGTATCCGTCCATCTTCATATAACATTCCGTTCATTCAGAAAGACTCTGCCACCATTGAGTTCACATTGACAAGACCAATGAATATCTCAGTTGAGATTAATGACGATATCTATCATAACTTGCACATTTTCAAAGTACCGGAGATTTCAATGTCAAAAACCAAAAATGCTGTATCTTTTGACAAGTACAAGACCCTGGATAAAAAGGCCAAGGCAAAAGTCAAGACTCTATTTTTTGCAGCTGGCTACCATGAGATTGAAGGAAATTTCATGGACATTGAGTCAGGCATGACAGTCATTCTTGATAAGGGCGCATGGGTGCAGGGAGGATTTAGAGTCATTGGCAAGCATGATGTTAAGATCATAGGAGCAGGTGTGCTTCGTCCAAAAGATCGTGGCTATGGAGTTGAGATAACATCATCAAATAATGTGCTTGTTCAGGGAATTGTATCAACTCAGGTGCCAACAGGTGGTTCGCATGACGTAGAGATTAAAGACGTGAAAATTGTATCACATTATGGTTGGGGTGATGGATTTAATGTTTTTGCATCATCCAATGTGCTCATTGATGATTGTTTTGCCCGTAACTCTGATGATTGCCATACGGTCTATGCTACCCGTTTGGGGCACATCGGTTCGGCACGAAACATTACTGTTCAAAACTGCATTTTTTGGGCAGATGTTGCTCACCCTATTTTCATTGGTCTTCATGGTGCAGCTTCTTACAAAAAAGATGCTGTGAGCAGAAATCTGCCTCTTGCGCAAAATGCGGATGAAATTGTAATGAAGTCTGATACCATTGAGAACCTTGTATATCGTAACATTGACATCCTCGAAGAACGCGAGATGCAGATTGATTATCAAGGTTGCATGGCAATAAACTGTGGTGATAATAACATTGTTCAGAATGTGCTATTCGACAATATCCGCATTGAGCCAATACAATGCGGAATGCTTTTCAATATTCGTGTTTCCCATAACAAAAAATATTGTGAGGCTCCAGGTAAAGCAGTCAATAATATCACATTTAAGAATATAACATATTCCAGCGGTAATGAGAGCAACTCCGTTATTGAAGGTTGGAGTGTGGAACGTCCTGTAAAAGATGTAATATTTGACAATCTTGTCATTGATGGGAAGCGCATCTGCGACACGATGCCTGATAAACCAGGATGGTACAAAACTGCTGATTTTGCACGGATTATGCTAGGTAACCATGTGAATAATGTTACATTTAAGTAGTATGATGTAATTTCATTTTCATTAAATAAAATAACTTTATGAAACGATATTGCTTAATCTTATTGTCTTTATTTGTTAGCTCAGTATTGATGGCGGGTAAACATGCTGGTATTGCTGAATTTGATTATTTTACAGGCGAAAAGGGTTCACGTGCATATATTCGTCTACCTCGTGGTCAAAAAGAAGTGAAAGCTGTGCTTTATGCACATCAGAATATGACAGAGGAAGTTCTCTTCCGAAGCCAGAGGTTTACTCATCAAATGGATAGCCTCGGCATAGCCATGGCATTTATACAACGAGGTTCGCAGAATTGGGACACTTCTGTCAAAGATAGCCTTGGACACTCTTGCCAGGAACGATTTGAACAGATAATAAAAGAATTTGCAATTGGCACTAAACATCCCGAAATTGTCAAGGCTAAAATTATTCCATTCGGTCATTCCGCACAGGCAACCTTTCCATGGAATTTTGCAGCATGGAATCCAGATAAAACACTTTGCATTATCTCTTATCATGGTGATTCTCCACGTACTAATCTTTGTGGATATGGCAGAGCAAATATAGAATGGGGTCGTACCCGAAACATTGATAAAATACCGGGCTTAATGATTGAAGGCGAATATGAATGGTGGGAGGCACGTGTCAATCCCTCTCTTGCTTTCAAGATGATGTATCCAGATTCTCGAATTTCTTTCCTATGTGATGCCGGTAAGGGGCACTTTGACCTCTGTGAAGAGACAATGGATTATATTGCAAAATTCATAGCAAAGGCTTTGACCTATACTCCAAAATCCACACAATCTCCAAATAACGATCCTCAATTTGTAGCCGAAGCGGCCGACGGCGTTTATTATTCCCGTTGGTATGCCGATGGTCATGAATCTACCATTCCACAGAATCAGTTTTGGTATTTTGACGATGAGATGGTTTCACTCACTAAAGCTCGATATGCCAAAACGCTTGGGAAGAAGATGCAATATGTATCGGCCAAACTCAATGGGAAATTGATGTTCTACGATATTAACAAGCATGTAAAAATCAATGGCAAATGTAATAACAACGAGTTCAGACTTGAACCGGTCTTTGTCAATAAGGATAGAGATACAGTGTGTAGTGAACATGCAAAAGTTCGTCCACGTATCGTACTTGTTTCTGGTCCGGCAATCCAAATAGATGATTATACATTTCGGTTTGATCCTGAATATTTTGGCGTAGATCCTATGCGACAATGGACAGGCATTACCCTTTGCGTTGAAGCAGATGGAGACGATGAATATAAATCTGCAGTTCAGGAAATTAATATACAAGTTTCAAAACCTATAATACCCCGTTGAAATAATTAAATCAGTGCGTATATAACTCTGATTATAAGGTCTTTACTCAACCTCTTTCATATTCTTGTATCCCCATTCAACAAGGTATCTAATAAAAGGAATTAGTTCTTTTCCCGTTTCTGTAAGTGTATATTCAACTTTAGGGGGAACTTGTGGATACATTTCTCTATGAATTAAATTATCAGATTCAAGTTCATGTAGAGTTTGAGTTAACATTTTTGTTGTAATGCCTGAAATTTCACGACTGAGTTCACCATAGCGCATTACGCTATATTTATTTAGTGCCCACAAAATACGCCCTTTGTATTTACCTCCTATTCGCTGAAAAGCAAAATCAAGTACACAAATATCTTTTTTTGAATTGTTATCCATTTTTTTATTGTTGTTAATGTGCTTGAAATCAATAATACATACCATTTTGTATGTACCATACAATAATGTATATACTTGATACAAAGATATATATTATTTATTTTTGTGACGTAATAACAAAATAAATTTAAAGAAAATGGAAAAAGTACATGTTCTATTGTTGTTTATGTGCATGGCTCTTGTAGGGCAAAACAGTGTAAGTGCACAAAGTATGAAAGCAAAACAAGCATTATTAATTATTGATATTCAGAACGATTATTTTGAAGGTGGAGCAAATCCGTTGGTTGGTTCGCTTGAGGCAAGTTTGAATGCACAAAAAATTCTAAATGCTTTTCGGGAAAAGTCATTACTGGTTATCCATATAAAACACATATCATCACGTAGTGGCTCTACATTCTTTATTCCTAATACGAGAGGTGCAGAAATTCATCATAATGTTGCACCACTTAATAATGAAAGTGTGATTATTAAAAACTACCCAAATAGTTTTCGAGATACAAAATTATTAGAGGTTTTAAAAGCAAATAATATCACTGATTTAGTTATTTGTGGAATGATGACGCACATGTGTGTTGATGCCACAACAAGGGCTGCAAAAGATCTTGGCTTTAATTGTACTATTATCAGTGATGCATGCGCCACTAAAAATTTAGAAATCCAAGGACAGAATGTGACGGCTCAAAATGTGCAAAAATCATTTCTTGCAGCTTTGAGTTATTATTATTCAACCATACAAAATACCAATGAGTATTTATTGAATTTATGCAAAATGTAAAATTTGTAGTGCTACTATATTTTATAATTGATTGATTACTAATGATGTATTTTTTATTAGGTGGCAGAGGTGGCAGTAAAATATTACTTTTTTCCTTTCTGAAAAATGAATTTTGAAAATTATGCAAATTGCGGAATTTTCAAAAAACGATTTTTGAAATTGAAATATATTGTTTTTTACTGCCACCTCTACCACCTGAGTGTTTTTATAGATCACATTATCAAATAGTTATATTTTTGTTGTGAAGGAACTGATACAGATAGTGGTGTACATGGTGTACATAAAAAGACTATTTTAGCTTTCCGCAGATTAAATTTCAATAATTCTGCAATTTGCAGAATTATCAAATTTTTATTTCTCAGAACGAAATAAGGACGATTTATCTACACCATGTACACCACCTAAAAATGTATCTTATTGATATCCAGTTGTGTTTGTTATGCGGAAAAGGTAGTAAACAGCTTTTAGACTTTAAACCTAAAAAATAGACTCTGATCAGAGTTAATAAATAAACGGTCAACTGATTATAAACTTAGAGACAGTAATGGTTAACTGGAATCAACTTAAGACATTTCCCGGCAAATATTAACCATTTATTGGCGGGAGGTTGCTGTAAACATGTACATGTTTGCTGCTAATCTTGTACATGATTGAACTCAAACATGTACATGTTTGGAAAAAGACAACCTTTTGAAATAATTAGTTTTTGAGCAGAGATAACTTAAAAAGTATAGAGGCTTCTAATAGACTAAATAGTAGAAGAGGGATAAGTAAAAGTATAAGTTTTCACTCCATCATTGAAAGTTTGAATAGACATCGAAACGTTAAAGCCATTTGGATATTGCTGGATGTATTTATCCAATGGAACCGATAAATAAGCTATTTTTGTGTATGCTTCAACATCGTCGTTTTTGTCGTGGTAGAGAGCCAGATTAATAGAAGGGACTCCATTTTTAATCGTTGTACTGTTTTCTATAAAATGAAATAAGTGAGTTTTGCTTTGCAGCATTACTTGCAGAGTCATATTTATGTAATGACCGCTTAACCAAACGCTTTGAATATCTACAGGGTCAGTCTTCATCTGGGTACCAGAAGCAAGCTTAACAGGAGTAGGGGATACCGCTTTAATCAACGAATAAATTACAGCAGACGCATTTTGTGAGTTATCAGCAGGTGCTGTTACAATATAGTTACATACTATTCGCTGCAAGGTGTTAACGCTTAATTTACTGTCTGTCCGATCTTTCTCAACCGAATAGGTCGCATCTTTATCGGTAGTTAAAGAAATTATCTTTCCTGAGGCATCTGTTTGAGCAGATAAAAATTCTAATTTCACAGAAGGATATACATAAGAATCTTCCTCTCCTTTACAAGACAATAAGGAGAGGAAGATCAGAAATAAATATATATTCTTTAGTTTCATTAAAGTGCTGCCAGATAATTGCTTAACGGATTTGCATACATAGTAAGCAACTTATTCCTAAGGAAAGCAACATCTTTTTCAGGTAAGTCTATTTTCTCAATCTGTGCAGCTATATATTCCTCGAAGAGTTTCTCATCTTCGGCTGTATAATGGCTGGCAAATTCTTTCTTTCCGGCGGCCAAATCGTGTGCAATGTAATTACCCGGGTAAATTTTATAGTTGCGGTGTATTTCCTTGTCAATCATTGCCGATATTCTGGTGAAAAGCTCACATTTTGGCAATGTGCGGTCTAGCTCAAGCAGTTTATCGTTGAGGCATGCTGCTGTCTGTAAATGAACTTGTCCCTTAAATCCGAAAAGTCCGGTTTCCATGTTTTTGAGATCATCCTGAGTAGATTTCTTGTAACCTTCTATATCTCTTTTTAATTGAAACTCTTTAGCTTTCAGATAATCGCAAGGGTCGTATTCATAAGAGATAGACAATGGAGCAATATTCAGTGATATCAATTTTTCAATAATATCTCCTTCTCCACCCATAGCCAGCATCTTTAAAACACTGTCTTGTGTACGGTCGTTAGAATCTTTTGCACGTCCTTCTCGCTGAGCAATCCAGAGGGATTGTTTCTTCTCTGCTATGGCGTAATGCATGTAACGTGACATGCGGGCAGAAGATTCGAGTATTTGTCTCATGCTTAGTCCGCGTTGCACAATAAACGACTTATTTACTCTGACCAGCTTCTTGATCCATGGATAAATCAGGAGGTTGTCTCCAATGGCTATTTCTACGGTTTCTTTGCCAATACTTAATAGTAATATGGAAAGAAATCCGGAATCGAGAATTATATCCCGATGGTTGGAAATATACGTATAGGATAGATCCTGATTGGTCAAGGCCGAATTGTCAAAGGTCAGTCCGTCTGTGTGCTTCTTTGCAATCCCCCATAAGAATTCAGCGGAAAATGCTTTCTGAAATTCCAAAGACGTTTTGCAGCTACGCATTTTATTAGCCACAGCTTCGAATGGAACGCCAGGTATAGCGTAAGCTATTGCATTCTGAAAAGCTGGGTCAGCAATCAGCTCCTCATATATTTGAGGCAGCTCTTCGCTATTGTATGGACGAATCTCGTCAAACTCAGTAGTGATTTCCATATTTTTAAAACTTATTCTCAATAATATCTGTCATCACATCTTTAATATCGAGCCCTGCTGCCTTTACCTGCTGAGGTATAAAGCTGGTGGCCGTCATTCCCGGAGTGGTATTGATTTCCAGAAGATTAATCTTATCACCTTTTGTGATAATGTAATCAATACGTATTATTCCAGAGCAACCCAGAATATCGTATATGGCAGAAGTCAATGTTTGTACTCTTTTAGTCAATTCTTCAGATAAACGGGCCGGAGTAATTTCGTCAACCTGTCCGTTATATTTAGCATCATAATCAAAGAATTCATTGGTGGTTACAACTTCTGTTATAGGAAACACTTGTTCCTTGTTATTTGTTTTATAACATCCACAAGTAATTTCTGTTCCTTGCATAAAAGCTTCAATGATTACTTCCTTAGCTTCATCGAATGCTTTTTTTATTGCCGGTTGAATTTGCTCTTTAGCCTTTACTTTTGTTACGCCGAAGCTTGAACCTCCAAGGTTAGGCTTAATAAAACATGGCAAACCTATTTTCTCAACAACAGCATCGTCTGTAATTGATTGTCCTTCTCTGAGCATTACAGATTCTGAAACTTTTACCCCAAATCCTTTGAGATATTGGTTGCAGGAGAATTTGTTGAAAGTAAGTGCTGAAACAAGTACGTTGCAAGAAGAGTAGGGGATTTGTAACAAATCAAAATAACCTTGCAATTTTCCATCCTCACCTGGAGTACCGTGAATGGTAATATAGGCAAAATCGAATTTAATCTTTTCGCCATTCAGCAAAAAGCTAAAGTCATTGCGATCTATTGGGGCTTTATTCCCGTCAGGAAGTTGAACTTCCCAGCGAAGGCCTTGCATTTCAACAATATACAGATTATACATTTCCTTATCCATGAAGGAATAGATTCCCTGGGCACTGCGAAGGGAAACGGGGAGTTCGGAAGAATCTCCACCGGCTACTATTGCAATAGTACGTTTCATTCTAATTCTCGGTTTGAAATATAGCCTCTCCATTTGTCAATCAGCATAGTCATGTCCTGAGGTAGCTCTGATGTAAAAAACATCTCTTCTCCCGTACTTGGGTGAACAAAGCCTAAAGTCATTGCATGCAAAGCCTGCCGTGGACAAATATCAAAGCAGTTGTTTACAAATTGTTTATATTTGCTAAAGTGAGTTCCTTTTAAAATTTCATGTCCTCCATATCGTGCATCATTAAAAAGAACATGACCAATGTGTTTCATGTGTACACGGATCTGATGCGTTCTTCCTGTTTCAAGAACACATTCTACCAGCGTAACATATCCAAGACGTTCGAGCACCCGATAATGAGTAACTGCATGTTTACCAATCTCCGGATCAGAAAAGAAAGCCATTTGCATTCTATCCTTAGGATTGCGTGCAATATTACCTTCAATTGTACCAGTGTCTTGTTCAACAGTGCCCCATACCAGAGCGTTATATTTACGTTTTGTTGTTTTATTAAAAAATTGCAGACCTAAGTTAGTCTTTGCATCAGGAGTTTTTGCAACAAGCAGTAGTCCGGAAGTATCTTTATCAATGCGGTGTACTAATCCTACTTGCGGATCGTTAGCATCATATTCAGGATTATCCTTAAGATGCCATGCTATGGCATTAACTAATGTTCCTGTATAGTTTCCATGACCAGGATGTACAACCATTCCTGCCGGTTTATCAACCACAATCAGATCCTTATCTTCATATACTACTTTTATAGGAATATCCTCTGGAATAATCTCATTCTCATAACGTGGACGGTCCATCATTACTGTTATTATGTCAAAAGGCTTTACACGGTAATTACTCTTTACCGGTTTCCCATTGGCCATTACACAACCGGCTTCAGCAGCCTGCTGTATACGATTGCGTGAAGCATTTACTATCCGCTCAAACAAATATTTGTCAACCCGGATAAGTGCCTGACCTTTATCAACAATAACGCGAAAATGCTCATAGAGCTCACCGGAACCAGCTTCTGATTCAGCATCCTCTACATCTTCAATTTCGTCAATATCCTCTATTTCGTCTGGAAATTCTTTCATTAGCTTATTCTTTAGAACCATGAATCTTCGGTAGCAGGAGGTTCTTTCCCCGGTTCAGTAGTTGTTTCGGGGTTACTAAACTCATCATCCATATTTATGGTGTCCTCTTGTATAGTCTCTTTAGTACCATTTCCTACCATTAATGTGAGAGTAGCTCCGGTTGGTACTTTTTCTCCAAGCATCAATTGTCGGCCATTATATTTTACTCCATAAACCCAATCGCGTTCTCCTGTTACAGATTCGTTGGCGGTTAGAATAAATCCTGCAGAAATTAATTTAGCTGTAGCTTGGCGTACAGAGCTGTTATCTGCCACGTCGGGAATAGTTTGCATAGGCATTGTTAAAGAATTAACAGTGAGGTAGATTACCCGCCCTTCTTTAACATGCTGGCCATCTGATGGGTTTTGCTCCAGAATACAACCAGAGACTTTGTTTTTATCATAGCTTGAGTCAACAACTATGCAATCCAAACCTCGGTTTCTCAGCATCATTCGTGCTTCTTCTTCGTTCAATCCTTTCAAGTTGGGTACTAATACGGATCTACCGTGTTGGGTATAGATATCAATACCTTTTAGGACAAGAAATATTAGCAGGCCGGCAAGAACAATCATTGCTATCATATTCCACCATAGGTATTTATTCTCTTTGAAAGAAAAGAATTGTTTTATCGTCATATGCTATTTATATATTGTCTTTAAATTGCGGCTCAAAGATAATATAAAAAACAAAAGAAGTAAAGGTTCTTATCGCAAACCTTTACTTCTTTTATAATCTCTTATTTGAAGATTCTAATTATTTTCCGTTGTATTCGTCAGAAACGGTTAATTTCTTTCTTCCTTTAGCACGACGTGAAGCTAAAACTCTACGACCATTAGCAGAAGCCATTCTTTCACGGAAACCATGTTTGTTCTTTCTCTTTCTGTTAGAGGGTTGGAATGTTCTTTTCATTACTTATATATTTTATTGTTATTATTCTGATAATCTGAATCGGGATGCAAAAATAGAGACTTTTTTTATATTAACCAAGAGATAAACCTTTTTTAGTCAAAACATTTTGTGTTTTTTATCTATTTAGATTACTTTTGCACCCGAAATAGGAAAAAGAACAAAATAATAAATATATAAATAGCTAAAAAAAAAAGTATGATCAATTCACAAGACATCAAAAACGGAACTTGTATCCGTATGGACGGAAAGCTCTATTTCTGTATCGAATTTCTACATGTAAAACCAGGAAAAGGAAACACTATCATGCGTACAAAGTTGAAAGACGTTGTATCTGGTCGTGTCCTTGAGCGCCGTTTCAATATCGGTGAAAAGCTTGAAGATGTTCGTGTGGAACGTCGTCCTTTCCAATTTTTATATAAAGAGGGTAACGACTATATTTTCATGAACCAAGAAACTTACGATCAAGCTCCTATCGCTCATGACTTAATCACTGGTGTTGATTTCATGAAAGAAGGTATGATTGTAGAAGTTGTTTCTGATGCTTCAACTGAAACTGTTCTTTTTGCAGAAGTTCCTGTTAAAGTTCAACTTTTGGTAACTTATACAGAACCAGGACTTAAGGGCGATACTGCAACTAATGCAACTAAGCCTGCTACTGTTGAAACTGGTGCTGAAGTTCGTGTTCCTTTGTTTATCAACGAAGGTGAAATTATCGAAATCGATACTCGTGACGGTTCTTACCAAGGTCGTGTTAAAGCTTAATATTTAAGCATAAAATATTTTTTAATCCCCTCTTTTTGAGGGGATTTTGTTATATACAAATCTAACTATGTTCTACTCCGTAATAATTCCCGTATACAATCGTCCCGATGAAGTGAACGAACTCCTGGTTAGTCTCACGAAACAGCATTTTACTAATTTTGAAGTGCTGGTTGTAGAGGATGGATCTACTGTGCCTTGTGAAGAAATAGTAAACAAGTTTAGGGAAATTCTGGATATTAAATATTTCTTTAAACCAAATTCTGGTCCCGGTCAGACTCGAAATTTTGGTGCGGAACGTAGTAAAGGTGATTATCTGATTATTCTTGATTCGGATTGCATAATTCCTGAAGGTTATTTTGATGCTGTTGAGGCTGAACTGAAAAAGGAACATGCCGATGCTTTTGGCGGTCCTGACCGTGCAGACGCATCTTTTTCGGATATGCAAAAGGCGATAAATTATGCAATGACCTCTTTCTTTACGACTGGTGGTATACGTGGCGGGAAAAAGAAACTCGATAAATTCTATCCTCGTAGCTTTAACATGGGAGTAAAGCGGGATGTCTACACGAATTTGGAAGGATTTTCTAAGATGCGTTTCGGAGAAGATATTGATTTTAGCATTCGCATTTTCAAGAACAATTATAAATGCCGGTTATTTCCTGATGCGTGGGTTTATCATAAACGACGCACCGATTTGAAGAAATTCTTTAAGCAGGTACATAATTCTGGCATTGCCCGCATTAACTTATTTAAGAAATATCCTGAATCATTGAAACTGGTTCATCTTTTGCCTGCAGCTTTTACATTGGGATTATTATTTTTGCTGGCTGTATCATGTTTCTCCCTTTGGGGTTTAATTCCAATTATTTTTTATGCCTTGATTATTTTGCTTGATTCTTCTTTTCAGAATAAGAGCATAAAGATTGGAGCAATTTCTATTATAGCCTCTTTTATTCAGCTTACAGGATATGGTTCCGGTTTTATCAGAGCATGGTGGAAAAGAGTAGTGCTGAAGAAAAATGAATTTTCTGCATTTGAAAAGAATTTTTATAAATAAAAATACAAACCTATTTTAAAAAGCACGAATTCAGATAGGAAGTTTCCTTATTGAATCCGTGCTTTTTTTATATCTATGAAAAACAATGAAAGAAAAACTAACGATTAATCAATGGGCAGAAGAAGATCGTCCCAGAGAAAAAATGCTTGAAAAAGGTATAGGGGCTTTGACAGATGCCGAACTTCTGGCTATTCTTATAGGTTCTGGCAATACAGAGGAAACTGCTGTGGAGCTGATGCGCAGAGTGCTGGCCTCGTGCAATCATAATTTAAACGAACTAGGAAAGTTGACGGTTGAAGATCTGTGTACTTACAAAGGCATTGGCCCGGCAAAAGCTATTTCTATCTGTGCTGCCTCAGAACTTGGAAAGCGAAGGAAACTCTCGGAACTGACGGAACGCAATCAGGTAACATGCTCTACTGATGTTTATAATCTGATGCATCCGTTAATGTGCGATTTGCCTACCGAAGAGTGCTGGGTGTTATTACTGAATCAGTCGAATAAAGTGATTGATAAAGTGAAAATCAGTTCGGGTGGTATAAGTGAAACATCTGTTGATGTGAGATGTGTTCTCAGAGAGGCCTTGATAAAACGTGCTGTTTCTATTATTCTCTGTCATAATCATCCTTCGGGCAATACTCGTCCTAGTAAGGAGGACGACAAACTAACATCAAAAGTGAGACAAGCCGGAGAGTATATGAATATAAATCTGGCCGATCATCTTATTGTTTGTGACGGGCATTATTATAGCTATGTTGACGAAGGTCGTTTTTAATTTGGAGATTAATTCTTAATATTTATCTTTGCAGTACTAAAATAACTGATTATGACGAAGTTTGAAATGGAAGAAAAGATTGTCGAGATGATTAAGACTGTATATGACCCGGAAATTCCGGTTAATATCTATGATCTCGGTTTGATTTATAAGATTGATGTAGCTGATAATGGTGATACAGTAATCGATATGACGCTTACTGCTCCTAATTGTCCGGCTGTAGATTTTATAGTAGAAGATGTTCGCCAAAAAGTGGAATCTGTAGAAGGAGTAACTTCAGCTACAGTTAACATTGTTTTTGAACCGGAATGGGACAAAGATATGATGAGCGAAGAAGCTAAACTGGAATTAGGATTTCTTTAAATAAATGTGATGAAGAAAAGAGTTTATTTCCTTTCGGATGCTCACCTTGGATCTCGTGCTATAGAACATAGCCGTACACAAGAGCGCCGTCTGGTGAACTTCCTTGAGAGTATTCGCCATGATGCCGCTGCAATTTATCTGATAGGAGATATGTTTGACTTTTGGTATGAGTTTAAATTAGTTGTACCCAAAGGATATACACGTTTTCTGGGAAAAATATCCGAATTGACTGATGCCGGAATAGAAATCCATTACTTTACTGGGAATCATGATATCTGGTGCGGAGATTATCTGGAAAAAGAGTGTGGCATGATTCTTCATCGAAAGCCCATAACTACAGAAATACTTGGAAAAGAGTTTTATCTGGCGCATGGAGATGGGCTTGGTGATCCTGATAAGTCGTTTAAGCTACTCAGAAAAATGTTTCATAATAAGACTTTGCAAACAATGTTTTCGGCTTTGCACCCCCGATGGAGTGTTGAATTGGGATTGAGTTGGGCAAAGAAGAGCCGGTTGAAACGGATAGATGGCAAGGAACCTGATTATATGGGTGAGGATAAAGAATTTCTGGTTCTTTATACCAAAGAGTATCTTAAATCTCATCCCACTATTAATTACTTTATCTATGGGCACCGCCATATAATGCTTGATTTGATGTTATCGTCTTCTGCACGTGTAACTATTCTGGGTGACTGGATAAACTTTTATTCGTATGCTGTATTCGATGGAGATAACTTATTTCTGGATGAATACGTTGAAGGTGAAGAAATAGCTTAAAGCTACCAAAAAAAAATTTTTGAATGATAAAAAAAGAGAGGAATTTGCTTTTGCAGATTCCTCTCTTTTTTATCTCGAAACAGAGAATTAAGCGTTTGTTGTGATAACTCTTTTTTCTTTGATTCTTGCTTTTTTACCGGTAAGAGCACGAAGGTAATATAATTTAGCTCTACGAACTTTACCAACTTTGTTCACTTCGATGCTATCGATGAATGGTGATTCGATTGGGAAGATTCTTTCTACACCAACTGTTCCAGACATTTTGCGAACAGTAAAGCGTTTCTTTTCTCCGTGACCTGAAATCTTGATAACAACACCACGGTACAACTGTACACGTTCTTTGTTACCTTCAGTAATACGATAAGCTACAGTTACAGTGTCTCCAGCTTTGAAGCTTGGGTGCTGTTTTCCAGTAGCAAATGCTTCTTCTGCAATTTTAATAAAATCCATTGTTTTGTTTTTTAAAATGTTTTATCGTTACAACGCAACATATCAAGTAACTCTTCTTTGACAGCGATTGCGCGAAAGCGGTGCAAAGATGCGAATTATTTGTCGGATGGCCAAATATCTAAGAAAAATTATATATATTTGACGGTACAAATAATGTTTATTATGAGATATTTAGGTATAAATAAACCTATTGGAATGCTCTGTTTGTCAGGGCTACTCTTTTTTTCGTCATGCCACTCAGTTTATCAGTTAGCGGGCATGCAAAGTAATAGTGTTGAGATAAATTTAGCATACGACACAAAGCAAGATTATGCGGCCGTTTCTGTTTTTGCTCCATTTAAATCAAAAGTAGATAGTATTATGTCACCAGTGATTGGAACCTGTGAAGTGGATATGATGTCGGGGCGCCCTGAGAGTCTTCTCTCTAATCTTGTGGCAGATGTTCTTCGTGAATATGCAAATACTCTACCCGGACAAAAAGCTGATTTAGCTGTTATTAACTTTGGGGGACTGAGAAGTAATCTTCCAAAAGGTAATATAACATTTGGAACAATCTATGAAATTCTTCCTTTTGAGAATTCGCTTTGTCTTGTTAGTCTGAAAGGAACAGATCTGATTTCTTTATTTAGCGATATCGCAAAAGTGGGAGGACAAGGTGTGAGCAATGTAAGACTTCTGCTTTCTGCTCCATCTAATGCCGAATTGATTGATGCTACAGTTGGAGGAGAAAAAATTGATAAAGATAAAATTTATACAGTGGCAACTATTGATTACTTGGCAGAAGGCAATGATGGTTTGGGCTCTTTCCTGAAAGCAGAAAAACGTATTTGCCCTGAAGGGGCAGTTCTTCGTCATATTGTGCTTGATTATGTGAAGAAAAAAACGGCAAAAGGCGAAGTTATTACATCCAGCCTGGATGGTAGAATTCAGATTAAGAAATAAAGGAATACAATGAAACGGACATTTTTTATAATAATATCACTAATCTTATGCATTAACCTTGCTGCTCAGCGGGTAAAGGTGCTTACTATATTGCATACCAATGATACTCATAGTCGTGTTGAACCGATAAGCAAAAATGATGCTAATAAATCTCAGGCAGATAAAGGTGGATTTGTAAGGCGTGCTTCTTATATAAAGCAGGCTCGAACAGAGGACAAGGATATTTTGTTGTTCGACTGCGGTGATTTTTCTCAGGGAACTCCATATTACAACATGTTTAAAGGAGAGGTGGAGATCAAGTTGATGAACGAAATGAAATATGATGCTGCAACGATAGGAAATCATGAGTTCGATTTTGGACTAGAGAATATGGCTCGTCTTTTTAAAATGGCCAAATTTCCTTTTGTTTGTGCTAACTACAAATTCACTGGTACTGTGCTTGATGGCTTGGTTAAGCCATATGCTATTATTAAGCGTAAAGGGTTGAAAATTGGTGTGTTTGGGTTAAGTCCTAAAATGGAGGGATTGGTACAGGCCGATAAGTGCAAAGGGGTGGTTTACTTTGAACCTTATGATGTGGCAAATGAGGTTGCAACATATTTGAAGAAGCATGAACGTTGTGATGTGGTGGTTTGTCTTTCTCATTTAGGGTGGAAAGCCTCAGAAAATAATCCGGTTTGTGATGAAGTATTAGCAGTAAAAACACATAATATTGATTTAATATTAGGAGGACATTCTCATTCGTTTATTGAAACTCCTGTATATTACAAAAATTTAGATGGTAAGGATGTTCCTGTAACTCAGATGTGGAGAAACGGAGTCTATGTTGGAAAAATAAATCTAAAGTTTGAAAGGAAATAAGTGATGAAAAGGGTACTTGTATTTACATTAGTTCTGGCTCTTTTATTACCTGTAGCAACCAAAGCACAGGTTGAACCTCTTTTGGCGTATAAGGTTTCACAACAAGAGTCTTGTCAGAATTGGGTTGAAAATACATTGTCTAAGATGACGATGAAAGAAAAAATTGGTCAGCTTTTTATTCATACAGTGACACCCGATATCGATAAAAAGAATAAAAAGATGATTCGAAAGGCTGTTCGTGACAGCAAAATTGGTGGGTTGCTGTTCTCTGGTGGAAAACTACAAGATCAGGCCTTATTAACTAATTTTGCTCAGTCGCAGGCTAAAATTCCATTGATGATTACTTTCGATGGTGAATGGGGATTATCTATGAGGCTGAAAAGGACTCCTGTGTTTCCTAAGAATGTAGTTTTGGGATGCATTCAGAATGATCAGTTGATTTACGAATATGGTCAGGAAGTTGCCAGACAGTGTAAGGAGATGGGAGTTACCGTAAACTTTGCCCCTGTTGCCGATGTAAATCGTAACCCTAATAACCCAGTTATCAATGTCCGCTCGTTTGGTGAAGAGCCTCATGAAGTAGCAGATAAAGTAATTGCTTATGCCCAAGGATTGGAAAGCAAAGGGGTGCTTTCTGTAGCGAAGCATTTCCCGGGACATGGGGATACAGATGTTGATTCTCATTTTGCTTTACCGGTGTTGGCTTTTACCAGAGAGCGCCTGGATAGCGTTGAACTCTATCCTTTTAAACAGTATATAAAAGCTGGTTTAGGAGGTATTATGGTTGGACATCTTCAGGTACCTATCATAGAGCCAAACAAGTTGTTTCCTTCTTCTCTTTCACGTAATGTTGTTTACGGATTGCTTGCTGACGAACTTCGCTTTCAGGGATTAATCTTTACTGACGCCTTAGCCATGAAAGGTGTAGCTTCGGCAGATAGGGTATGCTTGCTGGCTTTGCAGGCTGGGAATGATATGGTGTTGGCTCCTGCAGATGTAGAAACGGAAGTTCAAAGTGTACTTAAAGCTCTTCAAAATGGAGAAATAAGTAAAGAAGAAATTGACCGTAAGTGCAGAAAAGTTTTGTTGTACAAATATATATTAGGGCTGACAAGGACTCCTGAAATTCGTTTGTCAGGTTTGGAAGAGCGGATTAATACGGCAAATTCCGAAGCTTTAATACATAAACTTAGAACTGCTGCTATAATCGTTCTTGGAAACAGGGAACAGGAACTTCCCTTCCGGGCTTCTGCAGATGAAATTGCATTGGTTAGTGTAGGCGACAGATCTGCTGATTCTTTGTTTATAGAAACAGTGAAGAAATATGCTCCGGTTAAATGTTATCATTTAACATATCAGATGAATGATTCATTGATGCAAGCCATGAAGCATGAGCTGTCATTGCATAAGAGGGTTGTTGTTAGTATAACAGCTCAAGATTTGAAACCTTATCTTCATTTCTTTTCAGCTCTTTCAATCAGTCAGCCGGCGGTTTATGTATTCTTTACTCCTTTTTCAGTAATGGAACAACTTCAGATACCTTTATCTGTTGCTTCTGCTGTTGTTTTAGGACATTCTGCAGATAATGATGTTCAAGCTCAAACAGGTGATGTCCTTTTTGCTAAGGCTACAGCTGACGGTCGTTTATCAGTAAGTGTAGGTACGCTTTACTCTCCGGGAGATGGAGTAACGATTACACCTAATACAGTATTTCGCTCCGTACCGGAAGACTTTGGAATGAGCTCTGTTACATTAGCACGCATTGATTCAATTGTAAAGGAAGGAATTGAAGCTCGTGCTTTTCCTGGATGCCAGGTTTTGGTTATGAAAGATGGAAAAACAGTTTATAGCAAGAATTTCGGTAAATATACTTATGAAGGAGAGCAGAAAGTTACATCAAATAGTATGTACGATCTTGCTTCTTTGTCAAAAACAACAGGAACATTACTTGCTATCATGAAGTTATATGATAAATGCTTGTTGAACCTTACAGATAAAGCATCTAAATATCTTGCTTTTCTTCGTGGTACTGATAAAGAGAATATAACGATTAAAGAGTTGCTGTTTCATGAGTCTGGGTTACCGCCTTCGCTTCCGTTCTATCGACTGGCTATAGATGAAACAAGTTATGAAGCTCCTTTCTTTGTGACTAAGAAAGATTCTAAACATACCATACAGACAGATGAGAATGGTTATGCTTGCACTTCTTTTAAATATAAAGAGGGTTGGGCTTCTACTAAGCCTTCTGATGAATTTACGATGCAGGTAACTGATAGTCTTTTTATGAATAGAAAATTCCATGAAGCAGCCATGCAGATGATTGCTCAGACTAAATTGGGAGCAAAGAAGTATAACTATAGTTGCGTTAACTTTATCCTTCTAAAAGAGATTGCAGAAACTGTTAGCGGAATTCCTATGGATGAGTTTTTGAACCGTGAGTATTATGGACCAATGAAATTATATCATATTTGTTATCTGCCTTTACGTACACATAAAAAAGATGAGATTGTTCCTACTGTGAAAAATGATTGTTTCCGGGGTGAACTGATTCAGGGATTTGTGAATGATGAGGCAGCAGCTTATTTGGGTGGTATATCGGGCAATGCTGGCTTGTTTGCTTCTGCAAAGGATGTTACAAAGGTATATCAGATGCTGCTTAACGGAGGTGAAATAGATGGGAAACGTTATTTAAGTAAATCTACATGTAAACTCTTTACCACAACGACTTCCAAGAGTGGCAGACGAGGATTGGGATATGATAAGCCTGTAACTGCTAATCCTCAAAATAGTCCTTGTTGTGTTTCTGCTCCTGCTGCTGTTTATGGGCATACAGGTTGGACCGGAACATGTTGCTGGGTAGATCCGGTAAACGGATTGGTTTATGTGTTTTTGAGCAACCGTACATATCCGGATCGTTGGAATTTTAAATTGTCGAAAATGAATATACGTACGAATATTCAGGAAGAAATCTATCAGTCAATGAAATAGTTTCTTTATTCAAAGTAGAATGATAGCACAATCATGCGAGAGTTTATCTGATTGACTGATTGTGTATATTTTAAGAGTGTTTTATCATTTAAATCAGAGCGGTCTGTTTTAAGTAAATTACTTAATCCGAAACAGAATTTAAGTTCTGGGATAAGCTTGAAGAATGGGAGATAAAAGTCACAACCTATGCCAGCTTCTATATAGCAATCGGCACTTTTAAGTAGTAAGACTCCATTCTTCTTGATACTCAGGTCGGCCGTGGGATTAATTCCAGCCATAACGTAAGGCCGATAGTTGTTAAAACGTTCTGCACTGAATTTTAAATCAAGAGGAAGAGACAGGTATGTGGATTTTATCTGCTGTCTGGTCTCTTCTTTGCTGGTTTGCTCTTTAAAAATTACGGTTTTGTCACCGAAATGCAACGTAGGAATAAGACGGAGAGCCAGTTCTTTAGTTAAATAGAGTTCACCTAAAACGCCAACACTGAATCCGGGAGAATAACTTGCAACATCAGCAAACCAGGATTCTCCATCCTTAGTAATGTACCCGTTGTTCTCAAATTTCAGATCTTGAGTATGCAAACCAATTAGAAAACCATAATGTAGCCTCCTTTGGTCAATGTATGGTCGGTTTTGTATCTTTTTTATTTGTGCGTTTACGCCCAATGAGAATACCAACGATAGTAATATGATGAATATACGTTTCAAGTTCTGATAATTCTTTTATGCTTATTATAACGGCAAAGAACGCTTCTTATTGCAGCAGTAAGACAAATAAAAGCTTATTATGATTCTTGTTATTTAGATGAAATCCAAATTAATATAAAATATGAAAGGAAATATGCTACAATTAGAATTAATCTCTATTTTTGTTGAGCAAATTAGTACTAATAATTAAAATTTAAGTAAAATGGCTTACGTAATTAATGATGATTGTATTGCTTGTGGAACTTGTATTGACGAGTGTCCAGTAGGAGCTATCTCTGAAGGCGATATCTATTCAATTAACCCAGAGGTTTGTACAGAATGTGGAACTTGCGCAGATGTTTGTCCTTCTGAAGCAATACATCCGGGAAACTAAAAAATTCCTTCGGGTAAAAAATAAAAAGGCTGTTTCGTTTGAAACAGCCTTTTTACTTATATATTGGTCTGGAAATTAATATTTAGATTATATTCCCAGACTATTTTTATTGTTGCTTATTTTAGTTTAGCCAACGTTTCCTTGATTCTTTTGAATGCTTCAACCAGATTTTCATCAGATGTAGCATAAGACATACGGATACATTCAGGTGCTCCGAAAGCTACACCTCCAACACATGCTACGTGTCCTTCTTCCAGGAGATACATTGCCAAATCTGCAGAATCATTAATTTTACGATCGCCAAATGATTTACCGAAATATGAATCACATTTTGGGAATACATAGAATGCGCCATCAGGAACATTGCACTCTAATCCTGGGATATCTTTAACTAATCCAAGAACAAGATTGCGGCGACGTTCGAAGGCTTTGCGCATTTCTTCTACCGGTGCCTGATCTCCTGCAAATGCAGCTTCTGCTGCTTTTTGAGCAATTGAAGAAGGACCTGAAGTGTATTGTCCCTGTAGCTTATTACTAGCTTTTGCTAACCATTCCGGAGCAGCAACGAATCCAAGTCTCCAACCAGTCATAGCGTATGCTTTAGAAACGCCGTTAATTAGAGCTACACGTTCTTTGATCTCAGGGAACTGAGCAATACTTTCATGCTTTCCGATATAGTTGATATGTTCGTAAATCTCGTCGGCAATAACGATGATATTAGGATACTTAACCAAAACATCAACTAATCCTTTCAATTCTTCTTTACTGTACACGCTTCCTGTTGGATTTGAAGGAGAGCAAAGGATTATTGCTTTAGTTTTAGGAGTAATAGCAGCTTCCAGTTGAGCAGGTGTAATTTTGAAATTTTGTTCAAGACCAGCAGGGATAATAACGCTTTTTCCTTCTGCTAGTTTAACCATTTCAATGTAGCTAACCCAATATGGAGCAGGGATAATTACTTCATCTTCCGGGCCAATAATACACAATAAGGTATTACAAACCGACTGTTTAGCTCCGTTGGAACAAACAATCTGTTCAGGTTTATAATCCAGGCCATTTTCATTCTTTAATTTAGCTGCAATAGCCTTACGAAGGGGCATGTAGCCTGGTACAGGAGAATAAAAAGAGAAGTTATCATCAATTGCTTTTTTAGCAGCAGCCTTAATGTGGTCAGGAGTAAAGAAATCGGGTTCCCCTACACTAAGATTGATGACATCAATGCCTTGAGCTTTTAACTCATTACTCTTCTGAGACATAGCTAAAGTCTCTGAAGGAGAAAGGCTGTTCAAACGGTCTGAAAGTTGATTCATAATTTAACTTATTTATTGTTGGTCTATATCACGATGCAAAATAAGATAAAATAATTGAAATAAGAAAGCAAATAAATGACATTATTGAACTTTATACTTCAATTAGCCTTATTTTTATATCACTTTGTAAAATGCAAGGCATGCCCCATACGATCCTTCTTTGTTTTCAGGTATCGCAAATTATACTCATTGGGTGTAACTTCAATAGCTATATTTTCTACTATTTCCAGGCCATAAGCTTCTAGTCCAATACGTTTAACTGGGTTATTAGTGAGTAATCTCATTTTATGTACTCCTATTTCCCGTAATATTTCTGCACCTACACCATAATCACGTTCATCTGCCTTGAAGCCTAAGTGCAGATTTGCATCAACCGTGTCAAGTCCTTCTTCCTGCAATTTATATGCTCTGATTTTATTCATAAGTCCAATGCCACGGCCTTCCTGATTCATATATACAACAACTCCTTTGCCTGCTTTTTCTATCTCAGACATTGCTTTATGCAACTGCTCTCCACAATCGCAACGGTTGGATGCAAATATGTCACCAGTCATACATGACGAGTGCATTCTTACCAAAATAGGCTCGTTTTCTGCCCATTCACCTTTTATTAAAGCAATATGTTCCAGTCCATTTGATTTTTGACGGAAAGGGATAAGACGGAAATGTCCGTATTCAGTTGGCATGTCAACTTCATCTCCTTTTTCTACGATCGACTCCATCTTTAAGCGATATGCTATAAGATCTTTGATGGTAATGATTTTTATGTCGAATTTTTTAGAAACTTCCATCAGTTGTGGCAAACGAGCCATTGTGCCGTCTTCATTGATAATTTCAATTAAAGCTCCGGCAGGATAAAGGCCTGCTAAACGTGCCATGTCAACAGTTGCTTCTGTATGTCCTGAGCGGCGAAGTACTCCACGTGATTTCGCTCTTAGTGGATTGACATGTCCGGGACGACCAAAACTCACCGGTTTTGTATTAGGGTCGGCCAATGCTTTGATAGTGGCTGCTCTGTCGTGCATTGAAACTCCTGTAGTACATCCATCTAGTAAGTCTACTGTAACAGTGAATGGTGTTTCATATATTGAAGTGTTTGTAGAAACCTGCATTTCCAGGTCTAACTCTTCACAACGTTCTTCTGTAATAGGAGCACACAAGACACCGCGTCCGTAAGTCAACATGAAATTTACTTTTTCCGGTGTTATTTTTTCAGCTGCAATAATAAAATCGCCTTCATTTTCACGATCTTCATCATCAACAACAATTATAAATTTACCCTCACGAAAGTCCTCTATTGCTTCTTCGATTGTATTCAGCTTTATATCTTCCATATCTTACTTGTTACAAATTGTTCTTATTATATCTTGTAAATCTCTGTTTACCTTATTTATTAATTTCAGATCTTTATATAACCTAATCCTGAAAGCCCATATTCTTGCATAATAGATTAACCCTACTGGTAGTATTATGCCGGTTATTTTGTTGAGCACAGGCATATTGAAAGGGCATCTATGAGCATGAACAGACAAGATAGGGTAGTTGTTCAGTGTTCCTAGAATTTTCGTATTTTTAGTATTGGCCAGCTTTTCAATAATAGCTTCCAATAGCTCATTGATAACCACCATTTCTTCATCTTTTTCATTTTCGGTCCAGATAGAGAAATAGTTTGGTGCACGTTTTAACTTATTATTTGATATGTATTCTTCACACTTATCATTTAACAGTTCCATGTTCTTATCTTCTTGCAGATAGTCGGGATCTTCAATGATTACTTCTTTCTTAGCCAGATGACGAGTGTCTCGTATACCTATAACTTTTCTTAGCCAATTAATATATGTATCTATATTTAGTACAACGGAATCATTATTCGATTTATAAGTGAGGAATATTCCCACTGGAGCTAAGATCAATGTACTTATCCACATCGCCGTCCAAATAATCCATGTACCATTTCTGGCCATCTTGGCTCCGGTTGTATCTATAATGTAATAAATGAGAAAGATCAAAATGGAGATCACAACCGGCATACCTAAACCTCCTTTTCTAATGATACCACCTAAAGGAGCACCGATAAAGAAGAATATTAAGCAGGAAATAGAAAGGGCAATCTTTTTATGCCATTCCATTTCGTGTCTACGAATACGTTTGTCAGTATCAACAGTATTGAAACTCTTAAATTTCCAGTCACTACCTATAGTTTGTGACGTGCTTAATGCGTTTGCCACCGCCCGCTGTTTATCTGATAAAGAAAGATTATTAAAGACGCTATCTGTATTTATTGCAGTCAATTTTGCTTTTCTTATTTTGAGCGTATCTTCTTTACTGAAATTATCTCTGGAACGATAAGTACTTGTTATTGCTTCTTTATAAAATGTTTTTCCAACGCTGTCAACCAGATGGTTCATTGAATCGACTGCAGTTTGAAGCTCCGTCATATTTTTACTTTGATACTGATTGTTCATGAAACTTTCGTCAATCATATTAAAGTTTGAATTGAATTCTATGATAGTGTGTTTCTCACTAAAACTTTCTCGTCGATATGGTACATTTTGTATGGAACTACTCTGTGACTTAAGATTCTCAAACATTTCTCCGCTATACAGGTGCAATCTCAAATGTTGTTTGTCGGCTGTCATTTCTAGTTTACCTGAGTCTGCAACAATGATATGTGCATTGTCAAATCCATCTGAAAAATTGTAGATCATTATATTATATAATGTTCCTGTCTCTTTGTTTTTATGTTTAACATAAAGATTATAACCTTCAATCTCATCATAGAAAACTCCTTCCGGAATATCTAACTCCGGTGATTTTTGCTTCATGGAGAAAAGCAATGTGAATAGTTTTACCTGAGCCTTGGGAGCTACAACATTTTGAAAATAAAAGGAGGTGGAACAAAGAAAAATTGTAAAGACGAAAAGAGGGGCCATGACTCTGACCAACGAGATTCCGGCTGCCTTTATAGCAAGTAGCTCATATCTTTCTCCAAAGTTACCGAAAGTCATCAATGAAGCAAGTAAGATAGCCAGAGGAAGCGCAGTAGGTACCAAAGTTAATATTGCGTAAAAGAAAAACTCTGATAATACGCTTATAGCTAATCCTTTACCAACTAAATCGTCGACATATCTCCATAAAAACTGCATCATAAAAATGAAGAGACAAATGAAGAATGTCCCAAAGAAAAGGAGTGTGAAACTCTTAATGATGAATATATCTAATTTCTTAATGCGTAGCATCTTTTTTTATTTGTACGATTATCCGACAAAATTAGTATAAAAAAAGATGTTCACGCATACTTTTGATTATTTTTATAAATTAGATGCTACATTCCACATGCTCTTTTAAGCGTATCAATTTGAGAGTTCCACAGTTCAAACTGGTCATCTTTCTCCTCCGGGTCAACGAAATCTGTAATTTCCAGTACGTAGTCACTTGTTAGTTCGTTAAAGTTCATTTTGAACTCAAAATAGCTTTTTTCATCTTCATCATCCAACCAATGGAATCTGACGAAAGAATTAATTCTTGTTCCAATCAATTCGGCTTTTCTAATTTCTGATTTGCCCCAACAGAAAGTGAATGTTTTATCTTTCATTTGAACTTTATCGGCAAACCAGTCTTCCATGCCGATAGGGGTGCTTATTGCATTCCATAGAATGCTTCGTGAGGATGCGTTTAAAAGATATTCTATATGAATCTTTTCTTTTTTCATAGTGCTTGCGTTTTCTGTGCGCCAAGATAAAGACTTTTTTTGAAATTTGAAGTATATGATACTAAATTATACGTTTTTTCTCTTGTTTTTTAAATAAAAGCACTCTTTTTTGAGGTAAAATTGAAAAAAGTATGGCAAAATTTTGCAGGTTTCAAAGATTTCTATACCTTTGCACCGCATTTAAGAAATGGCGGGATAGCTCAGCCGGTTAGAGCGCATGATTCATAATCATGAGGTCCCCAGTTCAATCCTGGGTCCCGCTACATTTAAGAATAAGGCATTTAGGAGGCTTCCACTCTTGGGTGCCTTTTCTTATTGCCTGAAACTTGCCTAAAAATGACTACACTACAGAATTCTTGCTGTAAACTAACATCCGAAAATGAAGATTACTTTATGTGAGAATGGTATTATCTGACACCGTTCTACTCTGTATGTGATTCGTCTATTTTTAAATGAAATTATATTTTTGTATAATTCAAAACTGTATTATTATGGGGGTATTGATACATTGTTTATGTCTTAATCTAATCTAAAAGATTTAAGTGTATTATAAAATAATTAGGATAAGTATGACTTTAAGTGATTCATTCTGATGTAAGGTTATATAATTGGGAAATATTGAATTAAATAAGTTCCATATTTCCCATCTATATAATTATATTGGTAGTATTTAAAAAACTTATTTTTCGTTCAGGTTGTAAATAGAAACGTTAGTTCAATAATTTATCAATCATCTCCCTTATTTTATCTGTGCCAGGGAAACTGGTGACCTTGTTTTTTAATACTCCATTTGTATCATATATCAGATAAGTAGGTATTCCGGTAAAATCTAGATTTTCCTGTAAATAGCTCATTTCGTCTCTTGTCAAATAATAATGTTCGCCTCCAATTTGTTTTATCTGACCTTCCCATCTTTCTTTCGGAGAACTATTGTTTGTTATATAAACAAAAACCACTTTTTTTTCTTTTAGTTCTTTTTTTAACGGCTTCATTTCATTAAAAGCATTCATACATGGACCACACCATGTAGCCCAAAAATCGACCAATACCACTTTGCCCTTGTATTTGGCAATGATGCTATCCATTAGTTTCTCTTTTGCCACAGCTGGCGTTTGATTTACTTTTAAATCTTTGTTGTTTTCGATAACTCTTAATACTTCTTCGTTCTTTTTCAACAGAATATCTGCAATTTCATTTTTGTCGGCTTTAAAGTAATTCCTGATGTTTGCAAGCTGGTTGTTAGTCAACGCTTCACCCTCGTAACTCAACTGGAGGTCATATGCGTTTGCTGCAAGCAAATCATAAAACAAACCCGAGTTGAATCCAATCGCGTTCTTAACCGAATTCTTTACTCCTTTTAGCCATTCTTCTACGGGGGTATTGCTGATTCTGGGAATGTTGAATGCTTTAATGGATAAAAATGCCTTCATAAAAGCAGCGTAAGAATAACAATAGAGATACTGAGGATCATTCAGATTATATTTGCTGAGAAAAGAATAATAGTTTTTGTCGGGCTCTACTGCTGTATAATTAGCAGTATTATTTTTGTTTGCCCCTTTAAAACTATTTTCTGCAGTATTTTTATAGTTGAATAGCATTCCGGTGAAATATCGTAGATTGAATGAATTTATTAGGTGTTTTTTCATCTCTTCAGAAAAAGCAATGGATTCCGTTGCTGCGTTTATCCTTTCTTTAAAGGCTTTGTTTAGTTTATAATCAACAAATTCTTTTGGGGTCATTTTATAATAATCAGCCCGTAAATCATCGTATGATTCAAACAAGTAAATTGCCTTTCCCATTTTTATCATGTCATCGGTAGTTAAATCAAGACCTTCTTTGATATTGATTTTCATTGTGTTTTTATCATCAATAGAGATATTGATTCGCGTCTCTTTGTTGTGGTTTAAACCAATAGCGCAATTACAATAGTATTTAGTGTCTGTGCTAATATTTAAAGCAGCTATGCCTTTGCTGCATTGAAGTGGAACGTCGATAGAAAACTGATTGTTCTTATCCAGAGTTGTTTTATAACTACTTTCGCCAGTTACAGGATTGAAAACTGTAATTTGAGCAATTACTTTCTCACCGTCTGTGGGTGGTATTAGATTATTGACATTGCCCGATATTTTGGCTGTTCCGATTTTAATTACAGGATTGGGTAGTCTGTTTTTAGCTACTGTTATTGATAGAAATAACACGTTACAGATTCCTATTATTAGGATAGATCGCAGACAAAACAAGTGTTGAGTCATAGTGTAAATGTTTAAATTTTTAATTGCTACTAAATCATTATTCCACAGAATAATCTTTCATTATTCCTGTAGTTAGCTGGGGGCGTGTGATGATACTACCCATTTCTTGACCATAAATATAAACAATTAATTTATTATTTCTCTTTATTATTAGTTTTTTAAAAACAACTTTTTGATAGTTTATGTAGTTCACGTGCAACGCCAAGCAATGTGAGTTTAAATCAGATGTTTATTTTAGTGGAAAATAAGAATATGATACAGTCTATCTACTATTAAAATCTGTCATCTGTCACGTCGTGTTTTCGCAGACTTTAGTATATAATCAGATATTATTTTGTAGGAAATCTTTTCAAATTGTAGCAGATAAATGCTTTTTTAGTAGCAGATGTTTTTTGATAATTTTTATTTAAGTAGTTGTGCTATAATTATTTGCAATTTTATGGTGGCGTATAGGGAGATGAATTCTCAATAAATTGAAATTATTGGAGAATGGATTTTATTTATTGGTCAATTATTTGGATTCTGATTCCAGCTTTTATTAAGATATGAAAGGAATATGTTTTGTCTTCCGAGTAATACAATTATCAGATGAGGATAAAATTGGAATTTGTTTATAATTCAAAGAATGAGGATTTGAACTGTTTTAATAAAAAACCTCCATAAAGTGTGATTAAACTGCTTTATGGAGGTTTCTTTTATTAATTGTTTTTAATCTTCACGTTGTTTATAGTAACGTTCTTCAAGGTAAATGGTTTTATTGCATTCTGGTTTATTTTGCCATCCTTCGCTTTTATGTTTAGATTCTCAAAAGTAAAGTTTGTGAGTTTGTATTTATCAGACTCTTTCACATTAAAGAATACTTCGCATTCTAAGTTGATATTGCGCATTGTTACATTAGAAGAATAGGAGAGAGGCATGTCTTTTCTGTCTTTTAGATCGAAGAATTGATTCCATGGCTTTATGAAAAGGAAGCTATTGGCATTGCCTTTAATATTTTCCACTAGGATATATTCATATTTTTGAGGAGTGTCGGGGCGCATCTTAAGCCATAACAGGCGGTTTGCTTTGTCGACAGTGCAGCGGCGGAGGATTATATTTCGGTCGTGTATGGATTCACTGCCGCAAGTAAGTGCGCTATGGCAGAAGCCGTATGTACAATCTTCTATTATGATGTTTGTGTTGCTTCCGTTGGTTGGGTCTTTGTCGGCCCAGGTGCCTTTTCCGCCTTTAAGTGCAATACCGTCGTCGTTTGCAGAGATAAAGCAATTCTTAACCAGAAAATTGTTGCAGGCATCTATGTCTATACCATCTGTGCTAGGTGCTTTAACTGGCTCTGCGGGTGAATATATATATAGATTAAGCATCTTCACATTGTTACATCTGTAAAAGTGTGTCGTCCAAAAAGGGGAATTGATAATATGAATCCCCGAGATTTGTACATCGTTGCTATTTGATACGTAAAGTAGTCGAGGGCGTAGTTCGTCCATGTTGGTACATTTACTATTGACGGCGCGGCGTTTCCAGAAAGATTTCCAATAACGTATACCATTTCCGTTGAGTGTTCCTTCGCCCGATATTGTGAAGCCGTCTACATGATCGGCATTTACTAAGGCCGGAAAATATTTTAGTGTCTGTCCTTCCATACGTGTTTCAATAATAGGGAAATTGCTTATGTCATCGCTACCTTTAAGTACGGCGTTTTTTTCTAAATATAGATGTGTTTTAGGCTTGAAAAAGATAGAACTGCTAAGGAAAGTTCCTTGTGGGATTACTATTACGCCACCGCCATTTTGTTCTGTCCGGTCAATAACAGCTTGTATTTTTTCTGTTTGCAGAATTGTGCTGTCATTTATAACTCCATAATCGGTAACTCGATATATTTTTCCTAAAGTATTAATATTAACTACTTCGTTTTTTCTAAACCAGTCGGGGATAGATGTTCCATCGGGGAATTTTTCTTGTGAAAATACTTGTGTGTTAATAAAAATGGCAAATAAAAAGATTATCGATTTGATGCTTTTTTTATTCATTTTGATCTTTTTAGAGTGTTTGTTGATGAAATATAAGCAAATATATTTCGTTTTTTGTTTATATCCAAATTGAGTCTTCATTCTAATTGTTTATTCAGTTACAGGGTGCTGTGTTGAATTGATTTTTTGGTTTAACTTATATGGGTTATTAAAATTAGCTGTTATTATATTTGCCATATTCTTCGGGTGAATTGCGAAAAAGATGTTATTTTCGCAACTTTATAATCAGGTAAAGCTCTATTTCTGTAAATCTATAAATAATCACCTCGTAATATGATCGGAACTATCGTAAATACAGCTGCAGTTATTGCAGGCGGAACTATTGGCCTATTACTGAAAAAAAACATGCCAGCGCGCGTTACTTCTATTTATTTTCAAGCAGTTGGATTGTTTACATTGGCTATTGGTATTACTATGGTAGTTAAGATGGAAGATATCTTGATTATAGTGGGAAGTTTAGCTATTGGTTCGTTGCTGGGTGAGTGGGTAAACGTAGAAAAAAGTGCAGAACAGATGAGTGGGGTCCTGAAAAAGAAGTTCCGTATTGGAAGCGATAAATTTTCTGAAGGGCTGATAACTGCATTCTTATTATTTTGTATAGGATCAATGACTGTGTTGGGAGCTATTCAGGAAGGTACTGGAGGTTCTTCTGATTTATTATTTACTAAATCATTGATGGATTTCTTTTCTGCAATGTTGCTTGCTTCAGCTTTCGGTATTGGGGTTGTTGCGGCGGCTGTTCCGCTGTTTATTTTTCAAGGTGCTTTAACTTTACTGGCAATGTATGCTGGTTCCTTATTTACTCCGCAAATAATTCTAGGGTTAACAAGTGTTGGCGGAATTATGCTGATGGGGCTTGGGATAAATATATTAGAGATAAAAAAACTACGCATAATGAATATGTTACCCGCCATTGTAGTTGTTGTATTAATGCTTTGGTTATTTAAATAAATTTATTGGCCAATAAAATTTATTTATTGGCGAATGGCTGGAGTTTATTGGCCAATAATTTTAGATGATTGCCCAATCCTTTTATCTTTATTGTTAAAAGGGTAATAAGATAAAACCTGTTGGTAAACTTTTGTTTGTTTATAGACTTTTGTTTTATTGTAAAAGATGGTAACTGATGCTTAAGAAAGCTAAAACTAATGAGATATTTGAAACCTGTTTTTTAGATTTCTCTTTGTGATATCAGGCTTGAACATCTTTTTCAGTCGGGTATTTTTATATACCTTAAAATCTTATTGCATGATGTCCTATTTGTCGGATCATTAAAAAACTGTGAAAATATTCATAAAACCAGCCAATTTTATATGTGGTATAAAACAATAATTTGTACCTTTGCGCATTGAAACACCTAATATGCAATTAAATGTCTGAAACAAAAAAAATTAAAACCGCTCTCGTGTCGGTTTACCATAAGGAAGGATTGGATGATTTAATCACCAAACTCCACGCGGAAGGAGTTGAATTCCTGTCAACAGGAGGTACACGTCAGTTTATTGAATCTCTAGGTTTCCCTTGTAAGGCTGTAGAAGACCTTACTACTTACCCATCAATTTTAGGCGGTAGAGTAAAGACTCTCCATCCAAAGGTATTTGGTGGTATTTTATGCCGTAGAGAGGTAGAACAAGATCTTCAACAAATAGAAAAATACGAGATTCCGGAAATAGATTTAGTCATTGTTGACTTATATCCATTCGAAGCAACTGTTGCTTCGGGAGCTGGTGAAGCTGCTATCGTTGAAAAAATTGATATAGGTGGTATTTCATTAATTCGTGCAGCCGCTAAGAACTATAAAGATGTTGTTATTGTAGCTTCTCAGACTCAATACAAACCATTGGCAGATATGTTGATGGAGCATGGAGCAACCAGCACAATAGAAGAGCGTCGTTGGTTTGCTAAAGAAGCTTTTGCAGTTTCTTCACACTACGATTCTGCTATCTTTAACTATTTTGACGGAGAAGATTGTTCTGCATTCCGTTGTTCAGTAAACGAGCAGAAGCCACTTAGATATGGCGAAAATCCTCATCAGAAAGGTGTTTTCTTTGGTGATTTGGATGCTGTTTTTGATCAGATTCACGGAAAAGAAATTTCATATAATAATTTGCTTGATATAAATGCAGCTGTTGATTTGATTGATGAATTCGATGAAACAACTTTTGCTGTGTTGAAACATAATAATGCATGCGGATTAGCTTCTCGCCCTACTGTGGTTGAGGCTTGGAAAGATGCTTTGGCTGGTGATCCGGTTTCAGCTTTCGGAGGTGTGTTGATCACAAATTCTGTAATAGACAAAGCTGCCGCAGAAGAAATAACTAAGATTTTCTTTGAAGTTATCATTGCTCCGGATTATGATGTTGATGCTCTGGAAATATTAACACAAAAGAAAAATCGTATTATATTGGTTCGTAAGGAAGCTAAATTCCCAAAGAAACAATTCCGCTCATTGTTGAACGGTGTATTAGTACAAGATAGAGACTTAAACATAGAAACTTCTTCAGATTTGAAGACTGTAACTGTAAAAGCTCCAACTGAACAAGAAATTGAAGATATGCTGTTCGCTAATAAAATAGTGAAGAACAGTAAATCTAATTCTATTGTTCTGGCTAAAGGAAAACAATTATGTGCAAGTGGTGTCGGTCAGACATCTCGTGTTGATGCCTTGAAACAAGCAATCGAAAAAGCTGATGCTTTTGGATTTGATTTGCAAGGTGCAGTGATGGCAAGTGACGCATTCTTTCCATTCCCTGATTGTGTTGAGATTGCACATAAAGCAGGTGTAACTTCTGTAATCCAGCCTGGAGGTTCTGTTAGAGATCAAGAATCTTTTGATTATTGTAATGAGAATGGTGTAGCAATGGTTACAACCGGAATCAGACACTTTAAACATTAATAAAAAATGGGATTATTTTCTTTCACTCAAGAAATAGCGATGGACTTGGGTACTGCCAATACCATCATCATCAGTAACGGTAAAATTGTAGTTGATGAGCCATCTGTAGTTGCTTTAGACAGACGTACAGATAAAATGATCGCTGTAGGTGAAAAAGCACGCCAGATGCATGGCAAAACACATGAAAATATCAGAACTATCCGTCCACTTCGTGACGGTGTGATTGCTGACTTCTATGCATGTGAGCAAATGATGAGAGGTATGATTAAGATGATGAATACTCATAACAGATTATTCTCTCCTTCTTTAAGAATGGTTATCTGCGTTCCTTCAGGAAGTACTGAAGTTGAATTACGTGCAGTGCGTGATTCTGCCGAACATGCCGGAGGACGTGACGTCTATTTAATATTCGAACCAATGGCCGCTGCAATTGGTATCGGTATTGACGTAGAGGCGCCGGAAGGAAATATGATTGTTGATATAGGTGGTGGATCTACCGAAATTGCAGTTATTTCTTTGGGAGGTATTGTTTCAAACAAATCTATCCGTATTGCAGGTGATGATTTAACATCGGACATCCAGGAATATATGGGACGTCAGCACAATCTGAAAATTGGTGAACGTACAGCTGAACAGATTAAGATTCATGTTGGTGCTGCCTTGACAGAACTAGAAGATGCACCCGAAGATTTTATTGTTCACGGGCCTAATAGAATGACTGCTCTTCCTATGGAAGTTCCAGTATGCTACCAGGAAGTTGCTCATTGTTTAGAAAAATCCATTGCTAAAATGGAAACGGCAATTCTTAGTGCTTTGGAACAAACTCCGCCTGAACTATATGCTGATATTGTTCACAACGGTATCTATTTAGCTGGTGGAGGTGCTCTATTGAGAGGACTGGATAAACGTTTAACAGATAAAATTAATATACCTTTCCATATAGCTGAAGATCCTCTTCATGCTGTAGCAAAAGGAACAGGAGTAGCATTGAAGAATGTAGATAAATTCTCATTCCTGATGCGATAAATATAATATGCCGATGTGCAGATATACGGATCTACTATATTTTGAGATCTGAATATCTGCATATCGGCTAATTAGTACTTTGGAATTATATGCGGAACCTACTAAACTTCCTTATTAAATATAACTACTGGTTTCTTTTCTTTCTGCTAGAGATTATCAGTTTTACTTTATTGTTTCGCTTTAATCACTATCAGAAAAGCTCTTTCTTTACATCCAGTAACGCTGTTGCTGGAGAAATATTTAAGTTAAAGGGAGATGTAACTTCATATTTCTACCTCAAAGAAGCAAATGAAGATTTGATGGATCGTAACATGCTGCTCGAACAACAACTTGCTAATTTAAGGAAGGAATTACAAGAACGCGGTGTCGATTCTTTGGAAGTTAATAGCATGAACAATCAAGTATCCACAAATTCTCATCTTATAAAAGCTAATGTTATTAATAGCTCTTTAATAAAAGCCGATAACTATATAACTTTGGATAAGGGATCTAATGATGGCGTTCATAGTGAAATGGGAGTTATTGACAGAAATGGAGTTGTTGGTATTGTGTATATGACAACGCCTAAATATTCAGTTGTTATATCTATGTTGAATACAAAGTGCAGAATAGGTTGTAAGATATTAGGCAGTGGCTATTTTGGTACAATAAAGTGGGAGGGAAGAGATTCTCGTTATGCATATTTAGATGATCTGCCCAGACATGCAAAATTTGGCCTGGGAGATACAATTGTAACAAGTGGTTACTCGGATGTTTTTCCCGCAGGAATTATGGTTGGAACTGTTGATCATATAGGTAATTCAAAAGATGGACTTTCTTATCAGCTGAAAGTTCGTTTAGCTACAGATTTTGGCAAACTTAATAGTGTGAGAGTTTTGCCTAAAGCAACACAAATGGAACAGAAACTTCTTGAGGAATCGGCAAACAAGCAGGAACAATGATAATAACATATTTAAGGCGAATAAAGTGGTTTATAGCACTTGTTTTAATTCAGGTATTGGTGCTTAATAATGTGCATATTGTAGGATTTGCTACTCCATATATATACATATATCTGATATTAAAGATGTCTTCTGGAACTTCTAGAAGTGAGATGATGTTATGGGGATTCTTTCTAGGGCTGACAATTGATATATTTTCTGATACCCCCGGAATGAATGCTGCAGCTACAACTTTTATAGCTTTTATTCGTCCGCTTTTTTTGCGTCTTTTCTCAATGCGGGATAGTACAGATGAATATGTTCCTGCAATAAAAGCTATTGGTGTCTCTCCTTTTATAAAGTATGTAATATTGTGTGTTTTACTTCATCATGCTGCATTATTGATGATTGAATCTTTCTCTTTATTCGATCTGAGCACTTTACTGATAAAAATTGGAACTAGTACGGTAGTTACTGTTTTATGTATAATGGGTATTGAAGGATTAAGAAAATAAACGTGGCTAAGGATTATAATTTAGAAAAAAGAAGATATGTTATAGTAGGTATTGCCATTTCGGTTGTGCTTATCTATATTACTCGCCTTTTTGTTCTTCAGATTATGTCTGATGATTACAAAAAAAATGCAGATAGTAATGCCTTTCTAAATAAGATTCAATATCCTTCTAGAGGTATTATTTACGATAGAAATAACAAACTGCTTGTTTATAATCAGCCGGCTTATGATGTAACCGTAGTGATGAAAGAGATTGAACATCTCGATACCCTTGATTTATGTGAGACTTTAAATATTACGAAAGAATATTTTATAAAGCGAATGACTGATATAAAGGATAGATCTAAGAATCCCGGTTATTCTCGCTTTACGAATCAACAGTTTATGGTGCAGCTTTCTGCAGAAGAGAGTAGTGTTTTACAAGAAAAGTTATTTAAATTCCGAGGATTTTATGTTCAGCAACGTTCTATTCGCCAGTATTCATATAATTCAGCAGCACATATATTAGGTGATTTAGGTGAGGCATCCATGGCAAATATTGAAGATGACGATTATTATGTGCGTGGAGACTATATAGGAAAACAAGGCGTTGAGAAGTTTTATGAAAAGCAACTGCGTGGACATAAGGGAGTTGAAATTCTGCTAAGAGATGCTCATGGACGTATTCAAGGAAAATATTTGAATGGCAAGCTGGATAAAAGTCCTATACCTGGAAAGAACCTGAGGCTTTCTATTGACATAGAATTGCAGAAGTTTGGTGAAAAGCTTATGGGATCTAAGATTGGAGCTATAGTAGCTATTGAACCAGAAACTGGGGAAATTCTTTGTCTGGTTTCTACGCCAACATTTAACCCGGCAGATATGGTTGGCCGTCAGCGAGGTAAAATGCATATGGCATTGGAGCGAGATCCAAGAAAACCTCTTTTCAACAGAGCTTTAATGGCTTCTTATCCTCCGGGATCTACTTTTAAACCAGCTCAGTCATTAATTTTTCTTCAGGAAAAAATAATAACTCCTTCTACTTCTTTTCCATGTTACCATGGATTTGTAGTACCTGGACTTCGAGTAGGATGTCACTCACATCCTTCGCCGCTGCCTTTGGTTCCTGCATTGGCCACTTCTTGTAACTCCTACTTCTGTTGGGGGTTATATAAAATGATTGATAATAAGAAATATCTGAATTCAGATTCGGCTTTGACTGTATGGAAAGATCATATGGTGTCAATGGGATTTGGATACAAATTGGGTATTGACCTTCCCGGAGAAAAAAGAGGTTTGATTCCTAATGCTAAGTTCTATGATAAAATATATGGCAAAGGGCGTTGGGGAGGTTTACGTATTATCCATACAGCAATCGGTCAGGGTGAAGTATTGCTCACACCTCTTCAGATAGCTAATTTAGGAGCTACTATTGCTAACAGAGGACATTTTAGGACTCCTCACGTTGTTAGAAATATTATTGGAGGAAGATTAGATAGTACTTATCTATACCCCAAATATACAACAATTGATCCAAAGTATTACTCTTATATAATTAAGGGTATGCGTGGAGCAGTTGAACATGGAACTTGTACCAGAGCAAACTATATGCCTGAAATGGAAGTTTGCGGTAAAACAGGAACAGCCCAGAATAGAGGAAAAGACCACTCTGTTTTTATGGGATTTGCACCTATGAGTAAACCTAAAATTTCCATTTGTGTTTATGTTGAGAATGGTGGTTGGGGAGCAACGTATGCAGTTCCTATTGGTGCATTGATGATGGAACATTATCTGAAAGGAAAAATTGCTCCAGAGAGAGAAAAGCTAGTTGAAAGTTTAAGTAATGCAGTAATATCCTATGGAGCCCAGACACGTTAGTTTATGGAAGTCTGTTGATTGGACAACTATTATAATATATTTGATACTGATCACTTGTGGTTGGTTCAGTGTATGTGGAGCCAGTTATAACTATGGAGATACTGACTTCCTGAGCTTTGGTACAAGAGGCGGAAAACAATTAATGTGGATTTTATGCTCTTTCGGTTTAGGATTTGTACTGTTAATGATTGAAGAAAGAATATACGATATGTTCTCCTATATTCTTTATGTAGGAATGCTGTTCCTGCTTTTTGTTACTATATTTATAGCCAGAGATGTAAAAGGGTCTCATTCCTGGTTAAGCCTTGGTCCGGTTAGTCTTCAGCCGGCAGAGTTTGCCAAGTCTGCTACAGCTCTCGTTTTAGCGAAATATATGAGCTCTTATTCATTTAATATGAGAAAGTTTAAAAGTGCCTCATTATTAGCCCTGTTAATTCTGCTACCTTTAGGACTGATTATTTTGCAGAGAGAAACTGGATCTGCTCTTGTATATCTATCTTTCTTTCTGATGCTTTATAGAGAAGGAATGCCCGGTGCTATTTTGTTTTCCGGGGTATGTGCCGTAATTTACTTTATTGTAGGTATACGTTTTGGAGATATAATGATAGGGCAAAGTCCAACTCCTATTGGTCAGTTCTCTGTATTACTGATGATTATAATATTTGTTGCAGGAATGGTTTGGGTTTATATGAAACAATGGTTTCCTATCCGTAATATTATTATTGTCTGTTTGCCGATTTTACTTCTAGCATTCCTTTTTTCAAAATTCGTAGTTCCGTTCAACCTTGTTTGGGTTTTACTTCCTATGTGTATAATCCTTGCCGGATATATGTTTTTCCTTTCATTGACGGGAATGAATAAAGGCTATATGTTAATTGCTTTGTTTGCAGTTGCTTCTGTAGGATTTCTTTATTCAAGTAATTATGTATTCGATAATGTTCTAGAACCACACCAGCAAATACGTATTAAAGTTGTATTGGGGATGGAAGAAGACCTTACCGGAGCAGGATATAACGTGAATCAATCGAAAATTGCAATTGGATCAGGTGGTTTATATGGCAAAGGCTTTCTTAATGGAACGCAGACTAAGCTTAAGTATGTGCCAGAACAAGATACAGACTTTATATTTTGTACAGTAGGTGAGGAACAAGGATTTGTTGGGTCTTCTGTGGTTTTATTACTATTCCTAATTCTTATTATCCGACTTGTTGTACTTTCTGAACGGCAGTACTCGGCTTTTGGCCGAGTCTACGGCTACTCTGTGGTCAGTATATTCCTTTTCCACTTATTTATAAATATTGGGATGGTGTTAGGGCTTACACCTGTTATTGGTATTCCTCTTCCTTTCTTTAGCTATGGAGGATCTTCATTATGGGGCTTTACAATCCTTTTATTTATTTTTTTAAGGATTGATGCCGGAAGATCTGAAAAACATTAACCAATTGAGAAAATAGATTTTATTACTTTCGTTTTATCTCAATACCAATATCGTTAATTCCAATTAGAGCATTGTCTTTCATTCCGTGACTTACCTTGAATATAAGATTACCAGAACGTCTTGGAGCAATAAATGTATAGCTACATGCCGATTGGTATAGGTTACCAACTCCTGTTCCTAGCCATTTACCTGATTCGTCGGCAAGTGAATATTGAATAGTATCTGTAACAAAAACAGTACTGTCCTGTGTATTATGTGATATGAACAGACATAAATTACGATAAGGGTAATCTATTCTATTGCGCACTTCTACAGAGATACGATAAGTTGCAAGTGAATCTGTTATCGGTGCCTTAAAAGTGAGTGTATCACTCTTTTTCCATCCTTCTTTGGAAACATAAAGAAAAGAGTGATACATTGTATTGGAATCACATGCTGTCAGCAGGATAATTGATAACAGCAGTATTAATTTATTCTTTTTCTGATTGAGGCTTATCATCTCGCTGTTGAGGTCTATTGTTTGGTCTTTTTCTTCGTTTGTTTCTATTCGCATTTCCGCCTTCATTTCCTTTATAGTTTTCGTTACTGCTTTTGTTGACGTTTTCTATAGAAACTTTATTTATATTCTCATTTTTATTTTTGCTCTCAACCCTTTTTCTATTCTCATTGCGGTTGCCGCCTTCATTTCTATTTGTAAGTTCGTTGTTATTTCTATTAGGATTCTCATTACGGTTTCTGTTTTCTTGTTTGTTTCTATTTCCGTTGTCATTCCTTTTGGCGTTTTTATTATCATTACCTGATTTACGCTTATCAAAACGAGTAAGGCTTTCCTGTTCAACCAAATCTACAGGTTTCTGTGGCTCAGGTTTTTTCTCTGATTCGTGAAGACTATCAGGCCTGATTCCTTTGCGATTAAGATTGATGACTTCAAAAGCTCTTTTTCCGGTGATGGTAATAAGGTTTGCAGCAAAGTTCTTATCAGTTGAATATGAGATTTCATTACTCAATATATCAGCTTTGAAGAAATAGAATGTACCGTCTTTTGTCTCAAGTTCTATTTCTCTTGAAGGCAATCGCTTTTGAGCTTCAACATAACAGTCTACTTCATAATTCATGCAGCATTTAAGCTTAGCACATTGACCAGCGAGCTTCTGAGGGTTAAGTGATATATCTTGTAATCTTGCGGCACTAGTAGATACAGATACAAAATTAGTCATCCAGGTTGCGCAGCAAAGCTCTCTTCCGCAAGGACCAATACCACCAATTCTTCCAGCTTCTTGTCGGGCACCAATTTGTTTCATTTCAATTCGTACACGGAACGTTTCTGCTAAAACCTTAATTAATTGTCGGAAGTCAACTCGTTCATCGGCGATATAATAAAATATGGCTTTATTGCCATCACCCTGATACTCAACATCACCTATTTTCATATTGAGATTAAGATTTGCAGCAATTTGCCTTGAACGGATCATTGTATCGTGTTCTTTTGCCTTAGCTTCTTCGAACTTTTCAATATCTACAGCTTTAACTTTGCGATAAACACGTTTGATTTCAGTATTTGGCTTGAATCCGGTTTTCTGCATTTGTAAAGGAACTAATCTTCCAGTTAATGTAACAGTACCAATATCGTGTCCGGGAGTTGATTCTACAGCTACCACGTCACCTTTTTCCAGTTTCAATCCGTTACTGTTCCGATAATATCCTTTGCGGGTGTTTTTAAACTGTATTTCAACAAGGTCGCTTTCGTCACCGCTCCCAGGGATATCAGCTAGCCAATCATAAGTATTTAATTTATTGTCTTGTCGAGAACAGCCTTTGCAGCATAGTTTCCCGCTTCCGTTATGTAATTTATAATCCATTTTTATATTATTTATTGTTTCAGCAAAACGATCATTTTTAATGAAAAATCAAAAAATACCATTTTAGCATTCACATTTTGTTCAATATGTTGTTGAGCCACTGTAAGTTCATCCATTATTCCCATCGCATTTCGTTCATTTACAAACGGTGCAAATCGAGCAGAAAAATTATACTCATCCCTGTTCATGTATGTGAGTTCGTTACGATGAAAGTTAAGAATGAAATTTTCACGGATCATTCGTTGTGCATATTCCAGAAAGTCTTTTTGTCTTTCGCGTCCTATCCCTGCAAGTAGCTCACTCCATGCTTTCATTTCCTTTATTTTTCTTTGATAGGAGAGGCGCATCAGACTAACGAATAGGTCGAAGAAAAGTTTTTTTTCTTCATTCAAATGAATCTGCTCCATTGCACGGATAAAATTCCCGTTAGCAAGGTGAGAGGTGATTTGTGCATCCTCATCTGTTAACCCATAATTGTTTTTTAGTTTCTCAATAATGCTTTCTTCTTTAATGAGACGCACATTTACCCTTTGAGTACGACTTAATATTGTTGTAAGCATTAGGTCGGGCTGCTCAGACACGAGCAGGAACACAGTCTTTGCAGGAGGTTCTTCTAGTAACTTTAGTAGCTTGTTAGAGCAAGCTTCATTCATTTTCTCTGGTAGCCAGATAATCATAACTTTATAACCACCTTCGCTACTCTTCAAACTTAGTTTCCTAAGAATCTCATCGCTTTCTTTTGTGTAAATCATGGCTTGAGCATTTTCTGCATCCATTTCTTTTAACCAATGATTTAGATTAAAATATGGATTGTTTAACACAAAACTCCGCCAATCTTTGATATAGTCATCACAAACAACCTCTTTTTGATTTTTTTTCTTCACAATAGGGAAGACAAAATGTAAATCAGGATGAGCCAGTTTGTTCATCTTTACACATGAAGGGCAGACGCCGCAAGCATCTTCTTCTGTATGGTTTGGGCAGAGGAGGTATCTGGCATAAGCAATAGCCAAGGGTAATTTGCCTACACCTTCCGGGCCACAAATAAGTTGTGCGTGAGGGATACGGTTTTCCTTCACTTCTAAAAGAAGTTTCTTTTTAACTTCTTCTTGTCCTATTACCTCTCTGAAGAACATAATTAATATATTAGCTTAGCTACTTCTTTAATACTGTCTACAGCGCCTACAGAATAGAAATGAATGCTTGGTAATCCGTGTGCCATTAGTTCACGGCACTGCTCTACACACCACTCAATACCAAGTTGTTTGGCATCTGCATCGTTTTTGCATTTCATTGCCTCATTTGCCAAGTCTTCAGGAATATCAACTTTAAAGGTTTTTGGAACCATGCTCAGCTGAGATAATTTGGAAAAGGGCTTAATTCCAGGAATTATTGGAATTGTTACTCCGGCCTTTCGGGCACGGTCTACGAAGTCAAAGAATTTTTTATTGTCGTAAAATAATTGAGTAACAGCATATTCTGCGCCAGCTTCCATTTTCTTTTTTAACCAGTAAATATCTGTATCAATATTAGGTGCTTCTTCATGTTTTTCAGGGTAGCAGGCAACTCCATAAGAAAATGGTTGCAGTGAGACTTTCATTTGTTCACCATCAACGAATACTCCCTTATTGAATTTGTTTATTTGTTCTTGAAGTTCAATTGCATGATAATAACCATTGCCTACTGGCTTGAAAACTGGTTCATGTTTGGCTTTGTCACCACGAAGAACTAATAAATCGGTAATGCCAAGAAACTGCAAATCAAGTAGTACATATTCGGTTTCTTCCTGAGTAAATCCACTGCATAAAATGTGCGGTACAACTGTTATATTGTATTTGTTTTTAATAGCAGCAGCTACAGCTACTGTGCCGGGACGGCGACGAACATTGCTACGTTGGAATAACCCATTGCCTAATTCCCTATAAATATACTCACTGCGGTGGGTGGTTATGTTGATGTATTTAGGATCAAATTCCTTTAATGTATCTATCGTTTCATATAGCTTTTCAATGCCTGTTCCCTTTAAAGGAGGCAATATCTCAAACGAAAAAGCTGTTTTGTCATTACTCTTTATTAATTCTATAACTTTCATTGGCCAAATTTCTATTGCGACATTGATGCCGCTAAATATGCATATTGTTGCAAAAATAGCAAAAAAAACATATTTTTGAGTCAAATTTAAGCTTTTTACATTATTAGACTAAATATTTCATTATTGCTTATTTATAATTTATGCCATAAGGCTTCCTGATAAAGCGAAGGGCTTATGGCATAATCTGTACAGAACCTATAGTTTTATTAATAATGCAGTAATATTAGACATTCTTTTAGATGTCATCTTTGCATTAATTTAGACTTTCTAATTTTATATCTTGATCCAGAGTATTCCCTTTTTGGATATGTATTTATCTATGAATTTTGACTTATATAAGCTATTTAGAATATCCAAAGCATCACTATCATGCCTGTCTGTAATTACAGCAAATTCATGAGTTGTAAGAGTTGGGTAGTAATCAAATAATCCTTCATGAGTTTTGCAAATTTGGTGTTTTACAGCTTCGGGACATAATTTAAGTAAAGCTTCTTCGAAATCTTTATATGGCCTTACGCCATATAGCTCTACTTTCTTGCCATTAGCATTTATGAAAAATAATGTTGGAAACCCTCTTACGCCCATTTGTTTGCTTATGTCTAAATCTTCTTTAAATGTATGTTGGGCATCACCTTCAAAATCTTTTTTCAATTGATCAATATTTAATTCAGCATATATTGCAGCTTCTTCTATCCATTCCCACTTTGAAATGTTTTTCTTTTCAAGAAAAAGCATCTCTTTTATTCTCCTCAGAAATACGAGGGAAATTTCATTATCCTGTAATTGAGCCGCTTTGAAGGCAATTGATGGTGGATATGAAGAAGATAAAGGATCTTCCAGCCAAACATCTCCATCAATAGGCATCCCATAATAATTACCAACTTCTTCCCAATGATGAGCTACATCTGCTGGTTTATTGATTTTACTATTGCTCTCATTTTCCCAGTTGGGCAGAAGTCCTCCCATTTTATATTCTATTTGATAGTTCTCTCCATACTCCAGCTTTAATTTCCTTAATTGAGGCTCTATACCCCAGCATGCAGAGCATATAGGGTCTGTATAATATAGAATATGTACAGGGCTCTTGGGAGAAGAAATTTCTGTGTGACTGGTTTCTGTCTTAGTTTCCAGATTCTCATTAACCTCCGTCTGATTGGTATAGATCAGAGGATTTATATTTAAAATGTCGCTCATATTAATAGATTTATTAATTTATAAACTACTAATTTAGTAACAGCTAATCTCTATTTTTGTTCTCTGGTACTTTTTAATTTATTAGCATGATAATGTATTAGAAAAGAATTACGTAATTTTGAACATTAATATTACTAAGATAAAAGATTTAATAATGAAAACTTCTAGCAAGAAATTTATTTTTGAAAAAGAGAATGAGTGGGAGCCAGCCGGTGAAGGAGTGGTTCGACAGATTATGGGATATGATGGACAATTGATGCTTGTTAAAGTTAAGTTCGAAAAAGGAGCTAAAGGTGCGCTTCATACTCACTATCATACTCAGACTACTTATGTAGCAAGTGGAAAGTTTGAATTCACATTAGATGGTGAAACGCAAATTGTTGAGGTTGGTGATGGAATTTATATTGCGCCCGATGCTGAACATGAATGTACATGTCTTGAGGCTGGCATACTTATTGATTGTTTTAGCCCAATGAGAGCAGACTTCATTTCAAAATAGTCATTCTTTTAATAAAAGGATAATTTGAGTGCGTATGATTCTAGGATTATGCGCTCTTTTTTATTAAGAATATCTTGAGTTACCTCATCTTTATTTTTAATAGACTTTTAAAGTTTTGGCTTGTAATTTGACTGGTCAATTATAAAATGAAGGAGGGTACCAAATATGTATTGGTACCCTCCACTAATAATCTAAAACTAATTTATAACTATTGAGTTATTTTACTTCTGAGCAAATCCATATCCGTTAGTAATCTTACCGTTTGAACTTGAAATTGTATTTGCGTTCATCGGAACGAGATAGATTGGAGGTGTTCCTTCTGTATAATTGAGGAATACATTTGTCAGGTATTCAGCTTTGTTATCAACAATTGTTTTACCCCAATCAACTCTTTTATAACCATCAGCTACTAATGCTGCAGCTTCGGCACCGTTAGGATCGATATAATTGAATAGTCCTTTGATTGCAAGGTTGGTATTGGCTATTTCTGTAAAACCAGTAGTAACATTCTGACTTGCTACAGTTGCCCAATCATCGTTTTGGCCTCTCCATCCTGGGAATAGAACAGGGTCGTTATTATTTGTACATTGAGTAGTTAATCTAAATCCGTATGTACTCTTAGCGTTAACTGATTTTGTCCAAATATAGTTTGATATAGTATTACCATTTTCAAAAGTATAATATCCTTTTGTTTCAAGACCATTGACCATATTAGTTAATTGAGTCTTTAATTTAGTAATAGCTTCTGGTAACTTACCTGTGCGAATCAAGTCATAACGACGTAATCCTTCTCCACCAAATTCAAGTTTACGTTCTTGTGCTATAGCTTCTTTCAAACTACCACATTTAGTGACAAATCCGTCGAGATTAGCAAGTGTTGCATTAGCAAAAGCACGTTCATGTACTTTACGTAATTCTTCTTTAGCTTTTGCGTCTTCACCTAATTCTGCATAAACTTCAGCTAACATTAGAACTACGTCAGAAAAACGCATATAAGGATTGTTAATACCAGAGTAACGTGGTTTTGCAGTATAAGGATTAGTCATTCTGTTTTCGTCCCACTTATTATTTGCAATACCACCCTGTGATTTTGAACTCGGTAAAAAGCTAATCATAACTTCAGCTCCTTTTCCAGAGCTTGCAGTAACTGTTGCTGTTACATCACGACGCATATCGTTTGGATCGAAATCTCCATAATAATAAGTTGGGTGGAAACGAGACTGACCATAGTTCTTTCCTGGATATGCATTAGAACCACCACCATCAGAAGGACGTCCGAAAGCATAAGGACGTTCAGAAGATTGACCACGTGTTTCAGGTATTTCATAAACAGATTCTTCTGAGTATACTGCATCACCATTCATAGTTTCCTGGAATACTTGCTGGAAAGGATTTCCAAATACTTGTCCCGCTTTACTGTTAGATCTGATGTCGTTTGTAATTAATTTAACCGAACCGTGACTAGCAACACAAGCTTCCAGATAAGTTTTGGCTATTTTGTAGAAATCAAGATAGTCTGTACGTCTGTTATAAACAGCTCCGTTCTTTTCAGAACCAATCTTTGTAAATGAAAGAGCTTTGCCATCAATATTTTTATAGAAATCAGCTTCAAGGTCTGTTCTGCGGGTTGCATATCCGCCTGCATATAGACACATACGGCCAATTAAGCCTTGAACATATGTACGAGTCATGTATGTTACTATTGCATTTGCGTTTTCTCCTACATGATACATTAAAGGTTCAACTTCCATAAGTTTTTTGATGTGATATTCATATATTTCATCGCGTGAAGTTAGCCCTTCTGCCTGAACTCCCGGAACTAATTGATGAGGAACATCACCAAAGAAACGACATAATTCAAAATAGCAAGTAGCACGTAACGCTACAGCTTCACCATAAAGCTGAGATAATTCACTTGGCTTTCCTGCACTCATGTATGTATTGAAAGATGAAGATGTTTCAAACAAGTTTATAAGTGTATTGGTTGTAGCTATTATTGAATAAAGGTTTGTCCATGCTGTACTTCCATCACTGAAACTGATGTCGAAGTTTGATACAGCATCTCCATTTGAATATAAATTTTCAGGAATATGACGGGTTTGAGCTGAATATTTTTCAGGGTGACGTTCTGAATCAGAGCCTACAACGCATAAATCGTAGAATAACCCATTAGCATGAACATAAGCTTTGCTTCTCCATAACTCATACGCGTTATTTAAAGCTGCACGTGCACTGGACGGATCTGAAAATACGAAATTTACGTCTGCGTCAGATGGAGATGATGTTTCCAGAAAGTCATTACATGATGTGGTAAGGAAAAGCATACCAGCACCAAACATTGTATATAATATCTTTTTCATTTTGTTACTTTTTAAATTGCACCATATTAGAATTCCAGGTTAAGACCAACAGTAAACGTTCTGGCACGAGGATAGCTACCCCAATCTAATCCGAGTGTAGGGAACTTGCCTGAGTTCGCTGTAGTTGACTTGTTTGAGAAAGTATTAACTTCCGGATCCAAGCCTGAATATCCGGCAATAGTAAACAAGTTACCTCCTGTTACGTAAACACGTAGACGTTGAATGCTTGCTTTCTTTATTAAGTTTTTAGGAAGTGTGTATCCTAAAGTTAATGTATTCATACGTAGGTAAGATGCGTCTTCTACAAATGTTGAAAGAACAATACCGTTTTCATAATATGGCAAGCCATATTTAGCATTAGCATTTAATGTGTTCAAAGCAGTTGGATCAGTAACAGCAACTAAATCACCAGATGAGTTTACATCATATACTTTATAGCAGTCTTTTACAAATGCAAGACGGTTAGCACCAATAGAAACGTCCTTGTTTCCATACATATTCGCCATTGCGTTAGCATTATAAACTTTGCCACCAATAGCCCATGCAAAACCAGCGCTTAAATCAAATCCTTTATAGTTCATATTCAGGTTGAAACCTCCGGTATGTTGTGGAGTCACTTCACCAAGATCTGTTACATCTTTGGTATCAACAACGCCGTTACCGTCAGCATCATGAAGTTTGATAGCACCAGGGAAAGCGTTTTGATTTGTAGCTTTTTTAATAGGAGTTGGATAGTTACCAGTAATAGTAGGAAGATCGGCAACGCCACTTTTCAAAGTATAAACACCTGTTGAGCTATTGTAATCAAAGTCATTGGTTGTATAGAAACCATCGCATTTATATCCGCGAATCAATCCTACTGATGATCCAACTTTGAATAAATAGTCAAAATTAGGCTGTGTTGCTGTTGATGCCCATTGAGAACCATATTCTGCTGTAACATCATCTCTTAACTCTTCAATATTGTTTTTATTAAAGTTGTATGTTGCGCTAACATTCAAAGTGAAATCTTTCTTTCGGATGATATCAGCTCCAAGAGAAAGTTCAAACCCTTTGTTTGAAGTTTTTCCAATGTTTTGGAACTGGTAAGAATATCCTGTAGTCTCATCAATTGGAACTTCCATAAGCAAATCTTTAGTAGAATTCCAATAAGCATCTAATGAACCATAAAGGCGGTTATTCCAGAAACCGAAATCAACACCAATATTTCTTGAAACTGTTGTTTCCCACTTTAAATCAGGATTTGAAAGCATACCGGCTGGCTTATATACTGTAGAGGTTTTTCCGTCGGTAGTAACAGTTGAAGTTGTCCATGTTTCTTTCCATAAACTAGGATCAATGTTGTCAGCACCAGAAGTACCATAAGATAAACGAAGCTTAAGGTTATCTAACCAACCTTTTGAACTTTCAAGGAATGGCTCATCAGAAATACGCCATGCAAATGCACCTGCAGGGAAATATCCCCAGTGATTGTTTGGAGAGAATTTAGAAGAACCATCAGCACGTAATGTACCGGTTAATAAATAACGTCCTTTGAATGAATAGTTGGCACGTCCAAAGAATGAAGCTGTTTTGCTTGGAGTTCCAATTGTGTTTGAGTAAGAATCTTTTCCAAGAGCAGCGTTTGTCATGTTTATCTTACCAAAGGCCTGGTTGAAATCAAAACTGGCAGAATAACCAGCACCGGTAATCTGTGAAGAATTAGATTTAGATGCTAAAATTTCATTACCTAAAAGGAATGACAGATTGTGATTCTTTCCTAATCCCTGAACCTCATAATTCAATGTTGTAGCAGAACGCACGTTCCAGCTGTCTCCTTTAGTCAGTTTTGCATATTTGTAACTATTGGTAAGACCGTTTTCATAATATTTATTTTCGCTAGTGGTGCGGCCTAAACCTAATTCTGTACGTGCAGTAAGTCCTTTGATAATATCCCATGAAACAGATGCTATTCCACGAAGATTATTCTTTGTATTCTTTTGAATCACATCATTAACCAAATCAACAACATTAAATGTCTGGTCTACGTTTGAGTCACCATTACCGAATCCGGCAAAGTTACCAGTTCCAAAAGGTTCGTCGATTGGACGGAATGAGTATGCATTTGAAAGCAATGAACCTTTACCATTTATAGCGCTATCTTCTTTACCATCAGTCTTTATTTCAGAATATCTGATATCGAAATCCACTTTCAGGTTAGGAAGTAATTGCTGTTGAACTTTCAATGAACCGTTAAAGCGGCTATAACCAGAATTGATTTTAATACCGGCATCATCCAGATAGTTAGCTGCAAATGCAATCTTTGTTTTTTCGTTACCACCTGCAATGTTCAGGTTATGATTTTGTCCAATAGCGGTGCGAAGAATATCATCAGTGTAATCATGGCTTTTTACACCCGCATATTTAGCATAATTATTACCGTTAGCACTTCCCAATCCGAAGTACTGTGCAACAGAGTTTCCATAAGCACTACCATATGCCGTTGCATAGCTCCATGTATGAAGAACATAATCCTGAGCATCCATTACATCAAGTGTTCTAGCTACGGTTTTAACCTGCATGTAAGAGCTATAAGATACAGAAACTTTTTCAGCTTTTGCACCCTTTGTTGTTACAAGGATTACACCGTTAGCACCACGTGCACCATAGATAGCAGTAGAAGATGCATCTTTTAATACATCAATACTTTCAATCTGATCTGATGGAATATCAGAAATGGAACCTACAGGGAATCCATCAACAATAAACAATGGATCGTTTGATTGTGTAATAGAACCACCACCACGAACGCGGATTGAAACTTCTGCACCCGGACGTCCATCCTGAGCTGTTACAGATACACCAGGAAGACGGCCTTGCAATGCCTGACTAACGTTTGAAACCGGATTGGCAATTAGCGCTTCATTATTAACAGAGGCTACCGAACCTGTTAAATCGCGCTTTTTAACTGTACCATAACCAATAACAACCACTTCATCGAGTGTTTTGGCATCTTCCATCAACTTAACATCAATTTTATTTTGATTGTTTACAGGAACAATTTTTGTATTGTAACCTATAAAAGAGAACTGGAGTTTACTATTGGCTGGTGCCGAAATAGAATATTGACCATTGATATCTGTAATAGTTCCGTTTGTTGTACCTATTACTGATACGTTTACTCCAATCATTAGTTCACCATTTGCGTCTGTAACTGCACCAGTGACTAAATGACCTTGTGCAAAAGAGGTAAGGCAAAGCATACTCAGAAATAGAGTTGCAAGTGCTTTCCCGACAAGCATTTTTCGAATCATAATTTGTATTTTTATAGTTAGAAATTAATGTGCAAAGGTTTTGCTTTTAACATTTTTACATTGTTGGCAAATTTATATTCTATTGCTTGAAATAGATGTTATATATTGATTCATTATGTGGAAATATTGATTTAATGTAAAAATAGCCCATTTAATGAGGATTATAGATATGCCTTTAAATAATTGGTTCTTAATGTAGAATAAATGACACTTGCTTAATTTGAGTTATTATTGAATAAAATTAACTTAATCATATTTGGGCCTGCCATTACTTAGAATAAATAATTTAAAAATTTGTAGAAAGTGTTTAGTCTGTCTGTTTTATCGTTTTAATCTAAATAGTAGTTTTTGATTATCTATTCAGCACTAAAAAATGTATTTGTCTTTGCATATTCCAAGAATTTTTCAGAATCTTGCACATATATTTGGTTTACTATATAAAAAACGGTTAATAATATCACTAAATAAATTTATATATGATGAGAAGATTATATGCACTCATGTGTATGACGGCTACCACTTTGTTATTAATGGCGCAACAACCGCATCCTGAACGCTATTATCTTTCGGGCACAGGTATTGATAATACTAGAACCTGGAAATTTTATTGTACCAAAGGCCAGCATAGTGGGAAATGGGGGAAAATCCAGGTGCCATGTAACTGGGAACTTCAAGGATACGGCGATTATACTTATGGCCGTTATTATAAAACTAAAGGAGGAGTAGCCAGCAATGAGGAGGGAACCTACAGATACTCTTTCAAAGTGCCGACAGCCTGGAAAGGTCAGAAGGTTAAAATTGTGTTTGATGGCGTAATGACTGATACCAAAGTAACAATCAATGGCAAATCTGCAGGAGAGTTGCATCAGGGTGGCTTTTATCGTTTCTCTTATGATATAACCGATTTAGTTGATTATAAGAAAAACAACGAGCTGGAAGTGCATGTAGCCAAAGAATCGGCTAATAAATCTGTTAATGCTGCCGAGCGTAAAGCGGATTGGTGGTTATATTCCGGCATCTATCGCCCTGTATGGCTAGAGGTAACTCCTCAAAATGCAATGGATTATGTGGTTGTGAGTGCCAAAGCAGATGGTAAGATGACTGTAGGAGTAGATTTTGTAGGTGATGTTAAAGGATATTCTTTGTCCGCATCCGTAAAGTCTTTAGCTGATGGCAAAGTTCTTAGTAGTGATGCAGGCTCAACAGTATCTACCAGTGTAAAGCCGAATGAAAGACTGATTTGGGAAACTTCCTGGAATAAGCCAAAAACCTGGGATCCGGAACATCCAAATCTTTATGTTATTAAGCTGGAACTTAAAGACAGCAATAATGAGATAGTACAAACAAAAGAGATTCGTACAGCTTTCCGAACTTTTGAGTTCTTTGAAAAGGATGGTCTTTATTTAAATGGTACCCGACTTGTTGTAAAAGGTGTCAATCGTCATACCTTTTGGCCGGAAGGTGGCCGCACTACCAGTCATGCTTTAAGTCTTCAAGATGCCAAACTGGTTAAGGAGATGAATATGAATGCTATCCGTTCTCATTATCCGCCCGATGAACATTTTCTGGATGTTTGCGACTCAATAGGTATTCTATATATGGACGAACTGGCCGGATGGCAAAATAGTTACGATTCTAATGTTGGTCCTAAATTGGTTGAAGAGATGATTAAACGTGATGTTAATCATCCTTGTATTATGATTTGGAGTAATGGAAATGAAGGTGGCTGGAATAATAATCTAGATAAGCTTTTTGCAAAATACGATTATTTGCAACAACGACATGTAGTACACCCTTGGGCTGATTTCAATGAACTGGATACCCATCATTATCCAGCATACCTCACTGGGGTAGGGCGTTTCGTTAATGGTTATAAGGTGTTTATGCCAACTGAGTTTATGCATGCTATGTATGATCAAGGCGGGGGTGCCGGCTTGAGAGATTTCTGGGAACGCTGGATGACGAGTCCGTATTTTGCGGGTGGATTTATCTGGGCTTTCTGTGATGAGGCTGTAGCCCGTACCGATAAGAAAGGAATCCTTGATTCTGATAACTCTAATGCACCCGATGGACTTTTAGGTCCGCATCGTGAAAAGGAGGGGAGTTTTTATGCTGTACGCGAAAGCTGGTCGCCTATTCAAATTAAACCAATGCACGTAACCTCTCATTTTAATGGTGATTTATTTGTAACCAATGAATATCTTTTTACTAACTTAAGTGAATGCACTATGAAATACAAAGTACTTTCTTGTGGATCTCCTTTAAGTGGTAATGCTGAGAATAAGGAAATAGCTGCCGGAGAGGTTAAATTGCCATCTATTGCTCCTGGTGAAACTGGTAAGGCACACTTTGATGTTCCGTCCGTTTTGCAGCAAGGAGATGTATTGACCCTTGAAGCTTTCAATAAAAATGGCGAAAGTGTTTGTAACTGGTCATATCCAATTCATTTGGTCGATAAATACTTTGATAAGGCAATAAGTAAAGGTGTAGTTGCCAGAAGCGTAGGAACTGCTCAGAATAACATGGTCGATGCTACAAAGAATGGTTCTGAATTTGTATTAAAAGGAGGTAATATGACTGTTACTTTCAATGCAGAAAACGGTATGGTAAAGAAAATTCTTTCAGGAGAGAAGGAGATACCGTTTAATAACGGTCCTGTATCTGTTGGTATGAAGATGAAATATGATGCAGCAAAGAGTTACATAAAAACTGTAACTATTAAGGATGCAGACAAAAGAGAGAGACTTGTGGCTGGGGCTACCTATAATTGCAATGCAGCAGTTTTTTGCGCAAAGTATCTCGGTGCTGCCGATTCTATTGTATGGACATTAACTAATGATGGTCTACTTTATATGGATGCTGTTCTTTTGAATCGTGCGTCAGGTGGTGGCGGTTTCGATGATGCCTTTACCGATGACGAGGTTTACAACTTTGGTCTTACATTCTCTTATCCCGAAGCAAACTGCTCGGGTATGAAGTGGTTTGGCAAAGGTCCTTACCGTGTATGGAAAAACCGTTTGCCAGGAACCAATTACGCTGTATGGCACAAAGATTACAATAATACCATTACCGGCGAAAGTTTCGAGAATCTTATTTATCCAGAGTTTAAAGGTTATCATGCAAATCTCTACTGGGCTACATTGGAAAGTAAAACCACTCCGTTTACAGTCTATGCAAATAATGATGGAATCTATTTCCGGGTATTTACTCCGGAAGAACCAAAAGGGCGTGCCGATGGCAAACCAACAATGCCCGAATTTCCACAAGGAGATATATCTTTCTTGCTAGATATTCCTGCTATCTGTTCTTTTAAACCGATCAAACAGCAAGGGCCGCAGAGTCAGCCGGGAAATATCCGAATTAAAAAAGGAGATGAAGGGGTAAGAATCAATCTGATGTTTGATTTCCGCCAGAAATAAAAAACGTTGTTATGTATATAAGTTAAAGCCGGCTGTTATTGGCCGGCTTTTGCTTTTAATAATATGTACAGTGAGTCTTTTCAAACATAAACCCTTTTATTCAACCCTAATGAATGCAGTTTTATTTTTTTTGAATAACTTGAATTTAGCTTCTCAAGATTCATTTTTTGCAGAATTATCTGCTACTAAACTAGATGTAATTGCTTGATATATAATTGTATAATTTGGTGGGAGATGTTTTTGTTTTACAATTTATCTGCTACTAAATTCATTCATCTGCTACCGACTTAATTTCTTTTCTTAAAGTATATAACTTTCCTCTGCATGTTTCATATAATAATTCGAATATCAGATATTTAGCGATTTTATATTTTATGCTTAGTAAGTTCACAGCCGTAAACCCAAAAGCCTTCAGCCGTGAACCCATGGGCCTTTTATTGTGAACCCATAAGCCCTTGGATGTGAACTCACTTATTCTTATAAATGAATAAGATTAATAAAGGTGTTTAATGTATATACTTGATAAAGGATTATAAGTAAATATTAGCCTTCCTATTATTCAAAGTTTGCAGTAAACGAATCGTTAAAGGTACCTCGTAATTGTAATTTTACGTCGATATAGTATATTGAAATAAACTCTATATATCTTTCGTAGTATCTATTTTAAGTGTCATGCAATGAAGCGTGTGTAAGTTTTGTTCCTACTAGTGTAATATTTGGGCTATATACACCTTTTCCGATAAATAATCCTCTTTTTTTAAGTGATGGAGGCCTATTTTTGCATCTAATCTAAAATACTATGAAAAGACCGAAAATCAGCTCGTCATCTTCATTTGTGAGCAATAACCTCATAAATATATTCTTTTTTTTGTTGACAGACCCTCTTGTCAGCAAGACGGTTACCCATGATTTAAAGACTTTTCCTGGTACAGAATATTTTGAACGATATACTATTGGTAGATGCTGGTAGAAGGTATATCATGTTGTCCTTAAAAAAATATTAAGGGAAAGAATCTTGCATTATACACTCGTGTAGATAATAAACAAGCAATTGTTCTCTATTCCGTTAATATTTACTCGGATAATGCTATTTAAAAGATATTTATAAATTGAAAATAATAAATTGTTTAACCAAAGTAATGCTATCATGAAACAAAAAAACGAAAAGGTGAGAAGCAATTTACTCTTGCTACTGGTATTATTCTTAATGGTACCTATTGGAGTATTTGCTCAAAACATTACGGTAAAAGGTACCGTGGTTGACTCGCAGGGCGAGCCGATTATCGGAGCCTCAGTAGTAGAGAAAGGCTATAACACAAACGGTGTGAGAACCGATTTGGAGGGACAGTTTTCTCTTACTCTTCGCAAAGGGAAGAGATTAGTTATTTCCTATATTGGGATGGAAACGCAGGAAGTGGATGTTGTTGCCGGCAAACCACTCCAAATTACCCTAAAAGATAATTTGCAGGCACTTGATGAAGTGGTTGTGATTGGTTACGGTAGTAAGGCACGAAAAGATTTGACCGGTTCGGTTGGTTCTATTTCAGGTGCCAAGTTGGCTGCAGTACCGGTAACTTCCGCAGCAGTTGCCCTACAGGGGAAAATTGCCGGTGTGCAAGTAACAACAGTTGACGGTGCTCCAGGTGCGGATATTAATATTCGTGTACGTGGGGGTACGTCTGTAACTCAAAGCAATGAGCCACTTTACATTATCGATGGTTTCCAGGCAGATAATATCAACGATATTCCGCCAACGGATATTGCTTCTATTGATGTTTTGAAAGACGCATCATTGACTGCAATCTATGGTGCAAAGGGAGGTAATGGTGTAGTTATCGTAACTACTAAATCGGCTCAGCAAGGAAAGGTGCAGGTAACTTACAACCAGCAGATCTCATTCAGTAAATTAGCCAAGAAGTTAGACTTGATGAATACATACGATTTTGCACGTTATCAATACGACTGGGCTGCAGCAAACGGAACTCGTAGTTCTAATGCGAAATTTTATCGTGCAAACTTCGGTAACCCTCTCGATCTTGATATCTACCAACGTGCAACAACACATGATTGGCAAGATATTGTAATGAGTGAAACTCCATTTAATTATTCAACAAACTTAACTGTTGGAGGGGGTAGTGAAAAGTTCCGTTTCAATGCATCTCTTACAAATTCAGGAGATAATGGTATTATCATGTCTTCAGGAGTTCGTCGTACAAACTTGAATATCAAAATGAATATTCAGCTTTCAAATAAGCTGACATTGACCCTTAATCCAAAACTCACTTTCCGTCGTGATACGGGTGCTGGTGGTGACAGAATTGGTAGTGGCGGTATTATTGACGTACTCCGTTATCGTCCTACAAACGGTTTGCGCGAGTTCGCTTTCTGGGATCCTGCAACTGTAGACCCTGATGATGAAGCAATCTTTGAATATACTAATCCAAAAAGTGATATTGACCAAAATACGTTAAAGAAACATTCATACGCCTACACAAATCAGTTCAATCTGGAGTGGAAACCTATTGAAGGTTTGACTTTACGTACCGAAGCTGCTCATTTTCTTTCATTCAGTGATGATAATCGATTCTTTGGTGCTATGACTGATGAAGGTCAAGGTAATAAAAAACTGCCAGTAGCTTCTATTAGTAATAGACGTTCTGAGAAATATACATGGACAAATACTGCCTCTTACGGTTTTGATATTAATCAAATACATAATTTCTCTTTCTTATTAGGACAAGAAATTCAGCATAGCCAAAGCAAACAAAGCTATATAAAGAACCGATATTTTCCACGTAACATCTCATCAGAGAAGGCGCTAAATAATATGGGCTTGGGAACACCTTGGGAATCAACATCATATCTTTCTACACCAGATCGTACAGCTTCATTCTTTGGTCAGACAAGTTATAACTATGACCACAAATACCTGGCGTCTATTACTTTCCGTGCCGATGGTTCAACCAAATTCTCTCCAGGAGAACAGTGGGGCTATTTCCCTTCAATTTCTGGTGCATGGGTTATGTCTAAAGAAAGTTTCCTTGAACACAATCCTGTAATTAGTAATCTTAAACTACGTGCAGCTGTTGGTTTGGCTGGTAACAACCGTATTGACGATGATATGTGGCGTTATCTTTACGCTATAAATACAACCGGTGGTCCTGGATTCGGTGAAGCAACTGAAAATGGTGAAAAATGGTATGGAAATGCAGGTGGTAGTACTTTTGCTAATACCAAAATTAAATGGGAAACAACTCTGACTCGCAACCTTGCTTTTGACTTGGGCTTGTTTGGAGACCGACTGAATATTACCCCAGAAGTTTATTGGAATACAACCAAAGACTTGCTATATAAGTCAGATGTACCTTCAACAACTGGTTACACTCAGCAGATGCAAAACATTGGTCAGGTAACTAACAGAGGTTTCGAATTGAGTATCAATGGTGATATTCTTCGCGGAAAAGATTATGTATTGAGTGGTAACTTGTCATTTGGTTTCAATAAGATGAAAGTAGACAAACTGAATGATACAGACAATGTAATTTGGGACCAAAACGATCGTTGGAAATCAAGCTACAACGACTATTGTTTAAAGGTTGGCGATCAGGTTGGCTTGATTTATGGTTTTCAATATGACGGACTGTATGGTTTCGATGAATTTGATTTTGATCCAAATCAGAATTTTCTAGCAGTTCCCAAAGAAGGCACTATTATCAATAATGTATTTAACGATAGTAACTCAGGGAAAGCTACTTTGCCTGGAAAAATTAAGTTCAAAGATATAAATAAAGATGGTCAGATTACAGAAGATGACCGTACTGTTATTGGTAACACAAATCCTAAATTCCAGGGAGGTTTCGGATTAAGTGGACAATGGAAAAACTTTGATTTTACAGCCAATTTCAACTATATGTATGGTTTTGACGTAAACAATGCTACAGCTTATCAATTATCTTCTTCAGAAGGAAATAGCAAAAATTTCTTTAATGTGCTTACTAAGTTCAACGATCGCTGGACTTATGTACGCGAAGACGGTGAATGTATGTATAAAAATACCTATCTAGAAAATTCTGTAGATGGTTATAAAGAATTGAATGCAGGTAAGAAATTATGGAATCCTACAGATGTTACTAACAAAGTGACTCATTCTTACTTCATTGAAGATGGTTCTTTCCTTCGTTGCCAGGATATTACAATAGGATATACACTACCAAAACAGTTAACAGCTAAGTGGGGACTGTCAAAGCTACGTCTATATGCAAGTGGTTCTAATCTCTTCATTATTACTGGTTACTCTGGATATGACCCGGAAGTAGACGTACAAACTGGTTTGACATGTGGTATGGACTACAACCGTTATCCGCGTAGTCGCAGTTTTGTGTTTGGCGCAAACATTACTTTCTAATACATAAAAACGATTATATATGAAAATTAAAAATATTCTTATCGTTGGTCTGGTTACGGTTGGCTTCTCTTCATGTAATGATTACCTGAAGGTCGATGCCATCTCGAAGTATGACACAGAGTATGTTTTCAGCGAGAAGACTGAAATTAACCGAGCCTTGAATGGCGTTTATGCCCAACTATTGAATGGAAGTACCTATGGTGGTGCTTATTTGAGTACTTTCTGTCTTAATAGCGATGTGGATATGTCAATATCTACCAGTGAAGTTACAACAGATAACAGCTATCGTCGGTTCGACTGCAACAGTATGGGAGGAGACATCAATAAATATTGGATCGCAGCTTACCAAGGTGTGGAATACGCCAATAATTTTATTTATGGCTTAGAAAACAGTTCAATTTTTAGTAAAAATGATCCTGAACTGATGCAACAATTGGGTGAGGCGAAAGTAATTCGTGCCATGTTCTATCATGACCTTGTTGTGATGTTTGGCGATATACCTTTCTCTCTCAGTCCAAATTTTGAGTCAGAAGATTTTGTAATGCCTGTTGTAGATCGTGAGCAAATTCATAAAACTTTGATCGAAGACCTGAAAGGTATTGCTCCTTACATGTCATATGCGCAAGATTTAAGTGACGGTGTAGAACGTGTATCCAAAGAATTCTGCTGGTCTATGATTGCTCGTATGGCTTTGACTTGTGGTGGATATTCTCTTCATCCGGACAAGAGTAATCCTAATAGTTATGGTAGCATGCAACGTCCTACAGACTATAAAGAATACTACAAAACAGCTCAAGCATTTTGTGATTCTGTTATTACTTCAGGAACTCACTCTTTAACACTTCCTTTTCGACAGGTATTCATTAATGAATGTAATTATATTGTAAATAACAATGATGACCCTATCTTCGAGATTCCATTTGCAAAGAACTCAACAGGTAACATTGGTTATATTCAGGGACCGAAAGGTGATAATTATGAAGGTGTAACCACAGGCAAGAATATTTGGGGTAAAAGTGATGGAAGTGCTCGTTTAAGTGCTTTCTACCGTTATTCATTTGATGAAGAAGATTCTCGTCGTGACTATGTGAACGGTATGTGGTATTATCTCTATGATGGAACGCCATCAATACTTACTGATTACACAGTATTCAATAATAAGTGGTCTAAGTTCTGGGCAAATTCTGGAAATACTCTGGGTGTTGGTAGTTCTGGTAATACAGGTATAAACTATCCTTATATGCGTTATGCCGATGTACTTTTAATGTATGCTGAAGCTGTTAACGAATTAGAAGATGGTGTAAGTGGTGCTAATGGAACAAAAGCTATTGAAGCTCTTCGACAGGTTCGTGCACGAGCAATTTCGAATGGAGCTAAGGTTGATAGTTACATTGCTTCTATGGCAGGTTCAAAAACTACCTTTTTAAAAGCTATTCTTGATGAACGTAAATGGGAATTTGCAGGTGAGAATATGCGTTGGAAAGATTTGGTCCGCAATAATTTATATGGCGAAGTGCTTTATTACAGTTTCTTGCGCTACTATTCAGTAGCCGAAAATGCAGCAGGCACATCTGATCATATTGAAGCAGTAGAACAATACGATGGTAAGCCGGGTTATTTGGAGTTGACTCTTCCTTATACTATATATTATAGGATTGTTAATAACCCTAATAATATAAATGTATATCCTAATACTTCTATGGATGTGCTTGAGCTATATAATCCATACAAGGCTGATAAATATCCAGGAACAGGATGGTCTACAGGTGACTATTACGGATGGTGGAACGATGCTGACGGATGTCCGAAAGATCAATGTCTTTTCTCATTCTATGGATTTGTACGTGGTGATCGCGGAGGAAATATCTTTCTTGTAAAAGATGGTGAGACCTATTCACAAACCGGACCAACAAACCTGCCTGTAGTACGCTACATACTGCCTTATCCGAATGCTGCTATTCAACGTAGTGCCGGTGCATATAAGAACTATTATGGTTATACCAAATAATCAAATTGAAAATTATACGATATGAAAAATAAAATATTTTACATACTGATGCTACTCTTGTCTGTCTCGTTTTATTCTTGCAAAGACGATGAGTTAGTGAACGGCGATGGCAACTCTTCCGATAGAGAGTTTATGACCATGTTCCGTAAGGATGACAATACGGGAAAGGGAGACTCTGACCCTTATCGATGTCAAGCCGTTAATTTGAACGACATTCAGCTTTATTGGTATGGAGTGAAAGGTTGTGCCGGCTACGAAATTAAGATGGCTTTACAGCCTAATGTATCTTCTGGTCTTGCTACTGATTGGGAAAATCCCGACTATATTCTGTTTGATACGATTGTTGGTCCCGAAGTTACAGATCTTCTGATAAAAGACCTTCAATATAGCACCGATTATCGTTTTGCCATCCGTACTCTTTCAAAAAAAGGAGAAGCCTACCATTCCAAGTGGTACGGCTATGGTAGCGGACGTCAATGGGCCGACTATATGGGAATCACGACTGGAGACAGATATAATGTACCAGAAGTAATAGTAGTGAATGAAGTCACTAAAACGACCTTCCGTGTCAATATTGACCGAGCTTACGCCACATCTGGTGACGACGGTACTTTCAAAACTAATTTTGAAGTAGATGGAAATGGAAATTTTGTGATGCAAACTATTACAGTTGAAGCATCTCCTACCAATCCTGAAGCAACAGTTCCGGCAAAATGGAAAAATTACACCATTACTGCTGCAGATTTTCAACGTGGATATGTTGATATTGATGGTCTACAGGAAAATAGTGTATATGTAGTCAATGCGATAAACAATAATATTCCAGTTCATTGGGATGCTATATATAATACTTGTGTTATCCGTATGGATGGTGACCCGGGAGCACCTATCCTTATTAAGCATTTCTGCGATCCTAATGATACGATTCCAGGGGCAAAAGAATACAATGCTTCAAGGCTTGACACCATCTTAACTAACTATAACAGTAATTCATCTCTGGCTGAAGGTACTATTTTTGAATTGGAAGGTGGAAAGACATACTATCTTGCAACCAACGTATCTTTGTGTAAAGGTTTAACCTTGCGCACTAAAGCGGGTACTGGTCGCGCCAAAGTTTTAATGAATGGTATGTCTACAATCAATGGAGTGCCTCAAGTTATGAACTTCATGTTTGGTCGTCAACCGCAATCTGGTGAGCTTGGTGGTATTAACATCAAATCGCTTATATTTGAAGATGTTGATTTTGATTGTCCGTTAGCTAAAAATTATGGAGACGGAAGCGCAACAGGTAATTACTTCATAAACATGTATTCTAATGGTATGGCTGTTACACTTCAATCGTTTGAACTAAGAAATTGTACATTCCAACGTATGATTCGTGGTTTCGTCAGAGTACAAGGCCTAAATCGTAAGAACTTCGAGAAGTTTATCGTAGAAGACTGTCTATTCTATAATTGCGGTTATTATGATAATACAGGTCGTGGTTATGCATGGATTGCTGGTGATGGCACTCCTGGTACTGGTAAATCAAACATTTACGCAAACATGATTTTCCGTAGAAATACTTTCTATGATTCTCCACGTACCTGCTTCTTTACAGACAATGGTAAGGATTTGCCGTGGCCAAGTAATGTTCAATACAATATTACATTGGAGAACAATACGTTTGTAAATTACAGCACTCGTTCTACCGGACGTAAGATTTTCGATCTACGATATCTGCCGGGTGGAAGCAAGATTACAGTAAAAAAGAATCTTTTCATTCTGACTAAGAAAGATGGTGATGCTCGTAATTTATATATGGAAGGTATGGATATTCGCCAGATTAACGGTTCAGGTCAAATTACATTTGATATTCAGCAGAATTACTCAACAAATACAAACCTGATAAACGGAAGTATATTCTCTGCTTCAGCTTTCAGTGCCAGCAAAAACAGTGCAGGTTTCTGGGCAGATTCTAATATTTTAGGCAAGGCAGAGCTTGATGTTCATTTAGGTACTGTTGGAATTTCACCTACTGACTTGATGACAGATCCGAATCCGCCTTATGCAAGTCCGGATCCGAATATGCACGAGATTAGCAACCTTAATGGTCTTTATTACAAGAATACGGATGCCGTTCGAAACCATGAAATTTATAAATTGGGAATCGGTGATCCAAGATGGGCTAAGAATGTAATGCCCTAAAATATAACTAATATGAAATCGTGAGATTTTGTTAGATATTTTTAGTAAGGAGGGTGTATCGTATTTAAGTACAATACACCCTTCATTATTTTCGAACCTATAATAATTGAACCATTAATTAGAGACGCAAGCGAGTTTATAGCTCCTATGGATCTTAAATTATTATTTTATTTACTAACTATAATAACTATGTTTAAACGAAAATTAATCTATATGCTGCCTCTTTTTATCTTATCAAGCTGCAGCCAACAAACTTATAAGACGGCTTCATTATCGCCAGATGAGCGAGCAAAGCTCTTACTTCAAGAACTTACGTTGGAAGAAAAAATCTCATTAATGATGGATAACTCTCAATCTGTTAAGCGTTTGGGAATCAAACCATATAATTGGTGGAACGAAGCGTTGCACGGAGTGGCTCGTGCAGGCCTGGCAACTGTCTTCCCTCAACCGATTGGTATGGCAGCATCTTTTTCGCCTGGCACGGTGTATCAAGTATACAATGCTGTGTCTGATGAGGCTCGCGCTAAGAATACCTACTATACGTCACAACGAAGTTATGAACGTTATCAGGGCTTAACAATGTGGACTCCGACGGTAAACATATATCGGGATCCTCGCTGGGGTAGAGGTATTGAGACTTATGGTGAAGATCCTTATCTAACCAGTAGGATGGGAGTTATGGTAGTTCAGGGCCTGCAAGGCACTAACGACGGACATTACGATAAGCTTCATGCTTGTGCCAAGCATTTTGCCGTACACTCCGGTCCGGAATGGAACCGACACGAATTTAATGTGGAAAAAATTAAACCGCGTGATTTGTACGAAACTTACCTACCGCCTTTCGAGGCATTGGTGAAAGAAGCTAAAGTAAAAGAAGTAATGTGTGCCTATAATCGTTTTGAAGGAAAACCTTGTTGTGGAAGTGACCGCCTACTGATGCAGATTCTCCGTAAAGAGTGGGGCTTTGACGGCATTGTGCTTTCCGATTGTGGTGCCATTGCCGACTTCTATAATGAACGTGGTCATAAAACCCATCCCGATGCTGAGTCGGCTTCGGCTGCAGCAGTACTTAGCGGAACAGATCTGGAATGCGGATCCAGCTACCAATCATTGACTAAAGCGGTTAAACAAGGAAAAATAGACGAAAGTGCCATAAATATTGCAGTTAAACGTCTGTTAGAAGCTCGTTTTTCATTGGGGGAAATGGATAATCCGAAGAATGTATCGTGGACAAAGATTCCTTTCTCCGTAGTAGCTTCGGCAGAACATGACTCCTTGGCGCTTGATATTGCACGCAAGTCAATGACCTTGCTCTTGAATAAAAAGAATATTTTGCCGCTAAAACGTGGTGGACTAACCCTTGCTGTTATGGGACCAAATGCCAATGATTCCGTTATGCAATGGGGAAATTATAATGGCATGCCACCGCATACAGTCACTATTTTGAATGGTTTGCGAAAAGAATTGGGAAATAATGACAAGCTTATTTACGAACAAGGTTGCGGGTGGGTAGAACGGACACTTATTCAAAGTGCTTTCAATCTTTGTAAATCGGCAGACGGACCAGGATTTAGCGCACGCTATTGGAACAATGTAACCCGTGACGGCAAGCCTGTTACAACCTCACAGGTAACTACTCCTTTCCATTTCTGTACATCGGGTGCTACTGTATTTGCTCCCGGAGTAAACCTTACAGATTTCTCTGCAACTTATAACAGCGTATTTACTCCAGAACAGTCGGGTGAAATTGTACTTGATATTTATGCCTACGGTTCAGGACGTATGCGTATAAACGATAAAGAGGTAAAGAGTTTCTCCAATAAACACGGTGCTCGAAAATCGACTTACAACATGCAGGTACAAGCTGGGGTATCATATAATATTGAACTTGATTTCGAATATCTACGAAGTGATGCCCAACTAAACTTTGACCTTGGTTTCAAGAAAGAAGCTGACATTGAAAAAACTGTAGAAAAGGTAAAAGATGCAGATGTAGTAATATTCGCAGGTGGTATCTCGCCAAGCCTCGAGGGTGAAGAAATGGGTGTTAACCTTCCTGGTTTTAAGAAAGGCGACCGTACAGATATAGAGCTTCCTGCAGTTCAAAGAGAGTTGATAGCAGCTTTGCATCGTGCCGGGAAAAAGGTTATTCTCGTTAACTGCTCCGGTTCACCCATTGGTCTGGAACCTGAAACTAAGGAATGTGAAGCCATATTACAGGCATGGTATCCTGGGCAAGAAGGAGGAAAGGCTGTTGCTGAAGTTTTATTTGGAGATTATAATCCAGCTGGACGATTACCGGTAACATTTTATCGTAACGTATCACAGCTTCCCGATTTTGAAGATTATAATATGGATGGAAGGACCTATCGTTACATGATACAAGAGCCTCTTTTCCCATTTGGCTATGGATTAAGCTACACAACCTTTGAGTATGGACAAATGAAACTTGAGAAAGATAAAATTAAAGTTGGTCAATCATTGAAGTTTACAGTTCCGGTTACTAATACCGGCAACCGTAATGGAGAAGAAGTTGTTCAGGTTTATCTGAGAAAGCATCATGATGCAGGCGGACCTATAAGGACTTTGCGCAACTTTAAGCGTGTAAGCATTCCTGCAGGAAAGACAATTAATGTTGAATTTCTACTTAAGGATAAAGAACTGGAATGGTGGGATTCCTCATCTAATACTCTAAGAGTCTGTGCAGGAGATTATGATATCATGGTAGGTGGCAGTTCACAAACCGAAGACTTGCTGCAACATGCCCTCACTATTGAATAACTCACTTTGATATAACAGACGGAAGGTGAAAATCTTCTGTCTGTTATTCCAAATTAATGACCTTTCGGCTATTCTTAATCTTTCTGCTTTTTCTCTTTACTATATTCAGACGGCGATGCTCCGAATTGTTTCTTAAAGCACTTACTGAAATATTTGGGGTCATTAAAGCCTGTCATGTATGCCACTGTTGAAACATTATATTCTCCAGAATCAATCAATTGTTTTGCCCGTTTTATGCGCATCTCACGAATGAAATCTACAGGAGACAAACCAATAATAGCTTTCAGCTTCTGATAAAAAACAGTACGTCCCATTCGTATTTCAAGTGCAAACTCATCAATTGTAAATTTGGAATTATCCATGTTCTTTTCCATCACCTCCATTACTTGTTGCATAAATAACTCGTCAGAGTTAATTATTTGTGGTTTTGGGGGCGCTATTTCAATTGGAACGTTTGAAGCAACTTTTTGATTCTCCGACCATTTTTCCAGATAAAGTTCCTGTAACTGTTTACGCTGATTAAGCAGTGATTTTATACGAGCTTTCAAGTAAGCAGAACTAAAAGGCTTAGTAATATAGTCATCAATACCCTGCTCCAGTCCGTTAATACGGTCATCCAAAGAAGACTTGGCAGAAAGCAGAATAATTGGAATGTGGCAAATATCACGGTTTTCCTTAATGGCTTTAACCATATCCAAACCATCCATTACTGGCATCATTATGTCACTAATGATTAAATCGGGCATGTATTTAATAGCCTTTTCTAATCCTTCTTGTCCATTATCTGCTTCAATCACATTATATATGCCAGATAAAATGTCATGAAGGAAGGTTCGTAGTTCAGAATTATCTTCCACAACCAATACCGAAACAATTTCCTTATTTTCAAGATTATTTTCGGAAACCATAGATTTTCTTTCAGTTACTTCCTGATAGATTTGTTCCTGAACTGATATTCCTGAATTCTCAGGATTTTCGTTGTCTTGAGTAAAAGATGACTGAGAGTCATTAAAAATGAATTCTGTATTTTCTTTCCCTTCATAAGCTTTCTGTTCCAAGGGTAATGTTACAATAAACTCACTGCCAACTCCCGGTTGACTATTTACCTGAATACTACCTTGATGTAATTCAATAAGCTCCTTAACAAGAGACAATCCGATGCCCGATGAAGGTTGTAAAATGTTATAGCGAACAAGCGTTTCGAACCGTTGGAATAAACTTTGTTGTTTTTTGAGATCTATTCCAATACCTTCGTCTTTTACCGAAATTACAAGATTCTCATTTTTCATACTGGCCGACACTGTGATGGATTTATTGTCGGGTGTGTACTTGAAAGCATTGGATATTAAATTGAAAAAAATCTTTTCAAATTTGTCCTGATCTATCCAACCGGAGATTATATCCGGATTCGACAGTAAGCGAAAATCAATATGTTTTTCTTCTGCTATCAGAAGAAAGTTATCCATAACCCGTTGCAATAACGTTATGACATCACTCTTCTCCAGCAATACTTTCATTTTCTTATTCTCTATTTTACGGAAATCTAGTATCTGATTCATTAAACGCAGCATACGTTCTGTATTCTTATGTACCAGCGTGAGATGTTTGCGCGCGTTTGGAGAAAGAGATTCATGCTCGAGTATTTCACTTATGGGACTACTGATAAGAGTTAATGGCGTACGTAACTCATGAGAGATATCTGTGAAAAATCTTAGTTTGATATTAGATAATTGATGCTCAAGGTTAATTTGATTATGCAGTCTGTAAATATAAAGAATAGTATATACAATAACAGCCGTAAAAAGAATGAATAAAAGAACATACAGAATCCATGCCCAGTAAGTTTCCCAAAAAGTGGGAAGTACATTGATTGAAAGAGTGCGTACATTGTCTATCCATACACCGTCACTGTTTGTAGAACGTATTTGCAATTCATATTCTCCCGGAGGAAGATTTATATAGTTAGCGGTGCGGTTATTATCTACTTCATTCCATTGATCTTCTAGTCCTTTTAGCCGATAAGCATACTTTATGGCTGTAGGTTCAATATAATCTAACGCTGCAAACTGAAAGGTTACATTGCGCTGAGAAGGCTGAAGTTTTAGTTCCTTCAGGTCGTCAATATCTTGTGACTGCTGAACTCCTTGTATCTTCAAACCAGTAAATACGATACGCGGAATATACTTGCTTTTGTTTAAGGAGGCTGGATTCATCTCCAGAATACCACCTTCGGTGCCCAAAATCAAATGTTTGTGCCAGATAACCGGTGCGGCATCACTGAAATAAATTTCTTTTTGAAGATATCTCTTATCGTAATTGTCAAAAGTACCTGTTCTCGGATTGAATTTGGATAGTGCATTTTCAGATATTACCCATAAATTCTTTTGCGAATCTTCAATCATGGATAAAAGCAAATCAGAAAACAATCCATTTTTCTTTGTATAGGATTTAAATGTTATATGATTGGTTAGTAAATTGTTTGATACTATTTGGTTAATGCCTCCAGTGAAAGTAAGAACATACGTCTGTTTCCTGCTGTCAGTATAGATATATGTTACATCATTACTGCAAAGACTGGATGCAACTTCAGGCGTACGTATGTTTTGGTAAAATCTGATAGTTTCAGGACTCTTGAAATCAGAGGAAAACGTGAGAAGTCCCTCTGTAGTACCAACCAATATAGCTTTATTTACTTCCTTTATGATTCGTATTTTAGAGAATTTGTTGTGAGAATATCCTTTCAAAGAGTTACCACTGTGTATGAAGCGTACTTCTCCTTGAGGAGTTTCTTTCAATAAATTCAATCCGCCACCATAAGTGCCTATCCAAATGCGATTCCGACTGTCTTGAAATATTGAGTAAATGCTGTTATTGCTTAAACTATAAGGATTATTTTCATCATGAGCAAATCTTTGTATCTTAAATCGGTTATTCCCTTCTTTCTTGAGCCTGAAAAGCCCATCCCATTTGCTACCCATCCAAATAAACCCTTGTTTATCTTCAAGGAAGCAATAGATATTCTTTGAAAATGAAACTTTCTGGATGCTGATGTTTCCTGATGAAGTTAGGTAACCTTTTAAGGTACCATCTTCGTTGTCTATTCGGATAAATCCTTTTTTATTTGCCATCCAAAAATTATTGTTGCTGTCTTTCAAAAAAGCACGCGTATCGTAACCATAATCAAAGGGGCGCTCCTGGCAGGCATTGGGAAAGAAAGAAATCTTACCCAATTCATAATTACTTGTATACCAAAAATTCTTCTGATTATCAAATAAGTATCTTAATACAACAGGCGTAAACTTAGACTTCGGATCGTTATAGTCTGTATAATAAGGCTTTAATAATTGAGTTCTGCGGTCGTAATAACTAAGACACCCCAATTGAGGAATTACCCATAATGTTCCTTGAGCGTCTTCAAAGATTCCCTCTCTGCTTTGTCTTTCTGCTGCAGGCATATCTTCTATCGGAGTTTGATAATACTGTTTTTCACCGTTTTGAAGATTATAACGAGTTACTCCTGCCGATTCAGAGAATATCCACAACTCATTATGACTGTCCTTGAATATACTTTGTACATTGATGGAAGGCTGAGCAGTCATACGAATATCTATATATCTGAATTTTTTTCTCTTGGCATCGAATATAATAATTCCGTTTTCTGTGCCTAGTCCTATAGTGTCTTTTCCCAGATTTTGTATGCTGTTGAGATGCGAATATTCGCATGGTATTTTCAGGAACTGCAATTGTTCAGTACTTTGATTGTAAAAGGCAAGGCGATCATTTGAAGATACCAGATACATATTCTTGCCGTTTTCGCATACATTCTTGAATTGTATGTTGCCAGGCATTCTTTTTTTACTGATAATCTGAATACCTTTATCGGTAAAAATCCATTCGTCACCATCTTTATCCTGAATAATTCTGGATATTTCTTTTCCCGGGAGATTTCCGGCTTTAGAACTGTAAAATGAAATGCTTTCATTTTTGCCTTTTCTGTATTGTTCTTCATTTACTCGAAAAGCTCCGTTATCGCACACAATCCAGGTTATACCTTTAGGCAATGCGTGTATTTGACTAATGGTATAAGTTCTCTTGTTTTTTGCTTCTATAGGTTGCAGAATATCAATAAAGATTTCTTTTCTGCTATCGAATAAATAAATTCGGCTATCATAAGTCTGGCACCATATATCGCCATGCTGATTGGCAGTGATGGAATACAATCTGTTACTAGTCAGCGTACATCCGTCACCCGGATAAGCTTTGTAGTTTTTGAATGAATAACCGTCAAACTTGCTTAAACCATTCCATGTAGAAAGCCAGATAAAACCTTTTATATCTTGTACTATATTAACTACAGTTCGCTGTGGTAATCCGTTATATGTTGAGTAGTGTTGTATCTGACAAACTGGCTGTGCATGAGATATTACAGGCAGGCAGAAGAGGATACAAACATAAAATAGAGTACATTTATAGACTGTTTTCATAACGGTATACTTTGAGTCTGTAAATTTATATAAAAAATGCATTTTACAAGCAAGAAAGTATAAAATATGTGTATTTTCCGTAATCTAAATTAAACAGGCTCTTGGCATTTTTTTGTTTTACTCTATATCAAGATTATACTTATCTAATAATCCGATAACTTCCATTCTGGAGAACCTTGCTTTTCGTATACGATTCATTTCAGGGTCAATAGAGTAATTATAAGATGAACGGAAGTCGGCTTTTTCAATATTAGTTCTGGCAAAGATAGTTCTGCTGAGATTGCAGTTCTTGAAAATAGAATTGCTCAGCTCGGCCTCGGTAAAGTCCACTTCCTGCAAATCGCAGTTTATAAAATTCGTAGCTTTCAGTTTTAGTTTATAAAAAGAGGCTAAATGAAGAATGCATTCTTCAAAAGAAAAGGAGATAAGGAAGTTGTTGCACTCCTCAAAGTTTAATCCAACTAGCTTACTATTTACAAATTTTACATCTCTGAATACCGTATTTCTGATACTTGCCATACTAAGATCGCAATTACTGAACTGGCAATCAATAAAAGAAATATTTGATAAATCAGCATTGGTGAAAATGCAATTAATAAAAGTGCAATCTGAATATTCTCCTATTGCCAGTTGTTCATTCAGGCAGTTAATGCCTCTGAACTCTTTATTCTCAAAAATCAGGTTAGCCATAAATTATTAGTTAAATACCTAAGTGTGCAAAGGTAATAATAGATCTGCTATCATGTTGCATTTCCGAATAAATATGAAATTATGTTTTATGAAAGCTGTGGCCGGGAAGATAGGAAATAGGGGCTCCTAACAAATAAATATCGACTAAAAAATAGTGAGAAAGAAAAACGACTATCAAATATTTGCGTTTTGATAGTCGTTTGATACTTTAGTAAGTTGTCGCTTATTTTTTCAGGAAGCAAGTCTTTAGTACAATACTGCTTCCATCTATTTTACAGTCAACTTCTTCAGGGATTTCTGTCAGGCGAATGCTTTTAACTTTCGTTCCTCTTTTAATGACCATTGATGATCCTTTTACTTTAAGATCCTTGATTACAGTTACAGAATCGCCATCCATCAGTTCGGCCCCATTGCTGTCGCGGGGTACATCGGGAGTTGTTTCCGCCGAAGCGCTTTCTGCGTTGAACTCGTGGGTGCAGTCGGGACATACGTAAAGGGAACCGTCAAAGTAGGTGTTTTCACCCTGGCAGTTCGGACAATTTGGAATTTCGTTCATCTGTTTTTGATTGAATTTATATATTAAAATTAAAATGCGGATTAAAAAAAGAGACAGCCTCTGTTGGCTCTTCCATCGAGCTATCCGTTTGATATTCTTGCTCTAAGGGTTTATACCTTTGACTATGAGTTGCTTTCTATACTACTAAAAAAAATAATTTTGTCTGCTTAGCATTTCGGGCTCAAAACTACAATATTCCTTTCAATTTGCCAAATTGATATAATTAAAAGACGTTTCCATTCAACTTTATCGTCCTTATCGTTGTAAGTACTCATTTTAAGTGTACCGCCATTGTGATCAGAATAGAGGATCAGTTCCCTGAATCTGCATTTTTGCTTCCGGTAAGTGGAAGTCCGGATTCTCATATTTTTGTTTGAATCTCTGGTAATCGCGGTCTTGATTATTGAAATGTCTTCATGCACCTTTCTCAGTAAGCAAAGGATCTTTCTTTATTTCAATGCGCCATCCCTTATCATCGGTAAGATGCCAGTGAAACTTGTTCAGTTTATAAAGAGCCATTAAGTCGAGTACCTTTTTTACAAGATATAACTCGCCGGAGTTTTACTAAACTCCGGTGAGTCTTTTTAAAAACTATTCCGGATGTTTGTGTAATCTTGTACAAAAGATTGCATTCTTCTGTACAAAAAAATTAATTGTTTTGTACAGAAGATATAATTGTTTTGTACAACATTACATCAACCTCTCGCCTGAGATATAAAAAGCCATTCGGGAGTTTAAGTAACCTCCCGCCGCATCTTTCCGGAAAACCGAAGTGGCATTTGATAACCTGCAAAACCACTACATAAATTTCAATTTTGCGAAAATAGTCTAGCAGTCTAGCACTTGGTGTATAAGCTGTTGTGTATAAGTGCGATAGGAGTGCTAGATATACTTGGAGAAGTCTAGCGGTAGTCTAGCAGTTGTCTCGTCCTGGTTTTGGTTGACTGTGTTTATTGTTAATTCTAATATTAGTTATCTAAAGTGCTGTTTATCAACTGTTTTTCTGTGATAGGTTGTTTGGATTGTATATGATTTAACCGCCAAAGCGCTAGATTGCTAGATCACTGCTAGATCAATTTGGTTTGATCTAGCGGTGGTAATATGTTTATAGTCAATTTGTTATTTGGGTAGTGCTAGATTGCTAGATCAATTTGTGGATTTTTAATTTTCTTGGGAAGGTTTTTATTTTGTGTAAACAGTTAAAATTTCATTGATGACATTTGTTCTAAAAAGATAGATAGCTGTATTAGCAAGATAGGAGGGGTAGATATAAAATAAAAACTCCCTGAATCAATGATTCAAGGAGTTTCATACATCGAGATGAACTTTCGTTCTTTCTTGTGATCCGCTTGGGGCTCGAACCCAAGACCCCAACATTAAAAGTGTTGTGCTCTACCAGCTGAGCTAGCGAATCATTTCGTTTAGTTCTCTTTAGCGGGTGCAAAGATACGGCTTTTTCTTTACGCTCCAAACTTTTCGTGTATTAATTTTCTAGTTATTTTTTGATATTCTCCTTTTCACTCTGATTATCAGAGTTTTCGGGGTTGATAATTTTTTCACGGTGAATTACGAATCTCTTATAATATGACAGTATAAGAGATGTTGTTGGCAATGCAATGATCATACCTAGTATTCCCAGCAATGATCCCCAGATGGAAAGAGAGAGTAAAATAACGGCAGGATTAAGTCCTGTAACTCTTCCCATAACTTTAGGAACGATAAAAGAATCTTCTACTGCCTGAACAATTGCAAAAACCAATAATGCCGATCCTAAAACAACCCAGATACTATCTCCTGTATCGGCTACTTTCAGTAATCCTAGTAAAAGTGCCGGAAATAATGCGATAACCTTCATATATGGCACCATAGATAATACACCAATTAAAAGGGCAAGTCCCAATGCCAATGGATAACCAATAATAAGAAATCCAATCCCGGAGAGTATCATAACACACGTAGCAACCAATGCTTGTCCTCTGAAGTAACGGTTCATTCCATTTTTCAGGTCAGTAATTACACTGGATGCAAATCGTCTGTATCTGCTTGGTATAAATTCAATCCAGCCTTCTGCAATGGCTTCATAATCCAGAAGTATAAAGACTGTATATAAAAGAATAATAAAAGAAGCGATAACACTGAACAGAATATCCAATGATTCAGATAATAAATTCCATAGTTTGGGAAGTGCGTTCTTTGTCAGGTTGGTAATGTTTTCCGAACTGAATATTTTATTAAGCTCCTTAACATCCAAATTCTCGTTTATAAAATCAGCAATTCTCTGAGGAAAGACATTGATGTTTGATTCGTTGGAAATGTAAGTCATAATCAGGTTATTAACTTTGCCAAATTCCTCTATCATTGGCGGTACAAGCAAAGTAAAGACGCCTGCTATAACGGAAACTACAGTCAGTAAGGCGCAAATAATGGATAAAACCCTGTATTTTAGTTTCAATTTGTATTGAAAGAATCTCACTAACGGATACATGAAGTACGCTATAAGCCAGGCTATAAAGAAAGGAAGTAATACAGCACTCAGCTTATCGAGCAAATAAATTATTCCAATAACTATGGCTACTCCAAAGATAAAACGAATAAAACTATCGAATGTGATTTTCTTTTCAAGCATATATTAAGTTATTAATGTAAGGTCTAATCAGTACTTTCTTTCAGGGCTTTATTGTAACATTCCCTGCAAAGAGGTTCATATTCATCTTTTTCTCCTAATAAAACACGTTTGTCGTTTTTAACGATACGGTGTGATATGTATGCAAGCTGGCCGCATTTTACACAGATAGCATGCACTTTTGTCACCTCGTCGGCAATGGCACACAAATCGGGCATCGGACCAAATGGTACACCTTTATAATCCATATCCAATCCTGCGATGATAACTCGTACACCGCTGTCGGCTAATTTACTGCAAACATCAACAAGTCCTTTATCAAAGAATTGTGCCTCATCAATAGCTACCACATCAATGTCTGAAGAGAAAAGTAAAATACTGGCAGATGATTCAATAGGGGTGGAAGATATAGAATTACTGTCGTGAGAAACTACATCTTCTTCAGAATACCGGATATCAATTGCAGGCTTGTAAATCTCAACTCTTTGTCTGGCAAATTTGGCTCTTTTTAATCTGCGGATTAATTCTTCTGTTTTGCCAGAGAACATAGAGCCGCAAATAACCTCAATCCGGCCTCTCTTTCGTGTTTCTAGTATTTGATCTTCGGAAAATATTACCATTTTGCCTTGACTTATTAAAATTTTAGTGTTAGTTTACTAATTGTCTACAAAAATAATACATTTTTTGTGTTTTGCATATTATTTTTTCTACATTTGCGAGACAATCGAACATTTGTGCTGATATGCAAATGATAAAACTAAGATTGACTTCTCTTGTTATTAATGAGGAGTATAATATGTAATCATATATATTTGAACATGGCAAAATTGTATGTTGTACCAACACCGGTCGGTAATTTAGAAGATATGACTTTCAGAGCTATTAAAGTATTGAAAGAAGCAGATCTGATTTTAGCCGAGGATACACGTACCTCAGGAATATTACTTAAACACTTTGAAATAAAGAACTCCATGCAGTCTCACCATAAGTTTAATGAACATAAAATGGTGGAAAGCGTTGTTAATAGAATAAAGGGTGGAGAAACTGTAGCGTTGATTTCAGATGCAGGAACTCCAGGTATATCCGATCCTGGCTTTTTAGTAGTCAGGGAATGTATAAAAAATGATATAGAAGTTCAATGTCTTCCCGGAGCAACAGCTTTTGTTCCGGCAGTTGTTTCTTCAGGGCTTCCGAATGAGCGTTTTTGCTTTGAAGGATTTCTTCCCCAGAAGAAAGGGCGAATGACCAGATTAAAGTCTTTGCAGAGTGAAACTCGTACAATGATTTTTTATGAATCACCTCATCGCCTGCTCAAGACACTAACGCAGTTTGGAGAATATTTTGGAACAGAGAGAAAGGCTTCTGTTTCGAGAGAAATATCTAAATTGCATGAAGAAACAGTGCGTGGAACATTGGCTGAATTAGTAGAACACTTTACAAACGTCGACCCTCGTGGCGAAATAGTCATTGTGCTGGCAGGTCTTGACGATTAGAAATTTAAATAAAATAGCTTCACTAAAAAACAAAAGACGTATGAAAAAACTATTATTTTTATCTTTATGCGTAGCCATGTTGGCTTCTTGTGATGGCAAAAAGAATGTAGAAACTGACAAGCTTAAGGCTGAAAACGATTCTCTTTTAATGCAATTGACTCAGCGTAATAATGAGCTGGATGAGATGATGGGAACTTTTAATGAAATTCAGGAAGGCTTTCGTCAGATTAATGCAGCTGAAAACCGCGTAGATTTACAAAAAGGAAAACTCTCCGAAAATCCTGCTTCTGCAAAAGAACAAATTGCTTCTGATATTCAGTTTATATCAAAGACAATGGAAGCTAGCAGAGCTCAGATTGCAAAACTTCAGTCTCAACTAAAGAACAGTAAATACAGCTCTGCTCAGTTAAAGAAAGCTGTTGAAGGATTAACTGCAGAATTGGAACAGAAAACAAAGCAAATTGAAGAACTGCAAACAGAACTAGCTGCTAAAAACATTCGTATTCAGGAACTGGATGAAGCTGTTACCGGCTTGAGCGCTAACGTTCAGACTCTTACTGAAGAAACTACAGCTAAGACCAAGACTCTTTCTGAACAAGATAAAACAATCAACACAGCTTGGTTTGTATTTGGTACTAAAGCAGAGTTAAAAGCTCAGAAGATTCTTAAGAGTGGCGAAGTTCTTAAAACTGCTGATTTCAATAAAGACTACTTTACTGAAATAGACATCCGTACTACTAAAGAAATTAAGCTTTATTCTAAACGTGCAGACCTTCTGACAAATCACCCTGCAAATTCTTATTCATTGGTAAAAGATGAAAAAGGACAGTTGACTTTGCAGATTTCTAATCCAAAAGAATTCTGGAGTGTATCTAAGTATCTGGTAATTCAGGTAAAGTAATATCTTCAGTTTAAACATAATATTTAGGGGACTGTGTTATTGCACAATCCCCTTTTTTGAATCCCCCATTATTTTATGTATAAAAGTATATTTATTGATTTAGACGATACACTTTGGAATTTTAAGGCCAATGCCAATGATACTTTTCAAGAGATGTATAATAAGTATGGATTTGAACGTTATTTTGATTCTTTCGATCATTTTTATGGGCTATACCAAAAGAGGAACAGTGAACTCTGGATTGAATATGGAGATGGCAGAATAAGTAAGGAGGAATTAAACCGTCAGCGTTTTCTTTTTCCGCTCGAAGCTGTTGGAGTACCCGATGAAAAACTTGCAAAAAAGTATTCTGATGATTTTTTTTCTGTAATACCTACAAAGAGCGGACTGATTCCTTATGCAAAAGAAGCTCTTGATTATCTATCCTCTAAGTATCGTCTCTTTATTCTTTCAAATGGATTTCGTGAACTTCAGTTTCAAAAGATGCGTTCATCCGGCATTTTTCATTATTTTGAAAAAGTTATTCTTTCAGAAGATATTCATGTTCACAAACCATATCCGGAGATTTTTAATTTTGCATTGTCTTCTACGCAATCTCAGCTCGAGGAATCACTGATGATAGGAGATAGCTGGGATGCTGATATTGTTGGTGCTAAAGGTGTTGGTATGCATCAGATGTTTTATAATAATATTCATAAGGATGAATATTCTTTTCAACCTACCTATTTGATAAATTCACTGTCTGAAATACCTCTATTTATATAATCACAAATTTATTATTTATACTTGTTGTTATCCTTCTTTTTTAAAGAAGGATTTTTTTTATGCATAATTTTGTTTTATGCAATCTTTTTTTGAATTGATTATACTTCTTTTTTTAAGTAAAAAGCCATTCTAAACTGCATATTAATTTTATAATATCCATGTAATAATAATAATTCTATTTTTATAACTTTCAAAAAGTAAGAGATATAATCCTGTTTTACAAATATTAGCTGATTTAATATGCTTTTAAGGGTCTGTATTAACAAGGATAGTGTTAATATGTAAATATTTAAACTTTTTTTATACTTATAGCTTGTTTGTTTATATATTATTAATATATTTGTAATCTTTTAAAGTGAAAATATATTAATATTGAATCAAACATTAAGAAGAATTTTATGAAGAAAAAATTAATGTTGTTGTTGACTTATATTTTTATAAGTATAGGTCTGGTAACTGCCCAGAATCAAAGAGTGACTGGTGTTGTTACAGAAGAAAATGGCTCGCCTATTATTGGAGCTTCCATTTTGGTTAAAGGAACTACTGTTGGTACTATTACTGATGCAGATGGAAAGTTTGTATTGTCAAGCGTTCCTGGATCTGCCAAAATGTTGCAGGTATCTTATATCGGTATGCACACTCAGGAAGTTGCAATAAAGCCAAGTATGAAAGTTGTGCTGAAGTCTGATGAAAAAGTGCTGGATCAGGTTATTGTTGTTGCGTATGGTACAGCAAAGAAAAGTTCATTTACAGGTGCAGCTTCTGTTGTAACAAGCGATAAAATTGCAAATCGTCCGGTTGCGAATGTTTCTAACGTGTTGGAAGGTTCCGCTCCTGGGGTTTCTGTAAATATGGCAAGCGGTCAGCCTGGTTCTGGTGTTGATATTCGTGTTCGCGGTTTTGGTTCTATTAATGCGTCTAACGATCCTCTATATATTCTTGATGGAGTTCCTTTTAATGGAGCTATATCAAGTATTAATCCTGATGATATAGAGAGTATCTCTATTTTGAAAGATGCTTCTTCTACATCTCTTTATGGTTCTAGAGCAGCAAACGGTTTGGTTATGATTACTACCAAAAAAGGAAAGAAGGATGCTACTTCTGTTCAGTTTAGAGCTTCAACAGGTTTTATAAATCGTGCGTTGCCTGAAATGAATAGAGTAGGTGCCAAAGATTTTATGGTACTTTCTTGGGAAACAATGAGAAATGGTTATATGTTTCCGGCTTCAGGGACTGCTATGACTGCTGCCGCTGCTGGACAAGAGGCTACAAACAGATTTATTGGTGAACAATTATATATGAATCCATATAATGTAGCTAATGATAAGGTTGTACTTTCTGATGGAACATTTAATTCTGCAGCAAAATTAATGTGGGCAGACGATTTGGATTGGTTTGGAGCTATTGAACGTACTGGTGTTCGACAAGATTATGGGACTTCAATTTCTGGTGGAAATGATAAAACAACTTATTACATGTCTTTAGGATATTTGAATGAAAAGGGTTTTGTTATGAAATCTGATTTTGATCGTTGGTCGGCAAGAGCTAATGTGGAAACAAAAGTTACTAGTTATTTAAGAACTGGAATTAATCTTTCTGGGAGCCGCTCTAAATCAAATACTGCAAATACTGTAGATAATTCAACTGGATATGTGAATCCATTCTATTTTGCTCGTTACATAGGGCCTATTTATCCAATTCATAAACATGATGCGACAACTGGTGCGTATATTAAAGATGAAGAAGGTAATTTGATTTATGATTATACTTCAACAAGACCTTCAGGAGCAAGCTCTGGTAGACATATTGTTGCTGAAACAGAATGGAATGATCTTGAATATACAAGGACTACATTAGGAGGAAGAGCCTTTGCGGAAATTAGTTTCTTGAATGGCTTTAAATTTACCTTAAATGCTGCAACTGATTATTATGATAACAAAGCAGAAGAATTTAGTAATAATAAGGTAGGAGATGGTGCTCCAGCAGGACGTGGACAAAGAACTTATACTGCTAATCAGACTTGGAATCTTAACCAGATATTGAGTTATGAAAAGACTTTTAATAATGCTCATCATATAGCTGCAAAAGCAATCCACGAAAATAACTCTTATGAATATAAGTATTTATATGCTTTTCGTCAAGGGCTTATTGCTCCAGGTAACTATGAGTTGATTAATTTCACAACAACAAATGATTTAACTTCATATAAGGATGTGCTTACCCGCGAGTCTTATCTTGGTAATGTTGAGTATAGCTATAACGATAAATATTACTTGTCGGCTAATATAAACTATAGTGGATCTTCGAAGTTTCACAAAGATAAACGTTGGGGTACATTCTGGGGACTTGGTGCATCCTGGAGAATTGATCAGGAGGATTTTATGAAAGAATACTCTTTTGTTAATACTTTAAAATTAAGATCTTCTTATGGTGAGATTGGAAATGATAATGGTATTGGATATTATGCTTATCAGGCATTATATAATTTAGGAGTAAATAATGCTTCGGAACCTGGATATTGGCAGTCGTCTTTAGCTAGCCATGATTTAACATGGGAAAGTAATAAACAATTTGATATAGCTGTAGATTATGAATTGTTTAATAGAGTAAGAGGAAGCTTGGAATTCTACCATCGTGTTTCTGATAATTTATTATTTCAGGAACCTCTTCCATTGTCAAGTGGAACTCAAAATGTATGGAAGAATATCGGGACAATGTATAACCGTGGTTTTGAAATTGCTGTATCAGTTGATGTGTTGAAATCTAAAGATCTATTCTGGACTGTTGATTTTGTTGGGTCAACTAATAAAAACAAGATTACTAAAATGCCTTTGGGTGTTGATGGAAAGCCTAAAGAAATGATTAATGGTACTAAAAAATTATCTGAAGGTCATTCTATGTATGAATACTGGTTGCGTCAATGGTATGGAGTTAATCCTGAAAATGGTGAAGCATTATATTATGCAGATAATACTGATGGTACTAACTCTTTTGTGATTGGCAAAGATACTGTTACTTCTAATATTAATAACGCTCGTTATGGATATAGTGGTAAATCAACACCTGATTTTGAAGGTAGTGTAACTAACAACTTTAGATATAAGAATTGGGATCTTTCGTTTATGTTCTCTTATGGTTTAGGTGGCAAGGTCTATGATGGAAATTATGCAAGTTTAATGTCTTGTGCTAATTATGGTGGAGCTAAACATGTGGATTTAATGAGACGTTGGCAGAAAGCTGGAGATATTACAGATGTTCCAAGAATGGACCCTTCAAGAACAAATGATTTTTGTGGTACAAGTTCAAGATGGTTGACAAGTCGTGACTATTTGAATTTTAGAACACTGACTTTAGGATATACTTTCCCAAAAGCATGGATGCATGCAATTGAAGGACAAAATGCGCGGATTTATGTAAGTGGCGAAAATTTGATGTATTTTTCTGCACGCAAGGGAATGAATGTTTTAGAGTCATTCTCAGGAACAACTTCAAATGTTTACAATCCGGCCAGGGTTATAACTGTTGGTTTTAATGTTACATTTTAATAATGCATAATTATGAAAAAGATACTATATTTTTTATTCTTTATTTCTTCTCTGTCATTAATATCATGCAGTGAAGATTATTTAGATACTGTGCCTACTGACCAAATTGGATCGGATGATATATTCACTACGACTGAAAAAGCTTGGGGAGCAGTTAATGGAATACACCGTGAAATGTATTCTCAATGGGAAGAAAGTCAGGATATGGGTGGCTTCGGCGGAATGATGATTGCAATGGATGCAATGGGAGAAGATTTGGTTTTCCCTGTTAATCAATGGTATGCAAATTCTGTTTATAAATGGATTGTTCATCGTGGTAATACTTATCTGTGGGATAAATATCCTTGGGATTTTATGTATCAGGTTATTAAAAATTCAAATATGATTATTAATAATATTGATGCAGCTGCTGGTCCTGATACTGACAAAAAAATGATAAAGGCTGAAGCTTTGACTTATAGAGCATGGGCACACTTTTTCTTAGTTCAACTTTATGGTAAGCGTTATGATGCTGCTGGAAATAACGCTCAGGCTGGTATTCCTCTTATGACAATTAATACTACAGATCCTCAGCCTCGCGCTACTGTTGAAGAAGTGTATACTCAAATTAATAAAGATTTAGATGATGCAATTACTCTTTTTGAAGGGACAAGAGAACGTGCAACAAAATCTCATTTTGATGTGAATGTGGCCGAAGGAATCAAAGCTCGTGTTCTTTTAACTCAAGGTAAATGGAGTAGTGCTGCTCAAATGGCTGCAAAAGCTAGGACTGGTTATTCTTTGATGTCTAATAAGGATTATCAGGCAGGCTTTAATAATGCAGATAACGATGAGTGGATGTGGGGATCTATACAGATTGATGATCAGACTACTTACTTCTATCATTACTTTGCATTTATGTCATGGAACTTTAATGCTTCAGCTGTTAGAACATGTCCAAAGTGCATAAATTCATTATTGTATAATAATATTACAGCTACAGATGTTCGTAAAAATATATGGCATCCTGTGACTACGTCTATGGTTATGCCTACTGCCTCTTATAAGAAATATGCATATATGAATACTAAGTTTGCGGTTGCAGATTATACATCAAGTGTGGGAGATGTTCCATATATGCGTGCTGGTGAAATGTATTTAATAGAAGCTGAAGGTTATGCCAGAGCTGGTGAAACCGCTAAAGCACAAGATGCACTTTATACTTTGGCTGTTAATAGAGATCCATCTTATGTAAAATCAACTAAAACCGGACAGAGCTTAATTGATGAAATTATGATTCAACGCCGTGTTGAACTTTGGGGAGAAGGATTCCGATTTATGGATCTTAAGCGCTTAAATCTTCCTTTGGATAGAACAGGAGCTAATCATGTTGCTAGTCAGGCATCAATAATGAATGTTGCTGCTGGTGATAAGAAATGGGAATGGTTAATACCAAAGGCTGAAATGGATGCTAATCCTAAAATGGTTCAAAATCCATTATAGTAGAATACTTTTTTATATAATAGAAAGGAGATATCGGAAGATATCTCCTTTCTTATTTATAGACCACTTGATGACAAGCTTTGCTTTGCATTCTTAAGTTTTTATTTCCAGTTATTGCTATTTTTATGTTCTCAAAGTATACTTTTAAGTCATCCTTCATTCCCTCACTAGTTGCTTTCAACTCGTCGATTTTAAGTATTGTGTTTAGTGATGGTAGCATTTTGAACCATCACAAAAATGTGGCTACCCTCACTTTTTCGATGTCTATCAGCTATTTTTGAATGAGAAAATTTTGGGGGTTGTATGTCTTGTTTATGATTTGTTAGTTGTCTGGGAAACAAAAAATAGAAAAAATAATTCGAAATTGTGAGAGATGAACTGAAAAGTGAGAGTAAAGTGAGGGATGAAATTAAAGAACCCGATCTTTATGTGTTTGCTAATAAGATGGTTATATGCGAAAAGTGATGGGTGATGGATGTTTTTCAAAAAAAACGTTGGTCAGACTTAAAGTATGGCGTGAGTCTTATAATCATTCCTCAATAAATAAAATCCATTGGCAAATGGATTTTATTTATTGAGGAATGATTTGTGTAATACAGTCAATGATTGACGTGCGATATATATTCCTCATAATCAGCACTTGTTTTTAAAGGTGGAAGAAGTTCTATAAACTGATATAATACGTGTTGGAAAAAGAAAGATGCATTAATTTAATTCGGCTAACGGAAGCTTTGAATAGCTTTTATAGTTGCTATCCATAAGTACTAAGTTTATTTGCATCCATTTAATTACGAGAAAAATATTAATGCATATATAGCCTTTTCTTTTAAAATGCTATTTAAGGATACTGTTTTATTGAAATTTGTAATTCATTAAGGCGCTTAAGTTATTGTTTGCTTTTTTGATTAACGATTCTTTATTAATATTTAGTAAAATCGTCAAAAAGATGGATTTTTGTGGAATATTTTATCGATAAATATCAAAACTGGGCAATTGAATCACATTTTGTTTGTCCATATTGTTATGATTGCATCTGTATTTTAGAAAAATTAAGAACGGTTTAGATGTTGATTAGCATAAATAGCTGCTTTTAAATAACAATTTGTAATAATTGCAAGGTTTTTTAAATAAAATGGTTGTTATTTTTAGATTTATTGATATCTTTGCAAATTGTTAGATTAAAGAAACAAATAATGTAAAGTTAAACTTTAAGAGAGAATTTATGAAAAGAAAATTAATGCTGTTATTGACATGCCTTTTTGTTGGCATAGGTCTGGTAACTGCCCAAAATCAGAAAGTAACAGGTCTTGTTATTTCTGAAGAAGACGGGTTGCCTGTAATAGGCGCATCAGTGTTGGTTAAAGGTACAACTATAGGTACCTCTACTGATATGGATGGTAAGTTTACTTTGTCGAACATTCCAAGTTCTGCAAAGGTGTTGGTCGTATCTTATATAGGTATGAAGAAAAGTGAAGTAGCTATCAAGCCAAATCTTAGAATAGCTCTTGTATCTGATGCAAAGGTTATGGAAGAGGTTGTTGTTACTGCTATGGGTATTACTCGTGAGAAAAAAGCATTGGGATATGCTGCTCAGGATGTAAAAGCTGATCAGTTAACTCAGGCTGCAAGTACTAGTGTTACTTCTGCATTGCAAGGTAAAGTTTCAGGTGTTGAAATTGCTCCTTCATCAGGTATGCCAGGTGCTTCTGCTAAAATGACTATCCGTGGATCACGTTCATTTACTGGAGATAATACTCCATTGTACGTTGTTGATGGAATGCCTATCGCTTCTACTTCTGATATTGATACAGGAAACTCTGTAACTGGTGCTGACTTTGCTAACCGTTCGGTGGATATTGATCCTAATGATATTGAAAGTGTTAATATCCTTAAAGGTCAGGCTGCTTCTGCCTTGTATGGTATGCGTGCTTCTAATGGTGTTGTTATTATTACAACAAAGAGTGGTAAAGGCGCAAGAAAAGGTAAACCTGAAATAACATTCAACACTAACCTTGCTTTCGATGTTCTTTCTGTAACTCCCGATTTGCAAAAGGAATTTGCTCAGGGAACAGGTGGAGCATATGATCCTTCAAATTCTAAGTCATGGGGCTGTAAAATTTCAGAGTTAGCAAATGATGCTAATTACGGAGGAAATACAGATAATGAATTTACGCAGGCTGATGGAAAACATCAAGGTCAGTATTATGTACCTCAACGTGCCAAGGCTGGTTTAAACCCATGGGTTGCTCCTAAGGTTTATGATAATGTAGGTGACTTTTTTGAAACAGGTTCTACTTGGAGTAATAATATTAATATTGCACAGGGATTTGAAAAAGGCAACTATTCATTCTCTTTAGGTAATACGACTACAAGTGGTATTGTACCTTCTACAGGTTTAGATCGTTATAATGCAAAAATGTCTGCTGAAGCTAAACTTCATGAAAACTGGATGACTGGTTTTAATGGTAATTTTGTAACATCAAAAATTACAAAGCAATCAGGAGCTAATAATGGTATTGTTGCAACAGTTTTTCCTGCACCAGCAAGCTATGATTTAGCTGGAATACCATATTATGCAGAGGGTGATCCTTATACTCAGAATAATTATCGTGGAACAGGTGGATTTGATAATGCATATTGGGCTATCAATAATAATAAGTTTTCAGAACGCTCACAACGCTTCTTTGGTAATGTTTATGCAAAATACACTACTAAGCTTGGATCTGACGATAAAAAATTAGATTTAAAATACCAATTAGGAACAGATGCGTATACAACTAATTATACTGATTTGTGGGGTTATGGACATGCTAATGGTAAGGGGTCAATTGATCATTATGGGTATACTATCAATGAAACAAACTCTTTGCTAACTGCAAACTTTGATTGGAATATTAATGAAGAATTAAATTTGAATGCTTTAGTTGGTAACGAATTTGTTCATAAAACTAAGAAGTATTACGAATCATACGGATCTGATTTTAATTATGGTGGTTGGAACCATATTAGCAATGCTTCTGTTTATCAGGCTTCTGAATCATATAGAAAGTCTCGTACTGTAGGTACATTTGCTAACTTATCTCTTACATATAAGAATATGTTGTATTTCAGTGCTACAGGTCGTAATGATATTGTGTCTTCAATGCCTCGTAACAATCGATCATTCTTCTATCCATCAGTATCACTCGGCTTTATATTCACAGAACTAGAGTCTCTGAAAAATGATGTTTTAACATGGGGTAAGTTGCGCGCTTCTTATGCTGAAGTTGGTCAGGCTGGAACATATTATGATTCTTATTATACTACTCCTACTTATGGTGGTGGTTTCTCTTCTGGAACTCCGATTACTTATCCAATTGGAAATGTTGTTGCATATACTCCAAATTCTACGGTATATGATCCTGCTTTGAAACCTCAGAATACTAAATCATATGAACTTGGTGCTGACTTGACATTCTTTAATGGATTATTATCTTTGAGTTATACGTATTCTCGCCAAAATGTTAAAGACCAGATTTTTGATGTGCCTTTGGCTACTTCAACAGGTTACAGTGCATTTGTTACAAATGGTGGTTCTATTCACACTAATTCACACGAAGTAACTCTTGATGTTAAAGCTATTGATACAAGAAACTTGAAATGGAACATTGGTGTTAACTTTGCTAAAATTGACAACTATGTTGACGAATTGGCAGAAGGTGTAAACAGTATTTTCCTAGGAGGTTTTGTTGAACCGCAAATACGTGCCGGTATTGGTTCTAAATTCCCTGTAATATATGGTGTTGGTTACTTACGCAATGATGAAGGTAAAATCGTAGTTGATGAAGATGGTATGCCTCAGGCTGGTGAAGAAAAAGTTCTTGGTACAGTTGCTCCAGACTTCCGTGTTGGATTCAATACTACATTAGAATTCCACAAATTCCGTTTGTCAGCTGTACTTGATTGGAAACAAGGTGGTCAAATGTATGGTGGTACTGCCGGAATGCTTGATTTTTATGGTGTAAGTAAAAAATCAGCAGATTTCCGTAAAGCTGAATCATTCCTGTTTGATGGTGGTGATGCTGTGAAAGTTACAGGAACAGATGCTTTGGGAAAAACTACTTATGCTAAAAATGACATTATGATTAGTGGTAGTAATGCCGAAACATATTTTTCTAATTTGAATGGCATTTCTGAATCAATGGTTTTCAATACATCTTTCCTTAAGTTGCGTGAGATTTCATTGAGCTATCCTATTTGGGCTAAACCGAATTTAGGCGTTACTATGAATGTCTTTGCAAGAAATCTTTTGTTGTGGTCTGAACTTAAAGGACTAGATCCAGAAGCTTCTCAAGGTAATAATAATATGGCTGGTGCATTTGAGCGTTTCTCTTTACCGGGATCTTCCAGCTATGGTTTAGGTTTTACTGTTAAATTCTAAAGAAAGAAATAATATGAAATCAATATTTAAATTTAATATATCCAAAGGCCTCTTATCTACAGCGATGCTTTCTGTTGTGTTAGCGTCTTGCTCGGAAGATGTAATGGATAACATTAATAAAGATGTAAATCACACAACAAATGTTCCATCGAAATTTATTTTAGCTGATGTAATTACATCTACAGCTTTCAATAATGTTGGTGGCGATTTGAATACTTATTTTTCAGCATATGTTGAAAACGAAGTTGGTACATACAATCAATTATATAATGCTGAAATTCGCCAAAATGAACCTTCTGCATCTTCTACATTTAATAATGTTTGGGGAAATATCTATTCTTCATTGAAGAATGCACGTATCGTTATTAAAAAATGTTCCGAAGGTGGTGAACAAGAAGGTAATTATACTACTAAAGGTATGGCTGAAGTTATGGCTGCCTTAAATTCTGCTATATTAACTGATGCTTACGGTGATATTCCTTACACTCAGGCTGCACTTCCAGATTTGAGTAATGGCAAACCTCAATATATGAACCCGGAAATTGATTCTCAGGAGAATGTATATAAAACAATAATGCAGCTTCTTGATAATGCTATTGTTGATTTGCCACAAGGTGATAACACAGCTCCAGGTAGTTTTGATTTGCTTTACAGTGGTGATAAAGCAAAATGGTTGAAATTAGCATATGGTTTGAAAGCTCGTTATACAATGCGTTTAATGAAACGTTCAACTAATGTAGCTGCTGATATGGCAAAGGTTATTGAATATGTAGATAAATCTTTTGCTTCTGCTGATGACCAAGCTGCATTTGATCACTATAGTGCAAGTAACTTGAATCCATTATTTGACTTTCAATGGAGCCGTGATGCAATTTCTGCAAGTCAAAGTATGTATGATAAGTTAGCAGCTCGTAAAGATCCACGTATTAGTCGAGTTTATTATAATCCAAGTTCATGGGCTCATTTGATGCCAGGTGATGCTAAGTTTAGATTAGCACCAAATGGTACTCCTACTGAACGTCAGAACTATTATTCATATTCTGTTTATGTATATGCTCAATTAGCTCCAACGATGTTGATGAGTTATCATGAACTTTTGTTTTTGAAAGCTGAAGCACTTTGCCGCCTGAATAGAGCTAATGAAGCTGAAGGTGTGTTGAAGCAAGCTGTTGTTGCTGCAATTGCAAATACAGAGAAATCAGTTACTGCGGCAATGAATGCGCCTACAGTTTTAGGTTATGGTGGCCTTCAGGATATTTCAGATGGCGCAATTACAACTGCACAAGCTGAAACGTATTTTGAAACTAATGTAAAACCATTGTTTGCTGTTAATGCTTTGAAAGAAGTTATGAACCAAAAGTATATTGCTCTTTGGGGTGCTTCTGGTGAAGCTACAGAATCATATAATGATATTCGTCGTATGAAAGCTTTGGGTGAAAACTATGTAACATTAGCTAATACTGGTAAATTCCCACTTCGTTGTCCTTATGGATCTGATGATACATTGGCTAATCCTAATGTGAAAGAAGTATATGGCGATGGCCAGTATGTATACTCTGAACCTGTATGGTGGGCTGGTGGTACTAGATAATATCTAGCACATAATATAAAAAAAGAGAGATTGCCATTTAGGTAATCTCTCTTTTTTTATATTACTATTTACTTTTTAACGATTGCTATTCCTTCCTTTTTAATTATTATAGATTATTAATAATCTTCTTTAATTACTCTTTTTGAAATAATATTTATTACTTATACTCTATTAAGGGCTAATAGGAATGTTTTCTGAAAGTACTATATATATTATGTATATAGCTATTCTGTTGCTATAACTACTCAATAATATTTTTGTCTATTTGCTGATATTTTGTGTATTCGTTTCTTTGTTAATATGGTTTATATATTTTGTATAATTAATCATATTGGAAGTAAAAATATCAAATTATTGACATATTGAAAACTTAAAATGCTTTTGCTTGTATGTAAATTGATAGTTTTTATGACTAAAAATGTTATAAATGGTATTATATGTGCAATTGTGTATCAAAATGGAATAAATATTAGCGTATTTAAGAGAAATCGTTTTTTATTTGCAAATTATTAATAACGTTGCAAAATGTTAGAGTAAAGTAAGTGTAATTATGAAGTTTAACTTTATTAGTGAATTTATGAAAAGAAAATTAATGCTGTTATTGACATGCCTATTTGTAGGTATTGGTTTAGTAACCGCCCAAAATCAAAAAGTAACAGGAGTTGTTATTTCGGAAGAGGATGGGCAACCTGTTGTTGGAGCTTCAATTTTAGTGAAGGGTACAACTGTTGGAACTATTAGTGATATTGATGGTAATTTTACGCTGTTTAATGTTCCAAGTTCGGCAAAATCTTTAGTTGTTTCATTTATTGGTATGAAAACAGCAGAGGTTGCTGTTAAACCAACTGTGAAAGTTGTTCTTGCATCTGATGCGCAAGTTGTTGATGAAGTAGTTGTAACTGCTTTAGGTATTTCTCGTCAGAAGAAAGCTTTAGGTTATGCTGTTTCTGAGATCTCTGGAGAAGAGATGCTAAAAGCTCGTGGTGGTGTAAGTAACCCGGTTAACTCTTTACAGGGTAAAATTGCCGGATTACAGATTCAGGGTGGATCTGGTTCTATGGGTGGTTCTTCTAAGATAATCATTCGTGGTGTAAAATCAATCTCTGGAAATAACCAGCCATTATTTGTAATTGACGGTGTGCCTATTGAAGGTACAGACTATAATAGTACAGACACTCAAAGAGGTGCCGGTGGTTATGACTATGGTAACCTGGTTCAGGACCTTAACCCAGATGATATTGAAAATATCTCCGTATTGAAAGGTCCTAATGCTTCTGCTCTTTATGGTTCTCGTGCAACAAATGGTGTTGTGATGATTACTACAAAGAAAGGTAAAAAGGGTGATGGATATGGTGTAACATTCAATTCTGCTATTGGTTTAGAAGTGGTGAATAAATTGCCAAAGATGCAAAAATTATATGGTGGTGGTTACGGATTTGATAATGTAACTATCAACGGAAAGAATTATTTGTATCCGGATATGGCTACTGACGAAAGTTGGGGTGATAAATACGAAGGACAAGAATTCGTTTCATGGCTTGATTTAGCAAAATGGGAAGATGGTGGCAAAGTTGGAAATCCAACAACTTCTAAATGGAATGCTCCTAAACATGATATCGATGATTTCTTCGAAACAGGGGTTTCGTTTACTAATAACATTGCTGTAAGTCAGGCAACCGACAGAGCGAATGCACGTATATCTTATACAAATTCAGATCTTACAGGTTATATGCCAAACAGTTCTTTAACAAAGAATATTTTTAATGTTGCTGCTTCTACAATTAGTGCAGATAAACGTTTGGAAGTATTCACTAATGTTACTTACTTCAATTCAAGAGCAAAAGGACGTTCTGAAACTGGATACGGTGATAACAACGTTATGCAGAAGTTTATTCAATGGGGACACCGTGAACTTGATATGAAAGAATTGAAGAGTATGTATATGAACTCAATCGGACATCAGGTAACCTGGAACCGTGCAGGATGGGATGATGCAACTCCAATGTATAGCAATAACCCATATTGGTCTCGTTATATGAATTATGAAAATGATTCACGTAACCGTATCTACGGTAATGTTGGATTGAGCTACAAAATTTTGGAAAACTTAAAGTTCCAGTATAAAGCTAATGTTGATTTCTTTGTTGATAAGCAATATGAACGTAATGCTGTTTATTCTCAGGAACAATCTCGCTACTCTGAAATGTCTCGTCAACAGGTTGAAACCAACCATGAATTTATGTTGTCATACAATACTCGTATTATGAACGATATATCATTTGATGCCAACGTTGGTTCAAACTTTATGAATCGTAGATATGAGTATGTACATGGTGAAACAGATGGTGGTTTAGCAATTCCTTTGTTCTATAACTTAAAGAACTCTGTTAACCCTGCAAAATCAGACAACTATTTAAGAAAGAAATCTATTAGTTCTGTATTTGCAAATGCAACATTTGGATATAAGAGTACATATTATTTAGATATGTCTTTACGTAATGACTGGTCATCAACATTACCAAATGGAAACAACTCTTATATGTATCCATCAGTTACAGGTAGCTTTGTGTTCTCTGAATTGTTGAAGGATAAAACTCCTTGGATTAGCTTTGGTAAAGTAAGATTAGGTTATGCTCAGGTAGGTAATGATACTGATCCATATCAGGTAATTGATACTTATTCTCAATATACTAACATTACTTCAACTCCAGGGTACATCTTAAGTACTACTTTGAAGAATAGCAGTCTGAAACCAGAATCAACAAATTCTTATGAAGCAGGTCTTGAAATGTCTTTCCTTAATAACCGTTTAGGCTTTGAAGCAACAGTATATTCAAGTGAAACAAAAAATCAGATTATTCCATTATCAATAACTGGTACATCTGGATATAACTACAAAGTTGTAAACTCTGGTTTGATGAGTAATAAAGGTATTGAATTATCACTTCATGGAACTCCGGTGAAAACTGCAAATTTCTCTTGGGAATCGTCACTTGCTTTGGCATCTAATAAGAACAAGGTTAAGAAATTAGTTGATGGAGTAACATACTATAAATTAGCGAGTGCTCCTTTTAAAGTTGAAATTGGTGCTATCGAAGGAAAGGAGTACGGGGTTATTATGGGTACTGACTTTGTATATGATGACAAAGGAAATAAAGTAATCAATGCAGATGGTACTTATGCTTCTACTTCTGGTAACCAAAATATTGGAAAAGTTTATCCAGATTTTACAGGTGGTTGGACTAATACATTCCACTACAAGAATTTTGATTTAAGTGTATTGCTTGATTTCTCAAAAGGTGGACATTATTTCTCTACTTCTTATATGTGGGGTATGTATTCTGGTATGCTTGAGGAAACAGCTGCTATAAATGAAAATGGTAAAAATATCCGTGATGCGATATCTGATGGTGGAGGTGTATTGCTAAAAGGTGTATTAGCTGATGGATCAGTAAACACAAAAAGAATTGATGCAGAGACTTATGGTGTTCAATGCTATACAGGCCCGGCTGCACAAGATGTATTCAAATCTGATTATTTGAAATTGCGTGAAATAAACATTGGTTATACAATTCCTTTGAAAAAGGCTTATTTTATTAAATCATTCCGCGTAGCAGCTTACGGACGTAACTTAGCTGTTTGGGGACCAGATGTTAAGCATTTTGATCCAGAAGCAGCAGTAACAAGCTCTGGTAACATTCAGGGTGTAGAAGGTGGTGCTTTGCCTTCAGTTGCTAACTACGGTTTGAATTTTAGTCTGAAATTTTAATAGAAGTAGATTATGAAAAAAATATTATATTTATTCTTGATCCTTAGCTTGTCAATTGGGGCAGTCTCTTGCCAAAAAATGGAAAGCGTCAACACGGATCCTAATAACCCAGTCGACGTGCCATCAAATATGATCATGGCTGGTACAGAGAAAAAGATAATGGATTATGTTTTTGATAACTGGTTTAGTGGTCGTCAATGTTTAGTTTACAGCCAATACTGGGCTCAGAGAAACTATACTGAAGAAGATCGTTATCAGATTCGTGAAAGTGTGAACAATAACTATTTTAATCAATTGTACACATGTCAGGCTAACTTAAATAAAGTAATTAGTTTGAATACTGATGCTGCAACTGCTCCTACAATGGCTGCTTATGGTAACAATAATAACCAGATAGCTGCTGCCAGAATTCTTAAGGTTTGGCTTTATCAGGTAATGACTGATACTTGGGGGGCAATTCCATATTCAGAAGCTTCAAAGCTAAATGAAGGTGTTTATTATCCTAAATATGATGATCAGAAAGCGATTTATACAGACTTGATTAAGGAATTAACAGAGGCTATTGCTATGATTGATGAAAGTGAAGTTGCTTTCGATGGTGGTGATCGTATTTTTGATGGTGATGCTTCTAAATGGAAGAAATTTGCAAATTCATTGAAATGTCGTTTAGCTATTCATGTTTCTAAAGTTGATTCAAACTGGAAGAAATATATCGCTGAAGCTTTGACTAGCGGAGTATTTACTAGTAATGCAGACAATGCAGTATATAAATATTCAACTACAGCTCCGGAACAATGTCAATTCTATCGTGGATATTTTGAAGATAGCAGAAATGACTTTACCATTGCTAAACCTTTTGCTGATATTCTAAAAGGACAGGCTGATACTCTTAACGCAAAAACTCACCCTTGGGCTGGCGTGCAGGATCCTCGTTTGCCAATTTATACTACAGCTCGTAATGGTCAGTACTTTGGTATGCCTTATGGTATTCCTAGTAGCTCGGTTAAGTCTGCAATGCGTAATGCTGCTCCAAGCTGGTATGCTGCTCCTCCATTGTGTATAAGTGCAGATTTTTCAGTTCCTTTGATGACTTATGCAGAACTTCAGTTTATTCTTTCAGAATACAAAGGATTCTCTGCTGCTGAATATGAAGCCGGTGTTCGTGCATCTATTCAATATTGGAGTGGTTTGAATGGTACAACGGTTGATGCTGCAAAATTGGAATCATATATTTCTGCTGTAAAAGGTACAGTAAATGCTGAAACTGTAGCACTTCAAAAGTATATTGATCTTTATATGAATGGTACAGAGGCTTGGACTGAATACCGTCGTACAGGCTATCCAACTCAGATATTGAAACCGGGAGAAAAATCTTATGTTTCAGGTGGTACAGTGCTTCAGTTTACAACATTGTCAGAGACTAAAGGTGATATTATTTCACGTGTGAAGTATCCAACAAATGAAAGTACGCTGAATAAAACAAGCTTTGATGCGGCAGTAGCTAATCTGCAGGATAAAACAAATAACTATTATTCAAAAATGTTCTGGGATGTTCGTACAACAGCTACCCCACATCCTGCAAATAAATAATTGAATAGGTAGTAAAACTGTCTATTAGTTTTGACTTTACATAAATATAAAAGAGATTATCTGTGATAGATAATCTCTTTTTTTATGAATATACTTCAGATGGCGGACTTCTTTTACCTGCAAAAAGATGCTAGTACACCTGCTATAAGATGCTAGTATTAAAGTCCTTTCTCGAAGTTTTCTATTTCCACAATAATCTGTTTGCAGAATTCCACTGTTCTAATATTATCATCTCCTTCTATTTGAGTATTTATAAGTAGCACTTTACCTACTCTAGTATTTGGATCGAATGAAATAAACGATGTTACACCGGGATCGCTTCCGTTGTGAGATAGTTTACCTTTCCTGTTATATGCCCAGAAGATAGCTCTGTTTGGTTCCGACGAACTTATATCTGCCGGCATATTGTTTTCATTATATTGTTTTTCGAAAAGCATTTTAAATGATTCCGAAGTAAGTAAGTCCGAGTTGTTGGAATACCCTTTTATCATTGTTCTCAGATACTTTAGTAGATCGTTTACAGAGCTTTTCAGACTACCATCCGGATAAGTTATACATGAATATGATTTCAGACTCTTATCTTTGTTTAGAAGTTCTTTGTAAATAGGTAATGACTGTTTGTTAACCTCGTAAAGTGAAGCATAATTTGAATCGGTCTTTTCATTGTAAAACCATGAAGTATTGTTCATCTTCATTGGGCTAAATATGTATTTATCTGTAAATTCATAGAAAGGTATTCCAGCCTTGATCTCAATGAGGTAGGCTGCCAGTGAACTTGCAATATTGCTATATTTATATTCTTTTCCTGCTTCAGAATTCCCAAAATTAGCTTTTGAATAATATAACCCCGTTTCTGAATAATAATTCTCCAGAAAGGTATTTAGCTCCATCGATGGCTCGGTTCCTAAACAATATGCTTTAATGTATGTTGTATCATTGTCTATCAAGCCTGATGTATGGGTTGCCAGGTTTTTGATCTTAATTTTATCTTTCGGATGATTGGGATTGATAATCTTAAAAGGCAGAATTTCATTTATGTCTGTTTCGAGAGTAAAATAGCCAAGATCTACAGCCTTCATTAATGCAAATCCAATGAAGGTTTTACTAACAGAAGCTATTGGCTGAATAGTTTCCGGAGTATATGGCAGGTTTTTTTTCTTGTTGGCAAATCCATATCCTTCAGAAAAGATGACCGAATCATTTTTAATAATCCCGACAGCAAATCCGGGTAGATTCGATTTCTTTTGGATAGTTGTAAGATTATTATTTAATTGATGGCTATTAATCTGAGAATAACCATTCATTGAAACACTTAAAAAAGTGAGAATGATTCCAACTGTTTGATTCCTTACGAAAGAAAAAGTATTCATAAAACTAAAATTTAGTGTCAATAAAAAACAAATGTACAGGTTTTTCACATAGAATATGTATATTTGCGCACATTTATAAATAAATAAGATGAAAGAATTTGTTATTTCCGAAGCGCAAACAGAGAAGGCTGTTTTGGTTGCTCTGATCACCCAGACACAGGATGAGAGAAAAACGAATGAATACCTTGAGGAACTTGCTTTTCTTGCCGAGACGGCAGGGGCGGAAGTGGTGCGTAAATATACGCAAAGACTGGATACTGCAAACTCTGTAACCTTTGTGGGAAAAGGAAAATTGCAGGAAATAAAAGAGTTTATTACCGAAAATGAAGAAATAGGGATGGTCATCTTTGATGATGAACTGTCTGCGAAACAACTTCGTAATATTGAAGCTGAACTGCAAGTGAAGATACTCGACCGTACTTCACTGATTCTTGATATATTCGCCATGCGTGCTCAAACAGCAAATGCTAAGACGCAGGTAGAGCTGGCACAGTATAAATACATGTTGCCACGATTAACTCGTTTATGGACTCACTTGGAACGACAGAGTGGTAGCTCCGGCGGTGGTAAGGGAGGTTCTGTGGGACTTCGTGGACCGGGTGAAACGCAGCTCGAAATGGATAAACGTATTATCCTTAACAGAATGTCTCTTCTTAAGCAGCAACTGGTAGAAATTGACAGACAGAAAGCTACTCAAAGAAAGAACCGTGGAAGGATGATCCGTGTGGCATTGGTTGGATATACAAACGTAGGAAAATCAACGTTAATGAATTTAATGGCCAAGAGTGAAGTCTTTGCCGAGAATAAACTTTTTGCCACACTCGATACCACTGTCCGTAAGGTGATTATTAATAATCTTCCTTTCCTGCTTTCAGACACCGTTGGGTTTATCCGCAAATTGCCAACAGATTTGGTTGACTCCTTTAAGTCAACATTGGATGAAGTCAGAGAAGCCGACTTGTTAGTGCATGTTGTTGATATCTCTCACCCGGGATTTGAAGAACAGATTGAAGTGGTAAGCAAAACTCTCAATGATATTGGTGGAGGCGGTAAGCCGTCTATTCTGATTTTTAATAAGATAGATGCATATACTTATATCAAGAAAGACGAGGATGATCTGACTCCTAAAACAAAAGAGAATCTTACACTTGAGGAATTGAAAAATACATGGATGGCAAAGCTTAATGAAAACTGTATTTTCATATCTGCACGTGAAAAAGAGAATATTGATACTCTGAAGGATTTGTTGTATGAAAAGGTTAAGGAACTGCATGTGCAGAGATTCCCTTATAATGATTTCCTTTTCCAGATGTACGATGAAGAATCGGACGAATAAGCGAATTTAAAATACAATCTAAATAAATTTATGAAAGCGTATCGTATACTTACTGAAGATGAAGTTCTTCAGTTAAAAAGCCAGTCATGTCTGGCTGACGATTGGAACAATGTGCTTGTTTCATCAGATTTTAATACAGCTTATGTTCATCATACCCGCTTTTCGGGAAATGTTAAGCTGGGATCATTTGATGGCGAGTTTACATTAAAAGGTGGAATAAAGAAACATGCAGGATTAAGACATGTCACTCTGCATAATGTAACTGTGGGTGATTGCTGCTGTATTGAAAATATTCAGAATTATATTGCTAATTACGAAATTGGCGATCATACATTCATCGAAAATGTAGATATTATTTTGGTAGATGGAGTAAGTAAGTTTGGAAATGGGGTAGAGGTTGCAGTACTTAATGAAACCGGAGGCCGTGAAGTTTTGATTAATGATAAGCTTTCAGCACATCAGGCATATATCCTGGCTCTTTACCGTCATCGTCCGGAACTGATTAACCGCATTAAGGAAATTACAGACTTCTATTCTACCAAGCATGCTTCAGATATAGGCACAATTGGTTCGAATGTTATGATTGTGAATACCGGATCAATTAAGAATGTTCGTATTGGCGATTATTGTTATATGGAAGGTTCTTGTCGTCTGAAGAATGGTAGTATAAACAGTAATGCAGATGCACCGGTTCATATTGGATATGGAGTAATTTGTGAAGACTTTATTATATCTTCTGGTTCTCATGTAAATGATGGAACAATGCTTAGCCGCTGCTTTGTTGGTCAGGCTTGTCAGTTGGGACATAACTATTCAGCTTCCGATTCTTTGTTCTTTAGCAACTGTCAGGGGGAGAATGGTGAAGCTTGTGCTATTTTTGCCGGGCCGTTTACTGTTACCCATCATAAATCTACATTGCTTATTGCGGGTATGTTCTCGTTTATGAATGCAGGCTCGGGTTCTAACCAGAGTAATCACATGTATAAGCTTGGACCAATTCATCAGGGAACGTTGGAACGCGGAGCAAAAACCACTTCCGATTCATATATATTGTGGCCGGCACGTGTAGGAGCTTTCTCACTGGTGATGGGCCGCCATGTTAATCATGCCGATACTTCAAATCTTCCTTTCTCTTATCTGATAGAGCAGGGAAATACTACATACCTGGTTCCGGGGGTTAATTTGCGAAGTGTAGGTACTATTCGTGATGCTCAGAAATGGCCAAAACGTGATAAACGTAAAGATCCGAATAAGTTGGATTATATTAACTATAACCTGCTTAGTCCATATACCATTCAGAAAATGTTCAAAGGACGAGAAATCCTGAAAGAACTGAAGCGGGTTTCTGGTGAAACTTCTGAAATATATTCTTATCAAAGTGCCAAGATAAAGAACAGTTCTTTGAACAAGGGTATTGGTTTTTATGAGATTGCAATACAAAAGTTTCTGGGTAACTCAATAATAAAGAGACTTGAAGGTGTCGATTTTAAAAGTAGTGAAGAGATTCGTGCCCGCTTGAAACCGGATACTGAAATAGGTTTAGGCGAATGGGTGGATGTTTCCGGATTGATTACTCCAAAAAGTGAGGTTGATAAACTGTTGGATGGAATTGAGAATGGAGATATTAACCGCCTGGATGAAATGAATTCCTCTTTTGAAACAATGCACCAAAACTATTATACCTATGAATGGACTTGGGCATATAACAAAATACAGGAATTCTATAAATTGAATCCGGATGAGATAACTGTTCAGGATATTATTAATATTGTTAACCAGTGGAAAGAAGCTGTTATCGGGTTGGACAAGATGGTTTATGCTGATGCTAAAAAAGAGTTCTCATTATCATCTATGACAGGATTTGGTGCCGACGGTTCTCGCGAGGAGAAGGAACAGGACTTTGAACAGGTGCGTGGAGTCTTTGAAAGTAATCCTTTTGTTACAGCCGTATTGAAGCATATTGACGATAAAACTGTTCTGGGCAATGAACTGATAAACAGAATTGGTCATTTAGCTTAATGATAAACGAAATATGAATCTGAAAGAAGCTTGGATTTTAATCTGATTATTCAAAGTTTCGGGCTTATATATAACGAAAATGCTACCTGTTTTCTTTGCGGAAAAACAGGTGGCATTTTTTGTTATTATAGGGGGTGAACATAATTTTTCCGCAGCTTATAATCAGTCTTTTAACTTAAAAAGTAAAACGTATTGTCAGAAAACTTCCTTATAAGTTTGCATCAGAAATGAAAAATTAAGGTTAAAAAGTGTTATGTGTTTATTTATGAGATTTTTATCTTCCTTTTTACCTTGGTTAAGAAGAATTATCCTTTAATCAAATTCCTTAGAAGAGTTTTTTAGTATCTTTGTGGCACGAATTTTATTTAAAAATAATAAAGATATGGCAACACCCCCGTTTAAGTATCAGGCTCCATTCCCAATGGGAAAAGACGAAACTGAGTATTACTTACTTACCAAAGATCATGTATCTGTAAGTGAATTTGAAGGAAAAGAAATCTTGAAAGTAGATGCCGAAGGCTTAACTATGCTTGCAAATGCTGCTTTCCGTGATGTAGCTTTTATGCTACGTCCTGAACACCAGAAACAAGTAGCTAAAATCCTTTCTGATCCTGAAGCTAGTGAAAATGATAAATATGTAGCTTTAACTTTCCTTAGAAATGCAGAAGTTTCAGCAAAAGGAAAACTTCCTTTCTGTCAGGATACAGGTACTGCAATCATTGTTGGTAAAAAAGGTCAGCAGGTATGGACTGACGGATGCGATGAAGAAGCTCTTTCTAAAGGTGTTTATAAAACCTATACAGAAGAAAATCTTCGTTATTCTCAGAATGTTCCTTTGGATATGTACAAAGAGATCAATACAGGATGTAACCTTCCTGCACAGATTGACCTTTATGCAGTTCAAGGTGCCGAATATAAATTCCTTTGCATTGCTAAAGGTGGTGGCTCGGCTAACAAAACTTACCTTTATCAGGAAACAAAAGCTCTACTTAATCCAGAAAAATTAGTTCCTTTCTTGGTTGAAAAGATGAAGACTCTTGGTACTGCGGCTTGTCCTCCTTACCACATTGCTTTCTGTATTGGTGGCACATCTGCTGAAACTAACCTGAAAACTGTAAAACTTGCTTCTGCTAAGTATTATGATAACCTTCCAACTTCAGGAAATGAAGGCGGACAGGCTTTCCGTGATGTTGAACTTGAAAAGCAAGTATTGCTCGAAGCTCAACGCATGGGCTTAGGTGCACAGTTTGGTGGTAAATACTTCGCTCACGATATCCGTATTATCCGTATGCCTCGCCACGGTGCTTCTTGTCCTGTTGGTATGGGTGTTTCTTGTTCTGCTGACAGAAATATCAAGGCTAAGATCAATAAAGACGGTATCTGGATTGAAAAGATGGAAGATAATCCTGGACAATATATCCCAGAAGAATTGCGTAATGCAGGCGAAGGCGATGCTGTAAAGATCAACCTGAACCAACCAATGGCTGATATCCTGAAGGAACTTGATAAATATCCTGTTTCAACTCGTTTGTCTTTGAACGGAACAATCATCGTTGGTCGTGACATTGCTCACGCTAAACTGAAAGAACGTATCGACGCTGGTTTAGGCCTTCCTCAATATGTTAAAGATCACCCAATCTATTACGCTGGTCCTGCTAAGACTCCAGCCGGAATGCCTTCTGGTTCTTTCGGACCAACAACTGCCGGACGTATGGACTCTTATGTTGACTTGTTCCAGGAAAATGGTGGTAGCATGATTATGATTGCTAAAGGTAACCGTAGCCAGCAAGTTACTGATGCTTGTCAAAAGCATGGTGGCTTCTACTTAGGTAGTATTGGTGGACCTGCTGCTATCCTTGCTCAGAATAACATTAAGAAGGTAGAATGTCTTGAATATCCTGAATTGGGTATGGAAGCTATCTGGAAGATTGAAGTTGAAAACTTCCCTGCATTTATCCTTGTTGATAATAAGGGTAACGATTTCTTCAAACAAATCAAACCGATTTGTGTAAGCTGTAAGTAATTTATAGAGATTAATAAATAGAAAAGCCTCGGTATTCGATACTGAATAGTCGAGGCTTTTTATATTTAGTTTATTGTCTTTAGAACTTATATCCTATTCCAACTGATAAATTCAGAGTTTTACCTTTTCCATAAATATCAAAGTCTTGTAAGCCTTGTTTGTAGCTAATAGAATATATTAAATGATTCATTTCATAGTCTATTCCGGCTCTTATACCATAATCAACTCGCTCTACACCAGATTGAAATGTGTTTTCCTTAATACTACCATGTTTTGTTTTACCAAATAAACCAACAGATGCATACGGACCGAGGTTAAAATTAAAATTGCTATTGTTATTTAGATACACTCTGTATGAGGCAAGAACCGGTAGTTCGGCAAAGTAAGCGTGTTTTGTTAGATAAGTGTTACCTCCTTGTTTGTACTTTGTCCCCTCTGATGAAAATAATAATTGTGGCTGAATGTAAAACGATTTAGATACTTTTATATCGTATAATCCTCCAATATAAAAACCAGGAAGAAAACTTCCATCCGTTCCTGTTGATTTTGACATTGAATATCCGGCCTTAACACCAAACTGTGCATTTGCATCTATAGCCATAGACACTAAAATGATAATTAGTAATGAGATTCTTTTCATTGTTTTAATAGTTTTAGTTGTTCTATATTTTTTAAATACAAATGTATAAATATTTTTTAAAGCATCTGCCTCTTTACTATTTAGGGACTAATATTTGGAGTATATATATAATAATTTAGTGGTAGATAATAATAATTAACAATTTATCTACTACTAACATCTATCATCTGCCACTGATTTACAGTGGAAGGTTACCAAAAAGATTATTTGTGGGAATAAAAATGCTCCGAAGAGTTTTAGGAAAAATGCTTAATACGCAGCGCGATATTTTCCTTCTTCCTTATCTTCCAGAATATTGAGATAAGAAGTGTAGCGAGATTCGCTGATAAGATGTTGTTCTACGGCTTCGCGAACAGCACAGCCCGGTTCGTGACGGTGAGTGCAGTTATTGTATTTACATTTGTCAGACGTTTCGAAGATCTCTTTAAAGTAATGGCCCACTTCTTCGTCTTTCATGTCGAATGTTCCGAAACCTTTTATTCCTGGGGTGTCAATAATATATCCATCTCCAGTAACGGAAAACATTTCAGAGAAGGTGGTGGTGTGCATCCCTTTGTTGTGATAGGTTGATATTTCTGCGGTTTTTATATCTATATCGGGTAGGAGAGAGTTGATCAGGGTAGACTTTCCCACACCGGAATGTCCCGAGAAAAGGGTGATGTTTCCTTCAAGGGCTTGCTTTATTTCCTCTAGTCCCTCTCCGTTTCTGGCGGAAATCTTGAAACAAGGGTAGCCAATTTGTGTATAGAGTGTGATAAGTGCCTCGAGGTAACGCAGTTCGTCTTCGCTGTATGCGTCTATTTTGTTGAATACTAGCTTTACAGGTACACGATAAGCTTCGGCAGATGCAAGGAAACGGTCAATGAAAATAGTGGATGTTTCGGGATAATTCACGGTAACCACCAGTAAGCACTGATCGAGATTAGCCGCAAGTATATGTGATTGTTTTGAAAGATTAGAGGAACGGCGAACTATATAATTCTTTCTGTCCTCAATCTCACTGATAAAAGCGGTGCCTTCCTGATTCATTATAATCTGCACATTGTCGCCTACGGCTATTGGGTTAGTGCTTCTGATTCCCTTGAGACGGAAATTCCCTTTAATTTTACACTCAACCAAACGCCCGTCCTCGGTTTTTACCTGATACCAGCTACCTGTGTTCTTTATAACTAATCCGTGCACTTCTTTTATTTTTTTTTTATTGGCTTAAAAACGTCAGGGAACCGAATTCAACAGAAGTCAGTTCCCTGAGCAGTTTTTTTATACAGTCATAATTTCTTTTTCCTTAGCAGCGATCATTTCGTCCACTTTCTTGATATATTTATCGTGAACTTTCTGCAGGCGTGCTTCAGCATCTTTTTCTTCGTCTTCAGCCAAACCGTCTTTCAATCCTTTTTTCAGATGATCAATTCCATCACGGCGAGCATTACGGATACTAATCTTTGCTGTTTCTCCGTCTTTGCTACTTTGTTTAGCTAAAATTTTACGTCTTTCTTCTGTAAGAGGTGGAATTCCAAGACGAATAACTTCACCATTGTTTTCAGGCATAATACCAACTTCAGAATCGATAATAGCTTTTTCGATTACTCTAAACATAGTTTTATCCCAAGGTTTGATAATGATGCTTTTTGCATCTGGGGTGGTGATTGCAGCCACATTGCTTAGAGGAACCATACTTCCGTAAGAGTCTACGCGGATACCGTCCAGGATTCGTGTGTTAGCTTTACCGGCGCGAATGTGAGCCAGTGATTCATCAAGATACATAATGGCCATGTCCATTTTATCTTTTGCGTCGTTAATACAACTGTTTACGTCAATCATCTTAATTGGTTTTATAGTTTATTTGTTCTTCTTTATGTTTCGAATGAGCAAAAATAACAGAATTTTTGAAAACCTGCAACAGTTTACTGCTTTATCCTTATAACTAAGCTCTTGCAACGGCATATTTAAGGCTGTTTGCGGTCAATAAATTTGTTTTGCGTGTAGAGTAAAAATAAAAAAGGTGTAGACCTAGCTAAATTTAGATCTACACTTTTTATTGGAAAGGAGTAGTTCAATCTGTGAACTAAACCTGAAAGATTATCTTACTCTTCGTTTTGTTTTTTCAAGATGCTTAATTGCAAGTTAGACTGTCGGGCATATCCCATCCGGAAGTTGATAGGTTTTGGATTCATGGTCATATAAGCTTCACGCAAATCGGGCTGAGGATATTTTCCAAACATGCTGATTGGTTTGCTGAACGAGCCATAGAGTTGGATGTTCCACTTAGACTGATCGTAATAACACCATGGAATACCCGAATCGTCCTGCATAATAACCGAAACATGACTCAGAATGGCTTCACGGATTTTTGAGAAATAAGTCATGTGCATCAGGTAAGAAGCCGATTTGATAAAGCATGCTGTTGTAGCTTTATCCATCTTATCTACGTAAGCCATTAACTGCTTATTCTCAGGAAAGCCCCCGTTGCTCAGGTCGGTTGACAGGAAGTAAAGTGTTTGCAGCTTATTTGTTCCGCTCTTGAAGAACTTAAATTCCACCAGTTTGCTTTGATTATTCACCGGTGATCCGTCTTCCTCTGTTCCAACAATCTCGCCTTCGTCGTTAATTCTTTTATGCTCGATGCTCACAATTTCCCTGCCGGAGCGAGCCATCAGCATAGAAATGATGGGAACTACCCCGTCGATAGTATCGTTTGAGAGCTCCTGCTTCATATCTATGGTACGGAAAAAACTCAGATTCAGAATGTCTGAAACAGCATTCTGGTATAAACGATAGGTAGCAACCGATGGGTGCTTAACTTTTATAGGATTTCCTGCCCGTTCCAGTCCGATAAGAAAATAGGTATCCATATCAGGGAAGAAGGTGTTTGGAAATAGATAATCAGGCCCTCCGAAAGGGTAGAAAATTGTTTTATATTCGCTGTTTATTGTGCTGAGCTCGTTTTGTGAGAAAGCCATCACCTTTGGAGCCGATTGCAGGAATGAGTTCCATATCTGATCCATATTTTTGCTATGCTTTTTCCACTCTTCTGTCTGTGTTAGCTCATATAACTTACTTTCATTGTTATCTATAGGCATACCTGCCACAAAGCGGGCAACATCATTCAGTTCTTTATTACTTTCCAGTTTCGGCTCGTCGGCCTTTTGAATAGAATCACTGTCGGAAACTGCTACAACAGCAACGTTTGCACTCTTTTTTTTCTGTTCGCATGAGGAAAAGGTGAGCACCATCCCTGCTACAAGAAGCATTACATACTTAATGTCCATCTCTGTTAAAACTTAATTTGTAGTTTAATCTTTTGTAAACAACCCATCTGTTTGTCCGGTAAATAAGTGCACCCGATACGAGAGTCAGCAAACTCATCAGTGTCATCCACATAACATCCTGTTTGCCTTCAATAAAAGTCAGGATAAAATCTTCACGGACAAGGTATACTATTGACCAAACGATTAATATAATAAAAATAACCGGAGTAACGGGATATCCCCATGTCTTGTATGAACGGTTGGCATTAGGAAAGCGTCGGCGATGTACAAAGACACCTGCAACCGTCATCAAAGCAAAAAAGGATAAGGTTATTCCTGTATATTTGGTTACCAGCTCAAAGGAGTTGGTAATAATTAGCAATACGCTGATAAAATACTGCACCCAGATGGCAATGTATGGCGTGCCACGTTCCGATCTTCTGGCTAAAGGGCGCAAAATATAAGTGTCTTCTCCCATAACCTGAGAAACTCGTGGACCCAGAAATACCATGGAGCTGATGCTCGAAACCAATAAAAGAGCAATAAGCAGGCCCATTATGTTACCAAATGTTACTCCGAATATGTGTTGTGCGGCTATTAAACCCACCTCCAGCTGTCCGCTCATTTCACCGGCGGGCGTTGAAAGCAGGAAAACAGCGTTGATGCACAAGTATAGCACAGTTACCACTAATGTACTAATAAAGAGAGAACGGGGAATTGTACGTTGCGGATTTTTAATCTCGTTAGCCATGTAGGCTGAGGCATTCCATCCGGAGTAAGCATAATAGACCCATACCAGCGAAACGGCAAAGCCTGTTGAGAAAACATCTCCCCATGAAAATGAAGAGAAGGAAGTTGTGAAACTTTGCTTTTCCACAGGCATTGTTATTCCACAAACAATAAATCCCAGAATAACAAGTATTTTGAAGAAAGTAAAGAAACGCTGTACGGCGCCTCCCACCTTTACATCATAAGCATGAACGAGGGTGATTATAGTTAATACGGATAGTCCCACTAGTACCGGGTTTAGCACAGGAAACATTCTGGACAGATAGCTGCTTAGTGCCATACTGGCCAGTGCTACCGGGGCGGCAAATCCTACAATAAGGGAGGCCCATCCGGCCATAAATCCCAGTTCGCGGTTGTAAATAATGCGTAAGTAATTGTATTCACCGCCCGAACGAGGCATTACAGCACCAAGTTCTCCGTAAACAAGTGCACCGCAAAGAGCAATAATTCCACCCACCAGCCAAAGCAGGAGAATGGAGACTATATTTGTGGTGCCAAGCAGCTGAAAGCCGAGGGAGGTAAATACGCCTGTGCCAATCATATTTGCTATGACGAAGGCTGAAGCTGTAGTTAAACCGAACTTGTACGTGCCGTATTTGTTGTTATTCATGTTTTTCACAATGTTGTGTGTGCAAAAATACAATTAAATCTGTAACTTTGCAGGAATAACAAAAAAATGTGTGTGAATAATTCTGAATATATATTTAAGATATATAGCAGTCTATAAGATAAGAAGTTACAGGTTAACAGTTATCAACTAATTTTATAAAAAGATGATGGATCTTCTTCAATATACTTTCTTTCAACATGCTCTCGTAGGTGCCTTGTTTGCAAGCATTTCCTGTGGAATTATCGGGACCTATATTGTAACCCGCCGGTTGGTTTTTATCAGTGGGGGGCTCACTCATGCTTCGTTTGGGGGAATTGGTATCGGACTTTATACGGGTATTTCGCCTATTCTTTCGGCTGCAATCTTTTCTGTACTGTCAGCTTTTGGAGTAAGCTGGCTTAGTAAACGGAAAGATATGCGTGAAGACTCGGCTATTGCTGTATTCTGGACACTTGGTATGGCACTGGGTATTATATTTACTTTCCTGTCTCCCGGCTTTGCGCCCGACCTTTCGGCTTTTCTTTTTGGTAATATATTGACTATTACTCAGCTGGATATCTTAATGCTGGCAACGTTGTCTGTTGTACTCGCCACATTCTTTCTTTTTTTTATTCATCCTATCATATATGTAGCTTTCGATAGGGAGTTTGCCCGTTCGCAAGGCATTCCCGTTGCATTGATTGAATATATCCTGATGTTCTTTATTGCTCTGACCATAGTTTTCTGTTTAAGAATGGTGGGAATTGTGCTTGTTCTTTCGTTGCTTACCATTCCGCAAATGACGGCCAACCTGTTTACGTTTAATTTTAAACGGATAATATGGATATCCATCTTTATCGGATATCTGGGATGTTTGGGCGGATTGCTGATTTCTTATTTTCTGAATGTACCTTCGGGAGCCTCAATTATATTTTTCTCCATCATTATTTATGCTGTTTGTAAGTTGATAAGCAGCTCTTTTCTACGTTTGCAGAAACAATAAAAACGGTAAAGTTCAGTTTTATTTAAGTAGAACTGTGAAAAATGAATGGTAGATTGAGTGGAAAAAAAGTATTTCTTATCGTAAGCATTCTGTTGCTGATTAGTCTTGCCGGCTGTTCTGTAAAAAAGAATACAGCGGGTTCTCGTTTTTATCACTCTTTTACTACTCGTTATAATGTCTATTTTAACGCTCACGAGGCCTATAAAAAAGGAATCGAGGCCATCGAAACAGGGAATAAAGACAGCTATCTGGAGATGCTGCCTCTTTATCCCATAGAAAATAAAAAGACTGTGGGGCTGGGTAAGAGCGACTTTGACCGGGCCATTGAGAAATCGCAGAAAGCAATCAAACTACATTCCATCAAGAAAAAGCCGGCACGCAAGCCGGGAAGAAAGACTCCTGAAGAGAAACGCTGGTTATCACAGAAAGAGTATAATCCTTTTCTGTATAATGCCTGGATGATGATGGGGAAATCACAGTTTTACAAAGGTGAGTTCCTGGAAGCGGCATCAACTTTTTCCTATATTACTCGTCTGTATGATACAAATCCAAAAGTGTTGGCCGAAGCAAATATCTGGCTTTCCAGATGTTACACCGAGATGGATTGGTTTTATGATGCGGAAGAGGTACTCACCAAACTGAATAATGACAGTCTGCCTTCCGCCATGATGTCCGATTACTCTGCTGCTTATGGTAACTATTTGCTGAGGCAGAAAAGATTTAAAGAAGCTGTACCTTATCTGGTAAACATCATTAAGCACGAAAAAAAGAAGAAACAAAAAGCGCGTGAGTATTATCTGTTGGGACAGGTTTATCAATCTTTGGGAGATAACGCGAAAGCTTATGATTCTTATGGCAAATCGATTGCACAAAATCCTCCTTACGAACTGGAATTTAATGCAAGGATAAAACAGACTGAAGTGGTTTCATCCTCCAATGCCCGAAGTGCAATAAGTAAGCTGCATGGCATGGCCCGCAATGAGAAGAATAAGGAATACCTCGACCAGGTGTATTATGCTATGGGAAATGTTTATCTTTCATTGAAAGATACTGTAAAAACCATTGAGCAGTACAGGAAAGGGGCGAAAGAAAGTACAAGAAACGGTATGGAGAAAGGTATTCTTCTTTTGAAACTTGGTGATCTTTATTGGAACAGAACCGATTATGTAAAAGCGCAGGAAGCTTATAAAGAGGCTATCGGACTTATTGATAAGGAATACACAGATTACGAAAGACTGAATAAACGCTCGGAAGTGCTCGATGAGCTGGTTACTCATGTAGTAAATGTTCAGTTGCAGGATAGTTTGCAGCAACTGGCTTCTTTAAGTGATGCTGAAAGAAGGGCGGCTGTTGATAAGATTATCAAGGAGGTTAAGCGAAAGGAAGAAGCAGATCGCAAAGAGACTGAGCGTCAGCAACTGATGCAAAAAAGAGAAGAGGTGGTGAATGAACGGCCTGTAGTCAGACAAACTGCACAGAAAGTTGTGAATACCGGTGATAAGTCGTGGTACTTTTATAATCCTCAGCTGGTTGAACAGGGAAAGATGGATTTTCAACGCAAATGGGGGCGCCGCAAGTTGGAAGATAACTGGCGGAGAAGGAATAAAACGGTGATTTCTTCCAATGAATCAGAAGAAAAAAATGGTAATGAAGAAGCCGTAACAAAGGATAAATCTGCTAATGTGAGTGAAAAAGAGCAGGTTTCACTGACAGATACTGTAGTTACCGATAATAAGAATCCGGAATTTTATCTGCAACACATTCCGCTTACAAAGGAGGCGATGAAGGAATCCAACGATATTTTGTCGGATGGATTGTATAATATGGGAATGATTTATAAGGATAAGTTGGAAGATTATCCGCTTGCTCAGAAAACATTCTCCCGTCTTTACACGCAATTCCCCTCTTTCGGTCGTTTGGACGAGGTGTATTACAATCTTTATCTGATGAATTCAAGATGGAAAAAAGAAGCTGAGGCTGCACTTTTTAAAGATAAACTGATATCGGGATTCCCGAAAAGTAAATATGCAGTGACAGTTGCCGATCCTGATTATGCTTACAACGTTACTCACGGAAAGCATCTGGAGGATTCACTTTACGCAGAGACTTATGCTGCTTTCCAGAAGAATGATTTTGATAAAGTGAGAAAGAATGCTGAACTGGCACAAAAGAAATATGCCATGGGGCAGCACATGCCTAAGTTTATGTTTCTCAATGCTATGGGGATGCTCCAATCGGGAAATCAAAAGATGTTTCTGTCTACTCTGAAAGATATCGTGACAAAATATCCAAAGAATGAAATAACAGAATTGGCTGCCAATATTATTAAGGGAGTGCAGGATGGAAGAATTCTGTCTAAGGGAAGTACAATGTTCGGCTCTATCTGGGAAAGAAGAAATGTGGAAATGGGAGAGGAAGCTGCCGTGGCTGATACAACTCAGAATAAGTTTAGTACCGAAAGGGATACGCCTTACATGTTTATTCTGGCTTATGAAGCAGGGAAAGTAAACGAAAATCTTTTGCTGTACGAGATGGCTCGTTACAATTTCTCAAGTTTTATAGTGAAGAGCTTTGATCTCTCTTTTGTGAAAAAGAATGGTATTGGAATGCTTCATGTAAAGGAATTTACTAATTTTGATGAGGCTTATCAGTATGCCGGTTTGCTTTACAAGGATAAAGAAATGGCACAGAAGCTGAGTGGTATGCGGGCACTGATTATTTCCCGGCAAAATTATGAATTGTTGTCAAAATATTATAGCTTTGACGATTATCAGGATTTCTATCAGAAGAACTTTTCGAAGATTCCGGAAATGCAGATTAAAGGTTATACTTTAGATGAACCGGTATTCGACGATAAAGATGTGCAGGATAATACTGATGAACAATAAATTAGTTAAGGAAAGAACATAAATGAAGAACGACCATTTGCTCTGGGTTGATGATGAAATTGATTTGCTGAAACCGCATGTTATGTTTTTGCAAAGCAAAGGATATGAAGTGAGTACTGTTACCAACGGACAGGATGCGCTCGATCTTTGCAGAGAAACTACCTTTGATCTTATTTTTCTGGATGAGAATATGCCCGGACTTAGTGGATTGCAAACTCTTCCGTTAATTAAAGAGATTTGTCCCACCGTGCCGGTTGTAATGATTACCAAGAGCGAAGAAGAGAATATTATGGATATGGCAATTGGTTCTAAGATTGCCGATTATCTGATAAAACCCGTCAACCCGAACCAGATTTTACTGAGTCTTAAGAAGAATCTGCACCAGAAGGCATTTGTTACGGAAGTGGCAAATACCGGATATCAGCAGAATTTTGGAAAGATTGGTATGCAAATCAATGACTCTTTTACTTATACCGACTGGATGGAGGTGTATAAAAGGTTGGTATACTGGGAACTGGAACTGGAAGGAGCGGAAAGTAGCATGACTGAAATGCTTGCTGCACAGAAAACAGAGGCAAACAGTGCTTTCACTAAATTCGTGAAAAAGAACTATCTCGACTGGATTGCCAATCCGGAAAGCAGACCTTTAATTAGTCCGGATGTGTTTAAAAAGAAGATATTTCCGGTGCTTGATGCCGGTGAAAAGGTTTTCTTTATTGTCCTTGATAATTTCCGGTACGACCAGTGGAGAGTGCTGAGCAATGAACTGGCAGATTACTTTTCTTTTGAGGAAGAACTCTATTTTAGTATTCTTCCTACCGCTACACAATATTCGCGGAATGCTATCTTTTCCGGGCTGATGCCAAATAAGATTGCCGAAATGTTTCCGAACCTTTGGGTGGATGAGGATGAAGAAGAAGGCAAAAACCTGAATGAAGCTCCTCTGATTCAGACACATATTGAACGTTATAGGCGCAAGAATACTTTTTCTTATAATAAAATTAATGATTCCGCCGGAGTAGAAAAGTTACTGAGTAACTTCAATAGGCTAAAAGCAAACGACTTAAATGTGGTTGTTCTCAACTTTATCGATATGCTTTCGCATGCCAGAACGGAATCGAAAATGGTGCGAGAACTTGCTTCTACGGAAGCTGCCTATAGATCTATTACTCTATCGTGGTTCAGACATTCTTTAATAAAGGAGCTATTTAAAGTGCTGGCAGATAGTGATTACAGGATAATAATCACTACAGATCATGGAACCATACGTGTGGACAATCCGATAAAAGTAATTGGTGATAGAAACACGAATTCCAATCTGCGCTACAAGCTTGGAAAGAATCTAAGCTATAACGCCAAAGAGGTTTTTGAAATAAAAGATCCAAGAAAAGCGCAGCTTCCTTGTCCGAATGTTAGTACTTCTTATATCTTTGCAGGCGGAAGAGATTTCTTTGCTTATCCAAACAATTTTAATTACTATGTATCTTATTATACCAATACCTTTCAGCATGGTGGTATCTCCATGGAAGAAATGATTATTCCGTTAATAAGAATGCAAAGTAAGAAACGATAATACAGACTTTATATATGGAAATTAAAATTAGTTATTTAGACAATATCAAGGATGCTGCCCGTGAATTTATTGCTGCAATGGGCGATAATACTGTGTTTGCTTTCTACGGAAAGATGGGTGCTGGTAAAACGACCTTTATCAAGGCTATATGTGAATATATGGGAGTGTCGGACGTGATAAACTCTCCTTCGTTTTCTATCATTAATGAGTATCGTGCAGAAAGTGGTGAGCTTATTTATCATTTCGATTTCTATCGTATCAATAAGGTAGAAGAGGCTTATGATTTTGGATACGAAGATTATTTCTATTGTGGTGCCTTATGTTTTATTGAATGGCCAGAGTTGATTGAAGAACTTTTGCCGTTTGATTGTGTAAAGGTTACTATTGAAGAGCAAGAAGATGGAAGCCGCTTGGTAACTTTCTAATCAATGAACCCAAAATATCTTGTACAAGGATTATTCATAGTGGCGGGAATTATTTCTATTCTCGCTGCTCTATTTAATTGGAACTGGTTTTTCTCTGCTCAGAATGCGCAGTTTATTGTTCGGAATATCGGCCGAAAATGGGCCAGGGTGTTTTATGGAACTTTGGGATTTATTTTAATAGCTGCGGCTGTATTCTTTTATTTTCAGGTAAATCAGTAATTTTTATAACTCATAATTGGTTTATACTGGTAATCTCTTGTCAGTACTTTAACTAGGCCATTCCTCACTTTTTCAAGCTCCAATTCTCCTTTAGATGTCTTCATAAGCGTAATACTGATAATCTTTTACCAGTGTTTCAAGGAATTTTTCATCATTCATTTGGGTATTTATCCCTAATAATTCCTTAATCTTGCCACTTAACTGACCAATGTAATTGTATCTTTCCTTTCCGTCCACACTAAGCGCTTTCTCAATTACGTTGATTTGTTCCAGAGACAAGTCGCCTGCCTGCGGAAATACCGGATGGTAATTGGCTTCCAGGTGAGAATATTCGTCCAGACTAACGTTAATCTTGCGATAACCATTTAGTTTTATCACCATGGTTCCTGCCGCCAGATCGCCAATCCGCTGACTCTTCCTGGTCATCAGAATAAAAATAAGTCCTAAGCCTCCGGTAATGGTGAAGTCTATCAGGTAGAGTAGCCAGCGAAGTAAATAAGCCCCAAAGGTAGGACTAGAGCCGTCGGCCATAACAACCTGTATGTTCATAATCCTTTTTCCGATAGACTGGCCATGGTTAAATACTTCAAACAGCAGGGAATAGCAAAGAACAGGCAGAGTAGCAATAAGAACAAAGATTGCCTGATATGAAGGTAAGAAAGGAATATTTTTAGCAAACGAAAAGATGGCAAGAAGATAAAGGATAATGATAGCCATATCTATAAGTCGGGCAATGATTCTTTCGCCCACACTTGCAGGAGTCTGGTTTATCTGTACGTATTGTCCTGTAATAATTGTTGTATTTGCCATGTTGTCTGAAAAACTTTGATAATTAAGTTGCAAATATATAATTTATAATTACTTTTGCTGTTATAGATATCCAATAATTTAAAAAGACAATTAAAACGGATGAAAGAAGTCTCTTTTATACGACAGAATATAGAAAAGTGGAAAGAAGTTGAAAAGATTGTTGAACAGGCAGAACAAACTGATCCTGACCATCTTGCAACAACTTACACAGATATCACATCCGATTTGTCATTCTCTCAGAGTCATTATCCCACTTCGAGGATAACAATATATCTAAATAATCTTGCCTTCGCACTTCACGGCTCTATTTACAAAAGCAAGAAAGAAAAAAGATCTCGTATCATTACTTTCTGGACTAAAGAGATACCTCTTGTTATGCTGAATTCACGAAAGGAATTGTTCTATTCTTTTCTGATTTTTGCAATAAGTCTATTTGTTGGTGTTGTTTCAACAATGAACGATGATACTTTCATTCGCCTGATTTTGGGCGACGGCTATGTAGACATGACTTTGAATAATATAAAAAACGGTGCTCCAATGGCTGTTTATAGTGGATCACCCGAAGTTTCAATGTTTCTGGGCATCACCTTAAATAATATAAGTGTTTCGCTGTATATTTTCGTTATGGGGTTATTAACCGGATTTGGTTCAGGATATCTCTTGTTTAAGAACGGAGTTATGCTTGGAGCATTTCAGGCGTTCTTTTTTCAGCAAGGTTTGCTGGGAGAGTCTATGCTGGCAATCTGGATTCATGGAACGTTAGAAATATCTGCCATCATAGTGGCCGGCGCTGCGGGACTTACCCTTGGTAATAGCTGGCTGTTTCCGGGCACTTATTCCCGCAAAGTTGCTTTTATGAAAGGAGCAAAGCGTGGTCTGAAAATAGTAATTGGTACTTTGCCAATTTTTGTTGTGGCAGGTTTCCTCGAATCGTTTATTACACGCCACACCCATCTTCCCGATTTTATAAGGTTAGGAATTATCCTACTTTCACTAATATTTGTTCTCTATTATTATCTCTATTTACCAAAAACATTACGCTATGAACTACCCGAAAAAAAAGATTAATTTTTATCAGAAAAGAACTTTAGGAGAAAATATAACTGCTACATTCGACTTCCTTAAAGCCAATTGGAAGCCCATAGTGAAGTTGTGTTTATATGTTTTGTTGCCTTTGTCAATAGTGCAGGGAGTATTTATGAACAACCTCACCTCTGCTGCGGTAGATGCTGTAATGTATCCTCCTACTACAACTGCTTCCTTAGAGGCATACAGCCCAACTATCATTATAAACTACATTTTAATGGCACTTTTTTATATGATTGGGCATAGTATTCTTGCAGCTATTGTATATACAGTGATGCAGAAATATCAAAGCAGTGAAACGGTAGAAGCGTATTCTCTGGCCGATATAAAGGATAATTTCATATCATTCATGAAGCAGTGTTTTATCCTGATGGTATACGTTATGTTTATATCAATCGGATATTTGGCAATAGTAGGTGCTTTGTCTTATTTATTCCCTTATCTGCTGATTTTAATTATCCCCGGAACGATAGCTTTGATTATTCCCTTAACACTTATTTACCCGGCGTATATATTGGGTGAAGGAAGTGGAACTAATAATGCATTGAAGGAATCTTATAGATTGGGATTTCCTACCTGGGGCAAATTGTTTTTGCTGGTTCTTGTTTTAGGAATAATTAGCAGTATAATAAAGACTGTTGCTCTTTTGCCCTGGTACATTGTTTTCTTTGTGAGTAAAATAATGGGGCAGGTAGCCGGTGGAGTTACAACTTCAAACTCGGTATGGATGGATTTTGTTACTTATGTCCTTGCTGCTCTTCAGGCTTTTGGCACTTATCTTGCCGGAATCTTCATCTTTATTGGTGCAGCTTTTCACTATTTCAGTGCATTGGAAGCCAAAGACTCTGTATCTGTAAATGAAGACATTGATAATTTTGAGCAATTATAACTATTAGATGCACACTACGGATACTTTACTCTATGATACTGCAAAGATAGCACGCTATCAAGCAGATAGTCATTTTGATTATAATTCACAGTTGGTTCACAAGAATTTTAATTTATACGAGATAGTTATAAATTGGTTCCGTGAGCTGATTCATAAGTTCTTTGGAAGTGTGATTGCTGATAAGTATTCCGGAGCAATATTGGCTGTGCTTTTTGTTATGTTCATTTTATTGTTAATCTTCGTTGTTTATAAGAAACGCCCCGAACTTTTTTACAGAGAAAAGAAGTTTATGAAATATAACGTGGAAGAAGAAACCATTTACGGGGTAGACTTTAACAGCGAAATTAACAATGCTTTGAGCCGAAAAGATTATCAACTGGCTGTTAGACTCATTTATTTGCAAACATTAAAGCATCTGTCCGATTTCAGATGTATAGACTGGCAGACTTATAAAACGCCGACAGAGTATTTGTATGAAATGAAACGTAAAGAAGTGAACGAGGAGTTTCGCCAACTGACCAACCGTTTCCTGATGGTTCGTTATGGAAATTTTGAAGCAACAGAATCTACCTATGAAACGGTTAAAAATTTGCAGCAGATAATACAGAAAGGAGGAAATTGGTGAAAGGCAATCTTAAATTTATTGTTTTTATTCTGCTCCTTATTCCTGGAATGTTTCTTTTTGAACAAAGCTTTACCAAGGAATTTTCCTGGGATGCCTCTTTTAACAAAAACGACAAACAGCCTTTTGGATGCTTCGTTTTTGATGATGTATTATCTTCTTCCCTGAAAGGAAACTATTCTATTTCGGATAAAACCTTCTTTCAGCTAAATAATGACTCAACTGCCAAGCCGAAAGCTTTTTTAGTTTTGTCAGATTATGCTTTTATGGATTCAGTGCAATTCCGGTCTATGATAAGTCTTTTGCGAAAGGGTAATAAGATTATGTTTGTATCTTCCACTTTTTCGCCTTATTTAGTAGACTCATTGCGAATTACTGCTCATAATTCCTTTATAGGTTATGATGATATAAAAGCGATGACACGGCATACAAGGAAAAGAAAACCATTGTTTCTGTGTAATTCAGCTTTTCCGTGCAAAATTTACAGATTTTATCCCCAGATATGCACGGATTTTTTCTCGCAAGTTACTCCTAATGAGCCAAAAATGAAGGACGAATCGAAAGATAAAAGGAAGCATACCTGGCTTTCGGATATACCTTCTACCGTATTGGCAACGAACAGAGAAAGGTTCCCTGTTGCTTTTAGTAAGAAGGTTGGAAAAGGTGAACTTTTTATGGTATCAACTCCCTTGTTATTTACCAATTACGGGATATTGGATCAGCAAAATGCCGGTTATGTGTTTAGTCTGCTTTCTTATATGAAAGGAATGCCTTTGGTTCGTTTCGATACATCCGAAACCAAGAGTGAAGCAAAAGAAACGCCGCTTCGCTATTTCTTAAGTCAGCCTCCATTAAGATGGAGTATTTACTTGTCCATGTTTGTACTAATTCTGTTTATGCGCTTCAATGCAAAAAGGCGACAACGGATTATTCCTGTGATAGAACCTCCGGTAAACACAACGCTTGACTTTATTAAACAGATAGGTACAATGTATTATCAGAAGAAAGATTACCTCGGAATATTGCGTAAGAAAAAGGTGCATTTTGCAAAAGCACTCAAAAAGGAAACCTACATAGATATTGAAGAAGAGGCTCTAACAATGGATCTTTGCCATAGACTCTCCAACAAAACAGGAATGGAGGCGGAAAGGATTTACAAAATACTGAAAGATCTCGAGTTACTTCAGTATGATATACCAATTGACGAAAAGACCTTGAAAGATTATATTGACCGAATGAATGAAATTATAACTAATTCCTATAAATAACAGATTATGGAAGAAACAACGAGCAGAATAGACTTGACTGAATTTTCGGAAAAGATCCGTGAACTTAAAAGCTGTATTGCGGAGACTATTGTGGGGCAGGACATAGCTGTGGACTTAATTCTTACCACCATACTTGCAAACGGACATGTTCTTATAGAAGGAGTGCCCGGAGTTGCCAAAACATTACTGGCCAAACTCGTTGCAAAGTTAATTGACGCTGATTTCTCGCGTATTCAGTTTACTCCGGATTTAATGCCTTCGGATGTGCTGGGAACTACTGTCTTTAATATGCAGAAAAATTCCTTCGACTTTCACCGCGGACCGCTTTTTGGCGATGTGATTCTTGTGGATGAGATAAACCGTGCTCCGGCAAAAACTCAGTCGGCTCTTTTTGAGGTGATGGAAGAAAGGCAGATTACCATTGATGGCTCTACTTTTAAGATGGGCGATCTTTATACTATTCTTGCAACTCAGAATCCTGTAGAACAGGAAGGAACGTATAAACTTCCCGAAGCACAGATCGACAGATTTTTGATGAAGGTGACGCTTGATTATCCTACTTTGGAAGATGAAGTGGCGATTCTTGAACGCCATCATCAGCAAACCGACTTTGTGAAATTGCGTAGCGTGAAACCTGTACTGAAGAAAGAAGAGTTGCTTTCATTAAGGAGTCTGGTAAAACAAGTATATGTGGATGCCACACTGCTTCGCTATATAGCATTGATTATTCAACAGACAAGAACCAGCAAATCTGTGTATCTGGGGGCTTCGCCCCGTGCTTCTGTCTGTGTGCTTCAGGCAGCAAAGGCTTTCGCCATATTGCAGGGAAGAGATTTTGTAACGCCCGAAGATATTAAGTTTATAGCCGTTCCGGTACTGCATCACCGTCTTTTGCTTACTGCTGAGGCTGAAATGGAAGGTTACTCTGCCGTAAAGGTTACCCGGAGATTAATTGATAAAGTAGAAGTTCCGAAATAAAAAATTATGTTTCTGACTAAGAGGTTTTATCTGTTTTGCATTGTCCTTATTCTGCTATTGGGAACGGGCTACGTGGTTACAAGTCTGTTTCTTGTGGCACAAATCGGTGTGCTTGCTCTTATTCTGGCTGTGCTTTTCGATATCTGGCAGCTTTACTGGAGAAGTTCAATCAATGGTTCACGCTCTTGTGCCGAACGCTTCTCCAACGGAGATGATAATCCGGTGAAGATTTATATTGAGAATAACTACCCGTTCACCGTTCATCTGGAAGTGATTGATGAAATCCCCGCTATTTTTCAGCGCCGCGATGTAGCTTTTCAACTGAGCCTGGATGCAAATAAGAGCAAAACAATAGAGTATAACCTCTGTCCAGTGAAAAGAGGGGAGTACTCTTTCGGAGTAATCCGTATTTTTACCAGCACTTCTCTGGGACTGATTGCACGCAGATATAATTGCGGCACTCCTGCTTCCGTGAAGGTTTACCCGTCATATCTGATGCTTCATGAATATGAGTTGATGGCGATGTCTAACAAACTCACCGAAATTGGAATTAAAAAGGTGAGACAGATAGGGCATCACACAGAGTTCGAACAGATAAAGGAGTATGTAAAGGGAGATGATTACCGTACTATCAACTGGAAAGCCACTGCACGCAGGCATCAACTAATGGTAAACATCTTTCAAAGTGAGCGGTCGCAACAAATATATAATGTGATAGACAAGGGGAGGGTGATGCAATCGGCCTTTCAGGGAATGACTTTGCTGGATTATGCCATAAATGCTTCACTGGTTCTTTCGTACATTGCCATTCATAAGGACGATAATGCCGGACTGATAACCTTTGAACGGGAGTTTGACTCTTTTGTTCCTGCCTCGAAAAAGGAGGGACAGATGCAACTGTTGCTTGAAAATCTGTATAACCAGAGCACAACCTTTGGAGAAAGCGATTATTCTGCGCTCTACATTCACCTCAACAAACACATTAGCAAGCGAAGCTTCCTTATTATCTATACCAATTTCGACAGTATTGTGGGGATGGGACGTCAGCTGAGCTACCTTCGTCAGCTGGCTCGTCAGCATCTGGTGCTGGTTGTTTTCTTTGAGAATGCCGAGTTGAATGCTTTTATAGAGAAGAACCCAGGCACCACTGAGGATTATTGTCAGCAAACAATAGCCGAAAAGTTTGCTTTCGAAAAGCGATTAGTGGTCTCTACCCTGAATCAACATGCCGTTTACTCATTGCTCACCACGCCCGATAAATTGTCGGTCGATGTGATAAATAAGTATTTAGAAATTAAATCCCGCCATCTTATTTAGGTGATTAATATTCTGCTGCTGACATTAGCTATTTCATTCACCAATAAATAAAATCCATTGGTGAATGGCTGAATTTTATTGGTGAATAAATCCGGAATGATTGGTGAATGGTTTTCAGGGAATCTAACTTCCTGTTTTTTCTCTGTGTTTTGCAAACTATAAGGGAAAGCAAAAAGCTACCATCACTACCTCACTTTTTGTTGTAATATACTGAATATAAAATAACTAATGACTGAGGGTAGCGTTTTTATTCCTCACTGTACCCTCACAAAAAGGGTCATCCCTCACTTTTTTGAGCATAATTTGCTTATTTCGGACGTCTGTTTGCGTAATCTAGGGCTACTGTTTTTATGTTTTTTGTACAAAGAGGGCGAATCATTTCCTTAATTTCCTAAAAACAAAAAGAGAGCCTCGGCAATCTTACGCCAAGGCTCTCTTCTATATCTAATTAAGTGAGGTTAATCAACCTGACCTAATGAATTTCCATATTCCATTTCTCCTTGAACAACAAAGAGAATATCTTCGGGATTAAAGTCTCCCATACCATCTTTTTTTGCCTCTTTTACAATGTATTCCACGATTTCGTCCTGATCAATGTTTACATATCCATCGGCATCCGGTTGTGCATCCAGACATCCGCTTGTAGAATAGTAATCCACCATAACATCGAGGAAATAATAGAGCTCATCGTCAGTAAACTTGTCTTTCAAGTCTTGTGGCAAAAAGTTCTTAATGAATTCAACGGTCTTTTCGTCGTCTTCATCTTCCAATAAGAAATCATCTTCTAAGCCCATAATTTAAGTTTGTTTTAAGAGTCTTTATAAAATTTATTATTGAATTACAATAAAGAATCAATCTTTGCCTGGAAAACTGATTTTGCAGCTGCTCCAACTTGTTTATCAATAACTTCGCCATTCTTGATAAACAATACTGTAGGAACATTACGGATTCCGAATTTAGATACTAGTTCGTCATTCTCTTCAATGTCACATTTTCCAATAGTAACTTTTCCTTCGTATTCTGTAGCTAATTCTTCGATTGCAGGCCCTATTTGCTTGCAAGGTCCGCACCATGTTGCCCAAAAATCTACTACTAATGGTTTTTCGCTTTGAAGTAATTCTTCAAAATTATTGTCTGTTATTGCTAATGCCATAATTATATTCTTTTTTTAATATTAAACGTATATGATGCAAATATAATATTAATTAATATGATATTCAAGTTCGGGATGTTCATTTATATAATTGACGATTTTTTTTCCAACTGACAATTTAGTGGAACGAGCCATAAATTCAACTGAATAATTAGATTCCTCATCAAAGATTTTAAAGAAAAGCTCTGTCTTACCCGGACTTTCATTGCTTAAAATAGAAAGTTCTGTCACAACCTGCTGATCTAAAGCTTTCAACGGGATAAAAATAGTCATCTTTTCTATTAATGTATCCTTCACATCGGGAAGCAGTTCCATGGATGTTATTTTAATATCCAGCTCGTCCGGCTTCCATTGACGTGGCTGACAACGGCCTTTGATATATAAGAACATTCCCACAGAAAGAAAGTTTCGCCATTCAATATAGTCGTTACCGAAGAAAGGCAGCTCATTGGAGCCGGAAAAATCTTCAAACTTGACTATTGCATAAGGTTTTCCGGTTTTTCCCATACCTTCGCGAACGTTTGTTACTATTCCTCCAAAGGTTAGTTCTTTGTTGGCAAGGGATGCTCTGTCCGAGAAATCGACCATTTTGGTATTACATACATCCTTTAATATAATAGAGTACTCATCAAGAGGATGGGCTGAAAGGTAGATACCAACCAATTCTTTCTCTTTATTAAGACGCTCAAGGTCGCTCCATCTTTCTGCAGGAAATATTTCAGGTGTTGCAATATCGATAACATTATCTCCACCGAAAAGAGAGTTAGCCGCTTGTTCTCTGTCCAACTGATATTTATTACCGTAACGAACTAACGTTTCAAGGAAAGTTTCTCCTTTTGTATTTACGGCAAAGAATTGTTCTCTTTTTAATTCAGGGAAATTATCGAAACCACCGGCAAGTGCAATGTTTTCAAGATTCTTCTTGTTGCAGGCAGTTAAGTTTACCCGCTGAACAAAATCGAATATTCCAGCAAACGGACCATTTTTATCTCGTTCCTGAATAATTGCTTCCACCGCACTTTCTCCAACACCCTTGATAGCTCCCAATCCAAAACGTATGTTTCCTTCTTTGTTTACAGTAAATCTTAAATAACTTTCATTTACGTCAGGACCGAGAACCATCATTCCCATGGCTTTACACTCATCCATCAGCTTCGTGATTTCCGTGATGTTCGAGATGTTCCGGCTCATAACACCGGCCATATATTCTGATGGATAATTAGCTTTGAGGTATGCAGTTTGGTATGCTACCCATGAGTAGCAGGTTGCATGAGATTTATTGAACGCATACGAAGCAAACTTTTCCCAGTCTCCCCAGATTTTTTCCAGAACTTTAGGATCGTGTCCGTTCTTCTGTCCGCCTTCCAAAAAGAGTGGCTTCAGGTGGTCAAGCTTATCTTTCAGCTTTTTACCCATCGCTTTACGCAATGTATCCGATTCACCACGGGTGAAGTTGGCAAGAAGTCGGGAAAGGAGCATCACCTGTTCCTGATATACTGTAATACCATACGTATCTTTCAGATACTTCTCCATTACTGGTATATCATATATAATGGGTTCACGACCATGTTTACGGTCGATGAACTGAGGTATATAATCCATTGGCCCCGGACGGTAAAGGGCATTCATCGCGATAAGATCTTCGAAAGTACTCGGCTGAAGCTCTTTCAGGTATTTCTGCATACCAGGAGATTCAAACTGGAACGTTCCGATGGTCTTTCCTTCACTATATAATTTGTATGTAGCCTCGTCTTCTGTCGAAATAGTGTCAATGTCCAGTTCTATACCGCGGTGCAAGCGAATATTAAGTACCGCTTCCTTGATGATTGAAAGAGTTTTCAATCCCAGGAAGTCCATCTTAATAAGTCCGGTATCCTCAATTACTGAACCTTCATATTGAGTAACCAGCATTTTTTCGCCGGTTTCTTTATCATCGGCGGTACTAACCGGTACCCAGTCGGTAATATCGTCACGACAAATAATGGTACCACAAGCATGAACACCCGTATTACGGACATTCCCTTCCAGCATTTGGGCATATTTCATTGTATCGCGAACCAGCGGATCGAATGAATTACAGGCTTCCTGTAGTTCCGGTATGGCAGCAATACAGTTCTTTAAATTTATCTTTGGCGATTTCCCGTTTACTTCAGGCAAACGGTCGGGAATTAGCTTGGTTAGTCTGTCCGACTCAGATAAAGGTAATTTCTGTACACGCGCCACATCCTTGATGGCCAGCTTGGTAGCCATTGTACCATAAGTAATAATGTGGGCTACTTTTTCGTAACCATACTTATCTGTAACCCAACGAAGAACTTCGCCACGGCCATCATCATCAAAGTCGATATCAATATCAGGAAGTGAGATACGGTCAGGGTTCAGGAAACGTTCGAACAGTAAGTCATACTTAATAGGGTCTAACTGAGTAATCCCCAAACAATATGCAACAGCCGAGCCCGCTGCCGAACCACGTCCCGGACCAACAGATACACCCATATTCCTTGCTGCAGCAATGAAATCTTGTACAATAAGGAAATATCCGGGGAACCCCATGTGCTTAATAGTAGCCAACTCAAAATCCACACGTTCCTTTTGTTCTTCATTCATTTCTCCCCAACGCTTCTTAGCCCCTTCGTAAGTAAGGTACTTAAGATAATCGTCATCGTTATCAAATCCTGCAGGTTTTGGGAAGTTAGGAAGAATAGGTCCGTGGTCGATTGTATAGAATTCCACCTGATCGCATATATCCACTGTGTTGGAAAGAGCTTCCGGAACATCAGCAAAGACTTCATTCATTTCCTCCCTGGTTTTCATCCATTCCTGTTTGGAATAGAGCATACGGTTAGGATCATCCAAATCTTTACCTGTACTAAGGCAAATCAAACGGTCGTGTGCTTCCGCATTTTCTTCGTCCACAAAGTGAACATCGTTGGTACATATCAGCTTAACGTTATATTTTTGAGAAAGTCTGATAATCTCTGGGTTAACCATTGACTGAAGAGCAAAAGCTTCATGGTTAGCTCTTGGTGCTGTAGCTTTATGGCGCTGTAATTCCAGATAGAAATCATCGCCAAAAAGATTCTTGTACCAACGGATAGCCTCTTCAGCCTCCTCTATTTTTTGGTTTCTTATTTTTTGAGGAACTTCACCTCCTAAACAAGCAGATGATACAATTAGTCCTTCGTGATACTTCTCTAATTCGGTTCTGTCAGTACGCGGACGGTAGTAATAACCATCAGTCCAGGCTTTAGAAACTAACTTTATCAGATTATGATAACCTTTTTCGTTCTTTGCAAGTACTATTAAGTGATAACCACTCTGGTCTTGTTTACCATCCTTCTTATCAAGAGAGCGCTTTGCCACATACATTTCGCAGCCGATAATCGGTTTAAATAATTTCTTCTTAGCGGCTTCTAACTGTTCTTTGCAATTGTTGATCTCGTTTTCTTTATCTTCGCATTCAAGTTCCCCTGATTCAAGCTGAGAAATTTTCTTTTTAAGATCTTTTATCTCGCCGTTTGCTCCTCCATTTTTCTTCTTTACATAATTGAAGAACTCTTTTACACCGAACATGTTTCCGTGGTCGGTCAAAGCAATACCCTTCATTCCGTTGTCTATAGCTTTATCAACCAAAGCTTTAACGGCGGCTTGCCCATCGAGGATAGAATATTGTGAGTGAACATGTAAATGAACAAAATCTTGCATATTAACTAAAAATTAAAAAAATTAATCCAAACCATAAATAAAATGGTTCTCAAAGATACTTAGGTTTCAACTTTCAAAAAAATGAATTCACTAAAAGTTATCAACATAAATGTTTTTTATAAGAAATGAAGTATTTTTATTCATTTCTATGATAAATTACTTGGTAGCTTATCAAATTAAGATTATTTTTGCGCCATAAATTCATTAAAAAGGACTGATGGGTCGACTTAAAAAATTAAAGAAAATAAGAATTCATAGAGAAGGTACTCATATTTTGGCAATAGGGCTACTTTTTTTTCTTGTTATTAATAGCCTTGTTTATTACTATGTAGATTGTAAATTGGCATTCTATCTGTTAGCAATTGTAAGTATTGCTATTTATGGATTAATGGTGAATTTCTTTCGTTGCCCTATCCGTTTATTCGGGGAAGATACAACTAAAGTTGTCGTAGCTCCGGCTGACGGGAAAATTGTGGTTGTAGAAGAAGTAGATGAAAATGAATATTTTCACGACAAACGCATCATGGTTTCAATCTTTATGAGCGTTGTCAATGTTCATGCCAACTGGTATCCTGTTGACGGAACAGTAAAACATGTAAGCCATCAGGATGGTAAGTTTATGAAAGCGTGGTTGCCAAAAGCAAGTACAGATAATGAACGTTCTACTGTTATTATAGAAACTCCTGAAGGTGTTGAAGTATTGGTAAGACAAATTGCCGGTGCTATGGCAAGACGCATTGTTACTTATGCTGAGGCTGGCGAAGAATGTTATATTGATGAACATATGGGATTTATTAAATTTGGTTCCCGTGTTGATGTTTATCTTCCTCTTGGTACAGAAGTACTTGTTAAGATGGGACAATTGACAGTTGGTAACCAGACTATATTAGCAAAACTGAAATAATTATTGAAATGGCAAACTCTATAACTCGTCACATTCCTAATTCTGTTACTTGCTTAAATTTGTTTTCAGGCTGTATTGCAGCTGTAATGGCTTTTGAAGCAGAATATGAAATGGCGATGCTTTTTATAGTATTGAGCGCTGTTTTTGATTTCTTTGACGGATTACTGGCGCGCTCGCTTCATGCATATTCAAAAATTGGTAAAGAATTAGATTCATTGGCCGATGATGTTAGCTTTGGATTTGCGCCTTCGCTTATAATATTCTCCTTATTTAAAGAAATGCATTATCCTTCTTTTCTGGTAGGTGTGGAAGACTATTTCCCTTATCTGGCTTTTGCAATTTCTGTTTTCTCGGCACTAAGATTGGCAAAGTTCAATGTAGATGAGCGACAGACCAGTTCATTTATCGGACTTCCGGTTCCGGCAAATGCTCTTTTCTGGGGAGCTTTGATTGTTGGAGCACACTCGTTCTTAGTTTCAGATAGCTTTAATGCTTTATATCTCGTTGCTCTTGTGGCAATATTCTCATACCTTTTGGTTTCAGAGATTCCGATGTTCTCATTAAAGTTCAAGAATCTATCCTGGAAAGATAATAAAGTGAGTTTCATTTTCCTATTGGTTTGCATTCCTCTACTCATCTTTTTAGGTATTGCAGGTTTTGCTGCTGTAATTGTTTGGTATATTCTTCTTTCGATAATTACAAGAAAGAAAAAGTAAACAAAGAGTTTGGCACACTTGTTGTATATCACTCTATATTATAAATAAACTTATTTGCTCATGGGTGCTATATTTAGCTTATTCTTTTTCATTATAATAATCGTCCTGGTTTTTGGTTTGTCAATTATCAGCGGTATTCTTCGTCTTCTTTTCGGATTTGGTCGTAAATCACATACAAGAAGCTACAATTTTGGTGGAGGCGAGGGAACATCAAATACACATAGTGATACATCTTCCGGTGCTGCTTCTGATTCTAAGTCAAAGCATAAAAAGATTTTCGATAAGGAGGATGGAGAATATGTGGAATTTGAAGAGATTAAGGAAGATAAGTAAATTCTTAGGGAATCGTTTCTAACGTCTTTTCTGAAAGAAACTCTTCATTAGCGTAGCGCATTCTTCTTTCAAAATACCTTTTACAACAACAGTTTTTGGGTGAAGTGCATCAGGAGCATACTTCTGATAGCCTCTTTTCTCGTCCTCTGCACCGAAAACCAGTTTTGCAGTCTGTGCCCATGCAATAGCTCCGGCACACATCACACAAGGCTCTACGGTTACGTAAATAGTACATTCGTTCAGGTACTTTCCTCCAAGCACATTTGCTGCAGCGGTAATGGCTTGCATTTCTGCATGAGCGGTAACATCGTTTAGCGTTTCGGTAAGATTATGGGCGCGGGCAATAATTCTTTCTTTGCTCACCACAATAGCTCCAACCGGAATCTCTCCTCTGTCGAATGCTTTCTGAGCTTCGACTAAAGCCTGTTTCATAAAATAGGTATCGTCAAGCATATTATCGTCTCATGTCATGTTCGCCGAAGAGAGTAGGGTAATCTTCCTGCATATTTTTATATACAAACTGAAGAACAGTCTCACGCAGCCAACGAGATTTGTTTTCTATCTTATATTTATTAAGATAGCGTTCCACAATCTGCATCTCTTCATCACTTAATGAACAAGTAATGTGCTGCTGACGTTTTGGCAAATTGGCCGCGGTTTTAAATTTTTTCCTGTCGTTCGTTCCCATATTATCTGCAAAATTACTTTTACTTCTGTAAATACAAAGAATAAATTCAGTAAATTTGCAAAAACAATCTATGGCAGAGCACAATATTTTAGGAAAAAGCGGAGAAGAGGAAGCTATAAGGTATCTTGTTGCTCAAGGTTATGCTATACGTCACCAAAACTGGAGGCGGGGACATAAGGAGATAGATATTGTGGCAGAGAAGGATAACGAGCTGATTATAGTAGAGGTGAAAACAAGGAAAAACAGACTGTTTGCCGAACCTCAGGATGCCGTTACTCCAATGAAAATAAGACGCACAGTTTCTGCCGCGGATGCTTATCTCAGGTTTTTTCAAGTTGATCTGCCCGTTCGTTTCGATATAATTACGGTTGTTGGAGAAGCAGGCTCCTTTGCAGTTGAACATATAGAGGAAGCTTTTTATCCTCCCGTTTGGTAATAGTAATTAAATGGTTTAATCAAATATATTTTATTATGGATATAGAATCAGCCAGAGAATATTGTTTGCAAAAGAAAGGTGCTACAGAAGATTTTCCTTTTGATGAGGTTAATTTGGTTATTCGGGTAATGAATAAGATGTTTGTTCTGATGGATCTGGAAAAGCCTGATCACATAACAATGAAATGTGACCCGGAATATGCCATTGAACTCAGAGAAAGATATTCCGGTATTGAAGGAGCTTATCACTTTAATAAGAAGTATTGGAATCAGGTAATGTTTGATGGAAGTGTTGACGATGCTTTGATAAAACAACTTATAGACCATTCCTACGAAGAAGTTATAAAGAAATTTACCCGGAAGCTGCGTGCCGAGTATGATGCATTGCCTTAAACTATGAAATATAATATTATCAGGTTAGAGGAGACTCGTTCTACAAACGTCTACCTCCGTGATTTATTTTCCAACCAGGCGGTACCCGAGTTTACAACAGTAGTAACCGAATACCAGTCGGCTGGGAGAGGACAGCTGGGGAATTCATGGGAAAGTGAACAGAGCAAGAATCTGCTCTTCTCTGTCTTGTTGAAACCCGATTTTGTTCAAGCCAGGGAACAGTTCCTTATTTCTCAGATAACCAGCCTTGCCATAAAAGAATCGCTCGATCGTTTTGCTCCCGGATTTAGTATTAAGTGGCCTAACGATATTTACTGGAATAATAAGAAAATCTGTGGAATGCTTATTGAAAACGATATTGCAGGCATGATGCTTTCTCACAGTATTCTTGGAATAGGGATTAATATCAATCAGGATGTGTTTGTGAGCAACGCACCAAACCCGATATCTCTGAAAACAATCACCGGAGATGTTCAGGACAAAGAAGAGATTTTGGTCGACATTCTCCATCGCCTTTCTGCTTATTACGAATTACTGCGAAAAGGAGAGGTAGAGAAAATTAGTAGCCGATATTATAATTCATTATTTCGTAAAGAAGGTTTTCATCGATATGCAGACAAAAATGGCGAATTCTCTGCCAAAATTACTCGTATTGCACCCGGAGGAGTCTTAATACTGAGTACAGTGTCGGGCGAAGAAAGGGCATATTTATTTAAAGAAGTACGGTTTATACTGTAGATTTCGGCCAAAAATAGAATATGATATATAAAAGAAATAGCGGTCTGTCCTGATTATCCAAGGCAGACCGCTATTTTTATATTAACAAGTAAAGCTTATTTATTCGATTCTAATTCTACTGCATGAATTTTATCCAGCGTTTTCTTTGCTTCGGAAGAAGGGAACTGACTGATAACCTTTTCCAGGTGAGCTTTAGCTTTCTCATATTCGGTTGTAACCAAACGTGCCAGCTCATTTCTGTAATTAGCATACTGCATACGTGTTGGAGTTTCTGTTTTCTTAAACTCTTTGTCCAGCGTCCGTTTTTCTTTGTCGGCAGTAAAGAAATAGTAGTTTCCTATATAGATATTGGCAGCCAGATTGTTGTTATCTAGTACAAGAATTTTCTCATAAGATTTTAAAGCATCATCTTCCTTACCCAGAATAACTTCCAGTTCGGCGCAAGGAACAAGATACGAAACTTCATTTGGCTTTAGTTGTAACAATTCTTTGTAGTAAACATAAGCTTTTTCATAATTGCGGGTATGCTTGCAATAAAAACCTAATTGGTAAAGCATTTCGGCACGTGCAGGACAATTAAAAGTGATACTATCCAGAAAGAATTTTTCTGATTTATAAAGATCCTTATCAACAGCAATATGAAACAGATTGCTTGCTTCATTCCAATGCTGCTCGGCCAAAGCATTAGATATGTTTGGAATAATCTGCTCTACAGTCTGTGCAGAAAGCGACTTAGAGAACAATAAGAAAAAAGAAATTAAAATAGTAAAGTTTATTCTCATATACGTCTGGGGTTTAGATTCACTACAAAGATATTAATTATTCTACCACAAGTATATTGTAAGTGAGGATTTTTATGTAAGTTTGCCGAAATTAAACATTTAGAAATATGGTTAAATATAAAAGAATTCTTCTGAAGCTAAGCGGTGAAAGCCTGATGGGAGAAAAACAATATGGTATTGATGAAACTCGTTTAGGTGAATATGCCCAGCAAATAAAGGAAATTCACGAGCTTGGCGTACAGATTGGAATTGTTATTGGTGGTGGAAATATCTTCCGTGGACTGACCGGAGCATCCAAAGGTTTCGACCGTGTGAAGGGCGACCAGATGGGGATGCTTGCAACAGTTATTAACAGTCTGGCTTTGAGCTCAGCTCTTGGATCTGTTGGTGTGAAAAGCAGAGTGCTTACAGCAGTTCGTATGGAACCAATTGGTGAGTTCTACAATAAATGGAAAGCTATTGAAACTTTAGAGGCCGGTGAAGTGGCAATCTTCTCGGCTGGTACAGGAAATCCATTCTTTACAACAGATACTGGTTCGTCATTGCGCGGAATTGAAATTGAAGCAGATGTAATGCTTAAAGGTACTCGTGTAGATGGTATTTATACAGCCGACCCAGAAAAGGACAAGACTGCAACAAAATTCAAGGAAATTACTTACGATGAAATCTATACTCGTGGATTGAAAGTAATGGACCTTACCGCTACTACCATGTGTAAGGAAAACAACTTGCCTATTGTTGTGTTCGATATGGATACAGTTGGTAATCTGAAGAAGGTTATTGAAGGCGAAGATATAGGGACTTTAGTTCATAACTAAGGAGAGTTAAGACAAACTTCCTCGGGAGTTTTCGAAAATAAAGTAAAGGTAATATTAAAAAGGTGTACACTAAATAATATTTAAGTGTACACCTTTTGTTATTTTGATCTACTGCTTATGCAGGATGTCTCCTTTTGTTTTGCCTTAGTTCCGGCCGGCTAATTGCTTAACACCGGTTGTGTTTTCCAATAACACACCTTGTATCCGGAATCCGGCAATAAGAAATTTGTTAATCTTCCTGTTGAATAGAAAAACCAGCTTTGGTTAAGTCTTCCCAGTAATGAGGATATGATTTTGAAACCACTTGAGGATCACAGATAGTGATGGAAGGAATTCTCAGACAAGTCGGAGCAAAAGCCATTGCCATACGGTGATCTTCGTAAGTCTTAATAGCCGGAGTATCAGATATGGGTTGGCGTTCACCATCCCAGTATAATGTAGATTTTCCTGTTTCCTTTAGCACATATCCCAGCTTGCCTAGTTCGGCAATCAATGCAGCTATACGGTCGGTCTCTTTAATCTTCAGTGTATGCAGTCCCGAGAAGCGGAAAGGAATTCCCATTACGGCACAAGTTACAGCGAATGTCTGTGTAAGATCGGGTTCATTAATAAAGTTATACTCCATTTGTTCGCAGCAAACTCCCGTTTTTCTGAGCAAAGCTCCCTTGGAATTAAAAATGGTTTCAATGCCTAATTCAGTGAATAACTCTGCCACTTTACTATCTCCCTGATAGCTATCCGCAAACAGACCATTCAGCTGAATCTCAGCTTTTGGAGCAAGAGCTGCTATCTGATACCAGTAAGAAGCAGCCGACCAGTCGGACTCCACCGTAAATGGCACAGAAGTATAAGGTTTTGGACTAACCTCAATGCAGTTATCATGCACCCATTCAGCCTGAGCACCAAAATCCGTCATTAGTTGCAGCGTGAGGTTGATATATGGTTTGGAGATAATATCTCCTGTAAGAGTCATTTTTAGCCCGTTTTTAAGTATAGGGGCAATCATCAGCAGAGCAGATATATACTGTGAACTTACATTTCCTTTCAGGGAGATGGCGCCACCTTCGAGCGGTTTACCGCTAATGCGTAACGGAGGGAATCCATTGTTTCGTTCATATTTAATTTCGGCACCCAGCATTTTCAGTGCGTTGACCAGAATCTCAATAGGACGTTGTTGCATACGCTCGGTTCCTGTAATCACTCTTGTTCTATCTGTTACCGAAAGAAAAGCAGTGAGAAAGCGCATGGCAGTACCGGCCGCCATAATATCTATAGTTTCATCCTGAGAAGTAAGAGCTTTTACCATTACATTTGTATCATCACAATCGGATAGATTTTCCGGTTTATATGCACCTTTGGCAAGCGCGTTAATAATTAATGCACGGTTACTAATACTTTTTGAAGCCGGCAACTGAATGTCGGTACAAACCTGGGCAGGAGCAGAAACTTTAATTCGCATGGTAAGTCAGTTAAGAGCAATATGCTGGTTAAAAAAATAGTATGATTGATGTTACAAAGATAACGATCTTAATTGTAAAAGGCCATTTTTCTATGTCCTAATATTTAAAAAGAGTGAGGGATTAGCTTAAAAATGATGGATAAAGTGAGGGATTAGTGATGGATGAATCTTTTTTTATCTGTTTTAATTGCTTTAATATTAGATGCTTATCCTTTTTTAGTGATGGAATGATGCTAGAAAATGATTTTTATAATTAAAGCAAAACATCTTAATTGCTAAGAATTAAAATCTTATTTTTGCAGCTCTTTAAAATAGAGCGTCAAAGAACATGGAACCAAGAGAACTTATAAACTTTATGAGTATTGCAGAGAAGCTGAAATGCAATACACGCCATTCGTGGACGTCCACCAATCGTCACGAAAGTGTGGCCGAACATAGCTGGAGATTATCATTAATGGCTTACTTTATACAGGATGAATTTCCGGAAGCGGATATTAATAAAGTGATTTTGATGTGTATTTTTCACGACCTTGGTGAAGCCATTACTGGAGATATACCTGCATTCAATAAAACAAAAAAGGATGAAGAAATTGAGGATAAGGAGATTGTTCAATTAATAAATACCTTGCCCGAGAGTTATAGGGAAAAGCTATCGGCTCTTTTTCAGGAAATGAATGAGTTACAGACTCTTGAAGCTCGTATCTACAAAGCTTTGGATAAAATGGAAACACTGGTTCAGCACAACGAAGCAGATATTTCTACCTGGCTTCCGCTGGAATATAAGCTAAATCTGGAATATGGTGAAGAGGCCGTTAGTTTCTCATCTTACATGAAAGAATTGAGAAACGAGATTTGCAATGACTCTTTAAAAAAGATGGAATAGGAAACTAATTCAGTTTCCTATTTTTCGATGATATTTGTAAATTCATTCCATCCTTCTGCATCCTTATAAGCAGTTGAAGTTCCCTTTGGAATATATAATTTACAGTTTTCTTTATCAATTCCATTAAATGAACCCGAAGCAACCTTTGCCGGATGTATTGCCTTGCAATAAATCTCAGTTATTCCAGTACAACCGGAGAAAGCCTGATAACCAACGGACTCCAGCTCTGCCGGAAGAGTAAGAGAAGTTAAACCTGTACATCCGTTGAAAGCGTTCTCGCCAATATATGTTGTTGTATCGGGAATTGATACGGAAGTTAATCCGGTACAACCAAAAAATGCATTTTCGCGTATCGTAATTACGCTCTTGGGAATAACAATTGAGGTTAATCCGGTGCAGTCATTAAATGAATTCTCACTAATGATCGTCATCTTGCTTGGCAAAATAATAGAAGTCAGCCCTTTACAACCCACGAATGCGGCTTCGCCAATAAAAGTAACACTATCAGATATTGTTAGATCGGTTATACCGGAACAGTCATAAAATGCCCAGTCACCGATGGAAGTCACACTATCCGGAATAACTACAGATTTCAATCCCGAACAATTTCTGAAAGCATTTTCGCCAATTGAAATTACACTATCGGGTATGGTAATAGTGGATAACTTCTCACAATCTCTGAAAGCCTGATCACTGATAGAAGTTAAACTTCCCGAAATTGTGACGGAAGTTAATTCTTTGCAATCTTTAAAAGCTTCATTGCCTATAGAAGTAACACTGTTTGGAATAATAAGGTCTGTTAATCCTGTACAACCCTGGAATGCATCTTCGCCAATAGCGGTTACTTTATCACCCAGACTTAATGAAGTTATCCCTTCGCAACCGGAAAATGCATAATTACCAATAGCGCCGCTGGGAATTTCTACAGAAGTTAATCCGTTACACCCTTCAAAAGCATATACTCCAATGGTTAAAATACTATCAGGAATAGTAACAGAAGTAAGTTCTATGCAACCGGAAAAAGCTCTTTTCCCAATAATTGTAGCACTATTAGGCAAGATTATTGAAGTAATTATCTCCATTCCGGCAAACATATACTCCGGAATCTCATTATTTCGAGTAGTAATATACTCCTGATCATTATTATAAAAGCTTCCTCCTTCTACAATGTTCACGTCTGCAAGATTAAGCACCGATAAATTGGCTATGCTACGAATAGTAGCAATATCATCCGCATTTATTTCTCCCGTGAGAGTTAAAAGCGTATTGATATTTATCTCGGTTTCGAGCTGAGTACTTAAATTGCCTGCTGTAACATTTGTTTTCATGATGAACTGATTAATTGATATCTTTTCCTATCCACATAGTAAACAAAGAAGATTAATAATGGTTGTTGGTTACTATCATCTTTGCTTATCATGCAAACTTAATAAATTATTCCTTTTTAAAAAAGATGGAATTTGTTTTTTATCGGTAAAGCCGCCTCTATAGGCTTAAATAGTGATGAATATTGGTTAATAAGATATTTATTTTGGAAAAATGGAAGCCGGAATTTGTAAAATTCCTCTTTTTTTATTTTATTTGTTTTTTAACAAAATAATCGGAATCGTAGAATCTGATTTTAACTTGCTAACCAAGAACTAATACATAAACATGACATCACTATTAAAATCTATTGCATTCTTATTTTCTATAACTTGTTCACTAAACCTGGTGGCCGGCGAACCTGTCAAAGGTTTTACGGATATGGAGGTCAATCATGTGAGAGTGAAGACTCCGGATGTCTTTGCCGGAAATAATAGCATAACGCTTCATCTGGAAGATTTGCAGAAAGAGGAGTATTGTTTTCCTTTGCCCGGCGGAAAGGTTATATCTGCTTATGGTACGCGTGGAGGTCACACTGGTTCTGATATAAAGACATGTGCCAATGACACTATTCGTTGTGCGTTCGACGGTATAGTACGAATGGCAAAAAAATATGGCGGATATGGTAATGTTATTGTGGTTCGACATAAAAATGGACTGGAAAGTCTTTACAGTCACAATTCAAAGAACTTTGTAAAATCGGGCGATGAAGTAAAAGCCGGACAGGCAATTGCTTTAACCGGACGCACCGGAAGTGCAACAACAGAACATTTGCATTTTGAATTTCGTATAAATGGCTGTCATTTCAATCCCAGCATCATTTTCGATATGAACAATCATACCTTGAAGAAGGCACCTCTGGTTTGTTCTCACAAGGGTAATGGTATTTCTGTAAAACCAATTAAGGAAAACGAGTCTTAATCATTATTCCCGGAATTAAATAACACGAAAGCTGCCTGAAGAATTTTATTTTTCAGGAATAAGGGATAATCAGGGTGATTAGTAAAGAATGCATTCACCTGATTACGTGCATCCCTACTTCTATGGCCGGATAACAAAGCTACAGCCCAGTTTTTAGGGAAGAAGATATCACCAGTCCGCTGAATTTCCTGAAGTACCTCTAGCCCCGGAGTTATATATGCATTGGAGAAAGGTTCTCGCATGGGGTGGTTCAGCAAAGCCAATAATTTGAGAGCCCATGGTTCAACTCTCCGGTTTTCTTTTTGAAGAAGTGACCGGAAAAGGTTTTCTTGCTCTTGCTTGTCGGGAGTACAACCACGACTTATATAATCGAACTCACGCAGACGATCAGGATCGGTTATACGACTACGCTGCAAGGCAAGTATCTCTTTGTATTGCAGTGGCTTGTTAATAGCCAGTTGATAAGCAAACGTTATATAATCGTTTTCATTGAGCAGTTTATTACTTTTTTCTTTCCAAAGGTTGTAAAGAGTGTCAACTACTGTAGAATCTGTAGCCAGATTAATAACCGAACGGAGTAACTGTTGGCGGCAAGAAGTTATGGAATGATTTTGACCAATTTCCAGCATTTGTTTCTCTGCCAAAGAACGTGCCTCACCCTTCATTTCCATACAAACAGACGATAGATAATTGCAGATGCTGGAAGCAATCAGTGTATTCTTTTCTTTTTTTAGTCCCTGCAACAATGAAGAACAACAAGAATTTGCCGAAATACGATGACTGAGGAAATTCTCATAAACATTCATTAAAACGGCTTGACGAGTAACGTCATCTGTCAGATTCATCCAATTCTGTAGCTGATAAGTTGTATTTGCAGAATCTACCAGAAACTTACCGTAACCCATGCCGTCGTAATTTGGAATTATATAATCGGGAATAGAATTTAGCGGTATACTAACCGAACGGTTCTGCAAATTAACGTCAAATGTCTTTATTGATTTCCCATATACCAATCCTATTGAAAACTGTTGTTTCCAATACAAATTTCTCTCAAACGGATCATGCTGAGTGATGATTAATGAATCGTTGCTGATTACTGCCGAAATTTCAGGAAGCCCTTTCTGCTTAACCCACACTTCGCTAAATTGTTTTAGGTTGGCCTGCAGACTTTCTCTATCAAGAATATCTATTAAATCGTCCCAGGTAGGATTATCAAAAGCGTACTTTTTCAGGTATTTCTGTATTCCTCTTTGGAAAGCTTCAGATCCCATTTGTTGTTCCATCTTGCGCATCATTACCGGAGCCTTGTCGTAGATTATGTTGCCGTACATAAGACCCGCATTTTGCAGATTATCCAGTTGTTGCTGAATAGCATGAGTACCGTCAGTGCGATCTTCGGCAAGTGCATAAATCTGGTATGATTTAAGGAAATTCAGTTTATGATTAACATCAGGGAATTGCTGCTCTACTATTTTGGCAGCCAGATAATTGGCAAAAACCTCTTTTGTCCACACATCATTGAACCATTTCATTGTAACCAAGTCTCCGAACCACATATGTGCAGTTTCGTGTGCAATAAGTTCCGTGCGCCCCAATTCCTCGTCGGGAGTAGGATGTTCACTTAAAAACATTCTTTTGTCATTATACAAAGTTGCACCTGCATGCTCCATTCCTCCATATTGGAATCCCGGCAAAATAATGATATCATATTTTGAGAAAGGGTAGGGTACTCCGGTATATTTTTCCATCCAACGAATAGATGAAAAAACTTGTGATAGAATTGTATCCAGCTGCGCTATCTTTTTGGTATCAGTCTCTCTGTAAAAGGCATTTATACAACGTCCGTCACGCGTGCTACTATGTTTCTTGAACTTGCCGGCAACAAATGAAAACAGGTAGGTGGGAAGCAATTCTGTTTCGTTATATAAAATAGTCTTTCGCTCCTTCATTGTTTTTTCTTTAACGGTATAAGTGTTGGAAACAGCACTCCACAAAGCCGGAACTTCAAGCTTCAAAGTAAATCGGGCTTTTAAATCAGGTTGGTCAAAACAAGGGAAAGCTGTTCTTGCACGTTCGGGAACCAGTAAGGTATATAAATAGTCATCACTACGATTTAGTGACTGATTGCCTGCAATGAATGAAATCTGAATCTGATTCTTGCCTTTTTTCAAATTGGAAGATGAGATAATAATATGCTCTTTCTCGAATCTGTAAGCAACCTTTTTGCCATTTGCCAATACATTTTTTATTTGTGAGAATTCGGCTTTGAAATCAATCAATAAATCGGATATCCCCTGACGATTGAATGATATAATTTCTTTGCCGGAAACATTCTCTTTTTTATTTGATGGAATATTGAAATCAAGCGAATAATGTATATCCTTTAGTTCAGCTTTTCTTTGCAAGGCAAGCTCAACCGATATTCCGGTTTCTACTTTTACCGGTTGACTGCCAGCATAAAGAACCGAAGAACTGAAAGCTGAAAGAAGTAATGATAGATATAATTTAAAAGATGGCATGGCTGTAATGATTTTGAGTGTAAAGTTAGATAATAAAAATGAAACCAATATATCCTTTTTTTCATATATTTGCCTCTCATTTGTTAGCAGCTATAGAAAAACAGAATTGATAATGTTGAGATTTAAATTTGAAAAGGCTATTACATGGCTTTTAGGTTTGTTGGTATTGCTAGGGAGTTTTATTTTCTTCCAGTGTTTCTATCCTTATCATTTATATTATCGGGAACAGACGCAATTATTTCTTTATACCTTGGAATATCTTTCTTCTTATTTTCAACATCCGGCTTGGCTTGCTTGTATAACAGGTGATTTTCTTACTCAGTTTTTCTATTACATTGGTGGCGGTGCAGCTATTCTTTCCCTCTTACTGACTCTTGTTTACTGGTTATCCTGGAAAGCTTTACGGAATTATTTATCTAATTGGTTATCTCTTGTACTGGCAGTTGGAGTTGCATTCTGGGAATTGCTGCGAAACTGTGAACAAAACTATCTAACCTCTTCAACGATAGCACTGATAGGTGGAATAGGAATGTTTTTGTTATATAAACTAGTTGCTAAAAGCATCTTAAAGAATCGTTGGCTAAACTTGTTGGTTGTTATTATTTGGCTATTTGCCGGTTATTGGCTGTTTGGTTACGGTGCCGGGATTGAAGGATTGCTGATGTTGATTTGGACTTTGAAACACAAAAATTGGTTGCCCGCTGTTGTTATACTTGTTGAGGCTGCGGTAGTTCCTCTTATATTGCGCCCCGCTTATTTGTTAACCAAAAAACAGGCGTACACTTACCCTTCCAGAAACATGATGGCTTATCCTCGAATGGATATAGAAAAGTTGCTGGCATTGGATTGTGAATTTTACTTTGGACATTATAATAAGGTTGTAGAAATAGCGCAGAAAAGTGGCATGAAGAACGAAGCAGTTTCTTATTTCTACAATATGGCAAACTGCATGCTGGGACAAATGCCCGATAAACTGATGAGCTTTTATCAGCCGACTAGTCGCGGATTGATTTTTAATTTAGGACCGGATACGCCGTTTCTCTATATATTCTTCAGTAATGAAGTGTGGTATCAGGTGGGAGAAATGACTATGGCAGAACACTCTGCAATATTAGGAGAAATATTCTCTCCCAACCATCGTAGTGCCAGGATGCTACGCCGATTGGCTGAAATAAATATTATAACAGGTGATGATGAAGCTGTTAAGAAGTACTTACGTATATTGAGTAAAACTCAATGTTATAGTAAGTGGGCGGCAGATCGTTGGCCGGAAAATCAATCAAAAGAAGTGGCTGCGGTATATGATTATAAAAAGAAATATGCCGTAACAGCAGATTCTTTACATGGAAGCGAAAATGCACGAACAGCTTTGCGCAGTTTACTTGTTTCACATCCGGATAATACAAAGGCACAGGATTATCTTTTCTGCTTTGATTTATTACAGAAAGATGTAAAGGGCTTTATGGAGGATTATACAGCTTTCAAAATGCCAACTATGTCTGGAGCTGAAATCCCTAATTCTTTATATCAGCAAGCATTACTCGTCTATCTGGCTAATAGTAAACAAACAGATGCCAAAACGTTGAAACATTATCGAATCTCACCCAAAATATGGGATGATTTTATTGATTATACCAAGAAATACGAACAAGGTCAGGGCGATGGCACGTTGCTGCAAAGTTCTTATGGCCAATCATACTGGTTTTATTATCATTTCGCTGAATTTATAAAAAAATGAAAAGTGTATTCTATATCATAATCTTTTGTTGTAGTCTGTTGACTGCATGCTCACCGAAGCCAAATAATGTAAGGAGTGTTGCGAAAGCAGCACCGATATATCCTGATTATGCGGATGTGGCAATTCCATACAATATTGCCCCTCTCAACTTTTTGATGAGAGATGGAGCAGATGCTGTTGAAGTTAAAATTACCGGAAAGAAGCAGACTCTCACTGTAAATGGAGATGACAAGATTAGCTTTTCAATGGATGATTGGAAAGAACTTCTTGATGCAGAAAAAGGAAACACATTGACTGTGCAGATTACTTCTCGTGTAAATGGAGAGTGGTTGGCTTATAAGTCATTTACCTGGTATGTAGCTCCCGATCCGGTAGACGGATATCTGACTTACCGGTTGATAGAGCCTGGTTATGAAGTATGGAACTCTATTCAGTTATGTGAACGTAATGTGCAGACATTTGATGAAAGAGTACTTATTGATAATAACACAGTGGATAAATCGTGTATGAACTGCCATACGCATGGTAATCAGAGAGGAGATCTCTCGTTTTTCCATTTACGTGGTAAGAAGGGTGGCACAATCCTTAATCGTGATGGAAAGTTGCGCAAGTTATCTTTGAAGGTAGATGGAATGATATCCGGATGCGTTTATGGTGAAATTCATCCTAGCGGTCGTTATGGAGTTTTCTCTACCAATATTATTATTCCTTCATTTCATACGCAAGAAAGCAAACGCCTGGAAGTGTATGATACAGCTTCGGATGTAGTGCTGGCTGATTTTGATAAAGACAGGATGATTGTTTCGCCTCTATTAAATGATTCAACAGTATTTGAGACTTTTCCTGTTTTTAGTGCTGATGGTAAATATGTTTATTATTGTTCGGCTCCACGTGTAAAGTTGCCGAATGATATCAAAAATATGAAGTATAGTATTTGTAGGATTTCTTTTGATGCGAAGAAAGGTGAGTTGGGGAATAGTGTAGATACAATATGGAATGCTCGCTTAACAGGCAAATCTGCCTGTCACCTGAAAGCTTCACCCGACGGGAAATATCTTCTTTACACTGTTGCCGATTATGGTACTTTTCCTATTTGGCATCGTGAAGCAGATTTACAGTTAATGGATTTAAGAACCGGGAAAGTTGATAACCTGAAAACTGTAAATTCCAATCGTTCGGATACATATCATTCGTGGTCATCCAATAGTCGCTGGTTTGTTTTTGCCAGCAAACGAGGCGATGGTCAGTATGGTAAACCCTATTTCTGCTACATAGATAGAACGGGGAAGACTTACAAGCCTTTCGTGCTGCCTCAGAAAGATCCCGCTCATTACGATTTAACGTTGAAATCTTATAATATACCGGATTTATCCAAGAGTTCGGTGTCATTCGGACCGAAGGAAATAGAGAATGTCTATGAAAATCAGAATGCTGAAAAGTTTCATTAGACGAAGCTTATAATATGTGTAAATAGCCTTTTTATGAAAAAAAAATTATTGATTTTGTCTTTGCTGGCAATGGGAATGTTTACTGTTCAGGCAAAGGATGTGAAAGTTAGTGGACCAGATGGAAAGCTTCAGGTTACAATCACCGATCAGGATGGTAAACCAGCCTATTCGGTTAGTTATAATCAGAAAAAGTTCATCGAATTATCACCTCTTGGTATGAAAACCAATGTGGGCGACTTTAGTCAGGAAATGGTAATGAAGGAGAATAGCAGTTCTTCTATTGATGAAAATTATGAATTGAAGACCACTAAAAAGAGTAAGATTCACTATGTGGCTAATGAATTAACTTGTTCATTTGTTAATAACGATAAGCATAAGATAGATGTAATCTTTCGTGTTAGCAATAATGATGTAGCTTTTAAATATAAACTTTATCCTTGTGGAGATAATCTTAGCTGTGTTATTAACGAGGAAGCTACAGGTTTTAATATTCCGGAGAAGGCAACAAGCTTTCTTTGCCCACAGGTTCTACCGATGGGTGGGTTTGCAAGAACATATCCTAGCTATGAAACAGATTATGAAGCAGATGCTCCTTTGTCAAGCAAGAGCAAAAATGGTCAGGGATATACCTTTCCTTGTCTTTTCCGTATAGGTGAAGATGGCTGGGCTTTACTTTCAGAAACAGGAGTTACCAGTGCTTATTGCGGAAGTCATTTGAAAGATCATAAAGATCGATCTACTACTTATACTATTGCTTTCCCTCATGCAGGAGAATGCAACGGAAACGGCACTTCGGCTCCGGCTATTTCCATGCCTGGAGAAACTCCCTGGAGAACTATCACTGTAGGTGAAACACTTGCCCCAATTGCGGAAACAACAGTCTCTTTTGATGTGGTGAAGCCACTTTATGAAGCTACAAAAGAATATGTGCACGGCCGTAGTACCTGGAGCTGGATTATGTGGATGGATAGAAGTATGAATTATGACGACCAGAAACAGTATATTGATTTTGCTTCTACCTTGGGATATGAGTTTATTCTGATAGATGCATTGTGGGACAAGAATATTGGTTATGAAAAGATGGAAGAGCTTGTTAAATATGCTGCTTCCAAGGGAGTAGGAGTATTTCTTTGGTACAACTCTAATGGATATTGGAACGATGCGCCACAAGGACCTCGTGGAATTATGGGCAATATCATTGCTCGTAAGAAAGAGATGAAGTGGTTGCAGAAAATTGGTATCAAGGGATTAAAGGTGGATTTCTTTGGAGGTGATAAACAAATGATGATGCAACTTTATGAAGATATTCTGTCAGACGCTAATGATTATGGACTGGGCATTGTTTTTCATGGCTGTACCTTACCTAGAGGATGGGAACGCATGTATCCAAACTTTGTATCCAGTGAAGCTGTGTTAGCTAGCGAAAACCTAAACTTTTCTCAGGAACGTAATAATAAAGAAGCATTCAGTGCTTGCTTGCATCCTTTTATCCGCAATGCTGTGGCATCTATGGAATTTGGTGGATCTGCACTGAACCGCTACTATAATAGAGAGAACAGCAGTGATAAACATGGCAATATCAGACGCACTTCCGATGTTTTTGAATTGGCAACAGCTGTACTTTTCCAAAGCTCTGTTCAGAATTTTGCTTTGGCTCCCAATAATCTGATTGATGCACCAGCCTGGGCAATTGAGTTCATGAAAAAAGTTCCTACTACCTGGGATGAAACAAAGTTTATTGATGGTTATCCCGGAAAGTATGTTGTATTGGCTCGTCGTCATGCAAATAAATGGTACGTTGCTGCAATTAATGCTGAAAAGAAAACGAAGGTTATTAATCTCAGTTTGTCGGAACTAAATGTCGGCACTAAAGCTATATTCTATAACGATAATGCCAAGTTAGAAGGTAATTGCAGTGAGCTTAATATTGATCCGAAGAAACCTTTGAAGCTCACTATTCCAACGAATGGGGGAGCATTGATTGAACTGGACTCACTTTAAAGTCATCTGAGCGTATCCTATCTCACGCTAATTCTCGTATTGATTGAGCTGGATTCACTTTAAAGAACTAAGTAAAGATGAATTAGTTAATACTTATAGGATATAAATAACCGTAGCTCTGCAATATTCAGGTAGAAAATTGCAGAGCTACGGTTTTGCTTATGAAATATACTATATTAATTTAGATATCCTTGTACAGAAGAATGTATTCTTATGTACAAGGATATCTCGCAATCTAGGGCTTGATTTGTATCTTTGGAATAATGATCTTTGAAATAAAGATAGCGGAATCTTATTCGTTATAAACTTTGAGGTTTTTATTTAAAGCATCAATAATCAACGCTGCAGATTTTTCCGGACCAAATATAGAACTATCAATCGTTAAGTTGTAATTGCTTGCCATTCCCCAGATTCGGTGAGTGTAGTGTTTGCAGTAATTGGTTCTGTCCCTGTCTTTTCTTTCCAGTTCTTTCTCTGCCATATCGACTGCTATGCCATATTCTTTGATAATGCGCTCAATTCTGAATTTCTTATCAGCGTGAATAAAGATATTGAAGCAGTATGGATTATTCTTCAAAACGTAATCTGCGCAACGACCAACAATAACACATGATTCTTTTTCGCAGATATCTCTGATAACCTTGCTCTGAACCATAAATAAGGTATCGAGTGGTGGCATTTCTTCGTTTACATAAGCATAGTTCTGTTCGTAAAGATCGAATAATAAATTGTTGGCTAACTTCTGTTCGTGCTCTTTTACATACTCTGGCGTTAAACCGCTTTCTGCTGCCGATAGATCAATTAATTTTGTGTCGTAGAAAGATATGCCTAACTCTTTAGCAATGATTTCTCCAATTTCATGGCCACCACTACCAAACTCACGGGCAATGGTAATAACAATCTTCTTTTCCTGATTAACTGTGCTGACTTGTTCGCTGACTTCTTTTTTATCTATGCCGACTAGCGAATCAATAAATTTAAAATTCTTATTATAGAATCGTGCAATGGTACCAACCAGCAAAGCTGCAGCGATGGTTCCTTCGCGTATACCTTCTAACCGATGAAGCAGAATAAAAGAACTAGCTACCCCGATAATAACCAACGAAGCATCTACGCTTACTTTGGCTTTACCAAATTCTTTGTTGAAAGCTTTGGAAATTGCAATTGATAATCCTTCTCCCGCAAGATATGTAACGTTGGCTTTTACTTCAAGAAATACACCAAATGCAATAATCACACAACTTAGCAGGCAAAGAATCCATTGATAGATATAATTTGATGTTTGAAGACCTGATAACAGGAACATGGCGAAGTCGATAAAGAATCCAAAGATAAGAGCTACCGGCAGTTGTACGAGCTGTATTAGTTGATACTCTTTTCTTAGTAGTACTATTTGTAGGAGGATCATCAGCACATTGACTATGATTGATAATAATCCTACTGTCATTGGAAAACCTAAACTATAAACGTATGGTACGCAAGATACTGGCGATGTTCCTAGATTGGCTTTTATGGATAAAGCTACCCCGATAGCCATAATAAATAACCCAATTACTAAAACGATACTCCTTTTCAGTAGTTTGTCTTTTTTCATTCAAATTCCTCCTAATTTACAGAATTGTTATACCTGACGTTTTCAGGTTTAAATAAACGATGTTAATCAGGGCATAATAAGGTTACTCAGGAATTGCTCAAATAAAAAAGGCTTATAATCATTTAGATTATTAGCCTTTCTATCAGTCGGGGTGACTGGATTCGAACCAGCGACCACTCGCCCCCCAGACGAGTACTCTAAACCGGGCTGAGCTACACCCCGAAATCGGACGCGAATTTACAAATACTTTTAAATCTCCCCAAATAATTAAGGAATTATTTATAAATCCGTTCTTGCATTTATTTTAAAGCCCCATACACTCGCGATAAAAATCGAACATTTCGAATATTTCGTCTTTATCGGCAGATTGATTGATACAGATTTCTCCTACGTCTTTTAGTAGAGTGAAATTGATAATGCCTGCTGTATTTTTCTTGTCGTGAAGCATGTATGCATATAATTTGTCGTATATCTTGCAGTCAATACTGAAACAACCATAATTCTCTTTGATGAACTGAACGGTCTGTCTTAGCTTGTCTGTTGGAAAACCTGTTTTCACGGATGAAAGGTAAAGTTCGCAAACAATACCCCACGCCACAGCATAACCGTGCAGTACCGGGCGATCTTCTTCAAACGAAAGACTTTCGAAAGCATGACCAACTGTGTGTCCCAGATTCAGTGCTTTACGGATACCTTGTTCGTATGGATCTTGTTCAACAATATCTTCTTTTATTTGCACAGATTTACCCACCAACTCTTTCAACTTGGTATAATCAAGGTTGTCGGTTGGAAAGTTGAGTAGCTCTGCCCAATGTTCTGTATTGCTTATAAGCCCATGTTTCAGCATTTCGGCATAACCAGAAAAGAAATTTTCTTTATCAAGGGTTTTTAAAAACTCAGTTTCAATCAACACACTACTTGCAGGAGCAAATGCACCGATTTCGTTTTTTAATCCATTGAAATTAATACCGGTTTTTCCACCAACAGAAGCATCGACCATTGATAAGAGAGTAGTAGGAATATTGATATATCGGATACCCCTTTTAAAGGTTGCAGCTGCAAAACCACCCAAATCGGTAGTCATCCCTCCCCCTAAATTGATAAGTAGTGAGTGACGGGTTGCGCCTTTTTGGCTTAACTGTGTCCATACATGAGCCAGTGTTTCGATATTTTTATTCAAATCTCCTGCAGGTATAGTTACTGAGATTGCATTATTGTTATGCAATAGTTTATTGATAGCCGGCAGGCAGTGAAGTTCTGTGTTTTCGTCTGTCAGAATAAAAAGCTTATCATATGGTTTGCTGTTCATTGCACCGAGCAGATCTTTTTCTAATTCATCGCAAAGAATTACTTCTTGTTTGTTCATATCCCTGGGAGTTAATTTGATTGAACTTTTATGTTTCCGGTTGCAAACTTACGCTAAAAAAGGTCGAAAAGCAAAACAATTTAGTTATTTAAGGCAATTTCTATACTTCCAGTCATTAAACCTTTCTTTGTTTTCAATGTCATAAGAATACAAACATTCTTTTATATTGTATATATAATTATAGAATTATTCATGAAACACAAATTGACATTATTGATTTTGTGCTTATTCAGCACTCTTTCCTTAGAGGCACAGTCTGACCGTGCTTTGGTTTCGGGAAAGCTTCTCGACAACACGACAAAAGCGCCGGTTGAACAAGCGGCTATTCGTGTGCTTTCTTTGCCAGACAGCACTTTTGTAACCGGAGTCTCAAGCAAAAAAGACGGCTCATTTTCTATTTCAAGTCTTAAAAAAGGACGCTATGTAATAAAGGTGTCGTTTATAGGTTATGCTACTGTTGCAAAATCATTTCAGATTACGTCAGCAAAACCATCTGCTATTTTAGGCGAAATATTGCTGAAGCCGGATGCTGTTATGCTGAAAGGTACAGTTGTAACTGCTGAAGCTCCTCCGGTAACAGTTGTTGAAGATACAATGGTTTATAATGCGTCGGCTTATCGTACTCAGGAAGGTGCAATGCTTGAAGAGTTAGTAAAGAAGCTTCCGGGAGCAGAGGTTAGTTCCGAAGGAAAAGTGACCATAAACGGTAAGGAAGTAAAGAAGATAATGGTGGATGGAAAAGAATTCTTTAGTGATGACCCAAAAGTTGCAATGAAGAATCTGCCTGTTAATATGGTTGAAAACGTTAAAGCATATGATAAGAAGTCTGACTTAGCCCGAATAACCGGAATTGATGATGGAGATGAAGAGACAGTTCTTGACCTGACTGTAAAGAAAGGAATGAAGAAAGGATGGATTGGTAATGTTATTGCAGGTACGGGTAGTCAAAATAGATATGAAGCCGGATTAATGGCTAGCCAGTTTAAAGATAATTCTCAATTCACAGTTATTGGATCGGCTAACAATACAAACAATAAGGGATTCTCTGAATTTGGAGATGCCGGACAAGGTATGAGCGGAAATGCAGGATCGGGTATTAATGCAACTAAGTCTATTGGTTTAAACTTTGCAAAAGAGAATGACAAAGTAGAAGTTGGTGGTAATGTGAATTATGGAAGATCGGATATGGATGCTAAGATGAAAAGTTCTTCGGAAACATTTCTGGGCGAGACTTCTTCATTTGCAATCAATAACAATTCATCAAGACGTTTCAGAGATGATGTTAATGGAAACTTCCGTTTAGAATGGAAACCAGATACTCTTACCAATATTATATTCCGACCTAATGTATCTTATTCAAAGACTAATAGTATGAGTAGTGGAAACTCTACTACTTCTAATAACAGCCATCAGTTAGTTAACAGTAAAGTTTCTTCTTCAAATAATCTTTCCGATTATCTTTCTATGAGAGGAAACTTGCAAATTAACAGGAAACTGAATAATAAAGGTAGAAGTGTTACTTTTCGTGCTGAGTACGGATATAATAATAATATTTCTGATAAGTACTCATATACTAATACTTATTTTAATAGTCTTGACAGTACTAATATCAGAGATCAATATATTGATAATACAGGTAAAGGATTTAACTATCGCTTACAAGCAATCTATATTGAGCCAATATTCGATAAGCGTTTTCTTCAGTTGAGATATAGTTATCAGAATAAATATTCGGCTTCTGATAAATATACCTATACTGCTTTGAATGATTATGAATCTACAATTGGTTATCAAGATAAGATTTATAACAGCGAATATGTAGACTCTTTAAGTAACAGTTTGAGTAACCGTTATACTACTCATCAGTTTGAACTTTCTATGAGAACAATCCGCACTAAATATATGTATAACATAGGTATTAGTCTGGAACCTCAATCTTCAAGAAGTAAAACGACTGTTGGACCCAATAAGGGGAAAGATCTTTCTCAGAGCGTGCTAAACTTTTCACCAACATTTGATATGCATTATCGTTTCTCAAAGCAGAAACAATTAAGATTTATGTATAGAGGAAACAGTTCATCTCCGGATATAAATAATCTTCAAGCAGTTATTGATCAGTCAGATCCATTGAATATCAAGTATGGTAATCCAAATCTGAAGCCGTCTTACAGTAACCGTTTAATGTTGTTCTTTAATAACTACATGAAGGAAAGTCAAAGTAGTATTATGGCTCATTTGAACTTTAGTAATACTTTAAACAGTGTAGCTAGTAAAATGAGATATAATCAGAATACAGGTGGTAAGATTACCGATTTGGTTAATGTAAATGGTAACTGGAGCGCTAATGGATTCTTAAACTACAATACTCCTCTAAAAAATAAGAAATTTACGATCAGTACTTTTTCAAATGCTTCTTTCAGTGATGCTGTAAGTTATACCAGTATTTCTGCAAACTCTGCTGCTGAAGCACAAAAAAGTATAACTCATAATCTAAATCTTTCACAACGTTTGACTGGAAACTTCAGATGTGACCTTTTAGATTTCACTTTGAATGGATCAATCAGATATTCTTTGGCCAAAAATAGTTTGCAGGTAAATAGTAATCGTGAAACATTTGATTACACAGTAGGTAGCAGTACAAATATAAACCTTCCATGGAGTATTTATCTTTCATCTGATGTGAATTATAATATCAAAAATGGATATAGTGGTAGCTATCAGAAGAACGAAGTGATGTGGAATGCTCAGTTATCAAAGACTTTCTTGAGAAGTAACAATGCTACCATTCGTTTCAAGATATATGATATTCTTCATCAGCAAAGTAATTTAAGCCGTACTATTACGGAAACAATGATGCAGGATACAGAATATAATACATTGGGTAGTTATTTCATGGTTCACTTTGTTTATAGATTCAATACACTGGGCAAGAATGCACCTTCCAGACGAGGTTTTGATAGACGTGGTCCGTATGATGGACCTCGTGAAAGACATCAAGGTGGTGACAGACCTCCAATGGGTGGCGGTGGCTTCGGTGGTCCTGGCGGTGGCCTAGGTATGATGTAGTTATTTTATTCTTTTAACTAGATATGCCGTTCTTTATCCATTTTTATGTATATTTGCTTATCGTTGAATAATAAGTGATTAGTTATAATGGATTGGAGCGGCATATTTAATGAAATATTCTCAGTAATCTATAATATACTTTACTTTGGTGTGATTATAGGGATGATTATAATTGTCATTCTAGATAATCGTAACCCTGTAAAGACTATGGCATGGATACTTGTCCTTTCTTTCCTTCCGTTAGTAGGCCTCATTTTTTATTTCTTCTTTGGAAGAAGCACCCGCCGCGAAAGAATTATCAGCAAAAAAAGTTATAACCGTTTGATGAAAAAGCCTATGGCTGAGTTCGTTGCCCAGGAATCTTATGAATTACCGGCCGATCAGTATCAGGTTGCTCAACTTTTTCGTAATACCAATCAGGCTCTTCCTTTTGAAGGTAATGAGATTGAGATATACACAGATGGTTATGCTAAACTTCACGCTCTGATAAGAGAGCTGATGCGTGCAAAGCATCACATTCATTTAGAATACTATATTTTTGAAAACGATCCCGTTGGTCGCCTTGTCCGTGATGTTCTAATAGATAAGGCCCGCGAGGGAGTAGAGATTCGATTGATTTACGATGATGTGGGCTGCTGGCATGTTCCGAACCGGTTCTTTGAAGAAATGGTAGAGGCCGGAATAAATGCAAGAGCTTTTCTAAAAGTGCGGTTCCCTCTTTTTACAAGTAAAGTTAACTATCGTAATCACCGGAAGATTGTTGTGATAGACGGTCGCGTGGGATTTGTGGGAGGAATGAATATTGCCTTGAGATATATGCGTGGTTTCGACTGGGGAATATGGAGAGATACGCATATAATGATTAAGGGAAAGGCTGTTCATGGGCTTCAAACATCGTTCCTGCTCGATTGGTACTTTGTAGATCAGACATTATTGACTTCATCTAAGTTTTTCCCTGCTTTGGAATCGAAAGGGGATTCACTTACTCAGATTGTTACAAGCGAACCAACTTCTGAATGGAAAGAAATTATGCAGGGATTATGTCTGGCCATTTGTAGTGCAAAGGAGTATTTTTATATTCAAACGCCCTATTTTTTGCCAACAGAGCCTATTCTTGCAGCTTTGCAAACTGCTGCATTGGCAGGGGTAGACGTGCGTTTAATGCTTCCTGAGCATGCCGATTCTACTATTACCCATCTGGCTTCCCGGTCTTATCTGAAAGATGTGCTTAAAGCCGGTGTTAAGGTGTACTTTTATCAGAAAGGTTTCCTTCACTCTAAGTTAATGGTTTCGGATGATGCACTTTCTACTGTTGGTTCTACCAATATGGATTTCCGGAGCTTTGAGCACAACTTCGAAGTAAATGCTTTTATGTACGATGAATCTACTGCGCTCCGATTGAAAGAAATATTCCTTCAGGATCAGCGCGACAGCATTCCTGTTTATCTAAAGAACTGGGAGAAACGCCCTACTGGTCAGAAAGTAAAAGAATCCGTAGTCAGAGTACTTAGTCCTTTGCTTTAGAAAAAATAGTGAAGTTTACACTTCCGTATACTCTTCTTTCTATGAAATGAGGATTATCTTCAAAGTTATTCTCTTTTCCGTGTTCCAATATAAATATGCCATCTTCTTTGAGGAGATCTTTCTCGAAAATAATCCGTGGAATATCTGCCAGGTTGGTTAGCGCATAAGGAGGATCGGCAAAGATAAAGTCGAACTTTTCACGTGTTGAATCAAGAAACTTGAATACATCGCCGCGAATAGGGAAACACTTATCGGTCTTTAGCAATTCCATTACTTTGCAGATGAATGAGTAATGTGCAGGATCTTTTTCTACAGAGATAACTTTATCACATCCGCGGGAAACCAGCTCAATACTAATGCTACCAGTACCTGCAAAGAGGTCGAGAGCGGTAACGCCATCATCAAGATCTAAATAATTATTGCAGATAACATTAAAAATGTTCTCCTTTGCAAAATCTGTTGTAGGACGTGCTTTAAATGTTTTTGGCACATCAAATCTTCTTCTCTTATATATTCCGCCTATAACTCGCATAATGATAAAATTTGTAGATCGAAGGGAATGTCTTCTACCTTCGAAAGTTCGTTTAATGAAAACTCTTTTTTGGGACTTATTACGAATAATTGCCTAACAAATTGCTTTAACCCGTTGGCTAGCGATTCCTTGTTTGGAGAATTACCCATCAGATGAAGCTCGTCTCTTTCCTGATTAAATTCGAGTTGCTTCCACACATAAAGCAGGTAGTAAATAATGTCTGCCGTTTCGCTGCATTTGAAATTGTTTATCAACAGCACCTTTCCACGATCATAGCACATTACATCTACCGAACTCTTCCTGAGATAAGCATACATCTTCAGGTTATTGCCCTGCTTACTGCGTCCCGAAAGATATTCTGTAAGAGGGCTAGCCTGGCAATAGAAATTCGCATCCGGAAATTGATCAAGTATTTGCCAATGAGCGCTTTTATCTACCGCAAATGCCACCACAACATTGGCTTTCTTCAATATGTTATAAAGAACAATCTCGTTTTCGTTGCGAGTGTGGCTATGATAAAGTATTGACTCAACCTGTTCATCTTCGAACAGTTCAAAAGGAATCAGTGTGAACTTCTTTGTAACTACCATAACATTGACTTTCCTGTAAGCTTGTTTCAGGAAATCGTTCTCCTTAATCGCCTCTTTTACATTGGCAGCCATCGATAAATTTTCATTGGTATCCTTCTTAAAGAAGCGGTAAGCCTTTGCTTGTGCAGGATTGTAGATGGAATAAGAGAACTCTTCCGCGCTCAGGCGAACGGACAAGGTACATTGTTCTGTATTGGATAAATCAATTGGCGATATGCTCAACTTCTCAGTCATGTTATGGCATTTGAAAAAAAGAATAATGGCGCGTTGCGCAGTAAATCTCTTTTTTGTTTTTATATTCGTAGCACAAATATAAAAACAAAAAATGATTAATAGCTATTTGATTGGGCAAATAAAGGAAAATTTCCCTTACGAGCTCACTTCTCAACAGTCTCAGGCAGTGGATGCTTTGGCCGATTTTCTGCTCTCTCCGGTAAACGATTCTCTGTTTATTCTGCGTGGTTATGCCGGAACGGGTAAGACTTCTCTTGTGGCAGCGGTGGTTAAGACTATGATGAAACTCCAACAAAAAGCTATTCTTCTTGCACCTACCGGACGGGCTGCCAAGGTTCTGTCTGTTTATTCCGGTCATCCGGCTTTTACCATTCATAAAAAAATATATCGCCAACAGTCATTTAGCAATGAACTCTCTAATTTCTCTATAAACGATAACCTGCATCAGCACACTCTTTTCATTGTTGATGAGGCTTCCATGATTTCTAACGACGGACTTTCAAGCTCATCTTTCGGAACCGGACGCCTGCTCGATGATTTGGTTCAGTATGTTTACTCCGGACAAGGCTGCAGATTGCTATTGATGGGCGACACGGCACAGCTTCCTCCGGTTGGAGAGGAGGAGAGTCCAGCTCTCACTGCCGTAGTTCTTCAAGGATATGGATTGACAGTACGTGAGATGGACTTAACTCAGGTGGTGCGCCAGTTGGGCGATTCGGGTATTTTGTGGAATGCCACTGCGCTTCGTCAGCTAATTTCAGATGGAGATGCTTTTGCATTGCCAAAAATTAAGGTCACAGGCTTTCCCGATATCCGCGTGTTGCCGGGCGACGAGTTGATTGAAGAGATAAACAGCTGTTATGATAAGGTGGGTATGGACGAAACAATCGTTGTGTGCCGCTCTAATAAACGGGCAAATATCTATAATAAAGGAATACGTAACTCTATTCTTTATCGCGAGGAAGAACTTAGCGGGGGAGATTTGCTGATGGTGGCAAAGAATAATTATTTCTGGACGGAGAAGTGTGCAGAGATTGACTTTATTGCCAATGGCGATATGGCTGTTGTTCGTCGCGTAAGGCGAACTCGCGAACTGTATGGCTTTCGTTTTGCCGATGTGCAGCTGACTTTTCCCGATTATCAGGACTTTGAGCTGGAAGCAACCGTGCTTCTCGATACTCTTCATACCGATGCTCCGGCACTTCCAAAGGCCGATAATGACCGGCTATTCTATACCATTCTGGAAGATTATGCCGATATTTCTACTAAGCGTGAGCGGATGAAAAAGATGAAAGCCGATCCGCATTACAACGCGCTGCAGGTGAAATACGGATATGCCGTAACTTGTCACAAGGCTCAGGGCGGACAGTGGAAAAAGGTCTTTCTTGATCAAGGCTATATCTCACCGGAAATGCTTACTCCCGACTATATTCGCTGGCTTTATACAGCCTTTACCCGTGCAACGGAAACTTTATATCTGGTCAACTATCCCAAGGATCAGGTAGAATAATCTAGTAGATCGTATGGCTTTCCGCTTCTGTAAATGGATAGTTCGAGTAAGTTAAGGCAATCTAACTTGTTTCTTAATGCTTTCTTTTACCAATAGTTTTATAAATATAGTAGAGCTAAAAATAAAAAGGTGTAGACTTTCCTGTTTATAGCTCTACGGTTTATTTTATTAATCCCTAGACTAAATTTTAAAACCCTCGAAAAGTTTTAGTTAATACTTCACCAATGGTTAGCTTAGAATACTTTATAAATTAAATAAAGCAACAGCTGTTCTTTATAAACATGAGTATATAACCTGTTAATAACTTCTTGTATTAAGGAAAGAATAGGAGAACAATATTTAAAGATGGGTACAAAAAAAGAGCCGTTGCAAACATTTAGTTTGCAACGGCTCTAGGTATAATTTTAATGATAAACGAAAATCAATTAGTTTACAAACCAGCAAGTTCCACGATCTTATCCACAGCAGCGTTAAGACCATCAGGGTTTTTACCACCGGCTGTAGCGAAGTGTGCCTGACCACCGCCACCACCTTGAATTAACTTGGCAGCTTCTTTAACCAGTTTACCGGCATTCAAACCACCATTAACCAGGTTTTCGGAGATCATAACGGTAAGCATAGGTTTGCCACCTTCTTCCGTTCCGGCTACGAATAATAAGTTTTCTGTTATTTCACCACGTAACTGGAAGGCTATGTTTTTAGCAGCTTCAGCTGGTAGCGGAGCAACGAATTTAATCAGTTTTACTCCATTAACTTCCTGTACGCTCTGAATTAATTTATTCTTTATTTCGGCTTGTTTTTCTTTCATGAAGTCTTCCACTTGTTTCTTCAATCCTGCATTTTCTTCAATTGATTTGCGGATTGCAGCACCAAGATCAGGAACATTATTGAAGAGAGCTTTCAAGTCAGAGAATGTATCCTGAATTTTGTCCATCATCTCTTCCACCTTGGCACCTGTATAAGCTTCAATTCTTCTAACTCCGGCAGCAACCGAACTTTCAGAAACGATTTTTACCATACCGATGTTTCCGGTAGCAGCCACGTGTGTTCCACCACAGAACTCAACAGATGAGCCAAAGGCAATAACACGAACTTCGTCACCATACTTTTCACCGAACAATGCAATTGCACCTAGTTCTTTTGCATCAGCAATAGGAATATTTCTGTATTCTTTCAAAGGAATATTCTGGCGGATTCTTGCATTTACAATATGTTCTACCTGGCGAATTTCTTCATCAGTTACTTTCTGGAAGTGAGAGAAGTCGAAACGTAAAGAGTCTGGTGAAACCAATGAACCCTTTTGTTCTACGTGCTCTCCAAGAACCTCGCGTAAAGCCTGGTCGATAAGGTGAGTAGCAGAGTGGTTTGCTGCACAGGCAGCTCTTTTATCTGTATCAACACAAGCCATCATAGGAGCTTCCATGTTCTTTGGAAGTTGTTTTGTAATATGAACAGCAAGGTTATTTTCTTTTTTAGTTGCAATAACTTCGATAGTTTCGAACTCACTAACGATAACACCTGTATCACCTACCTGACCACCGCTTTCAGCGTAGAAAGGAGTATGATCAAGCACTAGCTGATAAAGAGTCTGGTTCTTTTGTTTAATCTGACGGTAACGAAGAATTTCTACTTCGTATTCAGTATAATCGTAACCAACGAAATCAGAAGAACCTTCTTTCAAAGTAATCCAGTCGCCTGTTTCAATAGCTGCAGCATTACGTGCACGCTCTTTTTGTTTCTGCATTTCAGCGTTGAATCCATCAAGATCAACAGTCAGTCCATTTTCTCTCAGAATAAGTTCTGTAAGGTCTAATGGGAAACCGAAAGTGTCATATAGAGTAAATGCATCTTTACCTTCAATGCTGTTCTTTCCTGCAGCTTTAACATCGGCAATTGCCTTGTCGAGCATGCGGATACCGGTTTCAAGTGTGCGAAGGAATGATTCTTCTTCTTCCTTGATAACCTTTCCGATCAACTCTTTCTGAGCAATCAATTCAGGATAAGCGTCACCCATATTGTCGATAAGCACAGGAAGTAACTTATACATGAAGGCCGATTTCTGACCTAAGAAAGTATATCCGTAACGAACGGCGCGGCGCAGAATTCTTCTGATTACGTATCCAGCTTTTGCGTTCGATGGCAACTGACCGTCGGTAATAGAGAAGGCAATAGTACGGATATGGTCGGCAATTACACGCATTGCAATATCGTTTTGTGCATCGACACCATATTCAGTTCCTGCCATTTTAGCAATTTCCTTCAAGATAGGTTGGAATACATCAGTATCATAGTTGGATGTTTTTCCCTGAAGAGCCATACAAAGACGCTCAAAGCCCATACCTGTATCGATAACTTTTGCAGGAAGTCCTTCCAAGCTGCCGTCAGCCTTGCGGTTGAACTGCATAAATACAAGGTTCCATATTTCGATAACCTGTGGGTGAGACTGGTTTACCAGTGAAAGACCGCTAAGGGCTTTTCTTTCTTCTTCAGAACGTAAGTCAATGTGGATTTCCGAACAAGGACCGCAAGGACCTGTATCGCCCATTTCCCAGAAGTTATCGTGACGGTTTCCATTTATAATACGATCTTCTGGTAAGAATTGTCCCCAGATAGCAGCTGCTTCGTTGTCGCGTTCCAATCCTTCGGCAGGATTTCCTTCAAAGACTGTGGCATACAAACGGTTTGGATCGAGTTTCAAAACTGTTACCAGGTATTCCCATGCCCATTCAATAGCTTCTTTCTTAAAGTAATCGCCAAAAGACCAGTTACCCAACATCTCAAACATGGTGTGGTGATATGTATCGTGACCAACTTCTTCAAGGTCATTGTGTTTACCGCTAACGCGCAAACATTTTTGTGAGTCGGCTACACGGTGATACTTAGCAGGGTGGTTACCCAGAATAATGTCTTTAAACTGATTCATCCCGGCATTGGTAAACATCAATGTAGGGTCATCTTTAATTACCATTGGAGCTGAAGGTACAATCTGGTGCCCTTTGGATTCGAAAAAAGTTTTAAATGATTCTCTGATCTCTTTTGCTGTCAACATAAGCAATTATATAGTTATCAAGTTAATATTCCGAAAAATGATTTGCAAAGATAGCTCGTTTTATTATTTTTGTACCTATTATTGCGCAAAAATATTGATGGCTGGTCCATTAAAAACTTATAAAAGATGGAAATATGCGTACGACTTAATGCATTATGGCCCCACAATTGTTGCCTGAATTAAGAATATCTTCCATACGTTTGCTGGCTTTTAGCTATTTCAATTAGATGTGATCTCGGGTTTGTTTTTAATAAATAATGGATAAAATTGAATATCATGGCTTATAATCCTAATAAAGATTTGAAATTGTATTACTCCATTGGTGAGGTTGCGGAGATGTTTAATGTAAACGAATCTTTGTTGCGTTTTTGGGAAAAGGAGTTCCCGGTTATTAAACCAAAGAAAAATGCTAAAGGTACTCGGCAATACAGGAAAGAAGACGTGGAAAATATTCGGTTGATTTATCATTTAGTTAAAGAAAAAGGAATGACTCTTCCCGGAGCCCGTCAGAAACTAAAAGATAATAAAGAACAGACGATTAAAACTTTTGACGTGGTTACCCGTTTAAATCAGATTAAAGAAGAACTACTGAATATAAAAAAGGAGTTGGATGAGTCTTAATGACTCTTCAACTCCTTTTTAATTATATTATTATTGATGGGGTATTTATTCTTCGATGCGTTTCACCTCTTTTACATCCTTAATCTTACGTAGATTATCGCAGATAGTTTTCACATCGTCAACGTCATGCACGAACATTTTTATTTTTCCTTCAAAAATGCCATCATTAGCTTCCATCGTAACTCTTTGGATATTTACATTTAATTGTCGTGAAATAACTTCGGTTACCTGATTAAGCAGGCCAACGGAATCGAAGCCTTTTACGTAAAGGAATATAGGGAAGTATAGGGTTTTGTGAGTATCCCAGTTGGCAGCAATTATACGATTGCCAAAGCTGCTTTTAAGTTTATTGGCTATAGGGCACTGACGCTTATGAATAATGATATCGTTATTTTCGTCCATATATCCAAGTACATCATCCCCCGGAATAGGTTTACAGCATCCTGCTATTTTATAACTTTTTTGTATAGTATCCTCTGTAAGCGTTAAGATTTTCTTTTTGTCTATCTTCTCAACAGGCTGTTTTTCTTCCGGTTTATCTTTCTGATCTTTGCTTGCACCGAAAGAAAATTTCAAGTATTTCTTCCAGTTTGTGCTTTGTTTCTCATTCAGAACATTCTTGTCTGCTTCGCCTAAAACAAAAACATTATTTCCAAGATTGGCCAGAAATTCTTCTTTGTTGGCATAGTTGTGCAATTTACACAGTTTATCAATATTCGCTGATTCGGGACGAATTTCTTCATTTTTGAAGAATTCAAGCATTATAACTTCGCCATCTTTCTGAGCATTCCTCTGCTCTTTCTTCAGAATCGCCGATATTTTAGCTTTTGCCTTGGCTGTTGTTGCAAAATTCTCCCATTCCGGTTTTACCTTCTGCGAACGCGATGTGAGGATTTCTATCTGGTCTCCGCTTTCCAGCTTATGACTCAGTGGAACGAGCTTATGATTTACTTTTGCTCCGATACAGTGACTACCAAGATAGGTGTGTATTGAAAAGGCAAAGTCAAGCGCTGTGGAGTTTTGAGGCATTGTTTTAATTTCTCCTTTAGGAGTAAACACAAATATCTCAGAAGCAAATAGATTCAGTTTAATAGTATCCAGAAAATCAATGGCATCTGGTTGTGGATCGTCAAGAATCTCTTTGATTGTTCCGAGCCATTTTTCCAATTCTCCTTCATCTTCACTTCCTCCTCCTTCTTTGTATTTCCAGTGAGCTGCGAACCCTTGTTCGGCAACTTCATTCATCCGGTCACTTCGAATCTGTACTTCAATCCACTGACCGTTGCTTCCCATAAGGGTAACGTGAAGTGCCTGGTAACCATTTGCTTTAGGATGACTAACCCAATCTCTTAGTCGGTCGGGGTGAGGTCTGTATATTTTGGAGATAGAGACATAAATATTAAAACATTCATTAAGCTCTTCCTCTTCGTTCTTTGGAGTGAAAATAATGCGGACAGCAAGCAAATCAAAGATTTCTTCAAAAGGAAGATGTTTGGTTTGCATTTTATTCCAGATGGAATAAATGGATTTAACTCTCGCGATAATCTCATATTTCAGCCCCATTTTGTCCAATTGAGCACGGATGGGAGAAGTGAAATTCTTGAAAACTTCGTCACGATGAGCTTCTGTAGCCTTAAGCTTTCCTTGTATTTCGTTATAAATTTCCGGATGTTCGTACTTAAAACTGAGGTTCTCCAGTTCAGTCTTTATTTTATTTAGCCCCAACCGGTTGGCCAGCGGAGCATAAATATATAGTGTTTCTCCGGTAATTTTATATTGCTTGTTGGGAGGCTGAGATCCCAATGTTCGCATGTTATGAAGACGGTCTGCAATTTTTATAAGAATAACACGGATATCGTCAGACATAGTCAGCAACAATTTCTTGAAGTTTTCTGCCTGAGCGGAAGCATGTTCACCAAATATACCACCGGATATTTTTGTTAATCCGCTTACAATCTGAGCAATCTTTGGACCAAAGATGTTTTCTATATCCTCAACCGTGTAATCTGTATCTTCTACAACGTCATGAAGCAAAGCCGAACAAATAGATGTTGAGCCTAATCCTATTTCATTGCAGACAATTTTAGCTACTGCAATAGGGTGCATTATATATGGCTCACCAGATAAACGCTTAATCCCTTTGTGAGCCTGATTGGCAAAATTAAAGGCTTTCGTGATGATTTCAACACGTTTGCGATGTCTGGTAGCTAGATAATCATTCAAAAGTTCCTGAAACCCTTGTTCAATCATCTCCTCATCAGTTAGATGCTCGTTTTTATCTATATCCATTGTTTATTCTTCTCTTTTGTGGGTCTTGCAAAAATAAACAAAATTCCCTAGCTAACAAGCAATTTAACTAATGAACTATATGTTTTTTATTTACGGATTTTTAGTTTCTTTCCGGCTCTGATATTAGTGCCTTTCAATCCATTCCATTTTTTAAGTTGTTTTACTGTTACGCCATATTTATCTGCTATATCAGAAAGAGTTTGTCCGCTTTTAACTTTATGGGAAGTGGTTCTTGATTTCTTACTATGGCGACTATGTTTTTGAACAACCGGTTTTTCTTCTGCAACTTCTTCTGTAGGAGAAACTGTTGGTCTGTTGCTAAACAATTCTTCAGCACGGTATGCGTAAATAGTATCTTGTCTGTCAATAAATGTATTGATATAGTTCCTTGGAAGACGGAGCGTACATGCTTCTGTATTACCAGGAATAACATCTATTTTATACTGAGGATTAAGACTTCTTATCTGATCAATGTTTACACCACAAATATCTGCAATTTGCTCGAAATGAAGGCTTTTACTAACTAATACGGTGTCTGTGTTCTGATCGATGTTAGCTTCCATTGGACAAATATTATGATCACAATAATATGTCATAACATAATTCGCTGCAATAAAAGCAGGAACATATCCTCTGGTTTCTTGTGGCAGGTAATTGTAAATTGCCCAATAATCTCTGGCTCCGTTTGCACGACGGATTGCTTTGTTTATATTTCCGGCTCCGCAATTATAAGCAGCAATAACAAGATTCCAGTCTTTGTAAATTGTATACAAATCTTTCAGATAACGTGCAGCTGCCCAGCTGGCTTTGATTGGATCTCGGCGTTCGTCAATTATACTATTAGTTTCCAGTCCATATAGTTTTCCTGTTCCAATCATAAATTGCCAAAGTCCGGCTGCACCTACAGGCGAAACTGCCTTAGGGTTAAGAGCCGATTCAATGATAGGAAGGTATTTTAATTCCTGAGGAATATTATATGCATCGAGTGCTTCTTCAAAAATTGGCATATAAAAGTTTGATGCTCCAAGCATATAAGAAACCTGCTTACGAAGTTTACCGGAGTACATTTCAATAAATTTCCGTACAACATCATTATAAGTCAATTCCATAACAGCAGGAATGCGGGATAATCTGTCTATATATACAGAGTCCGGGAATGTAGGATTCTCATCCTTTGTCAGGCAGTCATTGCTCAATGATAGAGAATTCTTTGAATGCCATTCATTAAGTAAACTATCTACATCGTATGTCATGCTTTGAGGTAAACCTATTGTCTCTTCGCGAGTAGTTCCGTTTTGGTGGACTGTCACGTTGATACTTTGTGCATTTACCGATGTATAACTTACAAATAGGATAGTAAGGATTAGGAAAAATTTCTTCATGTCTTTTTTTTAGAATTTAATACTGCATTGTACACCGAGAGTGTTTTTTGCTGAGTGATTATTGTTTATCACAGTTGGGTTGATTTGTAAACCTATGTCGGGGGTTATATCAAAGTTTGATAACTCTGCATCCACATAAGCATCTATAATAGAAACTAAATACACTCCGATAAAGGCAAATATACTTAGGTCTCGGTATCTTCTATATGAATCTTTTTTATTCTTAAAGACTGTTTTAAGCCAATCCTTTTTTGCTTCAACATCATAGCCTGGAGAAAGAAAATTCAGATAACTGGTTGTCTTGTCATCATCGTCCATTATGTCTTGATAAGCTTGTGAATAATCTTTATAGTACTTATTATTCCAGCTTAAAGCATATGTACAAGCAACGAATCCTCCATAGATAATGGGCAATTTCCAGTATTTACGGTTATATATTTGACCTCCACCGGGAAATACAGCCGCTAACCAGGTCGCTTTTGTTGAATTAGGTATAAATAATGGCTTTTTTAGAACTGACATGGAATCAGTTGATATCTGAGATTGATCTAGCTTTAATGGAGAATCAAGATCAGATATATTCTTTTTATTTATCAGTTCAAGGCTGTCAGCAGTTGAAACATTTTGTTTAGGAGAACTCACATCTTGTCGATGTTTTCTGGCCTGAGGAATATTTATAGTGCTGTCTGCCTTAGTAATAGTCTGTTGTGCATACAGATCAATCCCTGTTACCTGAATTGCACAGAGTAACAGGGTTATAAGTATACGGTATGTCAATTTATTAACTGTCAATTGTTTATTTATTCTTAATGCTATCGAAGATTTCCATGATTCTTTCAAGGTCTTCTTCGTTACTAAATGGAATGCTAATCTTACCTTTTCCTTTGGCTGTACAGGATAGTTGTACTTTTGCGTTGAAGAATCCTGATAGATGTTTTTTCAGGATATTATATTCTTCAGGCAGTTTATTACCTTTGGTAGCTAAGGTTTTCTTCCCGCTTTTTATTGTTTCTCCTTGATTAAGCGCCTTTACAATTTCTTCAACTTTACGAACTGAATAAGAATGCTGAAGAATTTCTTCGTAAACTTTAACTTGTAGTTTTGGATCATTAAGGGTAATCAACGCCCTTGCATGTCCCATATCAATAGTCTTGTTTTGTAAAGCAACCTGTATTTGAGCAGGAAGTTTTAATAGACGAAGATAGTTGGCTATAGTAGTTCTCTTTTTACCAACACGCTCACTGAGTCTTTCCTGAGTCAGATTATATTGTTCAATTAGGTGTTGATAAGCCAGCGCGATTTCAAGAGAATTTAAGTCTTCTCTCTGAATGTTCTCAATCAGAGCCATTTCCATCACATTTTCATCATCCGCTGTACGGATATAAGCTGTGATTGTTTGAAGTCCGGCTAACTGAGAAGCTCTATAGCGACGCTCACCAGCAATAATCTGATAAGAATCATCCGATATTTTTCTCAGCGTTATCGGTTGAATAATACCAATTTCTTTAATAGAGTCTGCCAGCTCTTCAAGAGCTGTCTGGTCAAATTCGCGACGTGGTTGAGATGGATTGACCGATATTTTGGATAATTCTATTTCATTAATGGAAGATGAGCCTTCAGTCTTTACTTCATCCATTGAAATCAAGGCATCTAATCCTCTTCCTAAAGCAAATTTTTTGTGTACTGCCATGTCTTATCTTACTTACTATTTCGTTTAATAATTTCCTGTGCCAATGCCAGGTGATTCTTTGAACCAGTAGAATCAGCATCGTAAAGGATGACCGGGAGCCCGTGACTTGGAGCTTCGCTTAGTTTTACATTACGCTGCACCACTGTTTTAAATACCAATTCCTGGAAATGTCTTTTCACTTCATCATAGATTTGATTCGCAAGTCGCAGGCGGGAGTCAAACATGGTGAGCAGGAATCCTTCTATTTCCAGTTCCGGATTAAGTTTGGATTTTATAATTTTAATGGTATTCAGCAATTTACTGATTCCTTCCAATGCAAAATATTCACATTGCACAGGGATGATAACCGAATCAGCAGCAGTGAGAGCATTAACAGTTATCAGTCCAAGTGAAGGAGAACAGTCTATAAGTATAAAGTCGTATTCCGCTTTCATTGGAGTTAATATCTTTTTCAGTACTCTCTCTCGATCGGGGAGATTAAGCATTTCAATTTCCGCACCAACTAAATCAATATGTGACGGAATAATATCGAGTCCATCAATATCTGTCGTGTATATTGCTTCCTTCGTTTCTTCGTTGTTTATTATGCATTCGTAAATACTGCATTCCACTTCTTTAAGATCTACTCCTAAGCCGGAGGAAGCATTAGCTTGAGGGTCGGCATCAACAACAAGAACCTTTTTCTCCAACGTTGCAAGAGACGCTGCAAGATTGATGGTTGTCGTTGTTTTTCCGACGCCACCTTTTTGATTGGCTAAAGCGATAATTTTTCCCATACTACTTTTAATTTGTTGAGGCGAAATAAGTAATAAAAACTTAGAGCACCTACTAAAAAAGGAAAACATTGCAAAATCTGTTGATAAGTTACCTCTTTTGTTAATAACTATCAGACAGTGAGCATACAGATACTAAAATAGATATTTGTCTTTATCCTGCAAATATATACATTTCCATTTAATAAACTTTCATTTTTTAAACCGGCTTGCATAACATTAAGATTTGTAAACTACTGAGGCTATGACGAGAGAATATTATTTAACTCGATTTATGTTTTTAATCTTCTGTACAAAATCTTGCTTGGTTTTATCCATAAATATTAGTTCTTTTGTACAATATGATCTGATAATATCCTTAAAAATGAGAGTATTTCTCTCTAATGCTTTTATATTCTTTCTTTTGTTTATCATTGTTTTTTCTCTACTTTTGTGCTAAATAATTTAATAAAAGAACATTTTACGGATGGAAAACGAGAGACCGCTAATACTCATCTCTAATGATGATGGGTTTATGGCAAAAGGAATCAACGAATTAGTTAAATATATTCGTCCATTAGGAGATATTGTTGTTATGGCTCCGGACTCACCGCGCTCTGGAATGGCTTGTGCCATTACTGCTGATCGTCCTGTGAAATACACATTGATGAGAAAGGAGCCGGGACTTGCTGTTTATAAATGTTCGGGTACTCCGGCCGATTGCATAAAATTGGCTAAATATGCAGTTTTAGACCGACAACCGGATTTGGTAATAGGAGGTATTAATCACGGAGATAATGCTGCAGTGAATGTTCACTATTCCGGAACAATGGGAGTTGTAATAGAAGGTTGTCTTAGCGGAGTCCCTTCAATAGGTTTCTCTATATGTGATCATAATCATGATGCTGATTTTGAACCAACGGCTGATATTATTAGAAGTATAACCCAGAAAGTAATAGATAATGGTTTGCCAAAAGGCATTTGCTTAAATGTGAATTTCCCCTTATGCCCTGAAATTAAAGGAGTAAAAATATGCCGCCAAACAGTAGGACAGTGGACGCACGAATGGGCGCGTAGAAGCCACCCTAATGGAAGTGAATATTTCTGGTTGACTGGCGATTTTGAAAATCATGAACCGGATGAGGAAGATACAGATAACTGGGCGCTAAATCACGATTATGCAGCTATTACTCCTACAAAAGTTGATGTTACTGCCTATGAGGTTATGGATCAGCTGAAGGCTTGGAACTTATAAAGACAAGAATGAAATATTATTTAATTGTAGGTGAAGCTTCGGGAGATTTGCATGCTTCTAATTTGATGCGTGAATTGAAACAAGAAGATGCGAATGCTGAATTTCGTTTCTTTGGCGGGGATTTAATGTCCGCTCAGGGAGGAATACGCGTGAAGCATTACAAAGATTTGGCATACATGGGATTTATTCCCGTACTTCTGCATCTGCGCACTATTTTTGCCAATATGAAATTGTGTAAGGAGGATATTGTTTCTTATACTCCTGATGTGGTAATATTGGTTGATTATCCCGGATTTAACCTGTCAATTGCAAAGTTTGTGAAAACGCAGACTAAAATTCCTGTTTACTATTACATATCTCCAAAAATATGGGCATGGAAAGAGTATCGCATAAAAGATATAAAGAAGTATGTTGATGAACTGTTTTCAATTCTTCCTTTTGAAGTTGACTTCTTCCATGGACACCAATATCCTATACATTATGTAGGTAATCCTACTGTTGATGCGGTTGAAGCTTTTCGGGCAAATCATCCGGAGGATTTTACTTCTTTCACTGCAGAAAATGAACTGGCCGAAAAGCCAATTATAGCATTGCTTGCTGGTAGTAGAAAGCAGGAAATAAAAGATAACTTGCCTGATATGTTGAAAGCAGCATCTATGTTTTCAGATTATCAGTTGGTTCTTGCAGGTGCTCCGGGTATTTCTTCAGAGTATTATCAAAAGTATATTCAGGGCGTAAAGGTGAAAATTGTTTTTGATCAGACATATCGTTTGCTTCAGCACTCATCTGCAGCTTTGGTAACCTCGGGAACTGCAACTCTGGAGACTGCTTTGTTTCGTGTACCTCAGGTAGTTTGTTATCATACACCGATAGGTAAAGTTATCTCTTTCCTAAAAAAGAAAATACTGAAGGTTAAATTCATTTCATTAGTCAATCTTGTTGCCGGAAAAGAGATTGTTCGGGAACTGGTAGCAGATACAATGACTGTTGATAATATGCAGTCAGAATTAAAAGCTGTATTACTTGATAAAGCAAAGCGCCAGCAAATGCTTGATGAATATGACCGGATGATTAAGATTCTTGGTCCTTCTGGTGCTTCAAAGAAAACCGCTAATAAGATGGTTGAATTACTGAATGAACGGAAGTAAACAGTAAGTCAGATAGATAATTACCTGAATATTAAAAAACTTTTTTAAGCATAATTTATTAGCCGCAATGCAGTAAAATGATTGCGGCTTTGTTTATTCTATGTAGTAAACAAATTAATAGTTATGAAAAGATTAAGTTATTATCTACTGTTATTAGTGTTGGTCTTAGTTCCAACCCTTCAATCTTGCGATCTTGATGATGATGATGGTTATTCATTAGGTAATTACACTATCGCTTTGGGTACAGTAAAAGTTGATGCTGGTAATGTTTCCTTTGTTTTGGATAATGGAGAAAAATTATGGCCGGCAGCCACTCTTGTTTCATATAAGAACCTGGAAAATGGAACAAGAATAATTGGAAACTTTACACTGTTAAGTGATGCCCAGAATGGTTTCGATCATTATGTTCGTCTGAATGATTATTCTGTAATATTAACAAAGAATATAATTAATCTTACAGAAGAAAATAAAGATAGCATAGGAGACGATCCTGTCAGAATAACTGATATGTGGGTAGGTGGCGATTATCTTAATGTAGAGTTTGACATGAATATTCCCGGTGCATTAAGGCATCGTGTTAACCTCGTAAAGAATACCACATTACAATATCCTGATGACGGATATATTCATCTTGAATATCGCTATAATGACATGAATGATGTTACAGATTATGTAGCACATAGTATTGTTTCATTCAGGCTTGGAGATGTCGGAGTTGGTCAGACTGATAAGAAAGGATTGAAAATCAGGATTAATTCGGCTGTGAATGGTGAAAAGGTTATCACGATTGATTATAAAGACCTTCAGGTTGATAAATCAATAGCTGTTTTACCTGAGACGATTAAAGAACGGGTCAACTAAGAATTGCCTGTATGAAAGCAGATGTGGATGTTTAAATCAAAAAAGGAAGTCATTATTGACTTCCTTTTTTTTATATATGATGTTTAATCTAATTAAAACAATGTGATAACATAAAGATATATAACAGCTGCAGGAACTGCAATTAATAAACTGTCAAACCGATCCAGTATTCCGCCATGTCCGGGGAAAAACGTTCCCGAATCTTTTATACCCATGTGTCTCTTTATCATTGACTCTGCTAAGTCTCCCCAAGTTCCGAATATAGAAACTACAAGACCTAATCCGGCCCATTCAAAAGAAGATAAGAATGAAAAGAATCTACCTAAAACAAAACCGGTTATCAATGTGATAACAGCTCCGCCAATAAAACCTTCCCATGATTTCTTTGGAGAGATTCGTTCGAATAATCTATGCTTACCGAATAAAGTCCCAAAACAATATGCACCGGTGTCATTTAGCCATATAAAAATGAATATGGATAACGGAAGAGCATAGTTGTAACTCACGGATCCAGTGTTATCTACCTGAAATGCAAGAACATTCAGTAAGGCAAATGGCAATCCAATATAAAGCTGAGCCAGCGTTGAATATGCCATGTTGTTTACAGGATTAGGTTTCTGGAGATAAAGTTCACAGAGAATAAGGTATATTATCAGAAAAAGATAAGGGATAAAAATCTGTGAACCGGAGAGATTCATACAAAACCCCAGAAAAGCAAAAAAGAGGTATACACCTCCTAATATATTAATAACTACGTTTGTGCTTACATTCTCATTGTTATTAACCAGAATGCTGAATTCGTGTACAGCAAGTGCTGATATGATAGCAAATAGTATTGCAAAAGATATAGGGCTAATAACGATACAGCACACGAGCACTGCAACTATCAATGCTCCTGTAACTGTACGTTGAATAAAGTTATTTTTTATCATTCTTCTATTAATTCATTGTATTATCTTCTCCGTCTGTCTGTACGGGAAGGTCTGCTTCTGTTTTAGAAGGATTAAGATTTGTTTCAGGTTCTGTATCTGAAGAAGAATCTTTTTTCGCTGTCTCAGCTTGTTCCTCTGCATATTTCTCTGCTGCCATTATTTCGGCAGAGCGAGAAGTCCAAGGACGTTTTCCGAAAATACGCTCTACGTCTTCAGCAAAAATAACTTCTTTTTCTATCAATAAGTTAGCCAAAGCATTGTGCTGTTCTTTATGTTCTGAAAGAATTCTTTTTGCTCTGTCATACTGACCATTGATTAAAAGCTTAGCTTCTTCATCAATCATTTCGGCTGTTTTATCGCTATATGGCTTGTTGAAAGAATATTCTTCGTTATTATAGTAACATAGGTTAGGAAGTTTATCACTCATACCCAGATAAGCAATCATTCCATATGCCTGTTTGGTTACACGTTCCAAATCATTCATTGCTCCTGTAGAAATATGGCCTACGAATAATTCTTCGGCTGCACGTCCTCCAAGGGTTGCACACATTTCATCCTGCATTTGTTCTTTGGTAGTAATCTGTCTTTCTTCAGGCAGATACCATGCAGCGCCCAATGCTCGTCCGCGAGGAACAATAGTAACTTTAATCAATGGATTAGCATGTTCAAGCAACCATGAAAGACTTGCGTGTCCGGCTTCATGGAGTGCAATGGTCTTGCGCTCTTCAGTAGTCATGATTTTGCTTTTCTTTTCCAAACCACCAATAATTCTGTCAACAGCATCCAGAAAATCTTGCTTGCCTACAAATGTTTTTCCATGACGTGCAGCAATCAATGCAGCTTCGTTGCAGACATTTGCAATATCGGCACCTGAGAAACCTGGTGTTTGACGAGCCAAAAGATCTACATCTACTGTTTCGTCTATTTTAATTGGACGTAAATGAACTCCGAATACTTCTTTTCTTTCATTTAAGTCGGGCAAATCTACATGTATCTGGCGGTCGAAACGTCCTGCACGAAGCAAGGCCTTGTCAAGAATATCCGCACGGTTAGTAGCAGCCAGAATAATAATACCACTGTTTGTTCCAAAACCATCCATTTCGGTAAGTAATTGGTTCAATGTGTTTTCGCGTTCATCATTACCACCCATGCTTGGATTCTTTCCGCGTGCTCGTCCTACTGCATCAATTTCATCGATGAAAATAATACAAGGAGATTTTTCTTTAGCTTGTTTAAACAAGTCTCTTACACGTGAAGCACCAACACCAACGAACATCTCAACGAAGTCGGAACCCGAAAGAGAGAAGAATGGTACATCGGCTTCGCCGGCTACAGCCTTGGCAAGTAATGTTTTACCTGTTCCCGGAGGGCCTACAAGTAATGCTCCTTTAGGAATTTTTCCTCCTAATTCAGTATATTTTTGTGGGTTTCTAAGGAATTCTACAATTTCTTCAACTTCCTGTTTTGCTTCAGCCAATCCGGCTACATCCTTAAAGGTGACTTTAACTGAACCTCCTTTTTCGAATAGTTGTGCCTTCGATTTTCCAACACTAAACACGTTTGATCCGGAACCGCCTCCGCTACCCATTTTACGCATAAAGAAAAGCCATACCCCGATAAGCAGAACAAATGGTAATATGTTTAATAAAAAAGCACTTATATAGTCTTTTTTCTCAGCATATTCTTCTTTTCCCTGGAAACGAGCTTCGTCTTTTTCCTTTTCCAGGAATCTGCTTACAGACTCGTTGGACGGAACTCTTGATGTAACCACAGGAGAAGTGCCAACTTTTGAGGCATCCTGTTTGAACACATCTTTTATATGTTCTGGTTTAATGTAAAGCTCAACGGTATTATCATTATAGGTAACAACTTTAGAAGCATATCCATTGCGGACATATTGTTGAAACTCACTATAACTGATTGGCTTTGTCATCGAACCTCCCTCACTCGAGAGATATAGCCCGATTAACATCATGGCTATAATTGCATACATCCAGTTAAGACTGAACTTCGGCATGTTCATCTTGTTATTTTGTTTTTTGTTGTTACTCATCTGTTCTAAAATTAGTCAAGATCTGGTATCGCTGTTAATTTAGCATCGGCCCAAAGATGTTCAAGGTTATAATATTCTCGTATTTCTGGCAAGAATATGTGAACCATTACGTCTGAGTAGTCCATTGCAACCCACTCGCAATTATTCAATCCGTCGGTACCTGTTGGCTTTATTTCTATATTCTCTCTAACGTATTCTCTGATTTCGTCTGTGATTGCGCTAACATGACTAGGTGAGTTACCTTGGCATATAACGAAATATTTGCATATTGTATCGCCGATCTTAGTCAGGTCTGCTACTACTATTTTATATCCTTTTTTCTCTTGAATTCCTTCTACTATTTTCTGTACTAATACTTTTGTTTCGCTCATTTATTTTCTATGAAAGATTAATAATAATCTGATTTTAGTTTATCTGTAAAACAATAATTTACAAATATACGCCGTTTTATTGTATCGGCGAAAGTAAAAGTGAAAATCTCTCTTGTTTTTGTGTTTTTTTAGATAAAAACCTTGCAAATTTTTATATCTCTCTGAAATTTTAAACAAAAAAACGGCTAAAGTGTTTCATATTTCTCAAAGAATTCCTATCTTTGCATCGCAATTGAGAAATTGGGCTATGGTGTAATGGTAACACTTCAGTTTCTGGATCTGACTTTTAAGGTTCGAATCCTTATAGCCCAACAAAATAGAGATGCGGTAATAATCAACTGATTATTACCGCATTTTTCATTTTGCCCAGTACGAACGTATTCTACCTGATGCAAGTCCTTGGCGCACCTTAATAGTGGGAAGCGTCCAGCCAAAGATAATGGGGTTTATCGTAAAGTATAATATGAAGGAGAGGTTGGCGGCAAACATCTGGTCTGATGTACAGAAACATGATACAAAGGCATACGAGTGTGGGTTAGTTTGTGAAACAAAACAAAAACCAATACCTATTCGGAATATCTATTCTTAGGATGCTTTTGGTAACTTCATTCCGGAGTATGACAGAACTCCGGTTTAGCATTTAAAAAACTATTCGATTCATCTTTGAATTCTTGTACAAAAGAATGCATTCTTCTGTACAGAACAATTAATTCTTTTGTACAGAAGAAAGATTTGTTTTGTACAAGGGCTTAAAAAGATTATTCCTGAAAAAATAAAAAATTCTCGGGAGTTAAAAAGAAGTCTCGTTATACTTTATGATAACTTGAACTGCAGATTAAAATTGTAATAGGACTATGTAATTTGTTTCATATAGATAATTGTTAGCTCAATAATATACTTTAATGTGTTGATTATAAACATAATGCATAATGGGCTTTATTCAAAAAACCGAAAACTAAAGAGCGAGTAGGTGATGGACTGCTAGATTACTGCTAGATCAAATTTGGTTGATCTAGCGCCTCTATTGTCTTTATATACAACTCGTTAAATGCCAACTGCTAGATTGCTAGATCAATTTTGCAAAAAATAAAATTCCGGGAGTAATGTGTTTTGGATTTAAATTATATAGATAGGTTTGTTTATGTCTGGGAAATAAATATTTAGCATCTTTCTCGCAGAAAAACGGTAGAGTAATATTTTAAGCAATAAAAAAAGAGCCTTCGTTAAAAGGCTCTTTCATATTTTATTGTAAGATTGTTAATCTATTTAGTAGACTGATCAATAACTTTGATTTTTTCCAATGTAAGTTCAAGATCTGACTTTAATTTCTCAACTTTTCTATTCAATTCTGTAACCAAACTATTACCTTTCTTTGAAGAAGAAGTAAGGAATCCAAGATTGTTTTCGTAAGTTTTTATTTCGTTCTTCATTGATTCATAAGCACGAACCAATTTTTCGCGTTCACGATAAAGCGTTTGAGCGCCGCCTCTCTCACCTTGTCCGGCAACATTGCTGATATTTGTTTTAAAGTTATTCAGCTTTCTGTTTGCTGCATTTACATTTAAACGATCAAATTGCTTATCAACTAAATCGTGGAATTGCTTATAAAGCTTATCTTTTTCTTTAAAAGGAACATGACCAATTGCGTTCCATTCCTTAATAGTTTCACGAACCAGATTACTTGCTTCGCTAGCTTCAATGCTTTCGTCGAGTGTTGACAGCTTTTCAATAAGTGCTTTCTTCTTTTGTAAGTTTTCTACCTCGATAGAATGAAGAGAAGAAGTAGCCTTGTTCTTTTGTTCAAAGAAATAATCGCAAGCTTCAATAAAACGTTTCCAGATAGGATCTGAATATTTTTTAGATACAGGACCAATAGTCTTCCATTCTTTTTGAAGTTTAGTAAGAATCTCCGAAGTTTCTTTCCAGTCAGTGCTTTCTTTAATAGCCTCAACCTTTTCGCATAGTGCCTTTTTCTTCTCCAGATTTTCGTTCATTTCTTCTTTAATCTTCTTGAAGAATTCACCTTTCTTTTTAAAGAAGTCATCACAAGCTGCACGGAATCTTTCGAAGATCTTAACGTTCATTTTCTGTGGAGCAAAACCTATTGTTTTCCATTTATTCTGAAGCGCTATAATCTCCTGAGTTTTGTTTTCCCAAGCTGTAAAAGAATTTAAGTCTTTATATTCTGTAGCTTCAACGATTTCGCAAATAACAGTTTTTTCGTCTAAGTTTCTTTGTTCAACATCCTTTAAAGCTTCGAAATGTTGTTGATGGCGACGGTTTACTTCAGTAGAAGCATTCTTGAACCGAGCCCATATTTCGTCACGAAGTTCCTTAGCAACAGGACCTGTATCGCGAAATTCCTGATGTAGTTTTTGTAATTGGTGGAATGCAGATACAACATCCGCTTCATTAGCTAGTCTTTCTGCTGCTTCGCAAAGTTTTGTTTTAATTTCAAGATTCTTTTTGAAATCGTAATCTCTGAATTCATTGTTAATCTTGATTATATCGTAGAATTTCTCAACGTATACCTGATAGTTCTTCCAAAGTTCGTTAGCTTTAGCTTGAGGTACTAATTTAATTTCGTTCCACTCTTGCTGCAGTTTTTTAAAGTCATTATATGCTTTGTTGACATCTTCAGGATAATTGACCAGCTCTTTAAGCTTCTCAATAATTCCTAATTTAATCTGTAGATTGTCTTCTTTTTGTTTTTCCAATTCAGCATTAAATGCACTTCTTTTTTCTTTGATAGCGGCCATTATTGATTTAAACTCAGCTTCGTAGGTGTCTGCTGCAGGAACAAATGATTCTTCTGTGCCGCCTTCTTCTATAAATTTCTTTTTTGCTGATTCTTGTTCAATCTTGTGGAGTTTGTAGAAAGTCTGTTTAAGGGAGTCTAACTCTTGCTTGTGAGTGCTTTCAGCACTTGCAGAAAGTTCTTTTAGTCTTTCAATTACTTCCTGTTTTGACTGCAAATTAGCAGCAGCCGACATGTTTTCTTCTGTAGTTTCCTCTGGAGTCTCTTCAGTTATAACCTCTGAAACCTCGGGAACATTTTTTTCTTCTTCTAATTTTCCTTCTTCTAAAGGTAGATTAGTGTCCTGAGTGTCCATCATTTGTTCAATCGTTTTTAGGTATAGGATTTAGTCCCTTTATTACATTAATTCACAAATTAATAAAATATTTTCTTCACTTTCTAATGTTTGGGCATATTTTTTCTTTCAAAACCTTACATTCTTTCAATTTTAGATTTAATTTAAGATAAAAGAACTGTTATGCTCATGTAAAGTAACATACCAATAATATCGTTTGTGATGGATATAAAAGGACCTGTGGCTATAGCTGGATCTATCTTTAATTTTTCTAGTGTCATTGGAACTAGTGTGCCAAAAATAGATGCAAACATTACTACTGCAAACAAGCTGATTGATACTGAATAAGTAACAGTTGCAGCTCCTCCGAAACGGATAAAATTATAGATATATACTAGCAATGAAATAATTGTGGCGTTGATTAATGCTACAACAGATTCTTTTGCTACTTGCTTAAATGTCTTTTCAACATCCAGCGAATTGTTTGCAATGCCTTGTACTACAATAGCAGATGATTGTGTTCCTACATTTCCTCCTGTTCCACCAATTAATGGAATATAAAGTGCCATCTCGGGATGAGAAGCAAAAGTTCCTCCAAAGTTTCCTAATATCATCGAATTTCCAATACCACCTATCATTCCTATAAGTAGCCAGGGAAGTCGGGCTGTAGTTTGCCGGGCAACATTATCATGTGTTTCTACATCCTGAGAAAGACCGGATGCTAATTGATAGTCTCTTTCGGCTTGCTCACGTACTTCGTCCATTACGTCGTCAACCGTGATTCGTCCAACTAAACGTCCAATGCTATCAACCACAGGAACGGCTACCAGGTCATATTTCTCAATGGTTTGAACAACCTCTTCAATAGATGTATTCACATGAACAGAAATAGGTTCTTTCTTCATCACGTGTTTAACTTTTGAAACGGAAGGGCTAGTGATCATTTTTTTTAGAGGGAATACTCCGCGCAAACGTTCTTCGTCATCTACTACGTACACGTAATAGATTTCATCCATCTCTTCTGCTTGCAGACGCATCTCCTTCAGACATTCGGGCATACTCCAGTTTTCGTTTACGATAACCATTTCTGTCCCCATTAACCCACCGGCAGTATCTTCATCATATTTTAGCAGGTCAACAATATCTCCGGCTTGCTCAATATCTTCAATGTGAGAGATGATCTCTTCCTGCTTCTCCTCATCCATTTCACGGATCAAGTCTACCGCATCATCCGTATCCATGTAGTCAACGAAACGTTTGGCGATAGTTTCGGAGGGTAATATTTCAAGGAAGTCTTTCCGCACATCCTCGTCCATTTCAACAAGGACATCGGCGGCAATCTCATTATCTAGTAAAAGATAGACAAAACGAGCTTCTTCAGGACTAAGTTCATTGCACAGCTCTGCAATGTCGGCAGGGTGGAGATCGGTGAGAAGCTCCTTAACCTTATCCGAATCTTTCAGCTCTATGAGTTCTTTTATATTTTCAGTATATTCTTCATTCATGACTAGTCCAAGTCAACATGTTTTTTATTCAGTACCCTTACTCTTTTGTTCTGCCAATGCCTTTTCTACATTGTTTGTTAAGCTTATAAATTCAGCTACAGATAGTTGTTCTGGACGTTTATTAAATAGTACATCTTCGCAAAGAGGGCAATCTTTTCCTAAAATAGGTTTAATGGAGTTTCTTAATGTTTTTCTGCGTTGATTGAATGTTGTTTTCACTACCAGTTTAAACAGTTTCTCATCGCAACCAAGTTCCATTGTCTCGTTTCGAGTCATACGAATTACAGCACTTTTTACTTTAGGAGGAGGGTTGAATACCGTTTCGCTAACAGTGAAGAGATATTCTACATGATACCAAGCCTGGATAAGCACACTCAAAATACCATAGGTTTTACTTCCCGGACCGGCTGCAATTCTTTGTGCAACCTCTTTTTGAATCATTCCCGTGCAACAAGGAATAAGGTTCTTGTTGTCGAGCATTTTAAAGAATATCTGACTTGATATATTATATGGATAGTTACCGGTCAATACAAATTGTTTTCCATCGAATACTCTTTCAAGATTCATCTTCAGAAAATCATCTTCAATAATATGATCTTCCAGAGAAGGAAACTCTTCACGAAGGTATGCAACAGACTCGAAGTCAACTTCTACAACTTTAACAAGTCGTTGCTTATTAACTAAAAATTGAGTGAGCACTCCCATACCTGGTCCCACTTCTAATACCGGAAGTTCAGGTACGGCATCTACCGTATCTGCAATATCTTGAGCTATCTTTAAATCTTTCAGGAAATGTTGCCCGAGGAATTTCTTTGGTTTTACTGCTCTCATTCTGTTAATTTTATTGTTTATTCGTTCGCTCTTTTAGATATAACCTATTATCTTTGCAGCTTGCAAAGGTATTAATAATAATCCATTTATTTATAATTTTGGGAACACCTGCGTTTAAAAATATAGTAAAAAAGACAATTCAAATCGCTTTGCCTATAGTCTTAGGCGGTTTTATCTTAGTCTGGGTCTATCGGGATTTTGATTTCTCGAAAGTGGGCCATGTTCTTTTGCATGAGATGAACTATTGGTGGATGTTAGTTTCACTGGTCTTTGGTGTCTTAAGCCATGTTTTTCGTGGATTGAGATGGAAACAAACGTTGGAACCGCTCGAAGCATATCCAAAATCGAGTAACTGTGTAAATGCAATTTTTATATCTTATGCTGCCAATCTGGTTCTACCACGCGTAGGAGAAGTATCAAGATGCACTATTCTTACCAAATATGACGGTATTTCTTTTTCTAAATCGTTGGGCACGGTTGTTACAGAACGATTAATAGATACAATAATGGTTGTGGGTATAACAGGAATGACTTTGGTGCTTCAACTTGGTGTTTTTAAAAGCTTTTTTGCTAAGACAGGTACAAATTTAGATTCTATAGAACTTCTGTTTACTACACCTAAATTTTATATTATACTGCTCTGTGTTATTGGTGTTATCGTCTTGCTCTATCATTTAATGAAGCTACTCTCATTTTTCGAGAAAGTGAAAGGAATAGCATTAAATGTATGGGAAGGTATTTTAACCTTGAAGCATGTAAAGAATATGCCTCTTTTTATTCTATACACTTTCCTTATCTGGTTTAGCTATTTTATGGAATTCTATCTAACATTTTATTGCTTCGACTTTTCTTCGAATTTGGGTGTTATGGCTGGATTGGTTCTCTTTGCTGCAGGAAGTGTAGCTGTGGTTGTTCCTACTCCTAATGGTGCAGGTCCGTGGCACTTTGCAATAATTTCAATGATGGTTATTTATGGAGTTGATCCTACAAATGCAGGAATATTTGCTTTAATTAAGCACGGAATACAAACTTTATTATTAGTTTTGTTAGGAATATATGGATTAGCGGCTTTGCCGTTCACAAATAAAAAATAAAATTATATGAAAGCAATTCAATCGTTGGCTCCCGAAGCAGTATGGAAGAATTTCTACTCATTAACAAGAGTGCCTCGTCCTTCTGGATTTATGAAGCCTATTACAGAATTTTTGTTAAGCTTTGGAAAGAGTTTAAATCTGGAATCGTTTACCGATGAGGTTGGAAATGTCATTATAAGAAAGCCGGCTACCCCGGGTATGGAAAATCGTAAAGGTGTTATTCTTCAGGCACACATGGATATGGTTCCTCAGAAGAATAATGATACTGTACACGATTTTGAGAAAGATCCTATTGAAACTTATATAGATGGAGATTGGGTAAAAGCAAAAGGAACAACTCTAGGTGCTGACAATGGAATGGGTGTTGCTGCTATTATGGCTGTATTAGAGGATAATACATTGAAGCATGGCCCACTGGAAGCATTGATCACTGTAGATGAAGAAACTGGAATGTTTGGAGCTTTTGGCTTGAAAAAAGAATCAATTAATGGCGAAATCCTTTTGAATCTTGATTCAGAAGAAGAAGGTGAACTTTACATTGGTTGTGCAGGTGGTGAAGATGTTACTGCAACCTTCCAATATAAAGAGGTAGAACCAGAAGATGGAGATGTTGCTATTAAAATAAATCTAAAAGGTTTACGTGGTGGTCACTCTGGCTTGGAAATAAATAAAGGACGTGCAAATGCCAATAAATTAATGGTTCGTTTTCTTCGTGAAGCAGTTGCTTCTTATGAAGCCAGACTTGCTACATGGGAAGGTGGAAACATGCGCAATGCAATTCCACGTGAAGCACATGTTATTATTACAATCCCTGCAGAAAATGAAGAAGAACTGATTGACCTTGTACAGTACTGCGAAAATCTGTATAACGAAGAGTACGCAGGACTCGAAGAGAATATCAGCTTCAAGGCAGAAAAAGTAGATATGCCAAAAGGACTTGTTCCGGAAGAAATTCAAGATGATATCATTAACTCCATCTTTGCTTGTCAGAATGGTGTAATGAGAAATATCCCTTCTATACCAGATACAGTAGAAACATCTTCAAATCTTGCAATTGTAAAAGTCGCAGATGGAGTGGGAGAGGTTAAGATTTTGGCTAGAAGTGCTTCCGACTCAATGAAGGAATATCTCACAACAAGCATTGAATGCTGTTTCAATATGGCAGGAGCCAAGGTAGAAATGTCTGGTGCTTATTCAGGATGGGATCCAGACGTGAATTCTCCAATTCTGCATGCAATGAAAGCTTCATATAAATCACAATTTGGTGAAGAACCAAAGGTGAAGGTTATTCATGCCGGTTTGGAATGTGGTATTATTGGTGCAAATATCCCAGGATTGGATATGATATCTTTTGGACCAACATTGCAATCTCCTCACTCACCAGACGAATGTGTGTATATCCCTTCTGTGAAGAAATTCTATGATTTTCTTACTGCAACTCTGGAACAAACACCTGTGAAAGAATAAGATACTGTTTAAAATAGTAAATATATAGTGCGGTATGGAGATAATCTGTACCGCACTTTTTTTATCTTTGGTATTCAAGAATACAGCTCATAAACGAGAACAAATTTTGTGAATTAACATCAGGTTAATTGAAACTGCAATAACACCTCCAATAGTACATAATAGAATCTCAGCAACTGTAAACTTATTAGTATTCACTACTTCTAACATTGTATAGAAACAATAGGGCAAGCAAACTAAGGACGTTGCAATCGCAGGTATATATCTTCTTACAACAATCCATTGGATAATATGCACTACGATGTGGACAGAAAATGCCATAAATAATCCTAACCAAAAATAGAAGTTATTTACTAATATGCTCAGGTATGTAATAACACTTACAAGGATAAATTCTTCAGCAACCATTAATGCAAAATTAGTTGTTGAAATATTCTCTAGATGAACAAAAAGCCTATTAGGTATAAAATGATACTTTAGTGACAACCATTGTTTATTCTTATTATACCATGATTTTAAAAATATTATTTCTTCAAAATCATGAAACATGAAAACAACTGGAAACAATGTTACTACGAATAAAAAATGGTTCATTTTATAGCTATATAATTTTTTACTCTTGTCTATTCCATCTTTCTAAGTCGAACATCAATAGAAGTACCCTTCAGTTCTTCCTTTATCTTTTTTACATCTGTATTACCAAAATGATATGGATAAAGAACCTTCGGCAAAAACATTTTTGCAGCATGTACAGCTTCAGCAATAGTCATTGTGTAAGGCTGATTCACAGGGAGAAATGCTATATTAATATTCTTCAATTCCTTCATTTCGGGAATATCTTCAGTATCACCAGCAATATAGATGCGTAATCCATCAATAGTCAGTATATAACCATTATCACGATGGCGTGGATGAAACATTTCTCTGCCCGGAGTTGTATTATAAGCAGGAACAGCTTCAATTTTTATATTGTCGAGGATCTCTTTTTTATCACCATTATTCATGATTGTTCCTTTTCCAAGTTTTTTCTCACTTGAGGCATTTAGAATTACAGTTGTTTCCTTTTTACTCAATATATTAATGGCTTTAGCATCAAGATGATCTCCGTGCTCATGAGTAATTAAGATAACATCGGCCTTAGGAAACTTCGAATAATCAGCATATTCAGATACCGGATCTACCTGAATAGTATGCTTATTATAAGTGAGCATAACGCTGCCATGTTTAATGAAAGTGATAACAACCTCCTTTTTACTTTTAGTCTTAAAAGTATCAGTATCAAACGAACCTGCTGATGCAAACTCTGCAGATATTATTCCAAGTACAAGCATTAAATATTTAAGTTTCATACTATAAAGTTTTAATTGGAAAATTATCATTTAATGTCATAAAAAACACGAAGTATAAATTGAACAAGCTTATTAGGCAAATAGTTTTTTACACGAGCAAATAAGATTTGTTCCAAAGGACCTACCAATGTGCGGAAAGAAGGACTTTTCTTTTCAACAATCTTACATATTGCTTTTCCTAATAATATAGGGTTACTTCCTTGATTCTCTGCTTTTTCAATCAGTGCCAGCACCTTGGTAAATCTTCCTCCATAATCACTGTCATTTAATGTGGCAGTGGAAATATTACGACTGGCAGTGAATCCCGTCTTAAAGTCACCAGGTTCTACTAAACATACTTTAATATGAAATGGATGCAATTCCAGAGCTAAAGCCTCACTATATCCTTCTATCGCAAACTTAGAGGCTGAATAAAAGCCTTGATAGGGAACAGCCATTATACCCGCAATAGAACTGAGATTTATAATTTTACCTTTTTGAACTTTACGCATAAATGGAAGAACTGCCTTGCACATATTAACCACTCCAAAGAAATTTGTATCCATTTGCAGGGCTACTTCATCTTTGGTAGCTAATTCAAGTGCACCTCCAATACCCATTCCTGCATTGTTAATAAGTACATCTATTCGTCCATGTTTCGAATAGATTTGATTAACTGCTTGTTCTATGGAAGAAGGATCTGTAACATCAACAACAAGCATTATAACTTTTCCCGAACTTTCAGTTTGTTTTCGACTTGTTCCATAGACAATATGTCCACGTTCAGCCAGCATTTGTGCACTTATTTTTCCAAAACCAGAAGAAGCTCCTGTAATAAGTATAACTTGTTGTTGTAATTGCATATCAATAATTTTCTAATTTATAATTAATAAAGTTTTTCTTTACCTACTTCAGCGAATAGCTTTGCTACTATTGGCACAAGATCATTCACATACCTTTCTCCTTTTTCTGCGGTAGCTTTTCGTGGATCACCCACACCGGTATCTTTCGTTGCACGATTCCAATGCCTTGGTGTCCAACCAACTTTCTTGTTCAATGAAGAAATTGCAAATGGCTGATAATCTCCATCACCTGCCATATTCAGATCGACAAGTTCTGGTTGCAGATACATCATTACAGATGTTTCCTGCTCTCCGGCATGATCATCAATTTCTGCTTCGAAATAACCTTTGCATGGCAAGATAGAATACCAATCCGATTGTATGATCAGAAAATCGGGATATTCAAAAGCCAAATCACGGATCATATTTTTAAAATTATTGCCTCCATGTCCACTAAAGATGATTAGTTTTCTAATGCCCTGAGTATGCAAAGAATCAACTACATCTTTTAAAATGGCAAATTGAGTTTCATTGCGTGCATGAATGCAGAAGCTTAATTCCTTCTGACCCGGATTTTGTGATCCCAAAGATATTGGTGGCATTACCATACAACGAACTCCGTTTTCCTTTAAAGCCAAAGTGGCAGCTTTTACAGCTATCATTCTTGGAGCAATACAATCTGTGAGATAAGGCAAATGATAATTATGAGGTTCTGTTGCTCCCCATGGAAGAATAGCAACGTCATAGTGCAAATCTTTCACAGCACCATAGCAACTAACTGAAAGATCTAATTCTTTATTCATTTATTCTATTTTTATTTTAATTGTGTTTTGATAGAAGACAAAGATAATGCTTTAAAAATTAATGTTATCATTCATTTTAATCAAAAGATAATACTAATCACAAACTTATTATAACGTACAAATTAATATTCAGAAATATGTTTTATATATTATACGACCATTTTATTCCCGTAATTAATTGGGCATTTTGAAATATCCTTTTATATCTTCTGCTTTAAATTTATCTTTGTCTCACATAAAAAAGATATTTATCAGGACTATGTATAAATAATTCATGCAGTGGTGACAAACTCTGAATAAAACTTCTTTTATATGTCTCGTGCAAAAAATTAGCACCCCTACTATCACGGCGTTTCAGAAGGAAGTACCTTGTTACCCCCTCAAAAACAACCTTTATAGATTCATTTTTTCGGGATACAAAAAATCAATATTTGAAAATTGATTTAAATATTTAGTAATGAGGTGATTAGCTTAAACCTGGAGGCGTATTATGTTGCATTTGAAAAACTAAGAAAACTAAATTATGTATACAACTTTTATCTATCAATGAATTTTATTCATGTCTCAATAAGCAGTAAACTATCGCTCTTTAAATAAAAAAACATTCACCAATAATTGATAAAAAAGCGAAGTACTCTGCAATATCATGTTATTGCAGAGTGCTATTCAGTAGGTTCTTGTAACCAGAATGAAATAGAATCATATAAAATGAATCACAACATCATATAAAATAAAAACTACTACATAAAAAAACTCTTTTCATATTTCCAATTAAATTAATCTTTATCTTTGTACCCAAAACAGAGATCTTTTGTGAAACAGAGGCTTCTAAATATATCGAAAATATTACTGATTGCTCTTTTCGTTAGTTATTACGGAGGAACAACGCTCTTTTTTCACTCTCACGAGACTTATGAGGGACTTATTACCCACTCACATCCTTACAAAACCGGGCATACTCACTCGCAGGTAGAATTTGAGACTATTCACCTTTTATCAATTATTCTGTTTTCTGCTTATTCTGCTTTTCTTTTAAGCTTTATAAGGTTTTTATATCGTGTACTTCATTCACCGAAAAATATTTCATACGTACATGTAAGTCTCACCTCAAATCCATTACGTGCTCCCCCTTTTATAGCTTAATTTTTGAAAGATATCCGTAAAAGTTATAAGGAATAACTAATCAATTATTTAAGCAATAAACACTTATGAGAAAATATATATATCTGTTGCTGATAGCAACAGCTGTATCTTCATGTAAACAAAAAGAAGATGCAAAGGAGAGTCGTGAATTTACAGTTCAGGGAGACACTATAACCGTATCAAAAGAATCCTCACTGGCAGGAAAATTAAAAGTAGATGAAGCCCAACCGGAAACTTATTACCCAAGTTTTACCACTTCGGGAGTAGTAAAAGCCATTCCTACGAACTATGCAGAAATAGCTTCTCCGTTTGCCGGAAGAATAACCAAATCACTTGTACGCCTGGGGCAAAAGGTTGCGGCAGGAAGTCCTATATTTGAAATCAGTTCACCTGAATTCTTTGAAACAACCAAAGAATACTATCAAGCAAAACAGGAAATGGCTTTGGCTTATAAAAGTCTGAAAAGAGAGAAAGACTTGCTTCAAAATAAGGTGGGTGTTGAAAAGGAAAAAGAAGAAGCCGAGCTTAACTACGAACTAAAGAAAAAAGATTTCGAGAATGCAAAGGCTGCCTTACAAGTTTACCGTATTAATCCTGCCCAGCTTTCACTTGGCCGTCCATTGGTTGTGCGCTCGCCTATATCCGGTGAAGTAGTTAAGAGTAATATCGTGCTCGGACAGTATCTGAAAGAAGATGCCGATCCTGTTGCCATTATTGCCAATCTGGATAAATTATGGGTTGTGGCTCATGTGAAAGAAAAAGATGTAAATCTTATACGTAATCTTTCCAATGTTGATATATCACTTGTTGCATTACCCGGTAAAGCGATACAAGGAAAAATATACCACATCAGCGATATGATGGATGAAGATACACGTTCTGTTGAAGTGCTTATTGAATGCAATAATGCTGATCGCCTGATGAAACCTGGTATGTATGGTACAGTGAAGCTGACTGATAATCCTACCCTGAAGATTCTTATCCCGGCCTCAGCTGTTCTCCAGGAGGAAAACAATAATTATGTTCTTGTATCAATTGGAAATAACAAGTATATAAAACGGAAAGTAACGACAGTTTCGGCTACCGGCGAAAGACTGGTAATATTATCCGGTCTGAATGCAGGAGAGCATGTTGTAACAAAAGGGGCCTTCTACTTAAATGATGCACGATAAGCGGTATGAGAAAATTAATCAATATGGCAATACATCGGCGAGGACTGATGTTTGTTGCATTTTGCTTCGTGGCCGTTATCGGATATTATTCATGGACACAACTGGCTATTGACGCTTATCCGGATATTGCAGATGTAACCGTTCAGGTGGTTACACAGGTTCCCGGACTGGCAGCCGAGGAAATTGAACAGCAAATCAGTATTCCTATAGAACGCGCTCTGAACGGACTCCCCGGAATGACTGTGATGCGAAGCCGGAACTCTTTCGGAATTTCGACTATAATTCTTGTTTTTGAAGATGGTGTTGACGATTATTGGGCACGGCAACGGGTTCAGGAGCGTATCAATGACGTGGAGCTGCCTTACAATGCTGTTCCCGGACTAAATCCTCTGACTTCGCCCACGGGTGAAATATTCCGTTATGTGCTTGAAAGTAAGAATCATGATCTGCGGGAACTGACCGACCTGAACAAATGGGTAATCATTCCAAGGTTAAAACAGGTTATGGGTGTGGCAGATGTCAGCAATTTCGGAGGAATAACTACTCAATATCAGATTGAAGTTGATCCTCACAAGATGGAACAATATAATATTTCACTGTCCGACATAAAAGATAAAATAGACAAGAATAACGTTAATGCCGGAGGTAGTATTCTCAACAGAGGCGACCTGAGTTATGTAATCCGTGGTATCGGACTGGTAAAGGACCTGAATGACCTGGGGCAGATTGTTCTTAAATCGGACAATGGTGTTCCGGTATATCTTAGTGATGTAGGTAAGCTTAAGTATGGTAATTTAGAACGCAAAGGGGTTCTTGGTTTCTGTGACGACAAGGTGAATCTCAAGGATGGAGTAGAAGGTATTGTACAGATGCTTCGTTTCCAGAATCCTTCTACTGTACTGAAAGATGTTCATGAAGCTGTGGATGAACTTAATAGTTCCATCCTGCCTAAAGGAGTAACAATACATACGTTCTCTGACCGGACAAATCTGGTGAATACCACATTGCATACTGTTTCTCACACATTGCTCGAAGGTATGATTCTGGTTGTTCTTGTTCTTATTATTTTTCTGGGTAACTGGCGTGGGGCATTGCTTGTGGCTCTTACCATTCCGCTATCACTGCTGATAGCCTTTATCCTTATGCACGTAACTGGCATTCCGGCCAATCTGCTTTCTTTGGGAGCAATTGACTTTGGTATATTGGTCGACGGTGCTATTGTGATGATGGAAACCATTCTGAAGAAAAGAGAAAGCAGTCCGCTCGCTCCGCTTCAGGAAGAATCAATCATGAAAAGAGCATTCGAAGTGGCTCGTCCTATTCTATTCTCAACGCTGATTATTATCACAGCCTATCTGCCATTATTTACATTCCAGCATATTGAAAAGAAGCTGTTTACACCAATGGCCTATACAGTAGGATATGCATTGCTTGGTGCTTTGATAGTTTCTTTCTTCCTGATTCCGGGACTGGCATTCATGGCTTATCGCAAACCTAGCAAAATTTATAAAAACAAATGGCTGGAAAAACTGTCGGATGTATATCATAAACAAACGGTCAACATACTAAAGAAGCCCAAAATAGTATTGGCTCCATTGGCAATAATTCTTGTATTGGCAGGCGTTTTCAGTTATACAGTAGGAAAAGACTTCCTTCCTCCACTCGACGAAGGTTCTATCTGGGTACAGATGCAGCTTCCTCCGGGAATTTCCATTGACCGGTCAAAGCAGATGGCTGAAGATTTCAGGAAAACAATTATGAAGTTTGATGAGGTTTCTTACGTGATGACTCAGGTGGGACGTGACGATGCCGGAACCGATGCTTTCTCTCTATCACATGTGGAATGTAGTGTGGGATTAAAACCTTATGATACATGGAAGAATGGAAAGACTAAAGCTGAACTGATCAATGAAATGTCTGCAGCAATAAAAAAGATGCCAGGCTATACGGTAGGTTTTTCACAGCCAATCATTGATATGGTAATGGATCAGGTAGCAGGAGCGCACAGTGATCTTGCCGTGAAAATATATGGTGAAAATCTGACTGAGACACGCCGAGTGTGTGAACAAGTGGAGAAGACACTTAAAAACATTAAGGGGGCAGAGGATGTAACCATTGATGAAGAACCTCCACTACCGCAATTGCAGATTATTGCAGACAGAGATCGCATTGCGCAGTATGGATTAAACATATCTGATGTGACCGACCTCATTGAAATGGCCATTGGAGGTACTTCCATTTCCCAGATATTTGTAGGAAGTAAGTCGTACGACGTAACCTGCCGATTCAATGAAGAAAGCAGAAATACCCCGGAAGAAATAGGAAGTCTTATGCTAACTACCGATGCAGGAGTCAAGATACCTCTTTCACAGGTTGCACAGATAAAGCTTACAACCGGAGCAAGTACCATCACCCGTGAAATGAACAAACGCCATCTTACTGTACGCGTCAATCTGCGGGGAGTCGATCTCACCTCTTTCCTTCAAGAAGCAAACAGGCAGATAGATAAAAATGTGGAATACAATAAACAAAACATTCACATTAAATGGGGAGGACAGTTTGAGAATCAACAACGAGCCTATTCACGTCTGGCAGTAGTTATACCGCTGGCATTAGGCATTATGCTTCTGTTGCTGTTCGGAGCTTTCGGAAAATTCCGTCAGGCAGCATTGCAGATGAGTGTTATCCCATTGGCATTGTTCGGTGGTATGCTCGCCCTTAACCTTCGCGGAATGACGTTGAACGTATCATCGGCTGTAGGATTTATTGCCCTTGTGGGAGTAGCTATACAGAATGGAGTAATCATGGTATCGCACATTAACACTCTTCGAAAAGAAGGTAAAGACCTCTACGATGCTGTTATCTCAGGTACTCGCCACCGTTTCCGTCCTGTACTTATGACAGCTACTGTTGCTGTACTTGGATTATTACCGGCGTCGTTCTCTACCGGAATCGGATCTGATGTTCAGCGTCCGCTGGCCACGGTTATTGTATATGGACTGCTGTTCTCAACAGTCATCACTCTTTATGTGCTTCCGGCCCTCTATTTTATGATCGAGAATCATCAATTGAAGCTTGAAAAGAAAAGACTGCAGGAAGAACAAGCACAGGAAGAAATTTACAAATCTAATCAGGAGTAAATTATGAAAATAAATATAAGAAAATACATTATTGTATCTGCATTAATATATATGGTTTGTTCGCAAGTAAAAGGACAGACAGCCATTCAGTCGCTTACCTATACTCAGTATATGGATAAGGTGAACGCTGGTAATCTGGAGTATGCAGCTCAGAAATTAAATGTCAGTATCTCCGAAGCAGAAGCAATTGCTGCCAATGTTAGAAACGATCCGCAATTAGGTTTCAACTACTTCAATAATGAACAGGCCAAAAAGAAAATGGGGTACGGAGGTTCCGTATCCATTTCTCAAACCGTTACTTTTGGTAAACGTACCGCCAACGTAGAACTGGCACGCAGTGAGAGTGCACTTTCAAAAGCACTTCTGGCCGATTACTTGCGTAACTTGAGGGCAGACGCAACAGTTGCTTATCTGGAGGCATTGAAACAAGATCAGCTATACAAAGTAAAACAGAATGCATACCAGAATCTTTACGAGCTGGCTCAGTCGGACAGTATCCGTCTTTCAAAAGGAAAGATCATGGAGATAGATGCAATTCAGAGCAAACTGGAAGCAGGGATGATGTACAACGAACTGCTACAATCGGAATCAGAAATGAAAAATGCTCTTGCTGCACTTTCTATATATACCGGAACTAAAGAGGCTACAATCCTTTTTCGTCCGAATGCGTCACTTCATATGCCTCGTCACGATTTTGATCTGTCAGATTTGATAAAGCAAGGAACTGTTTCACGATCGGACATTACAGCTGCCATGCAGAATATTGATGTGGCAAACCGTGCATTGAAAGTGGCCCGCCGGGAGAGAAATATGGACGTTGATGTTTCGCTCGAAGTCAGCCACAATGCTCAGGTTAAAAATGAAGAGGCACCAGCTCCCTCATATTCGGGAATAACAGCCGGAATAGCCATTCCTTTACAATTTTCACGATTCAATAAAGGAGCAATTCTTGCAGCAAAACGGCGTACGGAACAAGCCGCTATCGAATACGATGGGGCGGTATTGCAAGTGCAGAATGAAATATTAAAAGCGTATCATCAATATGAATCGCTGACCAGCCAAGTAGGTCATTATGAAAACGGAATGCTGGAACAAGCCAATCAGGTGCTGAAAGGTAAAATATACAGTTATAACCGTGGGGAAGTATCATTACTTGAAGTACTCAATGCCCAACGTACTTACGATGATGTACAAGCTCTTTATTATGAGACTCTATTTAATTATGCATCTGCATTGGTAGAACTGGAAAAGAGTGCTGGTATATGGGATATTAAATTGTAAACCTTTATTTTCTATTATACAAATGTGCCTGCTCAGTAACTAGCCGAGCAGGCGCTTTTTGAAATAATTGTAAAGTAATTATTTACTATTCAAAATATTTTTAGAAATAAATTCATCGAAAAGATAATCCCGGAAACTATTACCGATAGGTATCTTTTGATTGCCAATAAGGATGTCATTGTTATCCAGAGAATCAATATGCTCAAAATTCACAATATACGACTTGCTTACCCTGATAAAGATATTCTGTGGTAACTGTTCGTAGATATTCTTCAGGTTGATTGCAGTAATAATCTTCGCATCCTGAGTATAAATCACCACATAATCTTTAAGTCCCTCTATATAACGTATGTCCTTAAAGTAGATTTTAAATATACGTCGTTCCGATTTCACAAAAATAAAATCCTTTTCAACAGACTCAATTTGGCTGTTTACTTTTGATTGCAGCATTTCATGATAAGAGAAAGCCTTATCAACAGCTTTTTGAAAGCGACTTAAAGTTATTGGTTTCAGAAGATAATCGATGGCATCTACTTCATAACTGTCTAAAGCATATTCTGCATAAGCTGTAGTAAAAATTATGAGTGTATTCTCTGGAATTGATTTTGCAAACTCTATACCATTGGTTCCGGGCATTTGAATATCAAGAAAAACAAGATCTACAGATTCTGTATTCATAAACTTAGCTGCAGCATTTGCACTATTCAGACTAGCTAATAAATTCAAACCTTTAATCTTCTTCACCAAAAGGCCCATTCCTTCTCTGGCCAAAGGTTCGTCATCAATCACAATACAATTCATGTTAGTCGTATTTTAAAGAATCAAGCACAAGTTTACTTGATAGGTATTTTCATCTTCTTTTATATCAAGAGTATATTTCTCATTGTAAATTAATTCAAGACGCCTCTTTACATTAGTAAGTCCCAGACCACCACTCTTTTGTGGTTTTATTATTTTGCCTGGTTTTGAATTAATGCATACAAAAAACAAGATATTTCTCTCTACTTCAAAACTGAGGTAAATGTAAGATTTATTTTCAGAATCCAAACTATATTTGACAGCATTCTCCACAAAAGGAATAAATAGCAAAGGAGGAATGAATTGATTTGCTATATCTCCTTTTGTTGATATCCTGAATTCAAAATTGTCTCTCCGTATCTTTTCCAGATTCAGATAGTCGGTCAGAAAGTGAATATCTGCATTCAGAAAGATTTGTTCTTTTACACTATCATATAATTGATAGCGAATTAAATCACTTAATCTGGTGAGTACTTGCGAAGCTCTTTCGGGATCAGTCTGAGTTAATACATTCACATTATTCAATGTATTAAATAGGAAATGCGGATTAACCTGCTTCTTCAATTGCTCTAATTCCGATTCTATGGTAGCCTTTTCTAACTCATGAATTCTGTTTGTATCTCTCATCCACTGTTGAAGGAGTTTAAAAAAAGTAGATGGACCTATAAACACAGTAAAAATAAAGCAAAACCCTAAAAGATTAACCATCATATCGGGAATATTGAATGGCTTGTGAATTAATTCATAAGGCCTTAATATAGAATATTCCACACTCAGAAAAAAGAAGTAGGTGCCTAAAGTAACCCCTGCCATGGCAAACAGATACAAAGCAGCCCGTTCCCGGAATAACAATTTAGGAACCAGTACATACATATTAAGATATATGATTCCCACAAAGTAGTTGAACAAGGCCGCATTAACATATATGTCCCAGTTGCCTGTATAATTTTTCTGTGTATCGGTAAGGATAAATCCTAAGACAAACAATACCAGAGAAAAATGATGTAGTCCTCTGTACTTTCTGTTTGTGGCAAAGTTTGTTAGAAAATCTTTTGAAAAATCGTTTATCTTACTTTTCATCCTTAATCTTGTTTTGGAGCCACGTCTCTGGCTTCTGATATAGCAAAAGCTGCAAAGTAGCCTACTCCTCCATTTGAAATATTTGTTTCTATATTGCTTAACGGTCCGCCAAAGAAAGGATCTTCACCATCTTTCTCCAATTGACACTGCTGTAAGAACCTGTAATATCCTTTAGTAATATGGCACATTTCAAATTTAACGGAATCATTGTCGGCCATAAAAGTCATATTCTTTATATCGTCGTCACTAAATTTACTTTTATCCTTTACATCAGGGAAATATTCAATGGGTAATCCATTTATATACTGACCATTTACGCTCGTATCATCAAAGACTATATATCTGCTTATTTTATTGTATATGGAGTCGTTTATCTGATAACGGCACATGTAATAATCCTCATCTGAAGAATCCTGTGCATACAAATTTATAGAAAAATAGTTATACTGAGAGACCAATTGTCTTTTTATGTTGATAGAGTCCAGAGATACTTTACTTTCCATATTAGCGGAAGCTGTATATTCCTCATTAACTCCATCGCTATTATAATCTACTTCAACTTTAAGTTTATAAGTATTTCCGGGAATACCTGCCATCTTGGTGGTAGTTCTGTATAGTCCCGGAGTATTGCCCACTTCTGTTAGTACATATACATTATTGCCCGAAGTTATAGTAACTTTTGCCCCCGAAATCTTTGGATTAGCCTTATTGTCAAAATAGCCGGATGAACTGCTAATGTGTATTTCCTGATATGTAAGCTCATCTGTAATTGTACCATAAATAACAATAACAGGTTTTGAGTTGTCGGTATCTATATCGATAGTCTCGGTACAGCCGGTAAATGTAAGTAATAAGAATACTGATAATGCCCCTAATATGTATGAAGAGTAATTATGGCATTTTGATATGCTTGAAAAATAACTATGGTGTAGCATTGCTTTAGAATTTAAAATTGTAAGTAATAGAAGGTACTGCTCCAAAAAGATAAGTCATCTTGGCATCCGGTACTCCTGAAGGAGTATTCTGATCATACGTTATAATCCATGGATTCTTGTGACCATAAGCGTTGTACAAAGAGAAATTCCATTCTCCTGTCCAGAATCTTTTTGGATTGTGCTTTGGTATATAGTTTGCCGATAGGTCCAGACGATGATAATCTGTGCGGCGATATTCGTTTCTTCCTGAGTAGATAGGGAAATATTCACCATTCACCTCAAATCGTCCAGTTGGATAAGTCGTTGGATTTCCGGTTGAATATACCCAATTGGCCGATATATTCCATTTCTTTGATAGTTCATAAGATAAGGATAAGTTCACACAATGAGTTTTATCGTATGGAGACAGGTAAGTTTTTCCTTTGTTAATCTCAGGAATAGTGCGTTCAGACCTTGATAAGGTATAATTCAGAAATCCGGTCAGCTTTCCGGTATTCTTTCTCACCATAAACTCCACGCCGTATGCCTTTCCGGTACCAATTCTAATTTCACCTTCAAGTTTTGAATTAAGTAACAATTGTGCGTGATCGGCAAAATCAATAACGTTATTCATTTTCTTGTAATAAACTTCAACCGATGTTTCATATTCATTCTTATTGAAATTATGGAAATATCCGGTTGAAACCATATCTACTTTCTGCGGTTTTACATTAGGACTGCAAGGAAACCATAAATCGAGTGGTGAGCCTGATGATGAACTATTTGCTAACTGAATAAACTGAGTATTACGGGCATAGTTGGCTTTCACGGAAGAGTTGTCGGTGAGTCTGTAAACCATTCCAACTCTTGGCTCAAGCGCATAATAAGTGTGATAAACTTTTCCGGAACCATAATAAGTTGAATCGCTAACCTCGTGATTTGCACCATAAGAATAAGAAGTAATGCTACCCATATTCTGAAAAGCAGAAAGACGAAGTCCGTATCTCACGGTTAAGTTCTTGACCAGATTATGTTCGGCAGAAAGATATACTCCATGTTCCAACGCATGATACGAAGGCATTTTATAGTCAGGGTAATCAGGGCGAGTAATTAAACCCGGATTAAAGCTATGGTATGTACTTGATGCACCATAAGTTAGTTTAAGTATATCCGACACTGTATGATCAAAATCCCATCTTAAAGTCACGTCTGTTATATCCGATTTCCACTTAACTTTAGAATCAGACATTTTAGACTGAAGGGTATAATGATAATTTGTAGTGTTCAGGCTCAAGTTGGAATATAGATTCTCATTGAAACCATGTCCCCAGGTTAAAGAAGCTACCCTGTTACCATAGTTGAACTGGCCTACCGAAGATCCAAAGTTGTCCTTACCCAGGTAAGTATTCAGTGACAGTTTATCTGTAGATGAAATCCGGTGAGTAATTTTTGCATTCAAATCATAAAAGTAGATAGAACTTTCCCTGAGAGCTTTGTCGGACGACAGTTTCAGGAAAAGGTCTGCATAACTTCTTCTTCCGCCAACCATCCATGATGTGTTCTTTCCAATTCCACCTTCCATCATCAATCGGCTCGAAATAAGACCTATACCACCGGTTCCCCTTACCTTGCCGGTATAATCATCTTTCAATTGTACATCAAGTAAAGAAGACAAACGTCCGCCATACTTCATAGGAAGATCGCCTTTATAAAGCTCTACATTGTCCACAACGTCGTTGTTGAACACTGAAAAGAAACCAAACATGTGAGATGCGTTATACACTGTTGCATTATCAAGAAGAATAAGATTCTGGTCTGCCGATCCTCCACGAACGCTGTAACCCGATCCACCTTCTGATGTAGCCTGAACGCCGGGTAAAAGCTGAATAGCTTTTATAATATCTACCTCACCCATCAGTGACGGCATCTTTCTTATCTGACCAATACTGAGTTTTTCCACACCCATCTCTGTGCGGGTAATATTCTGGTCTTTCTTGTTAGCATAAACTACAACTTCATCAAGTTGAGTATCCGATTCCAGCCCGAAATTCTTTTTCACGGAAGAGGGTGGTACTATCACCTGTTCTGTCTTTGTTTTATACCCCACACAAGAAACCCTGAAAGTAAATTTACCTTGAGGTAGTGCAACGTTGAATTCTCCATTGCTGTTTGTCGAAGTACCCGACCTTAACTCTGTAATGTAGATGTTAACGCCGGAAATTGCCATTCCTGTTTCTGTGTCCTTTATAACCCCTGAAATCTCTGATTTGCGTTTTGTGTTTTCTGAATCTGTTTCTGTATTAAGCACATGATTATTCTTGGACATCAACGTCCCGGAATCTGCTATCACTAAAAACGCCAATAATGTTGCCTTAAAAAAATAATTATTCATCGCTCGAATAGTTTTGTTACCTTATTTTAAACTGAATGCAAAGATATATCATTTAATTTTACCAAAAGTTGTATTTATACGAACTATATGAATTATTGGATAAAACAGCATCTTTATACTACAAAAGTATAAAACGCAATTAAATTTGTTTTGTAAACTGTATCAGCATTTTAAAAGTAAAGCCGGATAATAATTCTGTCCACCCGGGTGGAGGGATAATTTACACCCGGGTGTAACCTGTTGGTCCACCCGGGTGTACCAGGCTTCTACACCCGGATGTACAGAATAAAAAATGGAATATGATTTTTATTGAATGAGGAGAATATAATAAATGTCGGATAGGACTTTGAAAAGTCAGCCTTATTCAGGACGAGGCAAGGTGCTAGATTGCTAGATCACTGCTAGATTAAATTATTTTGATCTAGCACTTTTATCTTGTTAATTACTAAATAGTTATATGCTTACTGCTAGATTGCTAGATTATTTTTGCAAAATTAATTTTTATGTAGCATAAACTTTTTGAGTTATTTAGTTGGTTGTAAACTAAAACGGATTTAGAGATAATTGACATTTAGTTTATTATTCCTAAAAATCGACTTAAATCTTTTATAATCGGTGCATGATTTTTAAGTTTAAATCGTTTACTTTGTTGAAACATGCTAAAACTAAAAAAAATAGATATGAGAACCAGACTATTAGCCCTTTTGGTGTTTGTAATGACAGGACTATCCTTATTTGCTCAGAAGCAGACTTATGAGAAAATGTGGAAAAGTGTTGAGGCTTCTGAGAAGAAAGATTTGCCTCAATCGGTTATAAAGAAGACAACAGAAATCTATCAAAAAGCACTTGCCGAGAAGAATTCTCCGCAAATGTTTAAGGCATATCTGTATAACGCCAATACAAAAGTAAGGATTGATGCGGATAGTTTCTACGTCAACCTGAAAGGATTGGAAAAGTGGGAAGCTGAAACAACAGTTCCTATGGATAAAGCAATTCTGAATTCCATGATAGCTGAACTCTATGTAGATTATGCTCAGAATAATTCCTGGCAGCTACGTAAAGGAAAACAGTTAATCGGGGAAACTCCTGAAGATATTCGTGAGTGGAGTACCAATCTTTTTATTCAGAAAGCTTTTTCATGCTTACGCTTTTCGTTGAAAGATCAAAAAGTATTGCAGGAAACGTCTTCATCAGCTTATGAACCAATTGTGATTAAGGGTGAAGCAAGTAACTATTTCCGCCATGATATGTTTCATTTGCTGGCTAAACGTGCACTTTCTACTCTTTCAGGCCTGCAAGATCTTTCGAGAAATATTTATCCACAGGCGGTGTTGAAAACCGAAATAGCCTTTGCAAATACTGCAGCTTTCATTAAAGCTCAAATTCCGGCAGCAAGTGAATATGATGCTGTGGCGGAAAAATTGCATATCTATCAAAGCTTATTAAATTATTATCAGTCTATAGGAAACAAGGATGCAGTGTTGCTAACAGATTTGGAGCGTTTGGAATATACAAAGCAGCAGTTTGAAGAATCAAATGCCGATGAATGGCAAAAGATTCAAGAAAAGGAATTAAATGCCGATCCCTATATTGCTGCACTTAATTACTTGATTGCTCAGAATTCATCCAATGAAATTTGTGCGGAAGCCTATTTGGCAAAGGCGAATTATGTTTCAGAAAAGAAAAATCTCCCTCTGGCTCTGGAAATCCTGAATGAAGGTATTCAAAAATATCCCCAATATAAGCGGATTAATTTGCTGAAAAATAACAAACAACAGATCTTAAATCCTAATTTGAATATTGAATCTTCTCAGATAATTTATCCGGGTAATCTGTCCAATCTTAAGGTTTCTCATAAGAATCTGGATGGGTTTAAAATTAACTGGTATAAAATAAGCCTACCTGTAACATCTACTAAATTAGATGTGAGTCTGGATAAAAAATTCTATAAGAAATATGCTAAACTTATCGCCACAGAAAAGTATTCGTTGGTGCGTCCGGTTGATTATCAACAGAAAGACTCTGTTTTTAAAGTAAAAGCTCCGGCGTTAGGAATATATCTGCTCGATATTATTCCCGATGCAAAGAATGGCAATGTTTCAACTAACTTTTTTTATTCTTCAGCTTTTAAAGTTCTTACTCGTAATTTTTCTGATAATAAGATTGAAATTATCACGCTTGATGCTCAAAGCGGACAGCCAATACCCGAAGCAACCGTTTCTCTTTTTGTGAATAATAAAGGAGATAGGAAGGAGTACTCTAAAGTGACTACAGATGTCAACGGAAGTGTGGTGATTGATAAAATAGATAATCTGAGATGGCTTACAGCTTCAAAAGGTAATGATGATGCTCTGCCATTGCAGAATATTTATTCTTACGGACATTTCTATACGGAAGCAAAAAAGGAAAATGAAGCAATCACTTTGCTTACAGACCGAAGCCTTTATCGTCCGGGGCAGACTGCTTTTGTAAAAGGCATTGCTTATCGTTCGTTATCAGATTCTGCTCATGTAGTAGCAAATAAAGAATATGCCTTAAGATTGTATGATGCCAATAATAAGATGATTTCCGAGAAAAAACTAGTAACAAATGATTTTGGTTCGTTTACAACAGAATTCTTATTGCCGACCTCTACGCTTAATGGTCAGTTCCGGTTGGAAACAGATTTTGGAAGCACAAATATTCGTGTGGAAGAATATAAGCGACCTACATTTGAAATAACTTTCCAGCCTTTGGAAGGAAGTTATACTTTTAATGATTCCGTTACTGTAAAAGGTTCTGCAAAAACTTTTTCAGGAGTAGCTGTTCAGGGCGCTTCAGTGAAATATAGCATAACCCGTGTTCAGCCTTATTGGTGGGAATGGCGTGAGGGAAATGAAACAACATTGACTTCCGGTGAAGCTGTTCTTGATGAAAAAGGCAATTTTGTAATTCCTTTCCGTCTTATTCCTGACCTTAGCGATGACCTTGACGATTGTTACTACACCTATAAGGTTAAGGCTGAGCTTACTGATGCTGCAGGAGAAACACAAATGGCCGAAACATCGGTGTCTGTAGGTAGCACTTCACTTGCTCTTTCTACAGATATGGAAGATGAAATATGTAAAGACAAAGCTATCAGTGCCACGTTTAAAGCAGAAAATCTTAGTCAGAAACCAGTAAATGTTGAAGGTACTTATCAATTATTTACGAAAGGTGATAAGAAACCTGTGCTCGAAGGGAAATTTGTTTCAAATAAATTGCAGGAACTCACAGCCTGGAAGGAATTACCTTCCGGAGAATATAATATTATTCTTTCGGCTTTGGATGAAAAAGGCAGAAAGGCTACTTCTGATAAGTTATTGGTGCTTTATTCTGTAAATGATAAACAATCGCCGGTTTCCAAACCTATGTGGTTTAAGAAGATGAGTGATACTTTTGCTCCAGGGAAACCGGTTACAATTTTGTTTGGATCAAGAGAGAAAGATATACATGTGCTTTATGATATCTTCGCAGGCCGTAAACGGATAGAAAGTCGCCGACTAGCATTGTCTGATGCTGTACAACGATTTGATATTCCTTATAAAGAAGAATATGGAGATGGCATATATGTCAATTTCTGTTTTGTGAAGAACGGTCAGGTTTATCAAGAGGGAGAACGCATTCAGAAAGCTTTGCCTGATAATAATCTTACTTTGAAATGGGATGTTTTCCGTGATAAATTGAAACCGGGACAGAAAGAAGAATGGAAGTTGACAATTAAAAATAAAAATGAAAAAGCAGCAGAGGCTGAGTTTATGGCTGCAATGTATGATGCTTCATTGGATAAAATATGGAAAAGATATCAAGGACTGAATGTGAATTTCGGAAGGAATATTCCTGCGGTAAGCTGGAATATTCCATATTCAGGTAATAATAACTATTATTTTAATTTTCCATCAAAATCATTGTATATATATGATAACTTCTCTTATGACAGTTTATTGAGAACTTATATTGATAGATTTTCGGGACCCGCACTGAATGAAGTAGCCGTGGTTGGATATGGTACTAAAACAAAGGGTTTGAAAATACGTGGAATTTCATCTTTAACCAAAAGCCAAGAGCCAATGGACGAAAGCAAAGTAGCTATATCTATAGCAGATATAAAAGGGAATGATGAAAGCTACGGTAAAGATATTGCGAAAATGAAGCAAGTTGCATATGGAGTTTCTGTTGTAAAGGAAGACTCTGAAGAAACATTAGATAAAAACGTAGCTGTTCGTGAAAACTTCAACGAAACCGCATTCTTTTATCCGCAGCTTCGTACAAACGAAAAGGGAGAAATAAGTTTTTCTTTCACTATGCCCGAGAGTCTTACCCGCTGGACGTTTAAGGGTATTGCTCATACAAAAGACATGCAGATTGGAACTATTGATGGTGAAACAGTAACAAGCAAAGATTTTATGCTGACTCCCAACATGCCACGTTTCGTCAGGGTGGGAGACAACAGCTCAATATCAGCCCGCATTATTAATGTTTCTCAGAAAGATGTGATGGGAGAAGTGAAAATGCAATTGTTCGATCCGGCTACAGAGAAGGTGATTCTTACAAAGAAACAAATATTCTCGGTTAAGGCTGGCGAAACAGGTAGTGCTTCCTTTGAATTTACAGCCGATGCTAACTATTCTCTTCTGGGATGTCGCCTTGTTGCTGATGGTGGAGAGTTTAGTGATGGTGAGCAACACTTGCTTCCTGTATTGAGCAATAAAGAACGGATCATTGAAACACTGGCAATGCCTATCCGTGGTAATCAAACTCGTGAGTTTTCTATGAAGGAACTTTTCAATGGAAATTCGAAAACAGCAACAGATCGTAAGCTTACAGTCGAATTTACTGGTAATCCGGCCTGGTATGCAGTGCAGAGTTTACCTAGCTTGTCTAATCCAACCAATGAAAGTGCTATATCATGGGCTACTGCTTTTTATGCTAATTCATTGGCTGCATCTATCGTAAATTCACAACCTCGCATTAAAGTAATCTTTGATCAATGGAAAGCGGAGGGTGGAACTAAAGAAACTTTGTGGAGCAATCTGCAAAAGAATCAGGATGTGAAGAATATCTTGCTGGAAGAATCTCCCTGGTTAATGGAGGCAAAGAATGAAGCTGAACAAAAACAGCGGGTAGCTCTGCTTTTCGATTTGAATACTATTCAATATAACAACACTCAGGCATTAGCCAAATTGAAAGAACTGCAACTGAACAGTGGAGCCTGGAGCTGGTACAAAGGAATGACTGGAAGTCGTTACATTACTCAATTTGTATTGGAAACAATGGGACGATTAAGTAAACTGACCGGTGAACCGTTGAGCGGTGATGAATTAGAAATGCAGCAAGCTGCTTTCAAATACCTTCACAGTGAAATGCTTCAAAAATATAAAGAGCTAAAGAAAGACGAGAAGAAGTATGGACCTACTTTAGGATTAGATGATGAATCATTGCATTATCTTTACTTATGTGCTTTGACAGGAGAGAAGATTCCTTCTACTAATAAAGAAGCTTACGCCTTTTATCTGAGTAAGGTACATCAGACATTAACCTATCAAACTTTGATGGGAAAAGCACTCTCTGCTATTGTTCTGGCAAAAGCCGGAAAAACTGTTGAGGCTAAAGAGTTTATAAATTCAATGAAAGAATATGCAGTAAAGACTGACGAAATGGGAATGTTCTATGCATCTAGCGTAAATCCGTACTCTTGGTATGGTAATAAGATGAAGATGCAGACAGCCGTAATGGAAGCTTTTGATGAAGTGGCAAAAGATAATGCTACCGTTGAAGAAATGAAGATGTGGTTGTTGAAACAAAAGCAAGCACAATCATGGGATTCTCCGGTTGCTACGGTTAATGCGATCTATGCTTTGCTGAATCGTGGAAGTAATCTTCTGGATAACCCAGGTGATGTAAAAATCTCTTTTGGAAAACAAGCTTTTGGAACTAATCCGGTAAAAACTCCTAATCCAACACTGGGATATATAAAGAAGTCGTTCGAAGATTCAGCTACCACATCTAATCTGGGACAAATAAAAGTTGAAAAACGAGATGCCGGTATTGCTTGGGGAGCTGTTTATGCTGAATATATGGAAGATGTTGATAACTTGAAACAACAAGGAAAAGAACTAAGCGTTTCTAAGGCTTTATATGTAGAACAGTTAGTAAATGGTGTGAAAGAACTAAAACCTTTGAAGGATAATAACAAATTGAAAGTAGGAGATAAGGTAGTTGCCCGCATCATTATCAAGGTAGATCGTGACATGGACTTTGTACAATTGAAAGATCAGCGTGCAGCTTGTTTCGAACCTCTGGAATCACTATCCGGTTATCATTGGGGAGCCGGAACCGGCTATTACGTAGCTGTGAAAGATGCTTCTACTAATTTCTTCTTTGATTCATTAACAAAAGGAACTTATGTATTAGAACATTCGTTCTTTGTAGCGAGATCGGGGAATTATTCATCTGGAATAGCTACTTTGCAGTCGGCTTACGCACCAGAGTTTGCTTCACATTCTTCCTCACTACGTGTGGTTGTAAAATGATGCAATGTTTTTTAGCAGAATGAATTCTTGTATGTGAAGGAAAAAACCTAAATTTGTCAGCAAAAGTTCGAACACAAATAAAAAGATATACATGAAACGTTTCCTTTTGCTCACATATTCTCTGTTTTTTCTTTCACTTACAGTTTGGTCGCAGGCACGTATTTCTACTAATGTAGATGTTTACGACTTTGGAATAATACCAAGAAATAAACCGGTAACGAAAGACTTTACAATTACCAATACAGGAAATAAGCCGTTGGTTATATCAGATGTTACGGCATCTTGTGCTTGTACGGCTACGGGCTGGACAAAGCATCCGATAGCTCCGGGAGATACCGGAACGGTTAGTGCTACATTTGACTCCAAAGCGATGGGACGTTTTTATAAAACAATAAATATCTATAGTAATGCGGCCAATAGTGTGAAGTATATCGCAATTAAGGGAGAAGTTGCTATTGATGTTGTGAACTATAAAAAGGAGCTGGCTTTCGAGATAGGACCAATGCGTCTGGATAAAAAGTATATTGAGTTTCCACCTGCAAATAGTGGCGAAATGCCAACTGCAGAGATTCAGGTAGCAAATACTTCTGATAAATCAATAGAAGTCACTCTTATGCATTTACCTCCATATCTGAAAGCTGAGGCTAAACCTAAAATGCTCTACAGAGGAAGAAAAGGTAAAATTACTCTGACACTCGATACTAAATTGCTGAAAGAATTGGGATTGACGCAAGCTCCGATTTATTTGGCACGCTATTCCGGAGATAAGGTTAGTCCTGATAACGAAATTGATGTTTCGGCTATATTACTTCCAGGATTTTCGGGTATGACTGCTTTCCAGAGTGATAATGCTCCAAAGATTAAGTTATCATCTACTAATCTGAATATGGGTGAATTGCTTCCAAAAGGGAAAGCATCACAAACTATTCTTATTACAAATACCGGAAAATCCCGCCTTGAAATAAAGAAGCTTCAAGTCTTTAATTCTGCAGTGGGTGTTGGTTTGGGTAAAAAGTATATTTTACCGGGACAATCAACTAAATTGAAGGTGGATTTAAGTGCAAAATGGCTAAAGAAAACTAAAGGTGAAACTAAAGTAATGATGATTACTAACGATCCTGCTAATCCGATGGTGATGATTAACCTTAAAGTGAAAATAAAAGAGGAGGCTAAATAATGGAACATCACGAGAATTGTGAAGACTACAAAGGGCTGACTGTAAATAAGGGTGTTGAACAACCTTCTTCTGTTAATCCTTACCTGAAATTGCGTCGCATACCCAAAAAACGTAGATTGTCGGTAGCCGAATATGTTGAAGGCATAGTAAAGGGTGATGTAACAGTTCTTAGTCAGGCAGTAACGCTGGTTGAAAGTGTGCGTCACGAACATCAGGCTATTGCACAAGAGGTTATTGAAAAGTGCTTACCCTATTCAGGTAATTCCATTCGTATAGGAATCAGCGGTGTTCCCGGTGCAGGGAAAAGTACATCGATAGATGTGTTCGGTTTGCATGTTCTCGAAGAAGGAGGTAAACTGGCTGTTCTTGCAATTGACCCTAGCAGCGAACGTTCAAAAGGAAGTATCCTGGGAGATAAGACCCGAATGGAACGCTTGTCGGTTCATCCAAATTCCTTTATTCGCCCTAGTCCGGCTGCGGGATCTCTTGGTGGTGTGGCAAGAAAAACCAGAGAGACAATTATTCTTTGTGAGGCTGCAGGATTCGATAAGATATTCGTGGAAACAGTTGGAGTGGGGCAGAGCGAAACGGCTGTTCATTCAATGGTAGATTTCTTCTTACTTATCCAGCTAGCCGGTACCGGAGATGAGCTTCAGGGTATTAAAAGAGGTATAATGGAAATGGCAGATGGCATTGTTATTAACAAGGCTGATGGAAGTAATATTGAGAAAGCCAAACTAGCCCAGACACAATTTCGTAATGCACTTCACCTTTTTCCTGCAGCAGAGTCTGGCTGGACACCTCAGGTGTTAACTTATTCCGGCTTTTACAATATTGGTGTGAAGGAGATCTGGGATATGATTTACGAATACATGGATTTTGTGAAAGCAAACGGATATTTTACTTATCGCCGTAACGAGCAATCTAAATATTGGATGTATGAATCAATAAATGAGCAGTTGCGTGATAATTTCTATCATAATCCGATAATTAAAGAGATGCTTAAAGAGAAAGAACATCAGGTGCTGAATGCAGACTTGACCTCTTTTGTTGCTGCAAAGAAATTACTTGATGCTTATTTCGAAGAATTGAAAAAATAGAAAATACAGGAGAACAGGTAGAAGCTTAGATGTAAAGCTATAAATACGACTTTCTTTGTTTGATTGAGTCACGATAATCTTTTATAGAATAGAAGATGAGAACAAGTTCTTCATCTCCTGTTTCTATTTGAAAATAGAATCATTGAAAGTGGTTTTAGATAGAAGCCTGAAGAAAAAACATAAAAACGGGGTTGTTCCAATTTATTTTGGACAACCCCGTTTCTTATTTAGTAGAAAATACTCTCTTAATTAAAAATTAGATAGACAATGTACGAAGTACATTTACTAATTCCTTGTTGATTGGTTTATCGTTTTTAATTGCTTTAGTGAAAGGCACATAAACAATCTCATCGTTTTCAATACCAACCATCACATTGCGTTGTCCTTCCTGAATAGCATCTATACTTGCTGCACCCAGGCGACTTGCTAAAATACGGTCGTTTGCTGTTGGGCTACCACCGCGTTGTAAGTGACCTAGAATTGTTACACGAACATCATATTGAGGATATTCATTCTTCACACGTTCAGCATAGTGCATTGCTCCTCCGGTGATTTCACTTTCTGCAACAATAACAATACTACTGTTTTTAGATTTTCTATATCCACTCTTGATGAATTCTTCCAACTGGTCGACTTCTGTACTGAATTCAGGGATAATAGCAGCTTCAGCTCCGGATGCAATAGCACCATTCAAAGCAAGGAAACCGGCATCACGTCCCATAACCTCAACAAAGAAAAGTCTTTCGTGTGATGTTGCTGTATCTCTGATTTTATCAACAGCATCAAGAATAGTGTTCAATGCAGTATCGTAACCAATTGTAGTATCAGTTCCGTATAAGTCGTTATCAATTGTTCCCGGAATTCCGATACAAGGAACATCATATTCCTGAGCAAAAATACGAGCTCCTGTTAATGAACCGTCGCCACCAATAACTATTAAAGCATCTATGCCTTCTTTTACCATTGTTTCATGAGCAATTTGTCTACCTTCAACAGTCATGAACTCTTTACAGCGAGCTGTTTTAAGAATAGTTCCTCCTAATTGAATAATATTACTGACATTCTGACTCTTGAATTCTTGAATCTCGCCTGTTACCAGACCTTTATATCCGCGATAAATACCTTTAACTTGTAGTCCATTGTATATTGCAGCGCGAGTTACTGCGCGAATTGCCGCGTTCATACCAGGAGCATCACCTCCGGAAGTTAGAATTCCAACACATTTTACCGTACTCATACCTTAATGTTTTAAATTGTCGTTGCAAAGTTAAAAAAAACCATGATTAATAAGCTTGTATTACCTTTAATTTATCTAAATATCACAATTTAACGGATATTGCTATCTAATAATTATCTGGTTGATGTGTGCCTGCACTTCTTCCATTAACCATTTAGGGGTCGAAGTTGCTCCGCAAATACCAATAGAATGTACTCCATTTAATAGCTGCGGATCTATTTCGTCCGGGCTATCTATAAGATGAGAATTTGGATTCACCTTATAGCACTCGTTAAAGAGTACTTTTCCATTAGAACTCTTTTTACCGCAAACAAAGAAAATGAGATCATGTGATGCAGCAAATGTTCTGATGTGAGGCATACGATTAGCCACTTGCCTGCAAATGGTATCATAGAACTCAAATGAAGCTTCTGGAGAGATATGTTCTTTTATGTATTCTACTATCTTCTCAAATTCATCCAGTGATTTTGTTGTCTGAGAATAAAGACGGATATTTTTGCTGAAATCCAGCTTTTTAACTTCTTCCAGTTTTTCAATAACAATAGCTTCTCCGGAAGTCTGCCCAACTAATCCCAAAACTTCTGCATGCCCATTTTTGCCATAAATCACTATTTGATTATTTGCGCTTTCCTGCGTTCCGTATTGTTGCTTGATTCTTTGCTGTAATTTCAGTACCACGGGACAAGTTGCATCAATAATCTCAATATTGTTTTCTTTTGCTATGGCATAAGTCTCGGGAGGTTCGCCATGAGCTCTTAACAGAACCTTTGCATTATGAAGCTCTTTAAATTCGTCATGGTTAATAGTGATCAGTCCCATTTCTTTGAGTCGTTCCACCTCTTTGCTATTGTGAACAATATCTCCCAAACAGTAGAGCGTTTCTCCTTTTGTAAGCTCTTCCTCTGCTTTCTTTATTGCAGTAACTACTCCAAAGCAGAAGCCGGAACCTTTGTCTATTTCTACCTTGATCATACTATTAATTTTGTTGAGTTGCTTTTTCGAATTGTTTTAGTAACCATTCTTTCTGTTCTTCAATAGTAAGAAGGCTATTATCTAGTAAGAGTGCATCTTTGGCTCTTTTCAGAGGACTAACTGTTCTGTTTTGATCAATATAATCTCTTTCCTTTACGTTTTGCAGAATCTCTTCGAATTTAACTTCTTGTCCTTTGGCCTGAAGTTCGTCATAACGGCGAAGTGCGCGTATATCTGGTGAAGCAGTAACATATATTTTTAATTCAGCTTCAGGAAATACGGTTGTTCCTATATCACGCCCATCCATTACTATACCTTTTTCTTTGCCCATTTCCTGTTGCAATGATACCAAAGCTGAACGTACAAAACCAATAGCACTTACAGGACTCACTTTTGAAGAAACTTCCATCGTGCGAATTTCCTCTTCCACATCTTCTCCGTTCAGGTAAGTTCTGGGAAGCTGTGTTTTTTCATCAAGTTTAAATGTGATGTGAATATCTTTAATATGACTTTCCAGCTCCGGAATATTAATTTCATCATCTGAGAACAATCCGTTTTTTATGCAATAAAGAGTGACCGCACGATACATTGCACCGCTGTCAATATAGATATAACCAATTTCTTTGGCTAAGTCTTTTGCCATTGTGCTTTTTCCGCAAGAAGAGAAACCATCTATTGCTATTGTTATTTTTTTCATTTGTATTTCTATGTTTTATAATGTCATTGCAAAATTAAATAAAAGTGAAGAACTTGATGTATGATATTTAGCATACGAAGCTCCAATTTTTAGTTTTTTAATTTGTATACCTGCTCCTAAAGCCATGCCCGACCATCCACTGGAACCATTAATTTTCATATCGCTGGCCCGCTTACAGTTGTATCCCCAGGAAACATAGGTTGTTTGAGTGGGAAGAAAGTCAAGTCCAAAGATAAAATGGTTCAGAAAGGTTTTGCTAAACTTCTCTTTCATTTCACTGCCCGAAGAATCAGAAGAAGAATCCCAGTCTGTAAGGTTATGCATTGTAACAGATACGCGAAAAGGAGCATGAGATAGCTTTTTGCTGATTCCTACCAGCAAATCTACCGGTAAATTTTCGTGCACTTCATCAAAAGCCTTTATTTGTCCACCCAGATTCCTTACAAGAATAGAGGCTGAGTAACCAGAGTACTCATTATAATAATTTAATCCTAAATCTACACCTATGGCAAAGGATGAATATTTTTCATAAGTGGAATAAATCATTTTTGTAGAAACACCACCACTCCAATAGTCTGTCAGGTCATAAGAATATATTCCGGTAAAAGCCATATCTTTAGCCGAGAAGGTTCCCAATTCTACATTCTCATCGGTTGTTTCTTTAAAGTTTCCGTAGTTTACATATTGAGCAGCAACTGCCCAGGTTGATCGTTCGCCCAATGTTCTTGAAAACGCTGCACTTCCAACTCCAACTCCATCAATGTAATTCATGTAGTTTATATTAAGAGTTTTGTCGGTTACACAAGATAATAATGCGGGGTTATGAATTGCCATCGTAATATCATCTTCAATAATGGAAATATTGTCACCTCCCAGTGCTGAAGCATGCGAAGAAAAAGGCAATTCTAAAAATTTAAATACGCTTCCTCCGCTTTGAGCCTTTGCAGCTAAAGACGAAAAAATCAGTAGTATAATCAGAAGACGATGTTTCATCAATTGTTATAAATTGCTGCCAAATATACATCATTTTTAAGAACCGGTAAATTAAATTCTCGTGAATATTCGGACAGTATGTTTTGTTTTATTTTTTAATAACGTGAAAACAAATGTTTTAGGGTGCAATAAGGATTAAAAAAAACAAAAAAGGAATACAGCTTCAGGAAAAAGTATATATATAGAAAGATGTATCTTAAAAAATAATGCTATTTTTGCCAAACAGGGAGTATTTAAAACAGGAGATATTTGTATGGAAGTGAAGAAAATGCCTAAATTAGATTTAGAAAGGAAGAAACCTATAGGCTTCCTTATAGGTCTTGCTATTGCATTAATTCTTCTTTTGGGAGCTTTTCAGATGAGGATTCCCAAAATTATAACTGATGATAAAATTACAGCTGATGCTGTAGAAGAAGAAATTGTTCCTATAACAGTGCAGGAAGAAAAGCACGTGCCTTTACAATCTAAAATAGAAAAAGAGAATTTGCCTTTGCCTTCAACGGATAATTATGCTCAGCAAGTTGAAGAAATGGATAATTCTTATACTGAAGAACCGCGTACGGTTATTATAACAAGTCACTACTCTGTTCAGTTTACTCAGCAACAGTCTGATGAGCTTGAAAGTGAAGAATCTATTCAATTGACAGAATATCAGCCTGAGTTTCCAGGTGGGCAAGCTGCATTACTTGATTTCTTAAGACGGAATGTTCATTATCCGGCTGCTGCCCAGGAAAGTGGCATTCAGGGACGAGTCATTGTTCAGTTTGTTGTCAATAGAGACGGATTGGTTACAAATCCGGTTGTTTTGCGTAGTGTAAATCCTCTGTTGGACAGAGAAGCTATCCGTGTTGTTTCATCTATGCCACGATGGCGACCCGGAATGCAAGGAGGAAGAACTGTAAGAGCAACCTATGCTGTTCCTGTAACCTTTAAAATGAAATAATAATAGGATTAATATCCTTAATCTGAAGAAAAATAATGTATACACAAACAACAGCACTTAGCTTAGTCAATCAATATATTTCAGAATTAACATATACACATGCTCCTAAAAGCCTTTATGATCCGGTGGAATATGTCCTCTCTTTAGGAGGTAAGCGTATTCGTCCGGTTTTAATGGTGATGGCTTATAACATGTACAAGGACAATGTTGCAGAAATATTATCGCCGGCTGTAGGTCTAGAAATCTATCACAACTTTACTCTGCTTCACGATGATTTGATGGACAAAGCAGATATGCGAAGAAATAAACCAACTGTGCATAAGGTGTGGGATGATAATACAGCCATCCTTTCGGGTGATGCAATGTTGGTGTTGGCATACCGCTATGTTTCTGATTGCTCATCTGACAATTTGAAGAATGTATTGGATACTTTTACACAAGCCGCACTTGAAGTATGTGAAGGTCAGCAGTACGATATGGACTTCGAGCACAGAAATGATGTGAGAGAAGAAGAATACATTGAAATGATCCGCTTAAAAACTTCTGTATTGCTTGCTGCAGCTCTTAAGATGGGAGCGCAACTTGCCGGAGCATCGGCAGAAGACGCTCAAAATCTTTATGATTTTGGTGTAAATATAGGAATTGCATTCCAGCTCAAGGATGATTTGCTGGATGTTTATGGCGATCCGAAAGTTTTCGGAAAGAATATAGGAGGAGATATTCTTTGTAACAAAAAGACATATATGCTGATAAACGCATTAGAAGGAGCTGATGAAAATCAAGCTGTTGCCTTGCAAAGTTGGTTGGATAAAGATAGTTATGAACCAAAAGAGAAAATAGAGGCCGTAACTTCATTATATAACCAAATAGGGGTAAAGCTTTTATGCGAGAACAAAATGAAAGAATATTATGCCAAAGGAATAAAAAGCCTTGCTCGTGTTAATGTAACAGACGAGAAAAAGAAGGAACTAAAAACTGTGGCCGAACATTTAATGTACAGAGAAATGTAAACACGACCTATTTATTCTCATACTATGCCTTACAGAAGATTACCAAACACAGATCAAGCACGAATTAAAGCATTAAAGAACGCTGTTGAAAACGGACAGTCTTTTAGTTCTTATAATGATCAGATTATTTCTACCAAAACACTGATTGAGGCTGAAAATTTTCTGGTGCGTTTTGAACAGGCTCATGATTATTACAAACAGTGTTATAATAATCAGGTTACTTCCAGCAGGAAGTCTCAGTCTAGTACAAAAATAGCCCGACTTTATATTTCTCACTTTATACAAGTATTAAATCTTGCTGTAATTCGTTCTGAGATAAAATCGGAGTTTAAAAATCTTTATGGGTTGGAGCCCGATAATTATTCTGTACCCGATTTAACAAACGACTCTGCTGTAATAGAATGGGGAGATAAGATTATTAAAGGAGAAAAAGAAAGAACTCGTCGTGGAGGTTCTCCCATTTATAATCCTACTATTGCTAAGGTTTGTGTGCATTATGAAATCTTTAAAGAAGGTTATGAACAGCAGAAAAATCTGCAGTGGCAGACTTCCAGAAGCCTTGAGTTGTTATCTTCTCTACGTGGAAAAGCAGATGATATTATATTGGATATCTGGAATCAGGTTGAAAAATATTTTGAGAACTTATCCGGAACAGAACGTTTAGATACATGCCGTAAATACGGCGTGATTTATTATTATCGAACAGGCGAGAAAAAGCCTCAATAAAAGTTTAAATGAATTTTATAGATACACATTCGCATCTTTTTTTAGAAGAATTTGCCGAAGATCTCCCACTTGTTATGCAACGAGCGAAAGCGGCTGGCGTAAGCCGCATTTATATGCCCAATATAGATTGTTCAACTATTAAGCCGTTATTGGATACGGTTGCGCAATATCCTGATTACTGTTTCCCTATGATTGGTCTTCATCCAACGTCAGTTAATACCGATTTCCGGGAAGAACTGAAGGTGATGAAAGAAATGCTTGAGCAGTCTCATCCTTTTGTTGCAATAGGAGAGGTGGGCATGGATTTATATTGGGACAGAACCTTTATTAACGAACAGTTCGAAGCATTCGAGACACAGATTCAATGGTCGGCCGAATACCGGTTACCCTTAGTTATTCACAGCCGTGACTCTTTCGAAGAAGTTTATCAGGTTATTAAGCGGAACGAGCATAAAAATCTGAAAGGTATATTTCATAGCTTCACAGGAACGAAGGAAGAAGCCGAACGACTTTTGCAGTTCGATGGTTTTTATCTGGGTATTAACGGAGTGGTGACTTTTAAGAAATCAACACTTCCCGAAGTATTGAGAAATGTTCCTTTAGAGAGAGTTGTTTTGGAAACAGATTCGCCCTATCTCACTCCGGCTCCTAATCGTGGAAAACGAAATGAAAGTGCCAATGTGAAAGATACTCTCCTGAAATTGGCCGCTATTTACCAATGCTCACCAGAAAATGTAGCCGAAATAACAACTATGAATGCTTTAAAGATATTTAGTTAGAAACTTTTCGGCCCGAATTTGGTAGAAAAACAAAAAATAACTTATCTTTGTATCCGCAATCACACAAAAGGAGAGGTGCTCGAGTGGTTGAAGAGGCACGCCTGGAAAGCGTGTAAACCCCTAAAGGGTTTCACGAGTTCGAATCTCGTTCTCTCCGCATATAAAGACAGTTTCAGGATAAAGAGGCTGTCTTTTTTATGCTCTTTTTGAAAAAGATCTGCCACCTGCTGCCAAATTGAATTTAATTCTTTGGAAACTAAATGATTAAGTTGGTGGGAGATAAACTTTTTAAACAATTTATCTGCTACTATTATCTACCATCAGCCACCAATCTTTTGTTGAGTACAGCAAATTATGAATGCTGATTTGTTCGTTATTCACAGGTTAAATATAGCTTTATCAACAAACTATTCACCAGTTATCAACAATCTTTCAACAGGTAATTCACAAGTTATTCACATCAGAATTACAAATTATTCACCTCCTATTAACAGGTTATCCACATCTTATTAATAGTTTATCAACGGTGTTTTAACAGGTTGTTCACCTGCTATTAACAAGTTATTCACCGGTTATTAACAAAGTATTCCTGAATTATTAAAATTAGGGTCCCGAGGTTAATCTTTTATCCTCCTGACCCTAATATTTCAGCCTCCCGACCTTGTTGGATTAGCCTCCCGACTCTAATTCTAATTATTCTAGTCAGATTTTTAGTTTTACTAGTAGAATATGTTAGTGATACCCTGTTTTTAGACTAACTAATATATATTTCCTTATTAAATCTGCTTAATAAATTGACGTCATCTTTGTATAATCCAAAAAGATAATGTATTTTTGAAAGTTAAGTTATGATATAAAACTAATTGAACAATATTATGAAAAGAATATTGATGGCGCTTGCTTTATCAGGAATCTTTTTCTTTTGCGGAACACAAACCATTTATGCGCAAGACGGAGTGTCTGCCAACCAAGGGGAAACTGCAGTAACTGATGGCAATGCTGTTGCCGAAGATGGCACATCTGCTGTACCCAAAGAAAGTGTGGGCGTAAAACTGAAAGAAAAATTCGTGGAAGGTAATCCTTTCTATATGGGATTAGTTGCTTTCTCTTTGGTAGTTGGACTTTCTATTTGTATTGAACGTATTATCTATTTGAATCTTTCTGAAGTTAACACCGAAAGATTACTCGAAGATGTGGAACTTGCTTTGGAGAAAGGAAATGTAGATGCAGCGAAAGAAATCTGCAGAAATACGCGTGGCCCAGTTGCTTCAATTTGTTATGACGGATTAATGCGTATAGAGCAAGGGCCAAAATCTGTAGAGAAAGCTGTTACCACAAGTGGCGGTGTGCAATTGGGATTGTTGGAGAAAGGATGTTCATGGATTTCTTTGTTCGTTAAGATTGCACCGGCTTTAGGATTTTTGGGAACAGTGGTTGGCATGGTTCAGGCCTTCGATAGCGTTCAGCTGGAAGGTAATATATCTCCTGCCGTTATAGCGGGTGGTATGAAAGTTGCACTGCTGACTACCATTTTTGGTCTTATTGCAGCTGTAATTCTGCAGATATTTTATAACTATATTCTTGCCAAGATTGAATCTTTGACTCACGAAATGGAAGAGTCTACAAATACTTTAATTGATTTTGTGGTTAAGTACAACATGAAGTATAGACAATAAAATGAGGAGTGTAAAATGATACCGACTAAGTTTTCTAAATACTTTTTCTATCTGCTCTTAATCATTTGTGTGATTACCGGTGGACTTTACTTCTTTGGAGGCAAGGTTGCTACTGTGACAGGAACAGAAGTTCCGGTTTATACAAACTTGCTGCTTATTGTGCTTTGTGGAATGTTTGGCGCAGCAGTTACTTTAACCGTACTTGCCGTAATAGGTAAACTGATAGAACGTTTTCGCCGTTCGCCTAAATATGCTATACGCTCTGTTTTGGGCTTTTTTACTTTGGCGTGTCTTATGTTTCTTTGCTGGCTTTGTGGTAGCACAAACGCTCTTCCACTGCAAGAGTACAACGGAACTTACAATACTCCCTGCTGGCTTAGACTGACAGATATGTTTATTTATACCACATTTGCACTTATCGGCGCAGCTGTATTTTTGATAATAGGTTTTTATATCGGTCGGAAAGTTAGATAACAATGAGAAGATTTAAGAGGACAATACCGGATGTGGACGCTGACTGGACAGGATACATTGTTGTTCTGCTGCTTATTTTCTTTGTTGTAATCACATCTATGGATGTTGATCAGGGATTGGCCAGGCGCCTTCCACCGCCGATAGGGAAATATCAACCGGTTAATGTTGAACCTCGCAATATATTAAATGTTTTTTTGACAGATACAGATGAACTGATCTGTGGAAGACAGATAATAGGTATCGGCGAATTGAGGGAAGTGACCAAAGCGTTCATTGCTAATCCTAAAGGTGATAAGAGACTTCCTGAAAAAGTAACGAAAAAAATCCCCTTATTAGGTAATATGCAAGTAACTGCAAACCATATTATTTCTGTGAAATGTGGAAGAAATACCACCTATCAGGCATATATTGATGTGCAAAATGAATTAATAGGTGCATATAATGAGCTTCGTAATGAATTGGCAGAAAAAAGATGGGGGAAGAAATTCATTGAACTATCTCCTGATAAACAACAAGCTGTCAGTGCTTGCTATCCGGTACGTATTTCAGAGGCCGAACCTCAATTAAGTGTAGGAGGAGTAAAATGAAAAGAAGATTCATAAGCCGCGAAAAACTGGAAATTCCAAGAATAAACGCAATAGCTTTACCTACAATTTTCCTTATTCTGCTTTTCTTTTTTATAATGCTGACCAGTATTAGAAAAGATAAAGTAGTGGTTGGAGAGGTTGATGCTCCGCAGGCAACCGAATTATCTGCATTAGGAAAAAGGACTATTGTTACTACTATATATATAGGTAAGCCAAAAGGAAAAATAAAATCACATTATCGCATTCAATTAAATAATCAGGTGATGACAGTGGCTCAGGTGGAATATTATATGAAAAAAAAGCAAGCTGCACTCAAAGCTAATGAGTCTTCTTTACTAATGGTGAAGCTGAAAATTGATAAAAATACTCCAATGGGAATTGTTTCGGATGTAAAGCAGGCTTTGCGTAGAGCAAATGTGCTGAATATTTTTTATTCAGCTCGTCCGGAGTAACTTCTTGTTTTTATAATTCGATCTGATAAACTTCTTTATATAAAGTCCTTTTAATAAGCTCGAAGTCTGTCTGGCTATCTAGTTCCCCTTTTAACATAAGTTTCATTGGAAGGAAATTGTCTCCTTTTCGGTAAGGAGGTTGCATATATTCATTTTCCCATAACTGGAACCCCTGACGTTGGTAAAAGTTTATACGGCGTTTGCTTATCTCATCTTCAGGAAGCTCTACTTCCAGAATGATAGGTTCCTTTAGCATATCTTCCAGTGCGCAAAGCGCTTTTTGCCCATACTTGTGGTTTCTTATGGTTTCATGAATGGCAAAGTGTTCCACATAAAAGAACTTGCCCAAATTCCAGTAAGAAATAAATCCTACCGGCTCATTGTTGGCCAGTAGGATGTTATTATAAAAAAGCTTGTTACCGTCAGTATACTCCCGTTGCAAAGAAATATCTCTCCGCTCTTTTTTGGGAAAAGCTTTCGTGAAGAGATTCTCTACAAAACAATAATATTCCTTGTCGGTGGTATGAATACGTTGTATTGAAATCATAAACAAAAATCTAAGGCAGCGTATAAAAATCAATTAGTCTCTTTATTGCTCTTTGACAAACAGGGCAGAAAGCTGGGCATGTATTTGTTTTCATTCTGCAATCTTCTGCACCGCGATAAATACCTTTAGATGAATAACCTCCTCCTTCAATCAGTTTGGCTGTTCCATTATCAACCATATCTTTCCATTTTGCGGGGAAGTTTACTTTCGTAGTAATATTTTGTTCCCAAGGCTCAACATCAAATGGATACACACCATTAAATAAATCTTCATCATAATAATATTCATCTCCCAAGCCTGCAAAACTATGTCCGAACTCGTGTACCACTACCGGACGAAAATGTTTGTGGTGAGCAGTAGTTAAAGTAAAGGAATTGTAGATTCCTCCACCACCATATTGCTCTGTATTTGCTAAGATAATAATGTGTTCATAAGGTATTCCAGCCAGAAAATTGTGAATGTCTGTGATGTTGCTGCTGGTTAAATATCTGTCAGAATAAAAACTGTCGAAGTGAGAACTGAAAGCCGTATTCTTCCAGATTCCATTTTTTGGTGCACTTACGCCACTATCCTTTGAAGGGCTTTCAACAGCTACGATGTTGAATCTGCTTTTCATGGAACGGAAAGGCTCATGGCTGAATAGTGCTTCGCAAGCTATTTTTGCATCTTTAATAAATAACGCCATTTCATCTTTTGTATAACCTTCGGCCATAATAGCTACATCAATACAATTTTCCGGAGTTCCACCTTTCTGCAGATATACATAAGGAGTAACATGAGTATTTCCTTGTTTTTTAATCAGAATATCATCTGGTTTTACAATATGCTTAAGCAATGTGTTGTAATTACCTTTTTTATCTCTAAAAGAAATGCTTATTTCTACCGGCTGTTTTGGGTAAGGTACAAGATAAGTATTCTCGAATCCGCGAGAAACACTTTTAGCTTCATCCGTGTCTAACCATTCTTGAAAGAGTGTGCTGAATGATGTCTTATAAATGCAATTTCCCGATTTTAAATCTTTTACTGTAATTTGTCCGTTACCATCTAATGGAATTTCCGACAAATGATGACGTCTTCCAGCCCAGGTAGGTAACTGAGATAAATTCTCTACAGAGATTTCCTGCTGATTTGCAGTGCCAGAAAATATATAATCAACACGTAGAGTTTTATCAATAAAATAGTCGTTGAATGATTGAGCAAATGAAGATATGCACAAGAAACAACAAAGTGTAAATAGTAGAATATTTTTTTTCATATAAATTGTTATTTGATACAAAGTTAAGAAATTCTATAGTAAGAAGAGAAAAACTAAACTGTAGAATTAACGTATGTTTGAAATTATAATTTTTTTAAGAATAAAAGTGATAGTTTACGTATTTTTTTGCTAAAAAAATACGTAACTTTGCATTCGTAATTATAAAATAAAAATATGGGATATCATCAATTAGATCGTTTGGATAAAGAAATTCTTAGACTGATAGCAGATAATGCTAGAATTCCTTTCCTGGAAGTGGCACGCGCATGTAATGTTTCTGGAGCAGCAATTCATCAACGCATACAAAAACTAACCAATTTAGGTATATTGAAAGGATCTGAATATGTGATAGATCCGGAGAAAATTGGCTATGAAACATGTGCATATATTGGACTTTACTTAAAAGATCCATCTAGCTTTGAGGCGGTAAGAAATGCCTTGGAAGATATTCCTGAGGTTGTGGAATGTCATTTTACTACCGGCCAGTATGATATGTTTATTAAGATTTATGCAAAGAATAATCACCATTTACTAAGTGTTATTCATGATAAACTTCAGCCACTTGGCTTAGCGCGCACAGAAACACTGATTTCTTTCCACGAAGCCATCAAACGTCAGATGCCAATTTTGGATGATGAAGAAGATGAAGAAGGTGTTTAACGCCTTTCATAATTAATAAAAATATACGGGTAGTGGTGCTTCTCATCAATGGAATGAGGCTCTCTGCCCGTTTCTTTCCATTCTTCACTTTTTATTTCAGGGAAAAATGCATCCGCGTCTTTTGTTATGTCTTCAACTAATGTCAGATAAATAGCGTCTGCTTTAGGCATTGCCTGTTTATATACACTATCTCCTCCTATAATAAATACTTCTTGTTCATCTTTGCAGGCTGCAATAGCTTCATCTAACGATGAAAACCGTTCTGCTCCGGTAAATTCTGCATTAGAATTTGTAGAAAGAACCAGGTTACGCCTGTTTGGTAAAGCACCTTTTGGTAAGGATTCAAAAGTTTTTCTGCCCATAATAATGGTATGCCCCGTTGTTAGTTCTTTAAAACGTTTCATATCATTAGGGACTCTGTATATAAGCTGATTACCCCGGCCGATAGCATTATTAAGTGATGCTGCAACAATAATTGAGACTTTAGTCATACGGTTTTGTTTTATACAGATACTATACCTTTAATATGAGGATGTGGATTGTAGTCGGTAAGTTCAAAATCTTCGAATTTGAAACTGAATATATCTTTCACATCCGGATTAATTTTCATTGTAGGAAGCGGACGAGGCTCTCTTGAAAGTTGAAGCTTCACTTGCTCAAGGTGATTTATATAAATATGTGCATCTCCAAGTGTATGAATAAAATCGCCGGCTTTAAGTCCCGTAACCTGTGCCATCATCTGAAGCAACAAAGCATAGGAAGCTATATTAAATGGAACTCCTAAGAATATATCAGCGCTACGTTGATAAAGTTGTAAGCTCAATCTTCCGTCGGCTACATAAAACTGAAATAAAATATGGCAAGGAGGAAGCTTCATGTTATTAATATCTGCAACATTCCAGGCGCTAACAAGCATACGGCGTGAGTCCGGATTATTTTTAATAGTATCAACAATCTCTTTTATCTGGTCAATATGTCCGCCCTTATAGTCAGGCCATGAACGCCACTGATAACCATAAATATGTCCCAGTTCACCATTCTCGTCAGCCCATTCGTTCCAGATTCTTACACCATTGTCCTGAAGATATTTAATGTTTGTATCTCCTTGCAGAAACCAAAGAAGTTCATGGATAATCGATTTCAGATGAAGCTTTTTAGTTGTTAAGCATGGAAAGCCATCGTCCATATTAAAACGCATCTGATGTCCGAATACACTAATAGTTCCGGTTCCCGTACGATCGCTTTTTCGGGTACCTTCTTTCATGACTCTGTCGAGTAAATCCAAATATTGTTTCATTGGTGTTTTTATTTTGAATGCAAACTTAATCAAAAAAGTTCTTTTGGTGAAAGAATTGAAGCTGAAATAGATTCAATGAATAAGTCTTTCTTTGTGTGCTCTTATCTGGATGCAATCTTTTTGAACCAGGGAAACCCTTTCTCTGCTATATATACTCCGCTTAGGATAAGTAATGCTCCTGCAATAGCAAATGGTGTGATTGTTTCGTTTATAATAATGGAAGAAGTAATAAGAGTAACCAGCGGAACAACATATACATAATTAGTAGTACGAACTGCCCCTAAATGCTTAATACACATATTCCATAAGATGTAGCAGAGCATGGAAGCTACTACTCCAAGAAAAATAAAATTTCCTAAAACTGTTGGTTGAAAAAGTATACGAGTATCTGTTGTTAGTGGTGATATGAGAAAAGTAGGTAGTAAAGTTATTATTCCGTAAAAGAAAACTTTCCGGGTAATTAGTAAAGTTGAGTATTTCTTATCCAGTCTTTTTAAAATTATGCTGTAAAAAGCCCACATTAGTGCAGCTGTGATGGTAAGAAGATCTCCTGCCGGGTTAATTTTCAGAATAAAGCTACCGTTGAATACAACAAAGGCTACACCGGCCAAGGCTATAAAAGAACCGGAAATAAGATTTTTCTTAAATTTCTCACCTTTAATGAATAGATGTGATAGTATAGCCGTAAAGATGGAAGCGGTGCATACTATTAGCGATACATTGGAAGCTAAAGTTATTCCTAGTGCTCTGTTTTCGGCAATAAAATAGAGTGAGCCTCCGCATAAACCTGTTGCAATGAATAAAAGCTCATCCTTCAAACTGTTTGCAAAGAGTTTACGTGGACAAATTGTCCAGATACAGATATATGCAATCAGGAAACGATAGAAAAGAATATCTTCGGGAGAGAGACCTTGTTTAATGAGCACTTTGGTTGATATAAATGTAGTTCCCCAGATTATTACTGTAAATAATGCCATGATATGGTAAACACTATTGTTTCCCTGTTTATTTATGATGATGCTCATACTCTTATAATTTATTTTTTTGATAGGCTTACCTATCATTTGCAAAGATAAATAAAATCCTGCCAACTTGAAAATGATGATTTAATTGGTTGATATCTAGTTGTCTGTGGCCTGATTGTTAGCTCTGTAATGATTGTAATATCATAGTAACAATAATGACTTTACAATGTAATTGGTGCGAAATGACAATGAAATATTTCAGACCTTACTTTGCAGTGTCAAAATAACAATAAAAACACTTAGTTATGAAAAAAATTTTAGTAGGCTCTCTTTTATGTCTTTCAACAGTGTCAGTGCTGGCTCAGGAAGTTGAATTAACACCGCTCGAAAAAACGCAGGCAGAGACTGAACGAATAAGTTCGCTTGTTGATAACTTAAATAAATTAAAAATATCTGGTTATATTCAGAGCGATTTACAGTTTGGTCAGAAAGATGCAAGTTTAAAAGTAGGAACTGCAAAATCAAGTACGGAAGACAATTATACACGTATAGGTTTACGTCGTGGTCGTCTTAAATTTACTTATTCCGATCTATTTGAGGGCGCTCCAAATACTGCGGTAGCTCAGTTTGAAATGACAGAAAAAGCTGTAGAGGTAAAGGAATTATATTTTAGTGTAACAGATCCATGGACTAAATGGGTATCACTTCAGGCTGGTGTAGCTAACAGACCATTTGGATATGAAATTCCTTATTCATCAAGTTCTCTTGAAACTCCCGAAAGAAGTACAGCTTGTAATATCCTTTTCCCAAATGAGGTTGATTTAGGAGGTATGTTAACCATTCAGGCTCCAAAAGATCATGCCTTGAATCCTTTTAAACTTGAAACAGGATTATTTGCGGGTAATGGAATGAAACAAGATATTCACAACAGAAAAGACTGGATTTCTCATCTTTCATATAAAAAGTCTTATGACAATTTACAATACGGATTAGGAGCTTCTTTATACTTAGGAGGTACATATCAGGGAACTGCTAACGTATATGAAATGTCCGGAAAACAATTCGTGAAAGTAAATAATGCTAAAGTTGGCGATTATTCTGATCGTACTTATTATGGTCTTGATGGACAATTACTTTTATCCACCGGTGCTGGTATGACAACTTTGCGTGCTGAAATGATGGCTGGAAATCAACCTGGTGCGCTGGGTGATTCAAAGAGTCCTAATGCATCTTCTCTACCTACAACCGACACTTATCGTCGTAACTTTATGGGATATAATATTTATTTAATTCAAGACTTGGGACAAACAAAACATTCGTTAGTTGTAAGATATGATTCTTACGATCCTAATACAAAGTTATCCGGAGACGAAGTTGGTCTTGGTGGTACTGGTAAAGGTGATATTGCAAAACATAATGTTGGTATAGGTTATCTTTATAGAATGAACAATAACTTCAGATTGATGGCATACTATGATATGGCCTTTAATGAAAAGTCTAAGAACCTTACCGGATATAATTCAGACTTGAAAGACAATATTTTCACATTAAGATTACAATATAAATTTTAATAGATAACACTTTAATTATAGAAATAAAGATGAAAAAGATTATTTTAGCAATAGCATTAATTTGCAGTATAGCTCAGGGATCATTTGCTCAACGTGTAAAAGGTAGTGATACAGTGTTGCCATTGGCTCAGAAAGAGGCAGAAGCTTTTAACAAAAAAGGTGGAAATGTAACAGTTACAGGTGGTGGTAGTGGAGTAGGTATAGCTGCTTTGCTTGCCGGAACAACAGATATTGCTTCTGCATCTCGTAAAATTAAGTTTGATGAAAAAGTAAAATTCCAGCAGGCTGGTAAATCTCCTGTTGAAAAGATCATAGCTTTCGATGCTTTGGCTGTAGTTGTTAATCCTGGAAATAAAGTAAGTGAATTAACTCGTCAACAATTGGAAGATATCTTTACTGGTAAAATTACTAACTGGAAACAAGTTGGTGGTGCAGATCTAGCTATCGTAGCTTACTCAAGAGAAACAAGTTCTGGTACTTATGAATTCTTTAAAGAACATGTATTGAAAAACAAGAACTACAAGAAGAATATTCTTTCTATGCCTGCTACAGGAGCAATCATTCAATCTGTAAGTCAGACTAAGGGAGCAATTGGTTACGTTGGATTAGCTTATTTGGAGAATGATGTGAAAGCAATCAAGGTTTCTTATGATGGAAAGAAATTTGTAGCTCCATCTGTAGCAACAGCAAAGAATAAAACATACCCGATTGTTCGTCCTCTATTCTTCTACTATGACAAGAAGAATGCTGCCAAGTTAACTCCATTTATTAACTTTGTAGAATCGGCTCAGGGTCAGGATCTTGTAGATAAAGTTGGATATATCTCTTTAAAATAAGATTTTTATTCTCTATATTATTTTCTAGAAATTCATTCTTTGGTAAGAGTACCAGAGAATGATTTTTTTATTTGTATAGCTTATAAGTAGTTCTTACAACCTTAAACTCTGTTCGTCTGTTCATTGCATTGCATATTTCTTGTTGTTCTGCAGGAAGTTTGAGTATGAAATCTTCAGTGAGTACATCGCCTTCTTTTAGGAACTGATATTTTTTTGCAATACGTTTATTAATTATTTTGGGTTGCGACTCTCCATATCCTTTTGCTGTTAGTCGTTTTATATCAATGCCTCCAGCTTCCAGAAATTTAAGAACAGCTTCGGCTCTACGTTGAGAAAGCTCTTCATTATAACTGTCATTTCCAAAATAGTCACAATGAGCACTAAGCTCAATTGTTATATTAGGGTTATCATTCAGCATCTTGATTAAATCATTCAGTGCTTTGGTTGATTCAGTAGTTAAGGTTGCTTTATCAAATTCATAAAAGATATTATCGATAAGCACCGGACGAGTTATGGAAGCCAAAGGAAATTCTAATTCGTAGTTCTTGCTTTCATTAATGGAATCTGTTGTAAGTTCTTTCTTGCAATTTAAATAGCCACGGCAGTTGGCCAGCATTATGTAACTTTGTCCCCGTTCCAGCTTTTGTGTGAAAGATCCATCTCCTTTTACACTGACTTTCAGATTTGTTCCATCTTGTCCCACAATACTAACTGTTGCTTCGGGCAGCGCATCACCTTCCTTATCATACACCCAGCCGGTGACGGTATGTGCTATTTCTGGTAATTCGAATGTATAAATGTGATCCCAGCCACGTGCATCTTTTCGGTTAGAACTGAAAAAGCCCCGTTGAAGTCCGGGCTCAAAAGTCATGCCGAAATCATCGCTTTGTGAGTTCATTGGTGACTTTAAATTTTCAACCTTCCAATTCCCCAAACTGTCTTGCTTAGCCTGATAGAGATCTAAACCACCCATTCCCGGATGCCCATCTGATGAAAAGTATAAATCGCCGTTATCCTTTATAGTGGGGAACATTTCATCACCAGGGGTATTAATAATATCTCCAAGATTTTCTACAGCGCCGAATCCGGAATTAGAAACAGGTACTCTCCAAATATCTTTTCCACCATATCCTCCGGGCATGTCGGAAGAAAAATAGAGAAAATGACCGTCGGTTGAAATAGCCGGATGAGCCAAAGATGATAAAGTGTCTTTTGTTATAATGCATTTTTGAGGAGATCCCCAGTTGGCACCGGTACGTTGTGATACATAAATCTCTGCAGATACAGGTGCGTTTGCATCAATTCGACAACGGGTAAAATACATTGTTTTTCCGTCTGCAGTGAATGAACATGCGCCATCTTCAAATTCAGTATTAACTTCCGATTCGAGTCTTTCGGGTGATAGCCAGTTTCCTTTCTCATTTTTTTTAGCCAAAAAGATATCAGCGCTTTTCATTCCTGTAATTCCATTCAGGTTATTTCCTTTGGCTTTATCTCGGGTTGAAGTGAAATATATCTGATCTATATCTTTACCGGCATACATTGGTGAGTATTCACTGCGGTTGGAGAGAAAAAGTGGAAACGGTTTCACGATGTATCGTGTAGGATTCTTCTTCCATTCAGGAGCAAGTTTGCAGGATATCAATCCGTTCTTTGCAAGTATATTCGCGGGTTTATAAGATAGAAACTGTTCATAACTCTTAATAGCAGCTTTATAATCTCCTGTTTCTTTTTGTAATTCAGCCAGATAGAATAGAGCAATACTGTCATGGTATTTGTAACGGATGGCATTTATGTATGCAGCTTTTGCACGAACAGAATAATTTGTGAGCCGATAACAATCAGCCATTTTGTATGCTATCTCTCCCTTTTTCTTCCGTTCTTTTGCAGGTATATTGGTATAAGCTTTTCTGTAAAACTTAGCCGCATCATAATATTCACCTAAAGCATAACTTTCATCACCTTTTTTAATGCTGCTTTCCCAACCACATGATTGAAGTAGTGAAAGCAGAAGACAAATAGTGGCTATGTTACTAAGAATCTTTTTCATTTTACTGATGACAAATTACTTAATAATAACTACAATCTGTCTTGTTTATTGTGATTTGTAACTGTTATAAGTTAAAATAACATAGGAGGAATATGAGTTTTATTCTATTCATCGAATCCTTTTCGGAATGTACAACCCGATTTCCATTCAGAACAGCCGTAAGCTGTTTTTCCTTTAATGATTACTCCTTTTCCACAAAGAGGGCATGGCTGACCGATGATGTTATCTTTGTTCTCTTCCGGCACAGGTTTTTCCTCTTTTTGTTTTTTAGGAGCAGGTGCCTTTTTCTCTCGTTTCTTCGGTTCTTTCTTTACCTCTTCTTTAACAGCATTCTGAATAGTAATATATCTGTTAGTGTTGTCCGATAATACATTGTTAACAACTTCTGTAACCATTTGCTTTAACTCCTCCAGGAATGTTTTTGCTTCATAGTTTTTTTTCTCAATCTCCCGAAGTTTTTTCTCCCAGATACCAGTCAATTCTGCAGATTTTAGAAGCTCTTCATGAATGATCTGAATTAGCTCAACTCCGGTTGAAGTTGCAATCAGGTTCTTTTTCTCCTTACGGATATAGTTTCGCTTAAATAAAGTTTCGATTATGGCAGCCCGGGTTGAAGGACGACCGATACCATTTTCTTTCAATGCATCGCGCAACTCATCATTGTCGACAAGCTTTCCTGCCGTTTCCATTGCGCGTAGTAAAGTAGCTTCAGTATATGGCTTAGGTGGCTGAGTCCATTTCTCATTAAGGTCTGGTTGATGAGGTCCGCTTTCTCCTTTTGTAAAGCTAGGAAGAGTGCGTTCTTCTTCATCTTTTTCGTCCGATTGACTTTTGGCAAAAACTTCCCGCCATCCCGGCTCAAGAATCTGTTTTCCGGTTACCTTGAATTCTATTTTTTCAACTTCGCCAAGTACAGTCGTTGTTGAGACTTTGCAATCAGGATAAAAGGCAGCTATAAAACGTCTTGCAACCAAATCGAATACACGCCTTTCCATATCAGATAGATTCATAGGGTGAACTCCGGTTGGAATAATGGCATGGTGATCTGTAACCTTCGATGAATCGAATATTTTCTTTGATTTTGGAAGCTTTTTCCCTTCCAATTGTGCTGTCAGATTTGTATAGTCTTTTATCCCCTTTAATATGGCAGGACATTTGGGATAAATATCATCACTCAGAAATGTAGTGTCTACACGCGGATATGTAGTGACTTTTTTCTCGTAAAGAGATTGAATAAGTTTGAGGGTCTCATCAGCTGAGTAGCCAAATTTTTTATTGCATTCCACCTGCAATGAAGTAAGGTCGAAAAGTCTTGGAGCGTATTCAACCCCCTTTTTAGACGAAACATCCGTGATTGTGAAGTCTGAGTATTTAACTTTTTCAAGGAATTCATAACCTTCCTCTTTAGAAGTAAATTTGCCTTTTGTTGCCGAAAATGTAGTTTCACGATAAATAGTCTTTAGTTCCCAGTAAGGCTCTGGTTTAAAATTTTCTATTTCCAGCTGACGGTTTACAATAAGTGCCAGGGTAGGAGTCTGCACACGTCCGATAGACAACACCTGTCTGTTCTGCCCATATTTTAAGGTATATAATCTTGTGGCGTTCATTCCTAAAGTCCAGTCGCCGATAGCACGTGATAATCCAGCTTCGTAAAGAGACTGAAACTCCGATTGATCTTTTAATTTGGCGAAACCCTCCCGGATAGATTCTTCTGTTAGAGAAGATATCCATAATCTTTTAACAGGGCATTTAACGCCAGCTTTTTGCATTACCCATCGCTGAATTAATTCTCCTTCCTGTCCGGCATCACCACAATTGATAATTTCATCGGCATTAGCCATTAAAGTCTCAATTATTTTAAATTGTTTTTCAATGCTGGGCGATTCTATTAATTTAATTCCAAATCGAGGAGGGATCATTGGCAGATTAGCCAAGCTCCATCTTTTCCATTCGGGAGTATATTCGTGTGGCTCTTTGAGTGTGCATAGATGTCCGAATGTCCAAGTAACCTGGTATCCGTTTCCTTCTATGTATCCATCTTTCTTGTTCTTAGCTCCAAGAATATCAGCTATATCTCGTGCAACACTTGGCTTTTCGGCAATGCAAACTATCATTTCTTTATTTTGTTTAAGAAGACAAAGGTAGTTATTTCATAATAAATGAACAAAATTGTATGTCTGTTTATAAAAAAATGTAGAAAATCAAGTTAATCATAGTTAAAGAGTGTGTTAAATGATATAATTGCATTACTTTTGTAAACTTTGTATAAATAATCTCGGGAAATAAATTATGACTCTTTCAAAATTATTTAATTCGCAGGAAGGCATGGCTCTTTCTGCGCTAAAAATGGCTCGACTTAAAAAGAATGTTATCCAACAGCTGATGCTTGAGGGCGGTACGACTATTGCTGATATCTGTAAAGAAACAGAGTTTAGCGTTCCTACTGTAACAAAAGTTATTGTTGAGTTAATAGAAGAAGGAATCGCTTTCGAAAAAGGGAAGATAGACACTGCTGGTGGACGTCGTCCATCTGTTTATTGTATAAATCCAAACTCAGCTTTTTTTCTTGGAGTCGATGTTAGACGTGATTGTGTAAGCATTGGTTTACAAAACTTTAAAAATGAGTTTCTGGAACTTAAGACCCGAATTAATTTTGTATTTAAAAACACTCACGAATCTTTAGATAGTTTATGTAATCTGATTAATAAATTTATCGATGATTCTGGATTAGATAAAAGCAAGATCCTAGGTGCATGTGTAGTTTTGTGCGGACGTATCAATTCTGCTAAGGGATATAGTGACAGCTATTTTTCTTTTGAAAAAGAACCTTTAAGCAATATTTTTGAGCACAAAATAGGTATTAAAACTATTATCGAGAATGATAGTAGAGCAATGGGATATGGAGAATACTGTTGCGGTGCCGGTGCCGGATCTCCTGAAAAGGATGTAATTTTTATTAGTTTGAACTGGGGATTTGGTATTTCAATGATTTGTAATGGCGTACTTTACTATGGAATGTCAGGTTTCTCAGGAGAATTTGGACACAGTCCTGTTTTGGATAACCAGATACTTTGCCAGTGTGGTAAGAAGGGATGCCTTGAAACTGAGATTTCCGGTCAGGCTCTTGTCAGACGATTTAAAGAGAAACTAGCGGATGGATCTACTTCTGTAGTTACAAGCAGAAAGAAACCTTTTGATATTGATATGTATGACATCATTGATGCTGCAACAAAGGACGAAGATCTTCTTGCTATTGAAGTTATAGAGGAAGTAGGAGAGAAGCTAGGACATTATATGTCTCTTCTATTGAATATATTTAATCCGGAACTTGTAATATTAGGTGGTGAGCTTTCGGCTTGTGGTTCTTACTTAACATTGCCACTTGAAACAGCTCTTCATAAATATTCTTTGAATCTGGTATTGCAGGATATGAAGCTAAAGACAGGCGAACTGGGAGATTCTGCAGGTGTTGTTGGTGGTTGTTATATTCTTCGCGACCGCTTATTTGGCATTATCGAATAATTATATTAAAATTTAGATATATAAAAGCAATCCGTTTCCGGGTTGCTTTTTTTATTTGTATTTATTGCCCAATAAATCTGAATTATTCACCAATAATTTTTATTTATTCACCGGCAAATTTCATTTATTGGCCAATAAAATAAAAGAGGCTGCCCCAAAAAGTAAGATAGCACATTTTATAAGTATGAAAAGCTACTAAAATATAGAGATTTGTTATAGTATTGCCAGGTTTTTATATGTAATCTATTATTGATTTGGGTTTAAATATTTTACATGGTTAATTTGTTTCTCCTAAATGCTTGTATCTTAAGTGGATATCTTTGGCGCGTTAACTATGTATAAGGCCTTTTTTTACTTTGCGAGAGCTTTTTATTGGGTGTATTTGTAACATTATATAAAAATGCTTGAGTTTTAGTCCTTTTTTATCCCTCTATATAGTGCTTAAAATCAATCATGAAACACTTTTTAACTCGTTCTTTCTGTTTTTCGGAGAAACTATAAAGGAAGTTTTCTGACAATCCGTTTTACTTTTTAAGCTAATTGCTTGATTATAAGCTGCGGGCTTTTTTATTTCACCCCGTATAAATACAGAAAAAAGAAGAAAAATTCCGCGCATATAAAAAGGGTGCCCTTTTGGGACACCCTATTTAAATAGATTATTAATTCTTAGTTTATTCTTCTTCAAGTAATATCTCAAGAATCTGGCATGCAGCTTTTGCTACTGGCGAACCAGGACCAAAAATTGCAGCTACTCCGGCCTTATACAAGAAATCATAATCCTGTGCAGGGATTACACCGCCGGCAATAACAAGAATATCTTCTCGTCCTAGTTTCTTAAGTTCATCAATAATTTGAGGAATCAATGTTTTGTGACCTGCAGCCAATGAAGAAACACCCACTACATGAACGTCATTTTCTACAGCATCGCGGGCAGCTTCTGCAGGAGTCTGGAACAATGGTCCCATATCCACATCGAAACCACAGTCAGCATAACCTGTTGCAACAACTTTTGCACCACGGTCGTGACCGTCCTGACCCATTTTAGCAATCATGATACGAGGTTGACGTCCCTCTTTCTTAGCAAACTTCTCGGCAAGTTCACAAGCACGTTTGAAGTCTGAATCGTTTTTACTTTCTGATGAATACACGCCTGATATAGTTCTAATTACAGCTTTATAACGTCCTACAATCTTTTCGCAAGCATAAGATATTTCTCCCAATGTAGCACGAACACGAGCAGCTTCAACTGCTAGCTCAAGTAAGTTACCTTCTTTGGTTTCCACACATTTAGTAATGGCATCAAGTGCAGCTTGAACTTTAGCTTCATCACGACCTTCTTTTAATTCTTTCAGACGTTCAATCTGATCCAAACGAACAGCTGTATTGTCAATTTCAAGAATGTCGATAGGAGCTTCTTTCTCTAAACGGTACTTATTAACACCTACAATGGTTTGACTGCCAGAGTCGATACGAGCCTGAGCACGTGCTGCGGCTTCTTCGATACGAAGTTTTGGCACACCGGTTTCAATAGCTTTAGCCATACCACCCAGTTTTTCAATTTCTTCGATACGTTCCCATGCTTTGTGAGCAAGCTCATTGGTAAGACTTTCAACATAATAAGAACCACCCCATGGGTCTACATTCTTGCAAACATAAGTTTCTTCCTGAATATAGATCTGAGTATTACGTGCAATACGAGCAGAAAAGTCGGTAGGCAATGCAATCGCTTCGTCCAATGCGTTGGTGTGAAGAGATTGAGTATGTCCCAATGCAGCAGCCATAGCCTCGATACAAGTACGGCCCACATTATTAAATGGATCTTGTTCTGTTAACGACCAACCAGAAGTCTGGCAGTGAGTACGCAGTGCAAGAGATTTTGGGTTTTTAGGATTGAACTGTTTAACAAGCTTAGCCCATAACATACGTGCAGCACGCATTTTAGCTATTTCCATAAAATGGTTTGTACCAATAGCCCAGAAGAAAGAAAGACGTGGTGCAAATGCATCAATATCAATACCTGCAGCAACACCGGCACGAAGATATTCAAGTCCGTCAGCCAAAGTATATGCTAATTCAATATCTGCAGTTGCTCCAGCTTCTTGCATGTGATA